>NZ_BMEL01000001.1 GCF_014636475.1 Halobacillus andaensis
GAGGTGGAAGCGTGGTGACACGTGCAGCTGACGGATACTAATCAATCGATGACTTAACTATTACCCTTTGTGAAAAAGGTTTGATGACATGATGTCCGAAAGGTCTTATCCAGTTTTGAGGGTTCACCTCAAGAAACAAAAGATGTGGTGGCGAAAGCGAAGAGGTCACACCTGTTCCCATGCCGAACACAGCAGTTAAGCTCTTCAGCGCCGATGGTAGTCGGGTCGATCCCCGTGAGAGTAGGACGCTGCCACGTCACGTAAAAACCCTTAGAAGATAAAGATCTTCTAAGGGTTTTTATTTTTGCTATTCTTTTAGAAAATATTGGTTTTATTATTGAAATTTTAATCGATAAGCCTTATACTTCTCGAAGAGAATGTATGTTCGGGGAGAGTGTTTTTATTAGACTACTTAGATGGAGTTACTCACGAAAGAAAATGGTGAGAGGTTACTATAGCAAATTCCCTAATTCTGTTATCTATTTTAGACGAATCAGACGTTTCTATATTATATATACATTAGATTGGGACGAAAGGGATCCTATTATTACAAATGAGGATAGAGAAGAGATGCAGTATTTAATAAATGATGTTTTAGGTAGGAAAAGCGAATATCTCAAAAGAAAGTCGAGAAGTATGTAAAGCTTCTCGACTTTTTCCATTATATACTATGCCATGGATTCATAAGCCGCATGCATTCCTGCTACTCTTCCTGTAACCATCGCAGCAGTAATGTTATAACCTCCTGTATAACCATGAATATCCAGGATCTCCCCGCAGAAATACAATCGGTTCATAAGTTTAGATTGCAATGTATTTGGCACAACTTCTTTAATGGATACCCCTCCCCCTGTAACAAATGCTTTCTCAATAGGTTGAGATTCGTGAATATGAACTTTAAAATGTTTAGCTTGTTTTACAAACTGATGTAACTGCTGGTTAGAAATATTAGCAGCTTTCTCATGTTGGGATATCTCTACAACTTCTAAGAGATAATCTAGCAACCTTTCGGGAAGCTGTCCTTTAATAAGGTTTCTGAATGATTTCTTAGCATTATTCTTCATTTGTAATTGTAAATCATTAACCAGAGTTTCTTCTCTCTCATCAGGCAAGCAATCAATTTCAAGAGTAACTGGCCGGCGGCCTTTCATAAACTCCTTTACCACATATTGAGAACACCTTAATACAGCAGGACCTGATACACCGAAATGAGTGAAAAGCATGTCCATTTTATGTGTGACAATCTTTTTGTTTTTGTGATTTAGTACAGAAACATCCACATTTCTCAGCGAAAGACCTTGTAACGTTTTCTTTTTAATAAAAGAATCATTTGATAAGAGAGGAACTTCTGTTGGAAATAATTCAGTGATGGTATGACCTGCTTTTTTTGCCCAGGCATATCCGTCTCCTGTTGAACCAGTATGAGGGACTGCTTTCCCGCCCACAGCTAATACCAGCGATTGGGTGGTTAATTTCTCACCAGAAGTTAGAATGACTTCATGTTGAGGTTCATCATAGTGGATAGCTTTAACCGGGGTGCTCGTACGTACTTCCACATTTAATTCGTCTAATCTTGTAAGAAGAGCATTTACCACATCTTTTGCTTTATTGCTTACCGGAAACATTCTTCCATGATCTTCTTCTTTTAAAGAAACTCCTAAGTTTTCAAAGAATTCTATAATGTCGTAGTTGTTAAAAATCGAAAAAGGACTGTATAAGAAACGGCCATTTCCTGGTATATGTTTAATTACTTCCTCTTCAGGCAGTCGATTAGTAACGTTACAACGGCCTCCCCCTGATATAGCCAGCTTTGTCCCTAATTTTTTCCCTTTATCGAGGAGTAAGGTTTTGACCCCCTGCTCAGCTGCAGCTATCGCTGCCATTAACCCAGAGGGACCACCTCCGATTACAATTACTTGATAGGACATGTTGATTCTTCCTTTCTTTAATTCTTCTCATTCAATGTTTTCTGAAGTTTTATGATAAAATAGACAAAGTTGACTCTAAAATAATTGAAGGTGAAGATAAAACTATGTCGAAAATATTAAAAGGTACGATGATTTTAACAGGCGCTACCTTTCTGTCCAAATTCTTAGGGATGATCTACACAGTTCCTTTTGAACAGATGGTAGGCCCTGAAGGAATGGAGCTCTATTTCTACGCCTATACACCATACAACATTTTGTTAAGTTTATCTACACTTGGTGTCCCTATGGCTGTTTCAAAATTTGTTTCAAAGTATAACTCTCTAGAAGATTATCAAACAGGAAGAGATATGTTTAAATCTGGCATGCAGCTAATGGGCATCACAGGAATCATAACTTTTTTAATTTTATTTTTAAGTGCTGAACCTATTGCTCAATTTAGTTTGTCAAATGAAGATACGAATGCATCCGTAGAAGACACCGCAATGGTCATAAGAATGGTAGCATTTGCTCTCTTGATCATTCCTAGTATGAGTATTATTCGAGGGTTCTTTCAAGGAAATGAATCCATGGCTCCTACGGGTATCTCACAAGTCATTGAGCAAATTGTTCGTATTATCTTTCTACTAGTTTCTGTTTACTTAGTGTTATACGTATTTGAAGGATCAATTCCAACAGCGATTGGTTATTCTACATTTGCTGCCTTTATAGGTGGCATTGCTTCACTTCTCGTATTAATTGTTTTTTGGAAAAAACGAAAACCTTATCTAGATCGTCAGTTGGAGAATCAGGAATATTCGTATGATCTATCGAAAAAATCAATGTTTAAAGAATTGATTAGTTATGCGGGACCATTTGTACTTGTGGGGATTGCTACTCCACTTTATCAGCTGATTGACCAATTTACATTTAATAAAGCGATGGCCACAGCAGGTTTAGGCGACATTTCCGGGGCATCTTTATCAGCGATTCACGTCCTTAGTCACAAACTCGTTATTATTCCGGTTACTTTAGGAATCGGGCTATCACTTGCCTTGCTGCCTGCGATAACAAAATCATTTACAAAAAGTAATATGAATCAGCTCAATCATCAAATTAACCAAGCTTTGCAAATTGTGGCTTTGCTTATTATTCCAGCGGTCGTAGGATTAGCTGTATTGGCTTATGAAGCTTACGGTTCCTTCTATGGAGTCGAGAATGTAGATTATTATGGTAGTCTACTAAGATGGTACGCCCCTGTCGGTTTACTTTTTGCTTCGTATACAGTTTCTGCCGCGATCTTGCAAGGGATTAACCGACAAAATTTTGCCTTAGTCAGCTTGGGGGCAGGATTGTTTATAAAATTAGCCACAAACTCGTTGTTTATCATATCATTAGGTGCAAAAGGATCGATTATTTCAACAGGTCTTGCTGTGTTAGTAGCATTATCTCTAAACTTGTGGAGAATAAACAGAGGGATTCAGTTTTCGTATAAACCTGTCTTTAAGCGTACCTTACTCATTCTTATTTTAACGACAATAATGGCTTTCATCGTATGGATCGTAAAATTCGGTTTTGGTCTAGTTTGGAATCCATTAGATGATCGTCTCGCTGCGTTATTTATCTTGATGATTAGTGCAGGTCTAGGGGGATTACTATACTTGTGGATGGCCTATCAGACAACATTATTAGAACGTATTTTAGGCGGACGCGTCCGAGTATTGGATAAATTTTTAAAGCGAAGATAGGTGGAATGATTAGTAATGAGAATTGATAAGCTTTTAGCAAATATGGGGTACGGAACACGTAAGGAAGTCAAGCAGTTGCTGAAGTCTGGCCATGTCCGCATCAATAATCAGGTAGAGAAGAGCCCTAAAACTCATGTGGATCCTGAAAAAGAAGATGTAAGTGTTAATGGAGAGGTTGTAGAGTATCGAGAATTTATCTACTTAATGCTTAATAAGCCGGGGGATGTCGTTTCCGCTACAGAAGACGCGAATGACTTGACTGTAATTGATATTTTGCAGCCAGAGGATGCCCTGTTTGAACCTTTTCCTGTAGGTCGATTAGACAAGGATACAGAAGGGTTGCTGCTGATTACAAATGACGGGCAGCTCGCTCATCGGTTGACCTCTCCTAAGAAGGATGTCGGTAAGACGTATTTTGCAGAAATTGAAGGAAAGGTAACAGAAGAGGATGTTGAGGCTTTCAGGGAAGGGGTCACACTGGATGATGGCTATGTGACGAAACCATCTGATTTAGAAATAATAGAAACTGGCCATTATTCAGAAATTCTACTCACTATTACGGAAGGCAAGTTTCATCAAGTTAAACGAATGTTTGAGGCTGTTGGAAAAAGAGTCACCTATTTAAAAAGGGTAAGCATGGGAGACTTACTTTTAGATGAACATTTGGAACTTGGTGAATATCGAGAATTAAGAGACGAGGAAATTGAATATTTAAAAGAATTAACAAATCTTGATCATTAAAAAAACACCCAGGTTGTCTGGGTGTTCCTTTACATACTATGAGATTTTTACTTTTTTTTCAGTTGTTGTCCACTTTCCACGAATCGGACTGCATACGAGTCCGTTATATTCCAAAATGCTTATGTCTCTTTGCATCGTCCTGTCCGTAAGTCCAAATTCATCAGCCAGCTGGGCTGTACTTACAGGTCCATTCGTATGAATAAACATGTAAACGGCTTTAATTCGGTTTAACATACGGGATGATGGATGATTCAAAAAACCACTCCTTATTATCATTAGAGGAATTTGTGGTGCCAGTGAATCTCATAATTCATTTTTATTTTACACTACCATGTGCAAAAGGGCTACATTCACGAGCGGATTTAACAGATAATTCACGAAATTTACATATTAATAAGGGGAATTTAAATTGTTTATTTTAAGAAGACTTTTTTTGAAAATGGTTAAGATTAACAATTATGTATTGTTTATTTCCAGTGCTGTACTTGTTTTATTATCTACCATATTCATCGTTATCGTGGAAAATGATACTTTTCCCACCTTATTTGATGGGTTTTGGTGGGTTATGACTACAGTGACAACCGTGGGTTATGGTGACTATTATCCTGTAACAGCAGCGGGAAGGATCATCGCGATTTTTTTATATATCTTTGGAATTGGTCTCATTGGAGTAGCTATTGGAAAAATCATTGATGGACTTACAGTTTTTCGAAAAAAAAGAGTGGAAGGTGATATTGTGTATAAGGATCGTCAACACTTTATTATTATTGGATGGTCACAAAAAGCTCGATTTGCGGTAAATGAGATTACTGACACGAAAAAAGATGTAGAAATCGTTGTTATAGATGAGCTTAAAGAAGCTCCACTATTGACTGAGAACATTCATTACATAAGAGGCAACGCATCAGAAGAATCAACTTTATTAAAAGCTAATCTTACACAGGCGAAAGCTGTCCTTATATTTGCTGATGATTCTTTAGGAAATGATCAAATGACCGATGGCAAGACGCTGCTCATCGCTTCTACGATTGAGACGGTAGCTCCTGGGGTGCATACAGTCGTTGAGGTTATGGAAGAGAGGCATATTAAGAATTTTCAACATGCTAAAGTGGATGAATTTATTATCTCTAATGAAACCATTTCATCTCTTGCGGTTCGTTCAGCTTTTAGAAAAGGGGTTTCAGGTATATATAGTCAATTGCTCAGCCGTTCAGTCGGTGACGATTTATTTCACATTTCTGTTCAAAATAGGTGGAAGACCTATGGAGATGCTTTTCAAGATTTATTAAAAGAAGGAGCTACCTTAATTGCGGATCGTAATGATTTAACGATTAACCGACGCTTAACGGAAGAGATTCCAAAAGGTGCTGAGTTGTATGTCGTTTGTGATTATGAAACGTATGAAAAAATTAAAAAAAAGGAGCACTAACTTATGGATTTTTCTCAGCTTGCCGAATCTTATCAGGACCAGTTTGTAAATAAGTTATTCCCACTTCTTAAAATCCCAAGTATTTATAAAAAAAGCGATCAGTATCTTTATGGAAAATCGATCGATGAAGCCCTGAATTATATGCTCAGTATGGCAGCAAAGGACGGTTTTGTTTCAAAAAATGTGAATGGGCATGCAGGTCATATTGAATTTGGACAAGGAGAGAAATTAATCGGTATATTAGGCCATTTAGACGTCGTTCCTGCAGGAGAAGGGTGGAAGAGTGACCCTTTTCAGCCAGTTCTTGAGCAGGGGAATATCTACGCTCGTGGTGCACAAGACGATAAAGGTCCTGTTGTAGCAGCTTATATAGCAATGAAGCTATTAAAAGATGAAGGGTTTGTACCGAATAAAAGGGTACGATTAATTATGGGAACAGATGAAGAAAGAGATTGGCAAGGCATTCATTATTATTTTACTAAAGAGGAGATGCCAGAGTTTGGCTTTACTCCCGACGCTTCCTTTCCTGTCATTCATGCTGAGAAGGGATTAATTGATGCTTACGTGACTTTTTCTGTTCCGGAAGTTAAAGGCCATGCTTTACTATCTTTTTTTAGTGGCGACCGATTGAATATGGTTCCCGAACAAGCAACCGCGACATTGAATTATCACGAAAATATAGAACCCTACTTCCAAAGTTATTTAAATCATCAACAATTAAAAGGATCGCTCGAGAAGAAAGACAATACGTATGTGATTACGATGTTTGGTCAAACGGCGCATGGAAGTACTCCTGAAGCAGGTGTAAATGCAGCATTACAATTGCTTGGCTTTTTAAATAGCCTACAGTTGGAAACTCCCCATCAAACGATCGTAGAGCATTTACTTCATTCCTTATCTCCTAGTGATGGGAATGGGTTTGATGGTAGGTTTAAAGATGCAGTTTCAGGGGAGCTAACATGTAATACAGGAAGCGTGAAATGGAGTATGGGAGCTGAGTGTCAAGTGGGCCTCAATATTCGTTATCCAGTTTCGTTAAATTACGAAAAAATTGTCGCTTCTTTAGAGAGGTTTGCAGGAAAAGGACAAGGAACATTAAACATCTATGACCATCTCAAAGCGCTTCACGTTGAAAAAGATCATCCTTACGTTCAAACCTTGTTGAAAATTTATAATCAGAAAGCAAATGATACTGCAGTCCCACAAGCTATAGGCGGAGCCACATATGCCAGAGCTTTACAATCGGGAGTCGCTTATGGTGCGCTATTTAAAGACAGCCCTGATACAGCCCATCAACCTAATGAACACATTAGGGTAGCAGATATGGTTAAAGCCATTGCTATTTATGCTGAAGCAATCTATCAACTAAGTAAATAAAAGAATAATGAGGTACCACTTATGAAAGTCGAAAAAACATACCGATTCATTCAAGCTTTTTATTTCTTTTCTTTTTTCGGGTTTGGGGCTCTCTTTCCGCTTCTTTCAGTATTTCTTGAAGAAGAAAAAGGCCTCAGCCATACGCAAATTGGAATGGTTATTGCTGCGCTCCCGATCATAACAATTTTTATTCAGCCCTTATGGGGAATGTTGAGTGATTATACACGTAGGCCCCGTATCTTATTGATGGTGGCTGCCTCTTCAGCATCTTTACTGGGCCTTTTCTATCCCGCTTTACAATTGTTTCCGGTATTATTAGCCGGTATTGCAATCATTGCTATCTTTCAAGCTGGTATCGTCCCTTTATCGGACAGCCTTAGTTTAAGCTTTTCTCAATCTCATCGTAAACAATATGGAAATATTCGATTATGGGGAGCCGTAGGTTTTGCAATCGCTGTATTTATAGTAGGAAGAGTAACGGAAGAAACAGGTTCGCTCAGTTGGATCTTTTATTTCTTTTCTATTGGATTACTCTTCTCACTCATTACTCTATTTCAGTTTCCTAAGAGAGCGGATGAAGTTACTGTTTCGTTCCGCACTGGACTTACAACTTTACTTCAGCAAAAGCCTTTTTTACTCTTCCTCGTGTCAAATTTTCTAGTGTTTGGTCCAATACTGGCGAATAACTACTATTTTGGCACTTTCATCTTAACCGTGGGAGGGACACTGTCTGGAGTTGGACTTGCCTTTTTACTTGCAGCTGGAAGTGAAGCGCCATTTATGAAGATTTCTCAGTTGATTATTGATCGATTAGGAGTCATTACTGTTGTAATAACAGGAAGTGCCGTTTCTGCGGGAAGGTGGCTATTATATTACTTTGATCCTTCGACTACCGTTGTCTATTTAACTACTATTGCTCAAGGCTTATCTGTGGGCTTATACATACCGGCAGCTCTTATTTTAGTGAGAGAGCTGGCTCCTAAGGAGGTAAGAGCGACGGCAGTGGGATTGTATTCTGCAGTGGGAAATGGAATAGGGAATGCGTTTTTCACTTTTATGGGTGGCTTTTTAATCGATGTATGGAATGTAAATGGCATGTATGGATTCTTTTCTATTATGTCTATGATAGGTATTGTACTTGTCCTCGTCGTTCAAAGGTGGACAAAGCCTGAAGTAAAGGAGTTAATCTCATGAGTTCACATTATTTTATAGGGATTCCGATAAAGAGCTCTGTAAGAGAGAAATGTGCCAGCTGGCAACAAGAGCTGCTTCATTCCATGAGCTATAAAGTATGGACGAACCCAAATGATCTTCACATTACCTTAAAGTTTTTAGGAGCATGTACAAAGAAACAAATCGATGAATGGGCAGCCCAATTAACTAAAATAGAAGCACTTTATTCTTTTTCTTTAAAGATAGGACCTGCAGGAACCTTCGGTGATAAGAAGCGTCCAAGAGTTTTCTTTGTAAAAGTTGAAAGACAACCATTGTTACTTGAAATGAAGAATAGAATTGAAGAAATCGGAGAGTTACTAGGTTTCCCAAGGGAAAAAAGAGACTATTCGCCTCATATCACACTAGCGAAAAAATGGCAGGACGGTGAATCCCCACTATATAAAGGGACGGACGACTTTAATGATGAGATAGCACTGAAAATCGATCGTTTCCACATTTATAAAATACATCCTAGAAGCAAGCCTAAATATGAAATTGTGGCTACATTCAATTTAAAGGAGGATGGACGGTGGCGCAACTTATAAAGATTTATGATTATATTTCAAGATACGAAAATGATATTTACCACTATCCTGCGAAATATATTCGTCTCAAACAAGACAATTGGATAAGACTAAAAAGTAAGTGGGAAAATGGAGAGTTTATAAATGCAGAGGAAGAGGACCAAGATACGGAGGATGTGAAAGCCCCCCCATCAAAGTTGAAAAGCTTCTTTGGGCGCAAAAAAGCATACCAAGAAGAAGAGAAGAAAACAGTAGAGAAAAATTGGGAACCTGAGAATATAAATGCTTTAAAAAAGTATTTTCTAGATGGGCTGTACCCCTTCCAACTGAAGTGGGCAAGCACCACTCTCTTAGAAAAATCATTTGTTGACGCTAGTCTTCAAGATGACTCTCAACTAAAAATGTTATTGCAGCGCATCCCTGATCATTATTTAATTATGTATAAACCTATTGTGAAATTTAAAAAAGCTCCCATGGAAGCAGAGATTATAGTTATCGGTCCTCATCAAGTAGAGGTGATTACATTTCTTGATGTAGACGCAGATACTATTATTCCTCATACACAATACCAATGGTATGTAGAAAAGGATGGCACACAGAAAACCATGTTTAGCCCGTTAATCGGCTTAAAACGCACCGAAACTTTTCTAAGAAGCATCGCTCAAAAATATGACCTGGCCATTAATTTCAAACTCACTCTATTAGCCCCCGAGGTTACTATTTCAGCTTTACAAGAACCATACTTAACTTCGTACGTAGACCAACACAATTTTGAAGAATGGTTAACAGAAAAAAGAAAGCTGTCCACGCCGTTAAAGCACGGACAGCTGTTACTAACTGAAAAATTATTGAACCATACAAGGACGATAGCTGTGAAAAGGCCAGAATGGGAATCTGATAACACTAAAGAGTAATTTTCTTTTGCGGGTTAGTTGACGGTTTCCCGAAGTAATAACCTTGCCCAAAATGGATTCCAGCAGATCGCAGCCAATCAGCTTCTTCTTTCGTTTCAATTCCTTCCGCTAATACATAAATGCCAAAGTGGGTCGCGCGGTTTATCACCTCTTTTAAGAAGTTTTGGTGCTCTAGATTTTGATGACAATCTTGTATATACGATCGATCAATTTTAACGTAATCGGGCTGAAGGAGTGTAAGCATCTCCAACGTGCTAAATCCGGCACCTACATCATCTAATGCAACCTTCATTCCAGATGCCTTGTACGTATCGAATATTGATTTCAGGTGATTAACATCCGTTATTTTCTCAGTTTCCACTACTTCAAAAATGATATCTTTTGGATCAATGTCGAATTCTTTAACCATTTGAAACGTATGTTTTAAACAGAATTCAGGTACATAAATAGTAGAGGGTAAAAAGTTAATAAATATTTTTTGGCCCTGATCAATTTGCTCTGACTTTGCTTGTACAGCGGCTCGTCTTGCTTTTTGATCCAGCATGGAATGCAGGCCGGCATTATGAGCGAACGAAAATAAATCTCCAGGACTTACGTTTGCCGTTGTTGTACGTAACAGAGATTCATACCCAAAAATATTGTAGTCTTCTAAATAAACGATGGGTTGCAGGTGAGACTTGAAAGCCCCTTTATAAATAACTGAAGCTAGCTCGGGATGTTTCATTCGCTCATACAGATGTTGAACATTAATAGGGAAAGATTGTGAGTGATCTTTGTTAAGGATATGAATCCACTCATTTGGGTTGCTTTTCTGAAATATTATATGTAGGGATTCTAGAAGCTGGGATTGAGAGTGATAGTTATGAATAATGCGATCCTGATCTTCGTAATGAACAGGAAGTTGAAAGGCTGACTGTTCTCTCTGTTTATTTACTACGACGGCGCCTGTGTCAGGTAACAAGACAGACGTTCCGCAAAATTGACAATCAACGGCCACTTGAAATCCTCCTTTTTATTCGTAGTATAATAGAATAATACCATAGTTGTATAATAATATGCCTTTACATAGGAGAAATGACTCATGTATATTGTCATAACTAATCCAAAAGCCGGCAATGGAAAAGCCAAGCGATTGCTTGAGGCGATTCAAAAGGATGAGCTGTTTACTTTGAAAAATTGCCGTTCCTTTCAAACTGAATTTGCGGGCCATGGCAAAACACTTATCGAATCTGTGCTTAGAACCCATCATACCCCTGTTACCGGCATTATAGTCATCGGCGGAGATGGTACTCTTCATGAAGCAGTAAATGGATTAATAAACTACCCAGACCTGCCGATTGGGTTTATTCCCTCAGGCTCAGGGAATGATTTTGCCAGGGGATTAGGCCTGCGTTTACAAGGTGTGGAACTATTTAGGAAGCTCGTAACTTGTCCCAATGCTTCTCGAATTAGAATTGGCCAAGTTACATGCATTCATCATAATCAAAAGACGAAGGATTACTATTTTTTAAATAGTTTAGGGACAGGTTTAGATAGTGAAATTGCTTTTCTTTCTAATGACTCTCACTTCCGAAAGCAAGTGAAAAAGTGGCGTATAAGCAGGCTGCAATATGTGATTGCTCTTTTTAAGACAATGAAAAAATTTAAACATGTAGAAGCAGAGGTCGATATAAATGGTAGAAGAGTAAAGTACAAATCATTTGTGTTAACAACGATCGCTAATCACCCCTTTTTTGGTAAGGGTATGAAAATAGCACCTAAGGCAGATGTAAACTCTTCATCATTTTCTGTAATACTCATTGAACCTTTAGCTAAATGGAGAATAGTTGTTTTATTTTTATCTGTATTTATGGGGGTTCATACTAAACTGAGAAAAGTTCATGAATTGAGTGGTTCTTCTATAAACATAAAGTCAACAGTACCAATACTTCTACAGCTTGATGGGCAGTCATACCGGTGTGAGGAATGTCATGTAAAGAAAACAGATCATGCTTTAGTAATTTTAACTGACTAAAAAGTTTTCCTTGAAAGTTGATCCGCTTTTGAGTTAACCTGTTAAAAGGTGTTTATTTTGAACGGTGTAAGATGAACTACAGATATTTTGTGAAATACGATATAATTGTAGTACTAAAACGTGAGCTATCACAGGAAGAATTGAGGAATTGAAGGTGAATTGGTTGGAGCATATACTAGGTCAAAACTGGACAATTACTCCCGCTGGAGGTTCCACTGGGGAGGCATATTACGCTCAGAATGAAGGAAAACGTTTATTTTTAAAACGTAACTCCTCGCCTTTTCTTGCCGTTCTTTCTGCGGAGGGAATTGTTCCTAAGCTCGTATGGACGAAAAGACTTGAGAATGGTGACGTCATCACTGCTCAAGAATGGTTAGAAGGAAGAGAATTAAACACAGAAGAGATGAAGCATCCGAGAGTAGCTGCTTTGCTGAGTAAAATTCATCACTCGACTGAACTTTTAGATATGCTCATGAGGCTAGGGAAGCATCCTCTAACGCCAGATGAGATTCTACAAGATATTAAAGAAAATCAAAAAGTCCTTGATCACGTGGATTCACGATTAGAAATTCATCAAGCGATAAAATATTTAGAGAAGAACGTAAATCGTGCCCATCATGATCAACACGTCGTTTGTCATTGTGACACCAATCATAATAATTGGCTGCTTTCATCGGATAATCAGCTTTATTTGATTGACTGGGACAATGCTATGGTTGCTGATCCGGCATTGGATTTAGGGATGCTGCTCTTTACTTATATCCCTAAGGAAAACTGGAATAGCTGGATGAATCAATATGGTGGCATTGAAAGTGATCATTTGATGGAGCGGATGAAATGGTACGCTGTCTCCCAGTCGCTGTCATTTATCCAATGGCATATGATGCGTGGAGAATACAACGAAGCTGAAATAAGAATTCAAAAATTAGGCAATATGATGAGTCATCATAACATTTTGCCATAAATAAAAAGAGCGATCCTTGTAAGAAAAAAGGATCGCTCTTTTTATGTTAATGGCTATTAACCTTGGGAAAAGGTCGCATATTTAACTTTCTTTTCACGAACTTCAGAGCTAAGTTTTTCGTTAAGCTTTTCAAAAGGGTATATAAAAACAGCATAACCTGCGAAAAGGACGGAAAACATGGCTACAACAGACAATTCAGTCGTTTGACGTAATAATTTCATAAAAGAAACATTCACTCCTCAAATAATTATATATAATAACACTTTCTTAATCATATATCAGTAAGCGTTTTCAACCCAACACCCGTTTTTCTTCGTATTAACGATCTACTTGGGAAATGATTCGTTGCAAAAGGAATAACTACTAATTAATAAGAGATAAGGGGTTATACCCTTAGATACCTCTGATTTCTGCATTTTTGACAAAAACTTTTATAGGGAGGGGTTTCGTGATAAGATTTGTAAAGAAAAGAAGGAGGTAAAGTTATATGCGATTACGTAACAAACCGTGGGCAGACGATTATATGAGAGACAATAGCCATATTGTCGTTCAAGAGCCCTTTCAATATAGAGGGAAATGGCAATCCGCTTTTAATAAAGAACAGCCGCTGCATTTAGAAATTGGTTCTGGTAAAGGGCAGTTTATTGCTGGAATGGGTAAACAACACCCTGAAGTGAATTTTATTGGATTAGAGCGAGTAAAAAGTGTCATCGTAGGGGCATTAAAGAAAGTTCTCGATTCAGAGGCAGAAAATGTCCGTCTGCTTAATGAAGATGCTCAAGATTTAAGGGATTTATTCCAAACAAACGAGGTTGACCACATTTATTTAAATTTCTCTGATCCTTGGCCTAAGACTCGGCATGAGAAAAGAAGATTAACATTTCCCGCTTTTTTAGATCAATATAAAGATGTATTAAAAGAAGAAGGCGAAATTACTTTAAAAACGGATAATAGAGGTTTTTTTGAATATTCTGTAGCTAGTTTTTCTAAATATGGAATGATCGTTGAAGAACTTTCCTTAGATCTCCATGAGCTAAACGATCCTCTCAATGTCAAAACAGAGTACGAAGAAAAATTCTCTGAAAAAGGCCAGCCGATCTATAGATGTAAAGCTAGGTTTCAGAAGTGATAACGCTTACAACCCGCCTCTTCTTTATGATAGAATGAAGCTATGTTCATGGAGGTGACGTTGGTGGAATCGATAAAAATTGGTAAGGCGAAGCTAGCTTGGCTTAATGGAGGAGTGACTCATTTAGACGGTGGTGCGATGTTTGGTGTAGTTCCAAGAGCCTTGTGGAGTAAGAAATATTCGGTAAACGCTGACAATCAAATTGAGTTAAGAACTGACCCGATTTTGCTTCAGGTAGATGGTTTAAATGTGTTAATAGATTCAGGGATTGGAAATGATAAGTTATCAGAGAAGCAAAAGAAAATTTTTGGAGTCTGGGAAGAGTCCAACCTGACTGAGGAACTTTCAACCCATTCATTAACATGTGAAGATATTGATATTATTTGTATGACTCATTTACATTTCGATCATGCTTGTGGGCTGACCAAGTGGAAGGACGGTGAGCTAGTTCCTGCTTTTCCTAATGCTAAAATTTACACAAGCGAGGTTGAGTGGAACGAAATGAGAAATCCTAACATACGGTCCGTGAATACGTACTGGGAAGATAATTGGAAACCAATTGTTCACCAGGTACATACGTTTAAAGAAGAAGCTGAAATTGTTGAAGGGTTAAAAATGATTCATACAAGCGGGCATAGTGATGGGCACTCTATCCTTTTCTTTGAAGATGGTGACGAAACTTTCATTCATATGGCTGACTTAATGCCAACTCATGCCCATCAAAATATATTATGGGCATTAGCGTATGACGATTACCCAGTGACGTCGGTGCATCAAAAAGAAAAGTGGATGAATCTTGGCTACCGCAAAGGAGCCTGGTATACGTTTTATCACGATGCATACTATCGAGCATTGAAATTTGATGAAAAGGGAAATGTCATTGAATCGCTTGCACGTCCCCAATCTTCCTATGATTAAATAAATACCCCCGACTTTCTTAAAGTCGGGGGTGTAGTCTTTTTAAGCCGTTTGTTCAGTTACGTCAATAATAGTACCTGTTTCAGAATCAATAAAGAATTCATACTGGGATGTCTCCCCATCTTGGTTCTTAGAAATTCCTCCGCGGTAAACGTCGTAATTAATCCCGTTTTTGTTTAATTCCTCAGGCTTCATGTAAATCCAAGAACCACTAATCGGCCCCTGCTTTTTAAAAGCTTCCTTGGCGATTTTTAGAGCTTTTTCAGGAGTGACGCCTTGTTTGTTAGCTACTTGTTCTTTTACGACATAACCTGCAAGTGCTCCAACACCAGCGGCTATGGCAACTTTTTTCCAATTCATAGTTCACTCACCTCTAATCAATATACTAACACTCAGTATACTAGATTTCTCATTAAAAGGAAATTAAAACCTACAATCGATAATGTAGAAACCAAAGGCATTTTTAGGTAAACTATAAGAAGATGGAAATAAAGGAGATGTACATAATGAACCAAGTAACCCAAGATCTTTTTAAAACGCTTACTGAATTGCCTGGTGCTCCTGGTAACGAACATCTGGTGCGGAAGTTTATGAAAGAAGAATTGAACAAGTATTCAGATGAAACGATTCAAGATGGTTTAGGAGGAGTTTTTGGTGTTAGAAAATCGAAAGGTCCTCGAGTGATGGTTGCTGGTCACATGGATGAAGTGGGTTTTATGGTTACTCAAATTACAAAGAATGGCATGCTGCGTTTTCAAACGTTAGGAGGATGGTGGAATCAAGTCCTTCTTGCTCAGCGTGTTCAAGTTATAACTGATCAGGGGCCAGTTACTGGAGTTATTGGATCTATTCCTCCTCACAACTTAACACCTGAACAGAGAAAGAAACCGATGGAAATAAAAAACATGCTCATTGATATTGGAGCCGATGATAAAGAGGATGCTCAGAAGATCGGTATTAAACCAGGGCAGCAAATTGTTCCTGTGTGTCCTTTTACTCCGATGGCTAATCAAAAGAAGATATTAGCTAAAGCTTGGGATAACCGCTATGGCTGCGGATTGGCTATTGAATTGCTTAAAGAGTTAAAAGACGAAAAAATACCAAATCAGCTATACTCTGGAGCTACTGTGCAGGAAGAAGTTGGATTGCGCGGAGCTCAAGCGTCCTCTCATATGATTGATCCGGATGTTTTTTATGCGCTAGATGCCTCGCCTGCAAACGATATGAGTGGTGATGATAAAGAGTTTGGTCAATTAGGTAAGGGAGCACTTCTAAGAATATTAGACAAATCTATGGTTACTCATAGAGGAATGAGAGATTTTGTTTTAGATACTGCAGAAACGCATGATATTCCTTATCAGTATTTTATTTCACAAGGGGGAACCGATGCGGGGAGGGTGCATATCACGAACAATGGCGTTCCTTCCGCAGTGGTAGGAATTTGTTCAAGGTATATCCACACCTCTTCTTCTATTATTCATGTAGATGATTATGCAGCAGCTAAAGAATTAATCGTACGTCTAGTGAAATCAACGGATCAAAATACCGTTGATTATATTAAGGCAAACGGATAATGAAAAAATAAACCGCATACGGCTGCTAGCCTATGCGGCTTTGTGTTAAGATAAGGAAACGAGATTAGAGTGAGGCAGGTGGACGTTGAGTGAAGATCTATATTGGATCGACCAATCCTACAAAAGTAGAAGCAGTTAAACGTGTATTCTCAAACGATGATGTATCAAGTGTAGAAGTCGAGTCAAAAGTAGCTGCTCAACCTTTTTCTGATGAAGAAACATTAGAAGGTGCTGTGAATAGGGCTCGGGAGTGCGCTATTATGAAAAAAAGTGAACTTGGGATTGGTCTTGAAGGCGGCGTTATGGAAATTGATGACGACTTGTTCCTTTGTAATTGGGGAGTACTAGTCGATCAGAAAGAAAATGTTTATCGAGCAAGCGGAGCTAGAATTCCTCTCCCCGATGAAATTAAAGAAGGATTAAAAACAGGTAGAGAACTAGGCGAACTCATGGATGCTTATGCTTCAAGTGCTAACGTAAGTAAACATGAAGGAGCGATAGGGATTTTCACCAATGGGGTTATCAAACGAGAAGAAATGTTTACTCACGTTGTTAAACTTCTAAAAGGTCAATGGGAACGTGATCAACAATAACAATAAAAAGAACATCCCTTATTAAGCAGGGATGTTCTTTCTTTTATTCATATACATAGGCTAAGACGTCTAATGCCTGATCGATTGTCTCTACAGTAACATTTGCCTGGTTTGATAATTCCTTTAATGGATGAACCAACGATTCAGGACGAACTAAAATTAATGGCTTGTTTCCTTTTAAAGCTAATCCAGCATCCAATGCTGTATTCCATTGTTTGTAGCTTTCCCCAAACAGAGCGATAACTGCGTCTGATTTCTCTAGGAGAAGTTGAGTTCTAAAATTATTTATATCGGATGCAGCATCATCTGTGAATACTTTATCAGGCTGTTCTCCTAAAATGTCTTCTCCAACATGGTCAGAACGTTCATGATTTTCTTGAGGGCCGACAAAGTTAACAGGTAAATCTCTTTCTTTTGCCTTCGTTCTTACCTCATCTCTCCAGTTATCATGAATTTGACCAGCTAAATATACAGTAAATTCCATCGGATAATCCCTCCTCTAGTTTTCTATGTTTAGTATGTTCACAGAATTACAAATATGTCTAGTCATACCCATTCAAATTGTCAAAAATTTCACTTGCGATATTTTAGGCTCATAGTATGATGTATTTTGGGAATATTGATCAGGGGGAATTACGAATGGATATGAGAAGTTTTATTCTACTATCAATCTCTATGTTATCTCTAGTGGGATGCAGCATTGGTGTGTCTGAAGAAGAAGCCATTGACGATACAAAGGTAGAAGTTGAGGAGGCTTTTAAAGAAGTAAACGGCACCACGAATTATGAAGACAGTACTATTTCTATGTATTTACCTGCTTCTATGAAAATTGAGGAAAATGAAATGAATAATATCGTCATAAAAGAGGGTGAAGACAAAACGTATCTGTTATTCATTAATTCGAGAGAAAGTGAGATGAGCCGGTTCCATTACAATGAAGCTTTACCATCTAATGACCGTTTGTTGATGGAGTCTTTTGAAGATGGGGAGAAATTTGGTTATGTGAGGGTGCTTCCTATGAACGAAGAACAAAAATATGAGCTGCAAGTAGGTGCAGGTGGTACTAAAATTACGACGTATACATCGAAGAAGAACTTGGCTGCAGATGCTCATCAAATGATGAAGATGGCTGGTTCTGTGAAATACTCATCATCTTATGCGAAAGATTAAAGAAAACTCCCACTGCTTCTAGTGGGAGTTTTCTTAATTTTTAAGGGGGAAAGACGGTATTCGATTTGTTTAATAAAGAAATATGTGGAAAAACTAATAGAAAAGAGTAGAATAACTACTTATCTATTAAGTGTCTTTACACTTGTAAAAACTTCGTGTAATATAAAATCGTTGTCGAAAGGAGGAAAGGTAAGTGAATGAATTTCTGAAGAAAAAAGGAGTACATATTTCGTTTCATGCTTATTTTATAACGGCTTTAAGTTACATGGCATTAGGATTATTTTCTTCTCTGATCATTGGGTTGATCATACAGACAATTGGTGGACAGTTAAATATAGATGCTTTTAAAGATATGGGAAGCTTTGCAATGGACTCCAAGATATGGGGTGGAGCGATTGGAGCAGCTATTGCTTACGGATTAAAAGCTCCGCCTCTTGTTATTTTCGCTGCACTGTTTAGTGGAGCTTATGGTGCAGAACTCGGCGGACCTGCAGGCAGTTATGTATCTGCCTTAATCGCTACAGAGTGTGGAAAAATAATTAGTAAACAAACGAGAATTGATATTATTCTAACTCCGTTCGTTACTATAGTTATTGGTTTTACAGTAGGATCTTTCATCGGTCCACCCATCGATCAATTTATGACAGGATTCGGCCAAGTAATTAATTGGGCGACTTTACAACAGCCAATTATTATGGGAATACTTGTAGCTGTCTTGATGGGAATCGCACTTACCGCTCCTATTTCAAGCTTAGCCATTGCTTTAATGTTATCCATAGATGGAATTGCAGCGGGGGCTGCAACGGTAGGTTGTGCCGCTCAAATGATTGGTTTCGCCACAATTAGTTATCGTGACAATGGAATTGGAGGAGCGATTGCCCAAGGCATAGGAACATCAATGCTGCAAGTGGCTAATATCGTGAAAAAGCCAGTTATACTCATTCCTCCGACTGTTGCTGGTGCATTATTAGCACCTATTGCGACAGTTTGGTTTCAATTTGAAAATAATGCAGCAGGTGCAGGCATGGGGACGAGTGGGTTCGTTGGTCAAATAATGACGTTTGAATCGTTAGGCTTTTCATGGGAAGTTGTTGGGGGAATTCTTTTACTGCATTTTATAGGGCCTGCCGTTATCAGTTTACTTCTTGCTGTATGGTTTAGGAGAAAAGGGTGGATTAAACCAGGAGACATGGTAATTGATTATGAATAAACTTATGCTAAAATAACAAGCGGAGGTGCTGATATGATTAATCTAAAATCTGATGAACAATTAAATGAAATAATTAATGATAGCAAAGCTATATTACTATTTTCAGCGGACTGGTGCCCCGACTGTCGAGTCATCGAGCCTATTCTCCCAGAGGTTGAAGAGGAATTCTCGGATTGGACTTTCGTTTATGTAGATCGAGATCAATTCATTCATATTTGTGCAGAAAATGATGTATTTGGTATTCCAAGTTTTCTTGCTTACAACAACGGTGAAGAAGTTGGAAGGTTTGTCAGTAAAGACGCTAAGACAAAAGAAGAAATTGAACAATTCATTAAAAATCTTGACGTGTAACAAGCTGGCATTGTTCAGCTTGTTTTCTTTTTAGTTATCGTTTTCGTTTCTTACAGCAAATTGTGCTAAAATAGACAACGGATTAAACCTCTTCATTTCTAAGGAGGAACACTAGACATGAAAATAACGAGTATAAAAATGAAGAAAATTCTAGAAGATCGTTTTCAAAGAGAAGAATGGAAAACCATTTTTAATCGAGATAAAGATACATTTCGGATTGAATGGATAGACTCTGGTAAAGGAATTACCATTACGCTCCCAAACGTTATTGCTAAATATGAAAGACGTGGCGAACCTGCGGTAGAAGAGTTGGAGGACCATGTAGAAGAAGCGCTTCGTATCATGAATGAAACTCATTCGTTAAATGGCAAGGAGAAAAATATTTTCCCAGTTATTCGTGCTGGATCCTTTCCCACTGAAACAGATAGCGGGAAGAAACTTGTATACGCAGAGCATACGGCGGAAACCCGTATTTATTACGCCCTCGATCTAGGGAAATCCTATCAACTCATTGATAAAGAAATGGTGGAACGTGAAAACTGGTCTGAAGACCGTTTAAAAGAGGTAGCAAGCTTTAATGTGCGATCTCTTCCAGTAGATATGAAGAAGGATACAGTATATGGGAATGATTTTTACTTTCAGTCAACACGTGACGGTTATGATGCGAGCCGAATATTAAATGAAGTGTTGCTTGAAAAAATGAAGGCAGAGTTTGAAGGTGAGTTAGCCATAAGCATTCCGCATCAAGATGTCATTATTTTTGCGGATATAAAGAATCCTGAAGGTTATGACATTTTAGCCCAAATGGCGATGAAATTCTTTGCTGAAGGAACGGTACCAGTAACTTCTCTCTCCTTCTTATACGAAGATAAGACCTTAGAACCAATATTTATCTTGGCCCAGAAAAAACCAAAGGATAAGCGAAAGGAAGATTAAGAATGGATATATTTTATAACCCGAATGGTATTGGAGATGTATTAATTATACCTGTGAAACAGGGAGAACGACTAGCCGCAACTTACGAAACGTTCGGTGATATTGTGAAAATTACAGATCAAAACGACGGTACTTTACTTGGATATAATATATTCCAGGCTTCTAACTATTTTAATTTTGCCGAGCACGGCAAAATTAAAATGACCGAAGAAATCCTAGATCAATTACAGACGTTATTTAACAAAAATAACGTAGAGGATTCTTTAGACTTTGATCTATCTCCAAAATTTGTAGTAGGTCATGTGATAGAAAAGGATTCCCACGAAAATGCAGACAAGCTGAGTGTTTGCCAAGTAGATGTAGGGAAAGAGACCCTGCAAATTGTCTGTGGTGCTCCAAACGTAGAAAAAGGCCAAAACGTAGTAGTGGCGAAAGTAGGAGCTGTAATGCCAAGTGGCATGGCAATAAAATCAGCTGAGCTTCGCGGTGTACCATCTACTGGAATGATCTGTTCGGCTAAAGAACTTGGTTTAAAGGACGCTCCACAAGAAAAAGGCATTCTTGTTTTAACTGGTGAAGAAAAACCTGGACAACCATTCGAATTTTAATAGAGAGAAGCAAAGGGACCTTAAGAACTAAGCCCTTTGCTTCTTTTTATTTGTCTAAAAAATTTTAAATAGAATGTAAACCAATTTTTGATTAAAACCTGTTAAAATAAGAGTTACCAATACTTATATAGAGAGAAAAGGAAAGTGTGAGAATATCATGTGGAATCAATTTAAGAATAAATTTAAAGGCTTCTTTGATGATGAGCAAAACCGTGATTATAAAGAATCGAAACAGCTAAACAAAGAGAGAGAGCATAAAGAATTAAACGCGAATACAAAGATGACCTACCGATATCCAAAGCAAGGTAATTTTCGCTTTCCTGTTATTCCGGATCAATCGGGATCAACGGAACAAACAGAGCAGAGTGAACGTCCGGTTCGAAGAAGAGAGAGGAATAAAAATCAAGATAGAGAAACGTCAAAACCAAAACATTCACAGGAAAGGTATCGTTATGAAAGTCAAAATAAAGATAAGAAGGAAGAGGAGTTGCCTGAGACTTCCTCTATTCCTTTTACGCCAACTGACGTCCCTTCACCTGTATATGGGTTTCATCCACGTTCCACACCAGCAACGAATTATGAAAAACCAGCGGATAAAGTCGAAAACACTGGAAAAACTGCACGCATGGAACAATCACGTTATGATGAAGAGCATTGGCAAAGTGTTCGTCAACGTGTACTAGGAAAAATAGAATCAAGTAAACGAGCGAAAGAACAAAAGGATGAAGCAGAAACAGAAGCCGCGGCAAGTGTTGATTTTGAAGTGGAAGAAGAGACGCCTACTGAGGAAATAGAAGAACAGCGTACGTTTCAAGATACAGAAAGCCCGTTTAACTCTGAAGAAAGCGTTTTGAAACAAGAGGAAGAAACCCATGCAACTGAGGAAATAGAAGAACAGCGTACGTTTCAAGATACAGAAAACCCGTTTAACTTTGAAGAAAGCGTTTTGAAACAAGAGGAAGAAGTCCATGCAACTGAGGAAATAGAAGAACAGCGTACGTTTCAAGATACAGAAAACCCGTTTAACTTTGAAGAAAGCGTTTTGAAACAAGAGGAAGAAGCCCATGCAACTGAGGAAATAGAAGAACAACATCCATTCCAAGTTACAGAAACCTCGGATAAGCCTGGAGAAATCATTGAGAAGACAGAGCGAGAAGTGCATACAAATGAGCAAGTGGAAGATGGATCACCAGTTCTAGAGAATAGTAGAGAAGAAAAGGGGCTTGTAGAGCAGAAAGATCCAAAAGAAGAGGATAACGAAACAAAGAGAGAAAGCAGACCTTCATTTAAAGAAAAAAAGGTAGAAAGAAAAAGTGTTCCATTTAATGTAGTGATGACGCCTAGAGATAAACGCTCTAGAGACCAACAAAAAAAAACTCTAAATAAGGGAACTCGAAGTCACAAGAATAGTAACGATGAACGTTTTTCAGAGCGTCCTCTTCAACAGGCAACTCCACTTCATTTATTAAATGATAAAAATCCAAAATCTTCAGAAGATGAGGGGTGGGTTCGTTCTCAAATGGAGTTGTTAGAAAATACGCTGCGTCAATTCCATGTGAGAGCAAAAGTTGTCCATGCCATGAAAGGCCCGGCAGTAACTAGATTTGAAGTACAGCCTGAGCCAGGAGTAAAAGTAAGTAAAATCACTAATTTGGCCGATGACATTAAGTTAAGTATGGCAGCTCGTGATATTAGAATCGAAGCTCCAATCCCAGGCAAACAAGCTGTTGGTATTGAAGTTCCTAATCGTAAACCTGAAATGGTTGGTCTGCAGGAGATTTTTGCTTCAGACGCTTTTATACATGATTCTTCACCACTATCTGTCGGGTTAGGGTTAGATATCGGCGGTGATTCGGTTGTAACCAATTTAAAGAAAATGCCTCATGGTTTAATTGCTGGAGCAACTGGCTCTGGAAAGAGTGTATGCATCAATACGATTCTCATTAGCTTGCTTTATAAAGCTCACTATGATGATGTGAAGTTTTTGCTGATTGATCCTAAAATGGTAGAGTTAGCTCCATATAATGGGCTTCCTCATTTAGTCTCTCCTGTTATTACAGATGTAAAGGCGGCTACGTCTGCATTAAAGTGGGCGGTAAAGGAAATGGAAGAACGTTACGAAAAATTTGTAGCCGAGGGAGCAAGGGATGTAGAACGTTACAATGAAAAAATGATCCAGCAAGGACGGCGGGCTGAGAAGTTACCTTATTTAGTAATCGTAATAGACGAGCTTGCTGATTTAATGATGGTATCTCCTCAAGATGTAGAGGATGCGATCTGTCGAATTGCACAAAAAGCAAGAGCTTGTGGAATTCATCTTCTGCTAGCTACACAGCGTCCATCAGTTGACGTTATCACTGGTCTGATTAAAGCTAATATTCCTACGAGAATTGCCTTTAGTGTTTCATCTCAGGTAGATTCACGTACGATCATTGATACCGGTGGAGCTGAAAAGCTATTAGGAAAAGGCGATATGTTGTTTATAGAGAATGGGGCAGGTCAATCTGTGCGTATTCAAGGAGCCTTTGTATCAGATGATGAAATTGAACGAGTGACAAACTACGTGAAGAAGATTGCTCCACCGAATTATTTATTTGAGCAGGAAGAATTAATAAAGCAAGTTTCAAACGAAGAAGCTACAGATGAACTTTTTGAACAAGCCGTTCAGTTTGTTATGGAACAGAACGGGGCAAGTGCTTCATTACTTCAGCGTCGTTTTAAAGTGGGATACAATCGGGCAGCGCGCCTCATCGACCAAATGGCGGATTATGGAATTATTTCAGAAGCTAAAGGCAGTAAACCTCGTGATGTATTGCTAACGCCACAGCAAGTAGAAGATATGATGGTTTGATAAATCAAGAAGACTAGAACGAGTAGACTTGTTAAAAAGGTCTTAATTCTATATGATAAACAAAGAATATCACTCTGGTGAATGAACCTATTGTTTAAGGAGTTACGTCATGGAAAAAGAAATTGCAAGAAAGCTAAATGGTGAAATTTCACGTTTAACTAATCAAACCTTTAAGTTCGATGAACGAGTGGCTGAAGGATGGTTTTCAGCCGTTTATTTTTTAAAAACAAAAGAAATCGTTGAACATCATTTGAATGACAACGTCGTAACTATGCAATTTTTTCAAAAAGACCACGCAGTCCTTTGTGGAACGGATGAAGCCATTGCTCTCATTCACACTTTCTCTGATCACCCGGAAAAGTTAGAGATCCATTCATTAAAAGATGGAGATCGAATTGAACCTTATGAAACCGTGCTAACCATTACGGGACCTTATCAATACTTTGGGTATTTAGAGGGGATTATAGATGGGATTCTAGCGAGAAGGACTTCAGTCGCAACAAACGTTTATGATGTCGTAAAAGCCGGCAGAACTTCAGGTAAACAAAAGCCTATTATATTTATGGGAGATCGCGATGATCATTTTACCCAGCAGGCAGGAGACGGTTACTCTGCTTTTATAGGAGGTTCTACAGCTCAGGCGACGCATGCTATGAATGAATGGTGGGGTAAAAAAGGTATGGGAACAATGCCTCACGCTTTAATTCAGATGTTTAAAGGAGATGTAGTAGCCGCAACAAAAGCTTATAAACAGCAGTTTCCTGAAGATGAATTAATGGCATTAGTAGACTATAACAATGACGTTATTACCGATTCATTGAAAGTCGCTAGAGAATTTAGAAGTGAATTAAAAGGGGTACGAATAGATACTTCCCGCAATCTTGTTGATAAGTATTTTCTCAGAAATCAACACTTAATGGGAACCTTCGATCCTCGTGGTGTAAACCCTGAACTAGTATTTGCTTTACGAAGGGCGCTAGATGACGAAGGTTTTCAACACGTAAAGATTATTGTGAGTGGAGGGTTTACGGAAGATCGAATTCGGGCATTTGAGGAAATGAAAGTACCCGTAGACATGTACGGTGTTGGCGGCAGTCTTCTTAAAATTGGAATAGGATTTACTGGTGATAACGTTATTATGAACGGTGATCATGAAGCTAAAGAAGGACGGCGGTATAAACCGAATCCTCGCTTGGAGAAAGTTCCTTTCCTTGATGAAAACTAAAGACTATATCATTAGAAGCTTGCTCTTTTTTGGAATCTTTAAAGGGAGTAAGCTTCATGTCGTTTTGCGCTTTTTATAAAAGGGGTAACGTGTTAAAATAGGGTATTGATTAACTTAAATTACTAAGAATATGTACGAGTACTCAATCGCATGCAAAGGAAAGTTACATATAATACTTAAAGTGTTCCACTTTATTTTGGAGGTTCTGGTTTATGACGACTTACCATTTCGTTGGTATTAAAGGAACTGGGATGAGTGCCTTGGCACAAATCCTTCATGATTCTGGAGAAACAGTTCAAGGTTCAGATATAGATAAATACTTTTTCACACAAGAAGTTCTAGAAGAAAAAAACATTCCCGTAATGCCTTTTTCTAAAGAAAATATAAAAGACGGGTTAACCGTGATCGCAGGAAATGCTTTTAAGGATGATCATGAGGAGATTACTAAAGCAAAGGAATTAGGTCTTCCTTATTATCGTTACCATGAGTTTCTTGGAGAATGGTTAAACAAATATACAAGCATAGCTGTAACTGGGGCTCACGGGAAAACTTCGACTACTGGACTGCTTTCTCATGTGTTAAAAGAAAATTACCCAACATCTTACTTAATTGGTGATGGTACAGGTAGAGGAAATGAAGATAGTCAATATTTTGTCTTTGAGGCTTGTGAATATCGCAGACACTTCCTAGAGTATTATCCTGATTACGCCATAATGACGAATATTGATTTTGATCATCCAGATTATTTTACAAGCATTGAGGATGTATTCCAAGCCTTTCAACAGATGGCTAAACAAGTGAAAAAAGGAATTATCGCCTGTGGAGACGATGATCACTTGCAGCATATCCAAGCGAACGTACCTGTTCTTTACTACGGTTTAGCAGATACGAATGACTTTCAAGCACAAAACATTCAAGAAGATGAAAATGGAACCACATTCGATGTGTTTGTTAGGAATACGTTCTATGCAACGTTTACTATTCCTCAATATGGCACCCACACTGTGCTCAATGCATTAAGTGTTATTGCAATCTGTCACTACGAGGAAATGAATGTGGAGCAAATTCGTAAGCTTGCTACGTTTAACGGTGTAAAGAGACGTTTTACAGAAAAGAATTGGAACGATCAAATTCTTGTTGATGACTACGCCCATCATCCGATAGAAATCACAGCTACGATTGATTCAGCACGCAAAAAATATCCAGGACGAGAAGTGGTAGCTATATTTCAGCCACATACATTTACTCGTACGAAGACGTTTTTAAAAGAATTCGCAGAAAGCCTTAAATTAGCTGATGCTGTTTATTTATGTGATATATTTGGTTCTGCCCGTGAAAATAGCGGTAAATTAACCATTGAAAATTTGCAGGAGTTAATCCCTGAAGCGCAAATTTTAGATGTTTCTGAGACGGCGCACCTGGCAGAACATAACGATGGAGTGCTCCTTTTCATGGGAGCGGGAGATATCCAAAAATTCCAGCATGCGTATGAGCAAGTAAATTAATGATGAAAGGCGTGTAAACTTATTTACACGCTTTTCCATTTAATTTAATAAAAATAAAGGATTTCTAAAACATATGGCGAATATAAAATTTAACCAAAATAGTTTATAATTTGCTGTTTTGGGTAAATACTAATGTGGTAAATACATATGTGGAGGAGTGTACCTTGGATATGGTTATCATCTTGTACATCTCGGCACTTATAGCAGCCGTTGCGTTTAGTGTGCTAGTAATCTTTCTAGCAAGAACGCTGACAGCTGTTCGCCGGACTATGAACAACGTTGCTGATACCCTCGAGGGGGTTGAGAAACAGATGGAGGGAATGACCTTAGAAACGACAGCTTTACTAAATAAAACAAATAAACTAGCTGAAGATGTCGGGGAGAAGTCCCAAAAGTTAAATACTCTCGTGGACGGGGTAAAAGGGATAGGAGATTCAGTACAGGAGTTTAATCAATCGATACGTTCCATATCTCGAGGTTTAAGCCATTCTGCACAGGACCACACAGACTCTGCTGCTCAAGCAATAAAGTGGGGTCAAGTTGCCATTAATTTATGGAAGAAAGCAAAGAAAGATGACTTAAATCAAACAGGAGGTAATGTACAATGACTACAGAAAACAATCAAGTTAACAAAGCTGAAGAGAAAAACAACACAGCAGGAAGAGACTTTGTATTCGGTTCACTTATCGGTGGGGTTGTAGGAGCAGTAGTTGCTCTTCTAATGGCACCGAAATCAGGTAAAGAATTAAGAGGAAATATCAATGAGAGTTCAAACGAATTGAAAGCACGTGCGGGTGAATGGAAAGACCGTGCTGTAGAATCATCTTCTCAACTCACAAAAAATGTTTCTGAGAAGTCTCAGGAGTTTGGAGCTAAAGTAAAAGATTCAACTAAGAGCATTCAAGACAAAGTTAAAGGCAGTAAGTCCAGTGAAGATGAAGAAGCAGAAAAGGCTGCACAGGAAGTCGCAGAAGCCATTGAAGAAGCTGCACAAGAGCTTGAAAAGCAGCAAAGCTCAACGACGTCATCTAATATCTAAAAATAAAAACAGAGGCGAGCTTTCGCCTCTGTTTTTATAATACATAAAATTGGAGGCTGAAGAATGATTAAATTAATAAGCAGTGAACGTGAATGGGAAGAATTGATTCAAGAACAAACGACATTTTTTGTACTAAAACACAGCTTAACGTGTCCAATAAGTTCAAATGCAAAAAGAGAGTACGAAAGGTTTAGTGAGAAATCAGAGACCCCCTGTTACCTATTGCATGTACAGGAAGCAAGACAACTAAGTAATTTAATTCAAACGAAATATAAAGTGCGTCATGAGTCCCCCCAGGCTCTTTGTTTTAAGCAGAAGAAAGCTGTATGGCACGCAAGTCATCACAACATTACGGAGAAAGCTTTGCAGAATGTGGTGAAGGAGTTATAAAAATCAAAATAAATTTTAGCGAATATTTCTATAAAGGGTGACAACGGCTCTAATATTAGCTATAATTGTCCCTAATTATCTATGAAATTATTATAATAATTAGCACAACAAAATTTTAGGAGGATTCAATATGAGTAACCAACAATTAGACGAGCTGCGCGGTCAGCTTGAAGAGGTCAATTTGCAGCTTTTGAATTTAATCAATAAACGCGGTGAACTGGTAAAGGATATTGGTCAAATCAAGGAGAAACAAGGCATGAATCGCTTTGACCCTGTCCGTGAACGCGTGATGTTTGATCAAATTACTGAGAAAAATGATGGCCCATTTGAAGACTCCACGATCACTCATTTATTTAAGGAGATTTTTAAGGCTGGTCTTGAATTGCAAGAGGATGATCATAGAAAAGCACTTCTTGTTTCTCGTAAGAAGAAGCCTGAAGATACAATTGTTGATATTAAGGGCGACCGAATTGGTGACGGCAATCCCCACTTTGTTATGGGGCCGTGTGCAGTTGAAAGTTATGAACAAGTATCACAAGTAGCTGAAGCTGTTAAAAAACAAGGAATTAAATTGCTTCGTGGAGGAGCGTTTAAACCACGTACTTCTCCGTATGATTTCCAAGGGTTAGGTTTAGAAGGACTGAAGATCCTAAAAGAAGCAGCTGATGAGCATGACTTAGCCGTTGTAAGTGAGATTGTAAATCCTGCAGATATTGAGAAAGCAGTCGATTACCTAGACGTGATTCAAATCGGAGCACGTAACATGCAGAACTTCGAGCTATTGAAAGCAGCCGGATCTGTTAATAAGCCTGTGCTTCTAAAACGCGGACTTTCTGCAACAATTTCTGAATTTATAAACGCTGCTGAATATATTATTTCACGCGGAAATGAAAACATTATCTTATGTGAACGCGGTATTCGAACTTATGAAAAAGCGACGAGAAATACGTTAGATATTTCTGCAGTACCGATTCTGAAACAAGAAACCCACCTCCCTGTCCTTGTAGACGTTACTCATTCTACTGGACGAAGAGACCTGCTTCTTCCAACAGCAAAAGCAGCACTAGCTGTAGGGGCAGATGGAGTAATGGCTGAAGTACACCCAGACCCAGCAGTAGCTCTTTCAGATTCAGCTCAACAGATGGATATCCCAACCTTCGAAAACTTCATGGCAGAGCTGAAAAAACAATAAATGAATCAAGTCAGGCTAGTGAAATAGCCTGACTTATTTTTTTGTTGCATGAAAATCCGTTATAATAGGGAAGGTATTCATATATAAGAAGATTTACTCGAATATTGCGGAACGAGTACAACTATCGTATGATTATTTTATTAACATGTCGTCAATCGATTGACGAAGGAGGAAGAAGTATGAATGTAACAATATATGATGTAGCAAGAGAAGCAAATGTATCAATGGCAACGGTTTCCCGAGTCGTTAATGGAAACCCTAACGTAAAGCCAGCCACACGAAAAAAAGTCCACGAAGCTATTGAACGTTTAGGGTACCGTCCAAATGCGGTTGCTAGAGGGCTAGCTAGTAAAAAAACAACAACGGTTGGTGTCATCATTCCCGATATTTCCAGCATCTTTTTTGCGGAATTAGCAAGAGGCATTGAAGATATTGCCACGATGTATAACTATAATATTATTTTAAGCAACTCTGACCAAAACAAAGAAAAAGAATTGCACCTTATTAATGCTATGCTTGGTAAACAAGTAGATGGTCTTGTATTTATGGGTGGTAAAATTACTGATGATCACACCCGGGAATTTAAAAATGCATCAGTGCCTGTTGCGTTAGCAGCCACGATTGATGAGTCTGGAGAAACACCTTCCGTTAATATTAATTATGAGCATGCAGCTTATGAAACGACAGAACTTCTGCTTTCCCACGGGCATAAACGGGTAGGCTTTGTATCTGGACCTGAAAATACAGAAATAAACACTCAAAAGCTTGAAGGATATAAAAAGGCATTACGTGATCAAGGAATTGATGTAGAAGAAGCGCTTATTACCACAGGAGACTATTCTTACGATTCCGGATTGGAAGCCTTCGACCAGCTTTGGAGCTTAGAAGATAAGCCGCAAGCCATTTTTGTAGCTTCTGATGAAATGGCACTAGGGGTAATCCACGGGGCTCAGGATAACGGATTAAACGTTCCTGAGGACATTGAAGTATTTGGTTTTGATAACACCCGTTTAGCTACAATGGTTCGTCCAACTTTATCTACAGTTGTTCAGCCTATGTACGATATTGGTGCCGTAGCGATGAGGTTGTTAACGAAGTTTATGAATAAAGAAGAAGTAGAAGAACAAAATGTAACATTACCGCACCGAATTATTGAAAGGAACTCAACTCGAAACAAATAGTGCCGATATAAATACTGTAATGGTATTTATGAATCGGGGAGAGAGTTGAATGAGTAAAAGAGATTTCTTAACTCCAATAGGGATTACCCTTGGATTTATTATGGTGATGTTCGGGATATTAACCAATGCCGGATTAGATGGAATTGCTTCTTTCATTCAAGTATCGTCCATAGTGATTGTACTAGGCGGGTTGGTAGCAGCACTTTTAGTAAACTTTAATGTAAGTGAAATTAAACTAACGTTTAGAGTGGTTAAAGAAGCTTTTAAAAAAAGTGATATGAATATCAGGGAATTAATCCAATTGTTTGTACGTTTATCTGAGAGGGCTCGACGGGAAGGTTTACTAGCTCTTGAAGCTGAGCTTGATGAAGTGGAGGATCCTTATATAAAAAAAGGTATTCTGTTAGCGGTGGATGGGATAGAACCAGAAGTCATTAATGACATTTTACATGCAGAAATTACTGCTTTAGAAGAACGTCACTATAAAGGACGTACGATTATTGAGAAGGCAGGAGAGTTTGCACCTGCGTGGGGAATGATAGGTACGCTCATCGGTCTCGTTCTTATGCTGCAATCTTTAACAGACCCAGAAACACTAGGTCCTAAAATGGCTGTGGCTCTTCTTACAACTCTATATGGAACTCTGCTTGCTAACTTGGTATTTCTTCCAATGGCGGGCAAACTAGCGAACAAAACGGATGAAGAGATTTTTGCTAAGCAAGTTATTATTGAAGGAGTAATTGGTGTGCAATCCGGCCAGAATCCAAAGATCTTAGAAGAGAAGCTGAGTGCTTTTTTATCCGAAGAGGATAGACTAGTTCCTGAGAAGTTTGAAGATGAAGAGGAACAAGTAAAGGAAGCCGCCAATGAAGCTTAAAAGGAGACACCGGCACAGTTCGAAGGGATCGCCTAAATGGATGACTACTTATGCGGACATGATTACGCTGATTCTTGTATTTTTTATCTTGCTTTTTTCCATGTCTCAAATTAATTTAGTGAAATTTGATGCAGTAGCCGAATCGTTCAGAAATCAGATGATATTTGATTTCTACCCTTCACCAATTGAAAATGAAAATCCAACTCAGCAAGCAAAGATTCAAGAAAACGGAGAAGAAAGTAACGAGTTTGACGAACCTGTTAAAGCTGCAGATGGAGAAAAAGAAGAAGAGGCTGACAAGGAAGAACCGGTAAACTCTGACTTAGATGAACTCGTTGAAGAAGTGGATGAATTTCTTGAGAGCAATGATTTACAGGATATTATTTCCGCTACTCGAACAGATCGAGGTGTTGTTTTAGTTTTGCAGGAGCAACTCTTATTTGAAACTGGAGAGGCGGATATTCTATCGTCAGGCGAGCCATTCTTAACAAAAGTAGGACAACTGTTAGAAAATATACCTAACCATGTGAAAGTAGAAGGACATACTGATAATCGGCCAATCTCTACGATTCAGTATCCTTCCAACTGGGAATTATCAGGAGCTCGGGCGGGGAGTGTTATTCGGTTTTTAACTACAAATACTGATCAATTAAACGGAGAAAGAATTTCAGCTGCTGCTTATGCTGATACTCGTCCTGTTGCTTCTAATGACAACGAAGAGAATTATAGAAAAAACCGACGAGTAGAAATCGTGATTTTAGATCCTGATTATTCTTCATAAATAACAAAAGAGACTCCTTAATTGGGAGTCTCTTTTGTTATATTAACTTGAAGAATCATATTTCTTTTGATTATGAATAAATTGCATACAACTTTGCAGGATCTTTTTATTTTTTTCAGTGATCTCTTGCTTTCTAGGGATCTCTTTATAAGGTTGATCAGGATCTTGCCAAGCTTCAGGCAAATCTACGGGGGATTGCTTCTGCCATTCTGTTATCCAGTCAGCAGGCAATTTCCCGGAGAACGGCCTGCCTGTAGACATGACTTTCCAAACTTGCGCCCATGCTCGAGGCACTACTCGCCAGATGTCGTAGCCCCCGCCGCCTAATGCTACCCATCTGCCTTCGCAAAACTCATGGGCTAATTCGTGAGCAATAGTTGGAATTTGCTCATATATTTTCATCGTGGAACACAGATGAGTTAACGGATCCAAGTAATGGGCATCAGCACCGTTTTGGGTAATGATAATATCTGGTTGGAAGTATTCGACAATTTCTCTGAAAGCGTATTCATACAATTCTAAAAAAGATTCATCTTCTGTGAAGGCATCAATAGGTAAATTGAAAGAATAACCATACCCTTTTTTAAGACCTCTTTCATTTACGTTACCTGTGCCTGGAAATAAATATCGACCTGTTTCATGAATGGAAAAGGTACATACGTTAGGGTCATCGTAAAATGCCCACTGAACCCCATCTCCATGGTGAGCATCTGTATCAACGTAAAGAACTTTGTAGTCTGTATGTTCTCGAATATACTTAATCCCTACAGCCCCATCATTATAGATGCAAAATCCAGAGGCTTTTCGTTCAAAGCCATGATGCAATCCTCCGCCTAAATTTAAGGCGTGGTCTGAATGACCTTTAATAACCGAATCAATGGCACTAAGTGTACTTCCTACTAACAAAGAAGAAGCTTCGTGCATTCCTTTAAACATAGGGGTATCTTCTGTACCTATCCCATACTCTAATCCTTCATCTTCCGTTAATCCATCGTGGCTGGCTCTTTTTACAGCATCTACATATTTCGAACTGTGAAAAAGTTTAAGCTCTTCCTCTGTAGCTATTCTCGGCTCTAATAAATGTTCTTTACTCAAAACCTTCTCTTTCTCAAGCAAATCTTTCGTCATCGTCACTCTTAGTTGGTTAAACGGATGATCATCACGAAACTTATAGTTCATGAAGTCATCTGCGAACACAAATTTAGAAGAACAAGTCATGTGGTCATCCCCGGCATTTTTGGCCATAGTACTTCATATCCTGCCTCTTTAAGATCTTCGATGGTAGGTAAAGGGTTCATGGTCTGAATGCGAATGACGATAATCTTATATTGAGCGTCTGGCTTATAAGGGTAGATGAGAACAGAGCTGATATTTACTTTACGCTTTCCAAACACTTGCATTACTTGAGGAAGCATACCAGGTTTATTGAGGACTTTAATCTCAATTTGAGAGCTTTGCACATGAGTGCCAGTGAGCTGAATTAAAGTATGCAGCATATCTTTTTCAGTTATGATGCCGACGAGCTCTTCATTTTTAGTTACAGGAACACATGCTATTTCATGTTCATAAAAGATAGACGTTACTTCTTCAACAAAATCAAGTGGATGTACAGTTATAACAGGACTAGTCATAATCGTTTCAATTGGTTTTTTTAATTGACCGCCTTCAGAGACCTCATCTAATATTGAAGGGCTTGCATCCCTTACATCTCGGTCCGAAACGATACCAATGACACAGTGGTTATGATCAACTATAGGGATGTGCCGAATATGATGCTCGTTTAATAATTTTAAAGCCGTTTCAATGGATTCTGAAGGAGTTAATGTAATCACTTCTGTTTTCATCACTTCTTCTACTAGCATGCTTATTCCCCCTTCACTTTACGGTATTGATTTCTTGTTAAAAATCTAAGTTCGTCAAACTGCTCAATGGATGACTGAGGGACATTTTCACCTATACGCACCATTAAGCAATTGGCAGGGTGAGAAATGATTTCTGGATCATCGGTTGGGGAAGGGGTTAGGCCGCCTGCACCCATCATTTTTTCCATTACGCGTCGATAATCCCAAATACTTAGTTTTGTTCCTTTTAAATCCCAGTGCCAATAGTATTCCGTAGAAATGATAATGTAATTTTCCATGAAAGGGTCCAACATGGATAATTCCAAAATCCTTGAACCTACACGAAAACCACGGAATTGGGGGACCACTTCAATCGCACCCAGCTCGATTAAATTATCCATATTACCTTCTGACCACCTTTCCATAGGATCAGGGTGGAGGTAGGTAACATACCCTACGATCATCTGTTCGTGAGTAGCTACTATAATTCTGCCTTCTTCAAATTCTGCAATACTTTTTAAAGCTTCAAATTGTTTAGCTGGCGGGCGAAAAGCATTTAGATCTTCATGAAAAGAATACTCAGATAGTTGTGCAGCTGATAAAGGACCTTGAATAGTCATTAAGCCATAATCTGTTTCAAATGTTCGTTCGTTAAATGTTTTTTTATGTTCCATAGTGTCACCACCTATTTGGAAGATGAGAGCTTCATATAGTTTCCATTATACATGAATACGAACAATTTTAAATTATCTAACAATAGAAAACTCCAGCCTAAGTAGGGCTGGAGTTTAATCATGTTCTAAATTATCAATCTTCAGTGGCTTCGGAATTATCACCGTCGGAATCATCACCGTCGGAATCATCACCGTCGGAATCATCAGCGCCGGAATCATCACCGCCGGAATTATCACCGCCGGAATTATCACCACCGGAATCATCACCACCGGAATCATCAGCGCCGGAATCATCAGCGCCGGAATCATCACCGCCGGAGTCATCACCACCGGAATCATTACCACCGGAATCATTACCACCGGAGTCATCACCACCGGAGTCATCACCACCGGAGTCATCACCGCCGGAGTCATTACCACCGGAATCATCACCACCGGAGTCATTACCGCCGGAGTCATCACCGCCGGAGTCATCACCGCCGGAATCATCACCACCGGAGTCATCACCGCCAGAGTCACCACTACTGGACTCATTACTGCTGGAATCGTCTCCGCTAGTACTGTTTTCATCTGAATTATCACGGTCAGAATTATTTTGCTCTGACTCCCCTGGATTACCAACTTCAGTGGTGGAGGAGAGACTGGATGATTCTCCGAAATAATCTACAGCGCGGACGGCGTAGATCCCATCGTCACCAGAAAAGTCATAGCTTGTACCTCTCGTACTTCCAATTCGTGAGAACGATCCATTTGGTGAGGAGGCACGATATACTCGATAACCAACAACATCATCACTTGAAGATTCAGACCAACTAATGGTGGAAGAATTAGCTGATACTGAGCCAGGAGCAGCTGGGCTTTCTCCATCATTCTCTACTTCATCACTCGATGCATTCGAACCTTCACCAGAAGGGAGAGCTACATTGTCCCAAGCATCTGAATCTGGTATTAAATGGTCTAGAGTTTCAGAATTATCGTAGTCATTTTCTTCAAGGAAATCAGGCTTTATAACTACTCCGCCACCTTCATCAATAATAAATTCACTTGGTGTATTATCACCTGCAGGATAAATATCTCCTTTTATCTCAACAAAGTCTCCATCCATTAAGCTGTCATCTTCTTCAGAAGGAGCAAAGTCAGAAATATACATATCACTCTTAGACAGCCCTACTGATTCACATAAATCAGTAGCTAACAGCCCGGAAGTTTCACAATACGAACGTGTAACAATTCCATCGGGTTGTTCGAAATCTCCCTCAGGAATCATAAGGTCAGGCCTTACTTCTGATACTGCATTTACGATTTGAGCCCACAAATCTGTATTTCTTCTGCTATACCCATCACGGCTTAATTGTTCTTGGAAGTCATACCCCATCCATGAACTCATGGTAACGTTAGGATTCGTGGCAACAAACCACGCATCTTTATAGTTTTGCGATGTACCAGTCTTACCTGCCCAGTCTACACCAGGATTAGACAGGCGTCCTGGAACAGAGGAGGCCGTACCGGAGTCCAGTACATCCCGCATCATATCAAGCGTCAAATAGGTTGATTGAGGACTAAAAACTTCCTCTTCTTCCGTCTCATGTTCGTAAAAGGTGTCGCCTTCTTTTGTTTCTATTTTTTCAATTATATAAGCATCAACGAACTTACCATCGTTACCAAAAGTTGCATAAGCATTGGTGTTTTCTTCAACCGTAATTTCTGCTGAACCTAAAACTAACGATGGATTGGTGTACTGGTCATTGTTTAGCGATGTAATCCCCATTTTATCTAAATAATTCTCGGCAGGATTCTCATCAATAATTTGCATATAAGCTTGAACAGCTGGGACGTTAGAGGATTCGGTTAATGCTTGGCGAGCCGATGTAAAGCCTCCATAACCACCCCCGTAGTTATTAACATCCCCACCACCAGGGTATTCATAAGGCACATTAGCAAAAACAGAGCCGGGGTGTATCTCTCCCATATCAATGCCAGGACCATAACCTACTAATGGTTTCATTGTACTACCGGGAGAACGTTTTGCTTGAGTAGCATGATTTAACTCTTGTTGATCAAAGTCACGTCCTCCAATAAAACCGATAATTTTCCCTGTGGAGTTTTCAATAAGTGTGCTACCTACTTGTACGGGAATTTGAGTATCGACGAGTTCGCCTTCTTCATTTTGAACCGAGACCGTTCGGTCGGCTCCATAATTATTGTAATTATCTTTAACTTCTTGCATGACGTCATAAACTTCTTTGTCTACAGTTGTGTGAATTTTGTACCCGCCTGAACTTAACTGGCGTTCAGCTAAAGTGCTGTACTCATCTGCTAATTCTTCATCTTCTTCTAGGTCTTCTAAAGAGTCTCCATTTTCCTTGGCGAGCTGCTCAATCATAATATCTTTTGCCCGCTTATGAATCTCATCGGTTAAATAAGGATATTCATCTCTTGATTTACTAGTTGGTTCTGCTAAACTTTCAACTAAGTCAAACTCAAGGGCTTCTTCATATTCTTCATCCGAGATGTAGTCTGCATCATGCATACGACTTAATACATCTTCCATACGATTCAAACCAGCTTGAAGTTCTTCTTCCGATTTAACATCGCCATTGTTTAGAAACGGAGTATAGCTAAAAGGGTTTTGAGGGAGGCCTGCAATAAAAGCAGCTTGAGGTATGGTTAGCTCCTCGGGAGTTACTCCAAATATTCCTTCAGCTGCTGTTTGAGCACCTGCTATGTTATCTCCATTCGAATTTCGACCAAACGGCACGATATTTAAATAGGCTTCCAAAATATCGTCTTTTTCAAAAAACTTTTCAACTCGCATAGCTATAAGTATTTCCTTTGCTTTACGCTCAAAAGATACTTCATTTGTTAAGATTTGATTTTTGACAATTTGCTGGGTAAGTGTACTCCCTCCGGTTTTAACCGAAGAGTTAGTTGCTTCTTGTACGATCGCGCGAAGCACGGCTTTAGGGACTACCCCATCATGTGTATTAAAATATTCGTCTTCAGTAGCAATCACTGCATTAGTTAAATTATCACTAACATCACTAAGTGCTACTTCATCTCGGTAAAGGTCTGTTTGCACATCACCGAGCAGCTCTTCATTGGCGAAATACACTTCAGAGGTTTCTTCGTAGTTGTAAATTTCTTCAGCCATGTCAGCCTGGCTTCTTGTTGGTTCATCTTTGACTAGAGAAGCAAAATATCCTGCTCCAACGCCTCCGGCAAAAAATAAACCTATAATACCTATAATGATAAAGAATAAGATCACATTCCAGGCTACTTCATATCCGATTCTACTGTTCTTTTGGATTTTGCCACTTTGCCATAGTGACTTCCAATCCACTTTATTTCGATCATTTTTTGGGTTGTTTGTCATTGCAAAACCTCCTAAATTCCACACTATATTATAACATACCCCATGGCTTACGGACATGGTTCGATATAAAAATCTGTTGCTTTTTAAAAAGGATTGTGCTAATAATAAAATACAGTTTAAGATGGAGCGATGAATGATTGCAGTAGATAACTATTCCCTGTTATAGAGAGCTGACGGCTGGTGAGAGTTGGCACACATTAGTTATTGAATTACGGTCTGGAGCAATCTTCTGGTGTGAATCAGAAGACGGTGTTATACCGTTATCAAGTAGAGTGGCATAGGTTTATCTATGCAATCAGGGTGGTACCGCGACAAGACCTCGTCCCTTTCTAGGGAGAGGTCTTTTTTGTATGAAAAAAGTGATGAAGGAGTGCTTAGGAAAATGGATATTTTACAGGATTTAGAAAAAAGAGGGTTAGTCAATCAAATAACAGATGAAGAAGGTTTGAGAAAACATTTATCAGAGAATCAAGTCACTCTTTACTGTGGATTTGATCCAACAGGGGATAGCTTGCATATTGGTCACTTATTACCAGTATTATTGCTGAAAAGGTTTCAACAGGCTGGACATCGCCCCATTGCCCTTGTTGGTGGAGGAACGGGAATGATCGGTGACCCTAGCGGTCGTTCAACGGAACGTCAGCTTAATTCTGCCGAAGTCGTTCATCACTACAGTGAAAAGCTAAAAGGCCAATTGGCAAAAATTCTAAACTTTGATCAAGGTGAAAATGCAGCAGTTGCTCGTAACAATTACGAATGGCTTTCTGAAATGACGATTATTGATTTTCTCCGAGATACGGGAAAACACTTTGGAGTTAATTACATGCTGGCTAAAGATTCAGTTGAGTCACGCATTGAAAGCGGAATTAGCTTCACTGAATTTAGTTACATGATTCTTCAGTCGCTGGATTTTCAAAAGTTAAATGAGAAGGAGGATTGCACGCTTCAAATTGGAGGAAGCGATCAGTGGGGGAATATCACGGCTGGTTTAGAACTTATTCGTCGCGCTGCAGCTGGAGAAAAAGAGGTAGAAGCTTACGGGCTAACTATGCCTTTAATTACAAAAGCGGACGGGTCTAAATTCGGGAAAACAGCAGGAGGCGCGATTTGGCTGGACCGAGATAAAACCTCACCTTATGAATTTTACCAATTTTGGATTAATGCGGATGACCGTGATGTAATTAAGTTCCTTAATTACTTTACATTCTTAAGTCATGAAGAGATAGCTGAACTAGAGAAAGAAGTAGAAAATCAGCCTGAGAAGAGAGTAGCACAGAAACGTTTAGCGGAAGAAATGACTAAGCTCGTTCATGATGAAGAAGCATTAACACAAGCTGAAAAAATTTCAGCCGCCTTATTTAGTGGAGACATTAAACAACTAACGGGAGCAGAGATTGAACAAGGGTTTAAAGATGTTCCTGCTTTTGACACTGACACAAAGGATGCTGCCCTTATTGAACTGCTGGTCGAGGCTGGTATATCCTCTTCTAAGCGCCAGGCTCGTGAAGATATTAAGAATGGAGCAGTTTATATCAATGGTGAGAGAAACCAGGATTTAAACCATACCATTACAAAAGAAGATCGAATAGAGGATCGCTTTACCATTATTCGTCGAGGTAAGAAGAAGTATTTCCTTGTACGCTACTCCTCATAAGTGGAAAGTGAAAGACCGAATGTGACCATCACACTCGGTCTTTTTTTATGTCTTTAAGTGGAAAAGGGTCAATCACAGCATGGCAACGATTAACAATTATATTTCCTTAGATACGTGTGACAATATAAAGGCTCCGGCAAAAAAGTGTGAGGAGGATATTCAAATGAAAAATAATATTCAATGGTTGCCGCTTGTAGCGTCTGTAGGAATTGGTGCAGCGACATACAGTATGATGACAGGTCAATCCAATCAGCTGACTAGTGTAGTACAGAATGCGGCTAAAATGGCTGGCGGTTTCCAACAAAACTCACAGTAAACATGGAATCAGAGTATACTGCTGTTTGATCTCATGAAAAAAACCCCTCGAAGGTAAAGAACCTTTGAGGGGTTTACTATCATTTTTTTATTAACGAGAGTAGAATTCAACGATAAGAGCTTCGTTGATTTCAGCTGGAAGTTCAGAACGCTCAGGGTAACGAGAGTAAGAACCTTCACGCTTTTCATCGTCAAAAGTAAGGTATTCAGGTACGAAGTTGTTCACTTCAACTGCTTCCTGAACGATGTCTAAGCTTTGAGACTTCTCGCGAAGACCAATAACCTGACCAGGCTTCACACGGTAAGATGGAATGTCTACGCGACCGCCATCTACAGTTACGTGACCGTGGTTTACTAGCTGACGAGCTTGTGGGCGCGTACGAGCCAGACCTAAACGGTAAACTAGGTTATCCAGACGAGATTCAAGAAGGATCATGAAGTTCTCACCGTGAATCCCTTTCATGTTACCTGCTTCTTCGAAAAGGCGACGGAATTGACGTTCAGTCAATCCATACATAAAACGAAGCTTCTGCTTCTCTTGAAGCTGAAGTCCGAATTCAGATAGTTTTTTACGTTGGTTTGGACCATGTTGTCCAGGAGCGTAAGGGCGCTTGTCAAGCTCCTTACCAGTTCCGCTTAAAGAAATGCCATAACGACGTGATTTTTTCCAGGTAGATCCTGTATAACGTGCCATAGGTATTTCCTCCTTTTATTTTATTTTGCATAAAATAAAAACAGTGTGTTCCTGATAACGCTGCACATTTTATTTTCATGCACCATCGCTCCAGCAGCAGAGAGTTACACGATGCACCTCACGAAAGAGGAATAAAATGAAAACAGTCGCCGGTTCCACATAGGCTGCCATTTATTTTACACAAAGGCTATTATATAAGATTCTTTCAGTTAAAGTCAAGAGGAAATGAAAAAAACGAGCAGGCAGGCTGCTCGCATTACAAATGCTTTTCTAAGGTTCTTGCAAATTGAATGAGAGAAGATTCATCCACTTCATCAAATCGTCCTACTGAAGGACTATCAATATCTAATACACCATAAATTTCGTTATTTTTAAACAAAGGAACGACAATTTCAGATTGGCTTGCCGCATCACAAGCAATGTGTCCTGGAAAAGCATTGACATCTTCGATTCGCTGCGTTTTACCTTCAGCTATGGCCGTTCCACAGACACCTTTACCAGACGGGATTCTTACACACGCTGGGAGTCCTTGAAAAGGACCGAGCACTAACTCATCCTGTTTCCAAATATAAAAGCCAACCCAATTAACATCCTCCAAAAATTGGTTCAGTAATGCAGAGGCGTTGGATAAGTTCGCAATTTCGTCAGGTTCTCCATCTAGTAAAGCATCGAGCTGTTTAATTAATAATTGATATTGCTCTTCTTTTGTTCCTTTATACTGTGCTGCTTGAAACATAATAAAGTCCTCCTCTAATTTTTCGACAAGATCTTTGCTGTATTGTCGGGAATTGGTGAACGATTTTTAAAGGTATCGAGCGAAATACAACGAATCCTCCATATAGGGAGGAATCCAATTATGAACCGTGAAATGAATACAAGGCAAAGGGTGTTGGATGTTTCTTGTAGTTTGTTTTATAGCAATGGGTTTAACGGTACTTCTGTCAGAGATATTGCCAAGAAGGCGAAAGTTAATGTTTCTTTAATTCATTATTACTTTAAAAGTAAGCAAGGTCTGTTTGAATCTCTAGCTATTCAATACTTTGAGCCCTACTTAGAAATGCTTGAACATGAAGTAGAAGGTGAGTCTGAAACAGATTTACAACAGTTAATTAAAGGAATTCTACATTATAAACAGGTTCATTATCAACTTTCTTGTTTGGTTTATAGGGAGTTATCTTTAAATACCACCTTTGCCAAAGAAATGCTTGTGACGTATTTGGCGAAAGAGAACCATTTACTAGCTCAAATTCTTTTTGGTAAGCATACAAAATTTGAGCTTTCGTATCGAGAGAAATTAGGACTATTACAATTTAAAGGTTTATTAAATGTTCCTCATATGATGCCTCAAGAATTTGAAGGGTTATATTTATCGGAAGAATCGGTTCATCATTTTATTCAAACGTATGCGGAGTTAATGAAAAAACAAGAGTCTGTTAAATTGAAACCTGTTACTTCACTATAAGGCTCTGGTTTAATTCAGAAAAACCTTGTTTTAATTGATCTGGATGATGAGCGTCTGATCCATACACTAAAAGTATATTCTTTGAAGAAGCAAGGGTTGCGATAGATAAGGGTGGGTAAGATTCAAGGCAATAAGATTTTTTTGCCCCCGCTCCATTATAATCGAGACTCATCCCTTGCTTCTTAACGGTGTCTAAAAATAGGGAAGCTAATTGATGCCAATTTTCAGGCGGGTCATATAAGAGTTGGAACTTTTTAATCAGTGTCATATGACCGATTCGGTTTGGTTTGTATGTGCCTAGATCCGCCAGCACAGATTGCTCCATTGTTTGGTAATAGAGATGGTAAAGCTCTTCTATAGAACCGGAAGCATCGACAGCTTCCTTAAACATCTCAGGGTTATAGTCAATGCAATACCATTGTCCGCCTGCTTTTAAGAAATGCACAGAAAGTATACTGTCATCTATATAAGGCCCATACTCATTTAGAAAAGATCGTATTTCATCCTCGTATCCTTTTATATAATCGATTTCAAACCCTAACCGAATATCGATGTCGGATTCATAAGCTTTTTTTAGATGATGGATCGTTTGGATATAGTCCTCCACATCATTTAAGCGCATCGCACTGTCTTGATTTGGTACTGGATCTATAAATGATGGAGGCAGTGGTGCATGCTCTGTAAATGTCATGGATGAATACCCTAATGTGATCGCCCTTTTAACGTAAGCTTCTAAAGGTTGTTCAGACCCATGTGGGCAATAGGGAGTATGAATATGACCATCGTTCATGACGCTATTCTCCTTTCTTACTTGAATTTAATGTCAATCTAATAATTTATTTGAAATATTTTAGCCAAATAGGTCTCTCTCATGGTATCATAATAGACAACTAAATTTAATTTTGGACGAGAGAATTTTGACCATTGTTGATTTTGTAAGGAGGCTGTCTATGAGATACGTTATTGGGGGCATTTTAATACTAATTGCTCTAATTATCGTTGGCTTAATTTGGCGTAAAAAAGTGTACGATGAAGTCGATAGACTCGAAGGCTGGAAGATGGATATTATGCATCGGAATGTCTCGGATGAATTGTCGAGAGTGAAGGCTCTCAATCTCTCAGGTGAGACACAAGAAAGGTTTGAATCTTGGCGGGACCGTTGGGATCAAATTCTTACAAAAGAATTGCCTGACTTAGAAGAAGATCTTTTTGATGCTGAAGAAGCAGCGGATCGATACCGTCTTACAAAAGTAAAAAAGGTCTTAAACGATACAGAACAAAAATTACAGCGGATTGAAGAAGACATAGCGAATATGCTTAAAGAGCTTGAAGTGCTTTTAGATTCTGAAAAAAGCAGCCGCATGGAAATAGAAGCAATTGAACCTGAATTAAAAGAGCTTAGAAGAACACTCTTACATAGCCGCCATCAATATGGAAAAGCTGCTACTATATTCGAGGAACGGATGAAAAACCTAGAAGTGAACTTAAAAGAGTATGAAGAACTTGTTGAACAAGGTAATTACTTAGAAGCTAGTGAACTTGTAAGGACCATCCGGGAGAAGTTAGAAATAGTAAAAGAAGAGGTCGGTCATTTTCCTGAACGCTATAAGAAAACTCACAAAGAGCTTCCAGAGCAACTTGATGAACTTCTTAGCGGTTTGAAAGAAATGGAAGAGGACGGATATAGGATCCAGCATCTAGGTTACCAGCCACAGATTGAAAATTATAAAGAGCAATTAAAGCATAATGTGGAAAGACTGGAAAAAGGAGATCAAGAGGACGTACAACAATTGATCGATGAGTTAGAGCCACGTATACAAGAAATGTATCAATCTCTAGAAAAAGAAGCTCTGGCTCACAGCTATGTAGATCAGCAGCACCCTTCTTTAAAAGGGCTTTTGGAAGATTTAGAAGAAGTAATGCAATCTACCAATAATGAGTTAGATGATTTGCATATGACTTATCAGATGGAAAACGAAGACCAAGAAGTTCATCACAATATTGTACAAAAAATGACGCACCTGAAAAAGAAATACTTAAGCTTCGATAAGAAGTTAAATGATAATAATACGTCGTACACAGAACTTAGAAGTGACTTAGATGCGATGATGAGTGAGCTGGAAGATCTTAAAGAAAACCACCAGCTGTTTAGTGAAAGAATTCAAACGTTGCGCAGTGATGAGATCGAAGCAAAAGCAAAGCTTGCTGAAATGGAACAAATTATTAATGATACAGATCGGCGTCTACGAAGAAGTAACTTGCCGGGAATTCCAACTTTATTCTTTGAAGGTATGCAGCAAGCCAGCCAGCATATAGAGGATGTATTTGAGAGCTTGGAAAAACAGCCGTTAGACATGAACGAAGTGCACGAAAAGCTTGATGTTGCTGTGTCTCAAACGGAAGAAGTAAATGAACAAGCAAAAAAATTGTTATATCAGGCGAATTTAGCTGAGCGTGTCATCCAATACGGAAATCGTTATCGCAGTCAGTATCCCTTAATTGCTGCACGATTGATGGAAGCAGAAAACGACTTTCGTGCCTACCGTTATGAAGAGGCATTAGAGCGAGCTTCTTCGGCTATAGAAGAAGTAGATCCTGGCGCACTAAGTAAAATTGAAAATAAAGAAGAAGTACCTGTCTAAGGTGAATCAAATGAAAAAATCCATTATTTCAATTTTAGCAGGAGCAGCCATCGTAATATGGACCACGACGATCATTATTTACGTTACAACCGGTAATGAAATCAGTAAAAGCAGCAACCTTAGTGAAGCGTACACTCCGTCTTTTATTGACCGAAGAGATCTAAACGTTCATCGTGTTGCTTTGCTTGAAGAAGACAAGTTTAAAGAAGACAAAGAAGTGAAGACCATCATAGGTCAGCACATGCTAACGGAAGATTGGGTTACGGATATGAGGATGGACGGGAAAGTTAGTATTGATACGATCTTAAATGCTTTAGAAATAGATAGGTCTAGTTTAGTAAAAGAATAGTAAAGAAAATTGAGCTAGTATTCTTTAGGGGATACTAGCTCTTGTTGTAGAAATGGACGCCTCCCTACAATATGTGGTAAGATAATGGACTGCTATGGAATGATTAAAGGAGTTACCTTATATGATATATTTTGATAACAGTGCGACCACTCGCCCTTTTCCAGAAGTGATTGATGTGTTTCAAAAAGTAGCTCATCAATATTTTGCTAATCCTTCTTCTCCTCATTATTTAGGAGCGGAAGCTGAGCGTCTTTTGGAGCATACAAGAAAAAAGATTGCGGAACAATTAAAGGTGCAGCCGAATGAAGTTATCTTTACCTCTGGCGGTACGGAAGGGAACAACCTAGCCATAAAAGGGATTGCCCTCGAGCATCAAGGTAGAGGAAAACATATGATTACGTCTCAAATTGAGCATCCTTCAGTCATCGAAGCTTTTAAAGGGTTGGAGCGGTTAGGTTTTGAGGTTACTTACGTCAATGTAGATCGTTACGGATATGTAGACCCGGAAGCTATAGAGAAGGAAATACGGGAAGATACCATCCTTATTAGCACGATGTCTGTTAACAATGAACTAGGCACTATTCAACCTATCGAGGAAATTGCGAAAATGGCAAAGCGTTACCCTAAGCTGTACTTACACGTGGATCACGTGCAAGGTGTAGGAAAGGTGCCTTTATCTTTAAAGCAAATTCCTATTGACTTATTAACTGTTTCTGGTCATAAAATACATGGTTTAAACGGTACAGGGGTATTGTTTGTAAGAGGTGGTATAAAGTTATTTCCTCTTTTTCATGGCGGGGGTCATGAAAATAATCGACGTTCCGGAACAGAAAATGCAGCTGGAATGGTTGCTTTTGGAAAAGCTATGCGTTTAATTGCAGAAAAAGAAAGAGATCACGTGAATGAGCTTAAAGGGATTCGAGAAGAATTAATCTCTCAGTTGGATCAAATGAATGACGTCGTTATTAACTCTCCTCAAGAAGGGGCGCCTCACATTTTGAATATTTCAGTTCCGGGTGTTAAACCTGAGGTCATGGTCCATGCGTTAGCTGAAAAAGAGATCTTCATTTCTACTAAATCTGCCTGTTCTTCAAAACAACCCGATGTCAGTTCCGTATTGCAAGCTTGTCATTTAGCTGAGGATGTTACAACATCCGCTCTTAGAATCAGTCTCTCCTATCAGAACGATCGTTCAGAGGTAGAACCATTTATGACATCTTTCAAACAAACGGTACATTATCTAAAAGGTAAAGGAGAAAAATGATGAAGTTTGATTCTATATTAATTCGCTATGGAGAAATGGCGATCAAAGGCAAAAATCGCAAATATTTTGAACGGAAGCTCCAAGATCACCTTATAAAGAAATTAAGTCAGCAATTTACGCACACGCGAGTGAGAAAACAAAGGGACCGGATGTATGTGTTGTTAAATGGGGAAGACCCTCATAAAGTGATGCAGGAGTGTCAGCAAGTGTTTGGCATTCATACTTTATCTTTCGCAATTAAAGTAGAAAAAGAAGAGCAGGCTATTAAAGACGCTGCCCTTTATGCTTTTAATGATGCCCCTGAAGCTAAAACGTTTAAAGTCTCCTGTCGAAGAGCGGACAAAACTTTTTCTATTGGTTCTCAAGACTTGAACTACAAGGTAGGAGGTCATATTCTTGCTAATACAGAGAGTGTGACCGTGGATGTGCATCATCCAGATGTAGAAATAAAAATAGAAGTAAGAAATGATGCTGCTTACATTACAGCTCAGGATTATCCTGGAGCCGGCGGATTACCTATTGGAACTTCAGGTCAATCATTGTTGATGTTATCTGGAGGAATAGACAGTCCTGTAGCTGGATATTTAATGATGAAAAGAGGAGTACAATTAGAAGCGATCCACTTTCATTCTCCTCCTTTTACGAGCGATCGGGCGAAACAAAAGGTCTTAGATCTAGCCGCTGAACTTGCCAAATACGGACACCGAATAAATGTTCATATTGTTCCTTTCACAGCACTTCAGCAAAAAATCCATAACGAAATTCCTGAAGGCTACAGTATGACAGTAATGCGCCGAATGATGATGAGAGTAAGCGAGAAAATAGCAGCAGAAAGAAATATCTTATCTATGACGACAGGAGAAAGCCTGGGACAAGTGGCAAGTCAAACCATGGAGAGTATGAATGCAATTAATGAAGTAACCAATTACCCAGTGATTCGTCCTCTTGTAGCTATGGATAAGCTGGATATTATTAGTATTTCTAAGCGTATTAACACTTATTCTATTTCTACTTTGCCATACGAAGATTGTTGTACTATTTTCGTTCCGAAAGCGCCAAAAACTAAGCCGACTAGAGAAAACGCAAGGTACTATGAGTCTAACGTAGACTTTGATGAGGAAATTATAGAGGCTGTACGTGAGACGAAGATGGTAGAAGTAAGAGCCGATGAAAAAGCAGAGAAGGAGTTTGAAGACTTGCTTTAGACTTTAGATCACTCCTGGCAGCTATTTCTGCAAGGAGTTTTCATAACACTAATTGATTGCCTGAGAAGGGAGATGCGCCTAATGGAGTTATGGTATGGCGGCAAGATTTATACTATGAAGAATGAAGGAGACTGGGTAGAAGCTGTTGTTACGAAACAAGGTACTATTATATCAACAGGCTGCACACAGGATTTATATGCTGCCTATAAAAAAAGTATAAAGGTAGAACACGATTTAAAAGGGGCAGTCATGTACCCCGGATTTACCGACAGCCACCTGCATATTATTGGTCATGGAGAACGACTAATGAGGTTAGACCTCTCCTTTCTAAAATCAGCTGAAGAGGTATTACAAGCCCTGCGTCAACATGCTGAGCAGCTAATGCCAGGGGAATGGATTATTGGAGACGGCTGGAATGAAAATCAGTGGGAAGACAAGCGGGTAATACATAGAAAGGAATTGGACCAGGTGTCCAGTGAACATCCGATGATGCTTACCCGCGTCTGCCGCCATGCTTTGTTAGCTAACTCTAAAGCCATGGAATTAGCTGAAGTTACTAAAGCTACAGAAGATCCTCAAGGGGGAGTAGTCGTTAAAGACGAAGAGGGCCAACCTACCGGATATTTTTTGGATCAGGCTCAAGAATTAATTAAGCAAGCAATGCCCGAAGTAACTCCTGAATACCTGTCGCATGCAACTGAATTGGCCGTCCGGGATATGCACGCTTTTGGGCTCGTCGGAGGACATAGTGAAGATTTAAATTACTATGGAGGATTTAAAAAAACGTTAAACGCTTATGATAAAGTAATTGATGGAGAGAAAATAAAATTCCGTGCTCATTTGCTTGTCCATCATGAAGTGGTAGAAGCTATGGATAAGGAAGGGCTTGGTTTTAAGAAAGGAAATGACTTTGTTGAGCTAGGGGCTATGAAAGTTTTTGCAGATGGAGCGCTCGGCGGAAGAACGGCATGGCTGTCTGAAGATTATGCAGATGATCCGGGCAACAAAGGGGTGGCGATCCATTCAACTGAGGAGCTTAAGAACCTCCTATTGAAGGCTAGAGAACGAGATATGCCTGTAGCTGTCCATGCTATAGGGGATGCCGCTGCTGAAGCAGTGATCGATATGATTGAAGCGCACCCATTAAAAACGGGCGAAAGAGATCGGCTGATCCATGCGCAAATATTAAATCCAGCGCTTATCCAGCGATTACAAAAATTAAATATTATATTAGATATCCAGCCAACATTTGTTTCCTCTGATTTTCCATGGGTCATTGATCGATTGGGCCACATTCGACTGAAGACATCCTATTCATGGAAAACACTACTAGATGCAGGGGTCGTATGCGCTGGAGGGTCTGACGCTCCGATTGAAGAAATCAACCCTTTGCTAGGCATTCGGGCAGCAGTTGATCGTCGATCTAGCTATGATAATGAATCTTACCAGACAGAGGAGCGGTTATCTGTTTATGAAGCCATTGCTCTTTACACAACGGGGAGCGCTTATGCCATTGGAAAAGAAGATTCCCAAGGTATTATATCAGAAGGCTACAAAGCAGATTTTACAGTATTAGATCGTGATTTATTCCAGCTAAAACCGTATGAACTAGCTGAGGCAACGGTTACAATGACAATTGTAGATGGAGAGATTATGTATCAAAGATTTTAATAAAACACATCCAGCCTAAATGAGCTGGATGTGTTTTATTTACTATAAAAAAGTACGCTGTACGCGTTCCCAATATGAATTATTTTTAAGCTTAACGGTTTTGACTTGCTTGTCACTCAATTGGACAGTGACATCCTGAATATTCCTTATCGAATGAGCTTCGTTGTCCATGCCAATAATAGGAAAATCGTTGCCGTCTTGAATGACTTTTAATTTTAATGTCCGTTCAGCTCCTAAGATAAAAGGCGACCCAAGGGTGCGGTAGCGGTTATTATTTAAGGAAGCTAGTTCGCTTACTTGGAAGCAAGGGATCTTAGGGTCCACAACTGAACCGTTGATCGACTTATTATATCCAGTACTTCCTGTAGGCGTAGCCACAATTAAGCCGTCTCCGCGAAAAGTTTCAAAATGAATATCGTCAATATAGACGTCAATGACAATGGATTTAATTAACGTAGAACGAACGCTGCATTCATTTAAACAATGAAAGCTGTATTCGTCGTTCACTCTAGCTTCAATAACAGGGAAGCGACGAACTTCTAATTCGGCATTGAGCATAGAGTCGACCATTTCATTAAAGTTATTTAAGTTAAAATCACAATATAACCCGGCTTCATCTTCGCTGCGAACTCCAACATATAAACAATCCTGACGAAAACCCGTCTTTCGAACGGCTTGTAAGAATGTGCCGTCTCCACCTATTGCAATAATAATGTTTGCCTCTTTCGATTCTTCCACAATTTCAAAATTGTTTTCCTTAGCTAAATCAAATAAAGGTTTTAATTGCTCGTTTAATTGATCATTAGGGTGATAGTAAAAATATAAATTTCTACGGTCATTAGACATTTCAAAACCTCCTGTTAACGATTTCATGGTTGTATTTTATCATTTCATCACGTGAATAGATAGCGTGGACCATTTAGCTGGACAAATTAACGAACATCTCATATAGTGAAATGTTGAAGTTGTTTACTATATTCGGTATGGTTATAGGTAGAATGAAGTGTGAAATTGACAGACGCTTGTTGTTTCGGAACAATAGCGTCTTTTTATATGGAAACGGAGGATCAAGAATGAAGCAGGAAAATGTTGAAACCCTATTTCAATGGATTGATGAAACATCTTTAACAATTGAAAACGATATGAATATTACTTATTTAGAAGCTCTAGCAGAAACGTTAGATACGATCTTCCATGGTCAGCCATACGATGATCTGGATGAAGCATTGCAAACTAAATTAACGAATCAGCTTGTTAAGGTGAATAAAGAAGAATATGAAAGAGAAGAAGTTAGAAAAGCGGTTCAATTAGCTATTTTAAAAGGGATGAAGGATGCTACACAACAACAGCACTTAATCACTCCGGACTCTGTAGCGATGTTTATGGGGTATGTTGCCTCGAAAATATTAGAAGGTAAAGATAACGTGAAGGTGTTTGATCCTGTGGCCGGTACAGCCAACTTGCTTACGTCGGTCATGAATCAATTAGATATGAATGTGAAAGCCTATGGAAGTGAAGTGGATCAAACGCTAATTCAACTGGCTGTCGCAAATGCAAACCTACAAAAAAATCAAATTGAATTTTTTCATCAAGATAGTTTACGGCCATTTCTCATGGAACCTGTTGACTTCGTCATTGGTGACCTGCCTGTTGGTTATTATCCTGATGACATACAGGCTGCAAAATATCAACTCCAGGCAAAAGAAGGACATTCTTATGCTCATCATTTGTTGATTGAACAGAGTTTGAATTATACCAATGAAGAAGGTTACTTGATGTTCATTGTGCCAAACTTTTTATTTGATAGTGATCAATCACAGGCTCTAAATGAATTTTTACGAGAGCGGGCCCATATCGTAGGAATGCTTCAACTTTCAGAGTCTCTGTTTAAAGATGAGAAACACGGAAAAAGTATTCTCATCTTACAGAAAAAGGGTAAGGGGTCGAAGCCGCCTAAACAAGCATTACTGGCCAAGCTTCCTTCATTTAAAAACCCTAATGCGATGGCGGATATTTTATCTCAAATGAACCAATGGTTTGACGATTATAAATCGGGTAAATTGTGAGAAAATAAAAAATATAACAAGTAAACGTTATCAATTAGTTTCCACCTTGAAATTGAAGGATTCGGGTGATTAAATGGTATTGGTAGAAAGAAGCGAGCCTATATTTAAGGGGATGAACAACGTTGAATAATATTCTTGCAATTAACGCCGGTAGTTCTTCACTAAAATTTCAGTTGATTGAAATGCCTGAAGAAACCGTTGTAACTAAAGGATTAGTTGAACGAATTGGAATACAGGATTCAGTTTTTACAATTGAATTCAATGATGAAAAAGATAAAACTGTCACAGACATCGAGGATCACGCAGTAGCCGTCAAAATGCTGTTAGAAAAACTGACTGCGCACGGTATTATTGAATCTCTTGATGAGATTGATGGCGTAGGTCACCGCGTGGTACACGGAGGAGAGCGTTTTAGCGAATCTGTACTGATTACAGATGAAGTTATTCAAGAAATTGAAGATGTATCTGATTTAGCTCCTCTTCATAACCCGGCAAACTTAACAGGAATTCGTGCTTTCCGTGAAGTATTGCCAAATGTACCCCATGTAGCTATTTTTGATACAGCGTTTCACCAAACGATGCCTGAACAGTCTTATCTTTATAGCTTGCCATATGAGTACTACGAAGAATATGGCATTCGTAAATACGGTTTCCACGGAACATCTCACAAGTACGTATCTGAGCGTGCAGCAGAAATGCTTGGCCGTCCGTTAGAGCAGTTAAGACTGCTTTCATGCCACCTTGGTAACGGTGCCAGTATTGCTGCAATTGAAGGTGGGCAGTCAATTGATACGTCCATGGGTTTCACTCCGCTAGCCGGAGTAACTATGGGGACCCGATCTGGAAACATTGACCCTGCACTAATTCCATTTATTATGGAAAAAACGGGTAAATCTGCGCAAGAAGTGATGGATGTACTGAACAAAGAGAGTGGTATGCTCGCTTTATCAGGATTTTCAAGTGACTTACGCGATATAGAGCAAAAAGCTGCTGAAGGCGATGAGCGTGCAGAGTTAGCACTAGAAGTTTTTGCCGCTCGAATTCACAAGTATATCGGATCTTATGCTTCGCGTATGCACGGCATTGACGGTATTATTTTCACGGCAGGTGTCGGTGAAAATAGTACATCCATCCGTGAACGTGTTTTAAAAGGACTTGAGTTTATGGGCGTTTATTGGGATCCTGCTTTAAACCAAGTACGTGGAAAAGAAGCATTTGTTAACTATCCGCACTCTCCTGTTAAAGTAATGATCATTCCTACAAACGAAGAAGTAATGATTGCTCGTGATACAGTGGAAAAAGGATTGTAATAAAAACAGGTTAGCTTAAAAAGCTAACCTGTTTTCAGGTTGTAGAGAAACCTTAGTTCTCTCTTTTACCTCTAAAGTGTAAACATTTCTTTCATTAGGATGAGGAAAGGGTTTTAGGAATCGACTCCCTTTCCATGGCCCCACAGGACGTGGGGTCGTTCGATGTTGGCACACGATGTGCCGAACTTAATCGAACTTCCTATTTAAGAACTTCTCAGGCTTTATCAGCCTTCCGGGGTCACACCTTATTCGTATCTCCTATAGGAGTTTCGCCGTTTCCTAAAACCCTTTTTCCATTAAAGCCGCTAGTGGAAAGGACTGAAAATCCGTTTCCTTATAGATCAGAGTCTTTCAGGGCATCCATTATACGATGGTTCCGTGCGCCTCATGATATAAAAAGGAACGGAAAAAGAGACGACTCCTGCGGGATGAGCAGACAGGAGAGGCCCCGGAGATCGCAGATCGAGGAGACTTTCCGTCTTGCCCCGCGGAAAGCGGCGCTTTTCCTGTTCCTCTTCTCCAGACTAATGTAGGAACCAGGACGCCACGTTTACACCCATCCATGCTTTTTCGACATTCTGAAAACAGGTTAGCTTAAAAAGCTAACCTGTTTTTTATCGATTAATTAAAGATTTGATAGAGTAATTGGCCAGCAATGAACGTCTCAATCTATCTAAAAACGCATTCACTTATTTTTCAAATATTCATATTATGGATACAATAGAAATAAGAGGAATGACAAAGGAGGGATACGTTTGTCTTCACAAAGGGTATATGAGCAAATTAAAAATTGGGAAGAGCAGCGATTGAATTATGAAGCGAATGATTTTGAAATGATTTATGCTAGTTGGATTCAAGATTCCTTTCAACAAATAAGTCCTGCCCTACAAGATAAATTTTTCTCTAGGCTGGATGATTGGTTGTTTCATACTCACGCTTTCTTGCAAGGAACAAATTTTCAAATGGAAGCCAGAGAACGTATTTTAACCATTGGACGAATTTTTGAAAGTGATATAAAGCAGATGAATGATATGAAAAAGCTTAACGTTGATCAATTAACTTACATAGCTGATCAACAAACAGCAAGAAGCCGGCTTTATTCCTTTGCTCAAGGTGGACTTACTGGGACAGGTGGATTATTTTTATTAGGGGTGGATTTTCCATTAATGTTAGGTATGAACCTTCGTACTGTACAGTTAGTCGGTTTAACTTTTGGCCATGAAATGAATCATCCTTACGAAATGATGCTCTCCTTAAAGGTGTTTCATGCTGCTACTTTACCTAAACGGTTGCAGGGGGCTGCTTGGGAGGAGCTTATTGAAGAAGTACGACATAACCCTTCTCCCTATGTGTATGAGGGAGAAGATGAGTTAACAGGTTCCACTTGGATCGAGCAGCCATTAAAACAAACGTTTAAATCTTTATTTATACTCATGTTTAGAAAGAAACTTTTTCAAGGAATACCTTTAGTAAGTGTGGCCATTGGTGCCCAATCGAATTACAATTTAACGAAGAGGATTTCTGAATTTGCTACGAAATTTTATCAATATCGTCATCTTATACAACAGGAGGGGATTTAGTGTCAGTTGAACAACATAAAAGAGAAGCGCCATCGTCGGTTCGATGCATGATCATTACTGTAAGTGATACTCGAACAAAAGAGACAGATAAAAGTGGTAATTATATTGCTGAAGCTTTAAAAAATGATCATCACACAATTGTTGAGCATCTCATTGTTAAAGATGATCATCTTAAAATCAAAGAAGCCGTGCGTTATGGCATGGCTAATGCAGATGTGGATGTTATTTTAACGAATGGTGGCACAGGGATCGCTAAACGTGATGTCACAATAGAGACAGTGACTCCGTTGTTTGACAAAGAACTTCCGGGATTTGGAGAAGTCTTTCGCATGTTGAGTTATACCGAAGATATTGGATCTGCAGCTATTTTATCACGAGCAACTGCTGGGGTAGCTGATGATACTGGTATTTTTTCCATGCCAGGATCCAGTGGAGCGGTGAAGCTAGCCATGAACAAACTGATTCGTCCAGAAATTGAGCATGTCGTACGAGAAATAAAAAAAGATGTATAATCAAAACAGCTCCTTCTAAATGAAGGAGCTGTTTTATTAAGAAAAATAATAATTACTTGATTGCTTCTCTTACCACGAGAACATCACAGGTTGCATATCTTGTAATATGCTCGGAGACACTTCCGATAAAGAAACGCTCCATTAAATTCAGACCAGTTGCCCCGCAAATAATTAAATCAGCTTTAAATTTGGGTGCGACGTCTTTTGCAATTTTTACTTTAGGAGAACCGTATTCAATACTGACGGTTACGTTTTTGACACCTGCATCTTCGGCTTTTTGCTGATATTCTTCCAGGAGTTCTTTGGCGTATTTCTCTGCACGAACAGCAAGTGAACGATCATAAGCTTCTACCGTTGAAAAAGCTCTAGTATCAACAACATGAGATAAAATAAGCTGAGCGTCATTCCTATTTGCGATATCAATTGCTTTTTTAAAAGCGACCTCCGCTGTTTCAGAACCATCGACCGCTACAACTATATTTTTGTATTCAAATGTCATCGTGAACGCTCCCTTCCTTTTGTTACCTTAATTATATCATGCTTCCAATTAAACAGTGGGGATAGATATTACTTTTTCATGAACTTTTGCAACATTTTGATTTCGAGCGTCTCCTGTGAAAAGTTTCTTTCATTTGTAGTAAAGTTAAAGTATCAAATAGTGCAGTAAAATAGAATGTAGTTGTGAATTATCTGCAAGCGTTAACCTATTTGTAGTGATAAGGATCGCTTAAGGAGGACTAGTAATGAGACATGCAATTATCACCGCAGGAACAAAGGGGTTAGGAAGAAAAGTGACAGAGCAGTTTCTAAATGCAGGTCATTCAGTAACTGTAACTTATCTAACAGACCGTTCTAAAGCGGAAGAGCTGTTAGAGAAATATGCTCATATGAAGGATCGTATCATGGTGGTCCGTGTAGATGTAAGAAATATAGATGAATTAGAAAAGCTCGTAGAAGGAACAATGAATCGTTTTGGGCGTATTGATTTTCTGATAAACAATGCCGGACCTTATATATTTGAAAGAAAAAAACTTATGGATTATACAGTGGATGAATGGGATTCGATGATTCGTGGAAACCTAGATGCATCGTTTCATCTATTAAGGTTAACTATTCCTTTTATGCGTCAGCAAAAATTCGGCCGGATTATTCATTATGGGTTTCAAGGTGCTGGGTCTGCACCAGGATGGATTTATCGCTCGGCTTTTGCAGCTGCTAAGGTGGGGCTCGTCTCTTTGACGAAAAGCATCGCTTTTGAAGAAGCTGAACATGGGATTACTTCAAATATGATCTGTCCCGGGAATATCACAGGCCAAATGAAGGAAGCTTCCATAGAGGAAAGTCGATCAAATAGTGATGAGAAGACACCGATCGGCCGACCTGGAACAGGAGAAGATATAGCACGCTCCATTGAATTTCTTTGTCAAGAGGATTCCGATATGATTACTGGTACCATTTATGAAGTAACTGGAGGAATGGACGTCATTCATCGATTCCGCTAATGAAAAAAATAGAAAATTCTTATTATTTCTAGAAGTATAGGGTGTATAGGATAGTTTTGGTACAATGTAAGTGCTTACAATTGAATCGGCTATCCACTCTCTAACTTTGGTGTTATAGTAGAAACGGACTGGATAGTCCTGGATGAAAACTGCATAGGAATGGGGAGGTTGTATAACTGTGAAAATTGGCATACCTACCGAAGTGAAAAATAATGAGAATCGAGTAGCGATGACTCCTGCTGGTGTAGTAAGTTTAGTGGGAGAAGGCCATGAAGTGTTTTTAGAAAAAGGCGCGGGCTTAGGTTCAGGATTTACTGATGAGCAATATATCGAAGCCGGAGCCAGTATTGTGGGGAGTGCTCAAGAGGCTTGGAGCCAGGAGATGGTTATGAAAGTAAAGGAACCATTACCTGAAGAGTATGATTATTTTTATGAAGGACTTATTCTATTTACTTATTTACATTTAGCTCCGGAACCAGAATTGACGAAGGCACTTGTGGAAAGCAGGGTTGTGGCAATTGCTTATGAGACGGTGCAGCTTGCTAACGGTTCCCTGCCTTTGCTTACACCAATGAGTGAAGTGGCGGGCAGAATGGCATCTCAAATCGGGGCACAAGTCCTGGAAAAAACGCATGGCGGCCGGGGAGTCTTACTTTCTGGAATTCCAGGTGTGAGTCGGGGGAAAGTAACGGTTCTAGGCGGTGGTGTAGTAGGAACAAATGCTGCTAAAATTGCTGTTGGCTTAGGTGCTGATGTAACAATTATTGATTTGAATCCGGATCGTCTGCGTCAATTAGATGATCTTTTTGGAAAAGAAATTAATACAATGATGTCTAACCCATTAAACATACATGAAGCCTTGAAGCACTCAGACTTAGTGATTGGTGCTGTACTTATCCCAGGTGCTAAAGCGCCTAAAATTGTATCTGAAGAAATGGTTAAAGATATGCCTGAAGGATCAGTGATCGTTGATGTAGCTATTGATCAGGGTGGAATTTTTGAAACGACAGATCGTATTACAACTCATGATAACCCAACCTATGAGAAACATGGAGTGCTTCACTACTCTGTAGCTAATATGCCCGGAGCAGTTCCGAGAACCTCAACGCTCGGTCTTACGAATGTAACGGTCCCTTATGCGTTGCAATTAGCAAATAAAGGATACAAAAAAGCTTGTTTAGATAATGAAGCTCTTTTTAAAGGGATCAACACATTAGACGGATTCGTCACATATGCCGCGGTTGCGGAAGCGCACGGTTTTGAATATGCGAACGCAAAGGATTTACTTATGAAATAACGAAGAAAACAGCAGGACATGCTAATGTTCTGCTGTTTTTATATTTTTTTGATAAAATGTACTTTAAGTGAAACAAAATTGACAGTCAATCGTAAATAAAGATAAGCAAGGTCAAAGGTGAAGGAGAGGTGGAGACTTGGGCTTTTTTTCAAGGTTATTTTCAAAACAACAGGACAAAGATAGAGGAGAAGTGAAAGAACGGAACGCGTTAAATATCCAAATAGGTGATATTATCACGTATGATCTTGTGGATTATGAAGTGGTAGGAAAAATCACTTATCGAGATAGCGGATACGAATGGTTTTCTTATCAATTGCTAGAAGGCAGGAACATAAAGTGGCTCTCAGCAGAAATGGATGATGAATTAGAGATTGGGATTTACGAGACCGTAAAACTGCCAACGAATTCTTTTCCTGATAAAATTAATTACAAAGACATGACTTATCACAAGGATGAGGAGGGAGAAGCGTATGTAGTAGGTGAAGGCCGCAGCCAAAACGTAAACGGTCAAACAATACGCTATGCCGAGTATCTATCTGAAGATGAAGAAACGTATTTGTCACTAGAGTCATGGGGAAGTGAGATAGAGGTAAGCTACGGGTTTGATATTGAGGAATTTGAAATTAAAATAATTGCGGGATCGAATAACTAAGGAGGAATTTAAATGTTTAAATTTTTTAACCGTGTAAAAACTGTCGTAAGTAGTGAGTTAAATTCAATGTTAGATAAAGCGGAAGATCCGGTGAAAATGTTAGAGCAGTTTATGCGCGATATGGAAAACGATATTCGTGAAGCAGAAACAGCTGTAGCTAAACAGATTGCCAATGAAAAGATGCTTAAGCGTAAATATGATGACGCTCAGGCTTTAGCAGATAAACGAATGAAACAAGCGGAGAAAGCTATCGAATCTGGAAATGATGATTTAGCCCGCCGTGCATTAGAAGATAAGAACAACCAGCAGCAGCAAGCAGATCAATTTAAAGATTCTTATGAGCGTGCGGAACAGGATTCTAATAACCTTCGTCAGAAACTAGATGAGATGAAAAAAGAATACCAGGAAATGAAGCTGAAGAAAGATTCGCTTAAAGCTAGAGCAGAATCAGCTCAAACACGTACGAAAATGAACCGTACGATGTCTAATATTGGAAGTGATGAATCTCGTCAAGGATTTGAACGTATGGAAGAACGCGTGATGCAGTATGAAGCAGAGGCGGAGACGAGTGAGGATCTTTCCCAATCGAATCGCTCGCTTGATGATGAGTTTGACGAGTTAGATAACAAAGATAATGTAGATGATGAACTTGCTGCTCTTAAGAAAAAGCTAAATAAATAAAGATTTTATTTGTGCCTGACGTTCGTTCAGGCACATCTCATTTTTATGGAGAGGAGGAACTATAATTGAGGGATTACGCAGGAGTGATTATTGTGGTGCTCATTGCTATTGTGATTGGCTATAATGCTTTTGGTTCGATGGGGAACGGATCAAGAGGGATGTCAGGATCAAACGCTCAAGATACATATGAAGAGTTACCAAGTGAACCTTCAAAGAGCGAAGTGCTTAATTCTATTGATCAATCAGAAGCTACGTCGATCAGACAACTGCTTAGCGATAGCTTTCCGCTGCTTGACACGGTAGAAACGGATGAAGGTCATTCTGAAATATTTATGACTCAAAACTTAACCCTTCCAGAAACGGCGGAAGAAATTGAAAACAAAATTGAACCTGAAGAAGTTAGTGACCGGGATGAAGGAAAACAAGTTTTAATCTATCCTGACGAATTTGTTATTTTACAAGAGAGTGAAGAGGAGCCTGGACTTATTCTTATTGAACTTGCAAGTGACGAATTTGTTCGTAATAACTATTCACCAAGTTTCTTTCAAGGGTTGTTGGCTTATTCTTTGTTAAATCGAATGCTGGGTTCTAGCGATTGGGCCAATCGAAGAGAAGCGCGCTGTCAGTCTGAAGGCGGGTGCTATGGCGGTTACTCTATGTATGGTGGATCAAATTCAGGTTCTTTTAGAGGTTCATCAAATCGCGGTGGAGGACCTGGAACAGGAAAATAAAGGAGGAATTATTATGGAACCATTGTTAGCTACAATAGGTTATTTTGCCATTGGGATCGTTGTTGTTGTTATAGGTTTATTTATTTTTGAAGGACTTACAAGACAGTACAAAGATTGGGAAGAGGTAAAGGCTGGAAATCAGGCTGTAGCAATGTCAATTGCTGGTAAGGTTATTGGTATTTGTATCGTTCTTTCATTTGCTATTTATCACAGTTTTACCATTTGGGATACATTATTATGGGGTGCTTGCGGTGTAGTGCTTCAAATGATTGCTTACTTGTTATTTGAATTATTTACTAGAAAATTTTCTGTGGAAACTCAGTTGAAGAACAACAACACGGCTGTTGGAATTATTTCCATAGGGGTTTCGATCGGACTTGCTTTAGTTATTGGTGCCTCTATTACATAGTGTAGAATAGGAAAAAAGGAGAGCCGCTATGTAAACATAGTGGCTTTTTAATGGGAAACACAGCATTGATTATCGGAGTGAAACAGGATGGAAACTGATGGAATAAAAAAAAGCCGGCTTATCTACTGGGCTTCAGGAATTGTGTCGATATGCGGGATTATCTTTGAGGTTTTGTTTGGAGCCCTAGGATCGTATATTTTAGGGGATGGCGTTAAGCAGTACACGATTACAATCAGCCTCTTCCTGACTGGCATGGGAATAGGTGCTAGTATAAGTGAAAAAGTCATGAAAAATCTCATTGTGACTTTTATTTGGATAGAATTTATGGTGGCCTTGATCGGTGGATTTTCAAGCTTTACGATGTTTGGAATGACAGCTTTTGCCCCTGAAGGAACGGATGCCTTCTTCTTATATTTAGTCACTTTTACAATTGGAGCGTTAACCGGACTCGAACTCCCTATACTTATTCGTAAAGCCAGTGAGATTGGAGTCGAATTAAGCCGGAGTACAGCAAGAGTATTATTTTCAGATTATGCAGGAGGGTTAATCGGTGGGTTGCTTTTTGCTTTTTATTTGCGCCCGCAAATGGGAATGGTGAAAAGTGCATTTTTCGTAGCTTGTATTAATCTATCCGTTGCTGTTATTGTCCTATATTTATTTCGCAAAGAAATTAAGCGGATTTCGATCCATACGGCGGCGGCCGCTTTTATCGGTATATTACTCGTAGCCGGCTTGTTTTTTGGAGAGGAAATGGCTTTCTCTTTTGAGCAAAAATTATATAAAGATCCGATTGTTTATAGTGAGGATAGTGCTTACCAGAAAATTATTCTTACTCGTGATCAAGAAGATACCCGGCTATTCTTAGATGGCTCTCTTCAGTTTAGCTCAACGGATGAGCATCGATATCATGAAACTCTCGTTCATCCGCCAATGGAAGCGGCGGATAAGAAAGAAGATGTCCTTATTCTTGGAGGCGGGGATGGGATCGCCGCTAAAGAAGTATTAAAATATAGTGACGTGCAGCAGCTAACTATCGTCGATTTAGATCCAGCAGTAACAGAGCTTGCCTCTACAAATTTTCACTTGAAGCAGTTAAATGAAGATGCATTAGATGATGAACGTGTTCAAATTCAGAATGGAGATGCATTCAAGTTTTTGGAAGATACGAATGCGTTTTTTGATGTAGTGATCATTGATTTACCTGATCCTAATAACGAAAGTTTGAACAAACTATATACAAGAGAATTCTATTCGTTAGTGCGTAATCACTTGAAACCCGGCGGGGCAGCAATGATTCAGGCTACTAGTCCAGTGTTTGCGAGAGAGGTGTATTGGACGATCGATGAAACTGTAAGGGATACTGGTTTGAACGTAGAAAACTTTCACGTCGATATACCAAGCTTTGGCAACTGGGGATTTATTATGGCCAGTAGAAATAAAATAGATGTAGAGGGTATTGAACTTACTCAAGACACAAAGTTTTTAACGAAGGAACTATTGCAATCTATGACGGTGTTTGGAAAAGATGAAGATAGGGAAATCGTTAACAGTGAAGGCGAGTCTGTGTCATTAGACCCCAATACCTTAATCCATCCGAACTTGATTCAAAAATATGAACAGGCTTGGCAAAATTATTAATTTAACTTTAAGGAGTGGTACAGTGAAAGTTTCATTTCATGGACATTCAGTTGTTAAAGTAGAAGCGCAAAGTAAAACTATATTATTTGATCCGTATATTTCTGAAAATGGAAATACAGACTTAGATGCGGAAAACGTTCATGCTGATATCATTTTACTTACACATGGTCACAACGATCATGTAGGAGATACGGTTGAGATTGCGAAGCGCTGTGATTCTCAAATCATTGCCCCGTTTGAGCTTGCTACGTATTTAGGGAATAAAGGGTTAAATGCCCACCCAATGTACATTGGTGGAAGCCATACATTTGACTTTGGGACAGTTAAATTGACTCAAGCTTTTCATGGTTCTTCCTATACTGAAGAAGATGGTTCAATTGTATATACTGGAATGCCGACTGGAATCTTGTTGACTATTGAAGGGAAGACGATCTACCACATGGGTGATACAGGATTATTTTCTGATCTGAAAATGATTGGGGAACAAAATTCAATTGATTTAGCTTTCGTTCCTATCGGAGATAATTTCACCATGGGACCTGAAGATGGATTATTAGCTGCTGAGTGGATAAAAGCAAAACAGGTTGTGCCTATCCATTACAACACGTTTGAATTGATTGAACAGGACGGTAAAGGTTTTGCGGATCAAGTAAGACCTGGGAAAGGAAAAGCTCTTGAGCCGGGAGAAGCGATAGAACTGTAATAGACTTAAAAGCCCACATTTTTGTGGGCTTTTTTTATAAATTATCCTATCTCAGTCATTCGTATCTTCAAGAACGATTGCGGTCTAACTGTATCACTTGTATAATAACAATAATAGGGTGAAATACTAGTACAGTTAGAAAGATTGGTGATTTTATTGGCTACCAAACATGAACAGATTCTTGAACATATTGATTCTTTATCTGTTGGCAGCAAAATTTCAGTCAGGGGAATTGCAAAAGCTCTTAATGTAAGTGAAGGTACCGCATATAGAGCCATTAAAGAAGCGGAAAATCAAAATATGGTGAGCACCATTGAACGAGTAGGTACCATTAGGATTGAAAAAAAGAAAAAAGAAAATATTGAACGTCTAACTTTTGCAGAAATTACGAAAGTAGTAGATGGTCAAGTGTTAGGTGGTCGGGAAGGTTTACACAAGACCTTAAACAAATTTGTTGTAGGGGCTATGAAGCTTGAAGCTATGATGCGGTACACAGAAGCGGGGTCTTTATTAATTGTAGGAAACAGAACAAATGCCCATGAATTAGCAGTTAAAGAAGGGGCCGCTGTTTTAGTTACGGGTGGATTTGATACAACAGATAAAGTAAAAAAATTAGCCGACGAAAAAAAACTCCCAGTTATATCCACTAGCTATGATACATTTACAGTAGCCACAATGATTAACCGTGCCATTTATGATCAATTAATAAAGAAAGAAATAGTACTAGTAGATGATATTTACACGACGTTTGAAAAAGCAAGTTACTTAACGACGAAAGACTCTGTGGCGCGATGGCATGAACTAAATGAAAGCACGCACCATAGTCGTTACCCGGTTGTTGATTTAAAGAATCGAGTTGTTGGAATGGTAACCTCAAAGGACGTCATTAACAAGGATCCTTCATTAAAAATCGATAAAGTAATGACGAAGAATCCTATGACTGTCCAGACGAGAACTTCCCTTACAAATGCTGCTCACATGATGGTTTGGGAAGGAATTGAGTTGATGCCGGTCGTTGATCAAGCACAAAAGCTCCAAGGAATTATTTCAAGGCAGGATGTATTAAAAGCCTTACAAAACCTACAGCGCCAACCGCAAATTGGGGAAACAATAGATGACTTGGTAAGTAATCAATTGGAATTAAGTGAGGATGATGACCAAGTATTTAAACTGAGGACAACCGTTACACCCCAAATGACAAACCAGCTGGGAACACTTTCGTATGGTGTATTTACCTCTCTCATTACAGAAGCTTCGAGTCGACTATTAAGTAAACATAAGAAAGGCAATCTAGTAGTCGAGAACATCTCCCTTTTATTTATTAAGCCCGTACAACTTGAAAGCGAGATCGAGATAAAGCCTCAATTGTTAGAAATGGGAAGAAAAGTAGCTAAGGTAGACGTCGAGGTTAACCATGAGCATGCAGTGGTAGGAAAAGCTCTTCTCATGGCTCAGCTTATTGATCGATAAAAAAAAGTCGCTGTAATCAGCGACTTTTTTCACGAAGTTTTTGATATTCGTTTTGATAATGTTTGCTTGCTTTAAAGCCTAATCTAAATTGCATGACGCCTAAAATGAGAAACGCTATGCCAATAAATAGAGACAGTCTTGTTTCATAAAGTAAATACTGGTTGATACCAAAGAAGAAAATAAATATACCCAGCCACATTTTAGCTTTGCTATTTAAGTATTCTTGGGATAGAGGGTCTTTTGTTTTAACTACCATGACTTTATAGTATATATAAAGTATGAACGAGATAAGTATAATAGTCGGGAAAAGTATCAAAATAAATCGACTCCTGCTTAAAAAATATATTTCCGATGTTTATTGTAGCTTGTTTTTCAGTGTTTTGCTACCTCAATAATAGAAGTTATGGGATAATAGGATAAAGATTTGTAGAGAAAGAGGCTTGGTATGTATGACTCTCCATAAAATAATGGATGCGATTAAGCAGCACAAAACAATTATTATTCACCGTCATGTTCGACCTGATCCTGATGCCTTAGGATCTCAAGGAGGATTGGCTGAATTCATTCGTTATAATTTTCCTGAAAAAAAAGTTTTAATTACAGGAGAAAATGAACCTTCATTACAATTTTTGACGAAGATGGATGAGGTTTCTGACAAAGATTACGAAGGAGCTCTTGTCATTGTTTGCGATACAGCTAACCAACCGAGAATTGATGATCAAAGGTATGCTGAGGGAGCAATGTTAATTAAAATAGACCACCATCCTATAGTAGATGAATATGGTGATATTAGCTGGGTAGATACACAAGCAAGCTCTGCTTCAGAAATGGTATATTCTCTTTATAAAAAAATGGCTGAACAAGGGTATTCGTTAAATGAAAGAGCGGCCTCACTTCTATATGCCGGGATTGTTGGTGATACCGGCCGATTTTTGTTTCCGAGTACAACAGAAAAAACTTTTGCAGCAGCTTCTGAATTAGTGAGTTATAATTTCGACCGTCCAGAAATGTATAACCAACTTTATCGTACGCCTGTAAAAGTAGCTAAGCTTAAAGGCTATGTCTTAGAGAACTTCACCTTATATCCTCAAGGGTATAGTACAGTGCGCTTACCGAAAGATATATTAGATAAGTATGAAGTATCTCCTACAGAAACGAGTGCCATTGTAGGGTTATTAGGAGATATTGAAGGGATTTTGGCATGGGTTTACTTTGTGGAGGAAGAAGACAGCATTCGAGTACGTCTTCGTTCAAAAGGACCTATTGTAAATAAAATTGCAGAGAATCACAATGGTGGAGGACACCCTATGGCAGCAGGTGCTACCGCAAGCTCGTGGGAAGAAACAGACGTCATTGCGGAAGAGTTAAAGGAAGCATGTGCTTCATTTGCGAGAGACAATAAGTAAGTATGCCTCCTTTAATTCTCGATTGTAATAGATAAATGAAGTTGAAGCTGATTAGAAATGATAAGTCTTTCGACAGTAAGTGAATAAGTGAAATCTTCCACTACAAATTGTTTGTTTTCGATAATTGCGATTATAAGATCGCTTTGATCACTAATGTTTTCGATATCTTCTCCGGATAGACTTTGCAGTTGATCTTTAACCATGGAAGAAAGTTGGTGTTGGGTCAATTTGTCAATATGAAGGGTCTTAGCATTTGTGTAAGTGGGGACAATTTCCTGAATCGTTAAAATTTCATTTTTTTCTTCATCAGCTTCTTTCTCTTCATTTAAAAGACTTTCATACTTCGCTTCAAGCTCATTTAGCTCTGAAGCTAATTGAATATTTTCTTCTTCTAAATGTTCATGAAGCTGATCGTTAATGAAAACAAATAAAACGTACCCCGCAATCGCACCGAAGACGCATCCCGCATAAAACCGTCTCCACTCTCTTTTTCTTAATTGAGGGGGGATATACATTAAGTAACCTCCTCGCCTAATAACAGCTCAAATACAAATAAAGCGGCTTGAACGCCTCCCATGGCAGCAACAATAATCATCACTTGTTTAAATAGATCAAACGTTGATCCTTCGAAAATCCCTCTTTCAAAATTACTAATCGCATCAAATGTTCCTCCAATAGCTGCGACAATTGCCCAAATACGTAAACCTTTTGCAATTCTAAACATAGAAGTTAGAGGAGCTTCACCTGTAAGAAAACTTCCTATACTTCCAATTAAGGTACCACCCATAATAACTCCGAAAGCGATGAAGAAGCACTGGATCATTGATATGACTAATCTTTCTTCCATCTTTTCCCTCTTCCTTATAGAAGTATTGGTTTGTTAATATCCAAGCTATTCTTTAAAACTAAAATATATGCAAGACGCTTTTATACTCCTTGTGAATTCCATATAATAAATAATAGAGAGAAAGAGGTGAACGGTGATGTCTTATGCTCATTTGCAAGTACATAGTGGTTATAGCTTGATGAATAGTACGATCCAAATTCCTCTTTTAGTTCAACAAGCGAAGAAACTCGGATTTACTTCACTTGCTTTAACAGATAATGATGTTTTAAGTGGTGCGATTTCTTTCTATCAGAAATGCAGGGAGGAAGGAATAAAGCCTATTATCGGTTTGCGTTTAGCAGTGTCATTTAAGAATGAACGAATTCCTGTTACCTTGCTGGCTAAAAATAAAAAAGGTTATGAGGCATTGTTGCGCCTAAGTACAAAAGCCCACATTGAGGAAGAGGAACTGCAATTAAATGACTTTACTCCATCAGCTGATGATTTAGTAGCGGTTATTACCGTTTCAGATACATCCTGGGGTTCCTCGATCCTCCATAAATCTTTTAATAGGGTAGAAGAGGAAGTAGAGGAATGGCGTCACATATTTAAGAATTTTTATCTTGGGGTCAAAGATCATGGAGTTCAGGCGGAGAAACAGCTTCATCCCGAGTTAAAAGATTGGACCGATACTTTACAAATTCCGGTCACTGTCATGAATCCTGTGAAATATTTAGAAAAAGAAGATGCCGAAGCTTATCACTGTTTACGTGCTATGGCTCAAAATGAACCTGAACAAGAAAACAGGGATACATATCAAGACCATCAATATTTAAAATCACCGAGCGAGATGGAAACGTATTTTAAAGGTTGGTGGCCGGAAGTATTAGAAAATAACAAAGCGATCGTAGATTTATGTGAAGTAGAGCTGGAATTAAATCAAACATTGCTGCCTTCTTATCCGGTACCCAAAGGAGAGTCAGCGGATCACTATTTAAGAAAGCTCTGCTTGGACAATTTGAAGGTGAAATACCCTAAAGGCGATGTAAATGCCCAGCAAAGGTTAGACCATGAGTTAGAAGTCATTACTTCAATGAACTTTAGTGACTATTTCCTGATTGTCTGGGATTTCATTGACTACGCTCGAAACGAAGGGATTGAAGCTGGGCCGGGCCGAGGGTCAGCTGCGGGGTCTATTGTTAGTTATTTACTTGGTATTACTCAGGTCGACCCTTTGGCTTATGATTTATTATTTGAACGATTTTTAAATCCTGAGCGCATAACGATGCCTGATATTGATATCGACTTTCCAGATGATCGCAGGGATGAAGTGATTGAGTATGTTGCGAATAAATATGGGCAAGATCATGTTGCTCAAATTTGCACATTTGGGACATTTGCAACGAGAAGTGTACTTAGAGAACTATTTAAAGTGCTTCGAATTGATGAGAGCGATGCAGCGTTCATTTTAAAACAGTTACCTGGAGGGACCAGTCATTCTTTAAAAACAGCTGTACAGCAATCAGAGCCTCTCAAAGACTATATTCGATCATCCCCTCAATTAATAAAACTTTTTAGGGTAGCTTCGAAACTAGAAGGCTTACCAAGGCACGTTTCGACTCATGCTGCTGGCGTCGTCATTAGTGAGCACCCCTTAATGAATTACACAGCATTAATGCAAGGACAAGGTGAAGTTCTGCTCACTCAAATGGCTATGGGAGATTTAGAGAATATAGGTCTATTGAAAATGGATTTCTTAGGGTTAAGAAACTTGTCCTTATTAAGGAGAATGGAATCAAAAATAAGAAGTTATAAACAGGCTGATTTCCGTTATAGTAAGGTGAATCTTAATGATAGAAAAACCTTTGATCTTTTGCAGCAAGGTCGCACGAATGGTGTTTTTCAGCTAGAGTCTCAGGGGATGAAGAGTGTTCTTAGGAGGTTACAACCAAGTCATTTTGAAGACGTAGTCGCTGTTAATGCTCTATACCGTCCAGGTCCGATGGAATATATTCCTGTCTATATTAAACGGAAACATAATTTGGAAAAGGTGAGTTATCCCCACCATGTTTTACAACCGATCCTTCAAAAGACTTTTGGTGTATTAGTGTATCAGGAGCAAATCATGCAGGTAGCTCAAAAAGTGGCAGGGTATTCTTTAGGTGAAGCAGATTTACTGCGTCGTGCTGTCAGTAAGAAGCAAAAGGATGTTTTAGAACATCAGCAAGAACAATTTGTGACTCGTTCCATGCGCAATGGACATGAAAGAGAAGTAGCTGTTCAGCTGTTTCAATGGATCGTAAAATTCTCAAACTATGGGTTCAATAGAAGCCACGCTGTGGCTTACAGCTTTATTTCTTATCAATTAGCCTATATTAAAGCTCATTTTCCTTCCGTATTTATGGCAGAATTAATAAATTCTACATTAGGGGATAAAGAGAAACTAGCTTCCTATGTTAGAGAGGCAAAAGAACTTCAATTGAAGGTTAGACCGCCATCGGTTAATCACAGCTATCCTTATGCTGCAGATGAGCAAGGGGCCATTCGTTTAGGTTTCCTTTCCATAAAAGGGATTGGATATTCTGCTGCTCAAGCTATTGTAGAAGAAAGAAAGAAAGGGAAGTACAAGAGCCTCCATGATTTTTGTCTTCGATTACAAGCAAAAGAAATCAGTCGAAATATATTAGAAGTTCTTATTATCTCGGGAGCTTTTGATGAGCTTCAACAAAATAGAGCTAGCTTGTTGGCAAGTATTGATCAGGCGTTGGAGCAAGGTGAACTTTTCAGAGAGTTTCAAGATTTGCCGGAATTATTTTATCAAGATTTAGAAATAGAAGGGCACGTAACTTCTACTGAACCTTTCCCTATTTTAAAACAGTTATCTTTAGAGAAAGAAGTATTAGGAACATATTTATCAAACCATCCTTTAGAGGCCCACCGTGATAACTTGACCGCTGATGGTTATTTGACTCTAAGAGAGAGCTCACAGCTGAAAAGTAAGCGATCAGTTCAAACCGCGGCAGTTGTAGATGAAGTAAAAGAAATACGCACCAAACGGGGGGACCCAATGGCATTTCTTACAATAAGCGATGAGACGGATGAAATGGAAGCTGTATTATTTCCTGATGTTTATCGAGGGGTGAAACAATGGTTGAAGGACAATCAACTCGTTGTGATTCAAGGTAATATTTCAGAAAGAAATGAAAAGAGTCAGTGGATCATTAATCACATTTCTAACTTTAATAACGTTAATTTATCCTCTGAAAAAAAGAGGCTATTTATAAAAACTACAAAAAAAGAGGAGCAGTTATTACTAGAAAGATTAAGAAAAGTTGCTTCTTATTTCCCGGGCAATACGGAGGTGATCGTTTTTGTAGAAGAAGATAGGAAAACGTATCAACTTGACGATTCTTATCAATTAAAACCGACAGAAGCCTGTTTGAGAAAGTTATATGAATTCTTTGGAGAGGAATCCGTAGTTTTAAAAAAAGAATAACTTGAATCGAGAGAAAATTAGAAATCTTAGTCCAGTAATTTGAGGTTCTTTACACAAACTGTTCATCTGTTATAATTAAGAGGTTAATGGTGGTCTGACCACTCGATTCGGAATTATTTTATAGTTTCTAAAGGAGCGTGTACCTGTGACAAATTTGAGAGATGAAGCACTACATATACATCGTGCTAATAAAGGTAAACTAGAGACAAACTCAAAAGTACCTGTAAGGAATGCTAAGGATCTGAGCTTAGCCTATTCCCCAGGGGTAGCTGAACCTTGCAAAGAAATCTATGACCATAAGGACACTGTCTATGATTATACGATGAAAGGGAATATGGTAGCCGTAGTAAGTGATGGTTCGGCTGTTCTAGGTCTTGGCAATATAGGGCCAGAAGCAGCTCTGCCAGTCATGGAGGGTAAAGCTGCTTTGTTTAAAAGCTTTGCAGGAGTCGACGCTTTCCCTATTTGTTTAAATACTAGAGACATTGATCAAATTGTTCAAACCGTTAAATTAATGGAACCAACATTTGGCGGCGTGAATTTAGAAGATATTGCAGCTCCTAACTGCTTTATTATAGAAGAACGATTAAAAAAGGAAACGAACATCCCGATTTTCCACGATGATCAGCATGGTACAGCCATCGTAACTGTAGCAGGTTTAATGAACGCTCTCAAAATTACTGGAAAAAGCTTCTCTGAAATTAAAGTGGTCGCCAATGGTGCAGGAGCAGCCGGCATAGCTATTATAAAACTACTTTATCATTTTGGTGTAAGAGACATTATTATGTGTGATTCTAAGGGAGCAATTTATGAAGGGCGTCCTTCAGGAATGAACGATGTCAAAGATGAAATTGCTAAGATCACGAATAAAGATAAACAAGAAGGAAATCTTGAAGAAGTAATGGAAGGCGCAGATGTCTTTATTGGTGTTTCTGTTGGTGGACTTCTATCGAAAGAAATGGTTTCACGTATGAATGATGATGCTATTATCTTTGCCATGGCTAACCCCGAACCTGAAATTATGCCGGATGATGCAAAAGAAGCTGGCGCTAGGGTTATTGGTACAGGACGCTCAGATTTTCCAAATCAGGTGAACAACGTATTAGCTTTCCCTGGGATTTTTAGAGGGGCATTGGATGTTCGAGCTACTCGAATTAATGAAAAGATGAAAATTGCAGCAGCAGAAGCAATTGCAGCGTTGGTAAGTGAAGAGGATTTGAATGAGGACTACGTCATTCCTGCGCCTTTTGATGCTCGTGTAGCTCCTGCTGTAGCAGCGAGTGTGGCTAAAGCTGCAATGGAGTCTGGAGTTGCGCGACATCACGTTGATCCTGAAGAGGTAGCCGAGAAAACAAGGTACCTTACATTAATAGATGAAGAGGATTAAACCTTGGAGAAAGGCCATTGGCTTTTCTCCTTGAATTTTGTCACTATGAAAGGGGCCTGTTCGATGACCCATACTTTGGCCGAAAAAGTGTATGAAGGAGTATTAGAACAGATCAAAGCTTACATTGAAGATAAGAAGCTTAAGCCAGGCGACAAATTACCTTCTGAAAGAATGTTCAGTGAGTTGTTGCAAGTGGGAAGATCTTCTATTCGTGAAGCTTTGCGTGCCCTTGAACTGTTAGGATTAATAGAAACAAGGCGCGGCGAAGGAACCTTTATGAGAGCCTACCGCCCATACCATATGGTCGGTTTGTTATCGAAGTTTCTTTTGAATGATACTAGATCTAGAGAAGAGCTATTAACAGCAAAGCAAATGCTTGAAAAAGAAATTTTACTATTATCCGCCGGTCAATTATCACAGGAACAACTAGATGAATTGAGCAGGTTAATTCCTGATGAACAAAATAGTCAAAAGCATCAAAAAATGTTCACTTATTTATTTGAACAATGCCACCATCCACTGCTATTATCTATGTGGCAATTTATTAGCGGATTTACACATACTGTTCATGATATTACGTATACTCCGGATATGTATAAACGATTTTATCAATCGTTATCGAACCATAAATCCAAAGAGCATATCTACTCTTTGTTTTAATATAGATCAATCGGGCAATTGTACACTCGACAGCTTTCGTTAACAAATGCACGAGAATTTTTGTATTATGACATAGAACATAGAAATGAGCCTTGTCCTAAAGGAGGAATCACCTTGCTAAGAGATTTTTTCAGCAAGAAAAAGCGCTATGCATCCATACCAAGTCAAGAGGCAAAACAGGATGTACCTGAAGGGCTAATGCAAAAATGCCCAAGCTGCCAAAAGATTTTTTATAGAAAAGAACTTATTCGGAATATGAACGTTTGTCCTCATTGTGATCATCACCACAGTTTAAATGCCTTCGAAAGAATTGAGCATTTATTTGATGAAAACTCCTTTGAAGAATGGGACAAGAATATGATCTCCACAAACCCTCTTCAATTTCCAGATTATGAAGAGAAGCTTGAAAAGGATCGCATGAAATCCGCTTTAAACGAAGCAGTAGTTACAGGAAAGTCATCTCTTGATGGGAATAAAACAGCAGTAGCTATCATGGATTCTCGTTTCCGAATGGGAAGCATGGGGTCCGTTGTAGGAGAAAAAATTACGAATGCAATAGAGAATGCTAGAAAAGAAAAGCTTCCTTTCATCATTTTTACTGCATCCGGAGGAGCACGTATGCAAGAAGGTGTCTTAAGCTTAATGCAAATGGGCAAAACTTCAGTGGCTTTACGAAGACTTCACGAAGAAGGCGGATTATTTATTTCCGTCATGACGCACCCTACTACTGGTGGAGTATCAGCTAGTTTTGCCTCTGTCGGTGATTATAATTTCGCTGAACCAGGAGCATTAATTGGATTTGCCGGACGCCGCATCATAGAGCAAACAATTCGTGAAAAACTTCCTGATGACTTCCAGACTGCAGAGTTTTTACTGCAGCATGGGCAATTAGACAGAGTTGTCCACCGTCATGATATGAAAGCTACCCTTTCCACTGTTCTAGACATTCATTGTAAGGGAGGGAACCTCTGATGAAACACGTGTTAGAATTTGAAAAACCGGTCATTGAGCTTCGAGAAAAAATAACTGAATTAAAAAGGTTAACGGAAGAAAGCGAAATGGATTTAAGTGAAGAAATTACTACACTTGAAAAGCGGTTGGAGAAATTAGAAAAAGATGTGTATGATCGGATGGCTCCTTGGGATCGAGTGCAAATGGCTCGCCACCCTGAACGTCCTACTACATTAGATTATATTGAGTATTTATTCAGTGACTTCTTGGAGTTACATGGAGATCGTTTATTCGGTGACGATGAAGCCATTGTATCAGGCATTGCGAAGTTTAATAATCAGCCTGTAACAGTAATTGGCCATCAGCGTGGGAAAGATACGAAAGAGAATATTAAACGAAACTTTGGTATGCCCCACCCTGAAGGATACCGTAAAGCATTGCGCCTGATGAAGCAAGCGGAGAAATTCAATCGGCCGATCATTACGTTTATTGATACGAAGGGTGCTTATCCAGGAAAAGCGGCAGAAGAAAGAGGTCAAAGCGAAGCCATCGCTAGAAACCTTGTAGAAATGGCAGGCTTAACAGTACCTGTAATTTGTGTGGTTATAGGTGAAGGAGGTAGTGGAGGAGCATTAGGTTTAGGAATCGGTGATCGAATCTATATGCTTGAGAATTCCACATACTCAGTTATTTCACCAGAAGGAGCCGCCGCTTTATTATGGAAAGATTCGAATTTAGCTCAAAAAGCAGCAGAGACTATGAAAATTACTGCTCAAGACTTGAAAGAGCTTAAGGTGATTGATGAGGTTATTCCAGAAATACGTGGCGGGGCCCATAGAGATATTGAAAAACAGGCCGAAAGAATGGAAGAATATATACAAAATGCTCTTATAGAACTTCAGCAAAAAAGTGAAGAACTTCTGTTAGAAGAACGTTTTGACAAATATAAAAAAATTGGCGATTACACACAACTTAATATATAATTAGACACGGAAAATGAATAGATCCTCCTTGTTAAAGGAAGTCGCACTAAACTTATTGTGCGACTTTTGTCATATTATGGGGATGGTGACGCTTTCATAGAGGGTGATATGGTTTTATTAATAGAGTAATTGGGCACACAGATTAAAAAGAACTACTTTTGAGGTGATGGAATATGAAGAGAATTGGTGTTTTAACCAGTGGTGGAGATGCACCAGGCATGAATGCCGCTATCCGAGCGGTCGTTCGTAAAGCAATTTTTCATGGGGTTGAAGTGTACGGTATTGAGCATGGTTACCAAGGTTTAATTGAAGGATCAATCAAAAAGATGGAACTAGGTTCAGTTGGAGATATCATTCAGCGTGGAGGAACGATGCTTTACTCTGCACGCTGTGAAGAGTTCAAAACAGAAGAAGGACAAGAGAAAGGCATTCAACAACTAAAAAAACATGGAATTGAAGGCCTGATTGTAATTGGTGGAGACGGAAGCTTTAGAGGTGCTAAGAAATTAACTGAAAAAGGTTATCCGTGTATTGGAGTTCCTGGCACAATTGACAATGACATTCCTGGAACAGATTTCACGATCGGATTTGACACAGCTTTAAATACAGTAATTGATGCCATAGATAAAATTCGTGATACAGCTACTTCTCATGAGCGTACTTATGTCATTGAAGTAATGGGAAGAGATGCTGGTGATTTAGCACTATGGGCTGGACTGGCTGATGGTGCAGAAAGTATTATTATTCCTGAGATGGAAGATGAGTTTGATGAAGTAATTGAACGATTAAAGCGAGGCCATGAGCGTGGCAAAAAGCACAGTATAATTATAGTGGCTGAAGGAGTAACAAGCGGAGTAGATTTCAGTAAGAGAGTGGAAAAGGCTACTGATCTTGAGACGCGGGTAACTGTTTTAGGCCATACACAACGTGGAGGCTCTCCATCTGGAAGAGACCGTGTATTAGCCAGCCGACTAGGAGCTTACGCTGTCGACCTGCTTATGAAAGGTAAAGCAGGCTGTATGGTAGGGATTGAAAATAATGAATTAGTCGATCATGACATTTTAGAAGTTCTAAATCGCGAGCATTCCATTGATATAGATATGTATCGTCTGTCGAAGGAACTTTCTATATAATTTTAAAGTTAATGAGGCTTTTGAGGAGGAAAAAGAATGATTAGAAAAACAAAGATTGTAAGTACGATTGGACCGGCTTCAGAATCTGTAGAGATTCTTACTGATCTTATTAATTCTGGTATGAACGTAGCTCGCTTAAACTTTTCTCACGGAGATTTTGAAGAGCATGGAGCTCGAATTAAAAACATTCGTGAAGCTGCTTCCGTTACAGGTAAGACTGTAGCTATTCTTTTGGACACGAAAGGGCCAGAAATTCGTACAGGCGAATTAAAAGGTGGAGAAGCTTATTTGGAAAAAGGGAATACAGCATATGTAAGTATGGAGAACATACAGGGCGATGCTGAACGTTTTTCCGTTACCTATCCTGGCCTAATTAACGATGTACATCCTGGTTCTAAAATCCTTCTTGATGATGGGTTAGTTGAATTGCAAGTGGAAGAAGTGCTCAAAGATCAAAACGAAATTAAGACTACCGTTCTAAACAATGGTCTTCTTAAAAATAAAAAAGGTGTTAACGTCCCTAACGTTAGTGTGAACCTTCCGGGTATAACTGAAAAAGATGCCAAAGATATTGAGTTTGGAATTGAACAGGATGTAGACTTTATTGCTGCCTCATTCGTTCGTCGTGCTTCAGATGTATTGGAAATTAAAGAGTTACTTGAAAAAAATAACGCAGGTCATATTCAAATTATTCCTAAGATCGAAAACCAAGAAGGTGTCGATAACATTGATGACATTCTAGAAGTAAGTGATGGTTTAATGGTCGCACGTGGAGATCTTGGGGTAGAGATTCCTCCTGAAGATGTGCCGCTTGTGCAAAAACAATTGATCCGTAAATGCAATAAAGCAGGTAAGCCTGTTATCACAGCTACGCAAATGCTGGACTCTATGCAGCGCAATCCTAGACCGACTCGTGCAGAGGCTTCTGACGTTGCAAATGCTATTTTTGACGGTACGGATGCGATTATGCTTTCTGGTGAGACAGCAGCGGGTGATTATCCGCGTGAAGCAGTACAAACGATGAGTAATATTGCAACGAAAACAGAAACAGGACTAAACTATAAAGCGATTCTTGACGAACGTTCTAAGCATAGTGATATGACGATTACGGATGCGATCAGCCAGTCCGTTACCCACACAGCAATTAACTTGCAGGTGAACGCCGTTGTAACACCAACGGAGAGCGGACATACAGCACGTATGATCTCTAAGTATCGCCCTCAAGCTCCAATTGTAGCCATCACTTCTAGTGAACGAGTAAACCGTAAGCTTTCCCTGGTTTGGGGTGTGTATGCGGTAATGGGACCTCAATCTGAATCAACTGATGATATGCTAGATGTAGCTGTTGACCGTGGACTTGCTTCTGGTATTGTCTCACGTGGAGACCGAGTCATTATTACCGGTGGAGTCCCTGTTGGAGAGAGTGGTACCACTAATCTTATGAAAGTGCATGTCATTGGAGATGTTTTATTAAAAGGACAAGGAGTAGGTCGTAAAAGTGCCTACGGACGTGTTGTGGTAGCTAAGGACGCACAAGACGCTATTGATCGTGTAGAAGAAGGAAACATCTTAGTAACATATGGGACGGACCGTGATATGATGCCTGCAATTGAAAAAGCTGGCGGTATCATCACTCAAGAAGGTGGACTAACTTCTCATGCAGCTGTGGTTGGTTTAAGCTTAGGAATTCCAGTTATTGTAGGTGTAGAAGAAGCCTTCGATAAGATTAAAGATGGGTCTGACTTAACAATGGACAGTACGCGCGGCGATATTTATGAAGGTCATGCAAGTGTCCTATAATTACGAGTAAAGAAGACAGAGATTGAGTTCTCTGTCTTTTTCTTTCGCTTGTTAATCTAATATTCGATATAATAGAGGAAATGGTGAAGAAGAAAGGGAGATCATATGTTTCGCTGGTTGTTATTGTTTATTTTAATTGTGCCAGCTTTAGAAATTGGGTTATTGATTTGGGCAGGAAATTTAGTAGGACCATGGTGGGTCATACTGCTAATCTTATTAACAGGTGTCTTAGGAGCCTGGTTAGCCAAACAACAAGGATTAGAGACGATTCGAAAACTGCAAACCTCAGTCGGTAATCATGAGCTTCCAGGGGAAGCTTTGTTAGATGGGGCATGTATTTTAGTGGGAGGAGCTGTCCTTCTTACTCCAGGCTTCATTACGGACGCTATAGGGTTTATGCTGCTAATACCTGCAACGAGATCGCCCCTAAAGAGCGGTTTGCGTCGTTTAATTAATAAAATGATGGATCGTAATACGATTACAATCTATAGAAAATAATGAGTCTTGAGGGCTGCTGGCCTTATTTGAACAGTAGCCCTTTTTTCAAGGCCTCTATTTACCCATGATAAAATTCCATAACTGAATAGGCACTCCAGAAGTAATCAAGGCTTTCCCAAATGCAATAATAATAGGGGTAATAAGAATGGCCAAACCGCCCCAAATTTGAAAACCTAGGAAGAGACCGATTAGTAGGATAAGAGGGTGTATACCAAAATGAGAAGCTAATATTTTGGGCTCAAAAAGCTGCCTGCATATAACGACAGCCATATAAATGATGGACAGTTGGATGGTAAGCATAAATTGATCTGTCAAAAAAGAATAAATAATCCAGGGAATGAAAATAATACCAGTTCCAATGTAGGGTATTAAATCAATGATCCCTGCTAGCAAAGTCATTAAAAAAGGATGAGGGTGCAGAATAAATAACATACCTGAAAAAACAATGAACATAGTAATAGCCATCAAAACGAGTTGGGCTTTAACGAGCTGCTTGATCGTTAATTTAAAGTTTGACCATACCTTTTTTATGGGGGAACGCAACCTTTTTGAAAAGTAATTTTGAAAAAGATTTTTTATTTTATCCCAATCTTTACTGATGAAAAATGTGGAAAGAAATATAATGCCAAATGCCATTAAAATGCTTGGCAAATTTGCTAGTCCTCCACTGAATAGCTGCAATAATGCATGTAATTGTTCAATTCCAAATTGAACGAACCGTTGCTTTATATCCTCTAAATATCTGTAGATCGAATCACCAAAGGATGGATCAAAGGAGCCCACCCAGCTTTTCAGATAAGATAAAATAAAATCAACCCAGTTAAGGAATTGGTCGTGAAAAACATTAATGGCCTGTACATATCCTGAAAAATCTTGATTCGATAGGCCTTGAATTAATTCCACTACCCTGGTAATGATAGCAGCAAAGATACTTACAAATACACTGACAATAACCCCTATAATGATAAGTATGGCAAGGGATTTCGGAAGTCGCAGTCTTTCGTGTAAAAGTCTTACAAAAGGTTGAATGAACCAAGATAAAGCAAAGGCTATAATAAAAGGAAATAAGAAATTCCAAGTTAAATAAAATAAAAAATAAAGACTGATTCCGCCTAATAAAACAAACAATAAGCGAGTTAATTGTGGAAGGTTAAATGAGTCCATTTAAGGTTCCCCTTTAAATAGAAATATAGAAAGTTTTGCTATAAATTGTTGGAAATTAACCGGTTTCAATTCACATTCAAGTCAGAATACTTTATAATTGTCGGTGGGGAAGAAATCCTAGTATAGTTTATAAAGAATTAGTAAAGCGTTTTCTCGGACTTCAGGAGGGAATGTAGCATTATTTCAAAAGGAGAGATCTTATGGCATCAACTAAAGGTTTAGAAGGTATTACAGCTACAGAGTCGACTATTAGTTCGATCATTGATGACAAATTAACCTATGTAGGTTATGACATTGATGATTTAGCCAACCACTCTAGTTTTGAAGAAGTGGTTTACTTATTATGGAACCAAAAACTTCCTAAAGAAAACGAGCTAAAAGAGTTTAGAGAAGAGCTCGTCTCTAATATGGACATTCCAGACGAAGTGATTGCACACCTTAAGTCATATGATTTATCAACCGTTCATCCAATGGCTGCGCTGCGTACAGCTATTTCAATGCTGGGATTATTTGATCCTGAAGCAGACGAAATGGACGAGGCAGCAAACAAAAGAAAAGCTGTTCGTTTACAAGCGAAAATTTCAACTGTAGTAACAGCTTTCTCTCGAATCCGTAAAGGGCAGGACCCTGTATCTCCTAAAAAAGATTTAAGCTTTGCTGCTAACTTTTTATATATGTTAAACAATAAGGAACCTGAAGACGTAGAAATTGAGGCAATGAATAAGGCACTTGTTTTACATGCTGATCATGAATTGAATGCTTCAACTTTTACGGCTCGTGTATGTGTTGCAACGTTATCTGATGTTTATTCAGGAGTTACTGCGGCAATTGGTGCACTAAAAGGTCCTTTACACGGAGGTGCTAATGAACGTGTAATGCAAATGTTGACGGAAATCGATTCTGTTGAGAATGCCATTCCAGCTATCGAAAAGAAACTTGAAAACAAAGAAAAAATCATGGGAATGGGTCACCGAGTATATCGCAACGGAGATCCGCGTGCTAAGCACCTTAAAGAAATGTCTCGTGAGCTAACTGAGTTAACGGGTCATTCCAAATATTATGAGATGTCTATTAAGATTGAAGATTACATCAAAGAAAACAAAGGACTTCCAGCTAATGTGGACTTCTATTCCGCCTCTGTTTATCACAGCCTGGGAATCGACCACGATCTTTTTACTCCAATTTTTGCTGTGAGCCGTGTTTCAGGATGGTTAGCACATATCTTAGAGCAATATGCTGACAATCGTCTCATCCGTCCAAGAGCAGAATATGTAGGTCCCAAAGGACAAACATATAAACCAATTGAACAACGCTAATTCTAAAGAGTTAGCTTGCGCTTTTTATTGTGATTAATTTAACGTATGATGAAGAGGGGTGTAATATCCCTTTTTAATCTAGCAATTATTTTAGGAGGGTTTATTTTGGCACAATCTAAGAAAATCTCAGTAGAACAAAACGGAAGTTTAAACGTACCTGATCGTCCAATCATTCCATATATTGAAGGAGATGGCATTGGCCCGGATATTTGGGCTTCAGCTAGCCGCGTGATCGAAGCAGCTGTTGATAAAGCATACAATGGACAAAAATCTATTGAATGGAAAGAAGTTCTTGCAGGGCAGAAAGCATACGATAAAACGGGCGAATGGCTGCCTGGAGAGACTTTGGACACGATTCGTGACTATAAAATTGCCATTAAAGGTCCATTAACGACCCCAATCGGTGGAGGTATTCGTTCACTAAACGTTGCACTTCGTCAGGAGCTAGATTTATTTACTTGTCTTCGTCCAGTTCGCTACTTTGAAGGTGTTCCTTCTCCTGTTAAGCGTCCTGAAGACACTGACATGGCTATTTTCCGTGAAAACACTGAAGATATCTATGCTGGTATCGAATGGCAGCAAGGCACACCTGAAGTGAAAAAAGTGATCGATTTCCTTCAAGATGAGATGGGTGTACATAACATTCGTTTCCCTGAAACTTCTGGAATCGGTATCAAACCAGTTTCTGAAGAAGGTACGAAACGTCTAGTTCGTGCGGCAATCGACTATGCATTAAATGAAGGTCGTAAAAACGTAACCCTAGTACACAAAGGAAACATTATGAAGTTTACTGAAGGTTCCTTTAAAAATTGGGGATACGAAGTGGCTCAAGAAGAATATGGAGAGAAAGTATTCACATGGGCTGAATATGACCGTATCGTTGAAAAAGAAGGAAAGGATGCCGCTAATGCTGCACAGGATAAAGCGGAAGCTGAAGGCAAGATCATCGTTAAAGATGCAATTGCTGATATCTTCTTGCAGCAAATCCTTACTCGTCCAAAAGAATTTGATGTTGTTGCAACGATGAACCTAAATGGAGATTATATTTCTGATGCACTTGCTGCTCAAGTTGGTGGTATAGGAATCGCTCCAGGAGCAAACATTAACTTCGAAACTGGGCATGCTATTTTCGAAGCTACTCACGGAACTGCTCCAAAATATGCAGGACTAGATAAAGTGAACCCGTCTTCTGTTATTTTGTCTGGAGTACTCATGCTTGAGCACCTAGGATGGAGAGAAGCAGCTGAGCTTATTTCTCAGTCCATGGATAAGACAATTGGCAGCAAAGTTGTAACTTATGACTTTGCACGTATGATGGACGGCGCTACTGAAGTGAAATGTTCTGAATTCGGTGATGCTCTAATCAAAAATATGGACTAAGAGGGGGATCATTATGGCGATTCGCAGAAATAAAATTTCAGTTATCGGGAGTGGATTTACTGGTGCCACGACGGCTTTAATGCTTGCTCAAAAAGAACTAGGAGATGTGGTATTAGTCGATATTCCAGATATGGAAGATCCGACAAAGGGTAAAGCGCTGGATATGCTTGAGGCTAGCCCCGTGCAAGGGTTTGACGCGAAAGTTACAGGTACAGCAAATTATGAAGATACAGAAGGTTCTGATCTTGTCATCATTACGGCAGGTATCGCTAGAAAGCCTGGGATGAGTCGTGATGATCTAGTAAATACGAACTCTAAAATCATGAAGACCGTGACGAAGGAGATTGTAAAATATTCCCCTGATTGCTACATCGTGGTCTTAACAAACCCAGTTGACGCAATGACTTACTCTGTATTCCAAGAAGCTGGACTTCCTAAGAACCGTGTCATTGGCCAGTCTGGTGTGCTTGATACAGCTCGCTTCCGTACTTTTGTCGCTGAAGAGCTTAATGTTTCAGTGAAAGATGTAACTGGATTTGTTCTTGGCGGCCACGGCGATGACATGGTGCCGCTAGTACGCTACTCATTTGCTGGAGGAATTCCACTTGAGAAGCTTATTTCTAAAAAGCGTTTAGATGAAATCGTTCAACGCACTCGTACAGGCGGCGGTGAAATTGTAGGCTTACTTGGTAACGGAAGTGCATACTATGCACCTGCCGCTTCTCTTACTCAGATGGCTGAAGCGATCCTTAAGGATCAACGTCGCATTCTTCCTGCAATCGCTTATCTTGAAGGTGAATACGGATACGAAGGTATTTATCTTGGGGTCCCAACCATCTTAGGTGGTAATGGAATTGAAGAGATCATCGAACTAGATTTAACAGAAGAAGAGAAAAAGCAACTTGATCAATCAGCTGACTCTGTTAAAAACGTCCTAAATGTATTAAACTAATAATAGAAGGATTCGAGGCTTATCCTCGAATCCTTTTTTACTTTATGAAATGTAGGAGATGAACGAGGGATTATCAGCTACTGATGGATAATTTTTATTTAATCAATTATGTAAACGTTTTCTAAAGGAGTGTGGCGGAATGTTAGGGAAGAAAAGAAAGTTAGGTAAAAAAATTCAAGATCTTAAGGTTGGGGATTCTTACACTTCATCTTTTTCTATTGAAGATAAGGATCTGCTTATGTACCTGGGATTAACCGATGATGCGAATCCACTATATATCCAACACGATTATGCTTCAGAAACACCTTATAACCGACCAATTGTTCCCACTGTGATGATTTTCGGAAAGGTTTCTTCTATCATTTCTATGCACTTACCCGGGCCAGGGAGTCATATCTTCAAGCAAGAGCTGGATTATCCCAACCCCCTGTTTCATTACAGTGAGGTCAAGATCACTGCAGAAATTAGCTTAATTCATAAAAATGATCACTATATAGATGTTATGATTAATGGTTACGATGAAGAGGGGGATGAAATTGTAAGGGGAAAGGTTTCGGTGCGTCCACCGTATGAACCGAAGTCGATGAATGCAAGCTCGTTGGAAAACTTTTATTAACTCAAAGCTTGGGGCTGACTTAGGTCAGTCTTTTTTTGTTTGGAAAAATCTGTTTGTTATTTCTGTGTAAAAATTGTAAAGAAACGTGCCAAACTGTAAACTAGTATGTATCATAAAGGTATATACAATTTATGCTTGCTGGGGGGACTTCTAATGAACCAAAAGATTTTAATAGTAGATGATGAAGAATCGATTGTAACCTTGCTTAAATACAATATAGATCAAGCGGGTTATGAGACAGAGGTGGCCTACACAGGAAGTGAAGCTTTAGAGAAAGCTTCAACCACAACTTACGACATGATCGTTCTAGATGTAATGCTCCCAGAGATGGATGGAATGGAGGTTTGCAAACAGTTACGTCAAAAACAAGTACAGACACCTATCCTTATGCTCACTGCAAAGGATGATGAGTTTGACAAGGTGTTAGGTTTAGAGCTGGGTGCAGACGATTACTTGACCAAGCCCTTCAGCCCTAGGGAAGTAGTAGCTAGAATTAAGGCGATATTACGTAGAATGGTTCGTGAACCTGCAGAAGATACACCTCCAACCATTCAAATTGCTGATTTAACCATTTATCCCGAGCAATACGAAGCGACAATTAAAGATGAACCACTAGTGTTCACTCCAAAAGAATTTGAATTGCTCTATTATTTAGCTCAAAATATTGGTCGTGTGCTATCTAGAGACCAGCTTTTAAGTGCGGTCTGGAATTATGATTTCGCTGGAGATACGCGGATCGTGGATGTTCACGTAAGTCATTTAAGAGAAAAAATTGAACCTGATACTAAAAAACCTGTATATATTAAAACGATTCGCGGTTTAGGTTATAAAATGGAGGTTCCAAAATAAATGAGGTCGAGGACTAGACCTTTATTAACTTATACGGTATTAGTCATTATCGTTATGGTGAGTTTGGGCGTTCTATTGGCACAGCTGACACGCAGTTATTTTATTACAATTTTTGAAGAAAGAATTTCTGTTGAGAGCGAATATTTCGTAACGTATGTTGAAGGTTTTTTAGAAGATGATCAAGTTACCGATGAATCTTTGAATGAATTTAGTGAACAGATTAATACCAGTTTAGTCTTTATATCTAATGAGGATGAATTGTTAATTGATACAGTAGAAGCAAATGAACAAGTGACTGAAGAGGATAAAACTATGATTATTAACCTTGTTCAACGAAGTGAGGAATCCATGAGACAGGGGAAGTTACTTGATAACGTTTTTTACTACCCTCTTCCCCAAACTATAGGAGATACTTCAGGTACGCTTATTCTCATATCTCCGGTTGAATCTTTATCTAATATCACCAAAAATATCTGGTTGATTATCGGGCTGACCTTGTTGATTGGTCTAGTTGCTATCTTTTTTATTGGATACAATGTTTTTTCAAACTACATTCGGCCGATTAGATCTGCAGCAGGAGTAGCTGATGAATTAGCTAAAGGTAACTATAAAGCTAGAACGTATGAAGGACATTTCGGGGAAGCGGGTCAACTAAGCCGTTCCATAAACATTCTTGCTAGAAACCTTCAAAAAATGACCAGTTCAAAAGGAATGCAAGAGAACCAGCTTGAAGCGGTTATAAATAATATGGGTAGTGGATTAATTCTTATTGATGAGAAAGGTTATATCCAACTCGTGAACCGTGCATTTCTAGACAGTTTCGGAGGAACAAAGCCTGATTACGTCGGGTACCTTTATCACGATGCGATTCCTTTTACCACCATTCATGAAACTGTTCAAAATATTTATATGTTTGAAGAAACAGTAAGCGAAACGTTTATTCTGCCTGTAGATATTAACCGTAAACACCTTGAAGTTACAGGGGCTCCTATCTTCAGTGATAAAAAGAAATGGAAAGGCATTGTTTTAGTTTTTCATGATATTACTGACATGAAGAAACTTGAACAAATGCGTAAGGACTTTGTTGCCAATGTATCTCATGAGTTAAAAACACCGATTACTTCTATACGAGGGTTTTCAGAGACGCTTTTAGATGGGGCGATGAAGGACGAGCAGATGTTAAATCAGTTCCTTGAGATTATTTTAAAAGAAAGTGAGCGACTCCAGTCGCTTATTCAAGATTTACTTGAGCTTTCCAAAGTAGAAAGAGAAGATTTTCACCTGACAATTGAACAAATCAATATGCAGAATTTCTTGCGCGATCTCGTTCCTATGATCGAACATCAAGCTGCTCAAAGAAATATATCATTGCAAGCTAACATTAGTGGAAGTACTTTAGTTGAAGGTGATTCAAGCAGGCTGAAGCAAGTCTTTATTAACTTAATGTCTAACGCAATTAATTATACAGGAGAAAATGGGGAAGTCCGCTTAGATTTTCAAGAATACAATGATCATGTCGTTGTAAGTATTGAAGATAACGGAGTGGGGATCCCAGAAGAAGAAATCCCTAGAATATTTGAACGATTTTATCGTGTAGACAAAGCGAGAAGCCGCAATTCAGGAGGCACTGGGCTTGGACTTGCGATTGTAAAACACATTGTAGAAGCTCACCATGGCTCGATCCAGGTAGAAAGTGAAGTAGGTAAAGGGACAATTTTCCATGTCAAACTTATTAAAGAATTTACAAACAATTAATACTATATTGAAAAGAAATTTACGTTTTTTTGATACGATACAGTTGAAACCCTTTCATCCAAGGTGTTTTCTCTTGATGAGCAGAAGCTTCCCTCGCTTCTGCTCTTTTTTTTGTAGTTTTTTCTTCTTCTAAAGGAACGTGATAGAATAGAGGTAATGATGTTTTCTAAGAGGAGCTGAAATGATGGCTGAAAAACTAGTGTTAATAGATGGTAACAGCATTGCATATCGCGCATTTTTTGCACTTCCTTTACTTAATAATGATAAGGGTGTCTACACGAATGCCGTATATGGGTTTACAACAATGCTGCTGAAAATATTAGAAGAGGATAAGCCGGACCATATTTTAGTAGCGTTTGACGCTGGTAAAACGACGTTCCGTCATAAAACCTATGAAGAATATAAAGGTGGAAGACAAAAGACACCTCCAGAGCTTTCTGAGCAATTCCCCGTACTAAAAGAACTTCTTGATGCGTTCGAAATTAAACATTATCAACTGGACCAATATGAGGCTGACGATATTATCGGTACATTAGCTGCACGGGGACAAGAGAAGAAGTATGATGTAAAAGTAATATCAGGAGACAAAGACTTACTTCAGCTTGTGTCTGACAAAGTAAAAGTTAGTTTAACTAAAAAAGGGATCACCAATGTGGATACCTATGATCCTGACTTTCTGTTAGAGAAGATGGAGATACGTCCTGATCAGGTAATTGATTTAAAAGCACTGATGGGAGATAGCTCTGACAACATTCCAGGGGTACCGGGAGTAGGAGAGAAAACAGCGGTTAAGTTGTTAAAGCAATTTGATAAGCTGGAGGCTGTTTTTGAACAGTTGTCTGAAGTAAGTGGTAAGAAATTAAAAGAAAAGCTAGAAACACATAAAGATGAAGCCTTTATGAGTAAAGAACTCGTAACGATTGAACGTAACGCACCTATTGAAATTGACTTAGGGGATTTAGAGTATCAGCATTATGATCAACAAAAAGTGTCTTCTATATTTAGAGATCTTGGCTTTCAATCTCTAATAAGCAGAGTCTCCACGGACGAAGTTGCTTCCCATCAGGAAGTTCCTGAAGATTGGGATGAGGTAGAGGTTAATGTGATACGTGAATTAACCAAAGATATGATCACTGGAAAAGAAGCTGTAGTCGTTGAAATGCTTCATGAAAATTATCATCAATCCCCAATAGTAGGAATTTCTATTGTCAATTCGAATGAAAACTACTTTATTACGATAGATGATGCAGAGAAATCAGAAGAGTTTATCAAATGGGCACAAGACCCTTCACAAGAAAAGTGGGTTTTTGATGCAAAACGAACCCTTGTGGCTTTAAGAAGGCATGGGATATCACTACAAGGTGTATCATTTGATCTATTACTAGCCTCTTATTTGATTAATCCTTCTGAAAATAATCATGATGTACCTTCCATCAGCCATCGTATGAACGAACGTGCTGTCCAATATGATGAAGAAATATATGGAAAAGGGGCGAAATTAAAAGTTCCTGATGATGAATCCATCATGCAAGAACACGTAACTAGAAAAGCTGCGGTTCTCTACAAGCTTAAAGAAACGATGGATGCCCAGCTTCAACAAAATGAGCAATATGAACTTTATGAAGAACTAGAAATGCCGCTAGCATTAATTCTTGGAGAAATGGAACACTGGGGCGTTCAAGTTGATGTCGGCCGATTAGAGGATATGGGAAGCGATCTTGATCGCAGGTTAAACGATATTAAGGCTGACATTTTTGAGCTTGCTGGGGAAGAATTTAATTTAAATTCACCTAAGCAGCTCGGTCCTATTTTATTTGAAAAGCTAGAACTTCCTGTAATTAAGAAAACAAAAACAGGCTATTCCACTTCTGCTGATGTCCTAGAGCAGCTTCAAGATGAGCATGAGATCATCGAGAAAATACTACTATTTCGCCAACTCGGAAAGCTTAAGTCAACGTATATTGAAGGTCTGTTGAAAGTAGTTAATCAGGACACAAATAAAATTCACACGAGGTTTAATCAAGCCCTCACTCAAACAGGACGTCTTAGCTCTATAGAGCCCAATCTGCAAAACATTCCCATTCGTTTGGAAGAGGGCAGGAAGATTAGACAAGCATTTGTTCCTTCAAAAGAAAATTGGGTGATGTTTGCCAGTGACTATTCTCAAATCGAACTTCGTGTGCTCGCTCACATTGCGCAGGATGAAAAACTTAGGAATGCCTTTAAAGAAGGGAAAGATATTCATACTCAAACGGCTAGTGAAGTATTCGATGTTTCAGAGGGGGAGGTAACCTCTCAAATGCGCCGGCAAGCTAAAGCGGTAAACTTTGGTATTGTATATGGAATTAGTGATTATGGATTATCACAAAGCCTTGGGATTACACGAAAAGAAGCAAAAACTTTTATTGAGAAATATCTTTCGAGCTACCCTGGAGTAAAAGAGTATATGAACGAATCTATACAGGAGGCCAAAAGATTAGGATACGTAAAAACATTTATGAATCGAAGAAGATACTTGCCAGATATTACGAGCCGTAATTTCAATCAGCGCAGCTTTGCAGAGCGCACAGCCATGAATACACCAATTCAAGGAAGTGCGGCAGATATTATTAAAAAAGCGATGATTGATTTAGATGAACGGTTAAGAACAGAGAAGCTCCAAGCTCGTATGCTTTTACAGGTTCATGATGAATTGATCCTGGAGGCACCTGAAGAAGAGCTTGAACGATTAAAAGAACTCGTACCAGAAGTGATGGAACAAACAGTCGAATTAGACGTCCCCCTTGAGGTTGATTATTCCTTTGGACCCACTTGGTATGATGCGAAGTAAGTGAGGAGAACGAAGAATGCCTGAATTACCTGAAGTAGAAACGGTTAGACAAACGTTAAAGCAATTGGTGTTAAATAAGAGAGTTAAAGATGTATCAATATTTTGGGACAATATTATTAAAAGACCTCAAGATCCAAATGACTTTAGGGCCTGGATTCAAGGCCAAGAGCTTCAAGATATCAATCGGAAGGGAAAGTTTTTAATCTTTCATTTTGAGGACATTTCCATGGTGTCTCATCTAAGAATGGAAGGGAAGTTTGGAGTTTATAACGCTTCCCTCCCTAAACCAAAACATACCCATGTGATTTTTCATTTTACAGATGGTACTGAACTGAGGTATGATGATGTTCGCAAATTTGGAACGATGCACTTATTTGAAAAAGGACAAGAATGGAACGAAAAGCCGCTTATTCAACTAGGGCCTGATCCATTTGATCCTTCATTTACGACAGAATATTTTTATGCAAAATTGCAAAAAACAAGCCGGTTGATCAAATCTGTGCTGCTTGATCAATCAGTTGTAGCTGGGCTTGGAAATATATATGTTGATGAAGCTTTGTATAAAGCAGGGCTTCACCCAGAGAGAATCGCGAAGGAGCTTACGTATGATGAGGCTTCTCGACTCAAAGAAGCTAGTACTCAGACGATTGTTGAAGCTGTGAAGCAGGGTGGAACAACGATTCGCTCGTATTTAAATGGACAAGGGGAAATGGGAATGTTTCAGCAGCAGCTGAAAGTTTACGGAAAAGAAAATACCGGATGCTTTGGATGTGGAAATCCAATAATAAAGCTGAAAGTAAGCGGTAGAGGAACCCATGTCTGTCCTCGCTGTCAAAAGTAACACATAATGGTTATCCGCCCATATACTATTTCACATTGATTATGTCGAGGTGAAAAGTGTTGGGGACTGGGTTTCTTACCTTACTTTTTGTTATAGCGGTTAGTATAGACAGCTTTGGAATTGGCTGTATGATCGGTTTGAAAAAGATTTATTTATCATTTAAAGGAATATGTGGCATTGCTCTTCTTTCCGGGCTCTGTTACTTATGTTCTGCCTCTGTCGGACACTTGCTGTTACCGTATATTAATCCTCAATTATTCGAATGGTTAGCGGCACTTTCATTTGTTGGGTTAGGTTTGTTTTTTATCTGGTCTAATAAAAAAAGCTCGGATCCTAAGCATGACGAGTCCATCTGGACACAGCCGACTCGAGTATTAAAATCTCCGGAAGATGCCGATGTAGACCATTCTGGGGGCATCCACGGCAAAGAAGTTGTACTCTTAGGGGCCGCCCTCTCCCTTGATACAATAGGTGCAGGCTTTAGTGGTGTTTTTATTGGTTTACCCCCATTTTATACGGCCGGACTTATTATACTTGCCACCTGCGTTATGCTATATGGTGGGTTAAAGAGCGGGGAAAAATTTAGCAGTAAAACGGAGTACTTTTCTATGTTACCAGGGATTTTATTAATTATTATTGGACTAATTAAGCTAGTTTAGGAGGACCGGGATGGGTATAATCATAGGGTTGACGGGTAGTATAGCTACTGGGAAAAGTACCATTTCTAAGATGTTTGACTCGTTCAACATTCCAGTCGTAGATGCCGATGTCATCTCAAGAGAAGTCGTTGAGATTGGCCGGCCTGCTTATCAACAAATCGTGGACTGCTTTGGAGAAAAGGTGTTACATGAAGATCGAACATTAAACCGTAAGCAATTAGGAAGTATTATTTTTAAAGACGAAACGAAGCGGAAGCAACTAAATGAAATCGTCCACCCTGAAGTAAGAAAACAGATGCTTGAGCAAAGAGATGGGTATTTAAATGAAGGAAACAAGGCAGTAGTATTGGATATTCCATTGCTTTTTGAGAGTGATCTTGCTCATTTTGCTGATCGTACGCTTGTCGTCTACGTTGATGAGGAAACTCAGCTTAAAAGGCTTATGGATAGGGATGGATCTTCGAAAGAGGATGCATTAGAAAGGATCCGATCACAGATCCCAATTCAAGAAAAAGCTGAAAGAGCTGATGAAGTGATTGATAATTCTGGAACAATTGAAGAAAGTTTTCAACAGTTAAAACGTATTTTAACTGAATGGAACGTGTTGAAAAAGTCTGATTGACTGCTCGTCAATTAGACTTTTTTTGTGTATTTTCTTGCATGATGTAAAGGAGTAAAGCCCTTTTTAAAAAATGTTAAAAAACAAACCACATAAGCGGTTTCAATGTGTTATACTATTTTTGAAAATACATTTCAAAAGTATATCACATATAGGGGGATTGCCTTATGAAGAAAACTAGAATAGCGGTTAACGGTCTGGGTAGAATCGGGAGAATGGTCTTCAGAAAAGCGGTCTTAGATGAGTCAATTGAACTTGTAGCCGTTAATGCAAGTTATCCTGCAGAAACAATCGCCCACATGCTAAAGTACGATAGTATCCATGGACGATTTGATGGAGAAATTGAACCCACTAAAGATGGGATTTTAATAAATGGAAAAAAAGTGGAGCTTTGTTCGAACCGAGATCCTTTGAAACTTCCATGGGATAAGTTAAATATTGATATCGTTATAGAAGCGACAGGTAAGTTTAAAACAAAAGAAGAAGCGTCCTTACACATTAAGTCTGGAGCAAAGAAAGTGATTATAACTGCACCAGGTAAGTCCGTTGATGCAACGATTGTGATGGGGGTTAATGAGGAAGTTTATAATCCGGAAGAACATGATGTGATCTCAAATGCATCTTGTACGACAAATTGTTTAGCACCAGTGGTAAAAGTGTTAGAGGATACTTTTGGGATTGAAAATGGGTTAATGACTACTGTGCATGCTTTTACCAATGACCAAAAGAATCTGGATAACCCTCACAAGGACCTGCGACGTGCCAGAGGGTGTACTCAATCCATTATTCCTACTTCCACAGGAGCGGCCAAAGCCCTTGGTGAAGTGATCCCTTCTTTGGAAGGTAAGTTAAATGGAATGGCTCTTCGAGTACCTACACCTAATGTTTCGTTAGTAGATCTTGTCGTCGATCTGAAAAAAGATGTGACGACTGAAGAAGTGAATGCAGCCTTTCAATCGATTAGTAATCATGCTATGAAAGGTATACTGGAATACAATGAAGAACCACTTGTCTCTATTGATTATACAACGTCTCCAGCTTCTGCTATTGTAGATGGATTATCTACTCAAGTTATGAGCGATCGGAAAGTTAAAGTGTTAGCGTGGTATGATAATGAGTGGGGTTATTCATGCAGAGTAGTAGATCTTGCTAAACATGTTGGTAATTTAATGAAGCAAGAAACACCAGCGAAAGTTTCTTAATGACAGTTGCCCCATTGTAACCTATAATTGGAAGGAACGAGTTTATTTAAAAATTGTTTCTTGCAAAAAAGGGATAAACCGTATATACTTTCTTTGAACTTCTGAATACTGTCAATTTCATGCTCTACTTAAAGGGTTAGGACCTCTCAGGACTAACTTTCCCCCGTGGTAGTACATGTAGGTATATTTAGAAGGGAACGAAGTCAATGTACAAAAAGGGGGATCCTTAAAATGGATACAATGGGAAGACATGTTATTAGTGAACTGTGGAATTGTAATGAAGATAAATTAAATGATATGAATTATATTGAACAGGTGTTTGTAGACGCTGCTTTAAGAGCTGGTGCAGAAGTTCGAGAAGTAGCTTTTCATAAATTTGCTCCTCATGGAGTGAGCGGGGTCGTTATTATTTCTGAGTCTCACTTAACGATTCACAGCTTTCCAGAGCATGGTTATGCAAGCATTGATGTTTATACGTGCGGTGATCGTATCGATCCTAATGTAGCCGCTCATTATATCGTTGAGGCTTTAGAGGCAGGAAGAAATGAAACAGTAGAGGTTCCTAGAGGTATGGGTCCAGTCGAAGTTCAACAATCAAAAGCATTGTAATAAAAAATCACACAGCTTTCTGTGTGATTTTTTGTTGCATCTTTATAAGGTGGTTGCTTTTCTTTTTAATAAAACGTGTTAAAATAATAAAGAGATGATGTCGAATTTTTGGTAAGGGGTTATGTTCGTGAAAGGATTTATTTCAAAATATTTTAGCAACCATTCTGAAACCAGTGAAGAGCATCGTGATGCGTCACTTAAAACAAGGTACTATAAAGCAAAGCGCGATGAAATTTTTAGTGCAGTAGAAGAAATGTTTCCCTCTCCTTCTGAAAAGGTAGCTGTATCAAAAGAAAGAGGCGAGTTGACAATAAAATATAAAGGGAAACGAAAAGCTTTTGTAGTCGCTACGATTATCATGGTCCGTCCTTTTCAAACGGCTGTAGACTTTTCTGTAACAACAGATTCAGGAGGTCCAATTGACTTCGGTTTTAGCCGCAGTCTAATCGTAGACTGCTACGATAAGCTGGATCGTCAATTCCCTCAATATGATCCTAATCAGTAAGGTGTATGAAATGACAATAGGTGGAGTTGATTTTTTTGAAGTGTCCTAATTGCCACTACAAAAGCACTAGAGTTCTTGATTCAAGACCTATTGAGGACGGGCATGCGATAAGACGTAGAAGAGAGTGCGAGAATTGTAACTTTCGCTACACAACATTTGAACGAGTGGAAGAAGTACCGCTGATTGTTGTGAAAAAAGAAGGTACGCGTGAAGAGTTTAGTCGTGAGAAGCTCATGCGCGGGCTTATTCGAGCATGTGAAAAGCGCCCAGTAGCTGTAGAAGAGCTTGAAGGTGTTACTCAAGATATAGAAAAAGAGTTAAGGAACCGCGGTGTTTCTGAGGTGCAAAGCAAAGATATTGGGGAAATGATTATGGAGAGACTCTCGCAGATTGATGAGGTCGCATATGTGAGGTTTGCTTCTGTCTATAGGCAGTTTAAAGATATTAACGTATTTATCGATGAATTAAAAGATTTAATTAAACACGAAGATAAAGGATGAGCCCCGATCGGCTCATTTTCTTTTTCTTCTGTTTAATTTCGTGAAAAGGGGGCGAGTAGTAAATGGAATCTTCAATAGGAAAGCTTTTGCCGGTTGATGGTTTTGTGTTAACAAAAAAAGGGACCACACCTAAACATGAACAGTGGTCACTTACTCACTTATACCAACCTGTTATAGGGGTATTAGCTATTTCTCTATATCAATTTTTAACAAGTGAGTGGGAAACGAATGACAGAAAACAAGTACAAACTCATCACGCAATTATGACGTATTTATCGTGCCCGTTAGATAAGATTTACGAAGCAAGGAAAAAGTTAGAAGCGATTGGCTTAATAAAGACTTTTGTAAAAGATGAAGAAGATACGGTTTACTTATATGAGCTGCGCCCGCCTCTGGCTGCAGAAGAATTTCTGGATGATACCTTTTTATCCTTGCTGCTGCAACACGAAATTGGTTCAGATAAATTAGAGCAATTGAAGAAACGATTGATGGTCAATAGAAGTGGTCTGTACGAAGGGTATGAGGAAGTGACGGTTTCATTTGATGAAGTCTTTCACCATCAAATTAAAGGAACTGGTCAACCATATAAACCCTCTGCAGACGTAAAACAGGTTAACACAAACATACAGCAAGGACCTGTCATTTCTGAGCAGCGAATAGACTTTAATTGGCTTCAGGAAGCCCTTAAGCAGCGGATGTATCCGGCTGGGAAAATTCTCACAGGGATTAATAAAAAAGTGATCAGTCAACTTGGTGCTCTGTATAACCTTAGTTCTACTGAGATTGAGAGAGCATTAACTTGGTCAATTAATGAAGACAACGAACTTGATCTAGAGGAATTTAAGTCGGCATGTCATGATTTTATGAAAAGCCACGCGGATGACAATGAACAAATTTTGAATAAACGAGAAAAAGTGGGTCCATCTTCTAAGGATACGGGCAGTAAAGAAGAACAGTTTGTTGAACTTTTGGAACAAATCTCTCCTCGTGAACTGTTAGAGGATCTTTCAACTGGAAATCAGGCTTCTAGTCAAGACATGAGAATGGTACGGGATGTGATGACGGAGCAAGGTTTAACACCTGGTGTAATGAATGTATTAGTCCATTATGTATTATTGAAAACAGATATGAAGCTTTCTAAAGCGTATTTAGAAAAAATAGCCAGTCACTGGGCCAGGAAAAATGTTACTACTGTGCGCCAGGCGATGAACTTAGCGAAAGCGGAGCACCAGCAATATCAGCAATGGGGCAACCAGCCGAAGAGAAAGTATCAAAATAAAAAGACTGAGGTTATCCCCGAGTGGTTTAAAAAGCAAGATGAAAAAAGACAAAAACAAGAAAAGCTTCATTCTTCTTATGATACCTCAGATTTAGAAGAAAGAATTCGCAAGCTTTCTAAAAAAGGAAATGGAGCATAGAAGGAGGTGGCCGAAGTGGAGCCGATTCAAAAATCATTACAGAAATGGATGAAAGATCACAAACAGTTCCAACAGCGGTTTAACCAAATGAAACAGCAAGTACTTCAAGATCGTGAAGTGAAAGAACTTATTGCCTCAAATCCTGCCTTAACGGAAGAGGCGGTAGACCGACAATTAATTAAGTTTTACGAATTTCAGTCTCAATCTAAAAACTGTGAAAAATGTCCTTCTCGTGAGAAGTGCATTAATATTTTAGAAGGATATACACCTGAACCAACTGTTGTAGGCTCAGAGTTGAAATTAATGTACAATAAGTGTCCTCGTGAAAGAAAATTGGAGCAAAAAAGAAAACAAGAGTCTTTGATTAACAGCCTTCATATGCCTCGAGAAATTCTAGAAGCAAGCTCTGAAAGACTAGATTTAAGTGATACTGATCGTACCGAAGCTGTAGCAAAAACGGTTCAATACTTGGAAGGGATAACGGACGAACTTCCAAGTAAAGGGTTATATTTTCACGGTCCCTTCGGTGTAGGAAAAACCTACTTCTTAGGTGTTATAGCTAATAGTCTAAGCGAAAAAAATATTTCCTCCATGCTCATCTACATGCCGGAATTTGTTCGAGAGATGAAGAATTCGATTAAAGATGATTCGATGAATAGTAAAATTGAAGCTTTCAAAACAACGCCTGTACTCATGTTAGATGATATAGGGGCTGAATCTCAGTCTGCCTGGTTTAGGGATGAAGTGCTGGGCTCGATTCTACAATATCGTATGATGGAGAGACTCCCTGTCTTTTTCACATCTAATTATAATTTGAAAGAACTTGAACAAATCTTTACAACGAGCAACCGTGGGGATGTAGAACAAGTAAAAGCTCAACGGATTACAGAAAGAATACGCCAGCTTAGCGATCTAATAAAAGTAGATGGTAAAAATCGCCGCGATTAATGCGAGCGAGTAGCATGTTTTTCTCACGCGTCACATATGTATAAAGTACAAAATGCTTTAAGACCATTTAAATGGTGTGATCATAAAGCTTTACACGTTGTGGTGAGGGGGAAGTGATGTTGGCTTGTGTGTATTTTTCCAATCGAAAAGAAGCATTTATCTTTTATCAAATCCTCTTTGATTCATATTCGAGGCGTGAACTTAAAGGAGAAATCAAAGAAGAGAAGAGCAAATGGTATGTGTATCTAAATGAAAACAGCATTAGTTCGATGACGGACATCGGACAAGCAATACTTGATATCCTTTATAAGAGGAAGCTGAACGCTTGGATGGAGGGTGTACTGCGGCACCGCTTTTATTATGATGATGCTAAAGAGATTGAGCGGATGATTCGATTGTCAACTAAACTAAAGGCTGACCCGCCTGAAGGTGTAACGCTGCCTGCTATTGATCAAGAAATAGAACGTTTTGTTAAGAGAAAAGTCTTTGAACATGCTTACTCAGATTTTGATGAACTGTCTGCTTCCTGTTTAGAATACATTTACTCTGATTTGTTAGATTTTACAGGTAAGCTGTTAGATGAGTACAAATTAGAAGAAGCTCATCAAATGATGGTGGATTCTTGGCGAAGGCGAGTCAAAAATAAGTCGAGTGGTGTTCCTCTTCTACATGTGAAGTATGATAGCGAAATTAAATATTACTTTCCTGAAGGTAATACAGTAGGAAGAGCGGAGCTTTTAAATTATTTAGGCTCTCACCCCGATCCGATGATTCAAAACTTGCCGGAAGACTTAGGAATTCTACCTGCCTTAATTTATTCTCCTGAAGAGCTCATGATTTATTCTGACCAGCAAGGAGAAGCGAAACTTGAACTTCTCATGAATATTTTTGAGGAAAAGGCCGTTTGGAAGCCTTTATCGTTTTTTCCTTTTCTCAAAGCTTGATTTCTTTATTGAATCCCGCTATAATACGTACATATTCAATATTAGGATCGCTTAGATGAGGACAAGAACAAAAAGTGACGCTGGATTAGAGAGGGGAGTCATCGGCTGAAAGCTCCTTCCTGACGACTTTATTTGTTTACCACCTCGGAGCCCTGTTTGTGAACGGCTGCTAGTAATAAACAGCGTCTGGTCTGCGTTAAGGACGAATGAAGCCACAACTAAGGTTGTGGGAAATTTTGGGTGGAACCACGAGATAATACGCTCGTCCCTTAGTACTTAATGTACTGAGAGGCGGGCGTTTTTATTTTATAAAAAAGTAAGGAGTGATGAATGATGTCAGAAATGATTAACATACAATTTCCTGATGGAAATAAGAAAGAGTATGATAAGGGAACGACCGGTGAAGAAATTGCTCATTCAATTTCTCCAGGTCTGCGTAAACAGGCTCTGGCGATTAAGTTGGATGGAGAGCCTTATGATTTGAGAAGACCAATTGAGCAAGACTGTGCGATTGAAATCTTAACGTATAAAAACCCTGAAGGTTTAGAAGTGTTGCGACATTCTACAGCTCATTTAATGGCACAAGCGATTAAACGTCTATATGGAGAGGTAAAGCTCGGAGTGGGCCCTGTCATTGAAAATGGTTTTTATTATGATATTGATCTCGATGTTTCACTGACTCCAGAAGATCTTCCGAAAATCGAAAAAGAAATGCAGCGGATCGTTGATGAAAACCATGAAGTCGAGCGAATTGAGCTTACTAGAGAAGAGGCGATCGAAAAGTATAAGGAAGTTGGAGATGAGCTGAAGCTAGAGCTTATTGAAGATATTCCTGAAGGAGAGCCGCTTACTATTTACAAGCAAGGTGAATTTTTTGATTTATGCCGAGGAGTCCACGTTCCACAAACAAGCAAAATTAAAATATTTAAGCTCCTAAATATTTCAGGTGCCTATTGGCGTGGCGACAGTGACAATAAAATGCTTCAACGTATTTATGGTACAGCATTTGAGAAACAAGCACATTTGGATGAATACTTGCAGATGCTGGAAGAAGCTAAAGAACGTGATCATCGTAAGCTTGGTAAAGAACTTGGGCTTTTCACAGTGAATCAAAAAGTTGGCCAAGGTTTGCCTTTATGGCTTCCTAAAGGTGCTACAATTCGTCGAAATATTGAACGTTACATTGTAGATACAGAGGAAAGACTGGGTTATGACCATGTGTATACTCCAGTACTAGGCAGTGTAGACCTTTATAAAACAAGTGGACACTGGGACCATTACAAAGATGATATGTTCCCAACCTTAGAGATGGATAATGAAGATCTAGTGCTTCGCCCAATGAACTGCCCCCATCACATGATGGTATATAAAAATGAATTTTACAGCTATCGTAACCTTCCTGTGAGAATTGCAGAGCTTGGCACAATGCATCGTCATGAAATGTCAGGGGCCTTAGCGGGCTTACAGCGTGTTCGCGCGATGACTCTTAATGACGCTCATATCTTTGCGCGTCCAGATCAGTTAAAAGATGAATTCAAACGAGTGGTTCGTCTCGTACAGGAAGTATATAGAGATTTCGGTATTGACGACTATTACTTCCGTTTGTCTTATCGTGACCCTGAGGACAGCGAAAAGTACGTGGATAATGACGAGATGTGGGATAAAGCACAAGCTATGTTAAAAGAAACAATGGAAGATATGGAGCTTGAATATGTAGAAGCTGAAGGAGAAGCTGCGTTTTATGGGCCTAAGCTCGATGTTCAAGTGAAAACAGCGCTAGGGAAAGATGAGACACTTTCTACTGTCCAATTAGATTTCCACTTGCCTGAGAAATTTGATTTAACATATGTAGGCGAGGACGGAAAAGACCATCGTCCGGTAGTTATTCACCGTGGAGTCGTTTCTACAATGGAACGATTTGTTGCTTTTCTTATTGAAGAGTATAAAGGAGCGTTCCCTACTTGGTTAGCACCTGTTCAAGCGAGGATTATACCTGTTTCTGCGGATGTTCACCTTGATTATGCTAAGAAACTTGAAGATGAGCTCCGTGAAGCTGGGATCCGCGTAGAGGTAGACGAGCGAGACGAAAAGATTGGCTATAAGATTCGAGAGACTCAGACACAAAAGATTCCTTATGCCTTAGTGGTTGGTGATCGTGAAATTGAAGATCGCGCTGTGAATGTTCGCCGTTACAGTCAACAAAATTCTGAATCAAAAGCTGTTGATTCTTTCATCAAAGAAATTCGTAACGAAATCGATCAAAAATTATTAAATAAGTAATGAAAAATGCCGTATTAACGGCCTTTAGCTTGTAGAAAAACCCTTTTTTCTAGAAGCCGCTGAAAAACTGAAGATCCATGAAAGGACTGTGAAGAATTTAATTTCCACACAGACGGCTTTTCTTCTAACTTTTAAGAGATTTGCGCCTTCTATTCCTTCCTAAGTTTAACGATTCGTTTCACTTAGCTGTGAAAATCGCCATCGCACCTTGTAACATACGAATGGGGTTTTTAAATTGATCTCTGTTGATGCTACGATGAGTGTTCGGGGGTGACGCCTGGTCGATTAAAACCGGCCACGTCCTGTGGCCAACATCGACACTAGCACGTCCGGTGCGTCGCGGGAACAGCGCGAGCCGAAGATCCACTTGGTCAAGTGAATTTCTTGACCAAGTTAGCTGAGGCCGTGCCCGCGGCAAGCATCCACCGACAAGCGATTCGTGAGCTTCAACTACAATCTTTAACAGCTTTTTTAGATTAGAAAGGACTTTTTCAGTGGCCTCGTTTTCTACAAGCTTTTTTGTGTGAGAATTGTTCATAACTTTTTGCTTTTTCTTTTTATGCTATTGATTTATTATTAAAGATCCTTTACTATCTATAAAGTAGCAAGAAAGACATTGTAGTGAGAATTGACACAAGCTAATGAGCATGATATTATAGTTTAGGTAACTGAATGAACGGATCTGAGACAAGAAGAAGCACCCGCTTCTCACCTGATCGACGCTTAACGCAGTTGGCAGGTTACTTATCCTTTGACTTTGATAGGAGACGTGTGGGTGCATTATGTGTACCGGCACTTTTTTTATGGGATCAAAACTACTTGTCGATGACGGATCTTATATAAGGTTTCTAAAATATGTTGGAGGTGGCTAGTTATTAGCAAAGATAACATGAATGTTAATGAGAAAATTCGTGCACGTGAAGTACGCCTCATTGATGTAAACGGCGAACAGCTAGGTGTTAAATCTAAGAATGAAGCACTGGATATTGCAGCAAATGCAAATCTTGACCTTGTTATGGTTGCGCCAAATGCGAAGCCTCCGGTCTGCCGCATTATGGATTACGGGAAATATCGTTATGAGCAGCAGAAGAAAGAAAAAGAAGCTCGTAAAAATCAAACAACGATTAAAATTAAAGAAGTACGCTTAAGCCCTGGAATTGAAGAGCATGACTTCAACACGAAGCTGCGTAATGCTCGTAAATTTTTAACAAAAGGCGATAAAGTGAAAGCTTCTGTCCGTTTCCGCGGTCGTGCGATTACGCACAAAGAACTTGGACAAAAAGTTCTTGATCGACTGGCTGAAGAGTGTAAAGATATCGCTACAATTGAGACCAAGCCTAAAATGGAAGGTCGTAATATGTTTATGATGCTTGCTCCTATTAATGAGAAGTAAGCAAAATTAGCTGAAGGAGGAAATTGTAATGCCTAAAATGAAAACCCACAAAGGTTCTCAAAAACGTTTTAAGAAAACAGGTAACGGAAAGGTGAAACGTTCTCACGCATTCACTAGTCACTTGTTTGCTAATAAATCTACGAAGCAAAAGCGTAAACTACGTAAAGCTACGTTCGTATCTGCCGGAGACTTCCGTCGTATTAAGCACATGCTTCCGAAAAAATAAACTATAATTATAGAATTATATAGGAGGGAATTCCCATGCCACGAGTAAAAGGTGGAACAGTGACACGCAAACGTCGTAATCGTGTCCTTAAACTAGCAAAAGGTTATTATGGTTCAAAGCACGCTCTATTTAAAACAGCAAAACAACAAGTAATGAAGTCAGGTCAGTACGCTTATCGTGACCGTCGTCAGAAAAAACGTGACTTCCGTAAGCTATGGATTGCACGTATTAACGCTGCAGCTCGTATGAATGATATTTCATACAGCCGTCTAATGCACGGTCTTAAGCTTGCTGGTATCGAAGTGAACCGTAAGATGCTTGCAGACCTAGCCGTTAATGACGAAAAAGGTTTCGCAAGTCTTGCAGAACAAGCAAAGTCAGCTCTTAAATAAGTAAAGAAAAAGTCATTTCCGTTCGGTAGGAAATGACTTTTTTTTATATCGAAATGGAGTCATGATAATGGAACTTTCCTTATTGTTTTTAAGTTATCTCACAACCATCAATGTTCTTTTATTCATTTTAATGGGGTTTGATAAACGTCAGGCGGTCAAGAGAAACAGAAGAATAAGTGAAAAAAATCTGTGGTTGATCGCATGGATCGGTGGAGCCGCAGGCGGGTATTTAGGAATGGAAATCTTCAGACATAAAACAAAGCATCGTAGTTTTAAGGTAGGCATGCCGGTCCTTATTGCCATTCAAGTCATTGTTCTACTATGGTACGTAATGGTCTAAATCCTTCTTTTGTTCATATGCTGTAGGTAGGAGGTGCGAACTTCATGAGTGAAGCATCATCTGCACTACTAAGTTGGATTGAGCATCAAGGAATATGGGCACCCCTTTTATTTATTTTTATTCATTTGCTGCGTCCTTTCTTGTTTTTACCAGTAATGCTCGTTTGTATTACTGGAGGTGTGTTATTTGGTCCGGTTGCTGGGACTGCGTATTCGGTGATAGGCACTTTGTTATCGAGCCTTTTATTTTATCGAATGATTCGTCTTGTTCCTTCAGGGTTTAAAAAGCTTCAACAGATGTATGAGCGATGGAACAATCGAAGAATAAAGCTCACCGTCAAGCAAGTAGCTATCCTTCGTCTTATCCCATTTATTCATTTTCACCTTCTTTCTTATTGTCTCATTGAGATAAGCTCAGACTTTAAAGACTATGCAAAGTCATCTTTCTTTGCCAATATCCCATTGGCCGTCGTGTATACTTCTATGGGTCAATGGATTACATTGTTTTCAATCCCTGTAATTGCACTGTTAACAAGTTTTTTGCTTTTATTTTGTTATATGGTAAGAAGGAAATCTGAAGTTTTCGTTTGGAAAGAGTTTTTTCAAGCGAGTTAAGGCCGCTATGAATTAGCGGCCTTAATTCTCGTCTTCGGGGAGAGGTTTTATGTTTAATCGATTAATTGGGTATTTCCATTCAATCTTTGCGTAAGGATACTTCATTAAAATCTGTTCTTCAAGAAAGTAAAGATCGTTTCTTTCTAATCCTTGCAGTTTTTCGGGTTCTTTAGATGACACTTGAATGGTCAGTACTTCAAATGCATGTTCCGTCGCTCCTAAATACTTTTCACCTTCAAACATCATTCCTCTGTAAGTAATTAAGAAATTATGTTTTGTGTTTTCGGGATCATCCCAAAAATAAAATTCATTGTTTTGGTGAGATTGATCTAATTTCCTTCGAGGGTTTGTATAAAATTTAAAAGCAGTATATAGAATTACCGCAAAGGCTATAAGCAGGAGGATACGGAATAAAATGATCATTACCATTACAATCGTCTCCCTGTAAATCATTTATAACTTCTTGTACGTTTTCGCATGCTTTTTAGTTTCAAAAAATGATACATTTATAAAGAAAGAGTGAAGAGGAGTGATGAATGATGAATTGGGACGCATTTTATGACAGCCAGGCTCAATTAGATGCCCACATTGTAAAAAAACAGAACTTAGAAGATGCATCAGTGATTGAAGATAAGATATTAGCGCTGTTCGTTGAAGTTGGTGAACTAGCGAACGAAACACGCTGTTTTAAGTTTTGGAGCACCAAACCCTCTAGCGATCAGTCGGTCGTTCTAGAGGAGTACGTAGACGGGCTCCATTTCATTTTATCGTTAGGTTTAGATTTAGATCTTCGCTATCGTTCAGGATCACTTAACAATACTCCTGAAAAGACAGAAGCCTTTTTGGATGTATTTACTTCGATTGAGCGTTTTAAACATCATAAAGATAATCGTTCGTATCAGCGAATGTTTGAAAGCTATTTAATTCTTGGCCAGTCATTAGGAATGACGGAGAAAGAATTGCAGCAAGCCTATGAAGAAAAGAATAAAGTTAACTTTCAAAGACAGGATCAAGGGTATTAAGCGGCTGGATAAATTTTGTTTATTTTTGCCTAAAGTTATATAATAAAAAGTAGAGAAAAAAGGAGGTAATTTTTACATATGGCAAATAAAGATGAAACGTTGCAAATGTTGAAAGAACTTACTGATGCAAAAGGAATACCAGGAAACGAGCGTGAAGCGCGAGAAGTCATGTCACGTTACATCTCTCCGTTTGCGGATGAAGTTTACACTGACAATTTAGGAAGTCTGGTTGCGAAAAAAACTGGAAATAAAAAAGGCCCAAGAGTAATGGTAGCTGGTCACTTAGACGAGGTTGGTTTCATGGTGACTCGTATTGACGATCATGGCTATATTTATTTTCAGCCTGTTGGAGGCTGGTGGAGTCAGGTAATGTTAGCTCAGCGAGTGACAATTATGACTCGAAATGGCGATTTAACAGGAATTATCGGATCTAAACCTCCGCACATCCTTCCTGCTGACCAGCGCAAGAAAGCAGTGGATATTAAAGATATGTTTATTGATATTGGAGCATCTAGCCGAGAAGAAGCGAAAGAATTCGGTGTGACTCCTGGGGATTCAATTGTTCCATATTTTGAATTTACACAAATGAAGAATGAAAAATTGTTATTAGCTAAAGCTTGGGATAACCGTATCGGCTGTGCCATTGCGATTGAAGTGCTTAAGCAATTAAAAGGCGAAAAGCATCCTAATATTGTTTATGGTGTCGGGACCGTGCAAGAAGAGGTTGGTTTACGTGGAGCACGTACATCTGCTAATTTAATCAACCCAGACATTGCTTTTGGTGTTGATGTAGGAATCGCTGGTGACACACCAGGCGTTTCTGATCGAGATGCTTCAAGCAAAATGGGAGAGGGTCCTCAGATTATTTTATATGATGCGTCCATGGTTTCTCATAAAGGATTACGTGATTATGTTGTAGATACGGCGGATGAGCATTCGATTCCTTATCAGTTCGATTCATTAGCAGGAGGAGGAACAGATTCAGGTGCCATCCATTTAAGCCATAACGGTGTACCTGCCCTTTCTATTACAATCGCAACACGCTATATTCATTCTCATGCCGCGATGCTTCACCGTGATGATTTTGAAAATGCCGTTCGTTTAATTGTAGAAGTCATCAAAGGGTTAGACGATAAAAAAGTAAAAGAAATTACATTTAATTAATGAGAAAAGCATCCCTATAAAGAGGGATGCTTTTTTTATTCTGCCAAACTTTTCTCTAACGTTTGCAGTATTTCTTGACGATCTTGTTCTTCTGATTCTTTCCAAAGCATTTCAAAAAATACGCCTAACCCAGGAAGCATCTTTTCTTCTCCTTTTTGTAATGCGTCATCAATCGTTGCTTCGAGTTGATCAGCATTATGCCCAGAAACGTTTGAAAGGATGGCTTGTCGTAAGTTTAAGTTCATCTGTGTCTACCTCCATTTGTGTTTACGTTTAGTTTGACCAATTATGATAAGCCTATGTATGATAAGGTTGAACTTAAATGAAAATGAGGTCTTTTATGTTAACATCCTTAACAAATCCAAAAGTAAAAGAATGGAAAAAACTACAAAAGAGAAAATACCGTGAGAGAAATGGACTGTTTTTAGTAGAAGGACATCACTTAGTTGAAGAAGCGATCAAGAGTGAGTGGACGGTAAGAGAGATCATTCTTCGGGAAGAAGCTTCATTAGAATCCGTGAATGCCCTTCCAGTTACGTATGTGAGTGATCAAGTTTTTAATGAAATTGCAGAAACACAAACCCCCCAAGGAGTAGCGGCGGTTATAGAGTTTAAAGATTTTACTTATGAGCCCGCTCCTTATTCACTGCTTATTGATTCGGTACAAGATCCAGGAAACTTGGGAACGCTTATTCGAACAGCGGATGCTGCAGGGTTTAATCAAGTGATTGTAGGGAGAGGCTCCGTTGACGTCTTTAATGAAAAGGTAGTTCGAGCAACCCAAGGCTCGCTCTTTCACTTACCCGTGATCCAAGCAGAGTTAGAAGAAGTTATTCCTTATTTAAAAGAAAACAATGTTTCTGTATACGCTGCTACGTTAGAAGACTCTGTACCATATAAGCATATTGAAACTCAATCGAATGTAGCCTTACTCGTTGGAAATGAAGGACAAGGCATTCGTGAAGAGATACTGAACCATGTTGATCAAAATGTAAATATTCCGATTTACGGTGAAGCGGAATCACTAAACGTTGCTATTGCGGCTGCTATATTAATGTATCACTTCAAAGCCTAGGGTTGCATTACGAGCGTCTTTTCTCTATAATTATCAACAGTTATATAGAACAAAAGCGAGGAAAGAGCAAAGTAAATGATTGCATCAGCGTTTTAGGGAAGAAATGCCTTAGACTGGAAGCATTTCTAACGTGGCAATGATTGAATTTTCACTCTGGAGCTGACGCCGATGAGCGTTCCGGATTTTAGTCCGTTATCTAATGATCTAAGTGGGCACATAGTGTCAACAAGGGTGGTACCGCGAAACGATTATTCAAGTCTCGTCCCTTTTTATGGGGATGGGGCTTTTTTTATTTTTATAAAGGAGGAACGTACCATGAAGGAACGTTTACAAGAGTTAAAAGCTGAAGCGTTAACTAAAGTAGAGCAAGCTGAAGAAATACAGGATTTAAAAGATGTTCGCGTTGAATATTTGGGAAAGAAAGGTCCCATTACAGAAGTATTAAGAGGGATGGGGAAATTATCGAAGGAAGAAAGACCTGTTATTGGTCAACTAGCCAATGACGTGCGAGAAGAAATTGCTCAAGCGATTGAAAAGAAGCAATCCGGTTTAGAAGAAGCGGCCTTAGAGGAACAGCTCGAAGCTGAAAGTATAGACGTAACACTCCCGGGTCGTCCGGTTCAAGTAGGAGGACCACACTTACTGACGAGCATTGTTGAAGAAATTGAAAACTTATTTATTGGAATGGGTTTTGAAATTAAAGAAGGACCTGAAGTTGAAACCGACTACTACAATTTTGAAGCTTTAAACTTACCAAAAGGTCATCCGGCTCGTGATATGCAAGATTCCTTTTACATTACTGAAGAGCTACTATTAAGAACCCATACTTCTCCTGTTCAAGCGAGAACGATGGGAATGAAAAACGGTAATGAACCCGTTAAAATGATCTGTCCTGGTAAAGTGTACCGACGTGACACGGATGATGCTACACACTCTCACCAATTTACTCAAATTGAAGGCTTGCTTGTAGATAAGCATGTTCGTATGAGTGATTTGAAAGGTGTACTTAATACGTTTGCTAAGCAAATGTTTGGAGAGGAACGAGAAATTCGTCTGCGTCCAAGCTTTTTCCCTTTTACAGAACCATCTGTAGAAATGGATATATCTTGTAAAGTTTGTGGGGGAGAAGGCTGTTCTGTCTGCAAAGGTACTGGCTGGATAGAAATACTTGGTGCAGGAATGGTTCACCCGAATGTGCTTGAAATGGCTGGATATGATCCGAAAGAGTACTCCGGCTTTGCTTTTGGGATGGGTCCAGAGCGTATTGCCATGCTGAAATATGGTGTCGACGATATCCGTAACTTTTATATCAATGATCAACGATTCTTAAAGCAATATCATAAGGCGTAAGGAGGAATAACGATGTTAGTTTCATTAAATTGGTTAAATGATTATATTGATGTAAGTGATTATAAACCAGAAGACCTGGCAGAAATTATTACGAAAACAGGGATTGAAGTAGAAAGTGTTGAGCCGGTAGCTGAAGCCGTGACAGGAGTAGTGGTTGGACATGTAGTATCTTGTGAGCAGCATCCGAATGCGGATAAATTATCATTATGTCAAGTTGATGTAGGAGAAGGAATTTTACAAATCATTTGTGGTGCTCCAAACATAGCTCAAGGTCAAAAAGTGGCCGTAGCCACTCCTGGTGCCGTTTTACCGGGTAATTTTAAAATTAAGAAAACGAAGCTCAGAGGCGAAGTTTCAAACGGCATGATTTGTTCTCTTCAAGAATTAGGGGTCGACGAAAAAGAAGTACCTAAAGAGTACCAGGATGGTATTTACGTTTTTCCTGAGGATGTTAATACAGGAGACGATGCGATTTCTGTATTGAATCTTAATGACATCATTATTGAACTTGGATTAACTCCTAACCGCGCAGATTGTTTAAGCATGGCGGGGGTAGCCTATGAAGTGGCTGCTGCTTTAGATCGTGATTACCAATTAGCTGAAGAAAGAGTAGAAAGATCGAATGAAGATGCTTCAGAGGTTGTAGAAGTACTAGTAGATGATCCACAGGCTAACCCATATTATGGTGCGTTTATCTTACGAGATGTGACCGTTGGTAAATCTCCGTTATGGATGCAAAATCGTTTAACGGCAGCTGGTGTTAGACCGATCAATAACGTTGTAGATATTACAAATTATGTATTATTGGAATATGGCCAGCCCCTTCATGCGTTTGATTACGACCGTTTTGGCTCCAACAAGGTCGTGACTCGAAGAGCAAAAGATGGAGAGAAGATCAAGACGTTAGACGATCAAGAACGTACACTGACTCCAGACCATTTAGTGATTACAAACGGAGAATCAGCGCATGCGATCGCTGGTGTAATGGGAGGAGCAGACTCAGAAGTACAGGAAGATACAACAACGATCTTATTAGAAGCTGCTTATTTTAATCCTGCTAACGTACGACAAGCCGCTAAAGATCATGGCTTACGCAGTGAAGCAAGTACACGATTCGAAAAAGGTGTGGACCCAAATCGTGTAGAACGTGCAGGCGTGCGTGCCTGTGAGTTGTTACAAAAATATGCAGGCGCAACCGTATTAGAAGGCGTAGCAAAGTTTGATCAACTGGACCGAACGGAAAAAGCGGTGGAGATGAATTCGAATCGAATTAATGATCGTTTAGGTACAACGATCTCAAATGAAGAAATCCAACAAATTCTAGAACGTTTACAGTTCCACTATGACCACAATGATGACGATTTTACTGTGTACGCCCCAACCAGAAGAGGGGACGTGGAACGTTTTGAAGATATGTTAGAAGAGGTTGCTCGAATTTACGGATATGATAATCTTCCGTTTACGTTACCAAGCGGTGCTTCTCAAGCTGGCGGTTTATCTCTTGAACAAGAGTTGAAACGAGGCATGAAATCCTACTTTGAAGGGGTGGGCTTAGACGAGACCATTACGTACTCATTAACAAGCGAACAGCAAGCTGAAATGCTTGTGAGTGAAGAAGTTAAACAAAATGCAAAATCACCAGTTAAGCTTGCTATGCCTATGAGTGAAGATCATAGTCATTTACGGTTAAGCATTTTGCCAGAATTGCTCCAGTCCATTAGTTATAACATCGCTCGTAAACAGCATAATGTTGCTTATTATGAAGTAGGAACTGTATTCCTTAGTGAAGAAGAAAAAGTTACAAAACAACCGCATGAAATGCTGAGAGCAGCTGGAGCCCTTACAGGGGAATGGATGTCTCATCCTTGGCAGCAAGAAAAGAAAGAGGCAGACTTCTTTGTAGTCAAAGGGATTGTAGAAGGGCTGGTCCAGTGGTTAAACATTGATGTTGAATTTGTTAAAGCTAAAGTAGATGGAATGCATCCTGGTAGAACCGCTCTTATTAAAAGGAACAATGAGAACATTGGATTCTTAGGTCAGGTTCATCCTAAACTTCAAAAAGAATGGGGATTAAAGGATACCTATGTTTTTGATATAAATGCTGAAAAACTAATCGAGCTCTATCAAAAAGAAGAAGCGTTTGAAACGATCCCTCGCTTCCCTAGTGTAAATCGTGATATCGCCCTGGTAGTTGACGAAGAGGTTCCAGCAGGCCATATTGAAAGTACAATATATGAAGCAGGTGCTCCATTAGTAAAGCAAGTACGTGTGTTTGATGTGTATCAAGGGGAACATTTGCAAGAAGGCAAGAAATCATTAGCTTACCGTTTGTTATACCTTGATCCAGAACGTACACTTAAAGATGAAGAAGTCGAAGCGGCTCATGAACAAATTTTAAATGCAGTTAAGGAAACTCATAATGCTGAATTAAGAGGATAATAAAAAGCGGGAGAAAGCCCGCTTAAGGCTGTCGAGAAAGTTCTCGACAGCCTTATTTTTTGGGCGTTATTCCTTCCTGAAATTCAAGCTTTTCAGAAAAGAAAAAGTCAAGGAACAGGCGTTGATAACGTTGTATGTAAAAATGTGGAAAATATTGCCCTCCATTTAGCCAGGGTGAGCTAGATGAGAGAGTCTTATTCGACTATAAGCTAGATTGAAGGAGCACAGACCGTGACACTCCTGCGGAAAATGGCGGATCCGAGACCCCGCAGTGTGAGTTTCACGATGAGGCTCGGGCGTTCGTCCGCGGAAAGGGAATGGTCTGTGCTCCTGGAGGCAAGAAAAAAGCTTGTAGAAAAAAAGAGGTTTCTCTACCCGCTTTTTCATTTGAGTAAATTTTTTGCTTTTTCTTTATTAGCAAAATGAACTTTTGCTAATTCACGGAGCTTCTCTTCTCCATATACTTCAATCACTTTAGCAGCTGCTTTATCGACAATAGGGGAAGCCCCTTTTGGAATTGGAAGTCCTGTATCCATTTCCATCTGTTTCATGGCTTTCACAAAACTTGATCTGGCAATAATGGAGCCAACGGCAACAGCAATGGAGGAACTTTCCGCTTTCGTCATAAAGTACACATTTGGTTGTAGTTCTTTTTTCTCTGAGCGAAGGTGCTTTTGATAAACATCTGGTTGAGAAAATTGGTCGATTAATATTCCTTCAGGATGTTCTGGTTTTATTTTTTCTAGCAGTTTTTCAATAGCTTGGTGGTGGAGGATCGTTTTCATCTTCCCTTGCGACCACCCTTTTTCCTGCCATTGATTGTATTTGGTATTATGAAGTCTCATTAAAGTATAAGGAACTTTCATTTTAACGATTTGTTTTGCAATATGAGTAATTTGATCATCTGATAAGTGTTTGGAGTCTTTAACACCGATCGCTTTTAGTTGTCCTATTTGGTGATCTTTAACATAAGCCGCGGCCACAGTAATAGGTCCGAAGAAATCACCCGTACCTGCTTCGTCTGAGCCTATGTGAGAACTTGTGAATAGGCTCTCGGGGGGATGGAAGCGATGTTGCTTTTTAGGCATTGTTTTTTTACCTTTTGGAGTATTTGAATCGCCCCATTTATTTGCTTCTGCTTCAGGATTTTGTCCTTGAAAGAGAACTTTCCCTGAGGTATAGGCAGTTATTGTACAATTTGGTGTCTTGGCTGCAAACGCAGCATGAGTTGGGGTACTGCTTTTTAAAGAAGTGTGATAATGTTTTTTTAATTCCGCTAACTTGTTCTTTGGTAATTTAAGTACAACTTGTGGCATAATGAGTCCCTTCCCTATAGAATTCTTCCTTAAGTATAGCAAATGATTGCATGACTCAGGAAATGAATCTTATTGGTTTCCTAATTGAATAGCTTCGTGTTACTATTAAGCGTAGGATATTAGAATCAAGGGGGTATGGATGTGTCCCAATCAGATCAAGAACGTAAACGAATTACCGTTGAAATCTATAATCGCTCATACACAGTAATAGGCAAAGAAGAATCACACCATATCCGCATGGTATCTAACCTTGTCGATCAGAAGATGCGAGAAATCCATGAAGCTAACCCAACTTTGGATACATCAAAACTAGCCGTTTTAACAGCAGTGAATACAATGAATGAGTACATAAAACTTAAAGAAGAATGTACTGAATTAATGAATTACATCGAGAAGCTAGAGGAAAAGGAAGAAAGTTAACATGATTGATTTACTTATTATTATTATTTTACTACTAGGTATTTTTACAGGTTTTAAACGTGGTTTTATATTACAGCTATTTCACCTGATTGGATTTGTTGTCGCATTTGTTGTAGGGGTGCTATATTATGATGACCTGGCCCCTAAATTGGTGCTATGGATCCCTTACCCTGAGCTTCCACAAGACAGTTCATGGGCAGTCTTTTTGGACAATTTACCGCTTGAAGCCGGATTTTATAATGCCATCGCTTTTGCTATTATATTTTTTGGTGTTAAAATTGTACTCTCAATCGTAGCGTCTATGCTTGATTTTGTATCAGAACTTCCTATATTGAATTCAATAAATAACTTATTAGGAGCGATCCTGGGATTTGTAGAGCGTTATGTTATTGTGTTTATTTTGTTATACATCACTGCTCTTGTTCCAGTCACTGGGATACAAAATGCAATTGACGGTTCGTTTTTAGCTCAGTTGATTATTGAACATACCCCTGTACTGTCTGCTCAGTTGAAAAATCTATGGATAGAACAAGTGGCAAGTATGTTCTAACGAAATTGTAAAAAAGGGCCGCTATACGTATAGCGGTCCTTTCTTGTATGATTTAGATGAATTTAGAGAGGATGACAAAGTCATGTCAGTTAATAAAAAACAGGTCATTCAACTATTGGAAAAAATCGCTGTTTATTTAGAACTTAAGGGTGAGAATCCTTTTAAAATATCTGCTTATCGCAAAGCAGCACAGGCATTAGAAAGAGATGATCATTCTTTAAGTGAAATCGAAGACTTTACGAAAATGAAAGGCATTGGGAAAGGGACAGCTTCTGTCATTGATGAATATGTACAAAATGGGGAGTCGGAAACACTGCGTCAATTAGAAGCTGAAGTTCCTGCTGGATTAGTACCTTTATTAGATTTACCAGGACTTGGAGGCAAAAAGCTTGCTAAGCTCTATCAACAGCTTGGTGTGACAGATGCTGAATCTTTAAAGTCAGCACTTGAGGCTGGTAAAGTTGAAGAACTTGAGGGTTTCGGAAGAAAATCAGCAGAAAAAATGCTAAAGTCCCTCGAAGAAGCTGGTTCTAGACCAGAACGACTTCCTATTGCGAGGATGCTGACGATCGCAGAAAAAATCGAATCTTTCTTAGCCGGACTTGAAACACCGGTTACCTTTTCTCAAGCGGGTAGTGTAAGAAGGATGAAAGAAACCATTAAAGACTTGGATTTTATCATTGCTTCTAATGATGCGCCAGCCACTAGAGACGAATTGTTAAGTTTTTCAGAAATCACAGAAGTGATAGCTTCAGGTGAGACAAAAGTGTCTGTTGTAGTTCATGAAGGTTATGATATAGGGGTGGATTTTAGAATTGTAGCTCCTCACGAATTCCCAACCACACTTCACCATTTTACGGGGTCAAAAGATCACAATGTGGCCATGAGGCAATTAGCTAAAGAAAAAAATGAAAAAATTAGTGAATATGGAGTAGAAAACTCTGACACAGGTGAAGTCATTACGTTCAAGTCTGAAAAAGAGTTTTTTAACCATTTTGGCTTGAATTACATTCCTCCTGAAGTTCGTGAAAATACGGGCGAGGTAGAAGCTTATCAGGAGAAGGTTTCCTTGCTAGAACTAGAGGATATTCGTGGTGATCTTCATATGCACTCAACGTGGAGTGATGGGGCTCAATCTATAAAAGAAATGGCTCAGCAAAGTAAAGAAAAAGGTTATGATTATATAGCCATTACGGATCACTCTAAGTATTTACGTGTTGCTAACGGGTTAGATGAAAAACGTCTGCGTATGCAAAGAGAAGAAATCGAAAAGATTAATGAAGAAATGAATGATTTTCACATTTTTTGTGGAATTGAAATGGATATTTTACCTGATGGGTCTCTTGACTTTAATGATGATTTTCTTAAAGAAATGGACTTCGTTATTGGGTCCATTCACTCTAGCTTCAGCCAGCCAGAAAACTTAATTATGAAGAGATTAAGAAACGCATTAGAAAATCCACATGTAAATATGATTGCTCATCCCACAGGTCGATTAATTGGACGCAGGGAAGGTTATCGAGTGGATGTTGAAGCGTTAATTAAAGAAGCTAAAGAGACGGGGACTATTCTTGAGCTCAATGCGAATCCCAATCGATTAGATTTAAATTCTAACTGGGTGAGGGCTGCTCAAGAAGAAGGGGTCGAAATCGCAATTAACACAGATGCCCATAGTTATCCGATGCTTGAACATATGGAGATCGGGGTCGGTACAGCCCGTAAAGGGTGGCTGAAGAAGGAATCAGTGATAAATACAATGACGACGAAGCAATTAATGAAGAGGCTTGGACTCAGTTAGTAAAAGGAGATACCGATATGAATGAACGTATCCTTGATGTTTTAGAATACAATAAGATTATTTCTCAATTAACAAATCACACCGCTTCTTCTTTAGGTAAAGAGCAAGCAGTATCGTTAAAGCCATCGGTTCATTTAGAGGAAGTTGTAAAGCTGCAAAATGAAACGGATGAAGCAGCCCAGGTGCTTCGTTTAAAAGGACATATACCATTAGGTGGTATTTTTGATATTAAACCCAGTATTAAACGGACAATGATTGGCGGTATTTTGAGCGCCCTAGAATGTTTGGATATAGCAAGCACGATTTATGGGGGACGCCAATTAAAACGGTTTATTGAAGATATGGAAGAACCGGAAATGCCGATTCTAAGAGATTTAGTGGAAGGGTTACTTCCTTTATCTGAACTAGAACGTAAAATTAAAAGCTGTATTGATGATCACGGTTCAGTAATGGATGGAGCTTCAGATAAACTACGCACCATCCGTTCTAAAATCCGTACTTCTGAAAGCCGTGTTCGTGATAAGTTAGACTCCTATACAAAGTCAAAATCCAAAATGCTCTCTGATGCCATTGTTACCATTCGAAATGATCGCTACGTTCTTCCTGTAAAACAAGAGTACCGCGGATCAATTGGTGGGATCGTACACGATCAATCAGCCTCAGGTGCCACACTATTTATTGAGCCTCAAGCCGTAGTGGAAGTAAATAACCAATTACAGCAGGCTCGTGTGGAAGAAAAGCAGGAAGTAGAGAGAATTCTGTCCCAATTATCGCAGGCAATTGCTGAAGAGCAAAGTGCACTCTACAATAACGTAGATCGATTAGGTCATGTAGATTTCATGTTCGCTAGAGCTAAGCTCGGTGCCTCAATGAAAGCTTCTATGCCAACAATGAATGACGAAGGACGAGTGAATATAAAACAAGCGCGTCATCCGCTTATTCCTCCAGAAGAGGTTGTTCCTAACGATATTGAGATTGGAGACGAATTTACTTCGATTGTAATTACGGGACCGAATACAGGCGGAAAAACGGTCACCTTAAAACTTTTAGGGCTTTTTACTCTTATGGCTCAGTCAGGACTTCAAGTACCCGCCATGGACGGGGGGGAACTTGCCGTATTTGAACAAGTTTTTGCTGATATAGGGGATGAACAATCGATTGAGCAAAGCTTATCAACGTTCTCTTCTCATATGACGAACATTGTTGAGATATTAAAACAAGTAAACAATCGTACGTTAGTACTTTTTGATGAACTAGGAGCCGGCACTGACCCTCAAGAAGGCGCTGCGTTAGCGATGTCTATTTTAGATGAAGTGGTCAGACGAGACGCTCGTGTCATTGCTACAACACACTATCCTGAATTAAAAGCTTATGGGTATAATCGAAAAGGTGTGGTCAATGCCTCTGTAGAGTTTGATATTCAAACATTAAAGCCTACGTATCGCCTGCTAATTGGAGTACCTGGCAGAAGTAATGCTTTTGAAATTTCAAGACGGTTAGGACTAGAGGAGAACATTATTGAAACAGCGAAGCAGCATGTTGGAGTCGATTCCCAAAGTGTTGAAAATATGATTGCTTCTTTAGAAGCTTCAACAAGAGAAGCAGAAAAAGATTATGAACAAGCTGATCTTAAGAGACAGGAAGCAGAGCAGCTTCATCAAGATTTGCAGGAGCAGTGGCGGCAATTTGAAGAGCAAAAAGAGAAATTATACAAAAAAGCTGAAGAAAAAGCAGAGAAAGCGATTCGTAAGGCAAGAGAAGAAGCGGAAGAAATTGTTAATGAAATTCGCAATATGAAAAATAGTGCGGAGCTAAAAGAGCACGAATGGATTGAAGCTCGAAAAATGCTTGATGAAGCTCAGCCTAACTTAGCGAGTAAGCAGAAAAACAACACACCATCCTCTAATCAACCTCAAAGGGAGTTAAAAGCAGGAGATGAAGTGAAATTGCTTACTCTCAATCAACAAGGTACGATTGTGGATCAAACAGGATCAAATGAATATCAAGTACAAGTAGGCGTGATGAAAGTAAAAGCCAAAAGAAAAGATATCGAGTTTATAAAGACAAAGCAGCCGACAAAAGAAAAACCAATGGCCACAGTAAGAGGAAAGAGCCATCACGTTAAGCCGGAGCTTGACTTACGCGGAGAACGGTATGAGGATGCATTGAAAAAACTTGAAAAGTATGTAGATGACGCTTTATTAGCTGGATATCCAACCGTCTCTATCATTCATGGTAAAGGTACAGGCGCTTTACGAACGGCCGTTCAAAATTACGCTAAGAAACATCGTTCTATATCCTCTTATCGTTTCGGTGGAATGAATGAGGGCGGAAGCGGAGTAACGGTACTAGAACTTAAGTGATAATGTACAGGGGGAGTTAGATGACGGGGTTTTGGGAAAACACTTATGTTGAAACCGCCGCAAGCTATAGTGTAGTGGTTTTATGTTTAATCGTCTTCATGGCTATCTTCGAAATCGTGACCTCTTATAACAATTGGAATGAAATTAAATCAGGAAACGTTGCCGTCGCTATGGCAACGGGAGGAAAAATATTCGGGATTGCTAATATTTTTAGATATTCCATTGAACACAATGATACCTTGTTCCAAACCATGGGATGGGGGATCTATGGATTTGTTTTATTAGTAATTGGTTATTTTATCTTTGAATTTCTTACTCCTTCTTTTAAAATTGATGAAGAGATCGCAGCAGATAACCGTGCGGTAGGCTTTATTTCTCTGATTATCTCTGTCGGATTGTCATTTGTAATCGGAGCCAATATTATGTGAGGAGGCTGATGTTGGAGACTTTAGCAAAGGTTTTAATGGTAGTGGCAGCCCTTTTTATCATTATTGGGGTTATTTATATGGTGATTGTTTAAGCTTTCCTGTTACAGGAAAGCTTTTTTTCGCTGGTGATGTTTCTATTAATGGTTTCGGAATTCACTCCTTGTTAGCGGACCCACGGGCAACCCTTTTTGCGAAGTACGCGATGCAGGGTCTCGACTCGTCCATTTCCCTGTATGTAATGAACAGAACCAAAAAAATTAAATTTAATTCTCAATATTTACAATAATTTAAATAATATTTCAAATTTTTGAGATATATCGTTATAATGAAGGTACAATACAGTGGGAGGGAAGTAAAATGACAATTGGAACACGTCCATGGCATGTGCATTACCCACCTGAGATTCCTACTAGCATGACGTATGATGAGAAGCCGCTGCACCAGTATTTAGAAGAGAGTGCTAAAAATTACGGAGAAAAGAAAGCGCTTTATTTTTTAGGGAAAGAATTAACCTACAATGATGTTTATGAAGATACTAAAGCGTTCGCAAGCTATTTGCAAAAGCTAGGTCTTGAGAAAGGCGATCGCGTTTCGATTATGCTGCCAAACTGTCCGCAGTCAGTCATCGCTTATTATGCTATTCTGATGGCAGGCGGAATCGTCGTTCAAACAAATCCTCTTTATATGGAAAGAGAGTTGGAATATCAGCTTAAAGACTCAGGAGCTAACATGATCGTATGTTTAGACGTTCTTTACCCGAAAGTGGCTAATGTAAAAGCGAACACAGAGCTTGATCATGTAATTGTAACCGGGATAAAAGATTATTTGCCTTTTCCAAAAAATAAGATTTACCCTTTTATCCAACGTCGGCAATACCAAATGTTAGTGAAGCCTGAACAAACGACAGACACGCATTTGTGGCACCACATGTTAAACGAAAGCAGTGGTCAAGTATCGCCAGTAGACATTAATGCTAAAGAAGATTTAGCTTTATTACAATACACTGGAGGTACAACTGGGTTTCCTAAAGGGGTCATGCTGACTCACTATAACCTTGTTGCTAATACTCAAATGTCCATGAAGTGGCTCTACAAATGTGAACCGGGAGAAGAATCGGTATTAGCGATTTTGCCATTTTTCCATGTGTATGGAATGACTTCTGTCATGAATCTATCTGTGATGATGGGGAATAAGATGATTCTAATGCCTAAGTTTGAACCTGAAGATGTGCTTAAAGTAATTAATAAACAGAAGCCAACTTTATTTCCAGGAGCCCCAACCATTTATATAGCTCTTTTGAATCATCCGGATCTAAAGAAGTATGACCTGTCATCTATTGAAGCTTGTCTAAGTGGGTCTGCTCCTCTTCCTGTAGAAGTTCAGGAGAGATTTGAAGAGGTAACCGGTGGGAAGTTAGTAGAAGGCTACGGTTTAACGGAGACATCTCCAGTTACACACTCCAACTTTATTTGGACGAATCGAGTGAGTGGCAGCATTGGTGTACCTTGGCCGGATACCGATGCGAAAATTTTTAAAATGGAAGCAGATGAAGAGGCTGATCACGGAGAAATTGGAGAAATCGCAGTAAAAGGTCCACAAGTTATGAAAGGTTACTGGAAGAAGAAAGAAGAAACGGATCAAGTGTTAAGTGAAGATGGCTGGTTCCGTACAGGTGATATGGGGTATATGAGCGATGATGGATATTTCTACGTGGTCGACCGTAAAAAAGATATGATTATTGCAGGAGGATTTAACATTTATCCTCGTGAAGTAGAAGAAGTCCTATATGAGCATGAAGCCGTTCAAGAAGCTGTCATTATCGGTGTACCGGACCCATATAGAGGGGAAACGGTGAAAGCATTTATCGTTAAAAAACCAGGTAAAACCGTTACTGAAGAAGAGCTAAATGAGTTTTGTAGAAATAACATGGCTGCTTTTAAAGTGCCTAGAATCTATGAATTCCGTGACGAACTGCCGAAAACAGCCGTAGGTAAAATCTTAAGAAGGACTTTGGTGGAAGAAGAAAAAAAGAAAATGGAGGATTCTGAACCGCTGCAGAGTTCCTAGTTTTCTTTATTGACAGAACTATTTTTGGAATGTAATATAATAAGTGAATGACCATTCATTCATTTTCGTTAAGGCAGGGGATTACATGAATAAAAACAAACCTAAGTACAAACAAATTATCGATGCAGCGGTTGTAGTTATTGCTGAAAATGGATATCACTCCTCGCAAGTATCTAAAATCGCTAAAAAAGCAGGAGTGGCGGATGGAACCATTTACTTGTATTTCAAAAATAAAGAAGATATTTTAGTTTCACTATTTCAAGACAAAATGGGCCAGTTCATAGAGAAGATTGAACATGAAACCACATCCAAGCAGTCAGCTGAAGAGAAGTTATTGACTTTAGTTGAAACTCATTTTAAACAGTTGGCTGCTGATCATCATTTGGCTATTGTAACACAGCTCGAGCTTAGGCAATCCAACAAGGAGCTCCGTTATAAGATTAATAATGTGTTAAAACGTTACTTAGCTGTTATAGATCACATCGTGGATGAGGGGATTCAAGAGAAACTGTTTCGAAATAACCTGAACCGCAGGCTCGTTCGTCAGCTTATCTTTGGAATGATGGATGAAGCCGTAACAAATTGGGTAATGAAGGAACAGAAATATAACTTAGAAGACCAAGCGAAAGACGTCCATAGCTTAATTGTCTATGGCCTGGCCGAACCAAAATGACGAAGGAGAGATAAAGTTTGTCTACTTTACACGTTGAAACAACTGGAAACGTAGCAACCATCACGATCCAGAGCCCGCCAGCAAATGCACTTTCCAGTTCGATATTAAATGATTTATCAATTGAATTAGATAGTATTGAAAAGAATAAAGAAATTAAAGCCATTTTACTAAAAGGTGAAGGGAAATTCTTTTCAGCTGGAGCTGATATTAAAGAATTTACATCTTTTCAAAGTTCCTCAGATTCAGGTGGATTAGCCGGTAAGGGGCAGGAACTGTTTGATCGAATTGAACATTTTCATATTCCAATTATCGCAGCTATTCATGGAGCTGCGTTAGGGGGCGGACTAGAGCTCGCTATGGCCTGCCATATTCGTTATGTAGCTGATGATGCAAAACTTGGTCTGCCTGAGCTAAACCTTGGAATTATTCCTGGGTTTGCAGGTACTCAGAGGCTGCCTAGGCACGTAGGAGCCGCTAAAGCTTATGAAATGATTTTAACGGGAGTGCCAATATCAGGTGAAGAGGCTGTTAAAGTTGGCTTAGCTAACCAAAGTTTCAGTAATGACAGCCTATTACAAGAAGCTGAAAAAACTGCACATCTTATCGCTTCTAAGAGTGGGCCAACCATTAAACAGGTGATGAACTTAATTCCTTATGCGTATACGACTCAATTAAAAGATGGAATTAAGAAGGAAGCAGAAGCCTTTGGCGATGTTTTTAAAAATGAAGATGCGCGCGAGGGTGTGCAAGCTTTCATCGAAAAAAGAAAACCCGAATTTAAGGATCAATAGTTTAGGAGGGAATAGCAATGAACATTTATGTACTGCTAAAAAGAACATTTGATACGGAAGAGAAAATTTCTATAAACAATGGAAGAATTGATGATGATGGTGCTGAATTTATCATTAATCCTTACGATGAGTATGCGGTAGAAGAAGCAATTAACTTGCGTGATGTTCACGGTGGAGAGGTGACCGTTGTTACAATTGGCGAAGAAGATGCGGAGAAACAGCTGCGAACAGCTTTAGCTATGGGCGCGGATAAAGCTGTCTTAGTGAACACGGAAGATGATCTCGAGGAAGGTGATCAATTTACAACCGTAAAAATTTTGGAGGCCTTCTTTGAAGACAAAGAAGTGGATCTCATCCTTGGTGGTAATGTGGCCATCGATGAAGCGAGCGGACAGGTAGGACCCCGGCTGGCTGAACGATTGAATATGCCTTGTGTAACAACAATTACAAGTATTGAAATTGATGGCAGTGACGTTCAAATCGAACGCGATGTGGAAGGTGACGTTGAAAAAGTAGAAACGACCTTGCCACTTATAGTGACGTGCCAGCAAGGATTAAATGAACCTCGCTATCCTTCTTTACCAGGTATTATGAAAGCGAAAAAGAAACCATTAGAAGAACTTGAAATTGACGACTTAGATTTGGATGAAGATGAGGTGGAAGCTAAGACGAGAACGACTGAAATCTTCTTGCCTCCGGAAAAGCAAGCAGGTAAGGTACTTGAAGGAGAAACGGATGATCAAGTAAAAGAATTAGTATCGCTATTAAAATCAGAAGCTAAAGTTCTTTAAGAAAGTTTTTCGGAAAGGAGACTTATAATGAGTAAAAAAGTATTGGTAATAGGTGAAGCTCGTGAAGGTACGCTAAGAAATGTAACATTTGAAGCAATCGCAGCAGCGAATATTATTAGTGATGGTGGAGAAGTAGTTGGTGTTCTGTGTGGTGAAGGGCAGTTAGAAGAAATGGGTAAAGAAATGATTTATTATGGTGCTGACCGTGTAACTACTGTAGCAAACGAAAATTTGAAAACGTATACATCCGATGGATACGGCCAAGCTCTACAAGCCGTGATTGATGATGAATCTCCTGAAGGGATCGTCATGGGACATACTTCTATTGGTAAGGATATAACACCTAAGCTTGCCAGCAGATTGGAATCAGGGCTGATTTCAGATGCTACAGAAGTTGTGGCAGAAGACGGAAAGATTGTATTTACGAGACCGATTTACTCTGGTAAAGCATTTGAAAAGAAAGAGATCACTGACGGTATTATTTTTGCGACGATCCGCCCGAATAATATTCCGGCTGGTCAGCGAGATGATTCTCGCATGGGAGAGGTTACAGAGAAAAGCGTAGAAGTCGGTAATATTCGTACCATTATTAAAGACATTATTCGTAAGTCTTCGGATGGTGTGGATCTATCAGAAGCAAAAGTCATTATAGCTGGGGGACGCGGTGTGAAAAGTGAGGAAGGCTTTGAGCCGTTAGAACAGCTTGCCGAAGTTCTAGGAGGTACAGTTGGGGCTTCTCGTGGAGCGTGTGATGCGGGTTACTGTGATTATTCCTTGCAAATTGGTCAAACAGGAAAAGTAGTTACACCAGATCTTTACATTGCTTGTGGCATCTCAGGAGCCATTCAACACTTAGCAGGAATGTCTAATTCGAAAGTCATTGTTGCCATTAATAAAGATCCAGAAGCCAATATTTTCAACGTTGCAGATTACGGTATTGTAGGAGATTTATTTGATGTCGTACCAAAACTGATTGAAGAGATTAAGCAAATGAAGGTAAACGCGTAAGTTTTAGCTCGAATAAAAAAGGTTAAAGTAGGAGTGTATCTGCTTTAGCCTTTTCTATTTTAAGAATGTTTTAATGGATGTTTTTCTTTCGTTAGCTTCTGCTTTTGTCGCATAAACAAATTGTTAGTCAGTTAAAATAGAAAGTGATATACTTTGTAAAGACTAAAAGAACGAGGAGGTTTTTTATAATGGCACTTGTTAAAGCAACAGATCAAAACTTTACAGAAGAAACTGGCGAAGGCTTAGTCCTTGCAGATTTTTGGGCACCTTGGTGCGGCCCTTGTAAAATGATTGCTCCAGTACTTGAAGAGCTTGATGAGGAAATGAGTGATCAAGTTAAGATTGTTAAACTTGATGTAGACGAAAACCAAGAAACGGCAAGTAAGTTCGGGGTAATGAGTATCCCTACGTTACTGCTTTTCAAAGATGGTAAAGTAGTAGATCAAGTAATAGGCTTCCAACCAAAAGAAGCGCTAGCTGAATTAATTACAAAGCATTCCTAATCTTAATGAACATTACAAGGCCACGCTGCTAAGCAGCGTGGCTTTTTGCTGTATAACATTTCCTAAATGTGGTACCTTTTCTATAAGAACCTCTAGGAGAGCGGGGTGTACAACCATGAATAACAATATTAAAGAAAAGCTGGCTGTACTACCTGGACAGCCGGGCTGCTATTTGATGAAAGATAGACACAATACCATTATCTATGTAGGGAAAGCTAAAGTGTTAAAAAATAGAGTGAGATCATATTTTACTGGAGCTCATGATGGGAAGACGCAGCGCCTTGTGCAGGAGATAACAGACTTTGAGTATATAGTGACGACTTCAGAGATTGAAGCATTAATCTTAGAAATGAATTTAATTAAGAAGCATGACCCTAAGTACAATGTAATGCTGAAGGATGATAAAACTTATCCATACTTAAAAGTAACTTCTGAACGTCATCCGAAGCTGATTGTTACTCGTAAAGTGAAAAAAGATAAAGGGAAATACTTCGGTCCTTATCCAAATGTTATTGCAGCAAGAGAAACAAAGAAGTTGTTAGATCGATTATATCCACTCCGAAAATGTAATACCATGCCCGATCGCGTTTGCTTATATTACCACATGCACCAATGCCTTGGACCGTGTGAATTCCACGTATCTAAAGAAACCAATCAGGATATTGTTCAAAGCATAACCTCCTTTTTAGGAGGGGGACACAAAGAGATAAAGAATGATTTGAAAAATAAAATGCACGAAGCTTCAGAAAAACTGGATTTTGAAAGAGCAAAAGAATACCGTGATCAAATTGAACATATCGAATCTGTTATGGAGCAGCAGAAAATGACGATGAATGATCAAGTAGACCGTGATGTGTTTGGATACTCTTACAATAAAGGTTGGATGTGCGTTCAAGTATTTTTTATACGTCAAGGAAAGCTAATTGAGCGCGATGTAGCTTTATTTCCATTTTTTGATGACCCTGAAGATACGTTCTTAAGTTATATTGGACGATTTTACTTGCATCAAAACCACCCATATCCGAAAGAAATGCTAGTACCTGTAGGAACGAATACAGAAGTTCTAGAAGGCGTGGTAGATTCAAAAGTAGTCATACCAATGCGTGGACGTAAGAAAGAGCTTGTGCAGTTAGCTATGAAGAACGCAGAAATTTCATTAGAAGAGAAGTTTGCTTTGATAGAAAGAGACGAAGAGCGAACGATAAAAGCCGTGGAAACACTTGGAGAAAAGTTAAATATAGAAACACCTCACCGAATTGAGGCCTTTGATAACTCGAATATCCAAGGAGCCGATCCTGTTTCAGCCATGGTAGCGTTTATAGATGGCAAGCCGAATAAAAAAGAATACCGTAAATACAAAGTGAAAAATGTGCAAGGACCGGATGACTATGACACGATGAGAGAGGTTATTAGAAGACGCTATACACGCGTTTTAAAAGAGAAGCTCCCGCTGCCAGATTTAATTGTCGTCGATGGAGGCAAAGGACAAATGACAGCAGCCTTAGATGTGTTGGAAAATGAGCTTGGGCTTGAAATTCCACTTTGTGGATTAGCAAAAGACGACAAACACAAAACGAGTGAATTACTTTATGGGTCCCCTCCGGTGATTGTAGATCTAGAGCGTAACTCTCAAGAATTTTATCTCGTCCAGCGGATTCAAGATGAAGTTCACCGTTTTGCTATATCATTCCACAGACAGCTTAGAGGCAAAGGAGCCATTCAATCAGAACTGGATCAAATTCCAGGAGTTGGTCAAAAGCGTAGAAGATTATTATTACGCCACTTTAAGTCTATTAAAGAAATCAAAGAGGCTTCTCCAGACGATTTAACTAAGCTGGGGGTGCCTACGCCAGTAGCTCAAACAATATTAGACGCTTTAAATCAAGAAGAAGAGCCAGCTGATGAATAACAGCTGGCTCTTTTTTTATTTTTCTTTTGTTGCTGTGATTTCAATTATGTTTTCTTTCGTTAGTACTTCTTCCATGCATTCATATGTATCTCCGGTTATCGATTGTGCAGTTTCTGCAAGAAATCCGCATTCCAGTCTAAAATCTACGGGGAAAATTTTTTGGTTTAGCCTTTTCTCTACAATGTGACCCTGCAGGTGAAAAACTAATTCTCTTCTTTTTTCTTTTTTTAGCTGAAGTTCGCCCCAACCCATGTATTGAAAGAATTCATATAATTCTTCAAACGTTTCTATTGTCGTTTCGCGAGCAATATTCTTGCCCATAAAATAAAGCAGGTAAGGAGCATCTTTACCAAGAAAGTCTGGCAAAGTATAATATCGCAATAAATCGAAGCCCGCTCCGGTAGCAACTAGCGATGAAATATTTTCTGTTGATAACTTAGCTGTATCTTTCATGACGCTCATTCCTTTCTACCCATTATTATCGCTTGAAAAAGAAAAACTCGCAATAGTATTTCATACATTTTAAGGAATTGTGATAAATGCTTCATTTCCTGAATTTATGAACAGGTTTTCTTGACGGTATTACTCGATAGAAGTACAATAAACGTGTCACAAATTGTACATTTAGCAGTTTTGAAAAAGGAAACATGGGGATTTCCTATCTTTTTTATTCGCTTATAAAAGCGCTTAACTGACTGAAAAGTGTGCATCATTATATTTTGCAATCATCTTGAGGGGGGTAAACATGGCAGGAACACGCGGATACGTTAACCGAAGATTACATTCACTATTAGGGGTAGTCCCAATCGGAATATTCCTAATCCAGCACTTAACTGTGAACTTTTTTGCAACACGTGGCCCAGAAGCGTTTAACTCGGCAGCTCATTTTATGGAGAGCTTACCGTATCGTTACGTTCTGGAGATTTTTATTATCTTCTTACCACTGTTGTTTCACTCCATTTATGGAGTATACATTGCATTCACGGCTAAAAGTAATCTGAAGACCTTTGGTCACTTTAGAAACTGGATGTTTATGTTACAAAGATTCACAGGTATCATAACGCTCATTTTCATTGCGTGGCACGTGTGGGAAACTCGTATAGCGATTGGATTTGGCTGGGCAGAATTGAACTATCAGTTGATGGAAGGCATCCTTACTGATCCATTCTTTTTCTGGTTCTACATAGTAGGGGTAATCTCCACTACGTTCCACTTCTCTAATGGCCTATGGTCCTTCTTTGTAAGCTGGGGTATTACAGTTTCACCACGTTCACAACAAATCATGACTTATGTGAGCATTATTGTATTTGTTGCTATTTCCTACGTAGGTGTACGTACATTAATTCAATTTGCCTACGGAGTTTAAAAGTTTCATTGCACTGAAACGCGATAGAGAAAGTCAAGGGAGTGAGCATTAATTATGAGTAATCGAAATATAGTAATTGTTGGTGGAGGTCTTGCAGGCCTGATGGCAACAATTAAAGCAGCAGAGCAAGGTGTTCATGTTGACTTGCTCTCAGTAGTGCCTGTTAAGCGCTCTCACTCTGTTTGTGCACAAGGTGGTATTAACGGTGCCGTTAATACAAAAGGTGAAGGAGATTCACCTTGGGAACACTTTGATGATACGGTATATGGAGGAGATTTCTTAGCAAACCAGCCGCCAGTTAAAGCAATGTGTGATGCGGCGCCAGGTATTATCCACTTATTAGATCGTATGGGTGTTATGTTTAACCGTACACCGGAAGGGCTTCTTGATTTTCGCCGCTTCGGAGGTACGCAACACCATAGAACAGCATTTGCCGGAGCAACTACTGGCCAGCAGCTGCTCTACGCTTTAGACGAACAAGTTCGTCGTCACGAGGTGAATGGTCTTGTAACCAAGTATGAAAATTGGGAGTTCCTATCCGCCATTATTGATGATAAAGGGGTAGGACGTGGTGTTGTAGGTCAAAACTTAAGCAACCATGAGATTAAAGCATTTCCAGCAGATGCCGTGATTATGGCGACTGGTGGTCCAGGGATTATCTTCGGAAAATCAACAAACTCAGTTATTAATACAGGTTCAGCTGCTGCTGCCTTGTACCAGCAAGGTGTTGATTATGCGAACGGGGAGTTTATTCAAATCCACCCGACAGCTATTCCAGGAGATGATAAGCTTCGTTTAATGAGTGAATCTGCTCGTGGTGAAGGTGGACGAGTATGGACTTATAAAGATGGAGAGCCATGGTACTTCTTAGAAGAGAAATATCCGGCTTACGGAAACCTTGTACCGCGAGATATTGCAACACGTGAAATCTTCGATGTCTGCGTGAACCAGAAGTTGGGGATCAACGGAGAAAACATGGTTTATCTTGATTTATCACACAAAGATCCTAAAGAACTAGATGTAAAACTTGGCGGTATCATCGAAATCTATGAAAAATTTGTAGGAGAAGACCCAAGGAAAGTTCCGATGAAGATCTTCCCAGCTGTTCACTATTCGATGGGCGGCATGTGGGTTGATTTTGATCAAATGACAAATATCCCGGGCATTTTTGCTGCAGGTGAGTGCGATTACAGTCAGCATGGAGCAAACCGTTTGGGAGCAAACTCTCTATTATCTTCTATTTATGGCGGAATGGTAGCCGGCCCTAATGCCGTGAAGTATACGGAAGACTTGGAAACGATTTCTGATGAGATGACGTCAGCTTTGTTTGACCAAAAGGTTAAGGAAGAGCAGGAAAAATTCGAAGCGATTATGAATATGGACGGCGACGAGAATGCTTACCAGCTTCATAAAGAATTAGGTGAATGGATGACCGATAATGTGACGGTTGTTCGGGATAATGAGAAGCTTCTTCAAACCGATGAGAAGATTGTGGAGTTAATGGAACGTTATCAACGGATTAACATTAATGATACATCAAGATGGAGTAACCAAGGTGCGATGTTTACTCGCCAGTTATGGAATATGCTTCAGCTTGCCCGCGTAGTCACTCAAGGAGCGTATAACCGTAACGAAAGTCGTGGAGCTCATTATAAACCAGCGTTTCCTGACCGTAATGATGAAGAATGGTTGAAAACTACTGTTGCTAGTTATGACAAAGAAAATAATAAACCAGTTTTCCGTTACGATCCAGTAGACACGAGTCTAATTGAGCCTCGTAAACGTGATTACTCGAAGAGCAAATAAAGGAGGTCCATCATCATGAGCGAAGATAAATCGATAACGTTTATTATCACTCGTCAGGACGATCCGGAATCCCAGCCGTATGAGGAAACCTTTGAGATTCCTTATCGTAAGAATATGAACGTTATTTCTGCTTTAATGGAGATACGCCGTAACCCAGTGAATGCAGATGGAAAATCAACTACTCCTGTGTACTGGGATATGGGATGTTTAGAAGAAGTATGTGGAGCTTGTTCGATGGTTATCAATGGTTCCCCCAGACAATCATGTACAGCTCTAGTGGATAAATTAGAGCAGCCAATTCGTTTGGCTCCGATGACAACATTCCCGGTAATGCGTGACCTAGCTGTAGATCGCAGCCGTATGTTCGATTCATTGAAAAAGGTGAAAGCTTGGGTTCCCATTGATGGAACTCACGATTTAGGTCCAGGACCTAAAATGCCCGAAAGTAAACGTCAATGGGCTTATGAACTTTCTAAATGCATGACTTGCGGCGTATGCTTAGAAGCCTGCCCGAATGTAAATAGTAAGTCTGACTTTATTGGTCCAGCCCCTCTTTCTCAAGTACGTCTGTTTAACTCACATCCAACAGGAGCCATGAATAAGAGTGAACGATTGCAAACCATTATGGATGAAGAAGGCTTAATGGGATGCGGTAACGCTCAAAACTGTGTAGAGTCTTGTCCTAAGGGGATTCCTCTAACAACGTCTATTGCAGCCTTAAACCGTGATACGGCAATCGAATCATTTAAAAGCTTTTTTGGAAGTGACCAGCGCGTGTAATAGTAAGAATAAAAAAATACCTCTGCGATTTAGCAGAGGTATTTTTTTAGGTTGTTGAAAAAGCTTTGACGGATAGAGTAGGGTATTAGATTATGGTTCCTTCATAGTTGCCTGGTGAAAAGGAACAGGGAAAAGCGCCGCTTTCCACGGGGCAAGATGGAAAGTCTCCTCGGTCTGAGACCTCCGGTGTCTTTCCTGTCTGCTCGTCCCGAAGGAGTCGTCACTTTTTCCATTCCTTTTATCAAATTGGGGTTTGGAACCATCGTAGATTGAATGCCCGGCTGCAAACTCTGTTTCCGTAAGTGCACAGATTATTTTTTAAAAATGATCGATTATTAAAAAAGGATTTTAGGAAACGGCGAGACTCCTAAGGGAGATACGAATCAGGTGTGACTCCGGAAGGCTTAAGCTTGAGGAGGCACACCATTCGCACCTGGAAAGGGAGTCGTTTCCTAAAACCCTTTATTCTATCAAAGGAAAGAACCTTACACATGGGAAAAAAATGTAGAGACACCTAAAGTTTCTCTACAAACTGTAAAGCTATCTTTGCGATTTAGCGGAGGTATTTTTTTATGGGAGAAAAGGGTTGTCGCACTTGATGTGAGTAGTATAATAGAAGGGATTCACAAGTTAAAAGGTGGAGTACGAATGGCTTCAATTAATAAAAAAGAACTATTAATTCTTTTATTTATTTTAGGATCTGCAAGTTATATTACATTTATTTCTATCACCCAGCCATTTCTAGGAATTGAAGTGGTCCAGAAAGAAGACGATTGGATTATTTCTAAAATAAATGGGGACAGTTGGGCGGATAAAGAGAATGTACCCGTTGGTGCCACGATTGAATCTGTGAACGGGGAAGCACCCGAACAGCACTATTCTATTACAATGTTTCAAAACCTTGAAAATGCGAATTCTTTTACTTTAGAAGATGAGGGGACGCGTTTATCTTATAACGGCATTGAGCAGACTTCAGCTACTCACTGGATATTCTTTGTTATTATTCCAGTATTGTTTTTGATAGGTGTGCTCTGGATTTCTCATCTTGTGTATCAAAAGGTTGATCGCCGCTATTCCGTACATTTACTCATGCTCTTTTTTCTAACCATTGGTTTGGGCTACATTAGCAATAGCGGAGCTGTAAGGGATAATATGTATAGCGTGTTTTTAAACACGTTTCTTTTCTTAATCTCTATAGTGATTTTAATTCATTTCTTATACAAGTATTTTTCAGAACTTGGCATCTTCTGGTTCTCTAAACGATGGTATTATGCCCTTTATTGGATGGTAGGGATTGTTACTATTGTTGAAAGTATATTTTTAATGAGCGGGCAATATCCGACATTTATTTACCATATTCCACGAATACTGTTGTTAGGTCTATATAGTGTCTTGTTTTTCATTATTTACCGAGGGCTTTATTTACACAGGAATGATTCATATCGTACGTTGTTTAAATATGTATGTATTGGAATGACGATTGCATTCCTTCCTTATATTTCCCTTTACCTTATCCCTGCATTATCCATAGGAGTTAAATTGATTCCTATAGAATTTGCAGCCTCGTTTCTCATTGCTCTGCCTGTAACGTTTATGTACCTGGTTACTCGAGAGCAGTTAATAGATATTAACTTCTATATGGGAAGGTTAAGGTATTACGTATTATTATCAGTGGTACCGAGTCTTTTAATTACCATTGCGCTCTCTATTATTTTAAATCAATCGTTATCGTTTGTTTATTATTTTGAGATTTTTATCGTGATCAATGTGATTCTTATTCTTTTTCTCTCAATTAAAGAAGTGCTGGACTTTAAGCTGCAGCAATATCTATTTGCAGCACGCTACAGTTACCAAGAAAGTATGCACCGCATGTCAAAAAATATGAAAGATCAAACGAATGCGGTGGATTTAATGAAAGTGCTAAGAAATGAAATTAGCAATGTTTTAAATGTGCGTGACATCTATATTTATTCGAAACATAACAAAAAAACGTTGTATTGTGTGTATGACCCTATTCCTGAAGATATATTAGATCATTTTGAGAAATATTTTTCTACTCATAGTTATGATATTGGATCGATTATTGAAACTGAAAAAGGCTTTGGCGTTATAGTAGGATACTCATTAGAAAAAATTACAATGCTCTGGTGTAGAGGTAAAAAAGACTTCACTACCTTAAATCGTGATGAAAAAACGTATTTACAAACGATTTCTCACAATGCCAATATCGCTATTGAAAATATGAACCTCATCGAAGATCTTCTTAAGGAACTCAGAACTTTAAGAAGCGATCAAACACAGCAGTATCCAGCGTGGTTGTCGCGACTATTATTTTCCATTGCAGAGAACCAAAGAAAACAGCTTTCTATCGATCTTCATGATACTGTATTACAAGAACAGCTTTATTTATACAGGAGAATGGATGATTTGATCGGTAAGCGCAAAGATTTACCGAAAACGTTAAACTCTGAGTTAAACATGTTCAAAGAATCCATTTTAGATAGTATCCATCTCATTAGAGAGACATGTAATGAACTGCGTCCTGCTTTTATTGAAGAATTAGGATTAGTTCATGCATTGGAAGACTTAATTGAACAATATCAGTTACGTTCGAACTTTACCGTTTATTTTACACATGAAGGCTTTCATGCAGACTTGGATCAAGAAAGGGTCCTGGCCATTTTTCGAATCGTGCAAGAGCTATTATCGAATGCCATGAAACATTCGGAAGCGAAAATTGTTAAATTAAGCCTTGCGAATGATCACGAAGGGGTTACTCTTATTTACTCTGATGATGGGCAAGGTATGGATTACTCTTTTCAAAGAGACTTGTTTTCCCACATTGGTTTATCGGGTATCGAACAACGTGTGCATGGTCTAAATGGAAGTCTTACGATAGACACTGCCCCGGGCAAAGGGTTTAAATCAACGATTTCCTTCCCTTACACCGTTAGCAAGGAGGCAACAGTATGACGCAAGTATTAATTGTAGACGACCACCCTGCAGTAGGGGCCGGGACGAAAGCAATGCTGGAACAGGAAGAAGATATGAAGGTTGATGTGATCGATCAACCGGAAGAGGCGGAAGCGATGTTAGCTTCCAATATGTATGACATCGTGCTTCTTGATTTATATATGCCTGGAATGAGCGGGGTCGATCTCGCAAAAAAATTACGTAAACATCATCCGGATTTAGCTATCCTTATTTATACGGGGTTTGATCTGAGTACTCATTTTAATATGTTGGTTGAAGCGAACATTAACGGGTTTGTAAGTAAAACAGCCTCTAGTGAACAGCTTATCAATGTGATTCGTTGTGCGCTTCGTGATGAAGTGGTGCTTCCGCTGCACCTTTTTAAGCAACTGCGGCGTTCTGAAGCTAGCGTCAGCCACCATTCGGAAAATGAGGGGATTAATTTATCTTTAAATGAGAAAGAACAATCCATTCTAAAAGAAGTCGCCTCAGGTCTGACCAATAGAGAAATCGCTCAAACTCTTCATATGTCACAGCGAAGCGTTGAATACACGCTTACCGGAATATTTAATAAACTGTCTGTAAAATCGCGAACGGAAGCCCTTTTTAAAGCGCAAGAACTAGGACTAGTGTCTAAAACGTAAACGACCGGCACAGGGCCATCCCTCCCTTCATACGATATTATGACTAAATAATTCCCTCCGATAAAGCTCTAGATAACAAGGAGGGGTACGCTTGTGAAGGAGGAGGGCTATAGGCCAGCACAAATTCTTACGAAACGCGAGCGCGAGGTTTTCGAGCTTTTAGTGCAAGATAAGACGACGAAAGAAATTGCTGAAGAATTGTTCATTTCGGAAAAAACGGTGAGGAATCACATCTCTAATGCGATGCAAAAGTTAGGCGTAAAAGGGAGATCTCAAGCAGTAGTGGAGTTACTACGTATGGGTGAACTTAAACTTTAGCGGAATAAGACGTCGTAGAAAACCTTTCAGGCATTGGAAGCTTATATTTTCATGCCTGGGAGGATTTTCATTTTTATGAAGTTTACCTTGAATTATGGAGAAAAAACAGTGAGAATATAAGGAATAGACTAATTTGCGAGGAGTGCTTTATGTGTCACATCCATCATCTACTATTGCTGATATTGAAAAAGAATTAAGGTACATAGCAGGAATTATCAAACAGAAGGGTAGAGAGATTTTAGACCATTATCCGATTACTGCCCCTCAGTTCGTTGCGCTCCAATGGTTATTAGAAAAAGGCGATCTAACGATTGGAGAACTTTCTAATCACATTCATTTAGCGTGCAGCACAACGACAGATTTAGTAGATCGAATGGAGAAGAATGCTTTAGTTGAACGTGTGCGTGATCCTAAAGATCGCCGCGTCGTCCGTATTCACGTTTTAAATAAAGGAAAACAAATTATACACGAGGTGATAGAAAAGCGACAAGAGTACCTCCAGGGTGTGCTTAACGACATGCCAAAAGAGGACGTGGAAACACTTAATAAATTATTAAGCCTTTTGCATGAAAATATGTTGGAGACATCTAAGTAGAAACAACAACGAAAAGAGGGGTTGAATTGCGACAGCCAATTGGAGTTATTGATTCAGGCGTCGGCGGACTTACAGTAGCAAGAGAACTAATGAGACAGTTACCTAAAGAAAAGTTTATTTACTTAGGTGATACTCAGCGCTGTCCTTATGGTCCTCGTCCTAAAGAACAGGTGAAACGCTATACGTGGCAAATGGTCCATTATTTATTAGAAAAAGATATTAAAATGTTAATCGTAGCCTGTAATACAGCAACAGCTTATACCCTGCAGGAACTTCAATCGACATTGTCTATACCGGTGATTGGTGTGATTGAGCCGGGTGCACGAGCAGCCATTAAAAGCAGTCAAAACAAACAGATTGGTGTAATTGGGACAGAAGGTACCATAAGCAGTGAAGCTTATCCAAGAACATTAAAAGCGATTGACCATTCTATTTCAGTGGATGGATTAGCTTGTCCTCCTTTTGTTCCCATGATTGAAAACGGTATTTTATCGGGGAATGAAGCTGAAAAGATCGTGGCAGAAACATTACAGCCTTTAAAGAATAAAAATGAGATGGATACATTAATCCTTGGCTGTACCCATTATCCACTCATTAAACATTTAGTCCAAACTGAGATGGGACCAGCTATTCAAGTGATTAGTTCAGGGGAAGAGACAGCCCGGGAAGCGAGTTTAATATTAGCTTATCACGGTTTGCTTGAACAAGGGAATATACTGCCAACCCATGAATTTTACACTACAGGTAATATGGAGAAATTTCGGAACATAGCCAATCGTTGGTTTGAGGCCCCTATTCAAATATTAGAACGTGTTAATCTTGATACAAAGCAAAGCTCCGCTAACTAATGCGGAGTTTTTTATTTGTGCATGGTCTATTCCCACAAATAGCTCGTATATATGATAGTACAAACTATCATGGGAGGGAAAGGCATGAAAACATGGGGGATTAAGCCCTTATCTATTATTGCTTTTATAAGTATTGGGTTGCTGACAGGCTGCCTGTTTGAGGGGGAGCAATCCTTAGAGGAGATGGATGGACCTCCTGAGGAAGAAGCAACCAATACAGAGGTAACTAGCGATAATATGGAGAATGATGAGGGAGAAGACATAGAAGAAGAGACATCAACTACTGTACAAAGAGAGTTATATTTACTTGATTCAAATGGAATGGTCGTTCCTCAAACGCTTGAACTACCAGCGTCTGAAACAGTGGCGGCACAAGCTTTAGAATATTTAGTGAAAGATGGACCAGTAACAGAGTTATTGCCATCAGGTTTTCAAGCCGTCCTTCCAGCTGGTACTCAAATACAAGGAGTGAACCTGAAAGACGATGGCACGATGATCGTAGACGTATCTCAAGAATTTGAAGAATACGAAGCGGAAGAAGAAGAAAAAATTCTTCAAGCGATGACGTATACACTGACACAGTTTGATGGAGTAGATCGGATTAAGCTATGGATAAATGGGCACGAGCAAGAGACAATGCCTGTGAGTGGAACCCCAATTTCTGAAGGGGTTTCCCGCTCTGACGGGATTAACTATCAAGAAAGTTCAGTGAATGATTTAGTCAATAGTGAGCCTGTAACCGTCTACTATCCTTCTCAACAGGATGGACAAGAGGTTTACCAAGTTCCAGTTACTACACGAGTCACTAGTGAAGACGACCTTTACACTTCGGTGGTACAATCGCTACTTAATGGCCCGGAACTTGGTACGTCTCTTTTGCAGCCCTTTAATGCTGGTGCTGAAGTGATGGATACTGAATTAAGTGAAGGTGTGCTGACTGTTTCTTTCAATGAAGCTATGCTGACTGGAGAAGAAACGAAAGCTCTCTCTGAAGAGGCGCTAACCAGCTTAGTCATGAGTCTAACGAATTTACCTGACGTTGAATCCGTTCAAGTCAAAGTTGAAGGTGTAGAAGAAGTTTTGAATGAAGCCGGTGAAGTAATAAGCGAACCAGTAACGTTAAATGATGTGACAAAAGTGAAAGGCTTATAATTTTATTCCTGGAGAGCCACTCTAAAACATAGTGGCTCTTTTTTGATTCTGTAAACCGGAAGTCGATTATGTTAAGATTAGCAAGGATGAACCTTGACTGCATAAGGAGGAAACGTTAATGAGAAGTGACCAAAGAGAAAATAATGACTTAAGAAAAATTACTATAGAGACAGACTATGTAAAACACCCTGAGGGCTCCGTTTTAATTAGCTTTGGGGATACAAAAGTTATATGTAACGCAAGTGTTGAAGATCGTGTACCTCCTTTTCTTCGAGGACAAGGTAAAGGTTGGATTACAGCCGAATACGCTATGCTTCCTAGAGCAACGGAACAAAGAAACATAAGAGAATCATCAAAAGGAAAAGTGTCTGGCCGTACGATGGAAATTCAACGGCTAATTGGTCGTTCCTTACGGGCGGTTGTAGATCTTGATAAAATCGGTGAACGAACGCTGTGGGTAGATTGTGATGTTATTCAAGCTGACGGCGGCACAAGAACAGCATCGATCACTGGTGCGTTTGTGGCCGTGGTTTTAGCATTTGGGAAATTAGTAGATAAAGGCACGATTAAGGAGCTTCCAATACAAGATTATCTAACGGCAATTTCTGTCGGCGTCATTGAAAATGAAAAAGAAATCTTGGACCTTTGTTATGAAGAAGACAGCAAAGCTGAGGTTGATATGAATGTAGTCATGACTGGCAAAGGAGAATTTGTTGAGCTTCAAGGAACAGGAGAAGAAGCCACATTCTCAATGAATCAATTACAAAAAATGCTCTCATTAGCTGAAAATGGGGTAAATGAATTAGTAGGTTTACAAAAAGAAGCGATTGGAAAATGGGCAGAAGTAATCGATCGTAAACAAACTTCCAGCGTAGCAGGTGAATAATTGATGAAGGAACTTGTCGTAGCTACTAAAAACGAAGGTAAAGTGGCAGAATTTCGGTCTATGTTTTCTAAGTATGGAATTGAGGTAAAATCATTATTAGACTTCAATGAACCAATCAAGGACATTGTGGAAGACGGGGATACTTTTGAAGAGAATGCAGCAATTAAAGCTGAAGCTATAGCCTTCCAATATGAAATCCCTGTCGTGGCTGATGACTCTGGATTAGAAATTGATGCTTTAAATGGGGAACCAGGCATTTACTCAGCAAGATATGCCGGCGAAGAGAAAAATGATCAAAAAAACCTTGAGAAGGTACTTAGCCAGATGGAGGGTGTACCAGAAAGTGAACGCACAGCTAGATTCGTTTGTGCGGTAGCTGTCGCTCGTCCAAATCACGAGACATTTGTGAAAAGAGGAACATGTGAAGGGGTAATTGCCAATTGCCCGCGCGGTACTGAAGGATTTGGATACGATCCAATTTTTATTCCTAAAGGATCAAATCGTACGATGGCTGAGCATTCAGCAGAGGAAAAAAATTCGATCAGTCATCGCAAAAATGCTATTGTAAAGATAGAGCAATGGCTGCAACAACTTTCCTAAGAGGTGATCACCATGCCAAAAGTTTTAATTATAAGTGATACTCACGGACTCACTGATGAAATTTCTGAGGTTAAACAACGTCACCAGGACGTAGATGCGATGATCCACTGTGGAGATTCTGAGTTAGATTGGGACTCTAAAGAACTAAAAGGTTTCTACTATGCCAAAGGGAACTGTGATTTTGAAGCTGAAATGGAAAATGAACAAGTTTTTTCGGTAGGGGATGTAACCTTTTTGGTCGTTCATGGTCATTTGCATCAAGTGAAATCCACACTGATGCCTCTATCCTACCGGGCGGAAGAAACGGGCGCCTCTGTCGCATGTTTTGGACACTCCCATATGGCAGGAGCAGAAAAGGTTGACAACAAGCTTTTTATTAACCCGGGAAGTGCCCATCTTCCTCGTGACCGTAAAGAGCCAACCTATGCCATTCTAGAGTGGGAAGACTTAAATAAGGTTAACCTGCAATTTTATCATGTAAACGGCGAACCATTGCCGGAGCTTAAAATGGAAACATCACTTACAGCAAAGAATTAAATTCTTTGCTGTGAGGTTGTTGACAAACAGCTAATAAATTTATATACTTATTCTTGTCCGAAAAAACAGGGCATTACATAATTATTTTACAACACTGCTTCAGCTTCATTTAGAAGAGGTATGAAAGAACATGGCTAATGAAATTTTATTTAATGCGGGTGTAGTTTAATGGTAAAACCTCAGCCTTCCAAGCTGATGACGAGGGTTCGATTCCCTTCACCCGCTCCATTACAATATACATACTATTTTTTGTCCCAGTAGCTCAGCTGGATAGAGCAACAGCCTTCTAAGCTGTGGGTCGCAGGTTCGAATCCTGCCTGGGACGCTAACTCCAAAAACGCTGAATCTCTTGTGTATCAAGGGATTCAGCGTTTTTCTTGTTTTAATATATAAATAGCTTAACACCAATTTTCTGTCCTATACTGGGATTTGATACAATAGAGATAAATTTTTGTGAAAATAAACTAACTATACTATTTAAGGAGATCTATATTTGTGGAAGTTCTTCAAGAGACCAATAGTGATTATTATTATAATAGCTTTAGGAATAGGAATTTTTATTTCTAAAACGGATTTTTCACCTTCAGACCCATTGATTGAAGAGGCGGAGAAGCACATAGGAATTGCACACCGGGAAGGTGGAGCATTCCCGGAGCAAGGCTTTGACAGTTCAGGTTTTGTTCAATACGTCTTTAATGAAGTGCTCGGTTTTATGCTTCCTCGTACTCTAGATCAACAAATGGAACAAGGTAAAGAAGTGAATCGTGAAGACATTGAAGAAGGTGATGTCTTGTTCTTCAGTAAAGATGGTGGAAGCGTTTCTCATTCGGCCATCTATATGGGAGATGATCGGCTTATCCATCCTACCGTTTCAAAAGGAGTAGAAGTAACCCATTTTAATGATAACAGCTATTGGAGCGGCAACTTCATTGAAGCAAGGAGAATATCAGAACCGCCTGATATAGCTGAAGATAACGATATTGTGGCTGTGGCTCAGCAATATCTAGATGTTCCTTATGAATTTGGAGGAGAAACACCAAATGGCTTTGACTGTTCTGGTTTTGTGCAGTATGTGTTTGATGAAGTAAGTGATATTTATCTGCCACGAACTACCGATCAGCAGTGGCAAGCGGGTGAAGAAGTAAATATAGAAGATATACAGCCAGGCGATGTTTTATTTTATAGTGATACGTACCGCGAAGGGATCTCTCATAATGGAATTTATATAGGAGGCGGTCAATTCATCCACGCTTCAAGAACTCAGGAAGTCACGACATCCTACGTGAGTGAAGAATATTGGCAGGAGAAATTCACGGGCGTTAAAAGGTTTAATCAGCTGAAAGTTTCTAGTGACGATCCCGTCGTATCTGAAGCTGCCAGGTACATCGGAGAAGTCCCGTATCAAAGTGGAGGGACAACCCGCGCAGGATTTGATACAGCTGGATTTATTCAATATGTGTTCCGTGAAGCAGAAGGGATCCAACTTCCGCGAACTGCTGATGAGCAGTGGGAAAAGGGCGCACATATTGATAAGGAAGACCTTCAACCAGGAGACCTCGTGTTTCTCGAAGCCACTCATTTAAATCCTGCAATTTATGTTGGAAATCATCAAGTCGTTCACGTGACGCCAGATGATGGTGTGACAGTGACGAATATCGAAGCTAGCAATTACTGGGGACCGAAGTTTTTTGGTGCGAAACGAGTGGAAAAATGAGTAAGGTCTCTCGTCAAAATTTACGAACTCCCCTAAAAATGCTGAATCCTTAAAAAGGTTCAGCATTTTTTTATATTGTAAAACTAATTAAGGTGATCGGGTAATATAGTGTAAATAGAGGAGGGGGAAGCCTGATCATTATCTTCGAGCAAACGAGTCATGTTAACTGGTGGGCAATTGCAGGATCAATCGCTTCGGTTTTGGCGGCAATTGTTGCAGTGATTACGGTGTGGTTTCAAAAGTATAAATACGATAAGGAAAGAAAACCTATAATTTCTCCCTTGGTAAAGAAGTATGAATTAACCATTGTAGACATATTAACGGATTGGGAGACTCGTCGTAAAGTAGATAAGAAGTGGTCAGAGATTACTTTTCAACTTAAAAACTTTGGTAAAGAGCCAGTTATTGATATGAACTATAGGTATTCATTTAAAAACTACGAAATCATTAAAACTTACCTTAAGAATATCCAATTAAATAATGAATGTAACTTAGAACTCAAAGAACCGACGTTCATTAAAAGAAAAAAAGAGTTACTTTTAAAAGAGGCATCATTAACCGGTATTGACGGGGAAATGAAAATTAATTATAAGATTAGCAGGCCTATTTTAAATGGAAATCCTATTAGTCCTGAGAAAGAGATCGAGGTGAACCTGCCCAGTTACTTTATTATTCTAACTAATTTTTTACTAAAAAACCCTAACAGTAGATTGGATTTTTTCTCTTTATCAAGTATTCCTTTTCCAAAGTTAGAGTTAACGATTTATTGTAAAGACACGGATCAAAGGATTTGGATGACCGTTTATGAATTATATTGGGATAGTAGAATGAGCAGTTCATTAGGTATTAACGGCGGCCATTATCAACTGATATTAAATTCAAAACATACTTTTACGAAGAAAATGAAAAAGAGGAATATCTTTCTAATAAGTTAACAAAAGAAGACAAACCAAATTTTAACGTTTGAATTGTCTTCTTTATATTTTTTAAATGATTGCCGGATTATCGTTCGACCTGATTTTCATGAAGCCTCTTACCGCGACATAGGTATAGAGTAAGATATCAACCCTAAGGAGAATAGACATGAAAGTTCTCTATAAAAAAATGATGGCTATCGTTGTAGGGAGTTTGCTCTTATCTGTAGGAATCAATTTATTTCTCATTCCTGATCGAGTGTTAGACGGAGGAGTGATCGGGCTTGGATTAATCGCAAACTATATGTGGAATATAAAAGTAGGCTTTACGATTATTTGTATTAGTTTTCCGATCTTTATGCTGGCATGGTTTAATTTTCGTTCTTACTTCTATAACAGCTTACATGGATTATTAATTTCGTCTTTTCTCATAGACTTTTTTAGCAATGTGAGAGCTTATCACTTTCCATTAGATCCTGCCATAAGTTCTATTATTGGCGGGATATTCGTCGGAGGTGGTATCGGATATATGCTGAGACATCAGACAAGCACTGGTGGAACAGATTTACTCGCTCAAATGATTGCCAAGCTTTTTAAACTCAATGTTGGTTTCGTTATATTATTTATCGATTTGGCTGTGATCATAGCAGGAGGTTACTTGTTTTCCGCTCAAACTTTAATGTTATCAATTATTACTATTTCTAGTGTGGCACTAACAACAATGCTAATCACATCTAATAAAGTAACATCTCTTTTCACTCATTTTGGGTAACAGGTTTAGAAAAGTGTGGTGAAATGAAATGAAGCGACGTTATGTGCTATAATTGCCGCAATACATACTTCGAAGATAGTAGAGAAAAAGAGGCGTCTAGATCGACGCCTCTTATCTGTTCTATATTTATTAGGGGGGGTACGTTAATAGCTGTTCGGCCTCCTATTTTAATATACGGGTGTCCACGAAAATTTATATTTGAATTTGTGAGTTTTCGTTTAATGGTGGACCAATTGGATAGAATAAATGGGTGATGGTAAAGAAAATAGGAAGGGTGTCTTATGGAAAAACATAACGGGGATATTGTATTGTTCCCAAAATGGAAATCGACATTAGAAAACACTGGATTTCAAGCGGTTAAAGAAAAAAGGTATAAAGATGCCGTGGAAAGTTTTGTACCACTTGTAGAACACCAAGTAGCTAATCATGAGGTTATTACAGGGCTGCTAATGAGTTGGATTGAATTAGGTAATTATGCGGAAGCTGAAGATTTGTGTCAAGAACAGATGAAAAATGAAGAAGATCATTATTATGAGTATCTACATATATATATTACGATTTTGTTCCAGTCTAATCGTTATCGAGAATTAGTTGATCTAATAGACGAAGTATTTGAGACAGAAGATGTTCCGACTCAGAACAGAACACAGTTATGGCAGATGTATGAAGTGACGAAAAAGCTTCTGCAAGATGTACATAAAAAAGAGAGTGATCAGCTCATCGATGAGTTGAAAAAGGCTATGGAGAAAGGTGACCTTCACAAACAATGGGTAGCTGTTAACCAGTTGAAGAAGCAGCCTTTACCTTCAGATTTAACGTCCTTTCAAGAGTGGCTGGTTGATGAGAAAGTACATCCGATTATAAAGACAGGGATTGTTTTCTGGCTAAGAGATGAGGGGTTTTCAGAAGAAGTAGCTATTCAAAAATTTGGTCATCAAGTGAGAATATCTCCTTCTAAATTAAACAGCTTTCAATCTGATTATATTATTCAGCAAATAAAAATGAGACTGGGTTCTATAGAACAAAGCAATCCAACGATGTTTAAATTGATCAATGATTTGTTAAAACATTATTGTTATGTCAGATACCCACTATTTCCTTCTGAAGAAGAAGTCGATAATATTGTTGAAGCGTTGAAGCAGTTAGGTCATGATTATCTTCAATTACCTTATGAGGCACAAGATAATATGCCAGAAGTAGCTAGATATAAGGAAGAAATTGAACTTTGTGAGCAGCATTATATGATTCTAATAGGGGAGTAATCCTTTTTTCATTAAGTTTTTGCTCGTAGCTATAGGACAATTGTTGAAAGCACGTTACATTATGTTATAATGTAATGGTTGCAAATGAGATTCGTTGAAAATAGAATCATAGAAACAATCATTGATCGTCATTTGGCGAACAGGAAATTATAGATGTTGGAGGGAATTTTTTATGTCAGCAAAGTGGGAAAAAAAAGAAGGTAACCAGGGGACACTTACTGTAGAAGTGCCTGCTGAAGATTTTAACAAAGCCTTAGACGAAGCATTTAAAAAGGTAGTAAAACAGGTTCAGGTACCAGGATTCCGTAAAGGGAAAGTACCTCGTAAACTATTTGAACAGCGTTTTGGTGTAGAATCCCTTTATCAAGATGCGATTGATATCGTACTTCCAAAAGCTTACTCCGATGCTGTAGAAGAAACTGGAATTGAGCCAGTTGATCGTCCAGAAGTTGATGTAGAGCAAATTGAAAAAGGTCAACCCCTTGTATTCACAGCTGATGTTATTGTAAAACCTGAAGTGAAGCTTGGAGACTACAAAGGCCTTACGTATGAAGAACAAAGCACAGAAGTTACAGATGAAGATGTAGAGAATGAACTTAAACAACAGCAAGAACGCCAGGCTGAACTAGTCGTTAAGGAAGACGGAAAAGTTGAAGATGGCGATACAGTCGTTATGGATTTTGAAGGCTTCGTTGATGGAGAAGCATTCGAAGGCGGCCAAGCAGATAACTACTCTCTAGAAATCGGTTCTGGATCTTTCATCCCTGGTTTTGAAGAGCAGCTTATCGGTAAAGCAACTGGTGAAGAAGCAGACGTTCAGGTAACATTCCCTGAAGAGTACCATGCAGAAGACCTTGCTGGTAAAGAAGCTACTTTCAAAGTTAAAATTCACGAAGTTAAAGGGAAAGAACTTCCTGAGCTTGACGACGAATTTGCTAAAGATGTGGACGAAGAAGTTGAATCTTTAGATGAACTTAAAAAGAAAACACGTGAACGTTTAGAAGAGCAGAAGAAAACAGATGCTGAAAATCAAAAACGTGACACACTTGTTCAAAAGGCTTCTGAAAATGCAGAAGTTGAAATTCCGCAAGCTATGGTTGATACAGAGCTTGACCGCATGGTTAGTGAATTTGAACAACGTCTTCAAATGCAAGGCATGACAAAAGACATGTACTTCCAGTTTACTGGTCAAGACGAAGATGCTTTACGCGAGCAAATGCAAGAAGACGCTGGCAAGCGTGTGAAGACAAACTTAACTCTTGAAGCTATTGCTGAAGCTGAGAATGTTGAAGCAAATGAAGAAGACGTTAACGCTGAGCTAGAAAATATGGCTTCTATGTACCAAACAGATGTTGCTCAGCTAACTCAAATGCTAGGTGGCAATACAGATATGGTGAAAGAAGATCTTAAAGTACGTAAAGCAATCGACGTACTAGCGGAAAATAGTAAAGCTGAATAATAAGTTTAGAAGACAAGGGAGCAATTGCCCCTTGTCTTCTCCTATATTTTTCATTCCTTATGTAAGATGAATGAATCTCTCTTGTTTTTACATATACTAATCATGTACCTATTATTTGACTTATAGTCCATATGTCTACATAATGAGGTTGATGTAATAGTAAACGCACACCTCTATATAGGTATTGCTTTTTTGTTTTTAGTTAATCTGGTATGATGGGCAAAAGACACGAATGCACAGCAGCCAAGATTGATTTCGTAGTCGCAGCTATTGCGTCATTTTATAAAGGGGTGAATGGTATGTTTAAATTTAATGAAGAAAAAGGTCAGCTTAAGTGCTCATTTTGCGGAAAAAGCCAAGAACAAGTTCGTAAGTTAGTAGCTGGTCCTGGCGTTTATATATGTGACGAGTGTATTGAATTATGTACAGAAATTGTAGAAGAAGAGCTGGGAAATGAAGAGGAAGTGGAATTTAAAGAAGTTCCAAAACCTCAAGAAATCCGCAGTATCTTAAATGATTACGTTATTGGTCAGGATCAAGCGAAAAAGAACTTATCTGTGGCCGTTTATAACCACTATAAGCGTATTAATTCTGGAGTTAAAAATGATGATGTAGAACTTGCAAAAAGTAACATTCTTATGCTTGGACCAACGGGTAGCGGTAAAACATTACTTGCTCAGACATTGGCCCGCATTTTAAATGTTCCTTTTGCCATTGCAGATGCCACATCATTGACAGAAGCTGGTTATGTTGGTGAAGATGTAGAGAATATTCTTCTAAAACTTATCCAAGCAGCAGATTATGATGTAGAAAAAGCAGAAAAAGGTATTATTTATATCGATGAAATTGATAAGGTTGCTCGTAAGTCCGAGAACCCTTCAATCACTCGTGATGTTTCAGGTGAGGGTGTTCAACAAGCATTGCTCAAAATTCTTGAAGGCACGCAAGCCAGTGTGCCGCCTCAAGGAGGAAGAAAGCATCCTCATCAAGAATTTATTCAAATCGATACGACAAATGTACTCTTCATCGTTGGGGGAGCGTTTGATGGTATCGAACAAATTATTAAGCGTCGTTTAGGTAAGAAAGTTATCGGCTTTGGCGCGGGTCAAACGGACGTAGAGGCAGAGAAAAGTGAGCTTCTTACTAAGGTGCTTCCAGAGGATCTGTTAAGCTATGGCCTTATTCCGGAATTTATTGGACGTCTGCCGGTCATTGGAAGCCTTGAACAATTAGATGAGGAAGCCCTTGTTGAGATTCTAACTGCACCGAAAAACGCTCTCGTTAAACAGTATCAGAAGCTTCTTCAGATTGACCACGTAGAATTAGAATTTGAAGAAGATGCATTACGTGAAATTGCACGTCTGGCGATTGAACGTAAAACGGGAGCACGTGGATTGCGTTCCATTATTGAAGGTATTATGCTTGACGTGATGTATGAACTGCCTTCTCGTGATGATATTGAGAAATGTATTATTACGAAGGATACCGTCAAAGAAGAGAGCAGTTATCCAAAGTTAATTCTAACGGACGGAACAGTGGAAGATGAGAATAAAGAAACTCCGAAAGAAAGTGCTTAAACAGCCTACTTTTAGGGCAATTTAATCTTTATTTAAAAACCGCGCTGCGAATAATTGTAGCGCGGTTTCTGTTTTACATAACTGTTTTGTTGGCATGATAATGTTACTGCGTGTTTATAATAAAACTAAGCTTCATTAAAGAAATTGCAGGCTTTAGGCCTATTCCTTACGTTTTACTTTCTCATTAGATTTCTATATGATTAACTTACAATTCGCATTATTTGGAGGTGCACACATTGTCTGAAAAACATAATATTAAGCTTCCCCTCCTTCCTCTAAGAGGTCTTTTAGTGTACCCTTCGATGGTACTGCACCTTGATGTAGGTCGAGATAAATCTGTCAATGCACTAGAACAAGCCATGATCGAAGATAATCAAATTTTTCTTGTATCTCAAAAAGAAGTAAATATTGATGATCCTTCAATTAGTGATATGTACGAAATTGGTACTGTAGCACGTGTGAAGCAAATGGTAAAGCTCCCTAACGGTACAAATCGAGTGTTGGTCGAAGGTCTTTTTCGAGCAACTGTTGACCATATCCAAGAAGGCGAGACATACTACGAAGCTGATATTACGAAGCTGGAAGATATCCACGAAGATCGAAATGAAGAAGAAGCCCTTATGCGTACGCTTCTTAGCCAGTTTGAGCAATATGTCAAAGTGTCTAAGAAAGTAAGTAAAGAAACGTATAATACTGTAGCGGATGTTGAATCACCTGGACACTTGGCTGATTTAATTACTTCTCATTTACCTATTAAAATTAAGGATAAACAGAAAGTTCTCGAAACACCGCACGTGAAACAGCGTTTGAAACACTTAATTGAATTGATTGGTAATGAAAGAGACGTACTTCAAATCGAACAAAAGATTGGCCAGCGTGTGAAGAAGTCTATGGAGAAGACACAAAAAGAATATTACCTTCGTGAACAGATGAAGGCCATTCAAAATGAATTAGGCGATAAAGACGGAAAAACAGGTGAAGTCAGCGAGCTTCGTGAAAAAATTCAAGAAGCACAAATGCCTGAGCGTGTACTCAAAGTAGCAGAAAAAGAGTTGGGTCGATACGAAAAAGTACCTCAAAGCTCTGCGGAAAGCTCAGTTATTCGTAACTACATTGAATGGCTGGTTTCTTTGCCTTGGGTCCAAGAAACCGAAGACAACTTAGATGTCAATCATGCGGAAACTATTCTTGATGAGGATCATTATGGATTAGAAAAAGTTAAAGAACGTGTATTAGAGTATTTGGCAGTTCAGCAGCTGACTCAATCCATTAAAGGACCAATTTTATGTTTAGTAGGCCCTCCAGGTGTGGGAAAGACATCGTTAGCGAAATCGATAGCTCGAGCCATTAACCGTAAATTTGTAAGGATTTCTCTTGGCGGGGTGCGTGACGAGGCTGAAATTCGAGGTCATAGAAGGACGTACATTGGAGCCATGCCGGGTCGAATTATTCAAGGAATGAAACGGGCAGAGACCATCAATCCTGTATTTTTACTTGATGAAATTGATAAAATGGCGAGCGACTTCCGTGGGGATCCATCTTCAGCGATGCTGGAAGTGTTAGATCCGGAGCAAAATAGCACGTTTAGCGATCATTTTATTGAAGAACATTACGATTTATCTAACGTCATGTTTGTTGCCACAGCAAATACAATGACTTCCATACCTGGCCCTCTCCTGGATCGTATGGAGGTTATATCAATTGCTGGGTATACAGAAGTGGAAAAGCTTCACATTGCGAAAGAACATTTGCTTCCAAAACAAATTAAAGAAAACGGATTAACGAAAAGTAAGGTTCAATTTAAAGATGAAGCCTTATTAAAATTAATTCGGATGTATACGCGGGAAGCCGGCGTGCGTAATTTAGAACGTCAGTTAGCCGGTGTGTGCAGGAAAGCGGCTAAAATCATCGTCTCAGGGCAGAAAAAGCGCGTTGTCGTCACAGAGAAGCAGCTAGAAGAGCTTATAGGACGTCCTAAGTTCCGTTATGGTCAGGCAGAGCTTGAGGATCAAATAGGGGCTGCTACAGGCCTTGCTTACACAGCTGCTGGCGGAGATACATTATCTATTGAAGTCTCCATTTATCCAGGCAAAGGAAACCTTACGCTTACAGGTAAGCTAGGAGACGTGATGAAGGAATCAGCTCAAGCTGCCTTTAGCTATATACGATCTCGAGCAGACGACTTGAAAATTGACCGTGACTTTGTTGAAAAAAATGATATTCATATTCATGTGCCAGAAGGAGCGACACCAAAAGATGGTCCCTCTGCAGGGATTACAATGGCTACCGCTTTAGTTTCAGCCTTAACAGGCAGAGCTGTGAAAAAGGAAGTTGGAATGACAGGTGAGATTACACTCCGTGGCCGCGTTCTCCCTATTGGCGGACTAAAGGAGAAATCGTTAAGTGCTCACCGAGCTGGTTTATCAAAAATCATTATTCCGTCAGATAACGAAAAAGATTTAGAAGATATTCCTGAAAGTGTCCGTGAGGGGCTTACTTTCATCCCTGTTAAACATTTAGATGAAGTTCTTGAGCAAGCATTAACGGAGAATGGCTATGAAGGTTAATCATGCTGAGATTATTATTAGCGCTGCAAGTAAAAAACAATATCCTAATGAGCCCATTCCAGAGATTGCCCTCGCAGGTCGCTCAAATGTTGGGAAATCATCCTTTATTAATAAAATGATTCAACGAAAAAATTTGGCGAGAACTTCCTCTAAACCTGGAAAGACACAAACATTGAATTTCTATCGTATCAACGAGAAGTTTCATTTCGTTGATGTGCCAGGTTATGGTTATGCTAAAGTGTCAAAGAAAGAACGTGCCAAATGGGGAAAGATGATGGAGGAATATTTTGCAGAGCGTGAGCAGTTACGTGCGACTGCTCTTGTGATTGATATTCGTCATAAACCTACTGAAGATGATTGTATGATGTACGACTACCTAAAACACTTTGATTTGCCTGTCATGGTAATCGCTACGAAGCTTGATAAGATCAAAAAAGGACAGCGTAATAAGCAAATCCAGTTGATCTCCACTACCCTTGAAATGGAAGAGGAAGATCAGCTAATCCCGTTCTCATCTGAAACCGGGGAAGGAAAGGATTTGGCTTGGAGATCTATGCTGTCTCATTTAGAGTTATAAGCAGCACCACTCCTTAAGGGGTGGTGCTTTTTCAGGAGGTTATTCGTATGAGTGAGAAAATACTTGAAGTAAGGGGCTTATATAAGTCATTCGGTGATTTGCAGGTACTGCAGAACATAAATTTCTCAGTACAGCAGAATGAAGTCGTCTGTTTAATTGGAGCTAGTGGTTCCGGTAAAAGTACATTACTAAGGTGCTTGAATTTTTTAGAAATAATGGACAGCGGTGAAGTGATCCTCCAAGGGAAACAAGTTAATCCTAACAAAGATCGTTTAAATAAAATCAGGCAAAATATAGGAATGGTGTTTCAACAATTTAATTTATTTCCCCACAAAACCGTGATTGAAAATGTAACAGAAGCACCTATACACATAAAAAAAGTGAAAAAGAAACAAGCAGAAGAAGATGGAGAAGCTCTTTTAAGAAAGGTAGGTTTAAGAGAGAAAGCCTATGAGTACCCTTCAAGGTTGTCGGGAGGCCAACAGCAGAGGGTCGCTATTGCACGAGCACTCGCCATGAAACCAGAAGTTATGCTGTTCGATGAACCAACTTCTGCCCTAGACCCCGAACTTGTCGGCGAAGTTCTCCAAACGATTAAGACTCTGGCGAAAGAAGGGATGACCATGGTTGTGGTTACTCATGAGATGGGATTTGCGAGAGAGGTAGCTGATCGAGTTGTTTATATGCATGAAGGGAAAATAGTAGAAGAAGGTAGTCCTCTAGAAATATTCGAAGATCCAAAAGAAGAACGCACAAAATTGTTTTTACGTTCGATGTTATAAAAATGAAGCTGCGTAATTACCGCAGCTTTTTTTATAACCCATCCATACAGATCGTAAAAATGAAAGGTTTCCTTGCGTTAGGAAGAGTAAAGGATTGGGGAAACGATTTGCTTTCCGTGACCATATACGACGTACCGGACTTAATTGAACTTAGGTCCTTTTCTCTAGTAAAAAATGAAGGAACTGTATGATCATGTTTACATGGGTATAACATTTTTTGACAGCGTGAATGAGCTTCATTATAGCAGCTGATTTTTTTAAGAACGCTTCTTTAACAGATAAATTCCTAAGATAACTAATACAATTGGCCAGAACTGTTCAATCCAGCTAATAAGAGTGTAAATGAAGCTGAACCAGCTGGGATTAGAAGTGGAAAACAATCCAAATCCAGCTAAACCTAATAACACTAGAGCAGGAAGGATCCCGGATTTTGTTTTTATGTACTTCAATAAAAAAGCAAAGCCGACGATCATAGGATAAATCGCCCAATGATCGATCCAAAAAGAATAACGGTCCTTACTGTGAAAATGAAGTCCTAACCCGAGTAAAATAACCCCGGCTATAATATTTGAATAGTCTTTCGTCAGGTAACTATGTAGTAGGAACGCTGCTCCAATTATGATTAAGATGGTGGGCCATGAGTAAAAAGCACTGAAATAGGGTATATTTAATTGGCGAAGAAGAAAATATATTCCTAAACCAATTAATAGGTAGCCGGCAAAAGCATTTTGTTTTTTCATTGTTAAAATCCTCCAACAGTACATACTTTCGGTTGCTTATCTTGCGCAATTCGGCATGATTTGATATATTACAGACGGGTTATAATTTATACTCGTTCTAATTTGAAAATAATTTAATAAATATTAATAATTTAAGATAAATATATCCTAACATAAGGATTTCAAAATCTGTTCATATTTTTCTCTTAGAATAGTGAATGCTCATGTTATAATAAGTGATATGTGATTAGATAGGAACGTTGAGATGGGGTGGATGGAATGCATATTTTAACAATAGGCCTAAATTTTAAAACAGCCCCTGTGGAAATTCGAGAAAAGCTTACATTTTCCGAAGAGCAGCTTCCAGAGGCGATGAAGGACTTGAATCGTCAAAAAAGTGTGCTCGAAAATGTAATTATATCTACCTGCAATCGTACGGAGATTTACGCAGTGGTGGATCAGCTTCATACTGGACGTTACTATATTAAACAATTCTTAGCAGACTGGTTTGATATAGATAAAGAAGATTTCTCTCCATTTCTTACGATTTATGAAGCAGATGGAGCAATGGAACATTTATTCCGTGTAACGTCTGGTCTTGATTCCATGGTGCTTGGTGAGACGCAAATTTTAGGTCAGATTAAGCAAGTCTTTCATAAGGCGCAGCAGGTTAATACGAGCGGGACAATTTTTAACCAGTTGTTCAAGCAGGCTATTACGATGGCTAAGAAAGGCCACAAAGATACAGGGATCGGTGAAAATGCTGTATCCGTTAGTTATGCGGCTGTAGAGTTAGCACGTAAAATATTTGGCGATCTTGTTCATAAGCACATTGTCATCATTGGTGCTGGTAAGATGGGCGAGCTTGCTGCGAAGAACTTACATGGTTCTGGAGTAAAAAAAGTTACAGTAATGAACAGAACGTTATCAAAAGCCCAAGTGGTTGCTAAACAATTTAATGGACAAGCTACAACAATGGAAGACCTTAATCATGTATTAAGGGATGCTGATATCGTGATTAGTTCTACTGGTGCTTCCGATTATGTTCTGACGAAAGAACAAATGGAACCTATTCATAAAAGCCGTAAAGGTAAGCCGCTTTTCTTTGTAGATATTGCGGTTCCACGAGACCTTGATCCTGCAATGGAAAACTTGGATAGCGTGTTTTTATATGATATTGATGATTTACAAGGGATCGTCGATGCAAACTTGGCGGTTAGAAAACAAGCCGCAGAAGAGATTGGATTAATGATCGAAGCGGAAATTGTGCAGTTTAAAGAATGGCTTCAAACGATTGGGGTCGTTCCGGTAATTTCTGCCCTGCGTGCAAAAGCATTGAACATTCAATCAGAAACCATGGAGAGCATTGAGCGGAAGATGCCAGATTTAACAGAGCGGGAAAAGAAAGTATTGCGCAAGCATACGAAAAGCATTATCAATCAAATGCTGAAGGAACCGATTCTTCAAGCTAAAGAATTAAGCGCTAAACCTGAAGCTGAAGAATCTTTACGCTTGTTCACTCAAATCTTTGGTATTGAGGAAGAAGTAGAAAAGGAACTGCAAGAACAAGAGAAAAAAAACGAGAATATAGCAAAGTCGAATGAAGAAGGAACATTTTCCATTCCCACACTTAGTAAGATTGTGAACTCTTAAGGGTGGAGACAGCCATGTTTGATTTTAAATGGGTTTATGAATTAGTCCTATTGCTATATGGTCTAAGTTTAATTGGATATTTTATTGATTTTATTCAAAATAACCGGAAGGCCAACCAAGCTGCCTTCTGGTTACTTAGTTTGGTCTGGGGGTTGCAAACCCTTTTTTTATTCGTTCAAGTTTTTGTGAATGAAAATTTTCCTATTATGAACATTTATGATGGACTTTTTTTTTACGCTTGGATTCTAGTAACGTTTTCGTTAATCATTAACCGTCTATTTAGAGTGGACTTCCTTGTATTTTTTACTAATTTACTCGGTTTCTTTGTGATGTTGATCCACATATCAACTAGAGCTCAAAGTGTGTTGGACGACCAGGGAGTTGCACTTGTTCATGAAATGTTAGTCGTTCATATTACGCTCGCTCTTATCTCGTATGGATTCTTTACACTCTCATTTATTTTCTCACTGCTGTATTTATTGCAATATCGATTATTAAAACAAAAGAAATGGAATGCAAAGTTGTTTCGTTTAGGTGATTTGACGAGACTCGATCACTTTTCATATATAGCTGTGATTTCAGGTATGCCGCTCCTTCTCATTGCACTTATTTTAGGGGTGACCTGGGGATACGTCTCTGAAGATACATTCTATTGGTACGATTCTAAAACATTAGGTTCAATATTAGTTCTTATCGTATATGGAATTTATTTATTTTTAAGAGTGGTAAGAGGTTACCAGGGAAGAGCAATATCTATTTTTAATAGCGCAGCATTTCTATTTCTACTTATAAACTTCTTTTTATTTGGCTCATTATCAAACTTTCATTTCTAATCCTTGAGGAGGACTTTCAGTGCGTAAAATCGTTATAGGCTCGCGTAAAAGTAATCTAGCCATTACTCAAACAGAATGGGTAATTGAACAATTAAAAAAAGTGGACCCATCTTATGATTTCGAAATTAAAAGAATTTCAACCAAAGGAGATCGTATTTTAGATGTGACACTTTCTAAAGTAGGCGGCAAAGGACTTTTTATTAAAGAAATCGAACAGGCAATGTACGACAAAGAAATCGACATGGCTGTTCATAGTATGAAAGATATGCCGTCTGTAGTAGCTGAAGGATTAATGGTGGCGTCCGTGCCAGAACGTGAAGATCATCGAGATGCTTTTATTTCAAATGGAAACATTGGGTTGAAGCACTTAAAAGAGGGAGCAATTGTAGGTACAAGCAGTTTGCGCAGAGGAGCACAAATTAAAGCCTTTCGCCCTGACCTGGAAATTCAATGGATTCGCGGAAATATTGATACTCGTCTTAGAAAGCTTAAAGAAGAAGGTTTTGATGCGATCATACTAGCTGCTGCTGGATTAAAAAGAATGGGCTGGAGTGACGACCTTGTTACAGAATACTTAGAGCCAGAGGTATGCGTTCCTGCCGTTGGTCAAGGTGCCTTAGCCATCCAATGTCGTGAGGAAGATACTGAGCTTGTAGAGTATTTAAAAAAGATTAATCATGACTATACCGACATTACCGTAGCTGCGGAGCGTAAATTTCTTCATGACTTAAATGGAGGGTGTCAAGTTCCGATCGGTGGCTATGCCTATTTAAAAGGGGATGAGATCACGCTTACCGCATTAGTAGGTAAGCCGGATGGTTCAGTTATCCTGCATGAAACGGTAAAAGGTAAGGATCCAATTGCTGTAGGAAAGCAAGCTGCTGACCTTCTTAAGGAGCAAGGGGCTGTAGAGATCGTCGAGAAAGCTAAAGAGGAGTACGGTCAATAATGAACCCCTTAGAAGGCAAGAAGGTCTTAGTCACAAGGCCTTCTTCTCAAGCGGGTGGATTACTTCAGAGGTTAGAGAGAGCTGGTGCCAGCCCTCTCCATATACCTCTCATTGAATTTCAATTACATGATTCTAAAGAAAATGAGCGTATTTTATCTAAACTTCACGACTTTAAATGGGTGTTTTTTACAAGCTCCAATGGCGTGAAGTTTTTTTTCGAATGGCTACAAAAAGCGAGTGAGACTTTTCCGGCTGCTTGTCAAATTGCTGTAGTGGGTGAAAAAACGAAGAGAGCCGTTGAACGTTATCAATTAAAAGCAGATTTTATTCCCTCTGAATTTCAAGCAGAGAAAATGGCTGAAGAATTCTTTCGTAACTATGAAGAGCCAGGCTCCATCCTTTATGTTAGAGGAAATCGCTCGCGAGAAACGCTATTGAATGAATTTAAAAATCGTAGCATTCTTTTTCAATCGATGACAGTGTATGATACTCTACTAATAAAAGAGTCAGCCGTCATTTGTAAGCACTTAAATTCTTTAGATGCAGTTACGTTTACTAGTCCTTCGACCCTGCAAGCTTTCATTCGTTCTGTAGGGATGAATAGAGAAACAGCTTTATCAAAGCCTTGTTTTTGTATAGGTTCTACAACAGCAGATGAAGCAGTAAAACTTGGGTTTAAGAAGGTATATTATCCCGCTATCTTCATTGTAGAAGAAATGGTTCAGCAAATGATCGATTACTTTTCGAAAGAAGGTTAACAGTATGAATGATTTACAATTTAAAAGACACCGACGCTTAAGAAGAACAGAATCGATGCGTTCTTTAGTGCGTGAAACGAAACTACAAAAAGAAGATTTAATTTATCCGATCTTTATTGTGGAAGGGGAAAATGTCAAAAATGCTGTAAAATCGATGCCTGGTGTACATCAAGTTTCCCTGGATTACTTATCAGACGAAATGTCTGAATTAGAGCAGCTAGGCATTCGTTCTGTCATTGTATTTGGCGTACCTCAGGAGAAGGACGAGGTAGGAAGTGAAGCTTATCATGACGCGGGTATTGTGCAAAAAGCCATTCGTCATATTAAAGAAGCTCACCCATCGTTGACGGTGGTAGCTGATACCTGTCTGTGTCAATACACTGATCACGGCCATTGTGGAATTGTGCGTGATGGAGATATTGCAAACGATGAGTCATTGGAGTTACTAACGAAGACAGCTGTTAGTCAAGCAGAAGCTGGAGCTGACATCATTGCTCCTTCAAATATGATGGATGGATTTGTCGCTGCCATTAGAAAAGGATTGGATGAGGCAGGGTATAGTCAAATCCCAGTTATGTCTTATGCGGTCAAGTATGCTTCTGCCTTCTACGGACCGTTCCGTGATGCGGCACACAGTTCACCTCAATTTGGGGACCGTCGAGCTTATCAAATGGATCCTGCGAACCGTATGGAAGCTATTCGGGAAGCTGAATCTGATGTGGAAGAGGGAGCCGATTTTCTTATAGTAAAACCTGCTTTGTCTTATTTAGATATCATGCGTGAAGTAAAAGACCGGTTTAACCTTCCTCTCGTTGCTTACAATGTAAGCGGAGAATACTCAATGATTAAAGCTGCTGCAGCCAATGGATGGGTGAATGAAGAAGAAATCGTTATGGAAAAATTAACTTCTATGAAACGAGCAGGGGCAGACTTGATCATTACTTATTTTGCAAAAGATGCAGCCAATTATCTAGATCAGTAATGGAAGGGAATGATAGTTAGTTATGAGAAATTTTGATCGTTCGATTGATGCATACAAAGAAGCCGTTCATTTAATGCCAGGGGGCGTGAACTCTCCAGTACGTGCGTTTAATTCAGTAGATATGGACCCCATTTTTATGGAAAAAGGCAAAGGTTCAAAAATCACTGATATTGACGGAAATGAATACATTGACTATGTGTTGAGCTGGGGTCCTCTTATCCTGGGTCATGCGGATGATCGTGTAGTCGAGTCGCTGAAAAAGACGGCAGAGCTTGGGACGAGTTTTGGAGCTCCTACTACTTTGGAAAATGATTTGGCTAACCTTGTCATTGACCGTGTGCCTTCTATAGAAATGCTTCGTATGGTGAATTCAGGTACAGAAGCAACGATGAGCGCTCTTCGTGTAGCGAGAGGGTATACTGGGAGGAATAAAATTCTGAAATTTGAAGGGAACTATCATGGCCATGGTGATTCTCTGCTAATAAAAGCAGGATCTGGAGTAGCTACATTAGGCCTCCCTGATTCACCTGGTGTGCCCGAGTCTATTGCTAAAAATACGATTACCGTCCCATATAACGATTTAGAGAGCGTAAATTATGTATTTGAAGAATATGGTGATGATTTAGCTGCTGTGATTATCGAACCTGTCTCAGGCAATATGGGAGTGGTCCCGCCTAAGCAGGAATTTCTTACAGAGCTTCGTCAGTTAACTAAAGATAATGGTACGGTGTTAATTTTTGATGAAGTGATGACCGGTTTTAGAGTAGGATATCACTGTGCACAAGGCCACTTTGAGGTTACACCTGATATGACGTGCTTAGGAAAAGTAATTGGAGGCGGCCTCCCAGTTGGAGCTTATGGAGGGAAACGCGAGATTATGGAACGTGTGGCACCAGTAGGTGATATTTATCAAGCTGGTACCCTTTCTGGCAACCCATTAGCGATGACAGCAGGCTATGAAACGCTTAAAGCTATGGACGAAACTGCTTATAATGAAATTAATAAGAATGTGGATCGTTTAGTAGAAGGCTTTAAAGTCGCAGCTGAGAAATATGACATTCCATTAACCATTAATCGAGCCGGTTCAATGGTTGGCGTTTTCTTCACAGATGGACCTGTAGAAAATTTTGAGTCTGCTAACCAATCGGATCTGAAACGGTTTGCTAAATATTACAGAGGAATGATTGAGCAAGGTATCTTCTTACCGCCATCTCAATTTGAAGGATTATTTTTATCTGTTGCTCATACAAAAGAAGATATCGAACAAACCATTGATGCGGTTGAAGCCGTATTTAAAACCTTATAAATATAAGAAAGCCATAGTCCTTGAATATGGCTTGAGCTTGTGGAGAAACCCCTGTTTTCCCGCAAGCTTTTTTCTTGCAGCCAGGAGCGAAGGCCCCTTCCCTTTCCGCGGACGAGCGCCCGATCTTCCTCACGAAACCCACGCTCGACGATCTCGGCTCACTCGTTCTTACGCAGGAGTGGAAGGGGCCTCGCTCCTTGGACTTTCTTTAAGACAGAAAAAGACTCTCCTTCACCTAGCTCACCCTTACTAGATGGAGGACAATCTTTTTCATGTTCTGGCAGGCAGCCGTCAACAGCGCCTGTTCCCTCACTTTCTCTTTTCCACGCAAGCGGCTCTAGCGCAGCCCATGCAGTTTTTTAAATCTGCGAAGCTACGCTCACCCTTATCTTTTTCTATGAAATCTTCTCCTTCGTATGTATATCATCAAAGCTGATGCATAGAGTGGTAATAGTTGACTTTGTTGATTAACTAGGGAGGGGACATTGTTATGCAGAATAATCAGGAGTTTTCTTTTTATTTAGATGAATCACTCTGGTTTAAGGAAGGACAGGGCGTCAGTGAATTAATTGGCATTTCACTTGAACCAAATGTATCGATTGCTGATTTAGGTGATGAGGTGAGGCTCCATGGAACAGTAGAGTTATTTGGAGAATATATGGCTAATGAAAAAATTGAGCCTTATAGGAATGCAGATACGCCTCCAGTTGGGCGAGTATTAGAAGTGGACGATGGAGAAGAAGAAGGTGTATCTGAATTCACCCATTCTTTCCCAGTGGAAATCACCGTCTCAAAAGATCGCGTGGCGAATCTAGAAGAAGTTGTGATTGATATTGAGACCTTTGATTACGAACTTCCTGAGCCAAATAATTTAACACTTCACGCTCAGTTGAGCATGAATGGCATTCTTCAAGAGCGAAGTACTGATCCTTTAGAAGAAGAACATAATGTTATTACCATAGGGCCAGTTCAATATAAAGATGAAGAACAGGAAGCTACTGCAGGAGAGGAGTTTAGGGAAGAAGACAATGTAGATCAAGAAGAAAGCGGTCGAAAGGAACACACTCAATCATTTTCCGATTTTTTCAAACCTCAAATGGCAGAAGAAGTAGAGGAAAACGAACAAGAATTTACAGATCAAGAAGAAGGTGCTGAACCTTACGAAGAGGTGGAGTCAGCAGAAGTTGAGCAAGATGAACCCTCTCCATCCGTTAACGGATTCAAGCAAATTTTTCAGCACCTATTTCCAAACAGAGATGAAACGTACTCACAAATGAAAATGTATATTGTGCAGGAAGACGAAACGATTGAGATGATTGCTGAACGCTATGAAGTACCCGTTAAGCAATTAGAAAAGGTGAATCAAGTTGAAGAAGAAGTAGCACCAGGTCAAATTGTTTATATCCCGAATTAAATCCATTTAAAACGGAAAGCTAAGTGCAGACCGATGCATAATCCAAGTAAAAATACGTCTATAGTAGTGGGGAATATTAAAGTACGGATCAGCTGATACACACATATTGGCATTGTTGCTTTTTCAATCACATATAACCAGTGGCGGCACCATGGGGGGAGACGATAACGATACATGCGGCTCATTATTTTCCCTCCTTTCATTTTATTTTTAGAAATAGTTGACTTCATACATACATTCTATATACAATATGAATATTAATGACTATATGTGAAATGCCGTGATTGGGAAGAGTACATTAATCGAGCCTTCAGAGAGGGAGACAGCTGGTGAGAGTCTTCTAGGATTTGGATTTATGGAATGTCGCCCGGGATGCAGCTTCTTTGAACACATAGTAAAAGAAGCCGGTTAGAAGCCGTTATCTGTTATGAGTGTGCAAATAATTTTTTGCAAATAAAGGTGGTACCACGGAAAAGTAATCCTTTTCGTCCTTTCTAGGATGAAGAGGGTTTTTTTATTTTTTAACAGAAATGAAGGAGGATAATTAATGGAACATAAAGAACTATCAATGCCGACAAAATATGATCCTTCAGCTGTCGAGCAAGATCGTTATCAATATTGGGTAGATGGAAAGTTTTTTGAAGCAACAGGAGATAAGGAGAAAGAGCCATATACGGTTGTAATCCCGCCTCCAAACGTAACTGGAAAATTGCACTTGGGTCATGCTTGGGATACAACGCTGCAGGATATTTTAACTCGTGTAAAGCGTATGCAAGGCTATGACGTGCTTTGGCTGCCGGGGATGGATCATGCAGGAATTGCTACTCAGGCTAAAGTAGAAGCTAAATTAAAGGAACAAGGAACGTCACGCTATGATCTAGGTCGTGAAGCGTTTTTAGAGAAATCTTGGGAATGGAAAAAAGAGTATGCTCAGTTTATCCGCACTCAATGGGAAAAACTTGGTCTAGGATTAGACTATTCGCGTGAACGATTTACGTTGGATAAAGGGTTATCTGAGGCGGTAAAAGAGGTTTTCGTTAAATTATACGAACGTGATCTTATTTACCGTGGAGAATACATTATCAACTGGGATCCTTCTACAAAAACGGCACTTTCTGATATTGAGGTTGAATACAAAGATGTGCAAGGTGCCTTTTATCACATGCGTTATCCTCTTAAAGACGAAGAAGGTTCTATCGAAGTTGCAACGACTCGTCCAGAGACAATGCTTGGGGATACAGCTGTGGCTGTTCATCCTAACGATGAACGATATAAGCATTTGATTGGCAAGAAAGCCATCTTACCTATTATTGGCCGTGAAATTGAAATTGTTGCAGACGATTATGTCGATATGGATTTTGGTTCTGGTGCAGTAAAAATCACACCTGCTCATGATCCAAACGACTTTGAAATCGGAAACCGTCATGACCTGGAACGTGTTCTCGTAATGAATGAAGATGGCTCGATGAACGAGAATGCAGGTAAATATAAAGGAATGGACCGCTTCGAGTGCAGGAAGCAAATTGTAGCAGATCTTCAGGAAAGCAATGTTCTATTTGAAATTGAAGAGCATGTTCATTCTGTCGGACATTCTGAGCGCAGTGGAGCAGTAGTAGAGCCTTATTTATCCACTCAATGGTTTGTTAATATGGCACCTTTGGCCAAGCAAGCAGTTGACCTGCAATCTTCAGATGATAAGGTGAACTTCGTACCTGATCGATTTGAGAAAACGTATTTAAACTGGATGGAAAATATTCGTGACTGGTGTATCTCTCGTCAGCTTTGGTGGGGCCACCGTATTCCTGCATGGTATCATAAAGAAACAGGTGAAATTTATGTAGGTAAAGAAGCTCCTGAAGATGAAGAAAATTGGGAACAGGATGAGGATGTACTAGATACGTGGTTCTCCTCTGCGTTATGGCCTTTTTCAACGATGGGCTGGCCCGATGAATCCAATGAAGATTTTCAGCGTTATTTTCCTACCAATGTACTCGTAACAGGATATGACATTATTTTTTTCTGGGTAAGTCGAATGATTTTCCAATCCATTGAGTTTACGGAACGTCGTCCTTTCGAGGATGTATTGATTCACGGACTTGTAAGGGATGCAGAGGGAAGAAAGATGAGTAAATCATTAGGAAATGGCGTTGACCCTATGGACGTCATTGAGAAGTACGGTGCCGATTCCCTTCGTTATTTCCTATCAACTGGATCTTCACCAGGTCAAGACTTACGTTTCCAATGGGAAAAAGTTGAGTCTACTTGGAACTTTGCGAATAAGATTTGGAATGCTTCACGCTTTGCTCTTATGAACATGGGAGACATTAAGTATGAAGACATTGATTTAACTGGTGACAAATCAGTTGCTGATGAGTGGATATTAACTCGTTTGAATCAAACCATAGAGCAAGTGACGAAAAATATCGATCGTTATGAATTTGGAGAAGCTGGCCGCCATTTATATAACTTCATTTGGGATGAGTTTTGTGACTGGTATATTGAAATGGCAAAACTACCTCTATACGGAGAAGACGAACAAAGAATTCATACTACTCGATCAATCTTGGCCTACGTTTTGGATCAGACGATGAGAATGCTTCATCCATTCATGCCATTTATCACTGAAGAAATTTGGCAGCATTTACCTCATGAAGGGGAGTCTATTACTCAGGCATCATGGCCAAAAGTAAATGATGATTTCCACAACGAGCAAGCTGTTGAGGAAATGGAACGTCTTGTCTCTATTATTCGTTCGGTTCGAAACATTCGAGCAGAAGTAGACACCCCAATGTCTAAAGAGATCCAGCTTATGATACAAGCAAAGGATGATAAAATCGTAGCTGAGCTTGAGAAAAATCGCAGTTATCTAGAGCGTTTCTGTAATCCTAGCGAATTAGCCATCGGCACGGATCTTCAGGCCCCTGAAAAAGCGATGTCTGCTGTTGTAACCGGTGCTGAATTGTATCTGCCACTTGCTGGACTCATTAACATCGATGACGAAATCAAGCGTTTAGAAAAAGAATGGGAAAAGTGGGATAAGGAAGTCAATCGAGTTCAGAAAAAATTATCTAACGAAGGCTTTGTACGTAAAGCTCCTGAACATGTCGTTGAAGAGGAACGTAAGAAAGAAAATGATTATTTAGATAAGCGTGCGAAGGTCGAAGCACGTATGAAAGAGTTAAAAGCTTAAAATGGAGATGGAGGGTATTCTAAGTAGAATACTCTCCTCTTTTATGAAATGAGGAGTTAAATAAAATGAAGTACGGTGAAGCATTACACTGGATACATACAAGAGAAAAATTCAAAGTAAAACCTGGTTTAGTTCGCATGGAATGGATGTTAGAAAGGCTGCAAAACCCTGAAAAAAGTTTAAATGCTATTCATGTAGCAGGGACGAACGGTAAAGGCTCCACTGTTTCCTTTTTAAGAAATCTCTTGGAAGCTCAAGGTTACACAGTGGGTACGTTCACATCTCCATATATCATACGCTTTAATGAGAGAATGAGTATTAATGGGCTGCCTATATCAGACTACGAACTCATTGATTTAGTAGAGTTGGTTAAACCTTTAGTTGATGAGCTCCGTGAATCAAAAATAGGGGAGCCCACTGAGTTTGAAGTTATTACAATCATGGCCGTACTTTTTTTCAAACAAAAAGGTGTAGACTTTGCCCTTTTTGAAACAGGTCTGGGAGGAAGATATGATTCAACAAACATTATTCACCCTATTCTCTCAATCATCACGAATATCGGAAAAGATCACACGGCAATATTAGGTGAGACCTATAAAGAAATTGCGTATCAAAAAGCTGGCATCATTAAGAAAGATCGTCCTGTGTTTACTTGTGTAAAACAAGAAGATGCTTTACAAGTGATTACAGAAGAGGCTGCTAAGCAAGGAGCTCCTCTTTCAGTAGAAGGAAAAGACTTCTTTCTCAAGCACGTAGCCCATACATCAGACGGAGAATCTTTTTACTTTAGGATCGACGACTATTCTTCACCGTTAATGGTTACTGGAATGAAGGGAGTACATCAAATATACAATGCTGGGCTAGCATTGGGGGCGATGGAACAGTTGAGAAAACTCGGCTATTTAGTCCAGCAAGATTTTTATGCCGATGCCATTCAATCCACAACTTGGCCTGCAAGGTTTGAGATCGTTCAAAAAAATCCAGCCGTTATATTAGATGGTGCTCACAATCAAGAAGGCACAGAAGCATTAGTTCAAACATTAAAGGCTCACTTTCCTGATAGGTCGATATACCTTCTTTATGCAGCCGTCCAAGATAAACCGATTGAACAGATGTTAAATCAATTAAAACCCATTGTTAAAGAAGCTTGGTTTACAAATTTCCAATTTCCAAAAGCTATGAAAGCAAGGGATATAGCAGAGATATCTTCGATCAATACTAGTTACGTGGCAGAGAAACAAGAAGAAGCATTACAACAAATTATGGATAAACTAACTGAGGAGGATGTCCTAGTTATTTCTGGTTCACTTTACTTCATTTCCGATATTAGGAAATATTTTGAATAGAAAGGACGGTTGTGTTATTATTGTAATTGTTTGAAATTTCTAATTCGATTGAAAGAGAAGGAGTGAAGCTCTATTGATATCCTTGAAAAAGAAGCTCACCATATATGGAATTTGGGTGGCTGTGTGGCCGCTTACTTTGTATATGGTTTTCGCAAATACTTCCTTCCCTATTTTTGACTATAAGATAGATATCATAGGATTTATGATTCTAGCCTCTATTGTTGCCATATTTCCATTATTAATGGGCGACCATCCTGTCTTTCTAACGAATGGAGTCAGCTTTGCAGCTTTTTTATTTTTTGGACTACTCGTTGAGATACTTGTTATTCAAGTATCTCTCATTTTTCTAATGATCAAGCTAAGAGTGGGAAAGACAAATTTCATTCGCATTCCTTTGAACATGCTCATGTTTCTTATTATCTCTCTTATTACAGCAGGAGTGTTTTACTCCCTTGGCGGAAGTCATGGAGAAAATGCACTTCAATCAGGAGCGGATGCTGTTCCTGTTATGGCTTATGCTCTTACACAGATTGTTATTAATCAGGTTTCACTTAAGTTGATTGGACGGTATCTGTATAGAAGAAAAGTAAAGTGGGTCGACCAAGGTGTTAAGTGGGAGCTTCTTACTACTGCTCTAGTTGCCCCTGTAGGGTTAATGCTGTATTTCGTTTATACAGAAATCGGCCCTTCTGCCATTTACTTAATTGGATTCCCGTTTTTACTCATCTCCATTATGTTAAGACAATTTCATAAAACGAGCCAAGTCAATCAATACCTTCAAAAAACAGGGGACATAGGTCATGAACTTACCGGAAAACTGGGGGTGAAGGAAGTCCTGGATGTCTTTGTAGAAAGAGTCACATCTTTACTCCCATTAGACTATTTATACATATTCGATGTGAAATCTGACAATACAATGACTTTAGTACGCTTTTTTGATCGAATTGAGAATGTACAACTTCCTGAACTTGATTTAGTGGAAGGGAAGAGCATAAGCGTTGATACCTTGAAACAGGGAAAAGGAAAGCATTATCATACGAGGAAAAAATGGAAGCAGTTAGAGAATATTTATACACCGGAGAATGTAGAAAGCGTCATGTCCATTCCTATTACCCGTCAAAACAAAACCGTCGGTATTATCACCATGTATTCGACCCAGCCTCGTGCTTTTTTTAAGTATCAGTACATGATATTAAATATCCTCGGGAGTTATTTAGCTGTAGCTATTGAAAATGCACGACATTATGAAAAAACAAAGACTGAAAGTGAACGCTGTCCGTTAACTTCTTTATACAATTACCGTTACTTTGAAAACTATTTACAAATGATTGCAGAAGAGTGGAGAAGGGAAGAAAAACATCGTCCTGTTTCCCAGATTCTATTAGATATCGATCATTTTAAACTCGTGAACGATGATTACGGCCATGAAGCAGGGAATGAAATTCTTTGCGAGTTAGCTAATCGTCTAGAAGCTATAATAGGTCCTAGTGGTGTAGTTGCACGTTATGGAGGCGAAGAGTTTGTTATCTTGCTTCCCGATTACCCGAGCTCTGAAGCCTTGAAGGCAGCAGAAGAAATGAAAGAAATGATTACAAGTTCTCCTTTTATCATTCACGATCACATCTTACATATTGAGGAACCTGTTGAAGTCTTTATTTCTGCTAGCATTGGGGTTGCTTCTTATCCTGAGAATTGCGAGGACTTATTAGAATTAACGCGTCACGCCGATCGCGCGATGTACGTTGGTGCGAAGCAAAGAGGGAGAAATCGTGTCGCGAGTTATGAAAAAATAAAGCAGACAGCTGAATAATCGCATTCAGCTGTCCTTTCCATAGAAGGGGAGTATATGGATTGAATACTAACGATCTTTAAGATAATTTTCCAGACACAATTAAAACGTTTCATCTTCTGCGGAAGTGCCTTTACTTGGGGGCTTATGTATCCCTCACGAATTAGAAAATGCTGAATAAATCCTTTCAGGAAAGACACTCTTGATCGGGTGATTTTCCTCTATACAAAATGAGGAGCGAAACATGACACTATTTCTAACATTTTATTTATTATTAATCGGTTTGATTCTTGGCTCATTTTATAACGTTGTAGGTCTTAGAGTTCCAAAAGGGGAGCTTTTTAAACAAGAACGGTCTTATTGTCCAAATTGTCATCAATCATTACGTTGGTACGAGCTTATCCCGATCTTCTCTTATATTCTTCAAAAAGGACGTTGCCTTCATTGCCAGCAAAAAATTTCACCTCTTTATCCTCTTATGGAACTATTCAGTGGCTTAAGCTTTTCTTATAGTTACTGGGTATTCGGATTTCAACCTTCTCTCATCCTCGCTTTATTGTTATTGTCCATGTTCCACATTATTATAGTAAGTGATTTACGGTATATGGTAATCCCTGACAAGGTATTGCTTTTCTTCACCGTCTTATTCGTTATTTATCGCTTCGTTTATCCAACTGTTCCGTGGTGGGGATCAGTAGTAGGAGCACTGACTGGTCTTATTGGAACAGCGGTTATTATAGTGATCAGCCGAGGGGGGATGGGAGGAGGAGATATGAAGCTATTTGCAGTTATAGGATTAGCATTAGGAACAAAACTGCTTTTACTAACCTTCTTTCTCGCAACCTTTATTGGAGCCATTGTTAATTTAACCTTGATCTTTTTTAAAGTTATTTCCCGGGATAATCCTGTACCATTTGGCCCTTACATTGCAGCGGGAGGAGCAGTTGCCATTTTTTATGGGTCCGATCTTATAGATTGGTATCTCAATCGTTTCTTTTAAGCGCTTTATAATTTATTTTACCTTAAAGGATATCCCTCCTATCGCAGTGAATTCATAACTTTGCTGCATTTCTCGACGTTTTGTCTAATCATGGTCGAATGATGATTGCTGACGGGTTCAGTTTTATGTGCAAATGGTTAAAACTCGAAGAATTAGAGGCCGAGCAGCCATCTTATAATTTTGGGCAAGAAGCATACAAATTTTGTATTTTGAAGATAATTCAAGAAAAGACTTGTGAGTCAAGTCTTTTTTTGTGTGGAATTATTGTCGAATTGCTACTGACAAATTTCAACGTCCTTTTCCTATGAGCTGTGGTACGTTGTATAAAAGATAAAGGAGGGGAAACGACCATTGGCTGAAAAAAATAATAAAATAATTATTTCCTACAATAAAGATAAAGAGACTCAGCAGGAAATAGTACAAGCAAAAAAGGAACAAGCTGCTGCGGATGTGAAAGAATTACAACAGTCTGACGAGCTCGGCTCATACTCTAAAGTATATAAAATCCCTTCTTTCCGTAAGAGGTTATCTCCTTATTCTTTGAAACACGTCAGTTTATCGGTGATGACAGCTATAATCGTAAGCTTTGCACTTGGCTTTATTTTATTAAAATTATTTGTATCGGTAACAGATGAGACATCTCCACCTGTAGAAAGTGTGTCAGGAGGACAAGTCCAAAGTACATCTGCCGAAACAGTACAGGTAGATTTGCCAAGCCTTAAATCAGAAGTAGTGCAGAGCGGAGTTTTCACGAATGAAGAGACAGCGGAAGAATGGCAAGGAAAGCTAGAAGAACAATCGGTCCCATCGATGATATGGAAGAAGGACGAGCAATATTTCTTATTATCAGGAAGCGAAGATGCGGAAACAAATATTGCTCAGGTAGCTGACGAGTTAGCAGAACTAGACATTCCTACATACCTAAAATCGTGGGAAGTAGCCGGAGGACAATTAGAAATACCTGAATCGCTGCTTTCTACTATAGAGAACTTGCTTTCTCATATTCAGAATCATACGTTACACACTGTGCCGATTGAAGAGCGGGAACAGTTATTAAGTGCATGGGAAGATTCAGGTGCTGGTAATGAGCAATTTGAAAAAGCTCTTCAAGCGTGGGTGAGCGAAACGGACAATGGGGTAAGCTGGCTAAATATAGCTCAGTCACTAGAATCTTTGAAAAACTGACTATTTTTGTTTTTATATAGGAATGACAGGGAGTAAAACCAAAAGATTTTCTATAAAGAAATGCTTTATTCTCTAAATAACTGCTTCTATTATTAAATAATCTATGCTCTCTGAAATACCAGATTTTTAATAAACTGTTAATACCTCAATGAATTGGTTGAGGAATTTGACGGAAAGGAAGCGAACTAGCAATGTCTTCAACGAGTATAATGATTCGAGACGTCCCAAAAGAAGATCGGCCTAGAGAGCGTTTAGTGAAACATGGCGCGCACCACCTATCCAATCAGGAACTGTTAGCAATTCTTCTAGGAAGCGGGTCAAAAAAAGAATCAGTTACGTCGCTGGCTCAGCGTATTCTTATTCATTTTGAAGGAATTATGTTATTAAAAGATGCTACGATTGAGGAATTGACGGCGATTAAAGGAATAGGTTCCGCCAAGGCTGTTTTATTGCTTTCAGCTATTGAATTTGGAAGAAGACTGCAGCAAATGAAACCTGTCGAAAGGTATGTCATTCGAAGTCCTGAGGACGGAGCAGATTTTGTAATGGAAGAAATGAGAGATTTAAAGCAAGAACACTTCGTCTGCCTTTTCCTAAATACAAAGAATCAAGTGCTCCACCGGCAAACTGTATTTATCGGCAGTCTGAATGCATCGATTGTACACCCTCGCGAAGTTTTCAAGGAAGCGGTGAAACGTTCCGCCGCTTCGATTATCTGTGCCCATAACCATCCCTCAGGGGACCCATCTCCATCGCAAGAAGATATTCAAGTTACGCGCAGGTTAAATGAGTGCGGGAAAATGATAGGGATTGAATTGCTCGATCACTTAGTTATTGGTGACCGGAAATTCATTTCTCTCAAAGAAAAAGGATATCTATAACACTATCTATTTTTTATTATTTTTCGTATAATTGAATAGATGAAAAAAATTAAGCGCCATTTATAAGGATTATCTTATAATATGGCGCTTCTTCTCATGATATATTGATTATTGAATTCAACATGAATGTGTAGGAGAAAGGAAGATATTATTGGGTTTATTTGGTTTTTCGCAAGATTTAGGTATTGATTTAGGAACCGCAAATACACTAGTCTTTTTAAGAAATAAAGGAGTTATTCTAAGAGAGCCTTCTGTTGTAGCAAAAAACATCCAAACAGGCGATATTGAAGCAGTTGGAAATGATGCAAGAAACATGATTGGACGTACCCCGAACTACATATCTGTTATTCGTCCTATGAAAGATGGGGTCATCGCAGACTATGACACGACGGCCCAAATGATGAAATATTACATTAAGCAGGCATTACGCAATCGTTCATCTTTTGCAAGCAAGCCTAATGTTATGGTGTGTGTACCTTCAGGCATTACGATGGTCGAGGAGAGAGCTGTCATTGATGCAACTAAGCAAGCAGGGGCAAAAGAAGCATTTCCGATAGCGGAACCTTTTGCAGCAGCCATTGGAGCTGGCTTACCTGTATGGGAGCCGACAGGAAGCATGGTTGTTGATGTCGGTGGAGGAACAACTGAAGTAGCGATTATTTCACTAGGTGGGATCGTTACTAGTCAATCGATTCGAGTGGCAGGTGACGAGATGGATGACGCGATCATTCAACACGTGCGCAAACAATATAACTTGATGATTGGTGAGCGCACAGCTGAAGAGATTAAATTCGAAGTCGGCGGTGCTGGAAAAGCAGACGTGAATCAAACGATGGAAATTCGCGGTCGTGATCTGCTTAGTGGACTTCCAAAAACAATTGAAATCCATGCGGATGAAATAGTTCGAGCGTTAAAAGATACCGTCGATTCTATTGTAGAGACGGTCAAAAATACATTGGAGAAGACACCTCCAGAACTTGCGGCGGATATTATGGAACGAGGAATAGTGCTTACAGGCGGTGGAGCACTTTTGAAAAATCTTGATCGTGTTATAAGTGAAGAAACGAACATGCCGGTATTCATTGCGGATGAACCTCTTGATTGTGTAGCTATTGGGACTGGGAAATCACTCGAATACATTCAACACTTCAAGTCTCAACCTAATGTTGCCACCCGACCGAAAACGGATTAAGGAGTCTTTTGTATGCCCTCATTGTTTCGAAGAAAAAGACTTATGACCGTATTAATTGGATTTATTATTTTAGTAACCCTCATTGGTTATTCTACGAGGGACCGCAGTGAGTTATCCGTACCAGAGAAGTTTCTTCAAGATTCTGTAGGGTGGGTGCAAACCGTCTTTCATTCACCTGTCCAACTCGTGGATAATGCTTATCAAAATATACAGAACATGTTGAATGTATATGAACAAAATGAAGTATTGAAAACTCGATTAGACGAATACAAGGGACTTATTCAAGAGAATCAGCAATTAAACAAGGACAACCGTGATTTAAGAGCTACATTAGAAAAAACAGAATCAATGCGTGACTATACACCTATTCAAGGAACTGTCATTGCTCGCAGTTCCGATCGTTGGTTTGAACAAATGACGATCAATAAAGGAGAAGAGCATGGTGTAGAGAAAGACATGGCGGTCATTACAAGCGAAGGTATGGTAGGTAAAATACAATCTGCTGGAGCTTTCCACTCCAATGTCCAGCTTCTGAGTGGTTTTGATGAATCCAATAAAATTTCTTCCTGGGTAGTAAGAGAAGATGAAGACAACGCATTTGGCTTAATTGAAGGCTATGATAGTGAAAGCGGCAGATTGCTGCTTGAAGGGATTAATCTAGATGAGGAGTTGGAAGAAGGCGATGTGGTGATGTCTACAGGTCTTGGCGGGGTGTTCCCGAGTGATTTACGTATTGGTACTGTCGACGAAGTACAAAATGATCGTTCAGGATTAACGAAGACAGCTTATGTTGAACCCTTTGCGGATTTGTTTGACATTAGTCATGTGATGGTAGTTGATCGAGATATGCAGCCCGTTAGTGAAGAAGAGCAAGAAGAAGGCGATGACCAATGATTAGGTTTTGGATCTCCATATTCCTCGTCATACTGCTTGTTCTGCAAGGGATGGCAATGAGCCTCTTACCAGCTAGAATTGTATATTCAGAGCTGCTAGTCACTCCTCACTGGGTTTTATGTTTAATTATGCTAATTGCTATATTCTTTGATAAAGATGAGACATATCACTGCGTGTGGTACGGCCTTGTATTCGGACTACTTATTGATGTGGTATATACAGGGGTATTAGGTGTTTACATGGTAACGTACGCCAGTGTAGCTTATATTACTCATGGTCTTAAGAAGTGGTTTCATGCTAATTTTACCGCTTCCTTGCTGTTGGCCATTTTCGGCGTAGCTTTAGCAGATGCGATTTTATATGTGATTTACTCGTTTGTACAAGTTACAGATATGGCTTGGGGAGATTATATATCCTTACGGCTTCTCTCTACTGTTTTAGCGAATGCTATCTTTTTCTTATTGCTATATCCTCTGTTGAAAAACCGAGTAGAACAATGGTCAGATCGCTGGCAAAGCGCGTAATCGCGTAATAATGTATAAATGTGCAGAGTTTGAGGTGAAGCCCTATGTCGGCTAATAGTCAAATGGTGACTATAAAAGGGACAAGAGATGGTCTGACTCTTCAGTTAAATGATCAATGTTCCTATGATTCTATATTACAAGAGTTAGAAGAGAAGCTTTCTGTTAATGGAATTGATGACAATCAACCGATGATTCGAGTTACCATTCAATTAGGTAATCGATTTTTAACCAATGAGCAGCAAGAAACGTTAAGAAAGATTGTAAGAGAGAAGCAAAAGTTGGTTGTGGATCAAATCGAATCTAATGTTATAACGAAAGATGAAGCATTATCATGGAAAGAAAATACAGAAATTACTCCAATGACAAAAACGATTCGCTCTGGACAAGTGATTGAAGTAAAGGGTGATTTGCTATTATTGGGTGATATAAATCCAGGGGGAAAGGCTGTTGCTTCTGGAAACATCTTCATATTAGGTCATTTACGAGGGATCGCTCATGCCGGCTCTCAGGGCAATGAAGAAGCTGTGATTGCGGCCTCTTATATGAAGCCTAATCAGCTGAGAATTGCGGATCAAATTTCAAGAGCCCCTGATCAAGATTCGGATGGTCTATATATTGAATGCGGGTTCGTAGATAAACAGAATGAGGCTATTCGGATTGCTCCCCTTCAGGACGTCCTGAAACAGAAGCCTGATTTAGTGAGCTTTGAAAGGAGAATGCTTAATGGGTGAAGCCATCGTTATTACATCTGGAAAAGGTGGCGTAGGCAAAACGACCACAACAGCGAATTTAGGTACAGCTTTAGCGTTACAAAATAAAAAGGTGTGTCTCGTGGATACGGATATAGGACTACGCAATCTAGATGTAGTTATGGGGCTTGAGAACCGGATAATTTATGACATCGTGGATGTTGTAGAAGAACGCTGTAAAACCAAACAGGCGCTCATTACAGATAAACGATTTGATTGTCTCCACTTATTGCCTGCTGCCCAAACTTCGGACAAAACTTCAGTTACACCTGAAGCTGTAAAGCAAATTATTGATGAGCTTAAAAAAGAGTACGATTATGTGGTGATCGACTGCCCGGCGGGTATAGAACAAGGGTATAAAAACGCAGTCGCTGGTGCAGACAAGGCTGTAGTCGTTACAACTCCTGAGAAGTCTAGTGTTAGAGATGCCGACCGTATTATCGGCTTATTAGAACAAGAAGATCTCGAGCCTCCTAAATTAGTGATTAACCGAATTAGAAATCATATGATGAAATCAGGAGAAATGATGGATGTCGATGAAATCGTGAACATTTTAGCGATCGATTTATTAGGGATCGTCGTTGATGACGATGCTGTAATCAAAGGGTCTAATAGTGGGGAGCCAGTGGCTTTTACACCGGATACAAAAGCTTCGCTCGCCTACCGTAATATAGCTAGAAGAATCTTAGGAGAATCGGTTCCTCTATTAAACTTGGAAGAAGACCCGGGGCTGTTAGCAAAAGTGAAAAAGTTTTTCGGAATGCGTGCTTAGCCATACTGCGAACTTTGTTCGCAGTTTTTTTGTCTTTTTTAATCTCCCCTAAACCTAATCATATTCTGTACTCTCTCGCCATAGATTAGTAAAAACGGTTGAAGAGAGAAGGGGTTTAAATTGAGGAAGAACATTCATAATGTGAGAAAAAATATTGCAGATCGAAAACGGAAGAAAGTAGTTCATTCTGATCACCGGAAGAAAAGCCCCGTATTTTCTGCTCCTCAAGATGAAGAAATGCATGGATACCCTCCACTTGTAGTAACTGAAAAATTAAAAAGCAATTCTAAGAAAACGTCATCTGTTATTCGTGTACAAGCTTTAGCATCTATTCTATTTTTTGTGGCTGTTTTAGTTAGTGAACAGTCGTCTGTAGCTATTGCTGAAAAGCCTAGAGAATGGGTATCGTCTCAGTTGCAGGAAGAATTTCCATTTGCTAAAGTAACGGCCTGGTATAGTGAACGTTTTGGAGGAGCTTTGCAGCTAGTAGAACCTAAAAATGGTGAGAGTGCTGAAGAGATAGCATTGCCTGTAAATGGGGTAGTCACCCAGCCCTTTGAACATCATGGACGCGGGGTCATAATGAGTACAGAACAAGGAGAACAAGTGAAAGCGGTAAAAGGGGGAACGGTTATTTTCGCTGGAAATGATCCAGAAACTGATAAGACGATTATTATCCAACACGAAGATGATACAAACACGACTTATGGTTATCTATCGACCATTGATGTGCATTTATATGAACACATCCCTTCCCAGGAAACAATTGGCACACTTGATAATAAAGAAGAAAATGAATTTTTCTTTGCCGTTGAAAAAGACAAGCAATACTTAGACCCGATTGAAGTGATAAAAGTCGATGAAGGCTCTTAGAATCAATCAATCGATTCATGTACATCCACTTTTCTTTCTGCTAGCTTTATCCGCAATGTTTACAGGAGCTATTTATGAATTTATCATTCTTTTTAGCATTGTGGCTATCCATGAAATCGGACATTATGTCACGGCCCGAGTTTATGGTTGGCGAGTTTCTCATATTGAGTTTTGGCTTCTTGGTGGAAAGGTAGTCAGTGAAGAGCACACGACTCGGCCCGTGAAGGAACAGGTGAATGTGACATTAGCAGGACCACTTCAGCATGTCTGGATATTTCTATTTCTTCAAGTACTTACGGTGACGATTGGCCCGCACCCATTGCTTTCCGTCGCCTTTACTTACAACAGCATTATCTTGCTGCTTAATCTTTTACCTGTATGGCCGTTAGATGGAGGAAAGATATTATTTTACGCATTATGTCAGCGTATGAGCTTTAAGCAAAGCTTAAGGCTCTCGCTCTTTATCTCGATGACCAGCTTATTTCTCTGTCTCACATGGTTGATGACAGTCGATAGAATGACGTTAGCTGGAACATTACTTGCAGGGTTTTTACTTTTGGAAAATGTGTTAGAGTGGAAACGTCAAATGTACGTGTTTATGCGCTATATCGTACATTGCTTAGAACGTGACGTTTCTAAAATGAAAGTTAGATATTTAACCGTTCACCCAAAAACGACGATCTATGCCGTTATTAAAAACATAAGAGCCAACCGTCATCATTATTATGTGTTGAAACAAAACGAAGGTTTATATATAGTAGATGAACAGGAATGTCTCTATTATTTTTTAAGGAAAAAGCAAGCTAAGCTTTGTTTGGAAGACATTGCTAACTTTCCGAGGTGAAGAGGATGGCTTACTAGTGAGAACAATAGCTATACATACAAAAACTAGCGAAAAGGTCGGGCTCGTTATTGACAATGGTCAATTAATTGAATACGTTGCGACACGCCCGCAAGCCTTTCAGCTTTCGGGTTCTATTTTTAAAGGTACAGTTAAAACGATTCACAAAGGCATGCAGGCTGCATTTGTTGATATTGGGGAAGCAAAACACGCTTTTTTAAAGAAAGAGTTAATTCCTTGGGGCAGAAAAACGATAGAGAAGTCGATCACCGAAGGTCAAAGCCTCTACGTTCAAGTGACCAAGGAACCAACAGGTAACAAAGGCGCTCAAGTAACGGCTGATCTTACACTGCCTGGTTTGTTCACTATTTACCAACCGTTTGGCAAGAAAGTGTCCGTATCCAGAAAGATAGAAAAGCAGCAAGCAGCTCACTTAAAGGAACAAGTAAGTAACTTGCTCGAAGATGGGGAAGGGGCGATCTTGCGTACAAATGCAGCGGAGGCAGACATTTCTTTGATTAAAGGAGAACTGAAAAGGTTAAAAGACGAATGGACGTCATTTATCGATCGTAAAAAGCCTGGGCTAATTTGGATGGATGATGTTCTTCTTAATCAACTATTACGTAAATATGCGTGTGATAGTCATGAGGTTGTTGTTGATCAGAGCGAGGATAGCCAGTTGTTGAAAAAACGTTTCCCCTTCCTGGAAAATAAAATTAAATGGATGAAGAACCTGGAACAGTACACGAATCATTCAATTAATGAGCTTCAGGATCGATTAACGAAGCGAACGATTACAACGGATAAAGGAGTTCAACTCGTTTTTGATAAGACCGAAGCGATGACGGTAGTGGACGTGAACAGTCATCGATTTATGGACCGAAGCTTGTCCAATGGCGATACCCTTAAAATCAATAAACGTGCGGCCACAGAAATCGCTAAGCAAGTTAGACTGCGTAATGAATCAGGCATGATCCTGATCGATTTTATTTCCATGAAAAGCTCAGCGCATAATGAAGAGCTCGTCCAATGGTTACGACAAGAAATAAAGAAGGACCCCATTGCTTCTAAAGTACATGGAATGACAAAACTAGGCTTAGTTGAAATGACTCGTACTAGGCAGCTGCCAAGTTTACATGCTCAGATGCTTAAACTACCGGAGGCAGAATACAACCTTTCTACCCTTTGGTATCGTTTAGAGCGTTATTTAATGAGTCAGGATCATCAGGAAGCCGTTCTCTTAACAGTCAGTTCTGAACTATATAACATAAAAAAACAATTGCTTTCAGAGCCGATTTCTAGTAAAATTCCACAGGAGCTGTTTGTTAGGCAGAATGATAATCTAACTGGCTGGCAAATTGAGCTTGAAGGGTCGCTTGACATTGTACGAGAAGCGGCGCAGAGTCGCGGGTATAATGTTGACAAACTGTTTTGATCTGTGGTAACATCATTATGTTATTCAAGTAGCACTCCATGCTACAACCGCACAGAACAGGTTTACTAAACCGGACACGGTACCTGGATGGCGAGTCTGAGTAAATTGAGGAGGTGCAAGTATGTACGCAATTATTGAAACTGGTGGTAAGCAAATTAAAGTTCAAGAAGGTCAGGAGATCTACGTAGAGAAAGTAAACGTAGAAGCTGGCGAAACAGTAACTTTTGATAAAGTTCTTTTCGTAGGCGGCGATGACACTAAAGTTGGTGCTCCATTCGTAGACGGTGCTTCCGTTACGGCTAAAGTTGAAAAACAAGGTCGTCAGAAGAAGCTGACTGTTTTCAAATACAAGCCGAAAAAGAACTACAAACGTAAACAAGGTCACCGTCAACCGTATACGAAGCTTGTTGTTGAAAGCATCAAGGCGTAAGCGAGACGATGATTAACGTATCGATGTATCGCTCACAAGGTCATTTGAGTGGATTTGAAATTTCAGGACATGCTGAAAGTGGACCTTATGGTCATGACTTAGTGTGTGCTGCGGTTTCAGCGGTTTCATTCGGAGCCGTGAATGCCATCATAAGCCTTTGTGATATTGAACCTGACATTACTCAAGGCGGTGAAGGTGGATATTTGCAAGTCAAACTTCCGCTTCAAATAGAGCAAGAAGCTTTAACAAAAGCCCAATTGCTTCTTGAAGGAATGCTGGTTTCATTACAATCCATCGAAAATGAATATCATGAATATATAAAAATTACGAACATGTAAGGAGGTGGGACACATGCTACGTCTAGATCTTCAATTTTTTGCCTCTAAAAAAGGTGTAAGTAGTACGAAGAACGGCCGTGATTCTGAGTCTAAGCGTCTTGGAGCTAAGCGTGCCGACGGTCAATCTGTAACAGGCGGATCTATCCTTTATCGTCAACGCGGTACTAAAGTGTATCCTGGCGAGAACGTTGGACGCGGAGGAGACGACACTTTGTTTGCTAAAGTAGATGGTGTTGTTAAGTTCGAACGTTATGGTCGTAACCGTAAAAAAGTTAGCGTTTATCCTGTAGCTCAGGAAGCGTAATATTTTACGTATGATTGTCATACAAAAATGTAAGCCGCGCTATGCTATTGCATATGCGCGGCTTATTTATTTAACACTCATTTCAGTTTCCCGCCAATTTTGCTATACTTTTCTTAGTATGGCAAGCTAAGGGGAGCTGGTTGTTGTGGAAATCAAAGAAATCCTTCATATCTTAAGGCATAAGCGTCATGACTGGATGAATCAAATCCAACTTGTACAAGGATATGCATCCATGGATAAAATGGAGCGTGTGAAAGAGCACCTCTATCAAATTATAGAACAGTCTGAACACGAGAGACGGTTATTGAATAGTGGTGCAGAGGATTTCACACTTTGGCTGCTTACATTTAACTGGAGTCATAGCCACTATCAACTCACATATCTGCTAGACCGGGATGTTGATTTATCAAGTCATGACGAGCAACTAACAGCTTATGCGGAAAAGGTCATAACTGTATTGGATGAACATAGCTCATCTGATGAACTCTATGAAGGGTTCATCCATTTTTTAATAACGAATGAAAAGATTGAAATAAATTGGAGCTGGAATGGTGAATTTAAAGATACAGCAGATTTAGCCAATAAACTTACGAATGATGAGGGAATGACAGCTTTTGTCGACCACCATCATGAACTGAAAATTAATTGTAAGCTAGAATAAAGAGGTGGAAAATATGTTTGTCGATCAGGTTAAAGTATTTGTAAAAGGCGGCGATGGAGGAAACGGACTCGTTGCTTATCGTCGGGAAAAATATGTTCCTATGGGGGGACCAGCCGGAGGAGACGGTGGGAACGGAGGAGACGTGATTTTTGAAGTAGATGAAGGTTTAAACACCTTGATGGACTTTAGATATCAACACCACTTTAAAGCCAAACGCGGAGAGAATGGAATGAACCAGAAGCAACACGGTAAAAACTCTCCACCATTAGTTGTAAGTGTGCCGCCTGGTACAACAGTTAAAGATATAGAAACGGGAAGAGTACTTGCTGATTTAACGGAGCATAAACAACAAGCTGTTATTGCTAAAGGAGGTAGAGGCGGACGCGGGAATGCGCGATTTGCCACTGCTAGAAATCCAGCTCCAGAAATCGCTGAAAACGGAGAACCTGGGGAGGAATTAGATGTACAGGTAGAGCTTAAGCTGTTAGCAGATGTTGGGCTTGTTGGTTTCCCGAGCGTAGGTAAATCAACATTTCTTTCTACTGTGACCGCTGCGAAACCTAAAATTGCGGATTATCATTTTACTACATTAGCTCCCAACTTAGGTGTAGTAGAAAGTCAAGACCACCGCAGTTTTGTCATGGCAGACCTTCCAGGGTTAATCGAAGGTGCACATGAGGGTGTGGGTTTAGGGCATCAATTTTTACGTCATGTGGAGAGGACGCGTCTGCTTCTTCATGTAATTGACATGTCTGGCCTAGAAGGGCGTGACCCTTACGAAGACTTTTTGACGATTAACAATGAACTGTCTTCTTACGATGAACGATTAACTCGACGTCCGCAAATCATTGTTGCGAATAAAATGGATCTACCTGAAGCTGAAAAGCACTTAGAAGCATTTAAAGAAAAAGCAGGCGGAGACATTACGATCTACCCTATTTCAACGGCGACTCGAACAGGGATTGATGAACTTCTTTATGCGGTAGCTGATAAGCTTGATGAACTTCCTAAACAGGATACTGAAGAAATTGAGGAAGTTGAAGAAAGAGTAATCTATAAATATGAGAAAGAAGAAGCACCGTTTAAAGTTACAAGAGCTGATGACGGAGCTTACGTTCTTTATGGGGAGAAGATTGAGTCAGTCTTTAGAAAAACGGACTTTTCACGTGATCAATCCATCAATCGATTTGCTCGACAAATGCGCGGCATGGGTGTCGATGAAGAGCTTAGAAAACGTGGAGCCAAAGATGGCGATACCGTGAGATTGCTCGATTATGAGTTTGAATTTGTTGATTAATGAGGTGCTAAGTGATGGCGGATTATAATGAGAAGTTCTATTTAGTCCGTAGTGATATACTTCCTGAAGCAATGAAGAAAACAATTGATGCAAAAGCGCTTATTGAACGAGGAAAGGCTATTTCTATATTTGAAGCAGTGCAAGAAGTAGGTCTTTCCAGAAGTGCTTTTTATAAATATAGAGATGCGGTCTTTCCATTTCAAGCAATGGTTAAAGAACAAATGATTACGTTGTTTTTTCATTTAGAGGATAGAACAGGGACGTTGTCTAATTTATTAATAGCGGTCGCTGAGTCTGGCTGTAACGTACTAACGATTCACCAGACTATACCTTTACAAGGGAAAGCAAACGTTACTCTATCTTTAAATACAACAGGTATGATATATTCAATTGAACAATTACTACAAAGGCTTCATAAATTGGACTTTGTCGATCGAGTAGAGATTCTTAGTTCTGGGGCTTAGAAAGAAGGAGTTAGACATATGCAACGAGTAGGTTATTTAGGACCTAAAGGTACTTTTACGAAAATGGCAGTGGACGCTTTATTTGATCAAGGTTCTTTTGTAAGCTTTGACAGTATCCCTGCTTGCTTGGATGCGGTAGAGCGAGGAGAAATTGATACGGGAGTGGTTCCATTAGAAAATGCGATAGAAGGTTCCGTACATTTGACGATTGATTATTTAATTCATCAAGTGGATCAGTCAGTCATTGCTGAGTTGACCGTTCCTATTCGTCAGCATTTACTCGTGCATCCGGATTATAATGGGGAAGAACTTACCCATATTTATTCGCATAGCCATGCAATTGCTCAATGCCATCAGTATTTATATAAAAATTATCCGAATGCAGAACTTGAGTACACGGCCTCTACTGGCAGAGCGGCTGAAGTAGTTATTGAAAAGGGAGTACATGTGGCTGCTATCGGGAATCACCTGGCAGCTGAAGAAAATGGACTGAATATTTTAACACCAAACATCCATGACTATGACAATAATCATACACGCTTTGCAGTTGTTCAAAAAACCCAGAGGAAGCTTGAAGTGAAAGATCATCCAATTGCTACTCAAAAAACAACCGTTATGGTCACTTTGCCAAAAGACTTCGTTGGAGCACTTCACCAAGTACTTGCAGCCTTTGCGTGGAGGAAAATGAACTTATCTAAAATTGAATCCCGCCCCATGAAAACAGGGTTAGGAAATTATTTCTTTTTAATTGATGTCGATCAGCCGTATGATGATGTTTTGTTTCCTGGTGTTAAAGCCGAGCTTGAAGCTTTAGGCTGCACGTTAAAGCTGTTAGGTACTTACCCTAGCTACCAACTAGATATTCCATCACCAGTTTGCCAATAGTAAGGAAGAACAGAGTTTAAAATTTCTTAAACTCTGTTTTTTTTATTGGGTAAATTATAGAAGGACTTCTATTAACATAGAAAAACATTAGGCGCATTTATCATTCTTTTCCTCGGCTATGCATAAAGTGTTAGGAAACGATTATGCTCTTATACTTTATAGATCATAGGAAAGGAGTTGCAATTGTGAGAATTCACGTTGTGCAAAAAGGTGATACGCTGTGGAAAATTTCAAAAAAATATGGGGTGGACTTTGAGGAATTAAAGTCTGTGAACTCTCAATTATCTAATCCTGATATGATCATGCCGGGGATGAAGATTAAAGTCCCTCAAGGAAAAAAACAAGTGAAAAAAGAAGCACCGAAGAAAGAAGCCCCTAAAAAAGAAATGCCAATGAAGGAAATGCCGAAAAAAGAGATGCCCAAGAAAGAAATGCCGAAACCAAAACCTGTGCCAAAGCCGATGCCTCAAATCAAAGAGGACGAAAAAATGCCGAAGCCTGCGCCAATAATGGAAAAGCCAATGATGCCGATTCAAATGAATATGCCAATTCAAATGCCAATGGATCAGCACATGCAAAATTATTACACCACCTTCCACTTGCCGCAAATGCCTATGCCGGAAAAGGAAAAACCAAAAGGAAAAGTAAAAGGGAAAGCTAAAGAGCAAGTAAAAGCGAAACAAGTGAAAGAAGCGTATGAGGAAAGCGCGGAATTCTATCAGCCGAAACACGAAAACCAGCCACATGCCCAAGCGCTTCCATATTGTCCTCCAATGCACATGCCGTATCACCCGAGTCCGTGGGATTATTTCTGGTGCCCTCCTTATCCAGTAATGGGGATGCATCATCAGCCAATGAACCAACCAATGCATTACCCGATGCCCAATCATCCCATGGGTAACCAGCCTATGCCATACGTTCAAGGGATGCAGAATGAGGAGTCTTCATCCGAATATATGATGGGTGAAGGTGAGGGAGGCTGCGGGTGTGGAGCGAAGAAGCCTATGAACGAGTATATGAGCTTTGAAAACCAGCCCAACCCCCAAATGATGGCACCTAATATGAATGGTTGGTATCCGCACCCCATGATGAATGGGAATGATCAAATGAGAGGCTTTTTCGCTCAGCCTGTTCAACAGCCACCATTGAATAACTGGCAAGAAAATGAGCCTTGGCAGGATGATGATGGAGATGACACCTAACTTAAACAAAGGCGATTCTTACACGGATCGCCTTTTTAAATGGTTGGGAAATAGAAAAGCCTTACATGTAAAGAAAATGGTCGAGATTAAACCTAAAATTTATAAAATTTGGGTAGGGAACCGATGCTATTTATTAAAAGGGTATCGCCGTTCCAATATTTTATTGCAGCAAATGGATTTTTTTCAAAATTGGAAGCATGCTAGTGAATTAGCAGCTGCGCCTACTGCATTTCCTACAGGAGAAATGAGCGTTAGTAAGCTTGGGTGTGAGTGGGGGTTGTTTCCATGGATTGAAGGGCGTCACGCCGATTTTGATAAAAAAGAAGATCGATTGAAAGTGTACAGCTGTTTGAGGCAATTCCACCGTACCTCTAAGGGAGTACAAGTGCTGTCAATACCCAGAGACCCTCTTTATATTAAATGGGAGCGCCGCTTAGAACAGTTTAAGACGACCCAAGAGGTATTTATTACTTACAATAAAAAAAGCTTTTTTGAGGAAGTTTATACAACAACAGAGCGCCTTCTCTATACATTTTCACTTTTTCCATGGGGAGAGATGGAGAAGGATTCATGGGTAAAGCAGCAGTGGCTGCATGGAGATGTGGCCCATCATAACTTTATTGTTGATACCAGTAACCGAATAAAAATGATAGACTTTGACCTTCTTCATGTTGGTCCGAGGGTATATGACGAAATTCAGTTAGCTCATCGATATTTGCCTTTTCTTGAGCATAAAAAGACTTCATTTTTTCAACTTTTCCATCAAGTAGAATATCCGCAAATTTGGCTAAGCGGCATATTAGTGCCAGCTGACTTAATTCGGGAGTGGCTATACGGCTATAATAAGTATAGAAGAGGGGATGGTTCCCTTTCCAGCCATTTAGATAAATTTGAAGAAGCATGGTCGCGTCGGAAACTGTTTGTCCGTTATACAGAATTCATGCTAAGATAAATACTATCTTGAGTGTGAAAGGATGAACATGCAGGTGGAGCAAAAAGTTGAAGAAATCGTGCAATGGTTGAGAACGCAAGCTGAGAAAGCAAATGTTGATGGACTTTTAGTAGGTGTAAGTGGAGGCATTGACTCAGCAGTAGTGGCTCATTTAATTAAGCGTGCATACCCTGAGCATTCGTTAGGTGTTATTATGCCTTGTAAAAGCAATCCAAATGATCAAGACCATGCTCAAAAAGTGGTAGACTCTTGTGGTATTCAATCGATGGTGATTGATCTAACGGAAACTCATAACGTCATGTTTGGGAACATTGTAGAGCAATTAAAATCGAATGAAACGTATAACGGTGCGCAAGAGCAAATAGCTGATGCGAATCTACGCGCCCGCCTTAGAATGAGCACCCTCTACACGGTAGCAACAAATCATCGTTATTTAGTTGTTGGAACTGATAATGCAGCGGAGTGGTATACAGGCTACTTTACCAAGTTTGGCGATGGGGGAGTCGATTTAGTACCCCTTGTTAATTTAACAAAAGGTGAAGTTCGTGAGATGGCTCAATTCTTAGGTGTTCCGGATGAAATTGTGAATAAGAAGCCTAGCGCTGGATTGTGGGAAGGTCAAACAGATGAAAATGAAATGGGTACCAGTTATGATATGATTGATCGTCATTTAAAAGGAGAGAGCATACCTGATAAAGACCGGGAAATCATTGAAGCGATGCATAAGCGCACGGCTCATAAGCGTGATATTGCTCCTGGCCCGCCAAAATAAACCCCCTAAAAATTAACAGACTAAAACATTCTCCTTTTTCAAATAGTATGGAAAAAGGAGAATGTTTTTTATGTATTATAAAGGGACAATTTTTATCGGTTTCGCTCTGCTGCTTAGTGCTTGCGGCAATGATATTCCTGATAAAGTAAATGAGAGTCAAAGTGACGAGTTGTATCAGCCCATAGAATATACGGAGGATGATGGCAAAAAGGAAGGTAACCAAATCCCGACTGGAGAAGATCAATATTTTAAACGAACGAGTCAAGATGAAATGAGAGAGACGAAATATTCTAAAACCAATCGTTCGCACGACAATGCATTTAATAACGAAGAGTCGATGGCCATTACTCAAGAGGTTAACGAACTTAAAGAAATTACGATGACCCAAGCTTTTACGAATGGAGAAAAAGCGTATGTTGCGGTGATGGTAAATCCATATGACTGGCGTGACGAGGATATTGAGGAGAAAATATTAGAAAAAGCTCAGGCCGTTACCGATCTTCCGGTGGTCGTATATACAAACATTAACTCTTGGGAGAAAAAGAAAGATGTGAATGCCAGAAGAGCGGCAGACGAGGCTCCTGATAAAGTAAGAGAACGTATTAGAGACTTTTTTAAAGAGAATGAGGAAGAGTAGTCCCATTTAATTTGGAATGATTTATGTGATATATTGATATAGGAAAAAGAATAGCTCCAGGGGAGGAGATACCTATGGCTGGTCATTCCAAATGGAATAATATCAAGCGTCGTAAAGGCGCTCAAGATGCAAAAAAAGGTAAATTGTTTATGAAACACGCCAGAGAAATATTTATGGCGGCTAGAGAAGGCGGCGGAGACCCCGAAATGAACGCAAACCTCCGTTTAGCTGTGGATAAAGCAAAATCAAATAATATGCCCAATGATAATATTGACCGGGCTATTAAAAAGGCAACAGGGGACCTTGATGGGGTAAATTACGAAGAATTCACTTATGAAGGGTATGGTCCCGGCGGTGTTGCCGTAATGGTCAAGGTTTTAACGGATAACAAGAACCGGACAGCTGCGGAAGTACGCCATGCCTTTAATAAGAATGACGGCAACCTTGGGGAAAACGGTTGTGTAGCATTTATGTTTAACCGTAAAGGCTATTTAGTCATCAATCGAACAAGTGTAGAAATTGATGAAGAGGAACTTCTCTTAGAAGTCATTGAAGCAGGAGGAGAGGAATTAGAATCTAGTGAAGATCAATTCGAAATCTTTACGGCTCCTGAAGATTTTAGTGAAGTGAAATCTGTTTTAGAAGAGAATGAGTATACTTTTGAGACAGCAGAAGTAACGATGTTCCCAACCACTCATACCCATGTGGGTGAAGAAGCTGCATCCAAGATGCTTACTCTAATTGACATGCTTGAAGATAACGATGATGTCCAAGAAGTGTATCACAATTTAGATGCCGATGAAGAAGTATTAGAGAAACTATCATAATCCAGTACCTCTTATAAAAGCTGTTGTTTCTGAGCATACTAGAGACAACAGCTTCTTTATGAGGAGGGAAAATCGTGCATACTACATGGATGACGATCGTGATAATTATTAGTTTGGTTCTTCAGCCGTCCCCGGATATTATGGAAAAGGAAGCCAGCCATCATGGTTACGCAAGTTCTTCAACTTTTAATAAAGCTATACCTGCCTTTGCGTATTTAGAACCATTAGAATTAAAGGTTATTCTTAAAACGTATGACGAGGAAGAATTAATAGATACCAAGGTGACAAAGGAAAAGGTTTGGGCAATGGAGGATTTTTGGGCACAATATGATGGCTGGGTAGTAGAAGATCAGAAAATCGGAGAAATTGTGTTTCAACGCCAACTTGAACGTACGTGAAAAAGTAGAAAACCGCTGAACGATGGCGGTTTTTTTCTATGGGTTCATGCTTATGCGAACATGTGCTTGTGTGTTACAATGAAATGTAGATTATAAATTCGGAATTGAGGGGAATGCACCATGATCGCCTATGTAAAAGGGAATGTTACATCAATCGATGAAGAAGCAATTGCTGTTGAAACGCAAGGGGTCGGCTACGAAATTTTATGTGCCAATCCATTTAGCTTTCAATCGGACTTACATAAAGAGATTAAAGTTCATACGTACCATTACGTTAGAGAAGATCAACAGCTTCTATTCGGCTTTAAAAAAAAGGAAGACAAGCTTTTATTTGCTAAACTGTTAAACGTGTCAGGAATTGGACCTAAAGGAGCACTGGCTATTTTAGGAAGTGTCAGTGTGCCGGAGTTTGTTTCTGCAATTGAGCAAGAAGACGATAAATATTTAACGAGGTTTCCTGGAGTAGGAAAAAAAACCGCCCGTCAAATGATTTTAGATTTAAAAGGCAAGCTGATCGTATGGCTGCCGGATGAGCAAAACGAACAAACGATCTTTTTCCAAGAGGAAGGGTCAGATAAGCAAAAACGAGAGTATATCGATGAAGCATTGGAAGCATTGAAAGCCCTGGGGTATTCGGATAAAGAGCTTAAAATGGTTAAGCCTGAACTTGCCAAAGCAAATCAGGGCAATGTGGATGATTATATTAGGCAGGGCTTGCAGTTATTAATGAAAGTATAAATGAAAGGAGGAACAAAGAATGGAAGACCGGATGATCTCTGGAGAACAACAAGAGACGGAACGGGATATAGAGCTGAGTTTACGTCCTGAGTGGCTGCGTCAATATATTGGGCAAGATAAAACAAAAGAGAATTTACACATTTTTATTGAAGCAGCTAAGATGCGCGAAGAACCTTTAGATCATACGCTTTTGTATGGACCGCCTGGCTTGGGTAAAACGACCCTGGCTTCGATTATTGCGAATGAAATGAATGTCCAATTTAGAACAACAGCCGGCCCAGCGATCGAACGTGCGGGTGATTTAGCTGCTATTCTCTCCTCCCTAGAGGCGGGAGACGTTCTCTTTATTGATGAAATTCATCGGTTGCCGCGTTCAGTTGAAGAGATTTTATACCCGGCGATGGAGGACTTTTGCTTAGACATTGTAGTAGGTACGGGTCCGAGTGCTCGGTCTGTAAGACTTGATTTGCCGCCATTTACTTTAGTCGGTGCCACTACTCGAGCAGGGCTTCTCTCCGCACCATTAAGAGACCGTTTTGGTGTTCATAGCCGATTAGACTATTATGATACTAAGGCTCTCTGCGCCATTGTAGAAAGAACAGCAGATATCTTTCATATTGGGATTGATAAGGAAGCAGCTTCCGAAGTGGCTCGTCGCTCGAGAGGAACACCGAGGATCGCGAATCGCTTGCTTAAGCGAGTGCGTGACATTGCGCAAGTACGAGGAGAATCGGTTATCTCGAATGATACGACCCAAACAGCTTTAAAAATGCTTCAAGTGGATGGAGAAGGCTTAGACCATATTGATCATAAGTTTCTTTTAGCCATTATCGATAGTTTTAGGGGTGGTCCTGTCGGCCTTGATACTATTTCTGCTACCATCGGAGAAGAACCTCAAACCATCGAGGATGTATACGAACCATTTCTATTGCAAACTGGTTTCATTCAGCGTACCCCGCGGGGGCGGGTGGTTACACCTAAAGCTTACGCACACTTTAACCGGGAGGTGCCGAGCTCTTGACGGGCATGGGTAAAATCTTTATTGTAATAGGGGTTGTATTTATTGTCATCGGTTTAATTTGGAGTTTGTTTGGCAAACTGCCTGGTGACTTTAGTTTTAAGAAAGGTCCAGTGACCGTATATTTTCCAATTATGACTTCAATTATAGCAAGTGTTGTATTAACACTGATTTTTTATTTGATTAGTAAAATGCGATAGAGCAAGAATAGGAGTTTCACATGGATATTAATGCATATGATTTTCATTTACCAGAGGAATTAATTGCTCAAGTTCCTTTGAAGGATCGAGCTTCTTCCAGGCTTATGGTGCTTAATCGTGAAAAAAAGAATATCGAGCACCAACGTTTTGCGGACATCACAAATTATCTTCAAAAAGGAGATTGTCTTGTTCTTAATGACACTCGTGTTCTGCCAGCGCGGCTATACGGTGCCAAAGAGGATACTGGTGGAAAAGTTGAAGTTTTACTGCTGCATCAAACAGCAGGCGATGAATGGGAAGTGCTTGTAAAGCCGGCAAAAAAAGTAAAACAAGGCTCTCGTATTGTTTTTGGAGATGGGCAGCTTGTTGCTGAATGCACAGAAATTCAAGAACATGGAGGACGAAAAGTCCAATTTTCTTATGACGGGATCTTTCTCGAAGTATTGGAATCTTTAGGAGAGATGCCGCTTCCTCCATATATAAAAGAGCAGATATCAGATCAGGAGAGGTATCAGACGGTTTATGCAAAAGAGGAAGGGTCTGCAGCAGCCCCTACAGCAGGCTTGCACTTTACGAATGAGCTGCTTGAAGAGCTTGAAAGTAAAGGGGTGGAAATTGTCTATTTAACATTGCATGTGGGGCTTGGAACGTTCCGCCCAGTGAGTGTTGATACGGTTGAGGAACACGAGATGCATGCTGAGTTTTACCAGTTAAGTGATGAATCAGCAAACAAACTAAATGAAATCAAGAAAAACAATGGGCGGATTATTTCTGTCGGAACCACGTCTACACGGACGTTAGAGACAATCGTACGTGATCATGGGACGTTTAAGGAAGCCAGTGGCTGGACAGATATTTTTATTTATCCACCTTATCAATTGCAGGCGATTGATGGACTAATTACAAACTTTCATTTACCAAAATCCACCTTGATTATGCTTGTCAGTGCTTTTGCTGGGCGAGACTTTATACTTGAAGCTTATCAAAAAGCGGTAGATGAACGGTACAGGTTTTTCAGTTTTGGCGATGCAATGTTTATTTTTTAATGAAATGGCTTGTAAGAAAGGAACGAAAACATGGCAATTACTTATGAATTAATAAAAACATGTAAACAGACGGGAGCGAGACTTGGACGAGTTCACACCCCTCACGGGTCCTTTGAAACACCAATGTTTATGCCTGTTGGAACGCTGGCTACCGTTAAGACGATGAGCCCTGAGGAATTAGAACAAATGGGTGCACAAATTATTTTATCGAATACGTACCACCTTTGGCTGAGACCTGGAGAGGACATTGTAGAGGAAGCAGGCGGCCTTCATAAATTTATGAACTGGAACGGGTCGATCCTTACTGATTCTGGTGGCTTTCAAGTCTTCAGTTTGAGTGATCTAAGACAAATTGAAGAAGAAGGTGTGCATTTTAGAAACCACATTAGTGGAGAGAAGTTGTTCCTATCCCCGGAGAAAGCAATGCGCATTCAAAACTCTTTAGGTGCAGATATTATGATGGCTTTTGATGAGTGTCCTCCTTATCCGGCGGAATATGATTATATGAAAAAATCGGTTGAACGGACAAGCCGCTGGGCTGAACGTTGTTTAGAAGGTCACAACCGTCCAAATGATCAAGGACTATTTGGTATTGTGCAGGGTGGAGAGTATGAAGAACTGCGTCGACAAAGTGCAAAAGACTTAACGTCCATGAATTTCCCTGGGTATGCCATTGGAGGACTCTCAGTAGGCGAACCAAAAGACGTGATGAATAGAGTTCTTGATTTTACAACACCGCTTCTTCCCGATCACAAACCAAGATATCTTATGGGAGTAGGTTCACCAGACTCTCTTATTGATGGTTCTTTAAGAGGCATCGATATGTTTGATTGTGTGTTACCGACAAGGATAGCACGGAATGGAACACTTATGACTTCAGAAGGAAGATTAGTCGTGAGAAATGCTAAATTTGCTCGTGATTTCCGCCCGATCGATGAAAATTGTAATTGCCATACTTGCCGCAATTATAGCCGAGCTTATATCCGTCATCTAGTAAAAGCGAATGAAACGTTTGGTTTTAGGCTTACTACTTATCATAACCTTCATTTTCTGTTAAAATTAATGGGGCGAGTTCGTGAAGCCATTAGAGAAGATCGACTCGGGGACTTTAGAGAAGAATTCTTTGAACAGTATGGTTTCAACAAACCAAACGCAAAGAACTTTTAGAAAGGGGGATACGAATGGACACATTATTAGGGTTATTACCGATTATCTTAATGTTTGTCATTTTCTATTTCTTGCTAATCCGACCACAGCAAAAGAAACAAAAGCAAGTTCAAAATATGCAGTCGGAGTTGCAAAAGGGAGATAGAGTTATTACAATTGGAGGCCTGCATGGTACAATCCACGCTATCGATGAAGGCACGTTAATCGTTAGCGTACAGGATGGGTCTCAGCTTAAATTTGACCGTTCTTCAGTTAGAGAGAAGCTGAACCAAGACTAAGGATAAAGCGAGTAAGGTCTGTCCTTACATGAGGCAGACCTCAGCTTATCTACATACGAACTTTTTAGAAAAACCCCGTGTGCATGGGGTTTTTTATTTGTCTATTTACCACTATTGCGTACTGCGGTTTGGCATATTGACTCCAATCATTCCACCTAGCGAAGCAGCTAAAAGCAGCCCTCCAAAGTAACTCAACTGTGCAACAGAAACCAATCGGTTCTCAAAGATAATTTGAAACAACATAATAATAACAATAAACACGAGTCCAGTTAGCAGGCCTGTCAGCCATCCTTTTTTCTGACCTTTATAAGCTGCCAATAACCCTCCAAAAGCAAGAATGGTTAAGCCAGCTATTAAAGAAATTTGATTTAAGGTGTCTGTATCCATAGTGGTAAATCGCAGCAAGCTGGCTAAAATCGCTGAGAATAGAATCATTAAAATGAAAATGGAACCGACCCCATACCCAAGAACCCCTTGCAAAAAAACTTTCATTTCTTCTGCCCCCTTATTTAGCCTGTCTTCATAACTATATGCAACAACATTGTAAAGATAGAAGTAGATATTTAGACGAGCTTTTGAATAGATATAAAAAAAGCACGTTTAATGGGGGAGATTTATGACCACTTTGCTTACGATCATTATTTTCTTAATAAGTTATTGTTTGCTTATGGTAGAGAAATGGAACAGAGCTACTGTTGCATTAACAGGAGGGGTGCTTCTTCTTATTTGCAATGTTTATGAATGGGAAGAAGCATTTGGGTTTATTGATTGGGATACGATTGCTTTGCTGTTTTCGATGATGGTCCTGGTATCCATCACGAAAAAGACGGGGGTCTTTACTTACGTAGCTATTCGACTTGCTCAGTTAGTGAAAGGTCGTCCAGTCCCACTTCTTATTGTCTCAGCTTTGTTTACAGCAGTAGGATCTGCTTTTCTTGATAATGTGACGACCGTTCTTTTATTTGTCCCAGTTCTCCTATCTTTAGTAAAACAACTGCAATTACCGTCCTTTCCTTATCTTGTTACTACGATATTTGCTTCTAATATAGGCGGAGCGGCGACACTAATAGGAGATCCACCTAATATAATGATCGGACAGGCCGTAGAGCATTTTACATTTTTATCTTTTCTTAATAATATGGGGCCAGTCGTCTTAATTGTTTTCATTGTAACGTTAATCATCCTTATTTTTCTTTTTAAGAACAAATTGCATTACAATGAAAAACTCGCTCTAGAGTTTATGAAAAAAGATGCGAATGAGCATTTAGAAAAGAATCAGCTATTGGTGCGATCCCTATCTGTTCTTTTTTTAACCATCGCAGGGTTTATGCTCCATCCCTTTATACACATGGATATCACTACAATAGCGGTGAGTGGTGCGTTATTGCTGCTATTTACCACTGATCACCTTCTCGACGTGGAACACGTTTTTCAAGAAGTGGAATGGGTTACTCTATTCTTCTTTATGGGACTCTTTATGTTAGTTGGGGGATTACAAACTGTAGGATTGATTGATGAATTAGCCAGAGCCATGGTATGGGTCTCTGATGGAGATTTACCGTTCACTTCTATGATGATGCTATGGAGCTCAGGGATTCTTTCTGGGGTAGTAGATAATATACCATTTGTTGCTGCTATGATCCCGGTGGTTCAAGAGCTTCAAGGCTATGGAATGATGAATGTAGATCCTATTTGGTGGTCCTTAGCCTTAGGTGCCTGTTTAGGAGGAAACGGTACGCTTATAGGTGCCTCAGCAAATGTAGTAGTAGCAGGTCTTGCGGCGAGCTACAAAGAACCCATTCCGTTTCTTAAATTTGCGCTATATGGCATACCAATTCTTATCTTATCGTTATGTATTTGTACGGTTTACATTTTCTTAAGATATTTACTGCCATTTTTATCATAGAAATTCTAGGATAGGTCATCTTAAATATGAGAGTTTAAGAAGGGCTGATGAGAATTTATGGTTTTTGAACTGCTTATTCGAACGGTGGTAACTTATTTTTCTATTTTAATTATCTTCAGACTTATGGGAAAACGTGAAATTGGCGAGCTTAGTGTCATGGATTTAGTTGTTTTTATTATGCTGGCAGAAATTGCAGTGTTTTTAATTGAAAAGCCTGATGATTCGGTTTGGCGAGCGATCGTACCTATGGTTGTTCTCTTATCCATTCAATGGGGAAGTGCAGCTTTATCATTAAGAAGTAAAAAATTCAGGGATTGGTTTGACGGTAAGCCTTCTGTATTGATTAAGCATGGTAAAATAGATGAACGAGAAATGAGAAGGCAGCGCTATAATTTCTCAGATTTGCTGCTCCAATTAAGGGAACAAGAAATTCAACATATAGGAGACGTCGATTTTGCCATTTTAGAGCCTTCTGGTAAATTATCAGTGTTTAAAAAGAAAGAGAATGAGACGTCCGACTATGCTGTTGTTCTTATTGAAGACGGCAATGTTCAATATGCCGGCTTAAAAGAGATACAAAAAAATAAGGACTGGCTAATGAATGAAATTGAGAAAAAAGGATATCGGTCGGTTGAGGAGATTTCATTATGCACGATCAATTTAGATGGTGAAATTTGTATGGACGAAGAAGATGAACGTAAGTGAAAAATGTGTATAAATAAAAAGAGAATGTAAAAATATTCTATTGATAATATTCAGAATTCATTTATAATTTGAAAAAACACAATCTCCAGGGATGTGTTTTTATTTTTTAAAATTTTTTAATTTAATATATGGTTCAGCAATTATATTTCTTATTTATTGCTCACTTGGTTGATTATGGACCAATGTAGATAGACAGGAGTGGTACTATGACTGATTTAAAAGGAAAGCTTTTATCTTCCTATGATTATTCATGTGATAATAATGGGATAAGCGGTGAACGTGTGGCTGATAGGCTTTGCCAATTATCTGTTGTCGGAATGACAGAGAAAAGGGGATCCAATCGTCCTGGATATTCAAAGGAAGAAAAAAATGCGAAAGAGCTTGTGAAGGGCTGGATGAAAGAAGCGGGTTTAGTAGTAAAGGAGGACGAAGCAGGTAATGTCTTCGGTAGATTAGGTACTCAAAATGGACCAGCCGTCTTAACAGGATCTCACGTTGATACAGTGCCTGAAGGTGGCCATTTTGACGGAACATTAGGTGTTATAGCTGCTTTAGAAGTAGCTTCAAGCTGGAAAGAGCAAGGGTATCTACCGCCTTTTCCTTTTGAGGTGGTGGTATTTTCAGATGAAGAAGGCTCGCGTTTTGGCAGAGGGTTTACAGGAAGCGAAGCTGTTATCGGAGAATTGAATAAAGATCATTTAGCCCAATTAAAAGATCATGCGGGGAAAAGCTTTGAAGAGGTTATGCAACATGTGGATTTATCATTACAAACAATCGATAAGGCAAAACGTGAGGACATTTATGCCTTTTTAGAAGTTCATATAGAGCAGGGAAAACAGCTTGAGAGAGCGAATTATCCTGTAGGAGTTGTGACGGGGATAGCTGGCCCCTCGTGGATTGAACTCCGTTTTATCGGTGAAGCAGCTCATGCTGGAAACACGCCTATGAATGATCGACAGGATGCATTAGTAGCTGCGAGTGCTCTTATCCATGAACTCCCTAACATGACTAATGGTACCGCAGTTGCCACAGTCGGTAAATTAGATGTTTTTCCAAATGGGGTTAATGTAATTCCTGAAGAAGTTAAATTATATGTAGATGTTCGTGATATCGATGAAGAGAATCGGAATAAGTTAGTCGATAGCATTATTGAAAAGGCTCGCCATTTAGCTGATAAGCAGAATGTATTACTAAAGCAAACGGTAAAAACAAAGGTAAAACCAGTACCTGTTGATCCAAAGCTTAAGCAGATACTAATAAATTCTTTGAAAGAAATGAATTCAGAGGCTTTAGAACTGCCGAGTGGTGCGGCTCATGATGCCATGATTATAGGTCGACGCTTCCCTGTTGCAATGCTTTTTGCACGAAGTAAAAATGGAGTAAGTCATAATCCTGAAGAATGGACAACCTTAAATGATTGCGTAACAGCGATCCATGTATTAAAGAATAGTTTAGAACAGTTACCTTATCATCCTAAACAATAGCCAGAGAAAAGACTTCTGGCTATTGTTTTTTCAATTTGTGCCACGGGATCAAATTCCATTCATCTTTCGTTAATAACTTAAACTTGAATAATAGACAGAGATAAACGAGTGTGAGAATAACCCCAATACATAACAATTCCGATAATGGAGAGGAAGAAAAGAATCCTTGATCATGTAAAAGGAAACCAATACCTCCAGTTGTAAGTAATATTAAACTAAAACGGCCTACCATTTTAAAAGGAAAAACAAAACTCGTCGCTCGAATAAGAGCAAATAAATGGAGAAGGGTCACGATGACAGCACCTACAACCATAGCGATTGCCACTCCATTAATTCCAAACTCAGGGCGTGTACTCAAAGTAACTAGTACTATAAATTTGATGGCTGCTCCAATTAAAGTATTCCACATGGCGGCTTTTGCTAAGTCTAAAGCTTGTAAGCTTGCCTGGAGAGGAGTTTGAATATAATGCATCAAGAAAAAAGGTGCCATAAATTGAAGAAGAAATCCTCCTTGGTCCGTACCATAAACAATGGATAAGGTTGCAACAGGAAATAGAAAGTAAATAACCGTGATTAATCCGCCTGAAGCAAGAGAAAGCCTGATGGCTTGTAATATGCGGTAGTTAATTGTCCCGTATTGATCTTTAGCAGCTGATTCACTTATTGAAGGCACGAGTGAAACGCCAAGGGCATGAGTAAGAAATGTAGGAAGAAACAACAAAGGTAAAATATAACCTGTAAGTCCCCCGTATTGTTTTGTCGTTTCTATTGCGGTAAATCCAGCTATGGCTAAACTTTGTGCGACAAGAATGGGTTCAAAGAAATAAGTAAGAGATCCTATTAAACGACTACCAGAAGTAGGAAGGGCAATCGTCATTAATTGTTGAAGAGTTCTTTTTCCTTCCTGAATGTGTTTCTTCCATGCCTTTCTCCATTTAAATGTTTTATGGATAGCAAATTGCCTCGTCATATATAAAAGAGAGACTAATTCACCTATGATAACAGCGATCATAGCCCCTGCGGCTGCGTACTGAACGCCATATGGATAGAATAGTTTTGTTAAAAATGCCACAGTAGTAATACGAACGATTTGCTCGATGACTTGAGAGATGGCTTGAGGTTTCATATTTTGGCGGCCTTGAAAATATCCTCTTAATACAGCAGAAACCGCAGTGATTGGTATAATAGGAGTGACTGCCAGCAAGGGGGCTAGCGCACGAACGTCAGTTAAGAAATATTTTGCTACAACCGGTGCAAATAAAAATAATCCTGCTGTAAAAACGATACTTAAGCTGCCAGTAATGGTAAGAGATACAATCAATATTCGCTTAATTTGTAATTCGTCACCTATTGCTTCTGCTTCAGACACCCGTTTGGAGATCGCTACAGGCAGCCCAAACTGAGTGATCGTTGTTACTAAAATAAGAGTGGGAAGGGCCATCATATAAAGTCCCATTCCTTCTTCCCCCATAATTCTAGCAACTACGATGCGGTTAATAAAACCTAACAGACGGGTGATGAGTCCAGCAGCTACTAAAATTAAGGCACCGTGTAAAAAGGTTTGTTTTGTCATCGTGGGAATCCGCCTTCTCAAAGGAATAAAATTCATATACAATGAAGTATATGCATTGAGATGGACAAGGCATGACAAGGATTTAGCGAACCTATTTCACAACTTTTTAAAAGGAGTGCCAGGACATGGAAGAATTGAAACCCGTCAGCCAATGGAAAGAAACCATTTTGCCTGTTCTTGTAAGCAAGGCAAACGAATTTAGACTAATAGGTTATAAAAAGGCTAGTGTGGAAGATGTATGGCAGTGTATGCAGAAGAAAATATGGAAAAACAATCCACATAAACGACTTTATGAAGTGGTTCAAGATATATTTCACCTTAGTAACAATCAGTATGTAAGCTTTATTACGGTGGAGGCTTATCAAAATGACGATCTTATGGCATCAATAGAAGCTTTAGAGCATGGGTCTTCACAAGCTGAATAGCCACTTTATGATTGTTAAATATAAAAAAAGTAGTAAAATTGTATAGGGAAATAGAGTTTTGTATGATAATTTACATAAGATGGTTCGTTGAAAGTAGAAGGAGGCAAAGAATGGTATGGTGAAAAGAGGGCGGATTGTTGCCTTTTTTCTAGCCGTTATATTAGTAGCAGCTACGATTGGCACAACGGTAACAGGAGTAACAAAAGATATAAACCTTGGCTTAGATCTTCAAGGTGGATTTGAAATTTTATATGATGTCGAAACGATTGATGAAGATCAAGAAGTAAGCCAGCAAGTATTGGAATCAACCGTTCAATCTTTATATGAACGAGTCGATGTTTTAGGCATTAGTGAAACCAATATCTCTATAGAAAGTGGAGATCGGATTCGTGTTCAACTAGCAGGGGTTCAAGATCAGCAAGAAGCTCGGGAACTTCTTTCAACCACTGCGCAGCTGTCATTCCGTGATGTAGAGGGTAATGAATACATGGATGGTAGTGACATTAGGGAAGGCAGTGCCCAGCAGTCATACGACCAAAATAATGCTCCCATTGTTACATTAGAGGTAAAAAGTGCCTCAGAGTTCTATGATGTGACACAGGAGATTTCTAATAAGGAGCCTATCGAAGGTGCTACATATCCTCCGAATTTACTTGTTATTTGGTTAGACTATGATGAAGATATTGCTTTTGAAGAAGAGTATGGCTCTGAGGATCCGGCGTATGTATCCGCTCCTCAAGTAAGTCAAGGCATCAGGAGCAACACGGTTCAGATTGAAGGAGATTTCACTCAAGAATCTGCTCAACAATTGGCAGATATTTTAAATGCAGGTTCCCTTCCTGTTGAGCTTGAAGAGACATACTCAACCTCCGTAGGAGCGCAATTTGGAGAACAAGCGATGCAAAAGACGATTTATGCAGGCTTTATTGGAGTCGCCTTAATTTTCCTTTATATGCTGTTTTACTATCGTTTTCCAGGTGTTATCTCTGTTATTACCTTATCAGCCTATATTTATCTCATTTTAGTCGTATTTGAACTTCTAAACGGAGTGCTTACCCTACCTGGAATTGCTGCATTAATTCTAGGGGTAGGTATGGCGGTTGATGCGAATATTATTACGTATGAACGGATAAAAGAGGAGCTTAAGTCTGGTAAATCGATTATGGCTGCCTTTAAGTCAGGGAATAAGCGTTCCTTAGCCACGATTTTAGATGCGAACATCACCACGCTTATTGCAGCTACCGTACTCTTTATATTCGGAACCAGTTCGGTTAAAGGATTCGCCACGATGTTAATTGTTAGCATATTAGTAAGCTTTGTTACGGCTGTGTACGGAACAAGATTGCTGCTTGGTCTCTGGGTGAAAAGCCGCTTTCTCACAAAGCGTCCAGGTTGGTTTGGTGTGAAGAAAGATCAAATCCACTCCTTGGAAGAAGGAGAAGAAGTGGAACCTAAGTTTATGAACCGAAAACTGGACTTAATTAAGTACAGGAAGAGGTTTTTTGCTCTGTCGTTAGCATTATTAGCAGCAGGGGCTATCGCTTTAGGAATTTTCAAGCTTAATTTAGGTATTGATTTCACTAGTGGATCTCGTGTGGAAATTCTAGCTGATGAAAGTATAACTACGGAAGAAGTAGAGGAAGCTTTTGAAAACGAGTTAAACGTATCACCAAAGCAAGTTGTACTTTCTGGTGAAAGTAATGATATTGCCGTTACTCGCTTCGACTCAGAACTTTCACAAGATAAAATAGCTGAAATTCAAAATTATTTTTCTGAGGAATACGGCAGCAGCCCTAACGTGAGTACCGTTTCACCTATTGTCGGGCAAGAGCTTGCGAAAAATGCGGCGTTAGCTGTCTTGTATGCTTCCATTGGGATAATTATTTATGTAACCTTCAGGTTTGAACTCTTCTTTGCGATTACAGCAATTCTTGCTTTACTGCACGATGCGTTCTTTATTATAGCGTTGTTCAGTCTTACAAGACTCGAATTTGATATTACGATTATTGCGGCAATATTAACCATTGTGGGTTATTCCGTTAATGATACGATCGTAACGTTTGATCGAATCCGCGAGAATCTTAAATTTAAGAAAAAGGTGAAATCTTTCAAGGAATTAGCTAAAGTTGTAAATGACAGTTTGCTCCAGACGATGGCGAGAAGTTTAAACACGGTATTAACCGTTGTTTTCGCTGCCGCTATGCTGTTTATATTTGGAGCTTCGTCTATCACAAACTTTGCATTTGCCTTAGTGATCGGCCTTATTGCGGGAACATACTCTTCGCTCTTTATTGCAGCCCAATTATGGTTGGTTTGGAGAGGGAAGAACATTAAAAACAAACCGATTGAATACGTGAAGAAGAAAAATACTGGAGGACCTCAAGTTTAATCTGAAAGACCGCCTGTTTAATGGCGGTCTTTTTTGTTTGATTACCTTTTTACCAAAAAGGGTATAACTTTAAGTGAAGGCCATAGTAAAGGAGGACTTGTCATTGAAAGGTCAAACGTATTTTATCTTTGCACTTATAATTGCAATTTTAATCGCTATCTTTGCTGTCATTAATGTAGGATCCGTCCAAGTAAATTACCTTTTTGGAACAGGTGAAGCACCTTTAATATTAGTTATTTTAGGTTCTGTACTAATGGGTGGACTGATCACAGCATCTGTTGGGGCTGTTAGGTTTTATCAGTTGAAACGAGAGAATAAAAGTTTACGCAGTCAAACAAACTCTCATGCTGAGAAGACGAACACGCCAAAACGAAGTGATGTAAAAAAACAAAAAATTAACTCATTAGATGAAGACAAAGAATCGAGTACTAAATAATCGTGTTTGCTCCCCCTGATGGCGTCTTGTATAATAGATTAGTCAGGGGTGAACTTATGTTAAAAAGCAAAACAAAATGGAAATTTACATATAATGATAGTGTAACCGATGGGTATTCCAATAGCCTTCAAGGAGTTTCTACGTTAACCAGTCAATTGTTGAATAGAAGAGGGATTACCAAGCCCGAGGAAGTAAAACGATTCCTTCATCCATCTCAGGAAGACCTATACGACCCCTTTCTGCTAGATGGACTGTCAGAAGCTGTAGAGAGAGTACGAATAGCGATTGAGCGAAATGAGCACATTCTAGTATACGGTGACTATGATGCAGATGGTGTCAGCTCTACCACCGTGATGGTTGAAGCTTTAAGAGAAGCTGGTGCTATTTGTGACTATTATATTCCTAATCGCTTCACAGAGGGATATGGACCGAATGAAGCCGCTTTTCTCCAAGCTGCTCAAGATGGCTTTAGCGTAATTATTACGGTAGATAATGGAATTGCAGGGATTCATGAGGCAGATGTGGCCAAAGAAGCTGGAATTGATTTAATCATCACTGATCACCACGAAGTTCAAGAAGCATTGCCTGATGCTTTTTCTATTATTCATCCAAAAACGTCCAATGATTATCCATTTAAAGAGTTAGCCGGCGTTGGTGTTGCTTTTAAGTTTGCACAAGCTCTTTTAGATGAGATACCTTATCATTTATTGGACATGGTGGCGATTGGTACAATTGCAGACCTAGTACCATTAAAGGATGAAAATCGTGCGCTTGTTTTCTTAGGCCTACAAGCATTAAACCAAACTAAACGTGTAGGTTTCAAAGCCTTAAAAGAAGTATGCAGTATAGACGGAGAGATTGAAGAAGAAACAGTGGGTTTTAGTATAGGCCCTCGTGTGAACGCGGTTGGCAGGCTTCAGGATGCTTCACCTGCCGTCGATTTGTTTTTAACAGAAGATGTGTCTGAAGCGAGTCAGTTGGCAGAATTTATAAATGAGCTTAATCAAGAGAGACAAAAAATTGTCACGGAGATTGCTAAAGAAGCAGAGGAGCTATTAATAAGTGGAGATCAGCCTCTAGGGGAAGTCATTGTCGTAGCTAAAGAAGGATGGAATCCCGGCGTACTTGGAATCGTCGCATCAAAATTAGTTCGTCAATTTGACCGTCCGGCGATCGTACTTGGAATTGATCCTGAGAAAAACCAGGCAAAAGGTTCAGCGAGGAGTATCGATGCTTTTGATTTATTTCAAAACTGCATGGAAGTAAGGGACCAATTCATTCACTTTGGAGGTCATGCTCAAGCTGCCGGGATGACTTTGAATACAGAAAATATAGAGGAAGTACGACGTCAATTGTGTCAGAAAGCTCAGGAGAAATTATCTGATGATGATTATCAACAAGTACTGAACGTTGAGATGAATGTTGATATGGAAGAAGTTACTCTCGAACAAATCCAAGAAATAAATAAACTCCGTCCCTTTGGTATGGGAAATCCTAAACCTCTTTTTCATATTAAAGAAAAAGCCAAAGAAATACGATTAATCGGCAGTAGACAAAATCACTTAAAGTTAATGTTTAAGAAAAATCAAAAGAAACTCGATGGCATTGCTTTTGGTATGGGAGATTTATATACTAGGATATCCCCAGCTTCTGATCTTGAAGTCATAGGTGAACTAGGGATTAATGAATGGAATGGAAGAAAGAATGTACAAGTAATGATTAAGGATTTAAAAGTACAAACTTGGCAATTGTTTGATTATAGAGGATCAAAGCACCTTGAGAAAAAACTTGGATTTCCTAACGATCAGCACGTTGTCGCTTTAACTTTTAATAATGCACATAATGCTCCGCACGAATTACCGATTATTAATGGGGAAGAGATTGAAAGTTTTCAATCTTTTCCATTGCACGGGCTTGTACTATTAGATCTTCCGCCTAGTCTTGCTCAGTTATCTCAGGCCATTCAAAAATTAGCGCCTGACAACATTTACGCATGCTATCAGGTGGATGATAGTGCTTTCTTTACCTCATGGCCAACAAGAGATCATTTTAAATGGTTTTATGGTATGCTAATGAAGCGACACTCATTTGATTTAAATAAAGACCGGGAAAAGCTTTCAGCGCGTAAAGGATGGAACGGAAATATGATCAATTTTATTTCCCAGGTGTTTTTTGAGCTTGGTTTTGTTAAAATAAAAGATGGTCTTGTGACCATCGAGTCAAAGCCACAGCAAAAAGATCTTTCGGAATCAACAATCTATCAAGAAAGAAAAGAGCAGTTAGCTGTAGAACAAGCTCTTTACTATTCTACTTATAAAGAATTAAAGGATTGGTTCGATCAGCAGCGTGAACCCATCAAGGAGGAAGTTTTTAATGGATTATAAACAACATATTGCAATTGTAGAAGATTGGCCGAAGGAAGGCATTCGGTTTAAAGATATTACACCGCTTATGGACAATGGAAAAGCATTTAAGTCTGCAGTTGATGAAATTGTAGAATATTCTCGTGATAAAGAAATTGATATAATTGTAGGACCTGAAGCGAGAGGCTTTATTGTTGGCTGTCCAGTTTCTTATGCTCTAGAGATTGGATTTGCCCCTGTCCGTAAAGAAGGGAAGCTGCCTAGAGAGACCATCAAAGTAGATTATGGCTTGGAATATGGAAAAGATGTACTTACGATTCATAAGGATGCAATTAAGCCCGGCCAGCGTGTACTTATTGTCGACGACCTATTAGCTACAGGCGGTACTATAGAAGCGACCATCAACCTAGTAGAACAATTAGGCGGAGTTGTAGCTGGATGCGCTTTCCTTGTAGAATTAACTTACTTGGATGGCCGTGACAAGTTAGATGGTTATGATGTTCTAACGTTAATGCAATACTAAGAGTAAAGAGTGCCCTAATCCAGGGCGCTCTTTGTTTTAACCTTCCATTATTTAAACGTTTTTTCTTTACTTTTCATGAACTTTTTTTGATAATGAAACACAAACCATCACATTTTAAGGAAGCTTAGAGAAATCAGGGTGATCGAATGGCGAAGGATAAAATTTTAACTGCCGAAGAAGTGATTGAGCAGGCTGGTCAATACATGAATGAGGACGATCTGGGGTTTATCCGCAGGGCTTTTGAGTATGCCAATCAGGCTCATAGCGAGCAGTATCGTAAATCGGGAGAGCCTTATATCATTCATCCCATTCAAGTAGCGGGCATTCTCGTTAATTTGGAAATGGATCCCGAGACAATCGCTGGCGGATTTCTTCACGACGTAGTAGAAGATACGGATTATACGTTAGAAGATATAGAAAAAGAGTTTGGTGAAGAAGTCTCCATGCTCGTTGATGGCGTAACAAAGCTAGGAAAAATTAAATACAAATCGAAAGAAGCCCAGCAAGCTGAGAACCATAGAAAAATGTTTGTAGCTATGGCTAAAGACATGAGGGTTATTTTGATTAAGCTGGCTGATCGTCTGCACAATATGCGCACGCTTAAACATTTGCCATCCGAGAAGCAGCGGAGAATTTCTAATGAAACATTAGAAATCTTTGCCCCACTCGCACACAGGCTCGGGATTTCCACCATTAAATGGGAACTTGAGGATACAGCTTTACGATATTTGAATCCTCAACAGTACTATCGAATTGTACATTTAATGAAACAGAAGCGGAATGAAAGAGAATATTACATTGATGATGTTATGAATGAAATTAGAACTCAATTAAAGGATGTTAATATTGAGGCTGATTTGAATGGCAGACCAAAACATTTATACAGTATCTACCGTAAGATGGTGCTGCAAAATAAGCAGTTTAATGAAATTTATGACCTATTAGCTGTGCGGATACTAGTTAATAGTATTAAAGACTGTTATGCCGTTCTTGGTATAATTCATACGTGCTGGAAGCCTATGCCAGGGCGTTTTAAAGATTATATAGCAATGCCGAAACCTAATCTTTATCAATCCTTGCATACCACTGTAATTGGACCAAAGGGAGATCCTCTTGAGGTTCAAATTCGAACACATGAAATGCACGTTGCAGAGTATGGTATCGCGGCTCATTGGGCCTACAAAGAAGGCAGACAGGCATCTTCCAATCACTCTTTCGAAGAGAAATTAACGTGGTTTAGAGAAATTCTAGATTCTCAAAGTGAAACACATGATGCTGAAGAATTCATGGAATCGTTAAAAGTGGACCTATTTTCGGATATGGTGTACGTTTTTACACCTAAAGGGGAAGTGGTAGAGCTTCCTTCAGGTTCCGTACCTATTGATTTTGCTTATCGAATCCATACAGAAGTCGGTAATCAAACCATAGGAGCAAAAGTGAACGGGAAAATGGAACCGTTAGATTATAAGCTAAATACTGGTGACATTGTGGAAATGATGACTTCCAAACATTCTTACGGTCCTTCCAAAGATTGGATTAAACTGGCTCAAACCTCTCAAGCTAAAAATAAGATCAAACAATTCTTTAAACGTCAGCGCAAAGAAGAGAACATTGTTAAAGGTCGAGAATCGGTTGAACGTGAAATCCGAAACATGGGCTTACAACCAAAACAAGTGTTTACTTCTGAGAATTTGGATCGCGTTTCTGAAAAATTCAACTTTGCAAATGAAGAAGACATGTTTGCGGCAGTAGGCTATCAAGGGATCACCGCTTCCCAAATAGCTACGCGTTTAACGGAGAAGCTGCGAAAACAAATCCAAAAAGAACAAGACCTAGAACAGACTTTAGCTGATGTGTCTACGACGGAAATTAAAACTTCTTCTTCAAGAGGTAAAAAGGATTCTGGAGTTCGTGTAGAAGGGGTAGATAACCTTCTTGTCCGCTTATCAAAATGCTGTAATCCCGTTCCGGGTGATGAAATTGTCGGTTATATTACTAAGGGGAGAGGTGTATCTGTTCATAGGGCAGATTGTCCAAATGTGCAAACCGAAGAAGCAGAAACTCGGCTCCTTCCAGTATATTGGGAAAAAGGACCAAGTGATACTAAACAATATCACGTTGACCTGGAAATTTGGGGTTATGATCGACGAGGTTTGCTCAACGAGGTGCTCCAGGCTGTTAATGAAACAAAAACAAACATAACAGCTGTTTCAGGAAGATCAGATCGCAATAAGATGGCGACTATTCATATTACCATTCTCATTCAAAATACAGATCATTTAAGAAAAATTGTAGAGCGCATTAAACAAATTCATGATGTCTATACCGTGCGCCGAGTGATGCAATAAACGGAGGAATGAACAGTGAAAGCAGTGGTACAGCGTTCGGCTGAAGCAAGTGTAGTCGTACAAGAAGAAACTGTAGGGCAAATAAAGCACGGTCTCGTTATTTTACTTGGCGTAACTCAAGATGATACGGAAGAAGATGCTCGTTATTTAGCATCTAAGATTCCTCACCTAAGAATTTTTGAAGACGAGGAAGAGAAAATGAACCTTTCGTTGAAAGATGTGGGAGGCCAAATGCTTTCGATTTCCCAATTTACGCTTTACGGAGATACCCGTAAAGGAAGAAGACCAAATTTTATGAAAGCAGCGAAACCAGAGCAGGCCAGCCAATTATATGAGAAATTCAATGAATTAGTAGAAAATGATGGAATTCATGTGGAAACGGGGCAGTTTGGAGAAATGATGGACGTCCGTCTAACCAATAGCGGCCCAGTCACTCTCATTGTGGATAGCAAAGAACGTTAAAAAATCAAGGGATTCTATCCCTTGATTTTTTATTTAAAGTATTGAATTAGGCCATTGGTAATCCCCTGGCTTGCTTTGTTTTGATAGCTTGAACTTTTCACTGTTTTTTCTTCACTTGCGTCAGAAATAAATCCAAGTTCAACCATAATCGACGGTTTCTTGTTATATCGTATAACATGAAAATCACCATGACGTATCCCACGGTCGCGCAGACCAGTTGCTTGAGTAACACCGGACTGTACGTTTGAAGCTAACTTTCGCGTAGTAGAACTGTAAAAATAAGTGTTAATTCCAGTTGCCCTAATAGACTGGGGAACACTATTATAATGAACACTTATGAATGCGTCTCCCTTGGAAGCATTCGATAGGGCCGTCCGAGCTGAAAGCGATAAGTAAGAATCATTGGCACGAGTCATAACTACATCTGCGCCATTTCTTTCTAGCGTCGACTTAAGTTTTTGAGCGGTCTGCAAGGTAAGAGTTTTCTCATATGTTCCACTTCGCCCAATCGCTCCTGGATCAAACCCGCCGTGTCCGGCATCGACAACAATTGTTTTACCGGAAAGGTTGGACGAGGAAACAGGTGTCGGAGTAGTTGAATTGTTCTCATCTACAATCCATCCCGCTACATAGGCATGGCTGTTTTTGTAAGAGATTTTATACCACTTACCTTCTTTACTAATTACATTGAATTGGTCGCCTTTATTTGCTCTTCCAAGGACCTTGTAATTCGTAGAAGGACCTGACCTTAAATTTGTAGCATTGTATTGCATTGTAACCTTTGTTTCTTTGTCAGCTTTAGGTTCTGAAGAAGAACTATTTTTCTTCGTTACAAGCCAGCCTGCTACCCAGCCCGTTTTACTTCCATCAAGTTTGATTTTGTACCAGCCTTGTTTCTCTTCTAGATATTCAAAGCTGCTTCCTTTTCTTACTTGTCTTAAGATCGAACTGTTTGTCGTTGCTTTGCTTCTTACATTCAATACAGCTGTAGCCACGTTTACTTTGCCAAGTGATGTTTGGCTGCTATTGGAAGATTGGTTTCCGTTGTTCGATTGTTCGCTGTTGTATGTACTTAAATAATCCTTATGTACCCAACCCGAGGAACCTTTTGAACGATCAATTTTTATCCAATTTCCTGATTCACTGACCTTGGTCACTTTTTCGTTTTTCATTAAGTAACCTCGGACAGCGGCAGTTAAACTGCCTTTTGAACGAACCCGTAAATAATCTACTTTAGATATCACAGATTCGTCTTTCTTGATTTGAACGAGCCAATTAGCAACCCACCCTGTCTTATTGTTCCAATTGATCTTTACCCAGTCTCCTTTTTTATCAACGACTGAATAGGACTCATTTTTTTGGACTTTGCCCAAAACGGAATCAGAAAGACTTGGACCTGACCTTACGTTTAAGTTATTCACTTGAACGTTTGCGGTATCAGCGTGAGCTGTAGCCGGCATAACCCAAATCAAACCAGCCAAAATAAATAATAATGCCAGCCAACCTTTCATTTTTATGGATCCACCTCCAATATTTTGTAATGCATATAACATTTCGACAAAAAAGGTGATATACCTTTTTATTTCGTCAAAAAAATTAAAAAGGGAATTCTTTTTATTAAACTTGACATAATGTTAGTAGAAACCTTATGATAGTATCCATAATTCTAAATGAATCGATTAAACCGATTAGGAAAAAAGTAGTTTGGTTTTTAGTGTAAACAGAGAGGGAATGCCTTTAGGCTGGGAGCATTTCTTACACGATCCAAATGAAAGACATTTCTTAGGTATTCTATTGAAACTTCGCTGAAGCAGTAAATGGGATCGTACACAGGCGTTAACTGTTTAAAGTGGAGGCTGACTTCAGTCTCAATTAGGGTGGCAACGCGGGATTAAACTCCCGTCCCTTTCTAATCATGATTAGAAAGGGACGGGAGTTTTTTATTGAAAAATTTTAGCTTTGGTTAAGGAGGAATTTAAAATGAGAGCTCCTAGAGGAACTCAGGATATATTACCAGGCACGTCAGAAAAATGGCAGTATGTTGAAAAAAAGTTAACTGACATTTGTCGACGCTATAATTATAAAGAAATTCGCACTCCAATTTTTGAGCATACGGAATTATTTCAACGTGGCGTAGGGGATAGTACAGATATTGTCCAAAAAGAAATGTATACTTTTGAGGATCGTGGAGGACGCAGTATTACTCTTCGTCCAGAGGGCACAGCTTCTACAGTCAGATCTTTTGTTCAAAACAAGTTGTTCGGACTGCCTAACCAGCCGACAAAGTTATTTTACATTGGCCCCATGTTCCGGTACGAACGTCCACAGCAAGGGCGTTTAAGGCAATTTGTGCAATTTGGTATTGAAGCACTGGGAAGCGATGATCCTTCCGTTGATGCAGAAGTTATGGCTCTAGCTATGAATGCATACGAGGAACTTGGGTTGAAGTCGTTAAAACTAGTATTAAATAGTCTAGGAGATAAACAGAGCAGAGAAGATCATAAGAATGCTCTAGTTCAGCACTTTTCTCCTCATAAAGAAGAGCTATGTGCAGATTGCCAAGTTCGTCTAGATCAAAATCCTCTGCGAGTACTTGATTGTAAGAAGGACAAAGATCATCCTGCAATGGCGACAGCTCCTTCTATACTAGATTACTTAAACGAGACGTCTCGTGAGTATTTTGAAAAAGTAAAAGCACATTTAGATGTTATGGGAATTGCCTATGAGGTCGACCCTAATCTGGTTCGTGGCTTAGATTACTATAATCACACTGCATTTGAAATTATGAGTGAGGCCGAAGGTTTTGGTGCGATTACTACATTAAGTGGAGGCGGACGTTATAATGGCCTAGTTGAAGATATTGGCGGACCAGAAACCTCAGGGATTGGTTTTGCTATGAGCATTGAACGTTTACTAATGGCGCTTGAAGCAGAAGGTATTGAGCTGCCTATTGAAGATTCTTTAGATTGTTATATTGTTGCTTTAGGGGAACGAGCGGAGAAGGAAGCTGTTCGTTTAAGCTACCAGCTTAGGCAGGCTGGTGTTCAAGTAGATAAGGATTATTTGCAACGAAAGATGAAGGGCCAGTTTAAAGCAGCGGATCGTTTACATGCTAAATATGTTGTTGTTTTAGGTGAGCGGGAGATCGAACAAGATGCGGTCTCCGTTAAAGATATGAAATCAGGAGAACAAATTGAATTACCATTGGATAAGATTATTGGCTTTTTAAACAAAAAGCTGGCAGGAGGGAACGAATAATGGAACGAATACACTGTGGTACATTGCGGCCAGCAGATAAAGAAAAGAATGTGAAACTAAAAGGGTGGGTTCAAAAGCGCCGTGACCTTGGGGGTTTAATTTTTATTGATTTAAGAGACCGCTCAGGGTTGGTGCAAATCGTATTTAACCCTGATGAATCTTCTGAAGCGTTAAAGACAGCAGAAGACATCCGCAGTGAATATGTAATTGAAGTGATGGGAAAAGTCGTGATCCGAGATGAAAATACGATTAACCCAAACATGTCTACAGGAGAAATCGAAGTTCTTGTACATGACATTCAAGTCCTTAACAAAGCTAAAACCCCTCCATTTATGATAGAAGAAAATTCTGAAGTAGCTGAAGATATTCGGTTAAAATACCGATATTTAGACTTAAGACGGAGAGAGATGCAAGAAACATTCAAGCTTCGTCATCAGACGACGCAGGTTATGCGTAATTTCCTTAACGATGAAGGATACCTTGAAATGGAAACTCCTATGTTAACGAAAAGTACTCCTGAAGGTGCGCGAGACTATCTTGTTCCAAGTCGTGTGCATGAAGGTGAGTTTTATGCTCTTCCTCAATCGCCGCAGCTTTTTAAACAAATGCTCATGATGTCCGGTTTTGAGAAATATTATCAAATTGCACGTTGTTTCCGTGATGAAGACCTAAGAGCGGATCGCCAGCCAGAATTTACTCAAGTCGATATTGAAACGTCGTTTATGTCTAAAGAGGATATTATGGCTATGACTGAGAGAATGATGGCCAAAGTGATGAAAGAAGTGAAAGGAATTGACATTTCAACACCATTTCAACGCATGCCATACGATGAAGCGATGGAGCGATTCGGTTCTGATAAGCCTGACACTCGATTTGGATTAGAATTAATTACCCTTTCAGAAATTGTTAAAGATTCAGGGTTTAAAGTGTTTAGCGGAGCAGTAGCATCTGGCGGTAAAGTGAGCGGATTAAACGTAAAATCCCAAGCTGATGCTTTCTCTAGAAAAGACATCGACAAATTAACGGAAGATGTTAAAGTGTATGGGGCAAAAGGCCTGGCGTGGCTTAAAGTGAATGAAGGACAATTAAACGGTCCAATTGCTAAATTCTTCTCCGAAGAAGAAGCTGCTCAGATAATGAGCGCGATGAACGCAGAAGAAGGAGATCTCCTATTATTTGTAGCGGATAAAACTTCAGTAGTTTACGACAGTTTGGGAGCGCTGCGCCTTAAATTAGGTAAGAAGCTTGAGTTAATTGATCCGAATACATTTAATTTCTTATGGGTGACGGACTGGCCGTTATTTGAATACGATGAAGATGAAGAAAGATTTTTTGCAGCACACCATCCGTTCACGATGCCTGCTGATGGTGATGTAAGCCAAATTATTGATCATCCTCAGGAAGCAAGAGCTGAAGCTTATGATATTGTGTTAAACGGATATGAATTAGGCGGAGGATCTTTGCGTATATATGAAAAAGAAATGCAGGACCGCATGTTTGAAGCTTTAGGTTTCTCTAAAGAGGAAGCGGATGAACAATTTGGCTTTTTATTAGAAGCGTTAGAATATGGTACACCACCTCATGGAGGAATTGCATTAGGGTTTGACCGCTTCATCATGTTATTAGCGGGACGAACAAACTTGCGTGATACGATCCTATTTCCTAAAACCGCATCTGCTCAGGATCCATTAACAGATGCGCCTGGAAAAGTAAGTGAAGCCCAATTAGATGAGCTGAATCTGAAGCTAAAAAGAAAAAAACAGGACTGAAGTAGGAGAGATTATCGTTATCTCCATGCTTGATTAGCAAAATAATTTATGCTATGATTTGATTACAAAATAACAAACCAATCCTGATGTGTACGTTGTTCGAATGTACGTTTTGACCGAACATTTTTGAAACGGGAGCCTGCCGTCTTCACACGGAATGCACGCCTCTTTATTACATTCAGAGGACGCAAGAAATGTGAAGCAAGGCACCCACCTGCCTGGAGCGGGTTCAAAACTCATGATGCAACGGCACAATTGGGATTGGTTTTTTGTTTTATATGTGAAAGAAAGTGCGAGCTGATTAAGCTCGCACTTTCTATTTTGCTAAATGTTCAAGATTCCCGTTTTTTTCCATTCGAAAAAACGGCTTATTTACAATTTCCTGCTCTTCAAACATCGTCATTTTTCTAGCGCGATCCATAATAGAAATAAAGGCTTGGTAGTCTTCTTTTAATGAGTCTAATTGGCTTTGGAGCTTTTGATTCGTTTGAATAAGGGTTTGATTTTCCTCTTCAAGTTTCTGCAGCTCTTCATTTAAAGTAGTTTGTTTATGATCATTGTCTTGAAGTGTTTCTAAATAAGAAATAACTTGTGACAGATTCGTAACAGTTTCTTGCCTCTTCTTAGGCGGGGCACTCGACTTAGTAACCTTTGGCTGTGCTGTCATTACAGGCTGGGCAAATGAAGCCTCATTACGTTTCTTCTCTTTCCTCTGTTTCTTTGCAAGCTCAACGGCTTGTTCATATTTCTGTCGAATTTCAGCATTCCATCTAAATCCACAAGCAGCTGATGTGCGATTGAGTACATCTCCAACTTCATCAAATGCTTTTAGTTGAGTGCTTCCTTCTCTAATGTGACGGAGCACCGTTTCTGCTAATAATAGATCATCTTCATGAGACCAGGCATCTTGTCTTACCTTTGGCATAATAACCCTCCTGTTGAACTATTAGAACAATAGTTTGTCAGATTTTGCTACTATTGTGACCAAAGAAGACAAAGAATATACTTGATTACGATTTTTGTTGATTAATTTTATCAAATACTTGTTTTAGAGCTTGCTCAAATTTTCCTGTGGTCTTCGGTTCAAAATAATTGGCTTTCTTAAGAGAGTCGGGTAAGTATTGCTGGTCCACCCATGAGTTTGGATAGTTTGGCGGATATTTATATTCTGTTCCGCGCCCTAACGATGCTGCCCCTTTATAGTGTGAATCTTTTAAATGGATGGGGACGTCTCCACTTTTACCTTTACGAATATCTGCTAAGGCAGCGTCTAATGCTTTATAAGCGCTATTAGATTTAGGGGAGAGGGCTAGTTCTGTTACAGCATTCGCTAGAGGGATTCTTGCTTCCGGGAATCCTAATCGCTCAGCTGCTTCTACTGCTGCTAGCGCTCGCGGTCCGGCTTGGGGATTGGCTAAACCAATGTCCTCATAAGCGATTACGACGAGTCGTCGTGCTATACTATCTAAGTCTCCAGCTTCTATGAGTCGTGCAAGATAGTGTAAAGAAGCATTCACGTCACTTCCACGGATCGACTTTTGAAACGCTGATAAAACATCATAATGAGCATCGCCGTCCTTATCATGAGAAAAGCTTTTTTTCTGCATACATTCCTCAGCTGCATTTAAATCGATCATGATCTTTCCTTCTTTGTTTTCTGGTGTTGAAAACGCAGCTAGCTCTAAGCCGTTTAAAGCAGCACGTAAATCTCCATTTGCACTTAATGCTAAGTGGTCAAGCGCCTCATTTGTTAACTGTATGGGTAAGTTGCCTAACCCTTCTTTATCGTCTTGAATGGCCTTGTAAATGGCTTCTTTTATATCTTCTTTTTCCAATTGATAGAGCTCAAACAAATGACATCGGCTTCGAATCGCCGGATTGATTGAATGATAGGGATTGCTCGTTGTGCACCCAATCATAGTTAATCGGTTGCTTTCTAAATGGGGGAGCAAGAAATCTTGCTTAGCTTTATCTAACCGGTGAACTTCATCTAGAATAAGGACCATTGCACCATGCATCTTTGCTTCTTCTACAACTATTTCCATATCTTTCTTCTTATCGGTAACTGCATTAAGTGTTTTATGGGGCAATTGTAAATGCTTAGCTAAAGCAGTAGCCATAGAGGTTTTGCCTGTTCCCGGCGGCCCGAATAAAATCATAGAAGCTAGTCTGTTTGCTTTAACCATTCGGTTTATTGTTTTTCCTTCAGATACTAAATGTTTTTGGCCTATGATTTCTTCGATAGATGATGGTCTCATTCGATAGGCTAAAGGTTGAACACTCATGAGGAATAGCTCCTTTACATAGATAATCACGTTAAGCGTATGTCTAAAGCTATTAAAATGCAAGGGACTTGCTATTCATGCTATAATAACGTTTGGTATAATGAGATAAGGAGAGGTCAGCTATGAAGAATGATCGGTCAAATCGCCCGAATGCGGGATTGCGCTGGTCTTTTTTTATTGTAGGTTTAGTGGTATTAGGATTCGGAATATCGTTAACCATGCAAGTAAGAGACTTTGGTATAGGACCGTGGGATGTATTTCACTATGGTTTATATAAACAATTTGGATTAACAGTTGGTACTTGGTCTGTCATTGCAGGGATCGTGATTGTAGTTTTTAGTTCAATCGCTTTAAAACAAATCCCTCAAATTGGTACTATTTTAAATATGGTATTAATCGGTGTTTTTATTGATTTTTTTAATTGGTTGTTACCAGAACCTGAATGGCTGGTGTCTAAAATTATAGTGTTTATTTTGGGGACAGCTATTATTGCTTTAGGTATTGGATTATACGTGGCTCCGGATATGGGGGCAGGTCCAAGAGACAGTTTAATGTTAGTTCTCACCGACTGGCTGAAGTGGAAGGTCTCAACCGTGCGTAATGGAATCGAAATTACCGTTGCGTTAGCAGGCTGGGTGTTAGGGGGACCTGTAGGAATAGGAACCGTTTTTATTGCGCTATTTCTGGGAACCTTTGTTGGTTACGCGCTTCCGTTATCAAAACAGTTATTGAACTTCTTAATAAGGAAAGGTGAAGGATATGAAAATCTCTACGAAGGGTCGTTACGGCCTAACCATAATGATCGAATTAGCTAGAAAGTATGGAGATGGTCCAATTTCATTAAAACAAATCGCTAGAGATAATGAGTTATCAGAACATTATTTAGAACAGCTGATAGCTCCCTTGCGTAATGCAAGCTTAGTGAAAAGTGTACGTGGTGCATATGGTGGATATATGCTTACAAAAGATCCCCATGAGATTACGGCCGGTGATGTTATTCGGGTACTTGAAGGTCCTATTACCCCGGTAGAAGGAATCGAGGATGAGGAACCCGCAAAACAAGCTTTATGGAAAAGAGTGAGGGATGCCGTGAAAGACGTGCTTGATACGACAACCTTAGAAGATCTAAAAGATCATGTAGATGACCAAACGCAAGATGCGTACATGTTTTATATTTAATTAGGAGGTGGAGATAATGGATTCTATTTATTTAGACCATGCAGCTACCACTCCTGTTCATCCAGAAGTAATTGATATCATGATGACCTCATTTAAAGAAACGTTTGGGAATCCCTCAAGTGTGCATTTGTATGGTAGGAAGTCAAGAAAACTTTTAGATGAGGCTAGAAGGACAGTGGCCAAAAGTATAAATGCGCATGAAAAAGAAATCATTTTCACAAGTGGAGGAACAGAAGCAGATAATCTAGCTGTTATTGGTTCTGCTATAGCGAATCAACACAAAGGAAAACATATCATCACTACGCCGATTGAACATCATGCGACATTACATGCTGTGGAATATTTAGCGGACCAAGGGTTTGAAGTTAGCTATTTACCTGTTTATGAGGACGGCCGTGTTAAATCGCAAGATCTTCACAACCTATTAAAAGAGGATACAATATTAGTTACAGTGATGATGGTAAACAATGAGACAGGTGTGATTCAGCCGATTCAAGAGCTGGCCGAAATTGTGAAGGACCATCAGACTTATTTTCACTCAGATATTGTTCAGGCCTATGGTTTATATGAGATAGATACTCAAATCCTACCGGTTGATCTATTGGCGGTGTCGAGCCATAAAATCAATGGGCCTAAAGGTACCGGTTTTCTTTATATGAGAGAAGGAACTGTCGTTCATGCCCAACAGCATGGAGGAGAACAAGAGCGTAAACGCAGGGCAGGGACAGAAAATGTCCCAAGTATAGCAGGATTTGAAAAAGCAGTTAAAATCATGGAAAACGAACGTTTGGAAAAAATAGAAATGTTCCAGCGCTATAGAGATATTTTTGTAGATACACTTGAGAGCGAGCAGGTGAAGTTTTCTATCAATGGTTCTGAAGAAATGAGTGCCCCATCGATCATTAATATTAGCTTTCCTGGGATGAATGTGGAAACGCTGCTTACGAATTTTGATCTATCTGGAATAGCCGCTTCAAGCGGCAGCGCCTGTACGGCTGGGTCAGTAGAGCCTTCCCATGTTTTATCAGAAATGTATGGAGCTGAAGATGAAAGAACAACGAATTCCATTAGGTTTAGCTTTGGTATAGCGAATAGTGAAGAACAATTAGTTGATGCTGGAAAGAGAATCAGTCAAATTATAAAAAGACTGAGTTAGGAAGGTGAAATAAAATGAAAGAACCTAAAGACACGCGTGTCGTAGTCGGAATGAGTGGAGGAGTTGACTCATCTGTTTCCGCTTTGCTGCTGAAGCAGCAAGGTTATGACGTTGTAGGTATATTTATGAAAAACTGGGATGACACGGATGAAAATGGGGTCTGTACAGCTACGGAAGATTATGAAGATGTCATTCGAGTGTGTAACCAGTTAGATATTCCTTATTACGCGGTGAATTTTGAGAAACAATATTGGGACAAAGTATTTACGTATTTCCTAGACGAATATAAGGCAGGACGTACACCGAACCCTGATGTAATGTGTAACAAAGAAATTAAGTTTAAAGCCTTTTTAGACCATGCTTTAGCTTTAGGAGCTGATTATTTAGCTACCGGACACTATGCTCAAGTCCGCAACGTTAACGGTACCTATGAAATGCTTCGCGGGGTTGATAACAACAAAGATCAAACTTACTTTTTAAATCAACTAACTCAAGACGTGCTGTCTAAAGTAATGTTTCCATTAGGTCATTTAGAGAAAAAAGAAGTTCGACGACTTGCAGAGGAACATGACTTAGCAACAGCTAAAAAGAAAGATTCCACCGGTATTTGTTTTATTGGAGAGCGTAATTTTAAAGAATTTCTAAGCGAATATATTCCAGCGCAGCCTGGCGAAATGCAGACTCTTGACGGTGAAGTTAAAGGCCAGCATGATGGCTTAATGTACTATACTTTAGGTCAGCGCCAAGGATTAGGCATCGGAGGAGCAGGAGAGCCATGGTTTGTTGTAGGGAAAAATGTGAAAGAGAACATTCTCTATGTAGGACAAGGGTATCATCATGAAGCTCTTTATTCTGATGGACTAATAGCAAGCGATGCGAGCTGGACGAAAGGAACAACTCCTGAAAATTCTTTTGAATGTACGGCTAAATTCCGTTATCGTCAAGATGACAGTCCAGTTACCGTGACACCAAACGAAGATGGGACCTATAACGTTCAGTTTCATGAACGCGAGCGCGCTGTTACACCCGGTCAAGCGGTTGTATTTTATGATGGAGATGTATGCCTTGGCGGTGCTACCATTGATCAAGTGGTGAAAGAAAATAAAGCGCTCGATTATGTAGGATAAAAATAGCCCAACAAAGCCATGTCCATCTTGTTATGGACATGGCTGTTTTAAGTAGGAGGAGACCAATGAATAAACTAGAAAAAGCAATTGAACATATGCAAAATCAAAAATTTGAAGAAGCGACAAAGCTGTTTACTGAATCGATCGAAGAAAATCCGAAAGAACCTGTTGGATATATTAATTTTGGGAATTTATTAATGCATTTAAATGAACTAGAACGAGCAGAACGTTTTTATAACAAGGCGATTGAATTAGATGATACTGCGGCGACGGCCTATTACGGATTAGGTACTGTGTATTATGAACAGGAAAATTATACAAAAGCACAAAACGAATTTTTACAAGCTATAGAAAAAGGACTGGATCAAGCGGATGCTTATTTTATGCTAGGCATGACGTTTGTTCATCAAGAGTATGTTAAATTAGCTCTTCCGTACTTATTACGAGCTGTAGAACTTGATCCGAATGATGTAGATATACAGTTTCAATACGGTCTTTGCTTAGCGCAAAATGGACAAATTGAAGGTGCTGAAGAAACAATGAAGACTGTGCTACAATTAGAAGAAAACCATAGTGATGCTTATTACAATTTAGGTGTAGTCGCCTTGCACAAAGAAGATGCTGCACTGGCTCTTGATTATTTTAATAAAGCGTTAGAGTGTAATGAAGAGCACATGCTGGCAGCTCATGGGAAAGCTCAAATCGAGCAAGCTTTAAATGGTGAATAACGAAAAAGGAGAAGCTTGAAAATGGAAGAACGAACGCTTTTTTCTGATACAAATGAAAATGAAACACCTTTTGTGAAGGGTGAATTGAACCGGATGATCTTCCATAATGAAGCGGAGCATTTCTCGATTGCTTCCATACATGTCATTGAAACAAACGAAGACTTCTCGGAAAAAAGCTTAGTAATCAAAGGCCATTTTCCTCCTTTAGAAGACGGTGAAACTTATTACTTCCAAGGCGAATTTCAAGAACATAAGAAATTCGGTAAGCAGTATCAAGTAGAATTCTATCAGCGTATTATGCCTGAAACAAAAGACGGTCTTATTGTTTATTTATCTAGTGACTTATTTCACGGTATAGGTAAGAAAACAGCTGAGCGTATTGTAGAAGAGCTGGGAGAGCAGGCGATTTCTAAAATTCTTCAAGAACCTGAAGTGCTAGATCGTATTCCTAAGCTGGCGAAAGAAAAGAAGCAGCAGCTTATCGATTCTCTTAAAGAGCATCAGGGATTTGAACATGTTATGATTCAGCTTAATAAATATGGGTTTGGCTTAAAGCTTTCTCAAAAAATATACCAGGCTTTTAAAGATCAAACCTTAGCTATTATTGAAGAAGACCCCTATCAACTTGTTTTTAACGTCGAAGGCTTTGGTTTTCATCGCGCAGATGAAATGGCTAAAATGCAAGAGTTACCTGAGGATCATCCGACTCGAATTCGTGCCGCTTGTCTATATATTTTGCAGCAAAGTTTATCCGCTGGTCATGTTTATTTACCGACGAAGGATTGCTTACTACAAGTGGATGCTCTTTTAAATGGTGGAAACAAACAAGGGATCACCCTTGATGAGTTATCAAAGCAAATCATAGAGTTAGCAGAAGAACGCTACGTGTTTATTGATGAGGATAGAGTCTATCTGCCTTCTCTCTATCATGCAGAAAACGGTTTTTGCCATCAGTTAGAACGAATTACTGAGAATGAGATGGAAGAAGAGTACACTCAGGCAGATTTACTGAAGATTATAGGGGATATAGAAGAACAGGAAACGATGAGCTACGGAGAAGATCAATTCCGTGCGATCGAAAAAGCGCTGCATTCTCAAGTGATGATATTAACAGGGGGACCTGGTACAGGAAAGACTACAGTAATAAAAGGAATCATTCAAGCTTATGCTAAGCTGAATGATATTTCTATTGACCCGGGGGATTATGAACAAGGCGAACCTTTTCCTTTTGTATTGGCTGCACCTACAGGACGAGCCGCAAAACGAATGACAGAATCAACTGGTCTTCCTTCCAGTACGATTCATCGCTTGTTAGGTTGGGATGGTCATCAGAGCTTTGATAAGAATCAAAATAATCATTTGGAAGGGAAAGTACTCATTATTGATGAATTCTCCATGGTCGATATTTGGTTAGCTAATCAATTGTTTAGAGCCATTCCCCAAGACATGCAAGTATTGATCGTTGGAGATGAAGATCAACTTCCTTCAGTTGGGCCCGGACAAGTATTAACGGATATTATTAAATCTGAATATGTTCCTTCTGTTCAATTAACTGAGGTATATCGTCAAAAAGAAGGATCAAGAATTATTCAGTTGGCTCATGAAATTAAAAATAATGAGTGCAAGGCATCTTCTCTTCGAAAAGATAAAGATTTCAACTTTATTTCTGCTGGAGAACAGCAGATAAAAAGTTTGGTGACAAGTATTGTACAAAAGGCGATTGATAAAGGGATCGAATTAAAAGAGGTCCAGGTACTTGCGCCAATGTATCGTACAGAAGTAGGAATTCATAAGCTCAATGAAGAAATTCAGAAAGCAGTGAATCCAAAAAGTAAACAAAAAAGAGATTTGACTTATAAAGAAATCACTTACCGAAAAGGTGATAAAGTGATCCAATTAGTCAACCAGCCAGAGGATCACGTTTTTAATGGGGACATAGGTGAAATTGTAGCTATTTTTCGAGCAGAAGAGAACGTAGACCAGGTCGAACAAGTGGTAGTGGAGTATGATGGAAAAGAAGTCGTTTATCCAAAAAAGGATTTAAATAACATCATGCACGCGTATTGTACATCTATTCATAAATCTCAAGGTAGTGAATTCTCAGTCGTTATTCTGCCTGTTGTTCGAGGGTTTAAGAGAATGCTAAGGAAAAATCTATTATATACGGCCATCACGAGGTCAAAGCATTCACTGATTATTTGCGGGGATGAACGAGCTTTCCTGGAAGGTGTGCAAACGACCGATACGAACTTAAGGTTTTCTGCGTTAGCTGAGAAGCTGCAGTCCGAAGCAGTTCCGCAGATTGTGGAAGACGAAGAAGAAGCGGAACTATCACCTTATGATTTTATGTAAGGTATAAAATTACATTTCTAGGGCAGACTAGCAGGAAAAAGGAGTCTGACCTATGAAATGTCCAAACTGTGATAGTAAAAACCTCGGGCGCATTGGAAATGATCATTACTACTGCTGGAATTGTTGTTTGGAGCTTTCCGTGGAAAAAGGCAAAATTAATATCAATCAAATAGAAGAAGATGGCAGTTTAAGTTCGTTGAATGATATTTTTTATCAATCTGGTTCATAATGAATAAACGAATAATTAAGTGGGGAATACGTTTATCCATCTTTTTCGCTGTTTTACTAATGCTGCTTTTTTTGGCATGGCTGTTTCCACATTATGATCACGTGGTTTTATTAATAGGAAGGATTTTTCTGCCTTTCATTATCGCCATAGTTTTAGCTATGCTGCTTCATCCTCTCGTACGATATTTAGAGGAGTTAGGTTTAAAGAGAACCATTTCTATTCTCCTTATTTTCCTAGCTTTTTTTCTGCTCGTTGGTTATGGAGTATATCGCGGGTACCCTCACTTGGTTCAACAAATAAAACTATTAAATGAACAACTTCCAAACTTAATAGAGGCTTACGAGAGCTGGACAAAAGAAATGTATGAACAAACGGAACGCTTTCCAGACGGCATCCATGATCGTTTAGAAGAGAGCTTTGCTAGGTTAGAATCTTGGATGAATACTAGATTAATGGCTATTATCACCGGTATGAGTGGTTTATTTAATGTAATTGTTCTTGTAGCCGTTATCCCTGTGATGACGTTTTACTTCTTAAAAGACCACCATTCCATAATGAACGCCATGCTCTGTCTTATTCCAAGAAAGTGGAAAAGGGAAGCCGTTCACTTAACTAAGAAACTCAATCAATCATTAGGCGGCTATATTAGAGGTCAATTATTAATTAGCTTGTTTGTGGGAGTTTTAGCGACGTTAGGCTTTTGGGCAGCGGGATTACCTTATCCTCTTGTATTAGGCGTCGTCGCCGGAATAACAAATATTATCCCTTATTTTGGCCCTCTTATTGGTGCTGTTCCAGCGCTTATTGTAGCGATTACTCTTTCCATTAAAACCTTAATAATTACAGTTGTTGCTATTGTCGTTATTCAGCTGATTGAAGGAAATTTGTTATCCCCCTATATTATGGGAAAAAGCATTCACACTCACCCCCTCCTCATTATCTTTGCCTTGTTAGCTGGGGGTGAGCTTGCAGGAATTACTGGAATGGTAGTGGCTGTACCTGTATTAACCTGCCTGAAAGTAATAATTGAAGAATTTTATCAGGCACGGATGAACGTTGACAGATAAGCGGAAATTATCTATAATGGCGCTAACCATTACTATATGAACGTTAATCAATACGCTGAAGGAAATAAGTAAACAAGAGGCGGATTAAAGAGAATTTTCTCCACAGGCTGAAAGAGAAATAATCTAGCTTTGTTGAAAGCTATTCCTGAGTGCGGTTAATCGCCGCCGGTTTTACGTACCGTTACTAACGTCTAAGGTGATAGACGCTGAATGTCTATAATCAGGGTGGTACCGCGGATTACAATCCCGTCCCTGCCAATGTGCAGGGACGGGATTTTTTTGTTCATATAAAGAAGGATCGACTAATGAAGGAGGCAATTAAGGTGAAATCATTAACTTCAGCAGACGTAAGACAAATGTTTTTAGATTTTTTTAAGGAAAAAGGACATAGTGTTGAACCGAGTGCATCACTCGTCCCACATGAAGACCCGTCCTTATTATGGATTAATAGCGGGGTTGCTACATTAAAGAAATACTTTGACGGCCGAGTTATCCCAGAGAATCCGAGGATTGTAAATGCGCAAAAATCGATCCGAACGAATGATATCGAAAACGTAGGCTTTACAGCTAGACACCATACATTCTTTGAAATGTTAGGAAACTTCTCTATTGGCGATTACTTTAAAGAAGAAGCAATTGAGTGGGGATGGGAATTTCTAACGAGTGACGATTGGATTGGATTTGATGCTGAAAAGCTCTCAGTAACAGTTCATCCAGAAGACGATGAAGCCTATGCCATTTGGAGAGACAAAATTGGCGTACCAGAACAACGCATTATTCGCTTAGAAGAGAACTTCTGGGATATAGGTGAAGGACCAAGTGGACCGAATACAGAAATCTTCTATGATCGTGGAGAGAAGTATGGGAATAACCCTCAAGATCCTGAACTTTATCCCGGAGGAGAGAATGAACGCTACCTTGAAATATGGAATTTAGTGTTCTCGCAGTTTAACCATAATCCAGATGATACGTACACGCCACTACCTAAGAAAAACATTGATACAGGAATGGGACTCGAACGTATGGTCTGTGTAATTCAAGATACACCTACTAATTTCGAAACCGACCTATTCTTACCTATTATTAAAGCTACTGAATCTATTTCAGGACGTACGTATGAGGAAGATTTCCAGCAAGATGCAGCGTTTAAAGTAATTGCCGACCATATGCGAACCGTAAGCTTTGCTGTTAGTGATGGAGCTCTCCCATCAAATGAAGGAAGAGGTTACGTATTACGCCGGCTGCTGCGCCGTGCCGTTCGCTTTGCTAAACAAATTGGGATTGATGAGCCGTTTATGTATAAGCTAGTACCTGAAGTAGCTGAAATCATGAATGACTTTTACCCAGAGATTAAAAAGAAACAAGATTTTATTCAAAGCGTGATTAAAACAGAAGAAGAGCGCTTCCATGAAACATTAAATGAAGGCCTGGCTATATTATCTACAATTATGAAAGAAGAAACGGAAAAAGGGAGCAATGTTTTTCCAGGGAAAGAAGTATTCCGATTATATGACACCTTCGGATTCCCTAAAGAGTTAACAGAAGAGTACGTCTCAGAAGCTGGATTTACGATTGATGAAGAGGGCTTTCAGGAAGAAATGAAGAAACAGCGTGAACGAGCAAGAAGTGCACGACAAAAGTCTGATAGTATGCAAGTTCAAGCAGGGGTCTTAGGCGATGTACAGGTGGCAAGTGAGTTCGTTGGCTATGACCGCTTGACGGCAGAAGGTCGAGTAGTCGAAATGATTCTTGACAATCAATTTAGCGATTCTGCAAGTGAGGGCGACACTGTTTATTTCTTCTTAGATTACACGCCTTTCTATGCAGAAAGTGGAGGTCAAATTGCAGATAAGGGTATTGTACAAAGCGAACAGGCTGTATTAGAAGTAACAAACGTCCAAACTGCACCGAACGGACAACATATGCATGAAGCGTATGTAAAAGAAGGAACGGTGCATAAAGGAGACGACGTTAAAGCTTCTGTGTATCGAGAAACGCGCTCTTATATTGTTAAAAACCATACGGCCACTCATTTGCTGCATCAAGCACTAAAGGATGTTCTAGGAGAGCATGTCAATCAAGCAGGGTCTTTAGTATCACCTGATCGTCTTCGTTTTGACTTCTCCCATTTTAGCTCTCTTAGTGAAGAAGAGTTAAACCAAATTGAAAAAATTGTAAACGAGAAAATTTGGGATTCGCTGCAGGTAGGTATTGAACATAGCAGTATTGAAGAAGCAAAAGAAAAAGGAGCAATGGCTCTTTTCGGAGAGAAATACGGATCACAAGTACGAGTAGTTCAAGTTGGAGATTATAGTTTAGAACTTTGTGGGGGTTGTCACGTTTCGAATACAGCTGAAATAGGAGTATTCAAGCTAGTAAGTGAAGCAGGTATCGGAGCTGGCACAAGAAGAATTGAAGCGGTGACCGGTAAAGGTGCATATGAGTATATGAGTCAAAAAGAATCGGTTCTGAAGGAAGCTGGTTCATTACTTAAAACTAGACCTGAACAAGTACCGGAAAGAGTTCAAGCACTTTATCAAGAAATGAAAGAACTTCAGCGCGAAAATGATTCCCTGTCTTCAAAACTTTCCAATATGGAAGCGTCATCGATTCTAAACGATGTAGAAGAAGTAAATGGAGTAAATGTACTTGCGAAACAAGTCGATGTAAAAGATATGAATTCATTACGAACAATGATGGATGACTTAAAGCAACAAGTCAATTCAGGAATTCTTTTGTTAGCTGCAACCAATGGTGAGAAAGTTCAACTTATCGCGGGGGTATCAAAAGACTTAATTGACAAAGGCTATCATGCAGGGAACCTAATTAAACAAGCTGCTTCGATTTGCGGAGGTGGTGGTGGAGGCCGTCCAGATATGGCACAAGCTGGAGGAAAAGATTCCTCTAAAATCACAGAAGCCCTAGAATACGCTAAAGAATATGTTAAGCAAAATGCCTAGTTTTTACAAAAGGTAGAAACTAAGTATATAATAGAACAAAGACTAATTCGGGCGAGGTGACAAATGATGAGTTCAATGGACAAAACGATGCGCTTTAATTTCTCAGAAGAACCATTTGACGAAGATGTAAGAACCTTGTTACTTTCTGTTCACAATTCACTGCAGGAAAAAGGTTACAATCCGATCAATCAAATCGTAGGATATTTGCTTTCCGGAGATCCGGCTTATATTCCACGTCATAACGATGCGAGGAACCTAATCCGTAAAATGGAAAGAGACGAACTAATCGAAGAGTTAGTTAAATTTTATTTAGAACATAATAAAGAGGATAGTTAATGAAGAAACTAGGACTGGACGTGGGGGAAAAAACGATTGGTCTTGCCATCTCTGATGCATTAGGCTGGACAGCCCAAGGGTTAACTACGCTAAAATGGGATGAGAACAATTATACGACAGCAAAAGAGCCTCTACGCAAGATTATCGATGAGAATGAAATTAGCGAAGCAGTCGTAGGGTTACCAAGAAACATGAACGGAACGATTGGCCCTAGAGGTGAGGCAAGTCAAAGGTTTGGAAAATGGCTTGAAAAGGAATTTAAGGTTAGTGTGCAATATTGGGACGAACGTCTCACCACTATGGCTGCAGAGCGAGTATTGCTGGATGCTGATGTAAGCAGGCAAAAGCGAAAGAAAGTCATTGATAAGATGGCTGCAGTCATCATATTGCAAAGTTATTTGGATGCAAAACAATAAAGGAGGCCACAGCATGGCATTAGAAAAAGAAGAGCGAATTATCATCCCGGATGAAAACGGAGAAGAACATTTATTTGAAGTTTTATTCACTTTTGACGTGGAACAAACAGAACAGTCTTATATTGCGGTCGTTCCGGCTGAACAAAAAGAAGGCGATGAAGTTGAAGTTTTCGCTTTTAGGTATGAAGAAAAAGGAAACGAAGAAGACGACTTAGCGCTTTACCAGATTGAATCAGATGAAGAGTGGGAAATGGTGGAAGAAATGTTGAACACTCTAACTGAAGAGGATCTAACGTAAAATATAAAAAAGACTTGCAGTGAAATTACTGCAAGTCTTTTTTAATCGAGATTTTTTATAGTGGAGACGCTCTCAATTACAACGAAAACGTGAAATATGTCTAAATTCATAGAAAAAAGCTCATAATTTGTAGTATAATGAACCGGGCGGAAGGAGGAGCTTGGGTGTCAGATTTTAAAAAAAGCTACAAAGAACGATTAAAGAACCGAAGCGAAGAAGCGAGTAAAGTTCGAAAAATAGTCGCTATCGTTTTGGCGGTATTAGCTGTTTTACTTATCATCGCTCTAATTTCAGGCTATTTATATATTAAGTCATCATTACAGCCTGTGGATCCTGACGATGAATCGCAAATCAACGTAGAAGTCCCTATTGGATCATCTACCTCTCAAATAGCGAGCATTTTGAAAGAAAATGATGTTATAAAAAACGAGTTGATCTTTAGGTTTTACACGAAGTTTAAGAATGAAACTGGTTTTCAAGCAGGCGACTACAGTTTTACAGCGTCAATGACATTAGATGAAATTATCGAGTCTTTAAAGACAGGGAAAATTGTAAAAGAACCAGCTGTAAGAGTTACCATTCCTGAAGGACGCAATTTAGAACAAATAGCTGAAATATATGCAGAGGAATTCGACTTTACAGAAGAAGAATTTTTAGAACAAGCAAATGATGAAGAGTACATTAATCAATTAATGGAAGATTATCCTACTTTATTGAGTGACGAAGTACTTAACGAGGATATACGTTACCCTCTCGAAGGATATTTATTTGCAACGACCTATGATTATTTTGTGGAAGATCCCACAATTGAACAAATTATTGAAGAAATGGTTTCAAGAACAGAAGCGACTGTACTTGAGAGAAGTGAAGAAATTGAAGAAAGCGATTTGACGATCCATGAGATATTAACGATGGCTTCCTTAGTAGAAAACGAAGCCCCTAATGAAGATAGTCGAAAAGATATTGCGGGAGTTTTCTATAATCGACTGGATGAGGATATGATGCTGCAAACGGATCCCACCGTCCTTTACGCACTTGGAGAACATAAAGACCGGGTATTGTTTGAAGATCTAGAAGTTGATTCACCTTACAATACTTATCAGAATAAGGGTCTTCCGGTGGGTCCAATCTCGAGTTTTAATGTAAACTCTCTAGAGGCAACATTTAACCCTTCAGATAACGAATATCTCTACTTCTTAGCAAATAGTGAAGGTGAGATCTTCTACGCTGAAGACTTTGAGGAGCACAAAGAACTTAGGGAAGAACACATTGATAATGATGAGGGAGAAACACCTTTACCTGACGATACACCTGAATAATTTTTAAGGAATGCGAACTAGATCTCGCATTCCTTCTTTTTTTTATGTTAAAATAATAGGGTTGTAATGCGATGTTGATGAGAGAAAGGAGACAGTGTTTGTGAAAAATGAAGCTTATTTACATTCTTTACTGCCCCCTGTTTCTAAAGAGATAAAAGAATTAGAAAATTACGCCAGACAACATAAAGTACCGATTATGGAGCCTCTTGGAATTGATTTTCTAATGCAGCTTATACGAATTCATAAACCAGATAGAATCCTTGAAATTGGTACAGCGATTGGATATTCTGCATTAAGAATGCTAGAAGCTTATCCGATCGCTGAGATTGTAACCATTGAACGGGATTTTGTCCGTTATGAAGAGGCTAAAAAGCATTTTAAATCTTTTGGCAAGGAAGATCGGATTCAATTGATTCATGGAGATGCTCTAGCTGTACAAGATGAAGTGGCTGAGTCTGGGTGGTTTGATCTAATATTTATAGATGCGGCAAAAGGTAAATATGAAGAATTTTTTAATTTATATGCTCCCCTTTTAAAAGACAACGGCATAATAGTGTCTGATAACGTGTTGTTTAAAGGTGCTGTAGCTAACTCTGAGCAAGCACCTGAGCGTCTGCAAAAGATAGCTTCTAAAGTACGTACCTTTAATCAATTACTAAAAGATAATAAGAACTATCATACGTCTATTGTTCCTATTGGTGATGGAGTAGCAATAACAGTAAAAGCATAAATACAGATATGGTGAAAGGAGAACCATAAACATGAAAGATAAACCTGTTGTAATTGGAGTAGCTGGGGGAACAGGATCAGGTAAAACAAGTGTAACCCGCTCAATTATACAAAGATTTACAGATAAGACGATTTTAATGTTGGAACAAGATTATTATTATAAAGATCAAAGTCATCTTCCTTTAGAGGAAAGGTTAAAAACAAATTATGACCATCCTCTGGCCTTTGATAATGATTTATTAATTGATCATTTAAAGCACCTTCTTAATGAGCAACCAGTAGAGAAGCCTGTATATGACTATAAGATCCATACACGTTCAAACGAAACGATAGTCGTGGAACCAAAAGAAGTAATTATTGTCGAAGGAATCCTTGTTCTAGAGGATGAACGCTTACGGGACCTTATGGATATTAAAGTATTCGTTGATACCGATGCCGACGTTAGAATTATTAGACGCATGATGAGGGATATTAATGAGCGAGGAAGGACATTAGATTCGGTTATTGATCAATATATAAATGTAGTGCGTCCTATGCACTTGCAATTTGTTGAGCCAACAAAACGTTATTCTGATATCATTATTCCTGAAGGTGGACAGAATCATGTAGCTATTGATTTAATGGCCACAAAGATTCAAACAGTGCTCCACGAAAAAGGTCAGAAGTTAAGCAAATAAAATAGTTGAAAAGTTTTAAAAAATCTGGCATAGTTTTTGATAGAAGTTCTAGATACCCTGACTCATGTATACATTATATTAATTCCAATCCACCGTCAGCGTGTAATTTTATTAGGTATAAGTGTACAAGCAGTTATGAACATAAGGGTACGACTACTCATCAAAGTCCAAATTGGAGTAACTAATTCAGAGGGCACAAACCCTGAATACAATCAATTAACATTGTCGGATAGAAGGAGCGTGTTGGTATGGCCCAAGAAAAAAGCTTTTACATGACAGAAGAAGGCAAAGTAAAATTAGAAGAAGAACTAGAATATTTGAAAAATGAAAAAAGAAAAGAAGTTGTAGAGCGTATTAAAATTGCACGTGGATTTGGAGATCTCTCCGAAAACTCAGAATACGATGCTGCCAAAGATGAACAAGCTTTTGTGGAATCTCGTATTCAATCTGTTGAGAATATGATTCGCAATGCTGTTATTATTGAGAGTGATAATGATAACCCTGATCGTGTTTCCATGGGTAAATCCGTTACATTTCAAGAACTTCCTGATGGAGATGAAGAAACCTACACCATTGTAGGTAGTGCAGAAGCGGATCCGTTTGAAGGGAAAATTTCAAACGATTCTCCAATGGCCCAAAGCCTGATAGGTCATGAAGTAGGAGATAAAGTGACAGTGGCTACTCCAGGTGGAGAAATTAACGTAAAAATTATTACAGTTACTGTACAGTAAGGACAGGGGGTGAGCCCCTGTCTTTTCTATTTGATTATAAATTAAACCGTCTAAGGTTGGATGTACGCTACGAATGAACTATAATGAATTTTATAGAGGAGGTTTAAGAAATGAAAAAAAATGATACGCCATCTTCAAGATCTGGCCGATTTGAAAAAAGAAATAAAACAAAAAAACTTACGCTTATATTAACTGCCGCTGCAGTAATATTGCTTATGGTATATATAGGTCTGTTTACTTTTACTGGAGGGAGCGGACCGCAGTCTGAAGATACGGCTACTCAATCAGCAAATGAAGAACAAAATGAAGAAGAAAGTTCTGAGGAGTCAGAACAAAATGAAGAAGATGCCCAAGAATTAGAAGTGAAAGAAAAAGAAAAGGAAGAAAAAGAAGAAAAAGAAGAAAAGGAAGATAAGGAAAAAGAAGATAAAGAAAAGGAAGATGAAGAAGAAGAAAAATCAAACGACGACGAAGAATCTTCTGAGGAAGAAGATGACAGTCGTCAAGTAGAAGAAAGCTCTGAGGAGAACGTGGACCGCGTAATTACACAGGATTGGGAACCTGTGGGCACTGAACAAGATACGTCAGGAGAGCACACGCCTACCTTTCAACAAGGTTCTCAAGATTGGAATGAAATTATAGAGGCCGCAAGTGTAGCAACAGGTGTGGATTCTGCAAACATGATTGAGTGGCGAGTAGAGAATGCCGGCAACGGACGAGTCAATGCAGTCATTTCTGAAAAATCACAGGATCCTGTTTACCGAGTGTTAATTGAGTGGGTAGATGGCGAAGGTTATCGACCTGTTCAAGTTGAAGAATTAAATAATAACCCTTATAACTAGGGGGCTAGATGTGGAAGGGGAAGACGGTTAATGGCTATCGGAATAATTGGGGCAATGGATGAAGAAATCGAGTTACTGAAAAGTAAAATGAAAGTAAGAGAAGTACACCACGCAGCTGATAGTATCTTCATAGAAGGTGAACTGCATAATCACTCTGTTGTTTTATTAAAATCGGGAATTGGGAAAGTGAATGCTGCAATCGCAACGACTATATTACATGAAAGGTTTTCGATCGATCGTGTCATTAACACTGGTTCTGCAGGTGGATTCGCTAAAGATTTAGAAGTAGGGGATGTTGTGATCTCTTCTTTAGTCACGCATCATGATGTAGACGTGACGGCCTTTCAATATGAATATGGTCAAGTCCCTGGTCTGCCAGCTATGTATCCTGCTAGCGAGGAATTAATTGAGTTAGCGATGAAGGCAGTAAAAACAACAGATGCAAATGCTAAGAAAGGCATCATTGCAACAGGGGACTCGTTCATGCAAGAAGAGAGCCGAGTGAACTTTGTGCGTGGAAAATTTCCAGAAATGATTGCAGCTGAAATGGAAGCCGCAGCGATTGCTCAAGTTTGTTTTAAATATGAAACACCGTTTGTTGTGATTCGCGCGCTCTCTGATATAGCTGGGAAGGAATCATCCATTTCGTTTGATCAGTTCTTGCCTAAAGCAGCAAATAATGCAGCGACTATGATTCTAAGTATGCTAGATCAAATAGAGTAGTAGAAATTACCATCAAGTTTCACCTCCTTGTTATGTTACAATCAGTAACGTACAGGAGGTGGGTTGATGGATTCTAACAAGCAATTAGAAAAGAAGTTAGCAGACTATCGACGCTTTACGTTGACTCTCCTTATTCTAAGTGGATACATGTATATTGGAGTCATCATTAGCTTATATGAATACAAGACCGACGCTTATTATTATCTATTTGCAGTTATAGCTGTCTTATTGATGACTGCTTTCATTTTTATAAAAAAGATAAATCACTGGCAACAAAAGCTAAGAGAAGAATAACTAAAGCCACTGCAAAAATCGCAGTGGCTTTTATTTATTTGTATGAAATTTTACGACGAATTTCCATATTTGCTTTGTTTATAAAACTCATGAAAAATCTTCATAAGAGCTCTTTTTTCTATTCGAGATACATAACTTCTAGAAATACCTAGCTCTTTTGCTATTTCTCGCTGGGTTTTTTCGTCTTCATCATTTAAACCGTATCGAAAGACAATGACTTCTTTTTCTCTAGCATCAAGTACAGAAATATATTCTTTAATTTGCTCAATTTCCATATGAAGCTGAATTTCCTCTACAATATCAACGACATCTGCTTGCAAGATATCGAGCAGATTTAATTCATTGCCTTCTTTATCATGACCGATTGGATCTTGCAAAGAGATGTCCTTATTCATCTTTTTTGTGGAACGCAGATGCATCAGAATTTCATTTTCAATACATCTTGCTGCGTAAGTAGCCAATTTTGTCCCTTTCCCTGTAGAATAGCTCTCAATTCCTTTGATTAAGCCAATTGTACCAATAGAAATCAAATCCTCGAAATCTTCTTTCGTATTTTCAAACTTTTTTACGATATGAGCAACGAGTCTTAAATTATGTTCAATTAGCTTATCTCTTGCTTCTTTGCTCCCTTCCTTCATCAACTGCAGTTGTTTCGCTTCTTCTTCTTTAGAAAGAGGGTTTGGAAAAGCTTGATTTTTCACGTACGACACAAAAAATAAGGCTTCCTTAAAAAAATATAGAATTGAAGCTATTAAGCTGCTCAAACGCACACACCTCCTTGAATTTTGGGCATCTGCCTATCACAAGTGTATGTCGATTCAAGCATGACTGTGCCTGTACGCCTGTAAATAAAAAAGCAACCATCGAAATGGTTGCTTACTTACTTGTATCTTTTGATTGTTGATATACGTCTTTAAATTCATTATGGATACTCTTATCCCATAATTGAACCCCGCTGCGGTAAGCAGCTCTCCCGATCATATGACCGGATACAGGAGCCGTTAATAAGATAAAAAAGATTCCTAAGAGAAGCTTTCCGCTGACAACATCATGCTCTACATACATAAAGAGGAATGCACCAATGAGAATACCAGCGACTCCAAGTGTAGCGCTCTTAGTAGCCGCGTGAAGCCGTGTATAGACGTCCGGGAACCTTAATACTCCAAGTGAACCAGAAATAAGAAAGAAGGTGCCTAGAAGCAGGGAAATACAAATGAGTAAATCAAAGATGATACTAATCCATGTCCCGTTCAATAATAACACCCTTTTCTAAGAATTTTGCTAACGCAATCGTACCAATAAATAATAAAATCCCGATTAAAAGGATTACATCATTAAATTGAGTGGAGACAAGTAAAATGGCGATAACTCCGGCTAAAGCCATAATATTAACTCCGATTACATCCAGAGCGACTGCTCGATCTGCATTGGTAGGTCCTTTAATTGCTCTATAGAGCAAAATCATTACAGAGAGGGAGACACCTATAATGGCGATTGTCGCTGATATGTCGATCAATGTCTTTGTGAAGCTAATGGATCCTTCCATTATCGGGTCACCTCCATAATGGCTTTTTCAAATGTTTCTTTAATATCCTTGATGGACTGTTCAACGTCAGGAATGTCCATAGCATGAATATAAATTTTAGAATAATCCTCACTTACTTCAAGAGATAATGTGCCAGGTGTTAACGATATTAAGTTAGCAAGTAATGTAATTTCCCAGTTGCTCTTAAGATCAATGGGTAAAGCGAAAATACCTGGTTGTATATCTAATTTAGGCTTGTAAGCCAGCTTTACGATATCAATGTTGGATAGCAACAGTTCGCGAACAAATAACATAATGAGTTTTATAACACTGAACACTCTTTTAATATAGAAAGTATCAGGTATAAAACGCTGGAGGACAAACAGCATGAGAATACCGATAATATAGCCCACCAAGAATGAAGTGAAGTTATACGTCTCGCTTAAAAACATCCACATTACTGCAATAATAATATTGAGCAAAATTTGAAATGGCATGAATAGTCTACTCCTTTATCACAGAATCGATATACATTTGCGGATCCATTAAATATTCTCCCATCCATTCTACAGGAGGATAAAACCATTCAGCACCAACACCTAAGAGTACAGTGATGGAGAGAAGTACAGCGATCGGCCATATCATCTTACCAGCAGCTGCGCTGCGTTCAGGGTGTGGCGGAGCGTCTGTCTTTTCTCCCCAAAATCCTCTGATAAAAATGCGGATCATAGAGAATAAAATAAGCAGACTGGATACAAGTGATGCGATAACAACCATAATTTCTTCGTTCGCTAAACCACCTTGAATCAGAAGCAGCTTTCCTACAAAACCACTAAATGGGGGAATGCCGGCCAATACTAATGTAGAAACAAACATGAGCCATCCAAGCGTAGGATAGTGGTGAATAAGACCATTCATCTTTCTTAAATCAGATGTTCCTGCCACATAGGCGATAGCACCAACTAGAAGGAATAAAGCTCCTTTAATAACCATGTCATTAATTAAATAATAGATTGTACCACTTAGTGATACTTCCGAGAAGATCCCAATACCCATCATCATAAATCCAACAGCCGGGATGATATTATAAGCGACAATGAGCTTAATATTATGAGTGGATAAAGCACCGATAACTCCGAAAATCATGGTAAACGCCGCAAGATAGATGAAAATCGTATGAGTGATATCTACTTCCCCGACAAAGATAAGGGTAAATACTCTTAAAATGGAATAGATACCGACTTTGGTAAGCAGCGCACCGAACAAAGCTGACACTACCGGATTGGGTACAATATAAGGCCTTGGCAGCCAATAGTATAATGGAAAAACGGCAGCTTTAGTAGCAAATACAAAGAAGAACAATATCGCAATCGTCGTAAGGACTCCTTGTTGTTCAACTTCCTGAACTCGTTGAGACACTTGAGCCATGTTTACTGAACCTACAACCGAATAAAGAAAAGCGATGGTTGTAACAAATAACATAGAAGAAAACAGATTGATCAGTACATACTTTAAAGATTCACGAAGCTGTGCTTTTCCGTTTCCTAATACAATAAGTCCGTAAGATGCCATGAGTAGCACTTCAAAGAAAACGAACAGGTTAAATAAGTCACCTGTTAGAAAGGCTCCGCTGACCCCTGAAATGAGCATAAAGAAAAAACTGTAGAAGTAAAACGATTCCTGCTGTTCAGTTAATGATTTAGGTGCATAAAACACACAAGCAGTAGCTATTACGTTAGTAGTTAATACTAATGTTAACGCTATAAGATCTCCTACAATTACGATACCAAATGGTGCCTCATAACTACCTGTTTCTAACACAACCGTACCATTATTAGAAACCAAGTATAACATAACACCAGCTAAAACTAAGTTAAGAACAGCAAAAACCTGTGATAGAGGTCTTACTATTCGTTTTTTATTGTTTAGAAAGGCCGCAATAATTCCAGCGATTAACGGCCATATAATCGTTAAAGCTAATAAATTACTCATAGTCGTTACCCCTCAGTTGCTCCATATTGTCTGTGCCATTTATCTTTGCAGCTCTATAAGCTAACACTAACAGCAGGCTTGTAACTCCAAAGCTGATAACGATGGACGTAAGAATTAAAGCTTGAGGAAGAGGGTCTGTGTATTGTTCAATTCCATCCGTTAAGATAGGAGGCGCCCCTCTTTTTAATTCTCCCATCGTTAATATAAATAAGTGAGCCCCGTGAGAAATTAGGGCAGTACCTATAACAATTCGGAGCAGTTGTTTCTGGAGGAGGTTATATACGCCAGTCATAAATAATATTCCGGCAAGAGTGGCCATAACTAATTCCATGTTTTACTCCTCCTTTTTCTTTCCGCGTAATCGAATTAATGAGAAGATCGCCATCGCTGCAATACCTAGTACAGCGATCTCAAATAGGGTATCTAATCCACGAAAGTCCACTAGTATGACGTTTACAATATTATCTCCACCACCTAATTTATAGGAATTATCTACGAAATAACTCGACATCGATTCAAACATCTTGGAACTGTGAGAAGAGATGGCAACCATCGTCATTAATAACCCGAACGCTACAGAAATGATGATGTTAAGAGATTTAGTCATTGAGGACTCGTTTGTTTTCTCTAGCTTAGGCAAATGATAAAACACAAGTAAAAATAAGCCTACAGTAACTGTTTCAACAATTAGCTGTGTTAAAGCAAGGTCAGGAGCTCGATAAACGACAAAGAGCATGGCTAAGCCGTACCCGACAACACCTAAGATGAGGATCGCTGCAATACGATTTTTCGATACAATTGTACCGAAAGCTGCAATAACCATCACTACAGCAATGAGAAGTTCATGGACAGTAACATCTGATAAATTACTTGTGTCTACTGTAAACCCGCCTGTGAAGGCCATAACACCAAAAGTTACAATTAGTATCGCAGCCAGTATTAAACGAACATAACGGCCTAATGAGCCGTTCATATATCCATTGGTAATAAAAGTTGAGTATCTCTCTGTACGGTCTACAAGCCCATCGTAAAACTTATTTAAACTTAAAACTCCTGGTACGACATTATAAATCGATGCCCATTTAGGACGGACTAAAAATAAAATTGTACCGAATACAACCACTGTCATAGACATAATGAAAGCTGGAGAGATCCCATGCCAAAAGTAAATGTCCTTTGCAATTTCCGCTCCCCCTATAGCAGAGGCAGCATGTTCAACAAAAGGCTTATTAATCAAGTCAGGAATTAAACCAATTACAATTACTCCCACTACTAAAATCATAGGTGATACAAGCATTCCGATTGGAGCTTCATGTGGCTTTTTAGGTAATTCTTCAACATTGCTCTTTCCTCTAAATGTGCCAAAGAAGAAGTACATGGAGTAAACGAAAGTAAAGATGCTCCCGAATACAGCCAGGTAAGGGAATAATGATTGTAGTAAAGCAGTAATGCCTGCAACAGATCCATCTAAATTATATACGGCTTCAAAAAACATTTCTTTACTATAGAAACCATTGAAGATCGGTAAAGGTGCTCCAGCCATTGAGAATGAGGCTACTAATGCTAATGTAGCCGTAATTGGTAAGAAGGTCATTAAGCCGCCTAAGCGCCTAATATCTCGTGACCCTGTCTCATGATCCACGATGCCAGCTACCATGAAAAGGCTGCCTTTAAAGGTCGCGTGGTTAAGAATGTGAAACGCAGCTGCAAATATAGCAAGTTCAGTACCGAATCCAAGCATTGCCATGATCATACCAAGCTGACTGATGGTAGAGAATGCTAAGATTGCTTTTAAGTCTGTTTGCCGCACGGCCATATAGGAACCCCAGCATAATGTAAAGATACCTACTGTTGAGACAATAATGAAAAACCATTCGGATACTGAAAGCATTGGAAAGAAGCGGGCAACTAAGAATATGCCGGCTTTAACCATTGTGGCAGAGTGTAAATAAGCACTAACTGGAGTTGGAGCTTCCATAGCGTCCGGCAGCCAAATGTGAAATGGAAACTGAGCTGACTTAGTGAAAGCCCCTAACAAAACAAGACCTAGAATCAGAGGAAAGAATTCATGATTTAAAATTAATTCCTGTTGACTCATCATTTCTTGAATACTTGCCGTACCAGTGATGACACTCATATAAACTAAGCCGCCAAGTAAACTAAGTCCACCAAAGACAGTAATCAACATGGACTTTAACGCTCCATAACGTGACCCTTCTCGATGGTTCCAAAATCCAATAAGCAAGAAGGACGAAAGCGATGTGAACTCCCAGAATGTATACAATACAAATACATTGTCAGAAAGTACAACGCCTAGCATAGATCCCATAAACAATAAGAAGTACACATAAAAATGTCCCAGCTGCTCCGATTTATGTAAATAATAGATCGAATAAAAAGCAACTAGGGAGCCTATACCACTAATGAGTAATACAAACAATAAGCTCAATCCATCAAGATAAAAAAGTATATTCATATCTAGTGATGGAATCCAGGAATATTCTCTTTGCACAGGCTCGAATCCTGGTCCTATAAATCGAATAAAATAAATAAATATCACAACGGGTACTGCTGTGACGAAAAATCCTGTGTGAAGTTTATTTTTCCATTTGCTTAATAATGGAATGAAAATTGCAATAATAAAAGGCAATAATACAGCCAGTAGCATCTGGTTGTTCCTCCCTCGGCCTAAGTTCATCGTAATAGTTGGTTCACTCAATTGTAATCAAAAATTAGTCGAATATTCAACTGAATACTATTATAAACATAATTATTGTTTCCGGTTTCAACGGAATATATAAATATGAAGAAAGACGTCGTAATCATTTTTAAAAAATCTCAATAAAAAAACGCCAATCATAACATTGACGTTGTACAGGAGGTAGGTTTTCCTAATAATGGTACTAACCTACACGAAAATTCGAACGGTCTAATAGATGGTAGAGCTTTCTCTCGATGATTTCGCTTTCTATTTGTTTAATGAACTCGCGTGAAAGATTGAGTTGTATGGCTTTGTGGTAAGATTGTATTAATAGGGTATCAGATAATTGTTTCATCTTCCTCTGCCGAATGGCAGCCACCTCCTGAGTATTTAGGAATTGGAAGTTTTATTACTATTTCACCATATCACGGGAGGCTCATAGCTACAATAACCCCTTTATCAACAGCAGTTTGTAGATAACTCAGCTTGAATAACCATCAAATTCCTGTAGGTATCGTCACTTTTTCATGTGGAATGTGTGTATAAAGTTATCCACAGGTCTGGTCTGTCGCGATTTGTCGAACGATTTTTGGAATATCTGCGATAATTATAGGATTATTTTGAAACGTCGTCTTTTTTTGTTTATGATAGGTAAGGAGATTTTGTCGTGAAGGGTGGAATAAGGTTAATGTTAAAAAAATTTTTGCCAAATGAACATGTCGAGAGTGTCCATGATATTAACCCTCTCGTTTTAAAGGATAAAGGTATAAAAGGTGTAATTACGGATTTAGACAATACACTAGTGGCATGGGATGCCCCGGATGCTACGGAAGAGATCGTTGAATGGTTTCAACGTATGAATAAGCATGGTATTCAAGTTATAATAGCTTCTAATAATAATGAGAAACGTGTGAAACTTTTTTCTGAGCCTCTAGATACGACATTTATCCATAGTGCTAGAAAACCTCTTTCAAAAGCTTTTAAGAAAGCACAAAAAGAAATGAATGTTAAGAAAGAAGAACTTGTAGTAGTGGGAGATCAAATTATGACTGATGTTCTCGGTGGGAATTTAGCAGGTATTCATACGATATTAGTTGTTCCTATTGTAGAAACAGACGGATTCTTCACTAAATTTAATCGTAAAATCGAACGCAGAATTCTTAAATGGATGAAGCGTAAAGGGAAGATCAATTGGGAGGAAAATTAATGGAAGGTATTAAATGTCAAGGGTGCGGAGTAGAGATTCAAACTTCTGAACCTAAGAAGCCTGGCTATGCGCCAAAATCCGCACTTGAGAGAGAAGATGTTATATGTAAGCGGTGCTTTCGTTTAAAACATTATAACGAGGTTCAGGATGTTCCGTATCAAGACGAAGAATTTCTAAACATGTTAAATCAAATAAGTAAAAGCCGTGGTCTGATCGTACAGTTAGTTGATATTTTTGATTTAAGCGGCAGCTTTATTCCCGGTCTGCAAAGATTAACCGGTAATAACCCGATTCTTTTAGTCGGAAATAAAATGGATGTACTTCCACAGTCAGTAAACTCGAATAAATTAAAACAATGGCTTAGATTTACCGCCAAAGAGTATGGATTAAAAGTTGAAGATGTCCACTTGATTTCCGCTCAAAAGGGAACGGGAATGGAAGAACTATCTCAGGCAATTGATAAGCATCGTAAAGGTGAAAATGTCTATGTAGTTGGTACCACAAATGTAGGGAAGTCAACGTTTATTAATCAGCTTATCCATCAAAGTTCTGGAGTAACGAATGTCATTACAACATCATATTTTCCAGGAACCACGCTTGGATTTATTGATATTCCTTTAGATCATTCAACTTCACTTTATGATACACCAGGAGTTATTCACCGTCATCAAATGGCACATTATGTGTCAGACCGAGACTTAAAGCAAATCACACCTAGAAAAGAAGTAAAACCAAAAGTGTACCAATTGAATGAAGGTCAAACGCTGTTTTTTGGTGGATTAGCTAGACTAGATTTCACTTCCGGGGAGAGAAGTTCTTTTATTTGTTATCTTTCCAACGAAATGGAAATCCATCGTACGAAGCTTGAAAAAGCAGATGATCTTTATAAACATCATTTAGGCGAGCTTCTCACGCCTCCGGACGAAGAAACGATGAAAGAACTTCCACCGCTTAAAGCTCATGATTTTAAAATACCTGGCGAAAAAACGGATATTGTTTTCTCGGGTTTAGGATGGGTTACTGTACCACAAGGGGAAGTATCAGTTACAGTTCATGCCCCAGAGGGTGTAAAAGTCTCATTACGCCAATCTTTAATTTAGGAGGTTGTGTATGCTGCGTTTAGGGTTAATAGGTTATCCGATTGCTCATTCTTTGTCACCTTGGATTCATACAAGACTGATGAAGGACCAGCAAATGGAAGGCACTTACGAGTTATTTGAAATCGATCCTGAAAATTTTAAAACAGAGATTGTTGAATTGAAAGCTAAGAATTTAGATGGATTTAACGTTACTGTCCCATATAAAGAGCGAATCATTGAGTATTTAGATGACATCGATGAAGCTGCACGATTTTTAGGGGCGGTAAATACAGTGAAAGTAAAAGATGGCAAATGGATTGGATATAACACTGATGGGATTGGTTATGTTACTTCTATTGAGAATCGGTACCCTGACACCTTGAAAGAAACGAGTAAAGTTCTCATATTAGGAAGTGGCGGTGCCGCTCGGGGAATTTATTATTCCTTTTTGCAGAGGGGTGTAAGAAGAGTTGATGTTGCCAATCGTACCGTTGCTAAAGCAGATCAAATGATCAGTGAACTTAAGGGCGGAGATTTTTCTCAACCATTAAGTATAGAAGAAGCTGAGCATAATATAGATAACTACGATATTGTCGTACAAACTTCTTCTGTAGGTATGTCACCCAATGATCAGCAATCTATAGTAAGTGTGAGCCGTAACCTGCGAGGAGCCTTATTTAGTGATATAGTATATCGTCCTAAAATGACTGTTTTTTTAACACAAGCCCAGTCAATGGGGGCAGATCTTCATTTCGGGTATGAGATGTTACTGCATCAAGCCATTTATGCTTTTAAAATTTGGACGGGTACTAATCCGGAAACTGAAAACATAATGAAAGATTTTGAACGAAAGTTGGAAGGGGAATAGAATGTTAACTAGTAAAGAGAAAAAGTATCTGCGAAAACAATCTCACCATATTCAGCCGATTTTCCAAGTAGGAAAAGGTGGAGTAAATGAGAATATGACGGCTCAAATTTCTGAAGCCCTTGAGAAGAGGGAATTGATTAAAGTCAGCATATTGCAAAATAATTTCGAAGATAATCACGAAGTAGCTAATGAGATTTCAGCTCAAACTGATGCTGAAATTGTCCAAGTGATAGGGAATACGGTTATTTTATATAAAGAATCTAAGAATAACAAACAAATCGAACTGCCTTAAAGGAGAAAGGGTATCATGAAGATTGGTTTGCTGGGAGGGACGTTTGATCCTCCTCATTTAGGACATCTAATTATGGCTGAACATGTTCTTGAAGCTATGCATTTGGACGAAGTGTGGTTTGTTCCTTCTCATGTCCCTCCACATAAACAGGAATCAGCACTCGTTGCAGAAGACCGCTTAAGAATGGTTGAACGAGCGATTGAGGAGAATCCTCAGTTTTCAGTGTCTACCGTTGAATTGGAAAGAGAAGGGAAATCATTTACCATTGATACAATGAAGCAATTGCAGAACCAGTATCCGTCCTATGATTTTTGCTTTATTATAGGGGGAGACATGGTTCAACATCTAGATCGCTGGCACCGTATAGATGAATTGCAAGAGCTTGTCCAATTTATTGGAGTTGGAAGAGAAGGTTATCAATTAGATTCAAGCAGAGGTGTGAAATTGATTGATATTCCGCGTATAGACATTTCTTCATCTATGATTAGGAAGCGGTTAGCTAAAGGGAAGTCGATCAGATATTTAGTGACACATCAAGTTTACGAGTATATAAAGGAGCATTCATTATATGTATCAAACTCGTGAGGATTTATTAGAATTTGTACGACCTCACCTTAAACAATCACGCTTTGAGCATACCGTTAGAGTGACGGACACAGCTGTAAAGCTCGCTGAAAGATATGGGGCAGATGTGGAAAAAGCAGAAGTAGCTTCTATTTTGCATGATTTTGCAAAGCACAAGCCTAAAGAAGAATTAAAGAGTTGGATTTTACGTGAAGAAAAGCTGAATAATGATTTATTAAGTTACCATCATGAATTATGGCATGGTCCGGTAGGAGCGTTCATGCTTAAAGATGAGTTGCAAATTCAAGATGAAGAAATATTGTCAGCTATTGCAGCTCATACTACAGGTAAAAAGGATATGACCCTTTTGGATAAAGTTGTTTTTTTGGCTGATTATATAGAACCTGGTCGAAATTTTGAAGGGGTAGAGGAAGTAAGAGAAATTGCTGAAAATAATTTGAATGAAGCTTGTCTTCAATCTCTTGTTAATACCGTCCAATTTTTAACGAATAATAAAAGAACGGTTTATCCTGATACCATTCATGCATATAATGCATTAGTATAAATAAGCTGCGTTAACAATAATATGGGAGGAATAACATGGATAGTAAAGAGTTAGTGACAATTGCTGCTAAAGCATGCGATGAAAAACGCGCGAACGATATTGTCGTATTGGATATGGCTGACGTATCGCTGGTAGCTGATTATTTCTTGATTTGTGAAGGTTCGAATGAACGACAAGTACAAGCAATTGCTAGAGAAGTAAAGGAACAAGCGGAAGAGAATGGTATTGAAGTTAAAAGAATGGAAGGTTTTGATAAAGCGCGTTGGATCCTGGTTGATCTAAATGGAGTGGTATGTCACATTTTTCATAAAGATGAACGCCACTATTACAACCTTGAAAGACTTTGGGGCGACGCTGCTTCCATTTCCGTAGAAGGAATTCAAGGTTGAGTTACCACCGAATGGCTGAAGTGTATGACCGCTTAATGGAAGACGCGCCCTACACAGATTGGGTAAGTTGGACGAAAGAAGTCATGGCTCAACATCACCCTGCGGCAAATAAAATACTTGACTTAGGCTGTGGCACAGGAGAAATTACCACGAGACTTGCTGACAGCTACCAAATGACTGGCGTCGACTTATCAGAGGATATGCTTGCGATCGCAGCAAATAAAGATAAGCATCATCAGATTCAATGGTTATTACAGGACATCTCTCAACTGAATGGTTTATCGGATTACGATGCTGTTATTAGCTTTTGCGATGTGATGAATTATATAGTAAAAGAAGAGCAATTATTATCCGTATTTAAAAATGCTTATACCGCTTTACAATCAAATGGCTTATTTTTATTTGACGTTCATTCAATGGAACACATCGCAAATGACCTGATAGATCAGACGTTTGCTGAAGTATATGATGATTTATCCTATATATGGTTCTGTGATCAAGGTGAAGAGCAAGGTACAGTTGAGCACGACTTAACCTTTTTCGTGAAAAACGGGGAAGTTTTTGAACGTTTTGATGAAACTCATTATCAAAAGGGTTATTCGATAGACTTTTTGAAAGAGCAGTTACGACAAGTTGGATTTAACATCTTAGCTATACATTCAGATTTTAGTTATGAATCATCGATCGAAGGAGATCGGCTATTCTTTATATGTCAAAAAGTGTAGGAGGTGGCAGTAAGCCACCTTCGTTTTTTTTTGCAGGAAAATAAGGATAAATGTCGAATACTTTACCTATAGTTTAATGGATAATTTATCTCTGTAGTGTTTGTAATGAGTAGCTTGATACATCGCTAGAAAGGCATCATCAATGTTTTCTTCTAAAGCCACTAATCCCTCTCCAGTCACCCCACCCTTCACGGTCACCTTCTTAATTAATTCTGGAAAACTGTAAATTTTTTTATCTAAAAGAGCTGCTAATCCTATAATCATTTCCTCCATTAAAACCGTGGCTTTGTCTTCTGAAATTCCCCCAATCTTATGAGCCGAATCAATCATATTTTCAATTAGAAATCCAAGGAATGCTGGGCCGCATGAAACAATATCAGAAGCTACTCGTATATGTTCTTCTTCAATTTCAACAGGTTTAGAAAAAAATTCAAAAGTCGATAATAATTCTTTTTTAAAGGCTTCAGTTATATTATCTCCAAATGTAAATAAACTCACGCCAGCGTGGGCCCTGTTGGTTATAGAAGGGACGATACGAACGACTTGACTGCTCACGGCTTTTTCAAGGTCTGCTACAGAAACAGGACTAGTAATTGAAACTAAACATTGTGAAGAGGATAACGTTAAATCTTCAATAACAGCCTCGTAATGATGAGGTTTTACACAAATGAAGATAATATCACTAGTATTTCCTAACTCCTTAATGGAAGGAGCAATAGCAAGTTCAGAAAACTCGTTTTTTAATTCCTGGGCTTTAGCTGGGGTTCGATTGTAAATGGCAATATTATTCGCACGAACTGCTCCGCTTGAAATAAAGGCATGTGTGAGCATGCTCCCCATATTTCCCGTACCTATAATGCCGTATTTCATGGGAATCTCCTCCTTATCGTTTACCTAATTACTTTATTCACGTCATTTTAAATTATGAAGGGAAGTTGAGGCCTGTTGATTTTTTTAAAAAAATATGGATGGATTAGCCTGATCATATTTATATTTATGTTACTTATGTTTATTAACCTTAATCAGGAAGGTGTTGTACAGGTTGAAGAGGCGCTAACTGCTGAAAAAGGAGAGAAGCCTGCAATCGTGAAAAATGAATCAAAAGGTGTTCCTTCTGCTGGTCTTGTGGTGGATGTAAAAGGTGAAGTTATGCATCCAGGAATTTATGAAATGGGAGAAGGGGAAAGAGTAAATGAAGCCATTCAATTAGCTGGGGGATTAACTGAAAAAGCTGATGAGACGAGTGTCAACTTAGCTGAGAAAGTACAGGATGAAATGGTGATTTTAGTCACTAAAGAAGCAGAAGAAATGACGCCGGTTGAATCTGTAGAAAGATCTTCAATTGCGCCTGCAAAAGTGCGAATTAATTATGCTGCGTCGGAAGAAATTCAAACCTTGCCTGGAATAGGACCATCAAAAGCTGATGCCATCGTTCAATATCGGGACGAAAACGGATTATTTAAAGATACTGAGTCACTTTTAAATGTAACTGGGATTGGCGATAAAACGTTGGAAACGTTAGAAGAGCACATCCAGATTCCGTAAAAGGGTTTGTTGACGAGCATTCTTAGTCAGAGTACACTTGAAAAAATAGCGAAAGAAAAGGAGTCAGTAGGATGGAGAGAATATCTTGGGATCATTATTTTATGGCACAAAGTTATTTATTAAAAACACGCAGTACATGCCAACGGCTTGCAGTCGGTGCTGTCATCATCAGGGACAAACGCATGATTGCAGGAGGCTATAATGGAAGTGTCAGTGGCGGGGTTCATTGTATAGATGAAGGATGTTACGTCATAGATGGACATTGTGTACGGACGATTCACGCTGAAATGAATGCTTTACTGCAATGCTCTAAATTCGGTGTAGCTACTGAGGGTGCTGAGATATATGTGACACATTTCCCTTGCTTACACTGTACTAAAGCCATTATTCAAGCAGGTATTCAAGCGGTTTATTATAGTGAAGATTATCGTAATCATCCATATGCGATTCAGTTATTAGAGAATGCTAATGTTAAAATAATTAAAGTAGAACATACGATTGGAACAGCTGAGGAGTCGCTGGAAAAAGCGCAATTTGTAGACGAGCTTATTGAACAGCTAGAAAATAGCAATACTAATGATGAGAAAGTAACCGTATTAAAAGAACGTGCAAATCAATTATTTCATGCCCCATTTCAAAAAACGTATGAAAGGTAACTTACATCTTTTGGTATTTGCGTTTCTGTTTGGCAGCTTATTTACTATTCTTGATAGGTTAACAAGCCTATTGTTTCTAACAATATTTTTGTTTTGGTTGTTTAAAATTCACTACTGGAAATGGAGAGGAGGTTTCATACTCTTTTTCATTTTCGGTTTTATTTTGTATCTTCCTTCGAATCCCACTTCTGAAAGTAATGAACAAGATGTAGACCTCACAGGTAAAATCATTTCCCCCATAACACAAACAGATTCCACCATCCGAGTTCTATTTGAACATACCTCGTCTAATGAAACATCTATCCTTCAGTATTATAAGCGTGAGAAAACGAATGAAGATGTCATTTCCCAGTTAAAGTATGGTTCCTACTGTGAAGTAAACGGCATATACCGATCTCCCGAAACATCACGAAATCCTGGGCAGTTCAATTACCGTAATTATTTAGCTCATCAAGGAATTTATTCTGAAATCCTCCTCGACTCACCTCACCATCTATCTTGCCAGGGTTCCTCATTTTTAAACTATTTTTACCAGGCGCGACATTCCATTATTGAGCATGTAGAACGGACGATTGAAGAAGAAGCATTTATATGGGCTGCTGCGTTAGTCTTTGGGGACAGCAGTCTAATGAGTGATGAAATCATGAAGTGGTTTAGAGATTTTAATCTTTCTCATTTATTGGCGATCTCTGGGTTGCACGTAGGGTTATTTATTGGAGCACTATCTTTCGTTTTGTTTCGAAGCGGTGTAACAACGTTTGAGCAAACGAGATGGACCTTATTAATGATCATCCCTCTCTATTGCTTTATAGCCGGAGCTGAACCTTCTGTGTTACGAGCATCTTTTATGGCCATCATTCTGATCTTGCTTAGCATTGTTAGAATAAAAATAAACATGACTGATTTAATTTCTTTGATTGCGCTAGGTATTCTTTTCTTAAAACCCACTTACCTATTTCATTTAGGCTTTCAATTTTCATTTCTTGTTACTTTTGCTTTATTATTATCTATTCCTCTGTTTAGGAGTCAGCATCCTCTAGTTATTTCGGCTATTATTAGTTTAGTGAGTCAATTAGCAATTCTTCCTATCCAGCTTTATCATTTTTATGAATTTAATCCCCTCTCTTTATTCTTAAATTTACTCCTTGTTCCTTATTTTTCTTTCTTTGTCATCCCTCTTACTTTAATCATTGTATTCCTTTGTTTGATTCTTCCTTCGATAGCGAGCGAATTATCTTCTATTTTTCTCAAAGCCCACGAGTTTCTGCTGAGGGGCATCATGATTTTGAGCAGTGAATTGAATATTCAATGGGTAATAGGTCAGCTGCCGATAATTTTGGGCGTTCTTTATTTCGTAGCTTTTATTTTTATGATGATAAACTGGAACGAAGATCATTTGCAAAGAGCTTTTTTCTCAGGTGCCCTGCTTGTCAGTCTTTTGGTTGCTTTTTGCTTACTTCCTTACGTTAGCCCATTTGGTAAAGTTACGATGCTCGACGTAGGGCAAGGGGACACCTTTGTAATAGAACTGCCTTATCGGAGAGGAGTGATCATGATCGATGCTGCAGGTCCTTCTTTGTATACAAATAATCCCTCAAGCACTGCAGACTATATTATAGAACCTTTTTTAAAGTCTAATGGCTTGAAAAAGATTGATGCTTTAATTGTTTCTCATAATGATCAAGATCATAGCGGAAGTGTGGAATACCTTGAGTCCTCCTTTAATATTGAAGGAATATACGTTAGTCCTTACTATGATAAAGAACTCAAAACCAAACGAATAGTGAAAGAAGGAGATGCTTTAGTTTTTTCAGATTATACTTTCTATATTCTGCACCCTGGCGATGATCATGAAGATTCAAATGAAAATTCCTTAGTCATTTATACGGAGTTAGGTGGGTTGAGATGGGTATTTACAGGAGATATTTCAAAACAGATAGAAAATAAATTAATGAAAACTTATCCTGAATTAAGAGCAGATGTCTTGAAGATCAGTCATCATGGGAGCCATACCTCTACAGCTCCTAATTGGTTAAAGCACCTTAATCCAGAGGTTGCGTTAATTTCGGTTGGTCGCGAAAACAGTTACGGCCATCCGCATGCAGAGGTTATTGAATCCATTGAAGAACAAGGAAGTGTCATTTTCCGTACAGACAAGCATGGAGGTGTGAGGTTTTTATTTAGAGATGATAATGGAACGTTTTCGACTCAATTGACGTATAATGCGGAAAGAAATTAAAAAAGACTGCTTACATTAAGCAGCCTTTCATCTTCATTATGGATTATTGTCCAATAACTGAGAATAATACGCCTATCCCAAAAATGACGAAGAAGAAAACAAATGAAGCGACAAAACCGATGCCAGAATCAATGACGTCATTTGTTTTAGATTGAATATCTTTCTTAAATTCATTCATGGTTACCCCTCCTATATCATTTTCCATTATAAGTGATAAATGATTAAAAATCCACATGCTTTGTAAGTGATCCTCTATTCGCTTTTTCATTGCCTCTTCTAGCAAGACTTGTCAAAGATAATTCTCCCCTAAACGGTCACACTATACTCATGAGGGAGACAACATCGTTTGCTTTTATAGCGTCCGGGGCTATAAAAGTGACGTTTATATAGATGCTTGCGGTGGTGATGTTTTGACAGATGTGATAGTTAAACCATAAAATAGTATCACGAAAACATCCCTAATAAGGGACACCACCGCATCTTTTTTTACCAGGGGAAAGGGAGTCAAATTGTGGCTAAACAGATTTACTTATTATACGGAGCCGAAGATTATTTAATACAAAATCATAAAAAGAAAATCATTGAAAAGACGCTTGTACCCGAGGACCGTGAATTTAATATTTCTCAATATGATTTAGAAGAAACACCAATTGAAGATGTAATTACAGACGCTGAAACTTTTCCTTTTTTAGGGGACAATAAAGTCGTCATTGCTTATAACCCAGTATTTCTAAAAGCTAAACCAGAGCCATTAGCTTTTGAACACGATGTTGATTCGCTCATTCGTTACATAGAAAACCCACCAGAATATAGTGTGCTTCTTTTAATCGCACCTTATGAAAAAGTAGATGAGAGGAAAAAGGTATTTAAGCAATTAAAGAAACATGCTGAGGTGCACTCACTACAATCTGTAAAAGAGTGGGATATTGATAAGTGGATCCAATCCATTGCAAGAGATTTAAGTATAACAATTCCAGAATCCATCCATGAGCTCTTTGCACAAGAAGTGGGGACAAACTTGCTTGCCCTACGTAATGAAATGGAAAAGCTAGCTTTAAATGTTGGAGAAGGTGGAGTAGTTACTCGTGAATTAGCAGAAGATTTACTATCCCATAGCGCGGAAACATCAGGGTTAAAAATGGTGGATGCAGTAATGGAAAAGAACTTAGGCAAAGCCATCATGCTTTTTAAAGATTTATTGAAAGCGAACGAGGAGCCTATATCCTTAGTTGCTTTATTGGCTTCTCAGTTTAGGATTATAAGTCAGGTTAAAACATTAAAGCAAAAAGGATATGCTCAAAATCAAATGCGGGATTATGTGAAAGCTCACCCTTTTGTCATAAAAATGGCTTTAAAGAGGGAGAGAGCTTTCACAACAGAGGAGCTCAACCACATTATTCAGGAATTAGCGGAGACAGATTTAATGATGAAACAGGGGCTGATGGAAAAAGAGTTAGCTTTTGAAATGCTGCTTTACAAGTTGATTCACATTAAACAAAATGGTTCCTTCGATCAAGCAACTAGTTATGTATAAAAAGCCTTCAAGCAGATCATGCTTGAAGGCTTTTTTGTGTAGATAAAAAACGATCCTTTAGTAAGGATCGTCTGTTGGTCATAAAAAACGTAACACATTAAAGCGCGTTAACTTTTTTAGATAAACGAGACTTCGTACGATTCCCGTTGTTTTTGTGAAGGGCACCGCGTTGCACAGCTTTGTCAATTTTCTTAACGGCTGTAGCTAGTGCTTCTTTAGCTTGGTCTGCTTCTTTGCTTGCTGCTAACTTCTCTACACGCTTAACTGCCGAACGCATATCAGATTTGAAAGCAGCGTTAAGAGCGCGAGCATCATGGTTAACACGTACACGTTTCTTAGCTGATTTAATATTAGGCATGGTTTCACCTCCTAGGTAAAAACATCAAACTCGTTCATATCGAACAAGAGTCATTTTACCAAAGCGTCCGTGTGTTTTCAATAGGTTTCCTTTGAACATTTGCATAGTAACGATAATCAAAGGAAAAGTTATTCTTAAGGAGGTCTGAAAACATGTCAAATCAGGAAGAATTTTCGGTGCGTACGGATTTAGCTTTAGAAGCACAAGAAATGAACGTACATCCAGAGGAAGATCGTAGTCAATCCGAAGATGGGGTGACTGTTAACGAAGAGAAATTTGAAGATATTACCCTAACTTATGTGAAAGTGGATAAAGCAGGTGCGGAGCGAATCGGTAAAAAAGCTGGGAGCTATATTACGCTTGAGTCGCTTGCTATTCGCAAGCAGGATACTGATATGCAAGTGAGACTGGCAACTTGTCTTTCAAGACAATTAAAAAAGGTTTTGGAGGCTTTAGGCATTAAAGAGTCGGATCGTTGTTTAATAGTAGGGCTAGGGAATCATAACGTAACACCAGATGCCATTGGACCGCTTGTTATGAACGAAGTTGTTGTAACAAGTCACTTGTTTGAACTTCACCCTGAAACAGTGGCAAAAGGGTATCGTCCTGTATCGGCTGTCTCTCCGGGGGTTATGGGAGTTACGGGGATTGAAACAAGTGATATGATTCACGGGATTATCCATGAGATTAATCCAGACTTCGTCATTGCCGTTGACGCCCTGGCTTCTAGATCCATTGATAGAATTAACGCTACGATCCAAATTTCAGATACAGGCATACATCCAGGTTCAGGTGTAGGGAATAAGCGTAAAGAAATTAGTAAGGAAACGTATGGTATACCAGTTATCTCGATAGGAGTACCTACCGTAGTCGACGCAGTTACAATAACAAACGATAGTATCGACTATATATTAAAACACTTTGGGAGAGAGTGGCAGGAAAAAGATAGACCATCGAATGCTCTATCACCTTCTATGAACCCCTTCGAAAGAAAAACGCTCACCGAAGAAGATATGCCCGGAGAGAATGAGCGTAAAGCTGTTCTCGGCATGCTTGGCCAATTAGGGGTCGAAGAGAAAAAGCAATTAATAAAAGAAGTGTTAACTCCTTTAGGTCATAATTTAATGGTTACGCCTAAAGAAGTTGATGCTTTTGTTCACGATATGGCTAACGTCATCGCTTCTGGTATTAATAGTGCTTTACATGAAGAAATAGAAGAAGGCGAATCTTCGTCATATACGAGATTCTGATCTCTTTAAGAGAACTCGTTCTATTATAATTCTCCCTGACATAGGATTTACTAGAGTCCATGTTAGGGGGAATAGAACGATGGGATCTATTCAAAAATTCAGGAAAAGAAATCCAAATATATTTCAGAAATGGTCGATTTTATTAGCTGGTGCTATCATCATTATTTTACTGTTATTTCTAGGGATTGGTCTTCTCACAGGGGCTAAGACTACATACAAATTATACTCTTCAACCATACAAAACTTTACAACTCAAATAGATGGAGAGGCTTTTATCCATTTGTTTGAAATGGAAAACCGCAAATTTGCTGATGCCCACCCTGAGGGGTCGAAACTACCTAGTATCTCTACACTTTCCTTTCAGTTGTTAACCAATGTGAAGCCGCATGATCTAAGGAGTTTGTTAGGAAGGGAGATACCGGGGTTATCATCATATAACAGTGAAATTGTAATAGCCGGGGAAGGGACGGACTATACTACGCTGCCGGTTGAATCAGAAGCTCCAGTGGATGTCGTGCAGAAGGATAGGGAAGCAAAAGATGCGGAACAAGATGAACAAGAGAGTGAAGAAGAAAAAGAACCTCAAGAAGGGATGACTGATCCAAAAGTCTTTATTTACCATACGCATAATAGAGAATCATTTTTACCGCACTTACCTGATAATACCCCTGCTGCAGAAGCTTTTCACGGTGAAGTTAATATTACATTAGTTGGGAAGAGGTTAGCAGAAACGTTAGAAAGAAATGGAATTGGATCCTCTGTGGACTTCACAGATATGTCCGCTGTCCTTAAAGATAAAAACATGGAATACCACCAGTCTTATGATGCCGCACGTACCGTAGTGGAAAGTGCCATAGCAGAAACAAAAACCTTTACTTATTTCTTTGATCTTCATAGAGATAGTCTTCCTCGTGATGTAACGACAGTAGAAATCGATGGCAAGAATTACGCGAGAACGATTTTTGTTATAGGAGCAGAGCATAGCCAATATGAAAAGAATCTGAAGCTGGCTACAGAGCTGCATGAGCGCCTTGAAAAAGAGTTTCCAGGTCTAAGTCGTGGTGTTATTACGAAGAAAGGGTCTGGAGTCGACGGAGTATATAATCAAGATTTGGATCCAAATGCCAGCTTGATTGAATTTGGTGGTGTGGAAAACAACTTAGATGAGCTTTATCGTTCAGCAGAAGCAGTAGGCGAGGTGTTTAGTGAGTATTATTGGCAAGCTGAAGAAGTTTCTGAGAACGAGTAAAGGGAGGGATTACTTTGAAGATCCTGGTGCTCATTATGTGCGGATTGTTTCTCTTTGTAGGGGGATCACTTTATGGAATTAAACATGATACTCAAGGTGAACCGGTCCAAGAAGCTGTAAATAAAGAGACAGAAATAACCAAGGAAGATAAAGCTTGTGGTTCCAATAAATATAGTGAAGATCCACCATTCATTGCTGAAGTGGCTGATGGTCTTGGTGAAGGCGTCAGTCACGGATTTGATTTCATATTGCTATTACTGTATTCCTTTGTTGGTTCAAGCTAACCTTGAATTTATGGACTATTGATTGAATCAAGCCATTCCTATTGCTATAATCATCATAGATAGGTGTGCCGAAATAGTAGGAGTGATGAAGATGACAACACGATCAAAGCAGGAAAGGGTGCGCAATTTCTCGATTATTGCCCATATAGACCATGGGAAATCGACGCTTGCTGACCGTATTCTGGAAAAAACGAATGCTCTAACACAAAGAGAGATGAAAGAGCAGTTCTTAGATGCAATGGATTTAGAAAGAGAACGAGGTATTACAATTAAGCTAAACGCTGTCCAGCTTAGTTACACAGCGAATGATCAACAAGACTACACGTTTCATTTAATTGATACACCAGGGCATGTGGATTTTACATATGAGGTGTCCCGAAGTCTTGCAGCTTGCGAAGGGGCGATCCTTGTTGTAGATGCTGCTCAAGGGATTGAAGCGCAAACCTTAGCAAATGTTTATTTAGCTTTAGAAAACGATTTAGAAATCATCCCTGTTATTAATAAAATCGATCTACCTGGAGCTGATCCAGAGCGAATTAAACAGGAAATTGAAGATGTAATTGGAATTGATGCTTCTGACGCAATTCTAGCCTCTGCCAAAGAAGGGGTTGGCATTGATGAAATACTTGAACGTATTGTTTCAGACATTCCGGCGCCAGAGGGTAACCCTGAGGATCCTTTAAAAGCACTTATCTTTGATTCTTTATATGATTCTTACCGAGGGGTAGTCGCTTATACGTGTGTCCGTGAAGGATCTGTCAAAGTCGGCGATCAAATAAAGATGATGGCTACTGAAAAAGTATTTGAAGTAAACGAAGTAGGCGTGTTCAGGCCAACACCTACGCCGCTAAAAGAGTTGAATGTGGGTGATGTTGGATATTTAACAGCTTCGATTAAGAACATTGGTGATTCTCGTGTCGGTGATACCATTACTCAAGCGAACCGCCCGGCCTCAGATCCGCTGCCGGGTTACAAAAAAATGAACCCGATGGTGTTCTGCGGGCTTTATCCGGTAGATGCGAGTAATTATAATGACTTAAGAGATGCTTTAGAAAGGTTAGAATTGAATGATTCCTCTTTGCAGTTTGAGCCGGAAACTTCTCAAGCCTTAGGATTTGGTTTTAGATGTGGTTTTCTTGGAATGCTGCACATGGAGATTATTCAAGAAAGAATCGAACGTGAGTATAAGATCGATTTAATTACGACAGCTCCAAGCGTTATTTATTCAGTTAAACTTACAGATGGCAGTGACTTAGAAGTTGATAACCCTTCGATGATGCCGGATAACCAAAAGGTGGAAGAAGTTCAAGAACCTTTTGTAAAAGCGACCATTATGGTACCAAACGATTACGTGGGTCCAGTAATGGAAATTTGCCAGCGAAAGCGCGGTAATTTTATGGATATGCAATACCTGGACGACAATCGTGTCAACATCATCTATGAAATTCCTCTTTCTGAAATTGTTTATGATTTCTTTGATTCGTTAAAATCACAAACAAAAGGATACGCGTCATTCGACTATGAGCTTGTGGGATACCGTACATCTAATCTAGTTAAGATGGATATCCTGCTAAATGGTGATACGATTGATGCCTTATCATTTATCGTTCACCGTGATTTTGCTTATGAAAGAGGAAAAATCATTGCAGAAAAACTTAAAAAGCTAATCCCTAGGCAGCAATTTGAAGTGCCAGTGCAGGCAGCCATCGGTAATAAGATTGTAGCTCGAACAACAATAAAAGCTATGCGTAAAAATGTACTTTCTAAATGTTACGGGGGAGACATTTCCCGTAAGCGTAAATTGCTTGAGAAGCAAAAAGAAGGTAAAAAGCGTATGAAGATGGTAGGGTCAGTAGAAGTACCGCAGGAAGCGTTTATGTCCGTATTAGAAATTGACGATGATTAATATATGTAAGGTTAAGGACCGCAGGGGCATTACTCTTGCGGTTTTCCTTATGAAAGGTTGTGCAACATGAATATTTCTTCAGCATATATCCACATTCCATTTTGTCAGCAGATTTGTCATTACTGTGATTTCACGAAATTCTTTTATAATGAACGGCTTGCCGATGAGTATTTAGAAGCGTTAGAGAAAGAAATCCATACGTATGTTCCTTTAGAAAAAGCAGAGGTTCAAACGATATTCGTAGGCGGAGGTACACCTACGGCTTTAAATGCTCAACAATTGGAGAAGTTGTTGAAAATGATTGATGAACACTTTGATATTTCTCTATGTGTGGAGTATACCTTTGAAGCGAACCCCGGTGATTTAGATTTAGAAAAAGTGAAGCTGTTAAAAGCTTATGGAGTTAATCGTATTTCTCTTGGGGTTCAGGTTTTCGACGATGCTATGTTAGAAAAGATAGGAAGAGTTCACCGAGTAAAAGATGTATATACGAACGTTGACCGCTTAATTAACGAGGGTTTAACAAACGTTAGCATCGATTTAATGTATGCATTGCCTGGACAGTCAGTAAAAGATTTTGAGGCAACTATAGATGAAGCTCTGCAGTTTGATCTTCCTCATTATTCTTCTTATTCATTGCAAATAGAACCTAAGACGATTTTTTATCAACGTTACAAAAAGGGGAAACTTATTAAGCCTCCAGAGGAAGATGAAGCTGAAATGTACGAGCTCCTTCAAGCAAAATTAGCTGCTCACGGGGTCAACCAATACGAAATTAGTAATTTTGCTAAGCCCGGTTATGAGAGTCAGCACAATTTGACATACTGGAATAATGAGCATTATTTCGGAATAGGTGCAGGTGCTCACGGCTATCTGCCGGGAATACGTACGATTAATATTCGCCCGCTGCCAGCTTATGTAAAGCAGGCTATGGCTAATGGAAGACCTATTTTGCACGAAGAGTCTGTAGGTGTGAAAGAACAAATGGAGGAAGAAATGTTTCTTGGCCTAAGAAAAGTGGAAGGTGTATCTACTGGACGCTTTGAAGAAAAATACGGATGTACGATTGAAAGTGTATTTAAAAATGCTGTTCCACATTTGAAGCAAAGAGGATTATTAAAAGAAGGAAATGGAAATGTGTTTCTTACAGAACGCGGCAGACTGTTAGGAAATGAAGTCTTTCAGGAATTTCTATTAGAACGATAAAAAACGAAGTATATCCATTGACAACGTATAGGCCTTTTGATAATTTATTATTAGATTTAGCACTCACTTAAATCGAGTGCTAACAGGGGTGGTTATCGATGTTAACGGATAGGCAGTTATTAATTCTGCAAGTCATAATTGATGAGTTTATCCTGACTGCACAACCTGTAGGTTCAAGGTCATTGTCAAAGAAGGACGAAATCACTCACAGTTCTGCTACAATTAGAAACGAAATGGCAGACTTAGAAGAAATGGGATTTTTAGAAAAAACTCACTCTTCATCAGGACGTGTTCCTTCTGAGAAAGGTTATCGCTTTTATGTCGATCATTTGCTATCACCTCTTCGGTTATCTAACCAAGAGTTGAGGACGATTAAGCAAGCATTCAATGACCGAAGAATGGAATTTGAAAGAGTCGTTCAAAAGTCTGCCGGCATTTTATCAGAACTTACAAATTACACTTCCATTATTCTCGGTCCAGAAGTGTTTGAGACAAAATTAAAGCAGCTGCAAATTGTCCCCCTAAATGATCAATCAGCTATAGCCATTTTAGTCACAGATACAGGACATGTGGAGCACAGAGCCTTTAATGTACCTTTTGAAATGGATCAGTCTCAGTTAGAAAAAATGGTGAACATCTTAAATGATCGTTTAAGAGGAATTCCTCTTGTTCACCTTTATGAAAAGCTGCAGTCAGAGATCTTTGATTTAATAAAATCTCATACTGATCAGCATGAACACGCCTTTACGTATTTGCAAGCCGCTTTACTAGATGATCACCAGACGAAATTATATGTTGGGGGAAAAACGAACATCTTAAGGCAGCCGGAATTTAAAGATTTAGATAAAGTTCGTTCCTTATATGCCATTATTGAAAGAGAGAATGAAATGGCCGATCTTTTAAGGTCAGGTGAAAAAGGTGTCCATGTCCGAATTGGTCATGAAAACCCATTTGATGCTATGCAAAACTGCAGTTTAATTACTGCAAGTTATACGCTAGGGAACGAACAAGTGGGTACGATTGCTTTATTAGGTCCAACAAGAATGGAATATAACCGCGTTGTTTCACTTTTAAATGTGTTATCTAAGCAAATGACAGATACATTCCGAGCGTGGTATTAGTTTAGCTGCGTAGTGGAGAAGGAATAACAGATGGGGAAGTAAGATATCCCATCGCTTCTTTTTGTCTATTGCTTTTTTAAGAATATAAATTCATGTTATAGTCATAACGGTGAAAGGGAACCAAGGAGGTGTACGTCATGGAAGAAAAAAAGCAAGAAGAAGTATCAGAACAAGAAATTATTGATCAACCGAATGAAGATGAAACTACTGAAAATAGCCAGGCTGAAGTAGTCGAAGAAGATAGTGAACTGGATCAACTTCGTGAAGAAAAAGAAGAAATCCACAATCGCCTCCTTCGTCTTCAGGCTGATTATGATAACTTCCGTCGCCGCACTCAAAAAGAGAAAGAGGCCGATCGGAAATATAAAGCTCAATCTTTAGTTGAAGAGCTCATTCCTGTATTAGACAATTTTGAGAGAGCTTTACAAGTTGAAGTAGATGGAGAATCTGCTCAAAATTTTGCTAGTGGGATGAAAATGGTTTATGACCAGTTCCAAGCTGCTCTTGATAAAGAGGGTGTGGAAGAAATTCCAGCTCAAGGCGAAGTATTCGATCCTCACTTGCACCAAGCAGTTATGCAAGTGGAAGATGATAACTATGAATCCAATGTAGTTGTTGAACAGCTTCAAAAAGGGTATCGATTAAACGATCGTGTTATTCGCCCGGCAATGGTAAAAGTAAATCAATAATGAATTGAGATTTAAATAATGTAGAGGAGGATAAGATTTATGAGTAAGATCATTGGAATTGACTTAGGAACAACAAACTCTTGTGTAGCAGTTATGGAAGGTGGAGAAGCGAAGGTTATCCCTAACCCGGAAGGTAACCGTACGACTCCTTCAGCTGTAGCGTTTAAAAACGGGGAGCGCCAGGTTGGTGAAGTAGCTAAGCGTCAGGCGATCACAAACCCTAATACAATCCTTTCTATTAAGCGTTACATGGGAACTGACCACAAAGTAGAAGTGGAAGGCAAGGAGTATACTCCACAAGAAGTATCAGCCATTATCCTTCAATATATCAAAGGGTACGCTGAAGATTATCTTGGTGAAACAGTAGAAAAAGCAGTAGTTACAGTACCAGCTTACTTTAATGATGCGGAACGTCAGGCAACTAAAGATGCAGGTAAAATTGCAGGACTAGAAGTAGAACGTATTATTAACGAGCCAACTGCTGCTGCTCTTGCCTATGGTATTGATAAAGAAGATCAAGACCAAACGATTCTTGTTTACGACCTTGGTGGCGGTACGTTTGACGTATCTATTCTAGACATCGGCGATGGCACTTTTGAAGTTGTGGCTACAGCAGGTGATAACCGTCTTGGTGGTGATGATTTTGACGAAGTCATTATCGATCACATGGTAGCTGAATTTAAGAAGGAAAATGGAATTGATCTTTCACAAGATAAAATGGCTAAACAGCGCTTGAAAGATGCAGCTGAGAAGGCGAAAAAAGATCTTTCAGGTGTAGCTCAAACTCAAATTTCTCTTCCATTTATTACAGCGGGAGAAGCAGGTCCGCTTCACTTAGAAATGACGCTGACACGTGCTAAATTTGAAGAGTTGGCATCTGACCTAATTGAGCGTTCTATGAAGCCTACACGTCAAGCAATTAAAGATGCTGGATTAAGCTCTAATGAAATTCACAAGGTTATTCTTGTTGGTGGATCTACTCGTATTCCTGCTGTACAAGAAGCGATTAAGAAAGAAGTAGGGAAAGAACCTTCTAAAGGCGTAAACCCAGATGAAGTAGTAGCATTAGGTGCTTCTATCCAAGGTGGAGTCCTTCAAGGTGATGTTAAAGATGTTGTTCTTCTAGACGTTACACCACTTTCTCTTGGTATCGAAACAATGGGCGGTGTAACAACGAAGTTAATTGAGCGTAATACAACGATCCCAACTAGTCATTCGCAAGTGTTCTCTACAGCTGCTGACAACCAAACGGCTGTTGACATTCATGTCCTTCAAGGGGAGCGTGAAATGGCTCAAGACAACAAAACGCTTGGCCGTTTCCAATTAACGGATATCCCGCCAGCACCTCGTGGTGTACCTCAAATCGAAGTAAGCTTCGATATTGATGCGAATGGTATCGTTAATGTACGTGCGAAAGATATGGGTACGAATAAAGAGCAGTCTATTACTATTAAGTCATCATCTGGTCTTTCTGACGATGAAGTAGAAGAAATGGTTCGTCAGGCTGAAGAAAATGCTGAAGAAGATAAGAAGAAGCGTGAAGCGATTGAACTTCGCAACGAAGCTGACCAGCTTGTCTTCACTACAGATAAAACGATCAAGGATTTAGGTGATCAAGTATCTGATGAAGAGAAAGAAAAAGCTGAATCAGCAAAAGAAGAATTGAAAACTGCTTTAGAAGGGGAAGATCTTGAAGTTATTAAAGAGAAGAAAGAAGCTCTTCAAGAACAAGTTCAGAACCTTTCCGTTAAACTTTATGAACAAGCTCAACAACAAGCTGAAGCTGCTCAAGGCGAGCAAGGAAATGCTGAAGACGATGTTGTAGATGCAGATTATGAAGAAGTTAACGAGGATGAAAACAAAAAGTAATGGATTGAAATGAAAAAGTCAAAGTCAGGATCATCTTGACTTTGACTTTTTTCAGGTCCAGACCATTCTGTACAACTCTCTAAATAGTTGCTTGAACGTAAGAGAGAGTGTTAATATAAACCTTATGCAATAGTGTCCGGGAGAGTGATCGACAAGTGAGTAAACGAGATTATTACGAAGTGCTGGGTGTATCTAAGGATGCTTCTAAGGATGAAATTAAAAAAGCATACCGAAAATTAGCACGTAAATACCACCCAGATGTTAGTGAAGAAGAAAACGCATCAGAGAAGTTTAAAGAAGCTAAAGAAGCTTATGAAACGCTAAGCGATCAGCAAAAGCGTGCTCAGTATGATCAATTTGGCCATGCAGGCCCTCAAGGTCAAGGTTTCGGCGGCTTTGGTGGCGGAGGAGAAGACTTCGGCGGTTTTGGAGACATCTTTGATATGTTCTTCGGAGGCGGAGGCCGCAGAAGAGATCCTAATGCCCCAAGAAAAGGTGCAGACCTCCAATATTCCATGACGCTTCAGTTTGAAGAGGCGATTTTTGGTAAAAGCACGGACGTTGAGATTCCTACAGAAGAAACATGTGATACATGTGATGGTTCAGGGGCTAAGCCAGGAACCTCACCAGAAACTTGTTCTCATTGCCAGGGAAGCGGTCAAATTAATCAAGAGCAAAACACCCCATTTGGTCGAGTCGTGAACCGACGAGTCTGCCATTACTGTCAAGGAAGCGGTCAAATCGTTAAAGACAAGTGTAATACTTGCGGAGGAGATGGCCGAGTAACGAACCGTAAGAAAATTCACATCGACATTCCAGCTGGTATTGAAGAAGGGCAGCAAATTCGGGTACCTGGAAAAGGGGAAGCCGGAGTAAATGGTGGACCGGCTGGCGACTTATTTGTTGTCATTCGTGTACAGCCACATGAATTCTTCGAACGTGAGGGAGATCATATCTTTTGTGAAATCCCCCTAACCTTTGCTCAGGCAGCTCTCGGTGATGAAATTGAAGTGCCGACAGTTCACGGGAAAGTGAAACTAAAAATCCCTGGTGGAACGCAAACGGGGAAAACCTTCCGCTTAAAAGAGAAAGGGTCTCCGAACGTACATGGAAGAGGACATGGAGATCAACATGTAAAAATCCGTGTGATTACACCAAAAAATCTTACGGATCGACAGAAAGAATTAATTCGAGAATTTAATGAAATTAGTGGGAATGAAGCCACTGAAGAACAGCATGGTACCTTCTTTGAGAGAATGAAGCGTGCGTTTAAAGGTGATTGATCACAACTAAGAGTGTCTAGCAGTTATCATTGTACGGGATTGCCCGGAGCCTTGAGTGCTAGGCACTTTCTTTTTAATACTTAATCATATGAAAAGTGAGTTGATCCGATAATGAAGTGGTCAGAAATTTGTATACACACTACGAATGAAGCGATTGAACCAGTATCTAATATTTTGCACGAGGCTGGAGCGAGCGGGGTAGTTATTGAGGACCCTCGAGACATGATTAAAGAAGAGACTGCTTTAGGGGAAATCTACGAGTTGAACCCACAAGATTATCCTGAAGAAGGTGTGTATGTAAAGGCTTATCTGCAAATGAATAGCTTCCTTGGAGAAACGGTTGATTCTATAAAACAGTCAGTGACCAATTTGAAAATGTATGATATTGATATTGGGAACAATGCCGTTACTTTAAATGAAATTCACGAAGAAGATTGGGCAACGGCCTGGAAGAAATATTATAAACCTGTAAAGATCTCTGAACGGATTACTATCATCCCGACATGGGAAGAGTACGAGCCAGTGTCCAGCGATGAGCTTATTATTGAGATGGATCCTGGAATGGCGTTCGGTACAGGGACTCATCCTACGACTGTTTTAAGTATGCAGGCATTAGAGCAATATTTAAGTCCTGATGACCTTGTATTGGATGTCGGTGCTGGATCGGGCATATTAAGCGTGGCTTCTGTTCTTTTAGGTGCGAAACATGTTCATGCCTTTGATTTAGATGAAGTAGCTGTTAAAAGCACGAATAATAATGCTGAATTAAACCAAGTACAAAACCAAATCACATCCAAGAAAAACGACTTGCTCAAGGATGTATCGGTCGAACCTGATTTAATCGTGTCAAACATATTAGCAGAGATCATTATTAAGTTCGTAGATGATGCTTATCGTCTGTTGAAAAAAGATGGTTACTTTATTACTTCCGGCATTATTTCAGGGAAAAAAGAATTAGTTTTAGATCGTTTGAAGCAAGCAGGATTTGAAATTATAGAAACGAACAAAATGGAAGACTGGGTGTCAATTATCGCTAAGAAATAAGGTGTGATGTTATGCAAAGGTATTTTGTGGAGTCCTTAAATTGGGATCAATCTCACGTATACATTAATAGTGACGACGTTCATCATATTGTGAATGTTATGCGTATGGTGGAAGGAAATAAACTAATCTGTGTCCACCCCAATGAAGGAGCAGCTGTCTGCTCTATTTTACAAATTGAGGGGTCAGAGCAAGTGGTTTGTAAAATAGAAGAATGGATCACACAAGATATTGAACTTCCTGTTAAAGTAACGGTTGTCCAAAGCCTTGGTAAAGGCGATAAAGTAGAACAAGTGGTACAAAAAGGCACGGAACTCGGAGCTGATTCTTTTATCCCTTTTCAAGCTGACCGATCAGTTGCTAAGTGGGATGCGAAGAAATCAGATAAAAAGATTCATCGGCTTGAAAAGATTGCGAAAGAAGCAAGTGAGCAATCTGAGCGTACCTCTATACCTTCGGTGAAGAAATTAATGAAGATTAATGAGATTGTCAGCTTAGAGGGCTATGATTACAAGATTCTAGCGTATGAAGGGGAAGCAAGAAACGGTTATTCAGAAACAATCAAAATAATTTTTGGAAAAGTGAAGCCCGGGGATTCAATTATTGTTGTATTTGGTCCTGAAGGGGGATTCTCGGACAAGGAAGTGGAAACTTTTCTTCAATCAGGCTTTCAATCCATTCGCTTAGGCCCCCGAATACTAAGAATGGAAACAGCACCCCTTTATTTTCTATCAGCTCTTTCTTATCAACTTGAAGAATAATCAGTAATAACCCACTGCGTATTCATGCGGTGGGTTATTAGAATAAAGCTCATTTGTTATGGTAACCCTTTCATAATGATTCGCTTTTTAGTCATAATCGTGCTATGATACAATAGATGTACGTACAACCAGCCGAAAGGAAGATTAAATATGGAACAAAATTTAGCGAAACTCATCGACCATACACAATTAAAACCTGATACAACGAAAGACAAAATCGAGCAAATTTGTATAGAGGCACGTGACAACAATTTTATGTCTGTGTGTGTAAACCCTCACTGGGTGAGCTACTGTAATGAGTTGCTAGAAGGTACAGATGTTAAAGTTTGTACAGTGATCGGGTTTCCATTAGGAGCAACTACTACCGAAACAAAAGTATTTGAAACTCGCCAAGCCATCGAAAATGGGGCTACTGAAGTAGATATGGTAATTAATGTGGGTGAATTAAAATCTGGTCGTACCGACTTTGTTCTTCAAGATATTCAAGCTGTTGTTAATGAGGCAGAAGGAAAGGCTCTTGTTAAAGTTATTATTGAAACTTCCTTGCTTTCTGAAGAAGAAAAAGTTACCGCTTCTCAGCTGACTAAAGATGGGGGAGCTGATTTTGTTAAGACTTCAACTGGCTTCTCTGGTGGTGGAGCAACAGTTGAAGATATTAGTCTAATGCGAAAAACTGTGGGACCGAACTTAGGCGTTAAAGCTTCTGGCGGGGTAAGAGATTATGATGGTGCAAAAGCCGTAATTGAGGCTGGTGCGACACGTATTGGAGCTAGTGCTGGAATTGCAATCATTAATGGAGAGCAAGGTTCCTCTGATTATTAAAAACAGATGTTTTTCGAAAAAAGTTGACCATACCCTTCCAATATAATATAATTGTCGAAGGTATGAGTGGTGACACTCATACAAGCAGAGAAACAGTTTTTTTGCTTCGGAGGGAGGGAAATAGCATGTCAAAAACAACTCGCGTTCGTAAAAACGAGTCACTTGAAGATGCTCTTCGTCGCTTCAAGCGCGATGTATCAAAAAGCGGTGCATTAGCTGAATATCGTAAGCGTGAATACTACGATAAGCCTAGCGTACGCCGTAAGAAAAAGTCTGAGGCCGCTAGAAAGCGCAAGTGATCTAAAGAGGGTGCAAATAGATGTCTATTACTGAACGTCTAAACCAAGATATGAAAACAGCGATGAAGGCTAGAGACAAAAAGACTCTATCTGTTATTCGCATGGTGAAAGCTTCTATGCAAAATGAAGCGATTAAACTAGGTAAAAATGAACTATCTGAAGAAGAAGAACTTACAGTTTTATCTCGCGAGGTAAAACAGCGTAAAGATTCCCTCCACGAGTTTAAAGAAGCTGGACGCGAAGATCTTGTAGAAGAGCTTAATCAAGAAATTGAGATTTTACAAGTATACATGCCTCAACAGCTATCTGACCAAGAACTTGATCAGGTTGTTCAGGAAACCATTCAAGAAGTAGGAGCCTCATCTAAAGCCGATATGGGCAGAGTGATGAGTGCCGTGATGCCTAAAGTTAAAGGTAAAGCGGATGGTTCTAAAGTGAATCAACTCGTACTTAAGCAATTATCTTAATTGTAGGAAAGTCTCCCTTAAGTTAAGGGAGACTTTTTTAATTTTTATGAAACTTATTTTATAATAAATACGTATAGATACTATTCAACGGATAAGATAGAATGAGGGGGTGATGGGATTGTTCAGATCAATTCGACTGTTAACGTATTGGGCAAGCGCTTTACTTGCTGTGTTTCTATGTTTTGTTCAGGTTTCTTCATTCGTTCAAGCGGATGGTGAGGGAGACCAGGTTTACGTGATCCCCGTAGAAAGTACAGTGGAGCGAGGAATGACAGCTTTTCTAGAGCGCACAACTAGTGAAGCGATTGAAAACGGGGCTGATCATATCATATTTGAGATCGATACACCTGGCGGAAGAGTAGATGCTGCTGGTGCGATCGGTGAGCTGTTACAAGATTTAGATGTTCCGAATACAGCGTACATTACAAGCCAAGCGTATTCAGCGGGTTCATATATCGCGTTAAATGCAGATCAAATTTATATGAAGCAGCAAGCAACTATAGGCGCATCAGGTGTCATTAACTCTGATGGTACAGCTGCTGATAAGAAAGCTCAATCTGCTTGGATATCTTCTATGGTAGCTGCTGCAGAATCAAACGATAGAGATCCGTTATATGCGAGAGCGATGGCTGACAGTTCTGTGGACTTACCAGAATATGGAGCCCCGGAGGGAGAGTTTTTAACGCTCGGCCCTAATCAGGCTGAGGAAGTCGGCTACGCAGAAGGTATTGTGCAAGATCGTGTCGAATTACTTAGTGAACTAGGATTATCAGAAGCGAAAGTAGTGGAGAATAATCCAACGCCTGCGGAGAATTTTGCTCGATTTCTTACGGATCCAGTCGTTATCCCTATTCTACTATCAGTGGCCAGTATCGGCTTAGTCGTTGAATTGTATTCGCCTGGCTTCGGTATACCCGGAACAATGGGGGCTATATCTTTAGTACTGTTTTTCTACGGGCACATTGTTGCTGGACTCGCAGGGTATGAAGCGATTATTTTGCTCATACTAGGCATAGGGTTAATCATTGCAGAGTTTTTTGTATCCAGTGGTATACTCGGAATTGCTGGTGTGGTGGCTATTGTTACTTCCTTAATGCTTTCGTCGGCTGATATGGGACAAATGGCAATGAGCATAGGAATTGCATTAATTGTAACCATTGCAGTTTCCATCATTTTATTTAAAACAATCGGCTTAGAAAGAGGGTTCTTTAAACGGGTGATATTAAGCGATGCTACTTCCACTGAAAAGGGATATGTATCTTCTGTCACACGCCTCGAGTTGATTGGTTTACATGGAGAAACAATTACTCCACTTCGTCCAGCAGGCACTGCGGTGTTTGATAACGAAAGGTTAGACGTAGTTTCTGAAGGAAGTTTTATAGGAGCTAATCAGCCTGTTGTTATTGTAAAAACAGAAGGATCAAGAATTGTTGTGAGAGCACAAAACAAACTAGAGGAGGAATAAGAGATGACGATTCAAGAATTGATGCCTATCATCATCGTTGGGATTATCATTATTGTATTAGCGGTATTATTCACGTTTATACCAGTCATGCTATGGATTAGCGCCTTAGCTGCTGGAGTTAAAATCAGTATCTTCACACTAATTGGAATGAGATTAAGAAGGGTCATTCCTTCCAGAGTTATTAACCCTCTGATTAAAGCTCATAAAGCGGGTGTAAATGTAGACACGAACCAATTAGAGAGCCACTACTTAGCAGGAGGTAACGTAGACCGCGTAGTGAATGCTCTGATTGCTGCCCAGCGTGCCAATATAGAGTTAAGCTTTGAACGTGCTGCTGCTATTGATTTAGCGGGACGTGACGTGTTAGAAGCTGTACAAATGAGTGTAAATCCTAAAGTAATTGAAACTCCTTTTATTGCCGGTGTAGCGATGGACGGTATCGAAGTGAAAGCAAAAGCTCGTATAACTGTTCGTGCAAACATTGATCGATTAGTCGGTGGTGCTGGAGAAGATACGGTTATTGCTCGTGTAGGTGAGGGTATTGTATCAACTATCGGTTCTAGTACGAATCATAATAAGGTGCTTGAAAATCCTGATATGATTTCTCAAAATGTATTAGGTAAAGGTTTAGATGCAGGAACAGCTTTTGAGATATTATCCATTGATATTGCTGATATAGACATTGGTAAAAACATTGGAGCAATCCTACAAACTGACCAAGCTGAAGCAGATAAAAACATTGCTCAAGCGAAAGCGGAAGAACGTCGTGCAATGGCGATTGCTCAAGAGCAGGAAATGCGTGCACGTGTTCAAGAAATGCAGGCTAAAGTTGTGGAAGCTGAAGCTGAAGTACCACAAGCTCTTGCTGAAGCCCTTCGCTCAGGTAAAATGGGTGTCATGGACTACATGAACTACCAAAACATTAATGCAGATACAGACATGAGAAAGACATTAGGCGACCTATCAGAAGATAAGGAGAATGACGATCAATAATTTTCCTCATGACATAAAGGAGAATTGCTATGAATGAGCTATTTGAATTAATCTTTAGCAACTTCTTAATTGTGGCGGCTATTATTGGGGGATTAATAAGCTGGTTCTCAGGTATGAACAAGGAAGATTCTGAGAAACAGGATCGTGCTCCTAAACAACCTAAGCCTACTCGAACTCCTTCTGGTCCGATGCAGCAAAAACCGGTGAGAGAGAGAATGGATAAGGCGAAGGATGTTCAACGCCAGTCAAGAGAGGTTGCTCAAGATACCAAGGGACGTATAGAAGATTATTATGAGCAGAAACAAAAGCGCCTTGATGAGATGGCAGACTATCAAGGAGAACGAGCTCAAGAATCATTGACGTTTGATGAGAAAGATTTAAATAAAAATAAAATGGAAGTATTTGTTCAAGAAGAATCAAATACGAAAAAAACGCCTTTAAAGTATTCGACGAAGTTTAATCGAAATCGCCTTGCTGAAGGAATTGTTATGTCAGAAATTTTAGGGCAGCCTCGAGCTTATAAGCCGCATAGCTCTCATCCGAGAAAAAGATAAAGAAACGCACGAATTGTTGTGATACAATTCGTGCGTTTTTCGTATGTATAAGGGAGGGGGGATCGGCATGTCAAAATGGCAAAATCAATTACGCAATTGGGTGAGTCAGTATTTTGACCTGCCAGCTGATGTAATGCTAGACCTTCCAAGGATCACTACGATTGGATCTCTACACGCCTACGTAGAAAATTGCACAGGGCTGCTTCACTTTTCTGATCAAGAAGTAAGGATTCAATACCGCAGGGGCGAGCTATCTATTAAAGGAAAAGATTTAAGAATTAAGATGATGTTAAAGGAAGAGTTATTGCTGGAGGGTGAACTGCAGTCCATTGATTTTAAAGAGTTGAAGGAGGGAGGGGTGGAATGAGGAAAGGACAACTTGCAGTTTTACAAGGGAAATTAATCATTACCGCCGAAGGACAAGTCTTAGAAGCTTTTATGCACGCTTGTGTAAAACAAGGTTGTACCTTATCTAACATCAAATACTTAAGCGATAAAAAGGTTCAAATGGCGGTTTTATTGCAGGACTGGCCAAAGATAAGAAAACTAAGGAAGCATTATCGATGCAAAATAAAAATCATTTCTAAAAAAGGAGCTCCCTTTTTCTATAAGCGTCTAATTAGCAGAAAAGCGTTTGTCACCGCTTTAATTATTGGTTTTATGGCTGCTTTTTTATTGGCGAATACGTTATGGTCTATAAAGATCACTGGCCTTGATCCTGAGTTGGAAGCGGAAGTAGAGTCTAAATTAAGAACGTACGGAATACAACCAGGGTCGACAACATTTTCGATGAAACCACCTCGGGAAGTTCAGCGTTTGCTGTTGGAGGATATACCAGAATTACTGTGGGTTGGAGTGAAGAAGCAGGGGACAAGTTATCAATTATATGGTGTGGAGCAAACAAACTATGATGAAGCAGAAGAACCACGACCTTCCAACATTGTAGCTTCGAAAAAAGGGTTAATTACAAAGATGTTTATTTCCAAAGGACGTCCATTAGTCGAAGTGAATGATGTGGTTAAAAAAGGAACTTTACTAGCTACTGGTGAGCTAAAGGAAGACAGTGGAAAGTTTATTGAATCAGAGGGAGAAGTCATTGCGGAAACTTGGTACCGTGTCGAAATTGATCGGCCAAAAGAACAGAACTGGGGTTTAACAGATGGGGAATCATCCCAGTCATTCTCTTTAGTATTTGCTGATGTTTCAATTCCCATATGGGGTTTTTGGAGAAAGAATGAAAATAATGTAAGAAAGGAAAGCTATGACCATAGATTTAAGTTATTTGGGTGGGAATTTCCTGTTCAATTAAAACAAACAACTACATTTACAAATGAAAACAAACTTCAATCTTTATCTGAAGAAGAATCGATAAAAGATACCTTGAGAACAGCGAAGCAATCCCTTCTATTGCAACTTGAGGAAAACGCTAAAATTACAGAGGAAAAAATTTTGCACGAGAGTGAGGACCGTGGTAAAGTAAAATTAATCCTATTAGTGAAAGTTGAAGAAAATATAGCAGAAACCAAGTATGTTTCCCAAGGAGATTGAGTATGCAAGGAGAACTGAAAACAATAGATATACAATTAAATAATCCAACTGAAGCGTTGTCTTTATTTGGAACAGAAGACCGCCATTTAAAACGTATTGAAGAACAGTTGAAAGTGACGATTATTTCTAGAGGCGAACAAGTGAACGTTTCGGGTGAAGCTGAACATGTAAAGCTTGTAGAAGCAATCCTATTAGCTGTACTAGCATTAATTAGAAAAGGTTTATCTATTACTGAGCGAGATGTTGTGTACGCTGTTGAGTTAGCTAAAAAAGGGAAAATTAATCAATTTGAAGCTCTCTTCGAAGACGAAATTACAAAAAACGCCAAAGGTAAATCAGTTCGAGTAAAAACACTCGGCCAACGTAGTTACGTCGCGGCTATTAAAAATAATGATCTTGTATTTGGTATTGGTCCTGCCGGAACTGGTAAAACGTACTTAGCTGTTGTAATGGCTGTAAATGCATTGAAAAATGGTGAAGTCAAACGTATTATTTTAACACGTCCTGCTGTAGAGGCTGGAGAAAGCCTTGGATTCCTCCCAGGCGATCTAAAAGAAAAAGTAGATCCTTACCTGCGCCCTCTTTATGACTCTCTACATGATGTTTTCGGTGCAGAGCATACCGCACGTCTCATTGATCGAGGGACAATTGAGATCGCACCTCTTGCCTATATGAGAGGACGCACGTTAGATGATGCATTTGCTATTTTAGATGAAGCACAGAATACCACACCTGAACAAATGAAAATGTTCTTAACGAGATTAGGTTTTGGATCAAAAATGATTATAACTGGTGATATTACTCAAGTTGACTTGCCAAAAGGAGTTACTTCTGGACTTAAAGTGGCTGAAGATAAGCTTAGTCATGTGAAAGGGTCAGCATTTATTCATCTAGATCAGACCGATGTCGTCCGTCATCCCCTTGTTCAAAGAGTCATTGACGCTTATGAACAAAACTAAGGCCCGAAGAAGGGCCTTTATTATTATCATGTTTTGGAATAAAATGTAAGGTGGGTGAGTGAGCTGTTTAAGTATTTAAAATTTAAAAGAAATCGTTTTAAAAAGAAAAGCGGGAACGGCTTCAAGTTAGTGTCCGCAGCTTTTGTTCTTGCGTTATTTTTCTTTTTACTAGCTTCAACGAATGTACATACAGAAACTTATAATCTTGAGAAGTTTAGTGTAGCGAATGAGACCATCCACTCACCCATCACAATTGAGAACGAAAAAAACACAGAGCAAAGAATAAGGGAAGCCACTCAAGCTGTAGAAGATCTCTATCAGATCTCTCCTACGATTACGGAAGAAAGGCTTGGGTATATTACGGAAGTTTTTGAGGCAATAGAGGAAGTTAATTTGTCAGAAGGCCGTTCATCTGATGAAAAGCTGGATCAATTGAATGCTTTGCTTTCAGATAATATAACGAATGAATTACCTACCGAAATATTTCGTCCGTTTGTTCAAGCCTCTGAGGATGAACTGCAACAGAGTGAGGAAGTTCTTTTTGGATCGTTACAATCTTATTTTAATGAAGGCATACGCACAACAGACTTAGAGGATAAGGAGCAGACACTTCAGTTAAAAATACGTTATTCGTCTATTCCAGATCGTTTAAAAGAACAAGTAACTGAGCTTGGTAATTTTGCTTTAGTAGAGAATGCTTTTTTTGACGCAGAAGCTACGGATGAAGCTCGTAAAGAAGCAGTTTCTCAAGTTCAGCCTGATATGATCCAGGCTGGAGAGGTCATTGTGGCAGAGGGTGTGACCATAACTAGCGACATTTATGAGGAACTAGAAATCACAGGTCTTTTAAATGAAGAAAGAAATGTGATGCCTTATTTAGGATTGGCTATCTTTTCTTTACTGCTGGGTGCTGTTCTCTATTATCACTTTCGTAAGATGATGAAAGAAGAGTCTCTAACCTATCGACACATATTTGTAGTCGTTCTCATTTCGGTCATTCTTATGAGTCTAATGAAAGGCGTCAGCGTCATTTCCTTATCAAATGAATCGCTCTATTACGTCATGCCTGCAGCTATGGGAGCACTTTTAATAAAACTGCTTTGCAGCGAAAAATTTGCTTTATTAATGAGCGTTGTGTTCGCCTTAATGGCTACGGTTTTGTTTAACGGGGAAGTAGCTAGTACATTAAATGCCCATGCTGGAATCTATGTATTGCTCTCGCAATTTGCGGGAATATTTTTCTTATGGAATACAAGTGACCGCCTATTTATTGCAAAAACGGGGATCGGCATAGCTATAGTTAATTGTATGGTGTTAAGTTTTACAGTATTCCTTTCTTTTGAGAAGTATACGTGGACGGATTGGATAACATTTTCAGGGTATGGGATATTAAGTGCCCTGTTATCTGTGATCTTAACGTTTGGCTTACTGCCTCTGATTGAATCCACATTTGATATTCTTTCTGACAATAAACTGCTGGCGTTATCAAATCCCAATCATAAGCTTCTTAGAAAAATTTTAATGGAGGCTCCTGGCACCTATCATCATAGTGTCATGGTAGCGAATATAAGTGAATCTGCTTGTGAAGCTATAGGTGCAAGAGGCTTACTTGCCAGAGTTGCTGCTTATTATCATGACTTGGGTAAGACGGTTAGGCCCCACTATTTTATAGAAAACCAAATGGGGGTGAAAAACCCTCATGATTTTCTAAAACCTGAAGAAAGTGCTACGATAATAATCAGCCATCCATATGATGGTGCTACGTTATTAAGTGAAGAAAAACTCCCTAAAGAAATCATTGACATTGCTAAACAGCACCACGGAACGACATTGTTAAAGTATTTTTATTATCAGGCTAAGGATAAAGATCCGAATGTAAATGAAATGAAATTCCGTTATCCCGGCCCAAAACCTCAGTCTAAAGAAGCGGCTATCGTATGTATTTGCGATTCTGTAGAAGCAGCCGTCCGGTCCCTTGATCACCCTACCCAGGAGAAGATAAAGAACATCGTACAATCTATTATTGAAGACCGAATGTTAGATGGACAATTAAATGATTGCCATTTAACCTTTAACGAATTATCGAAGGTAGAGAATGCAATTTGTGAAACGCTTCAAGGGATTTTCCATTCGCGTATCAAATACCCACATCAGGATGAAGCCGTAAAGGAGGCAAAATAACATGATTCATATTGATTTTCATGACGAAACGAATTCAGTTGATGAAGCATTTGTAGATTTAGTAGAGAGAGTTATTCAGTTTGCTGGAGAGAAAGAAAATATTGCAGGTGAAAATGAACTTTCCGTAACATTTGTGGATAATAAAGAAATTCAGGAGTTAAACCGTAATTATCGACAGAAAGATTATCCAACTGACGTCATTTCCTTTGCTATGCAGGAATTAGGGGAAGGAGAAGTGGAAGTACAAAACGAAGATTTACCTGTTCTGTTAGGGGACATTGTTGTTTCTGTAGATAAAGCAAAAGAGCAAGCAGAGGACTACAAGCATTCATTAGAAAGAGAGTTTGCTTTTCTCGCCCTGCATGGTTTCTTGCATTTATTGGGATACGACCACATGAATGAGGAAGATGAAAAGAATATGTTTGCGAGACAAGAGGATATCTTAAATGAATTCGGATTACAAAGGTCGTAAAAAGTGGATAGGTTTATCTTATGCGTTGAATGGGCTAAAGGAAGCGGTGCGTGAAGAAAGAAACTTAAAGATTCATTTGATCATTAGCTTTTTCGTCATTGTATGCAGTGCATGGTTCCAGATCACGGCTATTGAATGGATCGTTTTAATTTTAATTATGGCATTAGTGATTTCGCTTGAGATGATTAATTCAAGCATTGAGCGAGTTATGGATTTCTTAGCGCCTGAATTTCATTCTTCAATAGGAATAATTAAAGACATTGCTGCGGGAGCTGTGCTAATAGCAGCAGGCAGCTCAATTGTTATAGGTTTAATTATCTTTTTACCTAAAGTCATGGTATTGTTGTAGGTTGATGCTAAAAGATGGAGGAAATACAATGGAAGAACAATTTAAATCAGGATTTGTTGCTATTATAGGACGTCCTAATGTTGGTAAATCAACATTTATGAATCGCGTGATTGGAGAAAAAATTGCCATCATGAGCGATAAGCCGCAAACTACTCGTAATAAAATTCAAGGGGTGCTGACTGAAAAGGATGCCCAGATGATCTTTATTGATACTCCCGGTATTCATAAGCCTAAACATAAATTAGGTGATTTCATGGTCAATGTTGCCGAGAATACGCTGAATGAAGTAGATGCCATTATGTTTATGATTAACGCGGAAGAAGGATACGGTCGCGGTGACCAATTTATTATTGATCGATTACAGAAAGTTAATCAGCCTGTTTTCTTAATTGTGAATAAAATTGATCGAGTACACCCAGATCAACTTCTTCCCCTAATTGACGAATATCGGGAGAAGCTTGATTTCGAGGAGATTATTCCTATTTCTGCGCTAGAAGGTAATAATGTCGATCATTTACTGGGCGTCTTGAAGTCTCACTTACCAGAAGGACCGCAATTTTATCCTGAAGATCATATCACCGATCACCCTGAACGCTTTATTGTAAGTGAACTGATTCGAGAGAAGGTTCTTCATTTAACTAGAGAAGAGATCCCTCATTCCATTGCTGTTGTGATCGAGACGATAAAACCACGAGAGGATTCAAACGCTGTTTTTATCCAGGCCGCTATAATTGTAGAACGTAAATCACAAAAAGGAATTATCATCGGAAAACAAGGAAGTATGTTAAAAGAAGTTGGACAGAGAGCTAGGAAGGACATTGAAGCTTTACTCGGCAGTAAAGTCTTCCTGGAACTTTGGGTCAAGGTTCAAAAAGACTGGAGAAATCGACAAATCCAACTCAGTGACTTCGGCTATAAGGAAGAAGAATACTAAGATTGGTAAAAATTAAGATTCATCATTTGTTGTAGATGAAGCAACCTAAGCTTGTCATTACATTTTCTTTTATGATTTATAGGAAAGGAGTGTTTCTTGTGCTAGATCTGTATTGGAATGTGTTTAGACAGACAGGAAACATAGAAACCTATTTGCTAATGAAGGAAGTAGAAGCCGACAATAAAAAGGGAAATGAAGATGCTTCATCTGCAATGGAACAAGAGGATCCTATCGGATAAAGCAGGTGAATGCTTTGTTAGAAAAAATTGAGGGAATTGTCATTCGTACGAGAGATTATGGGGAAACCCATAAGATCATTACTTTATTTACAAGAGAAAAAGGGAAAATTGGGGTCATGGCTCGAGGTGCAAAAAAGCCCAAGAGCCGTATGGCTTCGGTTACACAACCTTTTATTCATGGCCAGTTTTTGATTCAGATAGGTTCAGGGCTTGGGTCGCTTAGTCAAGGTGAAATGGTAACATCGCTTCGTTCGATAAGAGAAGATATCATTAAAACTGCCTATGCATCTTATTTAGCTGAATTGACGGATAAGCTGGTGGATGAGAAAAAACCAGATCCATTTCTTTATGAACAATTGCTTCAAACTTTTGTTTGGATGGCAGAAGGAAAAGACTGTGAAATATTATCCATGATGTACGAGTTAAAAATGTATCGTAAAGCTGGGTTTGCTCCAAAAGTAGATGCTTGTTTAAACTGCGGAGCAGCAGACGGTCCATTTTCTTTCTCTGTTGTGGAAGGCGGATTTCTTTGTTTTCGTTGCAAACAAATGGATCCCCAGGCATATGGGTTAACAGAGCCGCTAGCCAAACTGCTGCGATTATTTTTACATATGGATGTTAAACGGCTGGGGCAAGTTTCGATGAAAGACGAAAACAAGAAAAAGCTTCGTATGTTAATGGATGAATACTATGAACGTTATGGCGGATATTTCTTAAAGTCGAAAAAATTTCTTAAACAGATCGACTTGTTTACCGATAATAATTGACAAAATAAATAGGATTCAGTATGATTCTATTTACTAACTATATGATTGCTTTGAAGGAAAGTAGTAGCCGAAATCCTGTGTGAATAGAGAGCTCGTGAGGGTGGAAATCGAGTGACACAGTTCGGCGAAGGCGTTCTGGAGCAAGATACGTTTAAAGTGGCTTTCGTTTTTATGGAAGCAAATAGGGTGGAACCGCGGAGATCAACCCCGTCCCTATGTCATAATTGGCATAGGGACGGGGTTTCTTTATGCTTTAGAATAATAGGAGGTAAGTCGAATGAATATTCAAGATATGATTTTAACTTTGCAGAAGCATTGGTCAAATCAAGGATGTCTGCTTATGCAGGCTTACGATGTTGAAAAAGGGGCCGGGACAATGTCACCAATGACGCTTCTTAGAAGTCTTGGACCAGAGCCATGGAATGTAGCTTATGTAGAACCTTCTAGAAGGCCAGCGGATGGGCGGTATGGGCAAAACCCTAACCGATTGTATCAGCATCACCAATTCCAAGTCATAATGAAACCTTCACCAGATAATATTCAAGAATTATATTTGGACTCCCTTAAAGCGTTAGGGATTGATCCAGATCAGCACGACATTCGTTTTGTGGAAGATAACTGGGAGAATCCAACTCTTGGAGCTGCTGGATTAGGATGGGAAGTATGGCTGGATGGAATGGAAATTACTCAATTTACTTACTTTCAGCAAATAGGCGGATTAGAAGCTCGTCCTGTATCTGCAGAAATTACGTACGGGTTAGAACGTTTAGCTTCTTACATTCAAGATAAAGAAAATGTCTTTGAATTAGAATGGACGAATGGAGTAACGGTGGGAGATATATTTACTCAGCCTGAATACGAACATTCAGTCTATACTTTTGAAGAGTCGGATGATGAAATGTTGTTTGATTTATTTACAACTTATGAAAAAGAAGCGAAACGAATTATGGAAAAGGGGTTAGTGTTCCCTGCATACGATTACGTTTTAAAATGTTCTCACACATTTAACCTTTTGGATGCAAAAGGGATCATTTCAGTTACAGAACGTACAGGATACATCGGGAGGGTAAGAAACTTAGCCCGATCGATTGCTAAAACATACGTAGAAGAAAGAGAAAGGTTGGGCTTTCCAATGCTGAATAAGGAGGACGCTTCTCATGAGTAAAACCGTATTATTCGAACTAGGTCTTGAAGAATTACCAGCTCGTTTTATTGATGATGCGGAAATGCAGCTTGTAAAAAATACCGAAGCATGGCTGAAGGAGCAAAGAATTCCATATCAATCTGTAAAATCGTACGCGACGCCCCGACGATTGGCGATTCAAATCTTCGGTGTTGAAAACAAGCAGCCGGACGTTGAAGAAGAAGCTAAAGGGCCAGCGAAAAAAATTGCTCTTAATGATGAAGGAGAATGGTCAAAAGCGGCTATAGGCTTTTCAAAAGGTCAAGGAAAAAATGTGGAAGATATTTACTTTAAAGAAATTAAAGGTACAGAATACGTCCACGTGAAAAAGTTCATAAAAGGAAAACTGACAAGTGAATTATTACAAGATTTTAAAGATGTGTTAGTAGGATTGAATTTTCCTAAAAACATGAGGTGGGGAGATTTCAACTTGCGCTATGTCCGTCCAATTCGATGGATCATAGCTTTATATGAAGATGAAGTGATTCCCTTTCAAATTGAAAATGTAAAAACAAATAACGAGACATACGGCCACCGTTTCTTGGGTGGAAAGACTACAATAGCTGAGGCCGCCTCGTATGAGTCTGTCTTAAAAGCTGAATATGTATTAGCGGATAAGAGCGAAAGAAAGACTGAGATTGAAAAGCAGTTAAAACAAATGGAAGAAGATAAGGATTGGACCATCCTGATCGATGAAGATCTATTAAATGAAGTGACACATTTAGTAGAATATCCTACTGTATTCAGTGGTGCATTTAGTGAGGATTTTCTAGAGGTTCCCGATGAGGTTTTAATAACATCAATGAAAGAACACCAGCGCTATTTTCCTGTTCAGAGTAACGATGGGAAACTGCTTCCTTATTTTGTTGCTGTTCGAAACGGCAATGCTCAGCATATTGAAAAGGTTTCAAAAGGTAACGAAAAAGTATTAAAAGCCCGTTTAGCCGATGCGCAATTCTTCTATCAAGAAGATCAAAAAGGATCCATTGACGAGAAACTACAGAAACTTAATCGCATGGTTTATCAGGTCGAGCTAGGCACTCTTGCAGATAAAGTGGATCGAGTAAAGACGATCACGGCACACATCTGTAATGAATTAGACAGTCAAAGTGATCTAAAGAAAAAGGCAATTAGGACAGCTGAAATAAGTAAGTTTGATTTAGTCACTCATATGGTTGATGAGTTTACCGAATTGCAAGGGGTTATGGGTGAAAAATATGCGAAACTCTTTGGAGAGGACGAGGAAGTAGCGACTGCCATAAATGAACACTATATGCCTCGTCAAGCAAATGGCCAGCTTCCTCAAACTGAGATCGGGTCGATTGTGAGTATAGCTGATAAATTAGATACCATTATCGGTTCCATTGCTATTGGAAATATGCCAACGGGTTCTCAAGATCCATACGGTTTAAGACGTCAATCTCTTGGCATTTTACAAATACTAAAAACACAAAATTGGCAGATTCAAGTAGAATCCTTATTAAATAGTGTCATTGACCTGTATGTGGAGCGGGATTTACTGACTAAAGACAAAGATGAACTAGTAAAAGAAGTGCATGAGTTTTTCCGTACGCGTGCTTCCTTCTTATTTAAAGATGAAGGTATAGCTCCAGATATCGTAAAAGCTGTACTTAGTAACGGGATTCAACAATATTCTATTACATTAAAGAAGGCCGAACTGTTATCTGAAAAACGGAATGATTCGAATTTCAAGCCGGTCCATGAAGCCTTAGGACGAGTATTAAATTTAGCTAAGAAAACAGAAGAAGATACAATTACGACTGATTTGTTTCAAAATAGCAGTGAAGCTAATCTCTTTAAGACCTACGAAAAAATTCATGAGTTATATATTCGTGATTTGAAATCTGGTAATTTAGAGAAAGCTCTAGAACAATTAGGCGAACTTACCCAGCCTATCCACTCTTTCTTCGATCAAACGATGGTCATGGCTGAAGATCAAAAGGTTCGGGCTAATCGTCTGGCTCTTCTAAAAAATATTGCCCATGATATTTTACAATTTGCTGACTTAAATGAAGTGGAATGGAAGCAGCAATATTAAGACACGTTCTTTTACCCAACAAAATAAATGAGCTATAATAATTAAATAGTATGTCACAGTTGGTGATTAGGGTGGTGAAAGAATGGAACTATCCAACAGACAAGAACAAATTATTCAAATTGTAAAAGAGAACGGCCCGATTACTGGAGAAAGCATTGCAGAAAGCTTGAGTCTGACGAGAGCGACCTTACGTCCTGATTTAGCTATTTTAACGATGGCGGGTTATTTAGATGCCCGTCCTCGTGTTGGCTATTTCTTTACAGGTAAAACTGGATCTGAACTTTTAACGGAGAAATTAAAAAAGTTTAAAGTTCATGAGTACCAGGCACTTCCAGTCGTCGTACAAGAAGACGTGTCAGCTTATGATGCGATATGTACGATGTTCTTAGAGGATGTAGGAACCCTATTTGTGATTAATGAACAGTCTTTACTCGTAGGTGTGTTATCTCGAAAAGATTTACTTCGGGCGAGTATAGGAAATCAGGACTTAACTTCTGTCCCTGTTCATATCATTATGACTAGAATGCCAAATGTATCGATTTGCACAAAGGATGACCTCTTATTGGATGCAGCTCAAAAGCTTATTGAGAAACAGATTGATGGGCTTCCTGTTGTTAAACCAGTTGAAAACGGAATGGAGGTCATCGGAAGGTTAACGAAAACTAGTGTAACAAAAGCTCTCGTTGAACTTGCCACCGATCAACACTTATAAGGAATCCCTTCTAAGAAGGAGAGGAGAAAACATTGAAAAAACCCTTTATTTATATCATATCTGATTCTGTAGGAGAAACTGCTGAACTTGTTGTAAAAGCCGCATTAAGCCAGTTTGATGATGGACCATTTGAAGTACAAAGAATTCCTTATGTTGAAGATAAAGGGACAATAAATGAGGCTGTAGTTCAAGCTAAAGAACACAACGCTATGATCGGCTTCACTCTCGTAATACCGGAATTTAGATCTCACTTGATAGAGAAAGCAAAAGAGTATGAATTAGAGTGTATTGATATCATGGGCCCTATGATGGATGCAATGCAAAGATACTTTAATTCTGAGCCTCGACTCGAACCAGGGTTGGTTCATAAATTAGATGAAGATTATTTTAAACGAGTAGAAGCGATAGAATTTGCGGTTAAGTATGACGATGGTCGGGATTCAAGAGGTATTACTAAAGCAGATATTATATTAATAGGAGTGTCACGTACGTCGAAAACTCCACTTTCTCAGTATTTAGCTCATAAAAGGTTAAAAGTAGCCAATGTCCCTATTGTTCCAGAGGTCGAACCTCCGGAAGAGCTTTTTAAGGTAGATCCTAAGAAATGTATAGGCTTAAAGATTAGTCCCCAGAAACTAAATGATATTCGCAGGGAGCGGCTAAAATCACTAGGTCTAGGATCAGAAGCCAGCTATGCTAATATGGATAGAATTCAACAAGAGATTGAGCATTTTAATGAAGTAGTAGACCGAATAGGTTGCCAGGTCATTGATGTTTCCCATAAAGCCGTTGAGGAAACTGCAAACGTCATTATGAATTTAAAGAGGGAAAACTCCCTTTAATAACAAGTGAAGAAATGTCGCGCTTAAAAATAAGCGCGTTTTTTCTTGATATTTATATAGATTTTTCAAATCTTATGTATTATAATAATTATTTGTGTAAAAATAATCATATTGCTATTTACTTGAAGATACTTTTCTGAAAAATAAAACATTAAGAAAAGAGCAGGAATCTAACGATTATTGTAGAATTACTCAAGTATGCAAAAACAAAACATTAGTGTGTGGGTAGATGCCGATAGTTGTCCTGTACAGGAAGAAATTCGTTCTGTGTGTTCCAGTTTTCAGATTGAGCCAAAATTTGTGGCCACAGTGAATCATTTTAAACATGAGACGAACGGGGAAAACTGGACGTTTCTCGATCACGGATCTCAATCGGTGGATCTTTTTATTTTAAATCACGTTAAACCCGAAGATATAGTTATTACTCAAGATTATTCATTAGCGGTATTACTTACTCCCCGGGGGGTTTACGTTATTACGCCAAGAGGTAAACTGATTAAAGAGGGGGAAGCCTTTGATATTATGAATCAGAAGCATCTTCGACAACAAACCTTTAGGCGAAAGAAAAAATGGAAAGGTCCACGAGCGTTTACGGATGAGGACCGTAAAAACTTCTCGGAAGCTTTATATGAATTAATAGCTGATCGAGAGCTTTAGCTAGATAAAAGGAAACTATATAACTGGTACGGTGATGCAAAATGGCTGGACACATTCCAGAAGAAAAAGTAGACGAGATAAGAAAATCCGTTGATATTGCCGATGTGGTTGGTGAATATGTCCAATTAAAACGTCAAGGGAGGAACTACTTCGGCTTATGTCCTTTTCACGGAGAAAACACCCCGTCTTTTTCCGTTTCGAGTGATAAGCAAATCTTTCATTGTTTTGGATGCGGAAAAGGGGGAAACGTTTACTCGTTTCTAATGGAAATCGAAGGGTATAGTTTTCTACAAGCCGTTCAGAGAGTTGCAGAAAAAACGGGGCACTCACTTCCTGAGCAATTTAATGAAATGCCGGTTCAACAAACCGATCCTGAATCCCAAAGTATCCTAGATGCGCACGAATGGATGACCAAACTCTATCACCATATGCTGCGTAATTCTAAGGAAGGTAAGAACGCCTTGCAGTATCTGTTAGATCGAGGGTTTACGGAAGAGACGATTCAAAAATACCAATTAGGTTTTTCACCTACATCTCCAACCTTTGTCGCAACTTTCTTAGAGAAGAAAGGTTTTCATCCTCAAACGATGGTAAAAGCAGGCTTATTGAATGCCAATGAAAAAGGAGAATACTTCGATCGTTTCCGGGGTAGAATTATGTTTCCATTAAGAAATCATTTAGGCAAGACAGTAGCTTTTGCAGGGAGGTCATTAGGAGACCAAGAGCCAAAGTACTTGAATTCTCCAGAAACAGACCTATTTCAAAAAGGCAGGTTGCTTTTTAACTTTGACCTTGCTCGATCTTCTATTCGCAAGTCAAAGACAATGGTATTATTTGAGGGGTATGCTGATGTCCTTTCTGCCGATCAGGCGGGAATTGGTAATGGTGTGGCGACGATGGGGACCTCCATTTCAGAAACCCAAGCTCAATTAATTAAGAGATACGCTGATCGAGTGATCGTTTGCTATGATGGCGATGATGCGGGTACGACCGCAGCAGCAAAAGCGGCAAAGCTGTTAAAGCAAACGGGTTGTCAAACCAATGTAGCCCGATTGCCAGAAGGGCTGGACCCTGATGATTATATAAAGAAATTTGGCGGAGATCGCTTTGAAAGAGAAGTTATAGAAGCAAGTGATCCTTATACGTCGTTTATTATAAATTTTCTGCGAAGAAATTATAACCTTCAATTAGAAGGAGATCGAATTGCTTATATCGAAAAGGTATTACAGGAGATTGCTCAATTAGAGAGAGCCATTGAGAGAGAGCATTATTTAAAAGCTTTGGCAGAAGAGTTTCAGATGTCGATAGACACGTTAAAGAGTGAAGTGGAACATCTTAAAGCACAAAGCAATGCAAAGCCTCTTCAAACCTATGAAAGAAGACAGCAGCAAAGCGCACCGGTGAAACGAAATTCCACACACCGAAAGCTGCTTCCAGCCTTTCACAATGCAGAAAGAAAGCTGATTGCAAACATGTTGAAAAACCCTGTCATTGCTGATAAAGTGCAAGAGGAATTAGGCGGGGCCTTTAATATTTCTGAACACCAAGTTATTGTTACGCACTTATATGCATACTATGAAGATGGCCATGAACCAAACGTCAGTCAATTTATTGAGCGGCTGGAAGATCAGTCTCTTAAGGATTTAGTTATTCAATTGACGATGTCCTCTGGGATGGATGAAGAAATGTCTGATCAAGAAATATCGGATTATCTTCATAGAATTCGTTCAGAAAACACTGATCGCAATGATATAAAAAGTCTGGAAGCAGAACAAAAAAAAGCAGAGCAGCACAATGACCCCATAAAAGCTGCAGAAATTGCAATGGAAATATTGAGACGAAAGCAAGAGTTGAAAAATACTCATTAATGGTATGGATAGTTGGAAGGAGGGGGACTCATGGCAGATAAGCAACAACAGCCATCACGTTCTAAAGAAAATGAAAGTGAACTAACCCTGGAGCAAGCAAAGGAACAATTACTTGAAATAGGTAAGAAAAGAGGGATTTTAGCCTATGAAGAAGTGGCTGAAAAACTCTCTAATTTTGAATTGGAATCTGATCAGATGGATGAGTACTATGAGTACTTGAGTGAACAAGGTATTGAAGTAATTGGTGATTCAGACCAGGATCCAAGCATGCAACAGCTCAATAAAGAAGAAGAGTTCAATTTAAATGATTTAAGTGTACCTCCTGGTGTTAAAATAAATGACCCAGTTCGTATGTATTTAAAGGAAATTGGTCGAGTAAATCTCTTATCTGCTAACGACGAAATAAGCTTGGCCCATCGTATTGAAGATGGTGATGAAGAAGCGAAGAGAGAACTTGCGGAAGCTAACTTACGACTGGTTGTAAGTATTGCAAAGCGGTATGTTGGACGAGGTATGTTGTTTCTTGACCTTATTCAAGAAGGTAACATGGGACTAATTAAAGCCGTTGAAAAATTCGACTACCGTAAAGGGTTTAAGTTTAGTACCTATGCGACTTGGTGGATTAGGCAGGCGATCACACGTGCAATTGCTGACCAGGCGAGAACCATTCGTATTCCGGTTCACATGGTAGAAACTATCAACAAGTTGATTCGGGTACAACGTCAATTATTACAAGACTTAGGTCGTGAACCAACTCCTGAAGAAATTGCACAAGACATGGAACTAACACCAGATAAAGTAAGAGAAATTTTGAAAATTGCTCAAGAGCCAGTATCACTTGAAACTCCAATTGGTGAAGAAGACGATTCTCATTTAGGAGATTTCATTGAGGACCAAGAGGCTACTTCCCCTTCTGATCACGCAGCCTATGAGCTGTTAAAAGAACAGCTTGAGGACGTTTTAGACACGTTAACCGATCGTGAAGAGAATGTATTACGTCTTCGTTTTGGCTTAGATGATGGACGTACTCGCACCTTGGAGGAAGTTGGAAAGGTGTTTGGAGTTACGCGAGAGCGTATTCGTCAAATTGAAGCTAAAGCTTTGAGAAAGCTTAGGCATCCAAGTCGTAGCAAACGTCTGAAAGACTTTATGGAATAAAATCAAACCATTATCTTTAGGGACCTATACGATGGTCCCTAAAGTTTTATAACAAGTTTCGAGGTGATCATTATGGACCACCGAAAGGAAACGATTGTGAAAGAAATAACTTATTGGAAACACAATAAGTTGCTCCCAACCCAATATGGCGACTTTTTATTAGCCTTATATACTGAAGGAGAAGACAAAAGCGCTCCCAATGAAACCTCAACTTATCAGACAAGACATAAAGAAAACATAGTAACTTTTGTTTTTTTCATTATGAACCTTTTATTGTTACCACTTTCATTTCTTGTCATTTATTTTACTGAAATGGGTATTATAATGCAAACAGGTCTTTTGTCGATATTTGTTGGTATCGCTTACACATCGTCCCGGTATAGGTTTACTAACGACCTTCTGATTAGGCGCATGCTGGACTTTCTTATTTTGATTTTACTACTAACCCTTACCATTCACGTCATTAGTTATATGACATCTAGTAAGATAATTGTCTATTGGGCGATAACGATTCACTGCTTTGTTTGGATGATTCTAGGGACAATTAAGAAAGCGGTTTATTTGTTGATGTTTGGATTTCTTGGGTTAACTGCACTAGCAATATTAATAACTTTGTAAGATTTCACTGTTTTCCCTTTCCTAAGGGAAGAATTTCAAGTAAAATAAATATAGTCGATTAGACATCTCTCAAACTTTCAAGGGATACATAAGGAGGATGCAACTAATGAGAAGAAACCCTGTGATTCCTTTTGCACTTATTGCTGTGTTAGGAATTCTAGTGATGATTGTTGTATCATCAGTAGGAATTAATGAAAGAGAAGCAATTGAAAATGCAGAAGATGGAGAAGAAAGCGAAGAAACAGCCGCAGGACCAGAAGAAATGTATGAACAACAATGTTCAAGCTGTCATGGTGGAGATTTAGAAGGACAGAATGGACCGAGCCTTCAAGAAGTTGGCTCACAATATGATGCTGCTGAAATCCAAGACATCATTGAAAATGGTAAAGGGGATGGCGCTATGCCGGCCGGTCTTTACACAGGTGATGATGCTGCTACGTTAGCAGAGTGGCTTGCTGAAGAGCATCAATAAATATAAGAAAAGCTTTCTGGTACTCTCAGGAAGCTTTTCTTTTTATGAGAGGGAAGAAGTATAATGAACGCCGATCAATTATCTAAACGACTGGAAACCGTCGCTGACTTTTTGCAAAAGCCTATTCGGTTTGCTGATATAGGTTCTGATCATGCCTACCTGCCTTGCTTTGTGTGTCAAAATGATCCTGAAGCTTTTGCAATAGCAGGGGAGTTAAATAAAGGACCATACTTAAGCGCATTAGAAGAAGTGAAAAAGCGTCAGCTGAACCACCAAATTGAAGTGATTCAAGGGAATGGATTAGAAGTTATTGATAATCGAATAAATCAAATTGTTATTGCGGGAATGGGCGGTCCATTAATCACGGAGATCTTAGATGAGGGCAAGGACAAGCTTACTCATGTTTCTAAAATCATTACTCAGCCGAATATTGATGCTCGATCCATTCGAAAGTGGCTGATTGACCACGAGTATAATTTAGTAAATGAAGTTATTCTCGAGGAAGGCGGACACGTATATGAAATTTTAGTAGCTGAAAAAGGGGAGCCCAAAAAGAATTATGAGGAAAAGCTGCTAGAGAGACAGTTATGGTTAGGTCCGCATTTACTCAAGGAAAAGAATTCTGCGTTTTATAAGAAGTGGGAAGAGGAAAAAGAAAAGAAACATCAAATTGTTGAACAAATGAAACGAGCATCTGAACCTGACTTTGAGAAAATAAAACAATTTAAAAAAGAAATTAGCTGGTTAGAGGAGGTTCTATGATGAGTCTAAACGACGTAACAGTAGGTGATGTAATTTCAAAGCTGGAAGAAAGGGCACCTGCTAGCTTTGCATTTGACTGGGACAATGTAGGGTTGCAAGTAGGTTCTAAAAAGCAAACGGTAAAAAAAGTGATGGTTACATTGGATGTGTTAGAGAGAGTCGTAGACGAAGCGATAGAAAATGATATTGATCTCATCATAGCACATCATCCGTTATTGTTTGTTAAATTGGATAAGATTGATGTTTCTACCCCTAAAGGGAGAACGATCCAAAAACTTCTGACACATAATATTTGCGTCTATGCTTCTCATACAAACTTAGATATAGCACAAGGCGGAGTGAATGATGTAATGAGCGAGCTGCTTGAGATAGAAGATGCCAAACCGTTAATTGAAACTAAAAAAGATAACCTTATTAAGCTTGCCGTTTATGTGCCAGATACACATGTTGATCGAGTTAGAGATGCTATAAGTGAAGCGGGGGCTGGTCATATAGGTAATTATAGTCATTGCACTTATCAAGTTAATGGAGAAGGCACTTTTAAGCCTCAAGCAGGCAGTGAACCATATATTGGAAACCAAGGCGAGTTAGAAAAAGTACAAGAAAAAAGAATTGAAACTATTCTTCCAAAATCGAGCCTTCCCCAGGTTTTAGATGCGATGTTTACCGCTCATCCTTACGAGGAAGCTGCTTATGATCTCTACCCGCTGTTAAATGAAGGGTCATCAGAGGGGGTAGGCAGAATCGGATCCCTAAAAAACCCTGTGACATTAAAGAAATTGTGTGAACGTGTGAAAGAAAAATATAATATTTCCAGCTTGCGTTTCGTGGGTGATCCTGAACAAATGGTACAGCGAGTAGCTGTGCTTGGGGGGAGTGGAGAGAAATATTATGCTGCTGCATTAAACCAGGGAGCAGACGTTTACATTACAGGGGATATGACTTTTCACCTTGCACAAGAAGCTGAAGAAGATGGATTAGCAGTGATTGATCCTGGTCATCATGTTGAAAAAGTAATGATGCCTGAATTGAAGAAATGGATTAAATCTTGCTTTGAAACAGATGTTCAAGTTATGATTTCCCAATCGAATACCGAGCCTTTCCGCTTTTCATAATCAAAAGGCCGCTCGTTCGTTTAGAACAAGCGGCTTTTTTTTATTTTTTCTTTGCTCTTACTCGTGGAAGAATCTTTTTCTGTTCTACTTTGGATTCGCGAATCCAAGTATCCTCGTTTTCAGAGTCAAATTGTTCGATGAATTTAATAACTTCTTTAGTAATTGGTGTAGGAGTTGAAGCGCCTGCAGTTACAGCCACTTTTGAAACGCCTTTGAGCCAATCCAGATCAATTTCAGTAACATCAGCAATACGATAGGCTTGAGTGCCGGCGATTTCCATTGAAACTTGAGCTAATCGATTAGAGTTATTACTTTTAGGGTCACCTACAACTAGAGTTAAATCAGCATCTTTTGCCTGTTCAGACACAGCTTCTTGTCTGACTTGTGTGGCCATGCAAATTTCTTGATGTTTCTCTACGTGAGGATACTTTTCTTTAACTTTTTCCATCACGTCATAGACGTCCCATTGACTCATTGTTGTTTGATTTGTAATTAACAGCTTATCGTGATCAAGGTCAAGTTCTTCAACGTCTTCTTCTGTTTGCACGAGGTGAACCTTCCCGGGGGCAACTCCCATAGCTCCTTCCGGCTCTGGGTGGCCTTTTTTCCCAACGTATACAATTTCATACCCTTCTGCTACACGGTCTCTAATAAGATTGTGGGTATTTGTAACATCTGGACAAGTGGCATCAAGGGTCATTAATCCTTTTCTCTTTGCTCTTTCTTTAACTTCTGGTGAAACTCCGTGAGCTGTAAAAATAACAGTCCCATCGTTAATACCTTCTAATAGATCTAAACGGTTTTTACCATCGACGGTTATAATTCCTTCACTTTCAAATGCATCGGTAACATGAGAGTTGTGGACAATCATACCTAAAATATATATCGGTCTTGGCAGATTAGGGTCTTTTGCAGCATTTTGAGCAATAACCATAGCATCTACCACTCCGTAACAATAACCGCGAGGGGCGATTTTTATGACTTCCATTTCATAAATCCTCCTCTTCGTTCTAAAAACAACTTTGAAACGAATTAATTCATCCTCTATTATAAAGGCTAAAGCTATAGAAGACAAAGAATCTCTATGATTCGTGCAATTCCTCCTATAGTCGATTATAATAGGATAGGGATAATATACATTAAAGGAGTACGTTATGAGTAACCATTCATTTAAGGAATACGCAATAGGCTCAAGTGTAGAGCAAATTATAGAGGGGCTGGGTTTTACAAATCCTACGCCGATTCAACAGCAGGTCATACCCGCGGCTTTACGCGGTGAAAGTTTAATTGGGCAGTCACATACTGGCTCAGGTAAGACTCATGCTTATTTATTGCCACTTTTTAATCAGATGAACGAAGCAGAAGAGAGTGTGCAATTTGTTGTAACTGCACCTACTCGGGAACTAGCCATGCAAATATATAATGAAGTGAAAAAAGCTATTCAACTTGCTGGAAAAGATGAAGTTTGGCGATCCAGCTTAGTTATTGGAGGTACGGATAAGCAAAGAATGATAGATAAACTTTCCGCTAACCCTCCGCAAATAATTGTAGGAACACCCGGACGAATTTTAGACATGGTTAAGGAAGAAGCCTTAAACGTGCATCATGTAAAATCTTTTGTGCTGGATGAAGCAGACTTAATGCTGGATTTAGGTTTTATAGAAGATGTAGATCAAATTTTACTTCGTATGAATGAGGACCTTCAATTATTAGTTTTCTCAGCTACAATTCCAGAGCGATTGCAGCCCTTTCTCAAGAAATATTTAGTAAATCCAACTCAGATTGAGATTAAAGATGATAAACCGTCCCCGGAAACAATGGAGCATCGTCTAATTGCTCTAAGGCATAAAGAACCTGCTGATGTAATTTTCGAGATTTCAAAAAGCATCCAGCCGTATTTAGCGATCATTTTTACAAATGGCAAAGAACAAGCGGATGAGTTGGCTTCTTCATTGTTGGATAAAGGATTAGAAACAGGGGTTATTCATGGCGGATTAAGCCCGAGAGAACGGAAGCGTATGCTTAAAGAGCTTCAAAACTTACGTTATCAATACATTGTTGCCACAGATCTTGCATCTAGGGGGATTGATATTCAAGGCGTTAGTCACGTCATTAATGCCAGAATGCCAAAAGAAGAAGAATTTTATATTCATCGTGTAGGACGAACTGCTAGAGCTGGCTTAGAAGGAACGGCTATTAACTTATATACAGAAGAAGATTTGCCTTTGATTGAGAAGCTAGAAAAGCGTGGATTATCCTTTACATTTTATGAAGTAAGAAATGGAGAATGGGTGGAGGCGAAGTCATATAAAGAAAGACAAAAACGCACCCCAATCCAATCTGATCTTGAAAAGAAAGCAAAACGAATGGTCAAAAAGCCTAAAAAGGTTAAACCAGGATACAAGAAGAAAATGAAACAAGAAGCAGATAAAAATTATAAGAAACTCAAAAGAGACAGCTTTCGCAAGAAGCGATAGAGAGGAGTATAACTATGGTTAAAATTGGATCTCACGTTTCTATGAAGGGGAAAAAGATGTTGCTCGGAGCAAGTGAAGAGGCCGCTTCATATGGTTCATCCACCTTTATGATCTATACAGGGGCGCCTCAAAATACGAGAAGGCGTCCAATCGAAGAATTGAATATTGAAAATGGAACGAAGCATATGCAAGATAATGGTATTGAAGATATTATTGTGCATGCTCCTTATATCATTAATATTGGGAATACAACTAAACCTGAAACATTTGAGTTAGGAGTCGATTTTTTAAGAAATGAAATCAAGCGAACGGAAGCGATTGGCTCAAAGCAAATCGTGTTACACCCTGGTTCTCACGTAGGACAGGGAGCCGATAAGGGAATAGCGAAAATTATTGATGGTTTAAATGAAGTGCTGCACAAAGACCAAACGGCTCAAATTGCGTTAGAAACAATGGCTGGAAAAGGGTCAGAGTGTGGACGCAGCTTCGAGGAGATCGCTCAGATTATCGATGGAGTTACACTTAATGAAAAACTTTCTGTATGCTTAGATACTTGTCACATTCACGATGCGGGATATAATGTAGTGGACGATTTCGATGGTGTACTTGATGAATTTGACCGCGTGGTAGGAATCGACAGAATTAAAGTAGTACACGTTAATGACAGCAAAAATATCCAAGGTGCAGGAAAAGACCGCCATGAAAATATTGGATTCGGCCACATTGGTTTTGACGCTTTACATTACATTGTTCACCATGAAACATTTAAAGATATTCCTAAAATTCTTGAAACTCCATATGTAGGAGAAGATAAGAAAAATAAACAGCCTCCATATCAATTTGAAATTGATATGCTTAAAAAAGGAATATTTGATGAGGAACTAAAAGAGAAAATTAAGAATCAGTAAAGAAGTGAAACTTTAGTTTCTCTTTCATCTTGAATAAACATTCCTTGCATGACTAAGAGGAAAGGGTTTTAGGAAACGACTCCTTTTCCATGGGCGAATGGTGTGACTCCTTGGGCTGAAAAGCCCTCCGGGGCCTTATTCGTGTCTCCCATTGGAGTGTCGCCGTTTCCTGTTCCATTTCTCCATACCATAATGGAGAAACCCTGAGAGTGCTCAAAAGCACTCTCTTTTTTTTACTGAAGCCACTCTTCTACGCCATACTGTTTGGCCAAACGATGTAATAACATATCTAGAGAGCGGGCCGTTTCGTTAGATGTGATAGCTGCAAGTTTCCGAAGCATTCTCTTTCTACCTTGCTTTTCAAAGGGATTTTCCTTATTTTTCTTTAACTCTTTTACAATTTTCTCTGCTTCTTTATAAGTAAGGGAGATATCGTACATTTGACTGAAATAAATTAGCTCTTCTGTGGTTATGTTTTTTAATTTGTGGGTAATGTACTGTTGTGCCATGTTTTTCATCTATCCATTCTCCTTCTTTAACTATTCAGTACACCTTATGTTCAGAGGATAGGAATCGTTCTAAGTTTTACCATATGATTATTGATTGAGTTTTAAAGAAGAGTGGAGTATTATGATTCGATGTGTGCCATAAGTGAAGAATTGTGGGCAGAAGGAGTGTTCGTTTTGCGAGCTGTTACAATGTTTGCTCAAATTAGCTTTACGATTATCTTAATTACGGGTTCGGTTTTAATCGTTCATTATTATAAAGATAAAGATAATCGTTTATTAGCGGAAAAAAATGAGCAGCTTACGGAAGAAAATGAGAAGTTGCAGTCAGAATATGATTACTTAACATCTGATGCGGCAAAGCTTGAAGATCGTGATTTTGATAATTGGTCATACTTAGAAGAACAAGCCAATGCTTTTTACAAAGACAGTAGTGGTGAATTTAAAAAGCCCTGGGCTTTATTTCTAGTTAAACAAGCAGAAAAATATGGGGTAGATCCCATTGTTGTTTATGAATTGCTAAAAGTGGAAACAGGGGACACATTTGACCCTGAGCTTGTTGGACCAGAAACAAAATATGGTAAAGCATATGGAATGGCGCAGTTTATGAAGAATACAGCACCATGGATTGCTGATATGGCTGGCCTGCCTTATGAAGAAGAGTTATTATTTGATCCCTATTATTCAATTCAATTGTCTGTTGTATACCTCGATTTTTTATACAACAAGTACAATAATTGGGATGAAGCTTTAACAGCTTATCATCGAGGAGTGGGAGGTCTTAAGAATTATGTAGAAGAGAATGGGGATGCGAAAAGCTGGTATGCGAAAGAGATCCAGTCAAAAGCTAATGCACATGATACTTTAGCTAGTGCGAACTAATGAAATTTTCTACACGTGTAGAGGGTTTTCGCTTTATAATCCCATTATATACCTCACCTAAAAAAAGAGTTTCTTCACATACTAAACTTGATTCTCAAACAGAAAGTGAGGGTTTTGTATGGAAGAAACAAATAAGTCTGTAGGGGATCAGGAAGAACAAGAGCTTCAAAAGCATGGAGAAGAAATCGATTATTCTACAGAAGTAGAACGAGTCGCTAATCAACCTGTTTATGGCGAAAGCTATGATGAGGAATATGCTCAAGAAGCTGCGATGCCTATAAACGAACCTATTCGTTCTCAAGAAGCAGAGACGAACATGGAAGAGGAAGTTAAGTCAGGTATGGCTTGGGTGGGACTATCCGCTGCAATTCTTTCCTTCTTCTTTGCTCCGTTTTTACTTGGAATCGTGGGGATTGTATTTGGTGTTATTGGTAAAAGGCGTGGAGCGGATACGCTAGGTAATATGGCGATCATAATCAGTATCGTTTCCATCCTATTTTCGTTATTCTTAGCTCCCGTAACTCAAATATTTTAACCTAAAAAAGGTGGACCGCTTTGGTCCACCTTTTGTTTATGCTTTTTGTTCTTCTTTTTCCAGTCGTTCTTTCTCGTAATGTTCTTCGGCAAGTTTATCGACTTCTTTTTTCAATTCCTCAACCATAATGTCTTCAGGGACTTTACGAATGATTTCTCCGTGACGGAAGAGAAGTCCTTCTCCTCGAGCCCCGGCAATTCCAATGTCCGCTTCTCTTGCTTCGCCAGGGCCGTTAACTGCACAACCAAGGACTGCTACTTTTATAGGAGCTTTAATTGTTTGAATATATTCTTCAACTTCATTAGCGATTGAAATTAAGTCAATTTCAATACGACCGCAAGTTGGGCAAGAAATTAACGTAGCTGCGTTAGAAGCTAAACCGTAAGATTTTAACAACTCTTTAGCCACTTTAACTTCTTCAACAGGATCGGCACTTAAGCTTACTCGAAGAGTACTGCCGATTCCTTTACTCAGAATAGCTCCTAATCCTGCTGCGCTTTTTACTGTCCCGGCAAACAATGTTCCGGATTCAGTAATTCCAAGGTGAAGCGGGTAAGAAATTACTTCGGCTGCTTTTTCATAAGCATCAATAGCTAATTTAACATCTGATGCTTTCAGAGAAACAATAATGTCGTGAAAGTCTAGATCTTCAAGGATCTTAATATGGTGCAATGCACTTTCTACCATACCCTCAGCGGTAGGATAGCCGTATTTCTCGAGGATATGTCGTTCTAAAGATCCCGCATTAACTCCGATTCGAATCGGGATATTTTTAGCTTTAGCTGCTTCAACAACAGCTTCTACTTTTTCTCGTTTACCAATATTCCCCGGGTTAATTCGAATTTTATCGGCTCCGCCTTCGATGGCTTTTAAAGCTTTTTTATAATCGAAGTGGATATCCACCACTAATGGAATGTTAATTCTTTTTTTAATTTCAGGAATCGCGTCCGCTGCTCGATCGTCTGGACATGCGACACGAACAACCTGACATCCTGCTTCTTCTAAACGATGAATTTCAGCTACTGTAGCTTCTACATCGTGAGTTTTAGTTGTAGTCATGGACTGTATCACAACCTGATCTGCTCCACCTATGGTCAGATCGCCGACTTTAACAGGTCGAGTATCTTTTCTGTGAGTTATTGCCATTAATAATCGCTCCTTTGTATCTGGAAAAAAGCTCATTATAAATACCACTTTCATTATAAGGGGTATCATCTTAAATGAGAAGTATAGACACTTAAAACTTACGGTTTGTTTACATTACTTTCGACAAAATTGTACGTTAGCCTTTAAAATTATATCATGAGGATGAAGAGATGAAAAACTTTACAGCTAATTTGAAACAAAATGTTTCACTAAAACGTATATAATATAGAAGAATGGAAAGAAGGTGAATGAATGGGGTTATTATCGCACGATTGGATCGTTTTACTCGTCACACTATTTGGTACCTTGTTTTTAATCGGAGAGTTACTTGTTAACATGCGTGGTCTCTTTGGAGTACTCGGCTTAGGTTTCATTAGCGTTTATTTTTACTCCTTTCTAACGCCGGATATGTTTGCTCTTATGATGTTTGTTTATATTCTAGGGTTAACTTTAATTATTATTGACGGAAAAGTGGTAAATGACGGTACACTAGCTACAATTGGTGCAACTGCTATGATCATTGCAGTTGGTTTTAGTGCCCCTAACTGGGTATCAGGTTTGTACGCAGTGATTGGTGTGTTGATTGGCGGTGCTTCTTCTCTTATGTTCCTGAAAGTCTTCAAACGAAGGGAAATGTGGACGAAGATCGCTTTAGTTGACCAGCTAAGTTCCGAGATGGGTTATAACTCAATGAAGGAGTCATACGCTGACTTGGTAAACAAAACAGGAAAAGCACTGACCGATATGAGGCCTGTTGGAACCATTCAAATTGATGAGGAAGAATACAGTGCTGTTTCGAATGGACAATGGATTTATAAAGGAGACGAATTAAGAGTCGTTTCCGTGGATGGCACAAGGATATTAGTTAAAAAAACATCAAAACCAACAGAGGAATAGACCAGTGATTATGCTGGTCTATTTTTTGTGGGCAAATGTTGGAGGGCTAACCCTATATAGATAAGCGAAAAGAATAGGTGCAATATAATTAACCAGGAGCTTGAAAAAATAAATATTTCAAGAAGGACGAAAACTATGGTGGGGGCAGTGATGGAAAAAGCTGTTATATTCCATAACTGTTTATAATCAGTACGTAAGGAACGGATACGTGTGTATAGCAAAGCCATACTAGCAAGTATAGATACTAAGCAAAATAATGCGGCTGCTATAAAAAAATATAAAAATGGAAGAAAGATAACGATAAAGATGCCGCTTGAAACACCGCTGGCTGCTGTAAACTCTTCTTCTGTAAAAAAGTATGTAAACAATGACCCTAAAAGCACAGGGATTAAAATGACCACGCTTAAGAAAAACAAATAACTGATGGCTTTACCCATTGGTTGAATTCGAAAAGCAGCAAGCATCTTGCTATGATAAAAGCTTTTTATTAATTGTTGCGTTTTACTCATATGTAAATATCCCCTTTACATTAATCGATTCTATCGTAATCGACAACGCTCTATAAAGGCAAGTTAAAAAGGTGGAATAATTCGTCAAAATAACGCGAATGTAAATTTAATGTTAAGATTCGAAAAATACCTTTACAAAGCATTTTTACATCGTCAATAATGAGGAAGGTATTTTAAAAGAAAAAAAACAAACTTGGATGAAGAAAGGGTGGAGAAACTGTGGAAATCGATGTGCAACAGATGATATTTGAGTTCATTGGTGGTCTAGGTATTTTCCTATTTGGTTTAAAATATTTGGCGGACGGGCTTCAGCGTACCGCAGGAGAACGTTTAAGAGAGATATTAGACAAGTTTACTAGCAACCCATTTATGGGAGTTTTAGCTGGTTTGTTTGTAACCGTGCTTGTACAGAGTAGTACGACAACCACTGTCTTGACCGTAGGGTTAGTTAACGCCGGTTTTATGACGTTTAGACAAGCTATTGGAGTTATAATGGGTGCTAACATTGGTACCACAGTTACAGCATTTATTATCGGTATTGATATAGGGGCCTATGGGTTGCCTATTATAGCTGTAGGTTCTTTCTTGCTTTTCTTCTTTAAGAGCAAAAAAGTAGGAAATTGGGGACAAACGATCTTTGGTTTAGGTGCTTTATTCTTTGGACTTGACGTTATGAGTGGAGGTATGAAGCCGCTTAGAAGTCTAGAAGCCTTCCAAGAGTTAACAGTAAGTATGAGTGATAACCCAATATTGGGTGTAGTCATTGGTACTTTATTTACTGTAATCGTTCAAAGTTCAAGTGCAACCATTGGTATTTTGCAACAACTATTTGGTGAAGGATTAATGGACTTGCAAGCAGCGCTGCCTGTCTTATTTGGAGATAACATTGGAACAACAATTACAGCTGTGCTGGCATCTATTGGAGCTAGCGTAGGAGCCAAAAGAGCTGCTGCAGCTCACGTTATCTTTAACGTCCTCGGGGCAGCCGTCTTCTTAATACTGCTCGTGCCGTTTTACGCTTTCGTTGACTGGCTGCGTGTCACATTGGATCTAAATCCAGAGATGACTATTGCGTTTGCTCACGGATCATTTAACATTGCCAATACAATTGTACAATTCCCATTCATTGCCCTTTTAGCTTGGATTGTGATGCGAATCGTACCAGGTGAAGATTCTATTATTGAATACAAGCCGCAGCATCTCGATCCGATCTTTATTGAACAATCTCCATCTCTTGCATTGGATCAGGCGAAAGAAGAAGTTATTCGCATGGGTGAATATGCATACAAAGGCTTAGAAGAAACAAGCCTATATTTAAACAATAAACAACAGAAGCACTCAGAGCTTGCGATGCAAATCGAAGAAGCTTTAAACAACTTAGACCGTAAGATTACGGACTATTTAGTTGACCTGTCTCAGGCTCAGCTGTCAGATGAAGATAGTCACAAGCATACTGCACTTATGGACTCCGTTCGTGACATCGAACGTATAGGAGACCACTTTGAAAACATCATCGAGCTCATCGATTATAAGAATTCAAATAAAGTTATTCTTACTGAACAAGCCATTGATGATTTAAATGAAATGTTTGACTTAACGTTAATGACGGTTAAACAGGCTACGAAGTCATTAGAAGGAATGGACCGTGAAGAAGCTTTATCGGTTGTGCAAAAAGAAAATGAATTGGATCGAATGGAAAGAACTTTCCGTAAGAAGCATATTATTCGTATGAATGAAGGTGTATGTACGGGCCAAGCAGGAATCGTATTTGTTGATATGCTAAGTAACTTAGAGCGTATTGGAGATCACGCTGTAAACATTGCTGAAGAAGTTCTTGGAGAAAAAGAAAGTCTATAAAAAATTATTAAGCCGCTGATTCATTCAGCGGCTTTAATTTTTTGAAAAAATACGTAATAACTTATTGAAACTGGAGGAGCATCATGCTATATTAATTTTGTTGTCGAAAAAGACAAAAAAACTTTGTTGACAGCTTAAGTAAACCATGGTATATTTATTTGCGTCGCTTCATTGAAAGTGACCACGATTTCTCACATGGCGGTGTAGCTCAGCTGGCTAGAGCGTACGGTTCATACCCGTGAGGTCGGGGGTTCGATTCCCTCCGCCGCTACTACCAAGTGCTTCATGGCTTTGAAAAATGCGACATAGTATCACCTTAAGTGTCCAGCCTTGGAAGCATACTAATAACGCAATATACATATTACAATTTTATTTCTACATGGCGGTTGTGGCGAAGTGGTTAACGCACCGGATTGTGGTTCCGGCATTCGTGGGTTCGATTCCCATCAGCCGCCCCATGTTGGACCCTTAGCTCAGCTGGTTAGAGCTATCGGCTCATAACCGATCGGTCGCAGGTTCGAGTCCTGCAGGGTCCACCATTATTTTTTTTGCGGAGGAGTACCCAAGTCTGGCTGAAGGGAGCGGTCTTGAAAACCGCCAGGGGCTTCACGGCCCGCGGGGGTTCGAATCCCTCCTCCTCCGCCATTTACATATCTGCTTCATAAATAGATAAGCTACTTGGACTTGAAAACATCTACCACCAATTAAATACTGCGATGGCTCGGTAGCTCAGTCGGTAGAGCAACGGACTGAAAATCCGTGTGTCGGCGGTTCGATTCCGTCCCGAGCCACCATTTTTCAACAAGCAAATGAAGCTTGTTTTTTTATGTTTAAAAAAGCAAGAATCGGGAATGCATATAACCGGAGCTCAACAAACTAACTCATTTGGTGTGCAAATGAGTTGCAAGAAAATTTTCGTTTTGGTAATGTACAATTGTGAAATGAAAATTTTTCACAATGTACATACTATTATAAGGAGGAGTTAAACATGGCTAAATTTGAACTACCAGAACTACCTTACGCATACGATGCACTTGAACCTACTATTGATAAGGAAACGATGAACATCCACCATACGAAGCACCACAACACTTATGTTACAAAGCTTAATAGTGCGCTTGAGGGACATGCTGATCTTCAAGACAAGTCAGTAGAGGAACTTCTAGCAAATAATTTAGAAGTCGTACCTGAAGATATTAAGACTGCAGTTCGTAACAATGGTGGCGGTCATGCAAACCATAGTCTATTCTGGACGATTCTTTCTCCAAACGGTGGAGGAGAGCCGTCAGGTGAACTAGCTTCTAAAATCGAAGACGCTTTTGGCGGATTTGATCAGTTTAAAGAGAAGTTTGAAGCTACAGCACTTGGACGTTTCGGGTCCGGTTGGGCGTGGCTAGTTGTTAATAACGGCCAACTTGAAGTTATTGATACGCTTAACCAAGACTCTCCTTTAATGGAAGGTAAGACACCTATCTTAGGCCTTGATGTCTGGGAGCACGCTTACTACTTGAACTATCAAAACCGTCGTCCTGATTATGCTAAAGCATTCTGGAATGTAGTAAATTGGGAAGAAGTTTCTAAGCGTTTCGACGCAGCTAAATAATTTATTGAGCAGAAGGATACAGATTGCGATCTGTATCCTTCTTTTTGTATATCTCATATTGTTCTGATTACACTAAGAACAGATGGCTAAAGGAGATATACAATTATGCTGAAATTGTTAAAGGTGTGGTTAAAGCAAGAGAATGTATCGAAAGACCTTATCTTTTTGTTGTTAATTGGGGGTCTTTATTCTCTAGGGATTTTCTTATCGAGCACTTTTGTTAACATTTATTTATGGAAACAATCTAATAGTTATACTGATATAGCACTGTATAATCTAAGCATTTATGTAATGCAGCCTTTGACATTTATCGTGGCGGGCAAATGTGCTAAAAAAATTGACCGTGTAATCGTGCTGCGTGCTGGAGTCATTGTACTTTCAGCTTTCTTTTTGGCTGTTTTAATCATTGGGGAAAGGGCCGCGCAGTTTAACATTCTTTTAGGCTCATTATTAGGGATTGGCTATGGGTTTTATTGGCTGGCTTTCAACGTACTTACATTCGAGATTACAGAACCGGATACACGTGATTTTTTTAACGGATTTTTAGGAGTGCTCCAATCTTTTGGGGGAATGACTGGTCCGCTTTTTGCAGGTTATGTGATTTCAAGGCTGGACCAACTCACTGGATATACCGTTATTTTTGCTATTTCATTTAGCTTCTTTATACTGGCGGTTTTTATAAGTTTTGGTTTATCAAGAAGGAAAGCACGCGGAAACTTTTCGTTTAGAAGAATTATATTAGAGCGGAAATACAATTCGAATTGGAATAAAATTCTGCAAGCGCATGTATCACAAGGATTTAGAGAAGGAACTTTTTTATTCGCTGTAACCATTTGGATATTCTTACTAACAAGAAATGAGTTTACATTAGGTGTGTACAACCTCGTCTATTCTGGATTTTCATTTTTGTTTTTCTTTTTAGTAACGAAACTTGTGAAGCCTAGTCGAAGAAAACAAGCGATCTTTTATGCTGGATTAGCTCTATATCTGTCTGTGCTGCTTTTGCTGATGGGAGAAAGTTTATCATTACTGCTCTTTTATGGAGCGGTTACTGGAGTGTTTTTTCCGCTTCTGTATGTGCCATACCAGTCGTTAACGTATGATGTCATCGGCAAGTCATGGAACGCTGGAGAGATGCGGATTGAATATATTGTAGTAAGAGAAATCTTTTTAAATGCAGGACGTGTCTTATCAATAGGTGTGTTTTTACTATCTATTGTATTTATTCCACCAGAGACAGGTATTCCTTATATCTTGCTCATCATAGGTGGGGGGCATTTCCTCATTTACTTTCTTATTAAAGATATTCATTTTAAAACAAAACAACCGGCACAAAATTGAAACTTTTTCTCATGGATTGCTACTGTTTTCTAACCTTATATAAATGATATACTATAGGTTGGAATCATTAGAAGTAAGGGAGAGGAACCATGGGGAAGAATTCAAATCATAAAAAATCGCATTTACCTTTCCGTTTAAATATTATCTTTTTTATCGTTTTCCTTTTATTTGCAGGCCTGATTTTGCAATTAGGTGTCGTGCAAATTTTAACGGGAGAATCTGCACAAGAAGAAATAGACCGCACGGAAAATACAACGACGACTATTCCGGTACCGAGGGGAGAAATGTACGACCGGTATGGAAGAGTAATGGTGAATAACGAACCTCTTTACTCAATTACATATACACCACCTAAAGGGGTTCAGGCAGAAGATCGATTAGAAGTGGCTGAAGCCATGGCTCAATATATTAAGATGGATTTTGAAGATGAATTAACAGACAGAGATTTACGAGAATATTTCTTTTTAAAGAATGAGCAGGAAGTTACTGAACGCCTTTCAGAAGAAGATCTTGAAGACTTAGACAATGGAGAAGTTTATCAAGCGCAAATAGACAGTATTACAGAAGAAGAAATTAATGATTTTGATGATGAAACAAAAGAAATCATCGCTATAAAAAAAGAGCTGGATAAAGCGTACACCTTATCTCCTCACGTAGTGAAAAATGCAGATATTTCACAAGAAGAATACTCGACTGTCGCTGAACATTTATCTGAACTTCCAGGAGTTAACGTTACTTCCGACTGGGAGAGAGACTTTCCTTATGATAATACATTCAGAAGTTTTATCGGAGGAATCACGACAAGTGAACAAGGCATTCCTCGTGATGAAGAGGATTACTACATGTCGCTGGATTACAGTCGTAATGACCGCGTAGGTACCAGCGGATTGGAAGAGCAGTACGAGAGTGTACTGCGAGGAACGAAGGAAAAAGTTCAGTACACGACAGATAAAAATAATACTGTGATAGATACTGAAGTCGTACGGGAAGGTTCACGAGGTAAAGACCTTATGCTCTCTTTAGATGTTGAACTGCAGCAGGAAGTAGACGACATCGTTGAAGAAGAGCTTGTTAAAGCAATTGAAGAAGAACCGCAGGCGAATAGACATATGGAGAATGCGATTGTGGTAATGTCTGATCCTAACAATGGAGAGGTTCTTGCTGTTTCAGGGAAAGAATATAATCGAGATCGAGAGCCAGGCGATGATAAAGTATCGGATGCGTCTTACCAAGCTGTTTATAATGCTTATATGCCAGGGTCTACTGTTAAGGGTGCAACGGTGCTTACAGGACTTGAAGAAGGAGTTATCACACCAGGCACGGTTGTTAACGACAGGACATTAAGGTTTCAATCTTCACCTAATAAAAGCTCGTACCGCCCTGGTATCGGAAACGTAAACTACCGTCAGGCGCTTCAGCAATCTTCAAACGTTTATATGTTTTATATTGCGATGTGGATGGGCGGGCACGAATATGTTGAAAATAGTACACTAAACTTACAAAGTGATACGTTGCAAAGGTTTAACTACCACTTTAATCAATTCGGATTAGGGGTGGAGACAGGGATTGACTTTCCTTATGAAGCCAAAGGGTTTGAGGAAATGAATTTTCCTAATCCCGGTGTCGTATTGGACTATTCAATAGGGCAGTACAGCACATATACGGCTATGCAGTTGAATCAATATGTTTCGACGATCGCCAATGGCGGGAATCGCGTGCGGCCGAAACTAGTAAAGGAAGTTCATAATCCAAATGAAGAGGAAGAAGGATTAGGACCTCTATATAATAAGTATGATACGGAAGTAATGAACAGGTTAACAATGGATGAAACGGACATTACCCGTGTGCAGGAAGCGTTTCGAGATGTATTTAGACCTGGTGGTACAGCGTACAGCTATTTTGATGATGCAGAGTATCAAGTAGCTGGTAAGACAGGGACGGCTCAGGAGAGTAAATTTGTTCAAAATGACAATGGGACTACTGAGAGATATGATACCCTTAACTTAACGATGGTGGGCTATGCTCCTTATGAGAATCCAGAAGTTGCTTTCTCTGTAATGGTTCCTTATACGGGGACAGATTCCGATACAAGTATTAACGGTGTCATATCCCGTCGCATTATGGATGCTTATTTTGACCTTAAAGAAGAACGAGAAGAAAACGGAATAAATCTTGAGTTAACTGACGCTGATGAGAAGGTAGAAGAAGTAGAAGAGGAGTGATGCTATATGGCATCACTCTTTTTTTGCGGGTAATGTTCCCGAAACCTCATTAGAAAACAATAGTCCTGCTTTTTATACATAAAAATAAGCTTGTTTACAAAACCTTTACGTTGCTTTCATATGTACTTAAAACTTCACCTTTATTATATGAATTGTGAGTTGGTCAAGCCAACATCCATAACATTAGAGAATGTAGGGGGAGTTAAGATGAAGAATTTCAAAAGATTAGCACTACTATTCGCATTCTTATTAGTAGTCGGAGTACTTGCAGCATGTGGAGGATCTTCCGAAGAAGAAGGATCAGGGTCTGAAGATGGAGGATCAGGTGATTCCATCACTGTTGGCGGTTCAAGTGCGATGCAGCCTTTAGTTGCAGCAGCAGCAGAAGAATATATGGCTGAAAACTCTGATGCTCAAATCGACGTTCAAGGCGGCGGAAGCGGTACTGGACTAAGTGAAGTTGCAGCCGGCAACTTTGACATTGGTAACTCAGACTATTTCGCTGAAACTAAAGACGACATTGACGCTGAAGAGCTTGTTGATCACAAAGTAGCCGTTGTAGGTATGACGGCAGCTGCTCACCCAGAAGTTGGTGTTGATAACTTATCTAAAGATGAATTAAAAGACATTTTCACAGGAGAGATTACAAACTGGTCTGAAGTTGGTGGAGCAGATGAAGAAATCACTCTTGTTAACCGTCCTGATGGTTCTGGTACTCGCGCTACATTCAACGAGTTCGGTCTAGACGGTGAAGAGCCTGCTGAAGGAATTACTGAAGATTCTTCTAACCGAGTAATGCAAATCGTAAATGATACGCCTGGTGCAGTAGGTTACCTTTCTTTCGCTTATTTCGAGCGTAACGAAGATATCGTTCCTATGGGTATTGATGGAGTAGAACCAACTGATGAAAATGTTCAATCAGGAGAATTCCCGATCTGGGCTTATCAGCACAGCTACACACAAGGTGAGCCTGAAGGTCTAGAGAAAGATTTCCTTGATTATATGATGAGTGAAGAAGTTCAGACTACCATTCTTCCTGACCAAGGATATATTCCAGCAACTGAAATGGAAGTAGAACGTGATGCTGAAGGTAACGAATCTGAAATTGAATAAGCATAATAATTAAGAATTTAATCGGGATATCATAGGGTTGGCCTAAGCATCTGACATAAATTAATGAAGTTACTAACATTAATTCATTAATTATCAGATGTCTAGGTTCAGCCCATTTCCCATGCTTTAGGAGGATATTTATGGATAACGCTCAGAAAACTGAGACAAACAATCATAGATTACTAAAGAAAAACGGCTCTTCCAGTAAAAGAAATGAAAGCAGAGGTAAAGTCCTGGTTTATTCCAGTGCAGCTATAGTAATTATTGCTACTCTTGCGATCACAATTTTCCTAGGCTATAAAGGGATTCGTACATTCTTTGTATTTGATGTAAACGTGTGGAATTTCCTAACGACCACAGGCTGGGATGGAACAGAAAACAGCGGAGCCTTCTCGTTCATTTTCGGCTCATTTGCTGTTACTTTTCTTGCGGCTTTGGTTGCGGCTCCATTAGGTATAGGAAGTGCCATTTTTATGACGGAAATTGCGAAAAAATGGGGGCAGAAAGTACTTCAGCCTGTTATTGAAATTTTAGTCGGGATTCCTTCCGTTGTTTATGGATTGATTGGTGTTACTGTTATTGTGCCTCTATTAAGGGATAATGTAGGAGGACTAGGGTTTAGCTTGTTGGCCGGAATGATTGTAGTAGGTGTAATGATCCTGCCTACCATTACTAGTATTTCTGCTGATGCGATTAAAGCTATTCCGCAGGATATAAAAGATGCATCCTATGGACTTGGGGCTACAAGATGGCAGACGATTTATAAAGTTATTATTCCGGCGGCGCTGCCGTCATTAATGACAGCAATAGTTCTTGGGATGGCACGCGCCTTCGGAGAGGCTTTAGCTGTTCAAATGGTTATTGGTAACGTCAAAGGCCTTCCCGAGTCAATTATCGACCAGGCAGCAACGTTAACATCAATTATTACGCTTGATATGCCTCACACCACTTATGGAAGTGTGCATAACAGCTTACTATGGTCACTGGGACTGTTCTTATTAATAATGTCCTATGTGTTTATTATTATTATTCGTGTTGTGTCCTCAAGGAGGAAAGTGTAATGAGCAGAAGAATCGTAAACAATTTAGCCACGTCTGTATTCATTTTATGCGCCGTAATTATGACGGCTACTCTAGTTTATTTATTAGGTTACATCCTTACAAATGGACTATCCAACGTTGACTGGTCCTTCATTACTTCTAATTCTAGTTCATCCATGGAAGGCGGAGGAATTAAGAACCAGCTTTGGAATTCCTTTTATATATTAATCGTAACACTGATTTTTTCTGTTCCTCTGGGTGTATTAGGTGGCATTTACTTAGCAGAATATGCTAAGCCAAGTAAATTAACGAATGTAATCCGTACAAGTGTAGAAGTATTATCTTCACTCCCTTCAATTGTGGTAGGAATGTTTGGGTTGCTGGTATTCGTTCAATATGCAGGTTTAGGTTACTCAATTATTGCAGGAGCATTAGCACTGACTGTATTTAACCTGCCAATTATCGTTCGTGTAACTGAAGATTCGATTCGCTCAGTTCCTAAAAAACAGAAAAATGCTAGCCTTGCACTCGGGATTACTCATTGGCATACCGTAAAAACAGTGTTAGTGCCAGCTGCATTCCCTGGAATCTTAACTGGTATATTACTTTCTGCAGGACGTATTTTTGGTGAGGCGGCTGCTTTATTATTTACGGCTGGTCTTTCGACAAACAACTTACAGTTTGATACTTGGAATCCATTTAATTCTGATTCGCCGTTAAACCCTTTCCGCTCAGCCGAAACATTGTCCGTTCACATCTGGAAAGTAAACTCACAAGGGATTATGCCGGATGTAGACGAGATTGCAAGTGGATCTGCTGCCGTTCTGATTATTTTTGTACTTGTATTTAATGTTACAGCACGTGTTATAGGAAATGTTATTTACAACAAGATTACTGGGTCAAAATAAGAAAGGGGATCCCTCATGTTAAAAGTACAAAAAAAACATGCTGAAAAAGAATATGGCGAGAGCCAAACTAAAGAGAAAACCTTGGATAACAGTAAAATGAATCAACCTGAGATTAACTCACTTCTTGATTTGCGTAATTTGAGTGTTTATTACGGGAATCATCAAGCCGTAAAAAATGTATCGATGCCGATTGAGAAAAATAAAGTTACTGCGTTTATTGGTCCTTCAGGGTGTGGTAAATCTACTCTGCTACGTACAATAAATCGCATGAATGACCAAATTCCTATTGCTCATTATGATGGAGAAATTAATTATGATGGGGTGAACATTTTAAATCAGGATATCGATGTAGTGGCTTTAAGAAAAGAAGTTGGCATGGTGTTCCAGGAACCCAACCCATTTCCCAAACCAATTAGAAAGAACATTACCCATGCTTTGAAATTTATGGGTATGAATAAATTAAACATGAATGAAATTGTAGAAACTTCGCTGCAGCAAGCAGCATTATGGGACGAAATTAAGGACAGGTTAGACGATTCTGCTCTTTCTCTTTCGGGAGGACAGCAGCAAAGACTTTGTATTGCTAGAGCATTGGCACTTCAGCCAAACGTATTATTATTAGATGAGCCTACTTCAGCACTCGATCCTATTTCAAGTGCCAAAGTAGAAGACTTAGTTATGGAGCTTAAACAGCATTATACGATCGCGATCGTAACTCATAACATGGAGCAAGCAGCTCGGATTTCAGATAACACAGCTTTCTTATACAATGGTGATTTAATTGAATTTGGAAACACATCCGATCTGTTTACGAATCCTAAAGAAAAACGAACGGAAGATTATATCTCTGGAAAGTTCAGTTAATGATCATTAACTATTAAATATATTCGAGGGAATTTAAACTAAGAGTGATATTTTCTTGTAAAGGGATGAATTCAAATGGAGAAACACTCATATGAGATTGAAAACTTAAATTTATGGTATGGCAGTTCTCAAGCTTTACATGAAATAAAGATGGATATCCCTTCTAATCAGGTGACGGCGATTATCGGCCCTTCTGGCTGTGGGAAGTCCACTTTCTTAAAGGCGCTAAACCGTATGGTGGAAATGGTGCCAGGTGTTAAAGTTGCCGGGAATATTAAATATAACGGGGACGATATTTTATCATCTAAATATCATCCTGAAGAGTTAAGAACTAAAGTAGGAATGGTTTTTCAGCACCCCAATCCATTTCCTAAATCAATTTACGACAACGTTGCTTTTGGCGCAAGAGTAAAAGGTATTCGTAAAAAAGCTGTATTAGATGAAATGGTGGAGAAAAGTTTAAAGCGTGCAGCCATCTGGGACGAAGTGAAAGATCGATTAAATAAGAATGCTATGGGTCTATCTGGAGGGCAGCAGCAAAGAATCTGCATAGCCCGTGCAATTGCCAATGAGCCTGATGTTGTATTAATGGATGAACCAACTTCTGCACTTGATCCCATCTCTACCCTTCGTGTTGAAGAGTTAATTCAGCAGCTGAAAGAGCATTACACGATTGTTGTAGTTACACACAATATGCAGCAGGCGTCACGCATTTCAGATCGTACGGCTTTTTTCTTGAACGGTGAAATTATTGAATACGCGCAAACAGACCAAATCTTTTCTAACCCTAAAGATAGACGCACCGAAGATTATATCAGTGGAAGGTTTGGATAATTCAGAGGGGGAACCTATTTATGCAAACACGTCGTTTTTTTAATGAAGAGCTACAGCAGTTGAAGGTTGAAGTGGAAGAATTAGCAGAAGACACAAAGATTGTACTAAATAATTCAGTTGAAGCACTATATAATAGTGACCTTAAAACCGCACAACAAATAATTGAAGAAGATTACATCTACAATAAAAAAGAACAGCATATAAATGATTCTGCTTTAATTATGATTGCTAAACAGCAGCCTGTAGCTTCTGATTTAAGAAGGTTAATTGCCGCTATCAAAATATCCAGTGATTTAGAAAGAATGGCTGATCATGGAAAGAACATTGCAAAAGCTACTCTTTTTCTGGGAGATGACCACCCTATTTCTATTCACTCTACAATTAGAGAAATGATGGAGATTGCTTTATCAATGGTTGATATTGCGATTAAAGGGTATCACAATGAAGATGTTTCATTTGCAAAGGTATTAGCCGAAAAGGATGATAAAGTAGATGAGTTATACGGTCAGGTTACCAAAGATCTTCTGGAGCTAACCGCTAATAATCCTGATCAAATCCAATATATTATGCAAACTGCTTATACTTCAAGATATATTGAGCGGTTCGCTGATCACTTGACTAACATTGGGGAAAGTATTCTCTATTTAGTAAAAGGCGTTTCTTATGATTTGAACCAATAAAAGTAAAAAGGACCCTTGCCACAGGGTCCTTTTTATATAAATGAATTATCTTGTAATCGTATCAGCCACTTCATCTCTATTCATGTTTTCATTTAATTCAAACTCCCCAATTTGAATATATTGGGTTAATTTACGATCAGATAAGTAAATATCAAATGATTCAGCATTTTCAATAATACCTTGTTGTTCAAGAGTTTGGCTTATATCTGTTGAGCTGATTCCCTCTTCGATGACGAGAGTATAGGTGTTTGTTTCATTTTCTTCCTCCAGGCTTTCATCTTCTTCCTGAGTTTGTTCGTCATCATCGGTTTCATTTGTACTTTCTTCCGTAGAGGCAGCTTTCGTTTGTGAATGAATGGCTTCATTGATTTTTTCTTGAAGCTGCTCTTCGGTTAACACGTTATAATGGCTAGCTTCGATTTCACTTATCATATCTTCCTCATCCATAGTGACTGTGCTCTCAGCCTGCTCGTTTGGTCCAAGCCAGTAAGCCATTCCCATTATAACTGTAGAAACTAAGATTCCTAGTGAAAAAAAACGTATGGATTGTTTCATTGAGGGACACCCTCTGCAGCATAGCTATGAACAATGTTCTGGACATCGGAAACACTCATATTTGTTTCTTTAGCAATTCGTTCTGTTGAATATCCACCCTGGTACATACTTCTAATTGTTTGAGCGAGGGGAGGATGCTGGGAGGAAGAGGAGCGAGGGTGTTTTATCATTTCCTCTGTTAAATCCCCGGTCAACAGTTCTTCTTCCAAAACGTTTAATTTTTTCTTCACTTGATATGTATCTTGCATCACTTGAATCGACAATTGTTCGACTTGGTCTTCTACATCTTTTAAACGATCGTTCATGAAAAACGAGGCGATAAATAGAACAACACTTATCGCGGCTAAAGTAATTAAAATAGGTATCATTTTGTTACATTCCTCTCTTTCCACGTACAGTTATACCATATTTAAAGAGGGATTTCTATAAGCTAATTCGTCTATTTACATTTACACACTTGAAAGCTACTCGAAGTTTTGGTACGATTATTAAGTCTGATTATGTGGATAAAGACAGTGAATTGAATCATGATTTGGAGGGATAAACCATGCGTGTAAATATCACACTTGCTTGCACTGAAACTGGTGACCGCAATTATATTTCTACAAAAAACAAGCGTACAAACCCTGAACGTATTGAGCTTAAAAAATATAGCCCACGTCTAGGGAAGCATACGCTTCATCGCGAGACTAAATAAGCAGCGGAGTTTTATACTCTGCTGTTTTTTTATAGGGATGATGATATGAAAAAACAATTATTACGTGAGCAAGGAAAACTCACACTAAAGTCTTTTTCTAGGAAAGAGAAAAAGGAAATTGAGCAGCAATTATACAATCAACTATTTCAATCATCTTTTTACAAAGAAGCTAAGACCATTGGTGTTACGGTCTCTTTAAAAAGCGAATGGAACACTAATCCGATTATCGAAAAAGCGTGGGAAGATAATAAAAACGTAGTCGTACCTAAATGTGCCCCTCAAACTAAATCAATGACATTTTACGAGTTAACAGATTATAGTCAATTGGAGACCGTGTATTATGGCTTAAAAGAACCATCTCCTAGTCAAACTTCCGCTGTGGAAAAAGAGGCCATTAACCTTATTTTGGTCCCTGGTTTACTTTTTGATCGAAGAGGGTTCAGAATTGGTTATGGTGGAGGATTTTACGATCGATACTTAAAAGATTTTCAAGGTCATACAGTCTCTTTGCTATCTCATCGTCAGTTGATAGAAGAGATTCCTTATGAATCGTTTGATCAGCCTGTTCATCAATTAATTCTTGAAAACGAAGTCGTTCGCACGACATCATCAATAGAATAAACACTGCTTTACATGGAAAAACTAAGTAGAACGTAATTTCTACTGGAGGTTTCCATAGATGAAAAATAAAAGTATCTTTTTCACACTAATCCTTATTCCTGTTGGTACTGTCCTTTTCTCTTTAAGAAATAAGATCATCCCAATCGTAGCTTCCGTTCCTATCTTAAGAAGGTATAGTGTTCGTTTTGTAATGAAAATACCTTTTGTGAGGAAAAAGCTGATTGGAAATCTTTTTAAGTAAATACTAACTTTGTATAAGGTAGTCAGCTTGTAGAGAAACCTTCGTTTTCTCTACCTTGACAGTGTAAATATCCTTGAATTAGGGAGAGGAAAGGGTTTTAGGAAACAACTCTCTTTCCATGGCCCCACACGACGTGCGAACTTAATCGAACTTCCTATTTAAGACTTTCTCGGGCTTTATTAGCCCTCCATGGTCACACCTTATTCGTGTCTCCCTTAGGAGTGTCGCCGTTTCCTAAAACTCTTTTTCGATAAATAGCCATTAGTGTAAATGGAGGATCAGCCGTGTCCTAAGAGGAGATTTTCCGTCCTGCCCCGTGGAAAGCGGCGCTTTTTCCTGTTCCTTTTCTTCAAACTCTAATGAAGGACCCAGGGGATACCATGTTTTTCGACAGCCTGACTACCTTTATATAAGGTAGTTTTTTATTGCCTTTTTTTAGCTTACTTCATCGCGATCATGGTATGATTTTCTTAGGAGAGGGGGGAGAGTGGTGTTCATTAAACAAGAATTCTATTTGTGGAAGGTAACGTACGACTTAGTGGTTAAGCACGGGTATGAAATTGTTTATATAGATGAGCAAACGAGTGAAGTATGGCTCGCCAAAAACCAAAGAGGCGAACAGAACGTTTTGAGGATTGTGCATAAAGAATTAAACTGGAGAAATGAATTAAAAAGAGATGTGAACAATGCACAAGAGCAAATTAGAAAGAATAATCATTTGTTTAGGGGAGGACGAACTCATCTACACTGCATATTTATCTCTGAATATCCTCCTGTTGATGAGTGGGAAGAAGTTGAGATTCCACCAAAAAAGCGCATAAAACAGATAAGTGTATACTATCTGGATGATCAAGAGAAAGTAAAAGAACAGTCTCGCTTTTTTGAGAAGTTTCAATTAGAAATGACGAAGAGCGCTTATGAATTAGAAGATATAGAATATGAAAGTCAGGTTATTTATTTAAAGCAGCAGGTTAAGACGATTCAAAGAAAAAGAAGACAAGAACTTCAGGAAGTTTTTTCTCATGGAAAAACAGTAGTGGCTTTTATTCTTATTGTTATCAACCTCATTCTTTTTGCGCTTATGGAGTGGAAAGGTAATAGTACATCTGCTTTAACCCTGATTGAGTTTGGGGCTAAATATAATCCTGCTATCCTTAATGGGGAATGGTGGAGGATTGTAACTTCCATGTTTCTTCATATTGGAATCGTTCATCTTTTAATGAATATGCTCGCGTTATTTTATTTAGGAATAGCTGTGGAGAAGATTTATGGCTCCACGAGGTTTCTAACGGTTTACTTTCTAGCAGGAATATTTGGTGGAACAGCGAGTTTTATGCTTAATCCTCAAATTGCTGCAGGCGCATCTGGAGCTATATTTGGTTTATTTGGAGCGTTATTGTTCTTTGGTCTCAAAAATAAACGTGTCTTCTTTCAAACGATGGGCTACAATCTAATCATGATCATTGGAATAAATATTGCTTTCGGTATTATAGTGCCGCAGATTGACAATGGAGCTCACGTAGGAGGTTTAATAGGGGGCTTTATTGCTTCTATGATGGTAGGTCTTCCTAAGCGTTCCAACCAGCTTAAAAGCAAACTTTTAGCCGTATTTCTATATAGTCTATTAATGGTCTCAATGATCAGCATTGGAGTTTACAAAGGAGATGGTGATCAGTCAGCTCTCTCTCACTTGCAGATCTCACAGGAATTAAATGAAGCAAAGCGGTTTAATGAATCGATAGAAACAAGTACGAAGGCCTTGCATCATCCGGGAGATTATGAAGCTGAACTATTATTTAACCGTTCGTACGCATATTTTCAAAATGATCAGCTTTCCTTAGCAAAACAGGACTTAACCAAGGTCATAGAGCTTCAACCAGAAATGGCAGAAGCTCATTTTAACTTAGCACTTATTTATCAATCGGAGGGAGATTTGGATTCAGCTAAACAATTCGCTGAAGAAGCAGCTAACCTTCAACCTGACCATGAAAATTTCCAAGAATTAATCAATCAATTTAATAATATTGAATAAGCTGATTTTTCTCTCCTTGATCATCTTCATAGAGTACCATTAAATGCTTTCCTTTTTTATCAAATAAAAGAAGTGGAATATAACTTTGTATAGGGTGCTTTGATTTTGCATCTTTAATTCCTAGCACATAATTCTTATATAGGCCCTCCCATAGTTGTCCGGAAATTCTATTGTATTGACCTTGAGGTATATACGGGAATGGGTTTTCTTCATTGTAAGAAGGTAAGTCGGTTAATGGTACTTGTTCATATTGTTCTACGGGTATCTGGTAGTAAGCTTTAAGTTCATCCCACTGGGCTTTAAGCTGCTGGTGAATGGAATGGTCAAGTTTATTTTTCCATTTTTCTTCCTCTTGTGTTTCAGGTTTCTTAAACGCAATTCGGTTAGAATGGGGGGAATCAATAATGTATAGTAAATCCCCAGAAGTTGCTTGAATACTATTAATTACATCATCATCTTTATGTATTTCTCCATGATGAAAAGTAACGGCTTCATATTTCTTAGTATCTTCCCCGTGCAGGGTGGAGTGTTTATTTATTTCATCTGCATTTTCTTTCCACTTATTGACTACGCCTTTTAATCGGCCATTTACATATAGTAAAGAAACATCTTGTCTGAGATACACTTTTTCGTCACTTTTTGATTTAATCTTCCAACCGACCTCATACTCATCATCCCCTTCTCCTTCCTGGAACGAAAGAGACGTTTCTGCGCTTTCAAACTTCACTTCTTCATCAATTGGAAAATATTTAACTACGGATTCTTCTTTTGTAACTTGATAAAAGTAAAATAATGTTAAAGATAGCAGACTTACACAAATTGATACCCAAATGTATTTCAATCTCTAGCATCCCCTTTATCTGCTCTATGTTATAGACCTATGTGAGAAACTTGAAGGACATGCTTAAAAGTTATCAAGACGTATGTTTTTCTAGGAATGGTAAAGCCTAATCATCATAAGAAACATGGGGGTTATGGCATGAAAGAGAAACAGCCTATGTTTGAACATTACGAGAAAAATGTGAGTTACCTCAAAGATTACCTCGGGATTGAAGAAAGCTTTGACTTAATCCATTTGGATGTAGTCTACGCTAATCGGAAAATGTCCTTATTTATGGTGGACGGATTTGTTAAAGATGATATTTTACACTACCTCATGAGGGTATTATCTCACTTAGATGCTAACGACTTAAGTATTGATCCTCTTGAGAAATTGTTAAAGACGCACATCCCTTATGTGGAATTGGAGCAAGAGACAGATTTGAATAAAGCAGGAGATAGTGTATTAGCAGGGCCGACGGCTTTAGTTGTTGAAGGCGTGGATAAGATTATTATGATCGATGCTCGTACTTATCCCGTACGAGGTCCTGAAGAACCCGATTTGGAACGAGTGGTTAGAGGTTCAAGAGACGGATTCGTGGAAACGCTTGTATTTAACACAGCGTTAACGAGAAGAAGGGTTCGAGACCGTTCGCTGCGCATGGAATATTTACAAATAGGGCGAAGATCTCAAACGGACGTATGTCTCTGTTACATTAAAGACATCGCAGATGATGACCGTATTCAGCACTTACAGAGGGTGCTGAAAGAAATCGATACTGACGCTCTTCCTATGGCAGAGAAAACAATTGAGGAATTTATAAGCGGTCAGCATTGGAATCCTTATCCGGTCATCCGTTATACCGAACGCCCTGATACAGCTGCTGCTCATTTATATGAAGGTCATGTTTTGATCATTATTGATGGATCACCGAGCGTAATGATTACACCTGCTACCTTTTGGCATCACATGCAGCATGCAGAAGAATATCGTCAAAAGCCACTAGTCGGAGCTTATTTACGCTGGGTAAGATTTATTGCACTGTTTATGTCTCTATTTTTACTACCTTTGTATTATTTATTTTCCATACAGCCAGATTTACTGCCAGTGGACTTATCCTATATTGGACCTGAGGAAGAAGGATCCATACCGCTCATTGTTCAATTTTTAATTGCAGAGATTGGAATTGATATGCTGCGCATGGCCGCGATTCATACCCCTTCATCATTAGCGACAGCTTTAGGGCTCGTAGCAGCAATATTAATAGGTCAAGTAGCCGTAGATGTAGGGTTGTTCTCTGTTGAAGTTGTGCTTTATTTATCTATTGCAGCTATAGGAACATTTGCCACACCAAGCTATGAAGTAGGTTTAGCCGATCGTATCTCAAGAATTGCTTTATTAATGGTTACAGGATTGTTCGGACTAAAAGGTTACATTATAGGGATTACGTTGTGGATCCTTTATTTATCTAATATGCAAACATTTAAAACCCCGTACCTATGGCCTTTTCTACCATTCTCTTTACGAGCCTTTAGAGATATATTTGTTCGATCTCCGATTCCATTAAAAAATAGAAGACCTGCATTTCTGCATCCAAAAGACCCTGACCGATAAATTGGTTAGGGTTTTATACGTTTTCAATCCCATGATTGATTGGTATAATGGTTAAGGTGATAATATGAAAACAATCTATGACGTTCAGCAATTACTAAAAAAATTCGGAACATTTATCTATGTGGGTGATCGTCTGGCCGATATAGAACTAATGGAAGACGAGGTTCAAACGCTATATGAAGCTCAATGTATAACGAAAGACGATTATCAGATGGCTATTTTACTTTTGCGTTCGGAAATAGCACTTTTAAGAGATAAACAAAAAGGGGAGAATGGGTTAAATGAATGAAAAATATTGTATTGGAGCAGACATTGGCGGAACAACGATAAAGCTGGCCGTAATCTCAACTGAGGGAGAAATTATTAAAAAGTGGGAGATTCACACGGATACGAGTGACCGTGGAAAGAATATTACGAGTGACATTAACATAGCTATTAATGATGCTTTAGACGAGTTGCATTTACATAAAAGCTCCATCCTTGGTATAGGTGCTGGAGCCCCTGGTTTTGTAGACACGGACACGGGCTATATTAATGAAGCGATTAACATTGGCTGGAAGGATTTTGATTTTGGAATAGAGCTAAAGGAATTAACGGGGTTACCCGTCTGGGTCGATAATGATGCTAACTTAGCTGCTTTAGGCGAGAACTGGTTAGGTGCTGGGAGAGGCGTAGAGAATTTAATTGCAGTTACACTTGGTACTGGCGTTGGTGGTGGAATTATTGCTAATGGAGAAGTGTTGAATGGTGCAAATGGCACAGCCGCTGAGATTGGACACATGACAATGAAGAAGTCAGGAGGAGCTCCTTGTAACTGCGGGCGAACAGGATGTTTAGAAACGGAAACTTCTGCTACAGCCATCGTTAGGAAAGCGAAGGAAACTGTGAATCAATATCCCGCGTCCACTCTTTCTGAATTAGAAGCTATGACAGCTAGAGATGTATTTGAAGCGGCTGATAAAGGAGATCCTGCTGCTAAGGAAGTATTAGAAGATGTTATAGATACGCTTGGATTAGCACTTTCCAACTTAACGGTTACTATTAATCCGAACAAGATTGTGTTAGGCGGGGGTGTATCTAAAGCTGGAGAGCAATTATTAAAGCCGTTAAAACAAGCGTATATAAGTTACGCTTTACCAAGAGCGGCCGAAGCATGTAAGTTTGAGCTTGCTGAATTAGGAAATGATGCCGGCGTCATAGGCGGAGCATCGTTGGTAAAACAGTATTACAAATAAAAAAGCCATTTAGTTGGCTTTTTTTTAATGAAGTATAGGACCATCTAAAGAGTGAGCGGATACTCGTATGGAGGTTGAGATAATTAGTAATTATTGGAAAGTACTACATTCTGTGAAACTTTTGTGGTAAGATATTCGTCATATTAGGGGGAATTGTTTAAAAATCATACAGCGTGGAAATTAATAAAAGATAAACATCCTCGTAAATGCACATTACAGGGTGGAGGAGGAAACAACATGCAATTTAACAAATTGCGATTACCTTTATTTGTTATTGCATCGTTTCTCTTTGGTTTAAAAACATATTTTATGTACCGCTTTATGTTTGGCTTAACCATCGAAAACTTGATGCAGGAATTTATTTTATTTGTTAACCCCTTAGCAAGTGCTTATTTGGTTTTTGCGATCAGTGTTTGGCTCAAACCTAAAAATCAAATGAGGTATTTGCGTTGGACCGCTATTGCAGGTACATTAATTTTATATTTAAACTTAGTTTTTTATAGGAATTTTACTGACTTTATCACCATACCAGTCCTGTTTCAGGGAAACAATGCAGCTGATTTAACTTCAAGTATATTTACTCTTATACATTTTGAAGATGTGCTTCTTATTTTAGATATTATTATTATTTGGCTGCTAAGCGTTAAGTCAATTCATGCAGCTGTACACTTTAGTAGGCACTCTAAAATTGCAGCAACGGCAGTTACTTTCTTATTACTTGCGGGTAATGTAGTACTGGCTGAAATTGAACGTCCTATGCTCTTTGTTAGAGCTTTTGACCGTGAGTATTTAGTGAAAAATATAGGAATTTACAACTATCATATTTATGATGCTACCATGCAGACGAAAACGAAAGCACAGCGCGTTTTTGCGGATGATAGTGAGATTAGTGAAATTGAAACCTATATGAAAGAAGAAACTGGTTCTAAAGAATCGTCAGAAATGTTCGGTGTGGCTGAAGATAAGAATGTAATTTTTGTAAGTATCGAATCTTTCCAAAATTACTTATTGGATTCTGAAATTAATGGTACAGAAACCACCCCTTTCTTGAATGATCTTAAAGAAAGAAATGATACGATTTGGTTCGAAAACTTTTATCACCAAACGGCTCAAGGGAAAACATCAGATTCCGAATTTATAGTGGAAAATTCACTTTATCCGCTCGATCGTGGATCGGTCTACTTCACCCATGCTCAAAATGAGTACAATGCTCTTCCTGAAATCTTAAATCAAAATGAGTACGAAACTACTGTTTTTCATGCTAATAATAAAAGTTTTTGGAATAGAGAAGTCATGTATGACAACATTGGCTATGACGAGTTTTATGGGGAAGAATCTTTTGAAGAAACGGAAGAGAATTCATTTGGATGGGGACTAGAGGATAAAGATTTCTTTGAACAGTCCATTCCTTATTTAGAAGACCAAGAGCAGCCATTTTACAGTAAATTTATTACGTTAACTCACCATTTTCCGTTTGAGTTACCAGAAGAGAAAGCAAATATTGATAAGCATGATTCTGGCTCCCAAACTTTAAATGACTCCTTCCAAACGGCTAGATACACAGATGAGGCTGTAGAGGTTTTCTTTAATGAGTTAAAAGAGTCAGGATTATATGAGGACTCCATTATTGTACTAATGGGAGACCACTATGGCATTAGTGAGTTTCACAATAAGGCAATGGGTGAATTTATTGGTAAAGAAATTAATGGTTATGAACATATGCAATTACAAAGAGTACCTTTTATGATTCATATACCAGGCTATGAAGACGGAGAAAACAGCGACGAAGTAGTTGGACAAATTGACGTGAAACCGACATTGCTCAACCTGCTGGGTATAGAGGATGAAAAAGATCTTACCTTTGGAACGGACATGTTTTCCGACGATCGAAAAGGTTTTATTGCAATGAGGGATGGCAGTTTCGTAAGTGATGATTATATTTATACTGATTCAATTTGTTATGATCGAGAAACAGGAGAAGAAATTGACCCGGAAGAGGAAGCATGCGCCCCTGTAAGAGAAAAAGTTGATCAGGAACTACAATATTCCAACGACATTATTTATGGAGATTTATTTAGGTTTTATGATTTTAAATAAGATATGAAGTCATTATGAGTTCAATCTCATAATGACTTTTTACTTTTATATACGGTGAACTCGGGTATTATAAGAAGAGTGTCTAAAAAGATAACATTTTGGGGATGTTTCAAAATAGAGTGAAAGGGTGGAGATGAGAATGTTTCAATTTAAGGATGTTTCTTATGGGCCTTTAAAAGATTTAACATTTTCGATTAATAAGAAAGAAAAAGTTATGCTATTTGGTCCTTCAGGAGCTGGGAAAAGCACTTTATTGTTTTTATTCAATCGATTACATAGTCCAAGTAGCGGGTCTATTTATTTAGACGAAAAAGAGATAGCTGACTTTGAGGTTACAGATTTAAGAAAGCGTGTAGGGTTAGTGTTACAGGATCCTAATTTATTTCCGGGCACGGTTTTGGATAATATTAAATACGGTCCTTCCATATTCGGAGAATGGGATGAGCGAGAAGCAGAGAAGTTACTGCAATACGTTCAGCTACCGACATCCTATATAGACAGAGATGTAGAGCAGTTATCCGGGGGAGAAAAACAAAGAGTTTCTCTAGCACGTACCCTTGCTAACTCACCAGAGGTTCTCTTATTGGATGAGCCAACGAGTGCTTTAGACTACCGAACCGCTGAAGAAATAGAGGAATGCCTAGAGAATTTAATAGAAGAGCATAATTTAACAATGATTATGGTGACTCATAACTTACAGCAGGCCAGTCGATTGGGAGAAAGAGGCTTATTTATAGTTGATGGACAGCTCGTAGAAGATGGACGGATTCTGGAAATGCTTGAAAAGCCTAAGTCGAATGAATTGGCAAGATTTATTGAAGAATAAAGGAAGTGAATCTAATGGAACCAGAAATCTCTAATCAATCCTTACTATTTTTAATTGTATTTGTTTTTATTCCGCTCTCATTATCTTATTTTTATCAACTTGGCTTAAGTAAAAATATCTTATGGTCATCTGTACGTGGGACCATACAGTTGTTTGCTATTGGTTATTTATTAACTTATTTGTTTGATTTACGAGCGAGTATCGGAATACCTTTAATGATTAGTATTATGATTACGGTAGCTACTTTTCATGCTAGGTTAAAGGGAAAAGAGCTTCCCCATGTGTTTTGGTACATACTGGTTGGCTTGTTAGTAATCGAAATAAGCGTGTTAAGCATGTGGCTGTTATTTGATATGGTTGAATTCACGCCTTCAGAAGTGATTCCAATGAGTGGAATGGTGATTGGAAATAGTATGGTAGCCATGGGACTGGCACTAGAGCGAATGAAAAATGAATTTAAAGAGAACAATGGTCGATTATTAGCCGCCTTATCTTTAGGAGCTAAACCTAAAACAGCATCTAAACTAATTGTACAAAAAACGTTGAATGCTGCTCTTATACCTAACGTTGATCAGCTTAAGACGATTGGATTGGTACAGCTTCCGGGCATGATGACGGGCTTAATTCTCGGGGGAGTAGAACCGGTAATGGCGATTAAGTATCAGCTTGTCATCTCACTAAGTATATTTTCATCGGTATCTTTGAGTGCGATGTTTATTACATTAGCGATGTACCGATACTTTTTTAATGCTCAGGATCAATTATTGGAAACGGAAGAAGAAATTCGCACGCAGTCTTAATAAAAAAACTCCAGTTGCAAAAGCAACTGGAGTTTTTCTTTAAGTCTTTAACTAAATAAATTTGCATAAATGGTCATCACTGAGAACCAGCCAAACATTATAGCCGATCCAGCCGCAAAAAGAACAGCAAAGAAATTTTTTGTTTTAATTTCTCTAAATACAGCAATTACACATAAAATGGTTACGAGTAAAAGAAGGATTGCTGTTACCATAAGAAGACCTCCAATATCCTTTTCATTATTATCACCCGATATGTATGGATGTTATACTATATGTACCCGTTTTCTTTCCACACTTATTTTATAGTATTAAAGTTGATTTGTCGAGTAGTTATCAGTGAATATTTTAGGATATTGAGGTGTTATATAATGTTAAAAATTACAAGGCTGCCATTAGGGATGATGGGTACAAACTCTTACATTATCACGTCGGGAGAACAAGCGATCATTGTTGATCCTGGCGGAGATTTTGAGAAACTAGATCAGTTTATTAAGGACAAGAGTGTAAACGTTATTGCTATTCTATTAACTCACGCTCATTTTGATCACATTGGCGCTGTGGATCAGGCACGGGACGCTTATCAGGCCCCCGTTTATTTACACAAAGCTGAAAAAGATTGGCTGATGGATAGTACGTTAAACGGCTCGGCTCTTTTTCAATTAGGAGATATTACAGCTCGGCCAGCTGATTATGAACTTAACCCAGGTCAAATGGAGCTTGGACCCTTTACGTTTGAAGTTCGTCATACGCCAGGGCACTCCCCTGGAAGTGTATCATTTGTATTTCGTAATCAACGTTTTACTGTAGCAGGTGATACGTTATTCCAGCGAGGTATAGGGAGAACAGACCTCCCAGGGGGAGATCGAGAAATATTAGAGGATAGTATAACTACTCAATTATTTAGTTTAAGAAATGACATGAAAATTTATCCTGGACATGGTTTGCCAACAACAATAGAAGAAGAAAAGAATGAAAATCCTTTCTTCGCGTAAAAAAGAAAAAACAGCTCCCAATAAAGGGAGCTGTTTTTTTAGTGACCTCCGAAAGAAGGCACTAAAATGAATGAAGAATAATAAGTAAAACCAATCATAAACACTGTCAAGTACGAGAAAAATATGTATATGTACATACGTTCAGACAGTTTAAGGTAACCAATTGCAAGGAAAAAGGCAGTTTGAGCTAGAGATAAAAATGCAGCTTCCATCATGTCGCCAGCATAAAACATAACGGCAAAAATCCCTGTCCAGAACGCCAATACACGAAACATGCGATCCATGCTTCTTCCCCCTCCTTTATCATCTATCATCGTAACGCTATCATTCATATTATAAACGACCAAGTCACGATTGTAAATAAACCATATGTTTATCTCTTATACTCTATCCTAAATTATGAAATTTAAACGAAATTAAAATAAAAAAATTAAAAAAATTATAGGATATAGGTTTAATAAATTGTACAAAGGTTATACAATAACTGTACATGAGAAATTCGACAAAAAATTTAATTTATAAAAGGAGCGATCAAGATGGAAGCTTTAAAATTTTACAGCTACCCTAGTTGCACATCCTGTCGCCGCACTAAATCATGGCTTACTACTCAAGGAGTTAAGTTTGATGAGCAGCACCTTTTTAGAGAAACGCCTACTGTTGACGAGTTGAAACAAATTCTAACCCTTACAACGAATGGAATAGATGAAATTTTGGCGAAACGCAGCAAAGAGTTTAAGGAACTTAACATAGAAGTCGAAGATTTAACGGTAAGTGAGTTTCTACAACTAGTTAACGAAAAACCTAAGCTGTTAAGACGACCAATCCTAACTGATGGTGAGAAGTTAGTGATTGGATATAATGAGGAAGGGTTAAAAGGTTTAACCACAGAGCCGAACGAATTTAAAGCAAAAATTTCATAGCTCATAGTAGTAAAACCGATGCATGCATCGGTTTTTTACATGGAGTATTTTTTTATAAAATAATCGCTTTGTCCTGTAGAAAGCTTGAGGTGCCATTCGCATCTATAGGTTTTTTCTATAAGCGTCTCGCAGCTAACTTCCGCGATACCAGTAGGTAAGGTATAGCTTTTTATAAGGTTTCCCATATCACTTTTATTTCTCATCAACTCAATCTCCGAGTAATAATAAAGGTTTTGAAGTTGGTGGAAATGGACGATGGATTGAGTAGAGTACATTTGGTTTTTATATAGATTAATGGTAAACATGGTAATGAGGATCATAAGGTTTACTAAAATAAAGACCCAGGGAAAAATAATGCCTCTTTCATTGGTTGAAAAGAGAAACAGGGATTGTTTTATAATAATCATCTCCATTTCTGGTAGTGACATGAATATCCAAAAGGTGATTCTGTAAAGAAAAAGTAATATCTTTTAGGTCATGGATCAGCAGTTCATGACCTTTTTCATCTACTCTTCTACGAACATCATCTCCATATAGTGAAACCTTAATTTCTCTATTATCTACATCTGTTATAAGGATCTGTCGTTCACTAACTGTAATGTTGCTTGATGAGTTCATTTCGTCTTCAATGAACGTGAAAAATTGAAATACAGCTAATTCATCAAAATAAGCAGGACTCTTAACCATCTTTATAGTAGGTAAGCTGATACTTAAAAGAATGGCAACGACAATTAAAGATATAATTGTTTCGATAAATGTAAAACCTCTCTCATTATAAAGGTGCATATAAGCATTCTTTCTCTTCTTCATTTTGTTTAGTCTTCCATTCAGCACATCCTTCTCGATAATTCGGATGAACATTAAATGTATAATGTACCTGATCAATTGATTCGTTTACGGCTTCTTCAAAAGAACTGGTTGAATATTCATGAAGCTTGTTTTGTAAAGTAACCAAAGCGTTTCGTTTTATCGATAATGAATGCTGTGCTGTTCTCATCTCCATAAGTAGGGGGGTTATAAGTGAAGCTGCAATCATAAGAACGCTGAAGGCACTTATTACTTCTACTAGAGTAAATCCGTTATTGTTCATCAATTCTCACCCTGCTCTTTCCAAATGGAAATGTAATTTTGTAATTAGTGTAACCGGTTTTTAGTGTCATTGTTCCTGGACTTTGCATTGTACCGCTTGAATTAAAACGAATAGGAGAGGTAAGGCTTTGAAGACTTACCTCCCAATCATGGGGGAATTTTCTATGATAGACTGTTTCTTTATTTTGATAGTCGTATAAGTAATAGTCATTTTGTACAGGGCGAACCATGATCCAATAATTAGGATGGTCCGCCATCGTTAATTGTTGAGCGAGTAACATATCTTCTTCAAACTGCTCCAAGTAATGCTCGGTTTCTAATTTACTGACTGTACGTTGTTGAAGCGGAGTAAATAATAGGAGGAGGAGCGTAAAAGCTGTCAGGACCAGAATGACCTCAATTAGTGTATAGCCTTTTTGGTGATCAAGGGCTATCAACTTTTCCACTCGCAGAATCATAGTTAAGCTCCTCGCCATTTGGGCAAGTAGTTTGGGTAATGTAATTTTCATCAACTAAAACATTTAAATCAGTAGGGAGAGCATTGTGCTCAAGATAGTAAGACTCCACTTGGGCTTCTGTAGTTAAAACAAGCGCCTCACATCCTTTTGTGCGAATTGACTCTGTGTTTTCTGTTAAGTTTGGAATAGTGATGATCAAGAGCACCGAGATAATAAGAAGTACAATAAGCATTTCTATTAATGTAAAGCCTTTTTGGTTCATAAGTGAGCAACTCCTTCAAATTTGGTCCATCCATTGGTACAGGGGCAGCATAATGGAAGCATAGATGAGTACAACGATACATGCTACTCCGATAAAAAAGACGGGTTGAATGTATTGAACAATCTTAAGCATTTTTTCTTTTAATTGATCAATGAGAAGTTCTGATAGCATTTGTAATTCAGACTCGAGTGTTTCTAAGTCATTGGTGTGATGAAAAATAGAGGTAAGCTCTGGCCTAAATAATGTACAGCTATGCACAGAAGCGGCTAACGTTTGGCCATCCTGTAATAGATTTTCAATTCTTTTTCCATAAGCAGCTAATTCAAGGTATTTTGTTTGGTGGGAGATCACTTTTAACGCCTCTTTTAACGGGAGTCCTGCTTTAAGAAGAGAGCTTAAGTGGGTGGAAAATAGAAATGATAAAGTGAACATTTTATAGGAGCGCAAGAGAGGGGTTTTTTCATACATAAGTAGCCGGTGAGAGGCAGTTAATTTATGATTGGTTAGATAGAATCCAAGGCAAAGGCCTATTACAAATAAAACGATGAGGCCCATACTCGAAATAGCTAAGTCAGTTATTTTTAAAATGATAAGGCTCCATGGCTGGATTGTACTATTTGCGAATAATGTACTAAAGCTTGGAAGAATTGTTTGTTTGATTACGGTAAAAGCGATGGTTAAGAAAATAAGTAGAATAATGGGGTACCTCATTGCTTCTTGAAGTTTTTTCTTAGAATCGTGATGAAGCTGTAATATCTCAGCACACTGTCTAAACATAGAGGGAAGGTCTTTATGAATTCTTGCGAAATATAAGAATGAACTGACCTGTTTAGAAAAATTTGCTTTTTTAAATGCTTCGTCTAAAGGATTTCCTACATTAAGTTCATCGATAATATCTTCAGTGATTTTCTTGAAGTTGTGGTCCCAGCTGGTCATTCTAAGAGCCTTAAGCAAAGGGTATCCTTTAGTCAGGAGTTTGCAGAGCCGATTTAAAAAAATGATTTGTTTTTTGATAGGAAGAGAAGGAGACTTATTTGATAACGAGTGTCTAATCTTTGTAATAGCCGAGAGCATAAGCTTTCCTCCTTAATGTTTCAAATGGAAGAAAGGAGGGATCCTCTGAAGGCGGGGTATTATGAATAGCTTGCCTAAGGGTTGACTTCTCTAGCAGTTCCAGGATGGCAGCTCTTCGAGGTTTAGGATCAGCTAAATTTAGATTTATGAGCTGTTGGCAAGCGACAGCAATTAGCGTTTGTTCAAGTTCAACCGTCTTTATATTCATTTCTTTCAACCTTTGAATGGTGCCATAGGCATCTTTTGCATGAATGGTGCTGACGACTAAGTGGCCACTTAAAGCGGCTCGGATGGCAAAGTGGGCAGTATCCTTATCTCTAATTTCTCCTACCATAATGAGGTCTGGGTCATGACGGAGAGCAGCTTTTAATCCTGCATCATAGGTGATTCCTGCTCTTTCGTTTACTTGAACCTGGATAATGTCATCTAGATTCTTTTCAATGGGGTCTTCTAATGTAATAGCTTGCAACGGTTGGTCGTGAAGAAGGGTCTGAATTAAGGCATACATAGTAGTCGTTTTCCCGCATCCTGTTGCACCAGTAAATAAAATCATTCCACTTGGACGTGTAAGCCAGGATTTTAGGGTTTTTAATTGGTGGGAGAAAAGGAAGAGCTGTTCTAGCTTTAAGAGTTCGGCAGAGGGAAGGATACGGATAGCTAAGCTTTCACTTTTAATAGTGGGTAATGTGGAAAGCCTTAAATGATACAATAAGGGGGCGTCGCGATGTTCTAATGAAGCATTTTGGGGCTTAGTGACTTCACCAATGTCCATCCCTGAAGTAAACTTGAAATAAGCTAGTAACTTCTGATAAGTTGGATTAGGTAAAGATTTGTGAAAAGTCCGACGACCGAACATACGAAAGTAAACGTCGGTATTCTCTTCGTTAGGTGAAAAATGGACATCTGTAGCAGATTGATGAATAGCGGTGGAGAGTAAATCTCTAGCCATAGTAGCAATTTGACTCACGTTGAATTATCACCTCATTTCAATATCTTTGCCTATACTTACTTCGACATAAGTTGCTAAATTCCTGCAAAAATCTTTTAAAAAATGGAGTGATGGTCCTATGATTTTTTTAATTGGGTACATGGGCAGTGGTAAATCCACGGTGGCTCGTGAGCTAAGTGATAAGTTGAATATGCCATATATAGAGATGGATGAAGCGATTGAACAGCAACAGGACATGAGTATTCCGCAAATTTTTAATAAATATGGTGAAGCGCATTTCAGAAAGCTGGAGACGGATTTATTAAAATCTCTGCAAGCACCAGTCATTGTTTCAACGGGTGGAGGAGTCATATTAGCTTCTGAAAATCAAGAAATATTAAAAAAAGGTACGGTTATCTTTTTGGATGCGGCTTTTGAAACGATTGATGAGCGTCTTTCTAATGATCAAGACCGACCTCTATGGACGAATAATCGAGAAGAAAACCGACAGCGTTATGAAAAACGCTTGCCGATTTATCGTTCTCTAGCTAGCCATGTGATTCAAGTTGATCATAAGGAAACGACTGTTATTATAAATGAAGTTCTCAATTGTCTAAAAAGCTAACCCACCGGACATAATAAAAGTAGTTCTGATAAAGGTGGGGTCACTTATGAAAAAGAGTGAGTATGCGCAATTTTTAACAGAAGAAATGATGAAACACATGCATATGACTAAGCAGGAGAAAATTGAAAAGAAGCAGGCAAAAGTGTCCAAAAAAAGTACTTCTTATTGGTTTGGCCTCTTGCCATTCGCATTGAAAATGCTGAGAAAGCGACGCAATTAATGATAGTTGGTTAGCATTTTCTGAGACGTCTCATTGGTTAAATAGATTAAACCACCATTAGCTACACTCAACTGAATACGAGGCTGGTAACGTATATGGAGCTGTTCAAGCTCCTTTTCGTATTGCTCCGGATCAACATCCTTGGATTGAAAAAAACTTTCTAGCAATTTTCGCTCGTAATGGAGTTGGGAGAGTGATTGATCAGCCCATTGAGTATCAAGTTCAGAAAGGTAGTCTTCAATGTGCTGAAGCAAACGATTATATCCGCTTTCCAAACGAATTAATGGAGTCATTGGAAAAGTGTAATCAGATATGCTGGAAGTTAATGGCACATCTAAAAACTTGTTCATAGCCTCGTGAATGAGAGCTCCATTAATAAGGTTTAGACCAAGTGACAGCAATAAATCTTTAGACTGCTTTCCTCGAAATGTGAGTTTCACATTGATACATAACCACGGGTGAAGGGCAAGGTTTTGAGAAGGCGAATCCACCTTCTCATACAAACGGGTCGTGTACCCCTTTTCAAGGGCTACTTGATATATTTGTTGCAATTTAGGTGTTCCTGCGTGTAAAAATATACCCTCTTCCGCATCCCCTAGACTGATATCTTTAAACGATAAACTTAACGGTTCCCCTTCTCGATTCATCTTTTTCATATAATGCCAATAAAATGGACGATTCATAAGAGCTTCATCCATTTCTTTTGTGAGCTTAATTGTCATATGTTTAGGGTTTTTCTCTTTTATTGTACAACCGTTTAATTCAAAGAAACATTTTGTGAAGTCATAATGACTGGCGTTGTTCAACCTAATTCCTTCCTTTCTTCTACTGAATACTCAACATAGCTGACTAAATTCTTCATTTTAATATCAATCTCACCTTGAGACTCAGACTCTTGAAGGATCGTCTGAACGTGCTTTTCAAAACTACCACCCGGGATTTTTTCTAAAATGGCATCTAAGTCCCCCACTGCATTTTGGAAGAGTTGTATTTTTTCATAAAGTAAGGAGAGGATGTGGTCCTCAAGGGTATCTTTAATCGCGAAGTTAAAGACATTTACATCTTTCTCTTGGCCGAAACGGTGGATTCGGCCGATTCTTTGTTCTAAACGCATTGGATTCCACGGCAGGTCGTAATTAATCATATTGTGACAAAACTGCAGGTTTATACCTTCAGCACCTGCTTCAGTGGCAATCATTACTTGTGCATTATTTTTAAAAAGCTGTTTCATCCAGTCTCTTTTACTTTTATTGAATTTGCCGCTAAAAGGTACTGATGATATGCCCTGCTGCTGTAAGAACCATTGTAAATAAAATTGAGTAGCTCGGTATTCCGTGAATACTATAAATTTTTCTCCTGATTCTTTAATTAACTCTGTCATTTTTTGTGCTTTTGTATGGTGAGGTAATTCTCCAAGTCTCTCCATTAAATGGGTTTTAAGCTCAGACGGGTTTTGTTCATTCATGGATTTTAATGACATAAAGCAAGCTTCTCTCGAGGAGCAAAGCTCTTTAGCTAAGGTTAACCATGTAAAGGAAGGATAGTCTGTTTTAAGAGCTTCTAACTCTTGATAAAAGCGTTGTTCTTCTTCGTTGAAATGCAGCGTAATATTTTTAACTCTACGTTTTGAAGCATCTAGACCAGTATCTTTCCTTAAATTTCGTATCATTAGCTTGCTAAGCAGTGAATGAATGTGCTGCTGTGTTGTTTCTTCTTCTAAGGACGTATTTTTATATTTCTTCTTAAATTCTGTTAAATCACCAAGATAACCTGGTTTTAGTATTGAAACTAAGTTAAACAAGTCACTTAAATGATTTTGTATCGGAGTCGCTGTTAATAAAAGACAATATGTTTTTTTCAGTTGTTTCACAAATTGAAAGTTTTTTGTCTGATGATTTTTTAACTTGTGTGCTTCATCAATAATAATCATGTCGTAAGAAATAGAGAGAATTTCTTCCTTATGACGTTCTCTCTTAGCCATATCTATTGAAGTTACAGTTACGTCCCAATTTTTCCAGTCTGCATGTTTCTTTCTTGGAGAAGCAGCTTGTATATAAAACTTCTCGCTAAGTTCCTGAGTCCACTGATTAACTAATGAAGCAGGGGTTAAAATAAGTACTTTTTTGGCCATTCCTCTAATCATATATTCTTTTAAAATTAAGCCAGCTTCTAAAGTTTTTCCTAAGCCAACCTCATCAGCAAGAATAGCTCGGCCGTTCATTTCATGAACCACTCTTTCACAAGCATTTACTTGGTGATCTAAGAACTGAACATGAGGGAGCTGTTCTAACGCTAATACCCCTTCAAATTGCGGGATGGATTGTAGTTTCAACCCTTCCCACGCTAATTTAAATTCTTCAAAACTACAAAGCGAATCGGACGCTTCCAGTCTTTTGGTGAGGTTAGGTAAAAATTCGGAGTCTTGGTGGACTTTAATCAAGTTCAATCCCTCCTTATAGTGAGTTCATTAATAGATTTTTTTGAAATTTAAAAATCTAAACTGTACGTTTGAGATCGCTATGGTATAATGAAGCTGAAAATTAAGAGAGTTAGTCGCATGCTTTACAGGTTAGTATGTCCCGTTCCATCTAACTAAATACTAAAGCGAATGACTGCAGGGGGAGAGTCTACGTAATGTAGCGCCGAAGGAGCAAGCAAATGATTGTGAATCTCTCAGGCAAAAAGACCTCTGTAGGACGCAGCTCTGGAGAGAGTTTATCAAAATAGGTAAACCACCCAAGAAGCAAGCGTAAAAGATTGCGTGAAACTTTCTGGTGCACGGACAGAGACTCCCTATTAATGCGGTGGAGTCTCTTTTTTTTATGGCTAATAAGAGATAAGGAGTGATCGAATGACGGATTTAAAGCGCACACCATTATATCCTGAATATAAAAAACTTGGTGCTAAAACAATTGATTTCGGAGGCTGGGATTTACCGGTTCAATTTTCGAGCATAAAAGACGAACATCATGCTACGCGTCAAAAAGCTGGTTTATTTGATGTGTCCCACATGGGCGAAGTGCTTGTGGAAGGGGAAGAAAGTTTAGCCTTTTTGCAAAAAATGCTGACAAATGACGTTTCAAAATTGAAGCCTGGAAAAGCGCAGTATACCATTATGTGCTATGAAAATGGCGGCACTGTCGATGACCTTATCGTTTATATGTTAGACGAGAATAAATATTTGCTCGTTATCAATGCAGCAAATCGAGAGAAAGATGTGGATTGGCTTAAGCAACACATAGATGAAGAGGTAAATGTTGCAGACGTTTCTGATGAGTATGTGCAGTTAGCTTTGCAAGGTCCTAATGCTGAGGCAGCGTTGCAGAGTTTAACGGATACAAAACTATCAGAGATCAAGTTTTTTAACTTTGCTCAAGACGTTCGCTTTAAAGGAGTAGAGGGAGAAGCTATTGTATCGCGCACTGGTTATACTGGTGAAGATGGCTTTGAAGTATACTTGCCAAGTGGGTCAGGACCTGTATTATGGCAGGCTATCCTTGAATACGGTGAGGAACATGGGGTCCAGCCTATAGGATTAGGTGCAAGAGATACTCTACGATTCGAAGCTAATTTAGCACTCTATGGGCAAGAATTGAGTGCTGATATTACCCCGCTTGAAGCTGGTCTTCGATTTGCCGTGAAACTTAATAAAGAAGCTGACTTTATAGGGAAAGAAGCATTACTCCGTCAGAAGGAAGAGGGTCTAAAACGTAAGCTGGTCGGGATTGAAATGATCGATAAAGGAATCCCTCGGACGGGCTATGATGTAGTAGATGGAGATAAGGTGATTGGTTTTGTAACGACTGGCACACAATCTCCTACATTAGGAAAGAATATAGGATTAGCTTTATTAAATACTGAATATACAGAGCTTGGTACAGAAGTAAGTGTACAAATTCGCAAGAAAACGTTAAAAGCGAAAGTCGTATCAACCCCTTTTTATAAACGTTAATGGATTGGAGGAAAAATAAATGGAATTTCGATACTTACCAATGACAGAACAAGACAAAAAAGAAATGCTTTCGACTATTGGGGTGGAGTCGACGGAAGAATTGTTTGCGGACATTCCTAAAAATGTCCGCTACAGCGGCGATTTGAATATTAAGCCACCCAAAAATGAATACGCCCTAACTAAAGAATTAACGCAGCTTGCTCAACGAAACGTTGATACTAAGTCACATACTAGTTTCCTTGGTGCTGGTGTTTATGATCATTATATTCCATCGATTGTTGATCACGTCATTTCTCGTTCAGAGTTTTATACTGCATATACACCATATCAGCCAGAGATTTCACAAGGCGAATTGCAGGCGATCTTCGAATTTCAAACCATGATTTGTGAACTTACAGGAATGGATGTAGCTAATTCTTCTATGTATGATGGCGGCACGGCTTTAGCTGAAGCAGTAAATCTATCTGCCGGCCAGACGAAAAAGAAAAAAGTATTAGTATCAAAAGCGATTCATCCTGAATCCCTTTCGGTTATACATTCATATGTAAAAGGACCTGGGGTTGAAGTGGTAGAGATTGATCATAACAATGGCGTCACCGATTTAGAGCAGCTGGAAAACGAACTCGACGAAAATACGGCAAGTGTCGTTCTACAGTATCCTAATTTCTTTGGTCAAATTGAACGTTTAGACCGCGTACGAGAACTTGTGGATCAACAGAAGAAAACGATGCTTATTACCTCTAGTAATCCTTTAGCACTTGGTTATCTTACACCTCCAGGGGAGTTTGGAGCGGATATCGTAGTAGGTGACGCGCAAGTCTTTGGAATTCCTGCCCAGTTTGGTGGACCTCACTGCGGTTATTTTGCTACAACGAAGAAACTGATGCGTAAAGTGCCAGGTCGGTTAGTAGGTCAAACGAAAGATGAAGAAGGCCGCAGAGGATTCGTGCTTACATTACAAGCGCGAGAACAGCACATTCGACGTGATAAAGCGACATCTAATATTTGTTCAAACCAAGCGTTAAATGCTTTGGCTTCATCAGTGGCTATGTCTTCGCTCGGGAAGCAGGGACTGAAAAAAATGTCTTGGATGAATATTCAGAAAGCCTCATATATGAAGAAACAATTAGAGGAAACTGGTTTTGATATAGCATTTGACGGAGCGTTCTTTAATGAAATTGTCGTAAATTTAAAAGGTGACATAGACACCGTAAACCGAAAACTGTTGGATAAAGGGATTATTGGGGGTTACGATTTAAGCAGACGTTTTCCTGAGTTAAAAGGACATATGCTTGTAGCGGTGACAGAAATTCGTTCGAAAGAAGAGATCGATCAGTTCGTTAAGGAAGTGGGGGATATTTGTGGCTAATCAAGACTTTCCATTAATTTTTGAACACAGTCAAGAAAGTCGTACAGGCTTTAGTTTACCTGAATTAGACGTTCCAGAAACAAATATAGAAGACCAACTGGGCGAAGCTTTTATTAGAAAGAGTGAACCAGAACTGCCAGAAGTGAGTGAATTGCAGATCATGCGCCACTATACGGCTTTATCTACAAGGAACCATGGTGTGGATTCTGGGTTTTATCCTTTAGGCTCATGTACGATGAAGTATAATCCAAAAGTTAATGAGGATATCGCACGACTTACTGGTTTTAGTCATATCCATCCCTTGCAGCCTGTTGAAACTGCGCAAGGCGCACTGGAGCTTATGTATGACCTTCAAGAGACGTTAGCTGAAATAACAGGAATGGATACCGTGACACTACAGCCAGCTGCAGGTGCTCACGGTGAGTGGACAGGCTTAATGATGATTCGAGCATTTCATGAAGGGAACGGAGATTATAATCGAACCAAAGTGATTGTTCCTGATTCAGCACATGGGACGAACCCCGCTTCGGCTACCGTAGCAGGCTTTGAAGCGGTAACGGTAAAATCGAATCAGCAAGGTCTTGTAGACTTAGAGGACCTTAGACGCGTCGTAGATGAGCATACAGCTGCGCTTATGCTGACTAACCCTAATACATTAGGGTTGTTTGAAGAAAATATTGAAGAAATGGCCTCAATCATTCATGAAGCTGGAGGAAAACTTTATTATGATGGTGCTAATTTAAATGCGATCTTAGGTTATGCACGTCCGGGTGATATGGGCTTTGACGTCGTACATTTAAACTTGCATAAAACGTTCACTGGGCCGCACGGCGGCGGGGGGCCGGGTTCAGGACCTGTTGGAGTTACAGCGGAATTTGAACCATTTCTGCCAAAACCAATATTAACAAAACGTGAAGATGGCTACGATTTTGATTATGATCGACCAAAATCGATTGGACGAGTAAAACCATACTACGGGAACTTCGGCATTAACGTTCGTGCTTATACGTATATTCGCACGATGGGTGCAGAAGGACTTAAAAAGGTTAGTGAATATGCTGTTTTAAATGCGAACTATATGATGCGCCGTCTTCAAAAAGAGTTCGAGCTTCCGTTTGACCAGCATTGTAAGCATGAGTTTGTTTTATCTGGCAAGCGTCAAAAGAAATTAGGAGTTCGTACACTGGACATAGCCAAGCGTTTATTAGACTTTGGATATCATCCTCCTACGATTTACTTCCCAATCAATGTAGAGGAAGCCATTATGGCAGAACCAACCGAGACGGAATCTAAGGAAACTTTAGATGCTTTTGTTGACGCTATGCTGCAAATCGCTGAAGAGGCGAAAAATGATCCAGAAAAGGTTCAAGAAGCACCTCATACAACGATCGTTAGCCGTATGGATGAAACAACCGCTGCTAGAAAACCAATTTTGAGGTATCAAAAAGAGGAATAAAATTAAAAGACGCTGCAATAGCTGCAGCGTCTTTTAGTTTTTTGTTTTAATTTTTCCGTTCCATTTTTTAAAGCCGCCCTGTAGTTGGTTTAGGTTTTGATAACCTTTTTTATTGAGCATTAATGCTGCACGAGTCGAGCGTGCACCACTTTGACAATAAAGGTATACAGGCTTGTCCTTGCGAATTTCAACTAAGCGGTTTCTCATTTGAGATAATGGAATATTGCGAGCTCCTAAGATATGGCCCCCATCATATTCTTTTGGTTCACGTACATCAATAAGTTGGGCTTTTCTATAACCTTGTCGAAACTCATCTTCCGTTAAAGTGGTTAATATTTTTCGAGCCTTCATAAATCGGAAAATACCAAAAGCGATTAAGAAGACGATTGCACCAATTAAAATCCATAGTTCCATTTTCTCTCTACCCCCTCTTCCCCTATCTATTATATGGGGGAATACTTCTTATTTCAAAGTTTTTTTCCCGTTGAAATTATATGATGATGTATTTTATGATAGAGAAGCTTTATCTATATTTACAAAATAGTATTTTGAATCAAAAGCTATGCAAATGATAAAAAAGGTGGTTTTGAATATAAGAAAAGATGTTTCCTCTAAATATCTTCTGCTTACTTTATATTTTGAACGATTTTCAAATTGACAAAGTTCTACAATGTTGTTCAAAACACAATATATAGAAATATTTTTTATTTTGAGTACAATATATTGATTAAAAATTCATAGATGTGGTATGTTACTTATAGGTTAATAATCAATGTAGTAATTTATGGACATGCCTCAGGAAGCATGATTGAAGGGAGAGGTTTGTATGCAAATGACGTCCACAACGAGTGACGCCAATGCAAAAATCGATGTAGAACGGTTAAATGCTGATATAAGGCAATTCGACCAAGTGCATGAGATTACACCGGATATGCATGTAACACATAGCGGTGTATCGAGACTAGTCATGCTCGATCGTTATGCATTCAAAGACACAGAGAAATTAACTTTATCTGAAGGTGATTTCGTTGTGTTAACGGTGAAGGACGATCCCAAGTTTCCAGCACGCGGTTACGGTTTTATTCAATCAATCGATTGGGAAAAACACAAAGCTGTTGTCAAAGTTGAACCCGATTTTGTTAATGTGCTAGATAGTGAAGAAGAACGCGATTCAGGGTTAATTATACGCAACCTAGATATTATAGATAAGCCTTTGGAAGTTTATTATGAACAGATTGCGCTAAGAAATGCTGCTGGTTTATCAGCGGTTGAAGTAGATGAGGAGAAAAGACAACAAAGCTTTGAAGAATTTTATAGAGAGCTTTCTAATTTAAACTTTATACCTGCGGGTCGAGTTCTATATGGTGCAGGATCGAACACAGACGTTACTTATTTTAACTGTTACGTGATGCCATATATTCAAGATTCTCGTGAAGGAATTTCTGATCACCGAAAACAAGTAATGGAAATCATGTCCCGAGGGGGCGGGGTTGGAACAAATGGTTCTACTCTTAGACCAAGAAACACACTCGCTCGTGGAGTAAACGGTAAGTCATCAGGTTCAGTATCTTGGCTTGACGATATTGCGAAGCTGACACACTTAGTAGAGCAAGGCGGTTCAAGACGCGGTGCCCAGATGATTATGTTAGCTGATTGGCATCCTGATATCGTCGAATTTATTATTTCAAAAATGCAAAACCCTCGTATTTTGCGTTATTTAATAGAAAATACAGAAGACGAGCAAATTAGAAACTTAGCGAAAGAAAAATTAAAGTTCACTCCACTTACAGAAACGGAACGAGATTTGTACCAAAGTGTTGTCAATTACAAGGCGATGCCAGGTCAAGGTGGTTTTACAGAAAGCAGCATTCGGGAAGCAGAAGAAAAACTTCATACCGGCGGAACGTATACCGTGAATAATCCTGAATTCTTAACAGGCGCTAATATTTCCGTATGTATTACAAAAGAATTTATGGAAGCTGTTGAAAATGATCAAGACTATCGCTTACGGTTCCCAGATGTTGAATCTTATACAAAAGAAGAAATGGACATTTATAATGCAGAGTGGCAAGCAAGCGGAGACGTACGTGAATGGGAAGATAAAGGACTAGCTGTTCGTACGTATCGTACTGTCAAAGCTGCTGAGCTATGGAAGCTTATTAATATTTGCGCTACTTATTCAGCGGAACCAGGTATCTTCTTTATCGATAATGCAAATGAGAAAACAAACGCTAGTGCGTATGGCCAAAAGGTGGTTGCTACTAACCCATGTGGAGAACAACCATTAGCACCATTTTCAGTCTGTAATTTAGCTGCAGTTAACCTTGCAGCTGTTGCAGATAAGGAAGCTAAACAAGTCGATTTTGAAAAACTAAGAAAGACGGTAGCTACGGGCGTACGCATGCAGGATAACGTAATCGACGCTACTCCTTATTTCCTGGAAGAAAATAAGAAACAGGCCCTTGGAGAACGCCGTGTAGGCTTAGGAGTTATGGGATTACATGACCTTCTTATTTATTGTGAAACCGAGTATGGATCTGCAGAAGGGAATCAGCTCGTTGATGAAATTTTCGAAACGATTGCTACTACCGCTTATCGTGCGTCGATCGACTTAGCCAAAGAGAAAGGAAGCTTTCCTTTCCTTGTTGGAGAAACCGATGTAGAAACGAAGCAATTACGAGAAAATTTTGTGAATACTGGATACATGCAAGCAATGCCTGAAGATATAAGAGAAGGAGTCCGTCAATACGGGATAAGAAACTCTCATTTACTTACAGTAGCGCCTACTGGAAGCACAGGTACAATGGTGGGTGTGAGTACAGGTCTTGAGCCTTATTTCTCCTTCTCGTATTATAGAAGTGGTCGTTTAGGTAAATTCATTGAAGTGAAAGCAGATATTGTAAAAGAGTACCTGGACCGAAACCCGGACCAGGATCCTGATCAGTTGCCTGAATGGTTTATTACTGCTATGACGATGAGTCCTGAAGCTCACGCGGATACGCAGTGTGTTATTCAGCGCTGGGTAGACAGTTCCATCTCTAAAACAGTAAATGCACCAAAAGGCTATTCTGTAGAACAGGTGGAAAATGTGTACCAAAGACTTTATCGTGGTGGAGCTAAAGGCGGAACCGTATATGTAGACGGCAGTCGTGACAGTCAAGTACTAACGTTGAAAGCGGAAGAAAATGCATTTGATGGGGAACAAACAGAGTTTGAATTTGAAGAAGATACAAAACCTCGTTTTGTACTGATGGACACGGTACATGAACTTGAGAAAACTAATGTAACGATTGGGTCTGAAGTTGGAGATACCTGCCCCGTTTGTCGAAAAGGAACAGTAGAAGATATTGGCGGCTGTAATACGTGTACAAATTGCAATGCGCAGCTAAAGTGTGGGTTATAATATAGAAAGAATAGACACTTGCTTCATGCAAGTGTCTTCTTTTTATAACTGCTCCATTCCTTGTCATCAAAGGGAAACTAGTGTATCATTTTCATGAAAAGGTCTAGCGACCATATGCTGTATTGGGGGTTCAACATGCCGACACCAAGTATGGAAGATTATATTGAACAAATTTACATATTAATAGAAGATAAGGGTTATGCTCGTGTTTCTGATATTGCTGAGAACCTGCAAGTCCACCCGTCTTCTGTGACAAAAATGGTTCAAAAATTGGATCGTGACCAATATTTAAACTATGAAAAATACCGTGGGCTGATCCTTACTCCAAAAGGGAAAAAAGTTGGGAAAAGGCTCGTTTATCGTCATGAACTTCTCGAACAGTTTTTGGAAATAATTGGAGTAGAAAAAGATAAAATCTACGAAGATGTAGAAGGGATCGAGCATCATTTAAGCTGGGATTCCATAGATCGCATAGGTGATCTTGTACAATATTTCGAAGAAAATAAAAGCCGAGTATCTGATTTAAGAGATGTTCAACAAAAAAATGAAGATCAAAATAGTGAAGAAAATTAAAGGTGTTTCATAACGCCTTTTTTTTGTGCCTTCCTGTTCTATAAATGACGACTTCTTTCTATATATAAGTGTGGGGGGATGCGCGTGAATATAGACGGCGTTTTTTCTGGTGGAGGGGTGAAGGCACTTGCATTTATAGGTGCATTAGAAGTTTTAGAAGAGCAAAATTATTATTTCGAAAGAGTGGCAGGAACTTCAGCTGGGGCCATCATTGCGTCTTTAAAAGCAGCTGGCTATAATGCGAAAGATTTAAATGTCATTCTGGAGGAATTATCCTTCGAGAAACTGATCGACCAACCTCTTTCGGATCAAATTTTCCCTTTTTCAAAATGGTTATTTCTATACTTTAGAATGGGCTTGTATAAAGGAAACCGTTTAGAACAACTTTTAGCTAAATGGCTGCATAAGAAAGGGGTTCACACGTTTGCCGACCTCCCCAAGGGGAGCCTGAAAGTCGTTTGTTCTGATGTTACTTTAGGGAGAATGGTTGTATTTCCAGATGATTTAAAAGAGGTGTACGGCATTGATCCTAGGACGTTTTCTGTGGCAAAAGCAGCAAGGATCAGCGCGAGTTTGCCTTATTTTTTTATGCCTGTCAAAATCCATGGAAAGAAAGGAAAATCGCTGGTGGTCGATGGGGGCGTACTTAGTAATTTTCCGATTTGGTTGTTTGAAAATGAGCATGGGAGACGGAAGCGCCCCATAATTGGAATGCAGCTAAGTGATCCGCCTGATCAGCTCCCTGAGCGCAAAATAAAAAACTCTATTCAAATGTTTCAGGCATTATTTAGTACGATGAAGCAAGCTCACGATGCGCGGTATATATCAACCACAAAAAGTCGCGACATTATTTTTATCCCTGTAAAAGGTGTGGAAACCACGGATTTTTACCTAAGCCCTTTACAAAAAGAAAGATTACTTGAAATAGGCCGTGAACAGGCGATGGGATTTTTAAAAAGGTGGTCAAAATAAAAGATCGAGCCTGTGTTAGAAAGAGGCACGATCTTTTTTGTTATTTTTATTTCCTTCGATCACTCTTAAATGAGATGGCTGCTTTCGTTTAGCTTTTTTCTTTTGGAGCGAAGTAGATTTTGTAGTAGAAGTATTGGTTTTAGTTGATTTCACTGGCTTTGGCGCTTTGTATTTTTGTTTTGATTGTTTAACCGCTTGTTTGTACTTTTTCATTTCATTGCTGTTACCTCCAGAACCGATGCGCTGGCGGATAAAGAAAAAGTAGATGGCTCCGTAAATCAGAACTGCGATTCCAATCATCATTACAATAGAAGATAGAAAGCTCGATGTGTTAGTGAAGAGCTGCACGCCTACGTAGAATATAGCAAGGGCAATTAGTGTATAGATCATAGGGTTTACCCAGTTCCTCGTCATGGTTTATTCCTCCTTTACATAATTTCAATAAGGATGGTCTTACTTTCTGTATACCACTTTAGTCCTTGTTGTTATCATTTTTTTACACATTTATAAAATTATTCGTGTTAACTAACTCTTTAAATTCTTTCCAAGCACGCTTTAAATATGCATAGAATAGGAAATTTAACTCTAATATTTCACTGGAAAGGATAGAACTTCTATTCTTTTATTTTACAGCAATACGAAGAGTTTCACTACAGTTTTTATGCAAAGAAATTGGATGAAAAATGAGAAGTTGGAAAATATAACGATGAGGTGATGGAAATGTCAGATGAAGCAAAAGAACAAAGGAAAAAAGAGCCGCCGCAAAGTGTGCTGGCCAAGTCATTAACTATTGGTTTTGTCTCAGGTGTACTATGGAGTACATTAGGTGCGATTTCTTATTATTTTCATTTTTCTGAAGTATCTCCAGCTTCGTTCATTTTTCGATCGTTTTGGCAGACGAATTGGACGAGCTCTTTTTTAGCTGAAGTACTTGCGGTTATCATTGTAGGGTTATTGTCAATCTTAGTATCTCTTATATACTATTTAATATTAAAACGAAAAAATGGCATGTGGCCTGGACTGCTCTTGGGTGTGGTTGTATTTGCTGCTGTTTTCTTTGCTTTAAATCCTATATTTTCCGCTGTTCCTACATGGAGTGAAATAACAAGCGATACGTACGTAACGAGTGTTTGCCTATTCATCCTCTATGGAGTTTTCATAGGCTACTCGATTTCTTACGAGTTTCACGAGTATAATCAGCAGCCAAAGTGATGATATGCTCATAGTATGATAAAATAAATGAGGATATTCATTTTGGGAAAAGTAGGGTGGTTGGTTATTCGTGAAACGTTTGTTACTACTTAATGGACCTAATTTAAACAGGTTAGGTCAAAGAGAACCGGACACATACGGAACGGAAACTTTAGCTGATGTAATAAATAAGGTGAAAGCTGTAACGGATGAATACCAATATGAGTTGGAACATTTTCAGTCCAACCATGAAGGTGAACTTATCGATAAATTACACGAAACAGAAGGGGAAGTTTCGGGTATTGTTTTTAATCCAGCGGCTTATACTCACACGAGTGTTGCCTTGCGAGATGCTATTGCATCAATTACAGCTCCAGTTATTGAAGTTCATATTTCGAACGTTCATCAGCGAGAAGAATTTCGTCACCATTCGATGTTAGCGCCTGTATGTGAGGGACAAATTGTGGGCTTTGGCACAGACGGTTATCGGCTCGCAGCATTGGGGCTGCTAAAAAAGCTTTAAAAGCGAAGGGAGAATTTTTATGACTAAACTTGGTAAATTACGGGAAGCACTTGAAGAGCAAGGGATAGACGGATTACTTATCATGTCATCTAAAAATAGAAGGTATATCGCTAACTTTACAGGATCCTCCGGTGCTCTATTAATCACAGCAGATCAAGCACTTTTTATTACTGATTTTCGCTATACAGAACAAGCGGCTGAACAAGCAAATGGTTTTTCTATAATCGAGCATAAAATACCCTTACATGAAGAAGTAGCCGCTCAAGCAAATCAATTAGGAATCACTAAGTTAGGGTTTGAAAAAGAGTTACTTACATATGGGCAATATGATCTTTTCAACCAGCATGTGAAGGCGGATTTGACACCTACTTCAGGGCTGGTTGAGAAGTTACGCTTGATAAAGTCAGAAGATGAGCTTACTATATTAAAGGATGCAACTAAAATCGCTGATGACGCCTTCTCTCATATCTTAAATTACATAAAACCTGGGGTTAAAGAAATAGAAATTTCTAATGAACTTGAATTTTTTATGAGAAAACAGGGAGCTGCATCGTCTAGCTTTGATATTATCGTTGCTTCTGGATACAGGTCGGCATTACCACACGGTGTGGCTTCAGATAAAGAAATACAAACAGGTGAATTAGTAACGTTAGACTTCGGAGCCTTATACAATGGCTATTGCTCTGATATTACTCGTACGGTAGCGGTGGGCCAAATAAATGATAAGTTGAAAGAAATCTATGATACCGTTTTACAAGCTCAAATCAAAGGGATGGAAGGTTTAAAAGCTGGTATAACGGGGAAAGAAGCAGATGCATTGACTCGTGATTATATTAAAGGTAAAGGCTATGGTGACTATTTTGGTCATTCAACAGGGCACGGTATCGGACTAGATGTTCATGAAGGGCCGGGACTTTCTTATCGGTCTGATGTAGTTCTAGAACCAGGTATGGTTGTAACGGTTGAGCCAGGAATATATGTACCTAAAGTTGGCGGTTGTCGAATAGAAGACGATACAGTAGTGACCGAGACAGGCAATGAAACGTTAAGTCATTCACCGAAAGAATTAATTACGCTTTAATAGGAGGAATAAATATGATTTCAGTTAACGATTTTAAAACAGGACTTACAATTGAAGTAGACGGAAGTATTTGGCAGGTGGTTGAATTTCAACACGTAAAGCCTGGAAAAGGTGCTGCGTTCGTTCGCTCGAAGCTGCGAAACTTACGTAATGGAAATATCCAAGAAAAAACTTTCCGTGCAGGTGAGAAAGTAGAGAAAGCACATATCGAAAACCGTAAAATGCAGTATTTATATGGATCTGGAGATATGCATGCTTTTATGGATACTGAAACGTATGAGCAAGTTGAATTACCTACAGCTCAAATCTCTGAACAACTGAATTACTTGAAAGAGAATATGGAGGTTCAAATCCAAACATATGAAGGGGAAACCATTGGAGTAGAACTACCTAATAACGTTGAATTAAAAGTAGAAGAAACTGAGCCAGGAATTAAAGGTGATACGGCCAGCGGCGGTACGAAACCAGCGACACTGGAAACTGGATTAATTGTACAAGTACCATTTTTCATTAATGAGGGAGAAGTTTTACTCATTAATACCTCAGATGGTAAATATGTGTCTCGTGCTTAAATAAGAGACTAATAAGAGCAATCCCAACAGGGGTTGCTCTTAGGCTGTTGAACAAGCTTAGACAGATATAATGGATTGCATTTCTTCCATTTTGTGTGAAGAAAAGGAACAAGAAAAAGCGCCGCTTTCCGCGGGGCAAGACGGAAAGTCTCCTCGGTCTGCGACCTCCGGGGCCTCTCCTGTCTGCTCATCCCGCAGGAGTCGGCGCTTTTTCTGATCCTTTTATCAAAATGGCCTTTTGAAACCTTTGCAGAATGAATGCTCTGCTACTACCCCTGTATCCATAAGGGCACAGTTTGAGTAAGCGGCTTTTGCTAGTGACCTATTATCGGGAAAGGGTTGTAGGGAACGGGGAGACTCCTGTGGGAGGTACGAATAAGGTGTGACCTTGAGGGTTGTAAAGCCCGAGGAGGCACACCATTCGCCCATGGAAAGGGAGTCGTTTCCTAGAACCCTTTATTCTATCGAATGATTGAACCTTTCCCATGCATAAAAAAATGTAGAGAGAAAACTAAGGTTTCTCTACAAGCTGAGAGCAATCCCAACAGGGGTTGCTCTTTTTTTATCGTTCCTCTATCAACAGTCATATCTTTTAAGAGAGCACATACATATAAGGTAAAGAAGGAAAAGGAGACAACTTTTGATGAAGCAGATTATCCGTTTGTTTCCTGAGCATTATGCTCCTTTGTTAAGAAAACAAGTGAATTGGGACATCACTCAGGAGATTCGATTACGTGTGAATAAAGCACTAGAAGTAGTGGATGGAAATGGTGTGAAAACTATCGCGAATGGTGTCATCTCTTCTTCCGATCTATCATTTGTACTGAATCAAGTCAGTCAATTTTCGGTTTATAAATTTAAAGAAGAGATGAAGGAAGGATTTATCACCATTGAGGGGGGGCACCGAATAGGACTAGCAGGCAAAGCTAATGTGAATAACAGCGTGGTAGAAACTTTGAAGAATATTACGTTTATGAACATTCGAGTGGCGCATGATCATATCGACAATGCGAAGGAAATCATTCCTTATTTATTTAAGGAACGTAAGTGGTTGAGTACTCTTATCATTGGACCGCCTCATTCAGGTAAAACCACGGTTCTTCGTAATATTTCACGTTGGATAGGATGCGATAATAACTTTTCACAAGGCGCAAAAGTATGCATCGTGGATGAAAGGTCTGAACTGGCTGCCTGTCGAGAAGGAATTCCACAAATGAATGTAGGCAACCGTACTGACGTTATGGACAGCTGCCCGAAAGCTGTGGGCATGATGATGATGATTCGCTCTATGTCCCCTGAAGTTCTTATTGTAGATGAAATTGGGGGAATGGAAGATGCCTCAGCTGTAAAAGAAGCGGTGCACACTGGTGTTCAAGTGATCTGCAGTGTCCATGGACAAGATTTATCCACGGTAAAAAGAAGAAAAGACGTAGGACACTTACTTGAAGATGAAGTATTTGATCGTTACGTCATATTGGAGAGACTTAAAGCAAATTCTAGTTATTATTTAACTGTTTTAGATCGACAAGGCAAACAGATTGCCCAAGTGAAAGGGGAGGGAAATGATGGAATGGTTCGGGGCCCTAATCGTCTTAGTCGCCACAACATGGGTAGGTTTTGATATTGCGGCTAAATTTAGAAAGCGTCCTGGTCAGATCAGACAATGGAAAAGTGCTCTGCAAATGATTGAAGCTGAAATGGTTTATAGTCAGTCATCTTTGTGGGAAGTCTGTGAAAAACTTTCCGTTATACTTCCCCCACCCGTTTGTTATTTTTTTTCAGGTCTAATCAAAGAAAAAGATACTTGTACTGACTTTAGTGCATTATGGAGTTCAGAGTTAAGAAAGCATTGGTTCTGGAATGCAATGTCAAAGAGTGATCTTGATATTCTCATACAATTTGGAACAACAATCGGGCAGCACGATTTAACCCAGCAGCAAAAACAAATTAAGTTAACTACCCATCATCTAGACTTACAGCTAAATGAAGCAATTGAAAGTTCGAGCAAACATGAAAGACTAGCTCGCGGGGTGGGGGTGTTAAGTGGATTGTTAGTCGTTTTATTACTTATATGATGAGGGGGAGGGACCGTTGTGTTTCAAGACGCATCCATCCTATTTCAAATTGCTGGCATAGGAATTATCGTTGCTATGATCCATAGCATTTTGAAGCAAATGGGAAAAGAAGAGATCGCACAAGTCGTGACACTTACAGGATTTATCATCGTTTTATTTATAGTGCTGCACAGGCTGGCGGATTTATTTCAACAAATTAAATCGGTTTTCCTGTATCAAGGATAGACGGTTATGGATATTGTTCAAATCGTATCTTTAGGACTAGTTGCAAGCTTGCTCATTATTTTATTAAAAGAACATAAATCCTCTATAGCATTTTTGCTTTTGCTGTTCACAGTGATTCTCATATTTATAGCCGTCATTGATCACGTGAAATATATCTTCTCTCTTCTTCAATACATGGCTGAACAGGCACAAGTAGAGTCAATTTACTTCAAGACGATTTTAAAAATAATAGGTATCGCCTATATTACAGAGTTTGGCTCACAGTTGATTCGTGATGCTGGGTTAAACTCTTTAGCTTCTAAAGTAGAGCTCGCGGGGAAATTGTTTATCCTTATGCTGGCGATCCCTATCATTACAGCCTTAATTGAGACAATACTTGATTTTATACCTGGAGCTGCAGGTTAAGGATTGAGGTTTGAAATGAAAAAAATACTTTTACTTTGCTGTTTTAGTGTTGGAATAGTATTCATGCCAAATGTGTCGGAAGCCTCCACCTCTAACGATGAAGAAGTAAGGTCATTAATGGATCACGTCTCAACCGAAGAATTAGAGCAAAATTATGAGGAGCTTCATGAGCAATATGGTGAATATATGCCTAAAGTAGATTTTAATGATCTTAGTGGCTGGGGGAGCGAAGAACCTACAAATGCAGGTTGGATTTCTGGGATTGTATCTTTTTTATTCCATGAATTATTATCAAACGGCAAACTTTTAGGTGCGCTGCTGTTCCTCACTTTATTTAGCACCTTACTGCAAGCGATGCAATCTTCATTTGAGAATACTGTCGTTAGCAGAATCGCTTATATGGTGATCTATTTAGTGTTAATCGGCCTTGCGTTAGAAAGTTTTGGACAAGTTATTGAGTATACCCTAGGGGCCATAAACCAAATGAGCAGCTTCATGATTGGGCTGCTGCCTCTTTTATTAGGGATCATGGCGTCTTTTAGTCATCTTATGTCGATTTCTTTTTTTCATCCCATTATTGTGGCTTTAGTTCAATCAAGTGGGCTGCTCGTTAAATACGTTCTTATTCCCTTATTTGCGTCATCGGCATTACTACTTATCGTTGGCTCGTTGAATGAAGCTTTTAAGGTTGATCAATTAGCAGAATTAATGCGTAAGACTGGAATGGCGATCATGGGGGTCTACTTGACATTATTTCTAGGAGTTATTTCTGTGCAAGGAACAGTTACTGCTGTGCAGGACGGGGTCACGATGAAGACGGCGAGGTTTGTTACAGGCAACTTTGTACCTGTTGTAGGTCGGCTGTTTACGGATGCAACCGATACTATTTTAGGAGCCTCTCTCATATTGAAAAATACATTAGGAATCGCAGGCGTGGTCATTCTATTAGGCATTTCTTTATTTCCTGCATTGAAAATTTTAGCAATCGCCCTTATCTATAAACTGGCAGCTGCACTTCTACAGCCAGTAGGAGATGGCCCAGTGGTAACCGCAATGGCAGTCGTTAGTAAACACATGATGTATATATTTGCTGCATTGCTGATGGTATCCATGATGTTTTTCTTAGTTATCGTCATTATGGTCGCAGCCAGTAATATAACAATGATGGTTCGATAAGGTGGATGTCTTATGCAAGTTTTTATCCAGTGGATCATAGAAATCGTTCTATTTCTACTATTAGCGATGGTTGCCGATGCTCTGCTTCCATCTGGTCTAATGAAAAAGTACGCAAGATTAGTGATGGCGATTTTATTATTGCTTGTCATTGTAGACCCTCTGCTTCACTTCCTAAAGCTTGATCCTAACCAGATCCTATATTCAGTAGAGAGGCAAATGGAAGCAAGTATGGAAACGGAACAACTAACAGGGGAAATAGAAGAAAAGAAAAATGAAATATTGAATGGACAAGATGCATATACATTACAACAGGTGAAGGAAGCCATAGTTGATCAGCTTCAAGAGCCTATAGAAAGTAGTGAACAAGTAACGGTGGAAGCGGTGGATCTAACTTTTTTTCAAACCCCACACTCCTTAGAGTCACTGGACAAGCTTGTGTTATTCATATCCTCAACAGAAGAGGGGGGATCTGTTGAGGAAGTTATTATCTCAGCAACAGATGAAGAAAAGAGAGCTGAAAAGCCACAATTTGAAGAAGATTCAATTAAAGAGTTAGCGGCTCAACAATTGGATCTTACTAAGGAACAAATTGAAATACGCTGGGAGGAAGATCATGAGTAATTGGTTGAGTAAGCTGTTAAGTCCTTTATCTTCAAAAGAAGGACAGAAACTAAACAAGCCAAAATACCTGATCATTATAGGATTAGTAGGTGTGATGTTCATCTTACTTAGCAACTGGTTCCAAACGCCAAACCCTACTGCCCCGCCTCCTCCAACAAATGAAAGTTCAGCTTCAGAGGAGGAGACTGAAGACATATCACTATCTGTTGATCAGCTCGAAAGTGAGTATGAACAACAACTTAAGCCCCTTCTTGAAAACATACAAGGCGTAAGTGATGTGGATTTAATGATCAATCTAGCTGCCACGGAGGAGAAAGTGTATGACAAAAACTTAATTATTGGAAAGCAAACTACAAAAGAAACGGACAAGAATGGAGGCGAACGAGAGATTGAGGATTATTCGAAGGAACAGCAGTTAGTACTTGTAAGACAAGGTGATCGAGAAGTGCCTTTGCTTACAAAAACGAACAAGCCTGATGTTAGCGGGGTGTTCGTTACGGCAAAAGGAGTTGAACAGATGAAAGTGAAAGAATGGGTAGTTGAAGCTGTGTCTCGTGTACTTGATGTACCCAGCCACAGGGTTTCAGTATTACCTAAATCATAGGGAGGGTTTCTCTTGGTAAAAAAACAAACGGTATGGCTGTTAACGATGTTAAGTTTACTCATTGTATTAAGTGTTTATTACATGACGTCACCTGATAACGGGGAAATGGCTTTCATTCAAGACGATGAGTGGCAAGATGGAGAAAACGTAGAAGAAGGTACAACAGAAGATGTAGTAACTTCGGAATTATCTACTGATGAATTGTTTGCCTCGATCCGCCTTGAGAAGCAAAATGAAAGAGATCAGAAGTCAGAGCAGCTTTCAGAAATCGTAGCTTCTAGTGATTACTCGGCAGAAGAGAAAAATGATGCTATGGAAGAAATGGAGACTTTACAGGAAACTTCTTCTAAAGAATCCATTTTAGAAAATACTATTCGAGCAAGCATTCCATATGAGGATGTATTAGTAAGAGCTGAAGACGAAGTGATTCAAGTAACTGTTCAGGCCGAAGAGCTTACGAAATCCGAAACGAGAGAGATTATGCAAATGGTCTCAGACGAATTTGGTCAAATGCGTGTGGAAGTGAAGTTTCAACCAACATCATAAATATTAAATCTCCTTTGCCAATTGGCAAAGGAGATTTTTATTTAGCTTAGTGAAGTGAAAGGAAAGTTGCAGGAGAGTGGTATTATATCGTAAAATGTTAGAAGGAGTTATTAGTACCAGTTATAAAAGCTATATACATAAAGGGGTGCCCAACATGTTAAAGGTTCAAGAAATACGAGAACTAATTAAATTGATTGATGATTCACAAATCGATGAATTTTCATATGAAGCAAATGGAACAAAGGTATGTATGAAGAAGAGCGGAGGAAAAGTTGTAACAGAAGCTCCTGTACAACAAAAACCAGCACCAAAAGCTGAACCAGAGGTTAGCGAAGCATCTCAGCCGAAAGAAGAAGCACCAAAAGCTGAGGAAAAGCAAGAGCCACAGAAGGAGAAAGCAGACTACGATAAAGAAATTACTTCTCCGATGGTAGGGACATTTTATGAGTCACCTTCTCCAGATCAAGGCGCCTACGTGAAAGTTGGCGATCAAGTAAAACAAGATTCAGTTGTATGTATAGTTGAAGCCATGAAGCTATTTAACGAAATCGAAGCAGAAGTATCAGGGGAAATCGTTGAAATCCTCGTAAAAGATGGCGAGCTCGTCGAGTATGGTCAACCATTATTTCGAGTGAAGACAGCATAGTCGGGGGGTTATTGTCATGATAAAAAAAGTACTGATTGCGAACCGTGGTGAAATCGCGGTTCGGATTATCCGTGCCTGTAAAGAAATGGGATTAGAAACTGTAGCTGTATATTCAGAAGCTGATAAAGAAGCTTTACATGTCCAAATTGCCGATGAAGCCTATTGTGTTGGTCCTACGTTAAGTAAAGATAGTTATTTAAATTACACAAATATTATGAGCTTAGCTACATTAACACAAACAGATGCTATTCACCCGGGCTATGGCTTCTTAGCTGAAAATGCTGAATTTGCCGAGATGTGTGAAGAGTGCAGCATTACGTTTGTTGGTCCTTCATCATATGCGATTCAAAAGATGGGAACCAAAGATGTAGCTCGTGAAACGATGCGAGAAGCAGGAGTGCCAGTTGTACCTGGCTCTAAAGGAATTATTAAAGATGTTGAAGAGGGTAAGCAAATAGCTGAAGAAATCGGCTATCCTGTTATTATTAAAGCAACTGCCGGCGGTGGCGGAAAAGGTATTCGAGTGGCAAGAACGGAAGAAGATCTTGAAAAAGGGATTAGAGTAACCCAGCAAGAAGCGGAGACTGCTTTTGGAAACCCGGGTGTCTACATTGAGAAATTTATTGAAGACTTTCGCCATGTCGAGATTCAGGTGTTAGCTGATAATCATGGAAATGCCGTACATTTAGGTGAAAGAGATTGTTCCATTCAGCGCCGCTTGCAAAAATTAATTGAAGAGACACCATCTCCTGCAATTGACCCAACTATGCGTGCAAAAATGGGAGATGCAGCAGTAAAGGCTGCTCTTGCGGTTGATTATTCTGGTGCAGGAACCGTGGAATTTATTTTTGATCAGAAAGACCAAACATTCTATTTTATGGAAATGAACACTCGAATACAAGTAGAACATCCTGTGACAGAGATGGTTACAGGGGTCGACCTTATTAAAGAGCAATTAAAAGTTGCGAATAACGAGAAGTTATCTTTTACACAAGATGAGATTCAATTCGAAGGCTGGGCTATGGAGTGCAGGATAAATGCAGAAGATCCTTTTAAAAACTTTATGCCATCAGCCGGAACGATTGAGATGTATTTACCTCCAGGAGGGTTTGGTGTGCGTGTAGATTCTGCCGCTTATCCTGGATATATGATCCCTCCTTACTATGATTCAATGGTAGCCAAATTGATTACTTATGGTAAAGATCGTCAAGAAGCTGTACAAAGAATGAAGCGAGCCCTAGATGAATTTGTCGTGGAAGGGGTCAAGACTACGATTCCATTCCATCAACGAATGATGGAACATGACGTATTTGTACAAGGGGATTTCAACACTAAATTCCTTGAGAATTATAAAGTTCTGGAGGACGAATAATTAAGGAGTGGTCAGAAATGGACGAAAGACAATTGTTAAACGTTACAGAAGGTTCAACTCTTGGTAATGTAGAGATTGCTCCAGAAGTGATTGAAGTAATTGCTGGCATAGCTGTTTCTGAAGTGGCAGGCGTAGCAGCTATGCGAGGTAATTTCGCCACAGGTGTTGTTGAAAGACTAGGCAAAAAAAGCCATGGAAAAGGTGTAAAAGTGGAACTTGATGAAGAAGGAATATTAATTGATGCGTATGTGGTAATGGACTACGGAATTTCTATACCAGAAACCGCTCAAAAAATTCAAGATAATACACGTCAAGCACTAAAAAACATGACAGCGCTTGAAATTAAAGAAATTAACGTTCATGTTGTAGGAGTGCAAATGGAATCAAAAGAAGAAGCGGCAACAGAAGAAGAGTAATCTTAAAAGGCCAGCAGCAGGGTGTTCACCCTGGACTGGTCTTTTATTAATGGTGAATAGCATTTAAGAATTGAAAATGTTATGATTCTATCGGATATGACATTAAAGGAGAAAAAGACCGATGAAACGACGATTAGCAAGAGAAAAAGCATTTCAAGCGCTTTTCCAAATGAATTCCAGTGAAATAGGTGCTGATGAAGCCATTGCACACGTCCTCAATGATGAAGGGAAAGATGCCTTTTTAACCGAGTTGGTTGAAGGTGTGCTTGAACACAGGAATGAAATTGATGATTGGATTGAAACACACTTAGAAAATTGGACATTCACTCGACTAGCTCGGGTTGAAAAAACTTTGCTTCGAATGGCCGCTTACGAAATTAAATTTAATGAGGATGTTCCCTCTCAGGTGGCAATCAATGAAGCTGTTGAGCTTGCGAAAATATTTGGAGAAGATCAATCAGGTAAGTTTGTTAATGGCGTATTATCTAAAATGGTGAAGTAGGAAGGGGAATTTAAGTATGTCAGCAGAAGTTATTTACGGTAAAGATCTAGCTACTCAAATTCGACAAGAAATGAAAGAAGAAGTTGCCTCTTTAAGTAAAGAAGGGATTCACCCTAAGCTCGTAGTTATTATCGTAGGGGAAGATCCAGCCTCTCAATCGTATGTCAAAGGAAAGCAACGTGCCTCTGAGAATATAGGTATGGAATCAGATTTATTAGAACTTTCGGCAGATACTTCTCAAGAAAAATTATTAGAGACGATTGAGCAGTTAAATTCAGATTCTGCTGTACATGGCATTCTTGTGCAGCTTCCACTCCCTGACCAGATTGATGAGCAAAAAGTAATTGAAGCCATCGATCCCAAAAAAGATGTTGATGGTTTCCATCCTATTAATGTAGGAAAGTTAATGACGGGCCAAGAAACGTTTTATCCATGTACACCTTATGGAATACTTGTCATGCTTAAGCGAGCCAACGTTACGATTGAAGGCAAGCATGTGGTAGTCGTGGGGCGCAGCAATTTAGTTGGTAAGCCTGTGGGACAGCTTTTACTTAATGAAAATGCTACAGTTACCTACTGTCATTCGCGTACAAAAAACATGAAAGAATTAACACAACAAGCTGATATACTTATCGTTGCAGTTGGAAAACCTCATATGATAACAGGGGAAGATATAGCAGAAGGAGCTGTCGTGATTGATGTGGGAGTAAACCGCGTCGATGGTAAATTGACTGGTGATGTTGATTTTGAATCAGCTTCAGAAAAGGCTTCTTACATTACACCTGTGCCCAAAGGAGTAGGTCCCATGACGATCACAATGCTTCTGCATAATACCATTAAGGCTGCCAAGTGGATTCATAACCGGTAAGGAGACATGTGAAGTGAATGATCGTTATTTAACCGTTACGGCTCTTACAAAGTACATTAAGAAGAAGCTTTCCTATGATCCTCACCTTAAGGAAGTATGGCTGCGCGGAGAGGTTTCTAATTTTAAGCATCACACCCGCGGCCATATGTACCTTTCTTTAAAGGACGAACATGCAAGAATTCAAGCTGTCATGTTTGCGGGAAATAATCGAACATTAAAGTTTACTCCTGAAAATGGAATGAATGTCCTGGTCCGTGGTGAGATAAATGTTTATGAACCAATGGGCAGTTATCAGCTGTATATTCAGGATATGCAGCCAGACGGTATCGGGGCTCTATATTTAGCTTTTGAACAGTTAAAAGAAAAGCTTCAAAAAGAAGGGTTATTTAGTGTAGAAAGAAAGAAAACAATTCCTGCTTATCCCAAACATATAGGAGTTATTACGTCACCGACAGGGGCTGCCATCCGTGATATCCTAACGACGATAAAGCGTAGATATCCCATTGTGAAAGTATCAATCTTACCTGTACTCGTTCAAGGTAAATCGGCCGCCAATTCGGTTAATAAAGCAATACAATATGCGAACGACCATTTAGATTGTGACGTGCTGATTGTTGGAAGGGGAGGAGGTTCCCTGGAGGACTTATGGGGCTTTAATGAAGAAATAGTGGCTAGAGCAATTGCCAATTCCGAAACACCTATTATATCCGCCGTAGGTCATGAAACAGATACCACTATTAGTGACTTCGTAGCAGATATAAGGGCGGCCACACCGACAGGAGCTGCAGAACTAGCTGTACCTTCTCTTATTGAATTAAGAGATCGTGTCCAGAACGTAAAGAGAAGGTTACAAAGAGCAATGGACGTCGATCGTTCTACTGCTAAAGAAAAATTAAACCGACTAGTGAAGTCCTATGCGTTTAAATACCCTGAACAATTAATGAGGCAAAAAGAACAGGATTTAGATCGGATGATTGAACGTTTATCACAAAATGTAAACAATGTTAAAAAACAACAAACTGAACGGTTCGTTTATTTAACGAATCGTCTTCTTCAGCAGCATCCGCAAACAGAAATTGAAGCCAAACAAAAGCAGCTTCAAGAAGTGACGAAGCTTTTGCAAACACAATTTCAACATAAATTGACTACTAAAAAAGATCAATTTCGCTCAAAGCTTGAAAAATTGACCTTACTCAATCCTTTGGACACGATGAAGCGTGGTTATGCAATTCCGTATACGCACAACAATCAAGTGATTAAAACAGTGAATCAAGTAACTAAAGGCGATGATGTTAAAGTAACGGTTAAAGACGGTACCATAAATTGTGAAGTGGTTGATGTAAAGGAGGAGAAAAAATGAGTGAAGAACAAGAAGCAATTAGCTTTGAAGAAGCTATGCGTCAACTTGAGCAATTGGTAGAAAAACTCGAGACAGGAGAAGTTCCTTTAGAGAAAGCCATTCAATATTATCAAGAAGGAATGAAGCTGTCTAAAGTTTGTAATGAAAAATTAAGTACAGTAGAGAAACAAATGCACCAGATTTTAAATGAGCATGGAGAGTTTGAGTCGTTCGATGTTCAGGAGGAAGAGTAGTGGAAAGCTTAATGCCGTTTTTAGATAAGTATAAACGCTTAGTGAATTCAGAGTTAGAAAGACATATAAGGGTAAATACTAATGAAGGTCGTCTGCAGAATGCGATGCTCTACTCAATTCTAGCAGGTGGCAAACGCCTTCGCCCTATCCTTTTAATGGCTACCATCGAAGCTTTTCAAAAAGATGCTAGAAAAGGTGTAAGTGTAGCTTGCGCATTAGAAATGATTCACACATACTCCTTAATTCATGACGATCTTCCAGCTATGGATAATGATGATTTAAGAAGAGGTCAGCCTACGAATCATAAGAAATTTGATGAGGCGACGGCTATTCTTGCAGGCGATGCTCTTCTGACATTAAGTTTTCAAGTTATTTCTAATGCAGAAGAATTAACCAGTGAAGAAAAAGTCTTCATCATTAGTAAATTGTCTGCTGCTAGTGGACCTAAGGGGATGGTAGATGGTCAAATGAAGGATATGAATAGTGAGAACCAAACCATCCCCTTAGAAGAATTAGAAAACATCCATAAACACAAAACAGGGGACCTGTTAAAGTTTGCTGTGTTATCAGGTGCTTATTTAGCACATGCTAATGAGCACGAGATGTCCGAAATGACGACGATGGCCGAGGCTTTAGGACTCCTCTTCCAAATACAAGATGACATTTTAGATGTCATAGGAGATGCTGAAGCTATAGGGAAACCAACAGGAAGCGACGAAGGAAATTATAAAAGTACATACCCACAGCTTTTAGGTTTAGAAGGAGCAATTAATCAGAGAGATCACTATGGACAGATCGCACAAAACTCTTTACACCAAGCAGGAGTGAACGGAACGGTATTATCAGAATTAATCAACTATTTAAGCCAGCGTGACCGCTAAAGTTATGCCAGCGTTTTTTTATTGAGGAAGTTGAACGATTGTGGTATATTTGATCTACAAAAGGAATGGTGCAGTATTCTAGTCGGCCCTCCGTTCCTGAAGGCGGGCCTAAAAATCCGCCGAAGGGCACATCGATGAAGTTCCTTGTGTCGGCTTGAGGCGCCCAGCCTTGGGTCGGTGCTGGGAGTTAAGGTTGCAGGGCGATCCACAAAGGCATGTGGGCGTTGACCCTGCTTCCGCGGAGGCCCATCTTTGTAAGAGTTTCTAAGCCGGAGTCTCTTATGAAATGGGGTATGAACCTACTTTTATATGGAGGAATATCTGTATAAGTAGCGTAGCCTGCCTTGAGTGGTTTTGAGGGGATTATAGTCATGGACCATTCAAAACTTTAGATGGCCACTAGAGTTTGAATCGGTAACTATATGAAATCTAAACTGCAAAAGAGGCTAAGGAACGGCTAAAGGCTGTCGGGGAAATCCCCTAGGCTGTTCTATGGACGTGAATCGAGAATTATAGTACGGACTAAGTGGTAATCTAGTCCAACTTCCGGAAACGGAGTTGATTCGGATTTAAAGGGGAACCGCCAGAATGGTGACATTCGGTATCCGGATGGGAAAACCTACTAGACCTAAGCCGTAATTTTTACTCGATTGGCGACCATTCCTTTCTTACATAAGTCGTATTTATAAATATTGAGGTTGAAAATGGACAATAAATTTAGAAAATCCTTAAAGTTTAGTATTAGTATTGCCGTTATCACTTTTGTGTTAGCGGCTATTTTTTCAATAATCTCTTCTTCCGTATTAACTGAGGTTGTATGGGGGATTGGATTAATTATCGTACTCCTCATTGTATTTACTGGGGTAGTTTTTGATATGCTAGGAATAGCAGCAACTGCAGCCTCAGAGCCCCCATTTCACGCAATGGCCGCTGAAAAGATTCCCGGAGCTAAAGAAGCTATTATCATCGTTAGAAACGCAGATCGCTTCGCAAGTTTCTGTAACGACGTAATAGGGGATATATCTGGTATAGTGAGTGGAACAGCCACAGCTGTTGTTGTCATTCAATTAGCTAACGTTTTCGGTCATTCCGATGGTTCAACCGTTCAAATCACACTGTCAGTAGTATTGACGAGTATTGTTGCAGCATTAACTGTTGGTGGTAAGGCTGTTGGTAAATTTCTTGCCATACATTCTTCGACAAAGATTATTTTTATGACTGCTCGAGTGATTGCGTGGATTGAATCAAACTTTAAAATAAACATACTTTCCGCTTCAACAAAATCCACTCGAAAATCACGATAAAAATAAGGGGGTCCATTTATGGATCTGTACAAGATTAAAGATCCTTCTTTTGTGAAGGGAATGTCAATTGATCAATTAAATGAACTATCTGCAGAAGTAAGAAAATTTTTGATCGAAAATTTGTCTTCAACTGGAGGTCATTTAGGAGCAAATTTGGGCGTTGTTGAATTAACACTTGCTCTGCATAAAGTATATGAAAGCCCTAAAGACCGTTTTCTTTTTGATGTCGGACATCAGTCCTATATCCATAAAATCTTAACAGGACGAGCAGGAAAATTTGATACGCTCCGTCAATACCAAGGTCTTTGCGGGTTCCCCAAACGTAATGAGAGCGAGCATGATGTTTGGGAAACCGGTCATAGTTCGACCTCTCTTTCGGCTGCTATGGGAATGGCGATCGCAAGGGACTTAAATGAAGAAGACCACTCGATTCTTCCGATTATTGGAGATGGAGCATTAACAGGGGGAATGGCCCTTGAAGCTTTAAACCACATCGGAGATGAGAAAAAGAATGTAACCGTTATCTTAAACGATAACGAAATGTCCATCGCTAAGAATGTGGGTGCTCTTCATAGTGCTCTAGGACGCATGCGAAGCGCAGGCAAATACAATCGAGCAAAAGATGATTTAGAATGGCTCCTAAAACGGATTCCTGCTGTTGGCGGAAAGCTTGCTCAAGCTGCTGAACGCCTTAAAGACAGCATGAAGTATTTTGTTGTTCCAGGAATGTTTTTTGAGGAACTAGGTTTTACTTATTACGGCCCTGTTGATGGCCATGATTATCATGACTTATTAGAAAATCTGAATTACGCGAAGAAAACAGAAGGCCCTGTTATTATTCATGTGATTACTCAAAAGGGGAAAGGCTATCATCCTGCAGAATCTGATCAAAAAGATAAGTGGCACGGTGTAGGTCCATATAAAATTGAATCTGGAGAGAAGATTAAAGCAGTCGATTCTCCTCCTGCTTGGAGTGAAGTAATTAGTGAAACGCTAAGAAAAGAAGCGCGTAAAGATAAAAGAGTTGTTGCAGTCACTCCTGCAATGGTACTTGGTTCTAAATTAGAAAAATTCCAGGCCGAATTTCCGGACAGACTATTTGATGTTGGTATAGCAGAACAACATGCAACAACATTATCGGCAGGTTTAGCTACTCAGGGTATGAAACCTTTCTTAGCTATTTATTCTACATTCCTTCAGCGAGGTTATGATCAAGTGATCCATGATGTGGCTCGCCAAAATCTAAATGTGATGTTCGGTATTGATCGTGCCGGACTTGTTGGAGCTGATGGAGAAACACATCAAGGCGTATTTGATGTAGCTTTCTTACGTTCGGTTCCTAATATGGTTGTCATGATGCCGAAAGATGAAAATGAAGGACAGCATATGGTTCACACGGCCGTAAATTACGATGACGGTCCAATAGCTGTGCGCTACCCTCGAGGCAATGGAAATGGAGTAGAAATGGACGAAGATCTTATAACTATCCCAGTCGGAAGCTGGGAAGTGCTGCAAGAAGGAACAGATGCAGTGATTTTAACATTTGGAACGACTATCTCTATGGCGCTTGAGGCAAGTAAACGTTTACGAAAAGAAGGTTTATCTGTCCGTGTCGTTAATGCACGATTTATTAAACCGTTAGATGAGCCGATGCTTCACGATATTATGAAAGACAACCTTCCGATCCTAACAGTCGAAGAAGCGGTTCTTCAAGGAGGATTTGGTTCAAGCGTGCTTGAATTCAAAGAAGAGAATAACTATACTTCTTGGATTAAACGCTTAGGCGTTCCTGACCGATTTATTGAGCATGGAAGTGTACCTAAGCTTTGGGAAGAAATCGGGCTAACAGAAGATAATATTATTAAACAAATAAAAGGAATTACTTTAACTAAACAGCAAAGGGCTTAATATAAATGGGAAAAAAAGTACGGTTAGATGTTCTACTAGTTGAAAAAGGACTTATAGAAACAAGAGAAAAAGCTAAACGAACAATAATGGCTGGGCTGGTTTTCCAAGAGCAAGTTCGTTTAGATAAACCTGGTGTGAAGATCGATGAAAATGCGGAAATTACGATTAAAGGAAGACCTTTGCCGTATGTAAGTCGCGGTGGACTAAAGCTAGAGAAAGCTTTAAACGATTTTAATCTTAATATTCAAGGTAAAATTATGATTGATGTCGGCTCCTCAACAGGTGGGTTTACTGATTGTGCGTTACAAAATGGCGTGGCACGAAGTTATGCCGTAGATGTGGGCTACAATCAGCTGGATTGGAAGCTTAGAAATCATGAGCAAGTTATTGTGATGGAACGGACGAATTTTCGGTATATGACGTTAGATGATTTAAAACATGGGCAGCCTGAATTTGCGACGATTGATGTATCTTTCATCTCATTAAGAATTATCCTCCCGGTTCTTGCATCGCTAATAAAAGATGGAAGTGATGTAGTTGCATTGATTAAACCGCAGTTTGAAGCAGGTCGAGAGCAAGTTGGAAAAAAAGGCATCGTTCGAGAGCCTAAAGTCCATAAGAATGTAGTATCCAATATTTTAACGTTCGCTCAGGAACACGGTTATAAAACGAAAGCCTTAACCTTTTCACCGATTACAGGCGGAGATGGAAATATTGAGTTTTTAGCTCACTTTCGGTATGGAACAGCATCGGAAGAACCGGGGCCTGCAATTGATATTGATGAAATTGTAAAAGAAGCGCACGATAAACATAAAAAGTAATGAAAAAGAGGCTCACAGGCAGCCTCTTTTATTAAAGCAGATATAGTTTAGGGAGGGTGAATATGAATAAAGGGCAGCGCCATATAAAGATTCGAGAATTAATTACGAATGATGACATTGAGACACAAGATGAATTAGTCGATCGTTTAAAGGGTATGGGATATAACGTAACTCAGGCCACAGTTTCAAGAGATATTAAAGAACTTCACTTAGTTAAAGTTCCTATGATGGATGGGCGCTATAAATATAGTCTCCCTGCTGATCAACGTTTTAATCCATTAGAAAAACTTAAACGTTTAATGATGGATGCGTTTGTTAGCATTGATCGAGCTGGTCACTTCATAATTTTGAAAACATTACCAGGTAATGCTAACGCAGTGGGTGCTCTGATTGATAACCTTGAATGGGAAGAAATTATGGGTACAATTTGCGGAGATGACACATGCCTTATTATTTGCAGAAGTCAGGAACAAACCGAGGATATAAGTGAACAGCTGTTAAATATGCTATAAACTGAGGTGACTCACTTCATGCTAACAGAATTGTCAATTAAAGACTTTGCTATTATTGATCAAGTGTCTATTCATTTTAAAGAAGGGTTAACGGTTCTAACAGGTGAGACTGGAGCTGGGAAATCAATCATTATTGATGCTATTCAGCTATTATCAGGTTCACGTGGTTCTGTGGAATTTGTTCGCCATGGTACAAATAAAGCGGATATAGAAGGATTATTTACAGTTGAAAAGCATCACCCTGTTTATTTGAAGGGAGAACATTACGGGGTTGAGATTGATGATGGTATGATTGTTCTTCAACGCACAATAACCAGTCAAGGGAAGAGCATTTGCAGAGTAAACGGCAAACTTGTTACGTTAGGGATTCTAAAAGAATTTGGCCGTTCCCTTATCGATATTCACAGTCAGCATGAAACTCAATCATTAATGGATCCTGAACGGCACATTGAGTTATTGGATTTATATGCGCGCGACGAAATAGAACGTACATTGGCGGATTACACAATGCTATACAATCAGCTTAGTACCTTAAAGAAACGACACAAAGAATTAAGTGAAAACGAGCAGGAAATGGCGCAAAGGTTGGATTTGCTTGAGTTTCAATTTAGGGAACTGCAAGAAGCGGAGCTTTCTCCTTTAGAAGACGAGCAGTTAACCGAGGAACGGCAAAAGCTTATGAATTATGAAAAGCTTTATCAAGGCATTCATGACGCCTATTATGCTTTATACGGTGAACAGCGAGGTTTGGATTGGCTAAGTCATGCGATGTCTTCTCTTGAAGGTGCGGCAAATTACGATAGCCAAGTCGAGAAATTATCTGAAGAGATGACGAATTCTTATTATTTAGTTGAAGAACTGAGTTTTCAGCTAAGTTCCCAGATGGCTGAGCTTGAATTTGACCCAGACCGGCTGGATTTTATAGAATCTCGTTTAAACGAGCTAAACCGATTAAAGAAAAAGTACGGGCAAACTGTAGAAGACATGATGGAATACATGTCTCGGATCGAAGAAGAGATCGATGAAATACAAAACAAAGACTCTCATTTATCTCGTCTTCAGACTGAAATTGATGAGTGCGGAGAAGATGCTGTCCTGGAAGCCAAACATCTACATGACATTCGTAAAGGTGCATCCCAACAGCTTATAAATTCAATTCACCACGAATTGAAGGACTTGTATTTAGAAAAAGCAGCCTTTGACGTTGGATTTAGTGTTAAAGAAGGAAATACAACAGACCCATCAATAAATGGAAAGTCAGTAAAACTTCACAAAAAAGGTATGGATATTATTTCTTTTTTAATTACCACTAATCCTGGGGAACCTTTAAAAGAAATACATAAAACAGCATCTGGTGGAGAGTTATCCCGAATCATGTTAGCTTTAAAGCGGATTTTTTCCAAGCATCAAGGCGTTACAAGTGTTATTTTTGATGAAGTGGACACGGGGGTAAGCGGCAGAGTGGCTCAAGCCATTGCTGAAAAGATTTATGGGATTTCTGAAGGCTCTCAAGTGCTTTGTATCTCTCACTTGCCTCAGGTGGCTGCTATGGCAGATACGCATGTCAGAATAGAAAAGAAAGTTGAAAATGACCGTACTTCTACCGTTGTAAAAGAGTTATCGGATAAAGATAAAGCGGATGAAATATCCCGGATGATTACGGGTGCTGAATTGACGGCTACGACAGTTGAGCACGCAAAAGAATTATTATCACTAGCGAATAAACATAAGCAAAACGCATGAATATATTCATGCGTTTTTTCTTTTGGTGAATGTTTCATGACTAGGGAAACCATCCTATATTTTCTGTGATTATGCTCGTTTAAAAAAGTGCTTTAAGGCCCACATTATAAGTAAGCCAAATGATTGGTTCAGGAGTAAAAAGGAGTGGTAGACCTTGGATAAAAAACAGAGGGTGAAATATATTCTAGGCTCCATGCTCCTGTTGATGATGCTTGTTATTCCTTTATTAAGTCCACTTCAAGAGTATATATCAATTCCAACCGAGATCAACCTGTCTTCATCACAGCCAGTAAATGCCTCAATGAGTGATGAGGAAGGTTCAGTCCCTGCCTTTTCTATGGAGAAAACAAACACCTCAAACGCTATATTCCACGAGTATGCTGGAATTCCTGTTAAAAAAACAGATATGAAGCGAGTAAAAAATATTCGATTAGTTCCAGGGGGACAATCGGTAGGTGTAGAGTTACAGACAAAAGGTGTATTAGTGGTCGGTCACCACCTTGTTAGTGAAAATAAAGATCAACAGACATCACCGGGAGAGAATGGAGACATTCAAGTAGGAGATATTCTTTTAAAAGGGAATGGTAAAGAATTAAATCATATGGAAGACCTCTCCACTATCGTTAAAGAAGCTGGAGAGAAAAATAAAGGTGTGAAATTTGACGTTAAGCGTGGTGAAGAAACGTTTAATACCACGATTAAACCTGAAGAGAATAAAAAAGAGGATCAGTTCCAAATAGGCCTTTATGTTCGTGATTCTGCAGCAGGAATTGGGACGATGACTTTTTATGATCCCGATACGAAGAAATACGGTGCTCTTGGGCATGTGATTGCAGATATGGATACAAAGAAGCCAATCGAAATTCATGAAGGAACAATTGTGAATTCTCGAGTAACTTCAATTCAAAAAGGGAATCAAGGAGTTCCGGGAGAGAAGAAAGCAGAGTTTTCATTAACAGATGATCGAATGGGAACGATAACAAAAAATAGCTCTTTTGGGGTCTTTGGTGAATTAGAAAATCCAATTAAAAACGATCAATATAAAGATGGTTTACCCATTGCTTTGGATGATGAAATTGAAGAAGGACCAGCTAAAATTCTCACCGTTTTAAATGGGGACAAGTTACAATCGTTTGATGTTGAAATTGTCCGCAATATGCCAAAGGATTCACCTGTGACTAAAGGAATGGTAGTAAAAATTACGGACCCAGAATTACTGGATAAAACCGGCGGTATAGTGCAAGGGATGAGTGGGAGCCCAATTATTCAAAATGATAAAATTATTGGTGCTGTAACCCATGTATTTGTAAATGATCCTACTTCAGGATACGGTGTTCACATTGAATGGATGCTAGAAGAAGCTGGTATTGATATTTATGAAAACGTACAGGATAAAGCAAGTTAAAGGATAGGGAGCTCAAAAAGAGCTCTCTATTTTTTGTTCGACAAAATTCGACAATAATAAATTTAGATTGTTGAAAAATATCGAATTAAATAGAAAATAAGAGCAAATAGAAGCATTTTCAAGATAATCTTATTTTTTACAAATAAATTTGATATAATAAAGAGGGTTACCATTCCTGATGTCGAATTCATATAGTAAGTCAGGATTATTTTGTAAGGAGGAAGGGTAAATGGATAAAATTAAAGTGTGTTTAGCTGATGATAACCGTGAACTAGTAAGACTTCTGGAGGATTATTTCTCAGATGCTAAAGATATTGAAGTAATTGGTACGGCGTTCAATGGCAGAGATTGCTTGGAAATGTTAAAGGAAAAGAAACCGGATGTTCTCATTCTTGATATTATTATGCCGCATGTTGATGGACTAGCTGTCTTACAGGAACTAAAAGGCAGAGAGCAATCGCCGGAAGTTATTATGCTCACTGCTTTTGGACAAGAAGAAGTGACGAAAAAAGCTGTGGAGTTAGGTGCTGCTTACTTTATGATGAAACCGTTTGATTTGGACCACTTAGGGGAGCAAGTTAGACAGATTAAACATGTGGGAGATCCAATCAATCGCGCAATGGGAAGCAGTTATACGAGGTCGAAAAAGCCTGATTTAGACACAAGTATTACCCATATTATTCATGAAGTAGGAGTTCCTGCACACATTAAGGGTTACCTGTATTTAAGAGAAGCCATTACTATGGTGTATACAGACATTGACCTTCTTGGTTCCATTACAAAAGTCCTTTACCCAGACATTGCTGCTAAATACAATACGACGGCCTCAAGAGTAGAACGAGCCATACGTCATGCCATAGAGGTAGCTTGGAACCGTGGAAATATTGAAGCTATTTCTTCCTTGTTTGGCTACACGATCTCCTCTACGAAAGCAAAACCGACAAACAGTGAATTTATTGCGATGGTTGCTGATCGTTTAAGATTAGAACATAAAGCATCTTAATAGGAATAAATAAAGATTCTCCTCATCCGTGAGGGGAATTTTTATTTCATCTTCTCGACAGATTATGGTACAATTCTTAATTATTAGACACTTTAGTTCATCATAACAGGGAGTTGTAACAATGAAAGTCGTAAAATTTGGCGGCAGTTCAGTTGCCGATGCCAATCAATTAAGAAAAGTAACTGAAATTATTAAAGCTGATCCTGAAAGAAAAGCTATTGTTGTATCAGCGCCAGGAAAAAGGCACTCGAAAGATACTAAAACCACAGACCTTTTAATAGCTCTTGGGGAATCTGTACAAATTAATGTAAAGAATCAAGTCATTTACGATCAAGTGATTGAACGCTTTGCCTCTATTATAAGAGAACTTGAATTGGATCACTCCATATTAAGCACGATTCAAGAGAGAATTGATGCCGCTTGTGCTCTTATTAAAACCGATCTTAAAAGAGGTATGGATTCTTTAAAATCTTGTGGAGAAGACGGTACAGCACTTATGTTAAGTGCCTACTTGAACAAGAGGGAACTGGAATCTTCTTATGTAAACCCGAAGGATGCAGGCATTTTTGTGAGTGACCAGCCTGGCGGTGCTTTGGTATTAGATGAAAGTTTCGATCAGCTCTATAAGTTAAGGGAAAGAGAGGGAATTCTTGTAATCCCTGGATTCTTTGGCTATACGCTAGAAGGAGATTTAGTCACCTTTTCCCGCGGTGGATCCGATATTACAGGCTCCATAGTAGCTGCAGGTATGAAAGTGGATTTATATGAAAACTTTACAGATGTAGACTCTGTTTACTGTGTTAACCCGATGATTGTAGATCAGCCTAAAGAGTTAAAAACATTAACCTATCGGGAAATGCGTGAATTGTCTTATGCAGGCTTTTCCGTTTTCCATGATGAAGCATTAATTCCTGCATTTAAAGAAAAAATACCTGTGTGTATTAAGAATACGAATAACCCTAGCGGTGATGGAACAATGATTGTAGCAGAACTTCCTGAAAGAGAAGGCCACGTGGCTGGTATAGCAAGTGACTCAGGGTTCTTAAATCTATATGTAAGCAAATACTTAATGAACCGTGAAGTAGGTTTTGGTCGTAAGCTGCTACAAATCCTTGAAGAGGAAGGCATTTCATTTGAACACGCTCCATCTGGAATTGATGATATGTCTGTCATTATTAGGGATCATCAGCTTCCTCAAGAGAAGGAAGAGTGTGTTAAAGAGCGAATCATGAAGGAATTAGATGTAGATACCATTTCGATCGAACGTGATATGGGAATGATTATGATTGTAGGAGAAGGCATGAACGAAGCCATTGGTATAGCCGGCAAGGCTACTACGGCATTCAGAGATGCTGAAGTGAATATTGATATGATTAACCAGGGCTCTTCAGAAGTGTCCATGATGTTTGGGATTAAAGCAGAGGACTTAAATCGGGCTGTTCAATCACTATATCGCGCATTTTTCTAAAACAAAAAGATTGGAACGATGCAGGCATGATATCACTCGGTTCCTCGATTATGGTTTAGAGAAAAGGAACGGAAAAAGCGCCGTTTTCCGCGATCTCCGGGGCCTCTCTCCTGGCTGATCGTCCCGCAGGAGTCGTCACTTTTCCGTTCCCTTTTGATCAAAATAGGCGTTCGCAACTATTGAAGTATGAAGCCTCGTTGAAGAGGAGAGCCTAGCTGCCACTTGGTCACGCAAGGAATGTTTACACTTTCAAGATAAAAGAGAAAACTAAAGCTTCTATACAATCTAAGCGGGAAACCTATTAACGGTTTCTCGCTTTTTGTTTTTCTGAAAGCAGAGTTTTTAACTCATCGAACGTTAGGTCTTTTTCTGAAGTAATATCTTCAAGTAAATAACTGTATAATTCAGCGGTCATCGTGGCATCGTTTAAAGCATGGTGCCTTGTTCGTCTTTGGATATGAAATTTCTTTAAAAGAGGGTCAAGCTGATGCTTTTCGTTAGGATACAGAAACTTGGCAAGCTTTTGTGAATCTATAACAGGGGTGTCTAAAGACGGAAGCTTCCACCGTTTAAGCATTGTTTGTATAAACCTCATATCAAATTTAGCGGGGTGAGCCACTAGTACGGATCCCTTACAAAAGGAAAGAAACTCCTGAAAACCATCCAAAAAAAAGTCGGATTGTACCAGCTGTTCTTTTTTTAGGCCTGTTAATTTAAGGGTTTGTTTGCCTACGGGACGTATCGGGTTAACTAATTTGTAAAACGTTTGATTTTCACAAATCGTATGTCCATTCATTCGTATGGCCCCAATGGAGATAATTTCATGGCCAATCTCAGGAATAAAACCTGTGGTTTCTAAATCAAAAATAGTGTAATCAAGCTCAAGTAAGCTTTTATCCTCAACTTCAGGGCGCTCATACTCTTGCAATTGAATACACAGTTCCCGGTGAATGTCACTATTAATAAAAGGACGTATTTTATAATAATAAATTGGTTTCTCAAAGAATAAATACTTTAATATTTGTAAATCAATGGGTAGCATTACATCACCCGATTTCGATTATAGCTGAGTTCGAGTACTTGCTGAAGTCGTTTAGCTATGTTAAGGGCTTCTTTAAGGGATTTCCGTTCATCTTTGTTTAATTTTCCGAGTTTTAGCTCGTTAGACAGCGGCTCATTATTTTTTAATTGGTCTAAGTTTTCGTTGATTCGAAAAGCCATTAACCGGTGAAGGGCGAGTTTTGCGTTTTCAGCATCCCGCGGATGAAATCTTTCCTGCTCGGCCAATGCGTTGAGCCGGCTTACGGTATTGATGTTTTCAATGCCATATTTCATGCTGTAAATTCGAATGGCATTTACGATTTGCATTATAGCTGACTTTTTAAGATTTAATGTTTTTCGTTTTCCAACACCTGAAATTCGGCCAAAGGGTTGCACGGGCACCCTGAACCGTAACGTATCTTTCATAAGAAGCTGATGGAGACCTAGCGAACGTTGAACTCGAGTAGTCACATATTTTTTAAGGTCATAAGCTAATGAAAAATCACCGAAAATCGGACGGAAGTCCATAAATATAGTGAAATCACGAATTTCTTCCGCATCCATTTTTTTAATCCATTGATCGATACTTTCATGCCATTGACTCTTTTGCTGACGCCATTTATCTTCTTTCGCCATGATCCCTCCCGTACAGAATGGAAAGCCGCATTGGTTAAGTAGGGAGTTTATTTTCTCGGAAAGCAATTTAAAGTAGGAGTTAATCTGCTCCTTGTTGCGAGAGTGTTCATAATCTGCCAGTATCATTCCGTTATCTTGATCAGTAGAAAAAGCTTGCTCTTTACGTCCTTCACTGCCCATAACGAGAAAACAATAGTTAATTGGCGGAGCACCTAACCCTGCTGCAATCATTTCATCTTCGGCAATTTGAACAATCTGCTTATGGATCCGATCATTGTAGTTTGTAATGAGCTCTGCAATATCGTAAGCCATCATATGATCTTCAATCAAGCTAGAGACAAAATCTTGAAAGCGGGTATTATAAACAGGTGACAAATCTTTCAATTCATCAACGCTAGTGGCATTTGAAATTCGATATGTTAGATCAAAATAAACAGAATTACTGATCGTAAAAAAGGAAGACTGTCGTAATATCCCTACAATTTTATCTTTATGGTGCACAGGAATAATTTCAGTAGGATGATGTTTTAAGTAACTTAACGCATCGTAAATAAACTCTTGATCACTTATGGAATAAGGCTCTTCTGACATGTGTAGATAGACAGAATCTCTATGGTTATTTTCAAAGTAAGCCTTCAGCAAATCGCCATATCCTATCATCCCTAAAAGGTTCTGACGATCTTCACTAACGAGCAGCGCTTCAATTTTTTGCTGTTGAAGCATTCGCGCCGCTTTCTCAATGGAATCTTGAGGGTGGATAAAAGCAGGTTGTTCCATATAAGCTCCTGCTCTTTTTTTGTATAACTCACGATCATCCTCTTCATCTGTAGATGAGCTTTTAAATTTCACTTCATCATACAAGCTTTTCATTAAATGGCTTATCCCCTCCATGACTACTTTTGAGAATTGGGTGTTGTTAGACATAATTTTCAAAAAGGATTCACGCTTAAAGCAAAGTGTCTTAATAGGTTCTAACGCTTGTACAGAAAATCTCATTTCTCCGCTTGTGAGTAAAATCATTACTCCAACTAGATCACCAGGGTAATAAAACCTCACGGACAATTGCCTTCCATTCGAACGGTGCATAATATTCTTAGCCAAGCCTGATAATAAAAAGTGGATATCAATCGTATCTTCACTTTGATCTTCATGAATAATAAATTCATTGCTGCTATACTCTTTGACTTCAGCATTATTAATGATTTCATCAAATTCTTTGTCTGAAAGAAGGTCAAATGGATATTGAGTTCTGTAAAAATCTAAGGAATGAGCCAAGGTGATTACCTCCTTTGTAAATGTTCTTTTAAAAAAGTAGAGAGAATTTACTCTACTTTTTCTTAAAACGTCCTTTAGTTAAATTTCTTTTTCGGTCACGATGCAAAATGAAGCCACCAATAAAGGCAATTCCACCAATCACACATAGGAGTCCGAAAACACCTTGAATGACGATATGAAAGAAAACAGGATGAAACACATTAAATAAAGCATCCCGTATTAGTTTTATCCCAATCACAGCTATTATGCCGGGTGTAGCAATAAGCAAAAGAGCGATCAATCTCATCATAATAACCCCTTTATTTGTTCAATCCTTCATTAGTATATCAGAAGCACTTTGAACTGAAAATAGAGTTGGCTCTTGCTAAAACGTGCACAATCATGTACGATAAAATTGCGCAAAAAATTGCAGGGTGTGAAAACTATGAAAAGAGTATTAATTGTTGGAGCAGGTAAAGGCGGTACAGCACTTATGAAACTGTTGAGTGAAACAGATAAATTAAGTGTTGTAGCTGTGACCGATATAAACCCGCACGCCGTCGGATTCAGTAAAGCGAAATCCTTAGGAATTCCTACTGGGGAAAATTGGAGAGCGTTTATACATAAAGATATCGATATTGTAATTGAAGCTACTGGCAAGGAGGATATTTTTGAACAAATACGGGCAGAACGTCCTGCGCATACCGTTGTAATTCCGGGTGCAGTGGCTTATATTACCTCTGAGCTTTTAGAAGAAAAAGAAACGCTGCTGAAAGAATTTAAACAGCAAACGAATAATCAAGAACTTATCCTTAATAGCATCCACGATGGCATGATTGTAATTGGTCATGATGAACGTGTATCTTTTTTAAATAAAAGTGGAGAAAAAATACTTGGGAAGTCCCGAACTTCGATTATTGGCAAAGATGTTAGAGAAGTCATTCCGGCATCAGGATTGCCACAATTATTAGAGACGAAAACGAAAGAAATAAATCAAGAGTTAGAATTAGAAAATGGAAAAAAAGTCATTACAACGCGGATTCCTTTAATTGGAGCAGATGGTGAGCCTGTTGGTGCTTATGCTGTTTTCAAAGATATTACTGAAGTGGTTGAATTGGCGGAAGAAATTACAGATTTAAAAGAAGTAAAAACAATGCTTGAAGCGATCATTCAATCCTCTGATGAAGCGATTTCTGTGGTCGATGAAAATGGAAGCGGTTTAATGATAAACCCTGCATACACACGAATCACTGGCTTGGAAGAGAATGAAGTGATAGGCAAACCTGCAACGGTAGATATTTCCGAAGGGGAAAGTATGCACATGAAAGTGTTGAATACGAGACGTCCGGTACGAGGTGTACGGATGAAAGTGGGTCCTGCGAAGAAGGATGTTCTCGTCAACGTCGCTCCAGTGATTGTCGATGGAAAAGTGAAAGGAAGCGTAGGGGTTTTACACGATGTCACAGAAATTCAATCGTTAACGAGTGAATTAAAACGAGCCAGACAAATCATTAGAAGCTTAGAAGCTAAATATACATTTGCAGATATTACAGGAGATTCTCAAGAACTAACCATTGCATTAGAACAAGCAAGGGTGGGAGCGAAAACGCCTGCTACCGTATTGTTAAGAGGTGAATCAGGGACTGGTAAAGAACTATTTGCTCACGCCATTCATAATGAAAGCAATCGGCGTCACAATAAGTTTATTCGAGTGAATTGTGCGTCAATTGCGGAGTCGCAATTAGAAAGCGAATTGTTTGGATATGAGGATGGAGCCTTTGAAGGTGCAAAGCAGGGCGGTAAGAAAGGGTACTTTGAAGAAGCTAATCATGGAAGTATTTTTCTGGATGAGATTGGTGAACTTACGTTGCCGATGCAAGCAAAGCTTCTGCGAGTTTTACAAGAAAAAGAACTCGTTCGCGTTGGTGGAACGAAGCCGGTTGTTGTTGATGTGCGAGTCATCGCTGCCACAAATATTAATTTAGAAAAAGCTATTATGCGTAAAACGTTTCGAGATGATCTCTATTATCGTCTCAACCGGCTGCCAATATATATTCCGCCTCTCAGAGAGAGAAAAGAGGATTTGTCACCTCTAATCACTCATTTAATTCAAAAGTTAAACGAGGATTATGGAAGAAATGTACGAACGATTGATGATGAAGCTTTTGAAAAGCTTGTGGATTACGATTGGCCTGGTAATGTGCGAGAGCTTGAAAATGTAATCAGCCGAGCTATGATTTTTATGGAGCACACAGAAGAAGTAATTCGTAAAAGTCATATTCCAACCTTACTAAAAACAGAAACGAATCATTATGGTGAAGAAGCGGCCTGGCAAAGATCAAGCCTTCAAGAAGCTGTGGATGATTATGAGAAAAGTTTATTAACGGATGCGTTTAGAACGCACAATTTTAATAAAACTAAAACGGCAAAAGCATTAGGCATCTCGATTAGAAATTTATATTACAAACTAGAAAAGTACCAATTGGACAAAGATGATTTGCAAGGTTTTTCATAGTATGCAAAAAAGGAGTGGTGAGTATGAAGTCGCTCGACGAACTTATCACCAATTTAAAACACCAAAAATCTAATAAAGTAGCGGTTGCACAGGCTGCTGATAAAGAGGTGCTCTTAGCCGTAAAGAAGGCTGTTGAATTACAGTTAGCTACCTTTATTCTTACAGGGGATAAGGAAGAAATTCAGCGTCTTGCTGAAGAGGTAGAACTTGATGTTCACGCAAGAAGCGAGATACAAATTGTTGATTGTTTAAATGAAGAAGCGTCTTTAGAAGCTGTTAAATCAGTTAACAAAGGTTCAGCTCACGTGGTTATGAAAGGAAATGTTGATACCAAATCGCTGCTTAAAGCGGTCCTTGATAAACAGTATGGATTGAGAACAGGCAGAATTTTATCTCACGTTGCCCTTTTTGAAATTCCCGGCCAGGAACGATTAATATTCTTAACGGATTCAGCAATGAATATTGCACCAACCTTAGAAGAGAAAGTTCAAATTGTTAAGAATGCAGTTGATGTAGCAAAACGGAGTGGCTGGGCGATGCCTAAAGTAGCTCCTTTAGCAGCAGTTGAAGTTATTAATCCTTCGATGCAGGCAACTATTGATGCCGCTTCTCTCACACAAATGAACCGGAGAGGACAAATTAGCGGTTGTGTAATAGATGGGCCCTTAGCTTTTGATAATGCTGTAAGCAGGATCTCTGCTGACCAAAAGGGTATCAACTCTGAGGTAGCAGGAAATGCAGATATCTTAATGGTTCCTACGATAGAAGTAGCGAATGCCTTATACAAATCATTCATGTACTTTGCTCACGCAAAAGTTGCAGCGGTTATTAGTGGTGCAAGCGCCCCAATTGTCCTAACTTCTAGATCGGACACATCTGAAAGTAAAGTTTATTCATTAGCTTTAGCCTTACACTCAAGCAAATAGTAGGAGGAATTAAATATGGAAATTTTTAAGTATATGAGCAAATACGATTATGAACAATTAGTCATGTGTCATGATGAAGCCTCTGGTTTAAAAGCAATTATCGCCATTCATGATACTACGCTAGGACCTGCACTAGGTGGAACACGAATGTGGACCTATGGCAGTGAAGAAGAAGCGATAGAAGATGCTTTGCGCTTGGCTAAAGGAATGACTTATAAGAATGCGGCAGCTGGCCTTAATCTTGGTGGAGGAAAAACTGTTATTATCGGTAATCCCCGGGAAGATAAAAATGAATCGATGTTCCGTGCGTTTGGCCGCTACATTCAAGGGTTAAACGGGAGGTACATTACAGCAGAGGATGTAGGGACGACTGTTCAAGATATGGATGTAATTCATGAGGAAACAGATTACGTAACCGGCATTTCTCCAGCTTTCGGTTCTTCAGGAAATCCTTCTCCAGTAACAGCTTACGGCGTATATCGAGGAATGAAAGCTGCGGCAAAAGAGGGATTTGGCAGTGACTCCTTAGAGGGGAAAACGATAGCCGTGCAAGGCGTAGGAAATGTAGCTTACCATTTATGTCGTCACCTTCATGAAGAAGGAGCGCATCTAATTGTGACAGATATTAATGAAGAAGCTGTACAAAAAGCTGTAGATGAATTCGGCGCACAAGCAGTGGGGATAAACGAAATTTATAGCGTGGATTGTGACATTTACGCTCCGTGTGCGTTAGGTGCTACAATTAATGATGAGACGATTCCGCAAATTAAAGCTAAAGTAATTGCAGGGGCAGCGAACAATCAGCTAAAAGAAACAAAACATGGTGACATCCTTCATGAAAAAGGTGTCGTTTATACTCCAGACTATGTTATAAATGCAGGTGGAGTAATAAACGTAGCAGATGAATTGAACGGATATAATAAAGACCGGGCCATGAAGCGCGTAGAGACCATTTATGATAACGTTACAAGAGTTTTTGAAATTGCTAGACGCGATCATATTCCTACTTATAAAGCGGCTGATCGAATGGCGGAAGAGCGTATTGAGTCAATGCGCAAATCTCGCAGCCAGTTCCTACAAAATGGACACCATATTTTAAGCAGACGATAGGCAACGGAGGGTAAAGGATTTTGCAGATACATCGAATATTAGTCATTAACCCTGGATCAACCTCAACGAAGATTGGAGTTTTTGATAACGAAGCGGAAATTTTTGAGAAAACGATTCGGCATTCACATGAGGAGATCAATCAATATAACCGAATCATTGACCAATATGATTTTCGTAAATCAGTCATATTAAAAGAACTGGACCAAGCGGATATTAACATTCACTCTTTAAGTGCAGTCTGTGGCCGAGGCGGTTTACTGCGTCCAATTGAAGGCGGAACATATGAAGTAAATGATGCCATGCTAGAGGATTTGAAAAATGGCTATAATGGTGAACACGCCTCTAACCTTGGAGGGATTATTGCCAGCGAGATTGCTAAAAGTATGAATATAAACGCTTATATCGTGGATCCGGTTGTAGTGGATGAACTTCAAGACATTGCGCGAGTTTCAGGAGTTCCTGAAATCCCCAGGAAAAGCATATTTCATGCCTTAAATCAGAAAGCGGTAGCTAGAAGGGTAGCAGAAGATCTTAGTAAACCTTATAATAAATCTCGTTTAATTGTTACTCATATGGGTGGAGGTATTACCATTGGGGCGCACGCGGACGGTCGTGTAATTGATGTGAATAACGGTCTTCATGGAGATGGCCCCTTTTCACCCGAACGTGCTGGTACAGTCCCTGCTGGTGACCTTGTATCTATGTGTTTCTCTGGCCACTATTATAGAGACGAAATCATGAAAAAGCTTGTTGGTCAAGGCGGATTAATGGCGTATCTTGATACGAACGATGGCTTAGAAGTAGAAAAAATGATTGAACATGGGGACAAAAAAGCAAAACTGATTTATGAGGCAATGGCTTATCAAATTGCCAAAGAAATTGGCAGTATGAGTGCAGCACTTGAAGGGCGTGTTGATGCTATTGCATTAACAGGCGGCTTAGCCTACGGAAAAGACTTTACCGATGAAATTTCCAAAAGAGTGAGCTGGATTTCGGATGTATTAATCTACCCGGGAGAAAATGAGTTAGAAGCTTTAAATGAAGGAACTCTCCGCGTGCTGAATCGAGAAGAACTGCCAAAGCATTATCCAAATTTTGCTGAGTAAAAGGAGTCGTTTAGAATGGCAGAAGAGTATGACTTAGTCGTATTAGGTGGGGGTACAGGTGGTTACGTAGCCGCTATACGTGCTTCTAAATTAGGATTAAAAGTGGCTGTTGTTGAAAAAAGAGAAATGGGTGGAACTTGCCTGCATCGTGGGTGCATTCCTTCAAAGGCATTGCTTCGAAGTGCTGAAGTATTTCGTCAGACAAAAGAAGCAGATGCGTTCGGTATCGAGACATCCACTCCTACTCTTAACTTTCTGAAGGTACAAGAGCGTAAACAATCGATCGTAGATACCTTACATAAAGGCGTTCAAGGATTGATGAAAAAAGGGAAAATAGACGTATATGAGGGATTTGGCCGGATTTTGGGTCCTTCAATTTTTTCACCATCCGCAGGAACGATTTCAGTTGAATTAAATAACGGGGAAGAGAATGACATGTTGATACCCAAAAATGTTTTAATTGCAACTGGATCCAGCCCGAAAACACTTCCAGGTTTAGAGATTGACGGAAAATATGTAATGACCTCAGATGAAGCACTCAATATGGAAGAACTCCCTAATTCCGTTATAATTGTAGGCGGCGGTGTCATCGGTATTGAATGGGCATCGATGCTGGCTGATTTCGGGGTAGAAGTGACCGTTCTTGAATATTTACCTCATATTCTACCAACGGAAGACGAAGACGTATCGAAAGAAATGTTAAAACAGCTGAAGCAAAAAGGCGTTACCTTTGTCACTGATATAAAAGTGTTGCCAGAAAGCTTAAAGGTGGAAGGGCAAGTTGCTATCCAGGGAGAAGTTAACGGTGAAACAAAAACGTATGAGGCAGAACGTATGCTTGTTTCTGTGGGACGCTCCGCTAATGTGACAAATATAGGGCTGGAGAATACGGATATTGAAGTAGATCGTGGGGTAATTTTAACCAATAAATATTATCAAACGAAAGAGTCCCATATTTATGCGATAGGCGACGTAATTGGCGGTATGCAGCTGGCTCATGTAGCCTCTCATGAAGGGATTACAGCAGTTGAACATATGGCTGATAAGCACCCGCATGTTATGAATTATGACCAGGTACCAACTTGTATTTATTCAAGTCCAGAAGCAGCAAGTGTAGGGATAACGGAAAAACAGGCTAAAGATGAAGGGTATAACATCAAAGTTGGTAAGTTTCCATTTAAAGCAATTGGGAAAGCTTTAGTTTTTGGAGAAACCGACGGGTTTGTTAAAATAATTGCCAATAAAGAGAATGATGATTTACTCGGAGTCCACATGGTTGGACCACATGTAACAGACATGATCTCGGAAGCCGGACTTGCTAAAGTTCTCGACGCTACACCTTGGGAAATCGCTGAAAGTATACATCCTCATCCAACGCTATCAGAGGCAATCGGTGAGGCAGCTATGGCTGTAGATGGTAATCAAATTCATGGATAATTAACAAAGGAGGAATTCCTGTGGCTGAAAATCGTCATAAAACGTTAGGGTTAAGTGATGATGAAGTGCTGGACATGTTCCGCACAATGTTATTAGCACGAAAAATTGATGAAAGAATGTGGCTTTTAAACAGAGCTGGTAAAATCCCGTTCGTCATCTCATGTCAAGGTCAAGAAGCCGCTCAAGTAGGAGCATCTTTTGCTCTGGATCGTGAAAAGGATTACGCCTTACCTTATTATCGAGATATGGGCGTTGTTCTTGCTTTTGGTATGACAGCGAAAGATTTAATGTTATCTGGATTTGCAAAAGCTGAAGATCCAAACTCAGGCGGCCGACAAATGCCGGGTCACTTTGGCCAAAAGAAAAACCGTATCGTAACAGGTTCATCTCCCGTTACCACTCAAGTTCCACATGCAGTGGGGATTGCGCTAGCTGGGAAGATGGAAAATAAAGACTTTGTTTCTCTTGTTACATTTGGAGAGGGCTCTTCAAACCAGGGGGATTTTCACGAGGGTGCAAACTTTGCTGGGGTTCACAAATTGCCTGTTATTTTTATGGTAGAAAACAATAAATACGCCATTTCTGTTCCAGTTTCTAAGCAATTAGCTTGTGAAAAAGTATCTGATCGCGCAATAGGTTATGGAATGCCAGGACACACCGTCGATGGAAACGATCCATTAGCTGTATATGAAGTCGTTAAAGAAGCAGCTGATCGTGGACGAAATGGTGAGGGGCCAACTTTGGTTGAAGCTGTTTCCTATCGTTTAACTCCGCACTCCAGCGATGACGACGATCGAACATACCGAGAGCGTGGTGAAGTGGACGAAGCGAAGAAGAAAGACTCCATCGTTACGTTTGCTCAATACTTAAGAGAACAAAATATATTAACGGAAGAAAAAGAAAAAGCTTTAAACGAAGAATTAGATCAGTTAGTCAATGAAGCAACGGATTATGCAGAAAATGCAGCGTATGCTGAAGCTGAATCCGCACTGCATTATGTCTACGAAGAGTAAGGAGGGGGAGATCGTATGGCCGTAATATCATATATTCAAGCTGTGACTCAAGCTTTGAAAGAAGAAATGCAACGAGATGAGAAAGTGTTTGTTTTAGGTGAGGACGTTGGGAAGCGTGGAGGCGTTTTTCGTGCAACTGATGGTTTATACGAAGAATTCGGTGAAGCCAGGGTACTAGATACTCCACTCGCTGAGTCCGCTATTGCAGGAGTGGGTATTGGCGCTGCGATGTACGGAATGAGACCGGTAGCTGAAATGCAATTTGCTGATTTTATTATGCCTGCGGTAAACCAAATCATTTCCGAAGCCGCAAAAACACGCTATCGTTCTAATAATGACTGGTCGGTTCCAATGACTATTCGTGCGCCTTATGGCGGCGGTGTTCACGGAGCTCTGTATCACTCCCAGTCAGTAGAAGCTTTATTTGCTAATCAGCCTGGTTTAAAAATTGTTATGCCTTCAACTCCTTATGATGTTAAGGGCTTACTAAAGGCATCTATTCGAGACAACGACCCTGTTCTATTTTTCGAACATAAAAGAGCGTACCGTTTAATTAAAGGTGAAGTTCCTGATGAGGATTATACGCTACCAATAGGGAAAGCTGATGTTAAACGCGAGGGTTCAGATATTACTGTAATTACCTATGGACTTTGTGTGCATTTTGCTTTGCAAGCGGCAGAAAAACTTGCAGAAGAGGGTATTGAGGCACATGTTTTAGATTTAAGAACAGTTTACCCGCTTGATCAAGAAGCGATCATTGAGGCGGCTTCTAAAACTGGGAAGGTATTGCTCGTTACAGAAGATAATAAAGAAGGTGGAATTATATCTGAAGTTTCAGCGATCATCAGCGAAAATTGCTTGTTTGATTTGGATGCGCCGGTAAAACGTTTAGCAGGACCGGATATTCCTTCCATGCCTTATGCGCCTACAATGGAAAAATACTTCATGATGAACCCTGATAAAGTCGAGAAAGCAATGCGTGACTTAGCGGAATTTTAATATAGAGGAGGAGTTCCCATGGGGTTAGAAAAGATTAATATGCCTCAGCTCGGGGAAAGCGTTACAGAAGGTACGATCAGCTCTTGGCTCGTACAACCCGGTGATCAAGTTAATAAATATGATCCAATTGCAGAGGTAATGACAGATAAGGTGAACGCTGAAGTTCCGTCATCTTTTACAGGAACGATTAAAGAGCTTGTTGCACAAGAGGATGACACCATTGAAGTGGGCGAGCTTATGTGCTATATCGAAGTTGAAGGAGCGGGCAGCACAGAGGAAGCGCCGGTTGAAAAGGAAGTAGTTGAAGTGGAGAAGTCATCCGACTCGCCTGCGTCTTCTTCACAGTCAAAGCAGAATAAGACAGCAATAAGCGATGACACGACGAGCAAGACACGTTACTCACCAGCGGTTATGACCCTTGCTCAAGACAATAATATTGATTTAAATCAAGTAGAAGGTTCTGGACGAGGCGGTAGAATCACTAGAAAAGACGTTGAGAAAATTATTCAAAGCGGCGATATTCCGACTTCCGCATCCTCAGAGTCTGATCAGTCTGAAAACAAACGCTCAGAATCAGCGACGGCTCAACCTTCTGGCGTACAAACAGCTGAAGGGGATATTGAAATCCCGGTTACTGGCGTAAGGAAAGCCATTGCCCAAAATATGGTGAAGTCTACAACTGAAATTCCTCATGCTTGGATGATGGTAGAAGTTGACGTCACTGGATTGGTAGAGCTTCGCAACTCTGTTAAAAACCAGTTTAAAGAAAAAGAAGGGTATAGCTTAACTTTTTTCTCCTTTTTCGTAAAAGCTGTGGCTCAAGCCTTAAAAGAATATCCGCAATTAAACAGCACGTGGGCTGGTGACAAAATTATTCAGCGAAAAGCTGTAAACTTAAATATAGCTGTAGCAAAAGAAGACGAGCTCTTCGTCCCGGTTATTAAAGATGCAGATGAAAAAAGCATTAAAGGAATCGCTAAAGACATTACTGCGTTAGCTTCAAAAGCACGTCAAGGAAAGTTGACTTCGAAGGATATGGAAGGCGGCACTTTTACAGTAAATAACACAGGGTCTTTCGGTTCTGTACAGTCGATGGGCGTCATTAACCATCCGCAGGCAGCGATTCTTCAAGTAGAATCCATTGTTAAAAAACCAGTGTTCCAGGATGGCATGTTCGGAGCACGTGATATGGTTAACCTTTGCCTATCTCTAGATCATCGAGTGCTCGATGGTTTGGTAGCAGGTAATTTCTTAGCACGTGTTAAAGAGATTCTTGAAAAAATGACGAAGGACAATACTTCCGTTTATTAATCCAATCCCCTGGTTTTTCCCCAGGGGATATTTTTTATTGTGTTTTTCTTAATTGAAAGGCTGTATAAATATTGATAAACTATTGTTAGCACTTATAGAAAAGGGGCCACGAATGATATGGATTTCAATATTTTTATGAACGATGTCGTAACAAAAGCTCGTGAAGAAATTACACAAGCAGGGTATACAGAATTAACAACTAAAGAAGAAGTTGATGAAGCTTTAAATAAAGAAGGTACTACTCTAGTGATGATTAATTCAGTGTGCGGGTGTGCAGGTGGTATAGCTCGTCCGGCAGCCTCTCATGCGATTCATTATGATAAGCGCCCAGATCAGCTTGTAACTGTATTTGCTGGACAAGATCGTGAAGCTACGGAAAGAGCACGCGAATATTTTGAAGGGTTCCCTCCTTCCTCTCCATCTTTTGCTTTACTAAAAGATGGGAAAATCCAAACAATGGTTGAACGACATGATATTGAAGGCTTTGAACCAATGGAAGTCATCGCAAAATTACAGCGTCAATTTGAAGAATATTGTGAGGAAGTGTAAGCAAAACTAGTAGAAGTCGAGGATCTTTGTTATGCAAAGGTCCTCTTTTGTGTAGAAATGGATAACTTGAGGTGGAATAACCGTTGAAGATTGGGTATCGTACGATAAAAACAGCTATCGGCACACCATTTGCCATATGGATTGCTACTTTATTAAATTTAGAGAATTTTGCATCGGCAGGAATTCTGACGATTCTATGTATACAAATCACAAGGAAACGTTCGATGTTATCTGCGTGGCATCGGTTTGCTGCGTGTATGATTGCTATCGTTTTTTCATTTATTTTTTTCGAGTTAATCGGGTATAATCCTCTTGCAATAGGTCTTATGTTATTTGTTTTCATCCCTACAACCGTATGGCTTAAGATTACACCGGGCATTGTGACCAGTTCTGTCATTATCCTGCATCTTTTTGTAGCTGAACCAATTGGGTGGGGAATTATTATAAATGAATTTTTATTAATCATTGTAGGGATTGGAACTGCGTTACTGCTTAATTTATACATGCCTAGCCTAGAAGGGAAGCTGGAAGATTATCAATTAAAAGTTGAAGATAACTTTTCAACGATCCTTAAAGAAATTGCTCGCTATTTACGCGATGGTAATGAGGTTTGGATCGGTAAAGAACTTACCGAAACAGCTTCTCTTCTTGAGGAAGCTAAATCACTGTCTTTTCGTGATGTGGAGAATCATTTATTAAGAACGCATAATAAGTATTACCATTATTTTCATATGAGAACGAAGCAATTCGAAATACTGGAGCGTATACTTCCGCTCGTTACGCGAATCTGGGGAGATAATAAGCATGCCCATGTAATTGCCGATTTTTTTGAAGATCTATCAGGAGCCATTCATCCGGGAAATACGGCCGTCATTTACTTGCAAAAGCTAAAAGAAATGAGAGATGAGTTTCGAAATGATGATCTGCCTGCTACGCGGGAAGAGTTCGAAAAAAGAGCGAGCCTTTTTCACTTATTAAATGAAATTGAACAATACTTAATATTTAAACGCTCCTTTAAGAAAAGTGATGTATAAGCTCAAGGGAATGAGGCATACTTTGAAAAAAGGATGACAATGATGCCTTTCATTCATATGTTTTATTTTATAACTGCGTTATTTCTCCCTCCAGCTGTAACTGATGATACATTAGTAATTGTAAATAAATCTTCTAATGAACTAGTGGCTTATCAATACGGTGAAGCGATCTTTCAATCAGAAGTAGCGACAGGAAAAACGAAGGAATTGACGCCTGAGGGTGAATTTACATTTAAAGTAAAAGCTATTGATCCTTATTATAGGAAGAAAGATATTCCTGGAGGAGATCCCGAAAATCCTTTAGGGAGCCGCTGGATTGGATTTGACGCTAAAGGAACCGATGGAAGAATCTATGGTGTTCATGGAACCAATGACCCTGATTCAATCGGGAAAGCTGTGTCGGCAGGATGTATTCGAATGGAAAATGAAAAAGTTGAAAAGCTTTACTCTTTAGTGAAAGAAGAAACAGACATTATTATTACTTCAGAAACTGTAGAATTTGACGAGTTATATGAAAATTGGGAGAAAGATCAATTAAAGCAAATTTTAGGAGGCTAAGCCGAGCATCTGCTCGGCTTTTTTATGTAAAAAAAAGAGCCTATTAAATAATAGACTCCTTCATTTAGCTGCGTATTATAAAAAGAAAGAAGCTCCTGCGAGAAGAGAAGATAGGAACATAGAAAGGATCATTAGGTAAATGATGAACTTCATACGTTTCTCACGTTTAGACTTTTTCTTTTTTGCTGGTTCATTTTGATTAGCCAAGGTATAGTAACCTCCTTCATTTCCTACTACAAACATTTTAAATGATATCAAAGAATTGGACAAGGGAGAGAAATGAATTAAAATAGTATTATGAATTCTACTAATTTTTTGAAACGTAAGCGCTTTATTTCTGGTATGCTTACTATATAGTTTTACTAGAGGGGGTAGACACATGGGAAATTCATCAGATTTTCAGCAAGGAAAAGAGAAGTGGGAAGCAGATGTTGAAAAAGCAAGTCAACGTTTCCCTGAACGAAAGAAGCAATTTGTAACGAGCTCTGATATTGAAATTGATGCTTTGTATACTCCATCTCAAGAGGAAACACACTCATATGAAAAAGATTTAGGATTCCCGGGGCAGTATCCTTATACTCGAGGAATACAGCCTACCATGTATCGTAGCCGTTATTGGACGATGAGGCAATATGCAGGATTCGGGTCGGCGAGCGAAACGAATAAGAGATTTCGTTATTTATTAGGTCAAGGCCAAACCGGGCTTTCTGTTGCATTTGACTTACCTACTCAAATTGGTTATGACTCTGATGACCAGATGGCCGAAGGAGAAGTCGGGAAAGTTGGGGTAGCGATTGATTCACTTAAGGATATGGAAGTTCTTTTCGATCAAATCCCTTTAAATGAAGTAAGTACTTCGATGACAATAAATGCTCCCGCCTCTATTCTGTTAGCTATGTATATTGCTGTAGGTGAAAAACAAGGAGTAAAAGCAGAGGAACTCACAGGCACCATTCAAAACGACATTCTTAAAGAATACATTGCAAGAGGTACATATATCTATCCTCCTAAACCGTCGATGAGATTAATCACGGATATTTTTGCGTATTGTCAGGAGAACTTACCGAAGTTCAATACCATTAGCATTTCCGGCTATCACATTAGAGAAGCTGGTTCAACGGCGGTCCAAGAGGTAGCTTTTACGATTGCAAATGGAATCGCCTATGTAGATGCCGCCATTGAAGCTGGATTAAAAGTGGATCAGTTTGCTCCACGTTTAGCTTTCTTCTTCAATGCTCATAATCAATTTTTTGAAGAAGCAGCAAAATACCGTGCGGCAAGAAGAATATGGGCTAAGATTATGAAGGAGCATTACCAAGCTGAGGATCCTAAAAGCTGGAAGATGCGGTTTCACACCCAAACGGGCGGTAGTACATTAACAGCCCAGCAGCCAGATAATAATATCGTCAGGGTCACCCTTCAAGCTCTAGCAGCTGTAATGGGCGGTACGCAAAGTTTACACACGAATTCTAAGGATGAAGCACTCGCTCTTCCAACTGAAGACTCTGCTCGAATCGCGCTTCGAACGCAGCAGATTATCGCACAGGAAAGCGGTGTGGCTGATACAATTGACCCTCTTGCAGGATCCTATTATGTGGAAGCGCTAACAGATAAGATTGAAGAACAAGTAAATGAGTACTTAACCCGCATATCTGAAATGGGCGGGGCGGTTCAAGCTGTGGAAGAAGGATATATGCAGCGTGAGATTCATCAAACGGCTTATGACGCCCAAAAGAGAATTGAATCGAAAGAAGATATAATCGTTGGGTTAAATGAATATAAAGTGGATGAAGAAATCAATCCAGATTTATTAAGAGTAGATGAAAAATTAGAAGAAAATCAAATCAATCGAACTCAGCAAGTACGGGTGACTAGAGATCAACAAAAAGTAGATAAATGTTTAGAGTTGCTAAGAAAAGCAGCCAATACTAACGATAACGTAATGCCTCATATCGTCGAATCAGTGAAAGCTTATGCCACTGTAGGAGAAATTGCGAACGTACTCAGAGCCGAATTTGGAGAATATACGGCAATGTAGGAAGGATGACATAATGATGAAACCTATTCGTGTATTAATCGCTAAGCCGGGTTTAGATGGCCATGATCGAGGAGCTTTAATTATTGCCCAAGCATTAAGAGACCATGGGATGGAAGTTATTTATACTGGATTAAGACAGTCCCCTGTGCAGATTGCAAGAGCAGCTGTTCAGGAAGACGTAGATGTAGTCGGTCTGTCTTCATTATCAGGAGCCCATAAATCTTTATTTCCTAAAGTAGTAGAAGCTTTGGCCGATGAGCAGGCAGCAGACATCCCAGTTATTGGAGGGGGAGTCATTCCAGCAGAGGATATTCCTTATCTTGAGGAAAAAGGGGTCGCTAAGATTTTCACTAGCGGAGCACCAACGGATGCCATAGCTGTTTATATTAAACAGTTAATGAATCATGATACGATAGAACCACCTAAGAAAATTGCTCATATAGGAATAGCCGTGGAAAGCTTAGAGATGGCACTGCCTTTTTACCAAAATACATTAGGTCTTTCATTAGAAGCTGTTGAAGAGGTAAGTTCAGAAAAGGTCCGTGTGGCATTTTTTCCTATAGGAGATACAAAGATTGAATTACTTGAGCCTACCAGCGATGATTCTCCCATTCATCAATTTATTTCAAAAAAAGGAGAAGGCATTCACCACATTGCACTAGAAGTGGATGATATTTCGCATAGATTGCAACAATATATAGATGAGGGCGTTGCCTTAATTCATAACGAGCCTAAAGAAGGAGCCCACCAAAGTCAAATTGCTTTTCTGCATCCAAAAGCTGCGAAAGGCGTTATGTATGAACTTTGTCAACCGAACCAGGAGGACTGATTGAAATGGATATTTACGATAAAATTAATGAACTCTATGATAAGCGCCGGCAAGTTCAATTAGGCGGCGGTGACGAACGTATTGATAAACAACATGAAAAAGGCAAGTGGACAGCAAGGGAACGAATCGATTACTTAGTAGACGAAGGCTCCTTTGTAGAGTTGAATCCATTTATTGAACATCGGCATAATGATTTCGGGATGAACGGAAAAGAAGCTCCCGGAGAAGGTGTAGTAACAGGGTACGGAAAAATTCATGGAAAGCCGATTTATTTATTTGCACAGGATTTTACCGTTTTTGGCGGAGCATTAGGTGAAATGCACGCGAAAAAGATTGCTGCGGTAATGGATTTGGCAGTGAAAAATGGTACGCCATTTATTGGATTGAATGATTCAGGCGGAGCTAGGATTCAAGAAGGTGTGTCCTCTTTAGACGGATACGGACAAGTTTTCTATCGCAATTCTATATATTCAGGAGTTATTCCTCAAATAAGTGTCATTATGGGTCCTTGTGCTGGTGGAGCTGTGTACTCTCCAGCCATTACAGACTTCGTTATTATGGTGGAAAAATCTTCGCAAATGTTTATTACGGGTCCTAAAGTTATTGAAACAGTAACCGGAGAAAAAATATCTTCAGAAGACTTGGGTGGAGCGGACGTACATAATTCGCTCAGTGGAAATGCTCATATTAAAGCAGAAAATGAAGCAGAAGCGTTAGACGCAGTACGTCAGTTAGTTCAGTATTTACCCCAGAACAGTAAAGAAAAGCCACCTATACTTGAAGTAGATGAATCAGATGATTACCGCCCTGATTTAACAGATAAGATTCCTTTTGATCCGATTCGTCCTTATGATGTGCGTACTATTATAGACGAGGTTGTAGATGAGGGTTCTTTTTTTGAAATACATTCAGATTTTGCTAAAAATATTGTAGTAGGATTTGGAAGATTGAAGGGTGAAAGTGTAGGTCTCATTTGTAATCAACCCAAATATATGGCCGGCGGATTAGACATTGATTCAAGCGACAAGGCGGCTCGATTTATTCGATTCTGCGACTCTTTTAACATTCCGTTAATTACTTTTGAGGATGTAACTGGATTTTTCCCTGGTATAAAGCAGGAGCATGGCGGTATCATACGTCACGGTGCAAAGATTCTATATGCCTATTCAGAAGCCACTGTTCCTAAACTTACCGTGATAACAAGAAAAGCATATGGAGGCGCTTATGTAGCTTTAAACAGCAAGTCCATAGGAGCTGACCTTGTTTATGCCTGGCCTAATGCTGAAATCGCTGTAATGGGACCTGAAGGAGCAGCGAATATCATTTTTGCTAAGGAGATTCAGGAAAGTGAAGCACCAGAAGAGACAAGGCAAAATAAAATCAACGAATATCGTGAAAAGTTTGCTAATCCTTATGTCGCTGCAGGGCTTGGGATGATTGATGACGTTATTGATCCTCGAGAGACGCGACTTACTCTGATTAAAGCTTTGGATATGTTGAGAAATAAACACGAAGATCGTCCATATAAAAAACATGGAAACATACCACTTTAATTGACATGCTATGATCGTTCGGCTAGCGTACAGAGGGTAGTATGTTTACATAGAGAGGGGTTTTGGTTTTATGGTAACGATTAACAAGCAACGACTATTAGATGAATTTTTAGAGTTGGTGCAAGTTGACTCTGAAACAAAAGAGGAAGCTGAAATAGCTGAAGTTTTAAAAGATAAATTTACCCAGTTAGGACTTGAAGTCATAGAAGATGATGCGAAAGAGAAAACCGGTCATGGTGCGGGAAATTTAATATGTAATTTACAGGGCTCTAACCAAAGTGCAGATACGATTTATTTTACATCTCATATGGATACAGTGGTACCTGGCAATAACATTAAACCTTCTGTAGAAAATGGGTATGTAATTACAGATGGAACAACCATTCTTGGTGCGGATGATAAAGCTGGGATTGCAGCTATTCTGGAAGCGGTCAGAAGTCTTAAAGAACAAAACATCGACCACGGAGATCTTCAATTTATTATTACAGTGGGGGAAGAAAGTGGCCTTGTTGGTGCAAAAGCACTAGAGGCCAGGCACTTAAAAGCCAAGTATGGCTATGCCATAGACAGTGACGGCCAAGTTGGAAACATCATTGTAGCTGCTCCTACTCAAGCTAAAATTTTAGCGAAAGTAAAAGGGAAAACCGCCCATGCTGGTGTAGCTCCTGAAAAAGGAGTGTCAGCTATCACGCTTGCTTCTAAAGCTGTGGCGAAAATGCCGCTTGGACGGATTGATGAGGAAACCACGGCAAACATTGGCAGATTTGAAGGTGGAAAGCAAACGAATATAGTTTGTGATTACGTCGAAATCTTAGCAGAAGCTCGTTCTTTAGTGCCTGAAAAAATGGAAAAGCAAGTTGAAAAGATGAAACAAGCTTTTACTGAAACGGCTGAAGAAATGGGCGGTGAAGTTGAGCTTGATGTAGAAGTTATGTATCCCGGGTTTAAGCACGCTGAAGGAGATCAAGTCGTAGAGGTTGCGCGAGCAGCGGCAGCAAAAATTGGCCGCGAAAGTGAGCTGTTAACGAGCGGTGGAGGAAGCGATGCTAATATAATCGCTGGATTTGGCATTCCTACTGTAAACTTAGCTGTAGGTTATGAAGAAATTCATACGACCAATGAACGAATCCCTGTAGCTGAACTCGAAAAAGTTGCAGAATTCATTACCTCAATTATAGTTGAGGCTTCTGAACAATAAAACAAAGAACAGCCATGTCAAATACATGGCTGTTTTTATGGTATAATGTGAGAACAACCGTTCGAAAAAAGGAAGGATCACTATGTCGAAGTGGTATCCAAAAAGCGGCCGCGTCATTTTTCACGTTGATATGAACAGCTTCTATGCTTCCGTTGAAACGGCTTTTAACCCTGCATTAAAAGGTAAACCTTTAGCCATTGCAGGGAATCCAGAAGAGCGTCGAGGGATCGTTGTTACGAGTAGTTATGAAGCAAGAAAATATGGCGTTAAAACGACAATGCCTGTTGGAGAAGCAAAGCGTCTTTGCCCTGATTTGATCGTTATGCGTCCTACGTTTGAACGATATCGAACAGCTTCTAAAGAAATGTTTAAAATTTTAGCTGACGTGACCGATCTCGTGCAGCCTGTTTCTATTGATGAAGGTTACCTTGATATTACTGGCTGTGAAGCTCAAGGGTCTCCCCTTGAAATTGCAGATAAAATACAAACAAGAATTAAAGAAGAGTTAGATCTACCCTGCAGTATAGGGGTTGCGCCTAACAAATTCTTAGCTAAAATGGCGTCAGATATGAAGAAACCTATGGGGATTACAGTATTACGTAAACGGGATTTACCGAAACAGTTATGGGTTTTGCCCATTGAAGAAATGTATGGGGTTGGAGAAAAGACAGCTGAGAAGTTAAGAAAAATAAAGATTTATACCATAGGAGATCTTGCGCATCATTCTACTTTTGAATTGAAACAGCTTTTAGGAGTAAATGGCGAAAGGTTGCAAAATAGAGCAAATGGAATTGATGAGCGGCCTGTTGACCCAGAAGCAGTCCACGAGTTTAAAAGTATAGGTACGTCTACTACACTAGCTCAAGACACAACGGATGATATTGAAATACGTCGAATATTTAGACAACTGGCTAATAAGGTTGAGGCACGAATGAAAAATAAAAGCGTCGTTGCTAAAAATGTGCAAATCACGATTCGTTACCATGATCGAAAAACGATAACACGCAGTAAACAGCAATTGGATTTTTTAGAAACGGGAGATGATCTCTTTCAAGTCTCTATGCAGTTATTTGACGAACATTGGAATCAAATGCCCGTTAGACTGTTAGGCATTACAGCTCAAGACTTAGCTGAAAAATCTGAAGTGACTCAGCAGCTGGACATATTTAGTTATGAGCAGTATGCGAGTAAAGAAAAGCTTTATAAAGTCATGGAGAGTTTAACTGAGAAATATGGGGAAGATACGTTTCGCTCTTTAAAAAACAACGAAGAAGCAAAGGTCACCACAAGTTTCCAAAAAGATTTCTTAGATGATTATAAAAAATAGCCACCTGTTTTTTCTAAAACAGGTGGCTTTATATTTTAGGATTTTCTTGAGGCAGTGACTTTTCTTTTTCGACTCGGTAAGTTATATGGAGTAGTAAAGGTTGTAAATAATTGTTCGAACTGATCTAAGATAGCCAGGGCGAGTAAACCATTTCCTTCCGCAGATTTTGGGTAACCAAGGGGAATCGTACGTCTAACAAGCTGTGCGTAAAGTTCTGCCTCAGTTAACCTCCTGTCAAACTGCTCCTCAGCTATCTTCGTTATTAATGCCAATGCCCCGGAAACGTGAGGAGTAGCCATAGAGGTGCCTGATAACTTTGCATATTTGCTGTCTAAATAAGTAGATAGTATGTTTACGCCCGGTGCTACGAGGTCAATTTCATCATTTGTGTTACTGAATGGAGCAATTTCTTTATTAAAATTTATCGCACCAACTTGAATGACTTCATTGTACGAACCTGGATAAGCGAGCTCATCTGTATCATGACGGTCGTCTCCCTCATTTCCCGCCGCACAAACGACAGGTATTCCCTCATCAACGGCTCTCTTGACCGCTTCGTAAAGTTCAGGTACATCAGTAGGTCCGCCAAGGGACATGGAGATCGCCCTTACTTTTTCGCCATTTTCACCTTCCCAGTCTATGGCGTAATGTATTCCATCAATAATCCATTGATAGTCACCGCTTCCATCCTCGCTTAGCACTTTAACCACTAAAATATTGGCAGCAGGTGCCACACCGTATATACCTTCTTCATTAGCTGAAGAAGCAGCAATTGTACCGGCTACATGGGTTCCGTGACCATTATTATCATCATAATTTTCTTCATCCCCATTGTCGTCGGTAGTAAAATTCTTTCCTCCAACAATGCGGTCCTTTAAATCAGGGTGATCAATCTGACAGCCCGTATCGATGACTGCAATTACGTTTCCTTTTCCCTGCTCGGTTTTTTCCCATACATCAGGAGCTTGAATCATTTTTACACCCTCAGGTGTTTCAGAGGAAACCTCGATAATTTCGTCAATTTCATAAGGGATTAAATGAATTTTACTCATCATACTCCTCCTTCATAAGTTATACAGCAAGGTACACTATTGGATTTTTGCTATGAATAAACATCAGCTCTTAAGGGTTAAAATTGCACATATGGTACATGTTCCCTTGTTTATATTTGTAAAACGTTGAGAAAGACCTATATTTTTAAAAATAGATGCAATTTTTAAAATTAAAAAGGCAGAACACTTTTCAACAGGCTGAAAGAACGCTAATATAGTATAAAAAGAAATAATGAGAGAGTAGGAGTAGATAAGATGAAGTTACTTGAAGAAATTTTGGCTCATAACGAACAGTTTGTGGATAGTAAAGCCTATGAAAAGTATCAGCGTGGAAAACTCCCTAATAAGAAACTTGTGATTGTTTCTTGTATGGATACGAGATTAGTAGAATTACTTCCTAAAGCGATGAATGTAAGAAATGGTGACGTAAAAATCGTCAAAACCGCTGGTGCAGTGGTTTCTCATCCATTTGGCAGCATTATGAGAAGTATTCTTGTAGCGATTTACGAACTAGGTGCAGAAGAGGTTTGCGTTGTTGGTCATTACGATTGTGGAATGGCCAGTTTAGAGTCGGAGAGCATTATGAATAAAATGAAAGATCGAGGAATTCAAAAAGAAACATTAAATACGTTAAATTATTCAGGTGTTGAGTTAGAGCAATTCTTGCAAGGCTTTAGCAGTGTAGAAGATAGTGTGAAACAGAGTGTTTCCACTGTTAATAATCATCCTTTATTGCCCGAAGGTGTTCCTGTTCATGGCCTCATTATTGATCCAGAAACGGGTAAGCTAGATAAAGTTATTGACGGATATTAATAAGTAAAAAACACAACTCAATTTATTGAGTTGTGTTTTTTTTATAGACCTATGTTATTATTCCTTACATGAGCGGCGGAATGTGGTGGGTTTAATGTTAGATTTTCTTACATAACAACTGACAAACAATTATTTTTCATCTATCCTTATACTAACGAAACAGAAAAGGGGAGCAGCTAGTTAGTTTTGTGAAATCATTTTCCATTTCGTCCTAGTCCTGTTTACAATAAGAAGTTTTTAATTAAGGGAGGAATAGTTAAATGGAACAGTCTAAAAGTTATAAGGCGAGAGATGAGTATAATTGGATTATGGATATTTCAGAACCTAATCAGTTAAGAAATGCCGTTTATGAAATGAAACAGTATTATATTAATAAACTTATAGAAGCTAAATTGTTAGATGATTCAGCTAAGGATGAATGTACACTTACTGTTAGTCAGCTTAAAATAATTATGGATCATCACCAGCTTCTGTAGGCGGGATACTTCAATTAAATAACTTTGTTGATTAAAGGAGTTAATTATGTCTTCTTATAAGGATAAGAAAGTCATTACAATTGGAATTGTGAATGAAATCACAGGTTTGACGTGCCGAATGATTCGTTATTATGAATCACGGGGCCTGATTTTTCCAGAACGAACGGAGCGAGGAACAAGAAAATATTCCTTCTCTGATATCGAATTATTGATGGAAATTGCAGATAAACGGGAGGAAGGAATCCAAACCTATGAAATCAAACAAGAATTATTAAACGACAATAAAAAACGTGAAGTACGAGACCAATTGATTCAAGGTCAGCTTAATGCCCAATTTAATATGAAAAAGTTGTAAACCGCCGTGGATATGGCGGTTTTTTAATGGCTGTACTTATACATATTAAGTTAAAAGCTTTGCATAAAATTATTATTGACCATACTGGTCGAAAGGAATATAATGTAATGGACCACATTGGTCTACGGATCCTGAAGGGGGTAATTTCCATTACTCATAAGTTTGAGAGTTTAGAAGAAGAAAAGAAAAACAGAATTTTAAATGCCGCTTTTAAAGTATTTGCGGAGAATTCATATGAACAAGCTTCAACGAATGCCGTAGTTAAAGAGGCACAAATAGGAAAAGGCATGTTGTTTTATTATTTTAAGAATAAAAAAGCATTATATCGTTATCTCGTTGAATATAGTTTTGACTTTATAAAGGAAAAGTACCTCGTGCATATTGATGGAGAAGAAAGAGATCTTATTGAAAGGTTTAGAAAAACAACAATCATTAAAATGCAAGCGTTCAGAGAGTTTCCGCATGTTTTTAACTTTATAGGCAATGTTTTAGTAAATGGTGAAGAACAGCTGCCAGAGGGGTTAAAGCCGAAATATATAGAACTGCAAAGGCAAGGATTTGCAAAGCTATATGAGAATATAGACTATTCGTTGTTTCGCGATGACATTGACAGAGAGAAGGCCTTTCAACTTATTCAATGGTCTATAGACGGTTACCAGGAACATATTAAAGCTAAGTTAAAAGATGAAAATATAACGACCCTGAATATGGATAAATATTGGGAGGAATTTAACGAATATTTAGAAGTGTTAAGAACGAGTTTTTATAAAAAAGGGGTGATTTAAAATGTCAGTTCTAAAAACGAATCATTTAACGAAAAAGTATGGTGACTTTAAAGCGCTTGATGCTGTAAATATTGAAGTGAAAAAAGGAGAAGTTTATGGGTTCATTGGGCCAAACGGGGCGGGAAAATCGACGGCTATACGAGTGCTGCTTGGCATTTTGAAAGCAACAGAGGGAAGCGCTGAGATTTTTGGTCAAGACGCTTGGAGAGACGCAGTAGAGATTCATAAACGCATTGCTTATGTACCCGGAGATGTCAACCTGTGGCCGAACTTAACAGGTGGCGAAGTCATAGATTTGTTTATGAAACTACGAGGAAATAAACAAAGCAATTATCGTGAAGAACTTATGAAAAGGTTTGATTTGGATCCTACCAAAAAGTGCAGAACGTACTCTAAGGGGAACCGCCAAAAAGTAGCTCTCATAGCCGCCTTTGCATCTGATGCTGATTTATATATTTTAGATGAACCTACCTCTGGCCTGGACCCTTTAATGGAACGAGTATTTCAAGAGTGTGTTCTAGAAGTAAAAGAAAAAGGGAAAAGTGTGTTACTTTCAAGCCATATTCTTTCAGAAGTAGAAAAATTATGTGATCGTATCGGTATTATTCGCCAGGGGAAGATTATTGAAACTGGTACGTTACAAGAATTAAGGCATTTAACGAGAACAAATTTATTAGTAGAAACGAGGAATACAATAGCAGGGTTACATCATTTGAAAGGTGTGCATGAGCACGAAGCTGAAGGAAACACCCTTCGTTTTCAAGTGGATACAGAAGAGTTGGAGCATGTGATCGCCCATATCGCTCAGTACGGAGTCATAAAACTGGAAAGTGCGCCGCCGACATTAGAAGATTTATTTATGCGTCATTATGAGGGAATGGAGGATTCATCCGAAAGAGGAGGTGTATCCTAATGTTACGGAAGTCTCTTGCACAGACGAAGGTTTTAACTTTTTTTGTTATTCGACGAGATCGTATTCGTATACCAATTTGGATAATTTCCATTGTCGCTTTTACATTATTAGTCGTGCTATCATTTACAAGTTTATATGGAACTGAGCAAGAAAGGTTATCTATGGCTGAAACAATGTTGAATCCGGCGATGACGGCTATGGTAGGTATAGGGTATGGATTAGACAATTACACGATCGGTGCGATGATGGCCCACCAAATGTTACTTCTAAGCAGTGTCACTGTAGGAATAATGAGTATTCTACTAATAGCCCGCCATACACGTGGCGATGAAGAGGAAGGGCGGATCGAGCTCATTCGTTCGCTTCCATCGGGAAGACTATCTACTTTATTAGCTTCGGTTATTGTATTGTTTGGTGTGAATGTGCTTCTAGCCATGTTATTAGCTGTTGGATTGTTTGCTTCTGGAGTAGATAGTATAGATTTGGAAGGTTCGCTATTGTACGGGGCAGTCATGGGAGCAACAGGCATTTTTTTCACTGCTGTAACAGCCCTGTTTGCTCAACTGTCTGAATCATCGCGAGGAACAGTCGGTCTATCTATGATTGTTCTTGGAATCGCGTATCTTGTACGTGCTATTGGGGATGTAAGTAACGAAACCCTATCATGGTTTTCTCCGTTTGGCTGGGTAACTCGTACTGAAACATATGTAACTAACATTTGGTGGCCGCTTTTACTATTATTAATGGTTTCTATTGTTCTGTTCGCGGTTGCATTTTATCTTAGCAGCATTCGTGATTTACAGGCTGGCTTTTTGCCTTCAAAACCAGGGAGAAAACATGCTTCCCCATTTCTGCAGGGGCCAGTAGGGTTAGTAGTCAGGCTCCAACGGACAGCTATTATTTCTTGGGCAATCGGTATGTTTGTGCTTGGTGCTTCTTATGGGTCTGTGCTCGGTGACCTTGATTCTTTTTTTGAAGAAATAGATATGATGGAAGAGCTGTTACAACCTATATCTGGTGTTTCTTTAACAGAGCAATTCATTACAATGTTAATGTCAGTGATTGCTATGATCGCTACCATTCCTCCTTTAATGATCCTATTTAGACTTAAGGGGGAAGAAATAAAAAATCGAATGGACTCATTTTTAAGTCAATCAATTTCTCGCTATCAATTAGCAGGAAGTTATTTTCTAGTATCTTTAGTCGTAGGTTTCTTCATGCTTTCCTTCGCTGCTTTAGGTATGGGGAGTGTAGGCACCACAGTCATGAACAATGAAATTACATTATTGACTTTTTATCAAGCTGCAATTGTCTATTTACCTGCTATGTGGTGCATGATTGGGTTGGCTGTGCTTTTTGTAGGATTCAAACCTTCCTGGTCCGTTTTGACTTGGTTGTATTTAGGATTCTCTTTTATAGCCGTGTATTTAGGAGGTTTATTTCAGTTCCCGGAATGGGTGTTGAATTTATCACCTTACGCTCATATCCCTAAACTCCCAGTTGAAGACATGTCCTTTATTCATGTCATTATATTAATCGTACTTGCATTATTAGTTGCAGCGGCAGGGTTTGTTGGATACAGAAGAAGAGATATAACAGGGTAAGAATTATGAATGAACTCGTCATTTTCTAAAAGGGGAAATGACGAGTTTTTTATTTGACTTTTCACAAGTTGTGCATGGACCACAATTGAAAAGGCTTAAGTTTGTGGTATATCCACGTTGTCACCAACTGACATTAATCGTTATAATTTTCTTAATAGATCAAATACTAAAAAATCTATTGAATAGATCCACATGGTTTTAAATGCATGATAGAAAGGGTGTGGTGATCTTGGAAGCCATAAGTAAGAATTTTTTCTTATACCTTTCCAACAACAAAGTCTTAGATCGTTTAGCGAAGCGATTTGGATCAAGATTTGGGGCTGACAAGATTGTAGGAGGAGAAACATTTAGTCAGGCAATACCAATTATAGAACAGCTTAACCATGATGGATTGCAAGTGACGGTTGATCATTTAGGTGAATTTGTTACTTCAGAAGAAGAGGCTCGTAACCGTGCTGAAGAATGTGTAGAAGCGGTTCAATTGATTGCTGAAAACCAACTGCAGTCAGAGATCTCTTTAAAGCTAACTTCTTTAGGTCTCGATATCAGTCATCAATTAGTAATCGAAAATATGGAGAAAATCCTCAAAGAGGCTCAAGCACGTGAGGTAACGGTTACAATTGATATGGAAGACTCATCGAGGTGTGAGTCCACTTTAGAAATTTATAAATCTTTAAAAAAAGATTATTCAAATTTAGGTACAGTTATTCAATCGTACCTTTATCGTTCAGATTGTGACATTGAGGAACTTCATTCCGTCGACCCATATTTAAGACTTGTGAAAGGCGCCTACAAAGAATCTGGAAAAGTAGCATTTATTGACAAAGAAATGGTCGATTCTAATTTAAAACACTTAATTAAGAAAAATTTAAAGAATGGGCATTATACGGCGATAGCTAGTCATGATGATGCGATCATCAATTATACGAAACAGCTTGAACGAGAGATGTCTCTCTCTAAAGATCAATTTGAGTTTCAAATGCTTTATGGAATGCGCAATGAAACTCAAAAGCAGCTTGTGAAAGAAGGATATACTGTACGTGTTTATCTGCCTTATGGAGAAGATTGGTACGGTTATTTTATGAGACGCTTGGCTGAACGGCCGGCAAATGTTGCTTTTGCTATTAAAGGTATTTTTAGTAAATAAATTTTAAAATTGGAAAGGGGAATAAAACTATGGTTACACCTTATAAGCATGAACCGTTTACAGATTTTACAATTGAGGAAAATAAGAAGGCTTTCGAAGAGGCGCTCAAGCAAGTAAAGCAAGAACTTGGTCAAAAACACGATCTTCTCGTTGATGGGGAAAGAATTCGTACCGATCAAGAAATTGTTTCTACTAATCCGGCTAATACAAAAGAAGTAGTCGGAACAGTTTCAAAAGCAAACCAAGAGATAGCTGAAAAAGCCATTCAAGCAGCTGCCACTGCATTTGAAGATTGGAGAAAATGGGATGAGCGTGCACGTGCCGAACTACTATTCCGTGCAGCAAGTATTATTCGCCGTCGTAAGCATGAATTCTCAGCTTATCTTGTTTATGAAGTAGGAAAGCCTTGGAAAGAAGCCGATGCTGATACTGCTGAAGCAATAGACTTCCTTGAATACTATGGTCGTCAAATGATTGAACTAAAAGATGGCAAACCTATTGAAAGCCGTGACGGTGAGCAAAACCGTTATATATACACCTCTACTGGTGTAGCTGTTGTTATTCCACCTTGGAACCTGGCATTTGCTATTATGGCTGGAACAACAGTTGCCCCACTAGTCACAGGAAGCACAGTTGTTATGAAACCGGCCAGTAATAGTCCGGTTATTGCAGCAAAGTTTGTTGAAGTCTTAGAAGAAGCGGGACTTCCTAAGGGTGTACTAAACTTTGTACCTGGAAGCGGAGGAGAAGTTGGAGATTATTTAGTGGATCATCCAAAAACGGCCTTAATCTCATTTACTGGCTCCCGCGACGTCGGAACGCGTATTCTTAAGCGAGCGGCAGACATTAAAGAAGGACAGACTCACATTAAGCAAGTCATCGCTGAAATGGGTGGGAAAGATACTGTAGTAGTTGATAACAAAGCTAACCTTGAAACTGCAGCTGAAGCCATCGTCGTATCTGCTTTTGGATTTTCTGGTCAGAAGTGTTCTTCCGGTTCCCGTGCAGTGGTGCATGAAGACGTTTACGATGAGCTGCTTGAAATGGTCAAAGAGAGAACAGAAAAATTAACTGTTGGAAATGCGACAGAAGAAAATGTGTATATGGGTCCTGTAGTAGATCAAGGAGCCTATGATAAAGTAATGAGCTATATTGAAGTTGGTAAAGAAGAAGGAAGACTAGTTACAGGAGGAAAAGGAGACAATTCTAAAGGGTATTTTATCGAACCAACAGTGTTTGCTGACTTGGCACCTAAATCCCGCATGCAGCAAGAAGAAATTTTTGGACCGGTTGTATGTTTTACAAAAGCTAAAAACTTTGACGAAGCTATTGAGATTGCCAACAACACAGAATATGGTTTAACGGGTGCTGTCATTTCTGACAATCGTGATCACCTAGAAAAAGCGAAACGTGATTTCCATGTCGGTAACCTTTACTTTAACCGTAACTGTACGGGCGCCATTGTAGGATACCAGCCATTCGGCGGATTTAAGATGTCCGGCACCGACTCTAAAGCTGGCGGACCAGATTATCTTGCCCTTCACATGCAAGCAAAAACTATCTCTGAAATGTATTAAGAGACAGGGGTTAAGAAGCTCTCCATAACTGGAGAGCTTTTTTTCTTTTTCTTTCCATCATTAATCGCTATAATAATGGGTAACTAGTCACAAAGTGACGCCTTGGAAAGGTATGGATTTTTATGGAAGTAAAAGAGTTGATTTTTCAAGTAGACGATGTACACAAAGCTACAGAGCTTATTAGTTCAAGATTAAAAAAACCCGTGATTATAGAAAATAAAAACTTTGAACTGATTTCTTACAGCTCTTCTTTTGATGAGTTTGATCAAACACAACAAAAAACGATCCTTTCCAAAAAGTGCCCAATCTTTATTATTGACCGTCTTAAAAAAGAAGGGATTGTTCAAAGGTTAGAAAAGAGACCTGACCCCATTAGGGTTCAGCCGATTGAAGAACTTGGTTTTCATCAACGAATCGTCATTTCCGCCAAGCATCTTGGACATACGATGGGATATGTTTGGGTGCAAGAATCTGATCGATTATTAAAAGATGACGAGCTTACATTTTTAGAAGAGATTACGCCTCATATAGGAAAGTTAATTTATGATGTTTATGCCAAGGCTAATGCGAAAGAAGGGCGTAAGGAAGAACTTATTTGGAAAATGCTTCATCACGAGTATGGCAGTGAGAGTCAGATTCGTCACGATGCATCTTTGGCCAAGCTTCCCTTGCCAGAGCGATTTTCAGTGGCTGTCTTTTCCATCACAACACCGAAGCATAAATACATGCTTGATTATTTAGAAAAGGTTATTCAACAATCTCCAGAACGAAAACAACTGCAATATTTGAAAACAGAGTTTCAGATCATTATCGTGGTTCTAGGAACAACAGAAGAGGAATTTTCTTCACGCGAAATTGCGAGGAGATTAACTGATGATGTTAAATATGAGACAGGGGAAAAAGAATTTTATCATTTTCTCATAGGAGTAGGAAAAGAGTATACGACTCTATACAATTTAAGAAAAAGCTTTTTAGAAGCCTTAGAAGTCATTGAAACAGCAAACTTTATCACACCTCGACCTGAGTCAATGCCCCGTGAGTTTGCTAAGCTGGGCATTTACCGCTATCTTGCTGCTCTTTATGAAAAAAATAGTTCAGAAGATTATTACAGCGAGGATCTGCTTAAACTAATTCAAAATGACACAGAAAAACAAACCAATCTATTACGTACATTAGAAGTCTACCTTGCTAATAATGGCAAAGGGAAACAAACAGCCACTCAATTGTATATACATCCTAACACGCTTAATTATCGAATCAAACAAATTCAAGAGCTGACGAATATTGATTTTAATGATTTTAATATGAAAAGCTATATTTATACTGAACTGCTTCTGCTTAACAACGTGGAGGCTTATTATCAGCGTTATATGGAAGCATTATAAATCTTCCTCATGTTTGAGGGGGATTTTTCTGTTTTTATAGAAGAAATTACAAAAGTAGTGAAACTTTTGTAAGGTTGTCATCGTTATGTAATATAGTATCCATTTCAGTGAAATGGAAAGTAAAAAGAGGAGGGGTTAAAAAATGCTAGAAAGTACTTTATCCGTAATTATTTTAATGATCTTAGGAGTGGTGGCCCTCGCAGGGGGAATCATCACCTTTGTCATTTTTCGATTGCGTTACAAAACAGCAAGCTCAAATGAAGCATTAATTGTAACAGGGCCAAAGCTTGGTGATCCCGAAAAAGAAAAAAACGTATTTGAAGATGATAACGGTCGTTCCGTTAAGATCATTCGAGGTGGAGGATATCGCTTACGTATGTTCCAAACGGCTACACCGATCGATTTGACTTCTTTTCAACTGCAAGTAAACTCAGAAAAAGCATATACGAAAGAGGGAATTCCCGTACGTGTAGCAAGTACTGCGGTCATTAGTATCGGGAGCGAACTGGAAATTATGGCGAATTTTGCTGAGAAATTTTTAGGGAAGAAGCAGAATGAACGGGAATCTGAATTGAAAGATGTGTTGAACGGTCACCTTCGTTCAATTATTGCTTCACTTCCAATCGAAAAAATTTATAACGATTTCAAAGAAGTAAATACACAAGTGAAGAAAATTGCCGAGTCGGATTTAAAGGGAATGGGTTTTGAAATTACGTCGTTTGCTTTAAATGACGTAGAAGATGTGGATCAAGAGAATGGTTACATAGACGCACTAGGTCGCCCTCATATTGCTGAAGTGCAGAAAAAAGCAAATATGGCGGAATCTGATGCAACAAAAGAAACTCGCATTTATCATGCAAAAAATGATCAGGAAGCAAAAGATGAAGAAAACCGCCGTCTCACTGCTGTAGCTGAATCTACAAATGAAAAAGAAATTAAAGAAGCTGAATTTCAAAAAGAAACAAACCGTGCTAAAGCAAAAGCTGATCAAGCAGGCGAACTTGAAAGACAAAAACTTGCTCAGCAAATTAAAGAAGAAGAGCTGAAGGTGAAATACATAGAGAAGCAGCGAGCCGTTGAGCTGGAAGAAGAAGAAAACAAACGTAGACGCTCTATCGCCGATGCACAAGCTTATGAAGTAACCAAGCGAGCGGAAGCCGAAGCAGATACCGAGCGAATTAAGGGTGAATCTGAAGCGGAGGTCATCCGCCAGCGTGGTATGGCAGAGGCTGAATCGAAGGAGCGTATGGCCAAAGCGATGGAACATTATGGCGAAGCTGCGATCATGGAAATGTTGATCGGTGTGTTACCTGACTACGCAGAGAAGGTTTCAGCGCCGCTGTCACAAATTAAAGACATGCGAGTCATTGATATGGGAGGATCCAATTCTCAAGGCGGATCGGCTAAAGTAGCGAATAGTGTAACGTCTACGATGTTGGGCATCCAGGAATCTTTGAAAGAAACAACAGGCATGGACTTAAAAGCAATGCTTGAAAGCTATGTATCTCGAGGTCACGTAAATAACTTTAGTTCAGAGGCTAACAAGTCGTTCGAAGAAGTCTCATCAACAAAGGAAGAAGATTCACAACCGGATGAAAGTGGTAAAGAAGAAAACCAATCATAAAAAGTAAATTCATTTAAATGTAAAGAGCATGTAGTATATCCGTTGTACTACATGCTTTTTTATGATCAAGCTCTGTTAATCGCTATTATTGAGGAAAAAGCTTATTAGAGATGCTCCTACCGAAAAAAGGTGGCAAGAACCTATAGCGGCATGTATTAAGAATACTCGATATAATCATTTCATAAAAAGCTGTTTCAAAAAAGTCGTTGAAACTTTTTGAAAGAGAAGACGTAAATAAAAGTAACTTCAAATAAGGACGTGATCAAATGGAAGCGGATGAATTGGCGCCAAATATTAAAGAATATAAGCAAATCTTTTATGACATGGCTGAGGAGTTTAAGTGGACGGATAAAAAAGTTCTCATGCTCGCGGCTTCTGTTTATGTTATGCATGACCAGCGATTTTCTCCCCGGCAATTTAAGGAACTGTGCGAGTATATAAAAAAAGAATCTGGGCTTTTTTCTCCTTTGAAGTCAGATTTGCGCTTTACAGTGGCTGCTCTTTTAGACGTACATGGAGAGGCCCCAAAAGAAAAGTATGATAAGTTGCATCATGTGTACGATAAGTTAGTTGAGCACGGGTTTAAAAAAGGAAATTTTACGTATATTGCAGCTCTCATTATTCTAACGGGTGAACGATTACAAGCAGAAGATGACCAAATGAATCGAGCGCTTACTATTTATAAAGAAATGAAAAATGAACACCCTTTTCTGACAGCAAAAGAAGATTATCCGTTGGCTTTCCTTCTGTCTAAAACAGATGGAGAAGTAAAGGATGTCGTAAATAGGGTGGAATTTTTTTATAAGAAATTGAGTCAGGATGTTTTCCGTAAAGGAAATGATCTTCAATTCTTAAGTCACATTTTATCTTTGGATGAAGAACACGAAAACGAGCGTTTAGTTGAAAGGGCTGGCCACATCTATGATCAAATGAAACATCTTTCCATTAAACCTAAAACTGTCCATTACCCTGAAATCGGATTGCTTTCTCTTTTTAATGAAGGAACCAAAGAGTTAGAAACCATTAAAGCAGTTAAAAAAGATCTTGATCAATCTAAACACTTCAAATGGAATAAAGACATAAATTTTAAAATGGCAGTTAATTTGTCGGTTAGTCATCGTCTGAAGGACTCAAGTATTGCAGCCACAGGATTATTTACAACCATAGAATCAATTATGCAAGCGCAGCAGGCTGCCATGATGGCAGGAATGGTAGGGGCAGTAGCTGCTTCAAATACTACCAACACTTAAAAAAACAGCCAATTGGCTGTTTTTTTAATGTAAATCCTGGTTTGGAGCTGGAGCATAACTATTCGTCATTTGAGCAATATCTTGAGGGGCCAGTTGAGGGACTTGATAGTACCCGTGTTTATTTTGGTACAGAAACACTTCGTAACTCATTTCAATGAGATTAGGAACACTATCGGCTATCACTCTTCTTAAGACTGGATTCGTCATTTCTAATGCAGTCATTGACATTAAAGAAGCTAAGCCTTTCGTTTGACCAAGCATATAAGCGGAAAGGCCTTGATCGGATAGGTCATTAATCGACTCATTTGGCTTTTTAGGCTTAGTGGGCTGCATACCATAGGTTACATCATTATTTTGTTCCATCTTGTAAATGTGAGTCGACTGGGATGGTTTAGCTCCGGTTTGTAAGCATTCAACCATAATGTTATACAACTCTGTTAAAAATGATGACTGACGTGAAGCGATTTGTTTAAGCTCCTCATCTTGCATGTGCTGATCGTATAATTGATATTGATCTAATAAGCTTATAACGGAAGCAATCACTTCATGAGCATCAAACAATTCGTGCCCTCCATGACTCATAGAAGTGGGAAGGTTAGCAGAAGACTGTGGATTATTATTTGGCAGTTGTTGGTCCATATTTATTCCTCCTATAAAATGAATTCCTCCCTATTGTGATGCTCTAGACTATAATTATGCATAGGCAAATAAAAATCCCGAGCTATAGTAGCTCGGGACAATCGTTAACCCGTATTTCGAAGTCCTGCAGCAATTCCGCTTATTGTAAGCAAAACTTCCGTTAGTAATTCTTCATCAGTTTCATCAAGTTCTCGAAGTTCCTTGATCAAATCGACTTGTAAGAAGTTTAAGGGATCCACGTAAGGGTTGCGCAAACGAACAGATTCTTGAATAGTCGGTTGATGATCAAGTAACTCGTTGTCACCTGTAATCTTGAGTAGAATCTCTTTAGTTGTATTATATTCATCAACGATGTTTTGGAAGATGCGTTCACCCATTTCCCGATCATTTACAAGAGCTGAATATTCTTTAGCCGTAGGCATATCCGCTTTTGTAAGAGCCATTTGTAAATTGTCGATTGTGGACCGGAAAAATGGCCAGTTTTGATACATTTGTTTTAAATGAGTTAAATTTTGATCGTTTTGATCCGCATATCCTGCAAGGCCGGTACCTGCTGCATACCAGGCAGGGAGGAGCTGACGGTTTTGAGTCCAAGCAAAGACCCACGGAATGGCACGCAGGTTTTCGAATTTTGTACTGTCTTTACGTTTCATAGGACGTGATCCAATATTTAATTCACTGATTTCTTGTAGAGGTGTCACTTCATTGAAATAAGTTAAGAAGTCTTTATCAGCAAATACAAGCGACTGATATTTTTCCAATGAAGCATTTGCGATATCCTCCATCACCTGCTCCCAATGCTCCTCCCAGCTTGTAGCTTGTTCTGTTTCTCTTGAAACGTGAGCCGCTCCTTCAAGAAGGGTAGAAACACCTTGTTCCAGACTACGATAAGCAATGTCAGTTAATAAGTATCTAGAAGATAACACTTCACCTTGCTCGGTAATCTTTACTCCATCTCCAAGTGTTTCTACAGGCTGTGACGCAATGCTTCGGTTTAGCGGACCGCCGCCGCGACCAAGAGAACCACCGCGGCCATGGAAAAACTTAAGTCCTACGTTAAAGTCTTTAGCCATTTCGTGTATCTCTTGTTGAGCTTTATACAATCTCCAGTTAGCCGTTAGAGTACCACCATCTTTACTGCCATCGGAATAGCCCAGCATAATTTCCTGATCGTTACCGCGGGCGTTTAAGTGTTTCTTATACACATCCATAGAAAATAGGGTTTGTAGGATCTCAGGTCCGGCTTTTAAGTCATCTACAGTCTCGAGTAAAGGAGCAATGTCTAAATTGCTCTCTACTTTACCATCCGCATGCAATCTGTAAATTCCTGCTTCTTTTGCAAGAAGGAGAACTTCCAGTAGGTCACTGGCCGATTCTGTCATGCTGATCAAGTAAACTTGAATGGAGCGTTTGCCAAACTCTTTATGTGCTTCTCTAATGAGTTGGAAAACTTTAAGCATTTCTTGAGTTTCTTCAGAATAATCTTCATTTAATAAGGAAATAGGGCGGGGATCCCTTAGTACTTGACCAAGTAAATCCACTTTTTCTTGTTCGTTTAATTCAGCATAATTTTCAGTAATATCAACTTTTTGCAGCAGCTCGGTTATGGCCGTTTCGTGTTCGCCGCTGTGGTTACGAATATCTAATGTAGCTAAATGAAAGCCGAATAGCTTAACTTGTCTAATCAGTTTCTTTAACATTTTTAATTCGCGTTTAGTCGGATGATGGTAATGTACGTTTTCTTGAATTTCTTCTAAATCTTTTTGTAATTCATCCGCTGTTTCATAACCAACCCTTGATGTTCCTACTTGGCGCAAACGCTCAAGAATAATGGCAAACTTGCGTCGGTAAATTTCACTCTCAACCCGCCAGCGTTTGTCTTCAGGGATGGTCTCCTCTTCTTTTCGAATCGTATTCAAAAAGTCTTCACTTATCTTGACTCTTGTAGTCGAATGACTAAACCGTTTCATCAATTCAACTAACACAGCATCATATTTTTTTAGTACTAATTTACGTTGTCTTTCTAAAGTAGACCACGTAACTTCGGGAGTAACATTCGGATTTCCATCACGGTCGCCGCCAATCCAGGAACCAAAATGCAAGAAATTTGGCACTGTCCAATCTTCATCAGGATAGACCTCTTCTAAGCGATTTTCCAGTTCCTGATGAATGTCGGGCAGTACATCGAACAATGTTTGATCAAAATAATACAGACCATTACGTACTTCGTCCATTACCGTTGGTTTTCTGTGGCGTAGTTCATCTGTCTGCCATAATACGGTTACTTCATTAAACAAGCTTTCTTCAATGTTTTCTCGTTCGTGGCTTGTTAATTGAGGGTGGTCTAACTTGATTAATATATTAGCAATTCTTTTTTGAATTTCCAATACAGTTCGTTTTGTTGCTTCTGTTGGATGTGCAGTGATTATAAGTTCTAGAGATAATTCATTTAACACGTTTTGAATGACATCTTTTTCAATGTTATTTTCTTTAAGATTAGTTACAGCACTTTCTAAGGAGTAGGGCTGTACTCCATGATCCTCACGTAATTGATATTCACGACGTCTGCGGATGCGGTGGTTTTGTTCCGCAATATTGACAAGGTGAAAATAAATAGAGAAAGCACGGATAACTTGTCCTCGTATAGGGGGTTCAAGATTTGAGATTTTTTGTTTTAACTTTTCATAAGTATCAGATTCGCGGTTTTCCCTTAAATCCTTTGTAAGCTTGCGAATCGATTCCACCTTGTTAAGTAATTCTTCTCCACCATGGTGGACAAGAATCTCACCAAGCATGTTTCCTAGTAAGTTTACGTCCCGTCGTAACGGTGTCGTATGGTCATTATTTTTTGTTTGTAGTGTCACGCTTTCACCATCCTGTATAATCATTGTGATTACCACGGTTTGTAGACCGTGACTCATATTTTAATTATGTTATCAGAATTTTTTGGATAGTCAAATGAATAGGTTGAGGAAAACCTTATTGAAAACGCTTTATTTATCACTTTCTGTGCGATTTTGTTCGATATATTCAGCGACCTTAAAGGCAAGATCATCGTTTTCGAATAAGGCTAATATTTCTAATAGCGCGTCACTTGAAATAAGCTCTGATTCATTTTTTGGTGCCGTTTTTTCTATAGCCTCGTTAAGTTTCTCATTTTTACTTTGATGCGGGTATGCTTCTTCGTAAACTTGTATAGGATCCAAATTGTTATTGATGCACCACTGGGCAAAAATTACAATCATCATATCTTCATCTTGTCGATATTTTTGTATCACACGTTCTTCAATTTCTTTCTTTTCCATGATTTCCCTCCATTCTATGGGCTAATCCTCATTTATGACTAACAATAAATAAGGTGATAAAATTATAATAACTATTATATAAGAGGAGGGTATCGATTGTACAAAATAGTGATGGCTCTCATTTTTATTGTAGTTTTAGCTGTAATCTTCACTCCGTCTTTCGTTGAACGTATGGCAGGAGGTAAAGAAGTTGATAAAAAGGAAGAAGTAATGTTTGAAAAAGATGGAAAACAAGTAACGTATTCTCAAGAAGAATTGAAGGATCAACTAACGGCTATTCAATACGAAGTAACTCAGAAAGACGGAACGGAAAAAGCTTATAACAATGAATATTGGGACTTGAACGAGGAAGGAATATATGTAGATATTATTTCTGGTGAACCGCTGTTTAGTTCAAATGATAAATACGAGTCGGGTACAGGCTGGCCCAGTTTTGTAAGACCGCTAGTTGAAGACAACATCGTAGAAAAAGAGGATCCTGGCCTCTTTGGAGTTCGTACAGAAGTGAGAAGTAAACATGCTGATTCCCATTTAGGCCACGTATTTGATGACGGACCTGATCCAACGGGACTTCGTTATTGTATGAATTCCGCAGCCTTGAAGTTTATCCCGAAAGCTGAATTAGAGAAAGAAGGATATGGAGAATTTTTAACTGAATTTGAAGAATAGAAGCCCTCAAAATGAGGATTCTTTTATAGGGAAACTTTATTCTGTAAGTTTTTTTACCTTAATTGCTTGCGATAGGTAGAGGGGCAAGAAAAAAGCTTGCGGAAAACCAAGGGTTTCTCCACAAGCTGGAGCCCTCTACTAGAAGGAGGGCTTTTTGATTTTATCCTAATAACGTTTTTACAGCTTTTAAACCGAGCTTAGAGCCTGGGTAGCGGAACTTTTGATCGAATTTAGTGGTTTGCTTAGTGATGCTTTTTTCATGAGAAAATGTTTCAAAACTAGCTTTTCCATGGTAATGACCAATTCCACTTTCTCCAACTCCTCCAAAGGGTAGGTGAGGATTTAATATGTGATAAAGCGTATCGTTAATGCAGCCACCTCCAAAGGATATTCTTTCTGTAACTTGCTGCTGGTCTTTTTCGTTCTCACCGAAATAATATAGAGCCAACGGTTTAGGACGGTCGCTTATTTGTTTAATGACTTCATCTAATTCATCATAAGTCAGAATAGGAAGAACAGGTCCGAAAATTTCATCTTGCATCACATGATCTGTCCACGTTACTTGGTCCATGACGGTAGGTTCAATTCTAAGTTGGTTAGAGTCTACACGTCCGCCTACCAAAATGTTACCTTCATCTAAATAACTTGATATTCGGTCGAAGTGAGGACGATTGACGATCTTCACGTAATCTTCATTTAACAAAGATTCTTCCCCGTAAAACTCATAAATATATTTTTTGATTGCTTTAACAAAATCTGCTTTAACCTCATGATGAACGTAAAGATAATCAGGGGCAATGCATGTTTGTCCCGCGTTTATAAATTTACCCCAAGCAATTCGTTTAGCTGCTAAGTCAATGTTAGCATCTCGATGGACTATGGCTGGGCTTTTACCTCCAAGCTCAAGCGTTACAGGAATAAGACGTTTACTAGCTTGTTCCATTACCTTTTTACCTACAGGAACGCTTCCTGTGAAAAATACATAATCCATAGGCTGGTTCAGGAGTTCTTGAGTAACTTCTTTGTCTCCTTCGATAACAGAAATGTAGTGAGCAGGAAAGTACTGTTCGATCATTCTTTTAATCACCCATGATACAGTAGGTGTCAGTTCTGAAGGTTTAATGATAACTGTATTCCCACTTGCGATAGCACCGATGACAGGGGCAATGGCCAGTTGAAGCGGGTAGTTCCACGGTGCGATGATAAGTGTGGTACCATATGGTTCTTTAATAATATAGTTCTTCGAACCCGTGTGAGTTAAAGGCGCTTTCACGCGTACAGGAGCCATCCACTCTTTTAAATGTTTTAGATGATCATCGATCTCTGTTTTTAAAAAAGCAATCTCTGCTGTATAAGCCTCATACTCTGATTTACTTAAGTCGAACTTCAATGCTTGTAATATAGGTTTTTCAAATGTAACTAGCATTTTCTTTAGTTTTTTCAGCTGTTCTTTCCTGAATTCGTAACTTTTTGTGTGTCCTTCTTTGTACCAATCTTTTTGGAGCTTAACTACAGGGTGCATAAAAGTTGGCCTCCTACTTATTTGATTTGATGCTGGTAAAAATCAAAGGCAATCGATGTGCGATCAAAGATGGATTTTGCTTCTCTCTCTAGCTGTTTTACGGCCTCTCCGTGATAACGAGAGGAAATATGGGTGAGAATAAGCTCTTTTACATTGGCTTGTTTAGCTAATTGAGCAGCTTGTTTCACTGTAGAATGAAAGTAATCATGAGCCATTGCTTCTTCCTCACTAGCAAAAGTAGCTTCATGAACAAGCACATCCACTTCCGACAGCTTTTCTTTAAGTTTTGGCAAATAACGCGTATCCCCAAGAATGGCTAGTTTTCTTCCTTTCTTGGGAGGACCTAATACTTCATCCCTATGAATGGTGCGGCCATTTTCTAGGATTGTTTTCTCCTGTTCTTTAATTTCTTGATAAATAGGGCCGGGATGAACACCTAATTCCTTCAGCCGATCTGGAAGCAGTTCTCCAAGCTTGTCTTTTTCTTTAATGAGATAACCGAAACTTTCAAGACCATGTTGCAGTTTAATTGCTTCAACTTCATAATCCTCATCTTCAAATAGAAAGCCTTCTTCTACCTCTTCAATATAAAGAGGGTACTTCAATCGTGTTCCGCTGATACTTAAGCTGATTTCGATATAATCCTTCAATCCGCTGGGACCATAAATCGTTATTGGAGTTTCTCCTCCTTGAAATGAACGACTGCTTAATAAACCGGGTAATCCATATATGTGATCTCCATGTAAGTGTGTAATAAATATTTTTTCAATTCGTCTTGGCCGTATATTAGTGCTTAGTATTTGATGTTGTGTAGCTTCTCCGCAGTCAAATACCCACGTTCTTCCGCTTTTTTCAAGTAATCGAAGGACGAGGGAAGAGACATTGCGTTCTTTTGAAGGTACTCCTGAGCCTGTACCTAAAAAAAATAGCTCCATATATGTTCCCCCTTTCTATCTATCATACCACCGCAATAAAGTAGATACACTTCATTTTATCTTAGAGCTATCAGCTTCTTTATTTTGTATCTTTATAAAATTTCTTTAATTCATCTATAGAATAACGGCTATCACGCCAGCTTATTTCCTTTCGAGTCATTGTTAACAGCAACGCTCTAGAGAGCATGTACACAAATAGAAGGGAAAACAGCGGCCAGCCAACCACTATCCAAATAGGGTAGCGTGTAAAGTGTAAGGTAGAAATTGTATAGGCCATGGTCACGAGGAGCACCGTGATTCCACTGAGCAATTGCTCAGTGCTCGAACCATAAAAAAGATGCCAGAAAGGGAATATTTGAGAAATAATAACTCCTGTAATGGCAAAGCCAGCCATAAAATAAGAATAATTTAAACCAGCGAAGGCATTCTTCTCGAAACCCTTAAAAGCTGCGTTTAAGTTGGGGTACCACTCCACAGTGAGACGCAGAAGAGAAGTAACGAACCTCTGCTTATACCTAGAATTTTTAACAAGTTGACCTAATGCGAGATCATCATCAGGTCGAAGCCGTAATCGTTCGTGACCGCCTACACCTGTATAACACTTTCTTGTGATGAGTTGAAAGGCACCTATGCCAATCCCTTTTTTGGAGGATGTTTTGTTAGCTTCCCACGGTTTATTTAAATAACTAAATCCAAAAAGAAAATAAGAAATGAGGCCTTTTAGGAGAAAAGATGAGGCCTTTAAGTGAGGAGCTACAGTAACATGATCAGCCTCGTGGGTGACCATATAATTAAATGCACGAGCTAAAGCAGTTTTATCAAAAACCACGTCTGCGTCGGTAAACAATAAATAGTTGCTGCGTGCAAGTTTAACTCCTTCATATAAGGCGTAATTTTTTCCCAGCCATCCGTTTGGCAAGCTGGTTATAGTAATTGCTTTAACATTAGAGTGGCGGCTGCTAATGTCGTCAATTATTTGTTTTGTCCGATCGCTAGAACGGTCATTTACGACAATCAGTTCGAGTTCTATGTTTTCTTGAGCAACTATAGAAAGGATTGTGTCTTCAATATGCCTTTCTTCATCTTTTGCCGCAACAATAACAGAAACAAGTTGAGGAGTTTCTTTCATTGGATAATGGTCAATCGATTCTATAGTTTTAAACCCACGTAAGAACTCCACTAGTATCCATATCCAAAAGCCAAGGAGCAGAATGTAGAAGTAAATAATCATAATTGCTCACTCACTTTTTGAAATTTTTTCCGGTACTCCACAGCTTCGTGAGGCACATCTGTGAAAATGCCGTCACAGCCAAGGTTGAAGCATTTTTCCATATAAGAAGGTCGATTAATGGTGTAAACTCTCAAGGACATATCGTTTCTTCGGCAGTTTTTAAGTAACTTTTTATCAAGTAAGCGATACTTAACATGTAAGGATGTGGATCCGTTTTCTTTAGCAAATTTCGCTAAGTTCTGACGTTTTGTCGAAGTTAGAAAAGCTGTTTGAACATTTGGATTTATCTCATGCATTCTTGTAATACTATTTAAGTTAAAACTGGAAATAACAGTTCGATTTAGCATGCGGTGTTTCGCTAATGCTTCGTATACGATGTTTTCAATTTCCTTATATTCGATCACGTTTGTTTTCAGTTCTACATTTAATACCATAGGTTTGAATTTGAACCAGCATAGAAATTCTTCCAATGTTACAATAGAACAATCAGAAAATTTTGTAGAAAACCAGCTTCCTGCATCCAGTTTTTTTATATAATCTAATGTGTACTCTTGAACAAAGCCAGTTCCGTTTGTAGTTCTGCGTACATTTTCGTCGTGAATAAGAACTGGAATTCGGTCTTTAGTCAGCTGGACGTCTATTTCTATGCCGTCAGCTCCGGATTCACTAGCGAGTTGATAGGCAGGCATTGTATTTTCAGGAGCAAGCTTACTCGCTCCTCGATGAGCGTAAATTAGAGTTTTTTTCACACTTTTCACCTCAATTAAAGGTTTAATTCGTTTTGATTGTGGGTGATGAAATAGGAAAAGTCAAAGGGAGTGGTTCTTTATGAGTAAATGGCAAACGAAAGAACAGCTGATCGATTTATTATGTTCATTAGTGGAATACCCTAGTATCACAGGTTCTAATGCTGAGATCGCAATCTTTGAATATTTATATTATATTTTAAGCGATCAGGAATATTATCAAAAACATCCAGAGTACTTAAAGTTACATCCCTTAGAGGATGGACGCCAATTTGTCTCAGCTCTTGTAAAACAAGATGAAGCTAGCGAAACGATTGTTTTAATTTCCCATGCAGACGTAGTGTCGGTCCAGGACTATGGATCATGGGGAAACTTAGCCTTTTACCCTAAAGAGCTTACCCAGGAGTTCCAAAAAAACGTAGATGCATTACCTTCACAGGCAGCTCGGGATTTACAAACGGGTCAGTGGATATTCGGCCGCGGTACGATGGATATGAAGGCTGGCTTAACCGTTCAATTATCATTGTTGGAAAAAGCCATGAATGGAGAATTTAAAGGAAACTTACTGCTTATAGCTGTTCCGGATGAAGAAGTGAATTCTGAAGGAATGCTTGCCGCTCTCCCGGTATTGGATGAATTAAAAGATAAATTTAACCTTACTTATAAAGCAGCCCTTAACGGGGAACCGATGTTTAGTAAGTATCCGGGGGATCCAGCTTACTACCTTTACACGGGATCAATTGGCAAAGCGCTCCCCGGGTTTCTTTGTTACGGGAAAGAAACGCATGCAGGGGAACCGTTTGGCGGATTAAATGCCAACTTAATGATCAGTTACTTAGCAAAGGAATTAGAACTGAATGAAGCTTTTATTGAAGAAGTAGATGGAGAAAAGACCCCCCCTCCGATCAGTCTAATGCAACGAGACTTAAAAGAAGAATATTCAGTTCAAAGTCCCCAAGCTGCTGTAACGATGTATAATGTTCTATACATGAAACAATCCATAGAAGATATTAATAAAAAGTTAATTCAAGCCGCCGAGAGAGCAAAGAAGAATGTTATCGATCATTACTATAAGCAAGCTTCTTTTTATTTAGACGAAAATCAAAAGTCTACCTTTAAACCGAATATTACCGTTTTAACGTACGAACAGCTTTATAAGGCGGCTGTGGACCGTTACGGTAAGGAAGAAGTGAAGAGAAGACAAAACTTATTAATGAAACAAAGGGATCAAGGAGATCGGGATTTTTCTACGTTATTAGTTCAAGATCTTGCAGCTTTATGCAAAGATATAACGCCAATGATGGTGCTTTTTTACAGTCCGCCGTTTTATCCGGCAGTATCATCTAATGACGATCCTTTTATTAAAGAGACTTCACAGTATGCAATGGATTATGCTCGTCAGTCATTTGGCATGGAGTTGCAAACGCAAGAGTACTTTACTGGTTTATCTGATTTAAGTTTCGTTGGTCCAGTATCTACCCAATCTTCCATACAACAGTTAGTCGACCAAATGCCGATCCAAGGAAAGGGATTTAATTTACCATCGAATTTAATGGAGTCCATTACAATGCCTATTATTAACATAGGTCCTTTAGGAAAAGATCCTCATCAGTGGACAGAACGTTTAGAGTTAACTTATAGTTTTGAAAAACTTCCTGTCATTTTAACAAATACTATTCATCATATGTTCCGCTCATAAAACCGCCTCCTGGGCGGTTTTTCTATCTGTCGTATAAACAAATAGGATAATAGGAAAAATCATGCTAGAATGAATAATGAATGACCATTCACTTTTTGGAGGTTATAGAATGAGAACGATTAAGGATACCATTCATCAAATTACCATGCCCACTCCTTATGCTGTAGGAGATGTACATGCCTATTTGTTAGAAGGCGACATGTTAACGTTAATTGATGCGGGAGTGAAAACTGAAGAAGCGTGGCAGGCGATGAAGGGGGAGCTAAAAAAACTTGATGTAACACCTAATGATATTGAACAAATTGTATTAACACACCATCATCCTGATCATATGGGGCTTGTAGAGAATTTTCCTCATCTAAAATCAGTGGCCGGTCATCCTTTAGTGCGTCCATGGTATGAACAAGATGAAGCGTTTTTTATTAGATACGAAGACTTTTTTCAGCAAATGTACACGGAATCAGGTGTACCCGAAGAATTTTTCTATTTACTTAAGAATTTGCGAAAACCATTAAAATGGACATCTTCCGGTAAGCTTAAAGAAGAGTTGGTAGAAGGAGATGTACTCACTGGCCATCCTGAATGGAAGGTGATTGAAACACCCGGCCATGCGCAAAGTCATATCTCCCTTTATAGAGAGAGTGATCAATCTCTAATTGGTGGAGATCATTTGTTGGCTCACATATCATCGAACCCGCTTTTGGAACCTCCGAAGGCTGCAAGTAAACCTCGGCCGCGTCCCTTACTTCAGTACAGAGACTCAATGAAAAAGCTTTTACATTATCATGTAGATACAGTTTATCCTGGTCATGGAGAAGTATTTCTTGAGATGGATGCTTTAATTACACAAAGGCTAAAGAGTCAGGAAGTCAGAGCAGCTAAAGTATTAAGCATGCTGCAAGGGGGAGAGATGACCGCTTATCAAGTTTGTGAAAAGTTATTTCCTAGACACCTACAATCTCAATTCGGCTTAACGATGTCTGAAACGATTGGCCAATTGGATTATTTAGAAGATACCAATCAAATTCGTTTTCATTTCATAGGTGAACAAAAATTTTATTATGTAAACAGGTGATCATATGAAGAAAATTTTAAAAGGAAAAAAGATATTAATTACTGGTGCTTCAAATGGAATTGGAATGTATTTAGCAATTCATGTCGCTGGCCAAGGCGGCGAACCAATCCTTGTATCTCGTTCTATAAACAAGCTGCGTGTTATTAAAGATATGATTGAAAGAAAATATGATGTTCCTGTCCATTGTTACGAAGCAGATTTATCTGACGATAAGATGTGGAAAGACGTTTTACAAACCATTTATACAGAACGAGGCTCTCTAGATGCTCTCATTAACAATGCCGGAATAGGGAAATTTGATGCCGTAAACGAATCAAATTGGAATGATATTAATCAAATGATAAGTGTAAACATTAGAGCTGCGTTCCGCTCCACCTATGAGACATTACCTTACTTAATTGAACAAAGAAGGGGGCATATTATTAATATAGGGTCCCAATCAGGCAAGATGGCTACTCCAAAATCGGCTGTTTATTCAGCCACTAAACATGCCATTATAGGATTCTCTAATGCGCTTAGAATGGAAGCTGAGCCATACGGAGTTTATGTAACCACAGTAAACCTTGGACCTGTAAAAACTAATTTCTTTCAATATGCTGATCCAACAGGTAAGTATGAAAAGGCCGTGCAAAAAATCATGCTTCACCCTAACCGAGTAGCACGTGCAATTGTACAAACGCTGTTCATACCAAAACGTGAAATTAATAGACCTGTTTGGATGGACCTTGGAAGTAAATGTTATCAGCTTTATCCATCTTTATTCGAAACCTTGTTAAGATCTCAATTTAACAAAAAATAGGGACAAACTCAGCATGAGGATTGATTTGCCTATTTACCTTATTTATGATGGAAACATGAAGAGGTGATAAGATGAAGCTAACGATCACAGAAGCAGCATGGGAACAATTAAATTTGTTAATGGATGAATGTCACACTACACTTAGGCTTTATTACGATACTGAAGGATTAGGATGTGGAGTTAATGGACAACCTACGATCCGCTTAGTCGATACAAATAAGAGAGAAGCCGATCAAGAAGTGGAGAATGAACATCTCCCTGTTATTATTGACCATCAACAAGCCATTTTTTTTAGAAAAGAAATGAAGCTTGATCTTGTAAAAGGGACATTTCGCTTATCAAGTCCTGAAGGGATATTAAATCCGATTATTCCAACAGGAACTGTGAAAAACGAGGTGGCACTATGAAAAATAAAAATAAAGGATCATTGTCCGAACAATTAAATGGAGACTTGCTTAAGCAGCTGCAAGATAAAAAATCAACGTTAAAACAACAAGAAAAAGAAAGAGAAGAGAAAGAGCGGCAAAAAAAGGTGAAGGAAAGAGAAGAACGAGAGGCGAATAAAAGCTTCGAAGAGTTATTAAATGAAAGTGAATTGGACTGGAAAAAATTCAAAAGATAGGCTTTGTTTTCAGTGTAAATATTTTTCAGTAAATAAAGAAGAGTTCCGTTGGGTGGTGAAACGAGTCGCTTTCGGTGGGCGTATGATGAGCCTGCTATGGCTTTTTTTGAGCCCCTTTCTCGACACAAAAATATTGGAACGTCCTGCCGTGATCTGGAAATAACAATACCAACGTTTTAAACAGTTAAACGATAAAAAAAACGCCCAGCTGAGTGGGCGTTTTTATTACCGGTGTTTTTGATAGGTTAATGATTTAGTTAACGTTTGAATTTCTCCAAATATTTGTTCTGTTAGCGGGGCAGCCTCCAGGTAGCTAAGATTTTCTTCCAACTGATCTAATGAACTCGCCCCAAACACTGCAGTGGCTACAGTAGTGTGATGAAGAATATATTGTAAGGCTAAGGCTTCCAGGGTTCTCTCATCGCTTTCATAATCTTTCCATTTATCGATGGTTGCAAGCAGTTCTTCATAGCTATAGTCTAAGAATCCATCTTTTCCTTTTTGGTTCACTTTCTCCTGTCCTTTAGAGGATAACATTCCTTTCGCCAAGGGTCCTCGAGCTAATACGCTAATATTGTTTTCTTCAAGAAATCCCAATAGTTCTTCAGGGCGACGGTCAAAAGCACTATATTGCATCATCACTGTTGCTATGTTTGACTTTTTAACAAATTCCCTTATGACATTCGGGCGAATGGAGGAAATGCCGTATTCCCTAATTAATCCTTCCGATTTTAATTCTTCAAAAGCTTCAATTGTTTCATCAATAGGATCATCAATCGTGCCTCCGTGAAGTTGATAGAGGTCAATATAATCAATACCTAAGCGCTGTAGACTGTCTTTTACAGTGCTTTTTATATGAGACTTAGATGGGTCCCATGTCCATCCTTCTTGTCCCGGGGTGAATTTATTACCAGCTTTTGTGCCGATGAGAATATCTTCGCGTCGCCCTTTGATGGCCTCTCCGACAATTCGCTCGTTCTCCCCAAAATCATAAAGATCGGCTGTATCTAAATAATTAATTCCTGCATTTAATGCTCGGTCAATAATTTCTTTGGCCTTATTAGGATCCTTGCCGAGTGACATACACCCAAGACTCAATTCTGAAATATATAAATCCGTATGACCAATTTGTCTTTTATTCATCTAATCTTCCTTTCGTTATATAATCATCATTCTATTATTTACTCTCTCTATGATAAACTATCGATAGATGAAAAGAGAGGATGAATGTTTGTGCGTAAATTTGAAGAAGTAACTACAGAATCGAAAGAAATATTTAAAGGGAAGATTGTTCACTTAAAAGTAGACACAGTTACTTTACCCGATGGGAATACATCTAAACGAGAGATCATTAAACATCCTGGAGCTGTAGCAGTTATTGCTCAAAAAGAAGACGGAAAAATTATATTTGTAGAACAATATCGTAAAGCGCTGGAAAAGAGCGTGGTGGAGATTCCCGCAGGAAAGCTGGAAGAAGGGGAAGATCCGCTCGTAACGGCAAAACGAGAATTAGAAGAAGAAACGGGCTATACGACAGATAACCTACAGTTAATTAATAGCTTCTACACCTCACCCGGATTTGCTGATGAACTTGTTAATGTGTATTTCACAGATCAATTAACGAAATTAGAGCATAATGTGGCAGGGGATGAAGATGAATTTGTCGAGTTAATGGAGCTCACATTAGAAGAAGCCGAACAGCTTGAAAAAGAACAACGAATACATGATGCTAAAACATCTTATGCTTTACTCTATTTAAAAATAAGAGGGTTGAAATAAAAGCAATATATAGAAACTAAGAGACCGTAATCTTGCGTTAAGAAATCTCTCTTTCTTGGTCTACTTTTCCTTCTCCGCTCATAGAGTACTTATAGATCGATGATGAGAAAGGATGAAGAGTAGATGCAGCGTGGCGTAAGAATGGTAAAAAGTGACTTTAACAACCATATAAGCATCTTCGTTTTTATATTTGTATTGTTTATTATGGGCATGGTATTTGGTGCCATAATCGTGAACAGTATGAATTTTGTACAGAAAGAGGATCTATTCTTTTATCTAAAACAGTTCTTTGAACAAATGGTAGACCGAAGCAATCCAGATAAGACAGCTTTATTAAAAGATAGTATTCTTTACCATGTAAAATACATGCTCTTACTGTTCCTATTAGGCATTTCGATTGTAGGTATGCCAATTATAACCGTGTTGTTATTTATTAAGGGACTAGTGGTCGGTTTTTCAGTAGGGTTTCTCGTTAATCAGATGGGATGGTATGGTTTGCTGCTTTCCTCAGCTTCTATAGCTCCTCAAAATTTAATTATTATCCCTGTTTATTTATTAGCTGGAGCCTTAGCTTTACTTTTCTCACTAACGTTGTGTAAGCAACTATTTATAAAAAGGGTTCATCAACCTATTTTGCAAGCTTTTGCAAAATACAGCCTGTTATTTGGTGCGCTGCTGCTCATTTTAGTTACGGCTTCGTTGATAGAAGTATTTATCGCTCACCCTTTATTAGAGGTAGCTGTGAAATGGATATACAAATAAAAGTGTTAAATTATAATGATTATCATTAACACTTTATAATTATTTTAATTTGACACTGTTTCCTTCTCTGCTTATAATTAAAATGGAATTACGAGGGAGGGACGACGAGATGGAACATCGTTTGGAACGGATTAAAAAGCAATTACATTCCCAGAGTTATAAACTGACACCGCAGCGAGAAGCTACTGTAAGAGTTCTTTTGGAAAATGAGGCCGACCATTTAAGTGCCGAAGATGTTTACCTCCTCGTAAAAGAGAAAGCACCTGAAATTGGCCTGGCTACAGTATATCGTACATTAGAATTATTATCAGAGCTTAAAGTTGTTGATAAAATTAACTTCGGAGATGGCGTATCTCGTTATGATTTACGTAAAGAGGGTGCTGAACATTTTCATCACCACCTTGTTTGCACTGAATGCGGATCCGTAGAAGAAATTGAAGAAGATTTGCTAGGTGATGTTGAGAAACTAGTGGAAAATCAGTGGGGATTCCAAGTTAAGGATCACCGATTAACCTTTCATGGGGTTTGTAAAGTTTGTCAAAAAGCTGCAGTTGCGAATAGCTCCAATTAAACATTGATGATCGTAAAACCGTTATGAATCTAGTATTCGTGACGGTTTTATTAGTTGATAGGTTTCTATTTACAAATGTATAGAAATCGTTTATGTTAATTTTAGAAACGTAATTTGTATGTATACTCGTATGATTTTTAGACATATCCTGTATAAATAAAGTTTATGGAGGAGCTTATGTCTAAAAATAACACACAATTTAAAGAGATTGTGAAGGTTTTAATTATATTTACAATATGTACAAGTGTATTTTATGTAGCTCTGCGCGTCATTCACGATCAGCACGAAAGAAGTCATCGGTACGACCCACCTGAAGGTGCAGCGGTCAAGGTAATGAATCCTATGGGGTCAGATTGGTCGAATCGCTTATCGATTTTCTTTCAATTAGGAGAGTAGACGGAATGAAATTTGCCTTGGAAGATTTTTTTCATTATTTAACTGTAGAGCGGGGGCTGTCCCAAAATACCATTCATTCTTATAAGAGAGATTTAAATCAATACCATTTATTTTTACAAGAATTGAATGTAGAAGATTGGGATGAAGTGTCGCGGACTCATATTATGAAGTATTTGCATGCATTAAATGATAAAGGACGGTCTTCGGCCACTGTGGCTCGGTTTTTATCTTCGATTCGCCTTTATCATCAATTTCTGGTTCGCGAAAAAATTACAAACCAAGACCCGAGCCTACATATCGAAACGCCAAAAAAAGAACGAAAGCTGCCCAAAGTCTTATCTTCAGATGATGTAGACAAGCTGTTAAATTTACCGGCTAAAGATCCTTTAACGTATAGAAATAAAGCGATGCTTGAAATACTATATGCTACAGGATTGCGCGTCACTGAACTTATTACATTAAAAGTTAGTGATCTACATTTAACGATGGGTTTTGTACGATGCATGGGGAAAGGGTCTAAAGAAAGAATTATTCCGCTAGGGGATCTAGCTAAAGAGGCGCTTGAAGCCTACCTCAATGGTCCTAGAGCACAACTAGTCAAGCAAAAGCAAACGGAAGAATTATTTGTGAATCAACACGGTTCTCGTTTATCGAGACAAGGGTTTTGGAAGATATTGAAAGCGGTTGCTAGGCAGGCGGGAGTGACAAAGGAAATTACACCGCACACGCTGAGACACTCTTTTGCAACGCATTTACTGGAAAATGGAGCAGATTTAAGAGCTGTGCAAGAGATGCTGGGACATGCTGATATATCTACGACCCAAGTTTATACCCATGTTACTAAAACTCGATTGAAAGATGTCTATCGCTCGTATCATCCGAGGGCGTAGTCTCTTTTTGTTTTTAGTTGTCTGACATCCTACAACTATTATTTTTTGACTATATTTTGCAAGCTTAGGGAAAGTAAACATTAGGAGGTATCGTTATGAAAACTTTTGAACGAGTATTTTTAATTGTTATGGACTCAGTTGGTATTGGGGAAGCTCCAGACGCTGAAAAATTTGATGATAAGGGGGCCAATACCCTGGGTCACATTGCTGAACATATGAATGGTTTAAATATGCCCCATATGGCTCAGCTGGGTCTCGGTAATATTCGCCCAATACAAGGCATTGAAAAAGCAGAGAGTCCTCGTGCTCACTATACAACGATGGTAGAAGCATCGAATGGGAAAGATACAATGACTGGTCACTGGGAGATCATGGGATTGAATATTCAACAACCTTTCCGCACTTTCCCTGAAGGATTTCCAGATGAGCTGCTAGATCAAATTAAAGAGAAAACCGGTCGAGGTATTGTTGGGAATAAACCGGCTTCTGGTACTGAAATTCTAGTAGAATTAGGTGAACATCATGTGAATACGGGAGACTTAATTATTTATACTTCTGCTGATTCTGTTCTTCAAATTGCTGCTCATGAAGAAGTGATTCCACCCGAAGAGTTGTATGAGATTTGTGAATATGCTCGAGAACTAACACTAGATGAAAAGTATATGGTAGGCCGTGTGATCGCCCGGCCTTTTGTAGGAAAGCCCGGTGCTTTTGAACGCACATCCAATCGTCATGACTATGCACTTAAACCTTTTGGTGAAACGGTAATGAATCATTTAGAAGATGCGAATTTTGATGTTATAGCATTAGGGAAGATTTCGGATATTTACGATGGAGAAGGGGTTACTGAGGCCATCCGCACATCTGATAACATGGACGGTATGGATCAACTTGTTGCGTCGATGGACAAACCATTTAAAGGGTTAAACTTCTTAAACCTCGTAGATTTTGATGCGAAGTTTGGCCATCGTAGAGACCCTCAAGGGTATGGTAAAGCGCTTGAAGCTTTTGATCAACGTTTACCTGAGGTCTTAGAAAAGTTAAAAGATGATGATCTGCTTCTTATTACAGCGGACCACGGCAATGATCCTGTCCATCATGGCACGGATCACACACGAGAGTTGGTACCTTTGCTCGTTTATCATAACGGGATTAAAGAAGGCAAAGAAATAGACCAGCGTCAAACATTTGCAGATATTGGAGCGACGATCTCAGATAACTTTTCTGCTAAAATGCCCGCACATGGGAAGAGCTTTCTAAAAGATATTAAGTAAGGGGAGATAAAAATGGCGATGCAAAGTAAAGAGGCAGCAACATTTATTCAGAATAAAATTAATAACGTACCAACGGTTGGGTTAATCTTGGGATCAGGTTTAGGAGTTTTAGCTGAGGAAATCGAAAATCCTACGATCATTCCTTATCATGAGATTCCCCATTTTCCTGAATCCACTGTATCAGGTCATAAAGGTCAGCTCGTGGTTGGGCAATTGCAAGGACGCCAAGTATTAGCCATGCAAGGCCGCTTTCACTATTACGAAGGTTATGATATGAAACAAGTGACATTCCCAGTGCGTGTAATGAAAGAAATCGGGATTGACACATTATTCGTAACAAATGCAGCGGGTGGAATTAATGAAGAATTCGACCCTGGAAATCTTATGGTGATCACAGATCACATTAACAATATGGGGGATAATCCATTAATGGGAGCAAATGATGAGGACTTAGGACCACGCTTTCCTGATATGTCTGAAGCCTACGATCGAGCGTTAATTCAGCATGCTGAAAACAGTGCAGAGCGACTTGGTCTGCAGATTCAAAAAGGCGTATATGTTGGAAATACAGGACCAGCCTACGAAACGGGAGCGGAAGTTCGTATGCTGCGCACGCTGGGCGGAGACGCTGTCGGAATGTCCACGGTCCCCGAAGTAATCGTAGCCAATCACGCAGGTATACGTGTCCTGGGGATTTCTTGTATCTCAAATATGGCGGCGGGGATATTGGACCAGCCTCTTACGCATGATGAGGTTATTGAAACAACAGCACGTGTAAGAGAAGATTTTCTTGGGTTTGTAAAAGATTTACTTAAAACTTTGCCGGCATAAACTAAGGGGGCGTAATACATGAGAATGGTTGATGTAATTATTAAGAAGAGAGATGGCGGAGAACTAACAAAGGAAGAGATCGAATTTTTTGTAGATGGGTATACAAAAGGTGAGATCCCTGATTATCAAGCTTCTGCGTTAACAATGGCTATATATTTTAAGGGAATGACACAAGAAGAAACAGCGACCTTAACACAAGCTATGGTGGACTCTGGTGAAACGATTGACTTGTCAGCGATTCACGGACATATTGTAGACAAGCATTCAACTGGAGGCGTAGGAGATAAGGTAACCTTTATTGTTGGTCCTCTCGTTGCTTCAGCAGGCGTTCCTGTGGCCAAAATGTCTGGTCGAGGACTAGGACACACAGGAGGAACATTAGACAAGCTTGAAGCGGTCAAGGGCTTGCAGATTGAAATGACAAAGGATGAGTTCATTGAAAATGTAAACACCCATAAATTAGCTGTTGCAGGTCAAACAGGTAATTTAGCCCCCGCAGACAAGAAACTCTATGCGTTGCGTGACGTCACAGGTACGGTTAACTCATTGCCGCTAATCGCAGGTTCCATTATGAGTAAAAAACTTGCTTCAGGCGCAGATAGCATTGTTTTAGATGTTAAAACGGGAAGCGGCGCTTTTATGAAAACACTCGAGGATTCAGAAGCACTTGCCCGTGAGATGGTGAACATTGGAAATAACTTAGGGCGCAATACGGTCGCAGTTATTAGTGATATGAATCAACCTCTAGGATTTGAAGTAGGCAATGCGAATGAAATTAGAGAAGCAGCTGAGATTCTTCAAGGTAAGAAGGTTGAAGACTTAAGAGAGTTATCATTAGAAATAGCTTCTCATATGACTGTTTTAGCAGAAGTATTTGCTACCTATGAAGAGGCCTATGCAGCACTAGAGAAAAACTTAGAAAACGGCAAAGCATTTGAAGCTTTCCGTAACTTTATTGAAGCTCAGCATGGGGATACTTCGATGATTGATGATTTAAGCTTGTTGCCTAAAGCTGCCTATGAAATTGAAGTGAAGGCTGATCGTGGTGGATACGTTGCAGAGATTGATGCTGAATCCATCGGTGTTGCGGCTATGTATTTAGGAGCAGGGCGAGCAACAAAGGATGACATCATTAATCATGGGGTAGGGATTACGTTAAATAAAAAAATTGGAGATCCCGTGCGTGCCGGGGAGGCCTTAGTTGTTCTTCATAGCGATAACGAACAAGCTGAGGATTCTATCCAAAAAGTGAAAGAGGCCTACCAGATTACAGATGATAAAGTAGACACACCGACATTAATTCATAAAGTAATTAAATAATGAATAAGAGAGAACTCCACGAGGTGGGGTTCTTTTTTTCGTGGCAGCAGATCTTATTTTTAGTATAGAACCCATAGTTAAGGGGAAAATAGGAGCACTTAAAGATGCAGGAGGTATCATTATGCATAGGTTTATAAGCCTACTATTAACCATGAGTGTTATCTGTTCAATGTTTTACCCGACTTATGTGAATGCTGAAGATAATAACAAGTCTATCGCACAGAATGCCCCATCAGCCATATTGATGGAGAAGAATAGCGGGATGACATTGTTTGAAAAAGAGGCGGATAAAGAACTGCCGCCAGCGAGTATGACCAAAATTATGACATTGCTTTTGATCATGGAAGAGCTAGACAAAGGAACGCTGTCTTTAAATGAAACGATCCGTGTAAGTGAATACGCAGCTTCAATGGGCGGTTCACAGATCTTTCTGGAAGAAGGCGAAGAAATGTCAGTCGATGATTTATTAAAAGGGGTAGCTGTGGCATCTGGTAACGACGCTAGTGTTGCCCTGGCGGAAAGAATCGCGGGAAGTGAAAAAGAATTTGTAAAAATGATGAACGATAAAGTAAAAGAACTCGGTTTGAAAAATACACATTTTGAAAACCCAACAGGTCTGCCGGCAGATAATCATTACAGTACAGCAAATGATATGGCGGTAATGGCTAGAGAATTGCTTTTGCATGAGAACATCACAGATTATACAAGTATTTATGACGATTACTTAAGAAAAGGGCAGGACAATGAATTTTGGCTTGTTAACACAAATAAGCTTATTAAATCTTACCCAGGCATGGACGGGTTAAAAACAGGATTTACGAAAAAAGCGAAATATTGCCTGACTGCTACTGCGAAAAAGGATGATCTTCATATGATTGCAGTGGTAATGGGAGCTGAAAAACCAAAAGAACGTAATGCTGCGATCACCAGCTTGTTAGATTATGGATTTGGTCAGTATGAAGGAGAACTTCTTCACTCTAAAGATGATATTCTTCATCAGATGACCAACCCAAGAGGGACTCCGCATACGCTTCCACTAAAACCAGAAAAAGATGTAGTGGTTTTAAAACGGAAAAATGAACCAAAAGGGAATTATACAACCTCTGTCACTATGAATGAAGCGGTTGATTTACCAATTAAAAAAGGAGATCATCTTGGATGGTTAACAGTTAGTAATGGAACTGAAGAGGTTTCTAAGGTGCGACTCGAAGCAGCTGAACCTATGAAGAAAGCTAACTTGCTTGAATTGTGGGAACGTTCATTTAGAAATTTAGCAGGATTTGAGAAGTTTTAGCGATTCATCACTAGTTTTGTTTTGGAGCAGGAAAATGAGCTTTTCTTTACGAAAAGACTAAGTGACTCTAATTGATAAGGAGGAACTACACTTGAGTCTTTCCGTTAATTTTATCGTTAAAGAATCCGTACTACTTGTTCGACTTGAAGGAGAACTAGATCACCATGAAGCCACAAACCTAAGAGAAGAATGGCAAGCACAGCTTGCTCAGAACAATGTAGGGCACGTCATTGTGAACTTAGAAAAGCTTACTTTTATGGATAGCTCTGGATTAGGGGTTATGCTTGGCCGCTATAAGGAAATACAAGCAGCCGGATGGGAAATGATTATTTGCTCAGTCTCACCAGAAGTGCGTCGTCTTTTTGATCTGTCAGGGATGTTTAAAATCGTCAGACTTGCCGATAATGAAGATTTTGCTTTGCAAATGTTGGGGGTGGCTTCATGAAGAACCATATGAAGATCGAATTCTCAAGTATAAGTCAAAATGAGTCATTGGCGCGTGTGGCTGTAGCCTCGTTTATTAGTCCTTTAAACCCTACGGTTGATGAATTGACGGATATTAAAACGGTTGTTTCAGAAGCTGTAACGAATGCTATCATTCATGGCTATGAGGAAAACGCCGAAGAGAAAGTAATTCTAGAGTGTTCTATAGATCAGTCTCAAATTGAAATTATTATTGAAGACTTTGGCAAAGGAATAGAAGACATTGAGGTCGCGAGAGAACCATTGTACACCTCTAAACCTGAGTGGGAACGGTCTGGTATGGGCTTTACGATTATGGAAAACTTTATGGATCAAGTAGATATTCAATCTAAGGAAAATAAAGGAACGAGAATTACGTTATCAAAGCAGTTGACTTCAACGAAGGCCATTTGTAATTAGGCTGGGGCCATGAATATGAAAACAGAAACCAAAGAGGAACGTTTATCCGACAAGGAAGTCCGTGATTTAATTAAACGAAGTCAGGCAGGGGATCAGGAAGCTCGTCACTTCTTAGTGGAAAAAAACACTCGTCTTGTTTGGTCAGTTGTTCAACGGTATTTAAGGCGTGGGTATGACCCAGATGATTTATATCAAATAGGCTGTATAGGGTTACTGAAGTCTGTAGATAAATTTGATTTAAGCTTTGATGTGAAATTTTCAACGTATGCTGTACCGATGATTATTGGAGAAATTCAGCGGTTTATCCGCGACGATGGAAGCGTGAAAGTAAGTCGAAGCTTAAAAGAAACGTATCACAAAATTCGTGTGAAAAAAGAAGAGTTACTTAAAGAACATGGACGATCTCCGACAATTAACGAATTGGCCGAAGCTCTTGAGCTGACGACAGAAGAAGTCATCCAAGCTGAAGATGCAGGTCGTTCACCGCAGTCTATTTATGAAACAGTATATGAAAGTGAAGGAGATCCCATCACTCTGGTCGATCAAATTGCTGAGGAAGACTCTCGATGGTTCGAACATTTAACGCTTCACGAGGTCATGAACACGTTAGATAAGAGGGAACGCCTTATCATATATTTAAGGTATTTTAAAGACCAGACTCAATCTGAGGTAGCGGAGCGGATTGGAATCTCACAAGTACAGGTGTCCAGGTTAGAAAAGAAAATATTAGAACAAATGAAAGAGTCAATGAGCGACTCTTCCTAGCGAAAACTACGCACCCAGCGTAGTTTTTTCTTTTGTATGAAATTGTAAAGATGTCACATACTAACGATGAGTTCTTAAGAGGCAGGCGATAGCATGACCACACCTATTTATGTTCGTATGAAACAATCCATTCGTATCCCTGTTAAGAAAGAAATTCGCCTTTATGATGTAGCTAAAGTAACGGGCACCCTGTTAAAGAAACAAACCATTGAAAACATGATTCTACATAGAATCAAAGCTGAAGATAAAAACATTATTGTTATTGATAGCTATTCTATTGTCGATCAAATCGTTTCTCGTTTTCCAGAAAGGGAAGTGGAGATTCTTGGACCTAATCAATGTGTTGTTCATATCGAGCGAAAGAAGAAGAAACCTCCATTTTTCGTCGTTTTGTTTATTTGGTTGTTACTCTTCATAGGGGCGGCCATGGCTATTATGAATTTTCATTATGATGTTGCCATGGAATCTGTGCAGCAAAAACTGCATTATATGTTAACTGGAGAAGAAGAAAAGCACCCATTATGGATACAAGTCCCCTATTCCTTAGGGCTGGGCATAGGAATGATTTTATTTTTTAACCATTGGTTTTCAAAGAAATTTAATGAAGAGCCTAACCCTATGGAAGTCGAAGTTTTCAAATACCAAGAGGATTTAGATCATTATGTAGCTATTCATGAGAATAAGGTGGAGCAGAAGGATGAAGATCGTTGAGTCGTTGATAGGGCTCGCATCAGGAATAGCTGTTGGTGCTGGCTTTGTAGCTTTCATTACTGTGCTCGGCATCGTTCCGAGACTGATGCAGCTCAGTCATACAGAATCTAAAATCATCTATTATGAGATTGCCATAATACTGGGGGTTTTTTTTGGTATTTATCTTTCGTTTGGAGACCACTCCTTTACGTTGCCTGTTGTTGGATTAATTGTGTGGGGTCTACTGCACGGGGTGTTTGTTGGTATGCTAGCTGCTGCTTTAACTGAAGTATTGAATGTATTTCCTTTATTGTTTAAAAGAATTGGAATTGAAAATTATTTGTTTATCTTGTTGATGGCCCTGTCTCTAGGGAAAATTGCGGGGTCTCTGTTTCAATGGGTACTATTTGTAAGATGAAGGAGTCGGTAATAATGCCAGGTTTTAATTCAAAAGAATATAAAAAGACGAGTCAAGGCTATCATCCAAAGCCTCCATATTTCATAAACGCACTTAAAGCTTTTGTTGTGGGTGGACTAATTTGCGTTCTAGGTGAGCTGCTTTCAGAAATGTATATCCATTGGTTTGGATTTAAAGAGAAAGATGCAGGAGATCCAACCGTAGCCACGTTAATTCTATTAGCCGCATTAGCTACAGGGTTTGGGGTGTACGATCGGTTAGGGCAATTTGCGGGTGCAGGGTCTGCTGTTCCTGTAACAGGATTTGCGAATTCGATTACCTCTGCTGCACTTGAACATAAAAGTGAAGGGCTTGTGCTTGGCGTAGCAACGAACTTGTTCAAATTGGCTGGTTCAGTAATTGTGTTTGGCGTAGTGGCTGCCTATGTTCTTGGTGTCATCAGATTTACTTGGCAGGCATTATTTTAAAGGGGGATCGTTATGACTAAAATTGGAAAACAGACGTGGGGCTATACAAAACCCGTGTATATTCAATCAACAGGTACAGCTGTAGGCCCACTTGAAGGACAAGGGCCATTAAAAGATACATTTGATAAAGTCTATAGCGAGCTGCATTGCAATGAGGATAATTGGGAGCTGGCGGAGAGAAGGCTTATGCTGGATGCCGTCAACCAATCGTTGCAAAAAGCTGGGGTGGATCAAAGGAATATAGACTTGTTTTTAGCAGGAGATTTGCTAAACCAGAATGTCACAGGAAACTATGTTGCTCGTCATTTAGGCATTCCGCTTATTGGAATGTTTGGGGCGTGTTCAACATCTATGGAAACGCTCGCTACAGGCGCAGCTTTGATCTCCAGTGGTTATGCCAAGCATGCCATTGCTGCTGTCAGTTCTCATAATGCAACAGCAGAACGTCAATTTAGGTATCCAACAGAATATGGTGGGCAGAAACCGAAGACAGCAACTTATACTGTTACTGGAAGCGGAGCGGCATTATTATCTTCTAAACCGTCAGCTGTAAAAGTAGAAGCTGCAACGATAGGTAAAGTTATGGATTACGGGATTACAGATCCATTTGATATGGGATCAGCTATGGCGCCGGCCGCATGGGATACGATAAAAACCCATTTAGAAGATATGGGGAGAGTTCCAAATGATTACGATGTCATTGCCACTGGTGACCTTTCAGCCGTTGGCTCACCTATTGTAAGAGATATGCTTAAGGATGACGGTTATAATATTTCGGAAGTACACAAAGATTGCGGTTTGCTGATCTACCATAGTGAGCAGCCAGTATTTAGCGGAGGCAGCGGATGTGCCTGCTCAGCCGTAGTTACTTATGGCAAACTCCTAAATGGGTTAAAAGACGGAACCTACAAACGGATTCTCGTGGTGGCGACGGGGGCTCTTATGAGTCCAATGATGCTGCAGCAAAAAGAATCCATTCCTGGCATCGCTCACGCAGTCGTATTGGCGAAAGAGGAGGGATATGAATGACTTTTTTATGGGCTTTTATAGTGGGTGGATCGATATGTGTGATTGGTCAACTGCTTCTTGATATCGCTAAACTGACACCAGCTCACGTCATGTCTTCTTTTGTGGTGGCAGGTGCAGTTCTTGATGCGTTTGATTTGTATGATAACTTAATTGAGTTTGCTGGTGCGGGAGCCACGGTTCCAATCACAAGCTTTGGACACTCGCTTTTACATGGAGCTATGGAACAGGCTGATGAACATGGATTTATCGGGATCGCTATCGGAATTTTTGAATTGACGTCAGCTGGTATTGCTTCTGCTATATTATTTGGATTTATTGTAGCTGTTATTTTTAAACCTAAGGGGTAACGGGATAGAAAGGAGATCTCATCACATGCCAGCTCCAAAAGATACGCCGATAGTTATGAAAATCGAACAAAACCGCTCCATTATGCATGAAAGGTTAGGTATTGGTAAATCCTTTGACGTGGGCTGCCGAACATTAAACATTTTAGGTCATGAAGTGGACCTTTATTACGTAAATGGTCTTTGTGAGTCGCCTGTAATTGTAAACCTTTTGAGGCAGCTATTTGAACTAAATGAAGGTACAAGAGATAAAAAGTCGGCTTTTAAGCATATTTATAATGATCTGGCGCATCAGCAGGTAGAAGTGGAAGACAAAATTGAAAAGTGTGTGACCCAAGTCCTTTCTGGTCTAATTGCCATCTTTGTGGAAGGTGAAGCAGAAGCTATTATAGTGGATGTGCGGGCTTACCCCGGGAGAACACCTGAGGAACCAGATACTGAAAAAGTCGTTCGAGGATCTCGTGATGGATATACGGAGAATATTATAGAAAACACAGCCCTTACTCGAAGAAGAATAAGGGATGATCGATTAAGAAATGAGCTTCTTCAAGTTGGAAAACGATCAAAAACAGATATTTGTATCTCTTATATTCAAGATGTAGCAGATCCTGGACTGATTCAATTAATTAAAGATGAATTACAGCAAATTGATATTGATGGGTTATCCATGGCGGATAAATCGATTGAGGAGTTTTTAGTTAAACAAGGATATAATCCATTTCCTTTAGTGAGATATACAGAAAGGCCGGACATTGCATCTGCTCACTTATTAGAAGGGCACGTCATTATTATGGTTGATACTTCTCCGAGTATGATTATTACGCCAACCACTTACTTTCACCATGTACAGCACGCTGAAGAGTATCGGCAGTCACCTGCAGTAGGTACTTTTATTAGATGGGTAAGGTTCTTTGGATTATTTTCTTCTGTATTTCTCTTACCTCTTTGGATGTTGTTTGTTATTCAGCCTGACCTCTTACCAGAATCTTTAGACTTTATTGGACCTAATGAAGAAAGTACACTACCTATCATCATACAATTACTCATCGCTGACTTAGGGATCGAGATGTTACGAATTGCTGCCATTCATACACCGACACCTCTCTCTACAGCTATGGGTTTAATCGCCGCTGTTCTCATTGGTCAAATTGCCATTGATGTCGGATTATTTGTACCAGAGGTTATTTTGTATGTAGCCGTTAGTGCTATTGGATCCTATGCCACACCGAGTTATGAACTTTCCGTTTCTAACAAAATGTCCCGCCTTACTATTCTGGGATTAGCGGCGTTGTTTGGATTAAGCGGCTTCGTTATAGGCTGTACATTGTATATCCTTCTATTAGCGCGTACGAAATCTCTTAACACGCCATATCTATGGCCTTTCTTACCTTTTAATGCCAAAGCTTTTGGGCAGATATTAGTAAGAATGTCTGTACCTTTAGGTAAAATTAGACCGAGTATTGTTCACCCGCAAAATAATCATAGACAAAGATAATTGCCCGTTTTTTCAACATGTGATAAATTTAATATAATTTTAAATGTTCCTTTATCAAGAAGGAGCATTTTCTTTTGTGTTGGAAACTAACCATTTAAAATTTAAAGATATAAACATAATCTACATTTTGGAAAGGCGGAGCAACATGAGGCGTGAAATCAATGATCAAGGTAAGCTTCTTATTGGGGGGATCCCTGCTTCTGTGATTGCGGAAACTTATGGAACCCCTGTATATGTATATGACGTTGCAAGAATTCGTCAAAATGCGAGGGCATTTGTTCAAACATTTAAGAAACATAATATCCCGGCGCAAGTAGCCTATGCAAGTAAAGCCTTCTCATCTATTGCCATGCTAGAGGTAGCTAATCAAGAGGGGTTAAGTTTAGACGTAGTATCTGAAGGTGAACTACATACTGCCATACGTGCTGGCTTTCCAGTAGAGAAAATTCACATGCATGGGAATAATAAAAGTCTTGCAGAACTCCAAATGGCCGTAGAGTATAATATAGGCTGTGTTGTTGTTGATAACTTTTATGAAATCGCGCTGTTAACTGACGTATTAGCTGAAAAAGAAAAATCAATGGATGTTCTTCTACGCGTAACTCCAGGAATTGAAGCTCATACCCATGACTATATTCTAACTGGTCAAGAAGACTCTAAATTTGGTTTCGACTTATCTAGTGGACAAGCTGAAAAGGCGTTTCAGCTATTAAACGCGAACGATCAAGTAACTGTGAAAGGCCTTCACTGTCACATAGGATCTCAAATTTTTGAGACAAGCGGCTTTACATTAGCTACGCAGAAACTTTTCGAAACAATGAAAGACTGGCGTGAGCGTTTTAACTACAATGCTGATGTGTTAAACCTAGGCGGCGGCTTTGGTATTCAATATACAGAAGAGGATGATCCTCTCGAGCTCGATCAATATGCTATCGCCTTAATAGATGAAGTAAAACTTCAATCTGAGAAGCTGAATTATCCAATGCCTGAAATTTGGATTGAGCCGGGTAGAGCTATTGTTGGGGATGCAGGAGTTACCTTATACACGATGGGTTCCATTAAGGAAATTCCGGGAGTAAGGACTTATGCTTCTGTAGATGGCGGAATGACTGACAACATCAGACCAGCCCTATACCAAGCTAAATACGATGCCGTTTTAGCTGATAAAATGCACCAACCTGCTGAAAAGGAATATGCTATTGCTGGTAAGTGCTGTGAATCGGGAGATATGCTATTATGGGATGTGAAGCTCCCTAACGTTGAACCCCATGATTTAATGGCCGTATTCAGTACAGGCGCTTATGGATATGCTATGGCTAATAATTATAATCGCTTTGGTAAAGCTGCTGTAGTGTTTGTAGAAAATGGGGAGCATCAACTTGTTGTGAGAAGGGAAGACTTTGAGGAAATTACAAGATTAGACTTATCTTATACGAAGCAGGAGGAGAACAATTATGAAACAAGCAACGATTGAATTTGAAAATGGTGAAAAGCTAAAGGTTGAACTCTACGATGAAGCAGCTCCTAATACAGTTGAAAATTTTGAAAAGCTGGCTAATAACGAATTTTATGATGGATTAACTTTTCACCGTGTTATACCGGATTTTGTGATCCAAGGTGGAGATCCAAATGGAAACGGTACAGGAGGACCTGGCTATACCATTAAGTGTGAAACAGAAGGCAATCCTCATAAACATGAACGCGGAACTCTTTCAATGGCTCATGCTGGAAAAGATACAGGAGGCAGTCAATTCTTTATCTGTCATTCACCGCAGCCTCACTTAGACGGCAGACATACGGTTTTTGGAAAAGTGATCGAAGGTGTAGAAACCGTGGATCGTGTAAGTCCTGGTGATGTGATGCAGCGAGTAAGAGTTGAAGATGAGTAAATAAAAATCGATTATTAACATGATTGGATTACTATTTTTTCTATTGTTGGTCGCAGCCCCAATTGCTCTAGTTATACATGAACTTGGTCATATCATTACTGGTGCTCTATGTGGAGCTCGCTATTCAGTATTGACCATTGGAACCGGACGTTCTATAATACGTATTAAATTCCAAAAATTGCACATAATTATAGGTAGTCTATTTTTTATTGGGGGACACTCCATAAATGTAAAGGAACCTGAATTTACCAGATTACAGAAAGTCTTAATAAGCAGTGGGGGACCATTAGCAAATGGTGTGATTTGCGGTCTCCTCCTTATATTCCCTAATAGTAATGAAATAGAAGTGATCCATTTATTTTTCTTGTTTAATCTTTATCTGGCCGTTGTGAACCTTATCCCTTTTCGGATAGGTGAGCGTAAATCTGACGGTTATTTAATCTTGAAGAATTTAAACGGGAATTGGGTTGAATCTTGAATTGTTTTACAGTATCCTAATGCCTAGGCTTGAATGAAGGGTAGTGGGGACTGGCAATGAAAAAGAGAAATTGGATCCTCTTTACGATATTATTCATTATGAGTTTGTCCTGGGGCGTATATTATTGGTTCGGTATCGTCATGTAATCACTAGCGTATTTTAATAGTTTTACAAAAATTTTATTGAGCAATACGAGGGGTTATTATGTTAATTCGATTTAAAAAGTCATTTGAAAAAATCGCAATGGGTCTTCTTTCTTTTATGCCTGAATGTAAAGATGTACGCAGGCTTCAAGACACTATACAAGAGTACGAACAGAATCCAAATTGGCACCTTTATTTATGGAAAGAGGAAGATATACTCGGAACTGTAGGTGTACGTACAGAAGGTGATACAGCTTATATACAGCATGTTTCTGTTAATCCTTCTCATCGTAATTTAGGGATAGGGAAGAAGATGATATTAGCTGTTCAGGAGCAATTGGAAAAAGAATATCAAGTCAGACCAGATGAAACTACAGAAGCTTTTTGTGATAAATGTGAAATGGAAAGCTCATCATCAAAGGTATAAAAGGAGACGCCTAAACGAGGGCGTCTCCTTTTAGGTTCTGTTCCACTTTATGTGCCTGTGAATTAATTTCTCGTCACTTAAATCACTAGGCTGGCCATAAGGAACATTCCATTCGATGCATATTCTTTTTACATACTGCTGTAATTCAGGTTCATTTATTGGCAGCATTACGCTTTTATAAGGTGCTTTTCTTTCAATGTTGTTTTTTACAGAGGTTGACAACTTGTGCAATTCTTGAGCGTTTATCCCAAGCGTATAAATGCGGTCGTAATTGGAAGGCAGTTTCTCTATTGTTTTATTGATAAGAATGAGTGCTCCCTTTAGATTTCCTCTTCTATAATGATAGAGTGTAACAGCAAATTGGATAAATAAAACCCACACTGAATTTCGGCAGCCCGGTTCCACCTCTTTCCAATACTCCTCTAATACCTCGTGGCATTCAAAATAATCACGAGTTCCGTGAAAATGAGCGAGGAATTCAATGTAAGATTTAGGGTACATTTCCATACTCCCTTCTTAATTTGCGAGATCGTATTAACGGTTTGCATAATTTCTGATACTATTATTTCAGTAAGTAAACTTCTGAATACAAAGGACAGAATACTATGACAGATCGTTATCATGTTAAACTTGAAGGATTCGAAGGTCCGCTTGACCTTTTACTTCATTTAATTAATCGCTATGAAATTGATATATATGATATCCCAGTTTCTACTATAACAGAGCAATATATGAATTACATTCATGCGATGCAGGAATTAGAATTAAATGTTGCAAGCGAGTATTTAGTAATGGCCGCTACACTGTTAGCAATTAAGAGCCAGATGCTGCTACCTTCTCCATCTCTGAATGATGAGTTTGTTGATGAAGAAGCTGAGGACCCTCGGGAAGAATTAATCAATCGACTTATTGAATATAAGAAGTATAAAAACGCTGCTGAAGATTTAAAGAATAAAGAATTGGAAGAAAACCGAATATACACACGTCCACAAATGATCATTGAACACAACGAGGGGGAAGAAGTACCGATTACCCCGGGAGAAGCTTCTGTATTTGAAATGGTAGAAGCGGTTCAACGGTTATTAAAAAAAAGTAAACAAAAAACGACTAATGAAACAAAAATAAAGCGCGATGAAGTATCTATTCAGTTAAGAATGGATGACATTCTAAAAAAAGTTGAAGTTTCAACAGAGGGCACTCGCTTTTATGACTTGTTTGAAGAACATACGAGGTCGCACGTAGTTGTTTCATTTATCGCGATATTAGAATTAATGAAAAACAATGATATCATTTGTACGCAATCTAATCACTTTGATGAATTAATGATATTTCGTACATTAGAACAAGAGGAAACAAATGTAATAGATGTTGAACAAAACTGAAGAACGATTTTCAGCCCTTAGGTTTCATGTTAGATCGATGGAGGAACATAATGAATAATGACGAAAGAAAAGCACTCATAGAAGGATTACTCTTTGCTTCTGGTGAAGAAGGAGTATCCAAAAATAAACTCACTCAAATAATGGATTGTACGCTGCGGACGTTGAACGAGCTACTCGAATCTCTATATAAGGACTATGAAAGTCCAGGTCGTGGAATCAAAATTATGGAATCAAACGGCACTCTTCATCTTACTACGAAACCAGAGCATGCAGCTTACTATGAACAATTGCTCAATACGAAAGGGTCCACGAGACTTTCACAAGCATCGCTCGAGGTATTAGCTATCATAGCTTATCGTCAGCCTATTACTAGAATTGAAATTGATGAACTTCGAGGAGTTAAAAGTGATCGTGCTGTACAGACGCTTGTAAATCGAGGTTTAATTGAAGAAAGAGGGAGAAAAGAAGCGGTAGGACGTCCCGTGTTATTTGGTACGTCAACTGCTTTTCTTACCTATTTTGGCTTGTCTTCAATTGAGGAGCTGCCACCTATAGAAGAATTTCGTGAAGATGAGAATGTAGAAGATGAAGCTGACTTGTTCTTTGAAAACTTCTCTGATGAAGAAAGTTAACGTTTTTAGCGGTCAAAATCAGATCGGAGGGGAAACGAATTTTAAAATTTATACAGGCATATGGCCAGTGCAGCAAGAATGATGTTTCGATTTGTTCTTCCATTGTTTTTTACGTAGATAAAGGAAAGGAACAATCATTTGAAGTAAGGTACCCTGAAAATACACAAGAAGAAATTACAAATCGATTTTCAATTCCTAAAGAAACCATTGTACACATCGTTTCACTAGCTTGCCTTATTAAATATCCCGAATACAAACATCGAACGAGCATCTTATTAAAAAAAGAAGAAATCTTACTCGTATTTGAAGATCTTCACTTACTTTCAATCCAGAACCTTTATCGGGATATTCAGGAGCTTGGGGAAGTTGAGCTTGAATCCACTTTAGCTTTTTTTGACCAATCTTAATAGGTCGTTTTATCTTTCTTCTCCATTCACTCATAAGACTGCGAATCTTACTCGCAGTCTTTTTTTCGTTCTCATAAGCTTGTACTCTTTTGCATAAGGATAAGCAAGAGTAGAAGATTGGAGGAAGATCTCTTTTGAAAACGATCATTTATACGATAGTCATCGTATTTATTTGCGTATGTATGATAAAACCTAATCCTACCTATTCCTCACCCAGTTTAGATGTTTCAGCAGAGCACGCTGTGCTTATGGATGCTCAATCAGGAAGGGTATTATTTGAAAAGGATAGTTACACTCCTTCTTTAATTGCAAGTACAACAAAAATCCTTACAGCCATAATTGCTATTGAATCCGGTAAGATGGATGAGGACGTAGTTGTAAGTGAGAGTGCCATACGCACAGAGGGATCATCTATTTATTTAACAGAGGGTGAAAAAATAAAGCTTGAAGACTTGGTTTATGGGTTAATGCTGCGTTCTGGGAATGATTCTGCAGTGGCAATAGCGGAACATGTTGGGGGAAGTATTGAAGGGTTTACTTACCTAATGAATGAAAAAGCAGCATGGCTGGGTATGGAAGCTTCAAATTTTGAAAATCCTCATGGACTGGATGGGGAGAACCATGTATCAAGCGCATATGACCTGGGGCTGTTAATGGCATATTCTATGAAAAATGAGACATTCAGAGAGATAACAGGAAGTACTTCATACAAATCTGAGAATCGTACATATTCCTGGCAAAATAAAAACAAGTTACTAACGATGCTGTACGACCATACGACAGGCGGTAAAACAGGATTTACAAAAAGAGCGGGAAGAACGCTAGTGAGCAGTGCAGAGAAGGATGGAATGGAATTAATAGCTGTTACGCTAAATGCACCAAGTGATTGGAATGATCATGAGCGTATGTATGAGTGGGGTTTTGAGAATTTTGAGACCTATAAGTTACAGGAAGAAGGCTACACAAAAGAACATGGTAAACGCAGTTACCTGCCAAAGGATATTCATTTTCCGTTAACGGAACAAGAAAAAAAACAAATCACAGCCGTTTATGAACCTAATACATTAGATAATTCCTATGAAGGCGTTAGAGCCTATCGCTTAAATGACCAATTAGTAGCTGAATCGTTTGTGCTATCTAAACGTCCTGTGCAACCCTGGTTGCCTAGCAGTTTGTCATTTTTTAAACGAATGGTGGGGGTGGAGCCATGGTCAACTTAATCTGGGTGATCTTGGCAGGAAGCGGTATTCTTTATGCTGGGTTTAATGGAACAATGAACGAGGTAAATAAAGCTATTTTTGAAGCAGTGGATGAAAGCGTCATGATCGCCCTTAGTTTATTAGGGGTACTTGTATTTTGGCTAGGGTTAATGAAAATTGCAGAAGAAGCAGGTCTTTTAAGGGGGTTGGCAAAGCTTTTTAAACCATTTGTCAGAAGAATTTTCCCTGAAGTTCCCTCGAATGACCCTGCTATCGGATATATCCTGTCAAATATGACGGCTAACATGTTTGGTTTAGGAAATGCCGCGACACCCATGGGCCTTAAGGCAATGAAAGAACTCAAACGTCTTTCGGGCAATAATGAAGCGAGCAGATCAATGATTACGTTATTAGCTATTAATACATCTTCATTAACTATTGTGCCAACTACTGTGATCGCCATTCGTATGAAATATGACTCCATTGATCCTACTAGTATAATTGGAGCAACCGTTCTTGCTACAGTGATATCTACTTTGGCCGCGCTATTAATTGATCGTTTCTTTTATTATCGACGCCAAAGGTTAGGTAGAGCATGATGAGTGTCTGGCTAATTCCTGCGATTATACTTATTATATTAGTCACAGCTACGATTAAACGTGTACCTGCTTATGAAGTATTTGTTGAAGGAAGTAAAGAAGGTATACAGCTGGCCATATCCCTTTTACCGTTTTTATTAGGAATGATGGTTTCCATCGCTATATTTCAAGCGTCTGGGGCCATGGATGCCGTGCTTAGCATATTTAAACCATTAATGATGATGCTTGGTGTTCCGGAACAAATTTTACCATTAGCGATGATTCGTCCCATTTCAGGTACGGCGGCCTTAAGTATGACCACTGAACTCATCCGCACTTTTGGACCTGATTCGTTAATTGGACAAATGGCGTCTGTCATGCAAGGAAGTACAGACACGACGTTATATATAATTACAGTCTACTTTGGAGCGGTGGGAATTCGAAAAATGGGGGATGCTTTAAAGGTTGGACTTCTAGCCGACTTAGTTGGTATAATAGCCTCAATAATCATCGTTATTATTTTATTAAGCTAATCGAATAATATCTTTGTTCAATTTATGTTAAAGTATGTATAATAGTGAAGAGATTAAGCCGCGCTGGACTTGCCTAGCGTGGCTTCCTGATGTTTACGATAAAAAGAATTAGGAGGACTTTCCTATGTCCAAATTGGAACGTCTGCAAAAAGTGATGGCCCACGCTGGGGTCGCATCGCGAAGAAAAGCAGAAGAAATGATTAAACAAGGTAAAGTAAAAGTAAATGGTGATGTAGTGAAGGAACTTGGCACTAAAGTTGGTCCAAACGATGATGTAGAAGTTGAAGGCGTCCCTTTAGTAAAAGAAGTCCCTGTCTATTATTTGCTTTATAAACCTAGAGGGGTTATTTCTAGTGTGAAAGATGATAAAGGACGTAAAGTAGTAACCGATTACTTACCGGAGGTAGAGGAAAGAATTTTTCCTGTGGGTCGCTTGGATTATGATACCTCCGGTGTTCTTCTGCTTACAAATGATGGGGAGTTTGCAAACTTGCTGATGCACCCTAGTCATGAAATTGACAAAGTTTATATTGCTAAAACAAAAGGGATACCAACTGCAGAAGAATTAAAAAGTTTAAAAAAGGGCTTAACCATCGACGGGGAATATATGAAGGCTGTTCATTCTAAAGTAATGTCAACTGACTCCAAAAAGAATACGGCTATCGTTAAACTTATCCTGCACGAAGGAAAAAACCGTCAAGTACGTAAAATGTTTGATGCATTAGGGTATCCTGTAGATAAATTGAAGAGAGAACGCTTTGGAAGCATTACATTACAAGGGATGAACGCGGGTGATTGTCGTCCATTAAAACCTCATGAAGTAAAACAATTACGTCAAGCAGCTGAAGAAAATGTTAAATAATTTTCAAAAATTCCATAGCTCATCAATGATATAATGGTCTGGGAGTGAAAGCTATGAAGGAAAGCACATTAAAAAAGAAAAAGAAACGGCTTGTTTTTCGCTCGGTCATGCTGGCTGTCATGGTGGGACTTATTGCATTTGCGCTAATATCTAACAACAATAGCGATAAAAGCGTCGTTGCTAAAGGCGAAGAGCCGCCTGACTTCAAGTTAAAAAAATTCGGGACAGAGGAAACGGTGTCACTAAGCGATTATGAAGGACAGGGAGTTATGATTAACTTTTGGGCTACGTATTGTGAACCATGTAAAGATGAAATGCCATATATGGAAGAGTTATACGACGACTATAAGGAGCAGGGTGTAGAAATACTGGCGATTAACCTTGACTCTACAGATCTTGTTGTGCAGCGCTTTCTTGATCGATATGGACTGAGTTTCCCAATTTTACATGACAAAGATGGCCAGGTAATGGATGAATATAACGTGGGACAATTGCCTTCTACATTATTTATTAACCCTGAAGGGGAAGTAGAAGAACAGGTAGTCGGTCCTTTAACCTTAGACAGACTCGAAGGCTATCTGAACGAAATTACACCTGAGAGTTAAGTTCGTATGAAATTGTGAGGTTTTACTATGAAGAAGATTACATGTGAATGCGGACATGTGAACCCTGAGGGGACGGTGTTATGTGAGTCATGCGGGAAACCCGTTGAAGACAACCAGCATCTAAATGGGAATGATGAACAGCATCTGCTAAACATGAGATACGATGGAAGTGCCAGACGATCACAAACTTACAATCGTACGTTAGTTGATAAAGTATGGAATTTCTTCTCCTCTGTTAAAGTTGGTGTTTGGTTAATAGTGATTACGTTAATTGCATCTGCTGTCGGCACCATTTTTCCCCAAGAGATGTATATTCCACCAGGTTCGAATGCCGCCACACATTATCGAGATCAATATGGCTTAGCGGGTCAGATTTATTATCAATTAGGTTTTCATAATTTATATACCTCTTGGTGGTATATGATCCTGCTAGCTTTGATCGGTATTTCTATTGTTATCGCCAGCTTGGATCGGTTTATTCCACTATACAAAACGTTGAAAACTCAAAAACCTCAACGACATGATTTGTTTCTGAAAAAACAGCGGATCTTCGGGAAGACAGATTCAACTGAAGTGGATATGGATTTACTTAAGCAAAATTTAAAAAAGCATCGATTTAAAGTGAGAGAAGAAAATGGAAATCTGTTAGCGGAAAAGAATCGTTTTTCAAGATGGGGTCCCTATGTCAACCATATTGGCCTTATTATCTTTTTGCTTGGTACTTTACTTAGATTTGTTCCTGCCTTTTATACCGATGATTTCATCTGGGTGAGAGAGGGAGAAACGAAGGTTATCAATGGGACAGATGGTCAGTATTACATCAAAAATGAAGAGTTCATATTAGAAAATTATGATGAAAATGATGAACGTTTCCAAGAGGCAATTCAAAGAAATGGCCAGCCTGTACCTAAGACATATCAGACGAATGCAACGATTTATGAGAGGACAGATGAAGTAGTAGTTGGGACTGATCCCGAACTAAAAGAAATCAAGCAAGCACAGGCTAGAGTCAACCATCCTATAAAGTTTGAAAACTATACGCTTTATCAAGCTAGTTATCAACAAAATGAATTTAAAGATATGACCTTTAAATTACATGACATGGATGATGAAGATACAACGTACGGAGAATTTACAATTGACCTAAGTGATCCTAAATCCGAATATGAATTAGACGATGGATATAGAGTTGTGCTCGATTCTTATTTTCCAGAATATGAGTTAGATGATGGTCAGCCTGTTTCTAAGTCTAAATTTCCCAAAAATCCAGCATTCGTATTTAATGTTTATCCACCCGGCGAGTCAGAACCTGAAGTTAGTTTTGCTGGAATTGGAGCAAATGTGGATGGATCAGGAGAAAATGAGCATAAAGTTGGTTTAGTAGACTTCGATGTTAGAGATGTTACGGGGCTTACCATAAGAAAAGACTATACCCTGCCATTTATCGCCTTAGGAGGGGCTATATTCATGATTGGTGTTATTCAAGGCATGTACTGGAACCACCGTCGGATTTGGATTAAGCCTAAAGAAAATGGAGTTTGGATTGCTGGTCATACAAATAAAAACTGGGTAGCCCTAAAGAGGGAAATAGACAAGGTGATCGAAGATACAGGAGTAACTTCTCCAACCGATCAACAAGAACTGAAAGGCTAGCCTGCATGAGACAAATAAGGAGGAAAGGCCATGGGTGATTTAAGTTCCATTAGCAGTAACTTGCTTTATGCTGCTTTCTTTATCTATTTGATTGCTACGTTTTTCTTTGCGGGAACCATTCGTGATAAAAAAAACACCAATACTGGTACTGTAGGGAAAATCGCAATAACAATTACGATTATCGGTTTTTTAACTCAATTGGGTTACTTTTTCACAAGGTGGGGCGCAGCAGGTCACGCACCTGTTAGTAATCTATTTGAATTCATTACGTTCTTTGGAATGATGCTCGTTTTAGCGTTCATCGTTATGTATTTCATCTATAAGATTAATATATTGGGTGTTATTGCTTTGCCTATCGCCCTCTTAGTCATTGCGTTTGCCAGTATGTTTCCTACAGAGATTTCGCCGCTGGTGCCATCTTTACAGTCACACTGGTTATATATTCACGTTACGACAGCTGCTTTAGGACAGGCTATTTTATCGATCAGCTTTGTTGCTGGTTTGATCTTCTTGATACGTCAAGTAGACCAGACGAAAAAGACAAAACAAACGTTTTGGCTAGAGTTTGTCATTTACATGGTAGCGACTACGCTTGCGTTTATTATTATATCTTCGACTTTCAGCGCCTTTAACTATGAAGCTTCATTTGAAGCTCCAATAGAAGGTCAAGTAGTAGAAGTTACTTATGAAATGCCTGCAATTGCAGGGCCTTATGATGGAGAATTAATTACAGAGGGTGCAATGAGTCCGTTGTTTTTATCACCTGAATGGATGCGTGGTGTAGACGCATCTATTAAATTCAATACTATGATTTGGTCGCTGTTAGGTGGACTAGTTATATATGGTTTACTACGACTACTCTTTAGAAAACGCATTGGCTCAGTACTTCAGCCATTATTGAAAAAAGCTAACCCTGAGATTATTGATGAAGTTGGTTATCGGGCCGTAGCGATAGGATTCCCCGTATTTACGTTAGGAGCTCTTATCTTTGCAATGATCTGGGCGCAAGAGGCATGGGACCGTTTCTGGGGCTGGGATCCTAAAGAGGTTTGGGCATTAATTACATTCTTCTTCTATGCCGCTTATTTACATTTACGCCTTTCAAGAGGCTGGCAGGGAATGAAGTCTGCATGGTTAGCCGTTGGAGGTTTTGCAATTATTATGTTCAATCTGCTAGCGGTTAATTTGATTATTTCAGGTTTACATTCTTATGCATAATAACTTATGTGGCAGGTAGGATTTGTTTATCCCACCTGCCATTTATTATAATAAGAAAGAAGAAGTTTATTTGAGGGGGCTAACAAATGGATAAAGAAGCCAGAATTTTAGTCGTAGATGATGAAGATCGTATTCGTCGACTGATAAAGATGTACTTAGAAAGAGAAAACTATATAATTGATGAAGCAGAAGATGGTCATGAAGCCCTCAGTAAAGCACTCAATGAGGATTATGACGTTATATTATTAGATATCATGATGCCTGGTAAAGACGGGGTGGAAGTATGTAAAGAGCTTCGTGAAAAGAAAGCTACTCCTGTGATTATGCTGACGGCTAAAGGCGAAGAAGCTAATCGAGTACAAGGGTTTGAAGTTGGGACAGATGATTATATTGTGAAACCTTTTAGTCCGCGAGAAGTCGTTTTACGCGTGAAAGCGCTTTTGCGCAGAGCTTCTTCGACGAAGTTTCTTGAAACGGATACAGCTACAAGAAATGTATTGGTTTTTCCGCATATGACGATCGATAATGATGCTCACAGAGTAACGGCAGATGGTACAGAAGTTTCCCTAACCCCTAAGGAATACGAACTATTGAATTACATGGCACAATCACCTGATAAAGTATTTGATCGTGAACAATTATTAAAAGAGGTATGGCAGTATGAATTTTTTGGTGACTTACGTACAGTCGACACGCACGTCAAACGGTTAAGAGAAAAATTAAGCAAGGTGTCTTCGAAAGCGGCCGGTATGATCGTGACTGTATGGGGAGTAGGTTACAAATTCGAGGTTAGTGGGGACTGATGTTTTGGCGGAGTGTTGTAGGCAAGCTTTGGTTTACCATTTTACTGCTTGTATGCTTTGTTTTGTTCATACTAACCGTCCTTTTACTAGAGTTCTTTGAAAATTATCATGTGCTCGAAGCTGAAAAGGAGCTTCTACAAGATGCTGCCAAAGTTTCTGATGTGGTATCTGAATACGAGGAAGAACAATTAATTCTCTCCATGACAGATTTAATTAAAGACCCATCTAGTGAAATTGTTATTACGAATGGTGAAGAAGATTTAATGACGTCAAATTCAAACGACTCTGCTTTACCTCAATTGGGTTATGATTGGTTTATGGATGATGCTGAATTAGCTACAGTAGTAAGCGATCGTGAAGAAGTAATGAAAGTGGCTGATGTGGGCAGTTCGGAGATGGGATTATTAGTCGTCGGTACACCCCTTAAGGATGAAGAAGGGGCTGTTTTTGTGTATCAGTCTCTAAATACAATTGAAGAAACTTCCGAGCAAACGACTAAAATTATCTTTCTTGGAGCCGGGATTGCGATTATTTTAACAACCATCTTTGCTTTTTTTCTATCAACGAGAATTACTTCTCCTCTCATCAAAATGCGAAAGGGTGCTCTTGAGTTAACAAAAGGGGAGTTTAATACAAAAATACCCATTCGTACTCATGATGAAATTGGTGAATTGGCTATGGCGTTTAATCGAATGGGTCGACAGTTGAAGTTCCATATTGATGCGCTTAACCATGAAAAGGAACAGCTTTCGGGCATTCTGCGTTCAATGGCGGATGGTGTACTTACAATGAATCGTCAAGGAGACATTCTCGTCTCTAATCCGCCAGCTGACCAATATTTAAATGCTTGGTCATTTGAAAATGAAGAACAATTAACAGATGATGAAGCATCAAGAAAAGTTTTGCCTTCTCCCATGAGGAAACTTTTTGAGGAGGTAATTAATTTAGAACACGAACAGATGACAGAAGTGACGGTCCAAGGCCGCTCCTGGGTTATTATTATGACACCGCTTTATGATCAAGATCACATTAGAGGAGCCGTAGCTGTTCTTCGTGATATGACAGAAGAGAGAAGATTAGATAAGTTAAGAAAAGACTTCATTGCCAATGTCTCTCATGAGCTGCGAACTCCAATTTCTATGCTACAAGGGTATAGTGAAGCAATTGTCGATGATATTGCTGAATCAAGAGAAGATAAAAATGAACTGGCTGCCATTATTCACGATGAATCGCTGAGAATAGGCAGGTTAGTTAATGAATTATTGGATCTAGCCAGGATGGAAGCCGGGCATATTTCCTTGCGTGTAGAAGAGATAGAGGTTGAACCTTTTATTGAAAAGATTTTGCGTAAATTTAAAGGATTAGCTGATGAGAAGCAAGTGAAGCTTGATCTTAATTTAACAGTGAATGAGCAGATGATACGAGTCGATGCTGATCGTATTGAACAAGTATTAACGAATCTAATAGATAATGCGATTCGACATACAAGTGTAGAGGGCTTCGTGTCAGTGGATGTAAAAACAGACGAGGAATTATTTATACAAGTGACTGATTCAGGTTATGGAATTCATGAAGAAGATTTACCATTTATTTTTGAACGATTTTATAAAGCGGACAAATCCCGAAAAAGAGAATCATCACAGAAGGGTACGGGGTTAGGTCTGGCTATTGCCAAGAATATTGTTGAAGCTCATAAAGGTAATATTCAAGTCCACAGTAAACTAAATGAGGGAACGACGTTTACTGTGCAGATCCCTAATGAAAGGGATGATTCAGAAAATTAGATTGCTATTCTTGAAATGATCATGTAGTCTAGATAAAGAACTTCATAGCTTGATGTTGGTGCCTGAATTAGGCTGAAAAGGGAATCTGGTGTAATTCCAGAGCTGTCCTCGCAACTGTAAGTGTAGACGAACAGAAATAACCACTGTAGGTTTATTACGGGAAGGTTTCTTAGTAGAAAGACACACAAGTCAGTAGACCTGCCAAAATCACTCGTTTCAAAGCTTCGGGGATTGAGCGTTTGAGGCAGCCATTAGGTACGAATTTACTTGATTTCATTCCACTTGGTTTGTCTTTAGTCTGCTCTTTGTCGAAAGGGGCAGACTTTTTGCGTTGTACATAAACATGTCTCGAATTTTAAAGCATTGAAACAGTAATTACAGAAAGGAAGATGGACAATGGGGAAGAGTATGCAAGCATTATTGTTCTCACTACTAGCTGCTGCTTTGTTAGCGGGATGTCAGTCAGAACAAGACACAAGTAATGAGTCTTCAGAGGAGAATAATCAGCAAGAGGAAGTTACTATTGAAGTGGAAGTTTCAGAAGATGAGGGAGAAGAGGTTATTTCTACAGAAGAACATTCGGTGGAAGAAGGTACACTTCTATTGGATGTTATGGAAGAAAATTATGAAATTGAACAAGAAGAAGGTTTTATTAATAGTATTGAAGGTATAAGTGCTGAAGATGGAGAACAAAAAGCATGGATGTATACGGTAAATGGTGAAGAAGCTACTGTAGGAGCTAATGAATACGAAGTGGAAAAAGGGGACGAAATTAACTTCGATTTTCAATCATGGGAATGATGTAAATGAAGACTTATAAAATTACGTTAATCGCAATGCTGGCTGCGCTTGCAGTCGCTGGAAGAATAGCAATGGGACATTTACCTAATATCCAGCCCGTTACAGCTATTGTTATTTTGACGGGATTTTGGCTAGGTCCTTTTGCTGCTGTTATTATGGCTATTTTAACCACTTTTTTATCGAATGTTATTTTAGGAATGGGAATATGGTCGATCTGGCAAATCGTTTCGTGGTCTGTTATTGGAATGATTGCCGGGTTACTAGGTAAGTATTGGTCTTCTATTCCATTATGGTGCTTAGCCGTTTACGGATTCTTAAGCGGAATATTTTTTGGTTTTATGATATCTGTGACAATGTACACGGCAGGTCAGCCCTTCTGGGGATATTATTTAGCTGGTCTTCCTATGGATGTTAATCACGCGATTGCTAATACTGTATTCATCGCACTTTTATCACCTGTACTAGGTACCTTATTTAACCGGTATCAAAAAAGAAACCTTTCACAAAAGGCTGCCCATTAGAGGCAGCTTTTTTTTAAAGTTATGAAGGTGTCGATACATAGAATAATAGATGTGTATCTGATAAAATGGAAGAAGTTAAGAAGGGGAAGGTAAGAATGGATCGCTACGAGTTAAGAAAAATAGTTTCGGTCAAACTAAAACTTGTACGAGTAGAGGCAGGCTTTACCCAAAGCACCATGTCCCATATGATCGGCTTGTCGAAAAAAACGCTCGTTCAAATTGAAAAAGGGCGTCTAGTAGCAGGATGGTCTACAGCTGTTTCTGTATGTGCTTTGTTTTCTGAGAGCCGAATATTAAGAACGGCCTTGGAAGATTCACCTATAAAGGTCATAAAAAAAGTAGGTTTCAATGAGCGGGAGCAGTAAAAAAGTCCCTCTCTTTAGAGAGGGACTTTTTCATTTACTCAAATTTTAGCGGGTCACCGTTGAAGGGCTCGTCTTCTATTTTGATGGAGTCTGTTGGACAACCTTCGTAAGCATCTTCCATATCATCCTCCAAATACTCTGGGACTTCTTCCAACCCTTTATTTTCATCTAAAACGACATAGGCTAACCCTTCATCGTCATAGTCAAATATATCTGGAGCGGCTGCGCCACAGGCTCCGCATGCAATACAAGTGTCTTGATCTACTATCGTATATTTAGCCAATTCATGAACCTCCTTTATGTTTTACCTCATGAAGATTGACGTAGAGGATCAATACTATACGTTTATTGTAAATTGATAAACGAGACATTTCAATACATAAAGAAAAGAGGACGTCACATGTTTGAAGCAATCTTGTTGAAATGTATTCTATCGTTAAAAGGAGAGCGTTCCATTTCTGGTATTTATCATTTAATTCAAGGGAAGCGTTCTTCACAAACGTTACAAGATGCTAGAATCTATGAAATAGACCGCTTTTTTGGTGTATACCCGCAACTGAATAAAGCACAAGTAAACCGTGTGATGGATCAAATGGTTAATAAGGGGTGGATAGAAATAAACGAAGAAGGTCTGCCTGCAATAAAGGATGCAGGCATGAATTACTTAGCTTCTTCATTCATTAATAAGAAACACTATTTTAACGGAATGGTGTATCATCGCCACGTAACTATATTTGAGAAAAGGTTACGGTTACTGATTCAAACGGTAACTTGCACTCAAATGAATAACTTATCCTTTCTCCCCATTGAAGATGATGCAAACATACAAAAATGGGTGAAAATAAAATATAAAGAGCATCGTCCGAAGGATTTAGTAAAAGCTCTATTTCAAGAGGTATATGAATTATTACTTACCGTACGTGAAAAAGAGGCTGAACTGTTTACAGCCCGGTTAACGGGCGGCAATTTGACAGGAAGAACGAGAGAGCAGCTAGCCTTACGGTACCAAATGTTAAAGGAAAATGTTGATTTGAACATTCGTCATACATGGTTTTATATGTTTCAGCAGGTCATAAACAATCCACGCTCGTTTCCAGCTCTTTTTATATGTATGGAAGGGTTGCAGGCGAATGATCTCATCACAGACTCGGCCAAACAAACCTATGAGTGGCTTAGAAGAGGCTATGAGCTTGAAGAAATTTGTAAGAAGCGAAGGTTAAAAATGAGCACCATCCAAGATCATGTGGTGGAAGCCGCGTTAGTGATGCCGACGTTCGACATTACGCCTTTCATTTCGGTAGAGAATCAAGAAACTATTGGCCGAATGCAAGCAGCATTGAAAACCAATAAACTAAAAAACTTATACGAATCATTGAATAGAAAATATACTTATTTCGAACTGAGATTAGTACTAGCCAGAACAAATTATGCACAAAAGGAGAAGAATACTCATGGGCAGCCCACATCTTCTTGATCATTTAAAACAGCATTTTGGGTATTCGAGTTTTAGAGAAGGACAGCAGGAGATCATTGAAGATGTCCTAGACGGGAAAGATGTACTAGGAATTTTGCCAACGGGTGTAGGTAAATCACTTTGTTTTCAATTACCTTCTTTACTGCAAAAAGGTACCACAATCGTAGTATCACCACTGATTTCCCTAATGGTCGATCAAGTTAAACAGTTAAAAGCTAAAGGTTTTAAATCTGTGATCGCTCTTAATAGCTTTATGGAACCTAAAGAGAGAAAGGCAGTCTTTCAATCTTTAAATAACTATCGTCTCATTTACTTGTCTCCGGAAATGCTGCAAAATCGAATCATTACTCAAGAATTAAAGAAACTTTATGTCGAATTGTTTGTTATTGATGAAGCACACTGTATCTCACAGTGGGGTCATGAATTCAGAACAGATTATTTGAAATTAAGCCAAGCGACGAAGGAATTTGGAGATCCCGTTATTCTTGCACTAAGCGCAACTGCTACGCCAGAAGTACAGGATGATATCAAACGTCAGTTAAATAAGCCTGACATGGTTCCTCATATTTATAGAATGGACAAACCAAATATGAGTTTCGCGGTGGAAGATGTTCTCTATCACCAAGAGAAAGTGGAAAGAATTAAGTCGATTGTCTCGAACAAACCTGCGCCGACTATGATTTACTTTTCCAGCCGTCAAGCGGCTGAACAAGTGGCAGTGGAATTGACTGTTGCGCTCGATCAGCGAATTGCTTTTTATCATGGCGGTATGGAAAACATGGATCGATTACTTGTCCAACAACAATTTATGAAAGATGAACTTGATGTCATTTGTTGTACAAGTGCTTTTGGCATGGGGGTAGATAAACCGAATATTCGAAGAGTCATTCACTATCATTTTCCAACTCAGATTGAATCTTTTATCCAAGAAATCGGCCGAGCAGGAAGAGACGGGAAACCATGTGCCAGTCTTGTGTTACACACCCCTAGTGACCAGGTACTTCCTCAAATGTTATTAGAGAAGGAATTGCCTCAAGAGGAGGACGTAGATCGTTTAATTCGGTGGATGGAACAAAAAGACGAATTGCAAGTAGATGAAGAGATGGCAGAAATCTTACAACTTTCAGAGTCACAATGGAATTTTCTGAAATATCATTTGGAGCATCATCATGTAGTAAGTAATCGAACGATTCAACGCAATATAGATTTAACCGGTTTACGTGCTAAAATAAGCCAGCGCTTAAAAGAACGATGGCTTTATAAGAACAGGAAGTATAAGCAGATGGTCAACTGGATTCATTGTAGTGGCTGTCGAAGAAAACAATTGTACGCTCCTTTTCAAAAGGAAATATCAAAGCCGATGGTGATGTGCTGTGATTACTGTGGTTTTTCTATAGATGATCTCGAGATAAAAGAAGCTCGAGTAGAATCAGGAGATGCAATTGAAAATTGGCAAGACAGGCTAAGAACATTATTTCTGCAGGAGACTACCTATGACAAAACGTAGTCAAAGTGATTTAATTAACCAGCTGTCTAGTCGTGAGATTACAAAGCATTTAATCATTACTCAGATCATTTTATTCCTCATTGCTATTCTAGCGAGTATAGTTTTATTTCAAACACCAATTAAAACGTGGTTTTCTCTCTTTTCCATACAAATAACGGACGTTATATTGTTTGGCGTACTTCCAGCTGTCTTAATAGTATCTATTGATTTTACTTTAATGAAACTTCTTCCTGAACGATATTACGATGATGGGGGAATTAATCAAAAAGTATTTCAAAACCACGGCATACTCAACATTTTTTGGTTGACCTTGCTTATTGCATTTTGTGAAGAAGCTTTATTTAGAGGGGTAATTCAGACATCATTTGGCTATTTCACAGCTAGTACATTATTCGCACTCATCCACTTTAGGTATTTAAAAAAATTGGTCTTATTAATTTCTGTTTTATTTGTTAGTTATTTTCTTGGTTACATGTTTGAGATAACAGGTAATTTACTCGTGACCATCACATCTCATTTTCTAATCGATTTTATTTTAGGCGTGTGGATTTCATTGCGAAATGGGAGGGGACAAAGTGACTGAATCGGAAATTGAAACGACAGAACTCGTTTCAGAAGAAGAAACTGCTTTAGGTTTACCATCTCGATCAGAAACACATAGGAAGAAGAAAGCTAGTGCCAGCTGGAGGTTTAGTTTACTATGGTTCAAGTGCTTACTCAGTGTTTTTATTATATTAATCTTATTGGTTATCACTCACCCTTATTGGAGCAGCTGGGTAGAAAATAATAAATGGCAGAATGAAGAACCCGTTTCTTACATTGAAGAGATATCTATACAATAAAACAGCTCCCGTTTTGGGAGCTGCTTTGTTTTAGAAGATATGCTTGCGATTTTGTTCTTGTTTTAATATCTCTACTGCTTCTCTAAAACGTTGGGAATGTACAATTTCTCTTTCCCTTAGAAATTTCAAACTGTCATTTAAGCAAGGATCATCTGACATATTGATAATCCATTGATATGTTGCTCTTGCTTTTTCTTCGGCGGCAATGTCCTCATATAAATCAGCAATAGGATCACCTTTGGCTTGAATATATGTTGCCGTCCAAGGGTTACCTGCCGCATCATGGTAAAATAATGCATGATCATGATTGGCATAATGGGCCCCTAATCCTGCTTCTTTGAGCTGCTCTGGTGTTGCGTCCTTAGTTAACTTATAAACCATGGCAGCGATCATTTCGAGGTGGGCAAATTCTTCTGTACCTATATCGGTAAGCAGCCCGATCACTTTATCTGGTATTGAATATCTTTGATTTAAGTATCGAAGGGCGGCAGATAATTCACCATCTGCACCGCCATATTGTTCGATGAGATACTTGGCTAATCGTGGATTGCACTCACTCACCTTTACCGGATATTGTAACTTTTTTTCGTAATACCACATAAGGATCCTCCTTTTACTAAATTACATCTGCCAGGGCCAAGGGGACTCGTTCCAACTCCATGGAAACGATGAAAAGCTTTCTCCAAATTGTCTTAACGGTCCAAATTGCTGTTCATACTGTGATTTTAGCTGTTTACTTTGTGCTGCTAACTGATTAAACTGTTGTATGGCGTTATAATCTTGAGGATGTGTATCTAAATATAAGGTGAGTTCGACTAACGCGAAATCGACTTGTTGAATCTGTTCCATTAATTGCAGTTGCTCACGACTTGGCTTCAACGGTCTTCACCTCGAATCGGCGTCGGATACGGATCAAATAACACCGGCCACAAAACTCCTTTATAGAGAGCTTCCTTTAGCGGATATTGCGGAAGTCCAGTGGGTTGAAATCCAAGATATAAATTCGGAGGCGTTTGATAATACTTCCATTCTATCGGCGGGCAAGGATCGGCTGTACTAGCGTAAGGGTGATACCATTTAATTGGGGTGTTCATATCCATCACCTTTCTTAACGGTCATACCTTCACCATATGATGAAAGAACCCGTCCTATTCGGTTAGAGGTTTAATTCGAGGCCAGTGTTAAAATAATGTTATACGAAGAATATACAAACTTTACACAATGATAAAACAAACACTATAATTAATGTAAAACCTTCTAGTGGAGGGGAAATAATGCCAACACCAAAAGCGAAATATAATATTAAAGCGGTTTCCAATATGCTAGGCATTCAAGCGGGAACTCTCAGAGCTTGGGAACGTAGATACCAAATTATCCGCCCTGCTCGTAATGAGGCTGGTCATCGCTTATATACAGACGATCATCTCCAAACATTAAAATGGCTTATAGAAAAAGTTAATAAAGGGTTTACGATATCTCAAGCTGTCTCTTTATTGGAAAACAGTGAAAACCTCTCTGAGCCTCCGCAGATAGAAGAAGAAAAGAATCATTTAACGGCCACTGGAGATCAATTGCTCCAAAGTTTATTATCTTTCGATGAACGTGCAGCGCAACTAAAACTTGATGAAGCTTTTAGTTTATTTACTCCTGAAACAGTAGCCATCGATATGATAGGACCTTTATTGGTCAAAATAGGGGATATGTGGGAAAATAATGAAATCACGAGTGCACATGAACATTTTGCTAGCAACTTTTTGCGTTCTCGTATGGGAATGATGCTGTTAACGATGCCTACCGAAAGTATTCAACCAAAGGCTTTACTCGTGTGTGGCCCGAACGAACGTCATGAGTTAGGGTTGCTAATTTTTGCCTTGTTTTTAAAGCGGCGGGGCTATGAAGTCGTATACTTAGGGCAAAGTATTGCCGGGGGAGATATTGAAGTTGTTATTGATGAAGTTGAACCAGCATTTGTGTTCATGTCTTGTACGATGAAAAAAAATATATCTATGGCCATTCGATTGGTTGAAGAATTAGACGAGCAGTACGCAGATTTAAGAATCGGACTGGGCGGTTATGCTTATGAAACCTTGCCTGAATTAGATAAAAAAAGGCTTCAGCCGTATATTGTTGGGAGTACAAAGGACGAATGGGAACAATGGCTTCAGAGAAGTCTATAGTAGATTAAGAAATGATTGCCCCTAAGTGAAGTCACGGATATAATTCTAAAAAAAGTGCCATATTTAGAGAGGTCATCATAAGATATAGATAACAGATATCCTTAACAAAAAGGGGGGCGTATACATGCGAGTCGAAAGAATGTCTAACGAGAAATTTAAAATCTTCTTAACCTTTGATGATTTGTTAGACAGAGGCTTGACAAAGGAAGAGCTTTGGAGTGATCTCCCAAGGGTACACCGGGTATTTAGTGATATGATGTATGACGCCGGTGTAGAATTGGGTGTTGAATTAAATGGGATGCTTCTCGTTCAAGTTTATTTGCTGCAGGCACAGGGAATGCTCGTAGTCGTGACTAAATCTAAGGAAGAAATAGACGAAGATGATGGTTATCTTGAAATGAAAGTAACTTTAGATGAGAGTAAAGAGATGATATTTGCTTTTGATGACTTTGAAGATATTATTCAAGCGGGATTGCACTTGTATGCTTTAGAGGTGCACCAGGGTGATGTATATCTTTACAATGACCTTTATTATATGGTGCTTGACGACGAATCTATCTTTCACTTAGATGCCGAACAAGTTATCGCTTTACTATCTGAATTCTCCTCAGCTTCAGCGGTTACTTCTCATCGTTTAATTGAATATGGTCAACCCATCATGGAAAAGAATGCAATGCAAATTATTAAACGACACTTTTCCCCATCATAAGATAAAGTTAGAACGAAGCACACGCTTTCGTTCTTTTTGTTTGATTAAATTAGAAGGCCGCTAAAGAACGTGTTAAAATAAGGTGAAACTTTGGAGTGAAGAATGGAGTGTTCATGCATGAAAGTTGCAGTGTTATACGGGGGAGTCTCCGGTGAAAGAGAAGTATCTTTATCTACAGGTAAAGGAATTATTCAAGCTTTAAAAAATAAAGGCCATGAAGTAATAGGTATTGATTTTGATCCAAGTAAAATAGAACAACTTATTCATTTAAAGGTGGATCTAGTGTTTATTGGCCTGCACGGACGCTTTGGAGAAGATGGAAGAATTCAAGGGCTGCTAGACATGTTGGATATCCCATATGTCGGGTCAGGAGTACTTTCTTCTGCTTTAGCTATGGATAAAGCGAAATCAAAACAAATCTTCGCTACGAATGATATCCCCACCGCTTTAAGCCAATCCTACCAAGTAAACAGATATGAGAACCGTTCAGTGATTGCTGCAGAAGTCAAAGCAAGCTTTACTACACCTTTTGTTGTTAAGCCGAATCAAGAAGGTTCTACATTAGGTTTGACGATCGTGAAAGAAGAGAGCCAAATTGATAAAGCTATAGAAATTGCGGCTGCTTCCGATACTGTTATCTTGGTAGAGGAATATGTAGGGGGCAGGGAAGTTACAGTGCCAGTAGTCGGTAAGCAAGGAGAAGAGACGGCATTGCCTGTGATCGAAATTATTCCAAAAAGTGATTACTATGATTTCGATTCAAAATACAAGCCTGGAGGCAGTGAACATATTGTTCCTGCTAAAGTTTCTGACGAACTGACAGAACAATTACAGAATTACGCCGTTCAGGCTCATCAATTGTTAGGATGCAGCGTGTATTCTCGAGTAGATTTTATTATTAATGAGAATAATATACCTATTATATTAGAAGTAAATACATTGCCTGGCATGACACCTACGAGCCTTTTCCCTGATTCTGCTCAAGTCGTCGGTTTGAGCTACGATGACTTAGTTGAGCAATTTGTTACGTTATCTTTACCAAATAAAAGTTAAGGTTTGTAATCGCTTTCATTTCTTTTAAAAAAATAAGAGAGAAAGCTAGGCATAACGGTAGGTTACGTGTATACTATTGACTGAAAGAGCACCCTTAGCGAATGGTTTCACATAGGAGGTAAATCGATGGTAGCCGATAAAGCTGACGTCAATGCAAATGATCAAAATGATAAGTTAGATGTTTTAAAATCCACACAAAAAGTAGTGAAAAAAGCCCTGGATAAATTGGGTTATCCTAATGAGGTCTATGACCTGCTGAAAGAACCTGTGAGAATGATGACGGTTAGAATTCCCGTTAGAATGGACGACGATTCTATAAAAATCTTTACCGGATTTAGAGCTCAGCATAATGATGCTGTTGGTCCTACTAAAGGGGGCGTACGGTTTCATCCGAACGTTTCTGAAAAGGAAGTAAAGGCATTATCTATTTGGATGAGCTTAAAAGCAGGAATTGTAGACTTGCCTTACGGTGGCGGAAAAGGCGGTATAGTGTGTGATCCAAGAGACATGTCTTTTAGAGAGTTAGAAGGGGTAAGTCGAGGCTACGTAAGAGCGATTAGTCAGATTGTAGGCCCGACGAAAGATATACCGGCTCCTGATGTGTTTACAAATTCGCAAATTATGGCTTGGATGATGGATGAGTATAGTCGAATAGATGAATTCAATAACCCAGGATTTATTACCGGAAAACCTTTAGTGTTAGGTGGTTCACATGGCCGTGAATCAGCAACGGCAAAAGGGGTAACGATTTGTATAGAAGAAGCGGCTAAAAAGAAAGGGATTCAAATCGAAGGTGCACGTGTTGTTGTACAGGGGTTCGGAAATGCAGGAAGCTTCTTAGCAAAGTTCATGCACGATAAAGGGGCAAACGTAGTAGGCATTTCTGATGCTCATGGAGGATTACACGACCCTGATGGCTTAGATATTGATTACTTACTTGATCGAAGAGACAGCTTTGGTACGGTTACTAACCTGTTTAAGAATACAATTACAAATCAAGAGTTATTAGAACTCGATTGTGATATTTTAGTACCAGCAGCGATTGAAAACCAAATTACTGAAGAAAACGCAGGCAAGATAAAAGCAGATATAGTAGTGGAAGCAGCAAATGGTCCTACTACTTTAGAGGCTACAAAGATTCTTTCTGATCGGGGTATCTTACTTGTGCCAGATGTATTAGCATCAGCAGGCGGTGTTACGGTTTCTTACTTCGAATGGGTTCAAAATAACCAAGGATATTATTGGACGGAAGAAGAAGTGGAAGAGAAATTACACAAAGTAATTGTTAAAGGCTTTGATAATGTATTTAGAACAGCTGAAAACCGCAGAGTTGACATGAGGCTTGCCGCTTATATGGTGGGCGTGCGTAAAATGGCTGAAGCCTCCAGATTCAGAGGATGGATATAGGTTGATTCTAAAGTTTAAATCTCCTATCATTTATATGGTAGGAGATTTTTACGTGTTAAACCTAAGTTTTGTTGGTAATAAAGAGGAGTGACAAAGGTGCAAGAAGAACAAGTCATCATCATTGGCGCCGGCCCTTGTGGGATGAGCGCAGCAATTGAATTAAAAAAATTAGGTATCGATGCTTTACTTATAGAAAAAGGGAATGTCGTAAATTCGATTTATCATTACCCAACCCATCAAACTTTTTTCAGTTCTAGTGAGAAACTAGAGATTGGGGAAATTCCGTTTATTACAGAACGACAAAAGCCTGTCAGAAATGAAGCGCTAGCTTATTACCGTGCTGTAGCTGAAAGAGAAACGTTACGAATCCACTCCTTTGAACAAGTAACAAATGTTACGAAAGAAGAAAATGGGTTTTATCTCAGGACCTTAAGAAACGATCACGCAGATAAGCAGTACTATGCGAAGTATGTGATCGTAGCAACAGGCTATTATGACCAGCCAAATCCTTTAGGTGTAGAAGGTGAAGAATTAGAGAAAGTTATGCACTACTTTAAAGAGGCTCACCCATATTTTAATAAAAATGTGGTCGTTGTCGGCGGGAAAAACTCTGCTGCTGATGCGACGTTAGAACTTGTAAAAGCAGGGGCAAACGTAACAGTGTTATACAGAGGAGAAGAATATTCAAAGAGTATAAAACCTTGGATTTTGCCTCAATTTGAGGCTTTAGTGAGAAAAGAAATCGTGGATATGGAATTCTGTGCTCACATAAAGGAAATTACAGAGAACGAAGTTGTTTATACTTGTAAGGGCGAAGAAAAACGAATTAGTAATGATTTCGTTTTTGCGATGACTGGTTACCGTCCTAATCACCAGTTTTTAACCTCGATGGGTGTGGATATGGATGAGAAGACAGGTCGTCCAACATTTGATGAGGACACAATGGAAACGAATATCAATGATATTTATATCGCTGGGGTTATTGCAGCAGGGTATAATAATAATGAAATATTTATTGAAAATGGCCGGTTCCACGGAGCACAGATTGCCCGCTCCATTTGTGATAAAGAAGAAGATTGACCACGGAAAGCGAAGTATTTTGACGGAGCAATGGTAAACTCCTTTTTTGGCACATAAATAATCCGAACTGATTTCAATAAAATCGTTCGGATTATTTTTATGCCTTATTCAGTTTTGTCCCAGCCTCTTCTTAATAACCAAACATAGGGGTTAATTCTAATGGGTTATTCGTCATCTCTAAAGCAACCATTAATTTAATCCTTGCTTTAGGACCTGTTAAGCCATTGGCAAAAATGACCCCCAATTCTCTAAGATTGCGTCCTCCCCCTTCGTAACTATAAGTATCTTGGACGATGCCTTGATAACATCTGGAAACGAGAACGACTGGGAGGCCTTTTTGAATGGTCTCTTTAATGGCCGGCACTGTTTCTGGAGGAAGATTTCCTTGCCCCAAGGCTTCAATAACCATTCCATTGGCGCCGCTCTCTCGTGCGGCTTCAATAATAGACCCATCCATGCCAGCGTAAGCTTTAATAAGTACAACTTTTTTTGTAAGCTGCTGAATAGGGTAAGAATCGTGACTTGTTGATTTATGATGAAAGAAGACGTCATTTTTAGTCGTAATGCCAATAGGGCCATATTGTGGACTTTGGAACGTTGCTACATTACTTGTCGATGTTTTCGTTACATTACGTGACGTATGAATTTCATCATTCATGACGACGAGTACCCCTTTATCTTGAGCTTCATCACAACTTGCTACTTTTATCGCACTTAATAAATTGTAAAGGCCATCTGAACCAATTTCATTACTTGACCTCATAGCCCCCGTTACAATAACCGGCTTTCTTGTTTGTAAAAATAGATCTAAAAAATAAGCCGTTTCTTCTAAAGTATCTGTTCCATGAGTGACGACGATTCCGTCATAATGTTGAACAGCTAATTTTTCATGAATGAATTGCCCTAGTTCTAACATATGATCCGGGCGGATATGAGGGGAAGGTAAATAAAATAGGATTTCATCTTCAACTTCTGTACTTCCGCTTAAAAATGAAGTGATCTCTTGGAGGGGATGTTGCTCGCCTGTGTTTACTTCACCTGTCTCTTTATTCTCTTTCATAGAAATTGTTCCGCCGGTATGTATAACTAAAATTGTTTTCATAAGAACCTCCTGCTAGTTCAAATATTCCTTTTCTTACCTTTACATGATACGATGAAATTCAGCGGAAGGAAAGAGAAGGGGAGATGACAATTGGCAATTTTAACAGCAGCTGTCGCACCGGCCGTGGCACTGATGACTTTTATTTATTTAAGTAAACGAATTGAATTAGAACCTCTTCCCCTAATTATAAAAATGTTTATTTTAGGAGCTATTCTAGTCTTCCCGCTTATGTTTATTCAGTACGCTTTTGAAAGCGAAGGAATATTCCAGTCGCCTATAATGAGGTCTTTTATTTTAGCAGGATTATTAGAAGAGTTCTTTAAATGGTTTTTCTTTCTGTTTGTAGCCTATCGGCACGCTGATTTTGACCATCATTATGACGGCATTATTTATGGAGTGGCTATAAGTTTAGGCTTTGCTACATTAGAAAATATTATTTATCTATTTGCTAATGGAATAGAAATTGCTCTCCTCAGAGCTGTTTTCCCTGTTTCTTCTCATGCATTATTTGGATTGTTAATGGGTTTTTACATGGGTAAAGCAAAATTTTCATTACGTTATACGCGACTTTCGATTTCTTTAGCACTAATTATTCCTGTTCTCTTACATAGTTTATATGATTACTTTATCGTAAGTTCTATTTGGTTATATTTGATTATTCCTTTCATGATTTTTTTATGGTTAATAGGCGTTCGCAAAATTAACCTTGCTAATAAGCATCATGATAATCTTTTATCTCCGGATCCTGATCATTAGCTGCCTCCTTGAGGCGGCTTTTTTATTTGCTTATGTATATTGTTCTCTATTTGTACAAAACTACCTCTATAAATAAAAGATGGGTCAGGGGTGTAAATGAGATGGCTAGGAAGAAAACTGTAATGTTTGCTTTATTGTTCACGCTTCTAATATTACCTGTGCCTGAAATGAATCATAGTGGTAAGATTCATGCTTTCACAAATCAGGTAATACAGCAAGGGGCAGTTGGTCAAGATGTTATAGAATTGCAGGCGAGGTTAAAACATCTAGGGTTTTACAGCAAAGATGTAGATGGTGTATTTGGATGGAGTACCTACTGGGCAGTAAGAAATTTTCAATATGAATTTGGAATGGAGATCGATGGCTTAGTAGGACCAGAAATGAAAAATAAATTAGTTAAAGCTTCAAAAGGTTATGAACAGTACTTACCCTCAGGAGACGGTCAGACCAACAAGCAAGGTCAGGCTCAAGGCGGTGGCGGGGGTGGACAGCAGAGCACACCTTCAGAACCAACGGCTGTGAATGTACCAGGAGGTTACTCTCAAAACGATATTAAGTTAATGGCGAACGCTGTTTATGGCGAGGCACGCGGAGAACCTTACGAGGGTCAGGTAGCCGTAGCGGCAGTTATCCTAAATCGTTTAGATAGTGCCACGTTCCCTAATACAATCTCAGGTGTCATCTTTGAACCTAGAGCATTTACAGCGGTGGCTGATGGGCAGATTTGGCTGACTCCAAATGATACAGCGGAAAAAGCGGTAATTGATGCGATTAATGGGTGGGACCCTTCAGGGAATGCAACCTATTACTTCAACCCAAATACAGCCACTTCCGGTTGGATTTGGTCTAGGCCGCAAATTAAGCAAATTGGAAAGCATATCTTTTGTAAATAGGAGGTGGAGTGATGTTTCGCTGGATTACGATTTCATTATTGACACTTTTAGTTGTTGGAGTCGCGGTGTTTGCGTATAAAGAGCATCAGGATAAAAATGCGATACTTATCCAAGCAGAAAATAGTTATCAGCGCGCTTTTCATGAATTAACTTCTGATGTGGATACTCTCCATGATAAAATTGGAGCAACTCTTGCTATGAATACACGGAAACAGCTTTCTCCTCAAATGGCAGAGATTTGGAGGATTACATCTGAAGCAAGCTCTGATGTTGGACAGTTACCTTTAACACTGCTTCCATTTAATAAGACGGAAGAATTCTTATTTGATATTGGTGATTTTGCTTATAATACGGCGATTAGAGATTTAGATAAAGAACCTTTATCTGAAGAAGAAATTGCCGGGTTAGAAGAATTATATAAGCAATCGGGTGACATTAAAAATGAACTTAGAAAAGTTCAGAATATGGTTTTAAAAGATAACCTAAGGTGGATGGATGTAGAACTTGCATTAGCAACTAATGATGAAACTGGAGATAACACGATTATTAACGGGTTTAAAACGGTAGAGAAGTCAATGGATGGTTTTCAGCAGACGAATATGGAGACAGGTATATCTTCTAGACCTGATGAGAAAGATCTTTCTCATTTAAAAGGGGAAAAGATTAATAAAGATAAAGCCATCCAGATTGCTCAAGAGTGGTTCGGCGAAGTTGAACCTTCTGAGTTTACGATTACCGACTCTGGTAAGGGAGCTGACATACCGACTGTAACTGCTTCTTTTCATAAAGATAAGAGAAACGGATACATGGACATGTCTAAGCAAGGTGGATATCCTTTAACCATCATGGTAGCAAGAGATGTAGAAGAGACGAAGATTAGTTTAAATGAAGCTTCCAATAAAGCTAAAGAATATGTGGATAAACTTGAACTAAAAGACATGGAACTGATCGAAAGCAGTCAATATGATAATGTAGGTGTCTTTAGATATGTGTATACGGAGGACGATATTCGCTATTATCCAAGCACTGTCCAAGTGAAAGTGGCTTTAGATAATGGGGAAATGCTAGGGCTGGATGCGCTTCAGTATTATAGCCGTCCAAACGAATCCATTAATCAAGAGCCTAGTTTGTCGGAAGAAGAAGCGAAAGAGATGATTAATCCTAATCTGGAAGTTCAAGAGAATTATTTGGCAGTTATAGAAAATGATGCTCAAGAGCTTGTTCTATGCTATGAATTTTTAACGACTAAAGATGACGAAACCTATCGGATATTTATAAATGCCGATAATGGAGAAGAAGAAAAAGTAGAGACGTTAAACACCAGTGAGGAAAAGTTTACTACAGACATATCTTAAAAAAGCTGCTTTTCGCAGCTTTTTTTGTTTGTTGAGAAACCTTAATTTCTCGACAAGAATTTTTAACTCATGGTTAAAGAGTTTAAAAATGAGAGGTACATGTGCAGTACAGGGTAATAGAAGCGACACCCTTTCCGTCATGCCCAGCGGAAAGCTATAGTTTGTCCTGTTCCTTTGTCCTAGACAAAAAGAGGGAACCGTGTGAAACCAAGTTTACATCCGATCAAGTTTATTGAATCGAAAGTTCTATGCTTTTCTTACTATTATTTTTTTGAGATAATTGAAATAAAAGTGTGAAGGAAAGAGGGGAAACCATGTTAAAAGTGGGAACATCAATCACCCTGGAATTGCTTGCTGATAAACAAGAAGATATAGAAAAGTTTAAGTGCAGGCTGGTCGATCATTCAGAAGAGCACATCTTTATTGATTATCCTGTGAAACTTATTACCCAGAAAACCGCTTTTTTCTTTGAAGGTACTCAGTTTCAAGCTAGTTTTTTAGGGGAGGACGGGTCCGTCTATTGGTTTGAAACAGAAGTGCTCGGTCGTCTAAAGAAAAATATACCTGTTCTAATGCTTAGTTTTCCGGGGAATGCCGCACTGGTTAGAGTTCAAAGAAGGCAGTATGTAAGAATCGATACAGCAATTGATGTGGCGGCCAAGGGAAAGGAAGGTCCAGTACAGTTTACTACGGTAACCAGTGATCTTAGTGGAGGCGGCATGGCGATTTATGAGCCAAACGGTACTTCATTACCAACTAATCAATTATTTGATTTTACGCTTGTCCTGCCTATGAATGATGGAGAGTACCATTATATAGATGTCCTTGGGTCTGTTGTAAGATCGTCATCCAAGAAAGGGAGTCATCTCACGGCTGCTTCGGTAGAATTTGTGGAACTTAATGAAAAGCATCGTCAACTTATCATTCAATATTGTTTTGAGCAGCAAATGCAAATGCGTAAAAGAAAAAGACTATAGCGATTTGTATAGATATTGATTAGCTTTTTATGTTATTCTTTACGAGTATATTATAGAAAACGGTGTACATAAATACGACAATTTTAGAGGTCGGAAACCAAACGCGCTTTCTTATTAAATGGTGCGTTTTCGTATGTAGCATTGTAAATATTGGAGGAAGAAAGATGACACGCAAACTTGCCATAGCTATTGATGGACCAGCAGCAGCAGGAAAAAGTACAGTCGCAAAAAAGGTTGCTGAGCAATTATCCTATATTTATATAGATACAGGTGCTATGTATCGGGCGATTACATTGAAAGCTTTGCATCACGAAGTAGACCTTAATCAGGAAGAAGCACTTGAGCAGCTGCTTAAACAGACGAGTATTGAACTCGTTCAAGAGTCTGATGGACAACACGTAAAACTGGATGAGCTTGATGTGACTAAAGATATTCGTACACATGAAGTAACGTCTAGTGTTTCTTACGTAGCAAAGCACCCTAAAGTGAGAAAAGAAATGGTAGCCAGGCAGCAAAAGCTTGTAGAACAAAGAGGAGTTGTGATGGACGGACGTGACATTGGGACTCATGTCATTCCCGACGCAGAAGTGAAAATTTTCATGATTGCTTCTGTTAGGGAAAGAGCTGAACGTCGTCATAAAGAGAATATAGAGAACGGCTTTTCATCTGACTTAAACGAATTAATGGAAGAGATACGAAAAAGAGATGAAATCGACTCGCAACGGGAAACAGCACCATTGGTTAAAGCAGCAGATGCTATAGAAGTGGATACAACCTCGTTGTCAATTGAAGAAGTCGTTGGTAGAATTATTCATATAGTTGAGCAGGCAGGGAGGTAGTAAAGATGAATTTATATAAATTAGGAAAAGCTCTCTGTGCCATTATCTTTTACCCTCTTTATCGCATAAAGGTGGTAGGAAGAGAAAATATTCCTGAAAAAGGTCCGGTTATTATTTGCAGTAATCACATTTCAAATTTCGACCCCCCTATTGTAGGTATTACAAATAATCGTAATATTTATTTTTTAGCAAAAGAAGAATTGTTTAAAAACAAGTTCATTGGGGGAATTTTGAAAAGAGTGCATGCATTTCCAATTAAAAGAGGTATGAGAGATCGTAACGCTTTACGTAAAGGGCTAGACATTCTTAAACAAAATCATGCTTTAGGATTGTTCCCAGAGGGTACTAGACAAAGGAACGGAGAAATTGGTAAAGGACTAGCTGGAGCAGGTTTCTTTGCTCTTCGTTCAGAAGCGGCAATTGTCCCGTGTGCGATTATTGGCCCGTACCGCAAGTTTAAACCTCTTAAAGTAGCTTATGGAAAGCCAATTGATTTGCAGCCCTATCGTGATGAGAAAGCACCCGCACAAGTCGTTACAGATCTAATTATGGAAGAAATCAGACAATTGCATAAAATCCACAGCGAAAAAGGGTAAATACTTGACAAACCGCTTCAAATATTAGAAGTTAGACAAAAGGGCATTTCTGTAATCAGGTTGTGTCGGAAATTGAAGGAGGTAGCTTGGCATGGATGAAATGAACCATGAAGTATCAGGTATGAAAGAATTTTCTGCAGGGGATATCGTGACTGGTAAAGTCGTGAAAATCGAAGAAAAACAAGTCCTTGTAGATGTAGGATATAAAGTTGAAGGAATTGTTCCTATTAGTGAATTATCCAGTCTTCATGTAGAAAAAGCCTCAGACGTCGTTAGCGAAGGTGACGAACTTAAACTTCAAGTGAAAAAGGTAGAAGATGATGAGATTGTCCTGTCTAAAAGGGCTGTAGATGCTGATAAAGCTTGGCAGGACCTTGAAGATAAATATGAAAGCGGTGAAACTTTTACTGCTGAAGTAAAAGACGTTGTTAAAGGTGGACTTGTAGTAGATATCGGACTGCGAGGTTTCATTCCCGCTTCCTTAGTTGAAACTTATTATGTTGAAGATTTTGAAAATTACAAAGGTAAAGAACTAACACTAAAAGTTGTAGAGCTGGATCGTGATCAAAACCGCGTGATCCTTTCACACCGTGCAGTTGTAGAAGCTGAAGAATCTTCTAAAAAGCAAGAAGTTCTTCAATCACTTGAAGAAGGACAAGTGATTGAAGGAACAGTACAACGCCTAACTGACTTTGGTGCTTTCGTTAACCTTGGTGGTATTGACGGTCTTGTACATATCTCACAGCTTTCTCATGAACACGTGGAGAAAGCTTCAGATGTGGTAGAAGAAGGTCAAACCATTAAAGTGAAAGTATTGTCTGTAGATCGCGATAATGAAAGAATCTCACTATCTCTTAAAGCTACTCAGCCTGGACCATGGCATGATATTTCCAGCCGCGTGCAGTCTGGTGAAGTAGTAGAGGGAACTGTGCGCCGTCTCGTAAGCTTCGGTGCGTTTGTGGAGGTTTTTCCAGGTGTTGAAGGACTCGTTCATATTTCTCAAATTTCGAATCGTCACATTGGAACGCCAGGTGAAGTATTGGAAGAAGGTCAAACCGTCAGCGTAAAAGTTCTTGATGTGGATGAAGATGCGAAAAGATTATCGTTAAGCATGAAAGAACTTGAGCGTGAACAAAGCAGAGAAGAAGTAAAACAGTATGAAAAAGAAGAAGATAATGCTGGCTTTTCTCTTAGTGATATGATTGGCGACCAATTAGATAAGTACAAAAAGTAACAGGCGGTGATGGGTATGTCGAGAGCCAAGCGGAAGCTCGATCATATCCGCCACGCACTTAGTCATGAACATGATGTTTATAATCACTTTGATGATGTAAACATTGTGCATCAAAGTTTAACTGGTTTAAATTTTGATCAACTTCATTTAAGAGCACATGTAGGAGAACTTACTTTAAGTTCTCCTATTTTTGTAAATGCGATGACTGGTGGTGGCGGAGAGCAAACGTTAACAATAAATCGCGAATTAGCTAGAGCAGCTGCTGCAACTGGGATCGGTATGGCGGTGGGGTCACAAATGTCAGCTATAAAAGATCCTTCTGAGAGATCAAGCTATGAAATCGTAAGAAAGGAAAATAGAGACGGCGTTCTATTTGCAAACGTAGGAAGTGAAGCTTCTCTAGAACACGCCAAAACAGCTATAGATATGATTGAGGCTAATGCACTGCAAATTCATTTGAATACCCTTCAAGAATTAATTATGCCGGAAGGAGACCGTGATTTTGCAGGGCGCTTAGAGAAAATAGAGGCTATAGTAAACAAAGCGGACGTTCCTGTTATTGTTAAAGAAGTTGGCTATGGAATGTCTCGCGAAGCGATTCAAAAGCTTATAGAGCTAGGAGTCCGTTATATTGATGTAGGTGGAAGAGGAGGTACGAACTTCTCAAAAGTTGAAAATATGCGACGTACTAAACCTTTCGCCTCCTTCGATAATTGGGGAATTCCTACACCAATGTCTCTCTTAGAAGCAAAACAATTAGAAGAAGAGTACGAACTTACGATCTTAGGTTCAGGAGGTATACGCCACGGGGTTGATGGTGCCAAAACAATTGTCCTCGGTGCCAAATCCTTTGGTATGGCCGGTGTATTGCTAAAGGTTTTGGTAGAAGAAGGATATGAATCTTTAGTGGAACAAATCGAACATATTAAAAAGGAATTAAAAATGGTGATGATGTTAACGAATTCAAAAAGTGTTGAAGACTTGGGAAGCTCTACTTTTACTTTACATGGGGAAACGAAAGAGTGGGCAGAACAGCGCATTAATTTAAATACTCATTGACCAACTTAATACGCGTTTAAATTGCAAAGTAAATAGCCATAATGGAAGTAAGGAGAGAACATTATGGCTAGCACTTACTATTGGTATGCATGGGTAGTATTCATTATTATTACATTTTTCTTAAATGCTAAATCGAGTAATAAAAACGCATTACTCATGTTTGTTCTAATTCAAATGATTATGATTACGAACTACATACAACATCAAGGACCGTTTTGGATATCTTTTTTCATTCAGTCTTTTTTTGGTGTTTATTTATGGGCAGAATCCCGGCCTGTTCTTCAACACCTCTGGCCGATCCTTTTCACCTGCTGCTGGACGGTCTACCAATTATTTTTATTAAGTAATCCTGTGTGGTATCTTTTTCCCGGTGTTCAATTAAGCATCATACTTCTTGTGGGTATTATTTATTATTTAGGATTCTCTTTGAATAGTCAGTTAGGGTTATGGATGCTTATGAATGCTTTTGGAGTAATTACGGCTTACACCGTAAGTCATGCACTATATCTAGACTTTATGCCTAATTACGTGGAGTTTCATATTACTCTATTTAAAGGGATGATTGCTATATTTGCTTTAAATGGGGTAGCCTATGTTAAGAAAGTTTCAAGGCGCGTAAAAAGGAAAAAGAAGGGGATGCCTAAAGCTTCCCTATTGTAGTGAACAAAAATACAATTGTATATGGTTAAGGAATTTGCTAATATAAATAGGTTAGGTCATTTCTGCTATTCTTTATGGAAGTATGCTTGAACTAGCAATTCCATAGAACAGCAGTATTTTTTTATTTGCATGCATAATAGGAACGCAATAACTGATAAATAGGATAGGGAAAGGATGATCCTTTCATGCGAAAATCTATAGTAGCCATAGTAGGGCGCCCAAATGTTGGCAAGTCCACTATATTTAATCGATTAGTAGGAGATCGTATCTCAATCGTTGAAGATACTCCTGGAGTGACAAGAGATCGAATTTACGCTGAAGCTGAATGGTTAAATACTACGTTCAACTTAATTGATACGGGTGGTATTGAATTAGGGGATGAGCCCCTTCTTGTTCAAATGAGAGCCCAAGCTCAAGTAGCCATCGATGAAGCAGATGTGATCGTGTTTATGGTAAATGGAAGAGATGGGATTACAGGGGCCGATGAAGAAGTAGCTAAAATTTTATTCAAATCAAATAAACCTGTGGTTCTCGCAGTTAATAAAGTAGATAATCCAGAGATGAGAGAAGACATTTATGAGTTTTATTCTTTAGGATTCGGGGAACCTTATCCAATCTCAGGTACTCATGGTCTTGGTCTAGGGGATATGCTTGATGCTGTAGTCGAACATTTTCCAGAACGTGAGATCGAAGAAGTTGATGATGATATTATCCGCTTTAGTTTGATTGGGCGGCCCAATGTTGGTAAATCATCACTCGTTAACAGTCTTTTAGGTCAAGAGCGAGTGATTGTAAGCGAGATCGCCGGTACGACAAGAGATGCCATTGATACGCCTTTCTCAAAAGATGATCGTGATTTTATTATTATCGATACTGCCGGTATGAGAAAAAGAGGAAAAGTTTACGAATCTACGGAGAAATACAGTATTATGAGGGCTTTAAAAGCGATTGAACGATCAGATGTCGTGTTGAGCTTGATTGATGCTGAGACAGGCATACAAGAACAGGACAAAAAGATTGCCGGGTATGCCCACGAAGCTGGAAAAGCCGTAATCATTGTGGTGAATAAATGGGACACTGTAGAATCTAATGAAAAAGCGATGAAGGAATTTGAAGACGATGTGCGTTCCAATTTCCGCTTTTTGGATTATGCACCCATAGCCTTTTTATCGGCAAAAACCAAGAAGAGGACTCACACGCTTCTGCCTAAGGTCATTGAAGCTAGTGAAAATCATGCCCGCAGGGTACAAACAAACATTTTAAATGAAGTAATTATGGATGCGCTTGCTATGAATCCTGCTCCATCCATTAAAGGACAAAAACTGAAAATTTTCTATGCCACACAAGTGGCGGTTAAGCCCCCGGCTTTTGTGGTATTTGTTAATGAACCCGAACTTATGCATTTCACGTACGAACGTTTCTTAGAAAATCGTATAAGAGAAGCGTTTGGATTTGAAGGAACTCCAATTAAAATCATTGCAAGAAAACGTAGCTAGTATGAGAGGAGAATAAGAAATGGGTAAAGTAGCTGTTTTAGGTGCGGGAAGCTGGGGTACAGCTCTCGCCATTGTATTAGCTGATAATGGGAACGACGTTCAATTGTGGTCACATCGAGAAGAACACGCTCATGAAATCAACACCACACATAAAAATGAAAAATATTTAAGTGGGATCGAAATTCCCCATTCTATTCATGCAAGTTCTGATATGAAAAGCGTTGTTCAAAGTGTCGAGCATATCGTGCTTGTTGTGCCTACAAAAGCCATACGTGAAGTATGTAAAGAGCTAGTTGGATATTTAACGCAAGAAGTCACAATCACTCATGCAGCTAAAGGAATTGAACCGGAAACGTACAAACGTGTTTCGGAGATTATCGCAGAGGAAGTTCCTAAAGAATATTATAAGGATATTGTTGTATTGTCTGGACCAAGCCATGCGGAAGAGGTAAGCCTTAAACACCCAACGACGGTTACCGTTTCTTCTCAGGATTTAAACGTTGCAGCCACCGTTCAAGATCTGTTTATTAATGAAAAATTTAGAGTTTATACATCACCAGATCTGGTTGGGGTTGAACTTGGAGGAGCTTTGAAGAATATTATTGCTCTTGGGGCCGGTATTTCAGATGGGCTAGGGTTTGGAGACAATGCAAAAGCGGCTCTTATTACTCGTGGTCTAGCAGAGATTGCTAGATTAGGTACTTCTATGGGAGCCAATCCGCTAACCTTTTCAGGTTTGACTGGAATAGGTGACCTTATCGTAACTTGTACAAGTGCCCACAGTCGTAATTGGAGAGCAGGTAATAAGCTCGGTAAAGGAGCCGACTTAGATCAGGTGCTTGAAGAGATGGGGATGGTAGTAGAAGGAGTAAGAACGACGAAAGCCGCCTTCCAGTTATCTAAAAAACAAGAAGTTGACATGCCCATCACATCTGGAATATACCAGATTTTGTTTGAGGATGCTGATCCCCGCGATGTAGTTACACAGCTGATGACTCGTATTAGAAGGCATGAAATGGAAGATTTGACAAATATCCTTGATGATCAAATGAATAACTAACACATTATTCTTCTCGTGCATATACTACCAAGAACAAATTGCGCGAGGAGGTCAATAGTAGTGAGTAATTTTCAAAAAAACATTTTTGATCATTTGCAAAATAAAGCAAATATTAATCCAGAGGACGTATACCAAGTAGCTGATTCAGTGAAGAATGCGGACTTTAGCGATGAAAAAGTGGTAAGGCGCTTAGTAAGACAGCTAGCTCGTGTTGCTAATAAGCCTGTTTCGAAACAAAAAGAGGATAAAATTGTTGAGGCTATTGTAAATCAAAATATACCTTTAGATATGAATACGTTAAGTAAATACTTTAAAGGTTAACCATATGTAGGCGTTTTAAGGAGACAGTCCTCCAAAATTGCGCATACTATAATCCGTAGCAATTAATACGTATGAGCTATTAACGGGAATTATTTAGTCAACCGGAGCAATCAAGCTCCGGATTTTTTTTGACTTCTTAAGAAGGGACACCTGTGGTATAATACCATCGTGTTGATTGGGATTTTAGGAGGAAGTTTTTATGTCAGTAGCGATGCTAAAAATGTACATATCTTTTGCAGGTATCATCTCTTTATTTCTCGCAACCGGCTTGATTTACCTCAGCCGTTTTAAATTATCAGGGATTATATCAATTATAACCGCTATTTTTGCTTATCTTTTTATGATTTTTGGCGGCCTGATTATACTTTACATCGTATTTAGCGGGCCAACAGGTTAGAAGGAGGACCATCATGAATTTGCTAAAATGGGTGAGCATCCCTCTGCTAGTGTTTGTGCTGACTGGGTGTCTTTATCCTGAGTCAGAATTAAACAAGAATAACGCCACGAATCAGGAGCAACTAGATTCGGTACAAGCGTCTGTTTTACAATACCAGGAACAAGAGTCTGGTTTGCTTCCCATAAAGACCAAAGAAGAAGATACTCCGCCCTTTTTAAAGTATCCTGTGGACTTCTCTAAGCTTCGAGAACGCGGATTGATTGGAGAAGCTCCTGGTAATTCATTTGAAAATGGTGGACATTATCAATACGTTATTATTCACCCTGATGAAGAGCCCACTGTGAAAGTAGTTGATTTACGGTTGACTGAAGCTTTGCGATCTCTTCAATTAAAAGTGGATTTCTACGAAAATGAGAATGAATTCCCGCCTCTTAATAATAAGGTGGCTAAAGGTGTATACGATCTTAAGTATGAAGAGATGGGTCTTGAAAGCCCGCCCACAGTAGATAGCCCCTATTCTGATCAGCAGCTTCCTGTTTATATTAATGAACGTGGGGAGCTTCTTGTTGATTACCGTAAAGAACTCTATCAATTATTAGAACAAGAAGAGCACTCTTACGACGAAGGTGATGATATTCGTTATTTACTAACTGATCATACACCGTTTGCTCCAGCTTATTCTCCAGCTTATACGATTGAAGATGGAGAACCTGTGTTTATGTCATCAGAGTCGTAGTGTAAACCAAGCCCTTTATTCACCAGAATAAAGGGTTTTCAGTGTGTAGAGAAACTTTAGTTTTCTCTTTTACCTTGAAAGTGTAAACATTCCTTGCATGCCCAAGAGGAAAGGGTTTTAGGGAACGACTCCCTTTCCATGGCCTCTCACCACGTGGCGGTGTTCGATGTTGGCACACCCGAACTACTTCGCTACCTCGCAGAAAAAGACCAGGTCTTTTTTGAGGACGTGCCGAACTTAATCGACCTTCCTATTTAAGACTTCCACAGGATTCCGCCCTCTGGCGTCACACCTTATTCGTATCTCCCATTGGAGTCCCCGTTTCCTAAAACCCTTTTTCGATAAAAGATCACTAGAGCAAGAAGTGAGGCTAGGCTTTCCTCTTATAGAGACACAGACGTTAACAAGGCTCCATACTTCAATGGTTCCGATAGCCTAATTTGATTAAAAGGAATTGAAAAAGTGACGACTCCTGCTGGACGAGCAGACATGAGAGGCACCAGACGTCGCAGACCGAGGAGACTTTCCGTCACGACACGCGGAAAGCTGCGTTGTTTCCTGTTCCTTTTCTATAGACCATAATGGAGGGACCGAGTGATACCACGCCTACATCCATCCCAGGTTGTTCGACAGCCTAGAAACTCTTTATTCACATACTGAATAAAGGGTTTTGTTATTTGAAACTGTGGCGAACTTAGATAACTTCACGAAATCAAGCATAATTCATAATGGTCATGTCATAGAATGAGAGTGTCCAAGCTTGTAATTTGTGAAATTTATCTGGGAGGGGATCTTTTGGAAAAGGTTGATATTTTCAGTGATATCTCCAAGCGCACGAATGGAGATATTTATCTGGGAGTTGTAGGTGCTGTTCGTACAGGGAAATCTACATTTATAAAAAAGTTTATGGAACTCGTTGTTATTCCACATATGGAAGATGATTCTGAAAGAGAAAGAGCGATGGATGAACTGCCACAAAGTGCGGCAGGAAAAACAATTATGACCACAGAACCTAAATTTGTTCCTAATCAGGCGGCCACCATTCAATTTGATGAGCATTTGGATGTTCGTGTCCGTATGGTTGATTGTGTGGGGTATGCTGTAAACGGTGCTGTAGGCTACGAAGATGAAAGTGGTCCGAGAATGATTCACACGCCTTGGTATGAGGAAGCAATCCCTTTTCACGAAGCAGCAGAAATTGGAACTCAAAAGGTAATTCAGGAACATTCTACGATCGGAATTGTAGTGACGACAGACGGTACAATCGGCGAAATTTCTCGTGAGGATTATGTGGAAGCTGAAGAAAAAGTTGTGGAAGAGCTTAGAGAAGTAGGAAAACCATTTATTATGGTGGTGAATTCGGCTCAGCCGCATAGCGACCGAACTGAAAAATTAAAAAATCAACTTCAAGAGAAATATGATATCCCCGTTCTTGCCTTATCTGTAGAGAGCATGAGAGAACAAGATGTACACAGCGTCTTGCGAGAAGCACTTTTTGAGTTTCCGGTACTTGAAGTTAACGTAAACCTGCCTAGCTGGGTGATGGTTCTTGATTCACGCCATTGGCTAAGGAAGCATCTACAGACAGCTATAGAGGAGACGGTTCAAGACATTAAACGCTTGCGTGACGTTGATCAAGTGATAGGGAACTTTGATCAATATGAACACATTACAGGCGCTCATATCTCTGGGATGGACCTTGGGGAAGGCATTGCAGAAATTGACTTGCAGGCTCCTGACTATCTGTATGATCATATTTTAAAAGAAATTGTAGGTGAAGAAATCAGAGGGAAAGACCATCTCCTCGAAATCATGCAGGATTTTTCACATGCGAAGCGAGAGTATGATGTAGTGGCAGATGCCTTGCAAATGGTGAAGCAAACCGGCTATGGCATAGCAGCACCTTCTCTAGAAGATATGGCGCTTGATGAACCCGAGATTATTCGTCAAGGCTCTCGATTTGGAGTCAGATTAAAGGCGGTAGCTCCATCTATTCATATGGTGAAAGTTGATGTTCAATCAGAATTTTCTCCAATTATTGGGACAGAAAAGCAAAGCGAAGAACTTGTGCGCTATTTAATGCAGGACTTTGAAGAAGATCCATTATCTATTTGGAATTCAGATATTTTCGGTCGTTCACTGAGTTCTATTGTAAGGGAAGGAATTCAAGCTAAGCTTTCCTTAATGCCAGAAAATGCACGGTATAAATTAAAAGAAACGCTGGAAAGAATCATCAACGAAGGATCCGGCGGAATGATTGCCATCATCTTATAACGGCTCCTAAAAGGGCCGTTTTGATTTTTTTTAGAAAAATAATTTAAAGTTTTTCTGTGTATATTTATGTAAACTAAATAAAAAGATGAAATCATGTCGTAAAAGCGCCAAAACCTTGATATATCAAGGTTTTGGCGCTTTTTATCAAAACAGGTTGTTCATCGCATTGAGGCTCGAATAACTTCCGAAAAGTGAAAGGAATCGCTAGAAATAGGCATTCTTAAAAGTTTTCTCTATTGAATTTCGTAACAAAGTCGTTTAATATAAGGCTTGTCATCACATGTTGATGGCTTATGAGGCACTTTAAGTGTAAAAAGAATCACTTAAAAGACCAACCTTCTTGGAAGGAGGTGAATGTCATGAACAAGACAGACCTGATCAATGCAGTTTCTGAGAAAGCTGAGCTTTCTAAAAAAGACGCAACTCAAGCGGTTGATTCTGTATTCGAATCTATCATGGATTCACTAAAAGATGGTGAGAAAGTACAATTGATTGGATTCGGTAACTTTGAAGTACGTGAACGTGCGGCTCGTAAAGGCCGTAACCCACAAACAGGTGAAGAGATCGAAATCTCTGCAAGCAAAGTTCCTGCTTTCAAACCTGGTAAAGCCCTTAAAGATGCTGTTAAATAATAGCTACATAGGGCTCAAGGGGTGCTTTTTAAAAGCACCCCTTTTTCAATGGTAAATAAGTATAATTTTTGACATAATAAAAGGAGTAAGAGATAGTTAAGATAAAGGAAAGGAGTTCTTATTATGGCTGCATCAGAGAATGATTTCTTTGTCATTAAAGCTTTAGAAGATGGAGTAAACGTTATTGGTTTAACGCGCGGTACTGACACACGATTCCATCACTCAGAAAAATTAGACCGAAATGAAGTCATGATTGCTCAGTTTACTGAACATACATCTGCCGTAAAGGTTAGAGGGAAAGCCGTGATTCAAACGAGCCATGGCGAAATGAAAAATGAAGCAGAGTAAGTGGCTCTGCCGATTACATACTAAGCATTAAGCATTTCTTTATGCTATAATAATTATATTTTAGACGTGCAGAAGAAAGGGATTAGGTGATGAAAGGTGAATCCATCAGAAATGCGTATCGATCAGTTAAAAAACACAATTGCTGCCAAGGTTCGCCATCCTTTTTTGGCTAAATATATAGCAGATCCCATTATTGATGAGGACAAGCTTGCTATATTAATATCCATTATGGATCACACAACTCTCCCTGCACTAAAGAAAGAAAGCTATATCGTTACCACAATGCTTGTTCAAATCGCACTTGATACTCATGATCTCGTCACACTCTCAGATGAAGAGGATGAGCATGAAACGGTAAGAACGAGACAGCTCACCGTGTTAGCAGGTGATTATTACAGCGGCCTCTATTACTATGTATTATCTCAGCTGAATGATATACCAATGGTTCGTACACTTGCAGGAGCAATTAAAGAAATCAATGAGCTTAAGATGGATCTGTACTATAAAGATGTGGAGTCTTTTCAAGAGTTTTTCACTTCTCTAAAGAAGATTGAATCACTTCTCATCCAACGAGTAGCTAATTACGTACAGAAAACCACGATCAATGATATGGCTGGAGAGTGGCTTTTTGCTAAACGCTTGATGGAAGAGAAAAGCAGTTATGAAGAAGGACGGTTTTCTCCTGTCATCCAATTATTAATTAACAAGCCTGATACTTTTGAGACGAATAGCCAGCTGATGTTTAACCTTGAACAGCTGATTCATAATCAAATCTCAAAAATAGAAATGAGGGTCTCGCAATTACCTATTCATTTCAACTGGCTAAAAAGTTATATCGATTCAGCTATTTATCATCGATTCTATAAAACGCATATGGCAGAGGAAGGGTAAGACATGCAGCACCCACAGTCTAAAGAAGAGCGTGTGCACCACGTTTTTGAGAAAATATATAACAGATACGACGCAATGAACTCTATTATTTCATTTCAGCAGCATCGCTTGTGGAGAAATGATGTCATGAAACGAATGAACGTGAAAGAAGGGGACTGTACACTAGATGTGTGTTGCGGTACAGGAGATTGGACAATGTCCTTAGCGAATCAAGTGGGACCAACAGGTAAAGTAATAGGGCTTGATTTTAGTGTGAATATGTTATCGGTTGCGATAAAGAAAAAGCTGTCGACACGTTTAAAGCATGTAGAATTTGAACATGGTAATGCTATGAGTTTGCCCTTTAACGATAACCAGTTTGATTTTGTAACCATTGGATTTGGTTTAAGAAATGTTCCTGATTATCAACAAGTATTAAACGAAATGTATAGAGTGGTTAAGCCAGGCGGAAAAGTCGTTTGTTTAGAAACTTCTCAACCGACTAACCCTGTTTTTAAACGACTGTACTATTTCTATTTCGGTTATGTGATGCCTCTGTTTGGCAAGCTATTTGCTCGTAGCTATAAAGAGTATAGCTGGCTTCATGAATCTGCAAAAGATTTTCCAGGCAAGAATGAATTAGCTGAGATGTTTAACCAAGCGGGACTAATTCACATTCAGGTGAAGTCTTTTACAGGTGGAGTAGCAGCTATGCATATGGGTGAGAAACCATCGTAATTAAGGATGAAGACAATGAAACTTGCTATGATTTATTCGTTTCTTAAACAAGATTTAGCGACAATCGAAAAAGCTGTGAATGAAACGATCCAATCAGATAACCCTGTTTTACGCGAAGCATCAAGTCAACTATTAAATGCAGGAGGAAAAAGAATCCGTCCTGTTTTTGTTTTACTGGCAGGCAAATTCGGCAATTATCAATTGGATCAAATGAAAGCTGTAGCAGTATCATTAGAGCTTATTCACACGGCTTCCCTTGTTCATGATGATGTAATTGATGAAGCTGAAATGAGAAGAGGAGAACCAACGATTAAATCGAAGTGGGATAATCGTATTGCTATGTATACAGGAGATTATTTATTTGCGCGCTCCTTGGAAAACCTTACGACTATAAACAACACAAGAGCTCATCAAGTGTTAGCAGAAACTATGGTAGAGCTCTGTTTAGGCGAGATTGAACAAATTAAAGATAAATATAACCTTGAACAGAATGTTCGTCAGTACTTAAGAAGGATAAAAAGAAAAACGGCTATACTCATCGCAGCAAGCTGCAGAATGGGTGCCATTGCCGCAAATGTGAGTGAGGAAGAAGAAAAAGCGCTGTATAGTTACGGTTATTATGTAGGGATGTCCTATCAGATTATTGATGACATATTAGATTTTACTGCTTCAGAGAAAGAATTAGGCAAACCTTCAGGAAGTGATTTAATTCAAGGTAATATTACTTTGCCGGTTCTGTATTCGCTTGAGGACTCTGACCTAAAGTCAGATCTTATGAGTGTTTTCCTCAAAGAGAATAAAACCCCTAATGATTTCGAAGATGTGATTACAAAGATCAAAACCAATGGATCGATAGAAAGGTCTTTTGAGTTAAGTGATCGCTATTTAAAAAAAGCTTATGAAGCCCTTGATCAGCTGCCGCAAAATCGGGCGAAGCAGACATTAAAAGGGATTGCTAAGTACATTGGAAAAAGAAGGGCATAAAAGGTTTGCCACCTTGGGTAAAGTCTGGTAAAATCTTTTATGGCGTCGATTAAAAGCGCTTTCACATTACATAAACTGAGGTGTTTATCCATGGAAAAGACATTTTTAATGATTAAACCTGACGGGGTACAGCGGAATTTGATAGGCGAAGTCACTTCTAAATTTGAAAAGAAAGGCTTCAAATTAGCAGGGGCTAAACTGATGAAGATTGATCGTGCTCTAGCTGAAGAGCATTATGGGGAGCATAAAGGCAAACCTTTTTTTGAAGAACTGGTTGACTTTATTACATCAGGTCCAGTGTTTGCGATGGTCTGGGAAGGCGAAAATGTAATTTTGACAGCTCGGCAAATGATGGGTGCCACAAACCCTCAAGAAGCGTCTCCTGGCACGGTTCGTGGGGATCACGGTTTAACTGTAGGAAAAAATGTAATTCATGGATCAGACTCTGCACAGAGTGCTGAACGAGAAATTGGTTTATTCTTTAATGAAAGTGAACTTATTGATTACAACAAAGATAATCTATCCTGGGTATACTAAGTAAGGGCTATCTCGGTGATGAACGATTAAAAGTTCACACTGGGGTAGCTCTTTAATTTTTGGTTGGTAAAGGTTAGTGTGGGTTTTGCAAGTACCGTTAACACGTTTCCATTACTTTTGTGTGGAGAAAGGGGATAGGGACTGAGTTCGCTTTCCGCGCACCTGCACTGCTTAGTGTGTTGGTACATTAAAAATACTTCATTGGCTTTACATCGCAGAAGTAGACCAGGTCCTTTTTTTATAGAAGAATATCAACAGTAACATTTAACATAGCCTAATTTTTAATAGAACTTTACAGCTTTAATTTAATGCTTTACTCTGTAAAAGAGGATTTCGTGTTAGGAGCTTAGCTTATGAACAATGACTATGATTGGTTTGTTCAACAATTAAAAAGAAAATCTGGAATCGATTTGTTATATTACAAAGAAGCTCAAATGAAGAGAAGATTAACAGCATTACGAGTTAAACGGGGATTCCATAACTTTTCCGCTTACTTTAATGCCGTTTTGCAGGAGGAAGAGCTTTTTCAGGAATTGTTAGACCGATTAACAATTAATGTATCCGAATTTTATAGGAATAAAAAGCGATGGGAGGTACTTGAACACAAGGTATTGCCCCACCTGCTTAAGAAACAAGGAAAATTAAAGATTTGGAGTGCAGCTTGTTCTACAGGTGAGGAGCCCTATACGCTTGCGATGATTGTGAATAAATATTTACCTTCTCGAAATTTTCAGGTTATAGCCACAGATCTTGATGAAAATGCATTAAAACGGGCTGAAATGGGAGTTTACCCAGAAAGGTCACTAAAAGAAGTTCCAGAAGATATGGTGAAAAAGCATTTTAAGAAAGAAGACTTTATGTATCGTATCAACGATGAGGTGAAGCGTAACGTAACGTTTACGAAGCATAATCTACTAGCCGATGAATATGGACACAATTATGATCTGATTGTGTGTCGAAACGTATTAATCTATTTTACCGAACAAGCAAAACAGATGATTTACCAAAAGTTTAGTCAATCTCTTAAAGAGAATGGGGTCTTCTTCGTTGGGAGTACCGAACAAATTTTTTCACCTCAACATTATGACTTCAAGTTGTTTGATACATTTTTTTACCAAAAAGAATTAACAGCAAAGAAGTGAAAAAGCGTTTATGTGCCTTTTTTTCTAATAGATTGAATAGTTAAAGAACACAAAGCTTGAAGCTTATGATATAGTAGTACATAAATTTTAAAACTAGGGGGCCGTTACTCATGCGTTATTTAACAGCAGGTGAGTCTCATGGGAAACAGTTAACAACTATTATTGAAGGAGTACCATCACACTTACCACTATTACCAGAACAAATAAATGAATCACTAATTAGAAGGCAGGGCGGTTATGGCCGCGGCCGACGCATGCAGATAGAGAAAGATCTAGTAGATATTACAAGTGGTGTTCGACACGGCTATACGTTAGGGTCGCCTATTTCTCTAGTCGTGCATAATGACGATTTTAAGCATTGGGTGAATATCATGGGGGAAGAGCCCTTACCTGAAGATGCTGAAGTAAAACGAACCATTTCACGTCCACGCCCAGGCCATGCTGATTTAAATGGTGGAATGAAATATGGACACCGTGATATGAGAAACGTTCTTGAGCGTTCTTCAGCTAGAGAAACAGCAGCTCGTGTTGGTGCAGGAGCCGTGGCGAAGGTTCTATTAAAAGAACTAGGCATTGAAGTCGCTGGGTACGTTAGAGAGATTGCAGGGATCGTTAGTAAAGTGGACGAGACATTAGATGTGCATGAAAGAGCACGTATTTCTGAAGAATCTCCGGTTCGAACTTTTGATGAAGAAGCAGCCCAAAAAATGATGGAAGCAATCGACCTTGCTAAAAAAGAAGGAGATTCGATCGGCGGTGTTTGCGAAGTATACGTAGAAGGGATGCCTGCTGGTATAGGCTCGTATGTGCAATATGATCGTAAGCTGGATGCCAAATTAGCTGGTGCCGTTATGAGTATCAATGCTTTTAAAGGTGTTGAATTTGGTATTGGTTTTGAGGCTGCACGCCGAAATGGCAGCCAGGTGCACGATGAAATATTATGGGATGAAGAAAAAGGATATTACAGGCGTACAAATAACCTCGGCGGATTTGAAGGTGGTATGACTTCAGGTATGCCAATCGTTGTAAAAGGTGTAATGAAACCAATCCCAACTCTTTATAAACCTTTACAGAGTGTCGATATAGAAACGAAAGAACCATTCCAAGCCAGCATCGAACGCTCTGATTCTTGTGCTGTTCCTGCGGCTTCAGTAGTAATGGAACATATCGTGGCATTTGAACTAGCGAAAGCCATTACAGAAGAGTTCCCTTCTGACTACTTCCCGCGCTTAAAGAAAGCAGTAGACGATTACCGTGCAGAAGTGCGTGAATTTTAATGGAAAAGATTTCAATTGAGGCGTCCTCTCATTTCTATAACGTAGTAATAGGGAAGTCTCTCCGCTACCAAGTGGAGGAACTATTGGAGACGACTTATAAGAAAGTGCTCATAATTACAGATACTCAAGTCGCTCCACTTTATTTAGAGGATGTAAAACAGGCGTTTTCATCCCAAGTCACCGTAGATGATTATGTAGTACCGGCAGGGGAAGCCTCTAAGAGTATGGAACAATACAGCCGACTGTTAGATGCTTGTATTTCTTTGCAACTGGACCGTAAATCTTTAATTATTGGATTAGGTGGAGGAATGGTTGGAGATTTGGCTGGATTTGTGGCCTCTACTTATTTAAGAGGAATCGATTTCGTACAAATGCCTACAACTATTCTAGCTCACGACAGCAGTGTTGGGGGCAAAGTAGCGATTAACCACCCACAAGGGAAGAACTTAATCGGATGTTTTTATAACCCGGTGTATGTGATTTACGACACGGATACCCTCTTGAGCCTTCCGCTTTCTGAGGTGCGTTCAGGCTTTGGAGAAGTAATTAAGCATGCTTTATTAAGTGATGCAGAGTGGTGTGACGATCTTTTTCAAGTGAATGTTTCTAAACTTTCACCTGAGCAGTTGAATTTGTACTTATCTAAAGGCATTCAAGTTAAGGCGGATATTGTAGAACAAGATGAAAAAGAGAATGGGATTAGAAGACATCTTAATTTAGGTCATACTCTAGCTCATGCACTAGAAGCAGAATTAGGGTATGGAGAGATCACTCATGGGGAAGCGGTGGCTCTTGGGATATGGTTTTCTCTAAGAGCAAGTGAGAAGCATTTAGGTGCTTCCTTGCCTACTGAAAAATACGCGAAGTGGTTAATTCAAAACAACTATCCCATTCATCTTATTGTAAATATCAATAAGAATCGAATCATTGAACGGATGAAATGGGATAAAAAGACAGTCGAAAGTCAAATCCACTATGTTCTTCTAGAAGCAATCGGTAAGCCTGCCGTTATAACGATTGAAGAATCAAAATTGGATGAATTATTAACTGATTTTTTGAAAGAGGTGAGTCAAATTGATGAGAGGAATTAGGGGAGCAACAACCGTTGAAGCCAATGATGCTGAAGAGATTGTTGCTCGTTCTCGCGAGCTTGTCTTAGATATGATCGAAAAAAACGATATAGCTGCTGAAGACGTAGCTTCCGTTCTTTTTAGTGTAACAGAAGACCTCGATGCCGCATTTCCAGCAAAATCGATCAGAAGTATAAGTGGTTGGACTTATGTTCCTGTTATGTGTATGCAGGAGATTCCTGTTCCTAATAGTTTAAGTACGTGCATCAGAGTAATGATGACGGTCAATTCAGACTCATCTCAGAAAGATATCCACCATGTTTATCATTACGGTGCTAAAGTATTACGACCGGATTTAGAGCAAGTGAGGAGTGAGAAACATGAAAGCTAAAGAGATACTTAAAGGAATGACCCCTTATAAACCGGGTAAACAAATTGAAGAAGTGAAGAAAGAATATGGCCTGGATAAAATTGTGAAATTAGCTTCTAATGAGAACCCATTCGGCTTTTCACCTCAAGTAAAAAAGCAGCTTCCTCAATTAATAGAGCAATTAGAAAAGTATCCTGATGGCTACGCTAGTGCTCTGCGTAAAAAGATGGCTTCATTTTTAGAAGTAGACCAAGCACAATTAATCTTTGGAAATGGTTCTGATGAAATCGTCCAAATCATCTGTCGTACATTTTTAGAGGCTGGTGCTAATACCGTTATGGCTACGCCAACGTTCCCTCAATATAAGCATAATGCTTTAATAGAAGGAGCTGAAGTAAGGGAGGTTCCGTTAGAGGACGGTCGTCATGATCTTCCTTCTATGCTGGAACAAATTGACGAGCGTACACGTGTGTTGTGGTTATGTACCCCTAACAATCCGACCGGCGTTCATCTTTCAACGTCTGAGATCAAACAGGTGTTAGAAAACTGCCCTTCGCATGTACTCGTTGTAATGGACGAAGCTTACTATGAATATATGGAAGCAGAAGATGCGTTTGATTCTCTGTCATCTCTTAATCAATACGAAAACCTTATCGTTTTACGAACGTTTTCAAAAGCATATGGTTTAGCGGGGTTAAGAATAGGTTACGGAGTGGCTCCTAAAGAAATTATTTCCACTTTAGAACCAGCTAGAGAACCGTTTAACACCTCTACTATTGCTCAAGCAGCCGCACTATTGGCTTTAGATGATCAAGAATTTATTAATGAAACAACGACTGAAAATTCGATTAATAAAAGAAAATTAATGCAGTTTCTTGATGAACAAGGATTAGATTATTACCCTTCGGAAGCTAATTTTGTTTTGGTTCGTTTGCCTGTAAGCGGTGATGAGATGTTTGAGCATTTATTAAGCAAGGGATTTATTGTTCGATCAGGTGAAGCTCTAGGGCTTCCAAATTCAATTCGTTTAACGATTGGTAAAGAGGAAGATATGGCTGTCATTCAATCGGAAATTAAAGAAAGATTAATAGGTATTTCTAAATGACTCAAACCGTATTTATTGTAGGGCTAGGTTTAATTGGTGGGTCAATTGCTATGAATGTAGCAAAGAAAAAGGAATGCAAGGTTATTGCCTTGGATCCTGATCCAAAAACGATTGATATGGCTAAAATACAGGGTGTTATTTATGAAGAAGCAAAAGATTTTAAGTCAGGATGTCAGCAAGCGGATATCCTTATCTTAGCTACCCCTATTTCTGTAACTATTGATTATTTACAACAATTAAATGATTGTCCATTAGAGAAACCTTTGCTTGTTACTGATGTATCTTCTGTAAAAAATAATGTTTTAGAAGCAGCTAATGTCATTACAAACGATCAAGTGACTTTTGTGGGCGGGCACCCAATGGCAGGTTCTCATAAGCAAGGATACTCAGCTGCTAAGCCTCATTTATTTGAGAATGCCATTTACGTGTTAACCCCTAGTAAAACGTCAAACGGAGCTCAAGCAAAGCGTTTGCAGGAATTATTAGAGGAGACGAAAGCTAGGTTTATTACTCTTAGTACAAAAGAACACGATGAAATGACAGCCGTTATTTCTCACTTTCCACATCTAATAGCATCCTCTCTTGTACACCAAGCGAAGGAATGGCAAAAAACACATCCATACCTTGAGCATTTAGCAGCCGGCGGGTTTCGTGACATAACAAGGATTGCTTCGAGCAACCCTACATTATGGCAGGACATCTTTTTTCAAAACCGTACACTGCTTATTCAGATGCTTGGTGATTGGATTGATGAAATGCAAGAGCTGCAATCTTTGTTACAGGATAGAGAAGCACAAACGACCTACGAATATTTACTTCAGGCTAAACAGTACCGTGATGGATTACCTGCAAAAGAGAAAGGTGCCATACCGGCCTTTTATGATCTTTATGTTGATATTCATGACCAGCCAGGGGCCATCTATAAAGTTATCCAGCAGCTAGCTGAAACTGAAATTAGCATTAAAAACATTGAAATCCTCGAAATTAGAGAAGGAATTACTGGAGTGTTAAGAATTAGCTTCTCCTCAAGCAAAGAGCAAAAAATGAGTTATGATCTGTTATCAAGCAGAGGATATGAAGTGATGATTGAAGAATAGGAGGCTTTATCATGTCAGAAATAAAATTACAGCCAGCCTCTACAGGGATCAAAGGCACGCTCTCAGTACCTGGGGATAAATCGATTTCTCACCGTTCGATTATTTTCTCTGCTTTAGCAGAGGGGACTTCTCATATCTCAAATTTTTTAACGGGTGAAGATTGTCTTCGCACCGTTCAAGCTTTTAGAGAATTTGGAGTTGAAATTAAACAAGAAGGAACGAACGTTACGGTGCAGGGCAAAGGGTTAGATGCTCTTAGAGCGCCTGTAAATCCAATCTATTTTGGGAATTCGGGTACTACGGCACGTTTAATGAGCGGAGTTTTATCAGCTCTCCCATTATTTAGCACGGCATACGGTGACCCTTCCCTGTCAAAGCGCCCGATGGATCGTGTAGTTGAACCTTTATCAGAAATGGGAGCTGAAATTACTGGACGTGAAAAAGGAAAGTTCCTGCCTTTAGCATTTAACGGACAGAAATTGCGAGGCGCTACGATTGAAATGAAAGTAAAAAGTGCTCAAGTCAAATCTGCTTTGTTATTAGCAGGAATGCTGGCAGAGGGCGAGACTGTTATTTATGAAAAGGGAATTACTAGGAATCACACCGAAATGCTAATGTCTCAATATGGAATTTCCTTAGATAAACAAGGGAATAAGCTAACGATTTCTGGTAATCAACAGCCACAAGCTTCGAACCTAACCGTTCCAGGGGATATCTCATCTGCTGCTTTTTTCATTGTAGCGGCAGCTATAACGCCTAACAGTTCTATTAGCATTGAGAATGTAGGTTTAAACCCCACGAGGGATGGGATTATCACTGCGCTCAAAAAAATGGGTGCTCATATTGAAGTGGATCAGGTTGAAAAGGTTGGACATGAACCAGTAGGACGCGTTTATGTGAAAACCAGTGAACTTAAAGGGTGTACGTTTGAAGGTGAATTAATTCCTAACTTAATTGACGAAATTCCAATCTTAGCTCTTGCAGCGACTCAGGCAGAAGGTACCACTTACATTAAAGATGCTAAAGAGTTAAGGGTGAAAGAAACGGATAGAATTGAAGCTGTTGTAACGAACTTACGCAAATTAGGAGCGGAAGTAGAGCCAACAGAAGATGGTATGATTATTTCTGGTAAGAATAAATTAACTGGAGGCTCGGTTGATTCATATGGGGATCACCGAATCGGCATGATGGGCGCGATAGCTTCATTAATAACAGAAGGAACCGTCCTCATTCAGGATAAAGAGTGTATTAATATTTCTTATCCTAATTTTTTTGATCACTTAAAAAAGGTTTGTAAATAAGAATTCATAGATTAACTAGAGCTCTCATACGATATAAAAAGCCTGTTGGAGGTTTTATCGTATGAGAGCTCACTGGTTTCATGGGACAATTTATGAAGATAGTCACAGCTTCTATGGGGAGTTGTTTGTGGATCATGATAAATTCAAAGATCCTTCCGAAGCCTATGGTCATATTTTAAATGTCAACGTCAATAAATTTATTATTGCTCCTGGCCATGTCATGTTAGATACATCGTTCCCCTTGAGTCGTTCTCCTTCTCACGTAAGTCAATGCTATGAATACATGAAAAAAGGATGTACGCTGCTGCTTATACAACTTTTTATTTATACGAGAAAACACTTTAAAAAAGAGTACGAGCAGATGCAGAACTTCTTAAAAGATTTGCCGTTGGATTATATGATTGTCCCTCGAATTTCTTCTCATGTCTTGCACCCAGAAATGATACGGTATTTTGCCTTGGAAAAAGCCCCTTTTATTATCGTTCATGCTGAATCAACGGAACAACTGGAAGATGTGGCTTGGGGATGGATAGCCCAAGCTCAAAGCCACCGTCGAATTCCCCTTACTTATAGTGTCAAAAATAGTAGAAATAGTGAGATGAATAACGAAAGGTTTTGGACAACCCTTACACATAATTATGGTATCATTAAGTTATCTCAACCTATTACTAATGGAAGGTTAACACTTCAAAATATGAAAGATACCGGCATATATCCTTATAAAGGAACATTAAGAACTCATGCATATGCTGATTATAATTTATATGAGAAGACCTCAATCGAGTTGATTGATGAAGAAGAAAATTTCTTATATCATGAACCTGTTCCAGCTATTACTGTAATGAGGGGACGTCCAATCCAGGTTCAACAAAAAGTTGAACCAAATACAAAAGGCATATTTTTTAAAAGCTCGATTTACAAACATTTTGTCTAATCGTTGAAAGGAAGTCAGTATGGAGGAAATTCATAAAGCGATCCAAGCAATGGAAGCAGAAAAAACGGAAGAAGCTATAACAATACTACAGCAATATTTGCCAGAAGCAGACGAAGAAGAGCGCTTTACGATAACTGAACTTTATATTCAATGGGGAATGTTAGAAGAAGCGAAAATGATTTTGCAGGAATTAATTCAGCGCTATCCAAAAGAAGCGGAATTAAAAGTGATGATGGCTGAAATTCATATCGATCTAAATGAAGACGAGGATGCTATTAGTTTATTAAATGAATTTACACCTGAGGATGAAGGTTATTTAGAATCTCTTCTTCAGCTGGCAGATCTCTATCAGTCGCAAGGGCTTTTCGAAGTAGCTGAACAAAAGTTGCTTGCTGCTAAGCAATTAGAACCGAATGAAGCTGTTATTGATTTCGCTTTAGGTGAGTTAGCATTTTCTAATGGGGAATATAATAAATGTATCCCGTTTTATGAAAATGCGATGCATCACCAGCCGGTAATTGCGGATATCGAAGTGGCGACACGGCTAGCTGAGGCTTTTGCTGCAAGTGGAGAGTTTGAAAAATCACTTGATTATTATGAAAAAGTGGAAGAAGATAACGCTGACGTGCTATTCCGTTATGGATTTGTAGCGTTTCAAGCGCTGCGAAACGATATTGCCATTCACGTTTGGGAACGTCTCATTGAAGATGATCCTTATTATCAATCTGTTTATCCGTTACTAGCCCAAGCTTATGAAGCAGAGGGAATGCCTAAAGAAGCATTAAATATGGCTGAAAAAGGGTTAGCTAAAGATGAATACAATAAAGAGCTTTATCATTTAGTAGGAACGCTGTCGCATAAAGCTGGAGATAAAGAAGCAGGATACCGCTATATGAGAGAAGCAGTCGCACTTGATCCAGGATATAAGGAAGCCGTTCTCTTCTTAATTGAAAATTATAAAAGTGATGGGGACCATGAATCCATCATAGAATTAATTAATCAGCTTCTTACGTTGGGCGAGGAAGATCCGTATTATTTATTCGAACTTGCTAAAGCCTATGAGGAAGAGGAAGATTATAAACAAGCCCTAGAACATTATCAAAATGCTTATCCATCTCTTAAAGATGATGACGTATTCCTTAAGGCTTATGGTTATTTCTTGGTAGAAGAAGGAAGGATGAGGGAAGGCCAGCAAGTACTAGAAGAATACTTGGCCATTGAACCGTCCAACACTGAAGTGGAAGAATTTATCCATCGATTAAAGGAAATGTAATTTTAACAAGCGCAGGAGGGGCGCCTATGGAAACACCGATTTCTGTTAATGAAAAAAAAGAATTTGTCCGTTGGTTCTTAAATCATTATCAATTGAAGAAGCGGGAAAGTGTCTGGATTCTAAATTATTTAATGAACCATGAATCTTTGCTCTCATCCGTGTGTTTCGTAGAAGACGTTAAGTTGTGTCCACGTGGGATGGAAATTACAGCTCAAGGAGTGAAGGATCCTCCATTTCGCTTTTACAAAGGTCAAGTAATGACGAATGATGCGGAGAAGTCGTTTCATGACCTGAGAATGAATCAAGACGAACCGATTTATATTCAAATGAACTTTGAAAATGCTCATCAATGTTCGATGTATGCCCTAGTCCTTGAAGAGAACCCGTATTTACCGAAAGATCATTATGTAAATGAAAGTGATCGAGAAGAGGCAGAACATGTACTGTCTATCAGCCTACTGGCATTTAAAAAGCAGCAGCTGGAGAAGGAAATAGATGAATCACTGCAAAGCGGGGATCAAAGTCGTTTTAAACAATTAGCCGAAGCTTTAAAAGATGTGAATGAAGCTTTAAAGTATACTCAAGTGGAATAGCTAAGAGGAAATTTGTCCTCTTAGCTTTTCTTTTTGTTTATTTTTAGTAAAATAGACTAAAGTAAGAAAGGAATGGGATCGTAAACTATGCAATGGACAAAAGATGATACTGAACTCTATTTAGCTGAAAAGAAATATGTAGACACCTTAATCATCCCCCTTATTCCATTTAACCCTGAAACGGATGGAACCATAGCGAAAGAAGCTTTTCAAAGAGAATTAAATCATTTGACTACTCACTTGTTAGAAAAAGGTTATAGGGGCCGCATTTTATTAGCTCCTGACTATAATTACATAACCGGAAACTATGAAGCAGAGTCTCAAAGAATTAATCAATGGATTGAAAAGTTTGAAAAACAGCCGTTTGAACATGTATTTTTATTTACTTTTGATACAAAATGGAAGAGATGGGAAAAAGAATTGAAAGGACATTTGCTATGGGTGCCTAGTTTACACGAAAGAAATTTACAATCTACTGAAACGAGGTCGTTTGTAAAAGAACAGGTGAATCAAATTAGTGACCTTATAAAAGCTTACTGGGATTGACTAAAACTTTCCTTTAACGTCGATATTTTATTGACCAGGCTATAAGATTGCGCTATCATAGTAATGTCCTAGTAAACTGTATGTAACCGATCCATGTCGCATGGATTACAGCATAGAGGGGGGAAAAGAATGAGCGATAAACAAAGAGTATCCCGTCGTCAATTTTTAAACTACACACTGACAGGTGTTGGTGGTTTTATGGCTGCAGGAATGCTTGCACCAATGGTTAGGTTTGCCATTGATCCTGTGCTGAAGCCGTCGGCTGCTGGAGACTTTCAATCTGTTGCATCCGTTGATGAAATTACAAATGAGCCGCAAAGATTTGAGTGGATTGTTGAACAAGTTGATGGTTGGTATGAATCAGAGGTACAAAAAACGGCATGGGTGTACCGAACGGAGGATGATGAAATTGTTGCCTTGTCACCAATTTGTACGCATTTAGGCTGTACAGTTGATTGGGCATCAAATGAAGAGTATCCAGATGAGTTTTACTGTCCATGTCACGCTGGTCGTTATACAAAGGATGGAGTGAATGTTCCTGGCACACCGCCTACTGCACCATTACCTTTATTCGACCATAAAGTAGAGGAAGGTATGTTGTACCTTGGACAAGAACAAGAGAGATAGGGGGCGTAAATCATGCTACAGAGAATTTATGATTGGGTCGATGAGCGCGTAGACATCACACCATTATGGCGTGATATCGCCGACCACGAAGTGCCCGAGCATGTCAACCCTGCCCACCACTTTTCCGCATTCGTTTATTGTTTTGGTGGCTTGACATTCTTTGTTACGGTAATTCAAATTTTATCAGGGATGTTTTTAACGATGTATTACGTACCTGATATTGAAAATGCTTGGGAATCTGTTTACTACTTACAAAGAGAAGTAGCTTATGGACAGATCGTTCGTGGGATGCATCACTGGGGAGCAAGTCTTGTTATCGTCATGTTATTTCTACATACTTTACGGGTGTTTTTCCAAGGCGCATATAAGAAACCTCGTGAATTAAACTGGATTGTAGGTGTGCTTTTATTCTTCGTCATGCTTGGCTTAGGATTTACAGGTTACTTACTTCCGTGGGATAACAAAGCTTACTTTGCCACTCAGGTCGGCCTGGAAATTGCAGCTGCAACACCTGTAATCGGTGATAGTATTCGATCGCTATTAGCAGGAGATCCAACAATTGTAGGAGCGCAGACATTAACACGTTTCTTTGCGATCCATGTGTTTTTCTTGCCTGCAGCATTATTCGGTTTAATGGCTGCTCACTTTGTTTTAATTCGAAAACAAGGAATTTCCGGTCCACTATAAAATGGAAATGATGTAAAGGAGGGAAAGCTGTGCATAGGGGAAAAGGTATGAAGTTCGTCGGTGATTCACGAATTACCGCTGAACAAAAAGCCAATTTACCAAAAGATTATTCAGAATACCCTGGTCGTACGGAAGCATTCTGGCCTAACTTCCTTCTAAAAGAATGGTTAGTTGGTTCGGTTTTCCTTATTGGTTTTCTAATTCTGACTGCAGCTCACCCATCACCACTTGAGCAGCAGGCAGATCCAACCAATGCTGGGTATATTCCGTTACCTGACTGGTATTTCTTATTCTTATACCAATTTTTAAAGTATCAATATGCTGGTGGAGACTTTATCGTCTTTGGGGCGATTGTTGCGCCAAGTATAGCATTTGGAGCTTTACTGCTTGCGCCGTTTCTTGATAGAGGACCTGAGCGCCGACCGCATAAACGTCCAATTGCTGTTGGACTTATGATGCTTGGATTTATCGCTACGTTCTGGCTTACTTACGAATCTGTATCAGAGGTAGACTATGGTGAGCGTAGTGAGCAATATGGTGTAAGTATTGAAGCTGAAGAGATAGAGATTGATACAGAAGCCGCAGGATATGAAATTTATGAAAACAACTGCGCCAGCTGTCACGGTGGAAACCTCGAAGGTACAGGAAGTTATCCGGGTTTAATTGATACACAGCTGCCTGCAGATCAGATTAAAGATATCGCACAAAACGGTATCGGTGAAATGCCTTCTGGAATCTTTGAAGGTTCTGAAGAAGAACTTGATGATCTTGCCGCTTTCGTAACGAATCCTACGGGAGAAGAGGAAGAGGACTCTGAAGGTGGAGAAGAAGGATCTGAAGAAGAAGGTTCAGATGATGAAGAGGGCTCTGAGGAAGAATCAGAAGAAGAATAACATAATCTTATAGAAATAAGCCGTGCCCTTCCTTCGGAGCACGGCTTATTTTAGCATTGGAGGTTCTTATGAAGGCGTTACTGGATTACATATTAAATCAGCGCAGATTTCTCATAGCTCTTTTTATCATTAATCTCTCAGGCACTATATATGGTTATATATGGTACGAATCACAGTTGAAAATGACTGATCCTATTTTTTTGTTATTTGTGCCTGATAGTCCGACCGCCAGCTTATTTTTTACCATATTTTTAGCTTTTTATATTTTTAAAAAGAATGTGCCTTATTTCGAAGCGTTGGCTTTGATTACGTTGTTTAAATATGGGATATGGGCAGTGGTCATGAATGGATTAACATGGATGGAATATGGTTCACTTCCATGGGCAGGATATATGCTCGTTATTTCTCATGGAGCTATGGCTGTACAAGGGCTTCTCTATGCCCCTTACTATAAATTAAGGCTCCGGCATGTTGTCGTAGCGGCTGTATGGACGTTACACAATGACGTGATCGATTATGTATATGAACAAATGCCAATCTATCCTTCTATCATGGAGCATATGAAAGAAATTGGTTATTTTACATTTTGGCTTAGTATAGTATCCATAGCCATTGGATTCTACTTTGCGAGAATTAAAACGGATTCGGTCTAATCCCTTCTCCCTCTTCATACACTATCATTAAGATAGAAGTAGAAGGGGAGAGGCTACATGGGACGGGCTATTCTCATTGTTTTTCTGTCGTTAACCGGTATAATCTTTGTGTGTAATCAATGGATAACAGCTGATACGAATGACGAAAACTTAGAGCCTTTTGTAGAACAATACAGGTATTTAGTTTTTGACGGGAAATATGATCTTGCTGAAAAAATGTTGGATAATCGTTATCAAGAATTGGAAACCTATTATGAGGAAAAATCTATACTTCATAAACAAACTTTTGCTCAACTCGCGGGTAACACGAACCAAAACCCTGAAGAAATGATCCATTTATTGAACTTTTTAGACCTCTCTGTAAGCGCAAATGATGAAGTTGTAGTTACAGAAAAGCTAAAGGAAATTCAGGTACTGGCAGAAAACTCAGATGTTAATCGTACTGAGGTGCTGGAAAAGTGGACAAGTTTATCTCCATTTATTGAATTATACTTTCCTCAGGAAGAAGTTAACTACGTGAATGACGCATTACAAAGTTACCATACGAGCAGCTCATTAGAAACGCAGCAATCCCTGTTGTATTATTTAGACAACATGATCCCAGAGGATACAAAAGAAAACTCATACGACGCATTTATATGGACAGCCATGATCATAGGCGGTTCAATTATAGGGACACTTTTTTATGTCGGCTACCGTAAATACAGAGCCGAAAAGGAACAGGTAAAGGAAAAGCAAAACCAAAAGCAAAATAGTTGATTTTTTTAATTTATTTGACTAAAATTGACCTATATGCAGTAGACATCTAAGATGGAGGAATGAAGATGGAGTTTCTCATTTATTTTGCGATTATTTTGTTGGTGCCTATTTGGGCTTCTTCAAAAGTAAAGAGTACGTATAAGAAGTATTCAAAAGTACCGACCTCTTCATCAATGACAGGAGCAGAGGTTGCACGAAAAATACTAAATGACAATGGTATTTACGATGTGGGGATTGAAGAAACAAGAGGTACGCTTTCTGATCATTACGATCCTCGAAAGAAGGTTATTAGACTTTCCTCTGATAATTATCATGGTCGTTCAATGGCGGCAGCCGCAGTCTCCGCTCACGAAGTAGGGCATGCGATTCAGGATGCTGAAGAATATGCGTTTCTTAAGTTCAGAAGTGCATTAGTACCTGTAGCAAGTTTTGGGTCAAACATTTCCATCTTTTTAATTATTGGTGGTATGCTGCTTCAAATGTCAGGATTGCTGCTTGTCGGCATTGTGTTCTTTGCAGCAGCTGTTCTCTTCCAATTTGTGACGCTGCCTGTAGAGTTTGATGCTTCCAATCGAGCGATGGGTCAGTTGGTTTCTACAGGAGTTATAAGAAATGATGAAGAACGCAAGACAAAAAAGGTGCTTAACGCTGCAGCGTTAACATATGTAGCTGGAGCTTTAGTTGCCCTAGCTGAACTATTAAGATTTGTATTTATGTTTATTGGAATGAACGAAGATTAAAAAATTCCCGCTTGAGTTTTTCAAGCGGGAATTTTTTAGTTTAGAGGCATTTTGTTTTCGTCTAATGTAAAACCTTCACCCGTTACTTCGTGAACGTGACTCACCGCAACAAAAGCATGAGGATCGATTTGTTCAATTACATTTCGTAATCGGATGATTTCATTTTTTCCTATGACGCAATAAAGCACGTCTCGACGGGATCCTGTAAATGATCCTCTCCCTTCAAGTACAGTAACACCCCGATCCATTTCCTTCATAATCTTATGGGCAATTTCTTCACTCTTTTCAGATATAATTGTTGTTCCTCTAGCAGCATAAGCACCTTCTTGGATAAAATCAATGACCCGGGCTCCGATAAATACGGCAACCAGCGTGTACATTCCTTTAATGTGATCTAAGTAAGTAATAATTGATGTGAAAATAACTAGAGCATCAAACAGAAACATAGCTCTCCCCATACTCCAACCTAGATATTTGTGCATGAGCCTGGCGATGATATCGACGCCTCCTGTGGTTCCTCCATACCGGAAGATGATGCCAAGGCCTACCCCAATACAGACCCCTGCAAATAAAGCGGCAAGAGTTAAATCAGAGGCAAGATTAATTTCAATTAAGTATATTTGTGAAAGACGAATAAATACAGAAACAGCTAAGATTCCGATTAAAGAATAAAAAAAAGTATGTCTGCCAAGTATTTTCCATCCAACGATAAGTACAGGAATATTCAGAATGATGTTCATTAATGCTGGATCCCAATTAAATAAATATAAGAGCAATAGGGTAATTCCGGTAAATCCACCTTCACCTAGTTCGTTTTGAATGTTAAAGTGAACAAGGCCAAATGAAAAAATAGCTGATCCTAATAAAATGAATAAAATGTTTTTAATTTTTAATCCAAATAGTTTCACTGTGTCACCTCCATAGTTTTATAACGGATATAATTATAAAGTTTTCCTAGAAAACCTACAACGTCTATAGTATTAAAAATTTGTCAAATCCCCTCCTTTTGGCTACCATTACAATATGAAAACAGGTTGGTGTAAGGAGGAATATTGTTGAAATATGATACGAAGGACATTCAGGATCGAGTCGATCGTTACATATCCCAATTTAAAGAAGGGTATTTCTCGCCCTTGAGTCTACAAGCACGATTGACAGAGGAAGTGGGAGAGCTAGCCAGAGAAATTAATCATCGGTACGGGGAGAAGCCAAAAAAATCATCCGAGAATGAAAAAGCTTTAGAGGAAGAGTTAGGGGACGTTATATTTGTACTTACTTGCTTTGCTAACTCTTTAAATATAGATTTATCAGATGCATTTGAACAATCGATGAGTAAAATAGAAACAAGAGACCGTGATCGCTGGACACGTAAAGAAGGAGAGAATAATCATGAATCAAATTAAATGTATAGTAGCAGGACCCAGAGGTAAGATGGGCAGTGAGGCCTTGCGGATGATTGAAAAAGACGAGCAATTAACGTTGACGGGCTGTATTGATCGTAAATATGATGGAATGAATGTAAAAGACGTTGATGGACTTCCAAAATTAGATGCTCCTATCTTTACAGATACCGAAGTTTGTCTTCAAGAGGTGGAAGCCGATGTATTAATTGACCTTACTACCCCTGAATTTGGCTATAAACATACGAAGCTTGCTTTAGAACATAATGTGCGCCCGGTCGTTGGTACAACTGGTTTTTCTGACGAACAGCTTGAGGAATTAAGAAGTTTAGCCGCAGAAAAACAATTAGGAGCGGTCATAGCACCTAACTTTGCTATTGGAGCTGTATTAATGATGCAGTTCTCAAAGTGGGCTGCTAAGCATTTTCCTGATGTTGAAATCATAGAAAAGCACCATGATCAAAAGCTCGACGCGCCATCAGGCACAGCTGTTAAAACAGCGCAGCTTATCCAAGAAGAAAGAAACACCCATAAACAGGGCCACGAAAATGAAAAAGAAACGATAGCCGGTGCTCGAGGGGCGGATTTTGATGGTATGAGAATTCACAGTTTGCGATTACCAGGGCTTGTTGCTCACCAGGAAGTTGTATTTGGAAACTTAGGGGAAACGTTGACGATTAAACATGATTCTCACCATCGTGAATCCTTTATGTCTGGAGTGAAACTAGCCGCTACTGAAGTTATGAAGCTCGATGTTTTAGTGTATGGACTAGAACATCTTCTAGACTAAAGGGAGGTCAAGAAATGAATATTGCTTTAATTGCACATGATAAGAAAAAGTCGGAAATGATTAATTTTACTACGGCTTATCGCGACATTTTTAAAAAGCATGATTTATTTGCAACTGGTACAACAGGAAAGAAAATTCATGATGCATCAGGTTTACCTGTTGTTCGCTTTCAATCTGGACCGCTTGGAGGAGACCAGCAGATAGGAGCTAGGATAGCCAATGAAGAAATGGATATGGTTATCTTCTTCCGCGATCCCTTAACAGCTCAGCCTCATGAACCAGATATAACAGCTCTCTTAAGACTATGTGATGTGCATCAAATTCCAGTAGCCACAAATATGGCAGGCGCTGAAATCATGATTCGTGCGTTAGATCGTGGAGAGATTAACTGGAGACAGGTAGTTAAAGACAGGAAAGATCAGGTGTAACGTTTATGGCTAAAATAGGTATTACTTGTTACCCTACGGTCGGTGGATCCGGGGTTATAGCAACGGAATTAGGTAAACTACTAGCAGAACAAGGACATAAAATCCATTTTATTACTTCTCAAGTTCCGTTTCGTCTAAATCGCGTCTACCCTAATATTTTTTATCACGAGGTTGAAGTAAGCAATTATCCAGTTTTTCAACATCCTCCGTATGACTTATCACTGGCAAACAAAATGGCCGAAGTAATCGATCGAGAAGAATTGGACATTTTACATGTGCATTACGCCATGCCTCATGCTGTACTAGCAATATTGGCCAAACAAATGTGTAATAGGGATGTAAAAATCGTCACAACCCTACATGGCACTGACATTACAGTGTTAGGGATCGATTCAACTTTAAAACGTATGATTCGCTTTGGTATTGAGCAATCAGACCGGGTAACCGCCGTTTCCCATAGTTTAGTTGAACAAACGAGGGAGCAACTCGATACCTCAAAGGATATTGATGTCATTTATAACTTTGTTGATGAGCGAGAGTATTATCGTATTCAAACGCCCACATTAAAAGAAGAATATGGGATCAAGGAACATGAAAAAGTCATTATTCATATTTCTAATTTCCGAAAAGTAAAAAGAGTAGATGATGTGATACGTGTTTTTGCCGAAATCGTCGAGAAAATACCAAGCAAGCTCGTTTTGGTTGGTGATGGTCCGGAATATTCAAATTGCTACCACCTTGTAAAAAAGTTAGAACTTGAAGATCACGTTTTATTTTTAGGTAAACAAGAAAACGTGAGCGAACTCTTGGCTATTTCTGATTTAAAACTGCTCTTATCTGAAAAAGAAAGCTTTGGACTAGTGTTGCTTGAAGCAATGTCTTGCGGTGTGCCTTGCATAGGTACGAATATTGGAGGGATCCCCGAAGTTATTCAACACGGAGTTACAGGTTATATTGGTGAGCTAGGGGACGTCACGGGAATTTCGAGACTAGCCGTTGAATTATTATCCGATGAAGTTAAAGTAAAGCAATTCTCAAAAGATGCTGAATCTCTTGTTCACGAGAAGTTTGCGTCCAGAGCTATTGTTGAACAATATGAACAACTCTATGATCAGGTGATGGGCCATGAACTTAAAAATCGCTAAAGCATTAGAAATTGTAAAAATCATTGAAGATGCGGGAGGAAAGGCTCACGTTGTTGGGGGAGCCGTTCGTGACACACTTCTAGGAAGACCGATTGAAGATGTAGACTTAGCTACTTCTTTTACTCCTGAAGAGGTTAGTAAGGTATTTTCTAAGGTTATCCCAATCGGCATCGATCATGGCACTGTACTTGTTCGATATGAATCCGAATCCTATGAGGTCACTACATACCGTACAGAGGAAGGATACAATGATTATCGTCACCCTGACCAGGTCGAATTTGTTCGTTCTGTTGAACAGGATTTAGCGCGTAGAGATTTCACAATCAACGCGATGGCCCTGGATGCAAACGAGCAAATTATTGACCCTTACGGCGGACGAGAAGATTTGGAAAAAAGGTTGATTCGAGCGGTTGGTCATGCTAAAGACCGATTTAGTGAAGACCCGTTGCGTATGATGAGAGCCTTGCGTTTTTCAAGTCAACTCGGTTTCTGTTTGGACAAATCTACGTACGAGGCTATTTCTCATCAAGTTTCCCTTTTATCAAAAATTTCTATTGAGCGTATAGCCGTAGAATTTGAGAAATTATGTAAAGGTCAAGATTATCAAGTAATGCTCCTTCGCTTAAAAGAACTTAAGGTTCATCATTATTTACCTGTGTTTAAAGAGAATTTGGACCAGATTAAAGTAATTCCTTCTGTACGTTTACACGGGTTTTCAGAACTTATTCCTTTTTATTGTGTAAAAGGATCACCCTATGAGATAGCAGAATGGATTAAAGCATGGAAACAATCCAATCAGGTAAAGAGAAATGCGTCAATCATTTTTGAAGCGGTTCGATCGTATGAGCACAAACCGCTGCCTGTGGTTATATATGCAGTACCCTCTCATTTAATTGATAGCTTTGTCAATGTACTGCAAGCCGCCGATGTGACCATTGACCATTCTTCTGTTCAGAAAGCTTACGATAAACTGCCTATCCATTCTCGAAAACAATTAGATTTCCAAGCCGAAGATTTAATGCAACAATATCCGAGCTTACCAAAAGGACCATGGATTGGAGAGTACTTGAACAAAATAGAACAAGCTGTAGTAATAGAACTCATCCCTAACGAAAATCAAGCGATAAAGGAATGGATAAAAACATGGAGTCCACCCGAAACCGATTAATACAATTGTTGGATAAAAATGACGGCTATGTGTCAGGACAGCAGTTATCGGACCAACTTGAAATATCCCGTACAGCCGTATGGAAGCATATGAAAGAGCTTGAAAAGGATGGATACAAAATTGAAGCCATTCAAAGGAAAGGTTATCGAATTATATCCTCTCCCGATAAAGTAAGTGAAAATACCGTTCAATGGGGGTTAAATACTGATTGGCTGGGACATCAGCTGTACCATTATAAAGAAGTGGCTTCGACTCAGGACATTGCCCACCAGCTTGCTAAGCAAGGAAAACCTCATGGCACTGTAGTAATTGCAGATGAGCAGGTGAAAGGGAAAGGGCGTATGTCAAGACCTTGGCATTCACCGAAAGGGAAAGGGATATGGATGAGCATTTTATTACGCCCTGACCTTGTCCCTGTCCAAGCTCCGCAGCTAACGCTGTTAGCGGCTACCGTACTCGCAGAGGTATTCATCCAGAAGTCGGAACTGAAGCCTCAAATTAAATGGCCGAATGATATTCTTATAAACCATAAAAAAGTTTCAGGCATCCTTACTGAGATGCAGGCAGAACATGATCAGATTCAATATGTAGTGCTCGGAATCGGAATCAATGTGAATCAAGCTGCCGATGATATTCAAGGTGATTTACGACATAAAGCGTCCTCCTTACGAATTGAATCAGAGGAGGAGTGGTCAATCGCAGAAACGATTCAGTGCATTTTGCATCAGTTTGAAAAAACCTATGATCAATTTATGTCTCAAGGCTTTAAAAAAGTGAAGAACGTTTGGGAAAAATACGGATATAAGATTGGTGAACAAGTGACCATTAAGACGATGAAACGAGAATGGCAAGCCGAGTTGATAGGGATCGAACCTGATGGTGCTTTAAAAGCAAGGGACCAAAAAGGGAACGAGGAAAAACTCTATTCTGCGGAAATTATGTGGGGAGAGGGAGGATATGATGCTAAATAAATCAAAACTTATGAAAATGAAAGAAGAAAAAGATAAGATCACGATGCTTACTTCGTATGATTATCCCTCAGCTAGGATGGCTGAAGAAGCAGAAACCGATATGATACTAGTAGGAGATAGTCTTGGCATGGTAGTGCTAGGATATGATTCCACTATACCTGTTACTGTAAACGATATGGTGCATCACGGTAAAGCTGTAAGAAGGGGTGCGCGGAACACGTTTGTCGTAGTAGATATGCCATTTATGTCTTATCATGTTTCTATGGAAGATACGCTTAAAAATGCGAAGCAAATTTATCAAGAAACTGAAGCTCAAGCCTTGAAGGTTGAAGGGGCTGGAGAAGTACTGCATACGATTGAATCGTTAACTGCTGCAGGAATTCCAGTGGTAGGTCACTTAGGGTTAACGCCGCAATCTGTTAATGTTTTAGGCGGGTATAAAGTTCAAGGTAAGGATAAAGAAGCTGCGTACCAAATGATTGAAGATGCAAAAAAAATTCAAGAGGCCGGAGCAATGGCTCTAGTATTAGAATGTGTACCGAAAGAATTAGCCTCTTTGATTACAGAACAACTTACGATTCCAACCATTGGGATAGGAGCTGGAGCGGAAGTCGATGGTCAAGTGCTCGTCTATCATGATATCTTAAAATATGGAGTGGACCGCTTGCCGAAATTTGTCAAATCGTATTTTAATGGTAATGAACACCTTATAGAAGCAGTAAAGTCATATGTAACGGAAGTGAAATCAGGAGAATTCCCTGGTGAGGAACATACATTTACAATGAATGTGGACTCGCTTCCAAAGTAATAAGGAGTTAGCAAAATGGAAGTTTTCAAGCAAATAACGGAAGTACAACAGAAAGCTCAACAAGTTAAGAGGGACGGTAAAAGCATCGGGATTGTACCTACCATGGGTTATTTACATGAAGGACACCTCAAACTTATACAGGAAGCCAAAAATGAAAATGACTTTGTTATTCTATCCATTTTTGTAAACCCGTTGCAGTTTGGAGAGAATGAGGATTTAGATGCTTACCCTAGAGATGAAGAGCGTGACTTACAACGAGCTGAAGAGCACGGGGTGGATCTCGTATTTTTTCCAACAGAACAAACGATGTACCCTCATCCCTTATCTATGGAAATATCGGTCATACGAAGAGCTGATGTACTATGCGGCCGCAGCAGGCCGGGTCATTTTGAGGGCGTAGTCACTGTCCTTACTAAGTTATTCAATATTTGTCTGCCTACGAATGCTTATTTTGGAATGAAAGATGCTCAGCAAGTGGCGGTAGTTGACGCTCTTATTAAAGATTTTAACTTCCCTGTAAAACTGAAGCCGATTGCTACAGTGAGAGAGACTGATGGTTTAGCTAAGAGCAGCAGGAATGTTAATTTAACGGAAGTGGAGCGAAAAGAATCACCTGCTATTTTTGAAGCTTTACAATATGGGAAAAAGCTTTATGATTCTGGAGAGTGTAATGTCAGTAATATTATTGAAAAAACTAGGCAGTTCCTTGAAGAGCGGACTCATGGTAAAATAGATTATATTGAGTTACTATCATACCCTGAACTCGAAAACGTTAAGGTAATAGATCGACAAGTAATACTCGCGATAGCCATCAACTATAAGCGAGCCAGACTCATTGATAATATCGTGTTTAGCGAAGCTGGAGTAACAACAGGGTAATTGTTCAAGGAGGAGACATCATCATGTTTCGAACAATGATGAAAGCAAAAATACATCGTGCTCGTGTCACCCAGGCTAACCTTAATTATGTAGGAAGCATAACCATTGACCAGGATCTAATGGATAAGGTCGATATCCTGCCGCATGAAAAGGTACAGGTTGTAAATAATAACAATGGAGCTCGATTGGAAACATATGTAATAGCTGGAGAAAGAGGCAGTGGTATCGTTTGCTTAAATGGTGCAGCTGCTCGGTTGGTTCAGCCGGATGATGTCGTCATTATCGTCTCTTATGCTCTGGTAAACGAAGAAGAAATGGCTGAGTTTAAACCTAAAATTGCCATTATGAGTGAAGACAATCAAGTAATGGAGATTATTGAAGAAGAACCTCCGTTGACGGTTCTCCCATTATAATCTCCACCCGCGGTAATTTAGAGGTGAATCCCTAAAGCCTTGGTGTGTCTGTAAGGATCTTAGCCCATGTAATCGGCAAGATCCTTACTTTATGTTATTGTGCGTGTTTAAGGAGGGTTTGTCATGGCTGCATTTGCCATAGTAGATCTTGAAACAACAGGAAATTCATCTTCAAAACAAGATCGAATCATAGAAATTGGAATCGTACTTATAAAGGAAAAGAAAATCGTTAAAGAGTTTTCGACACTCGTTTATCCAGAGCGTGAGATCCCTCCATTTATATCCTCTTTAACCGGAATCGATGATGAGGATGTCATCGGTGCACCTTTATTTTCAGAAATTGCACAGGAAGTTTACCGTTTATTTAACGATGTATACATAGTGGCTCATAACGTTGAATTTGACCTGGGTTTTTTAAATGCAGAGCTTAAGAAATGCGGCCTGCCCGCATTAACCAATCCTATTATTGATACTGTAGAGATGGCTCGTATTTTAATCCCTTCTTCTGAAAGTTTTAAACTTGGCCAGTTAGCAGAACAGATGAATTTAGGTCACGATCGGCCTCACCGCGCCTTATCTGATGCTCAAGTTACAGGGGAGCTTTTACTTTGTTTATTAGATCGCCTTAAAGAATTACCCGAGCGCACTCTTACTCAATTATTAACAGTTACTGAAAAGTTAAAAAGTCAGATGAGACCATTTATTGAAGAAGCAATTGATCAAGCAAGGTATTCTGTAAAAGGTATTCAGCATTACACTATTTTGCATGGTATTGCTGTTCGGAAACTCACCCCTGGTAAAAAAGAAAAACCAGCCATTACAGAAGATTTTTCAGGGTGGCTGACCCACATATTTGAGGGTGAAAAAGGGTTAAAGGGAACCATTCCTTCTTTTGAGACTAGAGCAGGACAGAGGGAAATGTCGGAATCTATCTATCGCGCTCTTACAGAACCTCAGCATGCTTTAATAGAAGCGGGTGCCGGTACAGGAAAATCTATTGCTTATTTATTATCTGCATTATACTATTCCATAAAAAACAACCGAAGAATCGTGGTTTCTACTTACACGACTTCTTTACAGAATCAATTGCTTCACGAAGAAGTTCCAAAGCTTGAAAGGTTGTTTGATGAACCAATACGAGTTGAACTCTTCAAAGGAAAAGCGCATTACATTAGTTTAGCTCATTTTAGTTATGAACTAGAAAACTCTCACTTAGATAACTATGATGAAGCGTTGGCTAAGGCCATAATACTTGTTTGGCTGACTCAAACGTATACAGGTGATATTGAAGAAATTCAGCTGCCATCTAACGGCCAGCAATTTTGGCATAAAATTTCAGCTGAACAATCTGTGAAACATCAGAAAGATGAAAATTACTTTTATGCGATCGCAGAAGAAAAAGCGGCCTTTGCTGATGTCATTATTACGAATCATTCACTTTTAAGTTTAGACTTAATTAGTGATCAGCCACAGTTACCGAGTTATGAAAAAGTTATCATTGACGAAGCACATCAATTTACTAACGTTGCGAGTCGATATTTTGGTGTTCAACTTAATTACAAAGAATTACAAAGTCAGCTGACTCATTTAAATGACTTACTTTCGGATCGTTTTCTTTCCAATGGGTCTACTACCATTAAAACAAAACTTGAACAAAGCCGTGGAGCAGTTGAACAGGCAAAAGAAGAGTTAAGTCAACTATCGAAGTTTATTTATCATAGTATTAAACGAAATCGTCCATCTAGTAAAACGAAAAGTGATATAGGCCGTGTACAATACACGCTTCTGCATTCAAAAGACGCAGCCATGATATCGACAGCATCAGAAATGATAGAGCGATTCTTATCCAAAATTCTATTAATAAAGAGAAGCATAAGGACGATTAGTGATCAATTTATAGCTTCTCCACCAACTGAGCCCATAGCCATATTAGTGTCGCGTCTAGAACAGTATGAAAATGTTTGTCTTACCATTGTGGAACAGCTGGGCAAATATTTTAAAGAAGAATCATTGGAGGAAGCCAAATGGGTTGAAATAGAAGGGAGCGGCCATCAGCACTCCTTTTATATGTTTAGTGAACCCGTAAACCTTGATGAACTGCTTCGTAAAAAGCTCCTTACAAGTAAACAGAGTATTGTATTTACAAGTGCGACTCTTACAACAGCACAGTCTTTTGAATTTATAAGAAAAACCGTAGGGTTAAAAAAGGAAGATAAGGTTATTGAAAAAGTCATTCCTTCACCTTATAAGTTCGATCAAAATGCTAGGTTAATGATTCCAAACGATTTTCCAAATGTAAGAGAGGATCAAGAAGAATTTATCTATTCGGTTAGTGAAGCTATTTATTCGTTATCACAAGTTACTAAAGGGCGAATGCTCGTATTATTTACTTCGTATGATATGCTGAAAAAAACATATTACTTGTTAAAAGAGATGATTAATCCGGAAGAATATATGATTTTTGGTCAAGGTATTTCAAGTGGAAGCCGGGATCGTTTAAAAAAGAACTTTCAAGCTTTTGATCAATCGATCCTTCTAGGTACAAGTTCCTTCTGGGAAGGGGTTGATATTCCGGGTGATGACCTGTCTTGTTTAATGATTGTGCGTCTTCCTTTTCAGCCTCCAGGACAGCCTGTCCAAAGTATTAGGGAACAGGTGATTAAAAAAGAAGGAAAGAATCCTTTTATGGATTATTCACTGCCAGAAGCTATTATTAGATTCAGACAAGGGTTTGGGCGATTAATACGATCCAGCACGGACCGAGGCATCGTTTTTGTCTGTGATCAACGGATTATGGAAGCGCGTTATGGCAAGTACTTTATTTCTTCGATACCAGATATCCCAGTGACGTATGACTCTACTACGAATTTAATAAAACAAGCTCAGAAATGGCTATAAATATTGGAATTTTTATTAAAAAAACGCAAGACCTGTTATAATAGATTAGGTATTTACCGAAAAAGAACCAAATGTATGAAGAGTTAGGAGATATGTCTAATGGCAAATAAAGTAGAAACCCTTTCCACAGTGCGTGTTCAGAAAACGGACGATTTATACAAAATCGTAGATACACTGAATCGCACGTTAAAAGAAGAAAATTTAATGTTTGGAATGGCTTTAGATGAAGATGATCGGGACACAGCCGTCTTCACGATTTACCGTACCTAAGTGGTTGCAATGGGTTCTTCTCATTTTCGGTAGTTTATTGATCATAGGAATAAGTTTGCTGATTTGGATGTATTTTCATATTGAAAATACGCGAACAAGTCAATACGATGAAGTGAGCGAATTTGTGTTAGCTGAAGGACTTCTTGAAAATGTGGATGAAGTGACCCGTTATAATGGGGAGGTTCCTATTCATATCGTTAGTGGAGTTGACAACCAGAACGATGAACAATATCTTTTTATTGATTTTGACAATCAAGAAGAGTTGTCTACTATATCTGAAACAGACATGATTGATGAAAATTCAGCTAAAAGAAATGTAAACCAGTGTAATGGTTGTGAATTTGTAGATGTTCAGCTTGCATTTGAGGAAAATCGCCCTGTTTGGGAAGTTACTTATAAGGATGAGAGCAACCGCTATGTTTTTGAATACTTAGACGTTAGAAACGGCGAGGAAGTACAACGTTTCGCATTTCGCCAAACATAATTATATTAAGGAGTGACCAAATTGGATTTAGCACAGCGAGTACAATCTTTAACACCATCAAGCACATTAGCGATTACAGCAAAGGCAAAAGCCCTAAAAGCAGAAGGTCATGATGTTATTGCTTTAGGTGCAGGGGAACCTGATTTCAACACTCCAGAGCATATTATTGAAGCAGCTAAACGTTCGATGGATGAAGGGTTAACGAAATACACCCCTTCAGGCGGCATCCCAGATTTAAAGAATGCCATTATTAACAAAATGAAAAAAGATCAAAATCTTAACTATACCCAAGAACAAGTCATTGTAACAATTGGAGCTAAACATGCCCTGTTTACTTTATTCCAAGTGTTATTAAACAAGGGAGAAGAAGTGATTGTCCCAGCTCCTTATTGGGTAAGCTACCCTGAACAGGTTAAGTTGGCAGAAGGCCGTCCAGTAGTAGTACAAACTAAAGAAGAGCAGCAGTTTAAGCTGACACCAGAGCTGCTTGAACAATCCATTACGGATAAAACAAAAGCAGTTATTATTAATTCACCAAGCAATCCTACAGGGATGATGTATTCTAAAGAAGAGCTGGAAGCAATAGGTGAAGTTTGTTTAAAACATGACATATTAATCGTTTCTGATGAAATCTATGAAAAGTTGATTTACACAGATGAAGAACATGTTTCGATTGCCCAGCTGTCTCCGGAGCTTTATGAGCAGACGATCATCATTAATGGAGTATCTAAGTCTCATTCGATGACTGGATGGAGAATTGGATATGCGTTAGGAAACAAAGATATTATTAAGGCAATGACAAGCATGGCCTCTCATTCTACTTCTAATCCTACATCGTTAGCTCAATATGGAGCACTTGCAGCCTATACGGGTTCAAATGAAGATGTGGAAAAGATGAGAGTTGCTTTTAAGGAGCGCCTAGCTAAGCTTCACAGCTGGTTAATAGAGATCCCAGGGGTTCATTGTGAGAAACCAAAAGGTGCCTTCTACTTGTTCCCGAATGTGAAGGAAGCAGCTTCGATTTGCGGGTTTGATGGGGTAGATGATTGGGTTAAAGCCTTGCTTGATGAAGAGAAAGTGGCTCTCGTACCTGGTTCTGGTTTCGGTTCTCCGGACAATGTGCGTCTATCCTATGCAACCTCTTTAGAACAATTAGAAGAGGCGGCTAAACGAATTAAACGATTTATTGAAAAGCGTCAATCATAAGTGGAATTTGGAGGTTTAAATAGTGAAAACAACGATTGCTGAAGTTTCTAAGTTTGTAGGTGAAGAAGTAACGATAGGAGCCTGGCTCCAAAATAAGAGGTCGAGCGGTAAAATTGCCTTTTTACAGTTAAGAGATGGAACTGGCTTTATGCAGGGGGTAGCTGTGAAGGCAGAACTTGGCGATGATAAGTTTCAGCAGGCAAAAGGCTTGACTCAAGAATCTTCCCTTTATGTTACTGGGGTGATTGTCGAGGATAGTCGTTCTTCTTTTGGATATGAAATGCAAGTTAGTAACTTCGAAATTATTCAAGAAGCAAAAGATTATCCGATTACACCGAAAGAACATGGCACAGAATTTTTAATGGATCATCGTCATTTATGGCTGCGTTCAAGGAAACAGCACGCCGTGATGAAGATCAGAAATGAAATTATCCGTGCGACTTATGAATTTTTCAATCAAAATGGTTATGTGAAAGTGGATGCACCTATTTTAACGGGGTCTTCTGCAGAAGGCACGACCGAACTTTTCCATACTAAATATTTTGACGAGGATGCTTACTTATCTCAAAGTGGTCAGCTATATATGGAAGCAGCGGCAATGGCACTTGGAAAAGTATTTAGCTTTGGTCCTACATTTAGAGCGGAGAAGTCTAAAACTCGTCGTCACCTTATCGAGTTTTGGATGATTGAACCAGAGATGGCGTTTATGGATCATAACGACAGTCTTGAAGTTCAGGAGCAGTATGTGTCCCATGTTGTGCAATCAGTCTTAGAAAATTGCAAGTTGGATTTAGAAGCACTTGACCGTGACACGAGTGTACTAGAGAAAATTAAAGCTCCTTTTCCAAGAATCAGCTATGATGATGCTGTACAGCTGCTGAAGGAGAAAGGTTTTAATGATATCGAGTGGGGGGAAGACTTTGGCGCCCCTCATGAAACAGCGATAGCAGAGAGCTACGATAAGCCCGTATTTATTACGAACTATCCTGCTGAGATTAAGGCTTTCTATATGAAACCTGATCCTGAGCGTCCAGAAGTAGTTTTATGTGCCGATTTAATCGCACCTGAAGGATATGGCGAAATTATTGGAGGATCTCAGCGTATTGATGATTTAGAACTCATGCGACAGCGATATGAGGAACACGATCTAACCGGAGAAGCCTACAAGTGGTATTTGCAGCTGCGCGAATATGGAACTGTACCCCATTCAGGATTTGGTTTAGGTCTTGAACGTACAGTGGCGTGGATCTCAGGAGTAGAACATGTCCGTGAAACCATCCCATTCCCACGCTTATTAAACCGATTATATCCTTAATACAGAGAGATGAAAGCACCGATGGCCGTTAACTTTATCGGTGTTTTCATTATTTAGCATCCTAGAATGAGGTGATGGAAATCGCTAGTTATTATAATTACCAAGCCGTTCTTGATGGTCAAATTTCCTTGCCTAAAACGTTAATCACTCAATATAGAAGTTTAGGTATTGCTGAGAAAGAGCTTGTAACCGTCTTACAAATTCATCAGTTTCACATGGATGGGAATTCTTTTCCTACACCTGGAGAAATCTCCAACCGCACTTCTTTTACTGAAGAAGAATGTTCAAGGGTGTTAAGGAGCCTAATTCAAAAACAGCTTCTAACCATTGAGCAAAAAGACAGGGATCAGCAGGTAGGGAATGAATGCTATTCCTTAGAGCCACTTTGGGAAAAGTTATTTCAACAGCCAAAACAGCAAAAGGAGTCAACTGCTCAGCCTGAAAACTTATTTCCTTTATTTGAACAAGAATTTGGTCGCCCACTATCTCCTTTTGAAATTGAGAATATAAATATATGGCTTGATCAAGAGGAGCAAGAACCCGCTTTGATTAAAGCTGCACTACGTGAAGCCGTATTAATGGGGAAATTAAACTTTAAATACATCGATCGAATTTTAAGAGAGTGGAAGAGGAAAGGCATTCAGACTGTAGATCAAGCTAGACAGCATGGTAAAAAATTCAGACAAGGTCAGATGAAAAACACGGCTTCACCTAAGCCAGCGGCAAAACGTGACGTTTCCTTGTATTACAATTGGCTAGAAGAAGAGTAAAAGAGGTAGGTATATGTTAAACAAAGCTCAAATAAGGTATTGTTTGGATACGTTTGAAGAAATGTTTCCTGAGGCAGAGTGTGAACTAACCCATAAAAATTCCTTTGAGTTACTTATCGCTGTCGTATTGTCAGCTCAGGCTACCGATGCATTAGTGAACAAAGTAACACCAGGACTCTTTGAAAAATATAAAACTCCTGAAGATTACGTAAATGTATCACTTGAAGAGTTAGAACAGGATATTCGCAGAATTGGGTTATATAGAAGCAAAGCAAAAAATATTCAAAAGCTAAGTCGTACGATGCTTGAAAAGTTTAATGGACAAGTTCCTCAGACGAAAGCGGAATTGGAAAGTTTAGCTGGGGTAGGGAGAAAAACTGCAAACGTGGTAGCTTCCGTAGCATTTAAAGAACCGGCTATTGCGGTAGATACTCATGTGGAGCGAGTCTCTAAAAGGCTCGGTATATGCCGTTATAAAGATTCTGTACTTGAAGTAGAAAAAACGCTGATGCGGAAGATCCCAAAAGAAGAGTGGAGTGACACGCATCATCGAATGATTTTTTTTGGACGGTATCATTGCAAAGCCAAGAATCCGAACTGTCCTGAATGCCCACTGCTTTTTTTATGTAGAGAAGGACAGAAGAGAAAGCGTAAAGAGGAAAAATTAATGCAGTAAAAAACTCCAAGTCCGTGAGGGTCTTGGAGTTTTTTCTTCATTATTCCTCGTCTTCTGACTCATCAGTTTCCTCTGATGAATCCTCTTCTTCAGTAGTATCTTCCTCACCAGACTCTGACTCTGGTGATTCGTCTGTTTCTTCAGTATCTTCTTCTTCGGTAGGAGAGCTTTCTTCTTCATTATCCCCGTTTCCGTTATTTCCATTATTATCATCATTGTTGCCATTTCCATTGTTTTCTTCTTCGGTATCTTCTTCAGACTCACCTTCATCATTAGATCCGTCTTCAGCACCTGATTCGCTGTTTTCGTCAGATTCTTCCTCAGTTTCTTCTTCGGTATCTTCGTCAGATTGCTCTTCAGTGTCTTCAGACTCTTCTTCACCGCCTGGAACTGTAACACTGGCCGTTTGAGGATCGCTTTCTTCAGCTTCACCATCATCACTTACGGCGACTACGGTAAACTCATACGTAGAACCTGGTTGAATCTGAGAAATTTCCATACTGCGGCTCTGTGTAGTCGTCAGTTCTCTAGCATCCCCGCCATCTGTAGCTACGGATACTTCAAACGTAACATCGTCAGCATCTTCATAACTCCACTCTAAATCAATAGCCTCTGTATCTTCGTTGTAGTTGGCTGATAATCCTTCGACAGCATCCATCTTATCAAATTGTTCGGAGGTTTCAGTCGGTTTGTTATCGACATGGAATAACTCACTTACGATTTGACTTTCAGGAGTATAGTCACTAGGAAGTTCTGCCGGGCGAGATCCGTCTTCAACATCAACCCATTCGACCGAATCTGGTCTCTGGAAGTCTTCGGGTTCATTGCCTTCAGAAATATGTCCCATAACGGATTTAAACAATTGCCGCGGAATTTGTTGAGAGCTGTCAGACAAGTTTACGTTATTATCACTATACCCAGTCCATATCGATACGGAATAGTCAGTCGTATAACCACTAAACCAAACGTCAGGTACAATGGCCTCGCCATCACTGGTTTCGCGGTTGGTAGTTCCAGTTTTACCTGCCACCGGCAGTCCTGGAATGTTTGCTGCAGTACCTGTACCGTCGCTCATTACAGATTCAAGCATAGAAGTGATCATATAAGCTGTGTAGTCGCTCATAGCTGATTTTGATTCTGGCTTTAAATCGGTGGTCTGTCCGTCAGTTGATTCTACTTTACGGACGGTATGAGGTTCGTTATACACCCCATCATTACCAAAGGCTGCATAAGCGCCACTCATCTGAACAGGGTTGGTTAGCACGCCGCCTCCAATAGCATCAGAAAGATTCATGGTATCATCTTCAAACTTGAAACCTAAACCTTCAACAAAAGGTTTGGCATTCTCAATTCCTGTTTCTTCCAGCATTTTGATAGCCGGGATATTGAGTGAACGACTTAGAGCGTATCTCATACTGACCCAACCTCTAAATTCACCATCATAGTTATTAGGCTGCCATCCATTAATATCAATTTCTTCATCGTTGATTTGGTGATACGTAGATAGCTTTTCATTTTCAATTGCCGGTCCGAAAGCTGTTATAGGCTTAAAAGTTGAACCTGGCTGACGATTAATATCCGTGGCAAAATTGTAATTTCCCTTTGTATAATTTCGCCCACCGCCAATAGCTCGAATGGCTCCTGATTTTGTATCTGTTACTGCAATTCCAGATTGCAGGTCTTCATCCGGCCATTGGACCGATTCATCGCTTAATACTTGTTCTACATATTCTTGAGCATCAGGATCAATTGTTGTATAGATGTTAAGTCCATCTTCGTAAATATTGGCATCATCCATTTTTGCGCTCACTTCTTTTTCAACTTGATCGATAAATGCGCGATATGGTGTGCTTTCCTCTTCTGTATCCTCTACAATCATATCTTCTACGTTCGTTTGTTTTGCTTCTTCTGCTTCTTCTTCAGTGATCTTGTTGTGCTGAACCATTAAGTTAAGCACCGTGTTCATCCGTTTTTGTGCTAAATCAGGATTTTCATAAGGATCATAGCCGGATGGTCTCTGTGGCAGACCGGCCAGCAAAGCTGATTCTGGCAAGGTTAACTCGTTTAAATCTTCTTTACCAAAGTAGGTATCAGCAGCTTCAACGATTCCGTAAGCCCCTTGGCCGTAATAAATTTTGTTTAAATACATCTCTAAAATAGATTCTTTAGAATACTGCTGGTCTAATTTAATCGCTAAAAATTGCTCCTGTACTTTTCGTTCTAACGTTTTATCGCTTGTTAAGTAAGAACGCTTAACGACTTGCTGTGTAATGGTGCTTGCACCTTCTGACCCAAAACCGTTTGTGACATTGGAAAGAACGGCTGCTCCAATCCTTCTAGGATCAATACCAAAATGATCAAAGAAACGGACATCTTCCGTAGCTAAAACAGCATCAACTGTTTGAGAGGGAAGGTCATTATAACTCACTCTCGTCCGCCGCTCATCTCCAGCTACATCCGTTATTAAGTTATCGTCTTTATCATAAATTTTAGAAGAAAAAGGATCAGATAATTGCGCTTCATCTAAAGCAGGTGCCTTAGCGATGTAGTAGGCGAATAAAGCACCTACAGCCAACATAAGAACGATTCCAATCGTTAATAACGTCATAAAAATCGATTTAACAGATGGGCGTTTACGGCCTTTTGACTTTTTCGTATTAAGTTGCTTTCTTCTTGCTGATCTCGACTGACTTTCATTGGCCATGTCGTCATTCCTCCATTCAAAAATAGAGCTTATCTATAGCTTTGGCGTAATCGACTCTTGCTTGAAAATGAAAATCAAGGACTATTCCTATTTCTTTAATATCAAGATAAGGTATCGATTTTCGACCGCCATTTAATTGACCTTCCCAGTAAGAAAACAAATTCTCTGCAGGGAAAAGATAGGTTTCATCATGCACAGTAAATTTAACAATAAGAAAACAAATTCCACCGTGTTGATGACAATCCTTCATATGGTCAATTTGATGCTGATGGATGTTACTCAAAGGAAATGATGTTTTATTTTTTGTCTCCTTTGCTTCAAAATCCACGTAACGTCCTCGATAAACTCCGTTAAAATCAGTTGTGGAAGCTTGTTTAAAATAAGCTTCCTTGATAACAGCCGCACTTCGCTTAGGGTAATGGACATCAACGATTTGAATTGGTGTGGGCTTCTTATGGATATTTGCAATGTTTGCGATGCGGTAATATTCATTAGTTGCAGCTATGTCATCCTCTAAAGTCATCCCCCTATTGCTAAAATCGGGTTTGTTTCTAGTATACGAAGTTCGGGCAGGGGACTTTTTCCCGTTTGGGTAATTCACAAACATTCCCTCCTAACATCATGAACGTATCATAACAAAAAAAGAGGTGTTCGTGTTAAAAAAATTCCTCCTCTAACTACAATTAATTAACGAACGAAACCCGCAAAAGGTTTCATCTAATTATACGACGTGAAACATGATACGACAAATTATAATCATGCAGGTCCAGAGAGAAAAAGTAAAAAAATCCACTATACATTATTTCGATTCTCAATAATTTTTTAAGGGTAGGTTGTTTTAAAAAAAACGCTGCTCAAATAGCAGCGTTTTTTTAGAATGTTTTACGTTGAAGGCCTGTTCTCACCTGCTAATTTAGGGTTATCCGTTTTAGCGGGGGTTGGCTTCTTCTTTTGTGTTTTCTTTTGCTCTTTACCCATGATGGACACCTCCTTAATCTGTAAGATGTCTTTCTTTGTTGCATTAATTCTAGTTTTGTCATCCTTAAAGGAGTTATACAAAAGATCCAGAATTATCATAGCAAGAGCTTTCATAGGAGGAGATTATATGAGTAAAGATCAATCGGTTTCCCGTGTTACTTATGAGCGTCAATTTGTTCAGCTGAAAGAAAAGTTTGAACTGCTTGAAAAGCGTTTATCATTAAAAGCGGACGAAATTGTTTTTACGATGGCTGTTTCACACCGTAAAGAAATTGATCAGCTCAAAGAAGAAGTCATACATTTAAGAGAACAAATAAAGGACGTAAAAAAAACACAAAAATCTGGATACAAAAGAAATCTTCATTTATCCTCTCGAAAAAAGTCAGTCGGATAATTTTTGCTTATACAGCGTTAAGAATGATAAGGTAGGAGAAAAAAGGTATGGTGTTCAATGACGCTACGTGAACTTACGAACGAAATTAAAGAATTAATAGATCAACGTCATAAGATGTTTATTAGCTCGGAAGGTCCTATTGATAAAAAAGATCATGCATTTTTTAACAAAGTAAAAGAAGAAACGAAGCCGATGTTTGAATTGACACATGATTGGCTGAGAGAAGCTGAGTTCTTCGTTAAAAACAGGGGGGTAAGTGTCCACCCCAATCAAGTTAAATCGACTCATGAGAACATTGAAATGCTTATTTTGCATAGCTATTACTTAGATGTAGATAAGAAAAGATTTAAAGAACTTCATCAATCTTCTCATTATGTTCTTGATATGGTTTTAACAGATATTCAAAAGCAAGAACACCCTCCTAGTTAGAGGGTGTTCTTTTTAAATTTTATGAGCTCTTTTTCGGATCCGGTCAAGGATCAAATAAAAGGCGGGTATTAAAATGAGCGTTAAAACTGTTGAGAAAAGCAAGCCTGATACGATCGATATGGCTAGCGGTTTAAACAACACGTCTCCTGTGAAAATAATTGGTGTTAAGGCAGCAATTGACGTGAGTGAAGTAAGAACGATAGGTCTAATCCTTGCTCTACCGGCTTCAATAACACTAGTAGCCGTAGATGTATACTGATTTTTATTTTGTTCAATAAATTCAATGAGGATCACGGAGTTTCTAACTACAATCCCAGATAGAGAAACAATCCCTAATACCGCTAAAAAGCTCAGAGGTTCATTTGTCACAAACAAACCTATAATGGCTCCTGTAATCGCGATAAAAACCGAGCTTGTTATAAGAAGCGGCATCGTTAAAGAGTTAAATTGAAGTGCGATTGTCACATAGATAAGGAACAAAACAATCACAAACAGTTTTGATACCTCAACAAAGAAATCGGATTGAGCATCGGATTGCCCGGTCTCTTTAATTGTGTAGCCTTCTGGCAGATCGTTGCTGATGGCTTCGATCTCATCTTGAGCAGATGAAGTAAATACAGATTCTTCACCAGTAAGTGGATAGGCTTCAATTGTAATTGTGCGGTCACCGTCGAGGTGTGGAATTACTCCAATTTGCTCGCTTTCACTTTCATTAATGATCTCTTCTAAAGTGAATTCATTGGGAGGTGAATCATTTACTGGTTCGCTAACAATGGTGAGCTCACTTAAATTCACTCCATTTTCATTTCCGTCATCAACGAGCAACTGAACAGGAAGACGTTCATTTCCATCATCAAAAGTCCCAAGAGGTATTCCGGTATTTGCAATTTGCAGTTGTGAAGTAACGGTGTCTACAGAGATATTATTTTCTGCTAATAACTCACGGTCTGGACTGTATTCCTTTATCGGCTGTAAGGTACCTATATTAAGAGTGACGATTTCTGAATATTCGAGAGATTCCAGGCGTTCTTTTACGTTCTCAGCCTCTTCAGCTAATGTATCAATATTAGGCCCTTGTAATTTTAGTTCCACGGGCGGGGAAGGGGGAGGACCTGATACAATGGTGTCAAGGAATATTTCAGCATTTGTAAATTCATTCCTCAATTGTTCTTCCCAATCACTAATAAATGTAGTAGCGCTAGTTACGTCTCGATCCACACGTACGAGCAATTGACCCGTATTCTCTCCTGTTTGAGTGAGCGTTTCGTTAAAAAGGTTTGGTAAGCCGCTTCCAGCATAAATAGCTGTTTCAGTAACCGTCTCTTCATTTTCTACGATCATGTCTTCCATTTCATTTAGCTGAGCTTCTGATTCCTCTAAAGTCGTGCCTTGAGGAAATTTAACCGAAATAGTCACTTCCGGGCGGTCAGCAGCCGGGAAAAATTCAAAAGGGATCTTAAAGACAAGCAGTGATAACAGTAGACAAACAAGAATCCCAGCTACTCCAGTTCGAATCGGCTTTTTCGTCACTTTAGGAAGCAATCGGTCTGCATAACTTTTTTCTAATCGGTTGAAAAACTTTCCGAGCAATCCAACTTTAGCAGGTCCTTCTTTCTTCGCTCGAGCGCGTCTGGCATATTGAACAGTAGGAATTAGGGTAAGTGCTATAAAGGTAGAGGCAAGCACCGTAAAGATCAATACACTAGGTAATGCCCGAATAAATTCCCCATTCGTCCCAGAAATGAAAGTAAGCGGAAAAAAGCTAAATACGATCATTAGTGTGGATGTAATGATTGATTTTCGTACTTCTCTTATTCCGTTTATCGTACCTTCTAAAGGAGAGTCGCCTAACTGGAACCTCCGTTGAATGTTATCATTCACCACTATAGCGTCATCAACAAGAATACCTATCGCAATAATAATCCCAATCACCGAAATTTGGTTAAGGTCGACTCCTATATAAGGAAGGGGAATCAAACCGATTAAAATGGATATGGGAATCGCGACGGCCACTAATATCGCGGATGATAATGGTAATCCCAGGATCATAATAAAGATAACTGCAAATAAAGAAATAGCAAAAGAGGTAACTAAGTTGGTGTATACTTCATCGATAACTGTGCTTTGGGTATAGAATTGCTCAACCGTTACGGAAGAAGGCAGATCATTCGAAAGACTTTCTACTTCACCAGTAATGTCTTCTTGTAAAGCTGAGATGTTAACCCCTTTTTCAGCAAGAACGGTCATCGTTAAAGCACTCTGCTCCTCAACAGAAATGAGATCTTCCACACTCTCATTCTCAATGCTAATCTCCCCAATATCCCCAAAAGTAACAGGGTCTCCGTTTTCATCAGTTGAAACGGCCAGATTCTCGTATTGAGAAAGTTCATTATATTTCTCAAAAGTTAATTGATAGATGGTGTTGTTTTCTTCTTCAGTACCAATGGCAGCCGGGGAAAGTTCCTGCTCAATAGCTCCCAGTACTTGATTTGGTGTAACTTGATATTCTTCTAACGCTTCATTGTTTATAGAGAAGGTTACTCGTTGTTCAGGTAACCCTTTAAATTCAATGGAGTCCACACCATTTAAGGATGATAGCTTTTCCTCCCATTCATCGATCGTACCCCTTAGTTCATAAAGATCTTCAGGAGAGTCAGCGAGCAGGTGATAAGCGGCGACAGCGGAAGAAGCCTGGGCTTGGCTGACGTCAGGAGATTCAGCTTGTTCAGGGAACGTACTAGAGACATCTGAAGCTACTTGTTGAATTTGACTGTTAACGGTGTCAGAGTCTGTACTTCCATCCAAAGTAGCTGTAATGGTGCCAAATCCGGTAGTAGAATTTGACGTAATCTCTTCTATTCCGTCTACATCTAGCAATTCTTCTTCAAGTGGGTTTATAACTGCACGTTCTACTTCTTCTGGCGATGCACCAGGGTAAGCAGTAGATATGGTGGCTACGTCTACACTAATCTCAGGAATTTCACGTTTAGGTAATTGAAAATATGTAAATATTCCTGTGAAAATGAGAATGATAACAAGAACCCATACCATTTTTTTGTAATTAATCAGCTTTCTCATTTTTAACCTCCACCTTTAAGTATAAAAAGTATAAGTACAGTATAAACTTTTTCTTGACACTTGTGTCAAAAATAAAGTTCTCAATGTGCTAACTTTTCCAACAAAGTGAAAACGCTTTACAATAACGGAATAATCTTTTATAATTATTTTCCCAATAAAGGGGGAGAAAATAATGAATAAGCAAAATTTAATTGATGAAGCAAAGAAAATTAGAGAGAAAGCTTACACACCTTATTCTAAGTTTAATGTAGGGGCGGCGCTCCTTACGAAAGACGGTACCTTATACACGGGGTGTAATATAGAAAATGCCGCCTATCCAGTTACTTGCTGCGCTGAAAGAGTAGCTATTTTTAAAGCTATTTCTGATGGCCATCACGAATTTAGTGAAATCGCGGTCGTAGCAGATACAGAGCGGCCGGTGCCGCCATGTGGATCATGCAGACAAGTAATGAGCGAGTTCTTTGATCCTGAGTTAAATATTTATTTAACGAATTTAAATGGAGCATTAAAAACCGTGAAGATGTCTGAACTTTTACCTTTCTCATTTTCACCTGACGATCTAACAAAAGAAGAAAATTAGTGAGTGGCTGCCGACAGTAGGCAGCCATTTCTTGTATAATTTAAAGTGTTCAAAAGCATAGGGCGTGAAGGGAGACACTTATGAAAACAATCGTTGTTACTGGCTATAAGCCAATGGAATTGGGAATCTTTAAAAATGACGACCCCAAAGTAGACATTATTAAAACTGCGATAAAGAAACGTTTGGTTGCGCTTATTGATGAAGGTCTTCAGTGGGTGGTGATTTCCGGTCAAATGGGTGTAGAATTATGGACAGGCGAAGTTATATTGGGACTTAAAGAAGAATATGACATCAACTTAGCAGTACTTCCCCCTTTTTCCAACCAACAATCCAGGTGGCCGGATGCGATGCAGCGCGCTTATGAAGTCATCATCGAACAATGTGATTTTTATAAGGAGATTTACGAAAAGGAATACGAAGGACCTTACCAATTCAGGGCTAGAGATCAATTTTTTGTTGAGCATTCCGACGGTTGCTTAATGCTTTATGATGAAGATACTCAAGGTTCCCCACAATATTTCCTAAAATTAATCAAAAAGTATAGAGAGCATCATGCGTACGAATTATTATTTATCACTCCTCTCGATCTTGATGAGACTGTGGAAGAAATGAGAATGACAAACCCTGACTATTGGAGTCAGTAATAAAATATACTATGAAGATACTAGATGAAATAGGTATAATGCATAAATTAAATTGACATTACTCGAAGGATTTGAAAAAATATAAGTAATGTGCTGAACAGAGGTGATAAAAATGAGTGAAGAAAAGTATAACTTAGATGGCAAAACGATTTTAGAAAAAGATTTCAAAACGTCAATGCGTGGATATAACCAAGAAGAAGTGGATGAATTTTTAGATCTAATTATTCAAGACTATGAGAAGTTTCAAAAAGAAATTGATCAACTGCAAAATGAAAACAATCGATTGAAGAAGTATCCAGCTCGTGATGACGCTTCAACACAGCGTACAAAACCAGTAAACAACACACAAAATCATCAAGTGAATTACGATATTTTAAAAAGAGTATCAAATCTTGAGAAAGCTGTGTTTGGAAAGAAATATGCCGAAGAGTAAAAATGTAATAAAATAACAGATGACTTATGGACAGAACTATGCTATTCTATTAGAACTTGCTTTTAATGACTAACAAATAATGAATATTGAATACTCGGGTAATCGCTGCATATTCACGTATGCAGAGGAAAGTCCATGCTCGCACAAGCTGAGACGCTTGTAGTGTTCGTGCTTGACGAAACCATAAGTCAAGGTAACTCTTACGTTAACGGCAGGGAAAATACCTACGTTCTTTATGAATAGGGTATGACTACCTTGAAAGTGCCACAGTGACGAAGCTGGAATAGAAATATTTCAGGTGGAACGAGGTAAACCCCACGAGCGAGCAACCCAAATTAAGGTAGGGGCACTTTTGGATGGGAATTCAACCTGAAAAAAGGCCGCTTATAGCGGCAGATAGATGGTTACCACCGGAGTACGAGGTTGACCACCGTTTGCAGTACAAAGGAACAGAACATGGCTTACAGAGTATTCAAAGGTCATTGATCATCACGAAGCAACCCTTCTGAAAAGCCACACGCTTTTTAGAAGGGTTATTTTTATGAACATAATAAATAAAATTGAATGATAGTTAGAGTAACTTTAGGAGGCTAAGGATGGCATCGAATGTAACATTAATAGCGACAGCTGCCATGGGAATAGAAGCTTTTGTGGCAAGAGAAGTAAAAGACTTAGGATATGAAGATGTGAAGGTTGAGAATGGACGCGTACTATTTGAGGCTCCTGTATCCGCCATTCCACGATCCAATCTATGGCTTCGAACGGCTGACCGTGTTCGCTTGCTAGTAGGAAGGTTTAAAGCTTATAGCTTTGATGAACTATTTGAAAGCACGAAGGCTTTACCATGGGAACAATTCATTACAGAAGATGGTGAATTCCCTGTAATAGGTAAATCGGTTAAATCTAAACTTTACAGTGTACCTGACTGCCAATCTATAGTAAAGAAAGCAATTGTTGAACGCTTGAAGCAAAAGTACGGTGTAGCTTCCATTCTAAAAGAAACAGGAGCTTTCTATCGAGTTGAGGTAGCGATTCATAAAGATGAGGTTCTACTTACGATTGATACTTCAGGCAGCGGACTTCATAAACGAGGCTATCGAGTAGGGCAAGGGGAAGCACCTCTTAAAGAAACATTAGCTGCTGCTCTGGTTCAAACAACAAATTGGAAACCTGACCAACCTTTTGTCGATCCTTTTTGCGGTTCAGGAACGATCCCCATCGAAGCTGCGTTAATTGGGCAAAATATTGCCCCCGGTTTTAATCGTGAGTTCGCTTCTGAGAACTGGAACTTCATTCAAGACTCTCATTGGGATGAAGCCTTTCAAGAAGCAGAAGATTGTGCGAATTATGATCAACCGCTTGATATTACAGGATCAGACATCAGTCATGAAATGGTTGAAATTGCAAAAACAAATGCAATGGAGGCCGGACTGGGAGATTTAGTGAAGTGGAAACAAATGCAGGTGAAAGATTTTAATCCTAGAAAAGATAATGGATATCTTATAGGTAACCCACCATATGGAGAGAGAATGGGTGACCGTGAAGAAGTAGAAAATATGTATCGTGATTTAGGAGTGAGAATGAGAGATTATCCTTCTTGGAGCGTTTATATTCTTACGTCTAATGAAAAATTCGAAAAATTTTATGGGCGAGAGGCCACAAAGAAACGGAAGTTATTTAATGGCTTTATAAAAACGGATTACTATCAATTTTTCGGTAAGAAACAATAAATGAGGGGGAGTTTCATTTGAGTTTTTCCACTGAACAAAAATTTTGGAATCTGTTAAAAGAACAATCTTCTTATGAAGAAGCCATTGGTTTAATGGCATGGGATATGCGTACGAAAGCCCCAAAAAAAGGGGTTGAAAACCGCTCGGAAGTGATTGGCGTTCTCTCCCAAAAAGTTCATGAAATTCAAACGTGTAATGAAATTAAACTCTATATAGACGAGCTTAAAAAAACGGCTTCCGACCCAAAATTAATTGCAGCACTGCGTGAAGCAGAGGAAACGTATCATCGTACGAATAAAATTCCTACACAGCTGTATAAGGAATTTGTAACGCTTCAAACGACTGCGGAGTCTAAATGGGCAGAAGCAAAAGAGAATAATGATTTTGAGAGTTTCCAGCCTTATTTAGAAGAGCTTGTTCGATATAATCGCGAATTTGCGGAGCTTTGGGGATACGAAGACCATATTTATGATGCATTGCTGCACAATTATGAGCCGGGTGTAACGGTTAAACAACTGGACCAAGTATTTCCTAAGGTGCGGGATGAATTGGCCGCGCTGTTAACAAAAATTCAAGAGTCAGAGGTATCGCCAGACCCCGCTATTTTACAAGGCCATTTTCCTAAGCATTTACAAGAAGCGTTTAGTGAAGAAATTCTTAAGAGAATGAGTTACGACTTTGACGCAGGACGTCTCGATGAAACCATTCACCCTTTTGCTATAGGGTTGAATACCAATGATGTACGCGTAACAACTAAATATGATGAAAGAGACTTCCGGACAGCTGTTTTTGGAACCATTCATGAGGGGGGCCATGCCCTTTATGAACAAAATATTGATCCGGATTTATCTTTTACCCCATTAGCTACAGGTACATCGATGGGTATTCATGAGTCTCAATCGTTGTTCTGGGAAAACTTTATAGCGCGCAGCCGAGAGTTTTGGGAAAATCATTATTCGCTTTTTCAATCTCATGCTCCTGATCGTTTTAAACAAGTTTCTTTCGATGACTTTTTTCTAGCGGTGAACGAAGTGAAGCCTTCTCTCATCCGTATTGAGGCGGATGAATTGACTTACTGTCTTCACATCATGGTTCGTTATGAACTGGAAAAAGCCTTAATCAATGGTGAAATTGAGGTGAAACAGCTGCCTGAATTGTGGAATGAAAAAATGAAAACGTACTTAGGGGTCGTACCAGACAGTGATTCGACAGGAGTTCTTCAAGATATTCACTGGGCAGGAGGGGACTTTGGCTACTTTCCGTCATATGCTTTAGGCTATATGTATGCTGCTCAATTCGATAGCGCTATGAGGAAAGATGTAAACGTCTCGGCTGCCGTAAGATCAGGAGATTTCCAGCTTATTAAAAACTGGCTTTCAAATCGTATTCATCAATACGGAAAAATGAAAAAACCTTTAGATATTTTAGAAGAGGTTACAGGGGAAGGACTTAATCCGAACGATTTAGTGAACTATCTACGAAACAAATATAAACATATTTATCGCTTTTAGAAAAAGAAACCGCAAAGCGGTTTCTTTTTTATGAGAATTCGTTTTTTAAGTTGGTTGGTCGAAGGTCAGCATCTTCAAAGATTTTATCCATTTGTTGCTGAAACTCATCAAATAATTTGTTCGCGTTCGTTAAATCGGCTTCATCCATGTTTTCTTCTAACATGTATTAGATTTCTTCATAGTATTCCTGAAGAGACGGCAGGGCCTGCTTAATATCTTCCGCTACTTCATCGTTAATATCTTCACTGACTGAATAATCAACGACTTTATATGAGGCATCTTTAGCAGCTGTTTTAGCATTTTCTCCAGCTTCTTTGACCGTTTCTTCATCTGCTTCTTCATCGCCCAGCATAGTTTCAAAGTTCGTAATTTGAGACTGCTCAGGGCGCAGTGTGTTCGCCATGTTCTTCTGCCAGTTTAAAATATCTTTCTTTATTTCATTTTCTTCTTCAGAACCTGAATCTGCAGATTCATTGCTGTCATTAGACTCATCTCCAGCGTTTGAACTACATCCTGTTACGACGAGTAAAGTAGACACTCCTAAAATAATCATCCATCGTTTCATTGTGTTATCCCCATTATGTAAGATTCATTGTGTAGTTTATCTGTATTTTCAAAAAATGTAAACTAATCCAACAATTGTAATAATATATAGAAAATTCTCAACATACGTTTAATGTTCCTAATGGTACACACCAGCTATTTCGTATAATTCGAGTGATTTGAGCCACCTTATTCTTAAAGAGGTGGATTGAAAAATGGCTTTTATTTTATCATGCAGTATCCAGAAAGCGGAATATAATTATAAGCAGCAGGAAATTCAAGAGCTGATTGCAAAGGTCTTTCCTATTAAAGAAACGGATAAACAAAAATTAATGCCGATTTTTAGCAATAGTGAAATTAAAACTCGCCAACTAGCTTTCCCATTAGAATGGTATACAAAAGAACGCCAGCTTCAAGAAGTGAACGCCTCTTATTGTGAGCGGGTGATTGACTATAGTAAACAGGCGGCTTTGAGCTGTTTATCTAACCGTAAATTTATTAAAAGAGAGATTGATCCTAAGGAAATTGACCATATTCTTTTCGTGTCTTCTACTGGAATATCTACTCCTACCATTGATGCTTATTTAATAGATGAACTAGGCCTGCGTGAGAATATTAAACGCACCCCAATATTTGGCCTTGGATGTGCTGGAGGTACAAATGCCGTAGGTAAAGCATTTGATTACTTAAAAGGGGCGCCTGAAAGTAATGTCCTCATCATTTGCGCGGAATTATGCAGTGTGACCTTTCAACATAATGATACAAGAGTAAGTAATTTTGTGGGAGCTGCTTTATTTGGGGACGGGGCATCTGCTTTGTTATTAGTAGGAGAAGATTCACCGCTGCTGCATCAAAAGATTACGGCTGTACCTAAAGTGACTTCATCAAGCACAAAAACAAAACCTCACAGTCAATCCGTTATGGGGTGGCGAGTAGTGAATACAGGTTTTGAAGTTATATTTAAAAAAAGCATCCCTAAACTCGTGGAAAGTTTCTGGAAAGGACATATGGAAGAAAGGTTAGCAGAATTAAACATGGCGGCAGTTGACTTACCTTTTATTGTCGCTCATCCTGGTGGAAAAAAAGTGATCGAAGCTTTTGTTTCAACTCTAGGAATTTCTGATCAAGCCGTATCCTATTCAAAAGATGTGCTATCCCGTCATGGCAATATGTCTTCTCCGACGGTCCATTTTGTATTGCATCAAGTTATGCTTGGGAAACCTTCAGCAGGGACAAAATCTTTTATGACCTCTTTAGGACCTGGTTTTTCATCAGAAATCGTAAGTCTGGAGTGGGTTTAAGATGTGGTTATTTATTTTTTTAATTTTACAGAGGCTGGCGGAGTTATATATTGCAAAGCTAAATAAGAGGTGGATGATGAGTCGTGGAGGGGTTGAAGTAGAGGCGAAGCATTATCATTTATTTATTTGGCTTCACACCCTTTTCTTTATTTCCATTTTCTTTGAGTGGTTTATTCTTAAGGGAGGCGTTTTATGGTTATCTCCTTTCTTAATTGCTCTATTTGTGATCTTGCAGGGTTTAAGAGTTTGGTGTATAGCTTCACTCGGGAGGAAGTGGAATACGAGGATTATCGTCATTCCGGATGAGCCTCTTGTTGAGCGCGGACCCTACCAATACGTCAAGCACCCTAATTACATGATCGTCTTCTTTGAATTGCTGGTGATTCCACTGCTATTTCAAGCTTTTGTGACGGCTCTGCTATTTCCATTATTGCACCTGCTTGTTCTTGTGATCCGTATTCCCGCAGAAGAACGTGCGTTGTCAGGAAAATTTTAAGTTTGCTCTAAATATGAAAAAAAACAGTTCACCGATTGACGTCAAGTGATTCCCACTTGGCTATTTATTTTGTATAATAGAAGTATTGCGAATTTTGTCGATACAGGTTTTAAAGATAAGGAGAATGTTATGAAGCCAACTTATTCATTAGCTTATTACTTGGAAGACTTATGGTCAAAGGGGTTCAAACTGTCTGACGAGGATGTACATTTTGTTTATTTTGGCAAAAATTCAACCAATACGGAAGACTGGAAGGTCATTTTAGCTCTTCAGATGACGCTGAAGTTTCAGAAAAAGTTCGATCCTAGCTTTTACATAAGTTTGCTTGAGCATATAGCAGATCGTTCCATCATATCGAAAAAGTCGGCGTATCAATCATTGGAAGAACGCGGTTTATCAAATATGGAAACAAAAAAAAGAACCAGTTCCTAATAAGTAGTTACTGGTTCTTCTTCAATTCTTCACGAGCAAGACGATCTGCATGTTTGTTCTCTTTATCAGGAATCCATTTATAAAATACATAGGAAAAGTGCTGATGAAGAGCTAAAATTTTTCCTAACAGGGGAGCATAGGCTGGATTCTTACAATGCTCCGTGTCAGCTGAATGAACAACTACCTGCGAATCGCTGCGTATGGAAATAATTTCCCCGCTGTAATGTTGACTGCAGTATTCTAACGCATAGATGACCGCAAGAAATTCAGCCTCGTGGTTGGAACAGGAGCCGAGGTATTTGCTGAATTTGTGACGATCTTTTATATAAATGCCGACTGCACTCGGTCCTGGGTTGCCGGCTGTGGCTGCATCGGTATAAACTTCTATCATAGATCACTTGCCCCTTTGTTAAGAACGGTGGAATGTTTTGGCTGTATATAAAAATGGTGTATCAATTAAGGCCACAATAAACTTGATTAGATAGGTTGTCAAAAAGATCTCGAACCAAATATCAAGTGGATACTCTCCGTAAAAGGCTATACCACAAAAGATAGCCGTATCAAGCAGTTGGCTAATCATCGTACTTCCGTTATTTCGAACCCAAAGTGTGCGGTCTGAAGTAAATATCTTTTTTAAGTTGGCATAGAGCCAAACATCGAAGTATTGGCTGACAATATAAGCAATTAAGCTTCCTAAAGCTATTTTAGGCACAATGCCAAATAATACTTCTAGAGCTGGCTGGGCTATATCTGCTTCAGATGGGGTGAACGATAAGGAAATCTGCATCATGATGGTTAAAATAATGAGGGTGGAAAATCCCATCCAAACAGCCTTTTGTGCTTCTCGCTTCCCGTACTTTTCATTGATTAAATCAGTAGCTAAAAAGACAGTGCCATAAATAATATTTCCTAGTGTAGCGGTTAAACCAAATAATTCAACTGTTTTTACTACTTGGATATTAGCGACCACTGTAGACATACCTATCCATACAAATAAGCCTGATTTACCGAAGATACGATAAACTATTAGTAATAAACTAAAGTTGACGATGGCAAACAAAATCCATATCCATTCGTTGCTCATATAACTATTCCTCCTTAGTTTTGGTGTCGCGGGAGGTTTTCGAACCGCGCAGCAACAGCCTATCATTATACGTTTAACAGCCGGGGATTGCAATAGACAGGATTAGGAAATTCCTATTCTTAATTTGGCTGGTCTTCGGGTACAATAGAAGTAGACTGTTCGTTTAAAGGAGCTGTTAAGATGAACTCTGATATTGAAATTGCCTTACAATCTAGTATGTCCCCGATTAAAAACATTGCGGAACGATTAAATTTATCAGAAAATGATTGGGAACCTTATGGTCACTATAAAGCGAAATTATCTTCGCTCATTGTAAGTAACATGAATGACAAACCAGATGGAAAAATTATTTTAATCACTTCGATTAATCCGACACCTGCTGGGGAAGGAAAATCGACGGTTACCGTTGGTTTGGGACAGGCTCTATGTCAGCTTAATCAAAAAGCGATTATTGCCTTAAGAGAACCTTCTCTTGGTCCAACCATGGGAATCAAAGGGGGAGCTTGTGGAGGGGGATATTCTCAGGTTTTACCGATGCAGGATATTAACCTGCACTTTACTGGTGATTTGCACGCAATTACATCTGCAAATAACGCACTTTCAGCGTTCATTGATAATCATATTCATCAAGGAAATGAATTACATATCGATCCTAGACGCATTGGCTGGAAGCGAGTGATGGATTTAAATGACCGTGCTCTTCGTGAAGTAATTGTTGGGCTTGGAGGACCTGTAAAAGGGGTGCCTCGTGAAGACAGTTTTACAATAACGGTAGCGTCTGAGATTATGGCTATCCTTTGCTTAGCTAGCGACCTGGAAGATTTAAAAAAACGCCTAGCTGAGATTATTATCGGGTACACATATGATAAACAACCAGTCACAGTAAGACAGCTAGGTTTTGAAGGAGCTCTAACCTTGCTTCTCCATCAAGCGATTAAGCCGAACTTAGTTCAAACTATTGAGAATACGCCAGCAATCATACACGGCGGCCCGTTTGCAAACATCGCTCACGGGTGTAATAGTTTAATGGCTACCAAAACAGCTGCTAAACTAGGAGATTATGTTGTTACGGAAGCCGGGTTTGGTGCAGATCTTGGGGCAGAAAAATTTCTAAATATAAAAGCGAGAGCAGGTAATTTTCAACCCGATGCTGTTGTAATCGTGGCTACGATTAGAGCCTTGAAAATGCATGGCGGTGTGGATAAGAAAAATTTATCGGAGGAAAATGTCGCTGCTTTAAAACGTGGTGTAGATAATTTAAAGAAACATATGGAGACCATTGAACAATTCAATTTGCCTTTTGTGATTGCCATCAATCAATTTCCGACAGATACCCATCATGAAATTAATTTTCTAAAAGAATGGTGTGTAAAGCAAGGTGCTGAGGTGTCTTTAGTAGAAGTTTTTACTAAGGGAGGCGCAGGAGGACTAGATTTAGCCAAAAAAGTAATGAGTTGCTGTGAAGTAGATCAAGGTTCTATGAGATATACGTATGACCTTGATGATCCTGTGGAAGAAAAGATTCATAAAATTGCCACAAAAGTTTACGGTGCCGGTCATGTTGAATTTACATCGGCTGCGAAAAAGCAGCTGAAACAAATTAAGGATTACGGTCATAATCATTTACCTATATGCATGGCGAAATCTCAATACTCTCTTTCTGACGACCCCGCTTTATTAGGGCGTCCCAATGGATTTACTGTGACGGTGAGAGAATTACGTGTCTCTGCAGGGGCGGGATTCATTGTAGCTTTAACTGGAGAGGTAATGACAATGCCGGGACTTCCTAAAAAACCGGCTGCTTTGAATATGGATGTACAAGAAAATGGAACAATTACAGGTTTGTTTTAACGGTAATTTTTAGAACGAGAATACTGAATACTCGATTTGCTGGGAAGGGGAGAAGGATGACTATAAAAATAGGTGTAACGGGCTGGGGCGACCATGCTTCTATTTATCCGGATCAGACAAGACCGGATGAGAAGCTTTCGGTTTATGCTTCTCATTTTCCTGTTGTTGAAGTAGATACAGCTTTTTATGCGATTCAACCCAGAACCCATTATGAAAAATGGTTGAACCAGACACCGAACAATTTCTCATTTGTCATTAAAGCATTTCAACAATTGACAGGGCATGACCGTCAAACTCGAACCGTACAAGAAGCAAAAGACCTTGTGAAAGCATATGAAGAGTCTATTCAGCCGGTTGTTGAGGCTGGTAAAGTTCAATCATTGCTTTTTCAATTTCCCCCTTGGTTTGATGTGAGGAAAGAACATATTCAAAAATTAAGGTTAATAAGAGAATGGCTGGAACCATACCCTCTGGCTTTAGAGTTTAGAAATCAAACGTGGTTTCACAAGAAATATAGAGTCCAAACTTTAGATTTTATGAAAGACTACGAGTGGATTCATACCATTTGTGATGAACCCCAAGCTGGAGAAGGGTCTGTACCGTTAGTCGAAGCAACTACACACCCCACTCAATCTCTTGTTAGATTTCATGGGAGAAATGTACATGGTTGGAATAAGAATGGACGTAAAGATTGGCGCAAGGTCCGTTTTCTCTATCGATATAATGATGAAGAATTAACAGAATGGGCGCAAAGAGTGAAGCGGCTGCAGAAAGAAACAAAAGAAGTGACTTTACTATTTAATAATAATTCAGGCGGAGACGCCGCAGATAATGCAAAACAGCTCCAGGATATGCTTAATATTGAGTATACCGACCTTAATCCGAGACAAATGGATCTCTTTCAGTTTTAGAGGTGAACTATGGAAAAAGAAGACGTTTTATGTAGTGTGAGGAAATATGTATATGAGCAGTTTTCATCCGACCCGACGGGGCACGATTATTATCATATGAAAAGAGTGGCTCATTGGGCAAAAGAGATTGCATTAGACGAAGAAGCCGATCCTTATACAGCAGAGCTGGCCGGCTGGCTTCATGATGTCGGGGATACCAAACTGTATGACGATACAGAAGCTGCCTATCGAGAATTAATTGATTTTCTAACTTCATTAGAGGTGGAAGCACAGAAAAGAAGAGAACTATTAACAATCATTAAAAGTATATCTTTTTCAAAAGGGCAGATTCCTGCTACCATTGAAGGAAAAATCGTTCAAGATGCGGATCGTTTAGACGCCATAGGGGCTGTAGGAATAGCGAGGACCTTTGCTTTTGGAGGAATGAGGAATCAATTGATTTATGATGAAGCCGCTGATTCTTTAACTTCTATCCAGCATTTTTATGATAAGCTGCTAAAGCTCAGCGATGGGATGTACACAAGAAGAGCTCAAATCGAAGCAAATCAGCGACACGCTTTTATGGAGAATTATTTGAATCAATTTTACAGTGAATGGAACAGCGCAGAAAGAGCAGGTGAGCACAATGACAAATGAAGAACAGTATCTAAACCTATGTCAAGAAGTGTTGAATAAAGGAGCAGTCAAAAGAGATAGAACAGGAACGGGTACGAAGTCGTTGTTTGGCTATCAAATGAGGTTCGACCTCCAAGAAGGTTTCCCTTTATTAACAACGAAACGAATTCCATTTCGATTAATTGTTAGTGAACTGTTATGGTTTATAAAAGGGGATACGAACATTCGCTATTTATTAAGACATAACAACAATATTTGGAACGAGTGGGCTTTTCAATCTTATATAGAGAGTGAGGAGTACGATGGTCCGGATATGGAAGATTTCGGAAGGCGCAGTCAACAAGATGAAGAGTTTAAAGCCCAATACGATGAACAAATGGGAATCTTTAAAGAGAAGATTTTACAGGACGATTCATTTAGTGAACGTTTTGGTGATCTTGGCGCCGTTTATGGTAAGCAGTGGAGAGCATGGCAAACTTCACGTGGAGAAACGATCGATCAATTAAAGGATGTTATTGACAACATTAAGCATAATCCAGATTCAAGAAGACATATCGTTACCTCTTGGAACCCAGAGGATGTCCCTTCTAATATGGCTTTACCACCTTGTCACATGATGTTTCAATTTTATGTAGCTGACGGAAAGCTTTCTTGTCAACTGTATCAAAGAAGTGCTGATATTTTCTTAGGCGTCCCTTTTAACATCGCAAGCTATGCTTTATTAACCCACTTGATTGCTAAAGAATGTCAATTAGAGGTAGGGGAATTTGTTCATACGCTGGGTGATGCCCATATTTATTCCAATCATGTGGAACAAATTAATAAACAATTATCACGAGAAATAAAAGAAGCACCATCGCTTTCGCTTAATGATAGTAAAGAAAGTGTTTTTGACTTTGAAATGGAAGACATTAAAGTGGAAGGGTATGACCCGCATCCTGGTATTAAAGCTCCAGTAGCGGTATAACAAGGGATAGAGGTGAAGCTATGATTTCTTTTGTATTTGCAATGGATAAAAATCGATTAATTGGTAAGAATAACGATCTGCCGTGGCACATCCCCCGTGATTTTAAGTTTTTCAAAGAAAAAACATGGGGTCACACGATTATCATGGGAAGAAAAACGTTCGAATCGTTTGGGAAACCTCTTCCTGAACGGCGTCATATTATTGTAACGTCAAATCCCGATTACGAAGTCGAGGGATGTGAAACCTACCATTCGATTGATGAGATCATTCGCTTGAATGAGACGTATCCTGAAAAAGAGTGGTTCGTTATTGGCGGGAGTGTTCTTTTTGAAAAAATGCTTCCCTATGCCGATCGGATGTATATGACGTATATCGATCATTCCTTCGAAGGGGATACTTACTTTCCAGAGTACGAAGAAGCGGATTGGCATTTGATTGAGGAAACGAAAGGGGTTAAAGATGAAAAAAACCCCTATGAATACTATTTTAGAATCTATGATCGAGTGAGACCATGACGAATAATGAGTTAAGTGCAGCCGTTTTGGCAGGGGGCGGTTCGACGAGGATGGGACAAGATAAAGCTGAATTGCAACTTGGAAGCCAAACTGTGATTGAACGTATTTTTACGACGTTACAGCGATCTTTTACAACCGTTATGATTAATCGAAGCACTCCTCTTCCTTTACAAGCGACTTACGTTGCCGACGATTTTAAAGATCACGGACCTTTAGGAGGCTTACACGCCGTTTTAAAAGCAGCAAAGACGGGATATGTCTATGTAACAGCTTGTGACACACCCTTTATTGATCGTGATGTAATTGAAAGCTTAATGGCTCACCTTTCTAATGATGTTGATGCGGTGATTCCCGTTTATCAAGGAAAAGTTCAACCTTTAGCAGGCGTCTATGCTACATCGTTGGAAAAAGAGTGTAAGCAATTACTTGAGGATGGGGAACGTAAAATGCAATCCTTGTTCGATCAATGTAATGTGACATTTGTAGACCAATTTAACCTGGAAGAGAATAAGCTTAATTGGCATTTCTTCAACATGAATACAAAAGAAGAATACGAACTAGCACAGCGATATGTGAAAAATTAGTAATAGAATAAAGACAAGGGTACACAAACGTGATATGATAGACGCAGGATTAACGTAGACATAGTTTCAGGTTCAAATGAAAGACAAGATACTTACCATAAGGAAGGTGACCTACATGCTTTCAAGTATTGGGATCCCTGGTTTAATTTTGATTCTAGTGATAGCTTTAGTTATTTTCGGACCTAAAAAGCTTCCGGAGATTGGTAAAGCTACTGGGGAAACGCTGCGCGAGTTTAAAAAGTCCGCTCGTGATCTCACTGGAGACGTAAAAGATGATGTGACGGAAACAAAAAATATTATAGACGATAGCCATTCAAATAATAAATCGTCCTAATGGAGTGTTGATCCATGTTATCAAATATTGGCGTTCCAGGTCTTTTGCTCATTTTGATTATAGCATTGGTTATTTTTGGTCCTGCCAAGCTGCCGGAAATCGGTAAAGCTTTTGGAAGCTCGCTGAAAGAGTTTAAAAAAGCAGCTGGAGATATGATGTCAGATGATCAATCAACCAAAGATAAAAATGAAAAATAAGAAGATGTAAGGGGCTACCCTTACATCTTCTTTATGTCGCGGCACTTGTATAGTGCCAGGGAGGTTTTTACACATGTCAGAACCTAAAAATAGTAGTCAAGATATTGAAATGAATATGACCGATCACTTGAGTGAGCTAAGGAAGCGGATCATTTATTCGCTTCTCTCTTTTGTCGTCTTCTTTATTGCAGGGTTTATATACATTAGAGAAATCTATGGATTTTTAGAAGATGATATTCCTATTCAGTTAAGCGTAACCAGTCCTGGAGAAATCGTTTGGATTTACTTTACGCTGGCTAGTATTATTGCTCTCATTGGTTCATTGCCTATGTTGTGTTTGCAATTGTGGCTTTTTATTAAGCCGGCATTAACGCCAAAAGAAAAGAAGGTATCGCTTGCTTATATCCCAGCTGTCTTCTTCTTATTTATAGCAGGCTTAGCGTTTGGATACACCGTATTTGTTCAATTAATTTTACCTTTCCTATTATCACTTAATGATGGGATGTTCAATGAATTATTTACAGTAGAACGTTATTTCCGTTTTGTTTTTCGAGTAACGATACCTTTTGCATTGCTCTTTGAAATACCGATCATTGTCATGTTCTTAACAAGTTTAGGTATTATAAATCCGGAATTGTTATCAAAAATTAGAAAATATGCTTATTTTGTTCTTATTATCATAGGAACGATGATCTCTCCTCCGGATTTTATACTGCAGATTGTTGTTGCTGTTCCTCTCATTTTACTATATGAAGTAAGTATTGTGCTTTCGAGGGTCGTGTATCGTAAGAAGCTGAAGGCTCATCAAGAATTTATGGAAGATGTAGACGATGATAGATAAGACCAAACGATTTCATTATTTTTGCTTCTTCCTAATAAACATGATAAAACTATACGAAAGTATTCCGGTGAGGGAGGAACAGAAATGCGGTCGTTCTATCACTACATGATGAGATATAGAGGGAATATCCAAGCTGATGAAGAGAAAAGACTTGCGGAGTGGATGTTCGAGGATCATAGTTTTCCTAAACAAGCGACATCGTACAATGAAATTAGCAGCTACTTGGAGTGGAATATACCATTTACGAATGCTCTAAGTGTATTTGATCGATTATACGATGCTTATCAAATTGAAGAAGATTAATTATTAGAAAAAGGTACCTGTGAAAGGTATCTTTTCTTTTTTCAAGGCTTCTTACGATCTAGTATAATGAAGATATATATTAGGAAAAGAAAGTTGGGGGAACATGAAGATATTACATACAGCGGATTGGCATTTAGGTAAGATTGTTAACAATATTTATATGACTGAGGATCAAGCTTACATTTTAGAGCAGTTCATGTCGATCGTAAAAAAAGAACAGCCTGATGTAGTGATTATCGCAGGAGATTTGTATGATCGTTCGATTCCACCTAAACAAGCAGTAGAGTTGCTAAACCAAACGCTGACTAAATTAATCAATGAAATAAATGTTCCTGTATTAGCCATCACAGGAAATCATGATAGTCCGGACCGCCTGGATTTTGGAGCTAAGCTTTTTAGAAGACAAAACTTGTATTTAGAAACGAAGCTAACCAAAGAATATGAACCAATTACGATTCATGATCAATGGGGGCCTGTTCATTTTCATCTCATCCCTTATGTCGAACCTGCAGAAGTTGCTTATATTTTTGAAGACGATTCGATTAAAAGTCACCAGCAAGCAACTGAAAAGCTTATTGAACACATTGAGAAACATTATGATATGAGTGAGCGTCATGTGTGGGTGGGGCACTCTTTCATTGCTGGCGGCATGGAATCAGAATCTGAAGAGCGCTTGTCGATGGTCGGAGGCACCCCGTACGTTGACGCTTCTTTGTTTGATCAGTTCTCCTATGTAGCGCTTGGTCACCTGCATCAAGCTCAGCAGATTCTAAGAGAAACCGTCCGGTACAGTGGCTCGATTCTTAAATATTCGTTTTCAGAGGTAAATCATCATAAGTCAGTCACGCTGATTGATTTAGAAAATAAGGATGAATGTTCGGTAGAGAAAATCCCGCTCGTGCCCCGAAGGGACTTTGAAATTGTAGAAGGCTACTTTTCTGAATTAATGGAAGGGGAGGCTGCTAATCATCGAGAAAATTATTTGCATGTGCGACTTTTAGATGAAGGAACGATTCTAGATCCTATGGGAAAACTAAGGAAAGTGTATCCTAACATTCTTCATCTTGAACGAGCTGCGTTGTCACCACATAGACAACAGGAGTCATTAGAAGAACTAAAAGCGAGACAGAAGCTCGAGCCATTGGATCTTTTTTCTGCATTTTATCAGGAGATTAAACAGGACGAACTTCCAGATAAAAGGAAATCGATGATCGAAAGCGCTATTGAAGACTTGCGTTTAAAAGAGAGGGGGAAATAACGTGAGAGCTCTACATTTAACCGTAAAAGCATTTGGCCCTTTTAAAGAGAAGCAAACGATTGACTTTTCACAATTAGGAAGTGAAACGATCTTTCTAGTGACAGGTCCTACAGGGGCAGGCAAAACGACAATCTTTGATGCTATGTGTTTTGCTCTATATGGTAGAGCGAGCGGAACAGATCGAGATCAGGACACATTAAAAAGTCACTTTTCCAATGAAGAAGATACAACAATAGTGGATTTTACTTTTATGCTTAGGGGAAAACAATACCGAATCGAGCGCATGCCGAAACAATGGAGAAAAAAAGAGCGTGGTGAAGGCTATAAAGAAGAGCCTACAAAAGCTCACCTTTACCAGCAGCATAATGGGGAGGAACGGTTATTAGCTTCGAAAATTAAAGAAGTGAATGAGATGATCGAAGAATTACTTCGTTTAGATTACGATCAATTCCGAAAAATGATTATGATCCCTCAAGGGGAGTTTCGTAAGTTAATATCAGAAAATAGTAAGGAAAGAGAAGAGATTTTACAAAAGATCTTTCGCACACAGTTTTATTCGGAGTTAACGGACCATCTACGCGAACAAAAGAAATCCTTAGAAAAAGACATGGAACAGTTTGAATGGAAAATTGAGCAAGAGATCGAAAAAATCAATTGGATTTCTGAAGAACAAGTGGAAATTCCTGAAGATCCTCATCAAGTGATTCAGAAGTTAGAGGAAATGCTTGAGCGTCAGGAGCTAGAGAAAAAACTAGTCAAAGATCAATTACGCGTCCTATCTGAACAGCTGGATAAAGTACAAGACCGCTATTATCATGCCAAAACGATCGATGAGCTTTACAAAGAACTGGATCGCTTAATGATAGAACAGAAAGATCTTCATCAGCAGCAATCAGAAATGGATCGTGAAGCTGAGGTGCTGCACCTTGGGAAGAAAGCACATGAACTAAAACCCTATGAACGCCAAATGCATGAAAGAAAGCAGGAACTGGATAAGCTTGCTGCCTCTTTAAAAGAAAACATCGACGTTTTAAAAGATATGGAGACGCGATTCAAACGTACTCAAGAAGAATATGAGGCTGAAAAAGCGAAAGAAAGTGTCAGAGACCAACTTAAAGAAGAGCTTCAAAAGACAAAAGAAGCACAAGGTAAATTGGAGAGTTTGCTGGATATTCAACAAAAGGTTACCCAAATTGACCAAAAGCAAGATCAGTTTAATAAACGGCTGACCGATCTGTCTTCTCGAAAACAACAACTTGCGGAAGAAAGAGAGAAGAAAAGCCAATTGGCTTTTAAAGAACGAGAAATAACTTCAAAGGTGTTTGACCTAAAAGAGAAAACAGAACGAGAAAAAAGAAATCTTTCAAGCTTGCATCGGTTAATGAAGGAATGGAACACGCTGCAGCAGTTAAGAGAAAATTATCAATCACTGAAGAAAGAAACGGATGAGTCCAGGGAACGAAAGGAAGAACTGAAAAGAAAATATGATGAAGCAGTAGAAAAACTAAAAGAGCACCGGGCTTACCATTTAGCTTTAGAGGTAGACAGTGGATCTCCTTGTCCTGTCTGCGGCTCATGTGAACACCCCGATTTAGCTACACAGCCTAAAGGAGTATTATCGAATGAAGAAATGGATGCTATTAAACAAACTCATGATCGGCAGGAACAAAAGTACTTAAAAATGCATGAATCCATGACCTCAGCTAGAGCAGAAGGGGAAAGTCATAAACAATTGGTAGACACGTTGTATGGTGAGGTACATTCACTTATCGATGGTGATTTGTCCACTGAAGTTTTACAACAAGCTGCTCAACAATTAGAGGAGAAGTTACGAACCAACACGGAAGGTTTAACTCATCTGGAAACAGAACTTAAAACCATTCATGAAGCAGCTGATCAGCTTTCTAAAATAGAAGACCAGATGAACGAGTTAACGAAACAGGAAGAAGATGTGAACAATCAACTTAGAAAGTGGGCTGAGGAAAAAGTAGCTCGCCAAACCGAAATCGAAAATTTGAAATCGAATTATGCGTTTCCAACATTTGATTTAAGTGAGATGAATGAGTTTGTTAAAAAGGCAGAACAAAAGCTTCATGATTCGTTGAAAAACTGGGAGAATATTCAAAAAGATTATACTCAAAAACACGAAGAAGTCCAACAAATGCGTACAAAAAAAGACGAATTAGAACGCTACTTGGTTGAAGTTGAAGAAATGTATCAAAATAAGGCAGAAGAATTTAATCAAACGCTTGACCAACTTAATTTTGATACAGTCACTGCATATAAAGAAGCCCTTTTAACAGAAGCGGAGATGAACATTTTAAGCCAAAAGTTGAATGAGTTTAATCAGCGAAAGGCCGTAGTACATGATCGTTTAACGGAAATAAAAACGAAGTTGAAAGAAGAGAAACGACCAGTTTTAGATGAATTGAAACAAGCATATGAAGAGCATAAGGAGAAAGTCAATCATAAACAAAAGGAGCTTCATGATTTTCAGGTAGTTTATAGGCAAAATGAAAATATATTGTTATCGATGGCCAGTTTAATCGAAGAACAAAAGGAATTTGCTGAACGCTATTACGACTTAGCAGAAGTTTCTAATTTGGCTCGTGGCGATAACGCTTTAAAACTTTCGCTCGAACGGTATGTGCTGGCTTCTTATCTAGATGAAATTTTAGTACAAGCAAATATACGCCTGGATCAAATGACGGACCACCGTTATCAGCTGCTGCGAAGCGATGCTTTAGCTAAAAGAGGGGCTCAAAGCGGATTGGAGCTTGAAGTCATCGATCACCACACGGGCCAAAAACGTTCCGTTAAAACGCTGTCAGGCGGTGAAGGTTTTAAAGCAAGCTTAAGTTTAGCTTTAGGGATGGCTGATGTCGTTCAATCACATGCGGGAGGTGTTCAATTGGAAACCCTGTTTATTGATGAAGGGTTCGGGACGTTAGATGAACAATCATTAGAACAAGCCATTGGATGCTTAAGAACTCTTCAAGATGGGAATCGAATGTTAGGAATTATTTCCCACGTTCCCCAGTTAAAAGAGGAAATTCCTGCAAAGCTGCACATCCACTCTGGTCCGGAAGGTTCCACAGTGCAAATGGCATTTCAATAAGACCTGGAAGGGGAGGATCATTATGTCAACACCATTATCCATGGAATGGACACTGATCACGGAAGGTAAAGAGAAAAGAGTTCAACCTAATGACAATTTATTCGAAATTACTTTTGATGGGTATAAGTTATTTCCTATGAATGAAAGGATTGAAATTAAACGACATATTCGTTCAGATCAAATTGGTTCAGGAGAAATAGAAGAGCTTATCTTAAGGAAGAATACAACGATTTGCAAATACCGCCTAATTTCATTGCATTCCGTCAACTAAATGAACTCAAAGCGCATGATGAATTGTCACATCTTGCGCTTGCCCGGGAAATAAAACAAGGTAATAAAGGGGAATAAAAGAAGTGAAAGGTGATACGATTGTCGGTATTTATAAATGATTGGGCTGACGTTCTTGGAAGTGAGCTAGAAAAAGACTATTACACAAACCTTAGAGAGTATTTAAAAAAAGAATACGGGACACATCGTGTTTTTCCAAATATGTATGACATCTTCGCTGCTTTTCAGCGAACTTCCTATGAAAATACGAAAGTCGTTATTTTAGGCCAGGATCCTTATCATGAAGAGGGTCAAGCGCACGGTTATAGTTTTTCTGTACCAAAAGGAGTGAAAGTGCCTCCATCATTAAAGAACATCTACAAGGAACTGCAAGAGGATATGGGGGTGGAACCTCCAAACCATGGCAACCTCGAAGCATGGGCGGATGAAGGAGTACTTCTTTTAAATAACGTGTTAACTGTACGGGCCCACGAAGCACACTCTCATAAAGGAGCGGGATGGGAAAAGCTTACCGATCGAGTAATTGAACTTCTCAACCAACGAGAACGTCCACTTGTATTTATATTATGGGGGAGGCCCGCCCAAAAGAAAGCGGCCTCTGTGGATCAGGATAAGCATTGTATTATTCAATCGCCTCATCCCAGTCCCCTTTCAGCTTACAGAGGATTCTTTGGCAGTCGACCATTTTCTCGAGCAAACGAGTTTCTTGAAGAAGTGAAAGAAAAACCAATTGACTGGTCTTCGATTAACAAATAAATAGAATGCCCATACATCCCTCTTCTTCACAGCATAGGCTATGACATGACTAATGACGGAGGGGTCTAGTATGAATCATAATCAGCTACCTTTTTTTGGCCCTGCCAGGAATTTTCAAGGTTTTTCACCCCATCAAATGCAAAACGTAGGAGGTTTTCTTCCGAGATTTTTTAATCAAGGAGGCCCTGGTGGATTCGGAGGTGCACCCTTTTTAGGTCCACCCGTACAGCCTCAAGCGGGCGCTGGCTGGCTTAATCAAATTCAGGGCGCATTAAAAGCTATGCAATCTGCTGCTCCAATGGTTAAAGAATATGGTCCGATGATGAAAAACCTGCCGGCTATGATCAACATGATGAAGATCATGAATGAATCTGATGAAGAAGTGACTGAGAGTTCGAGTTCAAGTTCGAGTGATTCTAAATCAAACAAGAAACGAGACCACAAGAAGAGAGAACGACAGCCTTTTCAAAGGCCTCAAGAAGACAAAAAACGCCGTGATACCCGCCAATCGGACCGAAGAAGGCCAGAACAGCATAAAGAAAAAAGAAAGACTCATTCGGAGACTCAAGGAACTTCACAGCCTAAGTTATATATTTAGGCTGTGCAGGTTACTTGATTTTTTATTTTATTTTAGCAAGAATAAGAACCATGCAGCGAAACATCATGACAACGGAGGTTCTCATATGAATGAACAATATAAAGTAGCTACATTTGCTGGAGGATGTTTTTGGTGTATGGTTGAGCCGTTTGAAGAACGGCCAGGCATTATTTCAGTGACTTCAGGTTATACCGGAGGGCACACGGACAACCCTACGTACATGTCGGTCATTACTGAAACTACAGGGCATCGTGAGGCTGTGCAGATTAAGTATGATCCAACACTTTTTCCTTACGAGAGATTAGTCGAAATCTTTTGGCAGCAAATTGACCCTACAGATGCTGGAGGACAGTTTGCGGATCGAGGAGAATCGTATAAAACGGCTATTTACTACCATGATGAGGAGCAGCATAAGATAGCCGAAAAAAGTAAACAACAACTGGAAAAATCAGGGATATTCAAAGCGCCCATCGTTACCGATATTCTGCCCGCTAAACCATTCTATAAAGCAGAGGATAAACACCAAGACTATCATAAAAAAAATTCATATCATTATAAACGATACAAAAAAGGATCCGGCCGAGCTGATTTTATTAAAGATCACTGGAATATTAAGAAAAACAAGCAAGAGTTAAAACAAACGTTAACGGATACCCAGTATTTTGTGACGCAAGAGAATGGAACGGAACGACCTTTTCAAAATGAATATTATGATCATGAAGGGGAAGGGATCTACGTTGATATTATTTCTAAAGAACCCCTTTTTAGTTCAAAAGATAAGTACGATGCCGGCTGTGGATGGCCAAGTTTTACGAAGCCTATAGAAAAGCAGCACATCCTTGAGAACGTGGACACTTCACACGGCATGATTCGCACCGAAGTACGAAGTGATAAAGCTGATTCTCACTTAGGTCATGTATTCGAAGATGGTCCTAGAGATCGAGGTGGATTACGATACTGTATTAATTCAGCTGCTTTAGAATTTATTCCAAAAGAAGAGTTAGAGGAAAGAGGTTACGGCTATTTGTCGAATCTATTTACTTCATAATAAAGCAATAAAGCAGGCTCTATAAGCCTGCTCTGGCTGTCGAAAAACCTTAGACGGATTTAATATGAGATTATAGGGTGGTTCTTTCATATTGGTATGGAGAACAGGAAAAAGTGCCGCTTTCCGCGGGGCAAGACGGAAGTCTCCTCGGTCTGCGACCTGCGGGGCCTCTCCTGTCTGCTCGTCCTGCAGGAGTCGGTACTTCTTCCTTTTCTTGATCAAAGTGGGAGCTTAGAACCATCGTAGAGTGATTGTCCTGTTGCAAACTCTGTTTTCATAAGGGGACAGCTTGAGTAAATGGTTTTTCCATTGATCTATTTCGAAAAAGGGTTTTAGAAAACGGCGACACTCCTATGGGAGATACGAATAAGGTGTGACCCCGGAAGGCTGATCAAGCCTGAGGAGGCACACCATTCGCCCATGGAAAGGAAGTCGTTTACTACAACCCTTTCCTCTTCCTCATGCAAGAAATGTTTACACTGTTGAGGTAAAAGAGAGAACTAAGGTTTCTCTACAAGAAAAGCAGGCTTTATAAGCCTGCTTTTCTTGTGAGTTCAAAGTAAGATATACTTAATATACTAACTAGGGTAAGAGAGGGAACGCTATGGGTAGAAAAAAGTCATTAACGAAAGAGGAGCTCTTTCAAGCTACAGGTCAGGTGATTCGTTCAGACGGAATTCATGGCGTCCATTTTAAAAAGTTATCGGAAATTCTCGGAGTAGGCCGAAGCACGTTATACGAATATTACCGTAACAAAGAAGAGCTGTTGATCGCTTATTTGCGTGAAATTATGGATGAGATGAATCAACGTATTGAAAATATTCCATCGGAGATCCAGCCGAATGAAAAGCTTCGTTCCTTGTTATTTATTTTGCTGGATCATGCTCAAATTCACCAAGTTGAACGCATGATTCGTGATATTCAAACAAGTGAAGAAGAACTTGCCTCGTATTATCAATCTCAGTTAGCTGAGGAACATCGAAAAACATATTCGGTATTGGTTAGATGGATTAATGACGCAAAAGCTAGCGGCATCTGGTCTGCAAAAGTGGATACTGAAATGATTGCAGATATTATTTTTCACGCGATATTGTTTCCTCATAAACACAAAGTAGGTCATCAAGAAATGGCTGATCAGCTTATGCTGCTAATTGAACATGGAGCAGCTATTTCTGATAAGTAACATATTAGGTAAATGGATTTTTCCACTCGGTTAATAATCCATAATGAGCGGATTCTTCATCATCGATATACTTGGCAATAGGACGCACGGGGGAACGTCCCGCTTTAAATAGAAAGGTAAGAACCGGATCTTTTAATTCATTTTTGAGCACTAGATTCACATACTCTTCTGGGGATAGCTCATGCTTGTGTTTGTGATAGTTTGGCATTCGTGCACCGCCTATTAAGCGATCCAGGTGAAAGTGCACGACTGTTTCATACATGGCCTGTGTTAATTGCCCTCCTAAGCCTAATGAACGATAGGCGGGATCTACACAAATATCAACGACGTATAAAACAGAACCTTCAGGGTTATGAGTGCGCATAGTACCGCCGCCGGTAACCTCATCCCACGTATGATCGGTTTGATCATCTATGTTCGTTTTCATAGCCGTCATTGATCCTGCTACCTCTCCTTCAACTTCGATACAGATGCAGCCTTCAGGGAAAATAGAAACATGGTCTCTTAATTGATCTTCATCCCACCATAACTTAGAAGGGAAAGGAGGGGGGAATGCTTTTTTCTGTACTTCAATTAAACGAAGAAAGTCTTTTTCTTCATAATTGCGAATATGTATGTGGTTAAATCTCTCGGATCTTGCATCATATCCATAGACCCACTTATCCAATATAAACACCCCATTATAAATTGTTGTCTTAAATTATAACACGATTTTTTATGATTCTTCCTTTATCCTATATTCTTTGACAATATCTCGAAATAAAGATAAAATTCCAGATAGATAAAAATAATTGAATAGACGATATTTTAATTATGTAAACAAAAAGGAGGCGTCATTTTTATGAAGCATATATTTAAAGAAGGTAAAGATCGAAATAGTCAAGTACTGCTGTTGTTACACGGAACAGGAGGTACTGAAGAAGACTTGCTTCCGTTGGCGCAAATGATTGATCCAGATGCAGCCATCTTATCGGTTCGAGGAAATGTTTTAGAAAATGGCATGCCTCGTTATTTTAAAAGATTAAGAGAAGGCGTTTTTGATGAAGAGGACCTTCTTTTCCGCACGAAAGAACTGTATGAGTTTTTAAGTGAAGCGGCTGAAGAGTATGGGTTTTCTCGTGAAAAAGTCGTTGCTGTTGGCTACTCTAACGGGGCTAATATTGCTGGAAGTTTATTATTTCACTATAAAAACAGTTTGAAAGCAGCGATTCTTTATCATCCTATGGTGCCTAGAAGAGGAGTTGACTTACCTGACCTTTCACAAACGCCAGTCTTTATTGGCGCTGGAGAAAATGATCCGATCTGCCCGGCCGAAGAAACGAAAGAATTAAAAAAGCTTTTAGAGGCATCTGGTTCTACGGTGACGACGCAGTGGGAAAACATGGGTCATCGTTTAACAGAAGAAGAAGTGAAAAAATCGGCCGAATGGTACCAAACTCAGGTTAGCAATTGAGTCCACTTCTCAATACGTGTATGATAGAAAAATGAAGGAGGCTGATGTTGCTATGATTCATAAAACTTGGGAGCAGTCAGAAACTATAAAAAAGGTCGAGTGTGTTCATAATGAGGCAGATAAATTTGTCGTTAAAAATGTTTTAACCCCGGGAAAGGTATATGACGTTAAGAACGAAAGTGAAGAATTTTACTTTGTCTTAGATAATTCCGGCAGAATCGGCGGATTTTACAAAGGTTATTTTAAAGAAGTGTAAACTGAAGTGGTCCTTTCCGCTTCAGTTTTTTATATCATAGAGCCTTTTCTTGTTAGAGTTGTACCAATTTCCATCGTTCACTTCTTGTCAACCGCTGACATATGGTTGATAATAGAAGTAAGTGAAAGTTTGAAGGGGGAGTCACAAAATGGACAAATTGCTATTAGTTCGTCACAGTGAAACCGAAGGACAACACGAAGACTCACCATTAACAAAACTTGGGGTGCGCCAAGCACAAATGATATCAGCTTTCCTTGAACAATCAGGTTATGATATTGATCGTATTATTTCTAGTCCTTTTTTACGTGCAGTGGAGACCATCAAGCCTTTTGCTCAAAAGAAGGGAATTGAGATAGAACTTGATGAAAGGCTGGAAGAACGTATCTTGAGTCATACGCCTTTAGATGATTGGGAAGAAGTGTTATATGATACGTTTATAGACCCTGAATTAAAAATGGCTGGCGGAGAATCTTCGACAGAAGCAAAAGAGCGTGCCGTATCACTCGTCAATGAATTAGAAAGCGAACCTGGCAATGTCGTTCTAGTGACTCATGGCAACTTATTAGCGCTGCTCCTTCAAAAATACAAAAGAGAATTTGGATTTAACGAATGGAAACGTCTCTCTCGTCCTGATATCTTCTTAGTTCAGAAGCAAGGCGGAGATTATACGGTAGAACGAATTTGGCAGGATTAGATATTTTTCTGCAAAAATTGCGATTTTACGCGTAAGTCGTTATCATAATAGATAGAGTTTTGTTTAAGACTCAAGTAAGAGGTGTATATAATTAGTATACACTTGTAATTTTTAAGAGAAGGAGGAGATTCACGTGGCTTTTGTAATTACTTCCCCTTGTAAAGACGAAAAAGCTGGAGAATGTGTAGACGTTTGTCCAGTCGATTGTATTGAAGAGGGTAAAGATATGTTTTATATCGATCCAGCTATTTGCATTGACTGCGGTGCTTGTGAGGCTGTATGTCCTGTAGAGGCCATCTATATTGAGGATGAAGTACCAGAGGAAGAAAACAAATACATCGAGTTAAACCGTAAGTTCTTTGAGGAACAATAATGAACACATACGTAAAAGGTCATCTCACTTATTAGAGATGGCCTTTTTTTGATAGGTTCCGTTTGCATAAAAGTCTTAGAAAACGGGTATAAAACTGTAAATGGAGAAGGAGGCTATGCAGATGGGAAAACTAACAAATAAAGTAGCGATCATTACAGGGGCAAGCAGTGGGATTGGGAAAGCCATTGCTGAGCATTTAGCTGAGCAAGGGGCCAATGTTGTGCTAGCTGCTAGAAGAGCTCATAAACTTCAGAAGCTGGCGGAAATGATTGAAGATGAGTATGGGGTGCGAACCGCTGTGGTAGAAACGGACGTGACAAAGCGGACGGATGTAGAGCAGCTTGTCCAACATACAAAAGAGAAGTTTAACTCCGTTGATATCTATGTGAACAATGCAGGTGTCATGCTGCTATCTTTTCTAAAAAATGATCACGTTGATGAATGGGAACAGATGGTTGATGTAAATATAAAAGGTGTTTTATACGGGATCCATGCGGCCCTTCCTGAAATGTTAAAGCAAGAAGCTGGTCACATTGTCAACGTATCTTCCGTGGCAGGCCATGAAGTATTTCCTTCAAGTACGGTTTATAGTGCGACAAAGTACGCAGTTAAAGCTTTATCGATGGGGATGGAGAAAGAATTATCAAAGTCCGGAGTTCGCGTAACGAACGTTTCGCCTGGAGCGGTCGATACTGAATTAACTGAACATATTACGGATGGCGATGTCATTGATATGTTTAAAAATCGAGACATGACCCCTTTAGAGTCAGCTGATATTGCTAGTGCCGTTACTTACGCCGTGATGCAGCCGAAGTCAGTTAACGTAAATGAATTAATTGTCCGCCCCATGCACCAAAAATAAAAACACACCGCATCCTGCAGCTGTGCGGTGTGTTTTTATTAGTAAAGCACTTTAAATTTTCGATGACCCTTTTCATCCTCATAATGTTGTTCATCAATGGTTTCGATTTTAATAAACGGGCTTGGACCATCCTTGATTTCTTCGTAAAAAGACTGAAGAGCTTGGTCGTCTCCTTCTGCTTCTAACTCCACGGTCCCATCCTCTTTATTTTTTACCCAACCTGTTAGACTGTGCTGCTTCGCAAGAGACTGAGCGGTAGCTCTAAAACCGACTCCTTGTACTCTTCCGTGGAAAACTAAATGTTTTCTTGGCATGTGAACACCTCCTAAGGTTATTTTACCGTTTTGCTGACTTTAAAAACATAGGGGTGAACGATGAATGAAAGTGATAGACGTTACCGATATGAAAGACTTTAATTTTGGGCATGATCAAAATGATAAAGCAGGCACGGGCTGTACGGTTATTCTCGCAAAAGAAGGAGCGACTGCGGGGGTGAATGTTAGAGGAGGTGCACCGGGTACCCGGGAAACGGACTTATTAAAATCGGAGAATTTAGTTCAAAAAATTCATGGCTTGTTTCTGGCTGGGGGGAGCGCCTTTGGATTGCAAGCGGGTAGCGGGGTCATGGATACATTAGAAAAACAGGGAATCGGATTTGATACCCCTGCTGCAAAAGTTCCAATCGTACCAGGAGCTATTTTGTATGATCTTAATGTAGGGTCTTCCACGATTCGGCCTGATAATGGCATGGGGCGAAGGGCGTGTGAGAATGCTTTATTAAATAAACCATTTTTAGCAGGGAATTATGGAGCAGGGACAGGAGCTACGGTAGGAAAGGTGTTAGGGAATGAACAATCGATGAAAGGCGGTATCGGTACGTACGCCGTTCAAATTCACGATTTACAAGTAGGGGCTGTGGTTGCAGTAAACTGCTTCGGAGATGTGATTAACCCTTATAACCGAGAGCGGATAGCTGGGGTATACAATCGCAAGAAGCGCGTCTTCTTACATACAGAAGATTTACTGCTAGAACAGGTGCTCCATCCCTCAACGAATCGGTTTAGTGAAAATACGTCAATAGGCGCGGTGGTGACGAATGCTGTGTTATCAAAACCAGAAGCAAATAAAATGGCTGCCTTAGCTCATGACGGATTTGCAAGAACGATGATGCCTGCTCATACCTTTGTAGATGGAGATACTATTTTTACAATGAGTTCAGGGAAAGTTAAAGTAGATTTAAATAGTTTAAGCTATCTATATGCCTATGTCGTGGAGCAAGCTGTTTTACAGGCTGTTTATGCAGCGAAAAGCTGTTATGGTATAGTGGCTAACCGAGATTTGAAATTGGAGTGAAGCAAGAATGTATTTATTTGTTTACGGCTCATTGTGTAAAGGAGAACGAAATCATCATTATGTAACAAATGAAACGTGCTTGAGTGAGCAGGCCTGGGTACGTGCGAAATTATATAAGAGTGAGTCTTATTATCCTTTTATTGTTCATGATGAAGCGGAAATTACGTTCGGAGAATTATATGAAATTAATCCAAAGCAGGAAGCTCTGATCGATCGTTTAGAGGGGTATCACCCAGAGGATTCAAATCCTTTATTTAAAAAAGAAGTAATTAAGGTCACGACACAGCAAGGGGAATACGAAGCGTATACATACTTCGGAAGCGAGCGGTTAAAGAAAGAAAAAGAAATTTCTTCGGGCGATTGGAAAGTAGAACGTCTTCTGCATTCTTCCCCTATTTATTACTTTGCCTATGGTTCTTGTATGGATAATGAACGGTTTATGAAGGCTGGGGTTGATCATTTATTTGAGAAAATAATCGGGGGTGCGCATCTTGATCATTACGAACTGCTGTTCTCTCACCATTTATCAGATGGAGCTAGAGCAGATATAGGAGAGGCACAAGGTCAACGAGTAGAAGGCGTACTTTATGAAGTAAATGAAGAAGCTCTTGATTACTTATATAGGCGTGAAGGTGTCTACTCGTTTTGGTACCGGCCAACGGTTGTACAAGTTCAACAGGGGGATAGCTCCTATCGGGCGCTTACCTTTACCGTCATTTCAAAGAAACCTAATCGAGCGGTGCCGCTGCATTATGCGATTGAAATTCATAGAGGGGCGACTACTCATCTCTCAAGTTCGTATGGAGAGCAAATCGTCAATATGTTTTCTAAACAATTGCCCGTAGAAGGCTTTACTGAATACCTGGAAGAATGGACAAAGGGAGGATCGAGTTAATATGAAATCAGAATGGAAACGCTACGCAGCAAGAGATTTTTCTTCTTTACCCTATGTGCATTTTAAAAATGAAGGGCACACAAATAACAGAGCTTTTATTATGATTCACGGGGTAACTGCAGAAGTCGATCATCATGAAGAAATGGCTCGAACCTATCATGCTGGCGGAGATATATTCTTACCTATATTACGAGGATATGATAATAACCACCCAAAAGGGGACCTCGATTATATCGGACAGTACGATGATGATCTTTTTGATTTTATCCATTTTGTTCGTAAGCAAGGTTTTACAGAAATTATTCTTGCGGGTCATTCTATGGGATGCGCCAATCTATTAAGGCTCATCCATAAAAATAAAGATGCCGCAGATGGTTATGTATTCTTTGCTCCTTATTTTCATCCCGGACTGCCTGTGTATCAAGACGATGCGAATGAACAGTTTAAGCCAAGTACTGACGTTGATTACAAAGTATACTCAAAAAAAGCTACGCTTTTAGCTGTTCTTCAGAAGATGGGGATCAACCGATGGAATGGTCAAACCGTCGCCATTATTCCGGATGAGTTTAACCAAGGGTCTCTTGTTCATTTAACGTTTAGACTTCTTATCTCGAGGTTCTTAGAAACGATGCCGAATGATGAAATGCCTGAAAGATTTATGACTTTCATTGGAGAGGACGATGAAGTGATTGTGTCTTCTAAGCTTCAAGAATGGCATGAGAAAACGTTCAAACAAAAAGTCATGATTATTCCAGGTGAAGATCATAACCATTTGCTGCACAATGAAACGGTCCATCAACAATTGGATAAACTTTTATCATGATCTTATTCATTTATGGCTTGAGTTAGGTTTCTGCTATAATATGTGTCATAACGTAACGTAAATGAAAAAAGGAGAATGGCAGATGTCTGTAATCACCAAAGAGAAGCGTGACACAGTGATGAATCAAATTGTACATCTTTACCGTAAGATTCAACCTCATCATCCAGTCTTGGCTCAAAAAATGCTGGATTTGGCTGATAAAGTAAATCGTAATGAAGTTGTAATCGGCTTTGCCGGACATTTTTCTGCGGGCAAATCTTCGATGATTAACTATTTGGCTCAGAAGGATCTTTTACCGTCGAGCCCGATTCCGACCAGTGCTAATATTGTAAAGCTATCATCGGGAGACCCTTATACAACGGTTTACTTTAATGAAGCCCCGCCTGAAAAGTATATAGGTGATATTCCTTTAGACGCGGTTAAGGATTTTTGTAAGGACGGGGAATCGATAAAAGAAATTGAAATCAGCCGTCCCGTGCCTTCTATTCCAGAGTACGTAAAAGTATTAGATACACCGGGTGTTGATTCTACGAATGATGCAGACCGAGTAGTTACCGAAGCTTCTTTGCATGTGATGGACTTTATGTATTACGTCATGGATTATAATCACGTGCAATCGGAAGTTAACTTAAATTTTTTAGTGGAAATGCAGAAACGCAATATCCCCTTTTCTATTATTATTAATCAAGTGGACAAACATCAAAAAGAAGAGCTCTCTTTTGATAGCTTTACAAAGAGTGTTCACGAATCCTTTAGCCTTTGGGGGATAACTCCGGAAAATATTTATTATACGTCCTTAAAGGAACCAGATCATCCGTATAGCGACTTAGAAAGCTTGCAAACCAATTTCCGTGAACTTTTCGAACAAAAAGAAACGGCTTCGCAAGCGGCAGCTCATCTCTATGGTATCGTGAATGAATGCATAGAAGCGTACCGTGAGAAATATGAAGCTCAAACTTTACAAATCGAAGCGGATCTTAATGCTTTGAAAGAAGTGATTGAAGAAAAAGGTTTTAAAGGCGCAGAGTCGTTAAAAGAAAGACAAGAGAATCGGGTGCCTCAAGCTAAAGATCAATTTGAGGATCGCGTGAAGAAGTTTATTACAAATGCTTATTTGATGCCTAGTACAGTTAGAGAAAAAGCTGCCTCTTATTTACAATCAGAACAACCTGGATTTAAAGTAGGTTTATTGTTTGCCAGGAAGAAAACAGAAGAAGAGCGAGCGGAGAGAAAGCAAGCCTTTTGTGAAGAGGTAGATGCTACGGTAGAAAAGAATTTAATTTGGCCTTTAAAAGATCGATTACGTGAATTATTACAACAAGTAGATATAACAAACGAAAAGCTGCTTGGCGAAGCCGAGACGTTGTCGTTAACTTACCCTACAGAGAAACGTGTAGAAACATTAATTGAATCAGGTGCCTCTGTAACGGGTGAGTATGTTTTAAGGTATACCGATCAATTATCTAAAGATATTCAAAAACATTATCGTGCAGTGATGCAAGAATGGTGGCAGCAAATCAAAGAAGATTTAGAACAGCAAACAAAGCAAGAATCTAACCGTAATTACGAACTGCTTCAAGCGATGGATGAAAAAGATCAGTTAGAGAAACGTCTTAAGGCTATTGAGGCGGATATATCTACCTATAAGCAATCTCTGCTTGAGGCGCTCGAGCATCCGGAAGTGACGGAAGAGCAAATTACTGAGGTTTCTCAAGAGGTGAAAGAAAGAGAAGAAGAGATTATTGAAGTGGATGCTCAAACTATACAGGTACGAAAGGAAGAGGTAAAAGATGATTTTGACGAAGCTCGTACGAAAGAAAGTAGTGATCAAAAACAGCCTGCGTTAACGTATAATCTAGAAGCGAAAGCAGAATCTGTTCGTACCATCTTAAAAGGTGTGCCTGGATTTGAGCACTTAAGAAGTCAGCTTAAAGAAAAACAACAGCGATTAAGAAACAGGCAATATACAATCGCGTTATTTGGGGCCTTTAGCGCAGGGAAATCGTCGTTTGCTAATGCTTTACTCGGCGAAAAAATCCTGCCTGTATCTCCAAACCCCACGACAGCTACGATTAATAAGATTGTACCGCCTAATGAACATTACGAGCATAAAAGTGTTCTCGTGAAGGTAAAGTCTGAGAAAGAATTAGTAGATGATTTATTTCATGCGACGAATGAATCGTTAACTCATCAATCGACCCTTGAAGCGGCTTATGAAACCATCGCTCAATGGGATGAAGAGACTCTTAATCAGCTCGTCCATCAAAAGAAATCTTTCTTACAGGCATTTTTAAAAGGATATGGAAAGATGAAAGATCATGTGGGTGTAGAGATGGAGATCTCTTGGGATAAACTGTCTTCTTTTGTATCAGAAGAAGAAACGTCTTGCTTTATTGAATGGGTCGAGATTTATTTTGACTGTGAGTGGACGAGGAAAGGGGTAACGTTAGTTGACACCCCTGGAGCGGATTCGGTAAATGCGAGACATACAGATGTATCATTTGAGTATATAAAAAATGCAGATGCCATATTATTTGTCACTTACTTTAACCATCCTTTCTCTAAAGCCGATGAATCTTTCTTAAAGCAATTAGGACGAGTCAAAGACGCATTTTCGATGGATAAAATGTTCTTTATTATTAATGCAGCGGATCTTGCTAGCTCCAAAGAAGAGAAAAGACAAGTAGAAGACTATGTGGCTCATCAGCTTCAATCGTTCCAAATACGAAAACCACGATTGAATTCCTTATCCAGCTTGTACGGCTTGAAAGACAAACTAGCAAATGAAATGAGTCATCGATCTGGTCTAGCGTTATTTGAAGAAAGATTCGAGAAATTTTTAAAGCATGAATTAACAGGAGTTCTGCAGCATTCCATTCAGAACGACATGGAATTTGCGGCGACTTCTCTAAAAACTTATATCGACAATGCCTCATTAAATGAACAGCAAAAAGCAGAGCACCTAAAGAGACTTGAAGAGAATAAGCATACCGTGTTTAGCATATTCCATGATCGGTCAACGAACCGAGCATATGATCAGATTCAACAAAAAGTAGAAAAACAAGTGTTTTATGCGCATGAGCGTATGATGCTTAATTTTAATGAATTTTTTAAAAATCATATTAACCCTTCAGTCGTTAATGGTTCGAATCAACATGCAAAAAGTCAATTAGAAGCGTCGATGAAGCCATTGGTCAAAGAAGTTCAGTTCGAAATGAATCAAGAACTAAGAGCAATAGCTGTACGTATGGAAGCCTTTATTCAACAATTAGTGAATCGTCATCGTGAAGAACTGCAGACAGAATTAAGTAAAATAGAACCTTCTTTAGTGTTAGAAAATAAAGAGTGGTCCTTCGCAGATTCTGAGGTAATGGTGTTTAATGAAGAAATTCCTGTCTCTTTGTCAGCTTTTCATTCAAGTTTAAAAATGTTTAAAGGTACAAAATCTTTCTTTGAAGGAAATGAAAAAGAAGAGATGAAAGACCAAATAGCTTCGATCCTAAATGAACCTTTACGTGAAACAATGGTAAATAATAACGATCGGTTAGCGGTTCATTTTCATCATCAATTCGAAGAACAATTACAGGAAATAAATAAGGAATGGGAAAAAGAAATCGAACAGTATTATGAGAGCCAAATGTATAGCTTAAAAGGAGAAGTCAATAGTTATGAGCTCAAAGAACGGTTATCTCAAATAAAAGAATGCATATAAAAAATCCCCGGGGCATAACCCGGGGATTTTGTTTCATTTAAATTAATACTTCTACGTCGGCTTCTTCGCGAAGTTCATCGATTAACTGTGTCACTTGTTCGTTTTCTTTTTGTGTAATTAATTGTTGTTCAATTTGATCTTTTACTTCATCATAGCTAGGTGCTTCTTCGCCTTGCTGTTCACTCATTGCGTCATATTGTTCTTCTATTTCTTCTTCAGAAACTTCGGCTTCTTCTGTGTTTTCCTCTACATACTTGTTAATAAGCAGGCTGCGTTTTAATTCTTCACGCACGGTTTCTTCATCTAGATCGTTTTGTTCGTAAGCTTCGTCTCGAGCTTCTTCACTTTCGAATTGAGAAGTAAATTCTTCGTAGCGCTCGTCTACTTCTTCTTCAGAAACTTCATGACCTTCGTTTTCAGCTTCTTGTTGAAGAAGTTCCATGCCAATCATTTCATCGACAACGCTCTGTTCGATTTGGTCCTGCTGACCTTCTGTATCCATACCCATTTGTTCATATTGCTGCTGGGCGTTAGCAAGCTGTTGCTCAAAATCTTCACGGGATAGTTCTTCACCGTTTACTGTGGCAACCGGGCCGTCTTCGCTGCTGTCTTCTGAAGATTCCTCAGTTTGTTCTTCTTCGTTATTATCATCTTCAGCATTATCATCTCCAGAGCAGGCTGCTAATCCAATTGCAAATAGGGATAGTAATGCAACCAGTAACATTTTTTTCATTATAAGATCTCTCCTTTTTCTTATTAAAGCATATACGGAGTGTAGCACAGGACGCAAATTGAAGTAAAATTGTAAGGTCATAATTCCTCATATTTTACATAAAATGTTCATACAGGGAGGGGATCAGGTTGGAACCAATACTTTATCATTCAAGAAATATGTACGGGGACCGCGCAGCAGCAAACTTCCGCAGCAGTCCACTAGCCCCAGAATTAAAAGGCACAGTAGACTTTATCCAGCAGCCATATGGGGTGGAAGTAATTGTACAAGTTGAAGGACTTCCAATATTTGAAGTGAAAAATGGAACGCAAATTGGTCCGCACGGATTTCATATTCATGAGAAAGGCGTCTGTGAGATAGGAAATGGGGAAAAGCCGTTCGATTCTGCTGGGGAGCATTGGAATCCTGACGATCAACCTCATGGAAACCATGCCGGCGATTTTCCAGTTTTGTTCTCAAACCATGGAAGGGCAAGAATGATCTTTTTTACAGATCGTTTTCAAGTGAATGATATCATAGGAAAGTCAATCATTATCCATCAAGGACCTGATGATTATCAATCGCAGCCCAGCGGTAAATCCGGTCTTCGGATCGCTTGTGGAGTAATTGAAAAACTATAGATTCATACGCTAAGGAACCTTAGCGTATAACAAATTTAAATTCACCCATAACTTGACGACTGGGTAAAAATCATGTATAGTAATAATTGTATATAAAAAGGGCACCAATTCATGATTAACTCCTAAATCACTTATTATAAAGAGTTATCAATTTCATTGGTACTTTTTATAATATGTGATTTTTTTCATGGCACATGGAACACATATTAATTTTTAGAAATATTGGAGGACCCATTTTTATGAAAACTGGTACAGTAAAATGGTTTAACGCTGAAAAAGGATTTGGATTTATTGAAGTTGAAGGTGGAGACGATGTATTCGTACACTTCAGCGCAATTCAAGAAGAAGGATTCAAATCTCTTGAAGAAGGTCAAAGTGTAGAATTCGAAATTACAGAAGGCGACCGCGGACCACAAGCTGCTAATGTAACTAAATTATAAGTACGAAAAGAGACTGACTTAAGGCTAGTCAGTCTCTTTTACATAATGGACATGTCCAAAGGAGGTTTCAACGTAATGGCATTCGGTAAAAAGAACCAGGATGAGATTGTAGAGGAAGAAACAAAAATTTGGGTATGTACGTCAGAAGATTGCAATTGCTGGATGAGAGATAATTTCAGAACAGAAGAAAAAGCGATTTGTCCGATGTGCTCGAGTGAGATGAAAGAAGAAAGCAAAGTTCTTCAAGTCGTTAACAATAACAGCTTATATTATAAAGAAAAGTAAAAGAACCCTTGGAAGGGTTCTTTTTTTCGTCTGATTTGGGAATTATAATATAAAAGCCTATTCGATGGCGGTAATGAATGATATAATTCTAATGTTATACACTTAGGTACGGGAGGATTTTAAATGTTAAATGTACAAAACGTAAGTCTTCGCTTCGGAGATCAGAAGCTATTCGAAGACGTTAATATAAAATTTACGCCAGGCAATTGCTACGGGCTTATTGGGGCGAATGGCGCTGGGAAATCAACTTTTCTTAAGATTCTTAGTGGTGAAATTGAAGCTCAAACGGGAGAGGTATCTTTAAAGAATGATCAAAGACTAGCTGTCCTTAAGCAGAACCATTTCGAATATGATGAGTACCAGGTACTTCAAACGGTAATTATGGGTCACCAAAGACTTTATGAAGTCATGCAGGAAAAAGATGCAATTTATATGAAGGGTGATTTTACAGAAGAAGATGGTATGCGTGCTGCTGAACTTGAGGGTGAGTTCGCAGAGATGAACGGATGGGAAGCAGAATCTGAAGCTGCCCGATTACTAACAGGATTAGGCATCACTGAGAATCTACATGATAAAACAGTAAATGAGTTGAGTGGGGCTGAGAAGGTAAAAGTACTACTGGCTCAAGCTTTATTTGGCAACCCAGATGTACTGCTGCTTGATGAGCCGACAAACCACCTTGATATTAAAGCGATCCAATGGCTTGAAGACTTTTTAATTGATTTTGAGAACACTGTAATTGTCGTTTCCCACGATCGACACTTCTTAAATAACGTGTGTACGCATATTGCAGATTTAGATTTTGGTAAGATTCAAGTTTATGTAGGAAACTATGATTTTTGGTATGAATCCAGCCAACTTGCACAAAAGATGGCAGAAGAACAAAACAAGAAAAAAGAAGAAAAAATTAAAGACTTAAAAGAGTTTATCGCACGATTTAGCGCGAACGCATCAAAGTCTAAACAAGCCACATCTCGTAAAAAACTATTAGAGAAGATCACGCTGGACGATATCCAGCCTTCGTCTCGTAAATATCCTTACATTGCGTTTAAAGCAGATCGAGAGATAGGGAACGACCTGCTCATGGTTAAGAATCTTTCAAAAACTGTTGACGGGGTTAAGGTGTTAGATAATGTAAGCTTTACATTAAATAAGGATGATAAAGTAGCTCTTGTCGGAAGCAATGAAGTAGCGAAGACTACTTTATTCCAGATTTTAATGGGTGAAATTGAGCCTGACGAAGGTTCTTACAAATGGGGAGTTACGACATCTCAAAGCTATTTTCCAAAAGATAACTCAGCATATTTCAGTCGCTCAGATATCAATTTGGTGGAATGGTTAAGACAATATTCACCTGAAGATGAAACCGAAACGTTCTTACGAAGCTTCCTAGGCCGTATGTTATTCTCAGGGGAAGAAGCATTAAAAAAACCTGATGTATTATCAGGAGGAGAGAAAGTACGTTGTATGCTATCTAAAATGATGCTTTCTGGGGCAAATGTTCTTCTTTTAGATGAACCAACAAACCACTTGGATCTGGAGTCTATTACTTCATTAAACAAAGGGTTAATTAATTTCAAGGGATCCATTATTTTTGCTTCCCATGACCATGAATTTATTCAAACAATTGCCAATCGAATTATTGAAATTACACCTAATGGCAGCATTATGGATAAAGAAATGACGTATGATGAGTTTTTACAAGATCCTGAGGTTCAAAAACAAATTGCATCTATGTAAATGCTAAAGCTGACTCCATTTAGGAGTCAGCTTTTTTTATTTATGAACAAGAATATTTATAAATTCCTATTGCAATTTACATTATTGTACGCAAGAAACGACAAATCAATCGAATATAATGGAAAAATATGTAGACGGATAAGTATAATTGCCTATTTTGTAAACTTAATGCAAAACAAGCGTCACAGTTGAAAAGAAACTGTTAGCTGTTTGTTCTTAAATTTTATTGAGAATCTGTTAATCTTGTAATTGTGGTTAATTCAAACACATCAATTTTCGAGGAGGACTTTACAAATGAAAAAAACAGCTTTCTCAATAGCAGCTACCGCAGCACTTACAGGTGCTTTTGCAACTGGTGTAAGTGCCGACGAATATAAAGTAAACAAAGGTGATACTCTTTGGAGCATTTCTCAAGAAAAAGGAGTATCCGTTGACAAATTAAAAGAACTAAACAACTTAAGCTCAGATCTAATTGTAACGAATCAATCATTAAAAGTATCTGGTGAACAACAAGAACAACAAAGCACGTACACGGTTGAATCTGGTGACTCACTTTACAAAATCGGACAAGATTTCGATGTCTCTGTGGATAACTTAAAGGAATGGAACGGTCTTTCCGATTCATTAATCTATCCTGGTGATGAGCTTTCTGTAAGTGGTCAAGCTTCATCTGAAGCACCACAAACAGAAGAAACATCTTCTAATGAAAGTTCTGAAGAATCAACTGAACAAACTTCAACTGAATCTAGCAACGAAGAATCTAGCAGCTCAGAAGAACAATCATCACAAGAATCTCAAGAACAAACTGACAGCTCTCAAGATACGAGTAACGACGTAATTAAAGAAGTAAATGTAGAAGCAACTGCTTATACTGCTGACTGTACTGGATGCACTGGTGTAACAGCTACAGGTATCGATCTAAATGCAAACCCTGATCAGAAAGTTGTTGCAGTAGATCCTGACGTTATTCCACTAGGCTCTAAAGTGTATGTTGAAGGTTACGGTGAAGCAATTGCCGGAGATACTGGCGGTGCGATCCAAGGTAATAAAATCGATCTTTATATGCAAGACCGTGGCGAAGCGCTTGACTTCGGTCGTCAAAACGTAACAATTCAAGTATTAGCTGAATAATCGTAAGAAATGAAAAGCCTGCTATTGCCCCCACAATAGTGGGCTTTTTTTATTTGTCATTGTTTAGACGAAATCCATATTAAATCGGTTTCATTTTAATTGATATTCCTTTAGAAATTTGTAGAATATTGCTAAACTATAAACTTAAGTGATTTTTATGATCGGAGTGATAAGTATATTAAGAATTGCGATACTAGGTTCGGCAGGATCGGGAAAATCGACGTTAGCTAAAAACTTAGGTTCGATATTAAATATAGAGGTTGTTCATATAGACCAGCTTTTTTGGAAACCTGGTTGGTTACAGTCTACCCAAGAAGAGTTACTGACTAAACAGGAAATTCATCTTCAGAAACAATCGTGGATTATAGAAGGGAACTATAGCACTGTTTGGGAAGATCGACTTCAAGCTGCGGATACGGTCATTTTTCTTGATATGAATCGTTTCCTATGCACTTATCGAGTGCTGAATCGCTGGATGAAGTATAGAGGAAGGACAAGAGAAGATCTTGCCGAAGATTGCCCGGAGCGAATGACCATGGAATTTATCCGCTATGTTTGGCAATTTCCCGAAAAGAAGAGAGATAAAATTTATCGAACAACATTACAACAAAACGATCATGCTCAAATCCTTATTTTCAAAAACAGGAAAGCAATTCACCATTTCTTACAACACCGTCCATTCTCTCTAAATACTTAGTAGTAACTCCGAATTGATATTAAAAAAACATACAATAATAACCGAACAAATGTACTTATTATTAGACAAACCCTGACCACTTTATTGTAAAATAGAAGAAAAGAGTGGGAGAGGTTACTATGTCTCATAAAAACAATCCTAAAAAGTTTGCTTTAAATATGAGTGCAGCTCAATTTACTAAGTTTTACATTATGCATTTGCTGCAAGTTAGTCAACCCATGATCAGCGAGCATTTTAAAGCTGAATTCAAAAATCTTACTAAAAATTGGATCCCTGCACCTTCAACTTTACTTGATACATTGCATGAGATGACAGAAGAAGGGTTACTCTATCGAAAAGAAGACTTCAAATCTCACGAGAAAAAAAGACAGAAGGTATACTGGTATTACTTAACCGATGCTGGTAAAGAAGAATTTAATGTTCTAAAGAAACGTTATAAGATATTATTTGAAGAACAGCAAATGGTATTAAATCAAATCATGAAAAATATATATCGCTAGATGCAAAACGATAGAAAGGGCTGCGTAATGAAATTAAGTGTGTTAGATCAGAGTCCTATTTCGAAAGGTAACACAGCAGAAGAGGCGTTGCATCAAACGCTTGAGTTGGCAAAACTTACCGATTCATTAGGTTATCATCGGTACTGGGTCGCAGAACATCACAATACAAATGGATTAGCCGGCAGTTCTCCAGAGGTTTTAATCGGAAGAATTGCTTCTCTTACCGAAAAGATACGAGTGGGGTCCGGCGGAGTGCTTTTACCTCAATACAGTCCATTAAAAGTAGCAGAAAATTTTAAAGTATTAGAAGCTTTATTTCCAAACAGAATTGATTTAGGATTAGGCAGGTCTCCTGGTGGAGGCAAGAAAACGAGGGCAGCTTTAAACGATGGATATGATAAACCATTAAGTTCTTTCTCCCGCCAAATTAAAGAAGTCCAGCAATTTCTGACTGCGGAAATTCCTAAGGACCATTCGTATTATGGAGTCTCTGCAAAGCCATCAACGAAGAGGAATCCTGAATTATGGGTGCTGGGACTTACGGAAAGAGGAGCACGCCATGCGGCTGTGAACGGAACGGGTTATACATTTGGCCATTTTATTAACCCTGACCAAGCCATTTCATCTATTGAAGCTTATCGCGAAAAATTTAAGGCCTCTTCAAATTTAACAGAACCAAAAATTAATGCGTGTGTATTTGTTGTTTGTGCCGAAACGAATGAAAAAGCTGAAAAATTAGCAAAAAGCCAGGATATGTGGCTGTTGCAGGTAGAAAAAGGCTTAGACACACGTGTCCCATCGGTAGAAGAAGTTGAATCTACTGACTTTTCCTCTAGGGAATTAAGCAAAATTAAAAGTAATCGAAGAAGATGTATTATTGGTGATCCAGTGCATGTGTATAATCGATTAAAGGATTTATGTGACAGCTACCATACAGATGAATTATTATTAATTACAAATATCTATGACTTCCATGAGAAAAAGAAGTCCTATCAACTAATTGCAGATTATATAAAGAGCAAAGAACAGTAAAAGGGAAAGTAGGGTTAACATGTTTACGGATCATATAGGCAGTGTGCAGGAACTAAAGGTCATCAAAAAGAAAGCAGAAGGTTTCATCTTAACCGATGGAAGAGAAGAAATTTTATTACCTAACGAACAAATAGAAATTGAAATACAAGAATTAGATCAAACCATCCCTGCGTTTATTTATCAAAATAGAAACAAAGAGGTCGTGGCTTCTGCAATCATTCCAGAAGTAACATTAGAATCTTATGGCTGGGCAGAGGTAGAGGAGGTTGTACCTAATCTCGGCGCTTTTGTAAACATAGGGTTAGATAAGGCATTTCTGGTATCTAAGGATGAACTTCCATTCAAAAAATCCGTATGGCCGAAAGAAGGCGATTTTCTCTTCGTAAGTTTAGAAAAGGATAAGAAAGGGAGAATTTTTGCAGAACCGATTTCAGAAAGCGAAGTATTAGAGGACCTCGAAGCAGCCCCTCAATCGTTATTATACGACACAGTGGCAGGACGTGTTTATCGTTCTACAAAGGCCGGATCGTTTGTTTTAACTGAACAGGGATATAGAGGGTTTGTACACCCGAATGAAAGAAAAGAGGAACCCCGCTTAGGAGAAACGGTAGAAGCTCGGGTGATTGATGTGAAAAGCGATGGTACAATCAACCTTTCATTACGCCCGTTAAAGCAGAATGTACTTAAGGATGATGCCGAAACCATTTATTCCTATCTTGTTGAAAACGATGGAGTTATGGAATTTACGGATAAAAGCACCCCTGATGAGATACGTGATACCTTTCAAATTAGTAAAGCTGCGTTCAAAAGAGCATTAGGTACACTATTGAAAGAAAGAAAAATCGTTCAAAAAGATGGTAAAACTTATATCCAGCACGAGAACTAAACTTTTTTAATCCCCGCATCAAAGAATGCGGGGATTTTATTTTTAAAAAATTATTCATTGAATAATTCTATTCGTCTTAAACAAAAATAACGGAAGATAGATAATGAATGAGGTGTAGTGAATGGCTAACGATTCGAAGGATCAAACAGTTAGCAAATGGTGTCTAGTGAGCATGGCCTCCATTCCGCTTGTCATGACATTAGGAAATTCAATGTTAATTCCAGTACTGCCGATCTTTGAAAAAAAAGTAGGAATTTCTTCATTTCAGTCTAGTATGATTATTACAAGTTATTCGGTCGCAGCTATTTTCCTTATACCTGTAGCCGGATATTTATCCGATCGTTATGGGAGGAAAATTGTCATCCTTCCTAGTTTAATCATTGCTCTTATAGGAGGTTTGATCGCTGGTTTTGCATCTTGGAAAATGAATGATCCTTTCACCTGGATTGTTATTGGCCGGGTGCTGCAAGGAATTGGTGCTGCCGGAGCAACTCCTATTATATTACCTTTAGTGGGGGATTTGTATAAAGATGATGATGAAAAAACGAGTTCTTGTTTAGGAATTATTGAAACATCAAATACCTTTGGAAAAGTTTTAAGTCCAATTTTAGGGGCTTTATTTGCTGCATTTATTTGGTTTTTACCGTTTTTCTCTATTTCATTTTTTAGCTTGATCTCGATTATCTTAGTTTTCTTTTTCATAAAGGCTCCTAAGAAAGAAGAAAAACCGCCTAAATTCAAGGCATTTATTAAGAAAACGAAGAAGATATTTGCTGAAGAAGGTAAGTGGCTGTATACGGTGTTTCTAACAGGTGTATATTTAATGTTAATTCTGTTTGGCGTTTTGTTTTTTCTTTCAGATATATTTGAAAAAATCCATGGTTTGTATGGGGTGAAAAAAGGGTTTTATCTAGCCATCCCGTTATTTGGTTTGTGTTTAGCCTCTTTTTTCACAGGTAAGATAATCAAAGGTGATATTAAGGTAATGAAAAGGGTATTGATGGTTGGTCTACTTATATCTTCTTGTACAGTCATATTTATAGGAATGGTAAGTGAGAAATTACTATGGCTGCTAGTTATTACTACACTGATGGGTATTGCTATTGGAGCCATACTGCCTACGCTTGACGCGATGATCACTGAGGGGATAGAGAAAGAAGAGCGTGGTACGATCACCTCATTTTACAGCTCATCTAGGTTTATAGGGGTTGCACTAGGACCTCCGGTAATGTCGATGGTTATGAAAAATTATTTAAATGTTAGCTATATATCTGCTGGCGGCGCAGGTATTGTGCTTCTTTTATTCACTTTACTAATGATAAAAACAGATAAGTCAAAAAAGACGAAAGAAAGCATTGCATAAGCGAAAAGGTGCCAAACCTTAACGGATGGCACCTTTTTTTATGAGGTATTTTTTATCTTTTAGGAATTGAGGATGTATGGCTTTTGCTTCTTTTGAAAGGTTACCAAGATTGACATCAGCTCCATACATGTAGCATTGCCAGACAGTTTTCGTGCAGTACTGGACTTCATCAGAGCTTCCGAGAGGCGTGAATACCCGATACGCAGCTCTTGAATGCTTTTCATATAACGTTTTAAGATAGTCTGCAGCCTGAATGCCTAGAAAAGGGGTCTTAGGAGCGAATACCGTAATCGAACGAAATTTACGGCAGTAATTTACTACTGAATCTTGAATTAAACCTGCAGGAACGGAATGAACGACTTTGTCTTCGTGATTCACAATCCCAACATGACCAACATATTTTGATTCGCTTTTCCCAATAGGGGAAAATAATAAATCTCCTGGTTTTATTTTAATATTCGTGCCTGGATAGCATGCTTCATCCTCCTGTATCACCGGCGCCGTCACTTTTTTAGGCCGGGTTAATAGGAGAGCCATACCTGCCAGGATGCTTATTAATAGTGATCTTTTTTTCATTTAAGAGTCATCCTTACATATCCATGCTTATCATAATCTATTTTAGTTTACTCATTAAAAGATTTCAAAGATAGGGGATTTGAAAAAAGAGGGTTATGCCAATAAAGAGTGCTAAAATTTACACTTTCGAACAAATGTTCGGTATAAAAAATAGAAGGGAGAGGAGAATAAATTGAATGAAGAAATTAACAAGAGGCGTAATAGAACGATGACGAATGAAGAAATAGTGAGGTTGTATGTAAGTGGGGGAAGAACAGTGATATTGCTAAGAAAGATCATGTGTCACCAAGGTATGTTAATCTTTTGCTGAAGCGTGCGAATGTGGAAAGATGGACGCGGGGAAGCTGGAAGAGAAAATATCAAGTGAATGAACATTATTTCAAAACGGATTCGAATAATATGGCATACATGGAAAAAGTTCTGCTAAATCATAAGAGGTTATTTTGATGGAGATGGCTGAGTATATAAAAATAAATATTTTGTTAATATCGTGAGTGGATTTCTAAAGAAAAATCATTGTCTTTAGAAAGAAAATATCAAGTTTTTACTAATTTATTAAACCAGGTAAATGAGTGATTTAAAGGTTCCGGAAAACCATCTGTGCGGATCTAATTTAGGGAAGGTAAGTAGTTTGAAGAACTAATAATTTATTTTTATTTTCTAGTTAACATAATATATATTATAGGAAGTTATGCACAAAAGCTTAATTGTGTCTCAATAACTAAGTATACTCTTGATAGTGAGACACAATTGAATTTTAAAATAAAATACAACAAAAATAATCTTAAATTTACTTTTTATATCGACCTACATCCATTCACTCTATTTAATTCACTAGCTGTATACTCCAGTTATTTTACATATAACTTATATGCTATAATTCGAACTTAATAAATCATTAGCTGCTATCCATTATAATTTAACCAGGTCTTTTTTCATCTTATTGTATTGGTTTTAAATTTTAATTCGGAGTTACTACTAAGTTTCAAGTCAAACTCTACCGCTGTTTACAAACAAAATAAAAAAAGCCACAGAGTTTTTTGGCTTACTCTGTGACCTTAATTTTAGATTTCCTTGAAGATCTAGATTTTGCCTTACTTTGCTCATATACATCTAAAGTTTCGTTATAAAATTCTAATATTTGCTCTGAAGGCTTTTGCCAGCTAAATTTTTCTGCTTCTTCTCTAGCGTTCTCACTTAATTGACGATAAAGCTCTTCATCTTCAAGTCGATTAATGGCTTCAATCATACTGTCTGTGTTTTCATTTTCAAACAACAAACCAGTTCGCCCATCTTCTACTTGTTCCATTGTAGGCCCGCTCTTCGCAGCAATGACCGGCAGTCCTGAGGCCATAGATTCTAGGATAACTAGGCCTAACGTTTCTGTAATTGATGGGAAGATTAGTGCATCCGATGAAGCGAACGCTTGGGCAAGCTCATCTCCATGAAGCAACCCTGTAAACGTCGTTTTTGTCCCAGCAAATATCTTTTCAAGAGATTCTTTTTCAGGGCCATCTCCGACGATGGCTAATGAAAGGTCTTCTCTTTGCTCCAGTAGTGGCTTTATCTTATGAATTTCTTTTTCTGGTGCTAATCTGCCGACAAAAACAAGCAATTTATTAGCAGGCTCTCCATTTGATAATCTGTTTCTCATTTCATCATTACTATGACTTGGATGAAAATGATCGATAGCTACGCCTCGATCCCAAACGTGAACATTATGGAATTTCTTTTCCATAAGTTCACCTTGAATAGCTTTAGATGTACATAAGTTCAGATGAGCATAATTATGAAGCTTCTTAAAGTACCACCAAACAATTGGTACAAAAGGATATAATCGATAATACTCTAAATATTTAGGTACATGTGTGTGATAAGACGCTATTAATGGATAATCAAGTTTGTTCGCGTAATAAACACCCGAAACACCGACTAGTGCGGGATTTACTACATGAACAAGGTCAGGATCATGTTGTAAAAGTAAGCTTTTCACCCTTTTTTGAGGCATAGAAAATTCTCTATACCTGTAAAAAGGCATAGTAGTCGTTTTTACCCCTTCAACAATCGCACCTTCATATTCAGTTACACCAAAGTCCGGAGCAATAACAACAACTTCATGATTTTGTTGTCTTAGATATTTAATAGCTTCTTTTAATCTTGTTACGACTCCGTCGGTCGATGGTAAGAATGTTTCTGTAATTATGGCGATTTTCAAAGCGGAAAACTCCTTACTTCCAAGTAATAGATGGTAAAACGTTCTCTTCAATGATTCGATCTTTATTTTCTACAGCAACTTTTAATATATCTCGAATCACTTCATCTGTTAATAGATGTGGCTCTAAACCTAAGTCGCGAAGTTTCGTATTTTTTGCGTTGTAGTAATGATCTTCATTTTCTATTCTTGGGTTTTCAATATTTTTTACTTGCGTGTCAAACCCTTCTTCTTTCGCGATCTTTTGCACTTGATCGGCTAGATCTTGTACGGAGAACCATTCTGTAAATTGGTTAAATACTCGGAACTCACCACGGTCGGCTGGATTCTCAGCCGCAATCTCTACACAGCGTACAGTATCTTCAATATTAAGGAAAGCACGTGTTTGGCCTCCAGAACCGTAAACGGTTAAATCATGGCCGATCGCTGCTTGATTAATAAAACGGTTTAGAGCTGTTCCGAATACTCCATCATAATCTACGCGGTTGACTAGTACAGGGTCTAACTGAGTTTCTTCCGTATGAAGACCATAAACGATCCCTTGGTTTAAGTCTGTCGCACGTATACCCCAAATTTTACAGGCAAACATGATATTATGACTGTCATGGACCTTGGATAAATGATAGAAGGATCCAGGCTGCTTAGGATAAGGAAGTGTATCCTTTCTTCCATTATGTTCTATTTCAATGTACCCTTCTTCAATATCTATATTAGGCGTACCATATTCACCCATTGTACCAAGCTTAATGAGGTGGCACTCTGGAGCAAACTCTTTAATTGCATACAACACATTTAAATTACCAATTACATTATTCGTCTGTGTATAGGCAGCATGCTCGCGGTCAATCATGGAGTAAGGTGCAGAGCGCTGCTCAGCAAAGTGTACGAAAGCTTCTGGTTCAGTTTGACGGAACACTTCTCTAAGAAAATCATAATGGTTTAGATCACCGATAAATGTACGAATTTCTTTACCAGTGAGTTCTTTCCATTTTGCTACTCGCTCTTCTAATGTCGCGATTGGTGTCACCGAATTTGAGTGTAATTCATCATCTATTTTTCTTCTAGCTAAATTATCTACGATCGTTACATCGTGACCTTGTTTTGATAAGTATAATGCGGTTGGCCATCCGCAAAAACCGTCTCCCCCTGCTACTATAATCCTCATAATCTACCTCCTAGTTCCAATTAACAATTCCATTTTAGAATAACATTCTTTTATTCAGTACAGGTAATGATAACATTATAAATTTTTAAATTATCTTACCATATTCCTACGATGTTGACTTTACCATTATAAAAAAAGAAACACAATTAATCACCATTTGATAAAAGTCTCCAACTTTATATACCCTAACTACCTAGAAAAGTATTCATGTTTTTAAACTTTCTATTTTCAAACTCAACATTGAATGTTCATTCATATGTTTAATTCAGTTATACTATAGTTAGAAGTATTTTAAAGTTTCAGTAAATTGTAAGGAGGATGACGATGAGTGAATATGAAATTGCATGGACCCCTACTGACAAAGGAAAACAAAGCACAAGACTTTACCAATGGATGAAATCCTTAGGCTACGATCATTATGATGCGTTCTATAAAAAATCGATTCAGGACATAGAATGGCTATGGGACCAAGCCTCTGCTGTATTAGGGATCGAATGGTACAAAGATTATTCTAAGACACTGGACCTTTCAAATGGAATTAAATACCCGGAATGGTTTGTTGACGGTGAAATTAATGTAGCTCATAATGCTTTGGACAAATGGGCAGAAGATAAAGTTACGCAAGATCAAATCGCTTTGTACTGGGAAGGAGATAATGGTGAGAAAGCGTCGTTAACTTTTAGGGAGCTTCAAACAGAAGTTGACGCATTTGCAAATGGATTAGACGACATTGGTATTGGAACTGGTGATATCGTTACTTTGTATTTGCCAATGATAAAAGAAACATTAATAGCCATGCTCGCCATTTCAAAAGTCGGAGCTGTTATTTGTCCTACCTTCTCAGGGTATAAGGCTGATGCTATCGCTACTCGTGTAAGCGCTTCCCGTTCTAAGCTGTTAATTACTGCTGATGGCTTTTACCGAAGAGGTAAAGTAATCTCAATGAAACAAGAAGCTGATCTAGCTGCAGAACAATGTAACGATCTCAAACATGTAATTGTCGTTAAACGAACCAATCAAGAGATTTCATGGAATAAGGAAAGAGATATTTCTTTCGATTCTCTTATGCAAAATCCAAAACCATATCCCACTAAACATACAAAATCGAATGACCCATTTATGTTGATTTATACGTCAGGGACGACTGGAAGACCCAAAGGCGTACTTCATACTCATGCTGGATTTCCTATTAAAGCTGCATTTGATGCTGGCATGGCGATGGATGTAAAACAAGATGATACGTTCTTCTGGTATACGGATATGGGATGGATGATGGGACCATTTCTCGTTTATGGAGGTCTTTTAAATGGATCCTCTATCGTAATGTTTGAAGGAACCCCTGATTACGAAGAACCCGATCGCCTGTGGAGAATGGTCGATGATTATCAGGTTTCTCATTTAGGGATTTCTCCTACTCTTATCCGCTCCATGATTAAGCACGGAACAAAATGGATTGATAAACACGATTTATCGTCTCTCCGTCTCATCGGTTCTACGGGTGAACCTTGGAATCCTGAACCGTGGAAATGGCTTTTTGAACATGTAGGCCGATCAAAAGTTCCGATTTTTAATTACTCAGGAGGTACTGAGATTTCAGGAGGTATTTTGGGTAACGTGCTCGTTAAGCCTATTCAACCTGTGACATTTAACGCTGCCTTACCTGGTATGGACGTTGATGTCTATGACGAGCAAGGAAAATCATTATCAAATGAAGTCGGAGAGCTCGTCATTAAGCAGCCGTGGGTAGGAATGACGAAAGGGTTTTTCGAAGATGATGCCCGCTACCATGAAACGTACTGGAACCGCTTTGAAGATATATGGGTTCATGGGGATTGGATCACCGTAGATGATGAAGGTTTTTACACGATCACTGGCCGATCAGATGACGTTCTCAATGTTGCTGGAAAACGATTAGGACCTGCTGAGGTTGAATCCGTGCTTGTTGGTCACGATGCTGTCACGGAAGCAGGTGTAATTGGCGTGCCTCATGATGTGAAGGGTGAAGAGCCTGTGGCCTTTATTGTGTTAAACGCCTCTGCTCAGCAACAGGAATCATTAATAGACGAAATAAAAGAATACGTCATTCGTAAATTAGGCAAAGCATTGGCCCCTCGTAAAATTTACGCCGTGTCTGATCTGCCCAAAACAAGAAATGCTAAAGTGATGAGAAGAGCTATTAAATCAGCTTATTTAGATAAACCAGCAGGGGATCTTAGTGCTCTTGAAAACTCTCATACGGTGGAGGAAATACAAGCAATAGGCAAACGAGAGCTGACCAAAAAATAAAGAATTAAAAAAGTGCCACTGATTAGTGGCACTTAAGCATGTAGAGAAACCTAAGTTCTCTTTTCTTACCTCAATAGTGTAAACATATCTTGCGTTAGGATGAGCAAAGGGTTGTAGGAAATGACTCCCTTTCTATGGCCCCACACGACGTAGGGTCGTTCGATATTGGCACACGATGTGCCGAACGTAATCGAACTTCCTCTCTAAAAGTTCTCCTCAAGCTGTATCAGCCTTGTGGGATCACACCTTATTCGTATCTCCCATAGGAGTGTCGCCGTTTCCCAAAACCCTTTTACGATAATCGATCACTGCCCAATCTTTGCCTTATGGACATAAAGTTTGCAGCAGTACATTCATTCTACGATGGTTCTGGAAACCCACTTTGATAAAAGGAACAAAAAAGTGACGACTCCTGCGGGACGAGCAGACAGGAGAAGCCCCGCAGGTCCCAGACCGAGGAGATTTTCCGTCTTGCCCCGCGGAAAGCGGCACTTTTTTTTGTTCCTTTTCTCCATACAATATGAAGGAACCATCCTATAAACTCATAGTAAATTAAATCCGTCTAAGCTTTTCCGACAGCGTAAGTTCCACTGAGTAGGACACTTTTTCATTAGACAGGATACACACCGTGCTTACGTTCCGTAAACGTTACATTTTTACTTTGATAGGCTTCAAAACGAAGCATTAAATCTTGTCTCAGTCTCTCAGGCTGTACGATATCATCAATAACCATTTCTGATGCTAAGCGATATAAATCGATATTCTCTTTATATTCTTCTTGTTTTTCTTTTATAAAAGCTGGGCGTTCTGCTTCATCAAGCGCAGCAATTTTGTTTGCATATACAGCATTCACAGCCGCTTCTGGCCCCATAACAGCAATCTGTGCTGTCGGTAACGCAATACAGGCATCTGGTTCAAAAGCAGGGCCAGCCATCGCGTATAATCCTGCTCCATAAGCCTTACGAACAATAACTGATATTTTAGGAACGGTCGCTTCACTCATGGCTGAAAGCATTTTTGCTCCGTGACGAATAATTCCTGCTCGTTCTACCTTTGTTCCAATCATAAAGCCTGGAATATCCACTAAGAAGAGCAGTGGGATATTAAACGCGTCACACAGCTGCATAAATTTAGCTGCTTTATCTGCAGAATCCGGAAACAGCACGCCTCCTTTTGCTCGAGGCTGGTTAGCGATAATACCAACCGTACGTCCGTCGATTCGTGCTAATCCTGTGATCAGCTCTGGAGCAAATTTCTTTTTAATTTCGCAAAAAGATTTCTCATCAATGAGCCGCTCAATCAACTGGTACATATCGAATGGTGCATTTTGGTTCTGCGGTATAAGTTCAGCGATACTTTTTTCTAATTCAGGTGGATCGATCGTTTCTGTGCGTTTAGGTGCACTTCTAAAATTAGATGGAAAGTAGCTTAAATAGCGGCGCGCATAGTTGATTGCTTCCTCTTCGTCACTGGCTAAGACATCTCCACATCCAGAAACGGAACAATGCATTTTAGCTCCGCCCATTTCTTCTAAGCTAACCTTTTCTCCAATCACTTTTTCAGCCATTCTCGGTGATCCTAAGTACATGGAGGCATTACCGTCTACCATGACGACAATATCGCAAAAGGCAGGGATATAAGCTCCTCCAGCTGCTGAAGGTCCAAATAACAAACAGACTTGTGGAACGCGTCCTGATAACTTTATTTGATTATGGAAAATACGTCCCGCTCCTCTTCGATTAGGAAACATTTCCACTTGGTCGGTTATTCTTGCCCCTGCAGAATCCACTAAGTATAACATCGGTACTTCAAGTTTCATCGCTGTTTCTTGGATGCGGATAATTTTTTCAACGGTACGTGAGCCCCATGACCCCGCTTTAACGGTTGAATCATTAGCCATCACGCATACTTGCTCACCATTAATCTTTCCAATACCAGTGACGACTCCATCAGCAGGTAAGGATCCATCCATGCAATTGGCAAAGAAAGCATCCTCAATGTTTAAATCATCATCGAATAATCGCTGCAGCCTTTCTCGGACGAACATTTTTCCTTTACTGCGATTGCTTTCATGATATTTTTCTAATCCGCCTGAAGCTACTTTTTCCTGGATTGACTGTAATGTTTCGTTCATTTTAACTCCCCCTCCCCTATTTTCCGGTATACTCAGGTTTGCGTTTTTCTTTAAAGGCTCTCAGTCCTTCCATACGATCAATTGTAGGAATGGTTTGCTTATAACACTGTCGTTCGAATTCAAGGCCCGTTCGTAAATCTGTCTCGCTTCCATATTGGATCGAAGTCTTCGCCATTTTTAAGGCGACTGGACCATTTTGAGCGATCGCTCTTGCCATGGTTAATGTTTGTTCTACTAATTGATCACCGGAATAGACATGTTCCACAAGACTAATGTTTAGAGCTTCTGCGGCAGTCACAGGTGTTGCTGTAAAAATAAGCTCTTTCGCTTTTCCTAATCCGATTAATCGAGGCAGACGCTGTGTCCCTCCCGCACCAGGAATAATAGCTAACGATGTTTCAGTTAAGCCGCATTTAGCAGCTTCACTCATCGTACGAATATCACAAGCAAGGGCTAATTCAAGGCCGCCCCCATACGCTGCACCGTTTATCATGGCGATCGTCGGAATCGATAGCTGTTCGAGCTTCATTACCGTATCTCCAATTTTTCTAACGGTTTGCACAACTTCCTCATCTGACATTCCTGCTCGTTCTTTTAAATCGGCACCAGCGCAGAAGGCTTTTTCACCACTTCCGGTGATCACAGCAACTCTGGCATTGGACGCTTCAATTTCATCTAACCGTGAGGAAAGTTCATCGAGCAGTTCAATGGATAAACTGTTGGCCGCTTCTCTTCGAGTTAATGTGAGTAAAGCAATCTGTGAATCAATAAATTCAAGTTCAACACCAGCCATTAACAACCCTCCCCCTGGTCCATACGGTTATAAATTTGCATTTGATGGCTAGGTAATTCTTTTTGTATAGCCTGTTGGATGAATAAAGCTGCTTCTTTTAACTTTGTTTCATGTATGCCTGTCTGTATCCCCATTTTGTGAAGCATGTGCACTAAATCATCAGTGGCTAAGTTTCCTGACGCTCCTTTCGCATAGGGGCACCCGCCGAGTCCACCGAGAGAACTATCAAAAATAGTAATACCAAGCTTTAGAGATACGAGAGTATTGGCTAATGCCATGCCATGAGTGTTATGAAAATGCATCGCGAGCCGACTAAAATCCATTTTGCCCTCTATCGTTTTGAGAAATTGTTCGACTTGCAAAGGATCGGCAACGCCAATGGTATCTCCTAGTGATATCTCATCGACTCCCATGTCTATCAATTGCTGACATACCTGTAACACTTGAGAGATACGCACTTCACCTTCATATGGGCATCCAAATACCGTTGACACATAGCCGCGTACTCGTTTGTTATGGTGCTTTGCTTCTTCTATGACTTCCTTTAATACAGGGAAGGTATCCTCGATCGTTTTGTTTATGTTTTTCAAGTTATGGGTCTCACTAGCAGACATAAATACAGCAACTTCATCTATATCTGCTTCGAGCGCAGCTTCTAATCCTTTTCGGTTTGGTACGAGTGCTGCGTAAGTGATATTTGGGTTTCTTGTCATTTGCTGAGCGACTTGTTTCGCATCTTTTAATTGAGGAATCCACTTTGGATGGACAAAAGAACTAAATTCAATGGAGGAATAACCTGCTTCAGATAGCAGGTTCATCCATTCCACTTTAATTTCTGTAGGTATTTGTTCTGCTTCGTTTTGAAGACCATCGCGTGGTCCAACCTCTTTGACGGTGACGAATTCAGGCAGTCCTCCCATACTGACACTCCTTTTTACTCTATAATCGCGATAACGTCTCCTTCATTGACAAAATCGCCTTCTGCTACTTTTAACTCTTTCACGGTACCTTCTTCTTCTGATGCGATCGGGATTTCCATTTTCATAGATTCTAAAATAACGATATCGTCCCCTGTACCTACTTGCTCTCCTGCTTGCGCTACAATTTTCCATACACTTCCGGCCATGGATGCTTTAATTTCAGTCATTTCTCTTCCTCCTTACGGTTTTGTGATAGCTGGTAAATAATAATCTTGAATGAATGATGTTGTAGTGTTGCCTTGTAAGAAATGCTCATTCGTCACAATACGCTTTAGCATCGTTAAGTTGCTCTTAATTCCTTCAATCTCATATTGATGAAGCGCGGTCGTTAACTTTTGGATGGCTTCTTCTCTTGTACCTGCATGAACGATTAACTTAGCGATCATAGGGTCGTAAAAAGGCGACACCATCGATGTAGAATGTACGGCTAACTCGTGCCTGACTCCTTTGTCGTTCGGTAACGAAAGCTTCGTTAACTGGCCAGGTGAAGGATAAAAGGTATTTGAATCTTCAGCATAGACGCGTACTTCAATCGCATGTCCGTCAATCACAAGATCGTTTTGCTTCAACGTTAAAGCTTCACCAGAAGCGATTCTCAGCTGTTGTTCCACTAAATCCACACCCGTGATCTCTTCTGTAACTGGATGTTCAACTTGCAGACGTGTGTTCATTTCTAGAAAATAAAAGTTTTCGTCTTCATCTACTAAAAATTCAATCGTTCCTGCATTGGCATAGCCGAGCGTGCGTACGGCTTGAAGCGCACTTTCTCCCATTTTTTCACGCGTTTCTTCGGATAAAAAAGGAGAGGGAGCTTCTTCAATTACTTTTTGATGTCTTCTTTGGATGGAGCATTCTCTTTCAAATAGATGAAGAGCATGCCCATGAAGATCAGCAAGTACTTGAATTTCAATGTGTCTTGGGTTTAAGATTTGCTTTTCGATAAACATCTTTCCATCACCAAAAAAGGTTTTCGCCCGTTTTTGATTTCCTTCAAACGCTTTTTCAAGCTCTTCACTTGAAGACACGGCCTGCATGCCAATACCTCCACCGCCTGCAGCAGCTTTGACCATCACAGGATAGCCTATGTCTTCTGCTACCTCTCTAGCCTCGTTAACGTCACTCACCGCATCCATCGTACCAGGGACGACAGGAACGCCGGCTTGTTTCATGACGTTTCGCGCTTCTACTTTATCCCCCATTTTTGCAATCACTTCAGCAGACGGACCGATGAACGTAAGTCCTTCTTCTTCTACACGTTTAGCGAATGCGGCATTTTCACTTAGTAATCCATAACCAGGATGTATAGCTTCTGCCCCGGAATCCTTAGCCACTTTAATGATTTTATCGATATTTAAGTAAGATTCATTAACACGAGGTTTTCCAATTAAATAGCTTTCGTCCGCTTCTTTAACATGAGGCGCATCTTGATCAGCTTCAGAATATACAGCTACTGACTGAATGCTAAGCCGCTTGCATGTACGAATGATGCGTGCAGCAATTTCTCCTCGATTTGCGATTAATAGCTTTGAAAACATATTCCTTCCCCCTCCTATTCGTTTGTACTCAATGTTTCAAGGGCCACTTCTTTTAACTTGTACTTTTGAATTTTTCCACTAGCCGTCATTGGGTACTCGTTGGTTAAACGAATGTAGCGGGGGATTTTATGTTTAGAAATTCGTCCATCGCAGAAATTTCGAATGTCTTCCTCACTTGGTTGTGTGTTTTCTTTAGGAATAACAAAGGCCATAATCTCTTCGCCATATTTGGCATCCGGAACGCCGATCACTTGAACGTCAAGAATGTCCGGGTGCTGGTAAAGAAACTCTTCAATTTCTCTAGGGTACACATTTTCTCCCCCGCGAATAATCATATCCTTCATCCGCCCCGTAATTTCCACATACCCATTTTCATCCATAACGGCAATATCACCCGTATGAAGCCACTGTTCCTCGTCAATCGTGGCTTGCGTCGCTTCTTCATTTTTGTAATAGCCTTTCATCACAAGGTAGCCTCGTGTACATAATTCTCCCGGAATGCCTGGTTCATTCTTTTCTCTTGTCGCTGGATCAATCACTTTGACTTCTACATTAGGATGAGCTTTTCCTACAGATTTAACGCGAAGTTCTATAGGGTCATCTGTTCTTGTTTGAGTAATGACAGGGGAAGATTCCGTTTGCCCGTAAGCAATCGTAATTTCATCCGCCCCCATTTTATTCATTACATCTTTCATCACTTCCATTGGACAAGTCGACCCTGCCATAATGCCTGTTCGAAGAGTAGTCGGCTTATATTTTTCAAAACTTGGATGGTTCAATTCAGCAATAAACATCGTCGGCACACCGTGAAGCCCCGTGCAAGCTTCTTCAGTGACTGCTTTTAGCACCGCTTCGGGGTCAAATTGTTCAAGGATGACCATCGTGGTACCTTTTGAGACAGCCGCCATTGTCCCTAACACACATCCGAAACAATGGAAAAAAGGCACCGGAATACATAAGCGATCTTCGTTGGTAAGACGCATGCAGTCCGCCACTTGATTCCCATTGTTTACAATATTATAGTGACTGAGCATGACTCCTTTAGGGAATCCTGTCGTTCCAGAGGTATACTGCATATTAATGACATCTTCATAATGTAAAGAGGCGTGACGGTCTTCTAACATAGAATCACTGACGGATTGGCTTCCTCGAATGACGTCATCCCACGTATAACAGCCCGCATATTCCTTATCACTTAACACAATGACATTCTTTAATTGGGGCAGCTTTTCACTTTGTAAGTCGCCTTTAGGAGAATGCTCAAGCTCTGGGCAAATTTCTTTTAGAATATCGATGTAAGAAACGCCTCTAAATTCCTCTGCTAAAATCAGTGTAGATGTGTCCGATTGTTTTAAAAGATACTCCAGCTCCTGTGCACGATAATTAGTATTCACCGTAACGAGCACAGCTCCCATTTTTCCTGTTGCGAACTGGGAGGTCAGCCACTCTGGTTTATTATCCGACCAGATGGCCATGTGCTCTCCTTTTTCAATGCCTAAAGCCATGAAGCCTTTAGCCGCTTCGTCGGCCATATCATTAAATTCTTTATACGTTTTCCTCAAGTTCAATTGAGGGTACACAAATGCTTCGTGATCCGGATAAAGCTCCACTTGCTTTTCTAGTAACTCTCCAACAGTCATTTTTAATAGAGACATCAAAACCCTCCTTTAAATTTAGCAGCCTAATTGACGAGCAATGACGAGGCGTTGAATTTCAGATGTTCCTTCCCCGATTTCAAGAAGCTTTGCATCACGTAAATACCGTTCGACTTCATATTCCTGCATGTAACCGTAACCACCGTGAATCTGAATCGCCTGGTTTGCTGAACGAAAGCTAGTTTCAGAAGCAAATAGTTTGGCATAAGCTGCTTCTTTAGAAAAGTTTTTTTTCTGATCCTTCAGCCAAGCCGCTTTTAATACCATGTTTCGAGCTAGCTCAACTTCCATGGCCATATCAGCAAGTTTAAATTGAATGGCTTGAAAGTTAGAAATCGACTGGCCAAACTGCTTTCTTTCTTTAGCGTAAGCTAATGCTTTATCTAAGGAAGCTTGAGCGATTCCAACGGCCAGCGCACCGATGGAAATACGTCCTCCATCTAATGTATAAAGAAATTGTTTAAATCCTCCTGTGGGATCTCCTAAAATATTTTGTTTCGGTACGCGAACATCTTCTAAAATGATTTCTGACGTGTTCGACCCTCTCACGCCCATCTTTTCGTATGGACTTGTAATCTTCATGCCTGGTGTATCTTTAGGAATGATGAATGCAGAAATGATATTTTTCCCATCGTCCCGCTTACCAGACACTGCAGTTACTGTAATGGATCTCGCATATTCGGCATTGGTAATCCAGCATTTTTCTCCATTTATAACATAATGATCTCCTTGCAGTTCAGCTCTTGTTTTTGTTCCTCCTGCATCTGACCCGGCATTCGGCTCAGTTAAACCAAATGAGGCTAAACCTTCCCCTTTGGCTAAAGGGATAAGAAATTCTTGTTTTTGATCCTCTGTACCGAAATAATAAATCGGACTCGCCCCAAGTGAAACGGCAGCTGCATAACTTAACCCAGTGGACCCACACACTTTCCCGATTTCCTCCACGGCTAAAGCGTACGTCACCGTATCTCCTCCTGCTCCGCCATATTCCTCAGGAAACGGAATACCGAGCAGCCCTAATTGACCCATTTCTTTAAAAATATCTTCAGGAAATTCAGCTTTTTGATCAATCTCAATCGCACGTGGCCGTATGACTCCATCCGCAAAGTCTCTCACCATTTTTCTTGTCATCTCTTGTTCTTTCGTTAACTCGAAATTCATAAAGTTTCCCCCTCGTTTAAAGACCGACTGGTTGGTCTGTATTGGGCAAAAATAAATGTAAGCGTTTACTTACGTTCGTAAAAAAAAGGGATGTGTAACATTTGATCTTGATAAGCAGCTGATTTATTGGATGGCAGCAGGGAGTGAAGAATAAGATCGATAAACACGTCTGCAATTTCATCGATGGAATATTCACCATCACGTCGATACCATTTATACATCCAGTTTACCATTCCTAAAATGGCCATACTTGTTAGAGATGGAGGCAGTTCTTTTCTGAAATGTCCGGACTGCTGTCCTTCTATGATCACTTGCAGAATTAAATCTTTAAACTCATCTCGTTTTTGCTTAATTTGCTTTTCATACTCCGGCTTTAAGTATTTACTTTCCTGATAGAAAACGGAAAGATGGGGTTTGTAGAGGTCAAATACCTTCACGAAGACTCTCGTAATCTCTTGGATTTTATCAATAGGTGAAGTGTGTGTTTTGGTGGCACGCTTTGCTTCTTTTGATACATATGTAATGAAAGCATCGTGAATGACGAAAAGAAGTTCATCTTTAGATTGGAAGTGATGATAAAATCCGCCTTTTGATGTTTGAGAAGCCTCTACGATTTGTTTTACTGTAACGCCATGAAAACCATATTGGTCAAATAAATCCAGTGATTGCTCGATAATTCGGTCTCTTAAATTTAACATACACCATCCCCTCAAACTGAATATATATTCATCTTATCATATTTTTTTAAAAACACAACATTTCCCATTTTTTAAAGTAGAGTAAACAAAAAAGACTCTCCCTTTGAGAAAGGAAGAGTCTAGAATACTAAGTTTCTTCTATAATAAATGGTTTTTCGTATTTAGGTTCAATCCATGTCTCCGTAACCTCTCCGCTTTGCTCGACATCGAGTACGTAAGAGCCGTTACTGTAACGGTCGTTTGCCTTAAAGTCCATAGGTTGAACAGTTAACAGCTTATCTTTTACAGTCTTGACAACTATTGTATCTTGATTGGATACAGCGTGAAGATCAACCACTTCATGTGGATTTTTCTTTAACTCACGCAGCATAATGACGCCGCGTTTGGCTCGAGATGTGCGTTCGAATTCTTTAAGTCGCATCCTCTTCACCGCACCTCTATGGGTTGTCAGCAATAAGGATGGATCTGCTTCTGCGTCAAAAACTTGTCCTGATACCACTCGTTCTCCATCTTTTAATTGAATGGCCTTAACACCAGACGCTCGTTGTCCTACGGTATTGACTTCTTCTTCATGATACCATAAGCCATACGCTTTATTAGAGGCGATAAATAGATCGGAATGTCCATCGGTTAAATGAACATCTACGACTTCATCGTCCCCTTTTAAATTAACAGCAATTAAAGGCTTGGAGTGGCGCGTCGCTTGATAGAGAGTGAGCTCACTTTTCTTAACCATGCCGTTTTTCGTGAAAAACAACAAGTACTGATCATCTTTATATTCGCGAATCGGGATGGCATCGATTAAATACTCTTCTTTATCAATTGAAACGATATTAGCAATATGCTGGCCAAGATCTTTCCAACGAATATCCGGGAGCTTATGAACAGGCAGGTATAGATATTTCCCTAAGTTCGTAAATAATAAAATCGTATCTGTGGTATTGATTTCAAGCAGCCGCAGGACGTGATCGCCATCTTTTAACGCAAGGTCTTCGCCATTAGAAGCTCCATAGGAACGTAAACTTGTCCGCTTTACATACCCATCTTTCGTTACAGAAACGACAATATCTTCACTTGCTACGGTTACTTCTAAATCTACCTTTAATTCTTCAACCTTTTCTTCAATTTTCGTCATACGGTCATCCGCATATTTCTTTTTCATTGAGCGAAGGTCCGCTTTAATGACATTGAATAGTTTACTTTCACTCGCTAGAAGGGTTTGTAGGTACTCAATTTGTTTATTAAGCTCTTCGGCTTCTTTTTGCAATTCTGTGATATCGGTATTCGTTAAACGGTATAACTGTAAAGTAACAATGGCCTCCGCTTGTTCTTCCGTAAATCCATACGCTTGAATTAACTGGTGTTTAGCATCAGCTTTATCTTTTGAAGCACGAATCGTAGCAATGACTTCATCTAAGATAGAGATCGCTTTAATTAATCCTTCGACAATATGGGCTCTTTTTTGAGCTTTGTTTAAGTCAAATATGGATTGTCTAGTTACGACTTCCTTTTGGTGAGCAATGTACGCATCTAACATTTGAGGCAAGCTCAACAGCGTTGGAGTACGACCATAGATGGCCACCATGTTAAAGTTATACGTAATTTGCAAGTCTGTATGCTTGTATAAGTAATTTAAGACACCTTCACTGTTAGCATCTTTCTTTAACTCCACAACGATTCTCATCCCTGTACGGTCCGTCTCATCCCGCACTTCAGAGATCCCTTCAACCTTTCGATCGATTCGTAACTCATCCATACGTTTCACAAGCGTTGCTTTATTGACTTCATAAGGAATTTCATCAATGACGATTTGTTCTCTGCCGCCTCGTACCGTTTGAATGTAAGCTTTACCTCTTAGAATGATTTTCCCTTTGCCTGTCTCATATGCTTTTTTCAGCCCTTCAATTCCTTGAAGAATTCCTCCGGTAGGAAAATCTGGACCTTTTATTTTCGTCATTAATTCCTCTACTGAGGATGCAGGTTTATCAATTCTCATAATCACCGCATCAATCACTTCCCCAAGATTATGAGGAGGGATCTCTGTCGCATAACCTGCTGATATACCGGTAGCTCCATTTGCTAATAAATTAGGAAACTTGGCAGGTAAAACGGTAGGCTCATGAATCGTATCATCAAAGTTAGGAATGTGTTCAACCGTATCTTTTTCAATATCTCTTAACAATTCAGAAGAAATACTTGATAATCTTGCCTCAGTATAACGCATAGCTGCCGGTGGATCTCCGTCAACGCTTCCGTTGTTTCCGTGCATTTCAACAAGTGATTTTCTCACTTTCCAATTCTGACTTAACCGCACCATTGCATCATAAACCGACGTATCACCGTGAGGATGGTAGTTACCAATCACCGTACCTACCGTTTTAGCTGACTTACGGTAAGCTTTATCATGGGTATTCTTCTCTTGATGCATCGCATACAGTATACGGCGCTGAACGGGCTTTAACCCGTCTCTAGCATCAGGTAAAGCCCGCTCTTGAATGATGTATTTACTATAGCGTCCAAATCGATCGCCTAGTACTTCCTCTAATGGTAAATCTAAATACTTCTCTGCCTCAGCCAACAGAAAATCCCCCTTTTACTTCTCGATTTTCTCATTTTCTAAAATATTCGCTTCGTCTTCAAGACCGAAAGCTACGTGGGATTCAATCCATTTACGGCGAGGTTCGACTTTATCACCCATCAACGTTGTTACTCGACGTTCTGCGCGTGCTAAATCATCTATAGTCACCCGAATCAATGTTCTAGTTTCTGGATTCATCGTGGTTTCCCACAGCTGCTCGGCATTCATCTCGCCGAGACCTTTATAACGCTGGATCGTATAGCCATTTTTAAACTCTTTTATAATCTTTTGCATGCCTTCTTCATCCCAGGCGTACTCGGTCTTTTCTTTCTTCCCTTTTCCTTTTGATACCTTATACAAAGGAGGAAGAGCAATAAATACTTTACCGGACTCCACTAACGGTCGCATATAACGATAAAAGAAAGTGAGCAATAGGACTTGAATATGCGCTCCGTCTGTGTCCGCATCCGTCATAATGACAACTTTATTATAATTACAATCTTCAACGTCAAAATCTCCGCCTACTCCCGCTCCAATTGTATTAATAATCGTAGAGATTTCTTCGTTTTTAAATATATCTGCAATTTTTGCTTTTTCCGTGTTAATGACTTTACCTCGTAAAGGGAGAACAGCTTGAAACTTTCGGTCACGACCTTGCTTTGCTGAACCACCAGCAGAATCACCCTCAACTAAATAAAGCTCATTCTTCTCAGCATTACGAGACTGAGCCGGTGTTAACTTTCCGCTTAGTAAAGCATCTTTTCGCTTGCGTTTTTTCCCTGAACGCGCATCCTCTCGAGCTTTTCTTGCCGCTTCTCTAGCTTCTTTAGCTCGAATGGCTTTTTTTACGAGCATCGATGACACATCGGGGTTCTCTTCAAGAAAATAAGATAGCTGTTCGGCTACTACCGCGTCAACAGAAGAGCGAGCTTCTGACGTACCTAGCTTACTTTTCGTCTGTCCTTCAAATTGTAATAATTCCTCAGGAATACGAACGGAGATAATCGCAGTAAACCCTTCACGAATGTCATTACCTTCAAGGTTTTTATCTTTCTCTTTCAGATGCTGCGCACGTCTGGCGTAATCGTTAAAAACTCTTGTAATCGCTGACTTCGCCCCTGACTCGTGAGTTCCGCCATCTTTCGTTCGGACATTGTTAACGAATGAAAGAATGCTATCAGTGAAGCCATCATTAAATTGAAAGGCAAAATCTACTTCGATTTGGGCATGCTCTCCTTCAAAAGAAACGACCGGATGAAGCGTATCTTTTTCTTCATTTAAGTAAGATACAAAAGACTCAATTCCATCGTTGAATTGATAGGAGTCTTCCAATCCTTCCCGTTCATCTTTTAATTTGATTTTAAAACCTTTGAGAAGGAAAGCTGCTTCTCTAAGACGTTCAGAGAGCGTTTCGTAATTAAATTTTGTAACCGAAAAAATAGAAGAGTCCGGTTTAAAGTGAATTGTTGTCCCTGACTTTCTTGTTGGCCCTCTGTTCTCAAGGGAAGTAACTGGAACTCCGCCATTTTCAAACCTTTGATAAAATTTCTCACCGTCACGGCATATATGCACTTCCAGCCACTCTGATAAGGCGTTCACGACAGAAGCGCCAACCCCGTGCAATCCCCCGCTTGACTTATAGCCGCCTTGTCCAAATTTACCTCCAGCGTGAAGGACAGTTAGTATAACCTCTGGAGTGGGCTTTCCTGTCTGGTGCATCCCTGTAGGCATCCCGCGGGCTTCATCTGCCACAGAAACACTCCCATCACGATGAAGAGTAACCGTTAATTGTTTACCAAACCCAGCTAATGCTTCATCTACTGAGTTGTCTACAATCTCATAGACAAGATGATGAAGGCCGCGTTGATCGGTAGACCCTATATACATTCCAGGTCTCTTACGTACGGCCTCCAATCCTTCTAATACTTGTATGGAATCATCTGAATAAACTTGATTTTGACTCGACAATTTTCCATCGGCTCCTTTCTACACGACAAAACCTACTACTATAATAGAACAAATGTTCCCAACTGTAAACGTACATTTAAAAACATCACTTGTTACATTGTAGCGGTTTTACGAAAAGACGCAAATCCATTTTCATTATCATACACGAAAAAACCCCTGTAAAAACAGGGATTTTAATAAATTATTGAATTTATTTGAGAAGAGCATGTGTCACTTTAATGCAATTATTCATGATCACTTCCTTACCACTTCCTTCTAAAATGGCGGGGACATCGTTGTGATAGACACCTTGTTGGGTCCAGAAAGCTTTGGCTTTTATATCTTTCGCTTCTTTCGCAAGTTCAGGAAGAAACGTTGAACGGCGAAAGACATTAATAATATCAATGGGTTCTTCTATCTCATGAAGAGAAGCATAGGCTTTTTCACCTAGAGATTCTTTAATTTCAGGGTTTACGGGAATGATTTTATACCCAGCTTGCTTCATAGCCTCACTAATTTGATAAGACGTTCGGTAAGCTTTATTAGATAATCCTACGACTGCAATTGTTTTAGACTCTTTTAGTAGAGTGCGTAATACTTCCTGGCTTGGATTTTCAAACATATATGATACCTCCTATTCTTCTAAAAAACCATTGTCCGTTAAATACTCTCGAGCTACTTCCTCAGGATCACGATCATCAAAATCTACTTGATAGTTCATTTCTCTCATTTCATCGTCAGAGATTTGACCGCTTAATTGGTTTAAAGCATCTTCAATTTCAGGATATTGTTCTAGCGTTTCTTCTCTCATAAGCGGGGCGCCCTGGTAAGGTGGGAATAAATTCTCTGGATCATCAAGAACGGTTAGATCAAGATCGATCATATAGCTGTCTGTCGCATACGCGTCGATAATATCAACTTCCCCGCTCTCAATAGCTCCTTGCCTTAACCCGGCATCCATGGTTCTAACCTCACCAAGATCTAACCCGTATAATTCTTTCATTCCTTGGTAACCGTCCTGGCGATCGTTGAATTCAAGAGTAAACCCTGCCGTAATTTCATCTTCTACGGCTCTAAGATCGCCAATCGTTTCAAGGTCATATTGTTCAGCTGTTTCTTGCGTTGTAGCTACAGCATACGTATTGTTAAATTTCATAGGCTCTAAGAAGGCAAGATTAAATTCTTCGGACATCCCTTCTTTTGCCTGTTCGTAAACTTCCCCTTCATCGTTACTCTCAGCTTCACTTTCTAATAATGAAACGATGGCTGTTCCTGTGAACTCTGGATACATGTCAATGCTTCCTTCTTGGAGTGCACCAAACACAAGGTCGGTTTTTCCGAGGTTCTCTTCTAAACCTACACTCAGGTCTGTTTCCTCTTCAATGAGCAGTTTATACATATTGATTAGAATAGCAGGTTCAGACCCTAATTTTGCACCGATGGTAATGTCATTTTGAATTTTACCGCCGAATGCCAATGGTCCTAAAGCTACGAGTGCCGCGATGACAAGTAAACTGACAAGGGAACGAAACCCTGATTTTGCTGACGTACGTTCAAATAAACGCAGGATTAAATCTAATGCAATAGCTAGAATAGCAGCCGGAATCGCGCCAAGTAAAATTAAATTTACATCTCCTCCGCGGTCTAAACCTAGTAAAATTAAATCGCCAAGTCCTCCAGCACCGATTAAAGCAGCGATCGTTGTAGTTCCGACAATTAAAACCATCGAGGTGCGAATACCTGCCATGATAACAGGCATAGCCAGCGGCAGTTCAATCTTAGAGAGGCGGCGGAATGAATTCATCCCCATCCCTGTTGCCGCTTCTCGTAAAGCTGGGTTTACTTCTTTTATTCCTGTATACGTGTTTCTTAATATCGGAAGTAAACCATAAGCCGTTAACGCAATGACCGCTGGTGTTTGGCCGATTCCAAAAAAAGGAATAAGGAAGGCGAGTACAGCTAAACTAGGAATCGTTTGCAGTATTGCTGTTGCCCCTATGATCGGTTCAGCTAATTGTTTCTTTCTCGTTAATAGTAATCCTAAAGGGACGGAGATTAACGTGGCAATGACGAGTGCGATAATCGAAATTTGCAGATGCTCCCAAACTTTTTCAATGAAAATGTCCTGACGTGCTTGAAACACATTAAAAAATTCATTCATGGGCGAGTCACCTCGTCATTCGTTTTCATTTGCTTCTGCAGGTGCAGCACCATGTCTTTATAAGAAAGTGTTCCAATTACAGAATGGTTTCGAGTCACAGGGAGCAAAGGATAGTTGACTTGATTGAAATCCTCCATCGCTTCCGCTAATGTCTTTCCATGTTCAATCACAGGCATGTCTACTTTCTTTCCATTATAGACGCCAAACGCCATTGATCCATCTGAATGTTTGACCACGTACGCTTCTTGATCTGGAATTGACTTTTCTTCGTATTGTTGTGAAGAAAAAACATGCTTGTTCGTTTGATCAATAATAACGTCAACAGCCGTTTGCCAAGGAGATTTTCTTTCGCCAATAAAGCTTTCTACAAAGTCGTTTGCTGGATGTAAAATTAACTGTTGGGGTTTATCAACTTGAACGATTTCCCCTTCCTGCATCAGGCATACACGATCCCCCATCGCCATCGCTTCATCGATGTCATGCGTCACAAAGACAATGGTTTTCTTTATTTTTTTGTGAAGAGACAGAATATCTTTTTGTAATTGTTCTCTGCTAATAGGATCAAGCGCACTAAATGGTTCATCCATTAAAATGATATCGGGATCACCTGCTAGCGCACGCAATACCCCTACACGCTGCTGCTGTCCCCCTGATAGCTCACTCGGTTTCCGTTTGCGATGCTTCGATGGATCAAGACCTACCATTGACATCAGCTCATCTATTCTGTTTGATAAATCTTTTTTGTCCCACTTTTTCATTTCTGGCACGATGGATATATTTTCTTCAATCGTCATATGTGGAAATAGAGCAATTTCTTGTAATACATAACCAATGTTCCAACGCAGTTCGTGAATGTTGTACTCTTTAATGTTTTTATTATGTATGAAAACTTCTCCGTCTGTCGGTTCGATTAAACGGTTAATCATTTTCATTGTTGTAGTTTTTCCACACCCGCTGGGCCCAATTAAAGTTAATAATTCACCCTCATTTACACTTAAATTAATCGATTTAAGTGCGGTTGTTCCATCTGGATATGTCTTTGTAACATCCTTAAAAGTAATCATGTCGTTCCCCCTGTATAACAAATATCAACAATATATTCCCCAACTTTTCGTAAATCGAAACATCTCAACCTTTCGTCACGTTTGAATTCTCCGTAAACGATAGAAGTGATAAAGATTTTTAAGCGTTACTTTTAAAACAGCGTAAAGTGGTACCGCAATCAGCATCCCGATAAAACCATACAACGCAGCGGCAACGATTAATAATAGTATAATAGTAAGCGGATGTACATTTAATCGGTTCCCTAAGACAACTGGAGCTACAATGTTGCCTTCAAGCTGCTGTACTACAATAAGAACAATAAAAACATATATAACCATAGCAGGATCTTGCGTTAAACTAACGACAACAGCAGGCAGCACCCCAATTAAAGGCCCAAAGAACGGAACAACCGCTGTTAAAAACACAAAGATACTTAGTACTAAAGCATAATCAATTCCAATAATAAGGTACCCAATATACATTAATACGCCATCGGTAAAAGCAACGGTAATCTGACCAATGATATAAGCCCCCAGAGTTTGGTCAATGTTTTTTAAAATCTTTTTTCCTTCTTCTTGATGCTTAGCGGGAATAAAATTCATTAAAAATGGAAGCAGTCGATGACCATCTTTTAAAAGGAAAAAGAGTACGAATGGAACGACTACTAGTACAGTGGCAGCACCAGTGATGGCAGAAAATATTTCAGTGGCATGGTCTCCAGCGGCGCTTGCTAAGTCACTGAAGAAGCTCGTCGCTTTCTGTCGAATGCTGCTTAGAGAAACCACACCCATATCGTTCTCTTCAATGGTCTTCTCCGCTTCCTGTGCAGACTTTTTTAGATCTTCTGGAAGATTAGAAGATAGGTTGGATACTTGAGATTGAATGGTAGCAGCTAATAGGCGATACAATAAATAGAACAGGCCCGCAGCTGACGCATAGACGATAAGGATAGCCAAAGTACGCGGGATAAACTTTACTTTACTAAGAAGCTGAACAATTGGACTACATATGTAATAAAAAAAGCCTGCGATAAGGATCGGATAAAATAAGGTACTGATGATCGTTCCAATGGGCGCAAAAGCGTCAAGCAGGCTTAATAAATAAATGCTGATTAATGCTAAAATAAATCCTGTCATGTATTTAAAATAAGAATGGTTAAGCCACATAATATACACCTCGTCATTTTATAATTACAATGGTGTATACCTCATCTTATTCTTCTTTAATCTTATTTTATAGATAAACGCAAGTATTTGTAGCATTGTTCAAGGGAGCTGGCACAATCAAAAACGCCATCCCCTTCAATCTCAAAAATACCGAAACTATTTTTCCGTATTTTATAATTCGCTATCATGACTGATGGTGTCCCCTGCGCTAGTTTTTCAAGCTCATTATATAAGGGGTCAAGGTTTTCTCCGACAAAATCAAATAACTCTCCTTGTTTCATGCATTCACGCTCCTTGCTGCTTCCAATTACTATATTCGACAAGGGTGTTGAAATTCCTGCAAATAAGTAAGTGACCTCCCTTTCATTTGCTACTCATTAAAAACAATGTAAGAATAGAAGTTGAATCCAATAAGTTAAGTATTCAGAGAGGAGTTTTTTCATGAAGATGATCGATATTACACAACCAGTTTACGAAGGAATGCCGGTTTATAAGAACAAACCAGAGAAGCAGCCGAACTTTAAGAGCAATACAAATGGGCATGTAACAGAATCGCGCTTAGATTTAGATGCTCACACAGGCACGCATATTGATGCGCCGCTACATATGGTGAATGACGGTGACACGTTTGAATCCATTTCTATGAATAAGCTGATCGGGGAAGCAAAAGTATTTGACCTCACTCACGTTGAGGATGGAATTACGAAGCAGGACCTTGAGGAATTAGACATCCAAAAAAATGATTTTATTTTGTTTAAGACACGCAATTCTTTCGAAGATGAATTTAACTTTGAATTCATTTATTTAAAAGAAGATGGAGCTAAGTTTTTAGCTGAGAAAAACATTCGCGGTGTAGGAATTGATTCGCTTGGTATCGAAAGGAGTCAGCCTGAGCACCCAACTCATAAGTCATTGTTTGCTGCTGATATTATTGTAATTGAAGGCTTAAGATTAAAAGACGTTGATGAAAAATCTTATCAAATGATTGCTGCTCCGATGAAGCTTGTAGGTACCGATGCTTCGCCAGCACGAGTTCTTTTGTTTGATAAAGATCAATAAAAAAAGGATGGCCATGTGCCATCCTTTTTTTATTGCCGCCAGGAGCGAATTCCCCTTCCCTTTCCGCGGACGAGCGCCCGAGCTTCCTCGCGAAACCCACGCTCGGCGATCTCGACTCACTCGTTCTTCCGCAGGAGTGGAAGGGAGCTCGCTCCTTGGAATTTCTTTAAGACACTCCTTCACCTAGCTCACCCTTGTGAGGTGGAGGACAATCTTTTTCATGTTCTGGGCAAGCAGCCATCATTAGCGACCAAGATCCTTCCCTTTCTATACCGCCTCTTAAGTTTCTAATTTTAGGGTAACGAAAAATGAATTTGAATTCTCAGAGAGAAGACAAAAAATAAGACTGCCGAGAACTTTCTCGACAGTCTGCAAGGATGCCTTGTGCCATCCTTTTTTTACATCTATTATTTTTCCATCCATTCTGTATGGAACGTTCCTTCTTTATCAATTCTTTGATACGTGTGAGCTCCAAAATAATCACGCTGAGCCTGCAAGAGATTTGCTGGCAGAGTTTCTGTACGGTAGCTGTCATAGTACGCAAGGGCACTTGAGAAAGCTGGTACAGGCACACCGCGCTCGATCGCTAATGAAAGCACTTCTCGAAGGCTGGACTGATAATTTTGTGCTATATCGTTAAAGTATGGGTCAAGCAATAAATTGTCTAGATCGCTTTCACGGTCATAGGCTTCTTTAATTTTTTGAAGGAATTGAGCGCGAATAATGCATCCTCCACGGAAGATCATAGCAATATCGCCATACTGCAAGTTCCAGTCATAATGTTCAGAAGCTGAGCGCATTTGAGCGAACCCTTGGGCATAGGAAACGATTTTACTCATATACAATGCTTTACGGATCGACTCAATAACCGCTTTCTTATCACCAGTAAATGGCTTCTGTTCTGGTCCGCTTAGAATCTTACTTGCTTTCACCCGTTCTTCTTTCATTGCAGAGATAAATCTAGAAAATACAGATTCTGTGATCACTGGGAGCGGCACACCTAGTTCTAAAGAGCTAATGCTTGTCCATTTCCCTGTACCTTTTTGACCTGCTGTATCTAGAATTACATCAACGAGAGGCTTACCTGATTCCTCATCTGTCTTCGTAAAGATATCCGCTGTAATTTCAATAAGGTAGCTGTCCAATTCTCCCTGGTTCCACTCAGAGAAGACTTCGTGCAGTTCTTGTGCTGAAAGTCCTAGTACATTTTTGAGGATGAAATAAGCTTCAGATATTAACTGCATATCTCCATATTCAATCCCGTTATGCACCATTTTAACATAATGGCCCGCACCATCTGGACCTACATAGGTCGTACAAGGCGTTTCATCTACTTTTGCAGCAATAGCTTCTAGAATCGGCTTCACATGCTCATAAGCTTCCTTTTGGCCGCCAGGCATGATCGATGGTCCTGTTAATGCCCCTTCTTCTCCACCTGATACTCCTGTACCTATGAAGTGAACACCTGACTCTTTAAGTTCATTATTTCTGCGAATCGTATCTTGGTAGAATGTATTTCCTCCATCAATTAAGATGTCCCCTTTGTCTAAGTGAGGCAATAAGGATTCAATGGTTGCATCTGTAGCTGGTCCCGCTTTAACCATAAGAAGAATCTTTCTTGGCTTTTCTAGAGAAGAGACGAATTCTTCAATTGTTTCTGCGCCTTTGAAGTTTTTTCCAGATGCTTCCTGATTAAGAAAATCGTCTGTTTTTTCTTTTGTACGGTTGTACACCGCTACAGAATACCCTCTGCTCTCAATGTTTAATGCTAAATTCTTTCCCATGACCGCTAGGCCGATTACACCAATTTCCTGTTTCAAAACCTTCATCTCCTTTGATAGTTGTTACAATATTTACATGTATTTAAAGTATGCGTTCGCTAATTACCACCATTGAAACCCATCTTCGTGAATTAATCGATCTGCAGCTTTTGGTCCCATTGATCCTGCTTCGTAGAGGTACAAGGGCGCTTCGTCCTGTTCATATACATCCAAAATCGGCTGCACCCATTCCCATGACATTTCAACTTCGTCCCAGTGAGCAAAGTAGGTTTGGTCCCCACGCATCGCATCCAACAGTAATAATTCGTAAGCTTCTGGCAAGTCTCTTTGATCCTTAGAAAAGTTTATATGAACAGGCTCGAGTTTACCATTGTTTAACGAATTTTTACTGTTTAATTGCAGTGTGACCCCTTTGTTCGGGCTAATTTCAATAATGAGAAGGTTCGGTTCTAAGTCCTGGTCTTCGTACCTTCTTCCATAAGGGCTCTTAAACTCCATCACAATTCGAGTAGATTTTTCTTTCATCCGCTTTCCTGTCCGAATATAGAAAGGGACGCCTTTCCAAAAATCATTATCGATCCAAAGACGAGCGGCAATGTACGTATCGTTTTTTGAATCATCCTCAATTCCTTCTTCATCTAAGTAACCTTGAGCATGTTCATCATTTACAATCCCTGGACCATATTGACCACGGACTACGTTTTTTGCTACATCCTCTTTCGATAAGGGACGGAGAGCTTCCATCACTTTTTTCTTTTCATTTCGTATGTTCTCAGCATTAATTTCGTTAGGAAGGCGCATTGCCGTCATCATTATTAGCTGTAACATGTGGTTCTGCACCATGTCACGGATGGCACCCACTTTATCATAATATCCTGCTCTTTCCTCTACTCCGACAATTTCACTAGCTGTTATTTGCATATTAGCAATGTACTTTTTATTCCATAAAGCTTGCAGAACGGGATTAGAGTGCTCAAGAGCTTCAAGATTTTGAACCATCGGTTTTCCTAAGTAATGGTCAATACGATAAATTTCTTTTTCGTCAAATACCGTGCTGATTTTTCGGTTTAGTTCTCTTGACGATTCTAGATCGTGACCGAAGGGTTTCTCAATAATCAATCGTTTCCACCCTTGTGTATCACTTAACCCGCTGTTTTTAACGTTGGTAATGATGACGTCAAATAATTTAGGGGATACAGAAAGATAGAACATGCGATTGTCTTTAATGTTTAATTCTTCTTCTCGTTTTTGAACGTATTGATAAAGATCTTCATAGGCCTCTGGCTTCGTAACATCTAGAGGGTGATAGCGAAAGGTTTGAAGAAACTTCTCCATAACTTCTTCATCAACAGGATTTCTAGAAAACGTACGTACAGCATCCTCTACATTTCTTTGAAGTTCCTCATGAGACCAATTTCTCCGGCCTAAACCTACAACAGAAAAGGAAGCAGGCATGGATTTATCTATAAATAAATTGTATAAAGCTGGGTAAATTTTCCTTTTGGCTAAATCACCCGTTGACCCAAATAAGATAAACGACATAGAATCCAATAGCTTTTCCTCCACTTTCAAAATACTTTATTTCAATTTTTCTGTTTCTTCAAAATACTACTCTCGTTACATTAAAATATTGGGATCGATTACACAAGTAATAAATTTACAATTAACCTAAAATTTGAAAAAATTGACTCTCATGTAAACCCTTTATTCTTTGTTATTAAGCAATTTGTGCATTTTTAATATTCTTTGTACATTCAATATTCTAATGTATACATTTCATATGTCAAAAAATAAAACATGTCATCCACATTAATAAACCTGTAATATGGATTATTATTACAGGTCTACTTTATCTATTGTTTATTTCAGTTGCTGGTTTCAATAGCTCCCTCCACCCATCCGTGATAGCTTGAAATGTGTTCTCCAGCAAAATGAACTCTTCCTTCAGGAGAAAATAAAGAATTAGCAAAATCTTCCTCTTGATAAGGTGCGAAAAGAGTGAAGCATCCTGCGGAATACGGATTGCGCCCCCAGTCATAGGCTTCCCCATTCAAATATCCGTCATAAACTTTAGGATCGTAGATTTTAGCTAAACCTCGTAACGCTTTATTTATTTTTTCTTCAGATATACTGCTCCACACCATCGCATTTTGACACCAGCTATAGCTGGCTAATAATACGGCTGGACCATGTTCGTAGCAGCTATTGCCAGTGTTGTATGTAAATCGAGTCGGAAAGCCACTGGTGATATTTCCTATATCTTAATCTTCCCTAAATTTACGTTTAAATTTTTAAGCCGATTTTAACGGAGATTACATCATTTAATTCTCGAATGGCTTTTAATGAAACGTTATGTAAGTAGAAAAGCGAGTATGAGCGAGAAAATCAAGTTATGGTGACTTTTCTACACGTAAGATTAGTGAAAATAGTTAAGATTATTGTTCTTTCAAAACTAATATAATGATAAACTAATAACAAAGACGTAAGGAGTTGTACTACATGGAATACATTATTTTTATCATTTTGGCTTATTTATTAGGAGCAATTCCCTCTGGTCTTATTGTTGGTAAATTGGGGTATGGCATTGATATAAGAGAACATGGGAGTGGAAATTTAGGTGGGACAAACACCTTTAGGGTACTTGGCTTTAAAGCAGGTCTCATCGTAACCATTGCAGATATTCTAAAGGGTACCGTCGCTACCGTTCTTCCTTTACTGTTTGGCGCAGAAGTGATCACTCTTGTCATTGGAATCTTTGCAGTTATCGGACACATGTATCCAGTATTTGCAGGATTTAAAGGTGGAAAAGCTGTAGCTACTTCCGGAGGGGTTATTTTAGGAGTCAATCCACTTGTTTTTGGCATCCTATTAGGAACATTTTTCTTGCTTCTTTATTTGACTAAATATGTCTCTCTCTCTTCCATGGTTACAGGATTGGTTACTTTTATCGTAGCCTTGTTACTGGGAGAGTATGGCTTAGCAGTTGTGATCGCCATTATGACTATTTTTGTGATCTATCGCCATAGAACAAATATCAAACGAATTATGAATAAGACAGAGCCAAAAATTACTTGGATGTAGGAAAATTTATTCCATCACCAATAAAACCTGCGGCAACGTTGTTGTCGTAGGTTTCTCTATGTGTGTATAATCAGTTTCGTGAGGCGCATTATAAAAGCAATAAATTTTATTAACTTATTTACATATTGTATACTTTGTTTTATAGAGCTGGTCTGAAAGGAGCCTATATTATGAATCAAGCAGAATTAAATAAAACAAAACAGCTTCCTCCAAAAGAGGATCGTCATAAACTATTTGGATCAGTCGATCCAGGTCCTAGAACTAAGCCGATTGAAAAAGAAAAAATGGCAGATTTACAAAACTCTAAAAAAGATTTTCTTTTCAATATAGACATGGTAGGTATTTCGAATGTTAAGCATCCGATTACCATTCCAAGTCAATTAACGCCAGAAATTCAAACGACCATTGGGACGTTTAGTTTTGGATCGTCTATTGCACAAGGAAGTAAAGGGACGAACATGAGCCGTTTTACTGAACAACTAGACAAATATCATCACGAAGGATTCGCTATAGACATCGAAACGTTAAAAAGCTTTACAGCAGAGCTTGCTTCCCGACTTAAGCAAGAGGATGCTGAAGTTGAAGTATCGTTCCCCTGGTTTTTCGAAAGAAAAGGACCTTATTCTCAGCTGGCTGGGATGAATCATGCGGATGCCACGATTCAAGTTAAATACGATCAGAATACAGGCTATGATGTAACTGTAAGCTTAACTGGTAAGATTACGACGCTATGTCCATGTTCAAAAGAAATAAGCGAATACAGTGCTCATAACCAGCGTGGAAATGTCACAATGGAAGTGAAACTAACCGAAGATTTTGATGAACAAAAAATGGACTGGAAGGCCGCTTTATTAGAAGCTGCTGAAAGTAACGCTAGTGCAAGAATTCACCCTGTTCTGAAGCGTCCGGATGAGAAAATGGTGACAGAACAAGCTTATGAGAATCCGAGGTTCGTCGAAGACATCGTTCGTCTTGTCGCTGCAGACCTATATGAATATGATTTCGTTGAAGCCTTTACTGTACAGTGCCGCAATGAAGAATCCATTCACTTGCACGATGCTGTGGCAACGCTAAGCTACGATAAAAAACAAGAGTTGCTGTAAGGCTGGTCGTATGAAACATGTCATGATTGCTATCATAGCTTTTTATAGACGGTTTGTAAGTCCACTCACTCCCCCAAGCTGCCGATTTGTGCCAACTTGTTCTGAATATGGGATTGAAGCTTTTCGCAGGTTCGGTTTTATAAAAGGCAGCTGGTTAACCATAAGAAGAATTTTAAAATGCCACCCTTTTCATAAAGGCGGCTTTGATCCTGTCCCCCTAAGTGAAGATAAAAAGGATAACTGAGCGATTTATAGGTTTATTACGAGCGCTTTTAGGAAACAGGTGAAACAGATTCAGTTAAAGTAGGAGATGAGCTTATGAACTTAAAAGTAACAGAAGAAGCGGCGAAATGGTATAAAGAAGAGTTGGAACTAAATGATGAAACTTCTATACGCTTTTTTGTACGGTACGGAGGCGTTGGCGGTTTGCAGCCCGGCTTATCACTTGCGATTAAACAAGTGGATGCAGCTGAGCCGATCGCTGAAGATAAAGTAAATAATATTACTTTTTTTATAGAAGCCGATGATGAATGGTATTTTGAAGGTCATTCCCTCACTGTACAATATGATGAAAAATGGCAGGAGCCAGAATTTATATACGAATAAACGCCGCAGTGGCTGCGGCGTTTTTATTTGTCTAAAAGCGAGAAACGTTGAATTTGTTCCCATTGCTTTTCTTGTTTTAAAATTTCATATTGACGCTGCCCAAACAAATCGAAATGTGGATGATAAGGATCGTGATGGATCCACTCTTTTTGGAGTCCATATTGCTTGCCCCAATGAGAAAGCTTTTCTATATCGGAACACCCTACTTTTGTCACGGTATCACAACCCGGAAATCGGTCATCCAGCCAATAATGCGTGAGAAAAGAAATTCGTCCTTCTTTTACATTTCGCTTCCATTGTAAGAGTTCTTCTCGTTTTACTCCAAATGCCATACTATTCCTCCGTTTTTTCCATCGCATGTAAATATGCTTCATGCCATTTGGGGAAATGTTTTCGAATCGAGACAGGGCGAAAACTTTCTCTCTTAACAATCACGTGCTTCGTCTCCCCTTCTACGGCCACCTCTCCACTTGTGTGTTTCACTTGATATCCGTACGTAATGCGTAACCCGTCATAATCATGTACCCAAGTTTTCACAAATACATCGTCGCCATAACGAACGGGCTGTTTAAAACGTACCGCTGCGTCTACCACAGGAGAAACCACCCCTTGTTTCTCAATCTCATGATACAAAAAGCCCATATCCTCAATAAGCGCCGTCCTTCCAATTTCAAACCAGACGAGGTAATTTGCATGATACACCACACCCATCATATCTGTTTCTTGGTAACGCACCTTAATTGAAGTTTCATTTATTTTCATTTTCTAATTCTCTCCCCGGACAGTCTGCCAAGCTTTACGCCAATCAACTTCTGTCAATAGATTCATTTCAGTCTCTTCATTCGTTTCAAAAAAACGATAGGATTGGAATTGAATCGCTTCATTAACGATATTATTAATGAAACGCCCATTGCCTCGAATGTTGTGCTGTCTAAATTGATCGAGTAGATATTGTCTAGCTTGTTCATCGACTTCATACTCATACTGTTCTGTTATATAAACAACCATTTCTAATAACTCTGTTTCAGAGTAATCAGGAAAGTGCAAATACTTTTTAAAACGTGAAGATAAACCCGGATTGCTTTCAATCAGTTGCTGCATCTCATATTGATAGCCTGCTAAAATAACCACGAGGTTTTCATTATGCTTCGTCATCTCATCCACTAAAGTTTCAATGGCTTCTTTACCAAAATCATCCCTTCCCTTGCTATGAAGAGAATAAGCTTCATCAACAAATAATACGCCGCCGAGGGCTTCCCTAACTTTCTTCTTCGTCTTCATCGCTGTTTGTCCAACATACCCAGCCACAAGGTCGCCTCTAGAAACAACCACAACATGTCCTCTTTTTAATAACCCGCATTCCTTTAGAATCCGTGCATAAATGTCGGCGACCGTAGTCTTCCCAGTGCCTGGGTTACCTGAAAATACAGAATGGAGCTGGATAGGGACAATCGGCCGTCCATGTTCCTTTCTTTTTTGCTGAGCTTTAACGAATGAAGATAACTTTCGGACTTCATCTTTTACATTCTTTAATCCAATTAATCGATGAAGCTCGTCTAATGGTGATGGCTTCTCACTCTCATCTCTTGTATTAAAGTTTAAGTCTTTTTCATCAATTCGCATATGATCGAGCCAATGATGTTTATCAGCTAAAGAGTCAGCTGCTCCTTTTTGAAAAATATTTTTTAAAACAAGGTTCCGTGTAGTTCTTGCGTTACCAAAAGACTCGTCTACCCGTTCATTCTCAATCTGAGTTTCTAAGGTACGCAAAGCCTGTTGAGTGAAAAAGAAATCGTTCTCTATCGCTACAGATTCTGCAATATCAAGTAACTCTCTCGTTTGATAGTCGGGCAGCTGGATATGATTTTGTTCTGGAAAGCGGCTGCGCAGCCCAGGGTTTGCCCATAAGAATTGGCGCATTTCTTCTGGATAACCAGCTAAAATAATGGCAAATTTACCTCCATATTCTTTACTAGTCATGGCCGACACGAGAGTGTCAATTACAGCCTGTCCATAGTCATTGCCTGTCTGCCCTTCTCTTTTTAAGCTATAAGCTTCATCTATAAAAAGCACACCGCCTACAGCTTGCTTTACATAATTCATCGTATTCTCTTCACTTTGTCCTACATAAGATCCAACTAAGTGAGAACGATTTACTTCAACGACGTCTTTCGTTTCCAGTATACCTAAATCATAGTAAATGCTGGCCAGCAATCGAGCGATTGTCGTTTTTCCTGTACCTGGGTTGCCTGTAATGATCATATGAAGCCCTGGTTCGTCTACCATGGAAAAACCTAAGCTCTTACGCTGCTGTTGATATTTTAGAAATTGATAATATTTCTTAATATAAGCCTTAACATCGTGTAATCCTATCATTTGATCAAACTGTTCAAGTGGATTATCTTTATTTTTATTTGTTAATAAACGAGGTAAACGTTGATAGAGCTCATCTTGATCATCAGTCAGCTTCCGGATCCCCTCATTGATTTCCTTAACAGGGATAGAGATACGCCGCTGCTGAATAGACTCCAATGCCTCCAGCAGGGTGTCCCTAAGCTCAAGAAGATGATCATAGATCTCCTGGTACTGCTTGATGTGAGAATTTTTAGCATCTACAAGTGTCTTTTCAGCTAAGTCTTGGTTCCATTGCTCTATAATTTGATCGATATCAGATAAAATCGATTGGACCTTTTTACTTTTGGCTGAATTATGGTCCGTTTCATGCAATATCCATTGTTCAAATGGGCGTTCTTTTAGAAACGTATAACCTCTCATCATTTGCACGGAGGCAAAAAGTTCATTTACTAAACTGTGACCAGGTGCCAACTCTCTAGCTTGGTCTATAAACTGATCAGCTAGCTTATCGTGAGTAGGATGTCTTTTTATTCGATAATAAGCAAGTGTCACGTAAAGTGTAGCTTTTAATTGGATGTCCTCTATTTCTTCATCGTTTAAATAACGTAATACGTCAACTTCAGAAACAGGAGGTTCTTCATCTAAGTTCGTCCATTTTTTTAAAAGTGCATGTTTCAATGTATCCCGTCCTTCCATCATCGTTATATTTTATCATACTCGTTCGATGATGTAGATGAACTTGCCCAGAACAAAGGCGCAAGAGCCCTTGTAGACACGAAACGCATAAGCAAAACGGCCGAAGGAAGGTGGCCTTCCCTTTCGCAGGGCGGATTGCTTATGACGCAAGTGCCTGGGCGCTGGAGCTGGATGTCGCTATTTAAAAAATATACATATCCACAGCTTGGCATTTTATAATTTTCCTAGACAAGTAAAAAGCCGTCCTTTGGAAAGGAGCGGCTTTAGCAGTTTTTTATTCTTGATGTCGAGCTTCATCACTAATTTCTTGTCTCATGGCTTCAAGGGATTCTTCTCGTTTCTTATTTTTTCTCTCAATCTGAGCCTTGTCTTTTTCATTAGCCATGCTCATTGTTTCATGGGAAGCTTCAATATTTTCTATCGTATTTTGAACGGCTTCTTGTAAACGTTCTACATTATCTTCTCGATTGTCTGGATTCGGTTTTTGCTTTGACATTCTCTCTCGCCTCCTTCATTAATCATCACAATTTATCATTTGAAGCTTTTTCTTAATTTATACAAAAAAATTCCTTCTCATAATTAAGAAGGAATTTTTTTTATGCGCTGATGATGCCGCTCTTCAATACGAGCTTCAATCTGATCCATTAACTTTTGATCTTGCAAAATCATTTTAATGTTTTCCTGAACTCGTTCTTGATAAGTTATTTTTTGTTTCTTTCTCAATGGAAACCACTCCTTCACCTAAAAAGGATTCCCATATTTTACGCGAATATACTTAATTTAGAGCATCTTTCATCTCAATCATGAAATCATAACTCATTGGTCCCACTTTTCTAGGTTCTTGAACTTGACCGTCCGTGCCAATAAAATAAGTAGTTGGAATAGACATCGCTTGATAATCATTGTTTACCTCAGAGTCTTTATCTAACAATACAGGGAACGTATATCCTTCTTCTTCAATGTACTTATCTACATCACTCTCATTGCTTTCTGTCTCTGTGGCATTAACGGCTAAAACAACGACTTCATCACCGTATTCGTTATGAAATTTCTCCATTTCCGGCATTTCTTCTTTACACGGGGGACACCATGTCGCCCAGAAATTAAGAAATACCTTCTGCCCTTTTAACTCAGAAAGTTTTACACTTTCTCCATCAAGTGTTTCAAGTTCGAAATCAGGGGCTTGATCTCCTACTTGTAAACCAGACGGCGCGTTCGGAGGGGTCATAGATGTTCCTTCCTGGCTTGGATCACCAGAAGCGTCATATTCTTGTAATTCGCCCGATGTGTCGGTCTCTTCTTTTCCTACCTCGTTATAAACGATAAATCCAACCAGCACAATCAGGAACAAAGCGGCACCTATTTGTTTAATCATCGAAAAACCTTCCTTTGTTTCCTCAATCTCTATTTTTTTCTTCATTAATAAAAGGTATGATTCAGCATTTCCAAATAAAACTCAACCACTTCTCATTATAATTGATTTTTTACAAAAAGAAAAAACCTGCTGTTCTAAAAACAGCAGGTTTACCATTTGAAGTTAGCTCAATTTATTACGCAGAACCATCTGAAGAATACCACCGTGACGGTAGTAATCTACTTCAACCTCACTATCAAATCGTGCGATAACTTCAAATTCTTTCTTCGTACCATCTTCTGCCGTAGCCGTTACGTTTACTAAGTCACGAGGTTTTACGGACTCATCTACGGCTACATCTAAAGATTCACGTCCAGTTAAGCCTAGAGACTCGATCGTATCACCTTCTTTGAACTGTAAAGGCAGAACTCCCATCATAACCAGGTTGGAACGGTGAATACGTTCGAAACTCTGAGCAATAACGGTCTTAATACCTAATAGGTCAGTCCCTTTTGCTGCCCAGTCTCGTGAGCTTCCCATTCCATAGTCGTCACCAGCAATGACAGCTAATGGAGTCTCATCTTCTTTATATTTCATAGCAGCCGTATAGATAGGCATTACTTCTTCAGTAGGCCAGTACGTTGTGTAGCCGCCTTCTGTACCAGGTGCTAACTCGTTACGGATACGGATATTAGCGAATGTCCCTCTCATCATTACTTCATGATTACCACGACGGGAACCGAAAGAGTTAAAATTACGAGGTGAAACATTTTTCTCGATCAAATATTCACCGGCAGGCATTGATTTTGGAATGGCACCTGCTGGGGAAATATGGTCAGTCGTTACAGAATCTCCAAACTTACCAATTACACGTAAGTTGTTTAACGGTTTAACCGTCTCAGGGTCGGGTGCAAGTCCTTCAAAGAAAGGTGGATTTTGAATATAAGTAGAGTCCTCATTCCAATCGTAAAGTGGTTCATCAGTTGTATCGATTTCATTCCACTTTTCGTTAGAATTAAATACATTCTCATACTCTTTACGGAAGATCTCTGGCGTTACAACTCGAGCAACTTCCGCTTTAATTTCTTCTTGAGAAGGCCAAACATCATTAAAGTAAACAGGTTTACCTTCCGTGTCTGTTCCAAGCGGTTCATTTTTAAGATCAATATCAACCGTCCCAGCTAATGCGTATGCAACCACAAGAGGTGGTGACGCTAGGTAGTTGGCTTTTACAAGCGGGTGGATACGACCTTCAAAGTTACGGTTACCTGAAAGCACTGAAGAAGCTGTAAGGTCACTGTCAGCAATAGCTTTTTCAATTTCAGGTAATAGTGGACCTGAGTTACCAATACAAGTCGTACAACCATACCCTACAAGGTTAAAGCCAAGCTTATCTAGATACTGCATTAAGCCTGAGTCTTCCAAGTATCTGGTTACAACTTTAGAACCAGGAGCTAGCGACGTCTTCACATAGTCCGGAACGTCTAAGCCAAGATCTACGGCTTTTTTAGCTACAAGTCCTGCCCCTAACATAACGTGAGGGTTCGAGGTGTTTGTACAAGAAGTGATCGCTGCGATCGCAAGAGCTCCTGTTTTCATTACAGACTTCTTACCGTTAGCAAATTCGACTTCAACTTCTTTGTCGAACTCCTTCTTATCAAGACCAAATCCGTGGTTTCCAGCAGGACCTGTAATTGCTTTTTCAAATGATTCCTTCATTTGAGAAAGAGGGATGAGATCCTGAGGGCGTTTAGGACCAGATAAGTTAGGTTCTAGTTCTCCGAGATCGATTTCAACCAGCTTAGTGAATTCAGGATCTTCTAGAGAAGGATCATACCAGAGACTGTTTTCTTTACAATATTTTTCAACAACTTCGATTTGTTCTTCACTTCGTCCTGTTAAACGCAAGTACTCAAGTGACTCATTATCTACAGGGAAGAAACCGCAAGTCGCCCCGTATTCAGGCGCCATATTGGAAATGGTAGCACGATCGGCCAGCGGCATCTCTTGAAGACCAGGACCGAAAAACTCTACAAATTTACCAACAACGTTTTGTTCTCTTAATTTTTGTGTCACTTTAAGAGCTAAGTCTGTAGCTGTTGTTCCTTGAGGAAAGCTCCCATTTAATTTAACTCCAATAACCTCTGGAGCAGGGAAGTATGAAGGTTGTCCAAGCATTCCGGCTTCTGCTTCGATACCGCCTACACCCCATCCTAAGATGCCAAGACCATTGATCATTGTTGTATGAGAGTCGGTTCCAACCAGCGTGTCCGGGTAAGTATCATAAGTGCCCTCATCATTCTCCACTGCATGAACAACGTTGGCAATGTATTCTAAGTTAACTTGGTGAACAATCCCAGTTGCTGGTGGAACTGCACGGTAATTATCAAAGGCTTTTTGAGCCCAATGTAAGAACTCATAACGTTCTTGGTTACGTTCAAACTCAAGCTCCATATTCACATTCAGTGAATCAGGTGTACCATACTTGTCTACTTGTACAGAGTGGTCAATAACAAGATCTACTGGCACTTCCGGGTTGATTTTATCAGGGCTGCCCCCTAAATCCACCATCGCTTTACGCAGTGATGCTAAATCTACTACAGCAGGTACCCCAGTAAAGTCCTGTAAGATAACGCGAGAAGGCTTAAATGGAACATCCTCCCCTTTAGAATTACTAGTTCCCCAGTTTGCTAAGCTCTCTACGTGTTCATCTTTAATGACACGACCATCATGTTGACGAAGCAGAGATTCAAGTAGGATACGGATCGAAAAAGGCAGACGAGAGATCTTGCCATGTCCCGCATCTTCTAAGGCTTTTAGTTCGTAATAGTTGTACGTTTGGCCATTCAAATCAAATTGTTTGCGAGCATTAAATGCGTTGCTAGCCATAATTCCTTTTACCCCCTCTTCAATAATTAAATGGCATATTCCTTTATCGGTTTTGCCATTCCCCAATGTGTCATTTGCTTTCTTTTTTCTGAAAAGTCCACAAATATGCATCCTTTATTGTATATGAAAACGATTTATAAGTAAAATATTTACGCAAAATTTTTGTGATTTCGACACAGTTGTAAAGTGGCTTGTCTTTCGATTCATATGGTTTTATAATAAATGAAGATACTTATTAAATGAAACAGGTGATGTTTTATGTCAGGCGGTTTTGCCCTGTTTATCATAGGGTGGATAGTATTAATGATCGTCCTTATGAGCATTGGCGGCTTTTTTATGTTTCGAAAATTTTTAAAAAGAATGCCAAAAGAAGACGGAAAATCAACGATGGATTGGGAAGAATATTATGTAGATCAGACCATTCATATGTGGACGAACGAGCAAAAAGCATTGCTTGAGGAACTTGTTTCCCCTGTCCCTGAATTATTTCGCGATGTGGCGAAGCAAAAAATTGCAGGGCGAATTGGGCAAGTGGCACTGGAAAAAAAGAGTAAAAAAATAACCGAAGATATTATTATTGAAGGGTATATTTTAGCAACCCCCAAGAGAGATCATAAATTTTTAATTAAGAAACTTGAAGAAAAGCAAATCGATATTACTCCCTATCAACCATTATTTGAACGATAAAAAAGATCGTGCTCTTTTAAAAGAGCACGATCTTTTTTTAAGACGGTAACGTTTTTTCAAGGCGAAGAAATTGTTTAAGCATGGCAATCCGCCAAGTTAAAATCATTCCGAGAGCCAGGAGGAAAAACATTCCACTCGTTTCACCGAAAGATATCGATGAACCAATAATAATCTTCAATACAATTCGTAAAATTAATAATCCAAAAAGAATAAATACGAAAGCTCTAGAAGGCTTTAAATAAATTTCCCCTTCGCACACCTCGAACTTTGATGAGCGAATAAGGAATATAGAAAATACAGCTCCAATAAAGACGGCTTCTAGGACTTGTGTCCATTCCACACGAAACATTGGAAATAAAAACATGAGTGCCCCCGTACTCATCATAAACGGAGGCAAAATAATCTTTTTTACGCTAGCAGGCCTTTTGGCTGCACGCAAGCGAACAAAAATCATTACGACCGCCATAGCTGCAGCCATTATGGAACTAGAAATTATCCAAAACATAACGTTCACTCTTTCATTTGTTCACTGTAATTAGCTTTCTTCTCGATCATCCGCTACCGTTAATATTATGGTCATCGTAACCCCGATGACTGTTAAGTACACACCAAGGTCGAACAATAAAGCCGTAGCCAGTTCAGTACGCCCTAAGATAGGAAGCTGAAAATAGCCAAAGTTTTGTGTTAAGAATGGTGCGTCAAATAAAAAGGCACCAACACCAGTCCCTACAGCAATAATTAATCCTGTAAAGATCATGTACAAGTAATTCACTCGAATAACTTTTCTAATGGCATTTAATCCATAAGCCATATACATGAGAACTAGTGCTGCTGCAGCCATTAATCCCCCAATAAATCCTCCACCGGGTTTATTATGTCCAGCAAAAAATAAGTACACTGAAAAACCTAGTAAAATAAAGGCGATTAACGACGTCGTGGTTCGTAAAATCAAATCATTAGCTCTTGTCATATAAAAACCCTTTCTATCAACATCCATACTTCTCTAATGATAATACATTTTTTCTGCAAAATCCATGCTTTAGAATCCTTGAAATCCAAATAATCCAGCCAGGTAAGAAGTAAGTCTCGTCATCCAGTCAAAATACAGTGCAATACCCATGAAAATCATAATATAGCCGCCTATTGTAACGATACGACCACTGTAGCGCTTAATCCATCCCATTTTCCCAATGAAAAACGACAGGATTAAAAATGGTAACGAGAATCCTAAGGAATAGGCTACCATCATAACTAAGAATAAATCAGGTTGATCTGCACCCAATACTAAGACAGCAGAGAGAATAGGACCTGTGCAAGGCGTCCACCCTAGAGAAAATGTCAAACCAATAATAAACGAGCCAATATAACCAGCTGGTCGATTTTTAAAGGTGATTTTACGGTCCTTCATAAGGAATTGAAAATTAAATACTCCAATAATAACAAAACCGAAGAAAATAATTAATACAGCGCCTAAACGTCGAATTAAATCTTCATTTTGAATCAAGAGTTGAGCAAAGAACGACCCAGAAAATCCTAAAATTAAGAATATGGTAGAAAACCCAAGTAAGAATAACACGGTATGGAGGATACTGCGTCTCGTCAGCATTCCATTTTCGTCCCTTAGTTCACTAACGCTCATACCTGTTATGTAAGATAGAAAAGCTGGATACAAAGGGAGGACACAAGGTGAAATAAAAGAAAGGAACCCAGCTCCAAAAGCAAGAAATATATTTACATCTGTCATAGTTACACGTCCCCCATCAACATACTCGACCCTTATTGTATCAGACGAACGATAAAAAAACGATTATTGTAGTGTGAACATATTATGAAACAAATCTTCTTAAAATATAAGAAAGCCTTCACTTCCATATAATAGAAGTAAAGGCTTTAGCTTTTTTATTTGGTCTGCTGATTGTTCATAGCTCGCATCATCTGATTGATCTTCTTCTGCGAAGGCTTTTGGCCCATTTGCATCATCAATGTACGCAGCATTTGCTCATTAATCGGCGGGTTCTTCTTTAAATAGTTCATCATGTACCTTCTAGCAATGAAGAAGCCTAAAGCTACGCCACCAACTAGAGCTAATAGAGCAATGATGATTACCCATACGATGCCCAAAGTCATATCAACGTCTTCCTCCTTCGTGTTGTCTCCCATAACAGTATAGTAAAATGCTCAGAGGAATACAATAGAGCATTTCACGATAACAGACGCTGACTTATAAGAGGGGAAATCCATCCGTAATGTTCTCCGCTTTCTTCAATAATAAAAAACGTTTGATCACACATTCTTAGCGGTTGAAATAAAACCCGTTCTGCTTGCCAGAGGCTGTCACACTGAAATAGACAACAGCAATTCTTACCATCTAGTATATCATAATTTATTTCACAATCGAATAATCTCTCTTTCAAATCCGTATGGTTTCCATGAATTTTTTTCAACCAATCATAGAAAGAGAAATGAGTCGTAATATAATCTAATTGATTCATGTAAATGGGGGAACTTGAAAAATTATGACATTCTTCGAAAAAACGCTTTAGTAAGTCTACTTTATAATAGTATTTTTCAGTAACATCTCGTTTTACAGCGTATACCGCAAATTGCATGCGACCATCCCTCCTTGAAAGTATTATAACGATCAAGGTAGGATTAGTTTGTCACATTATGTCAGCTGCTTGAAGGTACTTTTGTCAAATTTTCTTTATGTAAAGCTAACTACTGCACACTTTTAGGTGTGCAGTAGTGTTTTACTTAATTACTCATTAGGTTCTCTGCATGCTTCACAACATTGTCTACAGTAAAACCAAATTTCTCAATAATTGTGTTTCCTGGTGCAGAAGCTCCGAAGCGGTCGATACCGATAACGGCTCCATCAAGACCTACGTAGCGTTCCCAGCCAAAGGATGCTCCCATTTCGATAGCAAGACGTTGTCTAACATTGTTCGGCAATACACTTTCTTTATACTCGTCGTTTTGAGCTTGGAAACGATCAAAGGAAGGTACGCTAACAACACGAACGTCATACCCTTTTGTTTTCAGTTCTTCTTGAGCTTTAACAGCAAGCTGAACTTCTGAACCAGAAGCTAATAGAATACCATCCGGAGTTTCTTTGTCGGAATCAACAAGCACATAGGCGCCTCGTTTTACACCTTCATAAGCTTTCTCTTTTGTACCATCAAGAGTTGGAAGACCTTGACGCGTAAGAACAAGTGCATTTGGTGTTGTATTTGATTCTAGTGCAAGTCTCCACGCTGCGCTTGTTTCGTTTCCGTCAGCCGGACGAACAACTGACAAATTAGGTACTGACCTTAAAGAAGAAAGCTGTTCAATTGGTTCGTGTGTAGGACCGTCTTCCCCTACTGCTACAGAATCGTGAGTTAATACGTAATTAACTGGCAAGTTCATAAGCGCAGATAAACGAATGGCCGGGCGCAGGTAATCGCTGAATACGAAAAATGTTCCAGCATACACTTTTAAACCACCGTGAAGGGCCATGCCATTTAACGCAGCAGCCATCGCAAACTCGCGTACTCCAAACCAAATATTTCGGCCTGCATAGTTATGACGTGAAAAATCTTCCTCTTCTTTAACCGCTGTTTTGTTCGAGCCAGCTAAGTCAGCACTTCCGCCGAAGAAGTAAGGAATCGCTTTTGATAAAGAATTAATCACTTCACCAGAAGCTGCACGAGTAGCCAGGTTATCTTCACCTGGTTCAAAGCTTGGAAGGTTCTCTTCCCATCCTTCTGGCAATTTACCTTCTTTAGCTAATTCAAATTCTTCTGCTAATTCAGGATACGATTGCTTATATTCATTATATAGATCGTTCCATTCAGATTCCTTCTTCGAGCCATTCTCTTTCACTTTATTACTGAAGTCTTCATACACTTCGTCAGGAACATGGAAAGGTTCATGGCCCCACTTGTAGTATTCTTTAGTTGCTGTAACTTCTTCTTCACCTAATGGCGCACCGTGAGAATCAGATTTGCCTGATTTGTTAGGTGATCCGTAACCAATCACCGTTTTAACTTCGATCATTGTAGGTTGGTCTGTGTTTTGCTTCGCTTTTTCAATGGCATTAGCAATTTCTTCAGTATCTGTGCCATCTTCTACACGGATTACTTGCCAGCCATAAGCTTCATAACGCTTCTCAACGCTTTCACTAAATGAACGGTTCAAGTCTCCATCAAGTGAGATGTCATTAGAATCGTATAGAACGACTAACTTTCCAAGACCTAAATGACCAGCAAGTGAAGCTGATTCCTGTGATACACCTTCCATGAGGTCACCATCGCCACAAATGGCAAATGTATAGTGATCAACAACATTGTATTGATCTCTATTATATTTAGCGCCTAAATGTGCTTCAGCCATAGCCATACCAGTTGCCATGGCTAACCCTTGTCCAAGTGGACCTGTGGTTGCTTCAACACCGTCTGTATGGCCATACTCTGGATGACCAGGTGTCTTAGAGTCCCACTGACGGAATTCCTTTAAATCATCAATCGTTACTTTATAGCCAGAAAGGTGAAGCAAGCTATATAAAAGCATGGATCCGTGCCCTGCTGATAAAACAAATCGATCTCTATTGAACCAATCTGAATTATTAGGGTTGTGATTCATAAATTGCGTCCATAACGTATACGCCATAGGTGCAGCCCCCATAGGCATACCTGGGTGTCCCGAGTTTGCTTTTTCCACTGCATCAATAGCTAGTGTACGTATTGTATTAATAGAAGTTTGTTCAATACTGTTTGCCAAAATAATTTCCCCTTTCTTATAACGCGTATGTAACATGTATTATCGTATAATGAAATGAAGTACGTGACAAGTTTCACAACGGATTTTCTTAAAATGTCACTCATTTAACTTTCCCCAGGCTTAAAAAGATATACAAAAAACCGCACATCATTTACGTGCGGTTATTAATGCTTTTTCTCATTTTCTTGCATTCTTTTCAACTTCTTAGGCGTGACGTCGTTTCCTTCAGGATCGACTACTTTCATGCCTTTCAGCTGATTTTTAAACGCCTTTCGAACGTTTTTTAAATACTCTTGACGCAGCTCCTGTTGTTCTTCTTTTTCTTTTTCCGTAAGTCCTTGTTCCTTTGACTTATGAGAAAGCTCATTTATACGATTTAACTTCTCGTTAGAAATCATTTAGAAATTCTCCTTTAATTTGAGGATCTAAAGAAAAGACAAGAGTCGAAGGGACACTTGTCTTTTACCATATTAACGCTCTTCATTTTGTTTTTCAAGTGAGACAAACTCTTTGTATCTTCTATGTACAGTAGCTTTTGAAACATCATAGCCTAACCCTCGAAGTGTAGCTGCAATTTCATTAAAAGTAAGTTTATTATTTCTCAGCCTAACGACTTCTTCTATTGGAAATTCCACTCTTTCCCTTCCGGGTGCTAAATGTTGATTGGATAAGTTCTTTTGAGGGTTATATCCGTTTTCTACTGCTTTTTTCATCCCTCTTCGAATTTTCATATTATGAATTTTTCTTTGATACTCTTCTACTATACCAACAATTTGCAACACCATAGAGTCAGATTCTGACATAGTAAATTCACCGTGATCAGTCAATGAAAAAATTTTAATATTTAATTTTTGAAGTTGATGAAACAAAGCTATTTTTGTATTTCCCCGCCCTAGCCTTGTTTCATCTTGAATAAGCAGCACATCAGCTTGCTCATTTGAAAACAAATCAAGCATCCGAAACACACCGTCTCGTTCTATTTCATACCCGCTAGCCTGTTCCTCAATACATTCTACTATTTCAACGGATTTGTTTTCAGCCAATGCTGTTAATTCCGCTTTTTGTCTAGCTAATGAACTTACTTGCTCTTCTTTTTCCGTACTTACTCGACAATATAAAATAGCTTTCATTTACGATAACCTCTTTCTTAGCCTATCTCACTTAAACACTCGTTACCATGGAATAGTATAAGAAAGCCAGGCTTGCTGCAAATAATAGAATATAAGTTACATCCAATATTGAAAGTTTGTTAAACATAGTAACACTCTCCCTGAATAGAACGTGCGTTCCTAGAAACGTTTGTTCTCGTTTTGTTAATTTCATTATATACGAACGTTCGTTCTTGTCAACTATTTTTTCGAACGCTTGTTTGTGTTTTTGTTCGACACGTGATAGAATGAAACTACTATAATCCTATGTTCGAGGTGTTTAAATATGAGTAAACTTTCAAAAAGGCAGCAAGAAATACTAGACTATATTAAAGAACAAGTACTATTAAAAGGTTATCCACCATCTGTAAGAGAGATTGGCCAATCTGTTGGGCTAGCTTCAAGTTCTACTGTTCACGGTCATCTATCTAGGCTGGAAAAGAAAGGTTTTATCCGTAGAGACCCTACGAAGCCAAGAGCGATCGAAGTTATTGAATTAGAGGAAGATTCAAGTATTCCTCGTACAGAAGCTGCTTATGCACCTGTTATTGGTAAAGTAACGGCGGGCTCTCCGATCACGGCCATAGAGAATATCGAAGAGTATGTGCCTCTTCCTGACTCTTTAGCTGGAGGAGATGACAATACGTTCGTACTCATCGTACAAGGGGAAAGTATGATAGAAGCAGGAATACTGGATGGCGACATGGTCATTGTAAGGCAGCAGACGACTGCCAATAACGGAGACATTGTTGTTGCAATGACAGAAGACGAAGAAGCTACGGTGAAGAGATTTTTTAAAGAAAGCAACCACATTCGCTTACAGCCGGAAAACGCCACGATGGAGCCTATCATTTTAAACGATGTTTCTATCTTAGGCAGAGTTGTAGGATTATATCGTACGGTACACTAAATTTTATAACAGTGCGCATCGCGAATTACGGGCATTTAAAAATCAGCTGACCTAAATTGGTCAGCTGATTTTTATTCTTATACCACAGCTTCACATATATAATAAGTATGGAAAGCTTAAGAATCAGACGTGTTGTTTTCAAGCTACTTACTTTATTTTAATTATAGCCAGATTAGAGTAAATGAACTTTTAAAACAGCCAGGCTGTCTGCTAGTTTTAATTATTCATGCAACTTTTCAGAAGCGACAAGTATACCATCTTCATCCACATAAACATAATCGTTTGGATTCCATCGAACATTGCCAAATTCTACTGCTATATTTTCTTCTCCTTTACCTTCTTTTCGGCTTTTTAAAGGGATGGATCCTAATGCAATCACTCCCGTGCCAGCTTCGCAGACTTCCATACGATCTCTAATATACCCGTTAATGATAATCCCTGCTAAACCTCTTCTGGCAGCTATTTCTGCTAAGTTACCACCTAATAATGCACAATTTTTAGAAGCTATTCCATCGACAACTAAAACGCTGCCCCCGGGGATTGTTTCCAAGGCCTTTCTAACAAGAACATTATCGTCTTTCACCTTAACCGTGAAAATAGGTCCAAAAAAACTTTTCTTTTTCCCTAAACTTAAAAATGAAGGATCAACAATTCTTACCTTTTCTGGCACACGGTCGCATATATCAGCTGTTTTGATATTCACTATCTTTTCCTCCTCTACATATTTATGTTAAACCATAATAATTCCCTCCATTAAAACATTGACTCTAAATCTAAACCGTCTGTAAAAACGATCCTTCAAAAAATAATTTCCATATCTATCCGTTCAATTCCTGCAATCCTGCCAATTATTTAGTTCAAATACTTTTTTCTGTTATCCGTTATGAACGATTCGAACCTAAACCTGCACAACTCTCCAGTGCTCATAGACCGAACATATAATCATGTCTGCTTGATTTACGAAGCTTTAACAATACCAGCCTGCAAATATAGAAGAACTATGGCGAGGTTTAGGAATGAATTGGCTAACAAAAATCGACAACTCATTTTTGCAACGGCCAGCAGAAAACTTTTTTCTTCTTATTTTGATAAATTAAAACAATTATTGTATATTTTATTACAACAATTGTTTTATTAAGGAGCGCATATGATTCAGTATAATGTCGAACAAGCTTTAGAGAAATTGAAACAATATAAGATAACAAATAATAAAGAAAGCCTGCGTCGTTGGCTGCGTAATGGTACTCTAAAAGGCATTCCTCCGACCTCTCGAAAAAAAGGATGGAAAATTAATGAATCGGATTTATGGGAGTTTATTAAAGAACGTGTTCCAGAGGAATCTTTAATAAAAAATAACACAACAAATGTTGCGAAAAATGGGGATTATCGAGAATTTGTTCGATCCGAAATGTGGTGGGAGCTTGTCCGTAAGAACTTATTCGAAGGTGCAATTGAAGTGAAAAGGAAAGATATTCAATTGTGTATCGAACAATTGAATTACACTAAAGATTTTGAAGATCATCTTTGGGACCAAATTAATGAACATACGTGGCAGGCTACACCACGAATCTTTTATTTACATGATGCTTTCCTATTCCGTAGTCATCGCATTAAAATGAATACAGATTGTATAGAGATTAAAGAACAAATCTTATTTTCGCTGATCAACCATTTTGTAGATGATTAGATCGATTTGATAAGTAAATGCTAGCACTTCAAAAATTGATGATTCCTAGTGTCTGTAGTGCCGCATGCGTGTGAGGCTTTCATCAGTCCTCCGCGGGTAAAGACATAAACTACTATTATCCAACTCATGCCTCATGTACTACGGAGGTTATGACGCATATGAACGCTTTTTAAGAGATTCGTATTCTTCTGGATCAGAAATTCCCCATTAGCTTTCTTCAAGATTCCAGGCATCTTTGCCGTCGGATTATGGATCAAACGACCTTTGAGGGCTTGAAGTCTAAAGTATGTCTCACGTGCCCGACACACAAAAAAACCTCTTAACGCTCAAAGCGTTAAGAGGTTTCATTTTTAATAGGTTTGTAAATACTGTTCTCTTTCCCATGGGTGTACTTGCGTGCGGAACATGTCCCATTCAATTTCTTTCGCTTCAATAAAGTGCTCAAATAAGTGCTCACCTAGAGCTTGCATCATGATTTCATCTTTTTGAAGCTCTTCTAGTGCATCATACAGTGTAGCAGGCAGATCTTGTACACCGTGTGCTTCGCGTTCTTTTTTGTTCATAACATAGATGTTACGGTCGACAGGAGATGGAGCTTCTAGTTTGTTTTCCACACCATCAAGACCTGCAGCAAGCAATACAGACATAGCCATATATGGGTTCGCTGCTGGGTCAACACTACGTACTTCTATACGTGTGCTTAACCCGCGAGATGTTGGTACGCGCACCAATGGGCTACGGTTTTGTCCAGACCAAGCTACGTAACATGGAGCTTCATAACCAGGCACAAGACGCTTATAAGAGTTAACTGTTGGATTCGTAACAGCTGTAAAGTTTGTCGCGTGCTTAATAATACCCGCCGTAAACTGGTAAGCCACTTCGGATAGCTGCTCTTTGCCATTTTCATCAAAGAAAGCATTGCCGTTCTCATTAAATAGAGACATGTTAGCGTGCATTCCTGAACCGTTTACACCAAACAACGGTTTTGGCATGAAAGTAGCATGAAGACCGTGCTGACGAGCAATTGTTTTAACAGCAAGTTTAAACGTCTGAATGTCATCACAATGTTTAACTGCATCAGAATATTTAAAGTCAATCTCATGTTGACCCGGGGCTACTTCATGGTGAGAAGCTTCAATTTCAAAGCCCATTTCTTCTAATTCTAGTACGATGTCACGACGGCAGTTCTCACCTAAGTCTGTAGGTGCTAAGTCAAAATAACCGCCTTTATCATTCAACTCTAATGTCGGCTCATTTTTTTCATCTAATTTAAATAAGAAGAATTCTGGCTCTGTTCCAATGTTAAACGCAGAGAAACCCAGCTCTTCCATTTTCTTAAGGTTGCGCTTTAAGTTATAACGTGGGCAGCCTTCAAAAGGAGTTTTATCCGGATTATAGATATCACAAATAAAGCGTGCTACCTTCCCTTTTTCTGATGACCATGGGAATACAACAAATGTATCAAGGTCAGGCACTAAGTACATATCAGATTCTTCAATTCGAACAAATCCTTCGATGGAAGAACCATCAAACATCATCATGCCATCTAAAGCCTTATCTAACTGGCTAAAAGGGATTTCAACATTTTTAATTGTCCCTAACATATCCGTAAATTGAAGGCGGATAAATTTTACGTTTTCTTCATCAATCTTTTTGTAAATTTCTTCTCTAGTTAAACCCATATTACTCCTCCTAGTACGACAATTAGTGGAAGAATCTTGACATTTCTCCCTGTCTTAAACTCATTTTACCCTGTCTCCCTGCGGTGAAAAGTTCCTGTTGTAACATACGACGAAGCTCTTTATCGGTAAGCTCATTGTGAACTTCTTCGACTTCTTTTTCATCATACGGTTCATTCTCCGGCTGATGAGTAATTGACAACACTTGTTTTATTCCAGCCATATTTACGCCTTTTTCAATTAAAGATTTGATCTCAAGTAAACGATCAACATCATTAAACGAGAAAAGCCGGCGATTGCCGTCAGATCTAGCTGGAGTAACAAGCTGATGTTGTTCATAGTACCTGATTTGCCGGGCTGAAAGATCAGTTAGTGATTGTACAATCCCCATCGGGAACAACGGCATAGAACGACGAATTTCGTCACTCATCGATGTGCCACCCCCCAAATAGAAATTCTACCTTCATTATACGTTAAGGTCATCATATGTCAACATATGTGACGAAAGTTCACATCAAAATTTTCGAAAAATTATGTCATGCGGGCCTTTATCTTTCTTTTTTTCTAGCTTCCGTATTCTCTAGAGCTTTTATGACGGCAATTTTTACGTGTGAATAGGTTAAGCCTCCTTGAACAAATGCCATATACGGAGGTCGAATAGGACCGTCAGCGGTGAGTTCTAAACTTGCCCCTTGAATAAATGTGCCAGCTGCCATAATAACGTCACTCTCATAACCAGGCATAGCACTAGGCTGAGGGGTCACATGTGAATTTATAGGAGAGGCAGATTGAATCGATTGGCAAAAAGCGATCATTTGTTCAGCTGTCTCAAAATTCACAGACTGGATTAAATCTGTTCGGTATTCATCATAGGCAGGAGAAGTTTGGAAACCTTTTGTTTCTAACAGCTTCGAAGTGAATATTGCCCCTTTTAATGCTTCTCCGACTACGTGAGGGGCCAAAAAGATCCCTTGATACATTTCTTGAAGTGTATTTAAACTTGGACCTGTTTCTTTACCTAGTCCTGGAGCTGTCAACCGATAACTGCATTGTTCAATTAAGTCAGACCTCCCGGCGATGTAGCCTCCAATCCTCGCTATTCCGCCTCCCGGGTTCTTAATTAAAGAACCGGCCATTAAGTCTGCACCAATCTCAACAGGTTCTTTCGTTTCGACAAACTCGCCATAGCAGTTGTCCACAAACACGATAAGATCACGATTCACCGAACGAACGACCTCGATCATATCCTCTATCTCAGAGATAGGAAATGAAGGTCGATCAGCATAGCCTTTAGACCGTTGAATCGCAACAACTTTTGTCTTCTTATTAATCGCCCTGCGAACCTCGTGTGCATCCACTTCCCCATTTTCTTTTAAAGGCAATGAGTTATATGTAATCCCAAAATCACGAAGGGAGCCACTATCCTTTTGGTTAGGTTTCCCTATTACTTCCTCTAATGTATCGTAAGGATCACCTGTGATATATAACAGCTCGTCTCCAGGACGTAATACTCCAAATAGGGCCGTTGTAATCGCGTGAGTACCTGAAATTAATTGAGGACGAACAATCGCGTCTTCTGCTTTAAAAATTTCAGCATAGAGTGCTTCAAGAGTGTCTCGCCCAAAGTCGTCATAACCATATCCTGTAGTCGGATTAAAGTGCGAATCTGATACTCTTAATTTTTGAAATGCTTGCAAAACCTTTTCTTGGTTATGATCTACGATAGCTTGTACATGTTTGTGCTGTGGTTGAATGGTTTCTTCAACTTGTCGAACGAGTTCCTCCATTATTCCATCTTCCTATCTTAATAAACTTAACTTTAAAGGGTGCTCTGGGTGAATGTATCCTTCAACTGCGTACCCTTCTTGGTCTTCGATAAATCGAATCTGGGTCACTATACTGTGGGTTTTAAGCTGCTGTAATTGTTTGCCTGAAGAAGCTTTGATAAAAGCGTGATAATGCTCCCATTCCTCTGTTAGTACGGATTCAATTTTATCCGTAATTCGCTTGATGTCAATGGGATCTTTCACACTTGCTTTTATCGAAGGGTGCGCAGACGGGATAAACACGTCTGAGATAAGATCCATCTTATTATAAACCGTAAGCTTAGGTAAATGAGAGGCTTCTAAATCGTCAAGCAGACGATTCACCGTTTTTTCTTGCTCCACATGGTCTGGGTGTGAAGCATCCACAAGATGTAGAATAAAATCCGCTTCCGTGACTTCCTCTAGTGTGGAACGAAAGGCAGCAATCAATGTGGTAGGAAGATCTTGAATAAACCCAACAGTGTCAGAGAGCAACGCTTGAAAACCTGAAGGAAGACTAATCTGTCTCGTGAGCGGATCCAACGTGGCAAATAACAAGTTTTCTTCAAAAGAATCACTAGACGTCAGCCGGTTAAAGAAAGTAGACTTGCCGGCATTTGTATAGCCGACGATGGCAATTTGAAATGCATAATTCTCATCTCGGCGCTTACGATACTGCTCTCGTTGTTTTACCACCGTTTTTAATCTTCTTTTTATATCGTCAATTCTACGCTGGATGTGGCGTCGATCGGTTTCCAGTTTTGTTTCCCCTGGTCCTCTTGTTCCGATCCCCCCGCCAAGGCGGGAAAGTTCTGTGCCTTGCCCGGCAAGGCGTGGCAGTAAATACTGCAACTGAGCGAGTTCCACTTGCAGCTTTCCTTCTTTCGTTCGAGCTCGGCTTGCAAAAATGTCTAATATGAGCTGGCTCCGATCAATTACCCTGCGCTCTACTCGATCGCTTATGTTGCGCAGCTGACCAGGAGAAAGTTCATCATTAAATATAATAATCTCGGCTTCTTTTTCATCCGCCGATAATTTTATTTCTTCCAGCTTACCCTCCCCTAAATAAGTAGCAGGGTGGATGTGCTCACGGTTCTGGACTATGACTTCACATACCTCCCCGCCGGCTGTTTCTGTTAAGGATTGTAGTTCTTCTAACGAAGAGTGAAACCGTTCTTCATCTTGTCGTGGGGCTTTTCTTGCAACTAATACTACTTTTTCTTTTTCCAAGTTTTCTACCACCTTTTTTAGCAGATTGGATGCTCTATCTAATCGAATGAGTCGAAATGGAAGTCAGATGGCTCTAACATCATTAAGTCTTTTTTATTCCAGTCTACCCGATTTGCCAATCGATACGCATGTTTTCGAATCGCATCCTCAATAAGATTTCTCACATACCTTGCATTGGCAAAGTTTCGAGGGGGATCATAGCTCACCTCTGCTAAATGATCATATAATTTTCTTTCTGCTTGATGCGTTAGTACGTAGTCCTTTTCTCTAAGCATAACTTTAGCGATGGCAGACAGTTCATTTGCGGAATAATCGTGAAAATTCAGCTGGAGTGGAAATCGCGAAGCTAATCCAGGATTCATATTAAGGAAGTCTTCCATTTCAATGGGATATCCAGCCAATATTATAATGAGTTGGTCATGGTAATCTTCCATACATTTAACAAGCGTATCAATCGCTTCTTTACCAAAATCCTTCTCGCCGCCTCGAGCTAAGGAATAAGCTTCATCTATAAATAAGATCCCTCCGAGAGATTTCGTTATTAAATCTTTTGTTTTTTGAGCCGTATGACCAATATACTCACCGACTAATTCTCCACGATCAGCTTCGATAAGATGACCACTTTCCAAAACGTTCATCTCTTGAAATAGCTGAGCTACTTTTCTTGCTACTGTTGTTTTTCCTGTTCCAGGATTCCCTTTAAAGATCATATGCCATACTTGGTGATTGTTTTTCAGTCCGATTTCCTTGCGTTTCTGTTCGATTAATACTTGAGCGTAGATCTCCTTAATTTGATGTTTAAGATCATTTAACCCAACGATGGATGAGAAGTAATTCTCGATAAAACGAAAATAAGGGGGATTAACCTTTTGTATTGATGGCTGCCCAGCAGCTTCACTTGTTCTATAGTCTTGCTTAAGTACAATGTTAATTTTATTTTGACTCCCTAATTTCGCTTGTTGACTCATGCAGATCCCTCCTAGCTTCCATGTATCATACGCTAGAAAAGAAAAATCGTGACAAATGCCTATTCAACCATAGAAAAACGAGCGCTGAACGAGCGCTCGTTTTTTAGTATATACGATAAACCGTTGTGCATAAGCAACGGCTTGTATTATTGCTCTTTATCGAGGGCAATATTTTTTGCGGGTGCAAACGTGGAAATCGCATGCTTGAAGATGAGCTGCTGCTTTCCATCTGTTTCGAGCATAACGGTGAAATTATCAAAAGCTTTAATAACACCTCTTAATTGGAAGCCATTAAGTAGAAAGACGGTAACTTGAACCCTCTCTTTTCTTAATTGATTTAAGTAATTGTCTTGAATATTTACTGACTGTGCCATACATCTTCCTCCTCTTTTCTATCTATATTATTACCATTCTAGGTTTCTTCGAGCATTCCTGCTAATTCCGCCAAAATTTTTTCATTTTTATCATATTTTTTCAGCGGATTTACATTATACCATCGTACGTTGAGCTTATTTTTAAAATAGGTAAACTGCCTTTTCGCGTACCGTCTGGAATTTCTCTTTAAGAGCTCTACAGCACGCTCATAACTGTATTCACCTTTAAAATAAGGAATAAACTCCTTATAGCCAATTGCTTTCATTGATTGGCAATCCTCAAACCCTCGTGCATAAAGAGATCGGACTTCTTCCTCTAATCCTCGTTTAAGCATTACATCTACCCTGGTGTTTATGCGATCATACAAAACGGCTCGTTCCATTTCAAGACCAATTAAAAGAGGAGTATAGGGTGAGTCTTGGGTCTGTTTGTCGTGATTTCCACTCAATGTTTGTCCGGTGGTTTCATACACCTCAAGAGCTCTTATGACTCTTCTTTTATTATTAGGGTGCATTTTCTCTGCCTGGGCTGGATCAATGGTTTTCAGCCTTCTATATAAAGATTCAATCCCATGCTCTTCGGCTTCTTGCTCTAATTTTTCTACAACGTCAGGATTTCGTTTTTCATTAGAAAAATTAAAGTCATACAATGCTGCTTGTATGTACAAACCTGTTCCGCCAACAATAATGGGGAGGCGATGCCGTGCAGTAATTTCATCTATTAACAGGCTGACTCTTTCTTGAAATTCAGCTACTGAAAAAGATTCATTTGGCTCTTTAATGTTAATCATGTGGTGAGGAATACCTTCCATCTCTTTTTCTGTAACTTTAGCTGTTCCAATATCCATCGATTTATAAATTTGCATGGAATCCCCGCTGATCACTTCACCATTAAAGTGATGGGCAACCTGTACAGCTAACTCGGATTTTCCAACCGCTGTTGGACCTACGATACTAATCACTTGCGGCTTCAAATTATTCACTCCTTTTTCATTCCAACTCCATTATACATGAATCGCTCTACAATGCTACCTCGCGGCCAAAACTAACGGATTCCGTTACTATTACTAACGGAATCCGTTAGTATAACTAAAAGTTTTCGTTAGTTTATGTATCGACTTTCGTTAGTTTTGTGATAATATATAGAAAAGGAGGAGTATGAAGTGGTTAATCAGCGAATTCGTTCCTTACGTAAGAAGCGCCGTCTAACGCAAACGATGTTAGCCGATAAAGTTGGTGTCTCCGCGCAAGTTGTTTCGAATTGGGAGCGTCAGTATACCTCCCCTGACTTAGAGGATTTGTCCAAAATTGCCCATGCCCTTCATACGACAGCAGACTACTTACTTGGATTAAGTGACGAAATGGAAGATGAGATGAGGGAAATCAAACAATTTCTTGAAGATAAAGGGTTTGATCGTTCGGTAATTTTTGATAAGCAATCTTGGCTAAAGGTTCAACCTGAAGAGATTCACCAGATTGAAAATTATTTTAAATTTCTTTTGCAGCAAAATCACCCATCATAATATCATTATGTAAACAAAAAAAGCGCGGCTCTATTAAGAGCCGCGCTTTTTTTGTTATTTATCTTACATCACACGTTTAAACATTTTTTCCATTTCATACTCTGAAAAGAATACAATAATTGGTCTTCCATGAGGACACGTAAATGGATCAGTAGAATTCCTAAGCTCTTCTAGGAGCTGGAACATGTCATTATGGTTTAAATAATGGTTGGCTTTAATTGATCGCTTACACGACATGAGGATCGCTGCTTCTTCTCTTAATTTGGCTATATCAATTTTATTTTCTCTCATTAATTGATCAACCATATCCTGAATCACTTCCTCTTCAAAGCCTTTCGGAAACCATTGAGGGTGAGATCGGACAATATAACTATTTTCGCCAAATGATTCAAAGAAAAGACCCACTTTTTCAAACTCGCTTTGAAATTCTTCAATTTTTAAAGCTTCATGTCTTTGAAAATCAAACGTCATAGGGACTAAGAGTTCTTGAACTTCGTGATCAACTTGACCAATTTTTTCTTTAAAGAATTCATATTTAATGCGTTCTTGCGCAGCATGCTGGTCAATGATATACATTCCTTCCTCATTTTGGGCCAGGATGTAGGTGCCGTGCAATTGACCAATCGGATGCATTACAGGTACGCGCTTATCCGATGCTTCTTCTCGTTTTTGCTCTTCTGGATCACGCGGTGATTCTTCTTCTTTGTTCAAGATAAACTCATCATCTTTCTCATTTTCAACAGTAACAGTCGACGTCGACGAGTTAACCTTTCTCTCGTCTTCTTCATTGATTGGGTGTGGAGTTGAAAAAGAAGCGTTTAACGTGCTTTCTTTTATACGCTCTGGAGCCGATTCATAAAGTTGCAAGCTTTCTTGTTTTTGCGAAGGCTTTTCTTTCTTAGCTGGTTTATTCTCAACTTTCGGGATAAGTGTCTGCTGACGAAATGCGGCTCGAATGGTTTGCTCTAATAAATCATAAATTTCTTTTTCTTTACTAAATCTCACTTCAAGTTTTGCTGGATGGACGTTTACATCTACCAGAATAGGATCCATTTCTATATTTAATACAACAATCGGGCTTTTACCGATGGGTAATAATGTGTGATAGCCTTCTAAAATGGCTTTATTTAAAACAATATTACGAATGTAACGACCATTAATGATGGTTGAAATGTAACTTCTAGACGCACGATAGACTTCTGGTTTTGCAATATAGCCACTTATACGAAAGTCTTTCGTTTCGGCTTGGATCGGAATCATTTTTCGCGCTACGTTCATTCCGTAAATTTGAGCCGCTACTTGTAAGACATCGCCCCGTCCATTGGTACGGAATAATTCCTTATCATTATGTTTACACGTGAATTTAATTTCTGGATGAGCTAAAGCCATACGGTTTAAAACATCGGTAATATGGCCAAGTTCCGTATGAATCGTCTTCATATATTTCAATCTCGCAGGTGTATTATAGAACAGTTCATCTACTGTTATGTCCGTTCCTTTCCGCGCATCGCACTTACCTTCTTTTCGTACCTCTCCACCAGCTAGTTCTAATTTCGTACCCGCCTCTTGACCTTGAGAGGTCTGAATGGTTAACCGGCTGACTGCTGCAATACTTGCTAAAGCCTCGCCCCTAAAGCCAAGAGTGCGCACGTGAAACAGGTCGTGTTCACTTTGAATTTTGCTTGTAGCGTGTCTAAAGAAAGCTCGCTTCGTATTTTCCTCATCCATGCCGTCGCCGTTATCCGTAACTCGAATCCGCTGTAAGCCCGCTTCAAGAAGTTTGATCTCAATCCACGTGCTATTAGCATCAATGCAATTTTCCACTAACTCTTTAACTACAGAAGAAGGTCGTTCAACGACCTCTCCTGCTGCAATTTTGTTCGCTAAGTGATCCGGCATTAATTGAATAGCAGTCAACGTATGATCCTCCCTTCCTCCTTGCTCAAAGGATTATTTCTTTTTTAATTGTTTTTGCATTTGATAAAGCTCATTCATCGCGTCCATCGGAGTCAGTTCCATTAAATTTAAATTTTGTAATCGAGATTCTACCTTAGAAGTCTGTGGTTTTGGTGTTACTTTTTCTTCTTCTACAAATAAACTAAGCTGTTCTTCGTCAGTTTCCTCTCGACGATTGCTTTCTAATTCATGAAGCAGAGTGGTCGCTCGATTGATCAGTGTATCAGGCAGCTCAGCCAGCTTGGCTACATGGATACCGTAACTTTCATCAGCTGCTCCTTCTTGAATTTGATGGAGGAATATAACGTTGCCTTCATATTCTTCAGCTTTTACGTGAATGTTCTTTAATCGGGCTAACTCCTCTTCTAAAGTAGTCAGTTCGTGATAATGGGTAGAAAATAGCGTTTTAGCACGAATACTTTCGTGAATGTGTTCAACAATGGCTTGCGCTAAAGCCATTCCATCATACGTACTTGTCCCTCTCCCGATTTCATCAAGCAAAATTAAGCTGTTCTCGGTGGCATGAGTAAGCGCGTGGTTTGCTTCAAGCATTTCTACCATAAACGTACTTTGTCCTGAAACTAAATCATCTGCCGCTCCAATTCTCGTGAAAATTTGGTCAAATACAGGAAGATTTGCTTGTTCACAAGGTACAAAACTCCCCATCTGCGCCATAATCGATGTTAACGCGAGCTGACGCATATACGTGCTTTTACCGGACATATTAGGCCCTGTAATCAACAATACATCTTTAGATTCATCCATAAAAATATCGTTAGGTACAAATGATTCCCCTTCCATTACTTGTTCAACGACAGGATGCCTTCCTTGTTTTACGTCGACTACACGATGATTATTAAACTCAGGACGATGGTATCCGTATTGATCAGCAAGCTGAGCAAATCCTTGGAGCACGTCTATTCGACTAATTTGCTCAGCTAAGATTTGCAGCTTTCCTACAAATTGCTTTACCTTTTCTCTAAGCTCGGTAAATAAATGATATTCTAACTCTACACTTTTCTCTTGAGCTTCAAGAATTAACGCTTCTTTTTCTTTAAGCTCTGGGGTAATATAACGTTCCGCATTGGTCAAGGTTTGTTTTCTTTCGTATCGACCTTCGGGTAAGTGTTGGATGTTAGCCTTTGTGACCTCGATATAATAACCAAATACACGGTTATAACCAATCTTTAACGATTTAATGCCCGTTTCTTTACGTTCCTTCGCTTCTAATTCAGCAATCCACTGCTTTCCATTCTTAGAGGCATCCCGATATTCGTCAAGTTGAGGGTGATAGCCATCCTGAATCATCCCTCCTTCACTAATATGGATAGGAGGATCATCTAACAAGCTATCTTCCAATAAATCCTTTAACTCGGTTAATGGATTAATAGCCTCATAGAGATAGTGCACGGCTTTATGATTAAATTGCTGCAGCGTTTCTAACAATTGAGGAACAGCCGTCAAGGATTGCTTTAATTGAATTAAGTCTCTGGCATTTACATTTCCGTAAGCTACCCGGCCCGCTAGACGTTCGAGATCGTACACTGACTTCAATTGGTCACGTAATGTTTCTCTTTCAAAAAATTGATCAAGCAACCCTTCCACTTGTTCGTGTCTGAGCGTTATTTCATCGATTGAAAGCAAAGGCCTTTCCAGCCATTTCTTTAATGTCCTAGATCCCATAGCTGTCATCGTCTGGTCCAAAACGGCTAATAAGCTGCCTTTCTTTCCTTGTTTCCTCATCGTTTCCATCAGCTCTAAATTACGCTTGGAATACATGTCTAAGGACATATATTTCTTTAATTCAATCATTTTAACAGGGCGCAGATGATCGAGCGAACGCTTTTGAGTATGCTCAATATAATTGAGTAAACGACCGAATCCTTCCCTGCATTTATCATTTTGGATATTTTCAACTAAACTTTGAAAAGATTCTTGGATCGTTGTTTGATTGCTAAAAGATATAGTGAGCCCAAGTCGATCTTTAAACATTTGCTGCTTCGCTTCATCTAAAGTTTCGTCTACGACCACTTCTTTCACGGGTCGATTAAATAACTCGCTTAAAACAGCGTCGAATCCTTCCGACAACATGGCCACACTATTTTCTCCAGTCGTTAAATCATTGTAACTCACTGTGTAAATTCCATCTTCGAATTCACTAACTGAAGCTAAGTAGTTATTTTCTTTTTCATCCAGCATACTTCCTTCCATTACAGTCCCAGGTGTAATAAGCTGGACAACTTCACGTTTCACGACGCCTTTCGCAGTCTTAGGATCTTCAACTTGTTCACAAATCGCAACTTTAAAGCCTTTCTCAATCAATTGTTTTATGTAATTTTCAGCTGAATGATAAGGAACGCCGCACATTGGAATACGGTCTTCTCCCCCGCCATCTCTACTTGTTAGAGTTATTTCCAGTTCTTGTGATGCTTTAAGAGCATCATCAAAGAACATTTCATAAAAATCTCCCAATCTAAAAAATAAAAAAGCATCTTTTTGTTGTGATTTTATCTTTAAATATTGCTGCATCATAGGTGTATATTGAGCCATAATAAATCCTCCAAAACCGAACGTAAATTGATGCCTTCCACTCGAAGAGTTTTGACATCAGATAGAAACATTATATCACACTGATTCAACCCCTATGAATCAAGTTATTTAACGAACATAACGTCTTAAAGAAGTCAAAAAAAAATGCCCCGCTGAATCAGCAAGGACATGAATATTAATCTTTATGATGGCTGCTGCTACTGCTGCTGCTACTTGGTAAGAAATCAGTTTCTATTCCTGAAAAATCATCGGATGATAGCTCATAGTCAAAATCACAATCATCATCGCAGCCCTCTGGATCTACACGAACACATAGTTTCGTTTCCCCTATAACATCCACTAAAAATTCTCTTTCTACTTCAACAACGATTTTTTGACCTTGAGCTGCAATTTTACACTCTAAGCAGTTTGGCTGCTGTACGGCTTTAGCAATAACTTCTACGTGGTCATTAATGCAATTTTCATCTTTGACAACGAGGGGAACACTATCGCAATAGTTTACACGTTCTGTGACAACTTCTGTTTTCGTATTATCATTATACGAATACCAGACGTTAATGTCATAGCTGCCGGAAACTTCTACATGCTCCCCCTTTTTCTTGGCATTGTAAATATGATTAATTACCCAACAACCAAGTATGCTGGTCGGCCGATGCGAAGGACTGATAGTGTGGGTAGCTTCAACGAATTTTTTTCCTTTTCCACAAACCGCCTTCGTAATAATTTCTCTGTATTCGCGTTCGAAAAATGACATAGGAAACACTCCTCCTTATTCTACCACTCATCCTATGCGGAATTGGGCAAATGGTGAACAAAATTCTCGATGACTTAAGGACGTTTGTATTTCATTCTATGCACTAGCCTATAAAATTGTACAAAAAAATCCGTTAGATAAAAGTTTATCTAACGGATCCGTGTATTTAATGGCTGCAAGAGCTGTTATCTTTTTTCGTTCCTGTCTCTCCGCTAAGCACATCTCCACCAGTAGAGCGGATAACTTCATTCGTTACTTCACGGGAGATGGTACTTGAAATCATTTGTAAAATATCATTAATAACCATCTGTGTTTCTTTAAATTCCGCAACAACCGGAATCGCATCAAGCTCATCTTGTAGACGATCAATTTCTTTTTCAATTCGTTCTAAGGCTTCTGACTTTCCATACGCTTGAAAATTCACCGCTTGCTTTTGCAATGCTTTAATTTTCTTAATATGGGATTGTACCTTTTGATTTTCGTTCAGCTTCGCTTCAATTTGCTTAAAACGGTCAATCTCTTCGATGTCTGCGATCATTTTAGCTAGTTTATGCGCTTCATCCACAACTTGTTTTCTTGTATATTGAGCCATTTATTTCACCTCTGCCGTTTCTTCAACCATTTCTCCGTTGAGAGACCAAGTTTTAGTTTCTGTAATTCGCACCTTAACAAGACGGCCGATGGAAGAACGCGGCCCTCTAAAGTTCACCATTTTATTTCGTTTCGTGTATCCGGCGAGAACATCTTTATTTTTCTTACTCTCCCCTTCAACAAGAACCTCAACGATTTCGCCTTCATATTTTTTCATTGATTCAGCCGCCTGGCGGTTAACAATTTCATTTAAGCGGTGCAGGCGATTTTTCTTCACGTCCATCGAAACGTTGTCTTGCATTCGAGCCGCAGGAGTGCCATCCCTCGGAGAATAAATAAAGGTATAGGCGGCTTCAAATCCTACCTCTTCAACTAATGATAGCGTATCTTCAAACTGCTCTTCGGTTTCATTAGGGAAACCTACGATAATATCTGTTGTTAAAGTAGCATCAGGCATAGCTGTACGAATCTTTCTTACAAGTTCCAAATATTCCTCGCGTGAATATTTGCGTCCCATAATTTTCAAGATATCTGAGTTACCTGATTGTACAGGCAAATGAATGTGATCAAGCATATTACCGCCTTTAGCTAGTACATCAATCAAGCGATCATCGAAATCTCTTGGGTGTGATGTAGTAAAACGGACTCGCGGAATATCTATAGATCGAAGTTCATCCATCAGATCTCCTAAGCCATAATTCATCTCTAAGTCTTTTCCGTAGGCATTGACGTTCTGACCTAGCAATGTCACTTCTTTATAGCCTTGAGCCGCCAAATGACGAACTTCTTGTATAATATCCTCAGGTAAGCGGCTGCGTTCCTTGCCTCGTGTGTATGGAACGATACAGTATGTACAGAACTTATCACATCCGTACATAATATTAACCCAGCCCTTTATTTTACCTTTGCGTGATCTTGGAAGGTTCTCAATGATATCCCCTTCTTTAGACCAAACGTCAATTACCATTTCTTTTCCGAACATCGCTTCTTTAACGAGTTGGGGTAAACGGTGAATGTTATGTGTTCCAAAGATTAAATCGATGAAAGGGTGTTTTTTGAGAATACGATTAACGACCGATTCTTCCTGAGACATACAGCCGCAGATCCCGATAATTAAATCTGGATTTTCCAGCTTTAATGGCTTTAAGTGGCCAATTTCACCAAACACTTTGTTTTCAGCATTTTCCCTAATCGCACAAGTGTTTAATAATATAATATCAGCTTCTTTTGTATCGGTTGTAGACTCATAACCCATCTCTTCAAAAATACCGGCCATGACCTCTGTGTCGTGCTCGTTCATTTGACATCCGTACGTACGGATCATGTACTTGCGGCCATTGCCTGCCTCTTCCATATCTTCTGGAATTTTAAAGTCGTAATGAATTTGGACATCTTCTTTGCGTCGGCGCTGCGCTTTTCTTAAAGAAGGAGGCTGATATGTCGTTTCAAAATATTTCATGAAATCTTCGCTGCTTTTATCTTTTAGTCGCTCCAGGTTGTCCTGATCGGATTTTACGTCCGCTGGCTCCCCCTGCTGAATATGCGACATTTCTTTTCGCTGTTGTTCGTTCATAGCGATCTCCTTTCAATGAGAGCTTTGTAACTGTATTATTATATCAATTTTCGCCTTACTTTTTAAGAGCATTGCAAAAATTGTCTCAAAAAAACCACAACGACCTTTATCATCATTGTGGCTTTTCTTCATCATTTATAAAACATTTAATTTTTTAGCGACCTTTTCAAAGGCGTGAAGGGCTTCCTGTAATTCTTCTTTTGAATGCTCCGCTGTTACAATCGTGCGAATCCTCCCCTTGCCGCGTTGCACTGTTGGGAATACGATGCCTTGAGCAAAAACCCCTTCTTCAAATAATTCATCTGAGAACTTATGAGTGAGCGCATCATCACCGATCATTACAGGTGTAATTGGTGTTTCACTAATTCCCGTATCAAATCCTAAATCTTTCAAACCTTTTTTAAAGAATTTAGTGTTCTCCCATAACTTATCAATCAATTCAGGTTCATCAAGCAGCACATCAATAGCAGCGTCATTTGCTGCCGTTACTGCAGGCGGATGAGACGTACTAAATAAGAATGGACGCCCTTTATGAATTAAATACTCTCTAAGGGTCTTTGTACTCGCGGCGTATCCACCTAACACTCCAATGGCTTTACTTAACGTTCCTACTTGAATATGAACACGGCCATCTAAGTTAAAATGATTTACCGTACCGCGGCCGTTATCTCCAAGCACACCGCTTGCATGCGCATCATCTACCATAATAAGAGCACCATATTTTTCTGCAAGCTCAACAATCTCTGGTAAAGGAGCTATATTTCCGTCCATAGAGAAGACACCATCCGTTACTACTAGACGTGTACGGTATTCTGAACTTTCTTTTAAAGCTTGCTCTAGCGATTCCATATCCACATGTTTATAGATTTTACGCGCTGCTTTGGTTAAACGAATGCCATCGATAATAGAGGCATGGTTTAATTCATCAGAAATAACGACATCTTTTTCAGTTAAAATGGAAGATAAAATGCCTTGGTTCGTTGTAAAACCTGATTGAAATACTAGAGAAGCTTCCGTATGTTTAAATTTAGCCAGCTTTTCTTCAAAATCTTCGTGCATTTTTAATGTTCCTGCAATCGTACGAACCGATCCCGTTCCAACTCCGAATTCTTTATTTGCCTGATCTGCGGCTTCTTTCATTTTAGGATGAGAAGTTAACCCTAAATAGTTATTTGAGGAAAGTTGAATTACTTCTTTTCCTTTTATTTGAACTTTTGAACCTTGAGCGGATTCTAAAGGAACTAATTCTCTATACGTCCCCTCTTGTTTCATTTCATCTAACTGTTCTTGTAAATATTCAAAGCCCTTCATATAAATCCTCCTTAATTATGGGTGTAATACGACTTTACCGCATGTACCTTTATTCATTAATTGAAATCCTTTTTCAAATTCTTCAAGTGGGAAATGGTGAGTGATTAAAGGTGACACGTCTACTTGGCCCGAGTTTAACAGGCGCGATACTTGCTGCCATGTTTCGTACATTTTTCTCCCCGTAATCCCTTGCACTTGAATCCCTTTAAATACAATGTCATTTGTGATGTCAATGGATACCGGACTGATCGGCAAACTTAAAATCGAAACACGACCTCCATTTGTGATCATTTTAAACCCCTGGTCCATTGCAACAGGATGACCGCTCATTTCACATACGACATCGACTCCATGACCATTCGTAAGTTGTTTAGCCACATCGATGGGATTTTCTTTTGCAGAATTCACAACAGTTGTTGCCCCCATTTGTTTAGCTAAGTTCAGGCGATATTCGTTTAAATCAAAGGCAAAAACTTGAGAAGCTCCCGCTGCCTTCGCTACACCGACCGCCATTAAGCCAATGGGCCCACACCCTATAACAGCTACACTTTTTCCAGCTACATCACCGTTTAATACCGTGTGCACAGCATTCCCCATAGGTTCTTGAATCGAGGCAATATCTGATGGCATTTGGTCTGGATTTCTCCAAAGGTTAGTGGCTGGTATGGCTACATACTCAGCAAAACAGCCTTGAGTATCTACGCCTATGATTTTAGTATGTTCACATATATGGTATTGCCCTGTTAAACATTGAGGACAGTGACCGCAAACAAGATGAGTTTCTGCACTTACATAGTCGCCTATTTTGAAGTTAAGCACTTTTTCCCCTACTTCTACAATTTCTCCCGAGAATTCATGACCAAAGACATAAGGAGGATGGACCCGGCTGGCAGACCAGTCGTCCCAATTGTATATATGTACATCTGTACCACAAATAGAGGTAGCCTTAACTTTAATCAGCACCTCATCATTTTGAATAGATGGAATTTCCACTTCTCGAAGTACCGCACCCGGACCTCGATGATGTTTCATAATAGCTTTCATTTTTCCGTTCACAGTGAACACCTCTTTATATAAAAAACATGATAACAACCGCATTTAATTTACATATTATCATGTTTAATAAAATACGCAACCTAGTTTGTCCACTCCACAAATACATTTGAACACAAATAAAGCCGTATCCTTGTAGTGAAAAGAATACGGCGGCTTTTTTAAAATTATAAAATTATTATTAACGAGGCTCGATAATCAGCTTAATGGCTGTACGTTCCTCCTCATCAATCATAATATCGGTAAAGGCGGGAATACATATTAGGTCTATTCCACTGGGTGCTACAAATCCTCTGGCAATGGCTACAGCTTTCACTGCCTGATTTAAAGCACCGGCTCCAATGGCTTGTATTTCTGCTGTCCCCCGTTCTCTTACTACGTTTGCCAAGGCTCCTGCTACTGAATTAGGTACGGATTTAGCTGATACTTTTAATACTTCCATTACTAGCTCCTCCTTCATTCACTATAGTTGTTCCATAACCACTATATTCTTGGAGTTGTAGAATATTCCCTTTTCATTATGCAGGAACTTTTCGCAAAATTCAAACAATCAGCTGAAGAACGGGTGATCGTCGTTAATCTGAATCCGTTTTACACTTTTTGCTTTGCCCGTTTGCTCATCTACATCTACAAGAACACCACTTAATTGTGTTCTTCCCGATTTTGGTACTTCAAAACGTACGGGCAAGTTTGTTAGGAATCGTTTCATAACGGCTTCTCGTTCCATACCGAGAATTCCATCGTACGGGCCTGTCATCCCAACATCTGTAATATAAGCTGTCCCTCCAGGGAGGATTCGGTCGTCTGATGTTTGTACGTGAGTATGGGTGCCAACGTTAACACTAAGACGGCCGTCCACGTACCAGCCCATCGCTTGTTTTTCACTCGTCGCTTCTGCATGAAAATCTAAAAATACGATCGGCGTTCTTTTTTTAGCTACTTTAATGAGTTCATCAATTTTACGAAAAGGGTCATCGTTTGGCGTTAAAAAAGTACGTCCCTGTAAATTAATGACGGCTACTTCAGCTTTTGGTGTCTTAATAAACGTTAACCCCTTGCCAGGAGTGCCTTCAGGAAAGTTAGCAGGACGTACCATATACTCTGCCTCATCAATAAAATCAAAGATTTCTTTTTTATCCCAGGCATGATTACCTAACGTTACAGCTTGAGCACCACATTCTAAAAACCTGCGATAAATTTTTTCTGTAATCCCTTTACCGGCTGCTGCATTTTCTCCATTGATAATGGTCACCGTTGGCTGGTATTTTTGCTTAAGCTTTGGTAAATACTCTTCGACCATGTCACGACCTGGTGAGCCTACAACATCTCCAATAAACATTATCTTCATAGTATGTTCTCCTTTGTTAGTAGCATTAAAAATGAAAATGAAGCGGCCAATTTAATTTGACCGCTCCATCTCTTATTTCGCATATTCCACTGAACGTGTTTCACGAATAACCGTAACTTTAATGTGACCTGGATAATCAAGTTCATCTTCAATCCGATTTCGAATATCTCGCGCTAGACTCGTAGCGGTAAGGTCATCAATTTCATCCGGGCGAACCATAATTCGAACTTCACGTCCTGCTTGGATCGCAAAGGACTTTTCAACTCCATCATAGGATTCAGAAATTTCTTCAAGTTTTTCAAGACGTTTAATGTAATTTTCTAACGTCTCGCTTCGCGCTCCTGGTCGAGCAGCAGATAACGCATCAGCAGCTGCTACAAGTACAGCAATTACGGAAGTAGGTTCCTCGTCTCCGTGGTGAGAAGCGATGGCGTTTATGACGACTTCGTTCTCTTTGTACTTCGTAGCCAGTTCTTTCCCAATCTCCACGTGACTGCCTTCCACTTCGTGGTCAATGGCTTTACCAATATCGTGAAGAAGTCCTGCTCTGCGAGCGAGCGTTTCATCTTCTCCTAATTCTGCAGCCAATAACCCGGATAAATAGGCAACTTCTGTCGAATGCTTTAAGACGTTCTGACCGTAGCTTGTACGATATTTTAATCGTCCTAGAATCTTCACAAGGTCTGGATGCAGGTTGTGGACACCAATTTCAAAAGTGGTTTCCTCCCCAACTTCCCGAATGTAATCATCGACTTCACGTCTTGATTTATCGACCATTTCCTCAATTCTAGCAGGGTGAATACGGCCATCCTGAACAAGTTTCTCTAAAGCCATTCGAGCTGTCTCTCGTCGAATTGGGTCAAACCCAGATAAAATAACTGCTTCTGGGGTATCATCAATTATTAGATCGATACCAGTTAACGTTTCTAACGTACGGATATTACGTCCTTCACGTCCGATGATACGGCCTTTCATTTCATCGTTAGGCAAGTTGACCACAGAAACTGTAGTCTCTGCCACGTGATCAGCAGCACAACGTTGAAGGGCAAGTGAAAGAATGTTCTTGGCTTTCTTATCCGCTTCCTCTTTGGCACGATTTTCAGCTTCTTTAATCATTAGAGCTGATTCATGAGATACTTCTTGTTCGACTCGTTCAAGAATTACTTGTTTAGCCTGGTCAGCAGTTAAGCCGGAGATGCGTTCAAGTTCAGTTTGTTGCTCTTGAAGCATAGCTTCCACTTTGCTTTCCATTTCTTCAATTTGTTGTTGTCTTTCGGCAAGAGTCCCCTCTTTCTTTTCGAGTGATAAATCACGTTGATCTAGTGTTCCACTCTTACGATCAAGATTCTCTTCTTTCTGTGTTAGACGGTTTTCGGTTTTCTGCAGTTCCATGCGGCGTTCGCGAATATCATTTTCAGCTTCTTGACGGAATTTCTGATTTTCTTCCTTCGCTTCAAGTAGCGCTTCTTTTTTTGCAGATTCGGCATTGCGACGGCCTTCTTCTACAATTTGCTTCGCAAGTTCTTCAGCACTAGATATTTTCGCTTCCGCAATAGATTTCCGAATGAGATAACCAACAACAGAACCGACGATAAGGGCAAGCAAAATGAAGATGATGGATAACATATCCATAGTTTCACCTCCTCTTGCTATAAACTTGGTCCGTTTGTCGGCGTGTACAAACGATTCATTTTCAGTTTCATTTCATTTAGGTAAAAAGGTATAAATATGAAAATGATACACATTCATTTTATGCTTGCAGAATGGTAATGTCAAGGAAACCTCGCAACCTAAAACCTGTTTCATTTCAAAATTTCAAAAAAGTTGCTCAATTCCAACAAAAAAAGCAGCGACATCTAATAGATTTTCAGAGGTCGCTGCTTTATTTCCTTCTATTTAGACGTCCAATGATTCTTGGCTGTCTGCTTTACTTTCTTTGTGTAAAGGGACGTCATCCATACCGTAATGCTCACGAACAGTAGCCTTAATCTCTTGGTAAACTTCCTCATTTTCTTTTAAGAACTGCTTGGCATTTTCACGGCCTTGTCCCATACGGTCATTATTATAGGAATACCATGAACCGCTTTTTTGTACTAAATCCAGATCAGAGGCAATATCAAGAAGTTCTCCTTCACGGGAAATTCCTTCCCCGTACATAATATCCACTTCAGCTTGCTTAAATGGAGGAGCTACCTTGTTTTTAACAACTTTTAACCTTGTTTTGTTACCAACCATTTCATTTCCTTGTTTAAGAGTTTCCGCACGACGAACTTCTAGTCTAACAGAAGAATAGAATTTTAATGCGCGTCCACCTGGAGTAGTTTCAGGATTACCGAACATGACTCCGACTTTTTCACGAATTTGGTTAATAAAGATCGCTGTAGTCTTCGACTTATTAATAGCACCCGATAGCTTTCTTAATGCTTGAGACATTAAACGAGCCTGCAAACCTACGTGGGCGTCTCCCATTTCCCCTTCGATTTCAGCCTTTGGTACTAAAGCTGCTACAGAGTCAATTACGACCATGTCTACAGCGCCGCTTCGTACTAACGCTTCGGCTATTTCTAATGCCTGTTCACCAGTATCAGGCTGGGATAGTAAAAGCTCTTCAATGTTTACTCCTAACGCACGAGCGTAAACTGGATCAAGAGCATGTTCTGCATCAATAAATGCCGCTTGTCCACCTTGTCTTTGAGCTTCTGCAATAGCATGCAGCGCTACAGTTGTTTTACCAGAAGATTCCGGTCCATATATTTCTACAATTCTTCCGCGAGGATATCCACCCACACCTAAAGCTACATCAAGAGCGAGCGACCCACTTGAGACAGTGTTTATCTTCTGTTCCGCCTGTTCCCCAAGTTTCATAATGGATCCTTTTCCGAACTGTTTTTCAATTTGTCTTAAAGCCATATCTAACGCTTGCTTACGATCACTCATAATATTCCCCTTTCAAAATTGCTATCCCTATCATAACTCGTTTTTTATGTTTTGCCAACTAAAAAGCGAATAAATGTTCCCTTTTTTTAAAAACATCCACTCCCGTCAAAATATAAGTTTATATAGGGGAAAATTTGATTTTTTAATCATTTATACAAGAAAAATTATAAATTTAATTTATGAAATAATAATTCAAAACCTTTGGTAACGGTTCGTTGGCGAATTTTATCACGGCTTCCATCAAAGTAACACTGAATAACTTCAGCAGGAGCATCATTCGCCTTTATTCCAATATAAACAAGCCCTGGTTCATGACCTTCACTCGAAGAAGGACCTGCTACTCCTGTGAAGCTAATAGAAATATCGACATGCAACAGTTTTTGTGCTTGAATCGCCATTTCCTCTGCACACTCGGAACTTATTGTTCCATGCCTTGTAATAATTTCTTCTGGAACTTGGATCACACGCTGCTTGGCGTCAGGCGTATATGCGACTAACCCGCCTTGACATATAGATGAAGCACCTGTTAAACGAATAACCCGTTCAATAAATTTCCCACCCGTTAAGCTTTCTGCTGAGCCAATGGTTAGTGATTTTTGTACTAATAAGTCTTGAACCGCTTCTTCAATAGTGATGCTGTCACTGCCAAAATAATAATGACCTACCCGTTCCAAAATAGAAGTTTTCATATTCGCTATTTTACGTTCTGGATGCTTACCTGAAGCCGTTAAACGAATCGCGACATCTCCTTCTCCAGCTAAAGGAGCGATGGTAGGATTGGTTTGCTGAGCAATTAAATCTTTAAGTTTTTCCTCTAAAGTAGACTCTCCTATCCCAATAAAGCGAAGCATTTCTGACTTAATCTTTGTTTCTAACTGATACTTTTCAGTTAAATATGTGAAAACAAAGTCATTCATCAAGCTTTTCATTTCTGCTGGGACACCAGGCAGAAAAATAAACGTAGCGTCATTCGCTTCTACAATTTGACCTGGCGCCATACCTTCACTATTCTCTAATACCTTCGCCTTCTTTAACACATGGGATTGTTTGCGATTATTCTCCGTCATCTGATGATCATTTTTCTTATAGAAATGAGCAATTTTGTTCATGGTTGGCTCATGCTCGATTAATTCATCTTGCAATACCTCGCAAGCCGCTTCCCGTGTTAAATCATCTTCTGTAGGACCAAGCCCTCCTGTAACGATAACAACGTCGGAGCGCTGCTTGGCTTGTTCAAATGACTCTACTACTCTCGTGAGATTATCGCCCACAACGCTGTGATGATAAATGTTGGCTCCATAATGAGCTAATTCTCTAGAAATCCACTGAGCATTTGTATTTGCGATCTGGCCTAGTAATAGTTCTGTTCCGACAGCAATTACTTCCATTCTCATTTTGAATCTCTCATGACATGCCAGTTTTTAGCGAAATAATCGTATCCCGAATACACCGTAATGATTAATGCAGCATATAAGCTAATTAGTCCTAATGGAAAGCCAACATACGCAAATGGCCAGTTATGCAAAAGAAGGAGTGAAATGGCAATAATTTGAATCCATGTCTTTAGTTTCCCCATTTGACTGGCAGCAAGAACACTGCCTTCACCAGCCGCCACTAAACGAAGCCCTGTAACGGCAAATTCTCTGCTTATAATTAAGATAACAATCCATGCTGGAGCTAAACCAATTTCAACGAGTAAAATCAGCGCAGCACTAACAAGTAATTTGTCTGCTAAAGGATCAAGGAACTTTCCTAAGTTTGTCACAAGGTTATATTTTCTAGCAATATACCCATCAATCCAGTCTGTGGTGGAAGCTATAATAAACAAGAGCGCTCCTGCTAAATGCGCCACAGGAAGTTCACGCTCTCCCATTTGGATTTCTCCCCAATTAAAGGGAACACTCATTAAAATAATAAATACAGGGATTAAAAAAATTCTTGATAACGTAATTTTGTTAGGTAAATTCATTCTTAGACACCCTCCTTAAAATAAAACATAAAGCTGCCCCTCATAAAAGAAGTGGTTGTGCTTCTTTCACTTCAAGGACAGCTTCGTTTTTAACTCAGATTACTCAAACCTTATTAATAACTTTTGTGTAAGGTTGTCAGCTGGAAATTCGATTTCTTCATCATTTACTTTCACTGTAATCCCAGGGACTGATCCTGTTTTTATGTAGACTTCATCAAATTCACTAAGGTCCACATTAAGGTCTTCATCATCTGCGCTATAATTCCTTGCGTCCGCCAGACTTTCTCCACCTTTAGGTGCATTGACTTCTACATACGTTTCCCCATCGAATTCGATTGTTAATTCTCTCTCGCCGGCGTTAGAAATTTCATAAATATGTTCTGGGAATCCCCCTGAACCTGTTTCCTCAAGGGAAACGTCCATCTCTTCTTCTTCCTCTTCTTCAGCGTCGTCTTCTGAATTAGCTTCTTCTTCAGACCCTGATTCATTACTTTCTTCTTCGTCCCCTTCTCCTTCACCAGAATCAGATTCGTTACCAGCGGAATCTTGATCATCGCTTTCGTCTTCATCATCCGGTGGATTAGAAACGTTCACCTGGTCTTCACTGCTTTCCTCTTCATTAGCGCTATCATTAGGGTTTGACACTTGTAAAATAAAATACCAGGCGACAAAAAGTAAACCTACGATGAGAACAACGGTTAAAATAGTTGGGAAGGCTTTAGACATTCCGCCTCCCATAGCTGGACGGTTCTCGCTTTTTGATTTTTGAACACGACTATACGTGATCACTTGTTCTTCTTCATTTGAAGGAAGTTCGCTTTTATGCTCTTCCATTACTTGTTCGGGGTCTAACCCAACAGCGGAAGCATACTCCCTGATAAAGGCTCTTGTATAAAACTTGCCTGGAAGCACATCAAACTCATTTTTTTCAATGGCTTGAAGATATCTTTTTTGTATCTTTGTCGTACGCTGCACTTCTTCAAGCGTTAAACCTTTTTCCTCTCTCGCTTCTCTTAGGCGTGAGCCTATTTCCATAACTAACACCTTCCATTATTTAAAAATCAAACATTGAAAATCCATCATTTGTTTTCGCCTCTTTTTCTACGGTTTCATAAGTAATTTCTTCGTCATCATTATTACGAAGTTCGATAATATAATCGAAATCACTCATTTTATATTCCGTTTCTTGTACGAAAATATCAGGATGCTCAATCACTTTTGTCGCCGGAAGACGCATAACTTCCCGTACTAATTGCCAGTGCCTCTCACTAGCTCTTCTAGCAGAAACAATTCCGTCTATAATATACAAATAGTCTTCATTGTATTCTTCATCAATTAATTGATTACGAACCGTTTGCTTTAATAAAGTACTTGATACGAACAACCAGCGCTTATTAGCACATACGCTTGCCGCTACAATTGATTCTGTTTTACCGACACGCGGCATTCCACGAATACCAATGAGCTTGTGCCCCTCTTTCATAAACAGCTCAGCCATAAAATCAACGAGCACCCCTAGGTCTTCGCGGTTAAAACGAAACGTTTTTTTATCATCAATATCACTATGTATGTAACGTCCATGTCTAACAGCTAATCGGTCTCTTAACTTCGGTCTGCGTAATTTAGTAATTTTAATCGTATCCATTGTATTTAAAATAGAGCGCAATCGCATAATTTGTTCTTCGCTTTTACAAAGCAAGAGCATCCCTCTGTGGGAGTTCTCTACACCATTTATCGTTACGATATTAATGGACATCATCCCCAATAAAGATGATATATCCCCAAGGAGGCCCGGCCGATTGTACTGGATCTCATATTCTAAATACCATTCTTTTTTTTCCATGATCCATCTCCTCTGGAAAATGTCGAAGTTTGTAAAAAAAATAGCTTGAATTTGTCCCTTTTTATATCATAAATGATTTTACCCTAATAAGAAAGACTACAAACAGATTTAGTAAAAAAACCGTACAGGAAAACCCCGTACGGTTTTAAGTACTTTTATGATTGTGTCCCTTCGCTTTGTACAAGTTTCACCATCATGTTAGCTATTGCGTGTTGTTCTTTTTCATCTGCCACATTCCACAGTTCGCGAAGAACAGCCTCTTGGTCATTCTTAGCTTCCACCTCAGTAGCTAAATAGCCACCAATTTCGTAAGCTAATTCTGAAACAGATTGGTCGTCCATTCCTTGTCCTTCCGCTTGATGTAAACGGTCACCCAAGAAATCTTTCCATGACTCAAAGTTGTCAAGTACAGACATTTCGTGTACCTCCTCAAGATGATTTTTCATCATTAGTATGAGGCAGGAGGATTGATATTATGCATCAATACTTTTTAAAACCATCCCCCGTTTATACGTAACGTATGACCTGTAATGTAACTCGAATGTTGTTTCAATAAAAATATGACCCCGTTGGCCACTTCACTGCTGGTACCGGCACGTCCTAACGGAATTTCGTTGTAAATATTCAGTTGATCTTCTTCTGAAAGCTGAGCGTTCATTTTTGTTGAGATGAATCCAGGGGTTACGGCATTCACTCGAATATTACTTGGGGCAAGCTCTTTAGCCAACGCCTTAACATAGCTGATTTGGGCTCCTTTTACAGAACTGTATATTGCTTCAGTACTAGCACCTTCCTCTCCCCACACGGAAGAGATAACAACAATATTACCTTGCTGGTTTCTAACCATGGAAGGAATTAAAGCTTGAGAAATCATCCATAGAGCTTTGACGTGAATGTGGTAATAATGATCCATTTCTTCAAAACTAACATCCTGTATAAGCTTCGCCGAATGATTTCCGGGTGCAAATACAAGCATATCCCACTCTTTAGGCATAGATGCTAAAAAACGTTCAATCCCTTCAGGGGTGGATAAGTCTCCGAAAAAAGCTCCCTCCCATTGACCTTCAGGGACTTCTAATTTCAGTTCATGCACCACGGAATTATTCGTATGGTAATGAACCCCAACGTTCATCCCTGCTTCTGCCATTGATTTAGCAATTTGAGAACCAATTTCACCGCTTCCACCAATAATTAAACCCTTTTTCATTATTCTTGAGGCAGCACTTTGAACACTGAGATGCGGTCTTCTTTAATCCAATGTTCAACATATTGATCAGCATCTTCGGTCGTTAACGACTCGATGACCGGCAAAACATTAAACAAGTCGACTCCTAAAGTGTGATAATGGGTGAACTGATTAGCAATAAACTCTAACGAATTTAGAGCACGCATAAACTGACCAATTTTTTTACGCTTCATACGAGTGAAATCTTCTTCTGAAATTCTCTTTTCGCGTAAACTATGCAGCATTTTTTTTACTCGTTCAGCTAATTCATCAGGCTTTCTTGTGTCCCCTCCTAAGATGGTGAACCCAAATTGACGATCAAGTTCGGTCTCAAATTGGAAGCTGTCATCAATTAAGTCGTCTTTATATAACTCTTCATAAAATTCCCCACTTCTTGAGAAGTAAAAGTCTAAAATCATTCCTGATAGTAATTCAGCACGCAGCAACTCTTCGCCATTTAATGAGGAGACGTCTTCTTTCACCCCAACCATTGTTTTAGCCGTGGTGACTGGCATTTTAATAGAGTCTTCTGATTTTGCAACAGATGGAGATTCTTCGGGATAGAAGCGCTCAATTTCAGGCATTTCTTTAAAATCTTTTTTTGCTTGATTGGAGCGGATTTGTTCCATCATTTCTTCAGGCTGAATGTTTCCAGCGACAAACAATACCATGTTAGATGGATGGTAAAACGTTTCATAACAAGTGTATAGGTCATCTTTTGTTATTTCCTGAATGGAATCAACCGTACCAGCTATGTCAACTTTAACTGGATGTTTTTCATACATACTTTGAATCGTTCCAAAAAATGATCTCCAGTCTGGCTGATCGTCATACATTCTAATTTCTTGTGCGATGATGCCTTTTTCTTTATCTACAGATTCTTTAGAGAAATATGGATCTTGTACGAAGTCTAATAAGGTATCAACATTTTTCTCGATTTGACTCGTAGCAGAAAACAAATAAGCTGTTTTCGTAAAAGAAGTAAATGCATTCGCTGAAGCACCTAATTTCGTGAAGTCTTGAAAAACATCACGATCTTCTTTCTCAAACAATTTGTGCTCTAGAAAATGAGCAATCCCCTCTGGCACTGTTACTTTTTCATTTTTCCCAATCGGTGTAAACGTTTGATCGATTGATCCGTAATTCGTTGTAAATATTCCGTATGTTTTAGCCATTTCAGGTTTAGAAAGTAAAAATACTTTTAACCCATTCTCCATGGTTTCCTGAAAAACTGATTCATTTAGCTGTTTATAAACGAGTTCTTCCATTATTCTTCCCCTCCCTTTTGACTTGTTAAGAAATAGATGGTGTCGAGTTCAATTTTATTAGCTACTTTAACGACATCCTCTTTCTTCACTTTACGAACATTTTCGATGATTTCCTTTGCCGGAATGGAAACACCGGACAGCGTTTGATGATACAGGACTTCAATTAATCCATTCGCATGATCCATCGTTTCCTGTAATTGATTTACGACTTGCTCTGAAGATTCACTTACTTGATCTGAAGTGAAATCGCCTGACTTCATGGCTTCCATTTGTTCAATAATAATACTCTTTGCTTGTTCATAATCTTTAGGGTCTACTCCACTAAATACGAGCAGTAAACCTTTATGGCTTTCAAACCTTGAGGCCGCATAATAAGCTAAGCTGTGTTTTTCTCGCACATTCATAAATAATTTAGAACTAGGAAAACCTCCAAAGATCCCATTAAACACCTGTAGAGCAAAATAATCATCATCGCCAAATTTAATGTTCGTACGATATCCAATATGAAGCTTTCCTTGATTCACATCTTCTCTTTCAATGACTTCATTAATCTCGCGCTTTTCACTGGCTAGCGATTCCTGATGAGCGTCGTTATTCGCGCTGGCTGAACGTGAAAAATATTTGTCAGCTAATTTTTCAATTTCGGCTTCATCTACGTCTCCAATAATGTATAGATCCAGTAAGTCACGATTAATCATTGCTTTGTAGTATTCATATAATGATTTCGCGTTTATTTTTTCAAAGTCCTCTAAGTAACCATGCACGTGAAGAGCGTACGGTTCATTATCACACATATGATCAATCAACCTCATGTTGGCATAACTCATTCGATCATCTTTTATGGATTTGATCTTTTGTTCTAGCGTTTGCTTTTCCCGATTCACAATCGTTTCATCGAATCCTCCTTGCTCTACTTTCGGATCAAATAAAACATCACTGAAGATTTGCATCGCTTTTTCTAAAATAGGTTCGTGATCGTTTAAGTAGGCTTCATTCACAACTTCCATTCTAAACGAAAGGACATGGTTCTCTCCTTTTTTCGTTCCGTCGCTGGAAAAGCCTGTGCCATACAAGTTTTCGAGAGCTGATTGTAATGCTCTGACATTAGGATGGCTGCTAGTCGCTTTTTGCAACACATGGGGCAGCAAGGCTCTCTCAGTAATCCCTTCTCTTTGTAAAGGGGCTTTTAACTTAGCCACAATGGAAACTGTTTTATATTTTTTGCTAGGCAGTATATGTAATCTGTACCCTTGTTTATCGTGAACCGATTCTTTTGATATTTTCATTAGAATCCTCCTCCATTTTTGTCTATTATTATAAGCAGTTATTCGCTTATTCATCCCTGTTCAACTAATTATTATGCTACGGTAAATGAATAAAAAAGTAAAAAAATAAAGCCCGGCACTTTTGTACCGGACTAAATTTAATTATCGATTTCCTTTAACATACGCTTCACCTAAAGATTTAGGGGCTTCAGCTCTCCCTATAAATCCTGCTAATGCAAGGATGGTTAATACATAAGGTGCAATTAAAAGGAATACTTGCGGGACCTCAGCTAACAGTGGGATACCGGAGCTTACCACGCTTAAGCTTTGAGCGAATCCAAAGAAAATAGCTGCACCCATTGCTCCCAGTGGATGCCATTTACCGAAAATAACAGCAGCCAAAGCCATAAAACCTTGTCCTACAATTGTTGACTGCGAGAAATTCATCGCAATGGTAAGTGCAAATACTGCACCTCCCAGACCTCCAAAAGCACCTGAAAGCATAACGGCAACGTACCTCATACCATACACGTTGATACCGTTTGTATCTGCAGCCATTGGGTGTTCACCGACGGAACGTAAGCGTAAACCAAACGGTGTTTTAAATAATACAAACCAAACGACAAACGCCAGAATAATGGCGAAGTATGAAGTAATATACATATTTGAGAAAAATAATCCGCCTATGATTGGTATATCACTTAATAACCAAACGTCTTTCGTATAAAAAGGACGAGATACCATATCTGTCTGCCCTTTATCATACCATTGCTTCGTTAAAAATACTCCAATGCCTAAAGCTAAAAAGTTAATCGCTACACCGCTGACTACTTGATCCGCTCGAAATGTAATCGAAGCGACAGCATGAGTTAAAGCGAAAATTGCAGAAATCACCATAGCAGCTAAGATAGACAACCACGGGGTGGCTGAACCAAAAGTATCCGCGAACGTGAGGTTGAACACAATTCCAACAAACGCACCCATGACCATAAGTCCTTCTAAACCAATATTGATGATACCTGAACGTTCACTCATTACCCCGCCGAGCGCAGTAAAGATAAGAGGGGCCGCAAAGAATAATGCCTGCGGAATGATCGATTGTAAAATATCAATGATATTCATTTATTTCCCCTCCTTCTTAAAACGAAGAATAACCCAGCGAATCATGTAACTTGAAGCAACGAAGAAAATAATAAGTGCGATAACGATCTCGACTAGTTCAGTAGGAACTCCTGCTACGGTCGGCATATTCAATGCTCCAATTTTCAGCGTACCAAATAGGAATGCAGCTAATACTACGCCTAATGCTGTGTTTGCTCCTAATAGAGCGACCGCAATACCTTCAAAGCCTATATTGGTAAATCCTGATTTCGTCGCAAGATACCCATATGTACCCAGCCCTTCCATCGCTCCGGCTAACCCAGCAAAAGCGCCAGAAATCATCATGGCGAGAACAATGTTTTTACCTACACTCATTCCCGCATAGTTTGAAGCGTGAGGATTATAGCCCACTGATCGCAACTCAAAACCTCTAGTAGTTTTATTGAGAATAAACCACATGATTAATGCCATTAAGAAGGCAATTAAAATACCATAGTGCATTCTTGAATAGAACGTCATTTCTGCAATCCACTCAGAAGCGAGTGAAGCAGATCCGGCAATTCTCTCCGTTTGATCTTCACCTTCTGTAATCACATGACGCACAATAGCATTTGTAGAATAGAGAGCTATGTAGTTCATCATAATCGTGACGATAACTTCATGAACCCCTAACTTTGCTTTTAGGATGCCTGGTATGAATCCCCAGAAAGCACCAGCAGCAGCGGCTGCTAAAATAGCAAGAGGCAAGTGAATAACCATAGGTAATTCAAAAGCTACCCCCACCCATACAGAAGCTAACCAGCCCACAAATACTTGCCCTTCTACACCAATGTTAAGTAAACCAGTGCGTAGTGCAAATGCTACAGCTAACCCAGATAATATATAAGGCGTAACCATACGTACAGTTTCACCAAAAAAATAACTATCTCCAAACGCGCCTTCCCATAAAGCTCCATAGCCTAAAACTGGATTGTACCCAAACACAACCATAATAATGGCACCGACAAGCAGGCCGAGGAAAACAGAAATGATAGGAATTAATATATTGATCGTACGATTCGTGAACATTACTCAGCACCTGCTTTCTCGGTCGTATTCCCAGCCATTAATAACCCGAGCTCTTGTTCATTTGTCTCTTCCGGCTTCACTTCTGCGATTACTTGACCGTCAAACATAACTGCAATACGATCACTCAAGTTTAAAATTTCATCGAGTTCGAAAGATAGAAGCAGAACAGCTCTTCCTTTATCTCTTTCTTCAATTAATTTTTTATGGATAAATTCGATTGCGCCCACATCTAATCCACGAGTAGGCTGAGCCGCAATTATTAAATCAGGAGAACGGTCAATCTCTCGGCCGATAATCGCTTTTTGCTGGTTTCCACCTGAAAGAGCTCGTGCTTTTGTCATTTCATTCGGCGTACGCACATCATATTCCTTGATGAGAGATTTTGCTTTTTCATAGATTTTTTTAAAATTCATAACCCCTTTTTTCGAGAAGGGTTTTTGATAGTACGTCTGAAGAACCATATTATCTCCAACTGGAAAATCAAGAACTAAACCATACTTATGACGGTCTTGGGGGATGTGAGATATACCGGCTTGTGTAACTTTACGAGTTGATAAATTACTAATTACTTTATCATGCAAAGAAATTGTACCTGATTCTGATTTTCTCAGTCCTGTAATCGCTTCAATTAATTCAGATTGGCCATTACCATCAATGCCGGCAATACCCACGATTTCACCGGCACGAACTTCTAGGTTCAAGCCTTTAACCATGTGGACATTCCTAACATCCTTTACATAAAGATCCTTTATCGATAAATACGTATCCTTCGGTTCAGCTGGTTTTTTTTCCGTTTTAAAACTGACTTCTCTCCCTACCATTAAAGAAGCAAGTTCATTAGGATTGGTCTGGCTGACATCTACGGTACCAATCCCTTCCCCTTTACGGATAACAGTACATCGATCACAAACTTCCATAATCTCTTTAAGTTTGTGTGTGATCAGTATGATTGATTTTCCTTCTTTAACAAGACTCTGCATAATAACGATAAGCTCTTTTATTTCTTGGGGGGTCAGCACAGCTGTAGGCTCATCAAATATTAATATATCAGCACCTCTATATAAGGTTTTTAAGATTTCTACACGTTGCTGCATTCCCACTGATATATCACGCACTTTTGCTTTTGGATCAACATTTAATCCATACCTTTTTGATAGCTCCAACACTTCTTTTTCTGCTTTCTTTATATCAACAGTAGCTCCTTTCTTAGGTTCGCTGCCAAGAACGATATTCTCAGTTACAGAAAACGTATCAACAAGCATAAAGTGTTGGTGCACCATTCCAATCCCTAATCGATTGGCAACGTTAGGATCAGATATATTGACTTTCTCGCCTCGAACTCTAATTTCACCTTTTTCCGGCTGATAAAGGCCGAATAACACGTTCATTAAGGTCGATTTACCCGCTCCATTTTCACCTAGTAAGGCATGAATTTCGCCTTGCTTAACTTGTAAATTAATATTGTTATTAGCAACGATTCCGGGGAACTCTTTTCGGATATTCAACATTTCGATTACGTAATCCATTTTTCCCATACACCCCTTTATATACGACCTTCGTCTCCTCATATTGCCCTAAAAAATCACCAAATGAAGAGGTCCGGAAAAGTTCTCTTCATTTGATGATTTTCATAGATACATAGGACTACTAAGCCCTATGTATCCTAGGTTAATTATAGTGAGCTTTCAAATTCTTCTAGTTCTTCATCTGTACTAGGAACGTCAACCTCACCATTAGCAATTTTTTCTTTCCAGTCCTCAACTTCGGAAACGATCTCTTCCGTCATGGCGTCTTCGTTCGTTGTAGCGATACTAATCGCATCATCGTCAAGACCATACTCCATAACTTCTCCACCAGGGAAATCGCCGTCCATTGTTAGAGTGGCCACTTCATTAACCGCAACATCCACACGTTTTACCATTGAAGTTAATGTTACGTTTTGATCATCAATTTTTCCTTCTTCATGCTGGTCACGGTCAACTCCAATAACCCATACATCTTCATCCGGGTTATTTTGCTTGATGTCTTTCGCTTGAGCAAATACGCCGTTACCAGTTGCACCTGAAGCATGATAAATAACATCAATATCATTGTTGTACATGTTTGAAGCAATTAGTTTACCTTTGTCAGCAGCAGCGAAGCTTTCAGCGTATTGAATATCAATTTCAATATCAGGATTTACTGACTTTGCTCCTGCTACATATCCTGATTCAAATTTTCTAATTAAATCGCCATCTTCCCCACCAACAAATCCAATCTTATCTGTTTCTGTTTTAAGAGCCGCTGCTACACCAGCCAGGAAAGATCCTTCGTGTTCTTTAAACGTAATGCTGACGATGTTATCACCTTCAGCAACGGAATCTACTAGACCAAAGTTAGTGTCCGGGTTTTGCTCAGCTACTTCTTCAAGAGCTGGCTGTAGTAAGTATCCAATTCCATAAATCAAGTTAAAATCTTGACGGACCAGGCGGCTTAAGTTAGTCGTATAGTCCCCTTCACTATCAGACTGAGCGTAATCATAGCCTTCTCCTTCTTCTAAGCCATTTTCATCACCAAAAGCTTGAAGGCCTTCCCAAGATGATTGGTTAAATGATTTATCATCCACTCCACCTACGTCCGTAACCATAGCTACTGAGAAATCATCGCTGGCTTCTGCTTCGCCACCACTTTCGTTAGAATCTCCACCATCACCGCTGGATTCGCCTTCATCAGAAGAACCACAGGCAGCTAATACGAAACCAATAGATAACAGTAAGGCCAAAATCAATAGAAAACGACGGTTTTTCAAAACGATTACCCCCTAAATTTGTTAAGTATTAAGAAAATTCAAACAACTAAAATTTTTTATACGTCTCCCCGGCAAGCCTCACCTCCTCAATTTTCAAGTAAGCCTTTACACTCTTCTTCTTAAAACATGAAAACTAAACTTGTCTGCTCTAAAATAATTGGAAGATAAGAGAATCGGTTCGTCATCTTTCGTATAATGCATTTGTTTGAGTAATAATAACGCTTGATCGGGTTCACAATTTAAAATCGGGGAAATCCTTTCGTGATAGCCTATTGGCTCAATATCTGTAACAGCATAACTAATCGTTTTTCCAGTAAAACGTTCCAGTATTCCAAATAGGGAGTCGGCTTCCCGCACTTGATCAATTGGAATGAGGCCTTCTGGAATTCGGTCTTTACAATAAACAACGGGCTGCTGATCAGCTGTTCTCACGCGTTCGACTTTGGCTAATTTATGTATCACGACTGGGGAGAAACGCTGGCGTTCATCTTCGGTGGGTTCTATTAATTCTGCTGATAGATACTGTGATCCGGGAACCATACCTGATTTTGTAATCATTCCCGTTACACTATCTAATTCTTCAATGCCTGAAGTAAAGACGGGTTTAGGATTTACAAATGTTCCTACACCATGTCTTCTAGTTACGATACTTTCTTCTTCTAGTATTCTTAGAGCCTCTCGTAAAGTTGCTCTTGAAACGCCAAGAGATTTAGACAACTGAAACTCTGACGGAAGTTTTTCTTTTTCAAGATAAACTCCGTTTTCAATATCACGCTTAATTTGTTCGATCACTTGTAAATACAAGTGACGAGTATCTTGTCTAATGGACATAACCCTTCACTCCAAATCTATTTGCCTATAGGTAAGAGATCTGACATCTGACGTTCGACACATCACATTCGAAATTAATATAACACTTTTCTATAAATAAATAAATAGAATTAGGACATTTTTATCCATTTAGTACACATGTTTATTAAATCAGAATATTTATTTTTTTGTAATTATGTAAAAAACTGACGCTAAAACAGCGTCAGTTCAGCTTTCTTCAACAGTATCAGTTACTAGCACAGTTCTAGGCTTACTTCCTTCATAAGGCCCAACGATTCCGTTATCTTCCATAGCATCTATTAACCTTGCTGCTCTCGTATAACCTACACGAAATCTTCTTTGAATCATAGAAACACTAGCACTTTGCATTTCAATGACCATTTGCACAGCCTCAGGGTATAAGTCATCATCAACTTCAGTCGTCGTTTCGCTCTCTTCGTCCGGAATCATCTCTTCCTGGTACTGAGCTTTTTGCTGTTCGACACAGAAGTTCACGATCCTTTCTACTTCATCATCTGATAAAAATGCCCCTTGCACACGAGTTGGTTTATTCGAACCAACTGGGGTAAATAGCATGTCCCCTCTTCCTAACAGTTTCTCAGCACCGCCTGTATCCAGTATGGTCCTGGAGTCAGTCGAAGAAGAGACACTAAAAGCAATTCGAGAGGGGATATTCGCTTTAATGACACCAGTAATGACATCAACGGAAGGTCGCTGAGTAGCTATAATCAAGTGAATACCAGCCGCTCGTGCCATTTGAGCTAAGCGGGTAATCGCATCTTCTACATCATTAGAAGCTACCATCATTAAGTCAGCTAACTCATCTACAAGTACAATAATATAAGGTAAGAAAGGTTGATCGTCGTCGTGCTCACGGTTATGTCTTTTTATATATTCATTGTAACCTTCAATATTTCTTGTACCTGAGTCTGAAAATAAATCGTAACGCCTTTCCATCTCTGAAACTACTTTCATAAGAGCTCGAGAAGCTTTTTTCGGATCCGTTACAACAGGTGCAAGTAAATGAGGAATGCCATTATAGACGTTAAGTTCTACTTTCTTTGGATCAATCATCATCATTTTAACTTCGTGTGGTTTAGCCCTCATTAACACGCTTGTGATAATTCCATTAATACATACACTCTTACCGCTGCCTGTAGCTCCAGCAACAAGTAGGTGCGGCATTTTATTTAACTCTGCCATGACTGCTTCGCCTGAAATATCGCGTCCTAACGCGAAGCTAAGCTTGGCATCAGGGTGAGCTTTTCCTTGCTCTAATACTTCTCTTAGAGATACCGTTGCTACTTCTTGGTTAGGTACTTCTATACCTACTGCAGATTTACCAGGGATTGGAGCTTCGATCCGTATGTCTTTCGCTGCTAATGCTAAGGCAAGGTCATCATTTAAATTTACTATCTTGCTGACTTTTACTCCTACATCTGGATAAACCTCATATTTTGTTACCGAAGGACCGACATGAACTTTGGTTACTTTTGCTTTTACTCCGAAACTATGAAACGTTTGTTCTAACTTCTTCACCGTCGCTTGAATATGTGAACGACCTTGACTTTGAGGACTTGAAGTTGGTTCATCCAATAGGTCAAAGCCTGGAAGTCTGTAATCTGGATTTTCTAATTCAGCTGTCGTCATTGTTTTATCTAAATCTTCTGTCTCACCGGATTTCTCAGAACTTTCTACTTTGGCTTCTGGCTTTTGATAAGCTTGCTCTGTAAAGTCCTGGATAATAGGTTCATAGTCTTCTTCTGTTTCTGTTGTAGATGCTTGCTCCGGCTCTACTATAGGAATTTCTTCAATCGTTTTATCTTCTTTCTCTTTACTGCGTTTTTGTTTATCTTCTTTCTTCGTTTGCTGCTTTTCTTTAGCATTCTCATAGCCTGATTTAAATTTGTCAATGAAGTAAGCTAACACTTCACCAATGGAACGCTCAGTAATAAACATCGCTCCAATTAAAAATAGAAATAACGAAAAAATAATGGATCCTGTTGCAGAAAATAAATAATACGTAATTAATAATAAGAATGCACCTGTCATTCCTCCACCAATACTTGTAGTTGGAGCCTCCCCTCGCATCATACTAATTAATCGATCCCAAGTAAGGTTGAAAACTCCTCCTTGGTTATTGTTTAAATCTGATGCAAGAGTTTGAACGTGAGTAAAAAGCAGTAACGCTGCCAGCATAATGTAGACACCAATTAAACGTTTATGTAAAAAATCAGGCCATTTTCTTTTTATCATTAAATACAAACCTACGATTAAAAAGAAGAGCGATGCGACAAAGTACCATACACCGAACATCACTTGCCATATACGTTCTAATCCACCAGGAATAGCTCCTTCACTTATCATTGAGGCGCCGCTTCCAAAAACAGCTATAAATATGAATAGCACACCTGTTAATTCGAATTTTACGTGCTGTTTTAAAGATGATTTTTTCTTCCGCGATTTCGTTTTTTTCTTTCTTGCCATTGGGGACACCTCCGATCATGATGAAAAGAATAGGATGTCGTCTGCTGAATCTCAGCCACGACATCCCAGTTTTCTCCTTTTATTATACCACAGGCCTAGCGCTGTTAGTAGCCCAGCCATTGTCCTGGTTGTAAAGATGGATCCATATAGTCTTGTGGATCCGTAGACATTAATTGAATAATTTGTTTCTTTCCATTGCCATGGTCGTAACATTTCACTTGTTTATTATTCACCGTTTCATAAACAATGGACTGTTCAGCCTCACTTTGCGGAAAAACATCGTATTCGCTAAGCGGTGTGTATAGAATCGTCATTGAACCACCTTCTCTTCATTTCCTTTGTTCTGATCAATGAATTCATTTAACTTACTCATCGCTTCTTTCACTCCACCTACAGCGTCGATTAAACCAACGTCTACTGCTTTTTGCCCCACCACATTAGTGCCTATATCTCGTGATAAATTACCTTTTTCAAACATTAACTCTTTAAATTTATCTTCTGGCACATTAGAGTGTCTTGTTACAAAGTTAACCACTCGATCTTGCATTTTATCCATATACTCAAAAGTTTGCGGAACACCGATAACTAACCCATTTAGTCGAATAGGATGGATCGTCATTGTGGCTGTTTCTGCAATAAATGAATAATCGGCAGCTACAGCGATAGGGACACCTATGGAATGACCGCCCCCTAGAACAATAGATACGGACGGTTTGGAAATAGAAGCAATCATTTCAGAAATGGCTAACCCCGCTTCTACATCTCCTCCTACAGTATTTAATAGTACCACTAACCCTTCAATTTTAGGGTTTTGCTCAATGGCTATTAGCTGAGGAATTAAATGCTCATACTTTGTGGTTTTATTTTGAGCAGGCAGCTGCACGTGACCTTCCACTTGCCCAATAATCGGCAAAACATGAATATTAGAATCGCCAGCGTTTGGTACATTAGATTGCCCAAGCTGCTGAATTTTGTCTACGATAGAGGACTGCTCTTTAGAATCATCCTTCTTTGGCTCATTTTGTTCATTATTTTCATGCTCACTCATCACTATCGTGCCCCTTTCATACTTTGTTCTTAGTATGAGGCAGAACAATCGAATCATACAAAAAAACAGCAAAGCAAAAGCTTTGCTGTTTATAGTTGATCAACTAAATGATGAATGAACGTGCGTTCTTCTGCCGTTAAAGGGACTAAAGGCAATCGAACACCGCCTGTGTCCAGTCCTTTCATTTGAAGAGCTGTTTTTACCGGCGTTGGAGAAGGAGCCATGAACATCCCTTTTAAAATCGGGAGCAGTTTCCGATGTAAGGCCGCAGCTTCCTTTCCTTTACCTTCATCATATAAACGAAGCATTTCTTGCATTTCATTACCGACGATATGGGAAGATACAGAAATAATTCCATCGCCTCCAATGGCATACACCGGTAATGTTAAGTTATCATCGCCACTATATAAACTAAAGTCACCGGCCGTTTCCTCAATAATTCTAGCCATACTATCTAAATCACCCGTCGCCTCTTTAATCGAAACGATGTTAGACACTTTAGATAATTCCACAATAGTCTCAACATCGATTCGAACCGCTGATCGACCAGGGATATTATAAAGCATAACAGGAACCGTAACGGAATCTGCAATTGTCTTAAAGTGTTCATACAGTCCACGTTGATTTGGTTTATTATAATAAGGGGTAACAAGCATAACAGCATCCACACCAGTGTTTACTGCTTTTTTGGATAGCGCAATGGAACTTTGTGTATCATTACTTCCTGTTCCGGCTATGACCGGAACACGACCGTTAACTATTTTCACAACATGTTCCCACAGGGCTACTTTTTCTTCTGTAGTTAAAGTCGGTGACTCTCCTGTTGTTCCTGCAAGGACTAACCCATCTGTACCATGTTCGATTAAATACTCCACTAACGCGGAGGTTTTATTAAGGTCTAAGTTGCCATGGCTATCAAACGGGGTAACCATAGCAGTTAACACTTTACCGAAATCCACGCCCTATTTCCCCTTTCATCTTTCTACATTCAGCTCAAATATCTCATGTAGGGCATTGACTGCTTGAATTAAATCTTCGTCTTTCACTAGTACCCAAATCGTCGTATGAGAGTCCGCTGATTGTAAAATTTGCACACCACGTTCAATTAGTGTCTGCACAATTTTAGCTGTTACACCCGGAACTCCAGTAATTCCTGCACCAACCGTAGATACCTTCGCACAACCTTCCCGAAGTTCAGGATCATAACCAATATCTTTTAAAATGGAAATCGCCTTATCCGTGTATTTACTGTCAATTGTATAGCTGACACCACTTGGTGAAATATTAATAAAGTCAACAGATATATCAGCTTCTGCCATGGATTTGAATACCTCAGACTGAAGTTTAGAAGCATCTTCCTTAGATTGGACCTTAATTTGAGCAATTCCTGCCATATGAGCAATACCTGTTACAAGACGGTCAGGCAGGTCGTTGCCTGCTTCCCCTTCTCTTGATGCAGCAACTAGTGTCCCAGGCTGATCTGAATAAGTTGACCTTACTCGCATAGGAACTTTTGCATGCATAGCAATTTCAACTGCACGAGGATGGATGACTTTAGCTCCCTGGTAAGCCAGGTTGCAAATTTCATTGTAAGTGACCGCGTGCAAGGCTCTAGCTGATTCTACAATACGAGGATCAGCCGTCATAATACCTTCTACATCAGTGAAAATGTCAATATACTCTGCTTTTAATGCAGCTCCAAGAGCAGCGGCACTTGTATCACTGCCCCCTCGGCCAATCGTTGTCGTGTCCCCAGATTCCGTTTTTCCTTGAAACCCAGCGACGACTACAACATCATGTGTTTCCAGTTCAGCTAATAGACGACTCGTATCCATTCGCAAGATTTTCGCCTTTGTAAAATCATCATTTGTTAAAAAGCCTGCAGCGGCTCCAGTCATGCCAGTAGCTGAAATACCTTCTGACAACAATTCATGAGTGAAAACAATAGAAGAGATCGTTTCACCGCATGACATTAACATATCTTGTTCCCGATTAGATATGTTAGACGTAGGAAACTGTACAAGATCTAATAATGTATCTGTAGCATAAGGATCGCCTTTACGACCCATAGCAGAGACCGTAACGACTACCTTATACCCTTCTTTTAATGCATTTTTAATATGAGAAATCGCACGTGATCTGCCTTCTTCATCACGAACGGATGTCCCGCCAAATTTTTGAACTAATATTTTCATGTTCACACCTCTTATTCTCGTTTACAACCACTGTCGAGCAATGACGCGCTCAGCGATTTGCACAGAATTCCAAGCAGCTCCTTTAAGTAAATTATCAGAGACTACCCAAAGGTGGAACCCATTTTTTTGATCAAGATCCTTACGAATACGACCTACAAATACATCACGCTTACCTGCAGAACTTAAAGGTGTAGGATAAGACTGTGTAGATGGATCATCTTCCAGGACAATTCCCTCAGCCTCCGTCATTAAAGATTTAATCTGATCAACGGAAACATTCTCTTGCTCTACTTCAACATACACACTTTCCGCATGAGAAGTAAAGAAAGGCAAACGTACACAAGTAGCTGCTACTTGAAGTGCAGGAGCATGCATGATTTTCTTCGTCTCATTAATCATCTTCATTTCTTCAAATGTGTAGCCATTTTCTTGAAACATATCAATTTGCGGAAGCGCGTTAAATGCGATTGGGTAATGCTTTTTGTCTCCGCCTACTGGTAAAATATTTGCTTCTAATTCTTCACCATTTAGGAAAGCTTGTGATTGTTCTCTTAATTCATCTGCTGCTTCATTTCCCGCTCCGGAAACGGCTTGATAAGTAGAAACAATAACACGATTAAGCCCTAAATTTTGTTTGATTGGTTCAAGGGCTGCTACCATTTGAATCGTAGAGCAATTGGGGTTTGCAATAATACCTTTGTGGTCTTTAATATCTTCTTCGTTCACTTCAGGTACCACGAGTGGTACATTTTCATCCATACGATAAGCACTTGTGTTATCAATCACTAATGCCCCGCGTTTTACTGCTTCAGGAGCAAGTTTCTTTGAAACAGATCCACCTGCTGAAAAAAGAGCAATATCAATATTCTCAAAGCTTTCTGGAGTCGCTTCTTCTACTGTGTAGTCTGCACCTTTAAAAGTTACATTAGTTCCTGCTGAACGGCTTGAAGATAGAAGCTTAAGCTCTTTAATTGGAAAATTACGATCCTCAAGAGTTTCAAGCATCTTCTGTCCTACCGCTCCTGTAGCACCTACTACGGCTATGTTATATTGGTTAGATTGTGTCATAATGATATCCCCTTTCGAGTAAATAATGTTTCAACTGTCGTTAAGAGTCACTATTTGTTATTCTACCATACTTGCTCAAGAAACTGTTATGAAAAAGTAGATTTACGCGTGATAGCGTTCGATTAATACGGGTTGTTTTTGTTTTCCGTCTAAGGCAGCCTCTACCGTCTCTGGTATAAGCGTCATATCAGAAACTAAAGAATTCGGTTTTTTATAAGGATGGTCCTGACCAAAAGGAACAAAATAAATATTTTTAGCTGCCATTAATTTCATAACATTTACTCCGTTTAATCCTAACGCATCATTTGTAGAAATCGCAAGTACGACTGGTTTTTCGTTTCTAAGCGTTGCTTTAGCTGCCATAAGAACGGGAGAATCGGTTAGCGCATTTGCAAATTTACTCGTCGAATTACCGGTCATTGGAGCAATGACCATGCAATCTAATGGTCGCTTCGGCCCAAGGGGCTCTGCGTCTGGAATGGTCATAATGATAGGTTCACCTGTAATCTTTTCAATCGTTTTAATATGTTCGGCGGCTTCACCGAACCTTGTGTCCGTTTTTTGCACGGTATAAGATAATACGGGAACAATCGTTGCTCCTAATTCTTTTAACTTCTCTAATACAGGAAATACTTCGTGGTATGTGCAGTGGGATCCTGTTAAACCAAAACCAATCGTTTTTCCTTTTAAACTAGCCATTATTCCTCCACCTTTCGGTCAATTTCCTGTAACTCCTTACAAATCACACTGGCTACAATTTTCCCTGCTGTTTTGGGTGCTACAAGTCCTGGTAAGCCCGGTAACAAAATGGCTTTAATTCCTCTTTTTTCTGCATAACGAAAATCCGTTCCTCCAGGTTTTGAGGCAAGATCTAATATTAAAGCGTGGGAAGGCAGTTTTTTTATAATCGAAGCGTCCACGACAGGAGCAGGTACAGTATTGATGAGATAATCAAAATTCATATCGTACGTATCAAGGTCTTTCATATCCATATATTCAAGGCCCATTTCATGTACGCGTGCAGCTCCTGCGGTTGAACGTACGCCTACCGTAACTTTAGCCCCTAACTGATCAAATGCCCTGGCCAAACTCATCCCCACTCTCCCTAACCCTAAGATGGAAACATTAGATCCGTGAATGGTGAAATCGGTATGTTGAATAGCCATCATGATCGTGCCTTCCACAGTGGGTATGGAATTATAGATGGCAATATCGTCACGATTCATTAAGGGAATCAGCTTTCTGTCCGCATCTTCCGCAATTTTTTGAAGGGTGTCATTTGCGATGCCAGAATAAATTTGACAATGGACTGGTGTCTTTTTTAACCAATCAACCTGTAAACATAAGGAACGGTTAGTAAAAATGCCATCGGCGCAGCCGTTTTCATCTGTACCTGAGATAGGAAGAATGATAGCATCAAGCATTTCTACATGAGGACCTTCAAAGTCCAAGTCAATGCACTCGGTGAAACTGCCATTTAATTGATCAAACCCGGCTAAGTACACTTGTGCATCCCACTCATGTAATCTTCGAATAATCTCAATTTGACGGGCATCGCCGCCTATAACGGCAACATGGAATCCTGTTAACATGCCGGAATGTCTCCTTTTTATTAGGTTTCATCTCCTTGTATCGTATGCACATTTACTTTCGTAAGTGTGTTCTAATCTCCTCACTTTAAGCAGTCTATGAAGGCATAAAAAAAGCTGTGACACATCGTCACAACTCCAGCCTGTCGAAAAACATGGTATCCCGTTGTTCCTCCATTAGAGTCTTAAGAAAAGGAACAAGAAAAAGCGCCGCTTTCCGCGGGCAAGACGGAAAGTCTCCTCGGTCTGCGACCTCGGCGCCTCTTCTGTCTGCTCGTCCCGCAGGAGTCATACCTTTTTCCGTTCCTTTTATCAAAGTGGGATTTGGAACCATCCTAGAATGAATGCCCAGCTGCAAATTCTGTTCCATAAGGGTACAGCTTGAGTGAATTTTTTCCAGTGATCGATTTAGGAAACAGCGAGACTCCTAGGGGAGATCCGAATAAGGTGTAACCCCGGAAGGCATAGCCTGAGGAGCTCTTAAATAGGAAGTTCGATTAAGTTCGGCACGTCCTCAAAAAGACCTCGTCTTTTTCTGTGATGTAAAACCAACGAAGTAGTTCTGGTATGCCAACATCGAACGACCCCACGTCGTGTGGAGCAATGGAAAGGGAGTTGTTTCCTAAAACCCCTTTATTCTATCGAACAAAACTGACACATGGTCAAAAATATAGAGAAACCTCAAGTTTCTCTACAATCTGAAGCTGTGACACATCGTTACAGCTCATTGTTTATTAAAATTGTATCTTCTCCAATAATCTCTACATGGTTCCAATCAATCACTGTTTCTGCTCTAGAATGAAATAATCCTTTGTTTAAAATAATGAGTGATATAATTTCACCGCTATCTGGATCAATTTTTAAATCGGCTTGGCCTAACACTCCCAGTTTTCGGCCTTCCTTTACATCAATAACTTCTTTTGAAGACAGTTGTTTTAACCTCACCATTTGCCCCCCTTTACCGCTTCTCGCTAATTAATTGCGGGAAATCAACAATCTTATAATCTTTTTTTAGTTGAGTAATAAGATCCTCTAAACTTAATAAGGTAACTTCAGTTGGGTGCATTAGAATGGTCGCTCCATTGTGAACCTTAGTTGTTACGCGATGAATGAGAACGTCTTTCGTAGGATTTCTCCAATCAATTGTATCGACAGACCATAGGATCGTTTCAAGGTTTAATTTATCCGCTGTAGTTACAGTAATGTCAGAAAAACTTCCGGACGGTGGAGCAAACCACTCAACTTCTTTATCTGTAAAGGCTTTTAAAATATCATTCGTTCGTTGAAGGTTCGCTTCTGTGGAGAGGGCATCCATTTTCGAAAAATCAGGGTGATTATAACCGTGACTTCCTATAATATGACCGTCTTCTACTATCATGGTTACGAGCTGTTTATGTCGTTGAGCAAATGCCCCATCTATAAAAAAATTTGCTTTAATGTCATGATCACTAAGAACTTTAAGTATATCGGGAATATACTCTTCTCCCCATGAAACATTAATAAGAAAGCTGACCATATCTTTTTGATCATGTCCGCGGTAGATGGGAGAAGGCGGCAAATCTTCAAGTGAAGTCTTTGGAGATACATGATCATAAACAAGTTTACGCTCTATAAATTTTCCGTCCTTTTTCATGTTTTGATACGATTTATCGATGTTTACTTTTTTCCCGTTTAAGCCAGGTGTTTTTTTCCAAACTTTATCAATTCGAGCGTCTTCGGGCGGGATGTAATAGTCTTTCTGCTTTTCTTTAATCGTGTTATATAAGGAGGATGAAGTAGAAGTTGGTATTGATGAGGGATAATTAGGAACCGTTAGAATTATGGCTAGAAGAAGCACAGCAGCTAGTAATTGAATGAATCCACGCACATTTATCCCCCCCTTTAGTAGAATGTATGCAAATAAGGACGACCTTATACTAGGGGCATAAAATCCAATGTGGGTAAAAAAGCATAAAAAAAGAAACTGGCTGACCAGTCTCTGTTTTTATTACTCACTTGTTTCTTTCGCTTTTTTCTCATCAATGAGAATTGCTTTTCTTGATAAGTTGATTCTTCCTTGCTTATCAATTTCTTTAACTTTAACTTTAATTGAATCGCCAACGGAAACAACATCTTCTACTTTTCCGATACGTTCTTCCGCAAGTTCAGAAATATGGACAAGTCCTTCTTTTCCTTTAAACAGTTCTACAAACGCTCCGAATTTCTCTACGCGTTTAACTGTTCCATCGTAAACTTCTCCTGCTTCTACCTCGCGAACGATATCTTCTATAATCTTCATAGCTACTTTGTTCATCTCAGCATCTGTTGAAGATACGAAAACTGTTCCGTCTTGTTCGATATCAATCTTCACGCCAGTATCATCAATGATTTGATTAATCTGTTTTCCGCTCGGTCCAATAACGTCACGAATTTTATCTGGATTAATCTTCATGGTCATGATCTTAGGCGCATATTGAGAAAGTTCACTTCTGGATTCTGGAAGTGTTGCCATCATGGAATTTAAAATCTCCATACGGCCATTCTTCGCTTGTTCAAGCGCTTCTTCTAGAATTTGGCGTGAAAGTCCTTCAATCTTAATATCCATTTGCAGAGCCGTAATCCCTTTTTCAGTTCCGGCTACTTTAAAGTCCATATCACCTAAAAAGTCTTCCATGCCTTGAATATCAGTAAGAATCGTGTAATCGTCTCCAGACTTAACAAGTCCCATGGCAATTCCTGCTACAGGCGCTTTTAAAGGTACGCCAGCGTCCATCATAGCTAATGTACTTGCACAAATACTGGCTTGAGATGTTGAACCATTTGATTCTAACACTTCTGATACAAGTCGAATGGTATATGGAAATGCTTTTTCAGATGGAATAACGACTTCAAGAGCGCGTTCTCCTAAAGCACCATGTCCGATCTCACGACGGCCAGGTCCACGAATTGGTCCAGTTTCCCCAACGGAATAATGAGGGAAATTGTAATGGTGCATAAAGCGTTTAGATTCTTCTAAATCTAATCCATCTAAAATTTGAACATCGCCTAGTGCTCCCAATGTACAAATACTAAGCGCCTGAGTTTGTCCACGTGTAAACAAACCAGAGCCGTGAGTTCTAGGTAAAATTCCCACTCTTGAAGATAACTGACGAATTTCATCTACGCCACGGCCATCTGGGCGAATTTTATCTTTCGTAATTAAACGGCGCACTTCTTCTTTTACGATATTATCAAGTATAGATTTTACTTGTTTAATCGTATCTTCATCAGCTTCTAACTCTTCGTAAGACTCAACGATCGCTTTCTTCGCTTCGTCAATGGCTTCTTCACGAGCTTTTTTCTCTTCAGTTTTGATCGCTGCAACTAATGGTTGTCTGGCTTCTCCTTCAACCTTGTCTTTTAATTCTTGATCAAGGTCAAATAGCTGAACATCCATTTTTTCTTTTCCAACAGCTTCAATAATTTCTTCCTGGAAAGCGACAAGACGTTTAATTTCTTCGTGTCCTAACATGATTGCTTCAAGCATGTCTTCTTCAGAAACTTCAAGTGCTCCTGCTTCCACCATATTGATGGCATCTTTTGTACCAGCTACAGTTAAATCAATGTCACTCTCTTCTTGCTGTTTCACCGTAGGATTAATAATAAATTCTCCGTTTACTCGCCCCACAACTACACCAGCAATAGGTCCTCCAAATGGAATATCCGAAATTCCTAAAGCAATCGATGAGCCCAGCATAGCGGCCATTTCAGTAGAACAATCTTGATCCACACTCATCACAGTACTAATCACTTGTACATCGTTTCTAAATCCATCTGGGAATAATGGACGAATAGGGCGGTCAATCAAACGTGAAGCCAGTACGGCTTTATCACTTGGGCGTCCCTCTCGCTTAATAAATCCTCCAGGTATCTTCCCTACTGCATAAAGTCTTTCTTCATAGTTGACCGTCAACGGGAAGAACGGCAAGTCTTTAGGCTCTCTTGAACCTGTAGCTGCAGAAAGAACGGACGTATCGCCATATTTAATCATGGCTGCGCCGCTAGCTTGTTTAGCCAGCTCACCAACTTCTACAGAGAAGGTTCGTCCTGATACTTCTATAGAAAACACTTGATTCTCTTCTGCCATAAAGTATTTAACTCCTCTCACTCACTGTTAATAAAGTCGTTTCTATTTCACAGTTTACACTTAATTTTATGTAAACATACAGAAAAAGCGGGATCAACTCCCGCTTTTTCTAGTTACATTAGCGACGTAGGCCAAGGCTCTTAATTAACTCACGGTAACGTGTAATGTCTTTATTACGTAGGTAATTAAGCAAGTTACGGCGTCTACCTACCATTTTAAGCAATCCACGACGAGAATGGTGATCTTGCTTGTGTGTACGCAAGTGATCGTTTAAGTTCGTGATCTGTTCAGTTAGAACAGCAATCTGAACTTCTGCAGATCCTGTGTCATTCTCGTGAGTTTTGTACTCGTTAATTAGTTCTTGTTTACGTTCTTGTGTGATAGCCATTATAGCTACACCTCCTATAAATATTTAGAATTCCCTTTCCCCGAGCGGACGTCGGAGATACGTTCCGCCAAGCGAAGGTTCCATATTCAAGAGTACAATTTTTATGACTAAAATGCAAGGGCAAAGTAGAACTTCGTCTGTTCCTTACTCATTCTTCTTTATAGAGAAGCTAGAATTTCACGAGACTTTACTTCATCATTCTTAAGCTGGCTAATAAGCTCATCTACTCCATTAAATTTTTCTTCACTGCGAATATGTCTGTAAAAATCGACCGCTATTTCCTGCCCATATACATCTTGATTAAAGTCGAAGATATGAATTTCAAGATTCTTTACTTTTCCATCGTTAAATGTAGGTTTAAAACCTAAGTTAGCCATCCCTTTATACTCTTGGTTCGCAATGATTACTTTAACCGCGTACACGCCTGCTTTAGGCATGTAATATTCACTGTTCAAACTTAAATTTGCAGTAGGGTAGCCAATTGTCCGGCCTCGTCGATCTCCTGTGACAACTTCTCCTGTTATTCGGTATGGACGGTCCAGTAAACGATTCACCAGTGCGATGTCACCTTCAGCTAGTAGATCTCGAATTCTAGTTGAACTTACCTTTTCCCCATCTTCAGAAACCTGCTCAATGGTCGTCGTTGTAAACCGGGCTCTGGCATATTCGGGAAGAAGTTTCATCGTTCCTTTGCCTTTAAAACCAAACGTGAAGTCAAACCCCGCCACTACATGTTGAACGTTTTGAGACACAAAGAATTTCTCCACAAATTGCTCTGGAGACAAAGATGCTAGCGATTTGTCAAAATGGACAACAAATAAAGTATCGATGCCTGCGTTATTCAGGATTCTCTCTTTTTCGGCCAGTGGCGTTATATATTTTGCATGTTTCACACTATGATTTAACACGACAGAAGGGTGCGGGTCGAACGTCATAACGGCACTTTGTATACCAAGCTCTACGGCTTTACGTTTGGCTGTTAAGATTACACGCTGATGACCTCTATGAATCCCATCAAAAAAACCAACAGCTAGTGTGCAAGGAGAAACCTGTTTAGACTGCGATATATCTTTTTCGCTCAAATGGATTATTTTCATTGATTGTCACCTGCTTTAAATCAAAATACTCTTATCGGTTTTATTTTATCAGGTTTAGTAGGATGCTGCTGATAAATAGCCAGGACCTCATCTTTATATTTTACAACAAATGGATCATTCACGTCATCGCTTGGTTTCTCAAGAACTTGGCCATGCTCAAACGCAAAACGTTGATCTTCATTGATCTGCAGCTCATTTAAATGATTGAGGCCTCTGCCCATTGGCAGAATCATTTGTTCTACATTACCAGCGTCCACGAATTGCTGGAATTGAGCAAATGTATAGCATTGTGCTTTGTCTATGTCTCCAGTTCGTGAACGAACGAGAGACGACATATGAGCTGGATACCCTAAGGCTTTCCCGATATCTACGCAAAGCGTCCTTATGTAAGTTCCTTTTGAGCAAGTCACTGTGATCTTAAAAGTAAATGCTTCACCTAAGGAAGTAATGGAGTTTTCATGCAGTTGGATCTTATGAATGTTAACAGAGCGAACAGGCCGCTCAACAGTTTCTCCATCGCGAGCGTATTCGTATAAACGTTTCCCTTTTACTTTAACAGCCGAATACATAGGAGGGATTTGGGTAATTTGTCCCTCAAACTGTTGAATAACGTTTGCGATTTCTTGTTTTGAGGGAGTTGTTGTGACAGACTGACGGTCGATTACAGCTCCTGAAGCGTCTTCTGTCTCTGTCGAACGGCCTACAGTGACTTCAGCTTCATACACTTTTTCCGTGTCCGTTAAGAAAGGAACAATTTTAGTTGCTTTGCCAATACAGAGAGGCAACACCCCTTCAACGTCAGGGTCTAGAGTGCCTGTATGACCGATTTTCTTTGTTTTTAACATCCCTCTTGCTTTACTGACACAATCATGTGAGGTAAATCCTTTTTCTTTCCACAATGGTAAAATCCCGTTCATTCGTTGCCACCCCTTCAATTAAAGATCATCCATTAAAAAATCCGTGCAAGAACAGCACGGATTTTAATGGTTAATGTCTAGCTAAAGGCTTGATTAGTTTTCAGTATCGTTTAAATCTTTAAGAATGGTTTCAATTCTATTTCCACGTTCAATGGCTTCATCAAATTCAAATGTAATTTCCGGTGTTTTTCGCAGTCGAATTCGCTGACCAATTTCTGAACGGATAAAACCTTTTGCCTTCGCGAGCCCAACAAGGGTATCATGCTTTTGCTTTTCATCTCCAAGAACAGAAATGAAGACTTTAGCTTGTTGCAAGTCACCTGTTACTTTCACTTCTGTAACAGTGACAAACCCAACCCTTGGATCTTTAATTTTCTTGCTGATAATATCAGTTAATTCTTTCTTCATTTGCTCACCGACGCGGTTTGCACGTAAATCGTTCATATCTTTTCACCTCTTCAACCACAACATTACAACCATTCTGTTAAAGTGTTCGTCCGTTCTATTTCTGGAAAAGAATCAATCAAGGCTAAGGCTTGCTGCATCGTTTGTTCAGCAATAACTTTGTTACTAGATATCGTAACAATCCCTATACACGTTCGCTGCCACAAATCTTGAAAATCTAATTCGCTGACCGCCACGTTATACTCGTTACTTAACCTTGTTTGAATTCTTTTAAGAACGGATCGCTTCTGCTTTAAGGACTGGGCTTCATATACAAAACACTCCACCTCAGCACTCAAAATCATGTGCGTTCAATCTCTTCCATAATATATGGCTCGATAATGTCGCCTACTTTTAAGTCATTAAAGTTCTTCACAGTAATACCACATTCATACCCTTGCATTACTTCTTTTGCATCATCTTTGTAACGTTTAAGCGCATCAACTTCACCTTCATAAATAACGACGCCATCACGGATTACACGAATTCCAGAGTTACGGGTAATCTTACCTTCAGTTACGTATGAACCAGCAATTGTACCGATTTTAGAAACCTTGAAGATCTCACGTACTTCCACTTGACCAATAATTTTTTCTTCATATTCTGGATCAAGCATCCCTTTCATCGCTGCTTCAATCTCTTCCATCACTTTGTAAATGATGTTATGCAGACGAATTTCAACGTCTTCAGACTCTGCTGCTTTTCTAGCATTCCCGTCTGGACGAACATTAAAACCAATGACGATCGCATTTGAAGCGGAAGCTAAGGAAATATCGGATTCAGTAATAGCTCCGACACCTGTGTGTATAATTTTTACTTTTACGCCTTCTACTTCAATCTTTTCAAGCGAGCCGGCTAATGCTTCAACAGAACCTTGAACATCACCTTTAAGGATGAGATTAATATCCTTAATTTCGCCTTCTTTAATTTGACTAAACAAATCATCAAGGCTGACTCTTGCTGTGGAGCCGCGATCTGCTTCAAGCTGTTTCTGAGCACGTGCTTCCCCAATGGAACGAGCTTTCTTCTCGTCTTCAAACACGAGGAAGCGATCTCCGGCTTGAGGTACATTGTTTAAACCTGTAATTTCTACAGGAGTAGATGGCGCAGCCGTTTTCACGCGGCGGCCTAAATCGTTTACCATAGCACGAACACGACCGAACGTGTTTCCTACTACAATGGCATCTCCGACATTAAGTGTACCGTTTTGAACAAGCAAGGTAGCTACAGGACCGCGTCCTTTATCAAGCTCTGCTTCAATAACTGTACCAAACGCCGGACGATCTGGATTAGCTTTAAACTCTTCAATTTCTGAGACTAATACAATCATCTCAAGTAAATCATCGATACCTTCGCCCTTCACGGCAGACATTTGAACAAAAATAGTGTCTCCGCCGTATTCTTCAGAAATCAATTCATATTCCATTAATTCCTGCATAACACGCTCAGGGTTAGCACCTTCTTTATCCATTTTATTAACAGCTACAATAATTGGAACCTCAGCTGCTTTTGCGTGGTTAATTGCTTCACGCGTTTGAGGCATAACCCCGTCATCCGCTGCCACCACAAGAATGGCGATATCCGTAACTTGAGCACCACGTGAACGCATGCTCGTAAAGGCTGCGTGCCCTGGTGTATCCAAGAAAGTAATCCTTTTATTGTTTTCCTCAACCTGATAAGCACCGATGTGCTGCGTAATTCCGCCAGCTTCGCCTTCTGTTACTTTTGTATGACGAATGGAATCAAGAAGTGTTGTTTTACCATGGTCTACGTGTCCCATAATTGTAACGACAGCCGGACGTTCTTGTAGATCTTCTGGTGCATCTTCTACAGTTAAATTCTCAATATCCGTTTCATCTACAACTACTTCTTCTTCTGCTTCAACGTTATATTCTGCACAGATTAATTCAATTGAATCTGGATCTAGATCCTGGTTTTTCGTTGCCATTACACCAAGCACCATAAGATTCTTAATAATTTCTGTTGCATCTTTGTTCAACTTTTGAGCCAGTTCACTTACTGTAAGAGAGCCAGTATAAGTAATCTTTTCAGGTGTTTGTTTTTGTTTAGGCTTATCGTTTTTTGGTCCTCCTTGCTGCTTTTGTTGAGGACGTTGGTTTTTCTTGTTTGGCTTGTTGCCTTTTTGATTATTTTTGCCTTTAGGCTGCTGGCTTTTCTGTTTGTTTGCAGCAGGTTTTTCGTTTGCCGGCTTCGATTGAGCCTGCCCTTTATTAAAGGCTTGGTCCAATTTACCTTTCACGTCATTCTCTACTGTTGACATGTGGTTGGAAACCTCAACATTTAACTCTTTTAATTTATCAATTACCTGTTTACTAGAAAGTTCGTTCTTTTTGGCATATTCATATACGCGCATTTTACTCATACGTTCACCCCCGAATAGATTCATCGAGCAGCGATTGCAACTTTTTCGCAAATCCTTGGTCAAGAACTGCGATCGCGACTCTCCCTGACTTTCCTATGGCATGTGAAAGAGTTTCACGATCATCCACCATATAGCAGGGTATATGATAAAAGCTACATTTATCTGTTAGCTTTTTTTTCGTTTGTTTACCTGTATCATTTGCAATCAATACAAGCTTTGCTCGTTTGTTTTGTATATCTTTAACGATGTGTTCTTCTCCCAGCGTCAGTTTTCCCGCACGAAGAGCAATACCTAAAAGATTAAGGTATTGGCTCATGAAGAAGACTCCTCTGCTGCTTTTCTTAAATCTTGGTAGATCGAAGCATCAACTTGAGTATTTAGATGACGATTTAATGATTGCTTTTGTTCGGCCTGATCGATGACATCAAGACTTTTTGAAACATAAGCACCTCGTCCATTTTGTTTTCCCGTGTGATCAACAAAAACTTCTCCTTCTTTGTTTCGAACCACACGGATTAACTCTTTCTTCGGCTTCATCTCTTGAGTAACCACACATTTTCGTAATGGTTGTTTCTTGGAACGGGCCATCGCTCCCCCTCCTTAATCTTCCGTAATATCTTCAACATCTGTATCATTATCAGCAGATTCTTCAGTAATAATACCTTCTTCTAAAGCTTCACTTTCGCTCTTAATATCAATCTTCCATCCTGTCAGCTTAGCAGCCAGGCGAGCATTTTGCCCTCTTTTTCCTATGGCTAGTGATAGTTGGTAATCAGGAACAACTACAGTGGTAGCTTTTTCATCTTCATCTACGAGGACTTCAACTACTTTAGAGGGACTTAAAGCGTTAGATACGTACTCTACAGGGTCCTCAGACCATTGTACAATATCAATCTTTTCCCCTTTCAGCTCGTTGACGATTGCTTGAACACGCTGACCGCGTTGTCCTACACAAGAACCTACCGGATCTACTTCCGGATCTTCAGCAAATACAGAAATTTTTGAACGATCTCCAGCTTCACGTGCTACAGAACGAACTTCTACTGTACCATCATAAATTTCCGGAACTTCCATTTCAAACAATCGCTTCAGTAAACCAGGATGGGTCCGGGAAACGTAAATATGCGGTCCTTTATTACTGTTTTCGACTTTTGTGACGAAAACTTTAAGACGGTCATGAACCTCATATACTTCTGTCGGCATTTGTTCGCCTTCAGGAAGCCTGGCTTCAATTTTTCCTAAGTTCACATAGACAAAACGAGGGTCTTTTCGCTGGATGATACCTGTCATAACATCTTCTTCACGATCCACGTACTCGCCGTAAATAATACCGCGTTCTGCTTCACGTACGCGCTGCGTAACAACCTGCTTCGCAGCTTGAGCAGCAATTCTTCCGAAGTCCATAGGTGTAACTTCCACCTCAATGACATCTTCTTCTTCATAGTTTGGATCTTTTTCTTTCGCTTCCTCGAGAGAAATCTCTTGCTGCGGATCCATAACTTCTTCCACGATGACTTTTCTTGCGAATACTTTCATGCTGCCTTCTTCTTCATTAATATCCACACGAACATTCGTGGCTGAGTTGAAGTTTTTCTTATAAGCTGAAATAAGAGCTGCTTCTAGAGCCTCTAACAGCAAGTCCTTGTCAATGCCCTTTTCCTTTTCTAAATAATTCATGGCATCAAATAGTTCACTACTCAACAGTTTATCCCCCTTAATTAAAAGTTACCGCCAAGTTGGCTTTGGCAATTTTGTTAAACGGTACTTGTAATTGCTTCTTGCGTGCTTTAATACGAATTTCAATGGTGGCTGTCTCATCTTCGAAACTTACCAACGTTCCTTCGAATTCTTTCTCGCCATCCATAGGTTCGTATAATTTAACATAGATGTGCTCACCAACATACTTATTAAAATCTGCTTGGGTTTTAAGAGGTCTTTCAGCTCCAGGAGAGGAAACCTCAAGAAAATAAGCACCTTCAATGGGATCCGTTTCATCTAATTTTTCACTAAGCTGTTCTGAAACTTGTCCACATTCCTCAATGTCCACCCCGCCGGGCTTGTCGATGAATACACGCAAAAACCAATTCTTTCCCTCTTTTTTATACTCCACATCAACCAATTCAAGGTTCATTTGTTCTAATATAGGTTCGACTAATTCTTGTGTTACTGCTGTAACGTTTTGACTCAACTGGAATCCCTCCTTGAGCTAATATCATATATATTTGCTTCATCACATCATAGATTAAATAGCGTCGAAATGAAACCGCTATGATTACTCATAGCGGCTTCCAAGAAAATGTTAATGAACATGCTCCTAAAATATACGAAAGAGTGGGTTTCCCCACTCTTTCGGCCGTTCTTATCGCTCTTGTCACCATAAAAAATATACCACAGTTTCCGTTATAATGCAATACGACCTAAAACAGAGAAAGCTGGTTCTCTTCTGGCATCCCTTCCAAGCACCCTTGAGAGTCTAAATATTCAAGTACTGTCTTAGAAATACGGCTTCTCTCACGAAGGTCCTGCTTAGAAAGAAACTCTCCTTCTTTCCTGGCATTCACGATGTTGATGGCGGCATTTGTACCTAATCCATCTACAGCATTGAACGGAGGAACTAAGTGATTGCCATCAACTAAAAAGTCAGTCGCACTAGATTCATAAAGGTCCACAGGTTTAAATCCATAGCCTCGTTCACACATTTCTAACGAGATTTCAAGCACGGTCATTAAGTTTTTCTCTTTAGGTGTAGCATCTAAGCCTTTTGCCTGAATCTCTTCTAACCGCTTGCGGATCGCATCGGATCCTTTAATCATCGTTTCAAGCTCAAAGTCGCTGGCTCGAACAGTAAAATAAGCAGCATAGAAATAAATTGGATAATGAACTTTAAAGTATGCAATTCGCACGGCCATAAGAACGTATGCGGCGGCGTGAGCTTTCGGGAACATGTACTTGATTTTCTTACAAGAATCAATGTACCAATCAGGCACTCCATGTTTCTTCATTTCTTCGATCCACTCGTCTTGAAGGCCTCTACCTTTTCTCACAAATTCCATAATTTTAAATGCGAGTGAAGGATCTAACCCTTTATGCATAAGGTAAACCATAATATCATCTCGGCATCCAATCACTTCAGGCAATGTACAAATACCGTCATTGATCAACTGCTCTGCGTTACCCAGCCATACGTCCGTTCCATGGGACAGACCGGAAATAATAACGAGTTCGGCAAACGTTTTAGGTTTTGTATCTTCAAGCATTTGACGAACGAAGCGTGTACCAAACTCTGGAACTCCAAGTGTTCCTGTTTTACACATGATTTGATCAGCTGTTACTCCTAAAGCTTCTGGCCCGCTGAATATTTTCATCACTTCTGCATCGTCAACTGGAATTTCCTTTTGATCAATTCCGCTTAGGTCTTGCAGCATCCGAATCACAGTGGGATCATCGTGTCCAAGTATATCAAGTTTCAGCAGGTTATCATGAATGGAGTGGAAATCAAAGTGTGTCGTTTTCCATTCGGATTTCGTATCATCTGCCGGGAACTGGATAGGTGAAAAATCAAAGATATCCATATCATCAGGAACAACGATAATACCACCAGGGTGCTGCCCTGTTGTTCGTTTGACACCTGTACATCCCTGAACAAGTCGATCAATTTCAGCGTTTTTGTATTGCAGTTGATGATCGCCTGCATACCCTTTGACATAGCCGTATGCCGTTTTCTCGGCAATTGTACCTATCGTTCCTGCACGGTACACGTTTTCTTCTCCGAACAATACCTTTGTATAGTTATGGGCTTGAGGTTGATATTCTCCAGAGAAGTTCAAGTCAATATCGGGAACTTTATCTCCTTTGAAACCGAGGAAGGTTTCAAATGGAATATCTTGTCCATCCTTTTTATAAGCGGTTCCGCATTCAGGACAGTCTTTCTCAGGTAAGTCAAAACCGCTTCCCACAGAACCATCTGTAAAAAACTCATGATGACGACAGTTAGGACATACATAATGCGGCGGGAGCGGGTTAACTTCCGTGATGTCTGTCATAGTGGCTACAAATGAAGAACCTACTGAACCACGAGAACCAACCAGATAGCCATCTTCCAATGATTTTGTTACGAGCTTTTGGGAGATGAGGTAGATAACAGCAAATCCATGCCCAATGATACTATCCAGTTCTTTCTCTAATCGTTTCTCTACTAGTTCAGGAAGTTCGTCCCCATATAAGCTCTTCGCTTTATTGTAGGACATTTCTCTAATTTCCTGGTCTGCCCCTTCAATGTTAGGCGTATAAAGATCATCTTTAACGGGTGTAATGACATCAATTTGATCATTAATCACATGAGTATTAGAGACGACAATCTCTTTTGCTTTCTCTTCACCTAAAAACGAAAATTCATCTATCATTTCTTTGGTTGTTTTAAAATGAACGTCCGGCAACGTTTGTCGATTTAAAGGATTTCCGTTCTGTGAAGAAATGAGTATTTGTCTGTACTGCTTATCATGAGGCTCCAAATAATGAACATTACCAGTAGCTACAACTGTTTTGTTTAAACGCTCGCCTATCGTTACTATTTTTCTTAAAATATCATAAATTTGAGCTTCATTTTGAACCAAATCTTTTTCTAGCAAGTGATAATAGTTACCTGCAGGCTGAACTTCAATAAAATCATAAAACTCTGCTACTTTCTCTGCTTCTTCTTCAGACTTCTGCATCGTTGCTTCAAAGACTTCACCTTTATCACAGCCTGACCCTATAAGAATTCCTTCCCTAAGCTTCGATAACCGAGACCGAGGAATTCGCGGGACGCGATAAAAGTAATTCACGTGAGATTCAGAAACGAGCCGGTAAATATTCTTTAAACCCGTTGTATTTGCAGCTAACAATGTGACGTGTGACGGGCGGGAACGTTGATAAGCTTTTCCTTCACCCATGTAATCATTTAAATTTTTATGGTTGCTGATCCCTCTTTCGAGCGCTTTTTTTACAAGCTTCCATAGTAAATAACCAGTCGCTTCCGCGTCATAGATCGCTCTGTGGTGCTGAGTGAGCTCTATATCGAAATGTTTACAAAGCGTATTTAAACGGTGGTTTTTTAATTCTGGAACTAGAAATCTAGCCAGTTCTAACGTGTCAATCACAGGGTTTACTGCTTTACCTAAATCGATACGCTGGAACCCGGCATTTAAGAATCCCATATCAAAGCTTGCATTATGAGCTACTAGGATATCGTTATCCATCCACTGGTGAAAGTCTTTCAACACATCTTCAATTTCGGGAGCATCTTTTACATGATCATCTGTAATCCCCGTTAGATCTGTTGTCGTTTGGGATAGAGGCTGGTGCGGGTTAGCAAATGATTCAAAACGATCAATAATTTCACCGTCTTTAATTTTAACAGCGGCCAGCTCAATGATTTTATCGTAAACAGCAGATAGACCAGTAGTTTCCACGTCAAATACCACATACACATCACTTGCTAAATCGCGATCCTGCTCCTCATAAGCGATAGGAACTCCGTCATCCACCAAATTCGCTTCCATTCCGTAGATAATCTTAACCCCGTTTTTCTCACCGGCCGCATGGGCTTCAGGATAAGCCTGGGCTACCGCATGATCCGTAATGGCAATCGCTTCATGTCCCCAATTCCCTGCGTGGGAAATTAAACGTGATGCAGATACCGGGGCATCCATTTGGCTCATCGTTGTATGAGCATGAAGTTCGATTCTTTTCTGACCTTCAGGCGCTTCGTCTTTTCTTAATTCAGGTTTTACTTCATTAATATCGTTTGCCATCATCGTTAATTCACTCGTGAAGTTATCTGTTTGAATACTTCCGCGTGCTTTAATCCACATGCCTTCTTTGACTTGCTTAAAGAGTTCGGGGTGATCGTCGCCGCGAGAAAACATCTTAATGGAAAATGAATCCGTATAGTCAGTTGCTTTTAGAAGAAGTAAGTGACGGCCAGAACGCAGTTCCTTAATTTCAACATCAAATATATAGCCTTGGACCGTTTTACGGCGTTCTTCCTCAAGAAGTGTTTCCATCGGCTCAGCATCTTCTTGAATCTTATAACCAATTTCAAGGGGGCCTTTCGGTTTCTGATCTTCTTTCTCTTTTGCTCGTTCCTCTTGATCTTTTACAGCTTTTTGAACAAGCAATTTATCTTCCTTTTGTCGTTCTTCTTGAAATTTCTTCAGCTCTTCCTGTTCTTCTTTCACCCGCGTGTTAAGCATTAAAGCCGGAAGCCCGGATTGTACACAAAAGCTTTGTAACGGCGTTTCCAGCTTCTTCTTAACCGCATGACTTTCTGCTAAGTTCCTGCAAGTTAACATAATCTTATTCCCGTTCACTTCTGGAACTTGTTCTAACAGTAAGTCTTTATAGCCAGGAGACAAATCAGTTAATGATTGAATGAAGTTTTGCCAATACTCGCAAACATCTTCCGTCGTCATTGTGTTCTCAGTTGCTTCAATTGTCCAGTCAATAGAAGCGAGTGAATGAAACGTGCTTTGGAGTTTACTTGTAAAAAGTTGATAGACAGAAGGCGGCAATGGTTTCTGTAAACGAAATAAAAAATGCCACTTTTTTTCAGATTTATAGACCGTAAGTTTTTCAAGCTTACTATTTTCAAAGTGCGGTTGCATTAAATCATGAGGAAATTGGATTTGTTCCAGCAAATAGTGCATCTTGTCTTGATTACTCACATCCAATGTTGTTCCTTCCTCTCCGGATTCAGTGATCCTTATAGTAAAATTCATTAAGGAATTTTCATTCCCGTACAAATATACCCTTGCTCGTTCACATAAGCAAGGGTATTTAATATCCTATTTATTCTTTAGAAAACCATTGACGAACAAAATCAATAACAGCCGTTTGCTCAAGTTCATCCTGCTTGCCGGATTGACGCTCTTTTACTTCGACAATCCCTTCGCCTGCTCGTTTTCCAACTGTAATACGCAATGGGATACCGAAAAGATCGCTGTCCGCAAACTTTACCCCTGCTCTTTCTTTACGATCATCGTATAAAACTTCGATCCCGGTTGATTGCAGCTGCTCATATAATTCATCAGCCAATTCTTTTTGTTCTTCCTTTTTAGGATTTAATGACAGCACATGCACTTGATAAGGCGCAATGTGGGAAGGCCAAGTAATTCCACGTTCATCATGATATTGTTCCACGATAGCGGCTAATGTACGAGACACCCCGATACCATAAGATCCCATCACCATTGTTTGAGACTTACCTTGATCATCTAAATAAGTAGCGTTCATATTTTCTGCATAGAACGTACCTAATTTAAATACGTGCCCTACCTCGATTCCGCGTGCAAATTTAATGTTGCCTTGTCCATCTGGCGAAGGATCTCCTTCTTCAATAAAACGTAAATCCGTATAGGCTTTAACTTTAAAATCACGACCGGGATTAACATTAACATAATGATACCCTTCTTCATTTGCTCCACACGTCACGTTTGCCAGCTTTTCAACAGCATAATCTGCTACCACTTCTACGTCTTCTGGAACATTAACAGGTCCGAGTGAGCCAAATCCAGTCCCCAATAATTGACGAGTGTCTTCTTCTGAGGCTAATTCTACAATATCAGCATCATAGAAGTTTTTAAGTTTGATATCATTTACTTCGTGATCACCGCGTGTCACAACCATAACAAATTGTTCGTCTACCTTAAACATAATAGATTTTAATCCTTCAGCCAGTCCATGCCCCAGGTAGTCTGCAACTTCCTGCATCGTTCGTTGATCTGGAGTTGCCGTTTTTTCTAGTTCTTTTTCCGTTTCATCAGATGATTCATAAGTCATCACTACTGGTGCCATCTCAATATTCGCTGCGTAATCAGAAGTATCTGAATAGGCGATTACATCTTCACCAACCTCAGAAAGAACCATAAATTCATGGGTGTCTTTACCTCCCATTTGACCAGAGTCTGCAATGACTGCACGGAAGTCTAACCCGCATCTAGAGAATACATTTGAATAGGCACGAAACATTTGATCGTAGCTTTCGTCTAAGCTTTCAAACGATTCGTTAAATGAATAAGCATCCTTCATAAGAAATTCTCTTCCACGAAGAAGTCCAAATCGCGGACGCTTTTCATCTCTAAACTTATTTTGAATTTGATAAACCATCAGAGGTAAACGCTTATAGCTTTTAATTGAATCACGTACAAGGCTTGTAATCACTTCTTCATGCGTAGCTCCTAAGGCAAATTCACGTTCGTGACGATCATGCAGCCTCATGAGTTCAGATCCATACGTATTCCATCTGCCGCTTTCTTTCCAAAGCTCTGCCGGCTGCAAAGCAGACATCATTAGTTCATGAGCTCCAGCCTTATCCATCTCTTCACGTACGATGTCTTCTACTTTTCTTAGAACACGTCTGCCAAGAGGTAAAAAGCTGTATACACCTGACGCAATTTGTCTTATGTATCCTGCTCTAACAAGCAATTGATGACTTTTTATTTCAGCATCTGCAGGGTTTTCTTTTAAGGTTGGTATTAACATTTGGCTTTGTTTCATTTTGTCCACCTCAGTTTTTTTATAGAAATAAAAAAGAAGCTAGAAGCAAGTTGAGAGCTGTCTTCTCCCATTGCTCCCAGCCCTTAATTTAAAGGAATAACCTTTGAATATCGTTCCATGTTACCACTAGCATTAATAACATCAGTAGTGCAAATCCAATAAAATGAACGATTCCTTCTTTTTGTGGATCAATCGGCTTTCCACGAACACCTTCTAATCCTACAAACAGTAAGCGTCCACCGTCTAATGCTGGTAATGGGAGCAAGTTAATAATCCCTAAGTTTACGCTCAATATCGCTGTCCACATCACAAAGTTCGTTAAACCGGTTTGAACAACTTGGTCAGTGGCATCATATATACCTACCGGTCCCGAGAGCATATCCAGAGAGAACTGCCCCGTTACAAGCATGCCTAGATTTGTCAGTATAAGCGTTCCCCACTCATAGGTTTGAGTAAATCCAAAGGTAAGCTTTTTAGCAAATGAATCTTCAAATGCCCGAGCTACGCCAACTTGACCAATCTCTACATCGCCTTCTTCGAGCTTGTTCGGCGTCACTGCAATTTCATCTGTTTGTCCATTTCTCGCTACCGTAAGCGATACTTCTTCTTCAGGGTGTTCTCTCACAATTGAAGTAAACTCTTCCCATGTATTTACACTTTCGTTATTAACTGCAACTACCTCATCGCCTGATTGCAATCCAGCTTGTTCTGCAGGTGAATTTTGTTGTACTTCTCCGATTAAGGCTTTTTCAGCAGGAACCCCTTGAATAAAACCTAAGATCATGAAAAGGATAATCGCCAGCACAAAATTCATCAGTGGACCGGCAAACAGCTGCATCGCTCGCTGTGGAACCGATTTGGAAGCAAATTGCCGATTATATGGGGCAATTTGTGTTTCTTTCTCATCCACTACAAACATTGCTTTAGGGTCTACTTCGAAGAATAGCTTTTCTTCTTCGTCAATTTCGTAACCTTCAATGACAAGTCGATGATCCAAATCGGCTTTCTCCACTTCAATGACCCGAGCATGCGGATGCTTGGACTTATTATTTACTATGATTTTGCTAACTTTTCCTGTCTCATTAAATTCTAAACCAATATGGTGTCCAGCTTTTAATTCAATAATTTCAGGATCTTCCCCGGCTACTCTTACATAACCGCCAATTGGAAGCAAACGAATGGTATAAAGCGTTTCGTTTCTCGTAAAAGCAAAGATTTTCGGCCCAAAACCGATTGCAAATTCTCTAGCAAGCATCCCTGCCCTTTTGGCAAAAATGAGATGCCCCCACTCATGCACAAACACGAGTAAGCCGAACATGAGTATAAACGCAATCACTGTAGTCAAATGAAGCACCTTCCTTTTATTTTAAATGGCTACGTACTCTTTCCCTAGTAGTCTTGTCTATAGATAGTATGGTTGATAAGTCAGGGGTATGAATAACTTGGTGGTTCGTCAGTTCTTGTTCAATGAGCTGCTCAATTTCCAGAAATGAAATGTCATTATTTAAAAACAGTCGGACGGCTTCTTCATTTGCCGCATTTAAAACTGTCGTCATCGAACCACCTGTACGCCCTGCTTCGTATGCCATTCGTAAACAAGGAAACCTCTCCATGTCCATTTTTTCAAAATGTAATGTGGCTATTTCCTCTAGGTCGAGTTGTTTCGTCATCGGCAAGTCTAAACGATCCGGGTAAGTGAGTGCGTATTGAATAGGTACTTTCATATCTGGCGTACCAAGTTGGGCCATCACACTGCGATCAACAAATTCTACCATCGAATGAATGACACTTTCTCTATGAAGAATAACATGGATTTTATCATAAGGCACATTAAACAGCCAGTGGGCTTCAATAACTTCTAATCCTTTGTTCATCATAGAAGCGGAATCAATCGTAATTTTAGCACCCATACTCCAGTTGGGATGGTTTAAAGCATCTTTAACTGTAACCCCGGCTAATTCCTCGCGCTTTTTATCTCGAAAACTTCCACCTGAAGCCGTAATGATTAATTTATAAATGTCTTTGGCGTTTTCTCCGTTTAAAGCCTGATAGATCGCGGAATGCTCACTGTCCACTGGCAGTAACTCTACGCCATGCTTATGAGCAGCTTCCATGACTAAATGGCCTGCAGTTACAAGAGTTTCCTTGTTTGCAATCGCAATGGATTTTTTTGCCTCAATTGCTTTAAGAGTTGCGGGGAGACCAATACTGCCCATTACGGCGTTGACTACTACATCAACAGAATCGGCAACACTTGCCTCAATTAAACCTCCACTTCCACTTAAAATCGTAGAGTGGTCAATTTCGCGTTCTAGTTTTTGTTTAGTATCCTCATCTTGAACGACTACAATCGCCGGGTTAAACTCTTGAATGAGTGGTACAGCTTCTTTTGTATTTCTGCCAAAAGCCATCGCGTGTAAAGAAAATTCTTCTTTGTGTGCTCTTAGTACATCGAGCGTCTGCAGCCCGATGGAGCCTGTTGCTCCTAATAATGCAATTTGCTTCATCCTCATTCCCCCAGATTACAACTTCTTTCTACACTTCTCGTCAGCTGGCGATAAATCCTATTAAGTGCAAAATCGGCAGCATGAAAATTAAGCTGTCAAATCGGTCGAGCACTCCCCCGTGACCAGGTAAAATCTTACCGGAATCCTTAACCGCGTAATGGCGTTTAAACGCTGATTCTACTAAGTCTCCTACTTGACCAGCCACCGAGATTAGCACCGTAACGAGTAATACGACAATCATTGAAGAATGCACAGGTTCGACAAGCTGAAAAATAAAAGCTACGACGCACGCTAGTAGAATCCCGCCTACAGAACCTTCAATTGTTTTCTTTGGACTAATTTGAGGCCATAACTTCCTTTTGCCGAAGGCACGTCCAAATAAATAAGCTCCTGTATCTGTAGCCCAGACGACAAACAAAGCATAAAAAATATACTCTAAGTCAGCGGCTCTCGTTTCGATTAAATAATAAAAACCCATTCCAACGTAAAAAGCGGAGATAATTAGAAATCCAGCATCATCAAATGTAAAACGGTTTTTGACAAGTACTGTATAGCTTAGCAGTGCCAAAACAGCTAGTAAGGTGATTTCTGCTTTCGTAATCGGGAGGTTGTACCCTCCAAACATATCTTCCTTATACATAAGAGACCACATGAGCAATAACGTGATCCCAGAGGCAATTGAATATCTGGCGATCTTCTTCATTCTCATTAACTCAAAAATAGCAATACTTGCAATTAAATAGACAAACAGCTGAAACGGCAGACCACCTAAAATGACTATGGGTAGAAAAATGAGTACTGCAACGACTGCTGTAATAGTTCTTTGTTTCATTATACATTCACACCTTATATTCCGCCGTAACGACGCTTCCTATTTTGATAATCATACAGAGCCTTTTCAAAATGGCTTTCATCAAAGTCAGGCCAAAATACTTCTGTGAACCAAAACTCTGAGTATGCAAGCTGCCACAGTAAGAAGTTGCTCAGTCTTTGCTCTCCGCTGGTTCTAATCAGCAAATCTGGTTCTAACAATTTGGATGTATACAAGTGAGAGGTAAACATCTCCTCGGTTACATCCGAGGCCGAAATGACACCTTTTTCCACGTTTTCCGCAATTTCTTTAACAGCATGTACCATCTCGTAGCGACTGCCGTAATTTAATGCGAAGTTTAAAATGAGTCCATCATTGTCAGAGGTTTTCTCAATGGCATCCTTTATTGCTTTTTGCGTATGAGCAGGCAGGAGGCTTACATCCCCTATCGTTTGTACTTGAACGTTTCTATCGATTAATTCAGGTAAGTATGTACCTAGAAAATCAACAGGAAGCTTCATTAAAAAGTCCACTTCGTTTTTTGGCCGTTTCCAATTCTCTGTAGAAAACGCATATAATGTTAAGATTTGTACACCAAGATCAGAGGCATGACGTACAATCTTCTTTACGACTCCCATTCCTTCTTTATGACCGGCTATTCGAGGCATACCTCTATTTTTTGCCCATCGACCATTTCCATCCATTATGATCGCTACATGTTTTGGAATATGATCATAATCTAAACCAAGGGTTCTATTTATCGTTTCTTTTTTATTTTTTGAAAATGGAAACTTGATTGGCATGAATAATCCTCCAGTTCGGTGGCTCCATTATATTATTATATACTATTATCCTACAACATGCTCCCGTTCTCTTAAAGAGGATTTAAGAAAAGCGCAAAGGATTCTATGAAGACAAAAGATAAAGCATTACTATTGCATGGCAAAACAAAAGCCGCACTGCCATCCAGCAACAGTGCGGCTTTATAAACTTACGAAATGTTACGCAGTAGAAGGATGATAGAGCAGGTACACAGCCAAAGTGATTGAACTTAAACTTCCATCATTTCTGCTTCTTTAGCTTTTGCTAATTTATCGATTTCAGCGATATTTTGGTCTGTTACTTTCTGAACATCATCTTGCGATGCACGAAGATCATCTTCCGTTAGATCTCCGTCTTTTTGAAGTTTTTTCAGTTGATCATTCGCATCACGGCGGATGTTACGAACTTGAACTTTAGCTTCTTCAGAATATTTGCCTACAACTTTTACTAAGTCTTTACGACGCTCTTCCGTTAGTGCCGGAATATTAATTCTTACGACATTTCCGTCACTTGAAGGTGCTAAACCGAGGTCAGCCTTTTGAATCGCTTTTTCAATTTCAGAAATCGCTGTTTTGTCAAAAGGAGTAATCACAAGTAAGCGTGGTTCTGGTGCTGATACTTGAGCCAATTGGTTTAGAGGCGTAGCTGCGCCATAATAATCGACGTATACGCTATCTAGTAAAGATGGGTTAGCTCTTCCTGCCCTTACAGTAGCTAATTGTCTAGAAAATGCCTGAACGGCTTGCTCCATTTGTTGTTTCGTTTCGTTAATTACAGAGTCTGACATGATTATTTCCCCCTTACGATCGTTCCAATATTTTCGCCCATTACGGCTTTCTTAATGTTACCTTCTTCTGTAATAGAGAATACCAGTAAATCGATGTCGTTGTCCATACATAATGAAGATGCTGTTGAATCCATAACCCCAAGACCTTCATTTAGGACTTCTAAATAAGATACTTTATCGTACTTTTTCGCATCTTCATTTATTTTAGGGTCGTCTGAATAAACGCCGTCTACATTATTTTTTGCCATTAAGATAACGTCCGCTTCAATTTCAGCCGCTCTTAAAGCAGCTGTCGTGTCTGTAGAGAAGTAAGGGTTACCTGTACCGGCAGCAAAGATCACGACACGTTTCTTTTCTAAATGGCGGATCGCTTTTCTTCTAATATACGGTTCAGCCACCTGTCTCATTTCAATAGAAGTCTGTACTCTTGTAGGTATGCCGATATTCTCCAAGCTATCTTGCAACGCTAGAGAGTTCATAACCGTTGCAAGCATTCCCATATAATCAGCATTGGCACGATCCATCCCCATCTCACTGCCGACTTTACCGCGCCAAATATTGCCGCCGCCGACAACGACTGCCACTTCTACACCTAATTCAGCTACTTCCTTCACTTGTTTAGTGATCGACTTGATAACACGAGGCTCAATTCCGAACCCATTTTCCCCGCTAAGAGCTTCTCCACTCAGTTTTAATACAATACGTCGATAGCGCGCTGTAGTCATAGAAACCTCCATTTATTCCTGTTTAATCGTTTTGCTACGTTTATGTGTATATGTAGCTGTTTGGAACATTTTTTAAAATAGGGAACACACCGTGTCCCCTATTGGTAAATCTATTATTTTTTAACTTGGCTCATTACTTCATCAGCAAAGTTTTCTTCACGTTTCTGCATGCCTTCTCCTACTTCAAAGCGTACAAACCCATTAATTTCCCCACCAGCAGCTGCAACATATTTCTTCACTTTTTGGTCAGGATCTTTAACAAAGTCTTGTTCTAGCAAGCAAATTTCTTGGAAGAATTTGTTCAAACGTCCTTCTACCATTTTTTCTACGATGTTTTCAGGCTTTCCTTCGTTTAGAGCCTGTGTCTTAAGCGTTTCACGCTCAGCATTTACTTCTTCTTCAGGAATCTCATCACGAGATACATAACGAGGGTTAACTGCTGCTACGTGCATAGCCACGTCTTTCGCTGCAGCTTCGTCAGTAGATCCTTCAAGAACTGTCAGTACACCAATACGTCCACCCATGTGAGTGTAAGCACCGAATGCATCGTTATCTGTTTTCTCTTTAATGACAAAACGACGAAGAGAAATCTTCTCACCAATTTTTGCAACAATGTCCGTGATGTAATCGTTAAGCTTGTTTCCTTCTCCGTGAAGGTTTTGTTCTAGAGCTTCTTCTACTGTAGCTGGTTTTTGTTCTACAAGGTGTTTACCTAATTCTTTAAGAAGTGTTTGGAACTGGTCGTTCTTCGTAACGAAGTCTGTTTCACAGTTTACTTCTAGCAATGCAGCTGTATTACCTTCTACAGTGATATGCGCAGCACCTTCAGCAGCGATACGGTCAGCTTTCTTCTGCGCTTTTGAAATACCTTTTTCGCGTAACCATTCAAGTGCTTTATCCATATCTCCATCGGTTTCAGTTAGTGCTTTTTTGCAGTCCATCATACCTGCGCCTGTTTTTTCACGAAGTTCTTTTACCATTTTAGCGTTAATAGCCATTGTTATAGCCTCCTTAAATATTCTTGCTTTAAAAAAGGTGATAAAAGGTATACCCCCTTATCACCTCTTGAACATCAATTACTCTTCTACGGATTCTACTGCTTCAGCTTCTGCTTCTTCAGCTACTTCAGTTTCTTCACCTTGTTTAGCTTCAAGAACGGCATCAGCCATTTTAGCTGTAAGCAATTTAACCGCACGAATTGCATCATCGTTAGCTGGGATAACATAGTCGATTTCATCTGGGTCACAGTTTGTATCAACAATTCCAACTACCGGAATATTAAGTTTGTGAGCTTCTGCAATAGCAATGCGCTCTTTACGAGGGTCAATGACAAACATTGCATCTGGAATAGAAGTCATCTCTTTAATTCCGCCTAAGAATTTAACTAGACGATCTTTTTCTTTTAATAAGTCTACAACTTCTTTTTTAGGAAGCACATCAAATGTACCGTCTTCTTCCATACGCTCGATATCTTTCAAGCGGTTAATACGCTTACGGATTGTTTGGAAGTTCGTAAGAGTACCACCTAACCAGCGTTGGTTGATATAGTACATGCCACAACGAACCGCTTCGTCGCGTACAGTATCTTGTGCTTGTTTTTTTGTACCTACGAAAAGAATATTTCCGCCATCAGCGGCAACTTGACGTACGTAGTTGAATGCTTCATCCACCTTTTTAACCGTTTTTTGCAGGTCGATGATGTAAATTCCGTTACGCTCAGTGAAGATGTACTTTTTCATCTTCGGGTTCCAGCGACGGGTTTGGTGTCCAAAGTGAACACCAGCTTCTAAAAGCTGTTTCATAGAAATAACAGACATTTGTAAATCCTCCTAGTGGTTTTTTTTAGTATCCTCCACCTTCATCATTTTTCGATCTCAACTCTATTTAATAGAGCAACCTGAGATTGAAATTAAAAGGTGTGTGTATTGACACCGTCAGTAAATATACCATAAACGCCCAGGTCAATCAAGAGAGGACGATTATTTTTTTTGATGGAATTTAATAATTAACTCTGTCTCCGTTATCCCTAAATTAAGCTGCTTCGCTATATCATCTACCGTTTCTCCTTCTTTGTGGAGTTTAATTACTCTAGAATGAGGAGAAGGTTCGTAACGACGGTTCTCTTGAGAGGGGTGGGGAGGAAGATAAGATTCTCTCTTCTGCTCCCGGTTTTCTCTAGTGAAACCATTCTTATCTTGTCGGCTAAGATTTGTTTCTAATCGCTTATTCTCTTCTTTAATCTCTAATAGATAGGAAGAGAATAGATCTTCAATTTCACGTGCTACTTCATTTCGACGTAATTCTATTTCCTCTGTACGCTTCACCCTTGTAAATAGAGTGAAAAGAGCGAAAATAATAATCCCGTTTATTATAAAGCTAATCACTAATAAAAAATACACCATATCTTTTTCTCACCTACTAAAGTCTACGTGATTCCCTAAATAAGGAGGTTCTATTGTCCGTACCTCATCTTCATCTCTGCCCTCATCCTTAGAAGCAGAACGCCGGTTTTGAAAAGGATCAAACTCTAATGCTTACACTTTTGTTGATACCTCATTCCCTTTATATAGCAGTTGTTAAATCATCATAGAATTTACCCTTCCATCTGAATCTTAAAATAGTTATATTTATTGTTTTATTTGTTCCTGTACCTTTTTCATATAAATCCCCGTCTTTAACTAACTATATCCTCTAAAGAATGACGAAGTTTAAAAATGGCTTTTGCGTGAATTTGTGAAATTCTAGAAGTAGTCAACTCCAAAATTTCACCAATTTCAGTGAGGGTAAGTTCTTTAGTATAAAATAAACTAACAACCAGTTGTTCCTTTTCATTTAATTGTTCAATTTGTTTTGCTAACTCTTGGTAATTCTCTTTTTGAACGATTTGATCTGCAGGAGATAAAGCAGCTTGATCTGGAATGGTGTACCCAATCCCCTCCTTATGCTCTTCCTTCCCTTCTTTAGGTTTATCTTCCATAGAAAGAACGTTAGCAAATAAGGAATCCTTCGTTACTTCTTCCACTTCTAAACGAGTCATTCCTGTTTTTTGAGCAATCTCTTCAGAAGTAGGGGGCCTCTTATAATACTGCTCTAATTCTTCAGCTGCGCTTTCAATTTTCTTTGATTTATCTCTTACTGATCTAGGCAGCCAGTCTTCTTTACGTAATCCATCAATAATCGAGCCTCGTATACGGAACGAGGCGTATGTATCAAATTTTAAATCACGACTAATGTCAAACTTCCTAAGAGCATCATATAAGCCGAGCAAACCAAGACTCCTTACATCTTCTTTACTTACACTTTTAGGTAAATGAGCCGAAATTCTTTGAACATGAAAGCTTACTAAATAGTCGTAAGCATGAACTAACTCATTAGCTGCCTCACTGCTTCCTTCATTAACCCATTGTTCCCACAACTCTTTTTCTGTTGACATAGAGCTCCTCATCGTACCCCTCCTCAACCTGGACTTAACCTGAACAATGACTATTAGCAACCGAAATGGATTAAGATTTACGACTAAGCATGTGAATGTTCTTCAATCTCAAAAGACAAAGAATACTGTTTGTGTTTGTCCCTGAAGTCTTCTCAATTTTTATACTATACTGTGAGACCAATGACGTTTCCTTTAAATGATGCAGCATATACAGAAATCATGGCTGCCTTTCCGCTTTAAGGAGCCAATCATATCGTTTTCTCACCTTTATGAACCGTCCTGATTTTTAACAAACATGTAGATGAATCAAACTCAATGGTTCTTCCGCTTTTACCGCCTACATCCTCTGCCACAATCAAAATGTTTAATTCGTTAAGCTTTCTTCTTACAGCTGCAATATTCCGGGGACCAATCCTCATTAGTTCGCTAGTAGAGCTAAACTGAAACATTTGGGCACCGCCTGCGATTTTAGCCTTTATTCTCTCGGGAGCGGCACCTTCTTTTATTAATGCTTTGTAAACTTGTTCAATGCCTGTATCAGCAAATTTTGCAAGGTTATCACTTTGATTTTTGGCTGACTTTGAACTAGGAAGCATAATGTGAACCATTCCTGCGACAGACTGAAGAGCATCAAATAACACAATACCAACACAGGACCCTAAGCCAGATGTTTTTAGAAGATCTGGGGCTGCAGCCAATTTCATGTCTGCTATCCCTAGCTTCACTAATGTACCGACTTTACTTATCATGATGAAGCCCCAAAGACGGAAACAATTTTTCGTGAAAATCAGGATCAGGAAATAGAAAAAAATGTCCTTTCACCTGCTCGTGGTGACAACCTCTTGCTTCGAGTAACGTTTCAATGACAATCGCATCATCTCTGTATTGAGATCGCTCAATTAAGCCTGCACTTACGATAGCTCCTACCATATCCCTAACGACCACGGGTACAGATGGAGCCAGGTTTAATCTAGTAAAATCAGCTAAACTAGATAAATAGGAACCTGTGATAATATTTCCCAATTCTTGCAGCGCAGACTCACGTAGCTCACTTGAACAACGATTATCATTACTTCCTAAAAGCTGCACAACAAATGTATTGGCTTGATGCGGAGGAAGTATAAAAAACATACTGCCCGGCACATCCCCTTCAATCCGTACTCCAATTCCAACAGCTTCAGTCTCTGCTCCTCCCGCCAGTTTCATGACTTCATTAAATTCCAGCACTTGAACAGAAGGCACCGTCATATCTATTTTTTTAGTTAGTAATGCAGAAAGTGATGAAGCTGCATGACCTGCACCAATGTTCCCTATCTCTTTAAGTGCATCTAACTGAATGTGTGAGAGTTCTCCATTGAAATCTATATTCTCAGCTTTCAATTTCTTCTAGCTCTTTCATTTCATCCGTAGATAGAACTTTACTAAGATTAAGTAGAATGAACAATCGACGATCAACTTTCACTACGCCGCTTACGAAATCAGCATCTACCGTATCAATCACTTCCGGCGGGGGTTCAATCGATTCGACATTGTAATCCAACACGTCGTTTGCTGCATCGACAATTAACCCTACATCCATAGCATCAATGTTTGCTATTATGATCCTCGTACTATCATTGAAATCTGCTGTGCCTAAGTCGAACCTTTTTCTTAAGTCGATAACTGGTGTGACAACTCCGCGCAGGTTAATTACCCCTTCTACGAATGGAGCAGTTCGAGGAACTCTAGTAATATGCATGACTCTTTCAATAGATCCGACTTGGTGAACAGGAATGGCATATTCCTCTTCACCTAGCTGAAAGACAATTACCTTTATCGTTTTACTATTCGCTGCCATCTATAAAACCCTCCCTTTATTTAATTAAAGCATTAGAATCTAAAATTAAAGCTACTTGACCGTCCCCTAAAATGGTAGCTCCTGAAATCGCAAAAACTCCTGATAGATAATCCCCTAACGATTTAAGGACGACTTCCTGCTGTCCAATAAATGAGTCAACGACGAGGCCTGCCAGCTTGTTTCCTTTCCTTACAATTACAACCGAGTAGTTATCATCCTCTTCTAATACTTCCGGTACATCTAATACATCCTTTAGGGAGACCAGCGGAACAATGCTCCCCCTGAAATCAATCACTTCTTTATTATGTGCTCGGAGGATGTCTTCTTTTTTTACAATCGCAGTTTCGATAATTGAAGACAGCGGCACCGCATATTTTTCGTTTTGAACTTCGACCAACATAACGGAAATGATGGATAGAGTTAAAGGTAACTGTATAGAAAAAATGCTCCCACTGCCTAACTGAGAGTTAATCGTAATGTTCCCCCCGAGAGATTCAATCGTATTTTTTACTACATCTAAACCGACCCCTCGACCTGAAACATCAGATATCGTATCTGCAGTGGAAAAGCCGCTGGACATAATCAACTCATAGACTTCTTGGTCAGATAACTTTTCAGCTTGTTCTTGGGTAACGACTTGTTGACTTAATGCTTTTTGTAATACTTTTTCACGGTTAATGCCAGCGCCGTCGTCAGAGATGTCAATAAATACATGATTGCCGCTGTGATAAGCTTTTAATTCAATGCTTCCCACAATTGGCTTTCCATTCGCCTGGCGCTCTTTTGGATTCTCAATCCCATGATCAATCGCATTTCGGATTAAATGAACAAGTGGATCTCCAATTTCATCTATGACTGTCCGATCAAGTTCTGTATCTTGCCCAACAATTTGTAAATCTATATTTTTATGTAAGTCTCTAGAAAGCTGACGCACCATTCTCGGAAAGCGATTAAACACTTGTTCGATCGGGACCATGCGCATGTTTAAAATAATATTCTGTAAATCTCCTGAAACGCGTGACATCCTCTCTACTGTTTCTTGAAGCTCAGAATGATGAAGTTCATTTGAAATTTGTTCTAAACGTCCACGGTCAATCACTAATTCTTCAAACAAATTCATTAAGATATCTAAGCGGTCAATATTTACTCGAATTGTTTTATTAGCGGCTTGTTTCGCTGGGGAAGTTGTTTCTTTTTCACTGCTTTCATTGGAATTCTCTTGATCTTCTGGAATGAAGTTTACTTCTTTGTTAACTTCATCAGACTCTTGGTATTCTGAAATTTGAACAGCTTCTATTTCAGAAACGTTCATGACTTTCGAATCAATTTCGTTTTGAGCAGCGTCTGTGACGTAGAGAACTTGAAAGTCTGTATCAAACTCTTCATTTTCCAATGCTTCTACTGCAGGGGTGGATAACACCACTTCTCCCATTTGCTCTAAAACCTCAAACACCATATACACTCTCGCAGCTTTCAGCATACAATCCTTGCGTAGTGAAACTTTAATTTTGTAATTTAATAACCCTTGCTCCTGAGATTGTTCTAATACCGTACGAGTAAACTCGTCCACTTGAAGTTCAACAGATGCTTCTGCAGACGGGGTCGCTTGTTTTTTCTTTCGATTGTCTAACGCTTCCCCAAGTTCAATGGCTTGAAGAAGATCGACTACCTTAGTAACATCCCGCTCACCCGAGCCCCCCTGAGAAATGTCCACTACCATAGCTTCTAAATCGTCAACGGAATCAAAAACGACATCCAGCATTTCTGAATCTACATAAATTTTTTCATTGCGCACTCCGTCAAGTACATTCTCCATTTTATGCGTTAAGTTCGCTAGATCCTGATAGCCCATCGTTGCAGCCATTCCCTTAAGCGTGTGAGCCGATCGAAAAATTTCCCCTACAATGCTTAATTCTTGTGGACTCTTTTCTAAATCTAATAATCGATCATTTATGGATTGCAAGTGTTCGTTACTTTCATCAATGAATAGTTCTAAATATTGGTTCGTTTCCATCGTCCTTCCCCCTACTTATAAATCCCCTATGCGTTCACTTATTTTATCGACAGGGATCACCTCATCGGCAAGCTTTGATTTAATAACAGCTTTTGGCATCCCAAATACAATGGATGTTTCTTCAGATTCAGCAATTACATAAGTGTCTGTGTTCCTTTTCTTCAATTGAATCAGCCCTTCGGTGCCATCCGCTCCCATTCCCGTCATGACAATGGCTAATGTACTTATCTTAAGTTGAGATAAGGATTGAAATAGATAATTTACCGATGGACGATGACCTTGGATAGGCTCGCTTTGCTTTAAATGGATCACCAGGTCACCGTTTCTCTGCTCGATCCCTAGGTGTTCATCACCAGGAGCAATATAAGCCGTCCCTTTTTGTAAAACTTCTCCATCTTCCGCTTCTTTAACAATAATCTTAGAAAGGAAATGCAGCCGCTTTGCTAGTGACTTTGTAAATCCTTTAGGCATATGCTGCACAATGACAATTGGCCAATTTACTCCTTCTGGCAGAGAGGTAAGCACCGTCTGCAAAGCGCGAGGGCCGCCTGTAGATGTACCAATAGCCACAATTTTATTGGGATGGTTAAAAGCCTTCGCTGCTGTAAGGGTGCCTCGGTCACTCACTTGCTTTTGAACCTTATGACTTTTCATGGTTACCTTTGCTTTACTTGCTGTTAAAACTTTTCGCACAATAGAATGCCCTACTTTATGAATATCTAAAGATATCGATCCAGAGGGCTTAGAAATAAAGTCCACAGCTCCAAGGGTCATTGCTTTAATCGTGCTGTCAGTGCCTTCACTCGTCACACTAGACACCATGACAACAGGGATAGGTTTTATTTTCATGAGATTTTCTAAAGCGGTTAATCCATCCATTTTAGGCATTTCCACGTCCAACGTAATGACATCAGGGTCAAGGTTGGCTGCTTTTTGCAAACCGTCTTCCCCATTCCTAGCTGTACCGATCACCTGGATTCTCCGATCACGGTTTAAAATATCGCTCAGCATCTTTCTCATAAACGCTGAATCATCAATGATTAAAACTTTAATAGGTTCCATTCCACCCTACCTTTCTGTTACAAAGCTTTTAAGCTTAGATAAAAAGGAGTTTTTACGATTATGTGATGGAACATGCAAATAGTCTTCTGCGATTTTATGGACCGCTTTACTAGCCGAGCACTTCGGTTCCCTTATGACGAAAGGCACTTGATCCAGAACACTACTCATCACTTTACGATCATCTGGCATACTGCCTAAGTGAGTAATCGATTTGTTCATAAACTTCATCGCTACTTTTTCCAGTCTATTAAACGTTTCTTTACCGGAAGTTTGATTGACTATCCTATTCGTTAAAATTCTAATAGGAAGATCAGGTACGTAATTCATTAAATGTTTGATTACAGCGTAAGCATCGGTTATGGACGTCGGTTCCGGGGTGGTAACGACGATCACTTCATCAGCGGAAGCCATGAAATATAAACTATCCTTCGTCACTCCTGCACCCATATCAAATAGGATAAAGTCATAGGAATCTACCAATTCGGTAAATTGCTGGGTGAAATAACCGGATTTGTAACCATTCAAAGTAAAAATCTCACGTAAGCCAGAGCCACCTGATATATAGGAAAGTCCATTTGGTCCTTGCTCGACGATATCTTCTATCGTGCTGGTAGAATCATTGAATAAATCGATGAAGGATTTTTCAGGAGAAACACCTAGCAAAATATCGATGTTACCCATGCCGATATCAAAGTCAATAATGAGCACGTTCTTTCCATTCTGAATTAATTTCAAAGCAAAATTAATCGTGAAATTGGATTTCCCAACCCCGCCTTTTCCACTTGCAACAGCTACCGTTTTTGCTGCGTCTTGTTGTTGAGAGAGGTTTCTTAAGCGGTTTCGAAGTTTTTCAGCCTGGTCACTCATTTGAATAGTCTCCCATAATCGTCTCCACTAGTTTAAAAGCGTTCGCGTACTCAATATCATCTGGTACATCCTGGCCGAAGGTGATATAAGCAATGCCGATTTGATGAAGGATAGATAGGCTTAGGGCTCCCCCGATCTTTGATGTTTCATCTTTCTTTGTAAAAATGAGGCTCTTCATTGGAACTTGGTTAAAACTATAGAAGATCTCTTTCATGTCCGCATATTTTGAAGTGAGTGAAAGAACGAGATACGTCTCCGTATCCTCATTAAATTCGATCATTTTTGTCAATTCACGTACATAGTAAGCATCTTTAAAGTTGCGACCTGCTGTATCGATAAATACAAGGTCATAGGCTTTTAATTTTTCCCTCGCTTTTCTGTAATCTTCGATCGTATAAGCGACTTCAAGCGGGACATCTAATAGTTTGGCATATGTTTTTAATTGATCCACCGCTGCCATTCGATACGTATCGGTCGTAATAAAGGCTACACTTTCATTGCGGTTTATGACGGCATCTGATGCTAATTTAGCTATTGTCGTCGTTTTGCCAACACCAGTTGGTCCGACAAGGTGAATATATTTTTTCGAGAAACCTTGCTTCCTCTCAGCTGCCGGCGGTAAAGCCTGACACAGATTGCTTTTAACAAGCTTCTTCAATTGATTTTCGGTGATCTCTTCCGCACGGCCATCAAGCACTATCGATTGAATAAGTTCATCGACGAACGATTGATCAAGCTCTTGATCCTTTAAGTACACGGCCATCTGCTGGATCAATGTTTGTTTTTCCTCATGAGAGGTCTGCTGCTGGACTAATGTTTTTAATTGCTTTAACTCTTTCATCACTTCGTTATTTTCTAATGAGAGATCGGCTGAACGTTGGACAGAAGGCGCAGGCTGCAGCGTTTGCTTCTTCCTCTTCTTTTCACTTTCCTCGGTGGGATCTATTGCCGCAATCACTTCGATCTGCGGCTTTTTAAACATTCCTAAAAAGCCGCCAACTTTAATTTCTTTAGAATTAAGAATAACCGCATCTGTTCCCAGATTTTTTTTCACTTTATTCATTGCTTCAGGCATCGATGGAGCTTGAAACTTTTTTACCTTCATGCCACGTTCACCACCCCTACACTTTCTACTTCTGCATTTGGATCGAGCTCGTTATAAGAAAGAACCACAACTTGAGGAAAATAGCGGTCCAGCAGCTGCTTCATATACATTCGAATAGCCGGGGAACAAAGGAGAATAGCATGCTCCTCTTGCAGCAAAACTTGATCCACCTGCTCAGAAACCGCTTTGATCACAGTCTGTTGAATATCCGGGTCAAGGGCAAGGTAATTTCCGTGCTCGGTTTGTTGAATATGATCAGCCAATATCTTTTCCACTTTCCCTGAAACCGTAATGACTTTCAGATTTTGACCCTCTTTTTGATATTGATTCGTTATTTGAGCCGCCAATGCTTGTCTTGCATACTCCGCCAATAGATCGGTATCATTTGTCATTGAGCCAAAATCCGCTAACGTTTCAAATATGACCGGCAAGTTTTTAACCGACACATTTTCTTTAAGTAATTTCGCCAACACCTTTTGAACATCGCCTACCGATAACGGTTCAGGTGTTACTTCATCCACAAGAATTGGATAGGATTCTTTTAAATGGTCGATCAATTGCTGTGTTTCTTGACGTCCTAACAATTGGTGAGCGTGTTTCTTAATGACTTCTGTAATATGAGTGGAGACTACAGAAGGTGGATCGACTACGGTATAGCCAGAAAGCTCCGCTTCATCTTTTAAGTCTTCCGTAATCCATTTAGCAGGCAGCCCAAAAGCCGGCTCAGTCGTTTCAATGCCTTCGATCTCATCGTCATCCATGCCAGGGCTCATCGAAAGGTAATGGTCAAGGAGGAGTTCTCCTTTAGCTGCTTCATTGCCTTTAATCTTTAATCGATAGTCATTGGGCCCCAGCTGTATATTGTCTCTAATTCTAACGACGGGGATGACGATTCCTAATTCAATGGCAAGCTGTCTGCGAATCATAACAATACGATCCAGCAAATCTCCCCCTTGACTTGTATCTGCAATAGGAATAAGAGCATAGCCGAATTCAAATTCAACAGGATCCATGCTAATTAAGTTGACTACATTTTCTGGTGATTTCATTTGATCACTTTCGGCCTCATCTACTTCTTCAGGTTCTTCGAATTCCGATTCGTCATCTGCCCTTGAGAGCCAATACCCTCCAAAAATAAGAATCGAAGCGATTAACGTAGTTAGAAAAAAAGGAATTGGCGTTAATCCGAGAAGGAAAATCGTTGCTCCAGCGATGTATAATAATTTAGGAAATTTTAAAAGCTGACTTGTAACATCAGACCCTAAGTTGCCTTGAGATGCTACTCTTGTTACAACAATCCCGGTGGCTGTGGAAATTAACAACGCAGGAATTTGACTAACTAAACCGTCTCCAACCGTAAGTCGCATATATGTATCTATCGCTTCATTAAATGACATGCCCATCTGGGCCATCCCGATAATCAAACCAAAAATAATATTCATAATCACGATGATGATCCCGGCAATCGCGTCACCTTTAACAAATTTACTTGCCCCGTCCATCGCTCCGTAAAAGTCAGCTTCATTTTCAATTTTTTCTCTTCGCTCTTTTGCCTGATGTTCATTAATCATTCCTGCATTTAAGTCAGCATCAATACTCATTTGCTTACCTGGCATGGCATCAAGCGTAAACCGAGCCGCTACCTCGGATACTCTCTCAGCCCCTTTAGTAATCACTAAAAATTGGATAATCACTAGTATGATAAACACGACAAAACCGACTAAGGGGTTGCCTCCTATGACGAAGGTACCAAACGTTTCAACTACTCCCCCAGCATCCGCTTCAGATAGAATCGAACGCGTCGTAGAGACGTTTAATCCAAGTCGAAAGAGGGTGAGTAATAAAAGCAAGGTGGGAAAGACGGCAAATTGTAAAGCTTCTTCCATATTCATCGACACTAAAATCACGATAAGAGCAAGCGTGATATTGATTAAAATTAAAAAACTAAGAAGCCACCCTGGCAGTGGTATAACGAGCATGATGATGATTAAAATTACACCAATTAAAACTGATAAATCTCTTGCTGACATAGGGGTCACTCCTTAGTGCTACACTTTTTTCTCTAATCGATAAACATATGCTAATATTTCCGCTACTGCTTTAAAGAATTGTTCATCGATGGGTTGATCAATTTCTGCTTCCTGGTACATTGCTCTAGCTAATGGCCGGTTTTCTACCATAACAACATCATGAGCTTTAGCAATTTCTTTTATTTTTTGTGCAACAAAGTCTACGCCTTTAGCCACAACAATCGGCGCATCTGACATTTCCTCATCATATTTAATGGCTATAGCATAGTGAGTTGGATTGGTAATAATGACGTCCGCTTCCGGTACTTCACTCATCATACGAGCAGCTGACATCTGCCGCTGTTTTTCTTTAATTTTCGACTTAATGAGCGGGTCACCCTCGATGTTTTTATGTTCATCTTTTACATCCTTTTTAGACATTCGGATGTTTTTTTCATGATCATAACGTTGATATGTATAATCCAATATTGATAGCAAAAGTAACGCAAGCCCAGAAGCCAGGCCCATAATGATCGTGATTTCTCCAAAAAATAGAAGAGCATCTTCTACAGATTTTTGCGACATTAGCATCATTTGATCTTTGTTCAACCAAATGATCATGAACGTAATCACTCCAATAAGAGAAATCTTAAGTAAAGACTTGACAAGTTCCACGAGAGCTCGAGCCGAGAAAATACGCTTCGCTCCTTTAATCGGGTCAACTTTCTTCAAATCAAACTTTAATGGTTCGGCAGTAAAGAGGATACCGACTTGGATAAGATTTGACGTGATTCCAGCAAGAATAGCAATCCCCATAATAGGAGCAATCACTTTAGCCATCTCTACGGTAATTTCACGAAAGACAGTGGCTGCCGTGTCAATTGTAAGTTCCCAATTCATATATTCTTGAAAAGTCTGCTCATACATCCCTGTCATCGTATTTTTCATATAATCGCCTAACAAAAACAAACCGCCAAACACTAACAGCAAAAGGAAACCTGTATTGACATCTTGACTTTTCGCAACCTGGCCCTTTTTCCTCGTATCATCTCTTTTTTTCGGTGTCGCTTTTTCCGTTTTCTCATCTGCAGCAAAATATTGCAGGTTTATTCTTATTAAACGCACAGCTTACTCTCCCCCAAACAGTTCCATCAGCCCTTGCATCGTCTCAAGCATCGTTCCAAATAGGTTTTGGATTAACATGATATAAAAAGTCATCGCAATCACGAGGACAAGTAAAGCTACAAAAATCTTTAAAGGAAGTCCAACGACAAATACATTGAGCTGCGGCACAGTTCTAGCAATAATCCCAAGAGCAACATCTACTAAAAATAAACAGCCTACAATAGGAACGGCCATTAAAAAAGCAATGACAAACATCTGATTAAACGCATCGATTATGTATACTATCCAATTCTCGTTATGTATGGGAATCAATTGGTCTATAGCAATTAATTCATAACTATAAAACACTCCATCAATCATTAAATGGTGACCGTTAACAGCTAAGATAAACAATAACGTAATCGTGTACATGTATTGACCAATAAGCGGACTTTGTACTCCTGTCTGTGGATCAATAACATTCGCTATAGCAAAACCCATTTGGAAATCAATGAATCCACCCGCTATTTGAATAGCTGCTAATATGATATAAGCGAGTAAACCAACCGTTAATCCTACGGCCGCTTCTTTAAACAGTAAGATAAAGTAAGAAGCGTCTATCGTTAACTCAGGAATATCAATCGTAAAATACATCAAAGCGGCTAAAAATAAACTAATACCGACTTTATGCTGGGCTGGTAAATTCCGATAAGAGAATATAGGCAGCGTAACGAAAAATGATGTAACCCTTACAAATATTAATAAGAAAGCTGGTAGATTAATTGCACTTATATACTCAAGCATGTTACCCCACCAGCATATTCAAGTTTTCAAATACGCGTACGGTAAAATCCACCATAGTCGTCAGCATCCAAGAGCCAAAAAACACCATCCCTACTAGTACGGCTACGATTTTTGGAATAAAGGCCAGCGTCTGTTCTTGAATTTGTGTCGTTGCCTGAAAAATACTTACCAATAAGCCAACAGCCAAGGCTAAAATTAATAAAGGGCCAGACACGAGTAATACTGTATATATGCCTTCCTTTGCGAACGAAAGGACTAATTCACTTGTCATGTTTACTACCCTCCATTACCTCTTTAAAATCCTTCCAATAATGATTTGGAAATTAAGTACCATCCATCCACAAGGACAAAAAGTAAGATTTTAAATGGTAAAGAAATCATTACTGGCGGAAGCATCATCATTCCCATCGACATGAGAACACTTGCTACAGCCATATCAATTACGAGAAAAGGTACAAAAATCATAAAGCCCATTTGAAAGGCTGTTTTCAATTCACTGATCGCAAACGCAGGAACCAGCGTAGTTAAAGGAATATCCTGTATCGTCTCCGGTTCTTCCATTTGGGAGTACCCCATAAATAATTCTAAATCCTTTTGTCTCGTATGCTTTGCCATAAATTCCTTCATCGGAACACTAGCTTCCTCGTACGCCTCATCTAACGTAATTTCTTCATTAAATAACGGCGTTAACGCTTGATCGTTCACCTCTTGAAACGTCGGTGCCATAATGAAGAATGTTAGAAATAGCGCAATACCGATCAGTACTTGATTCGGAGGCATTTGCTGAGTAGCTAACGATGTTCGAACGAATGATAATACAATAAGTATTCTCGTAAAGCTAGTCATTAAAATTAAGATCCCAGGAGCAAGGGATAACACGGTGAGCAGCAGAAGCAGCCTCACAGACGTTGCTACATTTTCAGGGTCTGATCCAGAGAAGATGTCCACGAATTCACTCATGACGAATCATCCTCCCTTTTTGAAAAGGACTGCCTTTTCTTTTTCATTTCATCTAGTTGCGTCTGGAATAATTTTTGAAATTGCACCGTCGAAGCTTGGTTGTATGAAGACTCTGTTTTTCTTTTCTTGCTCAGTTGCTTTAACTGGTTGACACCTTTATTCATGAAATCCAATTCTTCTTGATTGATCAGACTGTCAATCGTCTTTTCATCCGTAATTTCTGTAATAAGGTCTATAGAGTCACCGACACCTACGACGAAATATTTTTCACCTATTCTAACAGCTTGTAATGAACGATTAGGAGCTAAAGTAATTCCACCTAATGTTTCCATCGTCTGATTCTTTTGAAATACTTTACTTCGTTTATTAAAAAACTTAAGCAAACCATATATTAGGCCTAACACAACAAACAAAGCGAAGATTAACTTCAGGATATTCCATAGGAGGGAAGGCGACTCCTTTGAATCATCAGTTGACTGATCCGAAGTACCCTCTCCTTCTCCCGGGCTGCTTATAGATCCGCAGCCTTCCAAGTCTGGATTCTCAGCACATTCTGAAACGGACGGAGCTGCTAAAGAAGGTGAACTAAATGAAACAAAAAATATACTTAAAAGTAGTGTAGTGATTACCGCCACAAACGTACGTTTCATGATGTTCATCCTAACCTTACAGATTAATTGAGCGCTTTTTGAATCGCTTCGATCACTCGATCAGCTTGAAAAGGCTTGACGATAAAGTCTTTGGCACCTGCTTGAATGGCATCCACAACCATCGCCTGCTGCCCCATTGCCGAACACATAATAATTTTCGCTTCTGGGTGATGCGCTTTAATTTCTTTTAAAGCCGTGATGCCATCCATTTCAGGCATTGTAATATCCATCGTGACTAGATCGGGCTGATGCTCTTTGTAGAGTTCTACTGCTTTCTGGCCATCCTCAGCTTCTCCTGCAATCTCATACCCATTTTTAGTTAAAATATCTTTCACCATCATTCTCATGAATGCTGCATCATCTACAATTAATATACTTTCTGCCATCGTAAGTTCCTCCTACTATGATTTACTTCAATTTTTTTAATCGATCTTTAGGGCTTAATATATCTGTGACACGTACACCAAAGTTCTCGTCGATGACGACGACTTCACCTTTAGCCATTAATTTGTCATTTACATGAATGTCCACTGGCTCTCCAGCTAGTTTATCTAGTTCTACGACAGAACCAGAAGAAAGCTCTAATATCTCTTTAATCGTTCGTTTCGTTCGACCTAGCTCGACGGTTACTTTTAATGGAATGTCCATTAACATATCCAGGTTTCTCTGCTCGGTATCATTTAATTGGACGTGCTCGAAATTAGAAAACTGCGCAGATTGCACCGTAGAATTAGTTAAATGCTGGCCTCCAGCTCCACCTAATAATTGTGGGTCTTTTGATTCGACTGGACGCTTTTCTTCCGTTGAATGCTGCTGTTGTGGGGCAGGACTTGGCTTATGCTCTACCTTTTCTTCTTTAACAGGAGCCTGCACAGCTTCTTCTTCTGGAGGATTGAGCAGCTCATCTACTAGATTCTTGGCAAACTCCACAGGTAGAAGCTGCATAATGTTCGAATCAATCAATGTCCCAACTTTCAGGGCAAAAGATACCTTGATGAGAACTTCATCATTAGGTATTTTTTCTGTACCTTTGTTCCCCTCTAAATCCAATACCGTAATAGCAGGTGGTGAAATGTCTACTTTTTTCTTGAATACGGTCGACATACTAGTAGCTGCCGATCCCATCATTTGATTCATCGCTTCTTGTACAGCACTTAAATGAATGTCATTTAACTCTTCAGAAGGCGCGGTCCCATTGCCGCCTAACATTAAATCGGCAATAATAGCAGCATCTGGATTTTTAATAACCAGCATATTCTCTCCAGAAAATCCATCGGTATAGTTAACGTTTATAGCGACGTGGGGCTTAGGAAACTCATCGCTTAACTCGGATCGCCTTATCGTTGAAATCGCAGGCGTTGTAATCTCAACCTTCTGGTTAAGTAGGGAAGATAATGCAGTGGCTGAACTGCCAAACGAAATATTTCCGATTTCACCAAGCGCATCTTCTTCCAAACTCGAAATGTATTCTTCTACTTTATTTCTTTGAGACGATCTGTCTTCTCTCTCACTGTCATCTGTACTGCCACTTAGTAATGCATCAATCTCATCTTGTGATAGCATGTCATCACTCATCATATTCGGCACCCCCCTGGTACTCGTTTAATACTTGAACAGCTAGCTTATTTTTTAATTTACCTGGCTGTATATAAAATTTTTCTTCCTCATCAATTCTTAGTTTCATAGGATCATCAATCGATTGATCGAGACGAATGACATCGTTTTGATCCAGCTTCAAAAATTCTTCAATCGAAAGATCTGACTCCCCTAATATAGCCCGTACATCCACTATTGCCTGCTTTACTGTTTTTGATAGAGCCTCGAGTTCCAATGGGTTACTCTCTTTAGGCTGCTTGTTTTGCATCCAATAGTGAACGGACAACTTCGGAATGATTGGTTCTAATACCACATGAGGAATACAAATATTGATCATACCGCTCGCTTCCCCAATAGAAGTATTTAATGAAACGACAACGACTGTTTCATTCGGAGAGACCATTTGAAGAAACTGCGGATTGACCTCTAACTCTTCTAACACAGGATCTATATCAATAATGGACCCCCATGCCTCTTGATAGTTTTCTAAAGAATTCTCGAAAAGCTGCGTCATAATCGTCGTTTCAATCTCTGTTAAGTTTTCTACTTTGTTCACGCTGCTTCCTTTTCCACCTAATACTCGATCAAGCATTGCGTAGGCAATGTTCGGATTGGTTTCGAGAAGAATCCGACCATCAAGCGGGGGAACACTGAATATATTTAAGATGGTCATTGTCGGAATCGACCGTATAAATTCTTCATATGGAAGCTGGTCAACTGAAGCGACACTAATACTTACATACGTTCTAAGCTGTGCTGAGAAATAGGTAGTTAATAAGCGCGCAAAATTTTCGTGAATTCTTGATAAACTTCTAATTTGATCTTTTGAAAACCGAAGGGCTCTTTTAAAATCGTAGACTCTTACTTTCTTCTCATGGTCCTCGGCCTTTAACTCCTCTGCATCCATCTCACCGGTTGATAGGGCGGAAAGCAATGAATCTATTTCCGATTGCGAAAGTACTTCCTCTGCCAAATAACTCACCTCCACCTGTCCATAACCTTTATTACTTCTATTGAAGGACTTTATCTACGGTATACACTTCTGTCACTTGCCCTTCATTCATGAGCTCATTGAGCTTTAGCCTTACCTCTTCTTCTAAACTATCCAGGTTAGATGTAAAATCTTCTTCTTCCATCGTGGCCAGTTCTTTAATTAAAATATTTTGCATTTGGAAATCACGTTTTTCCAATTCACGTAACGCATCTTCACCATCAGTTACGACACGAAAGCTGATGCGTACGAAATCTCCACCTTGAATGTCAGTTGTTATATCTTCTGTGATTAATGACGCCTCACGAATGTCATCGATGCTGCGCTCTCCATCAGCTTCTGTTTCAGATAAGTTTAATACAAGAACGAGAGCAACTACGCCGATGACGGTAATGGAGCCGAGTACAACAAGCATCGTTTTAAATACTTTATTTTTCATTCCTCTTCACCCGCCTTGTTCACGATTCTCACTAAACCAATTTCTCTGTAGAAGCGTTTCATGTTCTTTATGACTATCTCCTCAGACTCTTTTACGACAAAGCTTTTCCCGTGTGTCGTTGTAATCGTCGTGTCCGGGTTACATTGAATTTTTTCTATGTAGATCGGATTAAACCAAAATGCGTCGCCGTTCAACCTCGTTAATGAAATCATTTGAGTGTGGAGAGGCTCATGAAATGAGCCCTCCTCCCTCCTTTATTATCGTTTTAAGTTCGTAAGTTCCTGTAAAATTTCATCTGAGGTTGTAATAATTCTTGTGTTTGCCTGGAAGCCGCGCTGAGCCGTAATCATTTCAGTAAATGCTTCAGCTAAATCCACATTGGACATCTCCAATGAACCTGACACCATTTCTCCTGTTCCATTTTGTCCGGCTGGCTGTAAGTCATCTAAATTCGTGAGCACACCTTCTTCACCGCCTGGTCCTACAAACAAACCTGCATTATCCGTATTTTGATACGTGCTTCCTCCTACTTTTTCTAAACCTTCAGGGTTAGAGAAATTCGCTAACCGAATTTGTCCGGCTGTTTGAGGGTTTCCTCCTTCGTCAACAAAACCAACGGTCCCATCTGACTGGATGTTAAAGCTTTGTGCGTTTTCCGGGATTGTTATGACTCCTGCCTCTCCTGAAGCTGTGGCAGGATCTGCATCGGTATCATAAGATTCTCCAACAAGATACTTGCCGTCGCCATTTACGATGGCTCCTTCTTCATCTAAATAAAAGTTACCCGCCCGAGTAAAGCTTGTATTTAAGTTAGCTAACCCTTCATCACCAAATGTCTCAGCTGCATTTATCGTCTCCCCTTCAAGACCTTCAGCAAGAACAAACATGCCATCACCTTCAATCGCTAAATCCAATGGACGGTCCGTCGTCTGCCTGTTCCCTTGCGTATGGATGCTGTCGATCGATCCCATTTGAGAACCTAGTCCAACTTGCGAAGGGTTGATACCTCCACGTACGTTTCCTCCCGCGCCTTCAACCGCTCCTTGAGCACCCGCTACGGATTGACTCATCATATCTTGAAACGAAACCCTTCCTTTTTTAAATCCGCTTGTGTTTACATTGGCAATGTTATTACCGATGGTATCGAGTGAAGTTTGAAAACCCTTCATTCCAGAAATTCCTGAATACATTGAACGTAGCATGACACAATCTCTCCTTCATTTTTATTCACACTTACCTCTGTCGGTCGGTAAGTTGTTAAGGCTTCCCTTCGATGGGTCCGGCCTATTGATCTAAAATAATCGTTCCATTGATATTCGTGAAAATGTGATCGTTGGATTCTTCTTTATTGAGCGCTGTGATAACGGTGTTATTTTTATTACTTACAACGAGCGCTGAATCTTTTAATACAACTAAAGAATCCGTTACGCCTTTGGATTTCGCTTCATTTACTTTGTTGGTAATTTGCCTCCATTGACTGTCATTAATTGTTATGTCGCGTTCACTCATTCGTTTTTTTGCATGCTTGCTTATTTGCAGACTGCTTGCTTCATTTAGTGCTTCTTTAAATGAGACGTTCGATTGTTGTGAAGCCTTTTTCGTATGGGTAACAGGTAACGGTTGATGAAGCTGGTGTATCCTTGGATCCATAACCATTCCTACTTTCTATTCTTTTGCTTCGGTCACTTTCGTAATTTCATCGACGGGTACTTTCCCACCGTCTTTTAATAGCAAAAAGGTATCTCCATCCTCCTGGCTGACAGAGTTCACTTTCCCTTCTTTAAAAGCCTCTACAGCTTCTGTCTCCTTGTCGTACACTGGATAAGTTACTTCTTTACCGATCAACCCACTATATTGAATGACAGGGATCGAACGTTGGCTTTTCGTAAAATTATCCATCGTCGAAGACATATTCGTCATTTGTTCTAAACTGGAGAACTGGGCCATTTGAGAAACGAATTCTTTATCTTCCATAGGATCTAAGGGGTCCTGATTTTGCAGCTGCGCCATCAAAATTTTCAGAAAATCATCTTTCCCTAAATCATCGCTTCCCGTTTTCTTAGGAGGCTGATTATTCAAATAGTAAGAAGGGTCTATACTTGTCATGTTCATCACCTACACTTTCTCGTTCACTAAAAGCTCCTTAAATGACAATTCTTCTTGTTCATCATCGTTCCCTTCTGATTCATCGTCATTTTGTTTTTGAGAAGATGGCTGATCTTTGAAACCGTCAGCATTTTTATCTTCCTGAGACAGCAGCTGATCACCTGTATTCAAATCACTCTTCTCGATAACCACTTGTTGAGGAGAAAACATATGACGAAGTTGATTCATATTACTCTCTAACATGTCTTTAGCAGCAGAGGTAGAAACCGTAATTTTCACGGCCATCTCTCCATTCATTTGCACGACCTTCACATTCATCTCACCTAATTGCTGAGGCTTTAGACGAATGTTCATTTCCGATTGGCCGCTTCCGTTTTGAAATAAACGGCTGGACTTAATCAATTGTTCAAACTGTTCCATAAACTGCTGTTGCATTGCAGGCTGAGAGTTATTTTGATTAACATGGATCACATATTGTTCTAATTTACTCATGGATGTATGTATACTAGCTCCCTGAGAATGATTCGCTGGTTCACTAGCGAAAGTTCTCGATAGAAATTGTGCTGCCCACTTCGCAACATCTTTACTTCTTACTGAAGAGTGTTGATGGTAAGGCATAGAATTACGGTCGGAAAAGTTTTTTACTAAGTGAGCAAAAAGCTGTTGTTGTTCACTAGTCCCTTGTTTGCTAAGTTTCGCCCAAGTTTCTTGTAAAGAGCTTTGATCCTTTGCTTGACTACCCAGCTTAGTCACTTGCTCTAACAGCTGTGTTAATTGCATCATTGATTTTTGATCCAAACCTTCAGGCTTGATAGCGTTTTTGTCAGCCGATGAATTTAGAAGCTGAGTGGATATGTGATCAAATTTCCTCCATAACATCTCTGCCTGTTCTTCGAGAGTCGTTTGTGATTTCACTGTTTTATCAGCTTGCTGACTCACATTTACTGGAGAGACCATCATGTTAAGGATGAAATTGTCTGCCTCTTTCGTATTTTTTATTTTGTCATCCAGCTGTTCAGTTACTTGCTGAATAGCACTTATAAAATCTGATTGAGTGTCTTTATTTAACTTGAGAAACTCTTTCTCTTCCATTTGAAGTAATGCTTGAACCTGTTCAGGCATGCCTTCTTCCAGCCAGGTCTCTAGATCTGCTTCACTCATACGTTCAATGATATTAGCCATTTTGTCAGAAGGTACTTCCATCTCTTTTCCTTCGAACGTCACGCCTGCCTGCTCAAGGTCCGCTTTAATATGAGATAATAACCCCCTTAAATCCAATGGTTGACTGGTTTCTTCTTTTAACAAGCTTTCCAGCGTCTCCATAAATGCACGGTGGTCGTCTTTTTGCTTAGTTTCTCCGTTGCCTGAGAAAGCTGGCATTTCTTTAGGCATGGATGAAAATAACTGTGCCATCATTTCCACGTTTTTTCACCTCCTTTCAATCTTCACAGTAAGGATCTTAACGAGGGCCTGTGATTAAGCTTGTCAGCTCAGCAGCTGTTTCAGCTTCCATTACACCTAAAATAGCTCCACGCTGATCGCTGTTTATCTTTTCAAGTAAATCTATCGCTAAGGTCTCATCCATGTTTTCTATGATAGGAGCGGCTTCTTCTTCATCCATTTCCTGAAAGGACCTAGCCATTTCCGCAGCTCGGTCCGTTTCTTCTTCTTCATCTTCGTCTTCCGCAGAAGATTCTAATTGAGCTTCCAGCTTCTCAATGGTTTGATTTAACTCGTCAATCGCAGCTTCCTTATCGCTGTTTTGAGCCTCTAACTGTTCGATTTCCGAATCGTTTTCAGAGATAACAGCCTCTAATCGATCGGTCTCACGCTGTGCATCTTTTTCTTCGGTCGTTGACACCCATTGAGAGACTATGGGCGTTTTACTGGCTACTTCTTCTGCTTTTTGAAATACATTTACTCCCATAACCATAAGAACTACGAGGAGGAGGGTTAACGCAAAAACCGTCGGAACAACGATAACAAGAAAAAACCATTGCACAGGGTTTTGCTTGTTTTCTTTTTTCTTCGCCATACCATCACCTATTTTTATAATTTAGAAACTGTCTTGTAGATAATTCATCCATGGATTTGTTCTCTTCAACTTTCAACCAATCTTTGTGCTTCTGGAGCCGCCGATCTATTAAACTGTCGAATTTCTTCACTTCAATGTGCGCGGAAGAGAGATGTTCATGAGCATTTTCCATATCATTTCTAGCTTGCTGTACCAATGGTTGGAGCTCATTTATCTGCTTGTCCAACTGTTCTATAAATTGCTCGTGCTGAATGAAAGATTGAGCCTTTACCGTTTGCAGTTTGAGCTGCTCAGCGAATTGATCAGCTGCTGTTTCTTTCCTTTTTAGGAGCTCGTATAAATCAGTGGCTACTGTTTCAAAATGGTCCACTTGCTCTTGGTAGACTTTCTGTTTTTCTTTTTTTTCACGTTCTTGTAAATCTTTGATCTTATAAAAGGTTTGAAGGGTTGTCACTAGTAAACCTCCTAAGCTAATAGCTGGGATAATGCTTTTACGGAATCTTGGAAACTAGATTTTTCATTGACGTCTTGTTTTAAAAAATTAATAATTGCGGGCTGATAGTGAATGGCTTCATCAATCTCTCTGCTGCTGCCTCGCTTATAAGCTCCGATTTGAATAAGTTCGCTGTTGTCTTCATATGTAGCTAGTAACTGTCTCAATCGATCAGCTGAGTCTTTGTGCGTATCATCTACTACTTGATTCATAACCCGGCTGATTGATTTTAAAATATTTATAGCAGGAAATTGCCCTTGTTCAGCTAATTTTCGATCTAACACAATGTGACCGTCTAAGATGCCTCTTACGGTGTCGGATATTGGTTCATTTAAATCATCACCATCTACAAGTACCGTGTAATAGGCAGTAACGGAACCTTGATGACTCTTACCTGTTCGCTCCAGCAGCTTGGGCAGTGTAGCAAACACAGAGGGGGTATATCCTTTCGTCGTTGGAGGCTCACCAGCAGCTAAGCCAATTTCACGCTGTGCCATCGCAAATCTCGTAATAGAATCCATTAATAAGTTCACGTTATAGCCGCGTTCTCGAAAATATTCGCTAATAGCTGTCGCTGTATAAGCTCCTTTTACTCTCATGAGAGCAGGCTGGTCTGAGGTAGCAACTACGACGATCGAACGTTTTAACCCCTCCTTACCAAGATCGTTTTCAATAAATTCCCTGACTTCACGTCCACGTTCACCAATAAGAGCAATAACATTAATATCCGCAGAACTATTCCGAGACATCATTCCTAGCAACGTACTCTTTCCTACACCACTTCCGGCAAATATTCCAATTCGCTGCCCCTCTCCTACAGTTAGCAGCGTATCAATTGCTCTTACGCCTACTTGTATAGGTTTTGAGATAGGAGGTCGCGTTAAGGGGTTAGGCGGGGACTGTTCTGTCGGATAAGTTTTCAATCCTTTTGGGAGGCAATCCTCGCTCAATAATTCACCCATTGGATTAATCACTTGCCCTATTAATCCAATGCCAGCTTTTATTTGAAGCGGCTCTTTCGTCGCTTCTACTAAACTACCTGGACCGATATCCTTTAATTCGGAATATGGCATAAGCAAGAGCTTCTCTTCTTGAAAGCCGACAACTTCTGCCGCTATTTTCTTTGAGCTTTGTGAGGAAGGTGTATGGATGTAACAAACATCCCCAACGCTTGCTTCCGGCCCTTTCGACTCCACCATTAGTCCAATTACTCTTGTAATTTTTCCAAACCGTTTATATGTATCAGCCTTTCGAATGGACTGTAAGTAAAGCTCTTTATTCATCTGCTTTCTCCTCTTGAACGATTTGGTCCAGCTTATGTCTTAACTCTTGGAGCTGAGAGCCGATACCGGCATCTATTTGACCAAAAGAAGATTCGATGATACAGCCATGCTTCTCTACTGTCTCCTTCATAATGATGTGAAGTGACGATTGGAACTCCATAATCGCCTCTAATTCTACTTTTTGAGAATGAATCGTCGGATAATCATCCGGGTGAACAAATACTTTAATCTCTGGTTGGTTCTTAACATCCTCGACGGCTTTTTTAACCACATGGATAAAGCTGGCTTCATTCATTTGTAATTCCTGACCAAGTATCTTCTCCGCACAAGCTGCCGCAATCTCTACAATAGCTTCTTCACTCGAACTTACTTTTAATACATAATTCTCGTTGGCTAACTTGATCAGGTCATTCGCTTCATCGATTTTTTGACTATATGTATGAGCACCTTGTTCTTCGCCACTTTTAAATCCAGCTTGAAACCCTTTTTCTTCAGCCTGTTTAATAAGAACTGCTTTCTCCTTATTCCAGGATTCTTTTTCTTGTTCAATATCTTCTCTGGCTTGTTTTAAGATAACTTTTGATTTTTCTTCAGCCTCTTTCAATTTAGCTTCAGCTTCAATCAGCAGCTGATTGGCAGTATACTCTTGCTGTTTTGCAGAGGCGTCGTCTTTTTCCTTTTGCACATGAAGAGGCTTAATTTCAATGACTCGCTTTTCATGAAGATTACTGTTAAACAATAATGTCATCTCCTCCACCCCTGGCAATCACAATTTCCCCTACGTCCTCTAACCTTCTAATATTGCCGACAACTCTAGTTTGCGCTTCTTCTACATCACGCAGGCGTACAGGCCCCATAATTTCCATTTCTTCTTTAAAGGTTTCAGACATTCTCTCGGACATGTTATTAAATACCAAGTCTTTCACTTCATCGCTGGAGACCTTCAGTGACAGACGAAGATCATCATTGTCCACTTCTCGTATCACTCTTTGAATGGCTCGGTTATCCAAGGTAACGATGTCTTCAAAGACAAACATTCGTTTCTTAATCTCCTCTGCCAGCTCAGGATCTTGAATCTCTAACGCATCTAAAATCGTCCGTTCTGTGCTCCTGTCCACTCCATTTAAAACCTCAACAACTGCCTGAATGCCGCCTGTATCCGTGTAATCTTGTGTCACTGTAGTAGAAAGTTTTTTCTCTAGAATGCTTTCCACCTGACTAATGATCTCTGGAGAAGTCGAGTCCATCGTGGCAATACGTCTTGCGATATCCGCCTGTAACTCTTGAGGAAGCTCAGATAGAATCTGCCCGGACTGAGCAGCATCTAGATAAGATAGGATAAGCGCGATTGTTTGAGGATGTTCGTTTTGTATAAAATTTAAGATTTGATTAGGATCAGCTTTACGAGCAAAATCAAACGGCTTCACTTGTAAAGAAGAAGTTAATCGTCCAATAATATGGGAAGCCTCTTGTTCTCCTAATGCCTTCTCTAATACTGTTTTGGCATATCCTATACCGCCTTGAGAAATGTAATCCTGCGCAAGCGCTATTTGGTGGAATTGCTCCAGTATTTCTTCCTTTTGCTTTGCTTCTACTTTCTGCACCGACGAAATCTCTAACGTTAATTGTTCCATTTCTTCTTCTGTTAAATGTTTATAAACTTGAGCAGCTACATCAGGGCCAAGAGAGATGAGCAGAAGGGCTGCCTTCTGCTTTCCTGATAACCTTGCTTGTTGATAGGCCATTTAGGTCCCTCCTTAATCTTCAGCAATCCATGAACGCAGGAGTTTCGCAAAGTCTTCGGGTTTCTCTTTGGCCATGCGTTCAAGCTGTTTTCTTTTTACCGTTGAATCATTCTCTTTTTCTTCTATGTCGGGCACGGCTTTAGGTTTTTCTTCGATGACTTCTTCAAAAACCATCTCTTCTTCCTCTTCATTTCTGCGTTTCAGCAGTCTCCATACGAGGAAGAAGATTAGAAGCAGTAATATCCCGCCAGCTAGATAGACCCATACAGGAATTCCTTCAGATGGAGGAGTGATTTGCGGGCTTCCTTCAAACTCTTGAAAGACGATAGAAGCTTTATCAGCTGTATCAATTTCTTGATCATAGCTTCCATCAATAGAAGTTGTAATCATTGAATCCACCATCGACTGTATGCTCTCTTCAACGGTGTTTTGTTCTTGCTGAGAAAGCATTTCGACTTCTCCTTGCTCATTTTCCCCTTTTGTCGAATCTACGGCTACTTGAATCCCAAGATCCCTGACTTTAAAAGGGCTTTCCTGAATGTTTCGCTGAATTCGGTTAAATTCATTGTTGACGGTTTCTTTTGACATTTCATAGTCTCCACCGCCTTCCCCATCTTCAGCTTCATATCCAGGTACATCTTCATCACCTGTACCAGCCGTTCCTCCTACAGGGGTCCCTCCCTCATAAGCTTCTTCAATTCGTTCTACACTAACAGGAAGACCCTCCATTGTTTCCTCATCGACAGGCTCGACCAAATCTTCCGTACGATTTTCTTGTGTAAAATCAATGTCAGCCGTTACGGAAGCTACTACCTTGTCCTGGCCGACCATAGTGCCGAGCATTTTTTGTAAACGCTGCTGAATATCTCTCTCTATATCTTCTTTTACACCTTGCTGATATGTATAAGCGTCTGAACTATTCGCATTTTCTGAATTATTTATGTCAAAATAGTTGAAATTTTGATCCATGATGACGATATCATCATTAGAAAGGTTAGGAACAGACTTCGAAGCTAAGTTATAAAGGGTTTCAACTTGATCGTTTTGAATATCATGGCCAGGCTTTACATTCAATACGATAGAAGCTGAAGCTGTTTGATTTGAATCTGAAACAAACACTTCTTCTTCAGGAACGTTAATCATTACGTCGGCCCCATCAATACCAGCGATCCCTGTCATTAAGCTGGCAAGTTCCGATTGCATGGCATCTACCTTAATGACCTCAAATTCATTATCTGTCATGCCCCAGGAAACATTATCACTAAAGAATCCATAATCAATATTTCCGCTGTCTGGGATACCAGCAGCTGCTAAATCTACTATTAATGATTCAGCCTGGGCTTCAGGAACATGAACAGTAGTTCCACCAGAGTCCAACTCATACGCAATGCCTCTAGCGTCTAATTCTTCCTTTACCTGCCCGACCTCCTGCAGAGATAGATCACGATATAAAGGGACCATATTGGAACTGGTGGCGAATATGCTTGCGATTGATACCAATAATATAAACGCTGCAACAGTCCCTATTAGTAGACCTTTTTGTTTTTTGCTTCGTTCGTTCCAAAACGAAGTCGCTTTACTTTTATAAATTTTTAATTTTTCTTTCATAATTGCCCCCACAAAAAGCACAATATTCGAGAATATGTATATCAACTAGTTAAATAGTGATCGTTAAACTTGCATTCTCATAATTTCCTTGTATGCATCGACTACTTTATTTCGTATTTCAATGGAAGTTTGAGTGGTGATGCTAGCTTTCTCAGAAGCAACCATTACCTCATGTAAATCATCAACTTCACCATTCGCTAAAGCCTTAGTCAGATCATCAGAGGCTTTGTTAGCGTTGTTCACATTTTCAACTGCTGTTTTTAAATGATCTGCAAATTGAGAGTGTGCCTCTGCAGGGCTATTTAACTTTGAAGCAGTTTGATCCGAAGCTTGTATTTGGTTAGTGGATAATGGAGTGGTATTTATCATAAGTCTGCCTCCTTTTTACTTGCCGATTTCGAGTGCTTTCATTAGCATGCCTTTTGAAGCATTCATTGAAGTTACATTTGCTTCATAGGACCGAGTCGCACTCATCATATCAACGGTTTCTTTAAGTGGATCTACATTCGGCATCTGTACATAGCCGTCTTCATTAGCGTCAGGGTGACTCGGATTATAAACTTGTTTGAATGGTTCCTCATCATCGAGAATTTCGGTAGCCTTTACCCCATTTTTACCAGTAGAGGATGAGCCAGCCTGCGCTTTTTCTAAGAATGAGCCAAAGGACTGGTCTTTTGGTTGAAACTCAACCATTTTTCTACGGTAAGGCTCCCACTCCCCATTTTCATTAACTGTAGCGCGAGTGGAGTCTGCATTTGCCATGTTGGATGAAGCAGTGTCCATTCGAAGGCGTTGTGCCGTTAGTCCACTGGCACTTGCGTTCATGGAATTAAAAATACTCATGCTTAGTTCCCTCCCTTAATTACACTTTCAAGACTGTTAAATTTGCCGCTTAATCGATCAACCAGCGCTTGATATTGGATTTGATTTTTAGCTAAGTCGTTCATCTCCTTATCGATGTCGACATTGTTTCCGTTATGATTGTATGTAGTACCTTCATTACGAATCGTAGTGATTTGATTATCTTTAGTAGAATTAAACGGTAAATGTCGTTCATTGGTACGCTTCGCTTGCAACCCATTTATTTCCCCTTCTAATACTTCCTTAAAAGCAACATCTTTCGCTTTATAACCAGGAGTGTCCACGTTTGCTATGTTATCGGATATGGCTGCATTTTTTTTAGTAGAGAAGTTTAAAGAGTTCTCTAGTGTGGTAAAGGTATCACTAAATAGGTTCAAGACATTCCCTCCCGTATCTTCTAGATTGTTTTGACAAACGAATAAACTTTATTTTAAGAAAAATTGTACAACGCGTCTATTCTAATTTTATTAATTTTTCCATTTGCAGGACAAAAGAACATTTAGACCTAGTCTTAAAGTTTTGATTTGTCGGTAATTATTTCTATTTGTCGAAAAAACTACTATAAAGAACATTATTACACAATTATGCGGTAAAATAAATTGGATTTTTAAACATATTAAAAAAGCTACAAAAGAATGATAAGTGCGGTCTTATTTCTCTGTTATTTTACAGTTACTCCCATAATTTTAGGACTTACCTAATAAAAATAAAAAAAATTGGTACATAAGTAAATCAGCGATATTAAAAATCGTATATTTCGTGTGAACGCAGATCATTAGCGTAGTCAAAATTCGAAGACTCCTGTGGGAACAGCACGAGTCTCAGCTTCCTCAGAAAGCGCTCTATGCTTTCCGAGGAAGCTGAGACCGCGCCCACGGAATGTTAAGTATTTTAACGGAGCGATGGTGTGAATTCTCTTTAACATAAATAATCCGAACTGATTCCTACAGAATCGTTCGGATTATTTTATGCTTTATTCAGTTTTGTCACAGTCTGTTATTAATTGGCGCGTAATTTTTGCAATTCTACTAGGAAATTGTTGTTTAATACTTTAATATACGTCCCTTTCATCCCAAGAGAACGTGATTCGATAACCCCAGCACTTTCTAGTTTACGAAGAGCATTTACAATTACAGAACGCGTGATTCCTACTCTATCCGCAATCTTACTGGCAACAAGAAGTCCTTCATTTCCTTCCAGTTCTTCAAAAATATGTTCAATCGCTTCTAACTCACTATAAGATAATGAACTAATTGCCATTTGAACAACCGCTTTATTACGAGCTTCTTGCTCAATTTCTTCTGTCTTTTCATGTAGAATTTCCATACCCACAACGGTAGCCCCGTACTCAGCTAAAAGCAGATCATCTTCGTTAAAGCTTTCATTTAAGCGACTGAGAATAAGTGTACCTAGTCTCTGTCCGCCACCGATAATAGGAACAATCGTTGTTAATCCCTCTTCAAACAATTCTCTGTTTTCCACTGGAAAAGCCGTGTACTCACTATCGATATCGAGGTTCGGAGTTGTCTCTTGAATATTGAATAAATTCTGAGTGTATTCCTGCGGAAAGCGTCTTTCTGAAAGCATAGCCTTCATTCTTTCATTTTCAATCTCTTGTTTGATCGCAAACCCCAACAGCTTACCTCTACGGCTCAATACAAATGTATTTGCTCCAATGACATCTCTTAATGTTGCCGACATATCATTAAAGTCCACCGATTTCCCAGTTGTTTTTTGCAGCATTGCGTTAATTCTTCTTGCGCGGTTTAATAATTCCATTGTTCTTCCTCCTTACAAATCTTAAAGTATAAATCTGCTTAAATCTTTATTTTTAACAATTGTAGATAGTTTACTTTCTACATATTGAGGGGTTATTTCAATTGTTTCAAGGGTGACATCAGGCGCTTCAAAAGAAAGATCCTCTAGTAATTTTTCTAAGATCGTATGCAGACGGCGTGCGCCAATGTTATCTGTCTCCTGGTTTACCTCATAAGCTATTTCAGCCAATCTAGTTATAGCATCGTCAGAAAATTCAACCTTTATACCTTCTGTTTCAAGAAGTGCTTTATATTGTTTCAATAATGCATTTGATGGCTCTACTAAAATATTACGGAAATCTTCTACCGTCAACTTCTGCAATTCAACCCGAATAGGGAAACGGCCTTGAAGCTCTGGAATTAAATCTGAAGGTTTAGCCATATGAAATGCACCAGCGGCTATAAATAAAATATGATCGGTCGAGACAGGTCCATATTTTGTGACAATCGTTGATCCTTCAATAATAGGAAGGATGTCTCGTTGTACGCCTTCTCTCGAAACATTTGCTTGGTTTTCACCTTTTGCAGCCACTTTATCAATTTCATCAATAAAGATCATTCCCGACTGCTCTACCTTTTCTACCGCTTCTTGGCCAACCTCATCCATATCCACTAACTTTTGAGCTTCTTCCTGAGTTAACACTTTTCTCGCTTTAGATACGGTAAGTTTTCTTTTCTTCTTATTCTTCGGCATAAATTGACTGAAGGCATCTTGCATATTCATGCCCATCTGTTCCATTCCCGAGCCCTGGAGCATATCAAACATAGAAGATTGGGATTCTTCGACTTCTACCGTCACCATATGGTCTTCAAGCTCTCCAAGCTCCAATTGGTGCTTGATACGGCTTCGTTTCGTTTCCACTTCAGCATCTTCATTCGCTTGATCAGACGCGGTCGTCTCTTGATCACCTTGTTGAAAAAGCATTTCAAAAGGATTTTTCATTGTGTTGCCCTGCTTTTTCTTCGATGGCACAAGTAATTTCACCAGCCGCTTGTTGGCTTGCTCTTCCGCACGGTCTTTTACAGCTTCCATTTTTTCTTCTTTTACCATGCGAACGGCCATTTCGACCAGGTCCCGTACCATAGATTCTACGTCGCGTCCTACATACCCTACTTCGGTAAACTTAGTAGCTTCTACTTTTACAAAAGGCGCACCTACAAGTTTAGCCAGTCTTCTAGCAACCTCTGTCTTACCGACACCTGTAGGACCCATCATTAGAATATTTTTAGGAACGACTTCATTCTTTAAATCATCGGTTAGCTGCATGCGGCGATATCGATTTCGAAGAGCTACTGCTACGGATCGTTTCGCATCTGTCTGACCTATAATATATTGATCCAATCGCTCAACGATTTGTTTAGGTGTTAATTTAATGGACACGATGCAAACCTCCTATTCCAAAACCTCTAACGTAATATGGTTATTCGTAAACACACAAATTTCTCCAGCTATTTCTAGTGAAGCACGCGCGATATCTTCGGCTGACTGTTCTGAAGAATATCTTTTTAATGCGCGGCCTGCACTAAGAGCATAGTTCCCTCCTGAACCAATGGCTAATATTCCATCGTCCGGTTCTATGACTTCCCCAGTACCTGACACTAAAAACATTTTATCTTTATTCATGACGATTAACATCGCTTCAAGCTTACGTAGAACTTGATCACTGCGCCATTCTTTTGCCAGTTCTACCGAAGCTCTCGCTAAATTTCCATCATATGCTTCCAGTTTGGCTTCGAATTTTTCAAAAAGCGTAAATGCATCGGCCACAGAACCTGCAAAGCCAGCCAATACTTCATCATTAAATAATTTTCGTACTTTTACGGCTTTATGCTTCATGACTACTTGGTTGCCAAGCGTCACTTGACCGTCTCCGCTCATCGCAGCTTTACCTTTATGCTGCACAGCAAATATCGTAGTTGCATGAAATTGACGATCCATTCCATCACCTCATCATTTATTAGCGCGAGGATGACTATTCATATATACATGACGGAGTCGATCCTTCGTTACGTGCGTGTAAATTTGCGTTGAAGATAAATGTTCATGCCCCAGTAACTCCTGAACAGAACGTAAGTCTGCACCTTCATTAAGCAAATGGGTTGCAAATGTATGCCTAAGCTTATGCGGATGGATATCTACCGTTAAAGCTGCGTCCTCTACCATTTTATTTAAAATGGTTCGAATGCCTCTGGCTGTTAACGGTCCTCCTCGAGCATTAAGAAAAACACGTGACGTTCCTTCTGTTTTTTCACTTTGAAGATCGGGACGCCCTTCATGTAAGTATGTTGTTAAAGCGTCAAAAGCAAACTGCCCAAATGGTACATATCGCTCTTTACGCCCCTTCCCTCTAACGAGAAGGGTGGATAAAGAGAAATCGATATCCCCTTGCTCTAACTGCTCGCACTCACTCACTCGCATACCTGTTCCATATAATAGCTCGATCAAAGCTTGATTACGCTGCCCTAAAGGGGTCGTCACATCGCTTACCTCAAATAAGTATTTAATTTCCTCTTCATAAAAAAATTGCGGAATAGGATTTTCACTTTTAGGCATTCGTACATTAAGAAAAGGATTTTGTTCTACTAACTTTTCTCTTTCTAAAAAACGATAAAAGCTTCTTAAGCAGGATAGCTTTCTTGAAATGCTTCTCCTTGAAAGCTGCTTATTGTGAAGTTGTGATAAATAGACCCTAATGACAGAATAATCGACTTGCTTTAACGATGCCATAGATTCAGCCTGTAAAAAATTCATAAAGTCTCGAAGGTCTTCCTTGTAGTTCGTAATCGTTAAAGAAGAAGCGTTTTTCTCAATTTGTAAATATTCAACGAATAAATTTTTTTGATGTTCGAATTCGTTCATATTTCACCTCACAAAGCGTCTAAATTTTATCACACTATTCACTAAAATAACAATTCATTTAATGAAATTGTAATAACATTCTGAATTGTTCATGACTTATTTCTATTATTATACGGCTATTGAAGTAAAAAATAAACGATTACAAATAATTACTGTCAAGTATATGTCCTTACCAAACCGTAATTATAGCTTTCCATTAGGAACGTGTCAAATATTTTCATATCATTTTTAAATAATAAAAACCTGCGGCATTATGCAACGCAGGTTTTCCTCCAGCTAGGATTGCTGTTCTTCTTTATAATCACATTCGGTACATTGAATTTGAGTACCTTTTTTCGCTTTTTTCTCAACGAGTAGTGATTCACATTTCGGACAAGGACGTGAGATCGGTTTATCCCAAGAAATAAAGTCACATTCAGGATATTGATCGCAGCCGAAAAACTTACGGTTTTTCTTACTCTTTCGTTCGACTACTTCGCCTTCTTTACATTTTGGACATGTTACATCAATTTTCTTAAGAATCGGTTTTGTATTGCGGCAATCTGGAAAGTTGGAGCAAGCGAGAAATTTCCCGTAACGCCCCATCTTGTATACCATTTCGTGACCGCATTTTTCACAATCTATGCCAGCGGGTTCATCCTTAATCTCCACATGTTCCATCTCTTTTTCAGCTTTTTCAAGTCGAGGTTGAAAGCCTTGATAGAATTGAGAGATCGTAGTTACCCAGTCCTGCTTTCCTTCTTCAATTGAATCAAGATCATCTTCCATTCCTTTTGTGAAATCTACATCAATGATCTCAGGGAAATATTCTTTTAATTGCTCTAGGACAATCTCACCAAGTTCAGTAGGCACAAATCTCTTGTTATCTAGTGCCACATACCCTCTGCGTTGAATCGTATCAAGAGTAGGAGCATAGGTCGAAGGTCGGCCGATCCCCAGTTCCTCTAGTGTTCGAACGAGACGCGCTTCTGTATAGCGGGGAGGCGGCTGAGTAAAGTGTTGATTAGGTTTAATAGCATCTGCCTTAACGTTCATCCCTTCTTCAAGGTGTGGCAGCAGCTTGTCCTTCTCTTTTTTATTATCATCACTACCTTCAATGTAAACCTTCATAAACCCTTTGAACTTCACTTCTGAACCGGTTGCTCTGAACTCAACACCTTCATTATAGAGGTGAACCGTCATCGTATCTAATACCGCTGGAGCCATCTGACTAGCAATAAATCGGTCCCATATTAGTTTATAAAGACGGTATTGATCTCTTGATAATAGACTCTTCATCGCTTTAGGGTCTCTGCTGGCTCCTGTTGGACGAATGGCTTCGTGAGCATCTTGAGCTCCACCTTGCTTCTTCTCATTATTGCTTTTCGTTAAATATTCTTTGCCAAAATTGTTTTCAATATAAGATTTCGCATCATCTTTTGCCGAATTTGAAAGCCTCGTGGAATCCGTACGCATGTAAGTGATTAAACCTGTAATTCCTTGTTTTCCTTTCAGGTCAATTCCTTCATACAGCTGTTGAGCAACCATCATCGTTTTCTTTGCTCTAAAGTTAAGCTTTCGAGCAGCTTCCTGCTGTAAAGAAGAAGTGGTAAATGGCTGAGAAGGGTTCCTTCTTCTTTCTCTCTTATTTACTTTTTCGATCGAAAACTGATCGCCTTTCATTTTGTCCTGAATTTCTTTGACATCTTCTTCTGTCTTAAGATCTTTCTTTTTCCCGTCTACTCCATAGAAAGACCCTTCAAATTTTTCTTTATCTTTTAGGAAATCTGCATCGATCGTCCAATATTCTTCTGGTTCGAATTTTTTAATTTCATTTTCACGATCAATTATGATCTTCACAGCGACCGACTGCACACGTCCTGCACTTAGTCCTTTTTTAACTTTCTTCCATAAGATCGGACTAATGTTATAACCAACTAGACGATCAAGCACGCGTCTTGCCTGCTGAGCATCTACTAAGTCAGAGTCGATGGTACGGGGCTGTTTAAATGAATCTTTAATCGCATCTTTTGTTATTTCGTTAAATACAACCCTGCATTCTGATTTTTGATCAATATCTAAACTATGAGCCAAATGCCATGCGATCGCTTCTCCTTCGCGGTCGGGGTCGGCTGCGAGATAAACACGTTTCGCTTTTTTAGCTGCTGTTTTTAATTCTTTTAGTACAGGTCCTTTTCCTCGTATCGTAATATATTTAGGTTCGAATTCATTTTCAACATCAACACCCATTTGACTTCTCGGTAAGTCTCTTACGTGTCCTAACGATGCTTTTACTTTGTATTTCTTTCCAAGGTATCGTTCAATCGTCTTTGCTTTAGCTGGTGATTCAACGATTACAAGATAATCTGCCATGTAGTTTCCTCCCATAGAGGTATTTCTGTTTTATTATATATATCACAAATCTTCCCTATTATTAAATAGAATGAAACCGTTTGTCAAACTGACATCATTATTTTATTCTTTCCATTGCAGGCTTTATCCCTCTTAAAACCTGTTTTATTAAATTTTTTAATTTTTCTCACAGTATCCTTCTAATATATCTTCATAGCTCTGTACAAGCTTGGCTCCCTGCTGAATAATATGGTGACATCCTTCGCTTGTTAACGCTCCCACAGGACCAGGAATAGCATAAATATCACGTCCCTGCTCTAAGGCCTGGTCTACTGTAATAAGTGACCCGCTTCTCATTCTAGCTTCAATCACGAGTGTTGCTTCTGAGAGGCCAGAAATAATGCGGTTTCTTTCTGGAAAATGGTACTTTTTTGGAGGCTGATCAGGAGGATATTCACTAATAATAATGTGGTTTTCCGCTAATTTGTCGAATAATTGTTGATCATTTTTGGGATACAGGTGGTGAAACCCTGACCCTATAACTGCAATCGTCTTCCCATCGTGCTCTATCGCAATTTTATGTGAATGCTGATCGACACCCATCGCCATACCGCTTACGATGGTAAAATGAGCTTGAACTAAAGGAGGAAGAATCTTATTCATAGCTGAAAAAGCATAATGAGAAGGGGTTCTCGTACCTACTACACTGAGGTTTAAGGGGGTATGGAGATGTTGAATGTTTCCAAGTGCATATAACATTAGAGGAGGATCGGGAATCGTCCGTAATGAAGGCGGATATTGCCTGTCAAAATACGTGATGTAATGATAATGGATTCTATTTTTGTCGAGTTTCTTCATTATATAGGGGTTCGTTATAAATTGATAAATCTTAGAGGATCTCGAAATAGGAATATGAATTGCTTTCGCAAATTGTTCAGGAGTAATCTGTCGAAGAGATGGAAGCAGGTCATTCACATTCAAGATTTTTCTCAATAAAGAACGTGTGACTTGTGGACATTCATGAAGAGCAATAAGATTTTCTTTTAATACATTCATCCATATGCCTCGTTTCTACAAGAATTTAATTATAGGGAAAACCGTGCCTAAGTTAGGCACGGTTTTCTATTTATTAATGAGTTTTACAAGTCTCAAAGAGGTTTGCTTTCTTTAAAACATCAATGAGTGTTTCACCCATAACAGAAGGGGTTTCGGCAACTTCAATTCCGCATTCATTCATGACGCGAATCTTTTCGTCTGCCGTTCCTTTACCGCCGGAAATAATCGCACCAGCATGCCCCATGCGTTTTCCTGGAGGTGCTGTACGACCGCCGATAAAGCCTACTACAGGTTTTTCCATATTGGCTTTTACCCATTCAGCTGCTTCTTCCTCAGCCGTACCGCCAATTTCACCGATCATAATAACCGCTTTCGTGTCGTCATCTTCATTGAATGCTTTAAGCACGTCAATAAAGTCCGTACCGTTTACAGGGTCTCCACCAATACCAACAGCTGTAGACTGTCCCAGCCCAGCTTCAGATAGCTGATGAACAGCCTCATAAGTTAATGTACCGGAACGAGATACGACACCTACATGACCTTTTTTATGGATGTACCCAGGCATGATTCCAATTTTACACTCATCAGGTGTGATGACACCAGGGCAGTTAGGACCTACCAGACGTGTCTTCTTACCTTCCATGTAACGTTTCACTTTAACCATATCAAGTACTGGAATATGCTCTGTAATACAGATCGCCAGATCCAACTCCGCATCTGTTGCTTCCATAATGGCATCTGCAGCAAATGGAGCAGGTACATAAATTACGGAGGCTGTAGCTCCAGTCTTCTCAACAGCTTCAGATACAGTATTAAATACCGGAATACCTTCTACTTCTGTTCCACCTTTACCAGGTGTAACCCCACCTACAATTTGAGTTCCATATTCGACCATCTGTTTCGTATGAAAAAGGGCTGTTGAACCAGTAATCCCTTGAACAATTACTTTTGTATCCTTATTAATAAATACACTCATTCTATTCCCCGCCTTTCTACTTCACTAGTTCTACGATTTTTTGTGCACCGTTTGCCATGGAATCTGCTGAAGTAATATTTAGTCCAGATTCATCAAGAATTTTCTTGCCAGCTTCTACGTTTGTTCCCTCTAGTCTTACTACAAGAGGTAGTGTTAGTCCAATTTGTTTCGTTGCTTCAACAACACCTTCAGCAATAATGTCACACTTCATAATTCCGCCAAAAATATTGACGAAAATTCCTTTAACATTATCATCTGACAAAATAATTTTGAACGCTTCCGTTACTTTTTCCGTAGTTGCTCCGCCTCCAACATCTAAGAAGTTGGCAGGATCTCCTTTATAGTGCTTAATCGTATCCATAGTTGCCATAGCAAGACCTGCACCATTAACCATGCAGCCGATGTTTCCATCAAGTGCAATGTAGCTTAAGTCATACTTAGATGCTTCAATTTCTTTTGGATCTTCTTCATCTAGGTCACGTAACTCAGCTACGTCTTTTTGACGATACAGTGCATTATCATCGAAGTTTAACTTAGAGTCTAATGCGAGAACATCTCCGTCTCCAGTTGTAACAAGCGGGTTAATTTCCGCAATGGAGCAATCCTTTTGCACGAAAACGTCATAAAGTCCGAGCATAAATTTAACCGCTTTCCCAAGTGCTTCTTTTGGAATGTTAATGTTAAATGCTAAACGGCGTGCTTGGAAAGGCGTTAATCCTGTTACAGGATCAATCACTTCCTTAAAAATCTTCTCAGGCGTTTTTTCTGCTACTTCTTCAATTTCTGTTCCGCCCTCTTCTGATGCCATCATCGTTACCTTACTAGTCGCACGGTCTAATACTAATCCGACATAATATTCGCTCTTAATGTCGCATCCTTCTTCGATTAGTAAGCGCTTAACTTCTTTACCTTCAGGACCGGTCTGATGGGTTACAAGCGTTTTACCTAGTATTTCGTCAGCGTATGTACGCACTTCGTCAAGATTCTTTGCAATCTTAACTCCACCGGCTTTTCCACGTCCGCCTGCATGGATTTGTGCTTTTACTACAGTGACACTGCTATCTAGCTTTTTAGCTGCTTCAACAGCTTCATCTACTGAATATGCCACATGGCCTTTTGGCACTGGAACGCCAAAATCGCTCATAATTTGTTTTCCTTGATACTCATGAATATTCATGTTTCATCCTCCCATCAAATTTCACTGCATTATCATTGTATAAAAAAAAGTCATCAATTGTCCACACTAACCTGTTTTTCTGTCGAAAAACTCAAATTAGTTTACTGACAACATATTATGTAAACAGAGGTTTTACTTCTGCTGGATCTCCTGATCTGTTTGATAAATAAAAGCAAATACTTCCGCAACTACGTGATAGAGTTCCTCAGGAATTTGCTCATGAATGTTTAACTGTGCTAAAAGCTCCACTAACGTGCCGTCTTCTTGAATAGGAACTCCCGCTTCTCTCGCCTTATCTAAAATGTTTTCAGCTACATAACCTTTCCCTTTGGCTAACACTTTAGGAGCCGTTTGCTGCTCAGACTCATACCCCAGGGCCACCGCTTGTTTTCTTTTTTGATTCATATCTTTACGTCCACTCCTGATTGGTCCAGTTTATAGGAAGAGTGCGCTTGGTTATTTGCATTTGCCACTCCTTGCTTTAAATTAATTGAAATCAACTGATATCCTAATTGCTCAATACCTGTTTTCATTGCTTCTTTATGCTTCTTAATAGCAGAAGAAACCGACTCATGTTCATTATATATGGTTACCTTTACTTTGCGCTCCACAATCATTAAGTCGATCACTGTCTCGCTCATCTGTTCTAATTGAAGATAAAACATAATTCGACAAGAGTCCGAGTCAATCTCTCCATTTTTATTTTTCTTACTTTCAAAATGGACAAACGCATCCTCTTTCATCCCCATTAGCTCGCCTGGTAGCTGCATAGACAATTGCAGCATCTGAGTCGATTCCTGTTGAGCAGCTAGCTGCACACCATTAAGCAGGTGCATGGCGGTTCTCATACTCTCACTTTTGGCGGCTCCATTGTCTTGCAGCCCTTGTACAATTAATGATTTTAATGTAGGCTGTGCTTGTTCTTTATCCCTGAGCCATGACGCTTCATCCTGAACTCCTGATAGGTGCACCATCGAATTTATTTTTAATAAAAATGCCTCTTTGCTTACGGCAGAATCCATGATACTCCCTTTTAACGTCCATTCTATTAACTGAGGCTTGTGAATATCAGCAACTTGTCGTTGAAGGATCGTTTGCAGTTTATGAATCACTTGCTCAGATAATCTATGGTTCGAGTCTGCATATTTAATAAATTGTTCTACTTGTTTTACTAACTGTGGCAATTCTTCACCTGCAGCTGTTTGCAGCTTAGTAAAGACAGCTCGGTGCTCTAACCACTGATGGGTATGAGTGAGCATTGCAGCATTAGGTTTGCCATCTGGCCGTAAGAGAGCAGCCGTTTGATTCACCCATTCGGATAACGCATGCAGTTCTTTTGATGTAAGAGGAAGCTGCTCCTTAAGTAACGAGGATAAACGATCTTTTAGTACTGTTTCATTCGCCAAGTAAGAAAATGGAAGCTTGCGCGCGTCCACATGATGTAAAAGGTCAGCCGCTTCTTCCAACGAGAGAGAAGTGGTCAGAGAATGGCCTAGCCAGCTTGCCCCCTGTTGTTTAAATGTTGCATATGTAAGGTCTTGAGGTAAAGCATGTGCTTGCTTTAATAATGAAAAAGTGGTTTGACTGCCTAGAGAAAGGTCTCTAATGACTTGACTGGTCACCGCTTGTTTCAACGACAGGGAACCTTGCTTTCCTGATAACATGGAGGCCAGATCGTTGAGGCGTTGATTGTGGTTTTTTTCCTCTGCCATGTTAGAAAACACGTGAGAGAGTGTAATCGACTCTCTCGCTTTTAAAGCTGCAAACACGCTTTCCTTTATCGGGTATTGGTTTTCTAGCATTTGTTGAAGTACTTCTTTGGTTTTTGGTTCAGCTCCTTCTTTTTTCAAAATAGTTAGTGCAGCAGAAAGAGCTTGTTTTGTAAAAGGCATCCCTTCCTTGGTAATCTTTTGAAGCATAGCCATATTGGCTTTTGTAGGTTTTTGATCCATAGCTTTTAGCAGATGCAGCAAGCCTTCATTTGAATGAGCGGGCTTAGATGACATAACTTTAAGTAATGGAGGCTCTCCTAACTGTTTAACTTGAAGCAAGTATCTTTCCCCATTCGTTAGAGATGTTTCGAGCTGAGCTTTTATAGTTTGACTTCCAAGCTGAACAACCGCTTGGTTTTTAGGAAGAATATCAACCACCTTTGCGGATATAAACTGCCCTTCCCTAAGAAGAGGAGTTCCCTCTTTTTTAGCTTTTTGATGCAAGGATTGAAATAAAGCAGCTATTGTTGAGCTCATATCGACTACACCTCTTATAAAAGTATACGTTCCTTAACTGGGGCAAAACTTTTTCGATGATGAGGGGTAACTCCGTGCGTCTTTAAAGCATCTAGATGATTCTTCGTTCCATATCCTTGATTCAAATCGAAATCATAGGATGGATACTCCCACGAAAGTTCCTTCATAAAGCGATCCCTCGATACCTTAGCCATAATGCTGGCAGCAGCGATAGATACGCTTCTTTGATCCCCTTTAACAATCGATTCTTGCTCACAAGAAATCGCCTCTACCTTCATCGCATCGATTAACAATTGATCCGGTTTTTCACTCAGCTGATCAACAGCCCTTTGCATGGCAAGCTTTGTGGCCCGGTAAATGTTTAGGTGATCAATTTCTTCACTAGTCACCATGCCTACACCTACATCTGCATTTTCTTGAATATATTCGTAATATTCTTCACGTTTATGTACAGATAATTGCTTTGAATCGTAAAGCCCTTCTAAGAAAAAATCATCTGGCAAAATCACGGCTCCTGCAACAACCGGCCCAGCTAATGGTCCCCGGCCTGCTTCATCAATCCCTGCAATACACCTTTTTCCTTTTTCCTTATAATAATTTTCAAAGGAGAGCATCTCTTCAAAACGCTCCTTGAGCCTTTTTTTCTCTTCCATTTTCCGATCATGCTGGGCCACGATATGTTTCACACCTTTTCTTTCATCAAGACGAAACGCTTCCAGTTCGGATTCTGTTATTTCCCCAGATTGAAATCGATGTTTAATTTCCTTTATTGTCGGCTTCATATTTCTCACTCCATTAATCTTTATATCGGCTTCTTTATCCTGTTATAAACAAGAAAAACGCAATTGGAGAATATGCTTCTCATTGCGTTTTGTCCTCATCATTCAGGTTGTTCAAAGCTAATTAACCCTAACTTTCCTGATCGTAAATCTTGTAAGATAACGTCAGAAGTTTTATCAAAATTAACGACACCGCCACTCTCCAAACAACCGCGCTTGCGGCCAATGTGTTCAAAGGCATCCATAATGTCATCAAACGATTGAAAGCCATACCTCTGCTCTAATAAGTCTGGATAGTGCGAGCTTACATAATCCAGAATATAAGCGGCTACGTCTTCTTTTGGTAATATGGTGTCTTTAATGGTTCCAATCGAAGCCAGACGATAACCGATTTCTTCTTCTTCGAACTTCGGCCATAAGATTCCCGGCGTGTCGAGCAGTTCAAAATCTTTCTTTACTTTGATCCATTGCTGCTTTTTAGTAACCCCAGGTCTATCCCCTGTATCTGCTGTCTTTTTATTAGCGAGACGATTAATTAATGTCGATTTGCCTACGTTAGGGATACCTAGGATCATAGCTCTAAGCGGGCGAGGGCGTACCCCTTTTGCTTTTAACTTCTCCATTTTTTCGCTGCCTAAATCCTTGCCATATTGAATGACCTTTTGAATATCTTTCTTATTGTTCGCTTCAATCGCTAAAGCTGAAACATTCTGCTGTTCATAATAATGGAGCCACTGATCCGTTATGGCAGGATCAGCTAAATCTTTTTTCATTAAAACAACCATTTTCGGCTTATTTTGAAGCAGTTGATGCAGAACTGGGTTTTCAGAAGAAAATGGAGCTCTTGCATCTACTAGTTCTATAACAAAATCAACCAGCTTTAATTTTTCTTCTGCTTGTCGTTTAGCTTTAGCCATATGACCGGGATACCACTGGATCGTCATTATTACCCTCCTCAGTCTACCAGACCTATACGATTAAATGGCCAGTAGGAAAATAAACTTTCTCCTACTAACTGTTCGTAAGGTACCATTCCAATCGAACGGCTGTCTGTTGAATTATCGCGGTTATCTCCAAGAACAAGTACAGTTCCTTCAGGCACAGTTTCATGTCCCCCTGGAAGTTCTTCAATGGTAAAATTCTCAGTTAGCTGCTCACCTTGAGGCAGAGATTGCTTCTGTTCATCTAAGTAAGGCTCCTCTACAACTTCTCCATTTATATATAGCTCGTCCCCTTGCATAGCCACTTCTTCTCCTGGTAATCCAATTACACGTTTAATATAGTCTTGCTCATCGGTGGCGTGAAAAACCGCGATATCAAACCGATCAGGTTCCCCAAGCGAATAATTAATTTTGCTTACTATTAAATGATCTCCATTATGTAAATTCGGTGACATCGATGGACCTTCCACAATAACTGGAGCAAATAAAAATACGCGAATAATAATTGCTAATAGCGCAGCAATAGCAAAAGCCTTTATCCATTCTAACCATTGTTTCTTCATTAAATCATTCCTTTTCAAGAAATGCGGAAGCGGCTCGACGCCTAAAGTCTTTTAAAATTTAGAAAAAAGGAGCTTGACGATGCAAGCTCCTTTTCACTAAATTAGATAATTTCTTTAATACGAGCAGCTTTACCACGCAGGTTACGCAAGTAGTACAGCTTAGCTTGACGTACTTTACCACGACGAGCACGCTCAATCTTAGCAATACGTGGTGAATGTAATGGGAATGTACGCTCTACACCTACGCCGTAAGAGATCTTACGCACTGTAAATGTTTCGCTAATTCCACCGTTTTGGCGCTTAATTACAACACCTTCGAATACCTGAATACGTTCACGGTTACCCTCGACAACCTTCACGTGTACTTTAACAGTATCACCTGGGCGGAAAGTTGGGTGGTCTGTACGAAGCTGTTCCTTCGTAATGTCATGAATTAGTTGTTGCATTTGTCTTCACTCCTTCTTAACTAATGCTCTTATCTTCTATGAGAAAGCGGAACATCGTTTTCCGCTTAAACCGAACGTTTAAGCACAACTGATAATATACCATAGAATTCTATATTTCGCAATAGAATATCCTTTATTTCCACTGATCGATCCACGCTTTTTCCTTATCCGTTAATTCACGATCCTCAAGGAGATCAGGCCTTCTAAAATAGGTTCGCTTCAACGATTCGTAATGTCTCCATTCCTCAATCTTTGCGTGATTCCCTGAAAGAAGAACCTCAGGAACCTCATGTCCTCTAAACTCCCTTGGTCTCGTGTAATGCGGATGCTCCAGTAATCCATTGGAAAAGGAGTCTTCAGGTGCAGACCGTTCATTACCCAGCACATCTGGCAGCAAACGAACGACGGAATCAATCACTACCATGGCACCTAATTCCCCGCCGGTTAATACGTAATCTCCAATTGAAATTTCATCGGTCACGAGTTCCTGTCTTACCCTTTCATCATATCCTTCATAATGTCCACATAGAAAGATGAGATGATCTTCTTCGGAAAGTTCTTCAGCTTTTTGCTGAGAATAAGGCTCACCTTGAGGGCACATGAGAATCACTCTAGGTTGTGTATCCTGCTTTTTCTTCGTTGCTTCGACAGCATCGAAAATTGGCTGTGGAGTTAAAACTAGCCCTGCTCCTCCGCCATAAGGGTAATCATCCACTTTTTGATGCTTGTTTTCAGTATATTCCCTAAAATTAACCGTTTGGTAAGAAACCGCACCTTTATCTGTAGCCCTTTTCATAATCGATTGCTCCATCACACCATGAAACATTTCTGGAAAAAGTGTTAATATATCGATATGCATTAGTCTAGCAGCCCTTCTATTGGATCAATGATGATTTCTTTTTTATCAGGATGAACTTCCTTAACCACTTCTTCAATGTAAGGGATCAGAGCATCCTTTTCACCTTCACGTTTTACCACCCATACATCATTTGCTCCCGGGGTCAAGATCTCTTCTACACTTCCTATTTTTTCTCCAGAAGTAAGATAAACCGCTGAGCCAATAATTTCATGGAAATAAAACTCATGCTCCTCTAATTCTTCGTGAGCGTCTGAAGAAACTTTTAGGTACCCATCCCGTAATCGCTCAACATCGTTAATAGAAGGATGGTTTTCAAAGCTAATTAAATCAAAACCTTTATGGATCCGATGACTTTTAACCACAAGCTCTTCCATCGAATTCCCTTCATTCACCCAATACAACAGCTGACCTGGTTCAAAACGCTCATCGAAGTCAGTGATTCTTCTTACTTTGACTTCCCCTTTAATTCCATGAGTATTTATGATTTGGCCGACATTAAAATAGTGCTCACTCATTTATAAATCTACCTCGCTCGTATGACTATTCCATCTTTAATTACGATTTGACGATCTTTTAAAAGCTCTTCATAATGATCGCCTTCTTCTACATTTACCACAGTTTCTACTTCATCAACCTTTAATTCCTCACCATCAGGCAAGGTTTCCAATTGCTTGATTTGATATTGCAGGCGTTTCATTCTTTCTTTACGCAGACGAAGCTCTTTACTAAATCGTTGACGAATATCATTTTGATTAAACTCTTTATTTCTTTCCATTTTTCTTTGTTCAAACAGAAGCTGCTGGCATTCATTGTCTAATTGATCATACTTTTTATTAAAACGATCCTTCAATGCTTGTCTACTTGATTCTGTTAAGATTTGCTTGACCGGTATTCGTTTGATAATTTGCATGACATTCCTGCCTCTTGTAAATAATTTTAATGTTAAAAAAAGGGAAAGGTTTTCCCTCTCCCTTTTCTTACATGATATCTAAATAGATTCGCTTACTAGCATCTGAGCCTGCCGCATAAACCACCGTCCGAATCGCTTTTGCGATTCGACCGTTCTTTCCAATCACCTTACCAACATCTTCTTTGTGAACTGTTAAGTGATAAACAACTTTATTATTTTCTTCCTTAACGTTTACTTCGATCTCTTCTGGATGATCAACAAGCGGTGTAACGATCGTCTCGATCAAGGCTTTCATGATATCACGCTTCTTTACTTATTGTTTTTTTTATCGTGGAACTGCTTCATGATTCCTTCGTTAGAGAACAGGTTACGAACTGTGTCACTTGGCTGTGCACCGTTTGACATCCAATCCATAGCTTTATCAGCATCAATGTCAACATGTACTGGGTTAGCTACAGGATTGTACGTTCCAATTTGTTCAATAAAACGTCCGTCACGAGGAGAACGTGAATCAGCAACTACTACACGGTAAAATGGGTTACGCTTAGATCCCATGCGTTTAAGGCGAATTTTTACTGCCATATTTAACTACCTCCATTAATCTTTCTTTAATTAATTGTTTCACACAAGTTTAGATTTTAGCAGATGTTTTAGAGTGTGTAAAGGGTTTTTACATTACATAAAAGGAAAATTCATTCCTTTGCCTTTTTTTCCTTTTGTATTGCTCATCTGCTTCATCATTTTCTTCATATCTTCAAACTGTTTTAATAGACGGTTAACCTCTGAAACGGATCGCCCTGATCCTTTAGCTATACGTCTCTTGCGGCTGGCATTCATAAGAGAAGGATCTTGTCTTTCAGCTTTTGTCATCGACTGAATAATAGCTTCGACATGGACAATCTGTTTATCGTCAAATGAAGCATTCTGGAGCCCCTTCATCTTATTAGCGCCTGGAATCATATTGATCAATTCATCTAAAGGTCCCATGTTTTTAACTTGAGCCATTTGCTCAAGAAAGTCTTCAAACGTAAAGGATGCATTACGCATCTTAGACTCAAGATCTTTGGCTTGCTTCTCATCTACTTGTGTTTGAGCTTTTTCAATCAGAGTAAGCATGTCTCCCATGCCAAGAATTCGTGAAGCCATTCGCTCAGGATGGAATTGTTCCAGTTGATCAAGCTTCTCGCCCATACCTGCAAATTTAATCGGTTTACCGGTAACAGCTTTAATAGAAAGAGCTGCACCGCCTCGCGTGTCACCGTCAAGCTTCGTTAAAAGCACCCCTGTAACGTCAAGCTGTTCATCAAAGCTCTCTGCAACGTTTACAGCGTCTTGACCGGTCATGGCATCTACCACGAGGAAAATCTCATCAGGAACTACGGCTTCTTTAATGCGTTGAAGTTCTCCCATTAATTCCCCGTCTACGTGAAGTCGACCTGCGGTATCAATAATGACATAGTCATGATGCTCTTCTTTTGCTTTTTCTACGGCTTGCTTGGCAATATCAACAGGATCTGCCTCTGTACCTTGTGCATGCACAGGTAAATCCAGCTGACGACCAAGCGTCTCTAGCTGTTGGATGGCTGCGGGACGATAGACGTCAGCAGCTGCCAAAAGTGGTTTACGGTTATAGTTTTTACGTAAAAGGTTGGCAAGCTTACCTGTAGTGGTTGTCTTACCAGCACCTTGTAAACCTACCATCATAATAACTGTAGGAGGACGCTGAGCTACGGCAATTTTACTTTCATTGCCTCCCATAAGCTCTGTCAGTTCATCCTTTACAATTTTAATAACTTGCTGCCCTGGCGTTAAACTTCCCATTACTTCTTCGCCAACGGCTCGCTCTCGAATTCTTTTTACAAAATCTTTTACTACTTTAAAGTTTACGTCCGCTTCTAGAAGGGCTAGTCGAACCTCTCGACTCATTTCCTTAACATCTTGTTCGGAAACTTTCCCTTTCCCCTTAATCTTTTGGATCGATTGCTGTAAACGGTCGGATAAACCTTCAAATGCCATCGAAGGAACCCTCCTATTCTAATTCTTGTAATTGCTGGAGCCAATTCTCTACTTCTTTATTATTTTCGGCTTTGTTCTCCATCTGCTGAAAAATCTTCTGTCGCTTATCGAATTTTTCATATAAATGAAGTTTATTTTCATATTCTTCAAGCATAGCTTCCGTCCGTCTAATGTTATCATAAACGGCTTGCCGTGAAACATCAAAATTCTCCGAGATTTCTCCTAAAGAATAATCCTCTAAATAATACAACTCCATGTAGTTTCGCTGTTTAGGAGTGAGTAACGATTGGTAAAAATCAAACAAATAATTGATGCGAGTTGTTTTTTCTAGCACGCTTCATTCACTCCTTGTTAAGTGAAATACCTTTACATTCAAATACTAACTGAGTTTATCTAGTGGTGTCAAGGTTTAAAGCTCTTCTTGCTCTGTTTCCTGTTCTTCAATCATATCCGCAAACAGTCCGTAGACAAATGCATTCGCATCAAACGTCTCTAAATCTGTTACTTTCTCCCCTAAACCTACTAGTTTAACTGGAATTTGTAACTCATTTCGTATAGCTAGAACGATGCCGCCTTTGGCTGTACCATCCAGTTTTGTCAGAACAATGCCTGAGACATCTGTTGCTTCAGAGAAGGTTTTAGCCTGGCTCATCGCATTTTGGCCTGTAGTGGCATCAAGTACTAAAAGAACTTCATGAGGGGCGCCTGGAACTTCCCTTTCAATCACTCGTTTCACTTTAGATAATTCATTCATAAGGTTCACTTTGTTCTGAAGTCTTCCCGCTGTATCACAAATAAGCACATCTGCGTCTTTTGATTTAGCGGACTTAATGCCATCGTAGATCACAGCAGCTGGATCACTTCCCTCGCTGTGCTTAATGACGTTGACACCAGCTCGTTTCCCCCATTCATCAAGCTGATCAATAGCTCCCGCGCGGAAAGTATCTCCGGCTGCAAGCGTCACTTTTTTTCCATCAGATTTTAATTGGTGAGCTAATTTACCAATGGTCGTCGTTTTTCCTACACCATTTACCCCAACAAAGAGATAAATGGTTAAGCCATCTGGATTTTGGCTAAGTTCTTCAATGCTTTCTTCCGTCTCTTCACCGTAGTATAGCTCAACTAACTTCTCTGAAATGACTTCCTTAACTTGGGACGTATCTTTAATGTTTCTACGTTTCACTTCCATTTCAAGTTCTTCGATCATTTCCATCACAGCATTTACGCCTACATCCGCTGAGATAAGCACTTCCTCAAGCTCTTCGAAAAAGTCCTCATCGACCGTGCGATACTTTGCCACAAGATCATTAATCTTCGTAGTAAATGAATTTCGAGTTTTAGCTAAGCCTTTTTTAAATTTTGAAGCAATCGACTCTTCCTGCAGCACATCCATATCGTTTTCACCAGGGGCATCATAGGTTTCATCATAAGCTTCATCAAAAGGATCTCCAGCTTGCTCGTCCACGGTTTCTCCAACCGGCTCATCAATCGAACCTTCATCCTGTTCGACTTCCTGCCCTTCTTCTGGTTCGTTTACAACTTCCGTTTCTCCTTCAAGCTGTGCAGAATCTTGTAATTCAGCATCTTCTTCTAACTCTTTATCTTCCTCAGAACTTTCAATGTCATCTTCTTTTTTCTCATCTACTATTTCTGGTTCAATAATAAACTTTTCTTTAAGCTTCTTAAAAAAACTCATCGACTCATCCTTTCTAAGCTTCCATTAATTCCTTTGTCTCCTCTAAACGTACCGATACCAGTTTGGAGACTCCAGATTCTTGCATCGTCACGCCGTAAAGTACATCTGATTCTTCCATTGTACCTTTACGGTGCGTAATGACAATAAATTGCGTCTGCTGGCTGAATTCCTTTAAAAATTTTGCGAAGCGATTGACATTTGCTTCGTCCAAAGCAGCCTCGACTTCATCTAGTACACAAAACGGTACAGGGCGCACTCTTAATATTGAAAATAACAAAGCAATAGCTGTTAAGGCGCGTTCCCCGCCTGATAGCAAGCTTAAGTTTTGAAGCTTCTTGCCTGGTGGTTGAGCGACTATATCAACCCCTGTCTCCAGCAGATCTTCAGGGTTTGTAAGCTTTAAGTCCGCTTGTCCTCCACCGAATAGATCTTTAAAGACTTGACCAAACTCTTCTTTAATTTTAGTAAACGTATCCTCAAAACGGCGTTTCATCTCATGGTCCATTTCATTAATGATGGAATGGAGAGTATCCTTCGCTTCTTGAAGGTCTGACTGTTGACCAGACAAGAAATCATACCGTTCTACAATTCGGTCATATTCGTCAATGGCCCCGAGATTAACCGTACCTAATTCATCAATTGCTTTCTTGATCAGTTTCACTTGAGTGGAAGCTTGTTCGACATGATCAACACGCGGAAACTCACGTTGAGCTTTCTCAAAAGTCGTCACGTATTCACTCTGTAAATACTCAAGCATGTTCTCTAATTCAACATCGAGACGATTGGCTTTGACTTCTTTTTGCTGTAAGTCTTGAACATAATTTTGATGCACCCGCTGTTTTTCTTTTAACTCTTTTTCTTCTTCTTGAACAGAAAGAGAAAGAGCGTTTCTTTCTTGTCGACGCTCTTGAATCAGCTGTGACGTATCTTCTTTCCTTCGCTTCGTTATGTTCATTTTTTCTTCTAATTCTTCTTCGGTTTCATTCGACTCTGCGACCTCTACTAGCTGATGATAGGATTGACGGTTCTGCTTCACAAGATCTTTAAGTTTGATCAGTTCACTTTCCAGCCGATCCGTTTTTTCTTGTTGGTTGGTCACGTTCGAGTCTTGCTCCACCCGTTTCATTTTCAGCTCCTGATGACGTTCACGAAGCTTGTTTTCGTCTTCTTTTTGACGTTCTTTCATCGTCGTTAAATGATTGATTTTCTTTTGAATGTCTTCAAGCTTATCATTTAAGTCATTTAACTCTCGATCTAATGCCAAAAGACGTTCGTCTACTTGCTTCTTATCATTGGAAAATTGTGACTGATCCTGATCATAAATCGCTAATTGATCATTTAAGTGTTCGATCTTAATTTTCAGTTCTCTCTTATAGGACTGACTTTCAAACTCCTCGTTTTTCACTTTATTTAACTGAGATTGAAGTTCCTCCATTTGTTGCTGATGTTGTTGTACGCTATGCTTTAAGTCTTGAACTTTATGTTCTACACCTTTAGCTTTTTCATCAAACGAAGCAATCTTCTCCACTAATTCTTGTAATTCTTTTTCCCGAGTGAATAGAGATTGATTCGATTTCTTTTGCGCGCCTCCAGACATTGAGCCGCCAGGGTTAACGACATCGCCGTCTAATGTAACGATTCTAAACTTACGATTAAGTACGTTTGCAATTACATTGGCATCTTCTAAAGACTCTGCAATTACAATGTGGCCTAAGAGGTGCTTAATAGCAGGCGAGTAATGCTCTTGATACTGAATTAAATCGGCTGCTACCCCGATAAACCCTTTCTGACCGGACAACTTAGAAGCAGCATGTGCCGGCACTGTTCTCGGCTGAATAGTTGATAAAGGCAAAAATGTCGCACGCCCCTTATTATTCTGCTTCAGCCATTGAATCGCATGTCGACCGGATTGTTCATCTTTTACAATGACATGCTGAGCTTGGGCACCGAGAGACGTTTCAATAGCTGTAATAAGATGGGACGGGATTTCTATTACTTCTAACACAGCCCCTTCAATTCCCTCTATCTTCGAACTCTCTCTCGACTTCAGAATTTCTCTAACCCCTTGAAAATACCCAGAAAAATCTTCTTTTAATTCTTCCAGCATTTCTTTCTTAGAGCGTAGTTTCTCTAAGTACTGGTAACCTTGATATAACTTTTGCTGCCATTCTTGGTAAGAGCTTTCATCCTGATTCGTTTTTTGCTGTAAATTTGTTAGATTCGCCTCTAATTTCTTGCGCTGGTTGGTCTGCTGCTCCAGCTGGCCATTCATTTCATCTAGTGATGATTGCAGCTGGTGACGCTCTTCATCCAACTCTTTGAATTTGCTTTGCTGAATCCCTTTTTTACTATCGATTTGTTCGACTTGGCGTTCTAAAGATTGTTTTTCGTTACGTTTTGCAGCCTGTGCATTTAATAAGTCGATATAATCACTTTTATAATCTTCAATTTGAGCTTCAGTATCTTCCGCTCCTTGATGAAGAGCTTCTGTCGTTTCCTTGATTTGTTTCTTTGTTTCCAGTTTTTCTTGTTTATATGCTTCTAGTTTCGTTTTCTCTTGATCAACCGATTTTTCTAATGATTGAACTTCTGAAGAAAGCTCATCATATTCTTCCTCTAATTTAAATTTATTTTCAGAGAAGTGTTTATGACGTTCTTTCATGAGCTCTTTTTTACCTTCTACATTTTCAAGTTCTTTTGTCAGTGAGAGAAGCGTTTCTTGAAGATCTTCCAAAGATTCATCTAAAGCTAAGATGTGATCTCGCTTCTCCTCAATAGAAGCACCATTCTTTTGTAAAGCTTCTTTTAATTCCGCTTCTTCTTTCTTAACTGATTCTAGATCTTTTAGAATTTGTTCCCATTTTTGATGCGCATCTTCAATTTGAGTAATGAGCAATGAAACTTCAATTTGTTTAAGTTCATCTTTTTTGTCAAGGTAATCTTTAGCAATAGACGCCTGTTCTTTTAATGGCTCTAATTGTGCATCCAGCTCATGAATAATATCTTCTACACGATTTAAATTCTCTTGGGTTTCGAATAATTTATGTTCAGCCTTCTTCTTCCGCTGCTTATATTTAAGTACACCGGCTGCCTCTTCAAAAATAGATCGGCGTTCTTCTGCTTTTGAACTAAGAATCTCCTCTACTTTTCCTTGACTAATGATAGAAAAGGCTTCCCGCCCAAGTCCAGAATCCATAAACAAGTCTACAATATCCTTTAACCGGCAAGATTGATTATTAATATAAAATTCACTTTCTCCTGAACGATATACTCTTCTGGTTACGCTCACTTCTTCATAATCAAGCGGCAGGGTCTGCTGCTCGTTATTTAACGTAAGCGTAACTTCTGCCATATTTAATGCTTTTCTCGTCTCACTGCCGGCAAAAATGATGTCTTCCATCTTTGCCCCTCGAAGCGAGCGAGCGGATTGTTCCCCTAAAACCCATCGGATGGCATCGGTAATATTACTTTTCCCACTGCCATTAGGGCCTACTACTGAGGTCACTCCTGAAACAAATTCTACTGAAATGCGTTCAGCAAATGACTTAAATCCTACGGTATTTAATCGTTTGAGGAACATACTCATCCTCCTGTGTTTCTCTTTTTTAACTTGTCTATTTTATCATAACCTTAAGGGTTTAGGTAAGTAGAGATAGATTTAGAAAGGATAAATCTTTTAAAAGGGTTTTAATATCCAAAAAAGTATTTTATGATATGTAATAACAATAGAGAAATGCTGAGGAGGAAAATTGTGAGTCTTCAAGAGCCTACAAGAGAGAACTTATCTTTTATCATCGATGATATGGCAGATCGCCTGCAGGTCGTAAACCGTTCGATCATGGATCCGGATGATTACGATTTAGATAAATATAGCGAAATTAAATCCCTGCACGACATTATTCAAGCAAAGGGTCAACTAAGTGTCTCTGAGATCCAAGCTTTTGTACAAGAATTAGGTAACTATCGTAAATAATTCAAAGAGCATTTCAAAAAAATGGTCTCAGCTTGTAGAGAAACCTCTGTTCTTCTTTTTACCTTGACAGGGTAAACGTTTCTTACTTGAGGATGAGGAAAGGGGAGTAGGAAACGACTCCCTTTCCAGGGGCGAATGGTGTGACTCCTCAGGCTTTATCAGCCTTCCGGGGTCACACCTTATTCGTATCTCCCCTAGGAGTGTCGCCGTTTCCTACAACCCTTTTTCGAAATAGAGGACTGGAAAAACCATTTAACCACGCTGACCAAGTATGCAACAGGTCACTCATTCTACGATGGTTCAAAAAGCCTATTGTGATCAAAGGAACGGAAAAAGTGCCGACTCCTGCGAGACGAGCAGACAGGAGAAGCCCCGCAGGTCGCAGACCGAGGAGATATTCCGTCTGACCCCGCGGAAAGCGGCGCTTCTTCCTGTTCCTTTTCTCTATACCAATAGGAAGGAACCATTCTATAAATTCATATTAAATCCTTCTAATCTTTTTCCACAGCCTGAGACCATTTCAAAAAAGAGGTGGTCTTTTTATCGTAAAAAATGCTTGGAGAGAAAACCGAAATTTCTCTCCAAGCATTTTTGTATTTATTGAAGCGCACCTTGATTAATAAGTGCCTGTTGGGCAGCTTTTTGTTCGGCTTCTTTCTTCGTTCTGCCTACACCGATTCCTACCGTTTCGTTTTGGACACTGACGTGAGCAATAAATTCCCTGCTGTGAGCAGGGCCTCTTTCTTCCACAATTTCATATTCTATGCGACTATTCCGATCTCGTTGTATGTGTTCTTGCAGCTGACTCTTGAAATCCATCGCATGAGAAAAAGCACCACTTTTAATCTTAGGATATACATAATTGCTTAAGAACTCTACCACTTGATCAAAGCCCTGATCAAGATAGATCGCACCAATAAAGGCTTCAAAAACATCTGCTAATAAAGCAGGTCGGTTTCGGCCTCCCGTCATTTCCTCGCCTTTACCTAAGAGAATCAAGTCCTGAAAGTTAAGGTCATTGGCAAAATTCACGAGCGAGACTTCACACACAATCGAGGCACGAAGCTTCGTAAGCTCTCCTTCTGCCATTTCAGGAAATTCACGATACAAGTATTGAGAAACACCTAACTCTAATACAGCATCTCCCAAAAACTCAAGCCGCTCATTATCCTCACGATCTGTCTTGCGATGCTCATTCACATAGGATGAATGGGTAAATGCTTGTTCCAGTAACGAAACGTCTCTAAAGCGTATATTGACTTTTTCTTGGAAACTGGAAAAATCCTCCATAATTCACCTTGTCCTTTTCTTATAATTGTTCTATATAGGAAAGGCTGCCTGCAAAAGCAGACAGCGATCCTAGGTTTACGACTGGCTGTTTATGTAGTTAACAGCGTCGCCAACTGTATTGATTTTTTCAGCTTCTTCATCAGAAATTTCCATATCGAACTCGTCTTCAAGCTCCATTACTAATTCTACAACGTCAAGAGAATCAGCTTCTAGATCTTCTTTGAAGGAAGCTTCCATTGTTACTTTTGATTCGTCTGCATCAAGACGATCGACAATGATCTGTTTTACTCTTTCGAATGTATCTGCCATAGGAACTTCACCTCCCTTCAATCATTATAGTAAATTTCAAAAAGGAAAACCAGACTATTTTTACATCACCATTCCGCCATCAACATGAATCGTTTGTCCAGTAATATAACCTGCATCTTCAGTGGCTAAAAAGCGTACTACATTTGCGATGTCTTCTCCATTTCCAAGACGTCCAAGAGGAATCATAGCTAACATTTGTTCACGCTGTTCATCTGTAAGCTGATCGGTCATATCTGTTGTAATATATCCCGGAGCCACTGCATTAACCGTGATATTACGAGAAGCCAGCTCTTTTGCGTTCGATTTGGTCATGCCAATAACCCCAGCTTTAGCTGCAACATAGTTGGCTTGACCTGGATTTCCTGAAACGCCGACAATCGATGAAATGTTAATAATACGGCCATGTTTTTGCTTCATCATTTGACGCGTAACGCCTTTCGTACACACAAACACACCTTTTAAGTTCGTATCGATGACGTCATCAAATTCTTCTTCTTTCATTCTCATTAACAAATTGTCTCTCGTAATTCCTGCATTATTCACTAAAATATCAAGCTTGCCAAATTGGTCTACCACCTCTTTGACCATGTTTTTAACATCTTCAGTGCTAGACACATTCGCTTGAATTTTAATAGCTTCTCCACCGTTCTCCTTAATTTCTTGAACGACTGCTTCAGCTTTTTCTTCACTTCCTGCATAGTTTACAGCTACTTTTGCCCCTTTAGATGCTAACTCAAGTGCAATTGCACGTCCAATTCCACGAGAGGCTCCTGTAACTAGGGCGACTTGTTCGTTTAACATTATGAGTCCTCCTTATACCATTCCAGAAAGCTTTGCAGCGTTTCAGGATTTTGTACTGAAAACGTCTTTGTTCTTCTATTAACCTTCTTCACTAAACCGCTCAATACTTTCCCGTGACCTACTTCTACAATAGCATCCAGATCAGCTTCTACAAATTTTTCTAAAATCTCCTCGAAACGTACCGGAGAATATAATTGTTTCACTAACAGCTCTTCAATATCTTCGGCCTTTTCAACAGGTTCGGCTGTCACATTAGCATATACAGGGCATTCTGAATGGCTGATCGCTGTTTCTTTTAGATTTGCTGCAAACTCTTCACTTGCAGGCTCCATTAATCGAGAATGAAAAGGACCACTGACATTTAACGGCAGCACTCTTTTGGCACCTGCATCTTTTAACAGTTGGGATGCCTTTTCAACGCCTTGTGCTGTACCAGAAATTACAATCTGCCCTGGACAGTTAATATTTGCTAAATCCACTGGTTCGCTTTCATCTAAATCTCCCAGCACGTTTTCGATATCCTCTTTTGCTAATCCAAGCACAGCAGCCATAGCCCCTTGACCTGTCGGGACTGCTTCTTCCATTAACTTTCCTCTCGTATGAACGAGCTGCACAGCTTCTGTTGGCTGCAGTGAGCCTGCAGCAACGAGCGCGCTATACTCTCCTAAGCTGTGCCCAGCTGTCATGACAGGGGTTACCCCTTCTTGTTCGAGCACCTTAGTTATTCCTACACTGTTTAATAGTAAAGCAGGTTGTGCATTTTCGGTTTTGGTCAACTCGTCCCCAGGACCTTCAAACATTAAAGAGGTTAAGGAATAACCCAGCACCTCATCCGCTTGATCAAATAGTTGCTGCACGTGATCGTACGTTTCATACATTTCCTTTCCCATGCCAACATCCTGGGAGCCTTGGCCTGGAAAGATATAAGCTACTTTTTTCATTCCTCGCCACCTACCTTTTCCACTTCTTTTAGCGTCGTTTCAATCGTTGAAGTAACATCTTGTTCCACCATGTGACAGGCCTGTTTAATGGCATTGTAAATGGCACGGCCATTCGATGAACCGTGTGCTTTAATAACAGGAGCCGCTAAACCAAATAATCCAGCCCCTCCATATTCAGAGTAATCCAGCTGATTTTTTAACTGTTTTAAATCATTTTTCACAAGAGCAGCTGCCAGCTTAGATTTAAGATTTTTCATAAAAGTAGATTTAATCATAGAAAACATCGTTAAAGCTGTACCTTCAATCGTCTTCAAGGCAACATTACCTGTAAAACCATCAGTAACGACTACATCTGCCACTCCGTTAAGCAGGTCTCTTGATTCTACATTCCCAATAAAATTAATGGGCGCTTCTGACATTAATTCAAATGCTTTTTTTGTGAGTTCACTACCCTTGCCGTCTTCGGTGCCGACATTCAATAATCCAACACGAGGAGAAGCTAACCCTCTAACTTTATTACTATAAATAGAGCCGATAATCGCATATTGCAGCAAGTGCGTGGCTTTCGCATCCACATTTGCACCAACATCGAGCATTAAAAAGCCTTTACCGTCTTCGGTTGGCAAAGTTGGACTAAGCGCCGGCCTTTCCACTCCTTTAAGACGGCCCACTCCAAATAATCCTGCACTCATCAATGCTCCCGTATTCCCTGCAGAAATACACCCATCAGCTCTGCCTTCTTTTACTTCTTTTGTCATTAACACCATGGATGCCTGTTTTTTCCTGCGCACCGCACGTACAGGTTCCTCCTCAGCTGTAATAGCTTCAGTCGTATGTATAACACTAATTTGTTTGGAGTCTTTTAAATAGGGAGTAATTTTCTCCTCATCACCTATTAAAGTGATTTCAAGATTTTTCATAGAAGAGACGGCTTCCATTGCACCTTTCACAATCGCTTCCGGCGCATTGTCGCCTCCCATTGCATCTATTGCTAGCCTCATCCTTCATTCATCTCCTTAGGGTCATGGTCCCGAAACATCTCAAATGACCCGGCAAATACTTCATCGTTTTCTACGTAGCTGTGTACGTCAACAATCGTTCGTCCTTTATGATCATCACCTTTTACGAATGCTTTCGCTACAACTCGCTCTCCAAGTTTGACTGGACGATTAAATCGGATGCTTGATCCAGCAGTTAAAGCCAATTCATCATTTATTACAGCAACAGCTAAAGAATTCGCCTGAGCAAACAAATGGTGGCCGCGGGCAATGTTATTCCTAGAAAACACATGCTCCGGTTTAATATCTAATATAGAAATGGCACGTTGATCTAGTTCCAGGTCTACTACTTCCCCAATCACTTCTTCAATCGGCAAGGCCTTAACCGTTTCATTCCATTCATGAGTAGCGACTGATTTTATTCGTTCACGCAATTCTGGAATGGATAACTCCATCCGGTCCAAACGAATCGTTTGAATACTGACGCCGAAACGTTTGGCCAACTCTTCATCTGTAATGAAAGGCGTTTCTTTAATCGTGTCCTTTAATTCACTTTGTCTAACTTGTTTGGATCGCTTCATCCTATGTCCCACCGTTCGTTGTCACTGATTTATGACTAGGTACTAATAGTAATATATAATACCTTTTTTAATAACGCAAGGATGAGCGTTTAAAAAGAAAATTGTGACATAAAAACGGCCCGCTCTTTAATCCAGCACTTGTCCAGAAATATGTTCATCCTGTTCTATGATTTGTTTTAGGGCACGGTAATCCTCATCTTTTTCCAATAAATCCTCTGATATGATAAGAGCTGCGTCTTGCCTTGCCGTTTCTAACGCTCGATAGTCATGTACCATATCGCCGACTTTAAACTCAGGTATGCCGCTTTGTTTCCGGCCGAAAAAGTCACCAGGTCCTCTTAGTTTCAAGTCTTGCTCCGACAGTTCAAAACCATCTGTCGTTTCTGTCATGATTCTCATCCGTTCTTTGCCCACATCTCCCTTAGGGTCCGCCAGCAAAATACAGTAACTTTGTTGATCACCTCTGCCTACTCGGCCTCTTAACTGGTGCAATTGTGATAATCCAAATCGCTCGGCATCATGAATGACCATAACAGTAGCATTAGGAACATTGACCCCAACCTCTACTACGGTAGTTGACACCAGGATCTGAACATGATTAGCAGCAAAATCCTCCATGACCTCTTCTTTTTCATCATTAGATAGTCGCCCATGCATTAAACCGACCTTAATCGCAGGCTCAAATACAGCAGAAATCTGGTTATATAAGTCAATCGCATTTTGAATATCCAACTGGTCCGATTCTTCAATCAATGGACAAATCACATAGGCCTGTTGACCTTGCTGAATTTGCTTTTGGATAAAAGCCAGTACTTTGTCGGTCATTTGTCCTTTTACCCAGTACGTTTCGATCGGCTTTCTGCCTGCAGGCATTTCATCAATGACAGAAACATCCATATCTCCAAAGGCAGTAATGGCTAAGGTACGAGGAATCGGTGTCGCCGTCATGAAGAGAACATCAGGATGGAGACCTTTATCACGCAGTGTTCTGCGTTGATTTACTCCGAAACGATGCTGCTCGTCTACAATAACAAAACCTAAGCGGCTAAAGTCCACTTCATCTTGAATTAAAGCATGGGTGCCTACTAGTAAATCAACCTCCTGCTCTTTAACATCATTTAAGATCTGCTTTCTTTTCTTCCCTTTTACAGAGCCTGTAAGAAGTGCAATTCGTATTCGATCTCCAAACATCTCTTTTAATGAAGCTGCATGCTGCTCCGCTAAAATTTCAGTAGGAACCATTAAAGCCGCCTGCTGGCCAGTCGTAATCGATGCATATAAAGCAATGGCAGCTACGGCCGTTTTCCCAGAACCTACATCCCCTTGTAAAAGGCGATTCATGCGGTAAGGGTTTTTCATATCTTTTAGTATTTCACTAAGCGCCCTTTTTTGAGCATTCGTTAACTCAAAAGGCAGCGATTGGACAAATTCAGTCAATCGCTCGTTATCATAATGTTGAGCATTCCCCATCGTCGACTCTCGATGCAGCTTTCTTAACAGCTGCATTTTTAACTGAAACAACAAAAACTCTTCATAAATAAATCGACGCTTCGCATGTTTTAACAAGATACGGCTTTCGGGATAATGCATTTGCTCAATTGCTCGCTGACGTTTTGGCAGCTTATAACTCAGGACCGTATCTTCCGGCAGGATTTCTTCTACTTCATGTAAGTAATCTTCAAGAGCCGCTTTTATCACTTTTCTTAAAGTAACAAGTGTCACACTTTCCTTTAATGTGTAAACCGGCTGAATCGGTTCCTGGCTCTTAGCCGCCCCTTTTTTATACTGACTTACCGTAATTTGAAGGCGGTGTTGATCCCATTTCCCAGTCACTGTCACAGTGTCGCCGGCATTTAGCTGTTTCTTGGCAAAAGAGCGGTTAAACATAACCGCTTTAACAGCAAATTGATCGACTTGGAGTGACATCGTTAATCGTGATTTCTTCTTCCCATAAAACTGAACGACGGGATCAGATATCAGCTGTCCCTCAATCGTTGCTTTTTCCTCATGCTGAAGTTCTGTGAGCGGCTTGACTTCGTAGGAATCATAGCGATAAGGAAAATAAAATAATAAATCATAAATGCTAAAAAGCCCAAGCTCATTTAAATGAGCTTGAAGCTTTTCTCCAATTCCTTTTACTTCACTAATAGGTAGTTCTAATCTATTATTCATCAATCGGACTCCCGTAAATTTTTGCTTCAAGTTTCTTGCCGGTTAATGTGGCGGCAAGGCCGCCCTGGGCGGTTTCTCTGAATGCTGTAGGCATTCTCTGCCCCACTTTATACATGGCGTCTATCACTTCATCACATGGAATACGGCTCGTCACTCCTGCTAAAGCCATATCAGCAGCAACGACTGCATTCGATGCTCCCATCGCATTTCGCTTCACACACGGAACTTCTACAAGGCCGGCAACAGGATCGCAAATTAAGCCTAGCATATTCTTTAGTGTAATCGCCATAGCTTCTGCAGACTGAGCGGGTGTACCTCCTGCCATTTCAACGATGGCAGCGGCAGCCATTCCTGCAGCAGATCCGACTTCTGCTTGGCAGCCTCCAGCGGCTCCTGATATCGAAGCATTATTTGCTACGACAAAACCAAAAGCCCCAGATGTGAATAGATAGCGAATCATTTGCTCTCGAGTCGGGTTCAATTTATCTTTTACTGCAAAAAGCGTTCCAGGCACACAGCCGGCACTTCCTGCAGTAGGGGTAGCACAGATGGTCCCCATGGCCGCATTCACTTCATTTGTGGCTACTGCTTTACTCACAGCATCCATTAATAAGTGACCGGACAATGGTTCTTTATCCCGCATATAATTCTGAATTAATACGGCATCTCCTCCCGTTAGACCACTATGGGATTGTACCCCTTTTAATCCATCTTCAATCGCTTTCTCCATGACTTCTAAATTACGTTCCATTTGTTCAAAGATTTTTTCTCGCGTCAATTGCTTTACTTCCATCTCTTGACGAATCATTACTTCTGAGAGAGAAATACTTTCTTTTTCAGCGCGCTCTACTAGTTCAGCAACATTTCTAAACACTAGCTTACCCCTTTCCTATGGTGATCCTTTTCTAAGAAGAAATTCTACCCTTCTTTTAAAGCTCACCAAAACTAGTCGGAAATACGAGCCACTTGTTTAATATGTTCAGCTCGTTCTAATTCATTTAATACGGTATCTTCAATATTTTGATCGACTTCAATAACCATCAGCGCTTGCTCGCCTTGCGCTTTTCTCGAAACTTCCATACGTCCAATATTGATTTCATGGCCTGCCAGAATGGATGTAGCTGAAGCGATCGCTCCATAGCGATCATTATGAATTAATAGAATCGCCGGGTGACTTCCTGAGAGACGCAGCTCAAATCCGTTAAGTTCTGTGATTTCAGCCTTTCCGCCTCCAATGGAAATACCAACAAGCTCTAATTCTCCTTCATCATCCCCAATAATGAGCTTGGCCGTATTCGGATGGTCTGTATTTGCTTCTTCTTCGTAAAAGTGGATGTCCATCTCTTTTTCCTTCGCAATCTCTAATGAGGTGCTTATACGCGTATCATCTGTGTCAAAATCTAACAACCCACCAATAATAGCGACGTCTGTGCCGTGCCCTTTATACGTTTGGGCAAACGAACCATATAAATGAATATGAGCATACTTCGGTTCTCTGCCAAACAAATGTCTAGCTGCTCGTCCAATTCTGGCAGCGCCGGCTGTATGTGAACTTGAAGGACCAATCATAACGGGCCCGATGATATCGAATACTGATCTATATTTCATACGGATCACCATCCTTGCTTTTGGTAAGTAAACGCTTTCCATATTTTCGTTTACCGATATTTATTTTACCATATTTCTTTGAATTTATATTGAAATTGTTAACCATTCGGATAAAATTCTGCGCGTGAAAACTGGTAACTTTAACCCTGGGAGAAGGCGGAGGGAAATGGTGAGACTCCTATGGGAGGAACGTACAAGGTGAGATCAGCGAGGGCAAAGCCCGAGGAAGCTCACCGTACGCCCATGGAAAGCGATCCATTTCACTTCGCCTTTTGCTGTATTTTTAAAGATGAATAGCCACAGAAAGAGTTTTCTCTATTGATTATATTTAATGAAGGGGGTAGAATAGAATCTTGTGGGTTATGAGATAACCGGGTGGGAGAGGGATAATTTCATAGAGGAGAATACGATGCTCAATCAGCATAATTCTCAACACAGCCTGCGCAAGGATTTAGTCGCTGGGATTATTGGATATTTCACTACGGTTTATATCGTAGCGGTAAATAGTCAAATCCTCCAGGACGCCGGCCTTCCTTTAGAAAACGGAATGCTAGCAACCATTCTTGCCAGTGCTGTCGGCTGTTTGATCATGGCCATTTACGCGAATGCACCTATGGTCTTAATCCCAGGTATGGGGGTTAACGCCCTTTTCGCCTATTCGATTATTGAAGGAAAAGGGATGGAATTTCAAGAAGGATTAGCCGTAGTAATTTTTGCCTCTTTGATCTTTTTGATTACCGCCTATACTCCATTAGGAGATTGGTTAAAGCACGCAATTCCTGACGCCTTAAAGCATGCGATTACAGTAGGGCTCGGAATGTTTTTAACCTTAATAGGTTTAGAAAAAGGTGGTCTTGTCGTCAAAGGAGAGCATTCACTTATTACGTTAGGCGATCCATCATCCGCTATGGTGATCACTAGTCTTCTCACCTTATTTCTTGCTGTTTTCTTATTTGCCAAAAATGTACCAGGTAACTTTTTAATCACGATGGTGGTTGGCACAATAATTGCCCATTTCACCGGGTTATTGAATGGACCCGGTAAAGGCATCTCAGCAGGTGAACAAGAGTGGGTGTTTATTCCTTCTTTTGGAGCCGTTACTGAATTTGGGTTTTGGATGGCTGTCTTTCCACTAGCCATCGTGCTCATTTTTGAAAACATGGGTCTCATTCACGGTCAACTTGCCATGCTGAACCAGGGAGACAAGTTCAAAAAATCTTATCGTGCGTCAGCATTTTCAGCGCTAACATGTGGTTTTTTCGGAACCTCACCTACTGTATCTTCAGCAGAAAGTGCAGCCGTTATTGCTTCAGAAGGTAAAACAGGAAGAGCTAGCTTAATGATGGCCGTCTTATTTTTGGCTACCATTTTCGTAACCCCATGGATCTCCATGGTTCCTTCGACAGCGATCAGCCCGATCCTTATTATCGTAGGGGCTCTGATGGTGCAAAACATTAAAGAAATTCCATTAGATCACCTATCAGATGCAATGCCGGCATTCTTGATAATCGTGATGATTCCTTTCACCTATTCAATTGCTGATGGAATGGCTTTTGGTTTTATCGCCTATCCAATTGTTAAGTTCGCCTTAGGGAAGCAAAGAGAGCTATCAGCTCCAGTCGTATTAATTGCCATGGTCTTTCTCGTTGAATTTATCATCCGCTCCATCGGACACTAGAAATGTGGAGGCGAGTGGTTAGGAGCTTTGCCTTTGCATAAAAAAACATGACCTTCTTAAGAAGGGTCTTCAGCTTGTGGAGAAACCCCTTGTTTTTCCGCAAGCTTTTTTCTTGCCGCCAGGAGCGAAGGCCCGTTGAGGTCACTGAAAAACTAAAAGTCCATGAAAGGTAGAATTTTAAAAAGCGGGTTGTGGGGAAATTAATTTCCCCACAACCCGCTTTTCTTCTAACGTTTAAGAGATTTGCGCCTTCTCTTCCTTCATAAGTTTAACGATTCGTTTCACTTAGCTGTGAAATAGACATCGCACATTGTAACATACGGACGGGTTTTTCGATTGATCTCTATGAGCGTTCGGTGGTGACGCCTGTTTTTATTCTACAGCAAAGATATAGGAGTAAATTGGCTGACCGCCATGATGGATTTCCACCTCAAGATCTTCGAATTGCTCTTCTATATAAGCTTCTAGCTGGTCAAGATCTTCCTGTGTAACCTCTTCTCCGCTAATAATCGTAACAATTTCATCCTCATCTTCATCAATCATCTCTTCTAACAGCTTTCTAGCCGTTTCAAATTGATCTTGTTGAGTCGCTTTAATGTCACCTTCTAAAATACCCATGAAATGACCTTTTTCAATTGTCATTCCATCAATCTGAGTGTCACGGACGGCGTAAGTTACCTGACCGCTTTTCACTTGTTTCATCAAAGCAGACATTTCTTCCTGGTTAGAAGTTAAATCCGCTTCTGGATTGAAACCAAGAAGGGCACTCATTCCTTGAGGGATTGTTTTGGAAGGTACAACCAACGCATCAACTTCCGCTAATTCAGCGGCTTGTTCCGCTGCCATTGTAATATTCTTATTATTAGGAAGGATCAGCACCTGCTTAGCATGTACTTGTTCTATAGCATCCGATATGTCTTTTGTGCTGGGATTCATGGTTTGTCCACCTTGAATGACCACATTAGCTCCAAGACTTTCAAACAATTTCTTAATGCCATCGCCCATAGCTACAGTCACAATGCCGTATTCAGCCAGCTCTTTTGGCTTAGAAGTTTTCTTATCCCCAACAATAGATGTATGCTGTTCACGCATATTTTCAATCTTCATGTTAATTAAGCTGCCGTAACGCTGGCCTAACGTCATCGTGTCTCCTGGATACTCAGCATGAATATGAACTTTAATAAGTTCTTCATCTGAAACCACCAGCAGTGAATCTCCGTGACGACTTAACTCTTCACGAAATTGTTCTTCATCATAAGGATTTTCTTGTAACTTTTCCTCCTCAAATTTAACCATGAACTCTGTGCAATAGCCGAATTCAATGTCTTCTGTGTTCATAAAGTCTTGAGCTGATTTATGGTGTTCCGCGTTTACCATTTCATCCATTGATACGGAAGATGAAGTCATTTCAGGCATCTCTTCCCCCTTTAAATTGGCAAGAAAACCTTCATAAATGGTTAAGAGCCCCTGGCCTCCACTATCAACTACGCCTACTTCTTTAAGTACAGGTAATAAATCCGGCGTTCTCTGAAGGGAGTCATACGCAGCTTTTGTTACACCTTCCATAAAAGCAACGACATCTTCTTCTTGCTCTGCTAGTTTCTCAGCAGCTTCTCCTGATTCGCGAGCTACCGTTAAGATCGTTCCTTCTACAGGTTTCATAACAGCTTTATACGCCGTTTTCACTCCACTTTGAAAAGCTTCTGCTAAATCCTTTGTTGTTAGCGCTTCCTTTTGTTCACACGCCTTAGAAAATCCTCGGAACAATTGGGAGAGTATAACTCCTGAGTTACCACGCGCTCCCATTAGAAGCCCTTTAGCAAGAGCTTGTCCAACTACTCCTGCGTGGTTTTCACTGATTTTCTTCACTTCTTCTGCACCAGACGTCATTGATAAATTCATATTTGTACCGGTATCACCATCTGGGACAGGAAATACGTTCAAGGCATCAATCATTTGAGAATTGGCTTTTAAATGTTGAGAACCTTGTAATACCATCTCAGCTAGCTTTGTACCGTTTATCTCTCGTACCGTCACACTATTTTCCTCCTTTGACTACACCAGAGGCTCTTATTCGTTTGTTACTCTTACACCTTGAATATAGATGTTTACTGAGTTAACAGATAAGCCTACATTTTTGTTTAGCGCGTATTTCACTTGTGATTGAACGTTATGAGCTACTTCAGAAATCTTCGTTCCGTAGCTTACAATAATATACATATCAATGTGAACGTGGTCTTCAGCCTGTCTCACCACGACACCTTTTGAAAAATTTTCACGTCGCAGCATCTCGGCTAAACCGTCACGAAGCTGATTTTTAGATGCCATCCCTACGATGCCATAGCACTCAACAGCAGCTCCTCCGGCAATAGTGGAAATTACATCATTACTTATCGTAATATGACCATAATTATTATGAAGATCAATAGACATAGGAATCCTCCTTTAAAATCGTCACCTTCGTGGACTTATTATAACACACAATGATAATAGCTTACGCTGTGTGATCTATCGACACATTGACTCCTATTATACTTTGTAACAATTCATGTGATCTGTCAAGAGAAAATTCTTGATATTATTATCCCCTGTTTATTGCAATTGATAGCTCTGTATGGTACATTAATTAAGTATTTTAAGATGTATGTAACAGGAGGGATTCTACATGTCACGTAAATGTGTCGTATCAGGTCGTCGCACGAGCACTGGTAACAACCGTTCCCACGCGATGAACGCTAATAAACGTAAATTTAAAGCTAACGTGCAAAAAGTACGTATTCTAGTGGATGGTAAGCCTAAGAAAGTTTATGTATCTGCTCGTGATCTAAAATCAGGTAAAGTTCAACGCGTATAATCAAACGTCAAAAAAAGCACCCTCCTCTGGGTGCTTTTTTTGTTAATCTTTTTTAAATGTTCCAATGACAGCCCGTACCATTCCTCCGAGAAAACGTGGGAGTTTAATCGTATAAAATTTCATGAGCGTCCTCCTCAACATATAAAGCTATGAGTGCCATAATACCTCTATTAAATGATATCTTTACTTCTTATTACTAACAGTATGCCTTGACTAAAAGAAAAAGTACCTTCTTCTTCAATCAAATGATTAGAGATACATAGGGTAGACCCATAGGGTAAATGGGCATCTTCTAAAGGATAATAAAAGCCGTACAGATTCAAATTCCAAATGTCCAATGTAATTGGTACGAAAGAGAGGTAGGGATAGTCTTCATTTCTTCCTATTGTATGCGAACCCTGGCCAAACAATTCCATCTGGTTTTGCAGATCATGAATTTGGGCCCTTATCCCGGAATTCCATAAGGGGTATAACGTTTGAATGTTAATGAGCGTATGATCCATTCTCCCGCCCGTCACCCCAAAAAAAAGAATATGTCTCGCTTCTTGCTCCTGAGCATAGAGAATCGCTAGTTCCAGATCGGTTTCATTTTTTTCGTTCGGATAGACCATGAGTTCATGAGCTTCTTTTTTTATAGTTTCCATTGAAGAAGCACTTACGGAATCGAAATCCCCTATGGCTGCCGATAAAGGTAATCCATACTCTACGATGACCTCCGCACCTTGATCAGCTCCAATCCAAATAATATCTTCATTTTTATACGTCGATAAATTGGGGATGTATTCTTTAGGTCCGCCCCCGACAATCGCATACCTTGTCATAAAAACCCTCCTTACCTGGGAAATTCAAAAAAGAGGCTCAGAAATAGTCTGCCTATTTGAGCCCCTTTTGTACATTTATCTAATTGCTTCAATTGCTTTTCTACGGTCTTTTTGGTTAAAAATAGCACTTCCCGCAACAAGGACATCGGCTCCTGCATTCGTGCAATCAACCGCCGTTTTTTCGTTGACACCGCCGTCTACTTCTATTTCAAAGGTGTAATCATACTCTTTTCTCCAAGCAGCGATTTGCTCGATTTTGTTTAGTACTTCAGGAATAAATGCTTGGCCTCCGAATCCTGGGTTTACCGTCATCAATAAAACCAAATCTACCTCTTGTAGTATAGGACGGATAGCTTCTGCAGGAGTAGCCGGATTAATGACCACCCCTGCCTTTACTCCAAAGCTCTTAATCAATTGAATGGTTCTGTGCAGGTGTGGGCATGTTTCCTGGTGTACAGTAAGGATATCGGCTCCCGCTTTTGCAAATTCTTCAATATACTGATCTGGATTTTCAATCATGAGATGTACATCCAGGGGCAGAGAAGTATGCGGGCGAATGCTATCTACAATCAATGGTCCAATTGTTATATTCGGTACAAAGTGCCCGTCCATAACGTCTACGTGAATATAGTCTGCGCCACCTTCTTCCACGTCTTTAATTTCATTGGCAAGATGCGCGAAATCAGATGCTAATATTGATGGTGCAATCTTTGTCATCCCTTAATACCTCGGCTTTCTATTTTTAATTTCTTCTACGAACTGTAAGTAATGATTATAACGATGGCCTGCTATACTTCGATTCTCAACTCCAGCTTTCACTGCACATTTAGGTTCCTTCACATGCAGACAGCCTCGAAATTTACAATCATCTTGAACGGCAACAAACTCTGGAAAACATTCACCGAGTTCCTCAAGCTGCAGATCTCCAAAGTCGAGTGAGCTGAATCCCGGAGTGTCGGCGACAAGACCTCCGGCTATATTGTAGAGCTCTACGTGTCTCGTCGTATGCTTTCCTCTTCCTAGACTTTCAGATATTTCATCTGTTTCTATATCTAATGTTGGGTCTAAGAAATTAAGCAGTGACGATTTGCCAACCCCGGATTGGCCGGCAATCACGGTCGTCTTATTGGCTAATTGGCGTTCTATTTCATTTAATTTCTCTTGATCATGCATGGAAGACAGCAATACAGGATAACCAATCGTTTCATATATTCGTTGATACTCCATTATCGAAGGAAGTTTCTCCTCTTCTGTTTGATCCATTTTTGAAATGACAATGACAGGTTGAAGCCTTTTCGATTCGACGAGTACGAGAAAACGGTCAAGCAGTAATGGATTAAAATCTGGGTTTACCGTAGATGTCACGATTAGTGCCTGATCTACATTGGCAATAGGAGGCCTGACTAATTCATTTTCTCGTTTTTCAATGGATAAAATATAACCTTCTTTTAATGTTTCGGCTTGAAATTCAACGATGTCGCCTACAAGAGGAGTAATTTTCTTTTTTCTAAATACCCCGCGGCCTCTGCACTGGTAGACAATACCTTCGTGCAGCACATAGTAAAATCCGCTTAAAGCTTTTATAATCTTGCCTGTAGCCATTCATTCACCTACTTAATAAGGAACATTTTCTTCTTCAATTACTTCATCTTCTCTCACCACTTTGTAGGTGGCCTCGTTTTCAGGTGGGATTGTCAAATTGATTTCTATCGTTGTATCTTCTGTGATCATTTCCTCACTATATACTTCTGATATTCGATTGTTCATATCATCCACGTAAACGAGAACTTGCTGTTCCTCTTGTTCAGATTCTTCATCAAACGGAACATTGACCTCAATCGTTTCATCGCGTGGCTGCTCTTCCTCAGGACCTAATGAAACGACAAGGTTTACGGTAGACCCTTCACTCACTTCACTTAATGATTCAGGATCTTGTCGTATAACTTCTCCTTCAGGAACTTCATCTGAATATTCTTCTGATACCGAAGCTTCCAGTCCATTGTCACTTAAATAGCTTCGAGCCTCTTCCTCTGTTTGACCTTCCAGCGGTCTTAATGTCATCGTTGGCGGCCCAGTACTTACTTGAAAGATAACCCTTGTCTCATCGATGATCACTTCTTCTTGTGGCTGAGGTTGAATTTGCTCGATAATTTCTCCTGCAGGTCGATCATCTGATGTCTGTTCAATGGCCAGCACGCTTGAATAGCCTGCCTCCTCAAGTTCCTCTTTAACACGCTCATAAGGCTGTCCAACGTAGTCTTCAAATCGCACACGTTCTTTCCCTTTAGAAGAATATACCGTTACGCGTGATTCTTCTTTTACTACTGAGCCCGCTTCTGGATCGGTTCGTATAACCAGCCCTTCATTCACGTCATCTGAAAAGACAGCCTGACGCTGAACTTCTAAGTTTAAGTCAGAGATTTCACTGTAGGCCTCTTCATATTCCATACCTTCAACATTGATCATTTCTACATCATCAGGCTCAAGCAAAGCAGGAATGATTAATAACGCTGCAATGCCCAATGATAATAGAACAAAAAAGATGATCGTCAGCCACAATAACCACCTTTTCTTTTTCTTCGGCTTTTTTGGCTTTTTTGCTTTCTTCTTGTTATTAATAGCTGCTTCTTTTTTCGTTTCCTCTAAGGCTTTCACGTCAAATTGCTGCGTCGCATCATGAACGATTGTTGCATCCTCATCTTGATCCCCGAAGCTAGCGTCTGTAATAACTGGAATGGCTTTTGTTTTTTCTTCATCTTCTTCATTTGGGATCTTAAACTCCTCTTCGTTTGACCGATGAGGCTCTAAAGCTGTATCTAAGTCTTGTTCCATTTCAAGCACAGAATCGTAACGATAAAAAGGATCTTTCGTCGTCGCTTTTAATACGACGTTTTCTACGCTTTGCGGCAGGTCAGGGGTCCATCTTTTTAATGAAGGTGTGTCATGCTGTAAGTGTTTCAACGCAATGGATACAGGGGACTGGCCGGAAAAGGGCAGCCTGCCTGTTAAAAGCTCAAACATGACAATCCCTAAGGAATAAATGTCCGACTTTTTCGTTGCCATTCCACCGCGAGCTTGTTCCGGTGATAAATAGTGAACAGAACCTAATACCGAGTTGGTTTGCGTTAATGCCGTTGCACTCAACGCCATGGCAATACCGAAATCGGTTACTTTTACATGGCCATAATGATCAATTAAAATGTTTTGAGGTTTAATATCCCTGTGGACAATTTCATTATCATGAGCATGGGCGATTGCCGATGTTACTTGCCTCATAATATCGATGGCCTCTGACGTGTCAATGGGGCTCTTCTGTTGTATATATTGCTTGAGTGTCATTCCATCGACATATTCCATGGCCATGAAATAGATGTCCTCTTCTTCCCCAACATCATAGATATTTACAATATTAGGGTGGGATAAACTCGTGGCCGATTGAGCTTCTCGGTGAAACCTTGCTATAAATTCTTCGTCGTTTCCATATTCTAAACGTAACACTTTAATCGCGACTTCACGATCTAGAATGGTATCATGGGCAAGGTAAACATTGGCCATCCCTCCTCCGCCGATCATTTCATTTACTTGGTAACGATCGTTGAGGAGACGATTATTCAACATCAATCAACACCCTCTTTCATCGAGGTGTTACTATGATGAACCACGGCCAGCGTAATATTATCTTCGCCTCCACGTTCATTAGCTAAATCGATGAAGGACTGACAAAATTCTTCCCATTCTCCGTTAAACTCTGCTAATTTACTTAATTCAGTCTCATACACTTTATTTGTTAATCCATCCGAACATAAGAGCAATCGGTCGTCTTCTTCAAATTCTAACGTCATAATATCAGGAGATATATTTTCGTCCGTTCCAAGCGCTTTCAGTAAAACATTTTTTCTCGGGTGGGTCTCGGCTTGCTCTTCAGAAATTTGTCCTGAGCGAACGAGCTCATTCACCAGGGAATGATCCTCAGTCACTCGTTTAAAACCATCAAAGTTGGCCAAATAGACACGACTATCACCGATATGACCGATTGTCGTGAATTGCTCGCTACATAAAGCGACGACCACAGTCGTTCCCATTCCTCTGCATTCTTCATGCTCCCTGGAATGACTTAAAATTTTACGGTTTACTTCGAAAATCGCATCAAGCATCCAATATTCAGCATCTTCCGGATGTTTAATGAGTTCCGTATTTTCCCATTTTTTATGTAATGCGGAAACAGCCAACTGACTAGCAACATCACCAGCCCGGTGGCCTCCCATCCCGTCAGCTACGACGGCGAGCAGTTGACCATTTTCATGATAAAAAACGCCTCCTGCATCTTCATTATGATTACGAACTTTTCCTTGGTCTGATAAAAAGCTACCCCTCATGGTCTTCACCTCATCTCTTCCAAAAACGCTCAAAAGCGCATAATGTTCATTCATTTTCCTAAAAAGGAATGGTCTTATTTTGCACGTTTCACCATTCGTGTTAAAAAGAAGCCGTCTGTGTCCCATTGGTGTGGAAATAGCTGTAACCCATACTCACTAAGGCCCATCGAATCGCGTAAAAATTCGGGAAGGTCTTCGTTAAATGCTGGGTCGACCTCAAAATCCTTATTTTGTTCAAGAAACTGCTTGATGGCTTCCTCATTTTCATGCTGATCAATTGTGCACGTGCTATATAGAAATTTACCCCCATCTTTAAGCAGCAGAGCAAGACTGCTCAGCAGGTCGTCCTGAATGCGGCGAAGGTCGTAAATATCTTGTTCTTTCTTATGATACTTAATATCAGGTTTGCCTCGCAACACTCCCAGACCTGAACAAGGTGCGTCTAATAAAATACGATCGAACGACTCCGTTTGATGGATTTCTTCAAGTTTACGGGAATCGGCTTGTGCAGCTTGAATGGAATTCAGCTGAAGCAATTTAGCTTTTTCATCAACTAACTTAGCTTTTTTCTTATGCAAATCGTAAGCGATTACTTTTCCTTTATCTTCTAACTTTTCAGCTATATGAGTCGTTTTTCCTCCGGGTGCACTACAAGCATCAAGTACTAATAATCCAGGTGTTAAATCCATCATTTCAGCAACGAGCATTGAGCTTTGATCTTGTACAGTAACCTGGCCTTTAGTAAACAATGGATCGGATAAAATATTACCTTCTGTAATCAAAAAACCTTGAGATGAGAATGGACTTATTTCAGTCTTTATTCCCCTGGATTTCAATTCCGTCATTGCTGCCTCTCTGGATATTCTAAGGGGCTGGGCTCTTACAGACATAGGTAGATGTTTAAGGTTTTGAAAACAAATTCCTTTTGTAACTTCGATCCCATACTGTTTCACCCAACGATCAACGAGCCACTTCGGATGACTCGTCTCTACCGACAATTTTTCAACTGGATCCTCAATAGACTCAATACTTTGGACGCCATTACGCTGGACGTTTCGTAAGATGCCGTTCACTAAGCTTGAAATCCCTTTATGGCCTTTTTTTTTAGAAATCTCTACAGCCTCGTGGATTACAGCGTGGTCAGGAACTCTCTCTAAATAACGCATTTGGTAAACAGACATGTAGAGCAGCCATTTCACCCAAGGTTTGAGCTTTTTCTGCTTTTTAAGGTAGGGTTGGATTTCATATTCAATCTTCATTTTGTTTTGGAGCGTTCCATATACGATTTCCGTTAAAAGCGCTCCGTCTTTAGCACTCAAGTGACGCTTACTCATTTCTTGATCAAGTAAGACATGACTATATCCGCCTTGCTCACCGACTCGCGTTAGTAGTTCTAATGCTGATTCCCTTAGTTGATACTTAGTCATTTTGCTCCCCCAGTCGATCGCCAATCTGCATGGACTGACCGGAGCCATTTAAAAAAGCTTGGCCATCCATTCTTTTTTTCCCTGAAGGTTGAAGATCAGTAACTTTAATCGCTTTACGATCACCTGTCGCTACGAGCATACCATCTTGATGAAATTCAACTACCGTTCCAGGCTTCTGATCAAAGGTTCCATCAACTTTTTCGCCCCACCATAGCTTTAATGGTTTTCCATTCCAATATGTAAAAGCCACGGGCCAAGGATGCATGCCGCGGATGTGATCGTAAATGGATTGCTGATCATTGGACCAATCGATCTTCTCCTGTTCACGTTTAATATTTGACGCAAAAGTAGCTTGATCATCGTCTTGCTTTTGAGGGGTGAGATCTCCAGCTAATAATGGAGGCAGCGTCTCGATTAATAAGTCTGATCCAGCTTTTGATAATTTATCATGTAGTGTACCTACATGGTCATGATCCTCAATTGGAACCTTCACTTGAGTTAAAATATCGCCAGCATCCAGCTTTTTCACCATATACATAATCGTTACCCCTGTCTCTTTTTTCCCTTGAATAATGGAATAATGGATAGGGGCACCTCCACGCAGTTCAGGTAAAAGCGATGCATGAACATTGATACATCCATGAGGAGGTGCTTGCAAGAGTTCTTCAGGTAAAATTTGACCAAATGCAGCTGTAACGATTAAATCGGGTTCAAACTGTAAAACCTGCTCATATTCTTCTTTAATTTTGTTAGGCTGTACTACTGGTATTCCAAGTCTTGTTGCCGCTTGCTTAACAGGAGGAGGAGTCAACGTTTTCTTTCTGCCTTTTGGTCGGTCTGGCTGTGTTACGACTAATACTACTTCATAGTTGTGCTCGACTAATTGCTCAAGCACGGGAACAGCGAAATCTGGTGTGCCCATAAATGCGATTCGTGTCATGTTGTATGAACTCCTTCCTTACATTAACTGATACGGTTGAAAATCTACGCTAATTTGCAAACCGTTCTCTTCTTTAAGTTCGTCTTCATAATAGTGCAAGATGCGCTGAATTAACTTGCGCTGCTCTGGCTCATCTTTATATTTTACCATGCATTGGTATCGATATCTATTGTTGATACGAGTCAGTGCTGACGGGGTAGGGCCAAGAACATCTGCCTCTTCCGATAATTTATTCCTCATGTAGACTACAATTTTTTGTGTGACTTCTTGTACTTTTAGTTGATTAGGATGTGAAATAGTGAAAAGCGTTAAATAATAGTAAGGCGGATAACGAAAAGCTTTCCTCAGCTTCATTTCCTCGTTAAAAAACTGTTCATAATCATATTGACTCGCCAATTGAATACTATAATGATCCGGGCTATACGTTTGGACGACGACCTCTCCAGCCAGTTTATGACGACCTGCCCGGCCACTCACCTGTGTTAAGAGTTGAAAGGTTTTTTCAGCTGCTCGAAAATCTGGCAAGTTAAGTAGTGCATCGGCTGCAAGAATACCAACCAACGTAACATTGGCGAAATCAAGACCTTTAGCAATCATTTGTGTCCCTAAAAGAATATCCGCTTTTTTATCGCCAAAGTCGTTTAAAATCCGCTCATGGGCTCCTTTTCTCCGGGTCGTATCTACATCCATTCGAAGAACTCGCGCTTCAGGGATCAGTTCCTGAAGGACTTCTTCTACTTTTTGTGTCCCTGTACCAAAATAACGGATCGTTTTACTTTCACATTCAGGACACTGATGAGGCATGGGTTCTTCATAAGAGCAGTAATGACATTTTAACCGTTCCTGCCGGCGATGATACGTCAACGCGATATCGCAATGAGGACATTCTTTTACATGCCCACAGTCTCGACACATTACAAAGGTCGCATACCCTCTACGATTTAAAAACAGAACAGATTGCTCACCACGCTCAATTCGTTCCCTTAACTTATCAAGCAATGCACGAGAAAACATGGAGCGATTGCCTTGATGCAGTTCGTCTCTCATGTCAACTAATTCAGTATCAGGCATGGTGGCATTATTCATCCGCTTCGTCAACGTAAGCATTTTGTAATTCCCCTTGGCGGCTCGCGCATACGTTTCTAATGCCGGAGTCGCACTGCCCAACACGACAGGAGAAGCATGAATTTTTCCTCTTTCAACAGCAACGTCCCTTGCATGATACCTTGTTCGATCTTCTTGCTTATAACTTGATTCATGCTCTTCGTCTATGATAATTATGCCTATATTCGTAAAAGGTGCGAATATAGCTGATCTTGCTCCTACCACCACTTGAACTTCATTCCTCTGTATTTTACGCCATTCATCATACTTTTCACCAGCTGACAATCCACTGTGGAGAACTGCGACTTTGGAGCCGAATCTTCCCTTAAACCGCTCGACCATCTGAGGAGTCAAAGCAATCTCAGGTACCAGCATAATTGCCTCTTTCCCTTGATCTAACACCTTCTGAATCGATTGCAAGTAGATCTCTGTCTTCCCGCTCCCTGTTACACCATGTAACAGAAATACGTCGTGAGTTTCACTTTCCAGTGTATGTAGAATAGGTGTGATCGCCTCACGTTGTTCATCAGTTAATGGAAATGGCTGTGTTCGCTCAAATTCTCGATGCGAAAACGGATCCCTCATTACTTCTTGCTTATATTCTTTGATTACTCCTTGATTTAGTAAAGGTTTTAAAGAAGAAGAAGATGATGATGTGGCACTTAGAAGTTGTTTCTTAGGAACAGGCTCTTGGTGATCGATAAAATACTGCACAATTTCTCTTTGTTTCTTTGCCTGCTTCGAGAGATCAACTAACGTTTCTTCCAGCTGCATTGGTTCCATTAAAGGTTCGACTACGGTCGTCGTTTTCGTCGTTTCACGGCTTTTCACTTCATAATGAATGTCCACCCATCCATCTTCTACGTATTGCCGCAGCTGATGATAACTAACATTTGATTCTTCAAATTCTTTGTATTCAATCACTCCGCGCCCTGCAAATATATTTTCTAATTCTTCAGGAAGTTCTTCCTCGGTCAGACGCCATAACTCTTTACGATAAGAAGCTTTCATTACTTGCGGCAGCATAACCTGTAAGCAGGATATATAAAAGCTTAACGTTTGCTGGGAAAGCCATTTTCCAATTTTCAGCAGTTCAGGCGTCAGAGCAGGAGCAATATCCAGTACATCTTCAATCTGCCTTACTTTCGCAAATTCACTATATTCTGCAAGCGAAATAACATAACCAAGGACCTTACGCGGACCAAAGGGCACAATGATCCTTACCCCTGGTTGAACAACAGATTCGAATTTTTCAGGAATCCCATAGTCGAATAATCGATTCGTGTTTTGAGAGGGGACATCTACAATAACTTTAGCAATACTCACGTGGCCTCACCCGAAACGGTTTCAGCTGCTTCTGTTAATATTCTTTGTGCAAGTTGATCTTTTGACATTAAAGGGAGAACTAGACGTTTCCCTTCTTTTGTTAAATAAATCGAAGAATTCGTATCATGAGCAAAGCCTGTACCCTCAGCTGAAACGTTATTCATGACAATGGCATCTAAGTTCTTTTTGCGTAACTTTTGTTCACCGTAATATTCAACATCATTGGTTTCCGCTGCAAAACCAATTAAATATTGCTTCGTTTTTCTCTCTCCTAAAGTCATAAGGATATCTTTTGTACGCTCCATTTCAACCGCGTAGTCTCCTGTAGACTTTTTCATTTTATGTTCATATTTATTTTTCGGACGATAGTCAGCTACCGCTGCGGATTTAATAACAATGTCGTGATGTGAAAATTCAGTGGTGACTGCTTCATACATCTCCTCTGCCGTCGTCACATCAATTCTTTTCACACGAGGAGGAGTATCTAAAGTAACTGGGCCTGCTACTAACGTAACCTCCGCTCCCATAAGAGAGGCTTGTCTAGCTAGAGCGAACCCCATTTTACCTGTGGAGGGATTGGTGAAGTAACGGACAGGGTCAATTTTTTCCTGTGTGGGTCCCGCAGTGATGAGCACTTTTTTTCCTTTCAATAAGGAAGAGCGGTTTTGTTCTTCTTCCAATAATCGAACGATGGTTTCTGGATCTTCCAGTCTTCCTTTTCCTACATAACCACATGCTAAATACCCTTCCCCAGGTTCTATGAATTTAAAGCCCCATGCGTCAAGCTGCTTCAAATTTTTCATGACGGAAGGATGACTGTACATATGGACGTTCATTGCAGGTGCAATATACACCGGTGCCTCTGTGGCCAGCAGCGTAGTAGACAGCATGTCGTCAGCTATTCCATTAGCCAGCTTTCCTAGGGTGTTCGCTGTTGCAGGTGCGATTAAGAAAAGGTCTGCCCAATCAGCCACATCAATGTGCTGAATTTGTGTGGGATCCTGCTCTATAAAAGTATCGGAATAGACAGGCTGACGTGATAATGCTTGAAATGTAGTTGGTGCAACAAATTTTTTTGCGTTCTCTGTCATGACCACTCGAACGTTTGCTCCAGCTTGGACTAATTTACTTGTTAGTGCAGCTGCTTTATATGCGGCAATGCCCCCTGAAACGCCTAAAACGATTTTTTTATTTGTAAGCATAGGAACCTACCCTTTCCTCAACAATTAATAACGAAAAGCCGCGCCTTATCAACTAAGTTAGCGCGGCTTTGATGAATCTATAATAACGGTTTACGTAGTTTCCGTTCTCTCCTGGATATTTTCAGCATGAGAATAAGTTAGTTTCCCGCAATCGATCTCTTCAAGGGCCACTCCAACTTGTTGACTGGACGTTGGGTTTTCTACCATCGGTGCACTGCCCTGCTTTAATTCACGAGCTCTTCTAGCTGAAAGGGTAACAAGAGTGTACTTTGACTTGATTTGTTTTTGCAATGAATCAATAGATGGTTCTAACATCATGATTGATCTGCCTCCAATGCTTTTTTGTATTGATGAGAAACACGTTCACGCTTACAATGTTCGCTTGCTACGATAGCCTTCACTTTATTAACGGCGGATTCAACTTTGTCGTTAACGACGACATAATCGTAAGCATCCATCATGTCTATTTCCTCTTTGGCTGCAAGTAAACGATTTTTCACTTTTTCTTCCGTCTCCGTACCTCGGCTTACGATTCGATCTTTTAGTTCTTCTAGGGAAGGAGGGATGAGAAATACGAACACACCTTGTGGGAAGTTTTCTCTTACTTTTAGAGCCCCTTGGACTTCAATTTCTAGAAAAACATCTTTTCCTTCTTCTAAGGTTTGTTCTACATACTGACGCGGAGTACCATAATAGTTCCCTACGTATTCAGCATGCTCAATTAACTGGCCTTCACTAATGAGCTGCTCGAATTCGTCTCTCGACTTGAAGAAGTAATCAATACCATCCACTTCTCCTTCACGAGGTGCACGAGTTGTCATTGAGATGGAGTACCTTAAATCAGTGGATTGATCAAATAAAGCTTTTCTTACGGTTCCTTTACCTACACCAGAGGGTCCAGATAAAATAAATAAAATGCCTTTTTCCTTTATCACGAATGGATCCTCCTAGTTATCATCTGATATTTCATCATTGCTTAATACGCGCTGTCCAACCGTTTCAGGCTGTACAGCCGATAATACCACATGGTCGCTATCTGTAATAATAACGGCACGTGTTCTACGGCCGTATGTAGCATCTACTAATTTATTATTATCTCTTGCAACGGTAATAATACGTTTAATAGGTGCAGATTCTGGTGAAACAATGGATATTATACGATTGGCAGATACAACATTGCCAAAACCGATGTTAATTAACCTTAAACTCAACAAAACTTCCTCCTTCTAAGACACGAATCTATTACTATTATATGAAAAATCTTGTAGGAATCTCAATTGTTATTCAATATTTTGTATTTGTTCTTTCATTTTTTCTATTTCACTCTTCATTTTAACGACCTGATTAGATAGCTTGGAATCATTTGATTTCGAGCCGATCGTATTAATTTCACGGTGGAATTCCTGTACGATGAAATCAAGTGTGCGTCCAACGACGCCGCCTTCTTGCAATGTCTTTTGAAATTGATCAATATGGGAATAAATTCGCGTCACTTCTTCCGTAATGTCACCTTTTTCAGCCAGAAGAGCGACCTCTTGCCTAACTCTGTGATCATCTTCAGTAAAAGCGCTTTTTGTGTATTCTTCTATTCTTTTTCTAATTTTTTCTTTGTATTCTCTAATAACAACCTCTCGACGAAGCTCGATTTCACTCACGATCTCTTTCAAGGAACAAAGACGAATGAGAAGATCTGCTTTAAGCTTCCCTCCTTCACTCTCCCGCATCGTTACGAGGTCCGCTAAGGCATCGTCAACTGATTTTTCGATGGAGGATGTTAAGGATTGATCATACTCGGTTGTTTCTGAAATCGTAAATACATGGTCTAACTTAGTTACCATATCAATAGTGATTTCACCCGTCAACTCATACTTGTTCTTTAAAATTTGAAGTTGTTCTTTATATTGACGCACAAGATCTTCGTCCACCTGCAGTTGGTGAGTGGTAAGGCCTTCCCCTTCTAATGTAAGAAATAAATCAATATGTCCCCGCTTAATTGATTCACCTACCTTCTTCTTTAAAGCGTCCTCCATAAATAAAATCGAACGGGGCACTTTTGGCGAAAAATCAAAAAAACGATGATTGACACTTCGTATTTCTACCGTGCCTTTTACCTTTTCCCATTGCAGCGACTGTCTGCCATAACCCGTCATACTTCTAATCAACTTTCATCACGTCCAATAACCAATAGTTTCATACATGTTTAGTTTACCAAAAATATTCACAATGAAGCGAATCATTGCTATACTGACAAGACTAGAGAGGTGAGGATCATGCCATTTGATGGAGTTGTAACCCGAGCGATGACTCATGAACTTCATGAACGTATTCAATCGGGAAGAATTGTAAAAATTTATCAGCCGACCGAAACAGAACTTGTATTCACTATTAGAAGCAATGGTTCAAAATATACGTTATTACTTTCAGCACATCCAAGCTATGCTCGTTTCCATTTAACGAATGACCAATATCAAAACCCTAAAGAGCCTCCTATGCTTTGTATGCTGCTTCGTAAGCATCTCGTAGGAGGATTTATTGAGAGTATTGAACAAATCGAAATGGAGCGAATTGTTAAATTTCATATTAAATCACGCAACGAAATTGGTGACGAGACAATCAAAACATTAATTGTTGAGATCATGGGGAAACATTCAAATATTTTACTCGTTGACCGTGAACAAGGGCACATTTTAGACAGCATTAAGCACTTGTCCCCTTCACAAAACCGTCACCGGACAGTGATGCCGGGTCAGCCCTATAAACTCCCTCCATCTCAAGAAAAACACAACCCTGTGACACTATCAGGGGAAGATTTAATGCGAAAACTGGACTTTAATTCAGGAAAATTGGATCAACAAATATTAAATAAAGTGATGGGCTTCTCTCCATCGATTACAAAAGAGATCGTTCATCAAGCCAAATTAGGATCAACGGAAGACTATAAGGAAAGCTATGAAAATATTCGTCAAGATCTTATTCATCACCGATATACGCCAACCTTATTTACTGGTGATCGAGAACAATTTTACGTGCTGCCGCTCGAGCATACGGGGCAGTCAGTAAAAACTTTTTCAACCGTAAGCGAAATGCTGGATCGATTTTATTCTGGAAAAGCTGAACGTGATCGAGTGAAGCAGCAAGCTGGCGACCTTCATCGCTTCTTAAAAAACGAAAGAGATAAAAACAAACGTAAAATAAAGAAACATCAGGTAACGATGAAGAAGTCAGAAGCAGCTAACGATTATCAGAAAATGGGAGAATTGTTAACCGCCCATATGCACTTAGTTCAAACAGGCGATTCATCCGTAACAGTCGTCGATTATTATGACCCCGAACAATCAGAGTTAACGATCGATTTGAATCCAATGAAGTCACCAAGTGAAAACGCACAAAACTATTTTCGAACGTATCAAAAGTTAAAAAAATCGAAACAAGTTGTTCAAACCGAAATTAAAAAAGCTGAACGTGAAATTGAATATTTCGATCGTCTGATCCAACAGGTAGAGTCAGCGCGTGAAGAAGATATTGAAGACATTCGGGAAGAACTTAGAGAACAAGGTTATCTAAAGAAAAAAACTTCGACAAAAAAAGCCAAAAAAAAGCCAGCTAAGCCGTCTCCTGAAGCGTTTCAATCCAGTGACGGAACTCACATTTTTGTGGGTAGAAACAATAAGCAAAATGAATATTTAACAAATAGACTCGCCCATAAAACAGACATTTGGCTGCACGCAAAGGATATTCCAGGTTCTCATGTGGTCATAAAAGATCCTAACCCTTCAGAAGAAACTTTATTTGAAGCGGCAAGGCTAGCTGCTTACTATAGCAAATATAGTCAGTCTTCTTCTGTCCCTGTTGACTACACCGAAATTAAAAACGTGAAAAAGCCATCAGGAGCTAAGCCGGGATATGTCACGTATGATGATCAGCACACGGTTTATGTAACGCCAGATGCAGAGGAAGTATTACGGCTGAAAAAATAGGCCCGATTTTTTCTTTTGATCAAATGATGAATGAGAGCTGTTCTTCTATTTAAAATAAGATAGTTTCAGACGCGTAAACAGAGTTTTCTCGAAGCTGAAAAATCCACTATGTGCCATAGTGGATTCAGGCTGTCGAAAAAGCTTGACTGGGTGTAGACAAGATATCACTTGGACCTCGTTTATGGTCTAAAAAAAAGGAACAGAAAAAGCGCTGCTTTCCGCGGGACAAGACGGAAAGTCTCCTCATCCCACAGTATTCCGCTCTTTTTCCGTTCCTCTTATCAAAACAGGCTTTATGAACCATCCTAGAATAATTAGCCTGCTAATGTCATAAGGGCTTGGCTTCTCTGTATTTATAATGAGTGATCAATTATCGTAAAAGGGTTTTAGGAAACGACGAGACTCCTATGGGAGAAACGAATAAGGTGTGACCCCGCAGGGCTGTTAAGCCCGAGGAGGCACACCATTCGCCCATGGAAAGGGAGTAGTTTCCTAAAACCCTTTTCTCATCCTCATGCAAGAAATGTTTACAATGACAGGTAATTTATCTGCTCAAAAAATAAATAAAAACAATAATAGCGGTTAGATAAGAGAAGAATGCCTGCGCCCAATATCTAGATCGCTCTCTTTTTAACAGCCACTTGTTCCATAAAATAAAAAACAGAAAACAGATGGTGCATCCAAGCAGCGGCTGCCACGACCACATGGGTTCCATAAAGGTTAATGATATCCATACATATAAATACACCATACAAGTAACTAACCCTAATGCAGCATTCGTCACTATAAAAAAGGAATGCTTTCTCGATTTCATTTGCATCACCACGGTTTATTAATACTTCTATCGTACTAATAAACCTATGATTGAGCAAATTCATTTTTCATAGAACTTTGTTAAAATTCAGTGTTGTTTTCAAGGGTTAGGGAAACGACTCTTTTTTCTTGCGCCCCTTTCCCCACACAAAAATCATGCAACCGTGTCATCCTGTTAGAACAATACCAGCACCAACATTTTAAAACAGCCTTCTCATAGAGAAAGATTAAGATTTCGTAAACATATCGGGCTGTTTGCTCCACTCTTTTAGTTTACGATAATCTTCTTCTGTTAATTCATTCTTATCTTTCATTAATGTAATCAGTTCATTATAATCAGCTAATGAATCGTACGCATAATCTTTCTCTTCGAAGGCTTTATTTGCAGCTGTTAGATTATAGCTAAATATGGATAACACTTCAATTACGTGTTTTCCGCTTTCACGTAAAGCATCACTTGAAGCAATCGAAGATTTACCGGTAGAGATCAAATCCTCAATGACAACCACATTTTCGCCCTGTGTTAAGTCACCTTCAATTTGATTGCCTTTTCCATGTTTCTTAGCTTCACTCCGTACATAGACCATCGGTAGGTTTAAGCGGTCAGCAACCCAGGCAGCATGAGGAATACCTGCAGTGGCACATCCAGCAATCATATCCACTCGTTTGGGAAGCTGTTGAATATGATCCACCATTTTATCAATGATTTGTTTTCTAACATCAGGGTGCGACATCGTCATACGATTATCGCAATAAATCGGTGATTTTAAGCCAGACGTCCAAGTGAAAAGCTCCTTGGGATTTACTTGGACAGCCCCTATTTGCAACAGTAACGCTGAAATACTAGTGTTTGCCATGCTTGAATTCCTCCTTAATTTGTTGATATGTAGATACTGGATCTTTTGATTGCGTAATACTCCTGCCTACGACAATCGCATCTGTTCCGTCCTTACCTGCCTCAAAAGGAGAAGCTACCCGTTTTTGATCTTGATGACTTTCTTCTATGCGCCTAATGCCTGGGGTAACGGTGATAAAACGTTCGCCGCACCTTCGTTTAATCTGTTTAATTTCTTTCACCGAACAAACGACACCGTCCGCTCCATTTTCCTGGCTTAGCTGAGCTAAATGGCTGACGCAATCCTCTAATTTATGAGAAATAAGCAATTCTTCAGTCAGCATCGCTTGATTCGTAGAGGTAAGCTGCGTAACGGCCAACAGCACAGGTCGGCTGCTCGTTTCACTACCCTCTTCCAAACCTTCTCGGGCGGCTGCGATCATTTCACCGCCCCCCGAAGCATGAACATTAACAACGTCTACATCGAGAGAGGCAAGGTTTTTCATCGCTTTTCTTACCGTTTGAGGAATATCATGCAGCTTCAGATCAAGAAAGATCGAATGTCCTCTCTTCTTTAATTCATGAACGACACTTGGTCCTTCTTTATAAAAAAGCTCCATTCCCACTTTGACTGGAATCCCATACAACCCATTGCTTTCTAAAAAATCGAGGGCTTGACGTTTGTTTTCAAAATCAAGGGCTACATATAAAGAATCTACAGATTTAATCGTGAGCACCTCCCACCGCTTCTTGAACGGATGTAAAGCCATATTTCTCTAAGGCATCAGGTAATTGTTCAATCAATTCTTTACAAATATTTGGGTTTTTAAAGTTGGCACTTCCAATCGCCACTGCATTGGCGCCTGCCAATAAATATTCAATGATATCATCCGCTGTTTCAATGCCGCCCATTCCGATAATCGGAATATTTACTTCTTTGTATACTTGGTGAATCATTCGGATCGCTATCGGTTTAATCGCCGGACCTGACAACCCGCCTGTTTGATTGGCGATAATCGGTTTTCTTGAACGTGGATCGATTCTCATTCCGGTTAGCGTATTAATCATTGATAGTCCATCAGCTCCAGCTTGCTCCACTGCTTTAGCAAGGGAAACAATATCCGTAACGTTAGGAGACAATTTAACATAGACAGGGAGATCCGTCTGCTTCTTTACTTCTTGAGTGACCTCATAAGCCAATTCCGGATCCGTGCCAAATTGCACGCCTCCCTCTTTGACATTAGGACATGAAATGTTGAGTTCGAGAGCTTGCACAGACCCGTTGGACAATTTATTAGCTACTTCCGCATATTCCTCCAGCGTACTCCCTGCAACATTTGCAATAATAGGAGTGTTATACGGATGTAAAAATGGAAGTTCATGCTCAATGATTCCATCCACTCCTGGGTTCTGTAAGCCAATAGCGTTTAACATACCGCTGGCCGTTTCAGCAACGCGGGGTGTTTGATTGCCGAACCTCTTCGCCCCTGTTGCCGCTTTTATAATAATGGCCCCAAGTTCAGAGAGGTCATAAAACTGGGAGAATTCTTTCCCAAAACCGAAGCAGCCGGAAGCCGGCATCACTGGATTTTTCAAATCAAGTCCTGGTAGTCGCACGCTGATCTCTGTCATAGAATAACCTCCCCTGGCCGAAACACTGGCCCATCGCTGCATACTCTTACATATCCTTTATCACAAGATTCAGAGGTTTCTAGAACACACGCAAAGCAAGCCCCAATGCCACATCCCATTCTCTCCTCTATGGAAATATACCCTGGCACGCCGTCCAGCTTTTCTTTTACGTTTTTTAACATAATCGATGGACCGCAAGTGTAATATGCATCGATAGACTCCAAGTGAGGGAGAGCATCGGTTACAAAACCTTTCTCTCCTACACTCCCGTCATTGGTTGTAATTTGGACTTCGCCTAAGGCATTAAATTCTTCCACATAGAAAAGCTCGGCCTTTGAACGATAACCTAACACGCTTTTCACGTTGATCCCGTTCGCAACGAGTTGTTTACCTAAATAATATAAAGGGGGGATTCCAATGCCGCCGCCAATCAGAAGAGCTTCTTCCCCTTTCTCCTGCTCTACGGGGAACCCATTTCCACCAGGTCCAACGATATCAACCTTATCACCGACTGCTTTTTTTGTTAAAGCTTCCGTTCCTTCTCCCATTACTTTATATAAAAGTGTAATCGTACCCTTTACCGGGCTTACATCAGCAATGGAGACCGGCCGACGCAAGAAAAATTGGTCACTCACTTGCACATGAACAAATTGTCCTGGACGTTCGACTAAAGTAGAGATCTCCCCTTGCAGTTCTAACAAATACGTTTGAAAAGCAATTTGCTGATGGTTCACAACCTTCATCCATTCTCTAATCATTACACAAACACCGCTTCTTTCTTATCAATGGTGCGGGCTGTAAATGTCATCGCATCAATGACTTCTACTATGGTCTTAGCTGTATCTAGACTTGTTAAACAAGCAATTCCATGCTCCACAGCCTCTCTTCGAATTAAGAAGCCATCAGATCTTGATCGGCGTCCTTTATTTAAGGTATTCACAACAAATTGGACTTCATCGTTGCGAATCAAATCGATAATGTCTCTCTGCTCCGCTCCTAGTTTACCGACCGCTTCGACTGGTAATCCTTTTTCTTCAATGGCTTGAGCCGTTCCTTTTGTTGCAATTAACTGAAAGCCTAGCTGGTGAAATGTTTTGGCGATTTCCAGCATCTCTGCTTTATCTTTGTCCGCTACGGTTAGAAGGACAGAGCCTTCTGTTGGGATTTTCAACCCAGCAGCCGTCATTCCTTTGTATAAAGCTTTTTCTAAGCTTTGATCATAACCAATCACTTCACCTGTTGATTTCATTTCAGGTCCTAAGGTCGTATCTACACTTCTCAGCTTCTCAAAAGAGAATACAGGAACTTTGACATAAACTCCGTCTGGTTTTTGAGCAGTACCGGAAGAGTAGCCTAATCCTTTTAATGTTTCTCCTAAGATAACTTTTGTCGCAAGCTGAGCCATCGTAATTCCAGTAATTTTACTTAAAAACGGCACCGTACGGCTGGCTCGTGGATTAACTTCCAAAACATACGCCGTATCATTTAATATGACGAACTGAATGTTGATTAACCCTTTCATATTCAGCTCACGTGCAATCTTCACTGTAGCATCTACACATTGCTGCTCGAGTTCTTCTTTTAACCGTTGGGTTGGATAAACAGCCATCGAGTCACCAGAGTGGACGCCCGCTCTCTCAATATGTTCCATTATGCCGGGAATGAGCACGTCTTCTCCGTCGGTAATAGCATCTACTTCAATTTCCATCCCCGTTAAATATTTATCGATTAAAATTGGATGACCGTTGTGCACACGGACGTTTTCTTCCATATATACGTTCAACTCTTCCTCAGAATAAACAATTTCCATTGCCCGGCCTCCTAGTACATAGGAAGGTCTAACGACAACTGGATACCCAATTTCACGCGCTGCTTGAATGGCTTCTGCTTCACTTGTCACGCTCTCGCCACCTGGTTTAGCAATATCCAGTTTATTCAGCAGCTGTTCGAATAAATCACGGTCTTCTGTTTGATTAATCGCATCCATTGTTGTCCCTAAGATGGAAACACCGCGGCGATCAAGTCCTTCCACGAGGTTAATCGCTGTTTGACCACCAAACTGAACGATCACCCCTTCAGGCTGCTCTATATCGATGACATGCATCACATCCTCGAGCGTGAGAGGTTCAAAATATAGCTTGTCAGAGACACTAAAGTCAGTTGATACTGTTTCAGGATTGTTATTCATAATAATGGCTTCATAACCGAGTTCTTTAAGTGCCAGGACAGAGTGAACGGTAGCATAGTCAAATTCCACTCCCTGTCCAATTCGAATCGGGCCGGACCCGATAACAAGCACTTTTTTCTTAGGGGAGACAACCGATTCATTTTCTTCTTCGTAGGTACTGTAAAAGTACGGTGTTTCAGATACAAATTCCCCCGCACACGTGTCGACCATTTTATAAACCGGGTGAATGTCATGATCCTGCCTGAAGTTCATAACTTCAATTTCACTTGCTTCTAGTACTCTAGCAATTTGAGAATCTGAAAGGCCTTTCTGTTTTGCCTCTTTAATCGCAGCTTTATTCCATCCCTTATCTTGAATCAGGTGTTCAAGTCGAATAATATTCTGCAGTTTCGTCAGGAAGAAATAATCGATGCCTGTTGCTTCATGAATCTCTTCGATTGAAACCTCTTTTCTTAGAGCTTCTGCTAGAATAAATATTCGTTCGTCATCTGCTTTTTTCATGCGTTTCACTAATTCATCTACAGAAAGATCTTCAATTGATTTTACGTACAAATCATCGTTTTCGCCTTCTAACGAGCGCACTCCTTTGAGTAAAGCTTCTTCGATCGAACGGCCGATCGACATGACTTCCCCCGTTGCTTTCATCTGTGTCCCTAGCTTACGATTTCCTTTTGCAAATTTATCAAAAGGCCAGCGAGGAATTTTTGCGACTACGTAGTCTAATGCCGGTTCAAAACAAGCGTATGTTGTTCCAGTAATTGGATTACGAATTTCATCTAACGTCATACCGACAGCAATTTTTGCAGCCATCTTAGCAATTGGGTAGCCGGTCGCTTTTGAAGCTAAGGCGGAAGAACGGCTCACCCGTGGGTTTACTTCAATGACATAATACTGAAAGCTGTGAGGGTCAAGAGCCAGTTGAACGTTACAGCCCCCTTCAATTTCTAAAGCCCTAATGATTTCGAGTGAAGCATTTCGAAGCATTTGGTATTCTCGATCACTTAACGTTTGTGAAGGAGCGAATACGATCGAATCGCCTGTATGAATACCAACAGGATCAAAATTCTCCATATTACACACGACGATGGCCTGATCGTTTGAGTCTCTCATTACTTCATATTCAACTTCTTTAAAGCCTGCGATGTTTTTTTCTATTAAGCATTGGTGGACAGGTGATAATGATATGCCGCTTCGTGCAATTTCCCTTAGCTGGTCTTCATCATCACACATGCCTCCTCCAGCGCCACCCATTGTATAAGCTGGACGTACGATCACTGGATAACCGATGCGATTAGCAAACTGTACAGCTTCTTCAACAGAATTTACAATTTCGCTATCAGGTACAGGCTGACCCATCTTGTGCATCAATGAGCGGAATTTCTCTCGATCCTCTGCTCTTTGAATAGCGTCAAGCGGTGTCCCCAGCAAATCTACTTGATAACGTTCAAGAATGCCAGATTCACTTAATTCGACAGCTAAGTTTAATCCCGTCTGTCCTCCAAGTGTAGGAAGGATGGCATCTGGTCGTTCTTTTCTCACAATTTTCATTAAGAATTCCAGCGTTAAAGGCTCCATATATACTTTATCCGCAAACGTGTGATCCGTCATGATTGTCGCAGGGTTAGAGTTGGCAAGGATTACCTCATACCCCTCTTCCTTAAGCGCTTGACAGGCTTGAGTCCCTGAGTAATCAAACTCTGCTGCCTGACCAATCACAATGGGTCCTGATCCAATCACTAGTATACGTTGAATATCTGTTCGTTTAGACATAAAGAGCCTCCTTATTTTTCTTCTTCCACTGCTTAATTCTTTCTAAAAATTCATCAAATAAATACGCTGTGTCGTCCGGTCCAGGTGAGCTTTCAGGGTGATATTGCACACTAAATACGTTGCAGACAGAATGCTCTAATCCTTCAACCGTATCATCATTAAGAGATACTTGAGTAAGTCTTAATTTTGTGGATTGAACAGACACCGAGTCCACCGCGTATCCATGGTTCTGAGACGTAATACGAGTTCGGTTCGAACGAAGGTCCTTCACCGGCTGATTGACCCCTCGATGACCAAATTTCATTTTGCTCGTATCCGCTCCCCCTGCTAAAGCGATCAGCTGATGACCTAAACAAATTCCGAAGATCGGTACTTGTCCCATTAAAAGACGGATGGTTTGAATGGCCTCTGGTACATCTTTTGGATCCCCTGGGCCATTAGAGAGCATGACACCGTCTGGTTTTAATCGCAAAATTTCGTCGGCTGTCGTATGATAAGGAACCACAGTGACGTGGCAGTTACGTTTCGTAAATTCCCGCAGGATGCCGTGCTTCATACCGAAGTCTATGAGTACAATACGATCTCCTCGCCCGGGAACGACGTAAGGCTTAACTGTCGAAACCTGCTTCACCTGGTCTTTAGGTAACGGCGTATCTTTCATCATTTGTAAAATCGGTTCTACCGGTCGGTCGGCTGATGTAATAACAGCCTTCATCGTTCCGTGCTGTCGAATAATCTTTGTTAATTTGCGCGTATCGATTCCGCTGATTCCAGGTATTCTTTTTGCTTTTAATAACTGATCAAGCGTTTCTTCACTTCTAAAATTAGAAGGGTGATCACAATGTTCTTTAACCACTACACCTAAGATGGCGGGATTTACGGTTTCAAAATCGTCTCGGTTAATGCCGTAATTTCCTACCAATGGATAGGTGAACGTCACAATTTGGCCACAGTAAGAAGGATCTGAGATCACCTCTTGATATCCTGTCATTCCAGTATTAAAAACGACTTCTCCGAAACTTTCACGATCACTGCCAAACCCTTGCCCAATAAATACTGTGCCATCCTCAAGTACGAGCTGCTTCATTTATATTCTCCTCCCATACAATTTCTCCATTTACGATCGTTAACACTGGCCATCCTTTAGCTTTTTGCTCATGAAATGGGGTGTTTTTTCCTTTTGAAACAAATTCAAACCGGTTAATTGTTCGTTCTTCTGTAAGGTTAATCACTGTTAGATCAGCGGGTGCTCCTTCGTTTAATGTTCCATATGGCAGATCGAACACGCGGCTCGGTTTCACTGTGAGCCAATCCACTAATCCTTCCAGGCTCCATCCTTTTCCTTCAACGAAATGTGTATAAAGCAGCGGAAATGCTGTTTCAAGACCCGTGATCCCAAAAGGTGAATGGATTAATCCTGATTGCTTCTCTTCTTCGGTATGCGGAGCATGGTCTGTTGCAATACAATCGAGCGTTCCATCGAGAAGACCGTCGATCAGCGCTTGTTGATCTTCCTTCGAGCGAAGGGGCGGATTCATTTTAAAGAATGCATCGTCCTCTTTCACATCTTCTTCATTTAAGAGGAGATGATGGGGAGTAACTTCGGCTGTAACATGGATACCTGCTTTTTTAGCATCACGAATCACACGAACAGATTCTTTTGTCGAGACGTGACAAACATGATAGTGACAGTTCGCCGCTTCAGCTAATAGAACATCGCGGGCGATATGAACGGATTCGGCTATGTTTGGTATACCTGGTACGTTAAGTCTGCGGCTGACATCTCCTTCATGAACCACACCATTATTAACGAGAGAATTGTCTTCACAGTGGGCCACTACCGTCTTATTTAGACGTGAAGCTTCCAGCATGGCTTCATACATCATCCCTGCTTCTTGAACTCCCACTCCATCGTCCGTAAAAGCAAACGCCCCAGCCTCTTTCAAAGACTCAAAGTCGACCATTTCTTTACCTAATTGACGAGTTGTAATGGAGGCGTACGGTAACACGCGAACAACTGCATCTTCCTCAATCTTCTTATTTAACGTTTTAAGACTATCCTCATGATCAGGTACAGGTCTCGTGTTTGGCATGGCACAAACCGTCGTGAATCCTCCTTTAGCTGCAGCGCGAGTTCCTGTAGCGATGGTTTCCTTCGCTTCTCCTCCTGGTTCTCGCAAGTGGATGTGCACATCGACTAACCCAGGAGCAAGTAGCTGCCCTTCTGCGTCAATCGTCTGGTCAGCTGTCTCATTTACCGTTTCAGCAACCTTTTCGATCGTACCTTTTTTAATTAAAACCTCACAATTTACAAATTCACCGTTTTCTACTCGTTTCGCATTTTTAATGATGAGCGACATTTAGCATTCCTCCTGTAATAAAGTTTGAATTATGGCCATTCGAATGGCGACTCCATTCGTCATTTGCTGGAAGATCCGTGACCTTGGACATTCCACTAACGATGAATCGATTTCCACTCCACGGTTGACGGGAGCTGGATGAAGAATGATACTATCTTTTTTCATCCGCCTTTCCCTTTCTACCGTTAAGCCAAAGGTAGATAAATAATCATCATAAGCAGCAGGTTGTTCGTGACGTTCACACTGAACTCTTAAAAGCATAAGAACATCGCTCGTTTCAACTGCTTCATCCATGGATATGTAATTGTCGCCTAACGTTGGATCTTTCCATTCATCAGGAGCCACGAAGGACACCTCAGCTCCAAGTTTTTTCAAGGCACAAGCATTAGACCTTGCAACTCGGCTGTGTTTGATGTCTCCTGCGATGGTCACATGCAGTCCTTCAAATGAAGTGAATTCTTCAGAGATCGTAAACAAGTCAAGCAAGCTTTGTGTCGGGTGTTCACCAATGCCATCCCCTGCGTTAATGATAGACAACCGAAGATCTTTTGTAAGTTCCTGAAGGATCCCTTGTTCTGACTGACGCAGCACAGCGAGCTGTACACCGATGGATTCTAATGTTTTCAATGTGTCTCTTAACGACTCCCCTTTTGTTAAGCTGGAGTCCGATCCGTTTACATCGACCACATCAATGCCTAAGCGCTTTTCTGCGATATAAAAACTATTTTTAGTTCGTGTGCTCGGTTCCAAAAAGATGTTGGCAGCAAACGCTTGAGGCGCACACCAATGGTCATCCCCTTCTTTGATTTGTTTCGCCTTTAAGAATAATTCTTGAATATCAGAAGAAGTTAATTCATTCACCGATAATAAATGCTGCATGTTCTCATCTCCTTTATTAAAAAAAGCACCCCCGGGTGCCGGGGGTGCTTCATTCGTTAGACGTCACGAATAAGCTAAGCCCAAGTACACCCTTTAAAGCCTCACGGGACTTTGTTAAAACGCGTCTGGATTAGGTTAAGCTGCTCCTGTTGATTTTTCATTTTCTTCTACTTCAGGTTCTTCGAACATATGGCCATTGCCTTGACTTTTCTCTTTGCCTGGCAGCACTAAATTCAAAAGTACACCGATAATTGCTGCAAGGGCCATGCCTTGAATAGCTAAGCCTTCTCTAATCTCGATGAATGCTCCCCCAACACCGAGTACAAGGATGACCGAAGAGATAATAAGGTTTCTTTTCTCTCCAAAGTCGATTTGGTTATCAATTAACATGCGCAATCCGCTTGAAGCAATCGTACCAAAGAGCAGGATCGATACTCCGCCCATAACCGCTGGAGGAATAGACCCAATCACAGCTGTACTCATCCCAATGAAGCCGAAGAATATGGCAAATACTGCCGCGCCTCCGATGACGAAGATGCTGTAAACTCGCGTAATAGCCAATACACCGATGTTTTCACCGTATGTGGTATTCGGCGGTCCCCCTAAAAACGAAGCAATTGTTGTCGCTACTCCGTCTCCTAAAATTGAGCGGTTAAGTCCAGGATTCTTTAAGAAGTTACGCCCTACAACTTTTGATAATACCATCTGGTCCCCAATGTGTTCTGTAATTGTAACGAGCGCGAACGGCACCATTAAGAATACGATTTGCCAGCTGAATACAGAGACAGGTGAAAAATCTTTAAAAGGAATGAGGAATTCCGGCATTTGGAAGATCGCTTGCAAAAATCCTCCTACTGAGCCTGCACTCGTAATGCCGGCCCACTCTGCTGCAATTTCGCTTGTATCCACGATGCCTTGAGTTAAAGCAAAAGTATACCCTCCGACTATTCCTATTAAAATCGGCAGTAAGCTTAAAAATCCTCTAAAGAAGACCGTTGCTAAAATGGTAATGCCCAGCGTAACTAATGCGACGGTAAAGTGAGTAGCGCTGTATACTTCGCCATCCCCTGATTCATACATCGCCATGTCTATAGCCGTTGAAGCCAGTCCTAGACCGATTACGATAATGACAGGACCTACGACGACGGGGGGAAGCAGCTTCATAATCCACCCCATTCCAAAAATCGTAATGAGAAGGGAAACAGCTCCGTAAACAAGGCCAGCTAAGAAACTTCCCACCATAGCTCCGGCTACGCCGTGTGTGCTCGAGACTTCCATGATCGGATAGATAAATGCGAAGCTTGATCCTAGATAGGCAGGTACTCTTCCTCTTGTAATTAATAAATAAGCGAGTGTACCAAAACCGCTTGATACGAGTGCTACGGCCGGCGGTAAACCGGTTAGAAAAGGTACCAATATTGTTGCGCCAAACATGGCGAATAAATGTTGAAAACTTAATGCGAGCCATTTATGAGCTTTCGGAATTTCTCTAATGCCTACTGCTGCTTCTACTGATTTCATGATGATTTCCTCCTTTTGATCATAAAAAAACCTCTTTGCTTAAAAGTTCGCAAAGAGGTATACGTATCGTATGACACGCATGTTACTTCCGACCTTTTAAGCCTCTCTGGACTTTATTAAAGGTGACTATTTATTTTTCATAAATGATTACTTCATCGCGAGCATCCGTTTCAGAAAGCTCTACTGTAACGACTTCATTTTGAGAAGTTGGAATGTTCTTTCCTACATAATTAGCTGTAATCGGCAGCTCTCGATGGCCGCGGTCAACGAGGACAGCTAATTGAATTTGAGACGGCCGTCCATGGTCCATCAGTGCATCCATTGCGGCACGCACTGTGCGACCCGTGTACAGCACATCATCTACTAAAACCACTTTTTTGTGAGTGATATCAGTTGATATATGAGCTTCTTTTACATCAGGATCATTTTCATAACTTTTATTTTCTAAATCATCTCGGTAGAGCGTAATGTCGAGTTCTCCACCTTCGATGCTTTGGCCTTCAATGCTTTCAATTTTCTCTTTCAAACGGTCGGCAATCGGTACGCCTCTGGTTTTAATACCCACAAGGACTAGATCCTCCACGCCTTTATTTTTTTCTATAATCTCATGTGAGACCCTAGTAAGAGCCCGTCTAATTGCGGCTTCATCTAATACCGTTGCTTTTTTCTCCATTTGATAGCCCTCCATACAAAAAGCCCTTTTCCGCATAAAGGCAGAAAAGGGCTTTTTGCACACTTCTAGTGCTTCCGCTACCTTCTCAGCCTCACGGGACTGTTGTTAAAGGACTTAATTTCTTATATAGGATTATCACAGACTACAGGAATTTTGTCAACTTTTGTTTCGCAAATATTCTAGCGTTTGTGTAAACTCTTCAGGTGGGGCAACCTCAAATGACTTCCACTCTCCTGTTGTAGGATGGGTAAAACCAAGAGATTTAGCATGAAGAGCTTGACCGTCTAATTCAAGTGTCTTTCTTGGTCCATATTTCGGATCCCCCGCTAAAGGATGATTAATATACCTCATATGCACGCGTATTTGGTGGGTTCTCCCTGTTTCAAGTTTACATTCCACATAGGAATAATCTTTAAAATGTTCAAGTACTTGAAAGTGAGTGACGGCATCACGTCCATTATCCACCACTGCCATTCGCTGGCGATCTTTAGGGTCTCTTCCAATAGGAGCGTCAATCGTTCCATACTCGTGAGCAATTGTCCCGTGAACGATAGCCACATATTTACGTTCTACCGTCTTGTCCACCAATTGCTGAACGAGAGATTCATGAGCTTTGTCATTCTTAGCCACCATTAGCAGACCGCTTGTATCTTTATCGATCCGATGCACGATACCGGGTCTTTCTACACCATTAATGCCTGAGAGGTCATTACAATGGTAAAGAAGCGCATTAACGAGTGTACCCTCCTCATGTCCAGCAGCAGGATGAACCACCATACCAGACGGTTTATTGACGACGATTACATCCGAATCTTCAAAGATGACATCAAGCTCTATGTCCTCTGCCTTTAATTCAAGAGGCTTTACTTCCGGAATGGTCCAGCTGATTTTATCGCCTTCTTGAACTTTATAATTACTTTTTACCACATCCCCATTAACATGGACATGCTTTTCCTTTAACCACAATTGAATTTGCGATCGAGATGCATCTTGAATCACATCCGATAAAAGTTTATCTATTCGTTTCGCTTGGTCTGCTTCAGACACTTTATAATGTTCGTTCACTTTGCTGTACTTCCTTTCTTTTTACGTTCATCAACAAAAGTAGCGATCATGACAAAAATCACACCAACGACCAGTGCTGAATCGGCTACATTGAATATCGGGTAATTATAAGATCCAAGATAAACGTCTAAAAAGTCTACAACCTCTTTACGAAATACTCGATCAATAAAGTTTCCAATAGCCCCAGCTAATATTAAAGCCAAGGCTGTTCCTACAAACCTGCTAGCCTTCGCATATTGCTTCATATAATAAATAATAACACCAATCACAATGATCGTGATGATGTAAAAAAACCACATTTGTCCCTGAAGAATGCCCCAGGCCGCTCCGGTATTTCGGTGTGAGGTTATGTAAAAAAAGTTCTCAATGACAGGGATGGATTCTCGCAGCTCCATTTGTTGAACCACAATCCATTTCGTTAGTTGATCAATGATAATAATGGCGGCGGCAAATAAATAGTAAATAAACATAATGGCTCCTCCAAGTATTAATTTCCTTAGCTATTGTATCATATTCAAAGAAAACCCGCTTCATAAAAGAAAAAGCACCGCCAATTCGGCGGCACTTTATCACTAAGAGACATAATGCTTTTCAACGACTGTAGCACAACGCCCACAAAGTTCAGGGTGATTGGAGTCTTTCCCTACATCATGGGAAGAAACCCAGCAGCGTTCACACTTTTCGCCCGTGTGCTTTTCAACAGCTACATTTACATAATCATATTCTTTTGCTTCAGCAGCCTCATCTTTCAACTGGGCCTCTGACACAATTAAAAGTTGATGCAATCCTGAAATCGACGTTAAGATATTTTTCGTTTTCTCATCTTTCGGCACGACCGTAATTTGTGCATCTAAAGATTTTCCAATAACTTTCTCATTTCTTGCTTCTTCAAGAGCTTTGAGAACATCATCTCTCACTTCCATGAAGTGATCCCATTTCTCTACTAACTCCTGATTCACGTGATCATCCGCTTTCGGCATATCCGTTAACTGTACACTATGTGCAGTGGTTCCCGGAATGAATTTCCACGATTCTTCCGTCGTGTGTGGAAGGATCGGCGACATTAACTTCACTAAAGAAGTTAGAATTTGATAATACACCGTTTGGATACTTCTGCGGTGCGGGTGATCTTCTGCCTCGATATATAAAATATCTTTAGCGAAATCAAGATAAAATGAGCTTAAGTCAATCGTACAGAAATTATGAACCTTATTATAAACGGTGGAAAATTCGTACGTCTCATAGGCTTGATGCACATCTTTAATTAATTTATTGAGACGATGCAGCATATATTGATCGACTTCTTGCAGGTCTTCTGCTGCTACACGATCTTTTTCTGGATCGAAGTCATGAAGATTACCTAATAAGAAGCGGAACGTATTACGAACCTTACGATACACTTCAGCTACTTGCTTAAGAATATCATCTGAAATACGCACATCAGCTTGATAATCTGCAGATGATACCCACAGTCGGATAATGTCAGCCCCGAGCTGCTTCATGATTTTATCCGGCACCATCACGTTGCCTAATGATTTACTCATCTTACGCCCATTGCCATCTAAAGCAAAACCATGGCTTAAAATCCCTTTAAACGGAGCTTTACCTGTTACAGCTACGGACGTAGATAGAGAAGAGTTAAACCAACCGCGGTATTGGTCGGAACCTTCTAAATAAAGATCGGCAGGTCGCTGTAATTCATCTCTTTGATGCAGCACAGCTTGGTGTGTAGAACCTGAATCAAACCAAACATCCATGATATCCAATTCTTTCGTGAACGTGCCATTTGGGCTGTGCTTGGAAGTAAAGCCATCCGGAAGCAAGTCTTTCGCTTCTCTCTCAAACCAAACGTTTGAACCATGCTTTCTAAATAAACCGGCTACATGATCAATCGTTTCATCGGTAATGATCGGTGTTCCATCTTCGCCGTAAAAGACAGGGATTGGAACTCCCCACGTACGCTGACGGGAGATACACCAATCTTGACGGTCGCGTACCATGTTATAAAGACGCGTTTCGCCCCATTTAGGTGTCCATTCTACGCGATTAATTTCGTCGAGCAGCTGCTCGCGAAAATCTTTAATCGATGCAAACCACTGGTCAGTTGCGCGGAAGATCGTCGGCTTTTTCGTTCTCCAATCATGCGGGTAGGAGTGAGTAATAAACTCTAAGTGAAGCAAAGCTCCAGCCTCTTTAAGGTGATCAGAAATCGTTTTGTTCGCCTTATCATAAAATAACCCTTCATAACCAGGAGCTTCTTCAGTAAATACACCTTTGTGATCGACTGGACAAAGGACGTCAAGACCATATTGTTGACCTACCCAGAAGTCATCTTCCCCGTGCCCTGGTGCGGTATGAACACAACCTGTACCGCCATCCGTTGTTACGTGATCACCTAAGACTAATAAAGATTCACGGTCATAAAGAGGATGCTTCGCTTTAATGTGTTCAGCTTCTTTCCCTTTAAACATTTGAACGACTTCATAGTCTTCCCATCCAATGGTTTTAGCTACGTCTTCAAGTAAATCGTGAGCCACGATAAACTTTTCCTGCTCCACTTGAACAACTGCATAGTCGTACGCAGGATGTAAAGCAATGGCCAAGTTGGACGGAATCGTCCAAGGAGTTGTCGTCCAAATGATGAATTTTTCTCCGCCTTCTAGTAAATCTTTCCCATCAGTTACTTCAAAGCTTACATAGATCGATGGAGAACGCTTATCCTGATACTCAATTTCCGCTTCAGCTAATGCTGACTCCGATGAAGGAGACCAGAAAACCGGCTTCAACCCTTTGTAAATATAGCCTTTTTTCGCCATATCACCAAACACCTTAATTTGTTCAGCTTCAAAATCTTTATTAAGTGTGATGTAAGGGTTATCCCAATCTCCTCGAACGCCCATTCGTTTAAACTCCTGGCGCTGATTATCTAATTGACCTAAGGCGTACTCTGCACACTTCTCACGAAATTCTGCTAGAGACATTTTCTTTCGATCTACTTTTTTCTTAGCAAGAGCTGATTCAATCGGAAGCCCGTGTGTATCCCAACCAGGAACATATGGAGCATGATAGCCTGCCATAGACTTATAGCGAACAATGAAATCTTTTAACGTTTTATTTAACGCATGCCCCATATGAAGACTTCCATTCGCATACGGAGGTCCATCATGAAGGACAAAAAGAGGGCGTCCTTTCGTTCTCTCTTGTACTTGCTTGTAAATATCTTGCTCTTCCCACGCTTTTTGCATTTCCGGTTCGCGGTTTGGTAAGTTCCCACGCATTGGGAAGCCTGTTTTCGGCATTAATAACGTATCTTTATAGTTCATTCATGTATCCTCCTTTATACTTCTATACAAAAAAAGACCTCCCCATCCCCAAAAAGGGACGAGAAGGTCTCGCGTTACCACCCTAATCCATCAGCAGTCAGCCGATGTACTCTTCCTATTCGTATCGTGAATGACTCGGCTACATTTACTTTAGTTTCAACATAGCTGCTCCAGGGGGATTTTCCTGCAAAGTCCTGCTTCGGCCTTTCACCGTCGCCGAATCGCTTCTTGCTGCTAAGATCATTGAGTACTTTCCCTTTCAACGCGTACAAATATTCATATGTGTTAATGAATTATATGTAATTTAAGCCAATTCGTCAAGTTTTATTTCTCTGCATACTCTTTATCCGCTTCTTCCTGCTCCTCTTCTTCTAATTGTGCAGGTTCGGCGTGTGGAAATTGAGTATCAAGCAGCTGATCCCAATCATCGTTATCAATCATATCCACTTGGGCTTCAACAAGCATACGAAGTCTCATCTTAAAAACCTTCGCTTGCTTCTTCATCTCTTCCACTTCTACTGATAGACGACGAGAAGTAGATAAAGCCTCGTTAATTATGCGATCCGCATTCTTTTCCGCTTCTTTAACGATGAGCTTCGCTTCTTTCGCAGCGTTTGTTTTCACATCCTCTGCGGTTTCTTGAGCGACCAAGATGGATTTATTTAAAGTCGTTTCAATGTTATTAAAGTGACCAACACGCTCATTTAACTGTTCTACCTCGCGCTCTAGCTCTTTTTTCTTGCGAATGACAATTTCGTAGTCTTTAATGACTTGATCTAGAAACTCATTCACCTCGTCTTCATCGTACCCTCTAAATCCGCGTGTAAATTCTTTGTTATGAATATCCAATGGTGTTAATGCCACACCGGCCACCTCCTAAGAAAGTCTCATGTTCTATTACTACTAGTTTCGACATGTTCATTAATATTCCTGCTATTGATCAGGAATTAATTTAACTTCGCTACCGTCACTTTAAATTTTTCTTTTTTTGTTGTACCATGCACATTCATTAAACGGCTTCTGCCTTTCCCGCGGACAGATAGCAAGTCCCCCTCCTCTAAAGGATAGGAAGGGTTTTCAACAGTTCTAAAATTCACTTTCACATGGCCAGCCTCTATGAACATCGAAGCTTTTTTTCTAGAAACCCCATAAACTTCTTTCAGGAGAACATCCAACCGTAACGAAGATATTGTCGAATCGCTTGTTTTCCACTCTTCTTTACTCTCGATTAATTCTTCTAATGGCTTTTCCTCAAATTGAACATTTGCTTTTTTAATACTAGTAAAATTCATTCTTATATAGTCACTGACTTCATCAGCAACTACAATTTGAACCAGGCCATCTTGAACGACTAAGTCTCCCAGCTTTTCTCTTTTAATGCCTAATGACATAAAGGAGCCAAGTACGTCCCTATGTTCTAAATGAATAAATTTATCGTGATAGTGAGTTTGGAGCAGACAAACGGAAAAATCTTGGTCATCAATTGTCTCATACTCAGGAGCAACAATAGCCCGCTTCCTTTCCGCTTGATTTCCCCCTCCAAATAAAGCCCATTGCAGATTAGGATGAGAGCCCATTAGACTTGAAAAAATATATTGTTCTCGCGGATCAAGAAAATCGGTTTCTTTTCTTTGATATCGCATCTCAACATTACTTTGTAAGGAGAGCACTTGATCTATAAATGGTCGTTCTTCTTCTCTAAAATGCTGATAAATCTCCATTCATTCACCTCAAAATAAAAAAGAACAGATAAGAAGCTGGGTAAGCATCTAATCTGTTCTCCGATCTTATAATGTAACAATCATATAATACAGTTCCCGCAAGCCTGAAGCAGCAAAACGCAATACGAGAATAGCAACGATTGGAGAGATATCGATCATACCTAGTGGAGGAATAATCTTTCTAAACGGTTCAAGAAACGGCTCCGCTAGTTTCGCCAATATTTCCCCAAAACTAGATTCCCGTGCACCTGGGAACCAAGATAGCAAAATATAAATGATTAGAATCCAGCTGTAGATATTTAATGCTGTGAATAAAATTTCAAACAAAAACGCCATCAGTTACCACCTTCTATTTATATCATCATCTTCACTCATAAGCATTTCAGATATAGAACCTGAAATCTCAACGTTTTCTGGAGTACAAAGAAACGTTTGAGAACCTAGCTTTTGAATGTCACCACCTATAGCATAAACTGTCCCGCTTAAAAAATCCACAATTCTTTTCGCCTGTTGATGATCGACGCGCTGTAAGTTAATCACTACGGCTTTTCGGTTAACAAGCTGGTCAGCAATCTCTTGGGCTTCATTATAATTTTTCGGTTCGCTCAACACCATTTTTGATGAACTTTTTGCACTTTGTAAACTTACGATATTTTGATGCTCTGATGGCTGCTTGGTTCTTTGCGGAGCAGCTTTAGGTTCTTCTTTTTTTTCCTGGGGGGCTTCTTCATCTACATATTCGTATTCATATTCATCTTCAAGTGTAAAAAACGATTTTAGTTTATTTTTCATACTCAATTTCTTTCACCTCAATTTCTTTAGTTAACCTACGAGACTGGACCCCACTCTAATATGAGTTGCTCCTTCTTCTATTGCAATATGATAATCATTGCTCATGCCCATAGATAGACTTTCACATGGAGCATGGGGCTGATTTTTATCTCGAATAATATCACGAAGAGCTCGTAATTTTCTAAATACAGCTCGTAGTTCTTCTTCATGATCCACATGAGGAGCCATGGTCATTAGCCCTACGATTTTAATCTTGTCATAAGCTTTTAAGGATTCGACGAAATTTTCTACATCTTCTGGAGCTAGTCCATGTTTCGACTCTTCCCCGCTAACATTTACTTGAACAAAACATGGAACCGTTTGTTCTGCTCGCTTTTGTATCTCTTTCGCCAGTGACTTTCGGTCTAACGAATGAATATAATCCACTTGATGTATGACATCTTTCACTTTACGGGATTGTAAAGACCCAATGAAATGCCAGGTCGCTTGATCACCGATCGACTCATATTTTTTTAAGAACTCTTCTTTACGATTTTCACCTAAGTCCGTAATACCTGCCTGTAACGCTTCTAGTGTTCGTTCAATGGAAACGTACTTCGTGACAGCGATAATTTTAATATCGTCAGGGTTACGTTCACAGTCCCTGCACGCTTGTTCAATTGTTTGCTTCATTTTTACTAGGTTCTCTGCTACGGTCATATGTAACCTCCTAACTTAACCCTTTAGACCAATATAGGCAAGCATTCGTCCTGTCTGCCCTCGGTCACGCCGGTGGGAGAAAAATAGTTGATCTTCTTCATAAGTACAGTAATTAGAAACTTCAATGTTGTCGCTTAAGATTCCAGCATTTATCGCTATTTGTCTGTTTAACTCTTTTAAGTCAAGGTTAAACTTGTTTTCATTAACTTTCTTAAGAACTTGCGTTTTATAAACTTCAGCAATATGTTCAATGACTCGATCATCCACTTCATAGTGAGACTGAGATATGCAAGGTCCAATCACAAGTCTTATGTTGGAACGCTGTGCCCCTTGCTCTTCTAATCGTTCAGTCATGTGTCGCACCATTTCATGCACGGTACCTTTCCAACCGGCATGGGCGACGCCAATCCACCCGCTCTTAGGTTCTAAAAATAGTAAAGGGACGCAATCTGCATAAAAGGCTGTGAGTAGAATATCCTTCTGATTCGTAATGATACCGTCTATTCCTTTGAGCGCATCTTCATGTTTAAACGCTCCTTTACCTTTGTCAGCCTCAGAAACCACTTTTATTTCTGTGCCATGAACTTGTTCTCCCATTACCCATTGTTCAAGCGGAACGTTTAATTCATTGCCTAGAGCTTTTCTATTTTTTATTACTTTATCTTGTTGATCTGATACGTGAAGTCCCATATTCAAAGACTGGAACGGAACTTCACTGTACCCGTCTTCCCTGCTAGTTATACCTGCAACTACATGAAACCCATCAAAGCATGTCAACTGCTTTAACGTCATACGCTGGAAGGGTTCGGTCATGCTACCACCTCAATTTCCCTTCATTTTACCACATTATTCACTCTTTTTCCTATCATAATCCTGGGATTCGAACTTTTGGTCCTTCATTCGAGAGCTATATCCTGTCTTTTTCACTAGTATAACGTCCGCTCCTATATTAACGATCTGATTCCAAGGAATGACCATCTCTTCATCTTTTCCAAAAAGGCCCATCGCTTTCCCTTTTAACGTTAAAACTAATCCTTTCAACTGACCTCGCTGGCTGTCTATATCTAAATCGGTAATATACCCCAGTCTTTCCCCTGTTTCCATGGCAATGACGTCTTTAACTTGAAGTTCGGAAATTTTCATTTTAATCCCTCCTTCTAAAGTATATGCACAAGACTAACAACCATTTCTTATCAAGCAAGGAAATAAAAAAATCAGATTGGGACAAAACTCAATGAAGCATAAAATAAATGACACCATCGCTCCGTCAAAATACTTCGCTTTCCGTGGGCACGGCCTCAGTTTCGTCTTGCGTACCGGGTACCAGGTACCGAAATTCACACTTGGCACTTCGCTCTTTTACAACTTTTCGGTACCTGGTACCCTTATGCGTGGAGAAAAGGATTATGAAAGAGCACCGCTTTCCGCGGAGCAAGACGGAAAATTTCAGTCGGCACTTTTGAATAAGGTGTGACCCCGGAAGGCTGATAAAGCCTGAGGAGGCACACCATTCGCCACCGGAAAGGGAGTTGTTTCCTCCAACCCTTTCATCTTCGTCAAGCAAGATACAGTTAGATTGTCGAGGAAAAAAGAGAACTAAGGTTTCTCTACAAGATGAAAACCCTGCTGAATGTTCAGCAGGGTTTTAACATATTATTGAAACATGGATGAATTCATTTCTTTAATCGCTGCTTTCTCGAGCCTAGATACTTGAGCTTGAGAAATTCCAATTTCCTCAGCTACTTCCATTTGCGTTTTCCCTTGGAAAAAGCGTTTCGTTAAAATCATTTTTTCACGATCATTTAACTTTTTCATTCCCTCTCTTAACGAGAGTTCATCCAGCCAGTTTGAATCTTTCTCTCGATCATCCTTTAATTGATCAACTACATAAATGGGGTCTCCCCCATCATTATAGATCGGTTCAAACAGGGAGACAGGATCTTGAATGGCGTCCATAGCAAATACAACGTCTTCATGAGGTATTCCCATTTTCTCTGCTATTTCATGAGGAGCTGGGTCTTTTGATGTTTCACTAATCATTTTCTCACGCATTTGAAGTGCTTTGTACGCGGTGTCTCTTAAAGATCGAGACACTCGAATAGGGTTGTTGTCACGTAAATAGCGTCTAATTTCACCTATAATCATAGGGACCGCATAGGTTGAGAATTTAACATTGTGACTTAGATCAAAGTTATCAATTGATTTCATAAGCCCTATGCATCCGACCTGAAACAAGTCATCGCCATACTCCCCGCGATTGTTAAATCGCTGGATGACAGATAGCACCAGACGCAAGTTCCCGTTTACTAAGATTTCTCTAGCTTCGGTATCACCAGATTGTAAACGCTCAAACAGGGTCCTCATTTCTTTATTTTTAAGTACAGGAAGCTTTGATGTATCTACACCGCATATTTCTACTTTATGTCGTGTCAAAAGTAAGACCCTCCCAAGAAGCTGATTTCCATTTTCAGTATCTCCTTGGAAGGGAATTTTATGCATTGTTATTTTATTTAAACTTACACCATTTTATCAAATTCTCGTTGAAGACGCCGGATTATTTTTTTCTCTAACCTTGATATATAAGACTGCGAAATCCCAAGCATATCAGCTACATCTTTTTGAGTTTTCTCTTTCTTGCCAATTAAACCGAAGCGAAGTTCCATAATTTCTTTTTCTCGATCATTTAATTGTTCAAGTGCTGATTTTAGCAGTTTTTTATCTACTTTTTTCTCAATGCCTTTCGTAATTAAATCTTCTTCTGTCCCTAATATATCGGATAATAAAAGTTCATTGCCATCCCAATCCACATTAAGCGGTTCATCAAACGACACTTCTGTTTTTAATTTGTTACTCTTTCTTAAATGCATAAGGATTTCATTTTCAATACATCTTGAAGCATAAGTAGCAAGCTTGATTTTTTTCTCAGGATCAAATGTATTTACAGCTTTAATTAATCCTATCGTACCAATACTAATTAAATCTTCTATGTTTAGCCCCGTGTTTTCAAATTTCCGCGCAATGTACACGACTAACCTTAAGTTTCTTTCAATGAGCATTGCTCGCGCGGCTTTATCTCCTTTAGGGAGACGTTCTAATAAATCCCTCTCCTCTTCACGACTCAATGGAGGCGGCAGAGCTTCGCTGCCCCCAATATAATATATTTCTTTTTGTTTAATTCCCAGTTTTATTGCTAATTTGTACAACCAATACTTTAATTTAAATGAAAGTTTCATTTCGTCATTTTCCCCCTCTACTAAGCAGAAATACCTTTAACTGCAGCCTGCGGATGAATTAGAATCTGATACATTTGATCCTCTGTTAGATCCCGTTCTTGAACTCCGAGTAATGGTTTTTTAACGACTAGGTCCCCTTGGGGTGTGTAAACCGTGATTGAATCAACGACAAAGGTTACCATCAATTGACTCCCCATTCCGGCCCCTTGGTAAGGAATAAGTCGAACAGATGATTGGTAAGGTTCAGATAACTGTTCAATTCCTTCTAACTGGTCATCACCCGTTAACTTTTTTAATTGCTCTTCATTTAAAAAATGTTTCCAAACATGGAGGTCAGCTAAGAAAACCATTTTCTTGCTTATAGGATCAATTAAATGATTGCCACTATCGACTAAGCCTGTACACACCATCGACTGTTGATGAAACTCTACTTTTACACGATATAAATCTTCCGTTTTCAAACGATGAGCTTGAACATATTCCATTCTCCATTTTGTAAAGTACCACGAAGCCGGGAAACCGATGCATACAAAAAGCCAGCTGAATGGGTCGCCGAATCCTGTGGAGAAGGTAATAATCTCCCCATGATTAAATTGAACTTGATTGTTTAAGAAAAAGTGCACTCCTACGAGCGTACCGCCGATCGCAAAAGTTACAAAATAAAAAGTAAGCCATTGAATGAAGGCTGAACGGATAGAAACAAACGAAAACGCCACTAGTATAATCAGAACGGAAAAGAAAAGCTTTCCTGTTAATGTCACTAACCAGGAGTTCGGCATGAGAACAGTGACAGGAACGATTGAAGAGGCAACAAGTGCACCAGTCAGAATTCGTACACGTGAAGTTTTGGCGCGTGTTAACCCTTGGGTTAAAAAGAGAATCATCCCATCCATCAACAAATTAAGAGTCCAAACAGCATCGAGATAAATTCTTCCCCACCCCTCATTTGTATTTATAGAAAAGTATAAATCTCGTCCATTGAAAAGTCTGTCAGAACGTGATTCAATAACAAGCTATTTTTGTTAGAAGTTGTCTACTTATTTTAGAACAAAAAAAGGTCACTCCCCTGCAAGGGAGTGACCTTTACTAATCATTCTATAATTTAGCGGCGTCGATTACGATTTCTAAGGAATGTTGGGATATCTAACGTATCTTCTTCATTCCCCGCGTTTGGCTTCGGCTGCGCCGGCTGTTCTCTAGTTGTTGGCTGTGGTTGTTCTTCACGAGGACGTTCCACGTGATTCTGTTTCATTGGATTCACAGGGTTTTGACGAGGTTTTTGCTTTCCTTGTGCTAACTGCGCTTCATCGAAACCTGTGGCAATAACCGTTACAACAATTTCATCTTTTAAGTTCTCATTGATCACAGAACCGAAGATAACATTTACTTCTTGATCTGCTGCTGACGTTACAATATCGGCAGCTTCTTGAACTTCATAAAGACTTAAGTTTGTTCCACCACTAATGTTCATTAACACACCGTGAGCCCCATCAATTGATGTCTCAAGCAATGGAGATGAAATGGCCTTCTTAGCCGCTTCAGCTGCACGGCTTTCACCTGTGGCAATCCCAATTCCCATAAGAGCTGATCCTTTATCAACCATAATGGTTTTAACGTCTGCAAAGTCAACGTTAATAAGTCCAGGTACAGCAATAAGGTCAGAAATACCTTGTACACCTTGACGAAGTACATTATCCGCTTCACGGAATGCTTCAAGCATTGGAGTATTCTTATCAACAATTTCAAGCAGTCGGTCATTCGGAATGACAATTAGAGTATCTACACTGCCTTTTAGGCTGTCAGTACCTGTTGCAGCTTGCGTAGCTCTTTTTCTACCTTCAAATGTAAATGGACGTGTAACGACACCTACAGTTAAAGCACCGAGTTCTTTTGCTACGTTAGCAATTACTGGAGCCGCACCGGTACCTGTACCGCCGCCCATTCCTGCCGTTACGAAAACCATATCGGCACCTTGAAGAGCTTCTTCAATCTGTTCTTTACTTTCTTCGGCAGCTTTCCGACCAACTTCCGGGTTAGCACCTGCACCTAATCCGCGAGTTAATTTACCGCCAATTTGCATTTTAACTTCTGCTTTTGACAAATTTAACGCTTGAGCATCGGTGTTTACAGCAATAAATTCCACACCTTGCACGCCGTGCTCTATCATTCGGTTAACAGCGTTACTACCGCCGCCACCGACACCTATTACTTTAATTGTTGCTAACTGATCCATACTCGTATCAAAATCTAACATCATCCGTTCCTCCTATTTCTACAAGATTACAAGATTCATGATCGACTGTTCGTTTATAAAGGGTTTCATTTTTAATCAAAGAAATACTTTAATAAATTAGAAAAGCCTGATTCTTTTTTCTCCTTTGGCTTACTATTCTGTTCTTTTGATTGTTGTTTAGAAACTCGCTTCTGCTTCTGAGGAGCAGGCTGATCATACTGAGTCGATACTGCTGGGAATAATTCTTTTCCTTGTATTTTCGCATTACGGTAAGCAAATTGCAATATTCCAACACCACTTGTGTACTGTGGTTCTCGTACACCTAAATAGTCTGGAATGGCTAACCTTACATTGGAATGGAAGACATCCTGTGCTAATTCTAGTACACCAGGCATATTCATTGCTCCACCAGTCAGTACAAATCCTCCTGGTAAATCTTGAACTCCCATACGCTGTAGTTCTTTAGCCGCAAAAACAAAAATTTCTTCAAGCCTTGCCTCAATCATATCAGAGATTTGCAACTGATTGAACGATTGTTGACGATTACTTCCGATAATTGTGACAGAAAATGTTTCTTCTTCACTCGCATCATCAAAAAAGGCATGCCCGTATTCAAGTTTAATGTTCTCTGCTTCTTCTGTTGACGTTCTCAATCCTATAGATAGGTCTTTCGTTATATTATCGCCGCCATATGGAAGAAGACTTGTCCCTTTGAGATATCCCTCTTCAAAGATGGATACCGTGGTCGACCCTCCACCAACATCTACTAGTGCAACACCAAGATTTGTTTCATCATTAGAAAGAGAAACAGTCCCGGCCGCTAGCGGCTGCAGGCAAACGTCCAATACTTCTAAGCCTGCTCTTTCAACACATTTTAACGTGTTATGTAACACTGTCCTAGCGCAAGTAATGATCATGCCTTCCATTTCCAAGCGCACCCCGATCATTCCGCGGGGATCTGTAATTTCATCTTGCCCATCCACAATAAATTGTTCAGGAATTACATCGACGATTTCTCGCTCTGGCGGTACAGATACGACTTGAGCGGCATCGATGACTCTAGCGATATCTTCGTCACCAATTTCTCTATTTTCCGCGGATACAGCCACTACCCCGTGACAAGGCTGCAATTGGACATGATTTCCATTTACCCCTACCACGACACGTTCGATTTTCATATCTACCATTCGCTCTGCTTGTTCAACTGCTGACTTTATCGATTGAACGGTTTGATCGATATCTACGATCGCACCTTTTTTCATGCCATTTGACTTAGCTGAACCCACGCCGATTATATTTAAAGAATCATTCATGATTTCACCAATAATGACTTTGATTCTGCTTGTACCTATATCTAAACTTACTAAAACTTCATTTTCATTCACCAGTGACGCACCTCCTGTTACAAGCCATATAAGTACTTAAAATCATATCGTTTTTACTACAAAAAAACAATCTTTGCAATATAAACGTAAATGAATTGATAAACACCGTAAACGAGCGTTTTCACTACTGGAATAACTTGTATATAATTTGTTTTCCACAATGAATTAAAATTTCCTTTAATTTCTTTTCACTTTTTTGAATTTACTGGAATATCTTCTTTTCGTCGATCAAGATTCGACGAAGGCGGCCTAAATTGTTAAACATACGCACACCAAGCGCGAATACAGCTGCCAAATACAACTCAACTCCCAATTGTCTTCCTAGGAAGACGAGACTAGAAGCAAACACCACATTCAGGAGAAATCCGCCAATAAAAGCTTTATCACTAAATTGTTTTTCCAAGTGAGCTCTTGCTCCTCCTAAAAGTGTATCAAATCCAGCTAAAACAACAACAGCCAAATAATGAGAATAGGCATCTGGAACGGCGACATCTGTCATAAAGCCCAGTAATAACCCAATCATTAAAAAAATAATAGGAAGCCACATTATGATTCTCCTGCCTTTTCTGCGGTGCTTTCTGTTAAATCTTTTAAATTTAACGGATCTTTATACGGAGGCAGTGTTACTTCCTCGTTCACTTGAATTTCCACGTCCATATCTTCTATAGCAAGAACTTGAATGATTTGACTGCCATCTAAATAACTTTTCAGTGCCTCTGGGTCTTCAGCAATAGCTTTGATTTTAAGAGGTAAAGAAGGGACGGGGCGATTGTTCATGTAGGTCTCGCCATTTACATTCCGGATGGGAGTAATGAGGGTATAGCGTTCATTTTCAACCGCAATATCTTTAGCTCCGAACGTATTCATTTCATTAATCAAGTGACTGAGCATTAATGGAGACAAACTAGGGTATACGTCTGCCCCATCCTCGTTTTCAAAGAAGATAGGAGATATTGTCATGGTGACGCCTGCCCCGCTTGCCTCACTCAACCCGAGCTCTTCTTCTAATTTCTCTATCGAACTTTTTAAGGTGCGAATTTGTTGTCTTTTACCTTGCTCTTCATAATCAGAGAGTGTTTGATCCGTCTCTTTAATGCTGTCTAACAATCCTTGTTGAATTTCCTGTTCTGCGATTAATCCTTCGCGCACTTCCCATTCATCTTTGCCGTTGTATTCTTCTATTTCATTAGCATGATCTCTTGGAGAATCCATTTGTATAGCCACTAGAAATCCAATCGCTAAAAAAATAATGCCATTTACCCAACTCCACTTATTTTTCATGATGCTCTTCCTTCTAAAGTCGAACGAGCATCAATGGATACTCTTTCTACATTTATATCCACATCCACATGATCCTCTTGCAGTCGTTCTTCAATCCCTCCAGTTAGTTCCAGGCTGGACTGAAGTACATCTGGATTTCCAATCGCTTCGATGACAAACGGAGCTGGATGCTGAACGCCATCTACTGTAATGACGGGGCCTGTACAAGAAATGTAGCTGTCACTATGAAGACGCTGTCCATTTACAGAAACTGCTTTTGCACCAGCACTTAACAATTCATTAATGACTTCGAATACATGGGTTTCATGTACGATATAATCGTTCACTTGGCCGTCCTCTGGTATATAGGCTGCATCTTGTAGTTGTACAGATACTCCCTCACCTTCAACCGAAAGTTCGCCAGCAAGCAGTTGAAGCTGTTTCTTTTTATTTACATAATCGCTGACTGTCTTCTCAGAATTAGCGATTTCGTCTTCAAGGTTCACCACTTCCGTACGTTTACGCTGTAATTCTTCTCTCAATTGTTTATTGCTTTTTTCTAATTCAAGTAATTGCTGTTGGAACTCAAATTCTTCTGGCCATTCTGCATCTTCATTTAATTGAACCATCTTTGGAGACGAACTTGACTGATGATAAGTAAAAGTAATGAGAAAACCAGAAAATAGTAAGAGCATAGAGAGCATCAGTTTACTCACCCTGTTCCTCATCCACTTCTTCTCCTTCTTCATCAGCCTCTAGATCGATTTCCTGGTTCTCTTCTTCACCTTCTCCGTCTTCAGCGTTTTCATCTTCTTCATCTTCTGAATCAGGATAAGCTTCAAAGTAAGCCCCCACATCAATATGGATGATTCCTCTTTGTCCTTCTTCAATTTGAGAGGCTATGGAAGGATAGGCCGTAATTTTCTCAGAAAACGTCCGGATCGAAGCTTGTACTTCAAAGCCATCATTCATATAAAGGGTAATTAAATAAGGATTCTCATCATTAGGAGTATAATGGATTTCTGATATGAGACTGGAAATACTTTGAGGTAAATCCTTTAACTGTTTCGACATCTCTTCTAAATAAGTAGATTCGCTAAATTCTTTTAATATAGGCGCATCTCCACCAGGTAACTCACCAGTAGAATCTAATTTTTCACCATTTTCTAAAATGGGTTGAAATTGACCCTCTGATTGTATGTAACCGATACGTTCAGCTTCTTCAATTTCAACCACAATCGTGCTGGGGAGATTCCTTTTTACACTAACTCCCATAACTTGAGAATGTTCAGAAACTTTTTTCTCAATTTCTGCTGGATCTACCTGCCAAATATTTGTCGACGTTGTGACTCCTGATAACTCCTTCACCTCGTCCTCGTTTACAAATCGGTTCCCTTCTATTTCAACCTTACTTACGTGGCTTAACGGTGATTGTAAATAAACGACAATGGATATGAGTAGAAATAAAATTGATAAATATTGGGTTAATCTTCGGTTTGCCTTTTTCTTTCGAATTTGTTTTAGCTTCGGTATTCGATCCTCTATGGAAACAACTTTTTTTTCTGGCATGATTCGCATTTCTCCTTGCTGCCATTTCCATTCTTATAAAAAATAGAGCATTTTATTCAGCCCTCTACATATCTCCCATTATATCATATCTAATCACCTAATTATGTAAGAGAATCTAATTGTTTTATAGGATTATTCCGTTTATTTTCGAGGCCAAAAGATGGACGCATGGTTACTAACAACCTAAATTGTATTACCACGTTTAAACCTCCTTTAAACCAAAATAAGTCAGGCTGGGAAAATCTAAATAAAGCATTAAATCGTCACCGGGTACCAGGTACCGAAATTCACACTTGGTACTTCGCTCTTTTACAGCTTTTCGGTACCTGGTACCCCTTATGCTCCCTCGCTGCAATAGAGTTGCTTCACTTCTCCTGTTTGCCCGTCCTACCGGAGTCGTTTCTTTTTCCTCTCCTTTTATCACAACGGGCTTTTTCCCCTCTCCACGCCAGACAACGTATAGATGGTTTTAGGAGTAGATAATTGAACATACGAATGAGTTTGTAGATTGATCTCTGTTGACGCCACGATGAGCGTTCGGTGGTGACGCCTGGTCGATTAAAACCGGCCACGTCCTGTGGCCAACATCGACACTAGCACGTCCGGTGCGTCGCGGGAACAGCGCGAGCCGAAGATCCACTAGGTCAAATGAACTTCTTGACCAAGTTAGCTGAGGCCGTGCCCGCGGCAAGCATCCACCGATAAGCGATTCGTGAGATTCAACTACAAACTTTAACAGCTCTTTTAGATTAGAAAGGACTTTTTCAGTTGTTTCGCAAAAAAGTCCGAGGAGGCACATCATTGGTTTCTCTACAAGCTAGTAAAAACCGCACCATTTCTAGTGCGGTTAAGGTTCATTCGAATATCGACTGACACTCAGCAATAAGCCTAGTGCCGCTAATGTAAGAGTCAGAGAGGAGCCCCCATAGCTAATTAGAGGCAGTGTAATGCCCGTAACTGGGATTAATCCAGTTACTACACTCACGTTTATCATTACTTGAATAGAAATCATTCCGACAATCCCCAGTCCTAGTAGGCTTCCAAACAAGTCAGACGCATGCAGGCTGGCACGAACTCCTCTCCACAATAGGATAAAGAAAAGGACTAAAACGAACGAGCCTCCAAGAAAACCCAGTTCTTCAGCGAGTACAGAATAAATAAAGTCGGTTTGCGGTTCAGGTAAATAAAAAAACTTCTGCATGCTCTTCCCTAATCCGAGACCCAATAATCCTCCAGGTCCGATCGCATATAAGGATTGAATAATTTGAAATCCACTACCTAACGGGTCTTCCCAAGGATGAAGAAAAGCCGTAATTCGCTGAATTCGATAAGGCGCTGAAGCAATTAGTCCTACCATACCAGCTACCCCGCCCGCTACAATTAACATAAAGTGGGCAATTCGAGCTCCGGCTACAAACATCATCACTAAACATGTACCTACCATTACTACTCCCGTACCTAGATCAGGCTGCAGCATGATGAGGGCAAAGGGCACGAGAATAATAGCTAAACCTGGCAGGAAGCCTTCTTGAAATGAGACGATTCTTTTTTGTCTGATCGATAAAAACTTCGCTAAAAAAATGATTAATCCTAATTTCATAAATTCGGACGGCTGAATGCTGAACATTCCAATGCCAATCCAGCTTCTTGCTCCACCACGAACCATTCCAACCCCTGGAATTAAAACAAGAATTAGAAACAACAGACATACGGCTACAATTAGTTTTGCGTGCTTGTACCATACAAAATAAGGAATTTTGGATAAAGTAAACATGGCAATGAGACCTAAAGAGGCAAAAAGAATTTGTCGTTTAGCATAAAACCAGGAATCATTAAATTTGTATTCGGACCATATACTTGAGGAGCTATAAACCATTACAATTCCTATGACCAGCAAGCATAAGATTGAAATGATTAACCATACATCTGGCTTTTGTTCATTTGAGCGCATAAAAAAGCCCTACCTCCCATTTGGAAACCAGGGCTTAAATGCTTGTACATAAGCCCTTATTACAGCTTATGCACAGCTTCTTTAAACATATGACCTCTTTCTTCGAATGTCTTATATTGATCCCAGCTAGCACATGCCGGAGAAAGTAGAATGACCTCTTCTGACTCAGCAAATGAATAAGCCGCTTTTACAGCCTCATTCATCGTCTCTGCAAATGCAATCGATGAGATGCCTGCTTTCTTCCCAGCATCTGCAATCTTCTGTGCTGTTTCACCGAACACGACGAGTGCCTTTACGTTGACCAGAGGATCTATCAATTCATCAAATTCATTTCCACGATCAAGTCCACCTGCTAACAGAACAACTGGCTGATCAAATGCTTTCAGCGCATTCGTTGTTGCCAATATGTTGGTCGCTTTTGAGTCATTGTAAAAATAAATCTGGTGTTTTTTCGTTACGAATTCCATGCGATGTTCGACACCTTTAAAGGTAGTAAGTACTCTCCTAATCGCTTCATTGGAAACGTCGCTTAATTTAGCAGCTGCTATGGCAGCTAAAATGTTAGATAAATTATGCTCGCCTACTAACACAATATCTTTTCGATCCATAATTTTTTCTTCTTTAAAGTAAATAGCTTCTTCATCTCTCCAGCTTCCATCCACTTTCTTTTTAATTGAAAAAGGAACGAGCCGGGATGGTGCTGACTTAAGATAGGAAACGATAGCCGGATCATCCGCGTTATAAACAAAGTAATCTTCAGCACTTTGATTTTTAACAATATTGGCTTTGGCTGCATGATAATTTTCTAAACTATGGTGATAATCTAAATGGGCTTCAAATAGGTTAAGCAGAACTGCAATATGAGGAGAAAACTTCTCAATTCCTAGAAGTTGAAAAGAAGATAATTCAACGACCATCGTTTCATCTTCACTGGTCGTACGAGCCACCTCACATGAAACTTCACCTATATTTCCAGCGATTTTAACCGGCGACTGATTTTCTTTCATGAACTCATAAATAAGCGTAGTGGTCGTCGTCTTTCCATTAGATCCCGTCACACCGATAAGATTGCCTTCGTGAAGCTGACCAGCCAGTTCTACTTCCGTAACGATAGGGATTCTTCGCTTTTCTGCTTCTTTGATCATCGGATTCTCATAAGGAATTCCCGGGTTTTTCACAACTAATTCTATATCATCCAGGAGATGAAGGGGGTGACTCCCCGTCACCACATAAGCCCCTTTATCTTTTAACTCTGTAATATCCGCACTGTTTTCATCTGCCTTTAAGTCATTGACCGTTACATCGAGCCCACTGTCTAACAACAGATGAGCTGCTGCTGAACCACTTTTCGCTAATCCTAAGACAAAGACCTTAGTGTAAGGAAAAGCATTCGTGTTTAGTTGTTTCATCCAAACATCACCTCAATATATACCCCAAGAAAAGCGAAAATAAATCCTACAGCCCAGAATGTGGTCACTACTCTCCATTCTGACCATCCTTTTAATTCGTAGTGATGATGAAGCGGACTCATTCTGAAAATTCGTTTTCCCGTCGTCTTAAACGAAGCCACTTGAAGAATAACTGACAGAGTTTCGATAACAAAGATTCCTCCGATAATAACGAGCAGCAATTCCAGCTTTGTCAATATAGCAACGACAGCAATCGCTCCACCTAAAGCTAATGAACCTGTGTCTCCCATAAATACTTTCGCGGGGTGAGCATTAAAGACAAGAAATCCTAATAATGCTCCGACAACAGCCAGGCAGAAAACAGCGACTTCCATATTTCCACCCGTGATCCAGGCTAGAATACCAAAAGCACCAAACGCGATAGCTGCTGTTCCAGCTAGTAACCCATCCAGTCCATCCGTTAAGTTTACGGCGTTAGAGCCGCCTACGAGCATAACTAAAATGAGTAACGCATAGCCGAAGCCCAGCTCCAATTCTATCGCTGTTCCTGGAATCTCAATATAGGTAGAGAATCCGTTTTGTTGTAATATGAAATACACTACTATGGCAATAATCACTTGGCCAAGCATTTTCTGCTTTGATGTTAAACCAAGGTTTCTCTTTAAAGCTACTTTAATATAATCATCTAAGAATCCAAGTAAACCGTATCCTATCAGTACAAATAAAACGATAAAGATATGTACTTGACTCGGTTCTGAAATATACCAAAAGGAAGAGACAATCGTAGTGATTGCGATAGAGATTAAGATCATAACTCCGCCCATTGTAGGTGTGCCAGATTTCTTCTGGTGAGATTTCGGCCCTTCATCTCGTATACTTTGGCCAAATTTAAGTCGCCTTAAAAAGGGGATAATAATTGGCGAAATAACGACTGTGAGTATGAATGATAGTGCCATGGTTAGTAATAAGATATAGTCGTTCATTTAATTTTCCTCCTTCGTTGTCGTCTTCACTCATCCAATAGATCATTTAACAGGACTTCTAGTTTCATACCTCTTGAAGCCTTAAGTAAAACGACCGTATCAGAATTTAGTTGTTGTTGAACGTGATGACTCAACGAATCTTTATCTTTGAAATGCTTTGTTTCAATGTCTAAGTTTCTTTCCTTCATACCTTCAATGATTTGAGCGGCATGCTCTCCAACCGTGTAGACAGCAGAAATTTCTTCAGTAATGGCCGTTGAAACTTCTTTATGCAGCTGATCAGCATGAGCACCGAGCTCAAACATATCACCTAATATAAGTATTTTTTTAGACTTAGACTTCAACTCTAAAATAATTTCAATGGTTGCTTTCATCGAAGTGGGAGATGCATTGTACGCATCATTAATAATTAAGGCACCATTTAAGCCCATATGTTTCTCAAAACGCATCCCAGACATTTGCAATTGTTTTAAACCCGTTTGTATCTCTTTAACCGTAAGACCCAGTTCTTTAGCTAGAGTGACCACATATGAGGCGTTTTTAACATTGTGTTTACCAGACATCGACAGCTCGTATAGATCTTCATCAATCGTAAACAAACTGCGGTTTTCTTCTAGTACGATATCGTTGATCACCACATCTGAGGAAGACTGAAACCCACATGCAAAAGCCTGAGGAGTTTGATGATATTTTCTCAACAACTCTTCATCTCCATCAAAAATAAAGCTTCCCTGCTGCCATCCATCTAGAATTTCCAGCTTTGCTTTAGCAATCCCCTCACGAGAACCTAAATATTCAATATGAGATTCTCCAATATTGGTGATCATGACGTGTCGAGGCTGAGCTAATTTAGATAATAAAGAAATCTCTCCTGCTTGACTCATGCCCATTTCTAGAACAGCGACTTCCGTATCTAAAGGCATTGATAAAATCGTCAGCGGCATGCCTACATGATTGTTAAAGTTCCCTGCTGTCTTATGTGTTCGATATTTCACTTGTAGTACCGAAGCTGTTAGATCTTTCGTCGTCGTTTTTCCATTTGAGCCCGTAATTCCAACGACAACTGGATTTACTTTACGCAAATAAAACGAGGATGTCTCCTGCAATGCCCGGAGAGTATCCTCGACGAAAAATACAGGAAACTCGGTGGGAATTTCCTTTGGTAATTCGTGATCTTCTTGCCAAAGAGCTGCTACTGCTCCCATTTTTATCGCATTCATTAAAAAGCGGTGAGCATCATGATTTTCACCAACAAGTGGAACGAAAAGGCTTTGTTTCTTTTCTACGCGAGTATCTGTCATGACTTCACGAATTTGTATGGAGTCTTGAGTCGCTCCCCTTCCGTTAGGAAAATATGAAGCTAATTCCTTTACCTTAAACATTACATCTGACTCCCCTTAACCTTCAATAATATATCCCTCGCTACTTCGCGATCATCGAAATCATGGCGGACTCCATTAATTTCTTGATACGTTTCATGTCCTTTGCCTGCAATTAAAACCATATCTCCCTGCTCAGAGTTAGTAATGGCAATATCAATCGCTTTTCTTCTGTTCTCTTCCACGATGAAATCCCCATCTAAATGAGAGGTCATATCGTTAAGAATGACTTCAGGATCTTCTGTTCGTGGATTATCAGACGTGAAAATGGCCTGATCCGCATATTTCATTGCAACATCAGCCATTAACGGGCGTTTTGTACGGTCGCGGTCACCACCACAGCCTACTACTACACGAATTTTACTCTTGCAAAATTCTTGCATTGTATTTAGAACATTTTCTAATGAGTCGGGTGTATGAGCGTAATCGACGACAACACCAAATGACTGACCTTCAAGTACAGGTTCAAAACGTCCACGCACACCTTTTGTCTGCTTAAACGATTGTTGGATGACAGCGAGATCCACCCCGGACACAATAGCCGCTCCAGCAGAAGCTAACATATTATAAACACTAAACATTCCCATTAAAGGACTCTCTATGGAAACCTCACCATTAGGAGTTGATAAGACAAAAGAACTTCCTTTTTCGTGAAGGGATATTTGTTTTGCAGTGATATCCGCTTCAGAATGAATGCCGTATGTTAATGTTGGCTGAGCGGTGGAACGAATTAATTTATGAGCGAACGGCGAATCCTGATTTATGATTGCGAATTTTTCCCGTTCCATATTATACCCGTTCCCTAACTGAGCAAACAATAGGGACTTAGCCCGAAGATAATCGTCCATACTTTCGTGATAATCTAAGTGGTCTTGAGTTAAATTTGTGAAAATAGCCACATTAAAGTCACAGCCATATACCCGACCTTGGTCCAGTGCGTGGGAAGATACTTCCATAATTGCTGTATCTACTCCATGGTTCAGCATTTGATTAAAGCTTTGCTGCAGAGACAAAGCATCTGGCGTTGTATTTTTAACTGGATACGTCTGTCCTGCTATATTCATTTGTATGGTTCCAATCGTGGCCGTCGTATGATTGTTTAACGTAAAGATTTCATCCAGCAAATACGTAATGGTTGTCTTGCCATTTGTACCAGTAACACCTATGGTATGAACCTGTTCCGTCGGATAATTGTAAAAAGTTGACGCAATCATAGCTAACGCTTTTGTCGTATCATTTACGGTAACAACAGGAAAATCCACATCCAATTCTCGCTGCGCTATAATGAGAGCTGCGCCTTGGTCTATGGCGGCGTGCACGAAATCGTGCCCGTCGGATTCACTTCCAATAATACATACAAAAACATCACCTAAATCAATAGAGCGCGAATCCATCGATACTCCGTTGATCTCAAGTTCATCAATGCTTTGATTGGTTTTATAATAAGGGATTGATTCAAGTAATTTTGTAATATTCATTCATACCATCCTAACTGTCCACATTCTTTTTCATTATAGCAAAAAATCGTAAAAGTGTATGGTATTCTCCTAAATTTAGAAAAGTCAATCATCATTAAAATACAATCGAATGGTTGAATCACTAGGTACTTTCACGCCTGCTTTTGGAGCTTGTGCTACTACTTCATCTCCTTCACCACTTGATTCTACATGCAGTGTAGTAAGCACTTCCCTAATTTCTTTTCTCTTCATTCCAGTCACATCCGGGACTTCCACCAGGGGTTCATCTGGCCACGCATACTCTTTATCTAGACCGTCCTTACGCGGTTTTACTCCTAAAGACCGTAAACTGTCTTCCATAATCGAACCTACAATCGGGGCAGCCACAACTCCCCCAAATTGAACAGTACCTTTAGGATTATCGATCGCAAGGTAAACGACAAGCTCAGGATCATCAGCTGGAGCAAAACCAATAAATGAAACAATGTGGTTGTTACTCATGTATTTTCCATCTTCTCCTACTTTTTGAGCTGTTCCGGTTTTCCCTCCGACTCTATACCCTTCTACATAGGCGCTTCGACCTGTTCCTTTTGCCACAACACTTTCTAACGATTTACGTACTTCCGCAGAGGTTTCTTCAGAAATGACCCTTTTCATCATATTCGGTTCTTTTTCCTCCAGCACTTCCCCGCTTACGGGATCAAGCCACGCCTCTTGTACGTATGGCTCATAATAGTAACCGCCATTCACAGCTGCAGCTACGGCCATTACTTGCTGAATGGGAGTAACCGATACACCTTGACCAAATGCCGTGGTCGCTTGTTCTACAGGTCCTATTTGTTCAGGCTGGAACAAAATCCCGCTTCCTTCTCCTTCTAGGTCAATCCCTGTTTTCTGCCCAAAACCAAACCGTTTAATATATTCAAACAATTTATCTTTCCCTAAACGTTCTCCTAATTGGACGAAGCCTGGGTTACATGAATTTTGTACAACCTCTAAATAAGTCTGATCTCCATGGCCGCCGCTCTTCCAGCAATGAAGCGTGGCTCCTCCCACTTTAACAGAGCCAGAGTCATGAAAGTGCTCGTCCTCTAAATTGACTAACCCTTCTTCAAGCGCAGCCGCGAGCGTAATAATTTTAAATGTCGATCCTGGCTCATAGGTGCTCCATACTGGCAAGTTTCGATTATATATGGAAGCTTCAACATCTTGATATTGGCTGGGATGAAAGTTTGGTCGAGAAGCCATCGCTTTTACTTTTCCCGTCTTAGGGTCAACCGCAATGGCTATCGCACCATCAGGATTATACTTAGCTTCCGCCATGTCCAATTCGCGTTCAACAATGGATTGAACGTTGTAATCAATCGTTAACTGTAAATCCTTTCCATCCACTGGAGGAGTGTATGTATCTGCTATGTCGGGCATACGCTTTCCTTTTGCATCCGAGAAAAAAGATAGAGCGCCTTGTTCCCCTTTCAACTCCTCATCATAATACGACTCTAACCCTAGTAATCCTTGGTTATCAATCCCACTAAAACCAAGCACATGAGATAAAAAAGCTCCATTTGGATAATATCTCTCAGAGTCTTCAGCAATGTAAACGCCTGGTAAATCTAACATTTGAATGGCATCAGCTTTGTCTTCAGAAATCTTCCGTCCTTCAGGATGCAGCTTTTCAATAGAAACTTGCTTCGTTACGTGTGAATACGCTTTTTCAACACTCATTTGTAAAATATCCGCTAATTGCTCAGCGGTTTTTTCTGGTTCTTTAATTTGTCTTGGTACGACCATAACAGTTGGAGCTGATTGATTACCAACTAAAACTTCTCCGTTCGTGTCCATGATTTTTCCCCGTTCAGGCTCAAACGTTATATCTCTGCCCCATGACTGCTCGGCTCGCTCCACTAGAAAATCACTGAGAACGAATTGAACATACCCTAACCTTCCTACAATAACAGTAAAAATAAGTAAAGCCACAAAAAAAACAGCGACTAATCGCTTTCTTACGATTACCTGTGATACTCTTCTCATATCCATAACCCCTTTAAAAAATCGATAGAGTAGGCTTGTATCACTATATGCAATCTGAAAACGATTAGAACACTGCCTTAAGCTGTTTATTCAGGTGTAGAGAGCTCTACTACCAAATAACCTTCTTCCTTAATATTTGAACCTTCTTTTATACTTTGCTGGTCCACGTAACCATCACCCATCGTTTCTACTTTTAAGTCAAAGTGCTCGGCAAGCTTTTGCACATCTCGTAAAGACCAACCAGTAATATCAGGCATCTTCGGCTCATCGGTTATAATGATGATCCGCTGATCACTTAACAACGTCGTTCCTTGTTGTGGTAACGTTTCAGTTACTTCATCTCCATCTCCAACCACAGTAACTTGACTAAAGTCTTTCTTCAAATCCTTCTCAACCTTAACTGTATCTTCACCTATATAATCTTTCATTTCATGCTCTTCTACTTTATGGTCATTATTTTGATCTGGGTTAATATCAAGATAATGGAGGCTGTTTTCCATTACAGATTTCAAAATAAAGGAAACTGGTTCTGATCCTGTTTCTGTCACGTCTAGTTTTGGTTGTTTCACAGCCACGTACATTAGTAGTTCAGGATCTTCCACTGGGGCCATACCTAGAAAAGAAAAAATATGATTTTCTTTCCCTGTAAGGTAGCCGCCGCCTTCTTTAGGAATTTGAGCAGTTCCTGTTTTTCCTCCCAAAGAATAGTCATTTAATTCAAATGGAGCCCCTGTACCGTTTTCCCCAGAAACGACACGTCCGAGTAGATCTCTCATCTGACTCGCTGTCTCCTCTGATATAGGCTCATCAATGACTTCGGGTTCCTTCTCGTTTAAAATTTCTCCATTCTCACTAGAAGTCACTTTCGATAAAGTGTAAGGCCTCATCATTTTGCCATCATTCGCAATTGCCGTCGCTGCGGTCATTAATTGTAATGGAGTAGTTGTTGTTCCCTGGCCAAACGCAGTCGTTACTTTTTCAATATCATAGTCATATAATATGCGCCCTTCACCTTCGTTAGGTAAATCAATGCCTGATTTTTCATCCAGATGGAAATCCGATAAATAACCCCTGAATTTTTCTGGACCTACTAAGTCGTATCCCAGCTTTGCTGCAGCTACGTTAGAGGAACGTTCAAAACCTTCATCGTAGGAAATGTCGCCCCAGCCTTCACGGTTATGGTCACGAATCGTACTTCCGGAAACTTCATAGGATCCTGATTTAAAGTTGTCCTCGCCATTATAGACACCTTCTTCAATCGCTGCGGCCCATGTGAACATTTTCATCGTTGAACCTGGTTCAAAAGAATCCGAGATTATATCGTTATACCAGTTATCTACCTCTCCCAAATCGTTTGGATTATAGCTTGGTCTATTGCCTAAAGCCACTACCTCTCCTGTTTTAGGATCCATAACTGCTGCCATAATTTTAGCAGGTTCATATTGCTCATCCACGGTTGCCATCGCATCTTCTAAGAACGTCTGGATTTTCTGATCAATGGATAAATGAACATCTTCCCCATGATCAGGTTCTTGTAAGATTTCATTAGGATCAAGCAGTCTTGAACCATACTTATCTCGCTCATAAGAAATTTGACCTTTGCTCTCACGTAAATAATCTTCCATTTGCTTTTCAACACCGGTAACTCCGGTAATATGACCGTCTTCCGTACGAGCGAATCCAATAATGTGAGAAGCAAATGTACCGTTTGGATAGTACCGCTTAGACTCTTCTTCAAAATTGATGCCGCTTAATTCTTGATCTTCAATTTCATCTTTCACGTCTTGAGATAAATCGCGTCCATTGCTTCCAAATTCAACTTGAAACCTTCCGTCCTCTTGCGCCTCGGTTATTCGCTGCTCGATTTCATTCTCTTCCATATTCAAGAAAGGAGCCAACACAGACGCCGTTTCTTCCGGATTCGTCACATGTTCTGGCTCCTCTTCTGAACGGGAATATTCAGGATCGACCACCGCATATAGTTTATATGTAGGTCGATCGTAAGCTAATAACATCCCATTTTTATCGTAAATATTGCCTCGATCGGCATCTAAAGAATACGAACTCGTACGAGCTTCCTCTGCCCATTCATTTAAATTCACGCCTTCAATTTCGGCGGTGGACTGAATATACAAGAACCGGCCCGTAATAATTAAAAAAATCGCAGAGAATAGTAAGATTAAAACCGCGGCGCCTTTATGGGTATTTGAGCTTTTCATAAAGATTCACCTGTTTCTGTTAGTTTCCAACGACACCCGCTTGTTTCACTTCTGCATTTTGCATTTCAAGTCCGTTATCTTTAGCAATTTGCAAGATACGATCCGGATTGCTTAACTCTTTCGCTTCATAAGCCAGGTTGTCATTGACCGACTGCTGCTGTCCAATTTTTTGTTCCATTTTTTGAATGTCACGGTTTAGTGTATCAGTTGTAGAAGAAAATTGCACCATAAATACAGAAGCAATAACCACCAGCCCTGTGGCCATAGAGTATAAAACTTTCTCTCCGGTACTAACCCACTGTTTCTTCTGAACTTTAACTTTGACCTGTTGCTGTTCTTGCTGCTTCTCCATTGGCTGCTGAAGCTTTCTCGCTCTTTCTATACTCATGTTTGCTTCCACCCTTCTTCAAATGTAAATGAGTCTGACCATGGTTTTATCTTTTCCACGACTCTTAACTTCGCTGATCTTGATCTACGGTTATCATCTAATTCTTCATCGTTCGCTATAATAGGCTTTCTAGTAACTAATTTGAAAGGAGGTTGTTTTTCTTCTGGAATCATTGGAATGTTTTTTGGCAGTGGAGGGTTGGTGCTCCACTTCTTAAACGCTTGCTTACACAGCCTGTCCTCTAGTGAATGAAAGGTAATGACGGCAATTCTACCTTCGACAGATACGACTCGTGCAGCTTGATGGAGCGTATCCTGAAACGCGCCAAGTTCATCGTTTACAGCAATACGGATCGCTTGAAAAATTCGCTTTGCTGGATGACCCCCTTTACGCCTTGCCGGCGCTGGAATTCCTTCTTTAATAAGTTCTACTAGTTGGTCAGTTGTTTCTATAGTTGTTTCTTTTCTTGCGTTTTCAATCTTTCTTGCAATTTGCTTGGAGAATTTCTCTTCTCCATATCTAAAGAAAATCCTTACAAGATCTTCGTAAGCCCATTCATTTACGACATGCCAGGCAGATAGCTCACTCGATTGATTCATTCTCATATCAAGAGGCGCATCGTTATGGTAGCTGAACCCTCGATCTGCAACATCCAGCTGAGGACTGGAGACCCCTAAGTCATACAAAATTCCATCTACGTGTTCAATATTTAGCTCCGCCAACTTTTCTTCTAACTGTTTAAAATTAGCGTGAATAAATGTAATTTTATCTTCATAAGGTTGTAAGCGTTCACGAGCAGCATTTAGTGCATGGATATCTTGATCAAACGCTATCAAATGGCCGCGGTCAAGTCTAGAAGCTATTTCTTCTGAGTGCCCTCCGCCACCTAGCGTGCAATCAACATATATCCCATCTGACTGTATATGTAGCTGCTTAATGGTTTCTGATTTTAATACACTGTAATGTTCAAACATATCCTCACTCGTTTCTCTCTCGATCAAATATCAAAATCTAACATATTTTCAGCAATCTCAGAGAAAGACTCCTCTGATTCTTCGAAATAATTTTCCCATAGATCTTTACTCCAGAACTCAATACGGTTAGACACTCCAATAACGACACATTCCTTATCTAACTTCGCATGACTTCTAAGTGGGGGAGGAATATTAACCCTTCCTTGTTTATCGACTTCGCATTCAACAGCTCCAGAAAAGAAGAAGCGTGTAAAAGCGCGAGCGTCTTTTTTTGTTAATGGAAGCTTTTTCAGTTTTTCCTCGAGCAATTTCCATTCATTCATAGGGTAGGCGAATAAACATTGATCTAAACCTCTCGTGAGCACAAAGCCATCTTGAAGCTCATCGCGGAACTTAGAGGGAACAATGATCCGTCCCTTTGTATCAATGTTGTGCTGAAATTCGCCCATGAACATAGAGTTTACCCCACTTTCTAATTTCAGCCTACCACATCACTCCACTTTTCACCACTCATATTTAATTATTCGTTGTAAATAAAAAAAATCCTGCCGTCGAAGGCAGGATTTTCATCGTTTTATTTAAATATTTTTCAGGTGGGGGATCGTGGGGGAGAAACTCACACTTTCACAAGATAATGGGTGTGTTCAAACGACAAATCATGTGAATTTAACTGTTCAAACAGCGAAATACCGTATGCATTCAGCCATGGGAGGACACTCCACACTCTTTCTTGAAATCCACCATTTGGGTGAAGGAGGACATGAAGTTCGTCAAACACTTCTAACTGATCCTGGTATTGGTTTTCAATACTTTGCATCATCCGTTTCTCTAAGAACTCAACAGATTGTTCAATGTACTCCCAGTTCTTCTGAGCCAAAGCAGCCACATCCGGACTTAATTGGGCAGCTTTCTCTCGTAAAGGCTGATGGATCATCTCCATTTCCTTTTTTACTTCTTTTGACAGATCTCTGATAGGAGGAGTTCCAGTAGAAGCCAGCCATGCAAGCTTTTTACTGGCTGTTCCGTGTTCAATGACTTCCTTTTCGTCTAACTGGAGGCGCTGCATATGTTGTTCTGATTTTCGATCCACCATTGTAAAAGAAAGACGCGGCACGACGGGAGGCATTTTTAATTGTAAAGCCTCAAAACCTGGCTTTAATGCTGACCAGTAGCTGATCTCACCGGGGCCTCCTACAAAAGCAAGCACAGGCAGCAGACATTCTTGCATTAAAGGGCGAGTCACCACATTATTGCTTAACAGCCACGGTTTTTTTTCAGCAATCGAACGAAGCTGCTCTTTCGTTAGAGACACTTCCTCTTTTTTACCTTTAAAGTCCCCGTTTTCATCCCTTATTAATAAAACCCGTTCCCCTTCATGGTGGTAGAATAAATGAGCATCATCCATTTCACTATCTAAAGATAGAGGATAACCTTGTTGTTTATTTTTCTGTTCTAAGGAATGAACACCTTCAGCTATGACCTGATTTTCATCAATCATTTTTAAAAAGAACTGTGATTCTAATTTGCGTATTTCTTGATCGTGGGCATCTAATAAGATCAATCCCTCAGAAGGAAACAATTGATGAACAAGCTTGGCAAAGAAATCACTGTAACTGTTGGATGTACGGAGCATACTTTCCAAGCGGTGGAGTAGGTCTACACTATGTTCCGTTTCATTTAATTCATGAAAAACAGAAGTCAGCCATTGCTGAATGTCCTTTTGATTAAAAGGTAAGTCAGAGACTGAAGATTTTTCGTTCACATCTGTATCTGCTTGGATTTTTTCCATGTTCCCATTTTTCTTCATAAAGATATGGTTGATTTCCGCAAAATCGTGATCTTCCCCGGCAATCCAAAATATAGGAACAACCGGGGCTCCTACTTCTTTCTCTTTCTGTCGAGACAGCTGTAGAATAGATATAATTTTATGAACAGTATAAAGAGGACCTGTCAGTAAGCCAGCTTGTTGCCCGCCCACCACAACTGAAGCACGTTTATCTTTTAACTTATTAATATTCGTGAACGTAGCTTCACCTGCTCCATACTGATCATTCATTCTTATGAGCTCATCGACTAATAGGTCTCGGTCGTAGGAAGTAGATTCAATATGGTTAAGACGGTCCAGCCACGTATTTTCCCCATGAGGGTGGTAGTCAAATTTGTCCTGTACTTTAGAAAAATGATATTTATAGTCTGCAATAAGTGGATTTTTATCCGCTAAGCTTATTGAATCAATACGCATTTATAAACTTCTCCTTCTATTCCATGGGTTGGTATGTACCATTATGTATTGTACAGAAATATAGTGAGAAGTTCACCTAATCTGTTTATTACAAGAATACTCTGTCTACAATGCCGTAAGTCGCCAGCCCCATATAAACAAACATGAACAATAAAAACGTTAAGCGCAGGAATCCTTTAAACGCCTTAAAGAAACGAATCTCTTCTGATACCTTATACTGGACGATCAGAGCAAGACCTAATAAGCAAAGTAAGAATACAAGAATCCATGCAAAAAAACCTTGGCCAAATAATACGATTAACAAGGTATGCACAGCAGCAACTAACACTGGGACCATTAATTGAGCCGTTTGATGAACAGCCTTCTTTTTGTTTCGGTACCACTTTCTTGTACAGAAATAGAGCACGAATAAAAAGAGAAATGGAGCTGTTAACACAAAGGCTATTACAGATACAAGAACATCACTCATGTCGCCTCTCCTTTTATATTTTTTATTTCTAATGCGTGAATAGCATCCACCACAAAAGAATGGTAGGGTGACTTTTCCTTGGAGTGTTGAAGTATAAAGCCGCAAATCGCATCTACTTCTGTATGTCGGTGTTCCAGTAAATCTTTTAACATAGAGGATTGATTTGCGCCTGTTCTCTCTGCAATCTGCTTCACTCGGTCCCATTGCTCTTCAAATGAAAGGTTTAACGTCTGAGAAGCTTCTGCACATAGCTGTTTTGCTAATCTGCAGAGGCAGGGATTGGTGATTACATATTTATTTTTCACACCAAACAGTGCCGTTAAGGGATTAATAACCGTATTAATAACAAGCTTTTCAGCAAGCATAAGCCAATAATCGTCTTTAAACGTAAACCTAAAATTATGCACGCTGAGTTTATCAGTTAAAGCAGCAACATCAAGCGGACCTTTAAAGTGAGCTAAATGTATCATTCCCAGGCCTGTATGCTGAACTTCATATTCAGACATTCTAACTGCTCCATGCTCGACAACTCCTACTGCACAAGAATTAGGCAGCCCCTCTAAGAGATTAAGATGAGCCATCCCATTTTGTAAAAACAGACAAGGCACGTTTGAAGGAAGCTGCTTTATTATGGTATGTACATCATATTGTTTAACCGTAACTATAAGGAGGTCTTGGATTTCTAGATTTTCTGGGTTGTTATACGCTTCTACCGTTCCGCACAAGGCTCCACACTTCACCCCGTATTTATTTAATTTCTGTTTTTGGTTATTGCTTTTTACAAAAACAGAAACTGTATGGTTTTGCGAAAGGTAAGCAGCTGCTAACAGCCCAATTGCTCCCCCTCCTATAATGCCAACCTTCATGCTCGTCCCCCATTTCCCTTCGCTCTTTTTTCTTATTGTAGCAAATTTTACGATTTGGATGGTGAACAATTTTGAGGGAAGTAATTGTTCATTTCATTCTGAATATTTTTATATTATAATGAAAGGAGAGAAAGATTTAGGAAAGGGGAATTCGTTTTATGATGACAAAAGTAAAAGTTCAACCTCTTCTAGTTAACTATAAGACGTTAGAGGAATTTAAACGTTTTAAAGAATATGGACACCAGGAATTAGCCATGTTTGAAGATCTACAAAGCAATATTGTAGAGAATGATAGTGAATCACCTTTCTTTGGCATCTATTTTGGAAACGCTTTAGTAGCAAGAATGAGCCTCTATCGTGTTTCAAAAAAATATGACCACTATTTCCAGCCGCCTCAAGATTATTTAGAGTTGTGGAAACTGGAAGTGTTACCAGATTATCAAGGACAAGGGTTTGGGAAGGCTCTAGTTGATTTCGCCAAGAGCTTTCAACTGCCAATAAAAACGAATCCGCGTGTAAAATCCCATAACTTTTGGGAAAAGATGGGCTTCCAAAAAGCAATGTACGATGTGGAACGTGATTTAGGAGAAAATCCATTAATCTGGCTTCCATCAGGAGTGGAAGAAAGAGAAGTATAGATAAACACACAAGGCCTCTACAACAATCTGTAGGGCCTTTTTAAATTAAGAAGAGCTTTGGTATTTGTCCTTCACCCAATTGGTCAATTTATCAATTTCAGACCAGGCCTCTTCCCACTGTTTTATTTGATTTTTCAATCGTACATTTTCCTCGCTGAGCTGATATAACTTTGTTTGCAGCTCTTGTTGATCATGGTGAGAATGCTGTTTCATTTCTTTTAAGAAAAGGATGGCATCATCTAATGAAATCGATGTATTTTTTGCTAATGTCGAAGTCGCCAACGTATTCCGATGGTGTGTCCTCTCTTGCTTAGCCTGCCGAATATCCTTTTGATAATTTTTTCTCACTGTGGCATTCCACCTAAACCCACACGCGGCCGGCGTACGATTCAGTTGTTTTGCCACTTCTTGAAAAGCTTCCAGCTGCGTGTGGCCTTCTCTAATGTATTGCAGCACTGTATCCGCTAATAACTCATCTTCTTCCTTCTTCCAAGCATCCTGCCTAGGGGCGTCCATTCTATCCCTCCTCTATGGTTTGCTTATAGTTATGCAAACACGAAGATTGATAGACTATACTTTAAGACTTTTTTCTTGTCCTAATGAATTTTTCTACTGCTCGAATATGCTCCTCAGATTCCCATAGAGAGGCACAATTCTTAACCTCCTCCTCCATATGCGACGACACATTGTGCATCGATAAGGAATGAAGATATTGAGATTTAAATATTTTAAGCTGACGGTGAGATTTTTGTAAGAAAGGGGCTAGAAGAAGACGGTGAGTGTCAAGTGACTCCCTCGTCACGATTTTATGTAACCATCCAATACGATAGGCTTCTTCAGCTGAATACATATTCGATTCCATCAACCAATGAGCGGCTCTATCGGCCTGAATTCTTTTATATAGAAGTTCTCCTCCGCCCCATCCAGGCGTAATTCCTAAACCTCCTTGTATAAACCCGTATTCTCCATCCTCTAATCCATATCGAAAATCGCAAGCCGTTGCAATTTCACATCCACCGCCTCTTGCTTGACCATTTAATAAGGCAAAGGTAGGCAATGGAAAGGTTGCTAGCTCGTACAAGACTTGTTTCATAGGGTGCAATATTTGATAGGCTTCCTTTTCTTTTAAATTTCCATGTAATTCCCTTAAATCTCCTCCTGCACAAAACGCCTCCTTACCTGCGCCTGTTATCACTAAGCATTTGACCTTAGGGTTATTCTTACTTTCCACGATCACTTGCAGGAGCTCCTTGGCCATCACTTTTGTAATCGCATTCATTTTTTCGCTGCGATTTAACTTGATGGTAACTACTCCTCGTTCATCCCAATTGACCTCTACCTGTTCCAATGGGTACGCCCCTCTCTTTTGTAATATAAGGCTGTGTTAGACATTAGTGTTGATCCATCGGAAATGGCTTACCGCATTCCATTCCCTCACCAAATAGAAATATCAACAGTATCATTGAACAGAGTATAATGTAAAAAAGAGCCTGAACGTGAATTCAGGCTCTTCATTATACTTCTTTTACTTAGCAATAACTTGCTTTCCATTATACTGTCCACAAGATTTGCAAACATGGTGTGGTTTTGAGTACTCCCCACAGTTTGAACATTCTACCATGCCAGGTACGTGTAGCTTTTTGTGAGTACGACGTTGGTTTTTAACCTTTTTAGATGTTTTACGCTTAGGTACTGCCATGTTGTACACCTCCTTTTATTTGACAAGAGGAAATCTTTTCCCTTAATCGTTGTTTTCTTTTTCATTTAATAATGATTGCAGTTTAGCCATTCGAGGATCTACTTTATCTTCCTCCGGTTCTTCTGTAATCACTTGCCAACCCTTACCTTCTGTAAGAGCTTGATCCTGAACCTCTTGATCATCTGAAAATACACGGGTTGGAACCTCTAATAGAATATTTTCCTTGATATATGGCGTTAAGTCAAGAACTTCTCCACGAACCGGATGAATTTCGCTTTCGCCTTCTTCCTCATAGTAAGGAGAGACATTAAATTGTTCGTGTCCTTCTAACTGAAAAGGATAAGGTACATCAACTAATGTTCGCGCACAAGGCAGGATCATTTCACCTTTCACTGTAAAGGTAACAGTAATATCATCACCGTACTTTACAGCTTGCCCTTGCACATGAACAGGGGATATTTTACGAATATCATTCTTCATATCCTCTAATTCACGAACGTCGACGTCTTCTTCAAACTTAAACGGTTCATCACCAGATTGATTAAGTTTCTGTAGAGGAAATTTCATTTTTATCACCTCATGGCAACAAGAGTTATTGTAAAAGCAATTTAACTATTTGTCAATATTTTTTCTTTACAGATATCTGAAGATCTAGGACTACTCCTTATTTTATTAGAAAACAATTCGTTTCTCAACTTACAAGGCACAAAAGCCATGATAAAATAGGAAGAGCAGAATATATACAGTTCTCCTATCATACCGAATTTCCCTTAATCAATCAAGGAGGTTAACGAAATGAAAGCCTGTGGAATTATCGTTGAGTATAACCCGTTTCATAACGGCCATGCCTATCATGTTAAAGAAAGTAAAGAAAAGTCCAAAGCTGATTGTATGATTGCGGTTATGAGCGGACATTTTCTTCAACGGGGGGAACCTGCCATTATTGATAAGTGGCACCGAACAAAAGCGGCTTTACAGTCTGGAGTAGACCTTGTGATTGAGCTGCCTTACATATTTGCCGTCCAACACAGCGACTATTTCAGTAAAGGGGCTGTGTTAAGCTTAAATGCTTTGCAAGTAGATTCCATATGTTTTGGAAGTGAAAATGGTGCGATTACACCTTTCTTAGAAGCTTATCAAAATCTAAACGAGCGTTTAGAGGATTATGAAAGTTCTTTAAGAGAAGGATTAGATCAAGGTCTTTCTTATCCAGATGCTGCTCGTTTGGCTAATGAAACGATAGGTATTTCAGTGGAAGCTTTTGATTTTGCCGCGCCTAATAATATTCTAGGTTATAGTTACGTGAAACAAATAAAATCTTATGCATCTGCCATAGAGCCATTAACCATTAAGCGTATAGAGAGCAACTATCACGATACCCATGTCTCTGGTCGTATGGCAAGCGCTACAAGTATACGAAAGGAACTTCTAGCAAATCGAGAAGTAACAGAACATGCTTCTTTAGCCCTTCCGCAGTCGACAGTTGATGAGCTTAACACCTATTATAACGAGTCAAAAGTGTGGCATGACTGGGAAAGTTATTTTAACTTATTGCATTATAAAATCATGACAACCCCTACAGAAGAGTTAAAACATATACACGGGATGGATGAAGGACTTGAGTATCGGTTAAAGCAAACCATTCGATCGTCCACTTCCTTTTTTGATTTCATGCATCGTTTGAAAACAAAACGCTATACTTGGACACGACTCCAGCGGTTATGTACGCACCTTCTAACTGGACTTACGAAACAACAAGCTTCCCTCCATTTAGAATCAGAGTACATTCCTTATGTTCGTCTGCTGGGAATGAATCAAACAGGACAAGCTTATTTAAATCGTCGCAAGAAAGATATAGAAACCCCTATTATTGCGCAGCCTCAGCAGCTGACAAGCACACTTCTTGATGCTGAAGAACGGGCAACAGCTGCTTATTTCAGTCCGCTGCCCCCTGTGCAAAGAATAAAGCATTTAAAGAAAGAATACGGCCCTCCTGTTCGAATCCATTAAAAAAAGAGGCTGGAACCTCATAATGGTACTAGGTACCGAAAAGCTTTAAAAGAGCGAAGTGCCAAGTGTGAATTTCGGTGCCTGGTACCTGGTGCGTGACGGAGCGATGTGTAATTTCTCTTTAACATAAAAAATCCGAACGATTCTGCAGAAATCAGTTCGGATTTTTTATGCTTTATTCAGTTTTCCCCATCCTGTTTTAAAAAACTCATAATTGAATACGGCGTGCACTTAAAGAAAAGATACTTTTTCTTATCATTCACTTAAATAATTTAGCGCGTCTTCAAACGTATCCACGGCTACCACATCCATACCTGTACCGATATCTTCCGCTGCCTCCATAGCCACTTCATAATTTGATCCTTCTTCTTCTCCCTCATTTGGGGCAAAAAAGACATCACAACCTTCTCGATCAGCAGCTACCACTTTTTTATCGATCCCTCCGATCCTTCCTACTTCCCCTTCGTAATTAATCTCGCCTGTACCACAGACTTCTCGACCTTTTGTAATATCTTCTTCTGTTAATTGGTCATACATTTCCAAGGAGAACATTAACCCCGCACTAGGTCCTCCAATGTCTCCACTCTTTACATTGACTTCGGGATTTACTTCTACAGATCGATCCGTTACGAGCGATATTCCTACCCCTACTTTATCAGGGTCATCAGGGAAAGGAGCTACTTGTATATCCTTAGAAAGCGTTTCATCCCCTCGTTTAATGGTTAACGTTACTTCATCACCTTCACTTAAACGTTCTACGTAATTTACGAGTTCGTCTGACTCACTAATTTCTTCTCCATTCACACTAAGTATTTCATCCCCAGGTTCTAATTCGTCTTCAGCCGGCATTCCTTTTAAAGCCTGTACGACGAATACCCCTTCATAATCTATGGTTATATCGCGACCTGCTGATTCGTAAGCGACCACTTTAGCGGCTTCTTGTGAAGATTCCATTAACTGCAGTTGAGCATGAAAATATTCATCTTCCGAAATCCCTTCCGGACGAACTTGTTCTAAAGGAACCACTTCATGATAAGAACGGACTTTCGCAAGCGCCCATTGAATTGGTGTTGCCTGTCCTCCTCTAACCGTAACTAAATGCATATCTCCTTCGCTTGGGTACGCATCCGCGATTTCCACAAATGGCTGTAGTGCATCTGCTGTTCCAGGTTTATAAATATAATAAGGCAAGCGGTAAGCCCCTAAGAAAGCTACAAAAAGTATAGCTATAATTCCGGTAATAATTACTCTTTTGTTTGACTTCATGTTTTTTTAGGACCCCTTCCAGTCTCTCATCTTTTCTAGGATTTGGTCTATTGCTCTAGACGCTGCTTTCTCTCCTTCCTCCACAATTTCTTCTAAATCTGTGAAGGCTCTGGAGCTGAATTGCTCGACGTCCGGCCGGATCATAACATCAGTATAGGAGGCTACCCCAGTAACAGACGCTAACTCATCCTGCATAATATCAATACTTTGGATAATGACATCATAGATCGATTGTATGCTTGGCTCAGCTTTGCTATGGGCACAATCGACAGCAATAATGATATCGGCCCCCATATCCTTCACCACTGACACAGGCACGCGATCGATGACGCCTCCGTCAATATACAATCGACCATTAATTTTCTCTGGAACAAAAATTCCAGGTATAGCTATACTGGCGCGAACCGCTTCACTGGCAGGACCTGTTTGAAAAATTTCCTTTTTTCCCGCTGACAGGTCAGTAGCCACGATTGAGGTTGGAATGGTAAAATCCTCGATATTTTTCCCAAACGTAAATAAACGGATATACTCCTTAATTCTACGCCCCTGAATAAATCCCATTTTAGGAACCGTAAAATCAAGGTAGTATTTCCGTTTAAATGTTAAGGCCAGTTTATATAAATCTTCAATTTTTTGACCTGATGCATATAATGAACCAACTAACGCACCCATACTGCTTCCGGCAATCATATTCACAGGAATGTCGTGCTCATGTAAAACTTTTAGGACACCTAAATGAGCAAATCCTCGAGCGCCGCCAGATCCAAGTGCGAGCCCGATCTTAGGCTGCTTCAAAACGCATCTCTCCTTGGTATTTCTTATCAGCTTAAGTATGCCCTGTTTTAACGTTAAGGAAGCTTCCTTTTATTTTATGGAATAAGCAAGGCACTTATGAGCGTACAAATAGGTAAAAGAGATAAGAAATCTATAATCATTTTACTATGGATGATTTTAGAAGTACAGAAAACGAGAATGCTCCGGGGTGATTCTTCTGGCATATGTAAAAACGTTATTGTTAACTATTTTTATTATATATCTAACGATTTCCCTGATTCAAATGCCTGACGTGGCACTGTCTTCAAGTACGAAAGGTTTAAACTTGTGGTGGTCAATTGTCTTCCCATCCTTATTACCTTTTTTTATCGTGGCAGAATTGTTATTTGGACTGGGTGTCGTACATGGGGTAGGAATCCTATCTGAGAAGTTTATGAGACCGTTGTTTAATGTGCCTGGCTCAGGAGGATTTGTATGGGTAATGGGAATGGCCAGCGGGTACCCAGCAGGTGCAAAATGGACAAGAGAACTGCGTAAAAACGGACAAGTTACTCGTATAGAAGCGGAGCGGCTCGTAGCTTTCACAAACGCTTCAAGTCCGCTATTTATTCTTAGTGCGGTCAGTGTTGGTTTTTTTGGGGACCCTGGTTTAGGTATCCTACTGGCAGCCGCACACTATGGCGGGTGCATCATTGTAGGATTTCTCATGCGATTTTATGGGTATCGAGATCAAAGGTCTTCGTATCGGACTGCCAGTTTTTCACTTAAGGAAGCCTTTTTATCCATACATAAATCTCGATTAAAGGATGGGAGGCCTTTTGGCAAACTATTAGGAGACGCTGTTATTCAATCTGTACAAACCCTTCTTCTTGTTGGTGGATTTATTATTATGTTTTCCGTGCTGACAGGAATGCTTAAACATAGTTTTTTACTTGATATTTCTTATCAAATTCTACACCTTTTCCATGTACCATCCGATCTTCATTTCCCGATCTTAACTGGTTTACTAGAACTTACCACTGGTATTGGAGAGGTTACTTCTTCTAATGCTCCACTGCTTACTCAGTTGTGTCTCGCCAGCTTTATGCTCGGCTTTCATGGTTTTTCCATTCAAGCTCAAATCGCCAGCCTATTAGCTGACACAGATATTCGATTTGCTCCCTATTTTATGGCCCGCATCATTCACGGAGTAACAGCCGTATTGATTGTCACTGTACTTTATCATACGACGGATATCGTCAGTTCCAACTCCATTAACGTTTCGAATATAACCGCTCATCACAACCATTCGTATTTGGAATTCATGTATATGTACGGACCCATTTTCACCATTGTGGCTATTGCTTTAGCATTTTTCTTAAGCTGCAAAAAAGTGAACAGGGCGGGACAAAACTGAATAAAGCATAAAATCATCCGAACGATTCGATTGAAATCAGTTAGGATGATTTATACTACATCGAATGTACACGATCGCTCCGTCAAAATACTCCGCTTTCCGTGGGCACGGCCTCAGCTTCCTCAGAAAGCAAAGACCGTTCTGCGGGATCTTCGACTCGTGCTGTTTCCACTGGAGTCTCCGCATTTTGACTACGCTAATCATCTGCGTTTATACGAATGTTCGTTTCTCGATATCAAAGTTTACTTATGTCCCGACCTCTTAAAGCTAGAAACTTAAGGTTTCTCTACATTTTTATGATTGTGTAGTTCGATAGAATAAAGTGTTTTAGGAAAAGACTCCCTTTCTGTAGGCGAATGTTTTACCTTCAAAGAAATATTTGAACATACGAATGGGTTTTAGATTGGTCTCTGCCGATGCCACGATGAGCGTTCGGGGGTGACGCCTGGTCGATTAAAACCGGCCACGTCCTGTGGCCAACATCGACACTAGCACGTCCGGTGCGTCGCGGGAACAGCGCGAGCCGAAGATCCACTTGGTCAAGTGATCTTCTTGACCAAGTTAGCTGAGGCCGTGCCCACGGCAAGCATCCACCGACAAGCGATTCGTGAGATACAATTACAAACTTTAACAGCTCTTTTAGATTAGAAAGGACTTTTTCAATGGCCTCCGTTTAGCCCTCCGGGGGCACACCTGATTCGTCTCCCGCAGGAGTATCGCCGTTTCCAAAAAAACCTTTTTCGATAATTGATCACTTTTTTAAAAAAACTCTGTTCCCTTATGGAAACAGAGTTTGCCGCAAAGTATTCATTGATTGGTGGTTCCAGGAGCACAGTGTAATAAAAAGAAACGGAAAAAGTGACGGCTCCTGCGGGACGAGCAGTCAGGAGAGGCCTTGGAGATCGCACACCGAAGAGACTTTCCGCCTTGCCCCGTGGAAAGCAGCACTTTTTCCTGTTCCTTTTCTCCACACAAAAATAAAGGAACTACCCTATGATTACGTATTATATCCGTTCAAACTTTTTCAACAGTCTAAAGCAGTTACAATAATAACTGATTTAAGCTTCGTATTTCTTTTTCAAGGCTTCTTCAACAGGAGGTGGCACTAAATCTGAAATATTCGCTCGGTATTTTGCAACTTCTTTAACAATGCTTGAGCTTAAGAAAGAGTATTGATTGTTTGTCATCATAAAGAACGTTTCAATTTTTTGATTTAGCTTCCGGTTCATGGAAGTGATTTGCATCTCGTATTCAAAATCACTAACTGCTCGCAGTCCTCGAATAATCGCTTGAGCATTTTTTTCTTCTGCGTAATCCATTAACAACCCATTGCACGCATCAACCGAGACATTATCAAAATGCTTTGTGACTTCCTGAAGAAGGGCCACTCTTTCATCTACGTTAAACAATGGAGATTTACTTTGATTGTTAAAAACAGCCACCGTTACGTGGTCAAACACTTGTGCTCCACGTTGAATAATATCGATATGTCCATACGTTACAGGATCAAAACTGCCAGGACATATTGCTAATCTTGTCATCTGATAAACCTCCTACTTAAAAATAGATACACCTATATTACTTCCATACTTTTCTGTTTTGATTAATGTTAAATGCTGTACCTTTTCGGGTATTTCTTCGGAAGCATCATGTTCACAAACGATCGTTCCCCCGTCTGCCAGCAATTCATAATCCAGCACTTTAGCAAGTAAATCCTCATAAGAAAATTTCTTATATGGGGGATCTAAGAATATGTAATTAAACTTTAGCTCTCTTTTGCCAGCGGCTTTAAGTGCCCTTAATGCGTCTGTACGATACACTTCAACCTTCTCATTGAGTTTAAGCATATTAATGTTCTCATATATCGTTTCAATTGCTTTTGGTTGTTGATCCACGAACACACAGGATTCTACGCCTCGGCTTAACGCTTCTATTCCAAGACCTCCACTCCCTGCAAACAAATCTAACGCCGCTCCCCCGTCAAAATAGGGGCCAATCATTTGAAAGACGGATTCTTTTACTTTGTCAGTCGTTGGTCGTGTTTTGTGGGTTGGCACTGATTTAAGCGGTCTACCTTTATGATCACCAGCAATCACTCTCATCATAAGCCCCTCCTCTCTATATTCACAATTATCCTACCACAAATAAGCACTGGCTGGAAACTTTTGATTTTTATACATCAATCATCGTATAAATTTTTAAGAATAGGTCATACTTGTAACAGAAGCAGGACTTTTGCTTCTGGAAACGGAGAAGACTTATTTCCCCATAAGTTCTTCTACCGGTTTCTCCTCTCCCTTTGCTTTTTGCTTCAACGTTTGAAAGCAAAAAGAAGGGCTGTCCGTCTATGGACAGCCCTATTTTTTTGCCTTCCCGATCCCTACCGCATTCACAATTATTCCATTTAATGCTACAGTTACATAAGACTCAATCTAAATACATAGATATCGCAGGAGGATAAGATATGATTCAGAAATTCATCGAACTAGGCGAGGGATATACAGACATTTATGAGCTTGTAGAACTTGGTAGACGAATGCCTGAAAGAATTCAAAATGCACTCGCATTCTATAGTGAAAAGTCAGGCCAATCAGCAGCTTCTTTAGCCCTTATAATGAAACCTACGTCGGAGCAAAAATTCCAACCTATTTATATATGCAGAGAAGGCATACCTAATCCTCACGAGAAACCGAATCAGCGCTTTGAATTATTTAAAAACATGGTCGAAGGTGCTGGTCATCATGTGATCGAATATACGGTTAAACCTTCCAATGTCTTTCCAGAAAACGAGCTCTATTATAATTACCTAATTGGAATTTTGCGAACCAATAAAAGACTTTCACCATTAAGTTAAAGGCTCTGATAAATGATGCCGAAGATAGTTCTATTGAGGGTTAAGGATCCAACCCTGTTCTCGTCACAAGCAACGGAATCTCTTTTTAATTGAAGATATTCACATTGGAATCTATCGAATCTAAGTAAAAAAGCGTTCGTCTAGTAGACGAACGCTTTTCCTATATTCCCATCTTGTAATCATATTGTTTTGCTTTATCTGGTTTCGCGTTTTCAAAGTTCGTGCGAATTTCAGGTTTATATGATAATACAACGCGTGACACAAAAGGGAGTCGTTCCAGCTTGTCCATTTTAAACTCAACGTCTTCTTGATCGACATAAAGCAAAGCATATTTCTGCTTTTTCGAAGCGTGAATTAAATGTCCGTGTTTTTTAATCTGCCTTATATTTTTCATATGCTGAAAATAAACGATGAGACCTTGTCGTTTTGTTCTCATAAAGTTTCCCTACTTTTTTAAATGTTTAGAGTAATCGTAACAGTCATGTACAAAGACAGCAAGGATAATTTATAAAGGCTTACTTCTAAGAAGCACAGCCACATCCGCCACCGCTTCCACATCCGCAGCCTGAATCAAACACCATACCGTTACGGGGGACCTTAATTTGTTCGCTCACACTAAAAGCAACGCTTTGACTCACTTCATCTAAAAGCCTTTGAACTTCTCTTTCCGCTTTCTTAAATTGGACGACCTTCTCATGCATGTCCATTTCTCGTTTAACACTACGGACCTTCTTCATAATGTCGTTATAGTCCGGGTGATAGCGACCAAAACGCTGTACATCCTCGTATTGATCTTTTATATGATTAAAATTGCGAATTAATGACTGAGCTTCCTCATCAGATTCTAACTGCCTTTTTGTCTCTTGATAGTGATCCATAACATCGGAATCCATTATCATTTGGCCAATGGCTTCTGATCGATCTAAAAGATCTACAATTTCCATTGTGGCTAACATACATGCCCACCTCCACTTTCATCATACCAAAAGGAAGAGCAGAATGAAATATGAATTCCATCTGCCCTTTGTAATTAATAGTACGGAAATTGGATGGGGGGACGTCTTTCCGTTTCTTGTTTATCCTGCTGCACATTTGAAATTAACTGTTGAATTTGCCCGATGGCCCCATTGAGGTCATCAATGTGTTTAGAAACATCCTCCCAGTCAATTTCCTGAAGCAAATCACCAAACTGCCTCATCCATTCTTTCTTCGTTAACCTTTCCTTTTGCTCGTCTCCTGCCACTTGGTCCCAATATGGATCATCTTCCCCTAGAATCATCCATTTCTCATAATAATGTTGAATACGAGTATGATCTTTTCTTACCTGGTCTTTTAAAGAAGGATGACGGTTAACAAATGCCTTAAACTTTTGAACACTAGGGTGTAAATTGTGTTCACTCATTGATGTTCACACCTCGCTACGTAGACTACATTATAGCCTATGCAGCTTTTCTTCAGGTGTTCAAACGCAAAAAAGACGACCGAATTGGCCGTCCATACATAGTTAATGAAGCTCTGGCGGTTCAGAAATTTCATGTAAAGCGACGCCTGCCGCTTCATCTGACATTTCCTCTGTAGAAAGGTCGCCTAAAGAGATCATTCCGGTTAATTTTCCGTTTTCAACAACTGGTAAACGACGTACTTGGTGTTCGGCCATCATTTGACTAGCTTCTTCCAAGCTCGTGTCAGGAGTCACACTGTATAAGTGATCACTCATCACTTGTTGAACAGGAGTTGAATCAGCACTGTGATTTGCGTAACCTCGAATCGCTAAGTCACGGTCAGTTACCATTCCCATAAGTTGGCCATTTTCATCACAGATCGGAACAGAACCTACGTTTTTCTGTTTCATCATGCTTGCCGCATCAAACAATGTACTGCTTGATTGACAAACAGACAAATCCGTAGTCATAATGTCTCTCACTTTTTTCATGAAGATCCTCCTCTTTTAATCAATATCAATGGTTAGTATCTCCACAATGTCGAGTTTAACTCATGCATCCTGGGAATATTTATAGTATAATAAGGAAGTGCAAGCATCACACTGGAAGTTCACATAAAAGGTGATGTTCACTAAATTAATAGAGGTTTAGCGTTCAATCAATTGCAACTTGTACTCGTTCATAATAAAATGATACAAGATACATAAAATTTGTGAGGTGGAAGAAATGAAGCTTGAAGGTACTGGTATTGAGGGACTTGTTGTTGATTTACAGCCCCTTACTCAAATTATGGAAAATAACGGTTTTATTCTAGGTGGATCTTGGGATTACGAACGTGTTACTTATGATTACAAAGTAAGCGCCCCTGAAAAAAATGTTACGTATTATATTCGTATACAAGGATATGCCGTCGAAGGAGATGTCGACCGTGGAAATGCTGTGATCCAATTAGTCACTCCCCTACTCGGTAAACATTATTATCCTCACGGTGTTGAATACGGCGAACAAGAAGAGTTCCCTGCAGGCTTAATGGAAAGAGCTACGAAAGCAGTGGAAAAACTAAAGGACGCGGTAGCTCAGTACCAAAATTCATAAGTAGTCATACTTATGATAAGGAGTCGCACACCTTGCTCAGGTGAGCGGCTTTTTTTAAAAGTCAAAGCATATTTTGCTTTCCAGAAGGAGGATTCAGTTTACATTGTTCCGCTACCTTTCGAAACGACAGTGGATTCTTTTATTATTGGGGATATTGTTTGTTGTTGCAGGATACTTCATTTTACCTGTCTCAGTTCCCTTAATCATCGCTTTAATTACAGCCCTCTTTTTAAACCCCGCTGTTCGGTGGATGCAGTTTAGATTTAGGCTCAATAGAAAAATGGCTGTCACCATTGTCTTTCTATTGTTTGTCATCATGATCGGGTTATTAGGTACATATGCTGTTACTCGTGCCGTTACTCAACTAGTGGAGCTGGCAGATAATGCCCCGTCTTATATTAACCAAATCAATAATGTTTTAATCAACTGGCAAAACAACATGAATAGTTTCACGCAAAATATGCCCAGTGAATTTGTTGATAAAGTTTCCGTAGAGCTCCAAAACACTATAGATACAACGACTCAGACACTAAGCCAGAAGCTTCAGCTTAGTAACATTGCAGCCTTTGCTGCTAAAATCCCTGAGTATTTAATTAGCTTTCTCGTTTACCTAATTGCGCTATTTCTCTTTATGCTAGAATTGCCTCGCTTAAAGGATAAGATGCATGGCAACTTTACTGAATCGACTTCAGAAAAAGTAAAATTTATGAACGCAAGACTTTCTTACGTTGTGTTTGGTTTCTTAAAAGCTCAATTCCTTGTTAGTATCGTTATCTTTGTCGTATGTTTAATCGGGTTGTTTTGGATTACTCCAGAAGTTGCAATCGTTATGTCTCTTATTATTTGGATTGTAGACTTCGTCCCAATTATCGGCTCCATAGTGATTCTTGGACCATGGGCGCTGTATATGCTCATTGTTGGCGACATAGCAATGGGCGGACAGCTGGCCATGTTGGCCATTATCCTGCTGGCCATAAGACGAACCGTAGAACCTAAGGTGATGGGGCGCCATATCGGACTCTCTCCACTAGCTACCCTTATTGCGATGTATATTGGTCTTCAATTAATTGGCTTAATGGGATTTATTTTAGGTCCGCTTCTTGTCATCGCCTTTAATTCTGCAAAAGAAGCAGGTATTATCCGCTGGAACTTTAAATTATAAAAAAATCGCCTATCTCTTCAAAGATAGGCGATTTTTTAAATTTCTTTTCGTGAAGGAGTACTTTTCTTACTTTCTTTTTGCTTTTTCTTTTGAAAAGTGAACATGTCCCGATTTGATAGCGTCTGTGCAAACCCGTTATTAATCAGCACCTTTTGAGAGGGAATATTGGATTTGCCGCATTGAGCTTCTACACTGCTTATTTGTTCGTTTTCAAAGGCCCAATTACACATTGCTTTTAATGCTTCTGTAGCATACCCTTGGTTTCGCTCAGTTTCAACGATGTGATATCCAACTTCTACTGTTCCTTCCTCATCAGGAATTCCCTTGAATCCTATATCTCCAATGACTCTTTCCTGATCGATATCCATAATGATCCAAGGACCAAAGCCCAAATGATTTGAATCTTCTTCTAAAGATTCTACATAAAAGGGCAGCATGGCCTTTAACCCATCATGAGGCCAGCTTCGGTTCCACGGAAGCTGATACTTATAATAAAATGCAAGCGGATTTTTCATAATCGTTTGAGCTAGATCTATTGTCATCGGGATATATTTTAGTCGAGCAGATAATAATTCCATCATTCTACTCCCTTTCTATTTATGTAATAAACCCATCATACTATTTTATATTCCTTATTATCCTCATCATTAAACAATAATAAAGAAAAAACAGTCAGTTTTTTAAACTGACTGCCTTCTTTAAAATCCAAATATTGCTCTCATCATACTTGTGGTCGTTCCACTGTCATAAAGAACGTATAATAATAAATAAACCATAACACCAGTTATTGCTGTACAAAACCAAATAACGCTCGTCACAGGGCCAATTTTTCGATGCTTAGAAATATTTCGCTTAAAGGCAACACGCAAAGTTACTAAACCAAATACTCCACCGGTTGTTGCCAAGATAATGTGGAAGATTAAAAAGATCGTGTAGTATATTTTAATGTCATCCGGCCCGCCAAAGCTTGTATTGCCAACAAATATCGTGCGACTAAGGTAAATGATAAAAAAGGTCAATGCGCTAATAGCAGCAGCCACCATCGTCCTTTTATGAGCGGCTCGTTTATCTTTTGCAATTAATACCCATCCAATAGCGACAAGTATAGCACTGAGAACGATGAAAAACGTACTTAAAGTTGGTAGTAACGGCATGTCAATTTTCTCCTCTTTCAAAAATCAATTCACAGAAAAAGGAGTCGAACTTAAAGTAAGAAAGACTCTCTCTCTGAATTTATGACTCCGTTTGAGCGTGTGCAGGTAACGGGTCAATTGTATCTCTTTCACGGTTAAACCAGCTAAAGAAAATTTGAGCAATAATTACACCGAAAATAATTTCCTGAGTAATTTTCATAATAATCCCACCCAATTGCTGATCTTCAACTAATGGCATCGGTGTAAAATATTCAGGGCCGCTCAATGAACTTGAAATCCCTGCCAACACATCACCAGGTACGCACAAACTCATCGCTTGCAGCCAGGCACCGGATTGAGTGTACGTCTCGTACAATGGTGTACCAGCGAAGATAATCAGCCCACAAGCAGGTGTGATTAATACACCATTCGCAAAGATGAAACCGATTTTTAGAATTGGGCTTAAACGATCCATCTCTTTAATTGGACTAAATACGGACCACCACATAAAAAAGGCTGTAAGTAATATAAACGTGGTGATTAAAGTGTGGGCCATTTCATTCGACTTAGCGTAATCGAAAAAAACAGGCATATGGTAAATAGAAAAGAACCCATTAAACACAATTAACGATACAAGCGGTTTCGTCATCACTTTTAGTATGGACGATACAACGGGCGCGGCAAAGACCTTATGCCAAATCCATACAGGAATACCTTTAATAATTAAAATCGGAAACAGTAAGTAATAAAGAGCCATTTGCGTCATATGTGCTGTAAACATAATATGAGAAAGCAAGTCCACCGGGGACCCTTTCACTATATAAAGCAAGAGCATTCCAGCGTAAAACATAATCTGCTGACCGATCGTTGGCCGCTCTTCTCCTTGTTTACGTTTCGGACCCGTTATATAAAAATAAAGCGCTGACATGGCGAGTATAAATATTAAATAATATGGACTCCACAATGCTCTGAACCCAAATATCTGCAGTTCTAACCACACAGGCATCTCACCTCTTTTTCTTTTACAGGATTCTTTTCTATTCTAACGAAATTTCTTCTAAAAAACGAGTCTTCCTCTACAGTTTTTTTAATGTTCATAAATTAGACATAACCAGGGCATAAAAAAGAGACCGGAAAACCGGTCTCTTTTATTACCACCATATAATTGTAGTGAATGTGATGATTGTTAGAATGGCGACTCCTAATCCTCCATACATCATAACAGCTACCATGTCGTGTCCTTTATTCTTCATATGCATGAAATAATAAAGCTGGAAAAGTACCTGAACGACCGCAAGCAGTAACAAGGTAGGAATTAGAAATATCGATCCGATATCAAGTATTACCATTCCAAAAGCAATAAACGTAAAGAGAATCATTAGCGCAAAACTAATCACTTGCTGCTTCATCTCTTCTTTATGCTGCTTCTTCACAAATTCGTCTTGCTGCTGTGTCATATTCGAGTGATTTGCCATTGTTTATACCACTCCCATCAAGTAAACGACAGTAAAGATAAATACCCAAACAACGTCGATAAAGTGCCAGTACAAGCTGGCAATATAGAACTTCGGTGCGTTGTAAAGGTTCAAACCACGCTTAGAGTTACGAATCATTAGGGCTACGATCCAGCTTAGGCCAAACAATACGTGACCACCATGGAATCCGACTAACGTATAGAAAGCAGAACCAAAAGCTGAAGACCTAAAAGTAAATTCGTACTCATGGATATAATGCACAAATTCATATATTTCAAAACCTAAAAATGCTAAACCTAAAGCTACTGTAATACCTAACCAAAGCTGCATTTTTCTAAAATCATTGTTTTTCATGTGATACATCGCGTATACACTTGTCAATGAACTAGTTAAAAGCAGCATCGTCATGATAAATACCAGCTCAAGTCCGAATAAGTGTTCAGGTGTGTTTTCACCTGAAGTTGAACGATTTAGCGCCAAATAAGTTCCGAATAAACTTGCGAATAATACGGTTTCTCCACCTAAGAAAAACCAGAAAGCTAGAAACTTATTTTTCCCTTCGAGGGTGGCTTTTTCTGGATCATGCGGCATTTGTTTTGGATTCAACACATCTTCATGACTCATTATTTGCCAGCCCCCTTTTCAATATCTTTTTCAAGGTCTGCTTTATGAATGTGGTGACCGAGATCGTCTTTAAGTGAACGTATCAGCATGGAGCCGAGTGTGATTCCCATTCCGATGAAAACAAGAGCTAACCAGCCTTTATCATCCACTTGATAGATAAATCCGAAACCAGCTATAAACAGGCCTAGTGACATCATGAAAGGTAAAATAGACGCGTTCGGCATATGAATATCACCCAACGGCTCAGCAGGTGTCATACCTTTTTTCCCTTCACTTTTCTCTACCCATAATGGATCAAGTCCACGAACAAGCGGAGTTTGTACAAAGTTGTAGTGTGGTGGGGGTGATGGAATCGACCATTCCAGTGTTCTACCATCCCAAGGGTCTCCGCTCACTTTTTCAGTTTTCACAGATGTATACACTACGTTAACTAAGAAAATGATTGTACCGATTGCCATTAAGAAGGCACCAGCCGTACTAATAATATTCCCTGTTTCAAGTCCTTGTCCTTCAAGGAAAACCCAGTAACGTCGAGGCATCCCCATTAGACCTAAGAAGTGTTGAATAAAGAATGTTAGGTGGAAACCAATGAAAAACGGCCAGAAAGCAAGCTTACCAAGTTTTTCGTTAAGTACTTTACCAAACATTTTAGGCCACCAGTAGTGCAGGGAAGCAAAAAGACCAAATACTACACCACCAACAATTACGTAGTGGAAGTGTCCAACAACAAAATATGTGTCGTGGTATTGATAGTCGGCTGCAGCTGCAGCAAGCATTACCCCCGTCATTCCTCCAATTGTAAAGGAAGGAATAAACGCTACAGACCACAGCATAGCGGAAGTCATTCGAATGTTTCCGCCCCACATCGTAAACATCCAGTTAAAGATCTTAATCCCTGTTGGTACAGCGATTGCCATCGTTGCAACAGCAAAGATGGAGTTCGCAATAGGGCCCATGCCAACTGTAAACATGTGGTGAGCCCATACCATGAAGCCCAGGAACCCAATGAGTACGGTTGCAAAAACCATCGCAGAATAACCAAATAAACGTTTCTTAGAAAATGTAGAGAATATATCACTAAACGCACCGAATAGCGGCAAGATCAGGATATAAACTTCAGGGTGTCCAAAGATCCAAAATAAGTGTTCCCATATGATGGCGTTACCTCCGGCAGCCGTATCGAAAAATACAGAACCAAACATACGATCAAACATCATTAGGAACAAGCCGACTGTTAAAGCCGGAAATGCAAATAAGATTAATGCACTGGTTACAAATGAAGCCCATGAGAATAAAGGCATACGCATATACGTCATTCCTGGTGCACGCATGTTAACAATCGTTACGAGGAAGTTAATCCCCCCGATTAATGTTCCCGCACCGGAAATTTGCAGCCCCATGACATAGTAATCGACACCATGTCCTGCTGACGTTGTTGATAAAGGAGCATAGTTTGTCCACCCTGCATCAGGTGCTCCTCCTGTAAACCATGAGACGTTCAGCAAAATTCCTCCGAATAAAAACAGCCAGAACCCGAGGGAATTTAGAAATGGAAAAGCTACGTCTCTTGCGCCGATTTGCAGTGGAACAACAGCATTCATTAAAGCAAATATAAGCGGCATAGCAGCCAGAAATATCATGGTAGTTCCGTGCATCGTTATCATTTCATTGTATAATCCAGCTGAAATAAAGTCATTGTCTGGCCTCATCAACTGAATACGAATTAGCATCGCTTCAAGCCCGCCGATTAGGAAAAACAGGCCACCAGCGACCAAATAAAGATGGGCAATCTTCTTGTGGTCCACTGTTGTCAAATAATCCCAAATTGCAGCGCCGAGCCCACGATTTTGTGACATTGCAGTACTCACGCTTTAACCTCCCTTTAAAGCCTTTACATAAAGTATTATTCTTCTTCTACTTCTTCACCGGATAGATTCGAACCTACATCTGAATGATCAAGCTCCATTAAATATTCAGCGATTTGATTAGCTTCTTCTTCTGAAACTAAGTTAGCTGGCATTTGGTTTCCTGGCTTTACTTCTTCAGGGTTTACAATCCAGTTCACCAAGTTTTCTTTAGACGGCTCTAAAATACCAGCAACCTTCGTACGATTCGCAAAGTTTGTTAAGTTCGGACCTTGTCCGGCAGCACCGTCGCCAATCGCGTGACAGCCTAAGCAGCTCTCTTCAAAAAGGTCTTGTCCTTCTTGTGCATCAGCTGTTTCTGCTTCTGCTTCAGGATCGACATTTTGCATGTCTTCTTTCCACTGGTCATATTCATCAGGACTTACAGCAATTACTCTAAAATCCATCAAGGAGTGAGATTCTCCACAAAGCTCAGCACAGTGGCCCCAATAAACGCCTTCCTCGTAAGCTTCTAAGTACATGGTATTGTCATTATCTCCAGGGTTTGTATCCATTTTCCCAGCAATGGAAGGTACCCAGAAAGAGTGAATCACATCACTCGATTTCATATCTAAGTATACTCTCTCACCAGTAGGAATATAGAGATCCTGACTCGTAGAAATTTCATCGTCTGGATAACTGAAGTGCCACCAATACTGATTTCCTGTTACTTCAACAGTTGTAACTCCGTCATCACCTTTGGTAGATTCATCAGCTAGATCAAAAGTAGCTTGTACAGTTGGTACTGCCAATACTAATAACAAAATAATTGGGATAACTGTCCAAATCACTTCAAGCGCTTTATTTCCCTCAGTTTGCTTAGGAATAAAGTCTTCTTGACCCTTTTTCTGACGATAGCGGATAAGTACAAACGTGTAGATCGCCATAACGATTACAAATACAAAGACCATAATAGCGATACTGATCATCATAAGATCAAATAATAAATCCGAGCCATATCCTTTAGGTTTAAGTGCACTAAGGTTATCAACTCCACACCCTGATAAAACAAGGGTCAGTGCCCCAAATAGGAAGAATGACCGGAACTTTCCCATCCAACCTCTCATTAAGTAATACCTCTCTTTCTCTTTTTAATGAAATCTTTATATTATTAGTAACCAGCTCATGAGTTCATTTCATGAGCTAGTTACATTAATAAAAAAACGGCAGTGTAACTAATACCATTGTTAAAAATAGGATGGTCAAATAGTTAAGAGAATAAACGAACATCCATGTTGCCCACTTATAGTCATCTTTCATAAAGAAGCCAGCGATTCCTAAGATCAGCCAACCTAAGGATAAAGTAAATGCGATGACTAAAAATATACTGCCCAGTGACGCTAGATAAATCGGTAAAGGCAGCAGACAAGCCACGTAAATCACAATTTGACGCTTCGTCATTTGAAAACCATGGACAACTGGCAGCATAGGAATTCCTGCTGCTTTATATTCATCCTTCTTCTTCATAGCTAGCGCTAAGAAGTGAGGTGTTTGCCAGATAAACATGATTAGAAACAAAATAATTGCTTCTAATTGTAAACTAGGTTCAATGGCGGCCCATCCAATTAAAGGGGGCACCGCACCTGAGAAGCTTCCAATAACTGTGTTAATGGTATATTTCCTCTTAGACCACATCGTATACAGAACAACGTAGATAAACCAACCAGCTGCTCCCAATAAAGCTGCAGGTATTGTTGTGAAGGATAAGACAACGACCCCAGCTGCTGAAACACCAATTCCCATCCATTTAATAACATCAAGAGGAATAGATCCTGTTACGGTTGGTCTGCTTTCTGTTCTAGACATTAAAGGATCGATGTCTCTATCATACCAGTTATTTAAAATACAGCCACCAGCAATTACGAAAGCGGTTCCGAACATTGTCAGCAGGAAGGTTAACCACTGATCAGTAAAACTGGCTCCCGTATAATATAAAGCTAGCCAAAAGCCAGTAAAAGTCGTAATTAAATTAGAATTTATAATCCCAACTTTAATCAAACTTTTAATATCAGCTAGTAATGAAGTTTCACGTACAGTCGAATTCATGACCTGTGTAGCCGGCGTGTCAACTGTTCTAGGATTGTCCATAGACATATCTTCCCTCCTTCTCCTGCTTGCTGAAACTTTCAGTACAAAGCATTCTTTGTTTCTTGTAAAATTTGTAACACAGTCAAGAAACATCAAAATAATTGTATCACGTTATCATGTTTCTATCTATTTCTACATTACAATTTTATTTTTTTGTGACAAAATTGTGAAGCTCCTAAAAGACTCATACCTATATATTTCTAGCAAATATATAGAAGCATTGCAAGAGCTTTTGTAATAAACATTGTTCTTTCTATGTATTACTCAGAGGCTATTCCAAATGAACCACATAAAAGCCCGTACCACCATAACCAGCGGTACGGGTGCTTACCTTCTCGTGCATTACTCGAATTCAATCAGTAAGTCGCCGACATGAATCGCTTCATTGTTGTGAATATATATATTTTTAATGACTCCATCAAAAGGAGCTTGCACAGTTGTTTCCATCTTCATCGCCTCTGTAATCATGAGGTGATCGCCTTTCTTCACTTCTTCCCCTTTTTCAGTGATTACTTTTATAACTGTCCCCGGCATACTAGCTCCGATGTGTTTCTCGTTTGTTTTATCTGCTTTTGGACGTTCCTCAACCGTAGAAGTGATATTTTTATCTTTAATAACTACTTCACGAGGCTGCCCATTCAGTTCAAAATAAACCGTCCGTGTACCATCTTTTTGAGCTTCACCAATGGACACGAGCTTAACAATTAACGTTTTCCCTTGTTCAATCTCTACTTCAATCTCTTCTCCTAATCGCATCCCGTAAAAGAACGTCGGGGTATCAAGTACAGACATGTCGCCGAACTCTTCCGTGAATTTTTGATAATCCATAAAAACTTTAGGATACAACGCATGACTGATCATATCAAAGCTGGTCACTTGCCTTCCGAGCTTATGAAACAGTGTTTCTTGAAGATCTTTAAAGTCTACAGGATCTAAAAGTTCGCCGGGCCTTACATGAATAGGCTCTCTTCCCTTTAAAATAATACGTTGAAGTTCAGCTGGGAACCCTTCATAAGGCTGCCCTAAATAACCTTGAAACAACTCAACGACACTGTCAGGAAAGGCTAATGAATCACCGCGATCATAAATATCATCTTCATTCAAATCATTTTGCACCATAAATAATGCCATGTCGCCAACGACTTTAGAAGATGGTGTAACCTTTACAATGTCTCCAAACATATCGTTGACTCGGCGATACATATGTTTCACTTCGTCCCAGCGATGTGAAAGTCCAACGGCTTTCGCCTGCTGCTGCAGGTTACTATATTGTCCACCAGGCATCTCATGATGATACACTTCTGTATGAGGTGCCATCATACCGCTTTCAAAGTCCGCATAATGTTTTCTTGTATCCTCCCAGTAGTGACCTAACTTTTCGAAAGAAGAAATATCCATGCGTGGCTTGCGACTTTTACCTTCCATGGCATAGTACAAGCTATTCGCACTCGGCTGGGAAGTCAGACCTGCCATGGAGCCCGTGGCTACGTCCACTACATCCACACCCGCCTCAATGGCACGTGCATAAGTGAAAATTCCATTCCCGCTTGTATCGTGCGTATGAAGGTGAATCGGTATATCAATCGTTTCTTTCAAGGTTGAGATCAATTGATAAGCTGCTTCTGGCTTTAACAGTCCCGCCATATCTTTAATCCCTAAAATATGAGCTCCTGATTGTTGCAATTCTTTGGCTACATTTTGATAATACTTCAAATCATATTTCGGTCTTGTAGCATCCAAAATATCGCCTGTATAGCACATTGCCGCCTCTGCTACTTTATTGTTTTCCCGAACAGCATTAATGGTCAGTTTCATGCCTTCCACCCAATTTAAGCTGTCGAAAATTCTAAATACATCAATTCCAGCATTGGAGCTTTTTTCGACAAACTCTCGAATTAAGTTGTCAGGATAATTCTTATAACCAACAGCATTAGAAGCCCTTAGCAGCATTTGAAATAGAATATTTGGAGCTTTCTCCCTTAGCTTTAATAGTCTTTCCCAAGGGTCTTCATTCAAGAACCTATAGGATACATCAAAAGTAGCTCCTCCCCACATTTCCAAAGAGAATAAGTCAGGAGATAGACGTGCTGTTGGTTCTGTGATGGTCTGTAAGTCTTTCGTCCTTACCCGCGTAGCTAGTAAAGACTGGTGGGCATCCCTAAAGGTCGTGTCCGTAAGAAGCACATCGTTTTGTTGTTTAAGCCATTCAGCTAACCCTTCAGGTCCCTGTTCATCTAATATTTGCTTCGTACCATCAGGTATTTTATTAGAATGCTTTACACTTGGAATACGAGGTGTAGGAATCGTCGGTTTTTTGCGGCTTCCTTTACCTTCAAATCCATTAATGGTGCGATCAGCAATATAAGTTAACATTTTCGTTCCCCGGTCTTTTCGTTTTGGAAAAACAAAAAGCTCAGGAGAGCGATCAATAAAGGTCGTATTGTATTCCCCAGATAAGAATTGGTTATGCTGAATCACGTTTTCTAAGAAAGGTATGTTCGTTTTAATCCCACGGATACGAAACTCTTTTAAGTTTCTCACCATTTTATGTGCAGACTGGTCAAAGCTTAGGGCCCACGTAGATAATTTCACCAATAATGAATCGTAGTATGGAGAAATGACAGCGCCCTGGAATCCATTTCCGGCATCCAGACGCACCCCGAAACCGCCCCCGCTGCGATAAGCCATGATCTTGCCTGTATCAGGCATAAAATTGTTTAACGGATCTTCTGTCGTAACACGCGATTGAATGGCAAAACCATGCGTTTGAATATCTTCTTGTTTTGGAATGGATATAGGCTTCGTATGTAAATTGTATCCTTCCGCAATCATAATTTGAGATTGAACGATGTCCACACCAGTAATCATTTCTGTAATCGTATGCTCAACTTGAACACGAGGGTTTACTTCGATGAAATAAAATTCATCCCCGGTTACTAAGAATTCAACTGTGCCAGCGTTCACATATTTAATATTATCCATTAGTTTTACAGCTGCATCACAAATTTCTTCTCTTAAAGCATCGCTTAGAGATACGCTTGGTGCAACTTCAACCACTTTCTGGTGACGACGCTGTACAGAACAGTCTCTTTCAAATAGGTGAATGACATTGCCATCAAAATCCCCTAAGATTTGTACTTCAATGTGTTTAGGTTCTTCAATTAATTTTTCTACGTACACATCATCACTGCCAAAAGCTGCTTTAGCTTCTGACCGGGCTCGGTCGTATCCATCTTGAAGGGCGTCTTCACTTCGAACAATACGCATCCCCCGGCCTCCGCCGCCCATGGCTGCTTTAATCATAATTGGAAAGCCATGTTCTTTTCCAAATGTCCGGATTTCCTCTAATCCTACCGGACCGTCTGTTCCTGGAATAACTGGAATATCTGCTGCTATTGCTTGCTCTCTAGCCTTCACCTTATCGCCAAACATGTCTAAATGCTGACTTGTAGGACCAATAAATGTGATTCCTTCTTCTTCACACCTTCTAGCAAAATGGATATTCTCTGATAAGAATCCATACCCCGGGTGAATCGCATCGACATCGACACTTTTAGCAATTTCAATGATTCCTTCAATATCTAAATACGCATCAATCGGCTTTTTCCCTTCACCTACTAAATACGCTTCGTCAGCTTTATACCTATGGTAAGAACCTGTGTCCTCTTGAGAATAAACAGCTACAGTACGAATATTTAACTCAGTGCAAGCTCGAAATACACGGATCGCAATTTCACCACGATTGGCTACAAGAACTTTATTGATCTTTTTTAATTCTGCCATGATTTCACTCCTTGATTATTTGTACGATGAACAGGCTGTCTAATCGGTTCATACGTTTTTTGTTTCTCTGTTTCTTTTGCTTTTACACTTCTTGCTACATTATTTAATACACCTAATGAAAGCATCATGATAAGCAGCGAGGACCCACCATAGCTGACTAAAGGAAGCGGCACACCTGTAATTGGCAAGAGTCCACTCATAGCCCCCAGGTTAATGAAAGACTGGATAGCGAACATCGAGGATATGCCCAGCGCCAATAAGGCTCCAAATGGATCTTTACACTTCCACGATATATATAACCCTCTTAAAATAATCAATGCAAGTAAACCTACCGTGATAATAACACCTAAGAATCCTAGTTCTTCAGCAATCACAGCCATTATAAAATCTGTGTGAGGTTCGGGTAAATAGCCTAACTTTTGGACACCTTGTCCAAGGCCTTCTCCCAGAAGTCCGCCAGTACCTATCGCTACATAAGACTGAATGAGATGGTAACCGTCGGCGTCCGGAGTGTTAAAAGGTTCATAAGCTCCTGTGAAGCGTTCAATCCTCTCATCCGTTATCATTTGTGTAGCAGCCAGAATGAGAACACTTCCGGTTACCGCACTTAAGATGAGGATGTGTTTCCATCTAATTCCTGAACTCATTATTACTACAGCAGCTATCATCCCTATTACGGCAGCTGACCCTATATCCGGTTGAAGAACGATTAACGAAAGCAGAAACCCAGTTACGATTAAAGGTGGCATGACCGCCTTCGTAAAATCCTCTATGTAACTTTGTTTCTTAGCATATACAGAAGCTAAGTAAATAATTAAGCCTAACTTGGCAAACTCTGATGGCTGAAAATTCATAAACCCGAGGTTATACCAGGATTGTGCGTTATTAACAGTGGTCCCAAAGAAAAACAATCCTCCTAACGAAACTACCATTAACAACACTAATAATTTAGCCATCCTCTTTAAGTGCCGATAAGGAAAAATAGAGCCGAGCACCATAAGTATAATCCCAATGGAAACCCATTGGAGCTGCTTAAATAAGTAATGGTTGCTATCCACGTTAAATCGTACCGGGCCATACACCATACTCGCGCTGTAGACCATTACAGTCCCAAACAGCACTAATGCTATGGGGGCGAACAACAAAGTGAAGTCATAGGTTTTTAATCGCTGTATCATAATTATTCATCCCTACTAACATATTAAATTCTTGTTCCATCGTGCGATCTCCTTCTTTTTTTGTCACAATTTCTATTCTAGTTTAATAGATTTCTACTAAACCCTACACATTTTTGTATAAAAAAACTCAAACCGCAACATAAAATGTCGCAATTTGAGTTTGTCTGTCACGAATTTTGCGCTGCTTCATGCAAGACATTCAGTTGCTTTTCTAAATTATCTAAAATCGACTTGCCTTCTTCTTCACTGATTAGATCCAGTCGAACTGCGAAATGAATTTCGCGCGAAAGACCGAACATTTGTGTATCTAATACTTCTTCATATAATGGACATTGAGGCATAGTTAAGTTATCCATTTGAACTTTAATTAATCGCAATATTTTATCGGCGTCAGCTTTTAGAAGGGCATAGGCCTTTTCACGGTGATCCACAGCCACATCAGACAACATCAAGATCCCCTCCGTTTACATTCTATCTTTTATTAATAGTATCGTTTTGTGCAAAAAAATGCAACAACTGAATGGAGGAACACATCAAAAGATAGACAAGTCGTAACGATTTGATAAAATCTCTAATAATTTTAACCCAACGACACTGTTTCCTTTTTCGTCCAAGGCCGGTCCATATACTGCAATTCCTCCGAAGCCGTTTAACGAAGCCATCACCCCGCCTGCAACTCCGCTTTTCGCGGGGAGACCGACTTTAATAGCGAAAGAACCAGAAGCGTCATACATGCCGCAGGTCACCATAAACGTTTTACAAATTCGGGCAAAGTGTTTAGGTATAATCTGGCGGTTGGAGTGCAGATCCCGCCCTTCGTTCGCAAATAAGGCTCCTATTCGTGAAAGCTGCTTTACATTAACATCGATTGAACACTGTTTAGTATATACATCTAACGTCTCCTCAATATCCCCTGAAACGACGTCATGCTGTTTTAAGTAATATAGAAGAGAGCGGTTTAAAAACGCAGACTCAAATTCTGAATTCGCCACCTCTTCATTAACTCCAATCGAATGGTCATCTGTCATATCATGAATAAAACTCAACAGTCGTCCCACTTTTTCATTAGCGTTTTCCCCGCGGATCATATTAGATACTGCTAATGCTCCTGCATTAATCATCGGGTTTAGTGGTTTAGAGGGCCGGTGCTGCTCTAAACGATAAATGGAATGAAAAGGATCACCGGATGGTTCCATACCGACTCTTGCAAATACGTATTCTTCTCCGTTGTCTATTAGTGCGAGCGCTAAGGAAATGACTTTTGATATGCTCTGTAATGTAAAACAACTGTCTGTGTTTCCCGCTTGAACACATTCCCCATCTAAGTAATGGATGGAAACAGCTAATTGGTGGGGATCGCGTGATGACAAGGCAGGTATATAATCGGCCACATGGCCATCTTCTGCATATTCTCTAACATTGTCTAACCAACTTTCTAAAGTAGGTCTTTCTATTTTATCTTTCATTTTTAAAAACTCCTTTTAATGAAATCGTCATCATTTTTTGCTATCCTTTGAATTGTACATATTTAATTTAGAAAGGTGGCTGTCCCTTTGATCGTTCAAATACAAGGAAACGTCAAATTCCCCATAACCTTAGATCCAACGGTCTGGATTTTCGATGATCGTAAACAAAGCTTTGAGGAGGTATTTCATCCAGAGAGCGTGGAACAAGACAACGAAGCTGAGGAAGAGTTAAAAAGAAAGTCTCAGCGTTTTGACCGTGAAGTGTATCAACAGAAGTTAAATCCTCCCGTTAACAAAAGCTTACACCGTAAAGAAAAAGAAAGAATATTAACTGAATCGTTTATGATGCCTATTAAGCCATTCATCCACACGAGCGAACCAGATCCATCCGTTTCAAAAGCTGTTCTTATCACGGAAAATGGTGAACATACGCTTCAGGCTGACCGTTTTGCTGAGGGATTATTATTATTCTCAAAAGACGGCAAACCATTAAAAGAAGATGGTCCGGTTCACCTCTATTTCACTGATGAAGGGGATCAGCAAGAACCCATTAAAGGGATAAGGAAAATCATTTTCCAATAAGCGATGATACTTTTTGATTCGTTGATAAATGATTCTTCCATCAACAAATTTGCTTAACAGAGCTTTCCAATAAAATATATTCCCCCTTAAAGAGACAGCTGCTAAAGCTGTCTTTTTTGTATAAATGCACTAGAACTTCGCAAACTATACAAAAAGAAGCGAGGGTTTCCAATGAAATTAGTTATACTCTTAGGAGGAATTCTTTTTCTTGCCGCTTGTCAGCAGCAAGGCGGAGATTCACTATTACAGGAAAAACCAAAAAATACAGATACTAAAATGCAGTATGTTACCAATTCTGACCCCGTTGAACCGGAAAAGAAAACGACTCAGGAAACAGCAAGACATTTGGCTAAGCTAGCCGTTGAAGTTCCTGATGTTCACGATGCAACTTCCGTAGTTGTAGGAAATTACGCTGTCGTAGGAATTGATGTCGATAAAGACCTTGATCGTTCACGGGTAGGCGTTATCAAATACTCAGTAGCTGAAGCCTTGAAAGATGATCCCGACGGCAGAAATGCGTTAATCGTCGCTGACGCTGACGGGGTAGAGCGTATAAGAGACTTAGGTGAAAAAATGTCGGAAGGTCATCCCGTGGAAGGGATCACTGATGAACTAAGCCAAATCATTGCCCGTTATTTACCGGAGGGCCCAATTAGAGAAGTTCCAACCGACGATGATCAAAGTAAAGAATCTGTTCCTGATGAAGATCAACAGGATATGGATGAGATCCAAAAAGAGCAATCCTCTGATCAATAAGTGAAAAACAGCTAAATCCTTAAAGGATTTAGCTGTTACTTTTTTCAATAATTTCTCGCTCTTTTTCAGTTAAATCATTATAGTATTGTACGCCAAATTGTGAACCTTCAGAAACCATTTTTGCGTTTTCGTTATCAGATAACTCCGGTTGACCAGCTTCTTCAATCGGCATGTCGTCACCTTTACTGAAACGTCCTTGTAATGATTTTGCTTTATCAACCACTTGTTGTCGCTTTGATTCATCCTTCATAAAATAAGCAGCTGCACCACCTGCTGCCGCTCCTATTGCTGAAATAATCCAACGCTTTCTCACACTATCATCCTTTCTTTAACTACTTATGATAAAGTGTTCCCCTAACCTATTTAATTAAAACCTGAAATGCGTCTTTCGGTTATTCATGATATGATATGGATAAGAACTATAGAAAGAGGTGATCCTCATGCGTGTGAAATGTGTACTTTGTGATTCTATTGAGACGATCGACAGCTACTGCCTGCAGGCTAAACGACTTCGCAATCGCAAGATCACCACTTATATGTGTCCTTCCTGCCATGAGAGAATAAAAACAAATACTGAAAAACGGATTAATTCTGGTCAGTTTCAATTCCGCCGTGAAATAAAAAAAGAAAAACACTTAAATTAAACGAAACCCCCAATACCATAGAGATGGATTGGGGGTTTCTTATGACTGTTGATCAGATTGACGAGCACCTCGTTCTTTATGTAGTCGTAACCTATAGATCCCTAGAATTAGTGCGGCTACTACTAAGCTCTCAGCCACAGGTAAATTTAAGCCAAGTATTAATGTTAAAAAGAACGTACCGATGATGAGTACAGTATAAACCACTATATTTTTTAATAGAGGAAGCTTTCTGGCAAAACCTAATTTAAATGTAATAACCGCTAACGTCACGGTCACAAGATACAATCCAAAAAATGAACGAAAAAGTACAGCCACTTCTCCCTCGTCATTTAGATTAACTTCGCTCCCTAAACCGCTAAAAAACAAATCAGCAATCGGCCATAAATCCACTGGCACTTCTAATGTTGACATATCTGTCATGATGTCCCCCCTAACTTCGACAACTTTTCTTCTCACATCATACTAAATGTAACGTTTTTACGCCACCTTATAAAAATGTCAACAATCGTTTTCATCTTACATGATTTCATTTATAATGAGCAATAGTAGGGGTGAAATCATGAAAAATATTAATTTGAACTCAATATTGCTGGCTTTCTTCGTAATCCTGGCATTTATATCTGTTGGATTTGCACTTGGCCAGGAAGTTTTCTGGTTAGCTTTTCTATTCCTATTAGCAGGATTTGGTTTAATGGGATTCGGCATTTCTAAAAAGAAACGACAGGAAACCTAAAAAAAACGCTGATTTCTATCAGCGTTTTTTTAGGTTATTTTTTTAGTTCAACGTATTGATCTATAATCTCTTTATGGATGTCGGGATGACTGGCTAACACAGTCGTCTTATTAAGCATGTCCAGCTCTTGACCATCTGCCGTAGTTACAAGCCCCCCCACTTCGTTCACAATAATCTTCCCCGCAGCAATATCCCAAGGCATCAACGTCATCGTTAAGTAACCATCAAGCACACCTTCAGCTACATAAGCAAATTCTAAAGCGGCTGAACCGTAAGAGCGTGTACTGCGAATCCGCTTAACTAGCTCTTCTACCCCTTTATGTTCAATATGAGGGTTCTCAGGAATTAACCAAGAAGTATTTAATGCTAATATCGATTGTTCCATTGATCGTTCATTCATTAATTTAAGAGGCTCATCGTTTTTAAAAGCACCTTGTCCACGTACCGCTGTGTACAGAGCTCCTGCCATAACATCATAAATGATCCCGATTTGCCCAACACCTTCCTCATAGATACCAACGGAAATAGCAAAGTTCCGTTTTTGGTGAACAAAATTCATGGTTCCATCGATGGGGTCGACAATCCAAACAATTCCTTTTAAATCTTGGATGTCATCTCCAAACCCTTCCTCACCGAATAATCGATGTTCCGGAAACTCGTTTCGAATACTCTCCGCAAAGAATTTTTCTGTGCTTTGATCCATTTCTGTTACTAAATCATTAGGGTTCGATTTAGTTTCAATGGTTCGAGGTTCATGAATTTTTTCTTTAATTCGCTGCCCTGCTTCATATACAAAGTCTTTCGCTTTTTCAAATAAATGTTCTCTTGTTTGACTCTCCATAGACTAGATTGACTCCTTCTCGTATGGTATCCCTCTATCTTAGCAGAAATTGGGTGTATTAAACAAAAAAAGAGCAGCCTTTAGTCGGTGCTCTTTATTCAGACCATTCCATCAGCTGCTTATGAAGCTCTGACAACCTCATTTTACATTTATCCATTTGCTCCTTGTCCTCCGCTATCATAGCATCATGCAAGGAAACCAGTTCATAATCAATTTCCATGCGGATTACGGGGAGCCTCTCTTCAGCTTCTCTTTTACGTAATGCCTCCATAACGTGTTTCACTGGTCTTTCCTCCCTTTTTCCATCCATAATTATATATATGACCATAAGCTCCTGAAGTTTCGATAAGATTACTTATTTATAACCCAATTTCGCATGTCTGAAACCTGCAAAACACATTACTTAATGGCAGCTCTGACTTATGGTAAAATTCTGTGTAGAATAAATAGGAGTTGAGTTTATGAGTGAGTTTAATGGATTTACGCAGCAAGATTTTGATGTTTTTTCTATTGATGGACTTGAAGACAGAATGGAAGCCCTTCGAGGGAATATCTCCCCTAAATTAGAAGCGGTTGCTACTGAATTAGCTCCTGATCTTACAGCTATGACGGGAGATGAAATGTTTGCACATGTAGCTAAACACGCGAGACGGACCACAAATCCTCCGAACGATACATGGGCTGCGCTTGCCGCAAATAAGAGAGGCTATAAGAAGCTTCCTCATTTTCAAATCGGCATGTGGGGGACCCACGTTTTCGTCTGGTTTGCAGTGATTTATGAGAGCCCGATTAAAGAAGACTTTGCAAAAACACTGCTTAAAAACCAAGAAGAAGTTCAGTCCATTGTTCCAGACGAATTTGTGTGGTCACTTGATCATACTAAGCCAGACACCATCCCACACAACGAAGTAGATGATGAAAAATTAACTCAAATGCTCGATCGATTAAAAACAGTTAAAAAAGCTGAACTTCTTTGCGGCATTACGCTTGATCGAGACGATGAACGTCTTCAAGACGGCCAGCGCTTTATTGACTTGTGCCGCAATACGTTTGAAACATTACTGCCACTCTACCGTTATACAAAATAAAAAAAGAGCCATATCGGCTCTTCAGGCTATTGAAAAAGCTTAGACGAATATATTAGGATAATGAGATGTGATTCCTTCATATTTGTCTGGTGAAAAGGAACAGGAAAAAAGCGCCGCTTTCCGCGGGGCAAGACGGAAAGTCTCCTCGGTCTGCGACCTCCGGGGCCTCTCCTGTCTGCTCGTCCCGCAGGAGTCGTCACTTTTTCCGTTCCTTTTATCAAATTAGGCTTTGGAACCATCGTAGAATGAATGAGCTGTAGGAAACAGCGAAACTCCTATGGGAGATACGAATAAGGGGTGACCCCGGAAGGCATAAGCCTGAGGAGGCACACCATTCGCCCATGGAAAGGGAGTCGTTTCCTAAAACCCTTTATTCTATCGAAGGAAAAAAACTTACACGTACGTAAAAAATTAAACAAACCTAAAGTTTCTCTACAAGCTGAAGAGCCATATTGGCTCTTTTTATTTATTCATCTTTACTCGCTGCCCTTCAGACAGTTCTCTCGCTCTTTTAACCGTTCGATAACAGGAATACCCAGACTCTTTTTCAAACTGCCCGCATAACTGCTTCTCTTCACTTTTTGACGGAACAATTTGTTTGAATCGCGTATAGGCCATCATGAGATCTTCCTTCTTTACAATGCCTTCATAAGCTTGTTCAACCATTGAATAAAAGTTTACGACATCAATGATTTCTTCTTTCGTCCAAAACGCTTCATCTATTGGATATTGATAACTCATATTGTCACTTCCTTTGATTATTAGCTCCAACTTGTACGAATAGATTCTGCCTCTTTAATGATTCGCTCAAATAATTCGTTCACCGTTGGGACGTCATGGATACGAGCTGCCACTTGCCCAGCCCAGCCAAATCCATGTTCTTCTCCATTATAAATGTATTTTTTATTCGTTTCTCCACTGACATACGGACGCAAAAATTCATAGCCTGGCTGATTTTTTTCATATTCTACAATTTGTTCCGTCCATTGGTTCTTCAATGCCCTGGCAGGCGCTCCTAATGAACGTTTTATCACAATTGTAGAATTTTCATCCGCTTCAATTAAAGCATTTTTATACCTTTGATGAGCATGCCCACATTCTTTCGTTGCGATAAATCGCGTCCCCATTTCAATGCCTTCCGCTCCTAATGCTAAAGCAGCCATGAGACCTTTCCCATCCCCAATCCCTCCTGATGCAATAACAGGGATTTTTACTGCTTCTGAAACTTGTGGTGTTAATACAAACGTACTCACATCTTCTCTGCCAATGTGACCGCCGCCTTCTTGTCCAACCACCATTACAGCATCTGCACCTAACTTTTCTGCTTTGATCGCTTGCCTTTTCGCAGCTACAAGAACCAGCGTTTTAATTCCAGTTCCTTCTACCATTTCTAAAAGAGGTTGAGGATTCCCCCCTGTAATGGATATAGCAGGTACTTTTTCATCAATGGCCGCTTGAACCATAGACTGAAATGGTCTTCCATGCTGCCCAATAGCAAAATTCACTCCAAAAGGTTTGGAGGTTAATGAGCGTACATTATGTATTTCTTCACGCAATTGTACTTCATTCTTCATGCTCATCGCCGTAATTTGACCTAACCCACCGGCATTTGAAACAGCTGAAGCCAATTCACTATAAGCTAAGTGAGCTAACCCCCCTTGTATGACCGGGTATTCAATATCCAGCAAATCCGTCACCCTTGTTTCCCACTTCATACGATTCACCTTCCTTTTTCATCAGTTTATCATCTAGTAAAAAAACTAGCCACAGTATGAGAACTCTGCTATAATTCATGTGCTTTTATACGTGACATAGCAAAATATCAAAAGCAATAAAAAGCTTGATTTTATAAAGAGGTGGACCACGATGGACCAAAATAAAACGCCTTTGTTTTCGGGGCTTAAACAACATATTGAAAAAAAGCCTGTACAATTTCACATTCCTGGCCATAAGCAAGGGAAAGGAATGGATAGCGAATTCGCTTCTTTTATGGGAAGCCAGTCATTAGCGATCGATTTAATTAATATTGAACCATTAGATGACCTGCATCATCCTCATGGGTTAATTAAGGAAGCGCAGACACTTGCAGCAGAAGCCTTTGGAGCCGATTACACATTTTTCTCCGTACAAGGCACTTCTGGTGCCATCATGACAATGGTAATGAGTGTCTGCCACCCCGGTGATAAAATTATTGTTCCAAGAAATGTTCATAAATCTGTGACCTCCGCTATTATTTTCTCAGGCGCCATTCCTATTTTTGTTCATCCTGCTTTAGATGATCAATTAGGAATATCTCATGGTATAACACCCGCCGCTGTTAAACATGCTTGCGAGGCTCACCCTGATGCCAAAGCTGTACTTGTGATCAATCCGACGTATTTTGGTGTTACTGCTGATTTAAAACAAATTGTTAACATTGCCCACGGCTATGACATGCCTGTTCTTGTTGATGAAGCCCACGGCGTTCATATCCATTTTCACGAAAGGCTCCCAGCGTCAGCAATGCAAGCTGGGGCAGATTTAGCAGCTACAAGTGTACACAAACTTGGAGGTGCCTTAACGCAAAGCTCCGTATTGAATTTAAAAGAAGGATATGTATCTCATGAACGAGTGCAGTCGGTGCTTTCCATGTTAACGACCACTTCTACTTCTTACCTTCTTCTTGCCTCTCTTGACACCGCGCGAAGGCATTTAGCGATGAATGGTAAAGAAATGATTGAACAGACGCTGAATTTAGCAGACGAAGCACGATACAAAATAAATGAGATCCCTGGCTTATATTGCGTTGGAGAAGAAATAATAGGAACACCAGCCACTTTCGATTATGACCCGACAAAGCTTATTATTTCTGTTAAAGAATTAGGGATTACTGGCTATGATGTAGAGGTTTGGTTAAGGAAGCATTATCACATTGAAGTAGAGCTGTCCGATCTATATAACATCCTCTGCATTATTACCTCAGGGGACTCCAAACGTGAACTCACTCTGTTGGTAGAAGCGCTCACTCACTTAGCTGGTGAAGCTAAACGTGATTTGGAAGTGGATAACATGAAAGTAAATGTGCCAGAAATCCCGCTCCTTGCTTTATCACCAAGAGAAGCGTTTTATGCTTCTACGGAAACAGTTCCCTTTGCCCGATCTGTCGGTCGGATCAGCGCTGAATTTTTGATGGTCTACCCCCCCGGTATCCCAATCTTCATTCCAGGAGAAATCATCACCCAGGACAATATTGACTACATCAATGAAAACATTGCTGCTGGATTGCCTGTTCAAGGATTAGAAGATGACACACTTGAAACGATTCAAGTGATTAAAGAACATAGAGCTTTTAAATAACTGCACAAGCAAAAGGCTCTCCAATGATTTTCATTGGAGAGCCTTTTTTAAGTACTACTTTTTAGGTTGGTTGCAAGAAGGACATTTACTGTAAAGAGTAGACACTTTTTCGTTTTCATAATGTTCAATTACCTTTTGACACCCTTGACAAACAATTGTACCCATTTTTACATCCCATCCTTTACGTTTTGTATTCGCTTTCACTGTACATTTATTTTAATATGTCACATTAAAAATTACAACCCCTTTAGTATAACTTTTTATAAAATGTGTCATACTAATTAGTTGGTCTAATTCAATATATGAAATTCATTTTAAAAAAAGAACGGCTATACCCCGTTCTTTTCTAGCTTCTTGAGAAACCATCGTTTTCTCTTTTAGCTCGAAAGTATAAGCATTCCTTGCATGATCAAGAGGAAAGAGTTTTAGGAAACGACTCCCTTTCCAAGGGTGAAAGGTGTGCCTCCTCAGGCTTATCAGCCCTCCGGGGTCACACCTTATTCGTCACCCCCTTAGGAGTCTTCCCGTTTCCTAAAACCCTTTTTTCGATAATTAATCACTAGATCCAGTGGCGTTTAAGAGGTCTTTTTCCCCAAGGCTCCGTGATCCAGTGGTTCCAAGAGGCTCTTTTGATTAAAAGGAACGGAAAGCGTCGATTTTTCTTGTTCCTTTTTCTTCAGATTCTAATAAAGGAACCATGTGATACTATGTGTACATCCATCCAAAGCTTTTTCAACAGAAAAAAGAACGGCTATACGCCGTTCTTTTACTCATCGATTTTAATAAGTTTAGGATCTAATAATTTATATCCTTTTTCTTTAAAACCTTCTACAATGTCTGGAATTGCTTCTGCTGTCCACTCTCGATCATGCATGAGTAAGTTTGCTCCAGGTACTAATAGTTCGGTATTAACCATAATATCAGCTAGTGCGTCAGCATCTTGATAATCAGCTTCCCAATCGTATCCGTACGTCCAGTTCATTAACAACATGCCTTCATCTTTAGCAATCTGTTCAGTCAGCTCTGTATTTTGACCAAAAGGAGCTCTAAAGAATTCGGGGCGCTCCCCAATAATCTCTTCAATTTGATCATTGAGATCTACTATTTCAGATTTCTGCTCTTCTTCCGAGATGGCTTGTAAAGAAGCGTGAGTCATCGTGTGGTTTCCAATTGCGAAACCTAAATCATGTATTTCTTTTAAAGTTTCTTTCTTCTCAGGTGTATTGATAAAATGTCCATTCACAAAGAAGATAGCCGGTGCTCCTAACTCATGGAGGGTTTCCGCCATTTCCAGCCCATGTTTGTCTGGTGCATCATCAAATGTAAGAAGAACTACTTCTTCTGAAGCATCATCGATAGGTTCAAATGCCCAAACCCTATTCATTATGTATTCCGGTTCAGCAGGGGATTCCTCTACAGCTTTTTCCTCTTCCTCTTGCTCCTCCTCACCATTATTATTTTTTTCTTTACCTTCCACATTCTCCTCTTCGTCCTCCAACACATCTTCTTGTACCTCTTCACTCTCCTCCTTATGGGCTTGACTATCACTGCACCCCGTCAAAATGATCAGTACGATAAATACATTCAAAAAACTTTTCATTGTTACCCCCCAAATTTACTAAATATGTATATTTCAATTATAGAGGAAATGTTCATTTTTCACTATCGTTTTACAAAATTTTCGTTTATAATGTTCAAATGTGACTTATGAACCAGAGGGTATTTTTTATTCGAAAGAGTTGACATTGACTCCCGATTAGCTTTATTCTGTGTAATGGCCTGCTATTTGTGGGCTTTTTTATTTTGTTCGTGCATCTTTTTAACGATTCAGCAGAATTCGACACACTTGTTGTTTCGTTTTATAAGAGGATGGGTACTATAACGTATGGTACGATCATCTCATTTCTTATTCCATTACACTATTCAACATTTTCCCTCTGAATGGTTCTTAACTTATTATATTCACAGTCCCCCACTTGAATATAAGCGCATGAAAGACGAGTGGTGGCAAATAATAAAACCACTTCACTCCGAGCACGATCTAACTAACTAAGGTTCAATGCAAGAAAAAGAGGCTTTTAAGTCTGGTGACTTCTTTCGAGATGAGATGATGGTTAACTTTGGGGATAGAGCAGAAACAAGTCGTTCCACCAGCTAAGCTCTCTTAATAAGTCGGAAAGGATGTTTGATATGCAACAAGTCTCGAAAGTGTTTTACATTTCTGTTGTTGTAGCTGTATTGTTCATCATTTGGGGTGTATTACCTGACTCCTTAGTACAATCAGGAAGCCTTTCTACTGTAACAACAAATGTACAAGGGTTTATAACAGACAAATTTGGTTGGTTTTACTTACTCTCTGCAACAGGCTTTCTTATTTTTGCCATCTATTTGATTTTTTCTAAATATGGAAAGCTTAAATTAGGAAAGGAAGAAGATGAGCCTGAATATCCTTACATTACTTGGTTTGCTATGTTATTTAGCGCCGGCATGGGGATTGGACTTGTTTTCTGGGGCGCAGGAGAACCGCTCTCTCACTTCCATGCACCACCCGGCCTTGAAACAGAGGCTCAAAGTCAAGATGCTGCCAGAGAAGCTATGAAGTACAGTTTCTTCCACTGGGGCTTTCACCCTTGGGGGATTTATGCCGTACTTGCTCTTGCTCTTGCTTACTTCAAATTTAGAAAAGGGGCTCCAGGGGTTATAAGTGCAGCACTCGTACCGTTATTAGGAGAAAAGAGAATTAAAGGCCCCATTGGTACAGCTGTTGATTTCATTGCTGTATTTGCTACAATCTTTGGTGTTGCTACATCTCTAGGTTTTGGTACCTTACAGATCGCAAGTGGTATATCATTTTCATTTGACGGAATTGATAATACATTTGGTCTTCAGCTTATAATTATTTTTGCTGTAACTGTGCTGTTTATGACTTCAGCGATGACCGGTTTAAATAAAGGGATTAAGTATTTAAGTAATACAAACATTGTACTAGCTTTATTACTCATGTTCTTCCTTTTATTCGCAGGTCCCACAAACTTTATAATGGACTATTTCACCTCAACCTTTGGCTCATACGTAAGAGATTTACCATATATGAGCTTTAGAATGACTCCATTCTCTGAAGACAATACGTGGGTCGCTGACTGGACCATCTTCTATTGGGCCTGGTGGATTTCATGGGCTCCATTTGTCGGAACGTTTATCGCTCGTGTGTCTAAAGGACGTACAATACGTGAATTTATTTCAGGGGTATTACTAGTACCTACGATCTTCGGCGCACTTTGGTTCTCCGTATTTGGCGGAACGGCCATCAACCTGGAATTTTTCGAAGGAGTAGACATTTACTCTGACGTTAGTGAATTAGGTGAAGAAGTTGCCCTATTCTCTACTCTTCAGCATATCCCGCTGGGCGGCGTTATGACAGTAATTGGTCTATTGCTGATCAGCACATTCTTTATTACTTCTGCTGACTCTGCAACATTTGTATTAGGTATGCAAACAACAAACGGAAGTCTTAACCCTGCACTAAAAGTTAAATTCATCTGGGGAATCATTCAAGCAGGGGCTGCCGCAATCCTGCTATGGCAAGGCGGATTAAGTTCCTTGCAGACAGCAGCTATTATCGCAGCCTTCCCTTTCACCATTATAATGATTCTCTTGTGTTTCTCCATGTTTAAAGAGTTTCAGAATGAAGGTAAAAAAGTCGGACTTAAGAAAAAATAAAAAAATTAAAGGTTTATTTTATGAACCGCCCCCTGTCAAGTAGACAGGAGAAATCATTAAAACTAATTGAAACGGCTTTAGCTCTACACTCTATAGAGCTAAAGCCGTTTTTCCTTTTTGTAAACAACTTAGCAATAGAAATGTAGGTACTCATCTATTTCAAGAAAGAGGTCTTCCAATGTTTCATTATTTCTCCCGCTTCATCGATTATCCCCCGTCAGATAATCACTTACAGTTGCTTCCATCAAAAATGTTTCCATTATTAATTTTTCCAAACATTGTACACATGCTTCTCTGTACTTTTCGCCGATCTTCAAACCAGTATCTCGTAACATAGAATATGGAACAGATTTCTTGAACAGTATATTTCCTATTCTCATAAGCAAGGAGAACTTTGTGCTTGTATAAAGAAGATTACCAAGGTTTGATATAGAAAAACTTCCCCCTTAATTGGACTACCTTAATAAAAGAGAAGCCTTTTACATAAATAAAACTACGATAACAAATCAATTAAGCAGAAAACATTGCTTTTGCATTATGATAACAATTAGATAACATAGCGTCTTTCTCCCATGTTCTTTGATACACTTTATTTTATAGAAGGAGTGGTAAAAGAGATGATACGATTCGCAATGAGCGGCATACTTATATACAGCTTGTTTGTCATTCTTTTATCAGGATGCAATGCAGGCGATGAAGACATAAAAGTAATAAGCGCAAAACCCTCAGGATATGAAATTAACCTTTACACACATCCAGATGACGAAGAACAAGCCAAAGATTATATGGAAGCTTTATTAAACTGGAAGACAAGTCAGGAAGATGACGACTTTTTAGCTTTCAATGAGACCACAACGAATACAAAAGATATTGACCTCACATCTGATCAATTACCCGCTCTTATCATCTATAAAGAAGGTCAAGCGATCCAAACTATTACGGGTGAAGATACAAGCCCTACAGATATTATAGATACATTAGAAAACACTGTTGCCATTACAGAAAATCAAAACTCCTAAGCCAAATGGGCTTAGGAGTTTTTAAACTTATAGAAGAAACCTAAGTTCTCTTTTTCACCTCAACAATGTAAACATTTGTTGCATGAGAAAGAGGAAAGGGTTGTAGGAAACGACTCCCTTTCCAGGCTCCACACGACGTGGGGTCGTTCGATGTGGGCACACGATGTGTCGAACTTAATTGAACTTCCCCTCTAAAAGGCTTCCTCAGGCTTTATCAGCCTTCCGGGGTCACACCTTATTCGTATCTCCCCTAGGAGTGTCACCGTTTCCTACAACCCTTTTTCGAAATAGATCACTGTAACAAGCATTTATTCAAGCTGTGCCCTTATGAAAACAGCGTTTGCTACAGGGTAGTCACTCTACGATGGTTTCACGATCACGCTTTGATCAATGGAAAGGAGAAGGGGCGACTCCTGCGGGACGAGCAGACAGGAGAAGACCCGCAGGTCGCAGACCGAGGAAATTTTCCATCTTGCCCCGCGGAAAGCGGCGCTTTTTTCTGTTCCTTTCTTCCATACCAATAGGAAGGAACCATGTTATAAACTCCTATTAAATCCGTCTAAGCTTTATCGACAGCCTAAAAAAACTCCTAAGCCTATTTAATTTGGCTTAGGAGTTTTTTATAGGTTTATTTAGTGATATGAATAGGTTGACCCATAGCAACTTCAGCAGCTTCCATCGTAATCTCACCAAGAGTTGGGTGAGCATGAATGGTAAGAGCTAAGTCTTCTGCTGTCATTCCTGTTTCAATAGCTAGTCCTAATTCAGCAATCATGTCACTAGCATTTGGACCTGCGACTTGTGCGCCGATGACTAGACCATCATCTTTACGAGTGATTAGCTTTAAGAAACCGTCACTATTGTTAAGTGACAAGGCACGGCCGTTCGCTCCAAATGGGAACTTAGAAGCGTTAACTTCATAGCCTGCGTCTTTTGCTTCTTGTTCAGTATATCCTACAGAAGCTAATTCTGGATCAGAGAAGACTACAGCTGGAATACCTAGGTAGTCAATTTCTGATTTTTCGCCTGCAATAACTTCCGCAGCGATTTTACCTTCATAAGAAGCTTTGTGAGCTAATGGTGGTCCATCTACGATGTCACCAATTGCATAGATGTTATCAAGGCTTGTACGACATTGTTTGTCGGTTTTAATAACACCTTTGTCGCTCATTTCAATACCAAGCTCTTCAAGACCAATTTCATCAGTGTTTGGACGACGTCCTACTGTAACTAGGACGTAATCAGCATCAACTGTTTTCTCTTCGCCTTTAACTTCATAAGTTACAGTTACACCATCTTCCTTCTCTTCAACACCTTTAGCCATGGCGTTTGTAACAACGTCAACGCCTTTTTTCTTCAGACGGCGTTTAACGAGAGAAGACATTTGCTTTTCAAATCCACCGAGAATGTCTTTTGTACCTTCAAGAATCGTCACTTCTGTGTCGAAGTTTGCATAAGCTGTACCTAATTCAGTACCAATGTAACCTCCGCCAATGACAACCATTTTCTTCGGTACTTCTGTTAACGCTAAAGCGCCAGTAGAATCAATGACACGATCAGAAAATTTGAAAGATGGAATCTCGATTGGACGAGAACCTGTAGCAATAATACAGTTGTTAAACGTGTAAGTTTGCGAGTTCTTATCATCCATAACACGTACTGTATTTTTGTCTACAAAGTAAACCTCACCTTTTACGATGTCTACTTTGTTTCCTTTTAACAGACCTTCTACTCCGCCAGTAAGCTTTTCAACTACTCCACTTTTCCACTCTTGGACTTTAGAGAAATCAACGGTCGTATTTTCAGATTTGATACCCATGTCATCTGCACCTTTGGCATGTTCAAAGCGGTGACCCGCTTGAATGAGTGCCTTTGAAGGTACACAGCCGACGTTTAAGCAAACGCCTCCAAGGTTACCCTTGTCAACAATCGTAACCTTTTGACCTGTTTGAGCAGCACGGATGGCAGCTACATAGCCGCCAGGTCCTGCTCCTACTACTAATGTGTCTAACTCAATTGGAAAATCTCCTACTACCATACTTTACGCCTCCATCATAATAAGTTGTGGATCGTTCAGTAAACGCTTGATGTTATTCATTGCATGTTGAGCTGTCGCACCGTCAATCATACGGTGGTCAAAGCTTAAGGAAATAGCAAGTACTGGAGCTACAACTATCTCACCATCACGAACAACTGGTTTCTCTGCAATACGTCCAATTCCAAGAATAGCTACTTCAGGGTGGTTAATTACAGGTGTAAACCATTGTCCACCAGCAGAACCAATATTGGTGATCGTTGTAGATGCACCTTTCATTTCATCTGATCCTAGCTTACCATCTCTAGCTTTTACAGCCAATTCATTTACTTCACTAGAGATAGAGAAGATTGACTTACGGTCAGCATCTTTAACTACAGGAACGAGAAGTCCCTTATCTGTATCAGCTGCAATACCAATATTATAATAGTGTTTCTGAATAATTTCATCCGTATTGTCATCTAAAGAAGTATTTAGAACTGGATATTTCTTAAGTGTAGAAACTAGTGCTTTTACAACATACGGAAGATAAGTTAATTTAATATCTTGCTCTGCTGCTACAGCTTTAAATTTCTTACGGTGAGAGACTAATTCAGTAACATCTACTTCATCCATTAGAGTAACGTGAGGAGCAGTATGCTTGGAATTAACCATCGCTTTAGCGATTGCCTTACGGATTCCACTCATCTTCTCACGAGTTTCAGGATAAGCTTCGCCTGCTGCAGGTGCTTGTTGTTCAGTAGATTCTGTAGAAGCTGTTTCTTCTGCCGTATCTTCAGATGCTTGTTCTTTAGTTGCAGAAGTTTGTTCTCCACTTAAGAAACTGTCAACATCTTCTTTTAACACACGGTTGTTCTTGCCAGAACCTTGAACTTTACGGATGTCTACACCGTTGTCACGCGCATACTTACGCACGGAAGGCATAGCGATGACACGCTTATCATTATCGACATCTTCATCTTCAGCTTGTACTGCCGGCTGTTCATCTTTCGATTCTTGTTTCTCCTCTTGTTTAGGAGCTTCTTCTTTTTCTTCTTTAGGTTCTTCTTTTTCTTTCTCTTGAGATTCATCAGCTGAATCTTCAGAACCGTCGTCGATTGTAATGATAACTGTACCTACAGTTGTTGTTTCACCTTCATCAACATGAATGTCTTTTACCGTTCCATCAACCTGAGAAGGAATCTCTACAACAGCTTTATCATTTTGTACTTCACAAAGTACATCATCTTCTTTTACTTCGTCACCTGGCTTTACAAACCATTTTGCGATTTCACCTTCATGGATACCTTCACCAATATCAGGTAGTTTAAATTCAAACGCCACAGGTATTACCTCCTATTATTAGAGATGATTAAAAGTTCACTACTTTATTTACTTTTTCCACAATGTCATTGTGGTTTGGAAGCCAAACTTCTTCAGCTTGTGTAAATGCATAAACCGTATCAGGAGCAGATACTCTAAGAACGGGTGCTTCAAGGTGAAGGATCGCTTTTTCTTGAATTTCTGAAACCACATTTGAAGCAATTCCAGCTTGTTTCTGCGCCTCTTGAACAACAACCGCACGATTTGTCTTCTCAACGGAAGCTAAGATTGTCTCGTAATCTACTGGGCTTACCGTACGCAAATCAATCACTTCTGCACTTACGCCGTCTTTTTCTAATTCTTCAGCTGCTTTTAAGCAAGAGTGAACCATTGCACCGTAAGCCACTAAAGTAACGTCTGTTCCCTCACGCTTAATTTCAGCTTTACCAAGTTCAATCGTATACTCCTCTTCAGGAACTTCTTCACGGAATGAGCGGTAAAGTTTCATGTGCTCCAAGAAAATAACTGGGTCGTTGTCGCGGATGGACTGAATAAGAAGTCCTTTTGCGTCATAAGGGTTTGAAGGAATAACAACTTTAAGTCCAGGCTGCTGAGCCATCAAACCTTCAAGACTGTCTGCGTGTAGTTCAGGTGTGTGTACACCGCCGCCAAAAGGAGAACGAACTGTAATCGGCATTGAACGAGTGTTACCTGAACGATAACGATAACGAGCCATTTGGCCACTAATCGCGTCCATTGTTTCATAAACGAAACCAAAGAATTGAATTTCTGGAACCGGGCGGAAACCAGTTAGAGAAAGTCCAATTGATATGCCGCCAATTCCTGACTCAGCAAGTGGCGTGTCAAATACGCGCTCTTCCCCAAATTCATCCTGAAGACCTTCAGTCGCACGGAATACGCCGCCGTTTTGACCAACATCTTCACCGAAAACCAGCACGTTTTCATCATTTTTAAGTTCTGTGCGCATCGCGTCAGTGATGGCTTGAATCATTGTCATTTGTGCCATGATCTACTTCGACTCCTTTTCCTTGTATTCTTCATATTGCTCCTGCAAGTTTGAAGGCATCTCTTCGTACATATTTTCCATTAGATCTGTAACTTTTTGTTTTGGAGTATTGTCTGCTTCTTTAATCGCAGCTTTAACTTCTTCTTTCGCCTGTTCGATCACTTTGTTTTCTTCTTCTTCTGACCACAGATCTTTAGATTCTAAGAATTTACGGAAACGTACAATTGGGTCTTTCTCTTCCCAGTCGCTATCCATATCTTCTGTACGGTAACGTGTAGGGTCGTCACCAGCCATCGTATGCGGTCCATAACGGTAAGTCATCGTTTCAATCAATGTAGGACCATCTCCGTCTACAGCACGCTGACGAGCTTCTTTTGTAGCTGCATAAACAGCAAGAACGTCCATGCCGTCAACCTGAATACCTTCAATACCAGCAGCTACAGCTTTTTGTGCAATAGTTTGTGCAGCAGACTGCTTATCAACTGGTACGGAAATTGCAAACTGGTTGTTTTGCACCACAAATACAGCTTGTGCACCAAAAGCTCCAGCGAAGTTAATTCCTTCGTAGAAGTCACCTTGTGAAGCACCGCCATCTCCAGTGTAAGTAATTGCAATTGCGTCTTCTTTACGTTTCTTGAAGCCTAGTCCAACCCCAGCAGCTTGGGTAATTTGAGCACCGATGATGATTTGAGGACTCACAGCGTTTACTCCTTCAGGCATTTGGTTCCCTTTGAAGTGACCGCGTGAGAATAAGAAGGCTTGATATAGTGGAAGCCCTTGCCAAATCAACTGTGGAACATCACGATATCCTGGAAGGATAAAGTCTGCTTTATCTAAAGCAAATTGGCTTCCTAACTGTGATGCTTCTTGTCCTGCTGTAGGAGCATAGAAACCTAAACGTCCTTGTCTGTTTAGTGCAATTGAACGTTGGTCTAAGATTCTTGTATATACCATACGTCTCATAATTTCTTTTAGATCTTCATCAGAGAGATCAGGCATAGCGTCTTCATTGACAACTTCGCCCTTTTCGTTAAGGATTTGAAACATTTCAAACTGATTTTCGATGTTCTCGAGAACTCGTTTCAAAGTAATCCACCTCTTCCTTTCTATTTTTAAAATTGGATACTGCATTTAGCGTTCCCAAAAAAGTAAAAAAACTGTACCGATTTCCTCTTATTGAATTTACCCTTAACCAAACTTTATTAATCCTAGCTGGCATATAAGCTAAACTGTTACAATTTTAGTAAGTTGATAATTGGTACAATGTATTTTCCTATTGTAGTTTAGCTCAATCTTCCTTAACCGTCAATAACTCTATTTTTAAATAATCATAAAGAATTGTTACGGTATTTAAGGTAAAGGTCTCGTTTGATTCTATCGATAAGTTTAGTACTGTACTACTCATTTTTGTGACCTGTATTAATTTTACGATTTTTTATATGGAGATGCAAATAAAAAACCAGCTGATTTGGTTCAGCTGGTTTATCTATCTATTCTGCTTCCTCATAGTTAACATCAAGTTCAGCAGCATCATAAAATTCTTTCTTCATCTCATTATAGTCCGTCGTATACTGATTAAAAACTTCATTGGCTTCGATCACTTCATTGTAGCTGTCATTAATTTCATCTACTTTAGACTGAAGGTCTTCTTTTGTTAAATCTTCTTCTTGCATCATTTCATAAAGTTCACTGTCTAGACCAAGAGCCGTTTGATAAGCGTCATAAAGGTCCTGATAAGCCTCATATCGATTATCCATCGTATCAATCAATTCATTAGCTTTATCTTGTGCCTCTTCAGACTCAAGTTCATCTACCAAAGATTTAACTTCATCAAATTCTTCTTTTGCTTCATCGATACTTTCTTTTTCTGTATCGATTCGTTCTTTTCTTTCCTCTACTATAGAGCCAGCCTCTGCAGATAACTCCTGAATATTCTCCATGTCTTCAGAATCCATTTCAATAATCTGATTATAAATCTCTTCTTCTTCTTGCTCTAATTCTTGCAACGGCTCTTGCTGTTCTCTAAAATTCTCCTCTAGACTGACTGCCTCTTCCATGTGCTCATACATCTGTTCTTCTGGTGACTGGCTCGAACAAGCGACCATTAAAAAAGTCGCTGCAGCAAGCAACGCCATAACTTTTAAGTAACGCACTTTCTTCCCCCTCATGCTTAAAAAATCTTATGTATTTTCTAAATCATACCATCAATATTATAATAAAAAGGAACAAATTGAAAGGATTGGAAGTATTAATTGAATAATATTTATCGAAGTCAAAACCGCTTTTTTCTGTGTTAAAATAATTTGGAATGGGTTTATAGAAAGGATGTCGCAAATGATTACGATGGAAGATATCGTTCGTGAAGGTCACCCTGCTTTACGAAAAGTTACGGAAGATGTAGAATTGCCTGCTTCCGAAGAAAATAAAGCTATTTTACTGGATATGCTTCAGTACTTAAAGAACAGTCAAGATGAGCAGGTATGTGAGCGCTATGGCTTAAGACCCGGGGTTGGGCTTGCCGCACCTCAGATTAATGTGAATAAACGCATGCTCGCTGTACATTTTTATGATTTAAAAGATAAATTATACAGCTACGGTTTATTTAACCCAAGAATCGTAAGTCATTCTGTTGAACGATCTTATTTATCAACTGGTGAAGGATGCTTATCTGTGGATCGTGAAGTGCCCGGGTATGTACCTAGGTATCGCAGAATTACAGTGAAAGGAACTGACCTTACAGGTAATGAGGTTAAACTAAGACTGAAGGATTTCGCTGCGATTGTTTTTCAACACGAGATTGATCATCTAAACGGCGTAATGTTTTATGATCATATCGATGCTGAAAATCCGTTTAAAGAGCCTGAAGGCGCAGTCGCAGTAGACCGATAATTTCATAGTAATTTTTTCTTTTAAAAAGGACTGCCGTAAAATCGGCAGTCCTTTTTACTTTTATAGAAGTTTTAATTTGTATATAGCTTTTACGAGTCCGCCTTCTGCCACATCAGTTGTTACATAATCACTCACTTGTTTTGTGGCATCCACAGCATTCCCCATCGCCACACCTGTTCCGACATCACGGATCATTTCTATATCATTTAAACCGTCACCAAATGCATACGTATCTTCTAACTTAACGCCTGCAGCTTGAATCATTTGATTAATACCTTGTGCTTTTGAGCCTCCTGATGGCAGTACATCACAAGAGTATTGATGCCAGCGGATATAATCAAATTGTTGATGACAATCTCGATAATGGTCAATTTCATTTCCTTCACAAAAAACAAGCGATTGGTAGAGCTCGTTTTTCTTATAGAATTCTTCATCTACAGGCGGGTATTGAAAATGCAAGGAACCTAAACTAGTTTCAATTTCAGGTTTGTTTGGCTGAGAGGCCCTCATCCCTTCATGATTCATAAATACCATCGGGTGCCCTTGTGATTTTGCATCATGGTAAAGCTCCTCTAAATGCGAATGCGGCAGAGGGTTCTTATAAATCGTTTCCCCTTCAAAAACAACATATTGACCATTAAAACTAACATAGGAATCGATTCCAAGGGTTTCTCTTATGTGTTCATACATAAAAGGAGCACGACCGGTAGCGATCGCACAGTATACTCCGCTATTTTGCAAATCTTTGATTGCCTGGATCGTCTCCACAGGCAACTCTTTATCGTGGTTTAGCAAGGTTCCATCAATATCAAAAAAAGCAATCTTCTTCGTCATTTTTTTACCTCCAAGATTTCCAGAAACATTATTTATATGCTGGCTATACTTTAGCATGAGTGGATATATTTGAGAAGTTTTACGAAAGATATAACAAATTGAACAAGTCAAAATGTTTCTTTCTACGACAATCCGTATTATACTATAGATAACAGGGATTGGGCGGTTTAACGTTTTTAGTGTCTTTCTTCATCGGTGAAAGGAGATGGATGCACATGATGAAGCGTCTAAGAAGAAAGCTTCGAAAACGTTGGAAAAAGATCATGGAACGTAAGAGCTATGCTTAAATTAAATGTCATATAGCGGAATATGACGGTTTCACCTTAATTTTTTTATGACTATAACAAAAGAATCGTGCTATCATTACACTTAGAACAAATGTGGAAATTATATCTAGTAAGGAGAGATAATGGAATGGTATACAAAGTTTTGTATCAGGAACTTTCTAAGGAAGTTCCTGTTCGCGAACGTACGCAGGCTATGTACGTGGAAGCGAATTCAGAAAGAGAAGTACGTGAGAAATTATTTGAAAAGAAGTTGAATATCGAATATATCCAAGTGTTAAATGAGGAACATTTGGAATACGAAAAGCAAAGTGAAGATTTTCAATTGGAGAATGTGTAATCTATGAAGTTTGTGAAAAATGACCAAACCGCTGTGTTTGCTCTTGGCGGACTTGGCGAGATCGGTAAAAACACTTATGCAGTTCAATTCCAAGACGAAATCATCCTCATTGACGCTGGAATTAAGTTCCCTGAAGACGAGTTATTAGGAATTGACTACGTGATTCCCGATTACACGTACCTCATTCAAAACGAAGATAAAATTAAAGGGCTATTCATTACGCACGGGCACGAAGATCACATTGGCGGTATTCCTTACCTGCTGCGTGAAATTAACATCCCTATTTATGCAGGAAAGTTAGCTGCAGGTTTAATTCGTAATAAGCTGGACGAGCACGGTCTGCTAAGAAGTACAACCATGCACACAATTCAGGAAGACGATGTTATTAAATTCCGCAAAACATCGGTTTCTTTCTTCCGTACGACGCATAGTATCCCTGATTCTTACGGAATCGTAGTTAAAACGCCTCCAGGTAATGTTGTTCACACTGGAGATTTCAAATTCGATTTCACCCCTGTTGGAGAACCAGCTAACCTTGCGCGTATGGCTGAGCTTGGTAAGGAAGGCGTGCTTGCACTACTTTCTGATAGCACAAATAGTGAAGTTCCTGGATTTACGAAGTCGGAAAAAGTAGTGAGCCAAGGTATTGAAGATATTTTCACTCGTGTAGATGGAAGATTAATATTTGCTACTTTTGCATCAAATATTTACCGCTTACAGCAGGTCATCGAATCTGCAGTAAAGTATAATCGTAAAGTTGCTGTATTTGGCAGGAGCATGGAAAACTCTGTTCGGATCGGTCAAGAACTTGGATATATTCAAGCTCCAAAAGAAACATTTATCGAGGCTAATCAAATTAATCGATACCCAGCTCATGAAGTTACAATTTTATGTACTGGTTCTCAAGGTGAGCCGATGGCTGCATTATCCAGAATCGCTAATGGTACTCACCGTCAAATTCAAATTCAGCCGAAAGATACTGTCGTGTTTTCCTCTTCCCCAATCCCTGGTAACACGATAAGTGTCAGCCGTACGATTAATAAGCTTTACCGTGCGGGAGCTGATGTCATCCACGGACCATTAAACGATATTCATACATCTGGTCACGGCAGTCAAGAAGAAATGAAGCTTATGCTTCGTCTAATTCAGCCTAAGTATTTTATGCCGATTCACGGTGAATACCGTATGCTTAAAGAGCACGTGAATCTAAGCGAAGATTGCGGTTTAGATCCTGAAAATTGCTTCGTAATGGACAATGGTGATGTCCTTGCCTTAGGTAAAGACGAAGCTATGATTGCCGGCAAAATACCGTCTGGTTCTGTTTATGTCGATGGCAGCGGAATTGGCGACATCGGGAACATCGTACTAAGAGACCGCCGGATCCTTTCAGAAGAAGGACTAGTCATTGTTGTTGTAAGTATAAACATGAAGGAATTCAAGATTGCTTCAGGTCCTGATATTATCTCTAGAGGTTTCGTATACATGAGAGAATCAGAAGACCTTATTAAAGAAGCTCAAAAGCTTGTAAGCACGCATGTGGATAAAGTGATGCAGCGCAAAACGACTCAATGGTCTGAAATTAAAAATGAAATTACGGATACGATCGCTCCATTCTTATTTGAGAAAACGAAGCGTCGTCCAATGATCCTTCCAATTATTATGGAAGTATAAACAAAAACAACCTCACTATTCAGGTGAGGTTGTTTTTTCAGCTTGTGGAAAATCCCTGTTTTTCTGCAAGCTTTTTTTCTTGCTGCCAGGAGCGAAGGCCCCTTCCCTTTCCGCGGACGAGCACCCGAGCTTCCTCGCGAAACCTACGCTCGGCGATCTCGGCACACTCGTTCTTCCGCAGGAGTGGAAGGGGCCTCGCTCCTTGGAATTTCATTAAGACAGAAAAAGACTATCCTTCACCTCGCTCAACTTTGCTAGATGGAGGACAATCTTTTTTCATGTTCTGGCAGGTATCCGTGAACAGCACCTGTTCCTTCACTTTCTCTTTTCCACACAAATGACAATAGCTTTTGTCGACCTTCCAGACATGGCGAGTGATCACTGATCTAGGAGAAGACATTGAACGCGGTGAAAAATGAAAGAAATCAGGCTATCGGGACTTTCTCGACAGCCTGCAAAAAACAAGGTTGAGACATAAGTATAGATGTCAAAAAAACGAACATTCGTAATTACGCAGATCTTCAGCGTAGTCAAAATGCGAAGACTCTTGTGGGAACAGCGCGAGCCGAAGATCCCGCAGGAAAGCGCTCTTTGCTTTCTGAGGAAGCTGAGGCCGTGCCCACGTAAAGAGAAGTATTTTGACGGAGCGGCGTACATTCGATATTACATAAATAACCCGAACGGATTTCAATAGAATCGTTCGGATTATTTTATGCTTTATTCAGTTTTGTCCCAGCGTGTTTTTTTATTGAAGCCGTTTAATAGCTGTTTTCATATCAGGTAAGTCTAAGTCCCCAGATTCAAAGAAGTTTTTTATAATATATTTCGAAAAGTTGGCGGCAGACTGGTAATCAATGTGACCTGGCAGTGGAGCTTGATCTTCTATAACCACATCAATAATCGCTGGCTTATTCGATAAGAACGCCTGCTTCATTTTAGTTGATAAATCTTCATGAGTTTCAATTCGGTACCCTTCTCCTCCGCATGCTTCAGCGAATTTTGCAAAGTCCACTTCGCCTAAGTCTGTTTTGTAATTAAGATGTCCCATTTGCTCTTGCTCATATTTAATCATGGCAATTTTACTGTTATTTAAAACAATCATTTTAATAGGCAACTCATATTGGACGGCTGTTGCAAAATCCTGCATAACCATAGAAAATCCACCATCACCGCTAATTCCAATCACCTGACGGTCAGGGTGAGCCAATTGAGCGGCAATCGCTCCCGGCAGACCGCTGCCCATCGTAGCTAACCATCCTGATATAAGAAAACGTTGATCAACAAAAGGCAGAAAGCGTGATACCCAAACCGTAACGTTTCCAACATCAGCGGAAACGATGGCTTGCGGCTTCATGACTTCCTCTAAATGATACATTACTTGTGGTGCATGTAATGGATCTTCTGATGAACGCTTTTCCTCTTGAAGAGCTACACTCCACTTCTTCATTTTGCTTTGATACTTTTCTAAAAAGGCAGCATTGTCATTCTCTTCTACATAATACGTTAACGATTCAAGTGTCTCTTTAGCATCTCCAGCCAGACCAAGCGTAATTGGATAATATTTGCCCAGGTGATCTGGTTTATTATCAATTTGAATCGCTGTAACTTGATCAGGCAAAAATTCGAGATATGGAAATTGCGTTCCAACTAAAAGCAGTAAATCACATTCTTTCATGGCATGATAGGCGGGTTTCGTACCTAACTGCCCATGCTGTCCTAAACAAAAGGGATGATGATCAGGAAGCACTCCTTTACCTAGTAAACTCAAAATAATCGGTGATTTAATTTTTTCTGCAAATGAAATTAATTCAGTTCTAGCATTCGCAGCTCCTTGACCTGCTAAAATAAGAGGTTTTTCTGCCTTCTCTATTAACGATTTTGCCTCTTCTAAATGCTTGTCCTGAGGACTGATTTCTGGTCGGTAATAGCTTGATGATGTCAACTTTACATCATAGGAATGTTTCTTTCCAAATAAGTCATCAGGTACGACGAGTACAGAAACACCTTTATGAGTAAAAGCTTCCCTTATCGCTTGATTCATTAGATCGGGAAGCTGCTTCTCTGTTTGAACCCGTTTGTTAAATACAGCCACATCATCAAACATTTTTTCTAAATTAATTTCCTGAAAAGCTCCTGTCCCTACTTCTTCACTATTCACTTGACCAACGATAGCTAAAACGGGTGCTTTATCAGATTTCGCATCATATAATCCATTTAATAAATGAATACCGCCTGGACCCGCAATCGACATGCAGACTCCTAGTTCGCCTGTTAATTTGGCATGAGCTGCTGCAGCTAACGACGCGGTCTCTTCGTGTCTAACTTGAATAAACTCAATCTCTTCTTTTCTCTTTCTCAAATCTTCAATAAGTTCATTTATGGAATCGCCGGGTAATCCATAGACGTGATGAACACCCCAATTTATTAATAGATCGACTAGAATTTGTCCTGTTCTTTGTTCTGCCAAGAGAGATCCTTCCTTTCGCTAAAAACACTTTATCTATGTTTTTTCCCTTCCCCATTAAATTTAAACCATACGGCAGAAAACCATATTATTACATATAAAAAAAGAACCTCTATAAGGTTCTCAGCTTGTTGAGTCTGTGACAAAACTGAATAAAGCATAAAATAATCCGAACGATTCTATTGAAATCAGCTCGGATTACTTATGTGCAAGAAAGAATTTTCACCATCGCTCCGTCAAAATACTTCGCTTTCCGTGGGCACGGCCTCAGCTTCCTCGGAAAGCAAAGAGCGCTTTCCTGTGGGATCTTTGACTCGTGCTGTTCCCACAGGAGTCTACGCATTTTGACTACGCAATAATCTGCTTTATTCTAGTCAAAGTCTACGTTCGGTTTTTACACAATTGCTTTACTTATGTCCCGGTCTCTACATTTTTTACGCATGTGTAAGTTTCTTTCGTTCAATAGAATAAAGGGGGAGTCCCTTTCCGGGGCGAATATTGTGCCTGCTCAGGCTTATACCTTCCCGGTTCAAACCTTATTCGTATCTCCCCTAGGAGTCTCGCCGTTTCCTGCAACCCTTTTTCAATAATCGATCATTGGAAAAACAAAGCCGGGTATTCATACTATGGTTTCAAAACCCAATTTGATAAAAGGAACAGAAAAAGTAACGACTCCTGCGGGACGAGCAGACAGGATAGGCCCCGGAGATCGCAGATCGAGGAGACTTTCCGTCTTGCCCCGCGGAAAGCGGCATTTTTTCTGTTCCTTTTCACCAGATAAATATGAAGGAACCATAGTTATCTCCGGCTAAGCTTCTTCAACACCCTTAGAACCTCTCTAAGGTTCTTTTAATCTTCCACCACTAAATTTTTCTCGAAACGACTTATATCCTTATCCGCACCAATGACGATTAAAATATCGCTCTCGTGAATCTCTTCAGTAGCCATTGGAGATACAATAACTTCTTTCTTCCTCTTAATCGCTACAACGTTACATCCGTACTCTGCACGGATATCTAGATCAACTAAGGTTCGGCCGCTCATTTTACTGCCTGCTTTTACTTCTACTACACTGTGATCATCTGAAAGCTCGATGTAATCTAATATATTATTGGAAATAATATTATGCGCAATTCGTTTCCCCATATCTCTTTCCGGGTGAACGACATGATCTGCACCAATTTTACTTAAGATTTTTTCATGGTAATCATTTTGTGCTTTCACTGTTATCGTTTTTATCCCTAATTCCTTCAACATCAACGTTGTTAACATACTCGCTTGAATATTATCGCCTATGGCTACAATAACGTGATCAATATTACGTATACCTAACTCTCTTAACACATTCTCATCTGTTGAGTCCGCAATAACAGCATGGGCAGCAATGTCCCTATATTCATTTACTTTATCTTCATCTAAATCAAGAGCTAATACTTCCATACCTTCTCGGCTCAATTCCCGGCAAATACTGCCGCCGAAACGACCTAGCCCTATCACGGCAAATTCTTTTTTCATTCGTCTAGCCTCCAAAATTCATTTAACATCTACCGTTATTCTATCACATTTTTTAGGTGTAAAAAATTTTCGGTCAACGGTCCATCTATTACTAAGTATCCCATAAAAATAAAGAGACTGGGTTATAAGTAAAACAGGCATGTCAAAAAACGAACATTTGTATAAATGCAGATCATTAGCGTAGTCAAAATGCGAAGACTCCTGTGGGAACAGCGCGAGTCGAAGATCCCGCAGGAAAGCGCTCTTTGCTTTCCGAGGAAGCAGAGGCCGTGCCCACGTAAAGCGAATCATTTTGACGGAGCGGTTTGAATTCTCTTTAACATAAATAATCCGAACTGATTTCAATAAACTCGTCCGGATTATTTTATGCTATATTCAGTTTTAGCCCAGCCTGCCTACTTATTTCCTTTTACGTAGTCTGCATCGAATAAAAATAAACGCATAAGCAGATATAAAGATGGGACGAGCAAGCATAGGCCTGCTATAAAGACAATGACAAGAGTAATCCCCATCGTTTCATGAGTGGCTCCACTTGTAATCGTAATATATGGTTGAAGAATATATGGCAGGTGGGAGGCTCCATAGCCAAAGAAGGCAAAGAAAAACTGGAACATGACAGCTATAAATGCCCATCCATAGTACCTGCCGCTATATACAAGAAGAACAGCTGCCATAAAGAAAGCTACCGAGATTCCAAACATCCACCATAGGTCTATCGCTTTTTGATAATGCTCCGGGTTATGCTGACTTAAAGCAATAAACGTAGTTAAGCTGGCAATGATGGTCGGAGAGCTCCAAAAAAGAGCATATTTCCTGACAAGCTCTAAAGCCGGCTGGTCATTAGCCCTCGAAGCATAGTAGGTTAAAAACATAGCGCTAATATAGAGGACAGAAACGATCGCTAGAAAAACAACACTCCAAGAATATGGACTAGACAACAACTCACCATACAAAAGCTGTACACCATTTGCTGTTTCCTCGATAAATCCGCCTTCGGAAAGCGTTAAAGCCGTTGAAAGTGAAGCTGGAATAAGCAGTCCTGTAGCACCGTATAAAAACATATACAAATGGTTGTCTTTGGATCCGTAGTTTTCAAACGCGTAGAAAGATCCGCGAATGGCCAGCAGGATGATCGCTATACTGCCTGGAATGAGTAAAGCTTGACCATAATAGAAGGCGGCATCTGGAAAGAAACCAACAATTCCTACGAAGAAAAAGACAAAGAACACGTTGGTAACTTCCCACACTGGCGATAGATACCTGGCAATCAGCTTGTTCATAATGTGATCCTTTTTAGTCAGCTTCGCATAGTAAGCAAAGAATCCTGCTCCAAAATCTACGGAAGCTACGATTAAATAACCATATAAGAAGATCCAGAGCACAGTAATTCCTATATACTCATACCCCATTATTCATCCTCCTTCGTAGCTGCAACTTCAGGATATCGGTCTTCAAATTCAGCCTCTGCCGGGTGGTCTTTAAACATTTTACGCAGGACCACTACGCACCCAACTCCTAATACGGTATAAAGGGCTGTAAACAAAATAAACATTAAACCGACATGATTCGAAGTGGTCGCCCCTTCAGCTACTGTCATAATTCCTCTTAAGATCCATGGCTGACGGCCTTCTTCTGCATAGATCCAGCCAAATTCAATAGCTAACATGGATAATGGTCCACATGTAGCAATCAGCCATAGCAGTATATTATTCTCTTCATTCCACTTCTTCACTTTCCAGAACAGAAGGAATAATGCGGATACGCCTAAAGTATACATCCCTATTGAAACCATTAAATCAAACATATAGTGGATCCAAAGCGGAGGCTGTTCTTCTTCAGGTGTTTCATTCAAGCCTTCTACTTCTGCATTAAAATCACCATATGCTAAAAAGCTCAATGCTTTCGGGATGCGAATGGCGTTTTCTGTTTCTCCCTCTTCGTTTAGCGTCCCAAATAAAACGAGGTCTGCACCACTTTCAGTTTCAAAGTGCCACTCCCCTGCTGCTAATTTTTCAGGCTGATGCTCTGCTAGAAACTTAGCTGATAAATCACCAGCTACAGCTGTTAATATAGCAAAGATAAATGTTGCTGTTACTGTAAGCTTTAAGGCTTTCTTGTGATAAGTGGATCCTTTCTTCTTTATCAGCATAACGGCAGCGATCGTTGCTAATATTGCTGCCGAGGTTAAATAAGAAGATGCGACGACGTGAAAAACCTTAGTAGGTGTCGCTGGGTTAAACATAGCAGCAATCGGATTAATGTCCGTCACTGTATTTCCATCTAATTCAAAACCTTGTGGTGTATTCATAAACGAATTTACCGTGGTAATAAAGAAGGCAGATAATGTTGAACCTACAATTACAGGTATAGATAAAAGCCAATGGTACATAGGATTCTTAAAACGATCCCACGTATATAAATAGATTCCTAGAAAGATAGCTTCAAAGAAAAAAGCAAAGACTTCCATAAATAAAGGGAGACTAATCACATTTCCAGCGATCTGCATAAATCGCGGCCATAATAGCGAAAGCTGTAAGCCAATCGCCGTCCCTGTTACAACTCCTACAGCGATCGTCACAGTCATCCCTCTTGTCCATCGCCTGGCCAGAAGCTGTAAATGTTGATCATTTCTTTTTATTCCAAGAAATTCTGCGATGGAGATCATTATCGGTATACCTACACCCACCGTCGCAAAAATCACGTGAAAGACTAAAGTTAACGTTGTAAGTAAGCGGCTCATCGTCACGCTATCTTCAAAAAACATAAAAGTACCCCCTTGAACTTAATCAAGTAAATTTGTCTTCGTCTATTATAAAACGGCACGCTGCTCTACAGAAGGACAAGTAATGACTATTTTGTGACAAACTTCACAAAGTTGAATTACATTTAATGTACAAAAATTATCGGTGTCTTGTCCAGCTATTTGTTTCGTCTCTCCTAATGAACCATACCACCAAACAGACAAAATAATGCCCTCGTAACGAAATTACGAGGGCACTTTATTAGATCGCATCGAGCATTTGAAATTGTGCTTTAACCAATTCGAAATATTCTCCTTTTTGTTCCATCAATTCATCGTGAGAACCACTCTCTAATATGCGGCCATTTTCAAGTACGTAAATCGTATCTGCTTCACGAATTGTTGACAATCGGTGAGCAATAATAATGGCCGTTCGTCCTTTTAATAGACGACGAAGGGCTTCTTGTATTCTCATTTCTGTTTCCGTATCTATACTAGCCGTGGCTTCATCCAATATAAGAATACGCGGGTTAGCAAGCAGTGCTCGAGCAAAGGATAACAATTGTCGTTCTCCAGCTGAAAGAATGCTGCCTCGTTCTTCTACTTCCGTTTCGTATCCTTGGTTTAAACGTTGAATGAACTCATCTGCACCTACAACTTTTGCTGCTTCCATGACTTCTTCGTCGGTCGCCGCAGGCCGGCCAAAACGAATATTCTCCATTATCGTTCCAGAGAAAATAAATGTATCTTGTAGGACCACACTAATTTGCTGCCTTACACTATCGATCGTCGCATCCTTCAAGTCGACACCGTCTATTTTAACAGCGCCTTTTGTCGGGTCATAGAAACGGCTGATTAAGTTAGCGATGGTAGATTTACCTGAGCCTGTATGCCCTACTAAGGCAACTGTTTCACCAGGCTTCATTTCTAAATTAATATCATGCAGCGCCATTCTCTTTTCATCATAGGCAAACTGCACGTGATCAAACTCAATCCGACCCTTCATGTTTGTTAACGGTACAGCATTTGCATGTTCTTCAACATTAGGCTCTTCATCAAGAAATTCAAAAATTCTCTCTGAAGCGGCCATCGCCATTAACAGCTGATTATACATTTGCCCAAGTCTTGAAATCGGCTCCCAAAACATACCGAGGAAGAAAGCAAAGGATACAAATGTTCCGACTGGCATTCCTTCCTGTAAAATAAGGTAAGCGCCGTACGCGACTAAGATCACCGTACCTACTGCATTACTCATTTCAACAAAAGGACGAAACATCGCACTTTTTCGAGTGGCTACGTTCCACGACTCAAAATTATCTGAGTTTACACCATCGAAGTACTCTGAGTTTTCTCTTTCCTGTGAAAAAGACTGTGTAATTCTCACCCCTTGAAGACTTTCATTCAGGTGGGAATTGAGTCGAGATTGCTGAATACGAACTTGCTGCCAAGAACGTCTTATATTACGTCGCAGTTTAGTAGAGATGTAGAACATAATTGGCATGATCACAAGGATCGCAATCGCAAGTTTTGGACTTAACGCGAATAAGATTACGATAATTCCTGTCAGCATAACGACATCCATTAACAAGTTAATAATCCCATTCGTAAAAAGTTCTTGCAAGGAGTTAATATCATTCATGATACGTACAAGAATAGATCCTGCCGATCGTGTATCAAAGAATTTATGTGACAATCTTTGAACATGCGAAAAAAGATGATGACGTAAATCATAAATGACGTTCTGACCTAAGATATTGACATACTTAATCCTAAGCATGTTTGCGACATAGCTTAATAAGTACATGATAGCCACACCAACCACTAATTGAATGAGTAAATTAGTGTTTCCTTCTGCAATTGCAATATCAATGGCGACTTTACCTATAAGGATCGGCACGACTAATCGTACAATTGTCGCTACAAGCATAGCAATGATGGAGATCGGCAATAATGTTTTCCAATACGGTTTGACGTATCGCAGCAGACGCATGAGCTGAGACCAATTAAAAGGCTTTTCTATTGCCAAATCCTGGGTGTATTTAAACCGGTTTAAGTGTTTATTGGTTTCTGGTACATGCTTTGGTTTTCTAGCCATTTCTCTCCCCCCTTGTTTATGAGATGTTGGATGAGTCTAATATTTTCTCTTTATCCTGGTATTGAATATCATAAATGCGCTGATAAGGACCACCATTTTTAAGCAGCTCATCGTGTAAACCGCGCTCCACAATCGAACCTTCTTCTAACACTAAAATTTCGTCTGCGTGCTTTAATGAAGAAATGCGGTGAGCAATAATAAATGTGGTACGTCCCTTCATGACTTCTTTTAAGGCCTTTTGAATTTGAAATTCAGTTTCCATGTCTACAGCAGATGTGGCATCGTCTAACACTAAAATAGCAGGATCAATGAGGATCGCTCTCGCAATCGCAATACGCTGCTTCTGCCCTCCAGATAATCCCATCCCTCGTTCACCTAGAAGTGTATCGTAGCCTTCTGGCATAGCCATAATAAAATCATGGGCTTGGGCTCTCTTCGCTGCAGCTTTTACGTCCTCCAGCGTGGCATCAGGATTGCCATAAGCAATGTTTTCCTTAATAGTCGTAGAAAATAAAAAAGATTCTTGCAGCACAAAGCCAATATTTTTCCGCAGCGTTTTAAGTCCATAATCCGCTACAGGACGGCCATCAACCAGTACGCGCCCTTTTTCAGGCTCATAGAATCGAGTAATCAATTGAGTAATACTCGTTTTCCCTGAGCCGGTAGCCCCGATTAATCCGATCGTAGTGCCGGGAGGAGCATCAAAGCTAATATCTTTTAATGCGGAATCGTCATCTTCGGTGTAAGTGAGTGTGACTTGATCAAACGTCACATGACCACTAAGGCGATCTTGAACGATTGCATCTTCTTTTTCCTGAATATCTTCATTGGCTTCTAAAATTTCTAACAACCTTTCACCTGAAGCTTTAGATTGAGAAAAAAGGTTTATAACAAAGCCTAAATTCATAAGAGGTCCAAGAATGTACCAAACGAGGCTAAAAAAGGCTACTAATTCACCTAATTGTAAAGACCCATCGACGACGAGGTACCCACCATAGGCAAGAAGGGCAACTACACAGACGTTTCCTATGAACTCCATTAACGGAAAGTAACGCGCCCAAATATTCGAAGTCGTTATATAGTTCGAGCGGTAATGCTCACTTCGATCAAGAAAACGCCCAACTTCAAAGTCTTCTCTTGATAAAGATTTAACAGTGTTCATCCCGCTAATGTTTTCCTGCACTCGTGTATTTAATTTTCCAAATGATTTTCTAATTTTTCGAAAGGCGGGATGGACACGCCGATCAAATTGATACACGACAAAGCCTAAGAAAGGCATAGCAGCCATCGTTACAAGAGCGAGAGGAACAGAGTAATAAAACATCACGCTTAAACTAATAACAATTAACAAAGTAATACGGATAAGCTCAGAAAATCCCATGGCTAGGAAAAAACGAAAACCTTCTACATCCGCTGTTAATCGAGACATAATATCTCCAGTTTTAGCGTTGTCATAATATTTAAATGGAAGACGCTGCAACTTTTTATACAACTCATCACGCAATACATACACGGATTTAATACCGAAATATTCTCCTAAGTATTGATGAAAATATGTAGCCACTCCCTTAAACAACATCAGGATGACAAAGACGATACATATATAAGGAATGAGGTTGTATCGCTCTTCCATGACCACATCATCAATGGTAATTTGAAGCACCATCGGGTAGACAACGGTAATCCCGGTGACAAATAACAGCGAGAATACCGACCAGAAAAAGTAAGATCGATAAGGCCAATAAAACGGTTTCAATTTTTTAAAAATATCCAAGTGGTTACCCTCCTCTTTCTTTAACGTATTAACTAATATATCGAGTATCGAAATAAATTTCCACCCATTTGACTAATTTTTTTAAAATTTAGGAAAAAATAAACAAATACGCTTAAAAAACAAGCTACCACTATCATATAAAAAGACAGCCTCAAATATGAGGATGTCAGCTTGTAGAGAATCCTTAAAGAGTGTAAATTTCCTTGTGTTAGAGAGAGTAAATGGTTTTAGGAAACGATTCCCTTTCCGCGGGCGAATGGTGTGCCTCCTCGGGCTTTATCAGCCCTCCGGGGCCACACCTTATTCACATTTCCCGCAGGAGTTTCGCCGTTTCCTAAGCCCCTTTTTCGAAATAGATCACTGGCAAAATCATTTACTCCAACTGTGCCCTTATGAAAAAAGCGTTTGCAAAAGGGCATTCACTCTACGAGGGTTTCAAGATTCTATTCTGGTCAAAGGAACGGAAAAAGTGCCGACTCCTGTGGGACGAGCAGACAGGAGAAGCCCCGCAGGTCGGAGTGGAGGGCACTGAAAAACTGAAGGTATTAAAGTAATGAGCTTTTCAATAAGGGATTCTAAGCCCTCTATTCCTTCGTGAGTTTAAAGATTCGCTTCACATTAGGCCTTGGCGCCGTCGCACCTTGAACGCGCATGCTCCGAATTAGATAGGACTCTGTGGATTTCACGATGAGCGTTCGGTGGTGACGCCTGGTCGATTAAAACCGGCCACGTCCTGTGGCCGGTTTTAATCGACACTAGCACGTCCGGTGCGTCGCGGGAACAGCGCGAGCCGAAGATCCACGTGGTCAAGTGATCTTCTTGGTCAAGTTAGCTGAGGCCATGCCCGCGGCAAGCATCCACCGAAAAGCGATTCGTGAGGCTTTTTAAGATTAGAAAGGACTTTTTCAGCGTACTCTCGAAGTGACCGTTTACTCAGCTCTTTTTTACCTAAAAAAATTTCGTTTCATAAAAGAAATGTTCATTAAATAAGTAAAAAAAGCTTGTAGGAAAACATTAAGTTCTCCTGCAAGCTTTAACACTTTTTATTATTTTTGGTTAACACCCAGCACACGATTAACGCGTTTACGAAGCATCTTCATACCGCCACCGCCAGCTTGGAAGTGACGAAGGTTACCTTCTTCATCAAATACGTAGTAAGCAGGAACGTATTGATTTTCAAATGCATCTGTAAGTTTGTGTTCGTTATCTACATAGATTGGCTGCGTAATCCCGTGTTCATCAGCTACTTCTTTAATTTGATCTAAATCCAGATCTTTCTCTGAACGAGGCATGTGCACAGCGATGACATTGAGGTCCTCACTATATTCATCACGAAACTCATTCACGTTTGGCATCGCTTCTTTACAAAGCCCGCAGCTTACAGACCAAAAGTGGATAAGGGTTGGTTTGTCGCCAACTAGATCTTCTTTTGAAATAGGTTCGCTATTGTACCATTTTGTTGCTTCAGGCAACTCTGGCATTGGCGTTCTTAGTTTCATTCTGAATTCCTCCTTTAACTCTTGAAGTACGTATGGAAAAAAAGGTCTAACGCTGAGGTTAGACCAATTTTAGAAATTCAATTAAAGTGTTTCTTGACCTGGCTTCCAGTTTGCCGGGCAAAGTCCGCCAGTTTGAAGGGCTTGAAGTACACGAAGTGTTTCGTCTACGTCACGGCCAATGTTGTTGTGGTTTACAACTTGATACTGAAGTTCACCCTCAGGGCTGATAATGAATAGGCCGCGAAGTGCTACACCTTCATCTTCTACTAGTACACCGTAGTCTTTTGCTACTTGGTGGTTCGTATCAGCTGCTAGTGAATACTCAAGGTCACCCAGGCCGTTATCCTCACGGTTTGTGTTAATCCAAGCTAAGTGTGTGTGAATCGTATCCGTAGACACTCCGATTACTTCAGCATCCAGGTCTTCGAATTCATCGAAGCGATCAGATAGTGAAGTGATTTCAGTTGGACATACGAAAGTGAAATCCATTGGGTAAAAGAATAGTACTGTCCATTTATCGTTTTTCATGTTTTCTTCTAATGATACTTTTCCAAACTCCTTGTTTGGAAGTACTGCATCCATTTCAAAGCGTGGTGCTTGTTTTGCTACCATACGTTCTGCCATAAAAGAATCCCTCCATATGTTTTTAAGCATGATTTAACATTAATCTACAATCACAAGTTTCAGTATAACGAGAGAATAGATTGTAGTCAATGTTTAATAAAAATTAATTTAATCTAGACATTGGTTCTATCATTATTTAATATAGGCAACACTGTAACTCATTAAACATGATCCATAGGATAATGTAAAATATTTTGCATTCCTTTATGACAAAGCTTGACATTAAACCACAAAAAATTGAAAATAATTTCATACGTCAACTTATGATCATAATGAGCTATTTTGTTTGGAAAGGAGTTTGAACATGAATTTATTTGAGGAAGGATTTGATTTTAACTCCACCGTTCTTGTGGAATGGTTAATTACGGGAGGATTAAAGATCCTTGTTATTCTCATTGCATTTGCGATTCTCGGTCCAGTGGGAAAAAAAGCGATCAGTATCGCTATTCAACGCATGGGAAAACAGCGGAAAATTCCAGAGAGCCGTACCAAAACATTGGAAAAGCTGTCAGTAAATCTGTTTTCTTACATTCTTATTTTTCTATTAATCGTCATGCTGCTTAGTGCAGTAAATATAGAAATTGGTCCTTTACTCGCTGGAGCGGGGATTATAGGCCTGGCGATTGGTTTTGGAGCCCAAGGTTTAGTTTCTGATATTGTGACAGGTTTCTTTATTCTTCTAGAACGTCAAATTGAGGTAGACGATTATGTGACGGCTGGAGGTTACGATGGAATTGTTGAAGAAGTAGGCATTCGTACAACAAAACTAAGAAGTTTTGATGGCACGCTTAACTTTATACCTAACCGAAATATTGAAGGCGTCAGCAACCATTCTCGCGGCAATATGCGTGCCTTAGTCGATATCGGCATTTCTTATGATGAAAACATTGATCATGCACTAGAAGTTCTAACAAAAGTAGCCGACGATTTTGCGGACGATCCTCGCTTTAAAGAAGGACCAGATGTTTTAGGTGTACAAAGTTTAGGCGACTCTGATGTCGTTCTTCGTATTCTTGGCAAGACGGAAAACATGGAACAATGGGGCGTCGAACGTGACCTAAGAAAAGCAATGAAAGAAGCATTAGATGAAGCAGGAATTGAAATTCCATTCCCTCATCAAGTTTATATAGAAAAGAAAGAAAGCTAAAAAGAACCAGCCTGGTTTAAGTGAACCGGGCTGGTTTTTCTATTGCCATGCTTCAATTTTTCGTATCGTACCCACGTGCATATCAACGATTTTAAAATGGATCCCGTTTTCTTCCACAATGGTTCCTTCTTTAGCGTCGATATCCCGTGTGTAAATCCATCCAGAGATCGTATCTACCTCGTTGTTCTCGAACTCCACATTAAAGTAGTCATTAATGTCTTGGATCGATGTTTTTCCATCAATAAGATAATGACCATTTTTCAACGTCTTAATTTCCCTTTCTTCTTCATGATCATACTCATCCCTAATTTCCCCAACAATTTCTTCGAGTATATCTTCAATTGTAACCAAACCTGAGGTTCCACCATATTCATCAATTAATATCGCCAAATGAGTGCGCTCTTTTTGCAAGCGAACGAGAAGTTCTTGAATGGCAATGTTCTCAAATACTCTCACCACAGGTTTAATATAAGGTTTAAGCAAGCCCATTTTTTCAATATCATCATAGAAAAATTCTTTCATATGAATAACACCTAGAATATTGTCTTTATCGCCATCTATTACTGGATATCTCGTATATCGGTTCTGTTTCATAATGCGAATGTTATTCTTCATGGAGTCGTTCGTATCAAGCACCGCCATTTCAGTACGGGGTACCATAATTTCCTTAGCCATTCGATTATCAAATTCAAAGATGCGATCCACATACTTATACTCACTGCGGTTAATCTCACCTTGTTTGAAGCTTTGATTTAAAATGTACCTTAACTCTTCTTCGGAATGGACTTCTCCTGATTCTCTTGCTGTAGCAATCCCAAATAATCGAACGAGAGCGTTGGCTGAACCGTTTAACACATAGATAAACGGGTACATAATTTTATGAAAAAAGATCAATGGCCTCGACACAAGTAAAGTAATCCGTTCGGCCTTCTGAATGGCTACCGTTTTTGGAGCAAGCTCACCTAAAACGACATGTAAAAACGTAATAATTGAAAAAGCGATGGCAAATGAAATCGTATGACTAATGGCAGCGGGAAGTCCTGCTTCTCCGATTAAAGGTTTCAGGAGATGATCTAATGTAGGTTCCCCCAGCCACCCTAATCCTAGTGCTGTAATCGTTATTCCAAGCTGACACGCCGATAAATAATCATCTAGATTATCGACCAGCTTTAGCGCGACTCTCGAATTCTTATCACCAGCGTCTGCTTTTGATTCGAGTTTACTCCGGCGGACCTTTACGATAGCAAATTCACTAGCCACAAAGAAAGCTGTCAATATAATTAATAAAGCCACTGCAAGCAATTTAATGGTTGTTTCCATAGCTTCACATCCCAAGTAATAAACCAACCGTTCACGAAGGAACAATTTGCAATTATTATGAGACGAATCCTTCTATTGTATACAAGGACTACAGTTGCTTAAGGCTTGAAATGACTAGCGAAGATCCAACACGTAATGCATCTTCATCAGGGGAAAGCTTGGCATTATGCAGTCCTGCCTCTGAATTCACACCAAGCCAGAACATAAATCCTGGCATCTCTTTTAACATATAACCGAAGTCTTCGCCGGTCATCGCTGGACTGGCTTCAACATAGGTAACATCAAGCTGATCGGCTATTTGGGAAAATTGCTGAACCAGTTTTTCATCGTTATTGACTTGATAATAATTAGCACCATAATCAATCGATACTTTACAATCATTGGAGATTTCTAACCCTTTTGTGATCTTCTCGATTTCTTGTTTAACTTCTTCCATCGCGTTTGGAGACATCGTTCGAATCGTCCCCTCTAAACGTGCGTGTTCTGAAATGATGTTCTGTACGGTACCACCGTTAATCTTCCCAACTGTAATAACCGCACTGTCCAGCGGATCAACTCTTCTTGCAACGACCTGCTGAAGCTGGGTGACTAGAGAACTTGCAGCCACCACCATATCTTTTGTGAGATGAGGATAGGCGGCATGCCCTCCTTTTCCAATTAGGTCGATAAAAAGCTCACTCGTATTCGCAAAAAGCAACCCCGCTCTAGAGGAAACAGTACCCACAGGGAGCTCAGGCGCGATGTGAAGGGCGAAGATCACGTCAGGTTTCCATTTTTTCATAGGTGCTGCTTCAAGCATTGGCTCTGCACCGCCCGGTCCTTCTTCGGCAGGCTGGAATAAAAATAATATGTGATCATCGGCAGGCTCATTGGCTAAGGCTTCTAACGCAGATAAAGCAATCGTCATATGAAAGTCATGACCGCAGGCATGCATTCTTCCTTCATGTAAGGACTTAAATTCAAGATTTGTTTCCTCCTGCAATGGAAGTCCGTCAATGTCGGTTCGATACCCTATGGTTTTTTTCGGGTTCTTACCACTGACTTTCACAAAAATACCCGTACGCCACGTTTCCACTTCAAGATCATCCTGTGGCAGCTTTTCGATAAAATCGAGTAAGTATTTTTGTGTTTTCTCCTCTTGAAAGCCCAACTCAGGAATTTGGTGGAGATCCCTTCTGATTTGTATAAGCTGTTTTGATTCCATCGTGTCCCTCCATTAGAAACAAAGACCTTGCATGAGCAGCAAGGTCTTTGACTATTAATTATCCAGTTTTCTTAGCTCTTGTTTAATCTCAGTTTTTGATTTCGTTTGGTCATCAATTTCTTTAATGACGCGAGCCGGCGTACCAGCCACTAGCGTGTTTGCAGGTACGTCTTCTGTAACAATCGCTCCTGCGGCTACAACTGAACCTTCGCCAACCGTTACACCTTCAAGAATAACTGCATTAGCACCTACAACGACACCATCTTCAACTACAACAGGCTTAGCGGAAGGTGGTTCAATAACTCCGGCTAGAACAGCTCCTGCTCCGATGTGACAGTTCTTACCTACAGTAGCTCGGCCGCCTAGAACAACGTTCATATCAATCATTGTGCCTTCGCCGATAACGGACCCAATATTAATGGAAGCTCCCAGCATAATTACGGCACCGTCGCCAATTTCTACTTGATCACGAATAATGGCGCCCGGCTCAATACGTGCATTCACCTTTTTCAAATCAAGCAATGGAATCGCTGAGTTTCTGCGATCGTTTTCTAACACATAATCTTCAATTTGATCACTGTATTTTTCAAGTAGAGGTTGGATCGCCTTCCACTCTCCAAAAATAACCCCCGAATCTCCAGTAATGAAGTCTTGAACGTCATCACCGAATTCTAAGGATGTTAAATCTTTTCCTTTTACATAAACCTTAACTGGTGTAGATTTTTCACTATTAGAAATGAATGAGATAATCTCATTAGCATCCATCTGTTTCATATGTAGCCTCCTCGTTTCTTTAGGTTTCATTCTTTACTTTATCAAAGCGAATAATGCGTGACAAGAATTTTTGCTCTTATCCTTTTTTAGGCAGCCGTAAAATAAATAGAAAGCTTATAATTGCTAAAATTAGTAAACAAATATAGACCTGGTGCAGCCCATTTGTTAGCCCCTCTTTAAATACACCTAATGCCTGAGCACTTAAATCAGAACGAGCTTCTTCATTTAATAGAAGATTTGTGGAATCGACAGAATACTCTTGATCTAAGCCTTCCCGCTCTAAAGACTGGTGAATACGATTATTTAGAAGTCCTCCCAGAACCGCTGCACCTAGAGCACTTCCTAACGTACGCATAAACATGTTAGAGGCTGTAGCTATTCCTCGCGTCTTCCAATCTACTGAATTTTGAATAGACACAATAAAGGACGTCGTTGAAAAGCCCATCCCGATCCCGATGAACAAAGAACCAACAGCCGCAAAAACAGGTCCTTTTTCCGGAGAAAGCAAAGAAAACAGCACAGCGCCGATAATTAATGAACAGCCACCAACGATTGAAGTAAAGCGAAAGCCAGCTTTTAATAATAATCTCCCGGCCAAAGTCGAAGCGATCGGCCAGCCAATCGACATCGTTGTTAAGGTAAAACCTGCAACAGTGGCAGACTGCTCCATGACTCCCTGTACAAAGGCGGGCAAATAACTGGACACTCCAATAAGAATCATACCTGTCGTTAATGAAGTTAAATTGGCGTAGCGAATGGAGCGGTTTTCCCATAAATGAATCGGGAGCATCGGTATTGAGGAACTCCTCTCTGCTTTCATAAATAGAATGAAACTTCCGAGAGCTGTAAGAAATAGAATCAGCATTTCTAAAGATAACCAAGAAATTCCGATGCCTCCCTCCACTAACATAAGAACCACTAAGCTAACCATCAACATAATGTAGATCGAACTTTTGTAACTGACACGAGCTTCTTGCTTTTCAACGTCTTCCTTAAAGAAGAGCATGACGCCAGCTAAAGCAAGCAAACCTAAAGGGAGGTTCATCCAAAAAACGAATGGCCAGCTTAGCACATCGACGAAAAAACCGCCTAGCAACGGTCCGCTAACAGCGGATATCCCCCAAACACTAGACAAGTAGCCTTGGATTTTAGCGCGTTCTTCTTTAGAGTAAATATCTCCCACAATGGTCGTCGCAATCGGCATTAATGCACCCGCTCCCAGACCTTGAACAAACCTGGCAGCGATTAACACAACCATTCCGTTGGCAAGAGCCGCAATAATTGAACCGATAAGAAACAAGCTGATCCCCAACATAAAGATCGGTTTACGGCCATATGTATCTGAAAGCTTTCCAAATAATAGAACGGTTGAAGCATTGGTCAGTAAATAAGCTGAAAAGACCCAGCTGTATAAACTGAAACCTCCTAAATCGGCAACAATGCTTGGCATTGCAGTTGATACAATCGTCGCTTCAATAGCCGCTAAAAACATGGCAAGCATGATTGAAGCGAGCACTAACCCTCTTTTCATAAAAACCCCACCCCATTTCCTTTAAGAAAAAGTCTATAATACCTTTTAATGTTGACTTTTATGAATAGACACGGAATTTACTCCCTTTTCATTAAAGAAAAAAGAAAGGACGCCCAGAACGGGCGCCTTCTCAATTATCATCTTTTCATTTTCGTTTCCGTTATGCTCTCTTCAATGTCTCATGATAATATTTGCTAAACTGTTTTAAAATGGTTCTTCTCGTGATAATGCCGTCAAACTCTTCATCTGCGTTCGTCACACAGATAAATGGATGATCAATTAATTTATGAAGGGCATCTATCATTGAATTTTCTTTTTTTAAGCAAGGTACTTCTTTGTTCATCACTTGCTCTACTGTTAAGTCATTTAGTCTATTTAATTCAAACTGCTCAATTCCTAATGTTTCCTCTAATATCATGGATTTACTAACGACACCTTGAAATTTATTATCAGCATCTAACACGGGGATTGCTGAATAACCTGTCTTTAGTAAAACGAGTAATGCATGATCAAGAGGGTTATTAACTTGAACGTGTGCGACTTTTTCTGAAGAAATCATCAATTCTTCAACTACTGGAAAATTCAATTCATTACTTTGTACACTTATCATACTACATGAACACTCCCTATATCTTTCTCACTGAAGGAGCAAATGAAACGAGCGACAAATTACACATCCTTATCCTAACATAAAATCTTCTAATTCACGAGTTCAGCTTCCTTTTTTTCTTTTCAAATGTATAATCCACCTTCATCTACCCCAATTCATAAGGTAGTTAAACCACTAATCTTTAAAAATTGAAAGATTAAGCTTATACTAAATAGAAGACGGACAGGACATCGCGCGATCAATTCAGTTAAAAGTTGGGGATGAGAAATTAAATGATGACACACACGTTTTCTAGGAGAGAAGAAATCGCCAATGCGGTTACCCACGGTATAGGTGCGATCTTAAGTGTTGCAATGCTTATACTTCTCGTTGTATTTGCTAGCTTGCAAGGAACAGCTTGGCACATCGTTTCGGTCAGTATATATGGAGGCACCATGCTTCTTTTATACGTATCATCAACACTAGTGCATAGCTTTCCCCCAGGAAAAGCAAAAGATATCTTTGAAATTTTTGACCACTCTGCCATTTATCTATTTATTGCCGGAACTTACACTCCAATGCTTCTTCTGCCATTAAGAGGAACCTTAGGTTGGACGCTATTTGGGATTGTATGGGGAATGGCGATTTTAGGGATTATTTTTAAAGTATTTTTCGTGAAGCGGTTTGTTGTTTTATCTACTGTGTTCTACGTATTAATGGGGTGGCTCATTATTTTGGCATGGGGGCCGCTTACCGCTGAGGTGCCCGCTGCAGGCATTACGTACCTTGTCGTAGGTGGAGTATTATATTCCATCGGCTCCATCTTTTATGTGTGGCGAAGTTTTACGTACCATCATATGGTATGGCATTTATTTGTTTTAGGCGGATCGATCTTTCACTTTTTCACGATCTTCTTTTACATTATTTAGAAAACGACGGTTGTCACCGAAAAAGCAGGGGTTTAACTCCTAAGGAGAAATGATAAAAAATCTTCAATTGCAAGAAACCGACTCCCTATCCACTCTTGTTTACACACTAGGGGTAAAGTCCCTACAAACAAAAGAAGCTGCTTGGAGGCAGCTTCTTTTTTGTTGGTCTTTATTAAATGATATTGTCGAAGATTAAAACGGAAATTGATTCAGCCATTGGCCGCCATCTAAAGTAACGACTTCCCCATTCATATATGAAGCTTCTTCTGATAACATAAATCGAGCTAGTCCAGCGATTTCTTCTGGGGTTCCTAAGCGGCCAAGTGGTACAGATTGCAAGGTGCGTTTTGCAGCTTTCTCTGATTCGAAGAGCTTATCTGCTCCTCCAGTTCTTTCAATTGGTCCTGGAGCAATAGCATTAGCACGAATCCCGTACTGGCTTCCCCATTCAACGGCAAGGGTTCTTGTCATAGCAAGCACACCTGCTTTCGCTGATGCAGAATGAATAACACCGGCTCCAGCATTCCACGCATATGTAGCGACCATATTTAAAATCGATCCTTTAATCCCTTGTTCAATCCAGTACTTGCCTACAGCTTGGCTGCAGTAAAAGGTGCCATTTAGTACGATATTAATCACCGAGTTCCAGCCGTTAGGAGATAATTTTTCCGCTGGAGAAATAAAGTTCCCTGCTGCATTATTGACTAAATGATCAATTCGACCAAAGGTTTCGACCGTCTCGGCTACCATTCGATCTGCATCCTCTACCTTGCGGACATCCATTTCTATAAGAAGAAGTTTGTCTTCCTTCCCTTGAGCAATTTGCTCCTTGGCTTGCTGAAGCCGCTCTTTATTCCTTCCTGTTATAGCAACACTCGCTCCTTCTTCAAGGAAGCGTTTTGCCATATAAAGCCCCATCCCACTGGAGCCCCCAGTAACAATAATCACTTGATTTTCCATTAAACATCCCTCCGTCTATACTACATTCCATATAAAAAACTGAATTCCTGTTCATTTTTTTAAAAACTTGAAAAATTTTTGTTATATTTCATAGATAGTAAAAGTGGTATAATGACGAAAGTAAAGAACGGGGGCAGCCAAATGACGATGACACGAAGACGTTTTCTTAAAAATATAGTGTACAGTGTACTCGGCTTTTTAGGGTTATCTGGGGGCGGTTATTATTATGCTCGTTATATGGAGCCAGCCATGCTTACCACCCAGACCCATACATGGAATCACCCAAAGATTCCTACATCTTTTAATCAAGTAAAAATCGTTCAATTCTCAGATATACATTTAGGTTTTCATTATTCAATCGATCAATTTAAAGATCTGATTCAAAAATTAAAAGCTGAGAAACCAGACTTGCTTGTGTTTACTGGTGACTTAGTGGATGAACCTCAACGTTATCACTTCAGCTCTGAAATCCCTTCTCTATTAAATGAACTTGAAGCGCCTCTAGGGAAGTTCTGGATCTATGGAAATCATGATCATGGCGGATACGGAACAGAAAAACTGGAAGCTGTGATGTCAAAGGGAGGTTTTACTTTATTAAAAAACGAAGTAACCGAGCTAAGAAAAGATGGAGAGTCGATCTCTCTTGCTGGGTTAGATGATATTATGCTCGGCTCGCCCAATATTTCCGGTACATTAAACCAATTGAACGACGATACCTTTTCGATTTTGCTCGTTCACGAGCCTGATATTGCTGATCGCGTCAAAGACTATCCTGTCGATGTCCAGCTTTCTGGGCATAGTCACGGGGGACAAGTGCGTATTCCTGTGATTGGATCAATGGTCACTCCGCCGTATGGGGAGAAATATGTAGATGGCAAACACTTAATTAGTGACCGGCTCACGCTATATATCAGTCGTGGTATTGGCACAACTCGAATGCCTTATCGTTTCTTATGTAAGCCTGAATACTCCGTTTACACGTTAAGCTCCAACCCTTAACAATTGTGTGACAACCAGAGAACCATGCTACCTCTGCACCCAGCAGGTGGTAAACTGAATCAAGGGAGGGAAATTATGAAGCAGATAATATGGGTATTAATTATACTTACCCTAACGGCATGTGGTTCACCGATCGAGGAAAACATGTCTAGAGACGTAGAAGATTTCGAAGGTACAAACCAAGACGGAGATACCATTACATTTCCCGACCATTTCGAGGGTGATTATTGGATAGCAAATTTTATTTTCACGAGATGTGACACGGTTTGTCCTCCTATGACAAGTAATATGTCGCGATTACAACAGCAGTTAGAAGATAATGAATTACAAACTCCTCTTGTTTCCTTTTCTGCTGATCCTGAATATGATACAGAAAAGAAACTAAAAGAATTTGCAAACCAATTTGAAGCCGATTTTGACACGTGGGACTTTATGACAGGATATGAATTTCAGGACGTCAAAGAACTTTCGATTAAATCATTTCAATCCCCATTAAATCAGTTAGAGGATTCAGACCAAGTCGCACACGGAACTAGCTTCTTCCTTGTAAACCCCGATGGGAAAGTTATTAAAAGCTATGATGGAACAAAAGCAAAAGAAATGGATAATATCCTAGAAGATGTAAAGAAAATACAGTAATTTTTTTGCAAATACTAACATTTTCCGCTAAGATGGAAGATACTTGAAGAAAGGAGGACATGTATGCACTCAGATCATACAAACCGCGAATTAGCAGAGTCCTTGTTTATTGTGAATCGCCATGCCAAAACAGCTCCCCAGCCTAAACATTTATATGACATAAAAAAACAAGCGATCTCTAAGCTACTAAAAGAAAATAAAGCGAAGAAAGTAGGACTTCATTTCTCTGAGCATCCCAAATTCAGTAAACAGCATTCTACACTCCTCATTGAAATAGGCGGGTACTATTTTCATATTCCAGCTGAGAAGAAAGATTTCGATCAGCTTAAGCATTTAGGATCCGTTGACCAATCCTACCGAAACCCAAAACCTAAGCTGTCATTATCTAAAGCGAAACGAGTGCTTTATGATTATTTAGGTTGGGACCATAAAAAAGTGAGAACCACATCAACTTCTTACCAATCCCCCTCTTCGTTATTAGGTCAACAGAATATTACCCCGTGGAACCAACGACATAAGCGCCGATAAGCAGTCCAGCATACTGGACTGCTCAGCTTGTAGAGAAACCTTAGTTTTCTCTACATTTTTTAATACATGTGAAAGTTTCTTGTGTTGGATAGAATAAAGGGTTCCAGGAAACGACTCCCTTTCCATGGGCGAATGGTGTGCCTCCTCGGGCTTTATAGCCCTGCGGTGTCACACCTTATTCGTATCTCCCATAGGAGTCTCGCCGTTTCCTAAAACCCTTTTACGATAATCGACCACTCGTTAAAACTACGGAGAAGCCGTACCCTTGTGATAGTAGCAGGCCAGTTATTCTACGATGGTTCCAAAGCCTAATTTGATCAAAGGAACGGAAAAAAGTGACGACTCCTGCGGGTCGAGCAGACTGGAGAGGCCCCGGAGGTCGCAGACCGAGGAGACTTTCCGTCTTGCCCCGCGGAAAGCGGCGCTTTTTCCTGTTCCTTTACTCCAGACAAAAATGAAGGAACCACCACATAATCCCATATTATATTCGTCTAAGCTTTTTCAACAGCATGAGCAGTCCAGAATTCTGGGCTGCTTATATTATGTTTCGTGCGCTTCTAAAAAAGGTAAGTAACCCAATAGGAGGGTGATAAGATGACAATGAATCCTATGGACGATTTTCTTTACCACTTAAAGCGTTATATGGAATATACAACAGAAATGAGATCCTCTTATGAACATTTATCTGAGCATGAGAAAAAAATGATCTTAGAGGCTCATCCTGATGGAAATAGTCCGGAAGTGATTTCTAAGCAAGTTTATCAATGGCACGATACATTATTTAAAAGAATGGAAAAAGAAAAATAAAGAGAAGCCGGTTCCCCTCCGGCTTCTCTTTTATTTAATATAATGGTCAATCGTTTGGATTAAGTTCACTATTTCTGGTTTAGAGATTTGAGCATCCGCGCCTACTTTTTCTCCCTTATGTCTTAAATCTCGAGTAATTAAAGAAGAAAAAATAACAACCGGCAGCTTCTTCAAACTTTCATGGTCTTTTACTAGCTTTGTAAAATGATGACCATCCATTCTCGGCATTTCGATATCCGTAATGATAAGCTGATATTCATCTAGCGCATCTTTCCCTGCCTCTGCTAGTTGGATTAAGTGATCATAAGCTGCTTTTCCATCTTCAAAACAAGTGGTATGGACATACCCTGCTTCTTCCAATGTCTCTTGCAGTAAACCCCTGAGTAACCCTGAATCTTCTGCCATCAATATCTTTTTACTTGAACGTTCTCTTTCCCCTAATTCTTGGATTTGCTCGGCATGTACGCTTGTCTTCGGATTGATATCAGCTACCACTTTTTCAAAATCCAGCAAGAGCAGCAAATCTTCACCCTTTTTTATAACGCCCGTAATTTGCGTTTCCAATCCTTGATACATCTTCCCTGGCTTCTCTATTGATTCCCAGGAAATACGGTGAATTTGCGTAACGGTATGTACGTGAAACACAATTTTTGTTTGGTTAAACTCTGCTAAAATAAATTTGTCCTGCTTCGGATGATTTGAAGCCTCAAATCCTAATGCATGAGCCACATCAACGACAGGTACAATATTTCCTCGAATTTCAATAATTCCTTCCACTGCAGGATGAGAATGTGGGATTTTTGTAACTGGTAAAGGGTTAAGAATTTCTTTCACCTTAATGACATTAATACCAAATCTGTTGTTCCCTATGCTGAATTCTACAATTTCTAACTCATTCGTTCCACTTTCTAATAATATTCCTTGATCATTCTGCATTTGCCATTCGTCCTCTCCCTCATTACGTGCTTACCTCTAGAAGATATCATAATCTCCCCTCACGTAGTACCTAAGAACGATTCATTTACAAACAAATAGTTCTTTTGACATAGAAGAATTAAAGATACAGGCTGGGACAAAACTGAATAAAGCATAAAATTATCCGAACGATTCTGTAGAAATCCGCTCGGATGATTTATGTTACAGAGAATTCGCACCATCGCTCCGTCAAAATACTTCGCTTTCCGTGGGCACGGCCTCAGCTAACATGGTCAAGAAGTTCACTTGACCATGTTAGCTGAGGCTCGCGCTGTTCCCACTGGAGTCTATGCATTTTGACTACGCTAATAAGCTGCGTTAATCCTATTCAAATTTTATCGTTCTTTTTTTGACATCATTGCAAAAAAACTTGTAGAAATACCCAGGGTATCTCTACAAGCTGACAGCAGAACGCTTTAATCATTACGTATAATTAAGTATACAATTAACCCGACAACAGGAAAAAATAACGTCCCAAGAAGGACAACTAACGTAAAGCCCTGACTGTTTCCTTTTCGTTTTGAATCCCGATAGGCCCATACACTTGTCGCTATATTTAAAATAAAAAGAGCTAATCCAAATAAAATAAATAGTATAAAGAACATTCCTACTTCCAAACCTTTCACCTCCTCTATACTATACGAGAAAGCGAAATGAAACGTTTCAGTTTAAGCGACTTTTTTCGACCTTTTTCTAATGATTTTCGCCATCTTTTTCACACTTCTAACGAACACTAATAAAATCCCATACGTACTCATAGCCAATAAACTGATCGACCAGAAATAAGCAGGTAAATTCGTGGCCTGTCCATCGTAAGAATAACGATCTATTAACTGAAGAAAAAGAAAGCCTACAAAGATACAATTTACATAGCTTAAAAGGACCAGCCAATTTTTTGCCGTCATCCATTCAATCAACGGCTTCACCATCCACATCGTTCCAGCCATCAGTAGAAATACGAGACTAAATAGCAAGTGCCAGGCCTCTAACCCGAAAATTCGCAGCAAATCCTCATCAAACCAATTGTAAACAGCGTCTAATATTGAAAAGTCAACCATCGTAAATTCTCCCTTACGTTCGCTTTTCATCATTTTAGACACCGAAGTTTAAAATTATACTAATGTTCTCAGCTCACTTCGTATCCTTTTTGCTTCATCCACTTCAATCCTTCTCGCCTGCTAAGCGGGCGAAGCTCCTGCTTGTGAATGAATGCTGCAACTGCTGATGGGCTGGTTTTACTATATTCACGCAACGACCATCCAATCGCCTTTTCAATAAAAAACTCTTTTTCATGACGTAACGTTCTAATCGTCTGAAAAAGCAGTTCTTCATCTGTGTGTTCTTTACTTTTCAGTTGAAAAAGCACACTCGCCCTTCTCACCCATAGATTTGAAGAGTGAGACCACCGTTCGGTTAAAGGACGAAGATTCTCTGAATGGAACTTAAAGTATTGACCACATAAGTTGGAGCTGATCATATCGACCGTATCCCACCACGAATGATGAGAGATCAATTGCTTATATAAGGCAATAGAAGATATAGGAATCGACCCACGATAGCTGTCTAAAAGGGTTAAAGCGGCATAATGGCATTCTCTTTCCTTCTCTTTATAAAGAAGTTCCACGACTTGCACCGTTTCTGCATAACTTCTCTCAGGAAATAACGTCATCACTTCTTTTAGAATCTTTTTTCGCTCTGGCGTTTTAATACCATAAAAAGAGAATTTATTTTTCATATATTGTTCCATTGGCAATCGCTGATCATCGTTTCGGTTCTCTTGAAATGCAGTTACAATTGATTCATGTATAGAATAACTTCTACTCATCGGCTCTCTCCTTTTCAGGAAACAATAAAGGATTTTAAATCCTTAGCTCTATTTTTCATATCCTCATAACCTAGTTGATATAAGTGGTGAAGCTTATTACGGTTTCTTTCAATGCGATTCACCTTTAATGGCTGAGTGGGACGAATGACAAACGCCTGATGCGATTCTTCTAAATTTCGAATGGTCTCCATCGTTTTGTTATAAAACGAATGCCGGTTTTGCAGGGCTTGAGCAAAATGGGGATAGTTCTTATATTTACGCTGAAAGTACCAATTCCACTTCATTTTCGGTTTAATATACCCATCATTCCTCGTTAATACAATTACATGCTTTTTATTACCCGAATCAATGGAATGCTGAATAGGAATGGGATCTGAAATTCCACCGTCCATCAGTTCATGTCCTAAATAAGTAATACTAGGTGCTATTAAAGGCAGAGAGCTTGTAGCACGCATTATTTTCAATAGACTTTCACGATCTGGAAAATCATTATAATAGACAGGCGTGCCTGTTTTCATGTTCGTCGTGCCTACTACAAAGTTAGTGGAACGATTCATAAATGCCTCATAATCAAAAGGCACTAATTGATTCGGCAGCGTGTCAAAAATAAAATCCATACCAAACAATTGCTTGTGAGTCATCATACGTTTAAACGATATGTATTCGGGGTGATCACCGTATTCAACGAGCACTTTGTAATTCCGCCCTCTTTGCTTCGCCACATAAGAACTTCCATTGCAGGCTCCAGCAGAGGTGCCTGCCACATAGGAAAAATGAAGCTCTTCATCGAGTAGATAATCGAGAACACCTGCTGTGTAAGCTCCTCTCATTCCTCCACCTTCTAACACTAAACCAATCTGATCCATAACCCCCATCCTTTCTACCTATCAGTTTACCACGAACACGAAAAAAGCAACCACGAATGCGGTTGCTTTTTCATTATGATATGATCAGTTTATCATTTGGTTTTTATCTGTGTTTTTTACTCTTTTTTCGTCTAATTGGTCATCGATTTTATCTAAGGCTTGTTGATCATTTAATAGTTCTTGTTTATTCTGATCGACGAGCTCTTCAAATGAGATTCGATTCGGTCTCATGATCAAAACTCCTTTCCTTCAACTTCAAATTCATTGTAACAGAAAAAAATAAATGATAAATCAAAATTGTTTGAACATTTTGTTAACAATTGTGGAGGTAGTACTATGCAGAAAAAAATAAACCGTAAACTTTCCGATATTCAAATTTCAGGCATCCGTCAATTCTTTAATATGATCGGACAATATGAAGACGTCGTCTCTCTAACGATTGGTCAGCCTGATTTCTCTACACCCGATCATGTAAAAAACGCAGCGATTGATGCTTTACAAAATGATCGTACGACCTATACACATAATGCGGGAATTTTAGAACTCCGTACTGCTATAAGTAATTATGTAGAAGACAGCTTTGCCTTGACTTATGATCCTCTTAACGAAATCATTGTAACGGTAGGAGCGTCTCAAGCTATTGACATTACGCTTCGTACGATCATAGAGCCTGGAGATGAAGTTATCCTTCCCGGCCCTATATACCCGGGTTATGAACCATTAATAAAACTTGCAGGTGCTACTGTAAAATATGTAGACACGAGTCAGAATCATTTTAAATTAACAGCTGATCTTCTGGAAGAAGCCATCACAGAAAAAACAAAATGCGTAATTACTCCATACCCATCGAATCCTACAGGAGTATCCTTAACGAAAGAAGAACTTCGTGACATCTCACAGATTATTCGCGACAAAGAGATCTTTATGATTGCGGATGAAATCTATAGTGAATTAGTCTATGATCAAGATCATACGTCCATTGCCTCATTTACGGAAATTCGCGACCACGTGATTGTCATTAACGGAGTTTCTAAGTCTCATGCGATGACAGGATTTAGAATTGGCTATTTATTAGCCCCTGAATGGCTGGCCCAACAAATTCTTAAAGTACACCAGTACAACGTGTCTTGTGCCACGTCCATCAGTCAATATGCAGCACTAGAAGCTATAAAAAATGGGCAACATGATCCTAAAGTCATGAAAAACTCTTACCAAGAAAGACGAGAATATGTAATGAATCGATTGGATAAAATGGGATTAGAATACATCATTCCTGATGGCGCTTTTTACATTTTCCCAAAGTTTCCATCTGAAAAGTCAACCTTTGAAGCTGCGGTTGATCTAGTGGAGAAAGCAGGAGTAGCCCTTGTTCCTGGAAGTGCTTTTTCTTCCTATGGAGAAGGATACGTGAGACTTTCTTATGCTTACAGTAAATCAACTCTTGAGAAAGGTCTTGACCGATTAGAAAAATATTTAAAAGGCTAACCTTTTGTAAAAATTAATTAAATTTTAGTGACAAACGGACATCTTCTAAAAGAATAGAGTATTCTTATGGTAAAATAGGGATGTAACCATTGGATGACTATGGCTTTGTAAGAGAGGAAGAGTGAGATTGTCTGAACAAACGAAAAGAGAGTGGTTGGAGTGGATAAAAGCCATTGCCATAGCGATTGCGCTTGCTTTTGTATTACGCACCTTTTTCTTTGCCACGTCAATCGTTGAGGGAGCAAGTATGAACCCTACGTTAGAAAGCGGAGAAAGAGTTATGTTTAATAAAATTATCTATTATATAGATGAGCCGAATCACGGAGATATTGTAATTATAGAAAAACCAACTAAAAATTATGTAAAACGAGTGATCGGTCAACCTGGGGATACAATTGAATTTAAAAATAATCAACTATACGTGAATGAGCAGCCTCAAGAACAAACTTATTTGAATGAGCAATCGACAGCTGGTACCAGAGATTTTGGACCTGTTGAAGTACCTGAAGGCCGATACTTTGTAATGGGGGATAACCGCTCCGTTAGTAAAGACAGTCGAAATGGACTTGGCTTCGTGAGTGAAGATGAAATTATTGGCCGCACCGAACTCATTATTTATCCTTTTAACCAAATTAGCTTAACAAAATGAAAAAGCGTCCCATACCTATTAAAGGTAGGGACGTTTTTTTACGTTCGACCGGAAAATTGATGAAGAGTCTCTATCAGCACGTCTAGTTTTCCTTCAATGCGATGAAGCAAATAAAAAGTAACCGCGATCGGAAAACCTAGATCTGTAACTAAAGGAAGCCAGCCTTCCACTTCCATCACCTCTCTTATAAAAAAAGCCGCTGTGAAAGCGGCTTTTTTAATGATTATAGTTCCACAGCGGTTACGTTGCGTTCAACGATGCGAGCTTCTTTCTTCTCGACTAAATCACCGCCGCTTGAGTAGAAACAATTCTCTTCAATAATAGCATCCATAGCAGCATTTACATCCGCTTCGTTTACAGGTTCGCTTGGATGGTCAATAGATATGGTCACCACTTTTTCTTCTTCATTTGAAAACTTAAGTTCCAGCTTCTTCATAATCCCCCTCCTCTCTTAGTTATGGATTTTTTAATTAAAGGTCGACTAATACGGAACGATCATTACGTTCAATCGTTGATAACAAGTTTTCCTGAAGTGCTTCGATCGCAACGGCGACTTTATAAAGCTGTTCTTCGGTAGCTTCCATTTTTACGTTGTTGAATGATTTACGACGATACTTCACATTTCCTTTATCATCCGTTCCGTTTTCAAACACGAGCTGCAGCTGACTGTTAACCATATCTGCTGTGACTGCCATGTGAATCACCTCCTTTCACTTCTATAATCGTAAGAAGTATAAAAGAGGTGTTACTTATTTTAAGACTTTGTTAAATTTCGTTGAGGTGAGGTCGGAAAAACGGTTTTAACAGAGATCAAGAACAAAGGCGCAAGCGCCCGGGCAGACACGAAACGCATAAGCAAAACGGCTGGGGGGAAGGAGGCCTTCCCTTCCCCAGGGCGGATTGCTGAGTGTCTGGTCGCTGGAGCTGGATGTCGCTCTTTAAAAAATATCCACAGCTTGGAATTTTATAATTTCCTAGCCAAAAATAAAAAGTGAGCTCCATGACAGGAACTCACTTTTAGGATTTCTGTGTATTTAGATCGTAATCCTTATGTTATAACGTTTAGCCTCGGTCGAAGATACAGAACCCTATAAAACTAAACAAAACGACTAGACAGACAAGAAACATAACAATTTCTGTCATACCTTCACCCCCTCATCATTCATTCCTATTTTAGCAAATAATTCATAAAATAACTTCACATATTTTATATTTATCATAACACTTCACAGCCTGCTGCTTCACGGCTAAATGTGTAATAAAAATTATTCTTTTTATTTTACCATACCCTAAAGTTCACATAATAGTCACACATTATTGAATAGTTTGTGAAGTATTGAACAAACTATTCACATTTCCCATAGATCATTGTACTATAAAGATGTAAACAGATTGTGAAATGTTGAACAAACTAAAGGAGGAATTTTTCATGAAACAGTGGTTTACTGAACATGTGAGTGCAGCAATTATTTTATTAGGAATCCGTATTTATTTAGGTTACACGTGGCTGACTTCTGGTTTCGGCAAAGTTACCGGGGACTTTGATGCTGGTGGTTATCTTCAAGGGGCTATCGGCAAATCTCAAGGAGAAGAAGCGATTGTACAGGGGTGGTGGGCTGCATTTTTAGAAACCTTCGCCCTTCCTAACAGCGGCTTATTCAGTTTTTTAGTCATGTGGGGTGAAGTTCTTGTAGGAATAGCGCTGTTCATTGGATTGTTGACAAAAACAGGTGCATTTTTCGGAATGTTGATGAACATGGCTTTCTTATTAAGCGGAACGATTAGCACAAACCCTGAAATGCTTATTCTAGGGGCGTTAATTTTAGCAGCTGGAGCAAACGCAGGTCGTATAGGTCTTGACCGTTACGCAGCTGAATTTCTTAAAAATAAAGGGTATCCACTTTATAAGAAAACAGCATTAAACTAAGTTTTCCAGCATAGCTGTATCAGCTATGCTGGTTTTGGTCTGCTATAGCAGAATAAAAAACGTGCTGGCTCTTCCCTCTTTTCTTCGCTTCATATAAAGCGAGATCAGCGTGCTTCTTCATTTGAAACATCTGTTTGGCATCATCAGGAAATATACTAATTCCAATACTGCAAGAAAATGAAAAGGTATACCCTTGGATGAGAAAAGGATGATGAATGCGATTAATAATCCGCGTTGCCACCTCTTCAATATCTTGATTAGATTGAACTTCAGGAAGAAGAATGGCAAATTAGTCGCCGCCCATTCTAGCAACCACGTCTTTTTTTCTTACGGTACTTTTCAACCTTTTTCCCATCATGATGAGGAGTTCATCACCAACATTATGACCAAAATCATCATTTATCTGCTTAAATTGATCCCCATCCAAGTATAGGAGAGCGAAATTCCGGGTGGAAGATGACTGAGCCGCCATTTTCAGTTGATCATCAAATACTCTCCTGTTTGTCAGTCCCGTCAAGTGATCAGTGTACGCCATCTGCTTTAATTTTTCCTCTGCTCGCTTTCGTTTCGTAATTTCCCTGCTGGAAGCTACAACTTTCGTATAGTAACCCTTCTCATCCTTTACAGGGGTAAGTCTTGTTTCTACCCATAGAAATGTACCATTGCTCTTCCTCATTCTCACTTCATAACGGAGCTCACTCGAATGCTGTAAATAAGAAAGGGCATTCTCTTGAACAATATCTATATCCTCTTCATGCACATAGTCCGCGTAATGGTAACCCACCATCTCTTCTGAAGTATAACCGATGACATGCCAATGAGAAGGTGAAGCATATTGAATATACCCCTCCCGATCAATAATTTTTATTAGATCCTGAGAAAAATCAGCAATTAATCGATACCTTACTTCTGACTCTTTCAGTTTCAATTTTGTATGTACTTCATCCGTAATATCTTCTAAAGTCATGACCACTCTTATAAAGTTCCCGTTCTCATCCACTATCGCTGTTAAACCGATAGAAGCCATCATAATTTCACCGTCTTTACGATGAAGCTGCTGATCAAACCTTTTCAGCTTTTCACCTTTCTCTAGTAAAGTATAAAGTTCAAGGAAGTGGGCTTTGAGCTCAGGCTGCATATCAAACCAATTCATGTCATATAGTTCAGATTTTTGATAGCCAAAAACCCTATAAAAGGATTCATTTATTTTTAAGAAGTTCCATTCTAAATCAAACAATGCAAAGGCTTCTTCGGTATTCTCAACGTAAGACGAGAAAATCCTGTTTAAATAACGTACTTCCGGCGAATTCATCGTGTAAATGGAAATATTTTTTGTGATGGCTAAAATATAAGAGATTTGGGATTGATCGTTACGCAGCGGAAATAATGTCGTTTCAGCCAAGTACTGAACATTAGGGAAAATAACGGTATCATGGTAAGAGGTCTTTTGTTGAAGTATTAACACGTTGTGGTATTGTTCAGATAGAAAAGCCGCTTCACTATCTGGGAGGCACTCATGAAGGCTTTTTCCAATATTCATAGGGTTTAAGCGAGCTAACTCATAACCTGCTTCATTCATGAATTCATAAAAAAATTGATCATTTGAAACTTGCATTAGAAACACGCAGTCGCTCATTGAGCTGCCAAGTTCTTTGAGCAGGGGAATATGCGTTTCTTTTAAATATTTAGACACAATACTCATACAATTCCTTCTTTCAGCACATTCATTTAGTTTGATTCCTCTTTAATAGAGGTATTTGGTAATAAACGATTGCTTATTATTATACAATATTTTCAAGATTCAGCTACAATAGTTTTAATTTTTTTAGAAGAGGTGGACCATGTTAACTGGGATCTTTCGGTTTTTTATAGTTTGGTACATATGCGGCATTATATTATTAACATTTGACTGGCTTCCCCCATGGCTGGAATGGGCAAATAGCGTCTTCCTTATAACAGCCGGACTCATTGGCGGCATTTACTTCACTCAATTGTACGGCGTGATTAAAGGAATCACATATAGTTTCCTAATTATTGTTGTGAGCATCTATGTGGAGCATTTAGGAGTGGAAACGGGATTTCTATTTGGAGAATACCGGTATAATGAAAACTTCGGCTTAAAAATCGCAGATACTCCCCTAACAATAGGCTTCGCCTGGCTGCTTATCATTGGATGTTCTCATGAGATTGCCAGAGGCATTACAGTTTCTTTAAATGGCTGGTTGAAGGGGATTACGTTTTTAATCTTAGCGAGCCTGCTTGCTGTCACTATGGATTTGATCCTGGATCCTGTCGCCTATCACGTACAAGAGTACTGGCTATGGGAAGGTTCTGGCGTTTATTACGATATTCCATTTACGAATTTTGCTGGTTGGTTTATTTTAGCTTTTATCTTTCACGTTTTACATTTTGTTTTTTATCAACACTTATCAACCACTTCACCCGTTTGGCAGAAAAGAATGGCTTTTATGTTCGGAGCGATCATTTTTATGTTTAGCATTTTAGCGATTACAGGGGGCATTTATGGAGCTGCTATTTTAGTTATTGTCCTTGCACTTATCTGGTACGCTTTATATTATTGGAGGTTGCACGATGCTAAAAGCTAATAAAAGCCCCTGGATGATGTGGGGATTTACTCGTTTTAACCGTATGTTTCTTCATAGACATTTTCAAAACATTAAAATATGTAATTTAAATACAACCTCTATCCCTAAACGAAGCTTATTTATTGTCAATCATTCCAGCTGGTGGGATGCTCTTATTATTTTCTTTATAAATGATCAAGTCGTTCAATCAGATGCGTATGGCATGATGCATGAAGAAGGGATCAGACGTTTCCCTTTCTTTAGAAAAGTAGGTGTATATTCCATCAATCCTAAAGACCGTCGACACTTGCTCTCCTCCTTATCGTACAGCAAAGAGCTGCTGGAAAAAGACAAAACCGTATGGATGTTTCCACAGGGAGATGAGCAGCATTTAGAAAAAAGGCCGCTGGAATTTTCGAATGGAGCTTCTTATATTACAGAACATACGGAAGGAGTACAGGTTATACCTGTCTCACTTTATTACTCATTAGAACACACGAAAAAACCAAATGTGTATGCCTTAATTGGTCAACCTATTGATCGTTCGTTGTACAAAAAACTCTCTAGGAAAGAAAAGACACGACTATTTGAAAAGAAATCTACCGAACAGTTAGATGATTTAAAACAATTCGTCATTCAAGAGAAAGAAGAACCTTTTTCGTTTTATTGAGGGGGATGGATGCATGTTACTTACGATTGCTTTATTAATGACCATTTTGCTCAATGTATGGACAATCGCCAATAGCTTTTTTTTACCAAATCTACAAAAAGAAACAGCTGTAAAAGACAGGCCTAAGGTGTCTCTTCTTGTACCGCTTCGCGATGAAATTGAGCATGTGACAGAACTGATCCGCTGCCTAAAAGCCATCACTTATGCGAATGTAGAGTTTATTTTATTAGATGATCACTCTGAAGATGGTACATACGAAGCCCTGCTAAATGAGACGTCCAACGACCCTCGTTTCATTATTATTCAGGGTCACCCGCTGCCTGAAGGATGGAACGGCAAAGTCCATGCCTGCCATCAATTATCACAGCATGCCAGCGGAGATTATTATTTGTTTCTTGATGCAGATGCCAGGGTAAGCCCTTCGATTATTGAACGTTCACTCGCCACGCTTCAAAAGCGAAAGGCGTCGATGCTAAGCGGCTTCCCTCATTATCCGAATCATCATGTTCTTTCGCATTTGCTTGTCCCGCTTCAGCACATGGTTGTTTTTTTACATTTACCATTAGCTGTAGCTAATTTCACAAGGCTTCCTGCCTTCACCGCAGCATGCGGCATCTTTATCTTTATAGAAAGAAAAGCATATGATGCCATTGGAGGCCATCAAGCCGTAAAAGGGTCCCTCGTGGAGGATGTACATATCGCGAGAGAAGTTAAAAAACATGGTTTTTCTATGATTCTCTGCAACATAACAGATGGTGTGGTTTCCTACATGTATGATTCCTCTAAAGAGACGTGGGAAGGATTCAAAAAAAACATTTACACTGGAATTGGACGTTCTCCCGTCATGGTTGTATTCTTAACAAGTTTATATATTGGTTTATTCCTCTTCCCCTTTGCTTTAGGCGTTTATGGAATCGTAAGCGGACAAACCGCTTACTTCCTTCCTTTTTTACTTACCGTTACTTTTAAAATGTATGTGGATGCACGAACACGTCATCCCTTATGGTTATCGTGGCTGCTACCTTTCTCAGCAGCTCTATTAATTGCTCTTTTATTTGCATCGATGATGGTGCATCTTCGAGGAAAATCTTATCAATGGAAAGGACGGTCTTACGAATGAAGACAATAATTGTTGGAGGAGGTCTAGGAGGATTATCTGCTGCTATTTATCTCGCTAAAGAAGGGGTAGATGTTCATCTTTATGAAAAGAATGAACATTTCGGAGGTAAAATGATGCCGATTAATCAAGATGGATACCATTTCGACTTTGGCCCAAATACGATTACGATGCCCCATGTCTTTAAAGATGTACTTTCTCAAGCAGGGCTAAATCCAAACGAAGAGCTGCCTTTTCTATCGATCGAAAACCATACAAGAAATCAATTCACTGACGGAACAACCATCGATTTTTCATCAAATCCATCCTTTATGAAAGAGCAGTTACGGGAGATCGATCCTAAAGCAGCTTCTCACTATGACGAATTTCTTCAAGAAGTTGAAAAGCTTTACCACCTTTCGAACCGGTATTTTTTAAATCGAACCTTTTCGAGTTGGAAGGATTACCTTTCCCCTCCTCTTGCTCGAGCAATGACGAAAGTTCGTCCACTGCAATCGATGGATCGTTTTTTCAAGCACTATTTCAATCATCCTCAAATGGTACAAGCGCTCAATCGGTATGCCACGTATATCGGCTCAAGTCCTTACGCTTCTCCAGCTACATTTGCGATGATCGCTCATTTAGAGTTAAGTGATGGGGTCTATTATGTACGAGGTGGAAATACAAAAATTGCAGACAGCTTTGTGAAAGCAGCAAAGAAATTAGGCGTTCATCTCCATTCTTCTACTGAGGTAGAGAAACTGATCGTAAAGAGGGATCGTATTTCAGGCGTCAAGCTCTCTACAGGAGAGAAAGTAGAAGCAGACCGTGTGATAGTAAACGGAGACCTATTAGAAGCCCTGCCTGCGCTACTTACTGAGGAGGAACGTCCTTCTTTTAAGGACAAAAAAATCCGCTCCGTTGACCCATCGACTTCAGCGTTCGTCATCACTGCCGGATTGGATACACGTCTCGATTCGCTTAACCATCACCACGTCCTTTTTTCATCGAATTATCAAGAAGAGTTTCAAACCCTGAGGCAAGGAGAATACAGTTTTGATCCTACGATTTATATAAGTACCTCTTCAAAAACAGACCCAGATGTATCACCCAAAGGAGATAACTGCTTTATTCTCGTCAATGCACCTGCTGATCAAGAGCACAACGCTCCCTCGGCTTCAGCATATCGAGATTTAATCTATGAAAAGCTCTATGAAGCTGGATTACCTCTGGCTGCTCATGTAAAAAATGAACAGACCATTACACCGGGGGCTATCCAACATCGCTTTCGAGCATTTCATGGAGCCATCTATGGACCATCCTCGAACTCGAGGGTTCAAGCTTTTCGAAGACCCTTTAATCAGTCGAGTGATTATAAAAACTTGTATTTTTGCGGTGGAAGCACACATCCAGGAGGAGGATCTCCAATGGTTGTATTAAGTGGACAAAACGTAGCTGATAAGATTCTTGGAAAAATACGATTTGTAGAATAATAAAAAGCAAATTATTGCATTTCAGCAATAATTTGCTTTTTTTGTTGATCAGACACATAATTGCGTTTTCTAAATACTTCATAATGGTTATCGCGGACAGAATTCAAAATTGCGCGATACATATAGGCCGCTCCTTTTACGGGCGTACGTGAATACAAAGGATAGAGAGGCAGGGTGCCTAACGCATTTGCATAATAAACCTCTGCATCACTTGCTAAGTCTTCCCATAAAGCAATGAACGATTCATTTACTCTACCCTCTACGAGATCCTTAGTAGAGTAACGATACCTTCTTAACAATTTCTTTGGAAGATAAATACGTTCTCGTTCAAGATCCTCTCCCACATCACGTAAAATATTTGTAATTTGCATCGCGTACCCAAGCTCAATAGCCCCTTGTCTAAGCTCCTTCTCTTTGCCTGGAGCAATAACAGGCAGAAGCATGAGGCCAACCGTACTGGCTACATGGTAACAATAATGGAGCAAGTCCTCTTTATCTTCAATCAAAAATGGGCGTAAATCCATCCACTGTCCCTCGATCATTTCGTGAAAAGGCGCAGGATCAATCGAAAATTTATTAAATACGTCTTCAAGAGCGACCCACCCAGGGTGACTGCTTTCAAGGTTTCCATCAAGGAATAAATTGAATTCTTCAGCGAATTGAGTGAGTTCAGTTTCGGGATTCTCACCCTCATCTACAATATCATCAACGCGACGGCAAAACGTATATATCGCCCAAACTGCTCTTTTCTGATCCTTAGGTAACAGAGAGAAGGCTTTAGAAAAAGTTTTAGAATGTTGATCAATCACACGTTTACAATAGTCATAAGCTGTATTTAATTCCGTCATCGTTACCCACCTCGCTTATAATTATGTCTGGTCATTCCTTCACTTTGCAAATGATCTGACAACAGTTTTGCCCCTTGCATAACGATTGGTACGCCGCCGCCTGGGTGAACGGAAGCCCCCACCGCAAACAAATTATCGATTGGATAAGGCTGCAGCTGCGGGCGGAAAACGCCTGACTGGAACAGGGTTGGTGCAATACCAAAGCTTCCCCCTGCGAATAATCCATCTTTCTCTGCCTGCTCAGGATTTCTTACGTTCATCCATTCAATATGATTTCTCAAATCAGGAAATCCCCGTTCTTCCATTTCATCGATCACTGCTTCAATTAGCTGGTTTTGCTGATTCCAGTCTACCGTTTTCACTGCAGGTACTGGAATCAGTGTATAGAGTACTCCTTTTCCCTCTGGCGCTAAACTGGAATCCACTAACGATGGATGAAACGTATAAAAGGATGGATCATCAGGCAAAGATTTATCAGAAAAGACCTGTTTCATATGACGATCAAAGTCTTCTGACATAAAGAATTGATGGATCGCTTCGTTCGGATAATTTTTATCCAGTCCCATATATAACAGCAGACAACCAGAGGATGGCGTGTAGGTCCGCTTATTTCTATGGGTGGAGTCTAACAATCGGTCCATGATGGGAAAATCTCCATTCAACACTACTTGATCGACAGAGACCTGTCTTCCGGAAACTTGTAAAGCCTGTACCCTCTTATTTACGATAGGCAGATGCTCGACCTCACTTTGTGTATGAATCTTCACCCCTCTATTGACTAACTCACGTTCAATTAATTCGACTAAGTGAGCATACCCGCCTTTTAAATACCAAATGCCATGCGTATGCTCGCTATAAGAAACGAGTGAATACATCGCTGGTGATTGTTCCGGATGTCCGCCAATGTATAACGTCTGCAGCGTATAAGCTTCAACTAACCGCTCGTCATTAAAGTAACTCCGCATCATCCGCTTTACATTTTGGTAAGCCTTCAGCTTTATTAGAGTTTGGATATTCTTTCTTGTAAAGAAAGACTTCTTATCCACGAAGGATCGTTCTAGAAATTGTTCCTTTCCTTCCATGAAACGTATCTTCATATCTTTTAAAAAGCGTTCATAGCCTTTCTCATTCCCAGGAAACTTCTTATTGAGCTCCTCTAATTGTTTTTCTTTATCTGCATATTTCGTATAGGTGGAACCATCCTTGAAGTGGATATGATACAAAGGATCGCATCGTTGAATCGGAATATCTTCTCTGTTCATTCCTCCTTCTGCTAGGATCTCCATCAGCGTTTCCGGCAGAAGAATAATGGTAGGCCCTTGATCGATCTTAAACCCTTCATTCCTCTCATAAGCTAAGCGACCGCCCAGCTGTTTGTTCTTTTCAAAAATCGAAATGTTGTGGGTTTCTTTATTCGATAACAATAAAGCTGTAACTAAGCCGCCAATCCCGCCGCCAACAATGGCTATATGAGGTTTTTTCATTGAGCCACCTCCTCTTCATTGAGCCAGTTGGTTGTGATCCTTGCTGATTCTAAAATCGTAGGCAGCCCACTACCTGGGTGAGTCCCTCCACCTACAAGCCAGCAATTGCTTAATTCTTCAAAACGGTTATGCGGACGGAAATACATCATTTGAGAAAGCTGATGGCCCATACTAAAGGTAGCACCCTTGTGTACAAAATGGTCCGTTTCCCATTGCATAGGTGTGAGTACTTTTTCCTCTACAATGTGCCCACTTAAATCGTTAAACCCAGTTTTCTTCTCCACTTCATCTAGAATCAGCTGTTTGAATTGATCTTGTTTACCTGCCCAGTCAATTTCAGAATAATTGTTCGGAACAGGCGCTAAAATATAGATAGCCGAATGCCCATCTGGGGCTAAAGTATCGTCCGTTACACTGGCATTATGAATGTAAATGGATGGCTCTTCAGAAAGGACAAGGTCCTTCGTCATTTCTTCTACATTCTTTTTATAATCCTCAGCAAACAAAATCGTATGATGAGGCATATCGTAAAGCTTGTCTGCTCCTATATAAATCATAAAAGTAGAACATGAGTATTTCTTTTTTTCAAGCTTCGGCTGAGAATATTTTTTTAAAACGTCTCCTTTAATAAAGTGGTTCATAGCATGAGCAAAATCTGCATTAACAATGACTTCATCTGCTTCAAACGATGCACCAGATTCTAATGTAAGCGACGTGATTTTTTTATCTTGTAAAATAAATTCTTGGACACCTTCATTTAAATGAACCGTGCCTCCGTGTTCGTCTACCACTTTAGCCATGGCCTTTGAAAGTTGGTTCACTCCCCCGATAGGATGGAACACCCCGTATTCGTGTTCCATATAGGATAATATGGAAAAGGCACCTGGACACTCCCAGGGCGACATGCCTAAATACTTTGCTTGAAACGTAAAAGCAATTTTCAATTTTTCATCCGTAAAGTACTGAGAAAGCACATCATAGACTGATTTTCCTAATGACAGCTGTGGTAATGCTTTAAGTGCGCGTATACTTACGTAATCCCTTAAGCGATGATGCCGTGTTTGCAATAAAGGCATAAGGGCTTTCATTTTCTTCCTTGTATCGTGCATAAACCGAAGGTATCCCTGTTCATTCCCGGGAAAATGCTTTTTAATTTCTTCGATCATTTTATTTTCATCACGGTACATCGGTACACGTTTATTAGAAAATTGGAGTTCATACATAGGGGATAGCTCAACTAAGTCTAAATAATCGTGAACATCACGATTTGATTGAGAAAAAATCTCCTCGACGATATGAGGCATACTTAAAAACGTAGGACCAATATCAAATGTATATTCTCCTAATTTAAAATGCCCGTTTCTTCCTCCTACGTACGGTTGTTTTTCAAAAACATGTACATCATGTCCCTGACTAGAAAGAATCATGGCTGATGCTAATCCACCAGGTCCAGCTCCTACAATCGCTATTTTCTTCGGCATAACACGCACCTGCTTCCTCATACAAAACTTATACAAAAAGTATACAAAGAATATGTACCTTTTTTCAATTGATCACACTCTTCCAATGTGCTCTGGGGTTTTTACTACCTAACTTTACCCTTCTTCCCCCTAATTTAAGCTCACTTGCGTTCATAGTACGTGCCGTTTTGTGCAAGATAAGAAGAAGGAGGAAAGACGATATGAATAACCAACGAATATCATCTTTACAAGAAGACATGAGAACACCATTGCTGTTAGGTGACTTAAAAGATGAGCACATTAACCACTGGCACAATGAACTGGAAGATGAGTATAAGAATCTACAACATAAGCTCGAGCACGGGTTAAATCAGCCCTGCAAAATTGTAACGATTGCCGTCTACACTTTTATCGATTTATAGGTCTCAATCTGGGTATATCCCCATACCACCTCCATTTGCCTGCATAGGCTAAAGAGTAATCATTCAGGAGGTGAGATGATGTACGAAAACAGTCCTTACGCAAATAGTCCTTATGCAAACAGCCCTTACGGCGGCTACGGACGCAGATGCCCTAGACCCGGCAGCAGCTTTGCGTTAATCGTGGTGTTGTTCATTCTTTTAATCATCGTAGGTGCGGCATTCTACTGCTAAGCTAAATGTTAAAAATAGCTGTCTCCAATATCATGGAGACAGCTATTTTACTACCCAATAAGAATCCGTTCTTTAGGGAAATGATATTTTGATTTTTTCTTGTCCTTATACAAACTAAACAGAAATGTTAAAATACCAATTCTTCCAATGAACATTAACATCATTAAAAGTAATTTTCCAAAAGTAGATAAGCCCGGTGTAATGCCTAATGATAGACCAACTGTGCCAAATGCCGAACAAACTTCAAAGATAATTTCATTTAGTGAGAAATCCTCGGTTATGGATAGAGCTAAAATCGACAAAAACACGGTAAATAAAGCCATTATTGTAACAACCACCGCACGATTTAAATCTTCATGATGGATTTCACGACGAAATACGCGAATATTATTTTCTCCTCGTGCAAACGTTAAAATGAAGATCACTACTAATGCAAAAGTCGTCGTACGAATACCGCCCCCCACACTGCTCGGAGATGCACCTATAAACATTAAGGACGACATAAAAATGTGGGTGTGTTCTGCAAATTCACTAATATCCATTGTTGCGAGCCCGCCACTCCTAGTGGTTACAGATTGAAATAATGCGTAGAAAAAACTTTCGTGCCAAGACTTATCAGCAAAGAAATGATTAAACTCTAACAAATAAATCATCACCCCGCCAAAAACAATTAACGCAAAAAAAGTAAATGACGTCAGCTTTGCGAATAAGGAGAACTGAATGGTACGTTCTTCCACGTTGTTAAACAAATACTGCTTCACTTCAATTAGAACCGGAAATCCTATGGCCCCTGCTACAATTAAAATCATATTAATAAATTGTACAAAATAATCATTACGAAAAGGAATTAACGATTCTCCCGTAATGTCAAAACCGCCATTTGTCATCGCACTTATAGCACCAAAAAAACCTTGCAGATAGGCTTCTCCAGGATCATAATATTGCAAAAAATAAGTTCCTAATGTGAGAAACCCAACGAATTCTATAATTAAGACAACGATCACAATTTGCTTAACCATTCGAACCATGCCCTGGAAGGAAGAACGATTATGGTCTGTCATAATTAATCGCCGTTCTCGCAAACCTATTTTCTTGCCTAAGACAAGCCAAATCATCGTACCTACTGTCATAACCCCGATGCCGCCAAACTGGAGCACGAAAGCGAGAATAAAATATCCCGTCGTACTAAACGTTTCGGCCGTTGGAACCGTTGTTAAGCCTGTTACACTTACTGCACTAACCGCCGTAAACATAATATCGATAAATGCTAACTCTACTCCAGGCTTGTGTGCAACAGGAAGAGCAATCAATATGGATGAAATCGTTACTGCAAATAAATAAAACAATGCGATTAATTGGAAAGGGGATAATTCATTAATCCATCTCCAATTTCGCTTTCTCACCCACAACATAAACACAAGCCCCTTTTACAATCTTTTATGTATAGGCGAATTACGTGCCTGCTTCTTCGCCTCGTCTTTTAAACTCTTCTAATAAGTCTTCTCCTTGGTAGCCTTCATCTAAAAGAGTTTTTAAAACTTTTTCAATGTGCTCTCTTCTGCGGTCTACCATTGTACACATAAATATTACATTCATATCATTTCCAATCATGTTGGTATCAATCACATTCGCTAAGAAAGTGGCTGGCTGATTACTGCTTTTCGTAATCTTCACTTGAATAAGCAGTTCTTCAGAATTGGTTAAAATTTGATGAAAGTAATCTTCATATTGATTATCTACGTAAGCTTCAATGACCCAGCGGCCTCGGTCGTCTTCGCGATTAATAATTAATCCGTCGTTTAATTTAATGCGGCGCTGTGTAATATCCTCATTTTTCTCTTCCACAATATCAAGGGAAACCAGCTTGAATGTTTTCACAACCTCTAGCACCTCCGATTGGAATTCTATCATTATTATAGAGGACGAAAGCAAATAGAGCAAAGCTGGATTTAATTTTCATCTCTACTAAGTGGTAGTATTTAGATGCGAGTGAAATCCACACTTATTCAAAGTGAGTACCTCCAAAGTACTCGGCTCAGGTAGTTGGACGCCTCATGCTACCACAAGTTCCGAGTATAACTACCCGATAAGCATAGGTTCTTTTGGATAGTGGTAATTATCCTTAGTTGCTTTGCCTCTAATAATAAATAAGAAAGAAAATATACCAATTCGACCGATAAACATTAGCGAGATAATAACAACCTTTCCAGCTAGATCCAACTCTGATGTCGCGCCCATAGATAGCCCTGTGGTTCCAAATGCTGAGCAAGCCTCAAACGTAATTTCGATAAGTGATAAGTGAGGTTCAAAATAGTTTAGCAGTATAATGCCAAGCCCCGTAATTGCAATTGCTGTGTTTATTACGATGAAAGAACGAAAAATGTCATCTGGATGAATTTCTCGCCTAAATACACGAACACTACTCTTCCCTCGAGCATAAGCGATAATGCTAAGCAGTGAAATAGCAAAGGTGGTGGTCCTTATCCCCCCGCCCACGCTACTTGGAGAAGCCCCAATAAACATCAATACACAAATAACAAGCAACGTTGGAATACTAAATTCACTGACATCCATCGTTGCAAGACCTCCGTTTCGCGTCGTAACAGACTGGAACAGGGAAAAGAAGAATGCTTCGTGCCAAGACTTTCCTTCAAAAAAATGGTTACGGTCTAAAAGATAGATAAGAATGGCTCCGATGACCACGAGAGCACCAAAGGTGACAGATGTTAACTTAGCAAATAATGAAAAGTTAATAAAGTGCTTTTGTTTCTTTGTAAGATAATCTTTCACTTCAATAAGTACTGGAAAACCTATGGCCCCAAGAGTAAGTAAAAGCATATTAATAAATTGAACAAAATAGTCGTCTTTAAACATTTCAAGAGAGGTACCAGTTATATCAAATCCCGCATTAGTTGTCGCGCTCACTGAAGCAAACATCCCTTGAACGAATGATTCACCTAATGTAGGAAAATATTGGGTGAAATAAACCCCTAAAATAATTGCACCTATAGCTTCTATAATTATGATAATTAATAAAATTTGTCTAATAAGTTTTACCATTCCTGCAAAGGTGGATCGGTTTTGGTCAGTTTTAATCAGCTGCCTTCGCTTTAATCCGATCTTTTTCCCTAACATTAACCAAATAAATGTACCTAATGTCATTACTCCAATGCCTCCAAACTGGAGGATGAACATTAACACAAAATACCCCGGTGTATTGAACGTATCTGCAGTTGATACGACGGTTAAGCCTGTTACGCTTACAGCACTTACAGCCGTGAACAGGGTATCTATAAAGCTTAAATGAATCCCTTCTCTATGTAAAAAAGGGAGACTAATAAGTAATGTTGAGATCATTACTGCTGAGACGTAAAATAATACGATCACTTGAAAAGGGGTAAGTCGGTCAAAAAATTTATTGAAATTCATTTTAAATGTACGGGACATAATGTAGCTCCTTCTCACACTCGACATTTCACTTTAGCGGTTAATATGGCTTTTATCGATTTCCTAAAAATCATACGTTTTTTTAAGAAGTGTATAAAAGTAACGATTGCTATAATTATAATCCTAGCTGCTTGTATTACTAGTAGTTAACTAAGATTATTTATTATTGCAAAAATACTGGTGCGTAAAATTCAATTTTAGTAAATATTCTTCATGGCTTTGCTATGTATAAAAGAAGTATTGCCAAAAGATAATAACTTAATATTTACAAAAAATAAAGCGAGCTCTAAAAATGAGCTCGCTCCGTTACCCTCCAATATAAGACATTTCGATTTTTTTTCGAGTCGGTTTACCATTTTTACGATCGATCGAGTATTGGTCATCCCGCTTCGTCCATATATGAATCAGCCTTGAAATAATAGCCTCATCAGGTTCATCATCTCTCAGCATGGAACGAATATCATAACCTACAGATGCAAATAAACAAGTAAATAAGTGTCCGTCTGCAGACAGCCGAACTCTCGTACACGTGCTGCAGAATGCATCAGTAACTGATGAAATAACACCAATCTCAGCAGAACCATCCTCGTACTGATAACGGTTGGCTACTTCACCATAGTATTGCGGGTCAACTGGTTCTAAAGGCATCTCTTTGTGAATTTGTTCAATAATTTCCTTTTTAGAGACAACTGTATCCATGTTCCAGCCATTGTGATTTCCTACATCCATAAATTCTATAAAGCGGAGTGTATCCCCTGTTTGTTTGAAATAACGAGCCATCGGCAGAATTTGGTCTTCATTCATACCTTTTTTAACAACCATATTAATTTTTATAGGAAGCCCTGCTTCTCTAGCGGCTTCAATTCCCTTAATCACCGGCTTCGTCTTAATGCCTCGGCCGTTAGTTTCCTTAAATACTTCGTCCTCTATAGCATCTAGACTGATATTCACGCGATCTAAACCAGCTTCTTTTAGCTTTTTAGCTTGTTTTACTAAGAAAACGGCATTTGTTGTAATCGCTACATCTTGGATTCCCTCTACTTGCTTAATTCGAGCAACGAGTTGATCCATATTCTTCCTCATAAGGGGCTCTCCACCGGTTATCCTTACCTTTTCTGTTCCAAATTGAGCAAATATTTTAACAAGCCTGATGATCTCATCAAAGCTTAATAATTCTGACTCGGGCATAAAGCGGTAGTCATCTCCAAAAATTTCAGCCGGCATACAATACGTACAGCGGAAATTACATTGATCGATGACCGATATGCGTAAATCCTTCATTGGGCGGTCGTGCTTGTCTAAAACATATTCAACCATAGATCAGTTTCCCCTTTCTTTTACCCTTCTAATAAAAATTCTTCCGAGCCTGTTTCGTCCTCAAGCAAGATCGCTTGGACACCTTCTCCTTTTTGGTACCCTCTCGTGCCTCCTTTTAAAACGATAAGGACATTCGTTTTTGCCAAAGAAGTAACGACAGCTGATTTATCCATGCCTGCAGGATAAACAACGACTTTTCCTTCTTCATAAGAAATGTACCCTCTAATAAATCGAGTGAAAGGATTAGGCTTTCCAAAATCAGTTCCGAGAGCTGCATCAATTACAGGGTGGTAAGGGTTTTTGCGATCTAACATTTTTTGCAAATAAGGGTACGTATAAAGTTCGAATCCTACATAACAAGCCGATGGATTTCCTGATAACCCAAATAACAATTGCCCATTTGCATGCGCAACAGTCGTAACACTGCCAGGTCTCATCCCAATCTTATTAAATAAGACTTCTGCACCTAACTTTTCGTAAATGAGGGGCATGAGGTCGTAGTCCCCTACAGATACTCCTCCTGTCGTAATGAGCACGTCCACTTTTTGTAATGCTTCGGTTATCGCTTTGTAGCAAGTATCAAAGTCATCGGCCAGCTTGCCAAAGTACTTTGCCTCTGCTCCACTTCTATTAACTTGAGATAATACCATGTATGCGTTAGAATTGCGAATTTTTCCAGGCTCTAAAGGCTGATCTATGTCTAACAATTCGGTCCCTGTAGCAAACACACCGACGACCGGTTTCTTATAGACTTCAACTTCTGAGTATCCGAATGTCGCTAATAGAGCTTTAACGCCTGGGTTGACGGCAGTACCACTTGATACTAGAGGTGTCCCTTCTTTCGTTTCAGATGCTTTTTTAATGATGTTCTGATCTGGCTGCATTTCTCTTTTAATTGTCATATAGGACTGGCCGTCTTGTTCATGCGTATGGCAGATTTCGAACATCGCTACACATGTAGCCCCTTCAGGAATTTCGGCACCCGTCATAATCCGAACAGCTTCACCCGATTGTAAAGGCTTGCTGGCTCGATGCCCAGCCCCGATTTCTTCTGTGACGCGGAAAGTCATTGGATCTTCTTTTGTGGCATGCGCTGTATCTTCTGCTTTTATCGCAAAACCATCGTAAGGGGATTTATCAAATGGCGGGATCGCGTGAGTGGCTGCGACCTCCTGAGCCAGAATGCGCTCGTCAGCTTGTTCCAATGGAATTTTTTCTATTTTTGTAGAGGATGGTACGTTCATAACTCTTTGTATAGCCTCTCCTACAGGAATAGGCTTTCTATGTAAATTCATCGCAATCCTTCTTTCATAAAAAATGGGCTTAAATTGACCATAACGAAAATAAACAGAAATTACAAAACATATAAATGAAGCCCCCTCCCGTAAAACGAGAGAGGGCTGTTGTTAATACAAATTCCGGTAGGCAGCTTTACGGTTTAATAAGTTTTCTTCCGCATCTTTATTAAACGTTTTATTCGATTTACTTTTTTTCTTTTGAATAGACACATCAATTGTATAAACAAAAAAATGAATAGTCATAAGGCCTCTTCCTTTCTTTCAGAAGCTAGCTAACGCTGTGATTTTAAAAAACCACAAAATTAAACTATGCGGCCTTCGTGGTGACTATGTGTGCTCTTTCCTCACTTGATTATTGTTGTAATAATCAGAAATCTTATCATCAAGTCGACTGAGCAGTTTAATCGCATGACTAGGAGACATTTTATTGTAATGATGAAGCCCCTGGGGCTGCTCATCCATACGATCAGCCTTTTCCACCACTTCTTGCAATAGGGTCCGCTGCTCGGTTAACGAAAAAGGCAGATAACTGTCTGTGTGAAGTAACACAGCTAAGGAAACTTCTTTAGCCACTAACCGGTCTTCTCCTAACCGAATTAATAACTTATGGGCCCGTTCAGCTCCTTTAATCGCATGGATGTCGTGCTTTCGATATTCTTCATAATCCCACTTTCCATCCTTATACCATTCATAATGCCCAATATCGTGGAGCAACGCTGATTTCGTTGCTAAATCTGGGGAAACTCCTGATTTCACAGCTAAATCAAACGCGTAATGGGCCACGGTCACTGCATGATGAATGCCTGAACGTCTCAGATATTTTTGAGTAATGCGATGTTTAAATACGTCTACTAACGTAACTTTCGGCATTCAATCACCTCTCTTTTCAAAAAAATATACCATTACTGGACTTTCTCCACAAGCCAAGTCTTTTATATCCGTATGTTTACATTAAAACAAGGGGGGGTAGTGTTATTGTAAGATACTTATTTATGGGAGGTGAAAGAGTTGAGCCAACTATCCTCTTATCACATATACTTTAATCAACCATTATCAACAAACCAACTTGTAAATATTTATAAATACTCAACAAAAAATAATCGAAACATTTATTTACATCAAAATCATTTAATTGCTGATGCCGCTCATCTAACGAAGCTATTATCTTTTTTTCTATTTGTTGATATCGACCAGCCAGCTTTAATGATTATTGACGGTGAAAATATCGACGAAGTATACGAAATGATACAAAATGAATGCGAGGACTGTATCGCTGACATTAGCATCCGTTCCCAGTACAATGAAACGGATATGAACAGTGAAACATCTATTTCTGTTTAATTTAAATTGAGGGGTCAATGAAGATGGAGCCTTTACATTCGAACGACAAAAAGCGAAACAAGAGCTCTGATCCACTGTTATCTCGTTTAAAGTACATCATTTACTTAATCATTTTTCTTTCCTTATTATGGATAGTCACTACTTACGTATTTTTACCCCTATTCTAAACACTAAGCCCTGTCATCGCTAACGAATGACAGGGTTTTTTACTATTTTTTCAACATTCAGTATAATGATAGAAACGGAATGAAAGGAGAGATTTCATGTACGATATCGCAATCATTGGTGCGGGTCCAGCTGGGGCCAGTGCAGCTTTATTTGCTGCCAAAGCAGGTAAAAGGGTCATATTTTTTGATAGTGGGAAAAGCATTACCGCAAAAGCTTGGGTAGAAAACCACTATGGTGTAAAGGAAACGGAAGGTCCAGAACTATTAAAAACTGGACAAAGCCAAGCTACAAAGTTTGGCGCAGAACTTGTGAAAGAAAATGTAACTTCCTTACAAGAAGGCGAAAACGGATTGACCGTAGAAACAGAGCAACGATCCTATGAAGCAACACATGTTATCTTTGCTACTGGAATGTCAGCTAAGCTCGCTGAGTCGTTTGGCCTCTCAGTTATTGACGGTACAGAGCCTCGTGTAGCGAAAATTATTGAGGTAAATGATGAAGGTCGAACAGATCGTCCGAACGTATGGGCAGCTGGTACCGTTGCAGGAGTGAGTGTGCATACCATTATTACAGCTGGAGATGGAGCAAAAGTGGCTATTAATGTTATAAGCGAGTTAAACGGAGAACGTTATGTAGACCATGACATCCTTAAATAGAAAAGCTTTTCCAGCCACCTATATCAACCCTGCAGCTTATCAAATTCTAAGTAAAAAGAAACACAGCTTGTAGAGAAAAATCGCTTTTCGGTGGATGCTTGCCGCGGGCACGGCCTCAGCTAACTTGGTCAAGAAGTTCACTTGACCAAGTGGATCTTCGGCTCGCGCTGTTCCCGCGACGCACCGGACGTGCTAGTGTCGATGTTGGCCACAGGACGTGGCCGGTTTTAATCGACCAGGCGTCACCCCCGAACGCTCATCGTGGCATCAATAGAGATCCACATATACAATAACCCATTCGTATGTTCAAATATCTGCTCCTAAAAACCCTCTATACGTTGTCTGGCTAAAGAACGATATAAGGAAGCATAGACACGGATATGAGGGCCTCTTATCAGCCTTGCGGGTCACACCTTATTCGCATCTCCCATAGGAGTGTTGACGTTTCCTAAAACCCTTTTCCGGTAAAAGCCGCTAGTGGAAACGATAGAAAATCCGTGTCCTAATAGATCAGAGTCTTTCAGGGCCTCCATTATACAATGGTTCCGTGCGCCTTATGATATAAAAAGGAACAGAAAATGAGACGACTCCTGGGGGATGAGCAGACTGGAGAGGCCCGGGAGATCGCAGATCGAGGAGACTTTCCGTCTTGCCCCGCGGAAAGCGGCGCTTTTTCCTGTTCCTTTTCTCCGAACTAATGCAGGAACCAGAATGTCACGTTTACACCCATCCAGGCTTTTTCGACAGTCTGAGAAACACCTGCTGTTCGCAGGTGTTTCTTTTAATCAAACCATCCTTTTTTCTTAAACCAGAAGACCATTGTGACTGCCATTGCAATCATAATAAACCAAACGACAAAATAACCGGACTCTGTATTTAGTTCAGGCATGTTAACGAAGTTCATCCCATATACACCTACCACAAACGTTAATGGCATAAAAATAACAGAAATTACAGTAAGGATTTGCATCGTTCTGTTCGTTTGATGTGAGTTTAAAGATAAATAACTATCTCTTATATCTTGGGTCATTTCTCGGTTGGAAGCCACGATCTCCGCTACTTTGATCAAATGATCATAAACATCAGCAAAGTATTCTTTCCGATCTCGTACTCCTTCAAGATGATGTGTATTTAGCATTCGATAAAGTAAGTCTCTCATCGGATGGACGGTTTGTCGAATTTTTAATAGTTCGCTTCTCCGATCAAATAACTCTTCTAACAATTGCTCCATGGAGAGGTTTCTCGTATTATCTTCAATTTCATTAATATGATCTTCAATATCATATACAATAGGAAAATAATGATCCACCACTTTATCAAGCAGTTGATAGAGTATAAAATATTCATCTAACTCATTGTTTTGCCCATTTCGTTTCAACAGTCTTTCGATTGAGTCAATTTCCTCACAAGGCTGCTTATGAAAAGTAACGACAAAGTCTTCCCCTAGGAACAAGTTGATCTCACTTCGGTCTAAGCTTTTTTTATGAAGCGCATGAAATACAAAGAACGTATGATCTTCATAATAATCAAGCTTTGGCCGCTGTAAATCATGTAGACAATCTTCTATAGCGAGCGGATGAAATTGAAAATATGTACGTAGGGTACCAATCTCCTCCTGTGTAGGCTTTTCATAATCCACCCAATACCAATCGTAAGCGGCAGTGGTTAGTTCTGCCAAATCAGAAAACTGCTGCAGTCCATCTGTTTTTGAATATCCATAAATTCTTAACATCCTATCACCTTTTCTCCTTACGATCCTAAATTACCCGATAAAGTCAAACTAAAACATCTGCTCTGTTTTTTATATGGTAGGATAGAGACAAGATACCCTAATAAGGGGGATAATTTATGAGTGCAACGAAAACATTGTTAAAAAGTGACACCCTCCAATTACGGAGTATAACCGATGAGGACATCCCCTCTTTATTTTACCTCATTTATGGAGATGCAGATCCTGAATGGAAAAAATGGGATGCCCCTTATTACCCTCTTGAACCTCATACGATTGATACGTATCGTAGTCATGAGAATGCAAGAAAAGAAAGGTTAAAAAATGGTGAACCTGATTCACGACTGGTTATTGAAGTAGACAACAAAATTATTGGGACTGTTTCTTATTATTGGGAGCATAAAGCTTCGCTATGGCTCGAGGTTGGAATCGGCATTTATAATCCTTCTTACTGGAGCGGTGGTTACGGCACGAAAGCCTTACGAATGTGGATTGATCACATGTTTGCAAGCTTTCCAATTGCAAGGGTCGGTTTAACCACATGGTCCAAAAATGAACGAATGATGAGAGTCGGAGAGAAATTAGGAATGAAACTTGAAGGTCGCTTGCGAAAATGCAGGATTTATGAAGGAAAACATTATGACTCGATTCGAATGGGAATTCTAAGAGAAGAATGGAATGAAGGTAATAAAAGAAAGAACAGGCTGGGACAAAACTGAATAAAGCATAAAATCATCCGAACGATTCTCTAGAAATCAGTTCGGATGATTTATGTTCAAGAAGGGATCTTCGGCTCGCGCTGTTCGCACAGGAGTCTTCGAATTTTGACTACGCTAATGATCTGGGTTTACGGTTGGCACACGATGTGCCGAACTTAATTGAACTCCTCTCTAAAAAGCCTCCTCAGGCTTTGTCAGCCTTGCGGGGTCACACCTTATTCGTATTTCCCCTGGGAGTGTAGCCGTTTCCTACAACCCTTTTTTGAAATAGAGCTCTGGAAAAATTCATTTACTCAAGCTGTGCCTTCATTAAAACAAAGTCTACAACAGGGCAGTCACTCTACGCTGATTCTAAGATCCTATTATGATAAAAGGAACGGAAAAGCGCCGACTCCTGCGGGATGAACAGACAGGAGAAGCCCCGCAGGTCCCAGACCGAAGAGGTTTTCCGTCTTGCCCCGCGAAACCGGCGCTTTTTCCTGTTCCTTTTCTCCATACCAATAGGAAGGAATCATCCTATAAACTCCTATTAAATTCGTCTAAACTTCTTCTACAGCCTGAAGGACTCTATCTGATAGAGTCCTTCTTTCTTTTTACTATTAACCTAGTTGCTCATTTAACGGTGGAACGATTTGTTTCTTACGAGACACTACACCATTTAAAACGGCTTGATTATCCGTTAGCTCAACTCCAAATGCTTGGTTAACCGCATTCGATTGATCTCCTATTGCAATAACCGTGGAGTCGTTTGTAAGAATATCTGTAATGACAAATACAAACAAATCCAAGGACTTTGAGGATACTGTTTCATGAATAGCTTTCGTAAGTTCAGCTTTGCGCTGAAGTACTTCCTCTGTGTCTACTGTGTTGACTTGTGCAATTTCTACTTTTGAATCACCCATTGAAAATTCTTTTGCATCTAAGGATAGTAGCTCCTCAGCTGTAGAGTCACTGATGTCTGCTCCAGCCTTAAGCATGTCAAGGCCGTACACCTCAGCTTCTACTTGTGCAATTGCTTCCAGCTCTTTCGCAATCTCTACATCTTCATCCGTACACGTCGGAGATTTGAATAAAAGAGAATCCGAAATGATCGATGATAGCAGCAAGCCTGCTGTACTCTTAGAAATATCCTGGCCTTTTTCTTTGAACATTTTTGTTAAGATTGTAGCCGTACAGCCTACAGGTTCCGCCCGGTAATAAAGCGGTCCATTCGTTTCGAAATTCGCGATTCTATGGTGATCAATCACTTCCGTCACTTGAACATCGTCAATGTCTTCAGCACTTTGCTGGCGTTCGTTATGGTCGACAAGAATGACCTGCTCTACTTCATTGCTTACGGTTTGAACTTGTCTAGGAGCATCAACGTTAAAATAATCCAATGCGTACTGGGTTTCACTGTTTACCTCTCCTAAACGAACAGCTTCTACATCTTCCCCTAACTTATGTTTAAGTTCAGCATAAACGATGGCTGAGCAAATCGTATCCGTATCTGGATTCTTGTGTCCAAAAACTAGCTTCTTTGTCATGATAATCTCTCCTTTGCCTAACAGTATGTAAATTCAACTCCAGTTCCGATTATAAGGGAAATTCCACTATACGTCTATTATCTCCATATAAAATCTATTGTTTAAAATAGCTAAATAATGGAAATAGCCCACTAAATCGTTAGAAAGGAATGTGACATCAATGAAAGCTGTAACCTATCAAGGTAAAGAGAAAATGGTCGTTAAAGATATGCCTGCTCCCTCTTTACAATCTAGCAATGACATGATTGTTCGAATAACAGCAAGCGGTATTTGTGGATCAGATCTACATTTATACAAAGGTGGAATTGAGCCTAAAGAAGATTACATTGTCGGTCACGAACCTATGGGCATTGTTGAAGAAATAGGAAGCGATGTGAAGAGCTTACAGAAGGGAGACCGCGTCGTTATCCCATTTAACATAGGTTGCGGGGAATGCTTTTTCTGTAAAAACCAAATGGAAAGTCAATGCGATGAATCGAACCCTCATAGTGATGCCGGCGGTCTCTTCGGCTTTACAGAACCATTTGGAGGTTATCCAGGCGGACAAGCTGAATATTTAAGAGTTCCTTACGCTGACTTCACTTCATTTAAAGTACCTGAGTCAAGTGAACTAGATGACGAACAAGTATTGTTTTTATCCGACGTGATCCCTACTGCTTATTGGAGTGTAGAAAGCAGCGGCGTTAAAGAAGGAGACACCGTCATCGTATTAGGAAGCGGTCCGATCGGCTTAATGAGTCAAAAGTTTGCCGCGCTTAAGGGAGCCAAATGTGTCATTGCGGTTGATCATGTGGACCACCGTCTTGAGCACGCCAAACGGACGAACAACGTAGAAACGTATAATTTCTCAAATACTGATGAAATAGGTCCCCTGCTTTTCGATGAAACAAAAGGTGGCGCAGACGTTATCATTGATTGTGTAGGCATGGATGGGACAGTTTCTCCCGAGGAAGAATTTGGCTCTAAGCATGACAACCAATTTGGAACGATAAGTCCAATCATTACAGCTTCACAAGCCATTCGAAAATTCGGCACTGTACAATTAACGGGAGTATATGGGTCTGAAGCTAACGGTTTTCCACTCGGCGACTTCTTCAGCCGAAACATTTCATTAAAAATGGGACAGGCTCCCGTCATTCATTTAATGCCGAAGCTCTACGATATGGTAGAGAACAACGAGTTTGATCCTACAGATATCATTACTCATTCCATGAATATCGAAGATGCTCCAAAAGGATACGATATTTTTGATAAAAAAGAAGATGGAAACATAAAAGTGATTTTAAAACCATAGGATAATTGCGAAGCGGCAACTTAAGTTGCCGCTTTTTTGGGTTTGTGAAGGATGAAATAGGGAATTTATAAGATAAGTTTAACCACTACGAAAGAGGGAGTCAGGACGATGAGTACAACTTTTTTATCAAAGCGAAAGAACAAATCACAAAATGATACTAATTCTGAAGAACTAAAACCATGGATAAGGAGGTTCGGCCGTTTCGGACACATGGTAAAAGGAACAGTATACGGCTTAGTAGGCGTCCTCTCCTTTATGGCAGCTATCGGCGCAGGCGGTGAAACCACTGGTACAGGAGGGATGTTTCGATCACTAGCTGCACAGCCTTTTGGCGAAATTATACTTTGGATCATAGGTATTGGACTTATCGGTTATATTACATGGGTGATTATAAAATCAATTTATGACACATCAAATAAAGGGAGAGATTTAAAAGGTTTAATCACACGAACCGGGTATCTTATAGGAGGAGTCATTTATGGCGGCCTTGCTTCTAATGCTTTTCAAATTGCAATGCACGCCGGAAGCAGCGGTAACTCAGAGCAAACCATTTCTTCGATGCTATTAGGCCAGCCTTTTGGTCCTTGGCTGGTCGGTCTTATAGGGCTTATTATCATTGGGTATGGAGGAACAGAACTCTATAGCGGAGTGACCAACAATTTTTTAAAGAAATTTAATCATCATGAAATGAATGAACATGAAAGAAAAATTGCTAAGCAGTCTGGGAAAATGGGGTTGATCTCTAGAGGAATAGTTCTAGCTACTATTGGATTTTTCTTCGTGCAAACGGGTCTAACTTCCAACCCAGATGAATCTAAAGGATTAGATGGTGCTTTAGCAGAAGTCGCTCAGCAGCCTTTTGGTCAATGGATGTTAGGCTTTGTTGCCCTGGGTTTTATTCTTTATGGTATCTATGAAATAACACGAGGCCGTTATGAGAGAATGAGTTTTGGGAAATAAGGTTCTTGGAAGAAACAAAGCGTGCAGCTTTTCTTCTATTAAATTCCCCTTAACCTGAAGACTCGAAATCGAAATAGGAGAATGATGTCATAACAAAAAGTCGAGTAAAAAACCTTTACGATTTCTTACTCGACTTTCATTGCTATTTCTATTGTATCTCTACCTCTTATGCTTTTTCATTATTTCATTGAATTAGGTCCATGAAGGATCCGATTTGCGCGATGCGTGCCATACTTTTCTTTTAAGTCAAGCCGATGGAGCTCCCGGGCTAATTTATGATAATTCTTTACCCTCTCAGCGCTCAGCTCACCTGTGTCAATCGCGCGCAAAACGGCGCAACCCGGTTCGCTTTCATGCTTGCAATCACGGAACTTACATGTTGAGGCCAGTGCTTCAATATCCGAAAAAGCAGCCTCTACCCCTTCTGCATCCCCCCATAACTGCACTTCTCTCATACCAGGCGTATCAATTAACACCGCTCCGTTTTGAAGAGTAAACATTTCCCTGTGAGTGGTTGTATGACGGCCTTTATCATCCTGTGATCGAACTTGTTTTGTTTGCTGTATGTCTTCACCAAGCAAATAATTAATTAACGTGGATTTCCCCACTCCAGAGGATCCAATCAATGCATAGGTTTGACTGGGTTGCAGCTCTTTCATGAACTCTTCCATCCCATCGAGTGTTACACTGCTTACCCCGTAAACAGGTACAGCTGGGATCCTGCGGTCAATTTGAGTAATAAAAGCTTCCTGCTCGTCGCATAAATCTTTTTTTGTACAAACAATCAGTGGTCTTGCTCCACTCTCATAAACCTGATATACATACCGTTCCAAACGCTGCAAATTAAATTCAGAGGTCATTGCAGTCACTATAATAACAGCATCCATGTTAGCAGCTATAACCTGTTCACTATGCTGAGTTCCGGGTTCTTTTCTCGATAGCACCGTTTTCCTCGTTAACACACGATGAACGATGGCTTTCCCTTCATCAAAGGGTTGGATAACAACCCAATCTCCCACAACAGGTCGCACACTTGACTCATAGCGGAATTTACCTGACATGTGTCCTTGGACCGGACCTCGATCTGTCCATATCGTAAAAATACTTGAAGATGAACGAGCAATGAGGCCAGCTTTCTCTCCACTCTTTAATTGACTAGCTACTTCCTTTGGTAAAGTAAATAAATTCACTAAATTCCTCCTAAATTAGGAGGACGCTCACGCTTAGCTGATGTGTCCTCCCGTTTCTGATAAATGGTTAACGTTTCGTGCAAAGTAGAATTTTCTCATAACACATCAGCTCCTTTACTTAATCTCATTCTATTATATACAAAAGCTAACAAAAAAACATCAAGTAAAGGACTCTCCTTCACTTGATGTTTTCATTTAATCTAAATCACTAAATACGTTTTTCACTCTTGGAACAACTTCTCCGCTTCCATCTTCGACATCCTCGATCATCATAGAAACGATTAAGTCTTCTGACTCAGTATCCCAGGCAATAAACCAACCGTTTTCTTGAGCGTCTTCATCGTCTAACGATTGTTTTAGTTCCGCTGTGCCTGTTTTACCGGCTAAATTCAAATCATTCATTTGTGGTTCATAAGCCGACCCTTCAGAGTCATCTACAACAGCTTGCAGATTTTCTGTAAGTAAAGAAGCCGTTTCTTCACTTATTACGTTTTCTTTCCAAACCTGACCCGTTTCTTCATCCGAACGTAACGTAGGCTGCATCAGGTCTCCATTCGTTATAAACGGTGTATATGAAACAGCAAGGTGAAGCGAACTCATTTGAACTTGACCTTGTCCATAACCTGTATCTGCCAGCAGAGGTTCACTATCAAACTCTTCTCCATTTATAATTTGAGAAGCAGCAATTGGATAAGAAAATGGAAGATCTTCAGAAAAGCCGAATTCCTCCGCTTCCTCAAGAAAGTTTTCTCCACCAATATCTAAAATTGTGCGGGCGAAATAAATGTTATCCGACCTCACGAGGGCATCTCTTAGGTTTACATTGTTATCGACATTTGCTCCATCGACTCTTGTAACCGAATAGTCTCCCCACCCGTCTTTTGTATAGGACTTACCATCAATCGTCATGTCTTCGTTCGGGTCAATGTTGTTCGTCTCAAGACCGATGGCTGCTGTGATCGGTTTAAATGTTGACCCAGGAGAATAATTACTCCTAAATTTATTCGATAAAGGGGATCCCTCTTGTTCCTGGAGTTCGGTTCTTCGCTCACTGCTCATTCCTAATACAAACTCATTCGGATCATACGCCGGCGAACTGACCAATGCCTTAACTTCTCCTGTGACAGGGTCTAATGCTGAAGAAGATCCCGGCTCGCCCTCCATGTTGTCGTAAATTGTCTCCTGAACTTTTTTATCAATAGTAAGCTCTACATCTTCCCCGTCTGTCGCTTCATTTTCAGCCAGCACTTCTTTTTCATTATCATCTTCATCGACAATCGTAACTTTCCCACCAGCTTGTCCCCGTAAATCTTCTTCTAAGAGACTCTCTAAACCGGTTTGACCGATTTGATCTGAAGCCGTATAGCCATCGTCGCTCATTTCTTCCAGCTGTTCGCCTGTAATATCATCTACGTAGCCAATGATGTGAGCAGTTGCTTCTTCTGCTGGATAAACACGAGAATTGGTTTCTTGAAACTGAGTTCCCGTTAATTCTCTGATTTCTTCAATCCGCTCCTCATCATTATCTGAGACCGCGCCGACTGGTACAAAGGAAGAAGATTGAACCCAGGATTGATCAAGCTGAGAATCGATATACTCGACGGAAAGATCCAATATGTCTGCGAGATCTTCTTTCACCTTTTCTTCATCCTCTAATCTTTCAGGTACAATGCCTACTTGTTGAATCACTCCATTTTCTGCTAATGGATCCCCATTCGCATCTAATATCTCTCCTCTTTCAGCAGGGATGGATTGAGCATTTACTTTATCTCCTTCCTCCATTCCCGCAAAGATCATCGAAGGATTCCAGTCAACCGCCCACGTATCCTCCTCGTCTCCTTCTTCATAGACAAGTTCGGCCTGATGAGAAAATTCCAGAGCACCCGCTAAGGTTTCCATACTGACGTCATAGTCGTAAGCCGGGGTGTCTTCCTCATTGAAATCCTGTTCTTCTTCAGGTGCTTCATATGTAATCGAAAGATTGTTCATATTGATACCTTCATAAATCGTAGAGTATCTTTCTTCAAACTCCTCTTGGCTAATCGAGTCTTTAGACTCCTCGCTCAGTAAATCATACATCTCTCCAAATTCTTCATTTTCCCATGCTTCCATATAGTCTTCTACCGTAGTCTCAGGACTGGGTTTATCTGAACAGCCGATCAGCAAGAGAAAAGAAGAAATGAGGAAACCATTCCTTAATTTTTTCATGTTCGCAAAAGCCTCCTAACTTTTCCTTTTTCAACGTTAGCCCTTATTATATCAGACTTAATCCTTATAAAAAGAGTTTTGACTTACGGCTAAACAAAATAAAAAAGCAGAATATCAGGCATTTGAGCCATCTACTCTCCTTTCGATAAACATGCACACATCTCCAATTGTTGAAAACCTGTCAAACTCTTGATCTGCGGGGAGTGTCTCTTTTAAGTCAATATCGATATTCCAATATTGAATTAACTCTTCAAAAGCAGTAAAAAAGGAGGTGTGATCCCCTTTAAACAAATCATAGAGGGACGTATCAGTAGTAATATACTCGAGAGGATTATCATAATACACAACACTATGACGCTGAACATACGTAACAGTGGACAAGAAAATCTCATAAACAATATTCTCTTTCGTTACTTTTTTCATTTCTTTTTTGGATTTGAATTGGTCAAAGTCGAATACATCTGCCATTTCCCCCACCCCTTTTCTTTCTCTTTTCATCAATTTCTCGTTATAATAATAATTCTACCTCAATCGACAGAAACCCTTTAAAGCGATAAAAAATTATTAAAAGGTTAAGAGAAGATTTTTGAAAGAATGATGTGTTATTCTATCAACGAAATGACCGAAGGGAGTGCTTTGAATGAATCAAACCATCGATACACTGCTCAACCACCGCAGTATTCGTCAATTTAAAAATACGAAACTAACAGATGAGCAGCTTGACTACATTATTCGCTCAGCACAGCAGGCCTCGACCTCCAGTTACATGATGGCGTATACCATTATAGGTATAACAGATGCAGAAAAAAAAGCAGCTTTGGCTGAAGTGAGCGGTCAACCATACGTTAAAGACAATGGTCACCTTCTTGTATTTTGTGCGGACTTACATCGTCAAACTCACTCCGCAACAAGTGAAGACTATAACCAGATGGTCGACAACCTTGAAAATAGTGAACATTTCCTCGTATCTGCGATTGATGCTGCATTAGCTGCCCAGAACGCTGCGATTGCTGCAGAGTCAATGGGGTTGGGTATTTGCTACTTAGGAAGCTTACGGAATCATCTCGAACGAGTCGATGAACTGCTCGCTTTACCAACTCACGTGATTCCCTTATTTGGTATGGCGATTGGAGAACCCGCCCACCAGCCCGAACGTAAGCCGCGATTGCCAAAGTCTGCTATTTATTTTGAAAATGAATATCAGCCTCATGATGATGCTATTCAGACGTTTGATGATCAGATTGCGGAATATTATCAATCCAGATCCTCAAATAACCGGAGTGATACGTGGACTGATCAAATGCATCGACGTTTTAAAAAGACGATGCGCATGGACGTAACTGACCTTGTTCAGAAAAAAGGATTCAATAAACGGTAAAGAAAGTCTGGTGTTTTCTACATGAAGAACCAATTGAAGCAGACGGCTGAGCAGCTTGCTCAGGCTCGTCACGTTGTTGTCTTAACAGGAGCAGGTGTTTCTACAGCCAGCGGCATTCCTGATTTTCGATCAAACGAAGGATTATGGGCACAAGACTTTAAAAGAGAAGATTATATGTCTGTTGATTATTATAATTTTGATCCAGTCGATTTTTGGATAAAATATAAAGAAATCTTTCGCCTTAAGCTATTACAACAATATGAACCAAACGTGGTGCATCATTTTCTTAAGCAACTAGAAACAAAAGGTCGCCGCATCTCAATTATTACGCAAAATGTGGATGGCTTGCACGCCCAAGTGAACAGCTCTAGAGTAGTAGAGTATCACGGCTCATTAAATAAAGCGACTTGCCCTCATTGCCAAGAAGCTTACACGATGGAATATGTTCTTGCCAATGATACTCCGCAATGCAAGGAGTGTAACACCGTTTTAAAACCAAACGTTGTTCTATTTGGTGATTTGATCACAGCCCATGACGAAGCAGAAGCTCTAATCGATGAAGCTGATTTCTTACTTGTACTAGGCACCTCTTTGCAAGTCACACCTTTTAGCTTTTTGCCCGAATATGCATCAAGTCGAAACATCGCTTCTACGCTTATTAATAAAGAAGCAACGATAAAAGATCGTGTATTTGATCAAGTCATTCTTGGAGATTTAAGCGAACTGATTCCAAAATTGCAAACCGAGTTAAAAAACGTGTCTTCTTTTTAGGAGTCACGTTTTTTTATTGGAATGAGTGATTAATTTTTAATTTGATATTCTTCTCTAATGATCTTATTTCCCCTTTTCATAGTCGCAGCACCCACTTGGTGCACACCAGAAGGTTAAACACCCTTCCAACAGGGTAGACTCCTTATGAATCTATTTATGATGGAGGTATTTTAGTGGAACATATAAATGTAAGTCAGTCTGATTTAACAGCTAGCCGCATTGGTCTTGGGACATGGGCCATTGGAGGCTGGATGTGGGGTGGAACCGATGAGAAGCAATCCATAGAAACGATCCATGCCGCTCTTAATAAAGGCATTAATTTAATTGATACAGCCCCTGTTTATGGGTTCGGTGAATCCGAAGAAATCGTGGGTAAAGCTGTTCAGCAGTATGGAAAGCGTGAGGATATTATTTTAGCAACAAAGGTAGCTTTAGATTGGCAAAATGAACAGCCTTTCCGTAATGGAACGAAAGAACGAATTCACCAAGAAGTCGAAGATTCTCTTAAACGACTTCAAACCGATTACATTGATGTCTATCAAGTCCATTGGCCGGATCCGCTGACACCCCTTCATGAAACAGCAGAAGCCCTGCAATACTTGTATAAACAAGGAAAAATTAGAGCGATTGGGGTCAGCAACTTCTCACCAGAACAAATGGATGTTTTCAGAGAAGCAGCTCCCATTCACACACTGCAGCCGCCGTATAATTTATTTGAGCGAGATATAGAGGAAGACATTCTCCCTTATACCCAAAAGCATGACATTACGACCATCTCATACGGTTCTCTATGTCGTGGTCTTCTCTCTGGTAAAATGACGAAGGATCGTTCCTTTGAAGGAGATGACCTTCGAAACAATGATCCTAAGTTCCAGCAGCCGCGATTTGCACAATATTTAAATGCTGTAGACGAACTAGACCAACTAGCGAAAGACCGTTTTAATAAGAGAGTCATTCATTTAGCCATTAAATGGGTATTGCAGCAGCCTGGTTCTGGCATTGCCCTGATGGGGGGAAGACGCCCAGATCAATTAGATCCAGTAGATGAGGTCAGCGATTTCACCATTGATAAAGATACGATGAAAGAGATCGATTCAATTTTAGAAAAAAACATTAAAGATCCAGTTGGTCCCGAATTTATGGCTCCTCCTACAAAACAAGATCTATAATCGTTGTATGCCCGAGCTTTTTCTAAAGTTCGGGCATCTATTTTTGGTAAAATAAAACTAGTCGTACGTATGACGTATGAGATAGGAGGCTGATCGTGTGGATTTTATCCTATGGATAGTCATTGTACTTTTGTTTCTTGCCAGCTTTGCCAGTTTAATCTTTCCCATTATTCCGGGTCCTCTAGTTTTATGGCTCGGCTTTCTCGCCTATCATTTTTTCATTAATAATGCCGGCCTTAGTCTTATATTTTGGATAGCTATGATTTTATTAACCATTTTGTTGATTGTATCTGATATCATTGCCAATAGTTATTTTGTGAAGAAATATGGCGGCAGTAAATGGGGAGAACGAGCGGCAGCGGTCGGAGTTATTGCAGGTTCATTTATCATTCCTCCGTTTGGAATTATCCTCGTACCCTTTGTCATTGTCTTAATTGTCGAGCTTCTGCAAAAAAGATCGGCTGAAGAGGCTGGAAAAGCAGCTCTAGGCTCTTTATTTGGATTCTTAAGCGGCAGTGTTGCGAAAGTTTTGATTCAATTATTTATGATTGCTTGGTTCTTAGTAGAAGTTTGGATATCATAATAAAAAAGGCGCTTCCCTTCAATGGAAAGCGCCTTTTTTACTATTGTCGTCCCATTCCTTTTAAGAACTGCATCATCATCGTAATGCTGCGGTTAATTTCAGGGTCTTTCAGGGCCTTAGCCAAATCAAAAATGGTCGTTTTTTGATCTACAGCTGTATCATTCATTTCTTTAATGCCTTCATTCAGACGATTGGTTGTCTCTCGCACGGTTTTGACATCTAAGTCTCCCAACATAAACACAATTTCAGGGAGATTCTCAAGCAATTGTGCATATTGATCTTTGCTAATCTCATCCACCACATATTTTAAAGCCTTTTTCTTTGAATGAGAAAACGCATAAGCTGTATCTAATGTTCCTACTTCATCTAATGCGCTTAATAGCTCAATTCCTTTTAAAATAGCTTCTTTATTTTCAGTTACAGCCTCTCTTACTTCTTGTAAATCGCGTTCCTGCTGCTCTTCTTTAGAAATTTCTAACCTTTTAATATTTGTGATTGATTTAGCCATCTTTATTCACCTGATCCCCTGGGAATACATAATCATTACGCTCCCACTTATTTTCAACATTTACGCTAATTTGCGGTACAGGATTTCCTCGGCGGTGATTATTTGGCGGAATCGGAGATTTACCCTCTTTTCTCATAACCTCCATACGTACAGCAATCTCTTTATATGCCGGCGTATTGGTATCTTTATCCACTCGATTATCGGTAAGGAAGTTAACAGCCGACTTCCCATTTGCGCTCATAGGAATAAATAATTCTTTTCCTCTTACACGGTCAGTCACGGTAACGACCCCTGTCGCTTCTCCGGCTTCGGAAATCAGTTTCACTTCTGCACCTTCGCGAATATCTCTTTCCGTTGCAAGCTCAGGAGAGACTTCCACAAACGGATTAGGTGTATTCCGAGCGATCCCTTCCACTTTATAAGTCATATTACCTTCATGGAAATGTTCAAGAAGCCGGCCATTATTCACATGAAGATCGTACTTCTCTGAAGTGTCGTACTCTAATTCAAATTCTAATGGATAGAACCTGGCCTTGCCGTCTTCAAATGGGAAGCCTTCTTGGAAAAGAAGAGGTTCGTCTGTGCCATCTTCATGCACCGGCCATTGTAATGAATGGTATCCTTCTAAGCGTTCATAAGACACGCCGGCAAATAATGGAGCTAAACTAGCTGCTTCCGCCATAATTTCAGATGGGTGCTCATAGTTCCAGGCTCCTCCCATTTCTTGCGCAATAAGCTGAAGGATTTTCCAGTCAGGCTTTGCTCCTGGAAGGGGGTCAAGTGATTTGTATAAACGCTGGATGCGACGCTCCGTATTTGTAAATGTTCCTTCTTTTTCTAAACTCGGTGCTGCTGGTAACACTACATCTGCGTATTCAGCAGTTTTTGTCAAAAATAAATCTTGAACAATAAACAAATCAAGCTTTTCAAATGCATCCGTCACATAGTTAATATTGGCATCTACAATGCCCGTGTCCTCTCCTATTACATACATGGCACTTAAGTTGCCTGCATGAATGGCTTCAATCATTTGGTGATTGTCTTTTCCTGGCTCTTTAGGAATCGTGCAGTTCCAGGCTTGTTCATAGCGAGCTCGAACTTCATCATCTGTCGTTTCTTCATAGCCCGGGAAGAAGTTCGGCATGCTGCCAAAGTCACTGCAGCCTTGTACATTATTGTGGCCGCGCAATGGATAGGCTCCACAGCCTTCTCTACGATAATTACCTGTAAGAAGCAATAAATTGGATATGGCTGTACTCGTATCACTGCCGCGCATGTGCTGCGTCACACCCATTGCCCAGCAAATTGAAACCTTATCTGCTTTTGCAATTTCTTCTGCTACTTCAATTAACTCTTGTTTTGGTATGCCAGTTAATTCAGAAGCATATTCCATTGTGTAAGGTTCAAGACTTTCGCGATACGCGTCAAATTCGTTAACCCATTCTTCGATGAAGTTTTTATCTTCTAACCCTTGATCAAGAATATATTTTGATACTGCTGAAAGCCAAACCAAATCTGAACCGGATTTAGGCTGATAAAAACGGTCCGCTCGTGTAGCCATTTCATGCTTACGTAAGTCAAAGACGAATAGCTTTTGACCAAATAGTTTCTGAGATCGTTTAATACGGGAAGCAAGAACAGGATGAGACTCTGCCGTATTCGAACCAATCGTTAGGACTAAATTCGCTTTAGCGATATCATCAATTGACCCCGAATCACCGCCATGGCCAACTGTTCGGAATAATCCTTTAGTCGCCGGGGATTGACAGTAACGTGAGCAGTTGTCTACATTGTTCGTACCAATGATTTGGCGAGAAAGTTTCTGCATCAGATATGATTCTTCGTTTGTTGCTTTGGAAGAAGAGATGAAACCTAAATCATCAGAACCTCTTTTCTCTTTAATTTCAGTCATTCGTTTTGCTACATAGGAAATGGCTTCATCCCATTCCACCTCATGGAACGTGTCATCACGACGAATTAGAGGTTTAGTTAAACGTTTCTCGCTATTGACATAATCCCAACCAAACTTCCCTTTCACACACGTAGAGATTCCATTTGCCGGTGATTCTGCATTTGGTTCTACTTTTAGAATATGGCGGTCTTTTGTCCATACATCAAATGAACAGCCTACCCCACAATAAGTACAAACTGTTTTCGTTTTCTTAATACGTTCTTCACGCATCGCAGCTTCAGAATCAGATACTGCAAATAACGGTCCATAACCCGTCTCTACTTTCTTCGTTAGTTCGATCATCGACTTTAGCAGACCCGGTTCCTGATCCGTTAAGAAGCCAGCTTCTCCTTCCATCCCTTTTTCCATCATCGCATTACATGGGCATACCGTTGAACATTGCCCGCAATTTACACAAGATGACTGATCAATCGGCACGTCATTATCCCAAATGACACGGGGCTGCTGACGTTCCCAGTCAATCGTCAATGTTTCATTCACTTGAACGTCCTGGCACACTTCTACACAACGGCCGCATAAAATACACTGATCCGGGTCATATCGGTAAAATGCACCAGAATCGTCACGGTTGTATGGCTTTTCCTGGAAGGGACGAGACTGATGTTCTAATCCAAACTCCGCCATCGTATTATGGATTTCACAATCACCATTATTGTAATCACAAACGGTGCAATACAGCTCGTGATTTTCTAATATACGATCTAGAGCTTCTTTTTGAGCCATTTGTACTTGTGGAAGCTCCGTTTGCACTTTCATACCTGCTTCTACTTTTAACCCGCAAGCTCTCTGCATTTCGCCATTCACTTGAACGACACAAGTGTCACAGGTTTGAATCGGACCTAGTGATTCGTTATAACAAATTTGTGGTACATTTTCACCTGAGGAATTAATAAGATCCAGCAAATTTTGTCCTGGATCAGCTAAAAATTCCTTTCCATTTATCGTTACTACGGTGTGGTCTCTCTCTAGCAAAAATAACCCCTCCTAATGAATCTCTCTTCTTCACGCAGCTTGTTGATCACTCACTCTTCGTGCTGGTAAACTCTTCGGTTGTGCGGTGCTCAAAATAGTAAAATGCTTTTAACGACGCTCTTTATGGAACGCTTTCATAAAGCATTGAAAATAATGAATGACTTGCTCATGAAAAGGTCCAGCTCGTTACGTAACAAGAACCTAACGATAGGTATTTAATAAAATAGGCTCCTGAGATGCTGATTTATGTAAGCTAAGCCTTATTTTTGTTGATGTGCACAGACAATTTTATCTTTTTCGTCATATGCCCCCTTATTTTTCAGATATAGTAACATTTAACCTTTTTTTCAATTCATCAAACATCATTACTTGATCACAATAAAAAAACTTACAGTCTACTTTTAGACTGTAAGTTTTTTTACTAACCTGCTTTCTGTTCGTTATAGCTGCCTTCTTCTTGATTCATAGGTAATAGAGCTGGCTGGCTCGCAGATTCATCCAGCTGAAAATTCTTTAATTCATTTTCCATTGAAGCAGCAACTTTTTCTAGATCCTCAGCTAAATGGTTAAGCTGTTCCATAGCGGCATTGCTCTCTTGAACAGAGGCGGAAACTTGTTCAGCAGCTGCCGCCGTGTCTTCCGTCACCGTACTAATGCCATCGATATTTTCCAAGAGCTGGTCCTTCTGACTGTCCATTTGCTTCATGGAAGAAATAATTTCGTTAATCGCAGCTACATTCCCCGACACATTTTCAAATATATCCGTAAACGATTTCTCCGTTTCATTAACAGACACTTCTTGATGTGACACCACTTCTCCTGTTTCTTCAATTAATCGGACAATATCTTTTGTACGATCTTGCATGTGCTCAATCATTGAAGCTACGTCTGTTAATGCTTTTTCTGATTGTTCGGCTAATTTACGAACTTCTTCTGCCACCACTGCAAAGCCTTTCCCTGCTTCTCCAGCACGAGCTGCTTCAATAGCTGCATTCAGAGCCAACAAGTTTGTTTGGCCTGCAATTCCAGAAATGGTACTTACCACTTGGTTAATATTATCCGAACTATTTTGTAAATCTTCAATCGACTCTCGCATTTCATTCGTCATCGACGTCGTTTGATTAGAATGATTCCGGAGTTTTTCAACGATTTCTTTCGCTTCTTCTGACTGATTCAAAAGCTGATCTGATTTTACTTTAATAGATTCACTTTGCCCAACGACTCCCTTAATGGTATGAGCCAGCGTTTGAGCAGACTGAACACTGTAGTCCATTATTTCCGTTTGACTTTGAGCACCTGACGCAATTTCCTGAATGGCTCTCGATATTTCATGAGCAGCAGCTGCATTTTCTTCTGAGTTGGCGACCACATTCTCGGAAGAACTGCTTACCTGATTAGATGAATGCTTCACCTGATGAATGAGAGAGCGTATGGATAGAATCATTTGATCAAAATCCCGTGACAGTTCCCCAATTTCATCGTTTCGATCAATGTTTGCCTGAATCGAGAAGTTGCCTTTACCAGCCTCACTCATAGATCGTTGCAGTTGTTTGATGGGTTTCGTTAAATAACGGGTTAATAATATAGCAATAATTAAAGAAAGGACGATCACTCCCACGAGGACAAGTACAATCGGTAATATAATAGAATTGGCTTGTGATACGAAGTCAGACACTTGTACTGTTCCTACCATTTTCCACCCTGTTTTCTCATTGGTCGCATAAGCTACGGTTTGCTCGCCTCCATTATCATACTGATAGGATCCGGATTGATTACCCATAACCTCTGCATAAAATGGTTCTCCTTCAGCGCTCGTGCCGATCAACTCTTCGTTAGGGTGAGCGAGATATACCCCAGTATCACTTAAAAGCATAGCGCTCCCAGTTTCCCCAACTTTTACATCGTTTATCATTTCAAACAGCGTATTAACGGTAAAATCAATCGCAAACACCCCGGAAATGGTACTACCATCTTCAATAGCTCGTGCCGCACTCACAATCGTATCGCCCGTGGCCGCATCTTCATATGGTTCCGTCCAGATGACTTCACCTGCTTGTTCTTCTGCTAGTGTAAACCAAGGACGAGTGGCAGGGTCATAATCATCTCCTAAGTCAGCCTCCGGATAAATAAACATATTTTGTGATTCTTTTTCTCCCATATAAATGTTTAAAATATAGGGATTAGCTGCTTGAGTCTCTCCAAATCGATCCAAAATTTTTTCCCTGTTTTCATTTGGACTTTGTAATGTATCGTCTTCCGCATATCGATTCGCATTGTGACTTATACTGTCAAACAACGTATTAAACGAATCACTCATAGACTCCATCTGTTGTTCCACATTGTTCGTCATGGCTGAAGTGGTGTTGGTTAAACTGAACCAATAACTTGTTCCGGCCACTACTACTCCTGTTAATAAAATTAATAATAGGAACGGATACAGAAACTGACGCTGTATTCTCTTTGTAAAAAAATCTTTGAAACCTGTTCGTTCTTTTCTCACCTTGCATCCCCCTTTATGTAACTACTCCTCTCTTTATCGGCTCAATTAGCTTGTTTTTTTATAGAATACTAGTTTTTTCTAATAAAACCTTTTTTCTTAGCGTAAATAAGAAGATGACACATAAAGCAGCAATAGCAATATTCAACATTCCCCCTATCATTCCCACCCAACGTGGAGAATAAAGGTCAACGAGGATGCCTGCTGCCAACATAGCTAACCCTAATTGAGTATTAGTCAACGATTCTAGAAGTCCAAAGACCCTGCCTTGATGTTCAGGCTTGGTTCGACTCATTACGATCGTGTCTAAACAAGCCGCACTCACTCCCCCAACCGCAGAAATGAGAACGAATAAACAGGCAGCCAGCCAAATCGACGGGGAGACACTAGCTGTAATTTGCATAGCACCCTCCATACCAACAGCCATTACTGCGAGCGACAACATCCTCTTTTTAATTAGACTTGTTATATAAAAACTTAGGACGAGACCTGCTCCTAAAGCTCCATATAAAAGACCAATTCCTAAATCACCTAATTGAAATGTCTCAGCACCATATAAACTAATCAACACGTTAAATATTCCGTCGGTCACTGGAGTTAAAAGTTGAATGATGATAACGGTCCAAACGACGAACCCAACTTGATTCCAGCTTTTTTCTACTCCAGCTTCTTCCTTAATGTTTGATGAAGTTGAGGGCGTGTCAGGCAGCTTTTTAAGAAACCAGGCAGCTACTAGAAATGTCACGGCATTTAAAATAAACGAAACCTTTTCGCCTAAGAAAAAAGCAACGACACCCCCTGAAATGGACCCTAAAATTAGAACAACTCCTACTATTACCTGTTCTAAAGCATTTACTTTTGCTAATTGATTCTTTTTTACAATTGATCCGATGGTGCTTTTTCGCACAGGCTGATAGAAGGCCTCTCCACAGGCTAATACGGCAACACCCACATAAAGAATCCATAATTGTTCACTCGATTCGACGAATAAAAAAATTAAGGCAAATGGAAAGCGAATTAAATCTGTTACGATCATTAACATTCGTCTATTAAACCGATCAGCAAGTTTTCCGCCTAATAATGAAAATATTAAATAAGGAACCACTCGTATTCCCATAACGAGGCCCACTAAAAGTCCTGACCCCGTTATTTCTAAAACAAGTGCCAGTACGGCAACTTGACTGAACCTGTCGCCAATTCCATTGACGATTCCGGCACGAAATAAATAAAGGTATGAAGGGAAATGATCAAACATCACCATTATCTATAAACTCCTTAGATACTCATCTAATTAGATTGCAAAAAATGAACCTGGCGAGGTACCAGGCTTTACCTTTTAACCACAACAGGCCACATTTCTTCTGGGTTACGTTCGTATTGATTGTTTTCTCGATACATGAATTGCTGCATAATCCATTCTCGTCTAACTGTAGCATAATCGTTATAAAATTCTTTAATGTACTCATTTATTTCTTTTTCGCTGTAAACTTTCCCTTTCTCAAGTCCTTGGACATAATAGGAAAGAACCACGAGTTTTTTCTTTAACTGACTTGGCATTTGACGCAGGGTTCCCTCCCGGTTAATAAAATTACGCAAGATTTTCACTTGCTCTGTATCAGTGACGTCGAGCTCTTTCTGCTTCACTTCATCATCCCCTAGTCTTAGAATTGCTGTGGCCATAAACTCTAGTCTTTTCTCGTCTAAGTAATAGTAGATTGTGTTTTTATCTCGTCGCGAATATAGCATGCCAGTTTCTCTAAGTTTTTTTATATGATGAGTAATGGTGGGAGCTCGCAAACCGAGTTTGTGAGCAATTGCCTGCCCGTGGAGAGGGCCATTCTTCAATAACGATACAATCCGCAATCTCGTCGGATCTCCAACTGACTTATAGAAGTTAACCATCTTATCTAATTGCATATTTTCACCCCTATATATTAGATATATATCTAATTAGATGATAATTGAATTAATTTTCTATGTCAAAGAAAAAAACTGCTATTAGGGCAGTTCCAGGCTGTTGAAAAAGCGCCGCTTTCCGCAAGGCAAGACGGAAAGTCTCCTCGGTCAGCGACAGTGACTGCCCTGTTGCAAACGCTGTTTTCATAACGGCACAGCTTGAGTAAATTGTTTTTTCAGTGATCTATTTCGAAAAAGGGTTGTAGGAAACGGCGACACTCCTGGGGGAGATACGAATAAGGTGTGCCTCCGTAAGGCTGATAAAGCCTGAGGAGGCACACCATCCGCCCCGGAAAGGGAATCGTTTCCTCCAACCCTTTACTCTTCCTCATGCAAGAAATGTGGTCGAGGTAAAAGAGAGAACTAAGGTTTCTCTACAAACGGAAAACTGCCATTAAGGCAGTTTTTCTACTCATCCATTCATTTGTTTCAGATAGTCCACGACTTTCGTGTCAATATAGCCTCGTTCTTGCTCCCGCTCTTCGAAATTCTCTGTATGAAGGAACGTCGTCAGACCTTCATAAAATAGCTGATCGTCAGCTGTAACCGAATTCAAATACCCTGCTTTGTTTAACTGAACGGCTACTTCCTCTTTTAATGATCCTGTTAATGCTACGATTTCTTCTGGCTTGGACTTTGCAAAATACAATTGATGCAATTCATAAATGCGCTCGAGTTCTTCGATTGGCTCGGGGTGATCATCAACCCGAAGATCAACTAATACATCGCTTGACGCACCGTAACCTGCTTTTTCTTTTTCAACATAAATGGCAGCTGATTGTTTACCTCTGCTGTCTCCTCCAGCTTGCTGGGCAGCTTTTAATCCGGCCAGCAGACGGTCAGCCAGGCTGCCTTCACTTTTTTCAAATGTTTTGCCCATTTCCGTCACCGTTTCTTTATTAACTAAAATGTTTCCTTGGGCTGCGTAATGCTTGCCTGTTACTCCCCCTGCCCACTCATAACAAGATTCACCTGTAAAAGTAGCTGCATTTCCTTTAGCATCGACCACTCCTACTTGACGGTCGTCTGCTCCTTCGTCGTGTTTAATCAGCTCATCAATCGTTTCTTGAGCAGAAAGACCTTCACGTAAGTATTTCAAACCATCAGGACCATAAGAAGGATTCGCAAATGCCTGAGTAGCGACTGCTCCCACCCCTGCTTTTGCCCAAGGGACTACAGAACCCACTCCTAAGAACTTTGATTGTACAGCAACGCCTACTTCACCTGTTTCTGGATCAATGCCAACAATAGAAAAAGTTGCGATAATTTTACTCAAACCTATCCACTCCTTTCCCCTTACATTCGACAGAAAAAGATAAAAACCTTTTACAAAAAAGAGGTTCCTAAAAGGAACCGCCCAGGCTGTCGAGAAAGCTTGGAAGATCACGGTATATCATGGTTCCTCCATTAGAATCTTCGGAAAAGGAACAGGAAAAAGCGCCGCTTTCCGCGGGGCAGGACGGAAAGTCTCCTCGATTTGCGATCTCCGGGGCCTCTCCTGTCTGCTCGTCCCGCAGGAGTCGTCACTTTTACCGTTCCTTTTATTATAATGTGTGTTTTGGAACCATCGTATAATGAAGGAACTTCAAAGGAGCAAGGGCCCTTCCACTCCTGCGGAAGAACGAGTGAGCCGAGATCGCCGAGCGTGGGTTTTGCGAGGAAGCTCGGGCGCTCGTCCGCGGAAAGGGAAGGATCCTTAGCTCCTGGTGGCAAGAAAAATGCTTGTAGAAAATATGTTTCTCTTTTACCTCGACCGTATAAACATTTCTTGCATAAGGAAGAGGAGAGGATTCTGTTCCTTACCTCCAGACTAATGCAGGAACCAGAGGATGAGGCCATGCCCCCGGAAAGCGAGTATTTTGAGGCCACTGAAAAAGTCCTGTCTAATCTTAAAAACCCTCACAAATTGCTTTTCGGTGGATGCTTGCCGCGAGCACGGCCTCAGCTAACTTGGTCAAGAAGTTCACTTGACCAAGTGGATCTTCGGCTCGCGCTGTTCCCGCGACGCACCGGACGTGCTAGTGTCGATGTTGGCCACAGGACGTGGCCGGTTTTAATCGATCAGGCGTCACCCCCGAACGCTCATCGTGGCATCAACAGAGATCAATCTAAAACCCCTTCATATGTTCAAATATCTGTTCCTAAAAACCATCTACACGTTGTCTCGCTAAAGAACGATATAAGATGGAAACGAATCGTTAAACTTATGAAGGATAGAAGGAGCTTAAAAGTTAAAAGAAAAGCGGCCTGTGTGGAAATTAAATTCCATGCAGACCGCTTTTTAAATTCTAACTTTCATAGACCTTTAGTTTTTCAGTGGCCGCAGTATTTTACGGAGCGGCGTACATTCGATGTAATATAAATAATCCGAACTGATTTCAATAAAATCATTCGGATTATTTTATGCTTTAGTTAGTTTTGTCCCGTCCTGTTTGATTAATACGTAGTAAACCATGTCCATTTTTGTAAATGATAGGTCAAGTATCGGACGGTGCTTAAATTATCCTGATATTCCTCATAATCGGCCGTATAATTTCCGTCTTCATTTTCCCAGATCCTCGTGAAATAATCATTCACTTCAGTAAATACTTCTTCATTCGGATCACCTTTAATTCTTACATCCGCTTCTAGATTTAAGTTAGCTAAGTTTCGTCTCGTGTAGTTACCTGATCCGCTGATAATTACATTTTCGTCCTCACGATCAACATACAACGTTTTTAAATGAAATTGTTCCATATTCACGTCATACCATTTAAGATTTAAGTTGTCATTACCTAAGTTATTCATCTCAGCCGCGATTGGCAAGTTAGGGAGTCCGGACTTTTCATGTCCAAACGATTGTTTATTAGGGTCCATCACAATATTTACAGTCGCTCCTCGATCTGCTGCCTTGTCTAAACCATCAATAATGTGACGATCGGCTAAGTAATACATCCCCAGCCACACATAATCTCCCTCTTCTGCTTTTTCAAGCTCTTCAATGGCGGCATCCTTTATTTTCTGCTCAGTAATGTATTGAACTTCAAGAGGGCCTTCTTCTTCACCAAAATCCTTGTTCTCATAATCCGGATAATCAGCTTCCCCGGAGAAATGAACGACCGCTTCTTCAGCTTCTAACATATCCTTAATGATGGGGCCGGTCATCTTAAAAGCTACATTTTCATGAAATCCGCTCTCATCGTGAGGATTCGCTGAAGATACCATCGCTGCATTCTCAGTAATAAGCACCTTGCGATGATTCGCTTTTACATTTAATAACTTTAAATAAGAGCGCAGGGTTACGTCAGGGGCATCACTCGCAAATGGATTGGAAATCCATCCATCTCCGCTTGTGCCCATCCAGCTAAAAAATATCCTCCATATACTCGAATAGACAGGGTTAGAATCTCTTAAACGATTTAAATCAGTAAGAACGACATCAATATCATGATCTCGCAATCGATCAATCTCTTCTGATTCATATGATCCATAAACGGTGTTGATTTCATCTGTAATAAATACCACTTGTAAATCTTCATGCTCTTCTTTTTGTTCAATCAAACGATCCGTCAGTTCCTCAGCTATGTTTGGAAATTCCTCACCATCATCACTATACCCATTGAATAAAAACATATCGATGACTATAAATTCTTCCGCTTCTGCGATCGTCTCATACATTTCCTCAAATATTTCGAGCTCATGAACGACATCTCCATTTTCGTCTTCATAAGTTAGATCTTTATAAAATTCGATATCCTCTACGTTGCGAAATTGACCTTCGTAAGCCATTCCTTCAGGAAGGCTCTTCCACGACGTGTGATAAGCTATCACAAACGCAAGAATAATAATAAATCCAACAAGCACCCAAAACCACTTTTTCTTATGTAGATTCTTTAGTTTTTTCATCTCGTGCCCCCTCTTAGCTATCTTATATGATTCACTTCATAGAAAGCAACGAAACCTATAAAAAAAGCAGTCCGCGCCACGGGAAGCGCGAACTGCTTTTTATTCACGATGCTCTCTGAATGAGCAGAGAGGGACGTTGAACGAACAATAACCCTAATACAATGGAACACAAAATGAAGGTTGGCAGCATATAGCCGCCATTGTACGTTAAAGAATACAGCCAAACTGGTGTGCCTTCAGGTGCCATTGTCCCGTAGAAAGCAATTCCAGCGATAAAATGACCAATAAAGCGGAACAAGCTGCCTACAAATGCACCAATTACAATCCAGGTGACTAACCGCTTGTAGTGACGAGCGGCAGCTGCCTCCCAAACCGGCTTTGCGAACACACCTGCCAGTCCAATAACACCAAAAGCTACGATATAGTCAAGTATGGTCTGAACAGGTGTAACAATATAGGCGCCTACTAATATTTGATAAAAACCTAGCAACAGGCCTGTTACTACTCCGCCACTTACTCCCCAGCGAAAAGCCATAATGAAAACAGGCACCATCGCAAAAGAAATAGATCCACCTTGAGCCCATAACTTAAATGATAAAAACGGTAATACATCCAATAATATCGCTAATGCAGAAAAAATGGCTGCTTCTACTAAAAATAACACTCGTTTGTTTCTCATTTTTGTCTCTCCCCTTATTTAAAAGACACAAAAAAAGCAATGCCAAAGGGAAGCTTCCTGATGGAGGAATCCCGTGCATCGCCATCAAAAAAGCCACCATCCCTACGCCAGTACTAACTGACAGGTTCGAAGGGTCAGAACAAATTGTTCACTCTCAGCACTAAGGCTCCCCTTGAAGGCTTATTATTTCGTTTGCTTTTCTTGCTATAATTTCATTATAAATGATCGTTCAATTCATGACAAACTTTACAGTCAGGGTACAATGGTGACCGGTACTTCTGTAGATTGCAGCACATTATAACTTACGCTACCTAGGATGGCGCCTTTTACACGTCCTACTCCCCGCGTTCCCATTACAATCAAACGAACGTCATCATTTGCTGATTCTTCAAGAATGACTTGATCTGGAATCCCAATCCTTTTTCTAAAGGTATGAGGTACATCATGCCCGGCTAAAAACTCTTCCGCTGCTTCAAAGGATTGACGTGCAGCCTCCTCCTGATATTGCTTTACTTGGTTTTGCCCAGTGAATTTTCGAACGTTTCTCGTGTTATAGTCGAACTGCACGTTTAAAATGATCAGTTCATACCCCACTTCTTCTGCAAACGGAACCGCATACTGAAGAGCACGTATCGAACTAGGTGATGCGTCAAAAGGTACGAGTATTTTTTTATTCATGGCAACCCCCTCCTCACCTTTATTATACTTAATTTCCACTCACTAATGAATACTCGTATTGTTGATATTAATGAATTTTTGGTGATAAAAAGAGTTTTCCGATTCAAAAACGCACAATTCGATAATATCAAGCAAACATCGTTACAATCCGCGTCACACTTCGTGGCGACATGCTGATAGACGGCTACCAATGTTTTGCCCATTGCTAGAATTTCTATCCTCTAAACATGTCCGTAATGAATTTATAACGATCTGCACGATAATCCGATATGACCACTTCAAACGGCGATCCGTCTGATAAATAACTGTTTCTCTCAATGTGCAACAAAGCTTGACCCGCTTCGACACCAAGTAAATCCGCTTGCTTTTCCCCAGCGATTACAGCTTCAATCATTTGCGTAGCTTTTTCAATCGTGTATCCTTTGTCTTTCTCTATGTAATCGTAAAGAGACTTTTTTACAATGTCTTCTGTAAGGTCAGGGAACTTACGAACAGATAGATATGTTGTCTCAATAGCCATGGGTTCTTGATCGGCGTAACGGATTCGATCAATTTTAACTACTTGGGAGGAAGATTCTAGATGCAGCTTTTGTGAAATCTCGGCAGGGGCGGTTTTAATTTGTAAAGATAGGAGCCTGCTTTCTGGTTTCATGCCTCTTGACTTCATATCTTCTGTAAAACTCGTCATGCCTTGTAAAGGCTGAGCAATTTTTTCCTCAGCAACGAAAGTCCCTCTCCCTTTACGGCGATAAAGAATACCTTCGTTAACAAGATTGGTAATGGCTTGCCGAACAGTCATCCGGCTCACTTCATAACTCTCTGACAGCTCTCTTTCAGAAGGTATGGCTTCCCCTCGTTTAAATTCTTCATTAGCAATTCTTTGCTTTACATTTTCCTCTATTTGATAATACATGGGCAGGGGGGATTGTTTATTTAACACGAAACTTCCTCCTTTTCTTCTTTCAACCTATTGAGACGAATCATAATTGATTCCGGTAAGGACTCAATTATTTCCCGGGTGATGAAATGATCATTTTAAACTGAAGCAATAGGAAGCTCGAGGGCTTTCGCTATTAAAAAGTGAATCCGAGCCATCGCACATTCTTTAACGTTTATCCATGATGATAAGAAAATCCTCGAGTGTTGTATCCTTTTATCTATTAATGTCCGTTCTTATGGAGTATTCCTCCTTCTTTCAAGCAACTTTTCAAAGTCAGATCATCCCCATGAAGGATTACCGCTATCTGTTGTTGGGGGAACTTTTTAACAGTATGTAAATTCATTTTCAATAGCTGTAGGTGATGGTGTCATTGCGTGCGCAAGCCCTTCTTACAAAGCTCATTTTTATTATTCTACCATACAACTAGTGGTTATAGTTGTCTATACCACTTTGATATCAAATAAGAAAAACCCTCATAAAGAGGGCTTTACTTCGTATTGGAATACATGACGAAAAATTCTAAGCTGCGTTCAGTAATTATATCGAGGTCTATATCTAACGTAGCTACGTGGTAGCTGTTCTCAAGATGAATCAGTTCTTTATGTTCGGATAAAACAGTGTTAAAAATCATTTCAGAATTTTCTGGAGGTACAATATGATCTTCTTCAGATACAAAAATAAGAATAGGACAATGAATTTTAGCCAGCTCATCGTGCACACGAGTCATCATTAAAATGAGATGTTCAATCGATGCTACCGGGGTTTTATCATACGCCAGTTCAGTAACTCCTTCTTTTTTAATGTCAGAACCAATCGCTGCAATATATCGATCGTCTGTGGTTTCGATTATATTTTCCATGGAGGGGATATCAATCGCAGCGTTAATAGGAATAACTCCTGCAATGTCCTCATACTTTGCTGCTAAATGAAGCGCTAACGTACCGCCCATAGATAATCCAACCACAAAAACCTTCGAACATCGCTCTTTTAACCACGCATAAGCTTCCTCCACGGAATCCATCCAATCTTGAGCCGTGGTGGTTTCCATATCTTCAGGTGCTGTCCCATGCCCTTTTAAGCGGGGACAAGCCACACTATAGCCTTCTTTACCATAAGCTTCCACAAGAGGCCTTACACTTTGAGTTGTCCCCGTAAAGCCATGTGAAACTAAGATTCCAACTTCATTTCCCTCAAAATATATGGGTTGAGCTCCATCTAATACAGGATATTCTTCCATCATACCAGCTCCTTTTTCCCTATTATTTTTTTTAGCACTGTACGTTCTAAGACGGACCAAGGCAAAATCCGTTTAAGCAACAGATTCATCCTTACACCTGGTCCGATCGGGTACCTTAACTTCTTTAATCCAGATCGGTCAGCCAGAGAGGCCATTAATCCCGCTACTTTCCCTGGGTCTTCATGCACTTCGCGGTTTAACGCTTTCCATAAGCCTTTTGTATATTCATGATAGGGGGAGTTAGGATCATACACAGCTTGAGGAAGATCAAGACCTGTGGACCAAATATTCGTTTCATAGGATCCCGGCTCAATTAACGCAACATCGATGCCAAAGGGCTTCACTTCAAATCGTAAACTTTCTGACAATCCCTCTAGCGCGTGTTTTGAACTAACATAAGCTGAAAGACCTGGAAAACCAATAAGTCCGCTAATACTGCTCACATTTAAAATTTTCCCGTTTTTTTGATGCCGCATCTTTGGCAGTACAACCTGGATCACTTGAATAACACCAAATACATTGGTTTCAAACTGGCGGCGGTAATCTTTAAGAGGAACTTGTTCTAGAAATCCTCCCACCGCATATCCAGCGTTATTAACAAGAACATCTACTCGTTTTAATTGATTGACCTGTCTTTGAAAAAAAATTAAAGAATCGTCGTCTGTTACATCTAATGGCCAAACAGTAATGTTCTCTGCAACGGTTTCATGTAATTTCGCTTGTTTAAAAACATTCATTTTGTTGGGATTTCGAATCGTAGCAATCACATTCATATTCTTTTCTGCACATTTTATAGCAGTGTGATAGCCAAAGCCGCTAGAGGCTCCGGTTATAATCACGGTTGGTTTCATTTCTCACCCTCCGTTTCTCTAGTAAAACTTCGATACTCATGGGTCCATACCCTTTTTTCAGCCTCATTTAATCCAATAAAATTACATTTGCCTATGTAGACATATGCCCTTCCATATCAAACGCCCGTTCATAAAGTATTGTATAAGAGAAAAGGTGGTGAATGATGTGAACTACTATGGAGGTTATGGATGTGGGTACCCTAGACGACGCAACGCGGGTGGTTTCGCCCTTATCGTCGTGTTGTTCATTCTATTAATCATTGTTGGTGCTTCCGTTTACAAATAATTCTTCTCTTCTACAGACCAGGAACTTTTCACCCCCCTGGTCTTTTATTTACGTTTTGACGGTAGTCCAAGCTTTTAATACAATAAGGAAGATTGATAGAAAGAGAGGGGATTCCTATGCCCGATATTCAAAATGGACTACACGATATGTATTATAAGCTTGATAGAGTAGAAGATATTTATTTTATGAAAATTTATTTGGATGACTTGAACGGAATCTGTGTGACAGCTCCACTACATAAATCTAAGGAAGATGTAGAGGCCTTCCTTTATAAAAAAAGAGAGTGGATTGATGAGAAATGGAAAAAAATCCACGGGGACTTATACGAGAATCATCTAAAGGAAGAAAAGGTTGCTTATTTAGGACGAAAATATAAAGTCCAAAAGAATTCATCAGATCAACCTTCTTCCTCGTTCTCTTTTTATAAAGGGAAATTCCACTTTACCTACCCTGCTGTTTTAACTGCTGAAGAAATGGAAGTGAAGCTCCGAGAAAAAGCAGACGAATGGGTAAAAAACAAAGCAGACGAAAAACTGAAAGATCTCGCGGTAAACAGTGCAGCTGATGATTACAGGTTAGGGTGGAAAGACGGAGACTCCCTTTACGTGAATTGGAGGGTAGTCAAGCGTTCGAAACAAGCCATTCAAACAGTGATTGAGGATCTAATCGAAGAAAGAACTTATTAAATATCAGGGTGAGACAAAACTGAATAAAGCATTAAATCATCCGAACGATTGTGTAGAAATCAGTTCGGATGATTTATGTTCATGCGCACCGGGTACCAGGTACCGAAATTCACACTTGGCACTTCGCTCTTTTACAGCTTTTCGGTACCTGGTACCCTTATAAGCATAGCCCTCTCTTTAAATAAACAGCAGCAAACTAACAGCCATTACAGCCATTCCAGCTACTACACCATAAATGGATAGATGGGCCTCTCCGTACTTGCGTGACGCCGGTAGTAGTTCATCAAGAGAAATAAATACCATGATTCCGGCTACCCCAGCAAATAATACCCCAAACATCACGTCATTAAGAAATGGCATTAAGATTAGATAAGCAGCAACCGCTCCAACAGGCTCTGATAAACCCGATAAGAAGGAAAGCTTAAATGCTTTTTTCTTATCCCCTGTAGCAAAATAGATAGGAACTGAAACTGCAATACCTTCAGGGATGTTGTGGATGGCAATAGCAACGGCTATCGCGACACCTAATGTTGGATCTTGTAATGCCGATGTAAACGTAGCGATACCTTCTGGAAAGTTGTGAATCGCAATCGCTAAAGCTGTAAAAGTCCCCATTTTCAACAAATGGCTGTTTTGTACTTCAGCCGGTGTCTTAGACATATCTTCTACCTTTTTCGGTTCATGAGGATTCCCCTGCTGGGGGATCGCTTTATCTATAAGAGCAATGACGAGCATCCCGCCGAAGAAGCTCGCTACATTAATCCAATTCCCTAAACCTTCTCCGAGGGCACTGACTAATGAATCTTGCGCTTTAAAGAAAATTTCCACCATGGACACGTAAATCATGACTCCTGCGGAAAAACCTAAAGCTACCGATAAAAACCTAGTGTTTGTTGTTGAGGTAAAAAAAGCAAGAATACTGCCTATCCCTGTTGCTAAACCGGCCATTAATGTTAACCCAAAGGCAAATAACACATTTTCCATTCTTTCTCTCTCCTTCTCCATTTCTTTGTCTATCCATAGTCTAATTCAAAACTTTCCTCTACGCAACTTTTTTTGTTTTAGTTATATTTTATGTGCGAGGGTAAAATTTGACCCATAAAAAAACGACTTTATTTCGAATAGTACATTCGAGAATAAAGTCGTGTGTGCTAGTCTATTTCTTTACCTTCACCTGACAAAATCATCATTTGGTCATTTTCATAGCCTAACGTATAATCTAAATTATATTTTTTCATTTCAATTTCACCCTCAATTGTCTCCTCAGTTGTGATGACACAATTCACAGCTACCTCTTCTCCCTCTGGGTCGGCAACTACTTGATCAATCGAAACGGATAACGTATTATAATATCCTTCTCTAAATTCTTCGTAGCTCTTGTTCTCTTGCCACTCAGTTCCGAGTAATGAATACGCTGTGACAAAATCCCCTTGATTTATACTGTCGTAAAAGTATTGAACCAAATACGTCGCTTGGTCAGCGTCCGTTTGCTCGTTGGAAGCATCAGTCCCATCTGCAAGCTCAGGGTATTCAGGAAGCTCCTCCATTGGAGATTTGGACCATTGTTTTACCATAGGCAGGATGTCTAGTACGGGGATACTAAACCCGATGGATTCATCTCCTAATTTAGCAGAATTAATCCCAATGACCTCCCCCGTTTTTGCATTGAGCAATGGGCCACCACTATTCCCTGGGGAGATGGGTGCTGAGATTTGATACACATCTTCATACGTGAAAGGATCTAATTCAAAGTTCCGGTCCAGCCCGCTGATTTCTCCCCGGGTTACTGTGTTTTGAAGACCTAGAGGACTTCCAAGTGCTAATACCTCGGTTAATAAAGGTGCATTTTCACTTTCTTGAATCGCTAAAGGATCTTTCCCTTCTAAATCAGGCACCCGCACCACAGCAATATCTGTACTGCGACTAGATCCAATTACTTTACCCGACATTTCTTTGGAATCTACATTAATGACTTGCACGTCTTCCGTATTAGCAACCACGTGGGCGTTCGTAATCACGTCCCCTTTATCGTTATACAAGAAACCAGAACCAATTGTTCCATTATCAAGCTCGATCTGCACAACAAGCTTTTGAGATTCATAGATAATTTCTTGCGTACTTTTTGTGACGACTCCTTCTTCTTCCTTCGGCATAGGCTTGTCTAACACCGAGCTTGCTTCCAGCTGAGAAGGTACCTGATGCTGAATCCATACAAACGATGCAATCCCTGCAATCAGGATCATTGCCATTACAATTGAACTTGTCACCCATGCACGTTTCACGTTGTACCTCCTACTCTACAAACCATTGGACATTTGTTACTTCGACCGAAATTTCTTCTTTTTCAAAATCATAATAATTTTGTTCAAACTTTCCTGTATCCTCGGGATTTAGGTACATGGGGTACACTTGAGACGTATCTGTTTCCAAAATTTCTCCATCTTCATCAAGAATATCGTAAGTGATCTCAATGGAGCTGACAATACTTGTCGCTTCACTTTGGACTTCCCCCTGGACTGTGACATCTCCAAATTCATCTTTAGAAGCTTTAATCGTTAGCACTTTAACTGCTTCTCTTCGATTCATCATTTCTTCCATAGCAGCTTGTTCCATAGCCCGTTCCATTCGATCCTGCTTCTCCTGTTCAAATGCCAGCTTTTCTTGTTCCACCCGGTCCTTTAATCGAAGAAGCTTTTTATGATTAATCACATATTGCAATCCTTCATCTACTGCTGCTATGGCTTCATTATATTGTCTTTCCTTCATCGCTTTTTCTGCTTGTTTTGAACTTATAGACACAATCTTTTCTGTTATTTTCTCGCGGGCACGTGTAGCTTCTTCTAAATCAAGACGAGACAACGTATTCAATTTTTCAGCCAGTTCATCAATATTCGTTAATTCCTTCACTTCATTATTAATTTTCCCGACCGTAATTCTTGAATCAAGCTCATTCATTCTTGGCGTTAGCGTCGCTACTAAACGATTTTCTTGCTCCCCCATCTTTTGATTAACCTGTGATAACTCGTTAAGAGCGTTGTCCAAATCATTTTCTTCAATAGACGTTTCTACACGTTCTAAATCTTTTTCCATAGCTTTCACTTGGTTTACTGCCGATAAGTTTCTTTTTAATGCTTGATAGTCAGGCCGTTTATCAGCTGCACGTTCAAGAAGCTTCCCTGCTTCATTATAATCTCCCTCTAAAGCTAGCTCTTCCGCTTTTTCTTTATCTTCTAAAACAGATTGATTCACTTGTTTGGCATGGTTATAGAAGAAAACTAACCCAGCAGCAATGAAAATGAATAAGGCTCCCGGTAATATGGACATCCAGAGTTTCTTCCGTTTATGTATAGACGAGTCAACCTCAGTTCCTAACTCCTCAAATGAGTCTTCACTTAACTTTTCACCACAATGGGAGCAAAAACGGGAACCCGAATTATTTTCACTACCACATTCACGACAAATCACCATGGGCCCGTCCTCCTTTAATGATAAAATTGGAAAATTATTGGAATAAAACCATCCATTTCTCATTATATCATGATTCGATAATCAACTGAGAATGGATTTTTAGGTTTTTCCTTTGAACTATGTAAACGCACGGCCACACTTAAAAAATGTGCATAAACTAATAGAAAACATGGAGAGGAGCATTCATGAATGAGAGAGCGAATGAACAATAAGAAAGAGCAAAAGGCTTCGCGTCCGAAAAAAAAGTCATGCTGTGGTAAAAAGCGCACTAACAGAGGTTCGTAAATAAAAAAGGCCGCACATTCTGCTGTGCGGCCTTTTACGTATTTAACCAGCTTGTTCATTATGAACCGTTTCTACATCTTTCTTTTTCCCTATTAAACGGTTAGCAATTGTAGTGATCGCTCCATCACCCGTGACATTAGTCGCTGTACCGAAACTGTCTTGAGCTAAATAAAGAGCAATCATTAGAGAAACCATTACTGAACTAAACCCAAGCATGCTCTCTAATAATCCAACTGCAGCCATTACGGCTCCTCCTGGAACACCAGGGGCTGCAATCATCGTTACTCCGAGCATAAGAACAAAAGGAAGCACATCCATAAACGTTGTAGCCTGTCCCTGCATATACAACACGGCCATGGCACAACTCGTAATTGTAATCGTACTTCCTGCAAGGTGGACATTAGCTAGTAAAGGCACGGAGAAGTCGGCAACCTTCTCTTTAACTCCAATAGATTTCGTTTGCTTAAGTGTTACTGGGATCGTAGCTGCTGAAGACTGAGTCCCTAGCGCTGTAAAATAAGCAGGTGCTAATTTTTTTAGTAAATGAAAAGGGTTCGCACGGTGAAGAGCTCCCGCAATTCCGTACACACTGATTAAATAGATCAGGTGCAAAATAATAATCATTACAAATACTTTAGCAAATACACTTAAGATCGTAGCCACTTGACCTGCATAAGACATATTGGCAAAAATACCAAAGATATGAAATGGTAATAACGGAATAATGATATTCTCAATCACTTTGTGAATGATGGATCGGAATTCTGCCATTACATTATATAACGTGTCACCTTTAACCGCCGTCATCCCTACTCCTAATAAAAAGGAAAAAATTAAGGCAGCCATGACATCCATAATCGGAGTCATTTCCACCGTAAATGACGATTCAATTAAAGACTCTTCTGGATTGGTCATCTCGCCGGCATCCTGGCGGCTCAGGATGGAAGGGTACAAGTTACGAGCGACAAGATAAGCGGCCACTCCTGCTAATACGGTAGATAAATAAGCGAGTCCTGCTGTTATACCAAGCATTTTACCTGCACCTTTACCAATTGATGCAATCCCTGGAGCTATAAAACCAATGATAATTAAAGGAATCACAAAGTTTAAGAAATTACCGAACAAGCCTGTAAATGTAGCAAATAGTTCGATTGCCCCTTCTGGAACGATTAACCCTATAAAAGTACCTAAAATAATAGCTAAAATAATTCTGACAAGTAAGGGTACACGACTCATTTTCTTCTTCCTTCCTTATGTTATTTTTTAGTATGTTAACGTAGTACAGAAAATATCTTTCTACACATTAACGTATATAAAGGGCTTTGTGAAGAGGAAAATCCTATGAAAGCCCTTAACTAAAAGAAAAAATTATTGCGAATCATTGGATAAATGATCACGGGGACTATCCACTTAGACAGACGTCATTAAAATGTAATACTTTTGTATCACATTTGTATTTGTTAATTACATTTACCCTTGTTATAATCCTATAAGGATGTTGAAGAAAGGGGTAAAAAGTCTTGAAAAAAGCACTTATTATTTTATCATTTATGTCGTTGTATGCTTTTGGAATCGCAGGATTCAACCCTGATACGTTACAAGCAGATGAACAATCTAAAGAAGAACTTAAAGCCATTACTCTAAGTGAAAAAACAGCTGACCTGGAACGGTTTGCTGATAAAGATGACGAAAAAGATTCAGAAGTAGAAAAAACGGTTAGTGTAGAAGCTACTGCCTATACCGCTTTTTGTGAAGGTTGCAGCGGCATTACGAAAACTGGAATCGACTTAAGAGAGGATCCAGATCAAAAAGTAATTGCTGTGGACCCTGATATCATTCCTTTAGGATCTAAAGTTCGAGTTCCTGGTTATGGTGAAGCTATTGCAGGAGATACAGGCGGAGCCATTCAAGGTCATCGCATCGACCTCTTCATGGAAGAAAATGGAGATGCTATGGATTATGGCCGTCAGCAAATTGAAGTTGAAATCCTAGAATCATAACAAAAGGTCAGTCCATTGGGACTGACCTTTTATTTATTCTCTTGAAAATCGTGTACGGTGCGCTCGCTTATCTAAATAAAAGCTTTCGACACTTGACGTGTGAACAGCTACTCCTTCTTCCAGGAACCACCAATCTCCGCGGTCAAGCTGCTTAACGATGAATTCCATCGTTTCTCTCTCATCCATTTCCTCACTTAGATCAAGATCGTGAGTAACGACGCGCTTACTATCTAATAAAAATATGACATGCCATTCTTTTTTCTTATTTTCCACTTTCAATCACCTTCCTTTATGTACTCGTATTTTTTCATTTCCCTGTTTGTTTGATAAATAACCATACTTTTTTAAAAAAGTTGTAAGAGTTATATAGTCTCCCTCTTTCTATAAAAACTATGTGTTTACAAACCGTACCTGGTACAGAGATAAAAAAGAAAAAAAGCGAAAGGCTTTAAAGCCTTTCGCTTTTTTATTGGATGATTTTAGCGTGGACTTTACGTGAGCGAGGTCCGTCGAATTCGCAAAAATAAATGCCTTGCCATGTCCCTAGCACTAATTCACCGTCTTGAATGATAATGGTCTGGGCGTGGCCAACCGTACTCGTTTTCATGTGAGCAGCTGTATTGCCTTCCATGTGACGATCTTCCGGATGCTCCCACGGATACACTTCGCGAAACCTGCGCAGCATATCCGTCTTGACGTCGGGATCTGCATTTTCGTTAATTGTAATTCCGGCTGTTGTGTGTGCAGAAGAAACGACAACTGCACCGCTCTTCACTCCCTGCTCTCTGATCCAGCTTGAAATTTGTTCGGTAATATCAATCATTTCGTCATGGTTACTTGTCTTTACTGGAATCGTTGTAAACATTCGCTCACCTCTCTCTATTAGACTTGAGATGCCGCATAGTCTTTTAACTTTTCATAGATATCGATCTCATTTTGATGAGTGGTCGATTCGCCCCAATCCCAACGTTTATTTTCTAGATCGACTTCTATTGCAGCGGTATATACATTCGTTGCATTCCCTCTTAATTGAATGGTATAACGTCTTTCAGCTTTTTCAACCACACAATTCACAAGTCCGCCTTTGTTGATAACCACGATCGGCACATCTAATTCATTAGGGCCCAGAATTGTAGAAACAAGTGTTGAAGCAGACATTGCTGTACCGCATGCATTTGTCAGACCGACCCCTCGTTCATACGTTTGCACAAAGATTTTATTTTTTTCTAAAATCTGTACGAAGCTGACGTTAACTCCCCGAGGAAACACACTCGTGAGTTGATTTGCTTTTTCACCAGTAGCTTTAAGATCCGCTTGATCCACTTCGTCGACGATCGTAACGATGTGGGGATTAGGGACACTGAGGGCCGTAAACGTAAGTTTTGAAGACAACTCGGGAATGACTTCGTCCAGCGCTTCGCTTTTTTCAAAATTCATTGGCAACGAAGCTACTTCAAAAGAAACCGGCTCAATAGCGACAGAGAACGTATCGATCCCGTCATAAATTTCCGCTACCTGTTCAACGGCCAGTACGGCTTTTTGCGTTTCAATTTTTACATTCGAATGCCCCACTTGCTCAATCACATGACGGGCTACACAGCGCAAACCGTTGCCGCACATTTCCGCCTCTGTTCCATCTGAATTAAACATCCGCATACGCGCTTGGGCTTTTTCACTGTCCATCACAAAGAGAATTCCGTCAGATCCGACGCCATCATTTCGGTCGCATAATAATAAAGATAGTTCTCTTCGTTCATCCTCTGTAAATGTATAGTTATGTGTCATTTCATCAATTAAAATAAAATCGTTACCTGATCCATGGCATTTAATAAATTCTAACATATTAATTTCCCCCCCATTTTTTTAACACCATCATAGCATATTCTATCCCATTATACAGAACGACGTTTCATAAGCCATAGAAAATATGGTGCTCCAATAAGAGCTACTAAGATCCCTGAAGGAATTTCATTTGGTGCAAGGAGCGTCCGGCTAAATAAGTCAGCGACTACAAGTAAAAATCCGCCAACTAACATCGTTACCGGAAGCAGCTTCTGATTCGCACTGCCGACTAGCAACCTTGAAAAGTGTGGAGCAATCAGTCCGACAAAACCAATTGCCCCAACTGCGGCAACGCTGCACGCTGCTAAAAGTGTGGCAAGCAAAGCCATTTGAAAACGAACGGATACTACTCCTAGCCCCAGACCCTTAGCCGCGTCATCTCCTAAAGAAAGCACGTCCAAGTTTTTAATGTGGACGGCTAGAATCGGTATAAATAAAAGGACAGGCCATAGCAGAAACTTGAGAATCTCCGCCCAGCCTTTTGCATAAGTAGTGCCCGATAACCAAGTAAGTGCAGAGGCGACTCCTAGTTCCGCTTGAACGACCATAATTTGTATAAAGGCTGAGCCGAACGCAGAAATCCCTATACCTAGAAGAGCAAGAGTGGTTGGGTGAAACTCAGCTTTAGCCCCTAAGGCCATGACAACTAAAAAGAAGAGAAGAGCTCCAATCATCGCACCAATCGGTACCCAGAAAGCCGAGACACTGAAAAAGTAAATCGTCGTTAACGCTCCTACACCCGCACCCGATGTAATCCCAATTACCGAAGGATCAGCTAACGGATTACGTAATACTCCTTGAAAGATCAGGCCGCTGACTGCTAGAACAGCACCAGCTAATAAAGCTACGAGCGACCTTGGTAACCGTAATTCCAAAATAAAATTACGCATAAACTCATTGGTCTGCCCCATTAAAGCTTCATAGGTAGCTATCGGTTCAAATCCATAATTCCCCGATGACATGCTAATCCCTATCGTCACAATAATAACGAGAACTAATATAGGAACTATTTTTGCAAGCGGCAAGTTTACAGCCACTCTTCCAGCCATTACAGATCCTGTATCTTTCGAATTTCCTTCTTGCTTCATGCGAAGGACGAGCCATATGAGCCAGGGAGAGCCGACTAGCGCTGTAATGGCACCAACAGGCAGCTCAGAGAAGGAAGGATCAATGACTCTAGCCATCACATCAGCAAATAACAGGACGTTCGCTCCCCATATAAAAGATCCAATGATCAGCGAAGCATGGGTTCTAAATCCTATTAATTTTACGATATGAGGCGCTACAAGGCCGACAAACCCGATTGGCCCAACGACACTTACTGTGACAGAGGTGAGCAGGACAGCTGCCAGAATGGTCACCAGCTTCACGGACTTGATATTTTGCCCGAGAGCTGTGGCTACGTCATCCCCAAGCGTAAGGGTGTCTAATTTCCGTGCATAAATCAGGAGTATAATGAAGGAAATAATGATAAATGGCAAAGAAAACTGTACGCCATTCCAATCGTTTTGCACAAGAGTACCTGATCCCCAAAGGAATAAACCTTGCGTTTCATTCTCATAAAAAATTTGCAGAAGCGACGTTAGAGATGAAAATAAAAAGGTAACAATCATCCCAGCAAGCACCATACGGACAGGAGTGGCATCTCCCCCTCCTGATAACACGTATACAAATAAGAAAGTAAGAATACCTCCAATGAACGCTGTCACCACTCCATTGGCAACCGTAGCAAACGGTAGATAAATCGTAGCAGCCACCACGGCGAAATAGGTTCCTGAATGGATGCCTAACGTACTTGCAGAAGCAAGCGGGTTTTTCGTGACCGTTTGTAAAATAACTCCTGAGACGGCAAGCCCCCCGCCAGCAAGTATCCCAATGACGGCACGAGGAAGACGCATCACACGAACCGTATGATGCTCAATCGTATCCATAGGGTTAACAATGGATTGTACGACTGTTGATAAAGGAAGCGATACATTTCCTTGATTGATATGTATAAATGTTAATAAACATAATAAGACGCTCCCACCTCCAAAGGTGAGAGCTCCTGTTATTACTTGTCTTAAGTTCGGGTTCATTTATGTTCACGACCTTTTATTCGTCCTGACCTTCCTTTTCCAGGACAGAATCAACAACTTGTTCTGCTAGTACCTCAGCTGAAAGCGGTCCACCAAACGTCCACGTGCTCCCTGGCATTTGATATAACCGATCATCTTGTACAAAGTCCAGTTCTTCCCATACTGGGTTACCAGCTAATTGATCATCAAAGATGTTATCTTCATCTTGAACGATGTAGAAGAAATTAGAGTCCTGATAGTTCTGTAACGTTTCTACAGTTGTTTCAGTGTAGCCGTAGATCTCCAACTCTTCTGATTCATAATCATTTGACATCCCTAATTCACTCATCACGTTTGCTACCATCGAATTGTCGGTGAATAAGCGAAGTGTTGGCGTGTTTTGAGCCGTAAAGGCTTGCGTGATGACATAGTTCATGTCTTCCTGTCCAGCTTCCTCTAAACGCGCTCTCTGCTCCTCAAATGTACTTTCCATATCACTTACAGCTTGTTCAGCTTCATCTTGGCGGTCAACAACTTCAGCAATAGTATTAAATTCTTCTAGCATGCTGTCAAACTGATTCTCCGCACTTTCTTCCGAATAGGGGGCAAACATTAATGTAGGAGCAATTTCTTCTAAGTCTTCAGCAATTTCACTATGACGGAAATCCACCCCGATAATCAAATCAGGTTCCAGTCTCGAAATCGCCTCGAGACTTGGCTCTTGTCTTGTCCCTACATCTTCTACTTCATCACTTAGCGGCTGGCCTACATCCACCCAGTCCCCATAAGAATCAAGGTCAGCCACTCCTGTCGGCTCCATACCTAGTGCTTGAAGCTCTTCTGCGTACGACCATTCTAACACAACGATATTCTCTGGTGTTCCTTCAATCGTCTTCTCACCTGTAGCGTCTTCAACCGTTACAGAACGAGATTCTTCTTGAGAGGAATCTTCTTCTGCCTCTTCTTCATTATTTCCACTGCAGGCCGCTAATAAAGCGGTCAGTAAAATCAACATAAGTAAATAAAATTTCTTCATCCAACCTCTTCCTTTCTTTTTCTATTCCTTTATGTGCTGCTTCTATGTAATACATAAAGAAACAAATAAGTTAAATGATAAAGATTCTCATTATCACAATACTATCTTACTTGTCTAACAATTGAATGTCAATGAAAACTTTTCTCAATTATGCGTGTATATACGACTTAATATTAATACCTGGTATTAATTCGCCATTGACTTTATATAAGTTGGATTGCTACGATTAAAATACAGCAAATTCGTACATCATGAGATATGGAAGGAGATTGTTATGGAAGACTTACATTCATACGGTTGGTACGCTAAACGTGTGGCTAAATATATGCCCAAAGGAGTCTTTAAGCCTGTTCCTAAACGGTTATGGGGCGGTCTTGCTTATTTATCCATTGTCATCGCTGGATTGTTCATTATCAGTCTTACAGAATGGCACCCATTCTTTTATTTACCGATTTCCATCATTCTTGGAGCAAGTTTTGCAGGTATGGGGTTCTTAGGACATGAAATTTTACATGGCACAGTCGTGAAAAAGCCATGGATTCGAGATCTGCTCGGTGCGATTGCCTTTTGGCCATTAAGTACAGGACCAAAGCTATGGAGAAAATGGCACAATTTAAACCACCATATCCATACACAGCACGAAGAAAATGATCCAGATTCCTGGCCGACACTCGAACGCTTAAGTAAGTCCAAGTTTTTCCGCTGGGTTTACAAGCTCCCTTTGTTTGTCCGCTCTTTTTTCGCGTTCGCTTCACTGGCTGTTCAATTTACAGCTCACTCGTTAAAAATGTTTTTTGCCTATATTAAGGATTTCAAACCTAAAAAACAACCAGAAGTTTGGCTGCAGATGGTTTTACCATGGGCAAGCTGGATCGGGCTGCTTTTTCTTATCGGTATTGAAAAATGGATCTTCGCGTTCGTCATTCCCTTGCTCGTTGCTAACCTAATCGTCATGGGATATATATCAACCAATCACCGGTTAAACCCGCTTGTTCCAGTCAATGATCCTCTGGCTAATAGTTTAACCGTTACTGTTCCTAAATGGGTTGATTACATTCACTTTAATTTTTCACATCACACGGAACATCACTTGTTCCCAGGGATGAGCTCGAAGCATTACCCACTAGTCAAACAAAAAATCAAAGAACTCTGGCCAGAACGTTATCATGAAATGCCGTTGAGCAAAGCGCTTCTTGCCTTATGGAAAACACCAAGAGTATACTTTGACAATCGAGAGTTAATTGACCCTAACCAGGGAAACCTCTATGGCTCACTCGGCAACGGATTAAATGTTGAAAAGGTAGACTATAAAAAAATGAAGTAATTGCTTAAAAACGTCCTTTTTTAAAGAGGTTCAGGCTGTCGAAAAAGTTCTCGACAGCCTTCTTTTTTGATCTTTATTTTAAAATTCAAGGTATTAATCATTTAAAACCATCAGAGAGAGTGAAGTACTTGTTTCAATGAAGGAAAGATCTACATAATGAAATTGAAGTGGTGACTATTAAAAGATAGTGGAATGTAATATTGCATATTCGAAAGAACTACACGGGCAGCGCTATTGTCACTTGCACAGAAAAGAGAAAATCAAGGAACAGGCACTAATGACGACTACCTGTCTAAACATAATAAAGTTTACCTTACACCTAGCTAGGGTTGGAGGAGCGTTTTTTTCGGCTATAAGCTAAAGCTAAGGAGCACAGACCATGACACTCCTGCGGAAAAACTGGCGATCCGAGACCCCGAGTGTGGGTTTCACGAGGAGACTTGGGCGTTCGTCCGCGGAAAGCGGCGCTTTTTCCTCTTCCTTTTCTCCATACCAATGGGAAGAAACCGTCCTAGAATCTTATATTAAATATCGACAACCTGAACCTCCTTTCTTAAGGAGGTTTTTTTAGGTTTAACAGATGTTTATCGTCTAATCCTGGTCCTTTAAGCACTTCCTGCCGTCCACAAAAAAATAAGCGTCAATCTCATCGATTGACGCTCCATTCCTCATTTCTTATACCATGACCATTCTTTTTGTTAAGGCTAGCTGTTGAACGTGTGGCAATCTGGAAACATCCATATTTCCTCCACTTACAACAACACCGCACTTCTTCCCAGCTAAAGCTGGCTTCTGGGCTAATACTGCGGCAAGAGCCGTAGCTCCTGCTCCTTCCACGAGCGTCTTCTCACGTTCTAGCAGCTTTAAGATGGAGTTTGCAATCTGCTGCTCTTCCACCGTTACGATCTCATCCACATACTTACGGATATAATGGAACGTTTTCGTCCCATGCTGCTTTACAGCAATGCCGTCAGCAATAGTAGAGACAGAGGTCAATTTTTTCGGACCACACTTGTAAAACGAGTTATACATGGAAGGTGCTTTCTCAGACTGAACACCCACAACTTTAATATCCGGCTTCAATTGCTTCGCCGCATAGGCGATACCTGCAATTAGACCTCCCCCTCCGATGGGGACGACGATGGTGTCAAGATCGGGCTGCTCCTGCAGCATTTCTACAGCTACTGTTGCCTGCCCGGCCATAACGTCTACATCGTCAAACGGATGGATAAACGTCGCACCGCAGCGTTTCTGCTCTTCCATGGCAGCTGCATAGGCTTCTTGAAAAGATTCTCCTGTTAGTACAGTTTTTGCTCCATAAGCTTCTGTTGCTTGAACTTTAGCTTGAGGAGTTCCCTCTGGCATAAAGATTTGAGCAGTAATCCCACGTTTGGCTGCAGCGAGCGCTACACCTTGCGCGTGGTTTCCTGCTGATGCAGCAATGACTCCACATTCTGCTTCTTCACTCGTCAGCTGGGAGACTTTAAAAGAAGCACCTCTTACCTTGAATGCTCCTGTCTTTTGCTGATTTTCCATCTTCAAGTACACTTGCTGCCCTGTGTAATGATTAAATGTTTCAGAGGTTTTAAACGGTGTTTGGTGCACCACATCGTTTAATTGTTCTTTGGCTTCAAAGACTTTAGCTAGCGTTAAGAAATCCCCAACGTCTTCACTCCTTGTTTTAATTATTTGGCTTTTTCTGTTTCATACTGATCAATGGCGTCAGCGTAATTCAACGTCACAGATATTTCGTCCCAGCCATTTAACAACATATCTTTATGATAAGGTTGAATATCAAATGCTGATACTAAACCATGATCACTTTTCACTTGTTGATTGACTAAATCAACGTCAATGGTTACTTTTTCTTCCTTTGCCTGCTCTAGTAAGTCATTGACTTCATGACGAGGCAGTACAATCGGTAGAATTCCATTCTTAAAGCAATTATTGTAAAAAATATCGGCAAAGCTTGTGGCGATTACGACCTTAAAGCCATAATCTTGTATGGCCCAAGGCGCGTGCTCTCTTGAAGAACCGCATCCGAAATTTTCACCAGCTACAAGAACGGAAGCGTCCTTATACATTGGATCATTTAAGGAGAAATCTTCTCGTTCTGTACCATCATCATTGAAACGCCAGTTGTAAAAAAGAAACTGCCCGAAGCCCTGACGCTCAATTCGTTTCAGAAACTGTTTCGGAATAATTTGGTCTGTGTCAATGTTCGAGCGATCAAGCGGGTAAATTAACCCTTTGTGCTGTTTAATAGGTTCCATTCTTTACCCTCCTACCGTCGCGCCAAATTTTCTTACATCTACAAAAGAACCTTCTAGTGCAGCAGCGGCTGCCATTTCAGGGCTGACAAGGTGAGTTCTTGCTCCATTCCCTTGACGGCCTTCAAAGTTACGGTTAGATGTGGATGCGCAGCGTTCACCTGGTGGAACAATGTCATCGTTCATCGCCAGGCACATGCTGCAGCCAGCATCCCGCCATTCAAAACCAGCGGTTAGGAAAATCGTATCCAGCCCTTCAGCCTCCGCTTGCTGTTTTACGGAGAATGAGCCAGGTACAACCAATGCTCTTACTCCTTCATGCACTTTGCCGCCCTTAACGATCTCGGCTGCTTTGCGCAAGTCGCTGATTCGTGAGTTTGTACAAGAACCGATGAAGACGTGTTCAACCGGGATCGATTGAATTTCTTGATTCGGTTCAAGCCCCATATAATCCAATGCACGCTGTATGCTGTCTTGCTCTTGAGCATCTTCAAGTACCGATGGATCTGGAGTAGTAGCGCCGACAGGAACACACTGAGAAGGGTTTGTACCCCATGTGACTTGCGGCTCCACTTCAGAAGCATTAATTTCAACAGTCGCATCATATTCGGCGCCTGGATCAGTGGCTAGCGAAAGCCATTCCTGAGCCGCAGCCTCAAATTCTTCACCTTTAGGAACATGACGCTTGCCTCTTAAATAATCTACTGTTGTTTCGTCCGGGCTGATTAAGCCAGCACGAGCTCCTGCTTCAATGGACATGTTACAAATGGTCATACGCTCTTCCATGGAAAGTTTGCGAATGGCCTCACCTGTATATTCCACGACATACCCGGTTCCAAAACGTACGCCGAACTTAGCAATGATCGCCAAAATTAAGTCTTTGGCTGTAACACCCGTTCCAAGCTCACCGTCTACTTTCACTTGAAGAGTTTTCGGTGAAGCTTGCCACAAAGATTGAGTCGCTAAGACGTGCTCTACCTCACTCGTTCCAATACCAAAGGCTAACGCACCAAATGCCCCGTGTGTGGACGTATGACTATCACCGCACACAATGGTCTTTCCTGGCTGAGTAAGTCCGAGCTGAGGACCAATGATGTGAACAATTCCCTGATCGGGGTGGTCGATGTCAGCTAAACGAATGCCGAACTCATCGCAGTTCTCTTTAAGTGTATCCATTTGTTTTTTAGAAATTTGATCTTTAATGATGTGGCGATGCAATGTCGGCACATTGTGATCCATTGTTGCGTACGTACGATCAGGACGACGCACTTTGCGATTTTTCATTCGCAGTCCTTCAAACGCTTGAGGAGAGGTGACTTCATGGACCAGGTGCAAATCAATATAAATTAACTCTGGCTTACCCTCTTCTTGATGAATGACGTGCTGATCCCATACTTTTTCAATAATCGTTTTAGGTCGCCCCATAATGGTCTCTCCTTTCTTCGTTTATGCGTAACACCTCATAATGTTCTCTGTCGTAACGTTAGAACTCATGTGTTCGGATACTTTCTTCGCAAGCTCACTTCCGCTCACTTGTGTTCCACCTTCTATTTTCAAATCTGCCGTGTGGTATTTTTCATTAAGCACGGCGTGAACAGCTGATTCAATTTCATCGGCTTCCACATTCATATTAAAAGAATAACGAAGCATCATCGCTGCTGATAGAATAGTAGCTAACGGATTTGCTTTATCTTCTCCTGCAATATCTGGTGCTGAGCCATGCACAGGCTCATAGAGACCTAAACCGTCCTGACGAATGCTGGCAGATGGAAGCATACCTAGTGAACCGGTTAGAACAGAAGCTTCATCGCTTAAAATGTCACCAAACATGTTCTCCGTTACAATGACATCGAAGTAGCCAGGGTTTGTCACAAGCTTCATCGCTGCGGCATCAACAAGCATATGCTCAACTTCCACCTCAGGATAATCGGACTTTTTCTCTTCTACTACTTCACGCCACATACGGCTTGATTCAAGAACATTTGCTTTATCAACAGAAGTGAGTTTGTTTCGGCGTACTTGAGCACTCTGGAAGGCTTGTTCAACAATACGCTCCATCTCATGCCTTGAGTAAGCAAGGGTATCGACCACGTCTTGCCCGTTGTTGCGACGCTCTCTTGGTTCCCCAAAATACAAACCGCCTGTCAGTTCGCGTACGATTAATAGATCGCTTCCTCCTACTACTTCAGGCTTTAAAGGAGAAGCATGAAGCAAGGAATCAAATCCTTTAACTGGACGAAGGTTCGCAAACAATCCGAGTTGTTTGCGAATACCTAGCAACCCTTTCTCAGGACGCATATGACCAGGAAGGTTATCCCATTTAGGGCCGCCTACAGCTCCAAGCAATATACCATCTGCTTTTTTACAAGCAGCTACTGTATCTTCTGGTAGAGGGGTGCCATGGTTATCAATGGCAGACCCACCAATGTCGTGAGTTTCAAAAGTAAAGCTATGACCAAATTGTGCAGCTACGGTTTCAAGAACACCTTTAGTTGCTTTTGTAACTTCTGGACCTATGCCATCACCAGGCAATACAACGATATGCTTCTCCATATCTTTCCCCTCCTATAGTTGGACTTCTTTTACGTTTGTTGGTTTAATGTGCAACGTACGATTGACAGCATTTAAAAATGCGTGAGCAGAAGCTTCAAGTACGTCTTGAGCGGAACCACGCCCGGAAGCTTTTTGCCCATCTACCGTTAATTGCACGTACACTTCAGCTAAAGCATCTCTGCCTTTACCGATGGAACTCAATTGATAATCTTGCAAATGAACCTCTTCATCCAGCAATTCATCGAGCGTGTTATAGATAGCTTCAACGCTTCCTTCACCCGTGCTTGCCTTCTCTACTTCTTCTCCATCAGGGCGAGTCAGCAAGATCGTTGCAGTAGGACGGTTGACACTGCCATACTGCACTTGAAAAGCTTTCAAATCGTATTTTGGAACGTCTTCGTTCTCCGTTTGCTTATCAGCAAGGATCGCAAATAAATCTTCATCCGTCACTTCTTTTTTCTTACCTGTCAGCTCTTTAAAAGCACGGAATGCTTCTTTTAACTTAGATTCAGATAGTTCAAAGCCAAATGATTCAGCTTTTTGTTTAAACGCGTGTCGACCAGAATGTTTACCAAGTACAAGATTATTGGAATCAATCCCAACCATCTTCGGTGTGATAATTTCATACGTCGTTGCTTCTTTTAGTACACCGTCCTGGTGAATACCAGATTCATGGGCAAAGGCATTGCGTCCTACAACAGCCTTGTTGCCTGGCACCTGCATTCCTGTAAGCTTACTGACAAGATCACTCGTTCGCTTGATTTCTTTAAGAACGAGTCCTGTGTGAAAATCGTAGCGGTCTTTACGAATCTCAAGAGCTACGGACACTTCTTCCAGCGCTGCGTTACCGGCACGCTCACCAATGCCATTAATCGTACCTTCAATCTGACCCGCTCCCGCTTCAATGGCAGAAAGAGAGTTACTTACAGCCATTCCCAGGTCATCATGGCAGTGGGCAGATAAGGTGACTCCTTCGATGTTTCGAACGTGCTCTTTTACATATTTGAAAAGTTTCGCGTATTCATCAGGAGTCGTATAACCAACCGTATCCGGAAGGTTAATGACATCAGCACCTGCGTCGATTACCTTTTCGATAATGTGAACAAGAAAATCGTAGTCCGATCGTGTTGCGTCCTCTGCAGACCATTGAACGTAAGGGAAACCTTTTTCTTTAGCATAAGCTACAGATTCAACCGCGATATCAACGACTTCTTCTGGAGTCTTTTTCAGTTTGTGAGTCATGTGAATGGGAGAAGTAGCCAAGAAAACGTGAAGTCTTGGTTGTGCGCCACCTTTTAACGCGTCCCATGCTGCATCGATATCACTTTTAAAAGAACGGGCTAACCCTGTTACAGAACAATTGCGTACAGTGTCAGCGATCTCTTTCACTGCATCAAAGTCTTCTTGTGAGGAAGCGGGAAATCCCGCTTCCATAATATCTACACCAAATCGTTCTAATTGCTTAGCAATCTCAATCTTTTCAAGACGATTCAAGTTAACGCCGGCTGACTGTTCCCCGTCCCGTAGTGTAGTGTCAAAGACATTAACGCGAGCCATGATTGACCACTTCCTTTTCTTTTGATTGAGATTTCTTAACAAAAGGCATTAATTCGCGTAACTCTCTACCCACCTTCTCGATTTGATGATTGTTTTCACGATTATTGATGGCATTAAATTCAGCACGGTTCACTTGGTTTTCAAGGATCCAGCCTTTCGCAAATTTACCAGTTTGGATATCTGTCAGCACATCTTTCATACGTTCTTTCGTATCTTCATTTACGACGCGAGGCCCTGATACGAAGTCTCCCCACTGAGCAGTGTCGGAGATGGAGTAGCGCATGCCTTCTAGTCCACCTTCATACATAAGGTCTACGATAAGTTTCAGTTCGTGCATACATTCGAAGTAAGCAACTTCTGGCTGATAACCAGCTTCCGTCAGCGTTTCGAAGCCTGCTTTTACAAGACTGGATAGTCCGCCGCAAAGTACAGCCTGCTCACCGAATAGATCCGTTTCTGTTTCTTCTTGGAAAGAAGTCTCAAGAACGCCTGCGCGGCCGCCGCCGATGCCTTTTGCATAAGCAAGGGCAATTTCACGGGCTTCGCCTGATACGTCTTGTTCAACACCAAATAGTGCCGGTACGCCTGCTCCTTCTTCAAAAGTACGGCGAACAAGATGTCCTGGTCCTTTTGGTGCTACTAAGAATACATCCACGTTGCTTGGAGGAACCACCTGGTTGAAGTGAACGTTAAACCCGTGAGCGAATGCCAGGGCAGCTCCTTCTTTAAGGTTTGGTTTGATCTGTTCTTCGTACACCTTCGGCTGATATTCATCTGGAAGCAGTACCATTACGACGTCCGCTTCTGCTACAGCATCTGCTACTTCTTTTACTTCCAATCCGTCTTGTTCAGCTTTTTCCCAAGATTTACCTTGTCTAAGTCCTACGACAACATTGTGTCCGCTCTCTTTCAAGTTCTGTGCGTGCGCATGACCTTGGGAGCCATATCCAATTACTGCTACCTTTTTGCTTTGTAGTACCTCATCTTGAATGTCGTTGTGATAATAAACTTGTGCCATGTTAATCTCCCTTTCGTTAGTAAATTATTTTAGTAGTGAATAAGATTTGATTTCGGCTACTTGCGGCTGATGCCCTCTAGTGAAGGCCGTCAATCCTGTTCTTGCAAGCTCTTTAATGCCATATGGTCTAAGCAGATCAATCAATGCATCTACCTTATCCGAATTTCCTGTCACTTGAACCGTCATGCTTTCACGGCTCACATCGATAATGGTTGCTCGAAATGGTTCAATAATTCCTTGAATTTCACTGCGAATTTGCGGGTTGCTGAGCACTTTCACCATCGCCAGCTCACGAGCCACAATCGCTTTATCCGTAATGTCGGATACTTTTAAAACATCAATTTGTTTATTTAGCTGCTTCGTCAGCTGTTCTAATTTGCGTTCATCTTCTACTTCTACGACGAACGTCATTTTTGAAACGCCTTCGGTCTCCGTCCGGCCGACAGAGATGCTCTCGATATTAAACTGACGTTTAGAGAGCAGCCCTGTCACTCTGTTTAACACCCCGCTGCGGTTATGAACGGTAGCAGTAACTATACGTTTCATCGAGTCACCCCAATCATTTCATGAAGTCCTTTGCCAGGTGCAATCATTGGATATACATTTTCCAGCTGCATCACGCGGCAATCAATGACAGCCGGTTGGTCGTTATTCAATACATCTGGTAAAACTTTCTCTAAATCTTCTTTTGTTTCAATCTTATACCCAGGAATATCATAGCTCTCCGCTAGTTTAACGAAGTTTGGCTGAGATTGCGCAAGAGAATGAGAGTAACGCTCTTCGTAAAACTTCTCCTGCCACTGTCTTACCATTCCCAGGGCCTCATTGTTTACGATCACTACTTTTACAGGAAGGTTTCTTTCTTGCAGTAAAGAAAGCTCCTGCATCGTCATCTGGAAACCACCGTCGCCAACAATGGCTACTACACTGGCATCAGGGGAAGCAAGCTGCGCACCGATCGCTGCTGGGAAACCAAATCCCATTGTGCCAAGTCCGCCTGATGTTACCCATTTGTTCGGCTGATGGAAGCTGTAATACTGTGCGGCCCACATTTGGTGCTGGCCGACATCTGTCGTTACGATGGATTTACCTTGCGTATAAGCATGCACCTTTTTCATCAGCCATTGCGGTGAAATCTTATCCTCGTAATCATCGTGCCAAAGCGGGTATTGTTCTTTGTTTTGATTTGTCTTATCCAGCCACTCTTGATGGTCAAGCTGAGAAATGCTTCGTTTGTTAAGGGCTTCAAGAGCTGCTTTCGCATCGGATACGATCGGAATTGTCGTTGGCACGTTTTTACCAATTTCAGCTGGATCTATATCTACGTGAGCCACTTTTGCGTTTGGAGCAAAATGCTCTAAGTTTCCAGTTAAACGGTCATCAAATCGAGCACCGATATTGATGAGTAAATCACACTCATATAAAGCCATATTGGCTGAATACGTTCCGTGCATTCCGCCCATTCCTAAGGAAAGTTCATCACTTCCTGGAAAGCTTCCGAGTCCTAACAATGTCGTCACAACAGGAATGTTGTAATTTTTAGCGAAACGCTGCAGTTCATCTGAACCTTTTGAGTGAATAATGCCGGCTCCTGCTAAAATCACCGGTTTTTTCGCTTGAAGCATTGCTTCGTGCAATTTATTAATCTGCAACGGATTTGGATGCACCGTTGGCTGATATCCCGGTAAGTGAAAGGTGGATTCTACTTCTTTTTCATGCACCGTAGACGATATATCTTTAGGGATATCGACAACAACTGGTCCAGGGCGTCCGGTTGTCGCAATATGAAAAGCTTCCTTCACAACTCGCGGCAGCTCTTCTATTTGCTGTACTTGATAATTGTGCTTCGTGATTGGCGTTGTAATTCCCATTACGTCTGACTCCTGAAAAGCATCTGTGCCAATAACGCCTTTTGCCACTTGACCTGTGAAAATAACAACAGGTAGAGAGTCCATCATCGCATCAGCGATTCCTGTGATTAGGTTTGTAGCTCCCGGACCAGAGGTTCCAATAACTACACCTGGACGTCCTGACACTCTCGCATAACCTTCAGCTGCGTGAATCGCTCCTTGTTCGTGACGCGGAAGTACATGATCGAATGACCCTTCAGCACGATAAATGGCATCATAGATTGGGAGAACCGCTCCTCCTGGATACCCAAATAAAGTGTCAACACCCTGTTCGATTAATGAATCTACCAACAAATCGGCTCCCGTACGTGGCGCTGTCTTAACTTTTTGAGCTGCTTCAGCCTTCATTTTTTAATCCCTCCTAAATTACATATAAAAAGACCTTTTCATCCTCAATTCCTCTACAAATAGACACTTGTAGAAAGAACGGAGGGGTGAAAAGGTCTTGGTTATTCCACGGTACCACCCTCATTTACGTACAAAACTGTACGCCTCTGGGAGCTTACTAAAATGATAAGCTCCATTTTGATAACAGGTGTGATCTTAGGGACACCTGATCCCACCTACTTGATTTCTCGTTCAGTCGGGACACTCAAGGATGATGTCGGAGATAAGGAGCATTTCCGGGCTTCCAGCAACCCCGGCTCTCTGTAAATGCCTGAACTTATTCCTTTATTCCTGTCGTAGAGTTCACAGATTCAATTGTATGATCGATTAGCTGACCTGAGCTTTCCCTTTAGAAGAGTAAACCTGGTAGCCATCGGTTGTCGTGATTTTTCTAAACTCGGATAATAAGTGGTTCGTCACAGCGCCCGGGCTTCCATCGCCTACTTTACGCTGATCTACCTCAACAACCGCAATAACTTCGGCTGCTGTGCCTGTTAAAAATACTTCGTCAGCTACATATACATCATGTCTTGTAAATGGTTCCTGTTTTACTTTATAACCATGTTCTTCAGCAAGATCAATGATAGCGTTACGTGTAATTCCTTCTAAAGCTCCTAAATAAACAGGAGGTGTATATATGGTTCCGTTTTTCACAATAAAAATGTTGTCTGCTGAGCCTTCTGTCACATAGCCTTGATCATTTAGCATGAGTGCTTCGTCTACGCCTGCTTGGTTTGCTTCAAGTTTCACTAAGATATTATTGAGATAGTTTAAAGATTTCACTTGTGGTGGCAGTACGTCTGGTCGGTTCCTTCTGCTTGATACAGAAGCGAGACGAACGCCGCGTTCATATAATTCTTTAGGAAATAAAGCAAGTGCTTCAGCAATGACAACCACGCGCGGATTTGCACAGCTGGACGGGTCTAAACCTAAGTTTCCCGATCCTCTTGACACAACGACGCGGATATAAGCCGTTTCCAGCTGGTTTTTGCGGACTGTTTCAGCAATAATCTGCTCCAATTCCTCCTTTTCGTATGGGATGTGAAGCATGATTGATTTAGCTGAATCATAGAGGCGGTTTAAGTGTTCGTCTAGTTTAAAGATGTTGCCTTCGTAAACACGAATGCCTTCGAACACCCCGTCACCATATAAGAAACCATGGTCATAGACGCTTACAACTGCCTCATTCTTATCTACGTATTCTCCGCTTAAGTAAATCCACTGGCTGCTCATTTAAAGCACTCCTTTCTTTTTAAATTTTGTTTAACATAGATATTAGTTTAAGGGTGACCCCGTGCAGGCATGCACTCCTGCACGTTGAGGTCAAAAGGTCAATCTTCCACATGAATCAACTTGCGCGGCCATTGGTTTCGGTTGCGATGTAGTTGATTGAGGACTACTTTAACGCCATTTCAGGAAAAGGTCAACAGGTTTTCGCGAAGTTTTCTGACTAGTTCGATTATTGAATTAACTTGGTAAGCGTTTTCATTCAGGCTATACATGAGTTTTCTGCTTAGTTTCACTTTTTCTTTTTTTCTTTTTTATCTGAAAAATGAATGTTTAATGTCGTGAAGAACCTATAATACCGCCTATTTTGAGCCTATTTTTAAACGGTGTCGATTTAGAAAAGAAAATAGACGTGCCGACAGCACGTCTATAAGTGGAGGGCTTATCAAACGGTAACGAAGTACTGATGGACGAACTGATGAAGGAAATACATAAGAGGGATCGTTACAATTGAAACTATAGTCGTTAATGTCACACCAATCGCTGCAAAAGAAACATCCCCTCCATACTTTTGAGCATAAAGGAAAACGGTAGGTGCAGAAGGAGCAGCTGTAATAAGAAGAGCCACAGCTGTTAAAGTTGAAGGGATCGATAGGAAAGTGAATGGAATCAACCCCAGTGGAATAATTAGCAATCTCACGACTACGACCACCCAGGTATGCAAGTTTTTGCATACCTGGGTGAATTCCTGCCATTTTAAGTCTGCAAGAATACTTCCAATCATAAGCATCGCTAATGGAATGGTCGGCATTCCTAAGTAGGTAAGCACACCATTAACTATTTCTGGGAGCTGAACAGGCGTGATCATAATCAGCAAACCGAACATAGTAGCTAGAATACCAGGGTTAAAAAACACTTCTCTCAAGCGAAAGGAATGTTTTACCCCAGCAAAGAGATAAATGCCATACGTCCATATTAAAAGTAAGTACAGCAAATTGAAAATGGCCGCATACATAACGCCTTGTTCCTGGAACAAGGCATAACATACCGCATAACCGATAAAGCCTTGATTTCCAAACAACATGAGAGACTGATACACAACCCCTCTTGACTCCTCAAGTTTCGTTCGTTTCTTAATACCTAGAGAAAGTAGATAAGCTGTGAGAAGAGCATAACCAGACAGCAGGAACAGCACAAAAAAATCCAAAAGTATATGTAAGCCCACTGAGAGGTTCATGGAAGTTAGAATCAAACAAGGAAGTGTAAGATTTAAGATCAAAAGAGCAAGTACTTGTTCCGTTTGCTGAGGCAGCCATCCTGATCTCTTTGCTACAAAGCCGATTAACCCTATTCCATAAAGGATAATTAATTCAGTGCCTGCCATCCACATATCTACCCCTCCTTCTCTCCACTGTATGAAAGAATGGAATTAGGAGTGCTATATAATAGTAGAAACTAGTAACAGGCTGGTACAAAACTGAATAAAGCATAAAGTCATCCGAACGATTTTGTAGAAATCAGTTCGGATGATTTATGTTAAAGAGAATTCACGCCTCTCCGTCAAAATGCTTCGCTTTTGACTACGGTAATGATCTGGCTTTATACAATTGTTCGTTTTTTGACATCACTGTTTTATTAATGTCCCGGTCTCTTTTAAAAAGAGAAAAAACGTACTCTCTTACAGTGATTGAACGGCCACACTCTATTTACCCAGCTCATTACTACAGCACATATTGAGCCAGCGTACGCTGCACGTCTTCAATTGGGCTGTCTTTTTTAAACAGTTTTTCGATCGGAGTGGACTGACCGGATAGCCAAATTTTTAATTCAGAATCAAGGTCGAAGCTTCCCGCCGTCTCTGTACTGAAGTGTGTAATGCTTTTATAAGGAATGCTGTGATACTCAACTTTCTTACCTGTCACCCCCTGTTTATCCACTAATATTAATCTTTTATTTGTGAAAATAAATGAGTCCCTTATAACCTTATATCCACTTTCTACTTTTTCTTCGTTTATTAAAATGCCCTTTAACTCTTTACTCAACTTTTCATGATCTACTTCACTTGCATTGCCCATAAGCCCGTCTAAAAATCCCACAATATTCCCTCCTTAGAATCCGAGTTTCTTCCTATTATATATAACTCATTTATATTTACAATTAGAACGTTCCATTTTGGACATTTTGGGCTCGGTGTGATCCGCTATGAACAATTCTGCATAGTTCACTAACAGCTTATGCAAGAAGTAGCAAACGATTATGTACCTCCTACTCTTGTTTATAAAATACAACTACCGTTTCATCACTACCCTGCAACATTTATCAACTTTCCACTAAGGAACCAATATTTTAATCATAAGTTTCTTAGCCAGTGACATATCCTTTTGTATAGGTGGTATGATTAATCACTTTCTATAAAAAATTCGCAAAATTCTATTTATACCCTTGTCAAATCTTTCCCTGTAGTGTACATTAGGGTGAAAGAATTAAATAACAAACATTGATTTCTTATCAAGAGAGGCAGAGGGACTGGCCCGTCGAAGCCTCAGCAACCACTGGTATGACCAGTAAGGTGCTAACTCCAGCAAGTTGATTGTTCAACTTGGAAGATAAGAAGAAGAATTTAAACAACAAAGTCTTCTTCTTATAAGAAGGCTTTTTTTATTTTTCAACGAAACGGGGAATGATCATGTGTTGTAGAAAAGCAGAAACAAAACTAGTTCATACAGGAAAAAATAACGGAGATGCGTCAGGAGCAATTAATGCACCTGTTCACTTTTCCACCGCCTATGAACACCCAGGGCTTGGCGAGTCCACCGGCTTTGACTATACAAGAACAGGCAATCCAACACGTACTCTTCTAGAACAATCCGTAGCAGATTTAGAAAAAGGTAATGCAGCCTTTGCATTTAGTTCAGGAATGGCCGCGATTCAAGGAGCCTTATCCATCTTTAAAACAGGGGATGAAATTGTCGTTTCAGAGGACGTTTACGGGGGGAGTTACCGATTTTTCGACTATCTTTCCAATCAATATGGCATTAAATTTACCTATTGTGACAGTCAACGACTCTCACAAATTGAAAACTACATAACGGAGCAAACGAAGGCGCTTTACATTGAATCGCCTACGAACCCACTCATGCACACAGCTGATATACCGGCGATTTCAACCATTGCTAAAAAACATGATGTTTTGCTGCTCGTCGATAACACGCTTTATACTCCACTACTTCAACAGCCAATTACTGAAGGAGCCGACATTGTCATCCACAGTGCCACGAAATATTTAGGCGGCCATAATGATGTCCTGGCCGGTCTACTCGTTGCAAAAAATGAAGAGCTCAGTGAAAAACTAGGCTATTTTCAAAATACGGCAGGAGCCGTACTCTCACCATTTGATTCATGGCTGCTCATGAGAGGGATGAAGACCTTATCCATACGAATGGAAAAGCACGAGAAGAATGCGGCTTCCCTCGTAGAATTTTTAAAAGAGCATGAAGATGTGACAGATGTCTTTTACCCGGGACGTGGCGGTATGCTTTCGTTCAGATTGAAATCTGAGTATTGCATCGATCCATTTTTACGAAAGTTAGAAATCATTACTTTCGCTGAAAGCCTTGGAGGCGTAGAGAGCTTTATCACTTATCCCACCACACAAACACACGCTGATATACCAGAAGAGACACGTCAGCGCTACGGCGTATGTAATCGATTGTTACGTTTTTCAGTAGGAATTGAACACGTCGATGATTTAAAAACGGATTTAGAACAAGCACTGGCCAGCTTAAAAAAGGAGGAAATTTATCATGACTAATCATCATACGTTTCAAACTCGACTACTTCACAATGATCACAAATTTGACCGAGAAACTGGAGCGGTAAGTGTCCCGATTCAGCAAGCTTCCACATTCCATCAGGCTGATTTTGATAACCCAGGTATCTATGACTATAGTCGTTCCGGAAATCCTACAAGAGAAGCATTAGAAGACACCATTGCAAACCTGGAAGGCGGTACGCGTGGATACGCATTTGCCTCAGGAATGGCGGCAATTTCAACCTCTTTCATGCTTCTATCGAAAGGCGATCACGTCGTTATTTCTGAAGACGTGTATGGCGGTACATTTCGTATGATCCACGATGTATTAGGCCGCTTTGGCATTGAGCATACGTTTGTGAATATGACTGACCTTCATGAGGTAGCAACAGCCATTCAACCGAATACAAAGGTATTGTATATCGAAACTCCTTCAAATCCTTTATTAAACATTACGGATATTCAAGCCGTTAGCAAACTTGCGAAAGCAAACAATTGCCTTACTTTTGTTGATAACACGTTCATGACTCCAGCTTTACAGCAGCCGCTTGAGTTAGGCGCCGATCTCGTACTGCACAGTGCGACGAAGTTTATCGCAGGCCACAGTGATGTGGTAGCTGGTCTAGCGGCAACCAACCACCCAGAAATTGAAGAACAGCTTGGCTTTTTACAAAATTCCTTTGGTTCCATCCTGGGAGCTCATGATTGCTGGCTTGTGTTACGAGGATTAAAAACATTAGACTGCCGCTTAAAACAGTCATCTGAATCTGCTGAAACAATTGCCACGTACCTAGCTGGACACCCACTTGTAGAGGAAGTTTACTATCCTGGATTCAATTCGCACCCTGGCTCGTCCACTCATGCGTATCAGTCAAGCGGAGCCGGAGCCGTATTATCGTTTAGATTAAAAGACGAAGCAGCCGTCCGTTCATTCAGCCAGCACATCGAATTGCCTGTATTTGCTGTAAGCTTAGGAGCAGTAGAATCGATTCTCTCCTATCCAGCAAAAATGTCCCACGCAGCAATGCCTGAACATGAGCGGTTAAAGCGCGGCATTACTGGAGGTCTTTTACGTCTATCTGTCGGACTAGAAAATCCAGATGATTTAATTCGAGATTTTGAAAATGGATTGGAGTATGTTGGTGCTCAACAAAAAGTATCAAAAGCTCAATAATTAAAGACTTTTAGCTTGTAGAGAAACCTCAGGTTTTTCTACAAGTTTTTTTGACCCTAAAGATGTACCTCCCCTCCTGACTGGATTTAATTTTCCGCTTACACCAATTACCTCCCACAGGAGATCTCACCTATGCTAAAGTTAATTTGTAATTATTCACCAAACAATAGTGAGTGAGGTGACTTTTTGTTTAAAAAATCGTTCATTATTATCTCATTTGTTTTTATTTTAAATGGCTGTGACTCACCACAAATAGATTCCAATGAAGTCGTTCATTCTCCCACAAAAGAAATTGGCTTCACCAAGCTTATGATGCCAGAACATAGGCCCGATAACTTTGGATTTTCTGCAATTCGGATTGGGTCAAAAAAATGAAGTAAACTCGTTTGAGGATCGAGTAACCAAGGATTTAACAGCCGAAGGAACAGCCACAGCAGATATAGCCTTTTCAGTTAAGGAAAAGGATAAAATTTATGAAAAAATGAAAGAATTGATCCCTGTACCAGTGAACGAAACAGTCTGTACGCAAGAACCATACGAAAAGGATATATGGAAAATTATCATAGAGGGAGAAACGATCACGCATTCCGTTTCAGGGGCTTACTGTGAACCTACTCCTGATGCACTGCAACTAATTGAGCTGCGGAATTATGTATTTAGTATTGTTCGAAGTAAAGCAGAATTCAAAGAACTTCCTCAGTAAAAACCATCGTATGAGTAGGATAAACCTAAATAAAGCTGTCGAGAGTCTCGACAGCTTTAAAGCCATTGTGTGAGGTTTTTCCTCTTATTACTACCATACCTACTTATTTATCTCCCTTTTACCGTAAACCTCGGAAACCCAAAGGCAATGGCAAGAAGGCCTGCCAGCGCGATCAACATTGGATAAAAACAATAAGGGGCGATCTCAACCGGCGATATCCCAGCTACCCCTGCAACAGCTAGAAGCTGTGCGCCATAGGGAATAACACCTTGGACAGCACTTGCAAAAATATCGAGCAAGCTCGCGGAACGTCGAGAGTCGATGTCGAAGCGTTCAGCCATCTGCCTGGCTAAAGGTCCAGCGGTAATAATTGAGATCGTATTATTAGCGGTCGAAAAGTTCACCATACTGACGAGGCCTGCAATTCCAAGTTCTCCTCCTTTATAAGAAGAGACTCTTCGGCTGATCACTTGAATTAAGAAGGCAATTCCTCCGTTTCTTCGAATTAATTCAACGAGACCGCCTAATAAGATAGCCAGCATCGCCAGCTCTTGCATGTTTGCAAATCCATCACCTATGAGTGTAACGTACTCCGCCAAGGCAATGTCACCTAACGATAATCCCACAATTCCAGCGAAGATGATGCCGCCAATGAGCACAAATATGACATTAATTCCTGCCACAGCAAAGACGAGTACCCCAAGGTATGGGAGAACTTTTATCAGCTGAAAACTCGTATCCTCATTCATGACCGAGGCAGCATTTGCTGTTAATATGCTGAAAATAACGGCCGTTACAATGGCAGCAGGCAAAACGATAAAAAAGTTTGCCTTAAACTTATCTTTCATTTGCGTGCCCTGGGTACGAACGGCAGCTATTGTGGTATCTGAAATAATGGATAAATTATCTCCAAACATAGAGCCGCTCACGATGGCACCCATCGTTAATGCAAGTCCAATATCTGTTTGATCAGCTACACCGAGTCCAATGGGAGCCAGCGCTGCTATTGTCCCTGTTGATGTACCCATTGAGATGGAGATGAAGCAGCAAATGATAAATAAGCCGACTAGCAGTAAATTCTCAGGAAGAATACTTAAGCCTAAATTAACCGTTGAATCTACGGCACCTACCCCTTCAGCAACTGAGGCAAAGGCTCCAGCAAGCAGGAAGATAACAACCATCAAAATAATATTCGGATGGCCTCCTCCTTCTGTCAACTGCGTCAGTTTTGTTTGAAAATCCGTTTTCTTATTCATCGTTAAGGCGACTAGAATGGCGGCAAAGACCGCGACAAGTACCGGCATTTGATAAAAATCCCCTGTAATAATTCCAGAGCCAATAAATAATATAATAAACACGCCAAATGGAATAAGAGCGAGCGGATTGGCTTTAATATCTTGCTCCATATAATTTCCTCCTTGTCTTTCGCTGATACATAAAAAAAGAGCCCTCACTAGGAGAAGGCTCTTTTTTATACCCTTCTCATCTACCAAGTTAAAACTTGCTGGAGTTAGCACCTTACTGAATTTTTCAGTGGTTGCTGAAGCATCTTTGGACCAGGTTCCTCCGCTTCTCTTGATAAGAAAATCAACGATATTCATTTAAAATCTAGACCTACTTTACAAGAAAGCAAGGAGTGTGACAAGGGATAAATGCGTAAATGAACATAGTACTACTATTCACACTTTTCAGCCAATACATCAGTTGATTTTTTCAATAAATCGAACCTATAGATATTGGAAAATAAGGGATCTGCCTTTATGATAGAAGAAGTGTAGTTCGAGGACTTTTGAAAGGAGGGCTTTCAATGAGTATTCGTACAAAACAACGAATCTTATTTTATACCATGGGCATAATCATTATGACGTTCGGCATCGCGTTAACCATTCATTCGCACCTTGGCACTTCACCATTCGATGCCCTTCTAGTCGGATTATTTCGTACGTTCGGCCTTACAATTGGCAGCTGGGAAGTGGTTGTAGCCTTTACATTAATTATTTTTAATGCAGTCGCGGAAAAGAAAAAGCCTGAATACTTTGCCATCATCACAGCACTCGTTACTGGTTTTTTCATTGATGTATGGGTGTTTTCTACAGAAGGATGGATTTCACCAGAATCTCCAGTCATGCAGTTGATCTGCCTATTGTTTGGTCTCTTTTTTGCAGGGTTAGGGATTGCTATAAACTTGCAAGCCGATTTCGCACCTAATCCATTTGATCGAACGATGCTTGTTGTAAGAAAGCTGACAGGCTTAAACGTTTCGCTATCGAGAGCATTAGTGAGCGTTGTTCTTGCTGCCATAGCCTTTCTCTTTAGTGGACCAATAGGAGTAGGGACTGTCATTATCACTCTCTTTAGCGGCGTGATCATCCACTTTTTTATGCCTTATGTCGCTAAAGTGGATGCGTCTATGACTGAAGGATCAATTAAAAAACGAAAAGCGCACATTTCTTAACAACCAGCACTGGGTACCAGGTACCGAAAACTTCGCTCTTTTACAGCTTTTCGGTACCTGGTACCCTTATGCAAGATCGTTTTTTTATTTCCCTTCTGCCTTCGAGCTCCAAAATACATGTACAATGCTGGCCAATAGAGCTGCGTCTAAGTCTTTTAGTTCCTGCAGAGATTCAATGTGTATTTTATGTTGAAAAAAACCTTTAATCGCAGTGGATCCTTTTTTATTAATCCGACCAGTTTTCTTCCAAGTAGCCTCAACCTTAATGGGTTCGTGATCTAAGAGAACGGCTATAATTCGGTGCTTCTTAGAAGATCCATTTGGTGTTTCAATCCTTCCGATCGGTTTTCCCATTTGAAAAATAGTCCACTCAAGTCCTCGTAAACGATCTTTTGACACTTGTTGGATGGTATATTCTTGATTCGTTTCTTCACTTTGAACTTCCAGATTCACTTCTTCATGCTCGCTACACGCCGTTTGCCCTTCCCAATCATGAAAATACCGACTCATGTAACCAATTATATATTTCCCTTTTTGAATGGCCATCTCCCTCGTGGAAGATCCACTTTTCGGAGGTATGTATGTAATCAACACGTCGTATAACCTCTTTTCTTTAACGGTATATAAGAGTTCGAACTAGAAGTCTCGTTCACTTACCTTAGACTAAAACGTTCGCTCCATCATTAAAGGAAGCTCCTCTATCCCCTCTATGGAATGCTCAACCTGTACGTTCCCCCAGTAGTCATCCCTCTTCCATATCCCATGCATCCCTGCTCGGATAGCTGCATAGACATCTTTTTCAGGGTGATCACCGATAAACACACTATCTTCCGGTCTTGCATGTAACTTATTTAATGCCCGGTGAAAGATTCGTCCATCCGGCTTTTTCAGCCCTTCTTTTTCTGAGATAAGAATGACATCAAAATAATGTTCAATTCCTAAAGCCTTCAAGTTTTCTAGTTGAAAAGGGTTTCTTCCATTCGTAATGATGCCAAGCTGTAATCCTTTTTCTTTAAGATCCTTCAACACCTCATCTACGTGTGGAAAAGCAATGCAGGACTCGTGAAAATAATTGAAATAGTCGTTGACAAGCTCTTCCGCCTTTACTCCCTGAACGTGAAACTCTTCTATTAGTTTAGGATAAACGACTTGCTTAGGGACATATCCTTTTTTATCTAATTCAATCAATCTGTTCATAAAATGTTTCTCAGCAATATTTCGATGAAGCTGTTCATATCTATGGTACTGGGATTTTGCGAACTTCTTCAAGGATTGATCCCTGTCTAATAATGTCCCGTCTAAATCAAAAAGCACGGCTTTAATCACAAAACCCCTCCTTGTTTTGATTACTTCTACGTTGAATGAACGATCCCTTTTAAAATCATGTAAAAACAAGTAGAAATTTTTTCCATATCCATACCACTGTATGTTTTTTACGATATTTAGAGTGTTGTTCTTTCTCAAATTCTTTATTTCTTATCTCCTCATCCACCTCCTCATATAAATGGTGGAAGCTTTGGATAATTTCATAACGAATCAATGCAGGGCAGCCGACAATCGACTACCCTAAAAAACCTATATTTCTGGATCAAATGTTTTACAATCAGTTTCCTCTTTTTTCGTCGCTTGATCACCGGCATGACTGACTACATAAATTGCGTCAGCCGTACATTTGTTGCCTTTACTCCAATACTTACAGTTATTTACTTCACACAAGACGTCTTTAGCCATCGGTGTCTCCCACCTCCCTCGCTGTTATTTTTTGCAGCGAGAAGTGGATTGATACGGAGAGGAATTTGGTAATTCACGGACGGTACAACACCTATCTATATTCACTAATCCTTATTTTATCAACAAAAAGCTTTATTGTCTCAGCCTTCCCCTTTATAATGAGGGAAGCAGAATTTTACGAAGGAATAGGTGTATAACATGAGTTTACTCACAGTGAATAAGTTAAGCCACGGGTTCGGTGACCGTGCAATTTTTGATGACGTATCTTTCCGTTTGCTTCAAGGGGAGCACATTGGCTTAATTGGAGCCAATGGCGAAGGTAAATCCACGTTTATGAATATTATAACCGGTCAATTAGAGCCGGATGCAGGAACTATTTCGTGGGCGAAACACTCAAGAATTGGGTATTTAGACCAACACGCTGATTTAAAACAAGGCATGACGATGCGCGATGTACTGCGCACAGCTTTTCAATATTTATTTGATATGGAACAAGAGATGAATGATCTTTTTGCAAAAATGGGAGAAGCTAGTCCTGAAGAATTGGAAGAACTGCTTGAAGAAACTGGACGCCTTCAAGATGCTCTAACGAACAACGACTTTTATACAATCGATGCCAAAGTCGAAGAAGTAGCCAATGGACTCGGCCTAGATGAAATCGGGCTCGACCGTGATGTACACGACTTAAGCGGCGGTCAGCGAACGAAAGTTTTATTAGCGAAGCTTCTTCTAGAGAAGCCTGACATCTTGCTGCTGGATGAGCCGACCAACTATTTAGATGTCGAGCATATCGAATGGCTGCGTAACTATTTAATTGCGTATGAACATGCATTTATTCTTGTTTCTCACGATATTCCGTTTTTAAACAGTGTCGTCAATTTAATTTATCATATGGAAAATCAGGAGCTGACTCGTTACCCTGGAGATTATGATGAGTTCCTGCGTGTGTATGAAATGAAAAAGCAGCAGAAAGAAGCAGCATTTAAGAAACAGCAAAAAGAAATTGCGAACTTAAAGGATTTTGTAGCCCGTAATAAAGCGAACGCGGCGACAAGCCGAATGGCGATGTCCCGCCAGAAAAAGCTTGATAAGATGGACGTCATTGAACTTGATTCCGAAAAACCAAAGCCATCGTTCCGCTTTAAGCAGGCACGAACGCCTGGTAAATATTTATTTGAAACAGAGGATCTTGTTATTGGTTATGATGAACCTTTGTCAAAACCGTTGAATTTAGCAATGGAACGCGGGGAGAAAATTGCTTTATCTGGCGCCAACGGGATCGGGAAAACCACCTTACTAAAAAGTATCCTTGGTGAAATCCAGCCGGTGTCTGGCTCCGTAGAATTAGGAGATCACCTTTACATCGGCTATTTCGAACAGGAGCTAAAAGAAGAATCTGACCGCACATGTATCGAAGAAATTTGGGAAGAGTTTCGCCACTTTACCCAGCAGGAAGTACGTGGATCATTAGCAAAATGCGGTCTGACCAAGAAGCATATCGAAAGTAAAGTGCAAGTGCTGAGCGGCGGAGAAAAAGCAAAGGTTCGTCTCTGTAAGCTTATTAATAAAGAAACGAACTTACTTGTACTCGATGAACCAACCAATCATTTAGATGTTGATGCGAAAGCTGAACTGAAGCGTGCCCTTAAGGAATACAAGGGCAGCGTCCTCCTTATTTCGCATGAACCTGAATTCTATCAGGACATCGTTACAGATGTGTGGAACTGTGAAAGCTGGACAACTAAAGTATTTCAATAAATAAAAAAGACTGCCTCTTTTAAGGAGGCCACTGAAAAACTGAAGATTTATGAGAGGTAGACTACAAAAAAGCGGGGTATGGAATTTAATTTCCATACCCCGCTTTTCTTTTAATTCCAAGAGACTTGTACCCTCTATTCCTTAAGTAGTTTTAGGTTTCGTTTCACATTAGCTATGAAAATCGCCATTGCGCCTTGAGTTCGCATGCCTTCGAGACCAGAAGATGAGGAGTGCCTATGCTTTAATTCACTATTCTTTGCTTCAATCTTATACCGTTCTTTAGCTCTTTCCTTGAAGTTCTCACTGTTTTGAAAGGCGAGTTCATCCCTATGTTCTTCTGAATAGTTCTGTTCAGCTTCCACCGTGGTTTCTCAGGAAACTTTTTCATCATCGATTCATTAATGGAATAAATCATTTTACGGATGTTCTTGGAACGGGTACGCAATACTTCTTGAGGAGATGAGTGATTGTATAGAACTCTCATGTGTGTTGCATCAAGGATGAGAGACTTGGATTGAATCACGCCTTTCTCAAGAGCAACCTCCATTGTTATCGTAGATCCCCTCGTCCTGACACAAATTCAAGGATAATTGACGGTCTAACATCGAACCCTTCACTTTTATGTAGTCCTTCCATTGTACAAGAAAAAAGAGTGATTTCCTTTTATAAATCAAAGAAAATCACTCTTTTTAAATGGACCTCCGTTGATTCCACGATGAGCGTTCGGTGGTGACGCCTGCGGGAACAGCGCGAACCGAAGATCCACTTGGTCAAGTGAATTTCTTGACCAAGTTAGCTGAGGTCGTGCCCGCGGCAAGCATCCACCGACAAGCGATTCGTGAGAATCAACAACAAACTTCAACAACTCCCCTAGATAAAAAGGAGTTTTTTAGTGGCCTCTCTTATTAAGAGCAGTCCTTTTTTAGTCAATCTCAAGAGCCATTTTTAAAAATTCAACGAGCATTTCCGATTGCTCTTTCAACTTTAAATCCGACGCTGGTAATATCGCATGATCAAGGGCCAGACCATCAACATAAGCAATGAGCGAACGAGCTAACGTTTGACTGTCGTATCGATCACTGAATTCCCCACTTTTCTGTCCCTCTTCAAAGATATCTGCATAGAGTGCAATCCCGGTAGCATAGCGTTGCTGGCCAAATTTCCTCCGTCGCTCGTCATTCCGTCCTGTAATAAAAAACTCTAAATTACTAGGGGCAAGCGGATCCATTTGATCATCGGGTACCCGGTCTTCACCGAATAAGTACGTTAGCAATACGTCCCAGTACGATTCTCCATCTTTTAGTTTTAAGGCCGTATCATTCATTTCCTGGTTAAGATTTTCTTTTAATAAGGCTTCATATAAGTCTTCTTTGTTCGAAAAATACTGGTAAAGACCGCCCCTGCTTACCTTCGCTTCTTCCATCACATCTTTCATTGTCGTTTTTGTATATCCCTGCTTGCTAAATACCCGTTTGGCGGCTGCTAAAATATTAGCTCGTCGTTGCTCGAGGTGTTCCTGACTTACTTTCGGTGTCATGTACTCTTCCCCTTTCCACTTTATTTTTCGCTAAATATCCAGCGAACGAAATGACAACGAGAATCGTTGCAGTCACGATAAATGTTGGGACCGCTCCGAATTGCGTAGCGAGCCATCCCCCAAGTAACGGACCAATAATCGTAGCCATCGTCATCACGCTATTTATCACTCCAAACACTCTCCCTGTCATGTGAACAGGCGTTTCAACTTGAACGGTTGCCTGAAAAGGAACAAAAATATGACTCGCCGCAAATCCTCCAGTCAAGCCAAACAGAGGGCCCCATACGATAGAAAATTCAACGTCAAAATAAGTAAGAACCGCCATCATGCCAAAACTGATGCCCAATCCGCTCACACCAGCTAACATATTAGGAAACGCTTGATAATCAGTTCTTTTCGCCAGCCGCCAGCCAGCGAGAAACATTCCAAGACCTGACGCTGTGACGATATAGCCAAACAAATCAGGAGAGGCCGTGGACAGATCACGAATGAGTACGATAATTTGTGAATCGGCTAATTGTAAAATCATTAAACTGATGCCTAAAAAGGCTAAGCCCATCTTGATAAAGGAATTTAGTTTAATAAAAGAAAGTCCTGTAAGAAACTCCTGTTTAAAAGAAGTTCGATTGCTGTCTTCCTCTTGTACTTCATTCATAGCTTCCAAACCTTTTGGCAATAGGAAAATAAAAATCGCGGACAGAAGAAAGGAAGCTGAATCAATGAAAAAAACGATCTTCGCTCCAAATGCCGCTACTAATAAACCGCTGAGCAGTGGTCCCATAATCTTTGTACTTGAATCAATCATCGAAGTGATCGACATTGCGCTTTTCATTTGCTCTGGCGCTACTAACTCTTTCAGCTTACCATTCTTCGCTGGAACAAAGACAGCAGAAAACGCACCTATAGTAAACAAACATACATAGACGAGCCATAACGTTTCCGCAAAAGCCAACCCAAGAATTAACCCTGCCCTCACGAGATCCGATACCATCATCAGCATTTTCCGATTCAATCGATCGGCCACTGTACCTGCTACAGGTCCAAGCAAAGCCATAGGTAACGCCAGGCATAAAATAACGAGTGAGACTTGCATTGGTGTAGCTTCCCACTTTAAACCCACAAGAGTAATGATGGCTACGATGCTGAGCCAGTCCCCAAGGCTTGAAATGGTCTGGGCTGCCATTAACGTTAAATATCCACGATTTTTAGTTAACTTCAATTCCGTTCCGCCTCTCTTAACGACACCCATGTCGTTTTTATTATTATATCGACACAGATGTCGTTTTGCAACTGTTTTTTTCCTGTTATTTAAAAGTACAAGCCTACATGTATCGCCCCTGACTGCATAACAACAGATTTATATGTAAAAACTAATCATTCCATTATTTTTCCATAAAACATGATAAGGGAATTTCACCCATATACTATTTATAGAAATACAGTAAAAGGAGGGGAGTCTGCCTTGCTCAAACGAACGAGACAGCACATCAAACAATTAAAACAAAGCATTGCCAAGTCATTAACCGACCATAGCCATCCGCCACTTCCTCCAGATGAAAAAAGAATCATTGAAAATATTCGAAAAGCCACTGCGGCAAATAATCAAAATAACATTACGCGCACCCAGGCTTATTTCAACTTTTATCAAAACCACCCTGAAATTCATTGGGCACTGCTGGCTCACCTCGTCTCTCGTAATGCCGGATGGAATATGACCGATTTAAAAGGAGAGTACTTACCAAAACTATTAACGGAACAAGAGCAAGTCGACTTCTTCGCTTTCCTAGAGCGAGGAAACTGGCTCATCTTTCAGGATGCTTATCCTCAGCTGCTGTTATATGAAGAAAGCAAGAAGCAGAAGCGTCCCCTCTTCCATTTGCTCGATCCGCTTAACATTTCAAATTTTATGAAGCCTTTCTGGGAAAATATGTGGTCAAATGAACGAAATGAGGAGTTGACGATTGCTTTAATTATTAATGAGCAGCAGTATATTGAAGAACGAGTGATTCATAATTCACTCTATAAAGATACGGTTCTTGATACGATTATGTTTAAGCTTCAGGACGTTTTCGACTTTAATCACATCCTTTTTCCTTACACCACACCTCTACAACAGAAAACAAAGCTGGTCGGTGGAACGGTTCACCATTTTTCATCGGTGGAGGATCGAATTACGTTAGGGAAAGGATTATACGATTTACTTTTCTCAGTGCAAAGCCGGCTGACTCAGACCGTCAATTGGGCTGAGGCTCATCCCCATACAGGTTCACGCAAAGATTACTGGCCCGACCTTTTTAATGATGTTAAAGAGACAGCTCCAGGCCAAGTCCATGAGTTAAAAAGCAGTCCGTGCTCTCTTCAAGTAAAAACTGCTCGAATCTATAGTCCTTCCCTCCCTTCCGTTTGGAAAGATTGGAAACACGACAAGGCTGAGCCCGGGGATTGGTGTCACAATAAAAAAATGCTTCATTTTATTAAACATCCGATTAAACAGCTAAGCGGGGATATTGAGAAAACGTACTGCGAGACAATTGAAGAGCTGGAAATGGCTGCTTTTACGAAAAATACATTTTTCCATAAAAAATAATCAACAGCTAGAGGGAGGCTTTTTCGTGAAAAAAGTCTTAATTATTGCTGATCCCGGGGTAGATGATTCGTTTGCTATTATGTACGCCCTTCTTCATCCTGAAATTGAAGTTGTGGGAATCGTCTGCGATTACGGAAATGTTAGTCAAAAAGATGCCATACGTAACACAAAGCTTTTACTGAAGATTGCTGATCAAGAGGATATCCCCATTATTCTCGGGGCCGACAGACCGTTAACCGGGGAGGCGCCTCAATATTTTTACGATATACACGGTGATTATGGTCTCGGTGGGTTCGTTCCTGACTCCCCCGCTTCGATAAAAGTGTATCCTTTTACAAAAATGTATGAATTAATTGATGAACACGGAAAAGATCTTACCGTTGTCAATCTCTCGCGCCTTAGTACCCTTGCTCTTATGTATTTCCATCCTGAAAGTAACATTGATCAAGTAGATCAAGTGCTCATTATGGGTGGAGCTTTTCACGTGCCAGGCAATGTTACCCCCTTAGCCGAAGCCAACATTTACGGCGATCCTCAAGCTGCCAAAGTGGTAGCGAAGCACGGACAAAATATAACCTTTATCCCTCTAAATGTTAGTAACCGAGCCATCATTACCAATGACGACATCTCTCACCTAACCCAGAACTCCATCTCTCCTTATTCTTCCATCTTAGAACCCATCATGAGCTATTACAGTAAGCAGTATGAAAATCTGATTCCCGGCATAAATGGCGCCCCGCTTCATGATGTGACACTTTTTTCATATTTGTTAAATCAAGATCGTTATCTTACAGTAGACCGGCAAGTACAAGTCATCGTCGACGGTCCTTCTAAAGGATTGACGCATGCAGATTTTCGTCCCGTCCCTAAAGTAATAGGTAAGGCCCCCATTCATACGATTGTCGTTGATTTTGATCCCTCTTTTTTTGTAAAAGATTTCATCGAAATCATGAGCTGAAAATGATGGGAGAACAAAGCACACCTTTTCTGTATAAGATAACAGTATAGAATGTTATAGGAAATGTTCAGAAAGAATTATGGGGAGTCATGGATTGGTACAACTGGCGCGCTAGGCTCGAACAGATATTTCCATCAGATGGCTTCAAGCGATCCCAAACAAGTCCTAGGATGACTGAAGACCTGCTTCATTACTCTTATAACGTGCAACAACTACTCGTATGTTTATATAAAATATAACGCCCTTACGTTGAAGTCGTAAGGACGTTTCTTTCTAACTAAAAATGTTCGGATCATAACGAACGGAAGATTGTTCAGCTTCTTTGCAATTGTCACAGATCGTCCGAATCGCCAATCCGTGTTCCCCTTCCATTTGAACCGTTTGCTCTTGATCCGAATCATTTAAAACGTCAGACCCCAGCTGAGAGACATCCGTTTGCTTCGCATCTAGTTCGCCAACTTGACGATTACATTGACGGCAGTAATATTTAATTTTCATATCGTTCCTCCTCGAGAGGTGTTGGTGCTAGTTTGTTCGAGATGAAATCCAGTTATACACATTGGGCGAAAAGTTCATTTGATTGATCAGCAAAAAACTGGAATGATAAGCGTTTTATTCTGTATATCCACGGTTTTTAAATTTTATCAGCGGTTTCGCTCTATTGATCGGCGAAAACCAAAATCTATCACGATTTCACATTTGGAGGTACATGAAAATGATTCACACAATTAAATCCGGAGAAACCTTATCCCAAATATCAATAGACTATCGCACTCCTCTCCCCTCGCTTATCCAAGCAAACCCTACAATTGATCCAGACATGATTTTTCCCGGTCAAACGATCACGATCCCTGGGATTCCAGAACCTGATACACTTCCTTACAAGATCGATATTTCTATCAATAACCGTCAGCTTAAGCTGCTGAAAGACGGAGCAGTCATGAAACAGTATCCGATTGCGGTTGGCCGTATCCTGCACGGTACACCTGTTGGTGATTTTGTCATCATTAACAAAGCACCAAACCCGGGTGGACCTTTTGGCACGATGTGGATGAGTTTGTCGAAGCAGTACTACGGGATTCATGGGACAAATGATCCCAGCTCGATTGGAAAAGCTGTATCACGGGGTTGCGTACGTATGTATAATCAAGATGTTGAAGAGTTAGCACGGACGATTCCAATTGGTACACGAGTTTCCATCCATCCTTAGTCGGTTTGATGATTGGTAATATTGAAGTCAAATATCCATCTTCAATAAACGGGGGCGTTAGTTTAATAAAGTCAATATCATAAAATAGAACTTCCATAATAATGGAAGTTCTATTTTTACTGCCTACTATTAACATTAAACTTTAACAGAGCCTGATTTAGCTCTAGCTTTCACGATAAGAAAGTGGGGATTCTTCATTAATTTTTGATAGGCACTTTCTTTTACCTCCTTCATTTTTGGAACAGGCTGAGGCTCAATCATTTGTTCCACGATGAAATGAGTACTTGTCCTATTGATGATCTCCTGCATCGATCTTCGATAAAAGCTCACCTCAATTGTAATCGAAGGCTTTTCCCACGTTTCCTTTAACAGCTTCTTGTTAAAATAACTGTCACAAGAATGACTCGTAAAATCCATAAAAGGATGATGAGTAGAAAACAAAAACATGCCGTCCTTTTTCAATACTCGCGCGAACTCTTTAAATGTGAACGTCCAGTCCTCTATGTAATGGAGGGTAAGTGAGCTTACAATGGCATCGAACGAATCGTCTTCAAAGGGCAAGGGTTCTGTAAGATCACAACAAAGGAAAGCTGCCTTCTCACCTAAGCGGTCCCTGGCGGCTTTTACCATCTTCGGACTGAGGTCGATGCCCGTCACTTCTGCCCCCCGCTTAAGGATCTGCTCTGTATACCATCCTGCGGAACAGCCGGCATCTAACACTTTAAAACCAGACAAATTCGCAGGCAGCTCATTCATCATAGCCGGCCTCTCATAATAAGCATTATATGGACTGGCTTCATCAGTATCATGCTGATAGGTGTAGGCTAATTGATCATACGTATGTTTTGGGTTATGGTCCATAATGGTCTCCTTCCTTAGTACGTGGCAAGTATTTTGTATAATAAGCGGCTATGAATAACAGCAGAAAAAAATGCCCAACTGATCAATCCAACAAAATCAAATAAATAAGCGAGTAATGAAAGAATAGGCATGGTCAAAAAAGCAGCCGGTGTCACGTAGCTTTTCGGTCCGCCTTTTACATTCATGCTTTTTCTTTTTTTATAAATATAAACAGTCGCTGCTGTGATGACCAGAATCGTTGCAGCCCCCATGAAGATCTCCATCGTCATATCTCATCTCCTCTTTTTATATGACAACAAACTCATTGTCTGAACATCTCAAATAAAAAGCGCCCCACTTAAGGGGCACTCTACTGCTTATTCATTTTCAGCTAAACGTTCTTCAATCTCAGTCATAATAGAACCGGCTTCTTCCCAATTTCCACTAGAAAGAGCACTTTGATACTGCTCAAATAATCCTGAAATTTCTTGTAAAATTTCTTCGGACTCTAAAATAGCTTCCTCACCCTCAGATGGTGCTTCTTCTTCCATTTCATCCTCATCAATTTCCACATCCGGATCAATTAATCCGAGCATCCGCTCAAGCGCTTGATCAAACGTCGGCTCCATTACAATTTCATCTCCGTAAGCAAGAATCACCTGCTTCACTTCAGGTAATGACGTTTCATTGGAAGATTCGATATAGATCGGCTCTGCGTACATAACAGTATCCTCAATTGGAATCGCAAGCAGGTTGCCGCGAATGACTTCTGAACCACCTTGAGACCACAAGTTCAGCTGCTGTGAAATTGTGCTGTCCTGGTTAATACGGTTCTCAATTTGTTGAGGGCCGTACACATTACGCTGTTTCGGGAATTGATAGACAAAGGTTTCTCCATAGTTTTCCCCATCATTTCGCACACCCATCCAGGCCACCATGTTTTGTCGGTTTCTTGGTGTATAAGGAACCATTAAAACAAATTCTTCCTCATCATATTCAGGAAGCTGCATCGTAATATAATACGGTTCCATTTCAATATCTTCGTTAAAATATTTTTCAGTTGGGAACTGCCAGTAATCTTCACGGTTATAGAAAACTTCCAGGTTGGTCATATGATACGTACCGTACATATCCGCTTGAATTTTAAATAAATCGATCGGATAACGAAAGTGGGCTTGCACATCCTCTGGAATTTCCTCTGTAAACAGCTCAGGAAACATGAGGTCATACGTTTGCAATAAAGGATCTTCAGGGTCTACAGCATAAAAGTTCACTTCTCCCGTATAGGCGTCGATTTCAACCTTAACAGAGTTACGAATGTAGCTGTCATCTCCTTCATAAGGTTCTGAGTATGGATAACGCTCCGCTGTTAAGTAGGCATCAAGCATCCAGGCTAAGCTGCCATCTTCTCGAACAAAAATATATGGATCTTCATCATACTCAAAAAACGGCGCGATCCTTTCGACTCGATCCATGATGTTACGCGTTTCTAGCAGCTGACTGTCACTTGTAAGCTGATCGGATACAAACATTCTAAATGAACCTTCATTAATCGAGAACAGCATACGGTTGATTCCAGATAACGGAATTCCAGTGTCCGCTTCATAGCGAGTGGACATGTTTTCATCGCCTGCTGGATAATCAAATTCATCTACTTCACTATTTACGATGACATTACGAGAGTTTTCTTCACCAAAGTAAATTTCCGGACGGGTAATATCAATATCTCCTTCAGGCGGTAAATTTTGCAGCATATATTCCGGCTGCCCCTGGGAGGTAATTTCATTCACATCACTCATCGCCACGCCGTACCCGTGGGTATATCTTAAATTTTGGTTCACCCACGTTTTAGATTGTGAGGGCAGATCAGAAGTGTTCAGTTCTCTTGCTCCAAGGAAAACTTGCTGATACTCCCCATCCACTTCATATCGATCCACATCGATGTCGTTAAACTGATAATACGTTCGAAAGGTCTGCAACTGATTGTAAATGTCCAGTATGGGACGCGCATCATTTATTCTGACGTTATTAATGGTTAATTCGTTTCGCTCAGTCATGGCTTCATCCAGAGATTGATTCCCAGGATGCTCACGTTCATCGATACCTTCCAGCTCATAGGCGGCACGTGTAAAATCCAAGTTATGCTGGAGATAAGGGCTTTCTTTTGAAAATTCATTTGGTGAAACGACGTAATTTTGTACCACGATCGACGCCCCTTGCGCAATAATCGCGATTCCGAAATAAGCAATAACGGGAATGAGCATTGATTTTAAGTTCCCGCGAGTTAATGCAATGATCATCCAGATCGCACCGATGACTGCTACACCGGCCATGACATAAGAAGCAGGTATATTAACGATGGAATCTGTATAGCTTAACCCGTGAACGACACTTTCCTGCACCATATTGACTTGATTCGTCAGCAGCGTTTCATAAGGTTCAAGCAAATGGGACGCAGCCAGGAGCAGCCCAATAATGCCTAACGTGGCCCCCATGTGAAGCTGAGCGAGCCGGCTGCGGCGATACATATGAAACGTAGAATAAAAACCCATCTCAATAAGTAACAAAAAGACCGCTAATCCTAGCAGGGTGAAAACGCCAAATTGCAGGAAGGGCAGTTGGAACATGTAAAATGAAAGGTCCATAGAAAAATGAGGATCGGTTTGCCCGAACGAAGCATGGTTTAGGAACTTTAACCACAGCTCCCACCCTACACCTTGTACAATACTGCTTCCTACTAGCCCTACAAAGATTGCAAGACCAGCAACGGTGAGCCGGCTCCATTTTTTCTGCCGGATAAACGCAGGCAGCTGAGTCGGGTTGAAATGACTCATATAAGCTTTTCTAATCCAGGACAACGTAAAATATGTGCTGATAAAAAACAGGAAAAAGCCTATTACACCAAGCAGCACTTTACTTCCTAGTATCGTAATATACACGTCTTTAAAACCGTGCGTATCCATCCATATGTAATCTGTAATCCAGTAAACGGATAGCCAGCCTATGAAAGCCAGAACGAATAGAACACCGATGACCTTACCGATGAACGAGCCCATCTTCTTCATCTTTCTAGCTGCTTCTGGGTTGATGTTTCTTGTTTGTTTATCCAATCTTCTCCTCCTCTACGTTCAATCTCTCCACTTCTATACGAATAAACGATCATTTTGTTTCGTTTTTTGAACGTGTTTATTATAACTTACAATCTTCTTTCACGGTCACCTGTTCGTAAATTTACATCAATAAAAGAACTCTGCCCTCCGAACTCCTTTTTCTTAGTCGACAAAGGAATGGTTTCTTTAATCCTAATCGTTTCTCTTTCCCTCGCTTTAAGGTGTACGTCATGAGGTCCTGCATGGTTCAATAAAGTAAAAACATGTACAGGAGGATCATACTTTTCTGTTTGAAATTCCACTTCAAATTCCACATCGTTTTGGCTGTAGTTTTCAAAAATCAATTCACATTCTGTTTCCAACGTGGTCGAATCGACCATTTCATACGAGCACTCACTATTTTCCTTATCATAAGAGACCGCATAAATACCAGAAGCTACCGTATGTTGAAAACCTGAAATCGTCATTGTAGGAACGAAGCTTGAAATGAGTAGAATGAGGAGAACCATCCGTACCTTATATTTATTAAACGACTGCAGCAGGAAACCTATGCCTACAATAAACAGGGCCAGAGGTAAAATGGCTAAGGGATTCACTTCGCCATTTTCAAAAAGAACATTCGTGCGTTCATGAGGATATGGAAAATCACTAATCATCGCTGCAAGTAAAAAGGTCAAACCTACATAAAACTTTCTTTTGTTCTCTACTATAATGACTACATCAGCTCCCTCTTCGTTCTTGAGACGCTTCTCATCTAAACCTATGTAGGATCCATCCGTTTCATTAGTTATCCTTTAGTTTTACAGCTTTTGTCACCATAAAAGTGTTAATAAATCGATCAAGCGGTCTGTTCCCGCCAAAATAATCTTCATAAAATCCAGCAATCACAAAACCAGCATCCATTTGACCTTGGATTTGATCTTCAAGTGTATGAGCGAATTCAACTGTATCCTGACTTTTTAAATAAGTCTCCACTTCTTTATCGGTTAAACCCGTTAGACTTGAAGAAGGAACAGAATGTTTAACCACTAAATTCCCTTTCAACTCTTCCTCTTCATCAAAGATAAATAAAAGAGGATTCGTAAACCCTGAAATAAGCGTGCCCTTCGGTTTTAACACGCGAAAGGCTTCCTTCCACACTGGTAAAATATTTTCCACAAATAAGTTCGAAACAGGATGAACAATAAGATCAAACGTTTCATTCTCTAAAAAGTGCAGGTCTGTCATGTCCCCTTGAATCGTTTCAATCGATAATCTATCTCTATTTGCTACATATTTATCCTGCTCTAGCTGGCCTTCTGAGATATCGACAACCACTACATCAGCCCCGGCCGCTGCCAATATCGGCCCCTGCTGACCTCCACCAGAGGCTAAACAGAGAACCTTTACTCCTTCTAATGAAGCAGGAAACCATTCTCTAGGCACCATTTTCGTAGTAGTCATCGTAATTTGCCAATCTCCTCTTTTTGCTTTTTCAACAATATCTTCGGAGACAGGTTTTGTGTAAGCTGCTTGATCTTTTACTTTCTTATTCCAAGCTAATCGATTGTGATGGGTCATCGTCATTTGAATGAACTCCTAACTTTTTCGTAAAATTTGATCAACAAATTGTTTCTTATGTCCGTATAGGATCCCACACCCTAAGGGTATTTCTGGGGTATGTTCAGTTTTAAAGCTTCTTATTATATTCGAAGCTTATTTCTAACATTCCAGAGATTATTTCTTACATTTTAATACATCAGATGGTTCTCTACTACATCTACTTCGACTTTACGTCTTGAAAATCCTTTAAAGACGATAGCATCATTTGGTTTTTCCACATAGTATTTATATAGGTACGTTTATAAAAGAGGTGAGCTTTGATGGCAGTGGTTAAAGCAACAGAGAATGACATCGCCTTATTAGCAAGATTGATAAGAGCTGAAGCAGAAGGTGAAGGACAAATTGGCATGCTGCTTGTTGGAAACGTTGCGGTTAACCGAGCTCGAGTCATTTGTTCCGACTTTGAAAATGTTCGAACGATCCCCCAGGTCATTTACCAGCCAAAAGCATTCGAAGCGGTAGATTACGGGTATTTTTATCAAAGAGCTCGTGAAAAAGAAAAGAGGCTCGCAAGAAGAGTGATTAAAGGAGAGAGACGCTGGCCGGCAAAATACAGCCTTTGGTATTTCCGTCCTGATGGTAATTGTCCGTCTACCTGGTATGGGCAGCCTCTCGTGGGGCGGTATAAACTTCACTGCTTTTTTCAGCCGACTGGGGAAGAATGTGAAGAGGTATATAAGTATTAAATGGATATCAACAGGGGTGACATCTCATAAGAGGTGTCACTTTTTTATAAAAAAGTGTGTTGATCGCTTGTTAAAGGGGTATGAATGATATAGGTTTAGCATCATACTAAAACGAAATATGCACAGCGCAGCAAAAGGAGGAGAGACTCTTGTCTACTCAACAAACTACTACACATGCTCACAATGAAGAACATGAAAGAACCTATACAGAAGATGAGAGTTCACCGAAAGATGAGAAAACGATTATATTAGGCTTGGTTCCAGCACCTGAATTGGCAGAGAAATTTGCCTACAAGCTCGCTGAAGACCTCCCCAATTTATTAAACGATCATATCGACGATCACATCGAATGGGAGATTAAAGTATTAACCGATCCTCTTACTGGCGGAACAGAAGATGCAGAAGAAATCATGCAGAAAACCGAAGAATTCAAAAAGGAACATAATTGGGATTATGCCATTTGCGTTACCGACCTTCCCATAATTTCCTCAGGTCGGATGGTTGTTGCTGAAGCGAGCAATGAGCGAAAAACTGGTTTCATATCGTTCCCTTCCCTGGGAGCATTTCCATTGCAGCGCCGTCTGCGTGAATCCATTTTTCAGCTTACGAGTGAGATCCATTATGGAAGTCCAGATCCTGAGGATAATAAAAAGGAGCAAAAGAAAACCCGAAGCCAAATGCGTAAACAGCGTGAAGCCGACCGTCTCATTGGGAAAAGTTTAACAGAACGACTTTCTCCTATAGAGAAAACTCACTTTAATGAAGACGAAGATGATAAAGGCGTTCGTTTTTATAATAAGCATAAAGCGACGGGACGCATAAGACTGCTGTCGGGAATGGCATTAGCCAATAGTCCGTGGACCATTTTTTCTTCATTTAAAAGCGTCATCGCAGTTGCCTTTGCTACCGGTTCTTATGGACTCATTTTCCCAACACTATGGCAGCTTAGTGATGGGTACAGCATTTTACGGTTTATCGCTTTAATGTTCACCGCCATGATTGCGATGGTGGTTTGGATTATTGTAGCCCATAATCTATGGGAGAAACAAAGCAGCGAGAGTTCGAAATATTTAGTGAAACTTTATAATTCGGCTACCCTGCTCACATTATCAGTAGCCGTCTTGTTTTACTATCTCGTCATTTTCGTACTTTTTCTTTTAGCCGTCGTCCTCTTTGTTCCTGGGAACATACTCGAACAGAGTTTAGGTCATTCTCCAGGAGTCATGACTTACATTTTACTTGCCTGGCTTGCTAGTTCGGTTGCTACTTTAGCAGGCTCTTTAGGAGCCGGCCTTGAAAGTGAAGAAACGATTCTAAACGCGACGTATGGCTATCGTCAAAAGCGACGCAGGCAGGAAAAGCAAGAGGACAAAGAAAAATAAAAGGAAACGTAAATACTTGGCTGTATAGATTAAGGACCACCTGCACACGTTATATAAAAAAGGAGGACCTTATCTTGAATACTCAACGAGCCCAAGAAATTGCTGCTTCTCCCGTCATGGCTAACGTGACGTTCAACAACGCCCCCGTCTACATTCAACACGTGGATGAGAAAAAACAGACAGCTAGAATTTACACGCTGAATAATCCAGAAAATGAGCTCGAGGTATCTTTATCCGAAATACAAGAACATTTCCAGTAATCAGGAACCATCACTCTTCAAAGGGTGATGGTTTTCTTATTTCAAATCTTCCAATAACCCTACAACTAATAAGTTCTGCTTGCTATGCAGCGCTTTATACACCCCATCTGAAATTTCAGAATGCGTCAACCACCTTCGATGACCTTGTTCTTCTTTAAACCCGAGAATCACTTCTTTGTAGAGACATGATGAAGGAACGGAAAGGGAAAAGTTATTTGCAGGATGGGCTGAGCTGCTTCCTTTTACATGAATCAGCTCCCACTCTTCTTCTTGATGTTGCGCTATATCATCACACATGTGCTGAAGCGACGTATGGCCTTCTTTATGAAACCAAGCGATCACTTTATGTACGGGACATACTTGAATAACCTGAGTAATGTCACGCCTAAATTGATCTACATTTGTATAATCTAAAGAAACTGTGGCTATCTTTTCAGGATAGAGCGACGTCTTTTTAAGGACTTCCAGCCTGTTTGCATCCCGAGCTACCACTGTGATGTAAAAACCGTCTTCGTTAAGTTGCTGTGCTGACCCGCTCAACATGCCGCTCCCTCCAATTAGTAACACATGCTCACTCATTCTGCGTTCCCCCTTTTTAAATATAAATCTTTAAAATGTCCTTATATAGAGCGCCGTTCCCCCTCACATCATCACTTTCCATATAATAGGAAATAAAAAATGCAGGGTTGTTTCCTACGTTTATATCGATTATTATAGGAATAGCGATTTTTTTTACAGAGGAGCGTATCTATGAAACGATCCATTTACGGATTGACCTTTGAACAACTGACTGACTGGATGACGGAGCACGGGGAGAAAAAGTTCCGCTCTAAACAAGTATGGGACTGGCTCTACCAAAAACGAATCACTGACTTTTCACAAATGAAGAATGTAAACCAATCCTGCATCGACCTTCTTAATGAACACTTTACGATCGAAACACTTAGCGAAGAAATTAAGCAAGAATCGAAAGACGGAACGGTTAAATTTCTATTCAAATTACATGATGGCAACGTAATTGAGACCGTATTGATGCGCTTTAACTACGGACTTTCCGTTTGTGTGACTACGCAGGTAGGCTGTAATATCGGCTGTTCATTCTGCGCCAGCGGTGTCTTACGCAAGAATCGCGATTTATCAAGCGGAGAAATCGTTGAGCAAATCATGCAAGTACAGCAGCACCTTGACCAACAAGGCAACGATGAGCGAGTCAGCCACATCGTCGTTATGGGAATTGGTGAACCATTTGATAATTACGAAAACCTAATTGACTTCCTTAAAGTCGTGAATGATCAAAAGGGATTATCTATCGGGGCGCGCCACATTACGGTTTCAACTAGCGGCATCGCACCAAAGATGTACGAATTTGCTGATGAGGGAATCCAAATCAACCTGGCCCTATCGATCCATGCGCCAAACAATAAACTTCGTACACAAATCATGAAAATTAATCGTGCGTACCCATTAGAAAAGCTGATGCCGGCTATCGATTACTATTTAGAAAAAACGAACAGACGGATCACATTTGAATATATTTTAATAAAAGATGTCAACGATCACAAAAAAGAAGCAGAAGAGCTTGCTGATCTTCTTAAAGATAAACGCCACTTGTCGTACGTTAACTTAATCCCGTACAACCCAGTGGCGGACAATCCTTATGAACGAAGCGAAAAAGAAGCGATCCTTACGTTCTATCAAACGTTAATGGACCGTGGCATCAAGTGTGGCGTTCGTACGGAACACGGCACGGATATCGATGCAGCCTGCGGACAGCTAAGAAGTAAACAAATTGAAAAAGAAAAAGCACGTAAAAAGAAAAATTTGCAAGAGAACTAAAAGCATGGGGCTCCACGCCTCGTGCTTTTTTATTTAATTTTTTTCTTTTCAATTAAACCAAACCCAAGTCCTGTCGGATCAACCAAATAAGCCAGATAAAAATCATCAAACTCCATTTTGTCTCTCACGATCAAAGCGCCGTGTTCCTGCGCTTTACGTATGGATTCCTCAATCGAATTGACCTCGATTTGAATGCGCGTGCCATGAGGGTAATCAGTTGGTCCCTCAACAATTCCTCCCTCCATTCCCTGTCCTCTTACGTCCGTTCGAACAGGTCGATAACCGAAAAAAGCTTCATCAATTTCCCAGCTGAACACATTTGAATAGAACTCAACTGCCTTCTCTGGATGCTGACTGTTTAATTCAAATCCAACCACTCTTCCCATATAGGCACCCACTTTCTATGGATCATTTTCACAGTTCCTAAAGTTATTCTTCTACATGAAAGGAATTAATCCTTCTTTCGTTTTTTCGGCAATGAGCTTTAAACAGAAACAAAAATAAAAGTATCCTTATTCCATACGTGTCGCTAGGAATAAGGATACTGCGATTGAGAATTAATTTTACAATGAAGTGTTCAATACATTTAATACTTTAGAATATTTCATAAATAAATAGTCTTTAAACTTAAATGGATTCATTGGTTGGTTATCAGGAGGATTAAAATTTTCAAAAGCATAATCAATCAATTTACGTGTTTCGGTATAAGCGATGTTCTGTGAATCACTTTTTAAAGTAATCACAATCACTTCTCTTCCATTTTTACTTGCAGAAGTAGATAGAGTGGTACCCGATTTATCGACGTACCCTGTTTTTCCTCCCGTAATGTCGGAAGAATTATTATCCATAAGCAATTTGTGGTGAGAAAGAATGGTAGTTTCCCAAGACTCCCCTTCCCACTCAAGTTCTTTTGTCCCGAAGTACTCTTTAAATTCAGGGTTTTTCAATGCATATTTCGTTAATTTCGCTAAGTCTGCTGCTGTTGTGACATGATCTTCATCGTAGAGACCGTGGGGATTGGTGAAATTTGTGTGATCTAATCCTACCTTCTCTTCTAAATACTTATTTAATTCCTCTGCAAAACGCTCTTCATCTCCAGCCATATGTTCGGCTATAGCAGCCCCTGCATCATTTCCTGAATTGATCAATAAACCTTGCACAAGCTTTTCTAAAGAAACTTCTTCCCCTTCCTCTAGATACACCTTTGTACCTTCGACTGAAGTCGCCTCTTCACTAACAGTAACAACATCTTCTAATTCCCCTGTTTCAATAGCATAGATCGCCGTGGCCATTTTTGTTAGACTCGCGGGATACATCTCTCTTTCTGCGTTTTTCTCAAATAAAGTCAAACCTGAATCCTTATCAATAACGATGGCTGCTTCGCTTAACAATTCTGGCGGTTTCTCCTCGCTGGTTTCTCCTGATGTATGAATCTCCGGGATGGAAGCCAGCAGGAAACTGATCATAATGATTAATATAGGTTTTCTTTTAAACAAAATGCCCTCTCACTCCCTTGTCGTTAAGTCAGTCGTCTTTTCTTTTTTCTCTTTAATCGAATTTTTCATCTATTTTAGATTATGTCTTAAAATGGTGGATTTTGTCGAGTTTTATATTTTGGTAATACATGAAATGGAAAATCTCTTCCTTCATCTTAGGAACTTCCCCTTTTCGTTTACTACAAACCCGTTTATTCTTTCTTCAGGAGACATTTTTGAAAAGTAATGACTTACTGAATGATTCTTAGTAAACTAAATTAGCAGGCCTGTTATGACAATCATACTAATCGATCCTGAGAGAACGACCAATGTTTAATCGAAGCGACCTGAGCTAGAATACCGAACGTAACGGTTAAAAAGATAATAAAAGAAAATAAGACGATCATGAGAATCTTTTTCCAATTCTTCGTTTTACCCCTTTTTTATGAAAAACACAAAAAGAACGCAAACAAAAAAATCCCTTCCCAAGACTTCTTGTCTTAGTGAGGAGATTTTCATCATCGGGATGCCACCCCAGTTTATGAATAGGTATCTATAAAAAGTAAATAGAGGAAGTTTAAAAATTTAACAAATTCGTCACCGCTCGATCCCCAAAGTTAATGAATTTGCCGGTTTTTTCAGCTATACTAGGCGTGGACCATTATATAAAGAGAAGGTGAATGATTGTGCAAATCAATAAAGATTTTAACTATGTGCCCTGGGTTGTCGGGCTTTCCATTGCGATCAACGCCATTGTTGTTGCGCTGCTTTTTTTACCTGAAATAGATGGGGGTACAAGCTTTGATATTCAGCTGCTTCCTTTACTTAATGCGGTATTGAATTCGTTTACGTTTGTGTTTTTACTTGCGGCTTTATTTATGATTCTGCGTAAAAACATTACCTGGCATAAACGATTCATTTTTGCTGCTTTTACAACAACTGCATTGTTCTTAATATCCTATTTAACGTATCACTCCATGTCTTCCTCTACCTCGTTTGGGGGAGAAGGACTCGTAGCAGCTATTTATTATTTCATTCTGATCACTCACATTGTTCTCGCCGCTGCGATCGTCCCACTGGCATTGCTGACGCTCTTCCGTGGGTTGTCAATGAAGGTTGATAAACACCGCAAGATTGCACGCTGGACGATGCCGCTTTGGCTTTATGTTAGTTTAACAGGTGTGATCGTCTACTTGATGATCTCTCCGTATTACTAAATAACCTGCCCCTGCTCTGGCTGCAGGGGCTTTTTTGATGGCGCGTCTGCTGAAGCCTTACCGGCGAAACGCACATTATAATTAAAAACCCCCTCGTGGATTACTTATCCACTCGGGGGTTTCTTTTACTCAATTTACGCTCCTGGCGTATCTTCTAAATCATCGATGCGCTTCTCAAGGTATTGCGTATCTTTTCTGGCATTAAATTTCTCAGCTTTTTCTACCTTCACCCCGATGTTATAGTCCGGAATTTTGGAGAATTTTTCATAGCGGCCTTTCGGTAAGAGAAAATTCCCTTCTGGAAAGTGGACGCCGAGGTTTCCGCTCGCAATGTCGTCAATTTTAGCCCGGCCTTGAAAAATGCCGTACTGGTTGTACAGAACGATCGCTTCTTCATCCTGAATTCTTAGTTCTCGGGCGTCCTCTGGATTAAGCAGCACATCGTAACGTTCAGCTCCATTTAGCGGGTCCTTTTCTTTATAGACCATGGAGTTGAACTGTTTACCTCGTCTCGTCGTCAGATAGAAATCACCTGGTTTCTTTTGTAAATCAGGGATTTCTACTGGAATTAAGTTTCCTCTGCCGTCTGAAGTTGGACAAACGCCGCCTTCACATAGCCAGGCACCGCCCCATTGGAAGACATCGCCTTGCTTTTTCAAATGCTGGACGCCTTCATAACTTGGGTTAGCCATAGCCATTTCTTCTCGAATCGCTTGTCCATTATTAAAATCTACTAAATGGGCCGTATCAGGTTTTACACGCTTGGCGAGGTCAATATAAATTCTCCATTCAGCACGGGCTTCTTCGATTTTGTTTTTATTCCCTTCAATTTCCGGTGAGAAATAAACCATTCGCTCTGTAGAAGTTGAGGTGCCTCCTCCTTCTTGCTCATACCGCGTTTTAGCCGGTAAAACGATGACCGCTTCTTTCGCATCCACTAAAGTAGAGGTATTTAAGATAATATCCTGATGAACTCGGACATCTAATGCTGAAAGAGCTCTTTCTACATAATCGGGATCAGGCATTGTTTCTAAGAAGTTGCCTCCTGACAAGTAATAAAGCTTAATTTTTCTTTCGTGGTCTTCAGGGAGCAGGGCATTCTCAAGCGTCACCCCTACTACATCGCCTTGCCATTTCGGAAGCTCAAAGCCCCAAAGGTTTTCGATCCGCTTTATATTCTCACCTTTAAAGTCACCGCCTGGCAGCACGAATGGATCTGCCCCCATTTCTCCGCTTCCTTGCACACTTGAGTGACCGCGAAACGGCATCAGTCCGCTATATTTGCGACCTAAAAATCCGCGCAATAAAGCAAGATTAGCAACTTGTGAAATGTTATCAGTGGCAAATGAGTGCATCGTTAAGCCTAACGCCCAGGCGAAGACAGCGTTCTTGCTGGTCGCTAACAATTCGGACAGCTCAATAATTCGTTCTTTCGTCACCCCTGAAGATTTCGTGATTTCTTCCCATGATTGGGTGTTAACATTCTGTTTTAATTCGTCCAACCCGTTGACGTGCTCCTTGACGAATTCATGATTAATCGCAGAACCGTACTCTTTTTCTTCCATGTCAAACCAATGCTTCATAATCCCATGCATAAAAGCTATATCCCCACCGATATTAATTTGATAAAAGTCATCGGCCACTTTCGTGCCAAATAAAGCCGATTCTGTATTCGATGGAATCCAGTATTTATCCATCGCAGGTTCTCTGTAAGGATTAATGACGATAATCTTCGTCCCTTTCTTCTTTGCTTCAAGCATGTACTTCGTGGAAACAGGCGAACTGTTAGATGCTACACTTCCCCAAAATAATAAAACGTCCGTTCCAATCCAGTCCTGATAATTAGCCGTTGATGCTCCTACTCCGACGGATCGTTTGAGCGCCGTTTTACTAGGTGAGTGACAAATACGTGACGCATTATCCACATGATTCGTTCCAAGAAAACGTGATACTTTTCCAGCTACGTAATAGGATTCATTTGTAATCCCCCTTGACGTTAAGTAAAAGCTATATTGCTTTGGATCCAGCTGCTTCATTTTATCAGCGATCATATCCATGGCATTGTCCCACGTAAGCCGGGAAAACTTTTTTTCTCCTTTACGTCGAATCATCGGGTAAGGAATGCGGCCTAACTCTCTTAATTCTGTACTTGAATACTTACGCAGTTCATCGATATCTGAATGCAAAATCTCTTCATCTATCGCTGGCATCGTGTTTAGGCGAAGTACATTTAACCGTGTGGTACAAATATGGGGGCCTGTTAACGTTTGATCGTAAAGACCGGACACACCTAATGCACACCCATCACAAACTCCTTTAGTAATAATGTTTTTGGCATAACCAATGTTATCTTTGTTATCCCACGCCACCTTCATTGTATCGCGAATGTGTTTCGGTTTTATTTTGCCTAACCCAAAAGGAATTGGACTTACCCAATGCTTAGGTGCTGGCATTTTAGCTTTTTTCATTGGGCCGTTATGTTTCGTTTGTCCCATGATTTGATTACCTCCTTCATGTGTTTCTTCCATAAAAAAACCACCGTACAGCCCTTCACCTAATGGCGCGAAGGGCTTGTATCGGTGGTTAAGTCTTTAGCAGGATCGCTGCGAAGTGCCAAACCTCATATTTAATTTATGAAAACTTTTTTTGTATATCTTCACTAAACACAAAGATCGACATGCCAAAATCTTTTTCAATATCAATATCTACGAAAAGATCGACAAACTCACTTTGCAGAAACTCTTCCATTTCTACAGGATGGTTGTTTCGATACATTTCTTTGACCATTTCTGTACGTGCGGCACGCAGCATTTGCTTGCCGTCTTGACCGTTTGCAATAAACTTCTCTACAGGAGACAAATTGCCTTCCATCTCACAAATGGCCCAATTCTTACAAAACGTTGTATTAATTTTCCTTGGGCCTTTGCCCATATGTTTTTTCCGAAAGGATTTTACTAGGTTACTAAATTCCGCTTCGTATTTATTCATGGATGTTCAACCTTTTTTCGTTTATTAAAAGATTATAAGCGTACGCCTAAAAAGTCAACTAGACAACTTCTGCGCAGCTTTTTCTTGTTTGATCTGATTCATTTGCTTCAACTTTTTGATGTCCACGCGAATCCATAAAGAAACGAACAGCGCAGCGATTAACGTAATGCCAAAAATCGATAGCGTTAATACATAGCTTTCGGTTACTTCACGGATCCAGGAAACTAATAGGGGACCGACTAATCCTGCCGCCGCCCAAGCTGTTAAAATATATCCGTGAATGGCACCTAATTGCTTCGTCCCAAAAAGATCACCAATGTAAGCCGGTACAGAGGCAAACCCTCCGCCATAGCAGGAAATGATTAAGAAAAGGATCACTTGGAATAACAAGGCGTGAGTAACACTTGGCAATGCAAAAAAAGAAACGATTTGTATTAAAAAGAACGTCGTATAGACATTAGGACGTCCCATGTAATCCGAAATGGAAGCCCAGGCAATTCTCCCGGCCCCGTTGAAGAATCCCATGATGCCAACCATTGTCGCTGCAGCTCCTGCAGAAAGTCCAGCAATTTCCTGAGCAATAGGTGAAGCCACAGATAGAATGGCAATCCCACATGTAATATTGATAAAGAGCATCACCCATAATAACCAGAAGCGTCTCGTTTTGACGGCTTCGTTGGCCGTTAATTGGGATAGGTCCGGTGTTTTCTTTTTTTCCTGAACAAATTCTTTCATGTACCCTTCAGGGGGTCGTTCAAGGTAAAGAGCGGAAGCCATCATAATAATAAAATATACAATCCCTAAGATTAAAAATGTAGCTGGAATTCCAACTGATTCAATCAGTGTGGCCATAATGGGGCTTGCGATCATGGCTGAAAAGCCAAAGCCCATAATGGCCAGCCCCGTAGCTAATCCTCTGCGATCCGGGAACCATTTCACTAGTGTTGAAACAGGGGTAATATATCCAATTCCAAGTCCAATTCCAGCTAATATTCCATATGTAACATAAAGCAGCCAAATCGATTCAAGAGCCGCAGCTCCTCCAGATGCCATCATACCAACACCAAAAAAAGTGGCGGATACGATGCCCGATCGGCGGGGCCCGTGTTTTTCTACAAAGTGACCCATAAAAGCGGCAGACAAGCCTAAAAACAAAATAGCAATACTAAACGTTAACGATACATAACTGAGATCCCATCCGTATTGGTCGATCAGTGGATTCGTAAAAACACTCCATGCATAAACCGAGCCAATCGAAATGTGAATTCCTACGGCAGACAAAGCTATCAACCAGCGATTTTTTGTTTTTTTCATTCCATTCACTCCCTCTCTTCAATAAAAAAACGCCGAATCTTCCTTTTGTAAAGGGACTTTCCCCACACAAAAGAAAGAGACGACGTTTAGCTTAAGCAGGCACTCTACTTACACCAAAAGTAATCGCTTACACAAAAAGCACTTAAGTCGACGACAGGGTCGCTGTCTCGCACCTTAAATGTGACAAATGTATGAATCTATTATAGATCGTATCTTTTTTTGAAAAAAATTTCAATTGTTTTTTGCATATTTCAACCTTTCCTGCCTTCGTTCTTTCCTTTTTGTTCTATTTTTAGTAAGGTGACAACTATCAGAGTTGTTAAGTGAGGTGATTGCTTGGATGAAAATATGAGTGTAAAAAAATCGATTGTAAGATTTAAGGATGGACAATTCCATGAAGTGGAAGACGTTATCGTTACAGAATTTCCAATGACAATTTTCGTCAATGAAGAAGAATTTGCGACGATGGTATGTACCCCTGCTCATTTTGATGAGATGGTCATTGGCTTCTTAGCTTCAGAAGGCGTGATCCGTTTTCGAAAAGATATAAAAGAGCTCAAGATTGATGAGGAACAAGGGTTTGCCTATGTTGACTTGGCGGAAGGTAAAACAATAAATAACCAGCGTGACTTTTCTAAGCGTTTTATCGGATCCTGCTGTGGGAAAAGCCGTCAATTTTATTTTCAAAATGATGTGCAGACAGCTAAAACTTCTATGTCTGACACGAAAATCACTGCTGAACAATGCATTAAGCTCATGCGGCAAATGCAGGAAAACAGCCACGTCTTTAAAGGAACCGGCGGTGTTCACAATGCTGCGATTTGCACGAGTGAAGAAATGGTGGTCGGCCGAACGGACATTGGCAGACACAACGCGCTAGATAAACTTTATGGGCACTGTTTATTAAATCAAATTTCTGTAAGAGATAAAGTTCTTGTTTTTAGCGGCAGAATTTCTTCAGAAGTCTTAACAAAAGCAGCCAAAATAGGAGTTGGGATTGTATTGTCCAAGTCAGCACCTACGGATTTAGCGGTCCAGCTGGCAGACGACTTAAATATAACAGCGGTCGGATTTATCCGTGGCGGCTCGTTTAACGTGTACTCCCACCCAGAGAGAGTGATTCTTGCAGTGGATCAACAAAAGGAAGAGATGAGGTGAAGCAGATGGGTTCATGCAACATTGATCATACCGTTGAAGATACACGAAAGAAGCTGGAAGGCCAAAAGGATTACCTGCCTGGTAAACTGTATGCTGAATCGAATTCGTTCTTAAACGAAAGTCCTTCTCAAGAAGAATTAAATGAGCTTTTCCATTTATTGAAAAAATATGATTTATCCTCTGTAAAAGAACAAGAAGAACGAAATAGCAAGATTAAGGAATTGGTAGACTCATAAGGGTACCTGGTACCGAAAAAACTGTAAAAGAGCGAAGTGCCAAGTGTAAATTTCGGTACCTGGTACCCGGTGCTCACTCCTGACGACAAGAAGACCAGAACTCCACAGAGTTCTGGTCTTTTTTTGGTTTATTAAATTACTACTTCTCCTGGAAAAACTCCTCCGAAATAACGACGCCTCTTTTCGACATCTCAGCTATATACAGATCTCCTGGCACCGCCTGCTCTGGTGGAAATACCCCTCTTTTCGTAATCGATTGATTTCCGATCATTTGAGCGACGACTGAAATCGTATTCGCAGTTGCACGGGCCATCGCCGTCACTTGATTGAGCCGGTCTTTGTACGTGACCATTTCATATTGGTAGGTGGTGTTTTTGCCATCTTTCACACCGCCGACACAGACGCGAAGGAGCACGGCATCATCTTTGTCTTTTAAAGAAACGATCGGGTCAATCGCTTTTAGCAGTACTTCTCGCGGCTTCACTTTAACGCCGCCTATCTCCACTTCATAGTCATTTCTTGTCAGTTTTAAATCCACGAGCAGTTTCATTTTTTCCGCGTGCCCGGGGTAACGAATGGTTTTATATTCAAGAGTATCGATCGATGAATACGACTTGAGTAATGTGGAAGTTCCTCCAGACGTGTGAAACGCCTCTAACGGGCCAAACCGGTCAAAATACAATCGCTCAACTTCACTCAAAGAGTCGACTTCTCGCAGTTTACCATCTCGAATGATCGTGGATGGATCTGTATAATGATCCATCAGCCCTTCCATCGAAAACACGTGATTATATTCTAACGGGGGCTCTGGATGGACAGGTATTCCCCCGACAAAGAGTCGAATAGAGTTTAACTGGTCAAGTTTGCTAGCACCGTAACCTGATAATATATTAATCATCCCGGGCGCAACGCCAAGGTCAGGAATGATCGTTACTTCAGCAGCTTTTGCCTTCCCGTGTAGATCCAGTACCCGATCGGTAATATGACCGATGTGACCGCCTAAATCGACGGAACTTACACCTACATCAATTGCGGTCTGAGCGACAATCTCGTTAAAAGAGTAAAACAGTGCATTAATGACGACATCATATGATTTCAAAAACGCAGCCAATTCAGCCACATTACCTGCATCAACTTTATAAGCCTGAATTTTTGGAGAGTTAATCGCCTGGCATACAGCCTCTGCTCTTTTTACATCTAAATCAGCCAGCCCGACTTTCATCACTCCATTGCTTTGGACTAAATCACGGGCCGCTTCTTTTCCCATTAAACCGGATCCTAGAACAGCTACTTTCATAGTCCGCCTCCTTCTTAAGCCACTAACAACATCTACTCCACATCAATTTGGGCACGCTGCAGCTTGCCGCTGAAATCAACGTACACGGCTTTCCACTCGGTAAACACATCCAACGCAGCTACACCAGAATCCCGATGGCCGTTACCTGTTCCTTTTGTACCGCCAAAAGGCAGGTGAATTTCGGCACCAGTTGTGCCGGCGTTTACATACACAATTCCTGTATCTAAATCTCGCTGGGCCGCAAACACTTGATTCACGTCCCGAGTAAAAATAGAGCTGGATAATCCATACTCGACGCTATTGTTAATTTCGATCGCTTCTTCTAAATTTTTTACCGGAATCAATGATACAACCGGCCCAAAAATTTCTTCTTGCGCGATGCGCATATCCGACGTTACATCCGTAAACAAAGTTGGAGCAAAGTAATTTCCTTTCGCGTGATCACCACTCTCCAGCACGTGACCGCCGGCCAGTAATTTCGCTCCTTCTTCTTTACCTACTTGAATATAGCTTTTGATTTTTTCAAGTCCGCTCTTATTAATAATGGGGCCGACCTTAATCGATTCATCTAACCCGTTTCCAATCGTCAGCTTGGAAATTTCATTTTGCAGACGATCCTCCAGTTGCTCTTTGACACTCTCATGTACCATCACTCGACTGCAGGCCGTGCACCGCTGTCCGCTCGTCCCATACGCACTCCATAAAATTCCTTCGACCGCTAAAGACAGGTCGGCGTCATCCATGACGATCACTGCATTTTTCCCGCCCATTTCAAGGGAAACTTTCTTAAGACGCTGACCACACTTTCCAGCGATCGTGCGTCCAACTTCATTCGAGCCTGTAAAAGAAATGACGCGGATGTCACCCTGTTCGATCATCGCTTCTCCTACGGTGGATCCTGATCCGAAAACGACGTTAATGACACCTTCAGGCAACCCTGATTCTTCAAAAATCTTCGCTAATTCAAAGGCCATAATTGGCGTTTCGGTAGCCGGTTTCCAGACGACGGCATTGCCGGCAACTATAGCTGGGAATGACTTCCACGTGGCAATGGCAATCGGAAAATTCCAAGGCGTAATAATGCCGACAACACCAACAGGGGCGCGCACACTCATCGCAAATTTATCCTTAAGTTCAGAAGGCGTCGTTTGTCCAAATAAACGACGGCCTTCCCCCGCCATATAAAAGGCCATATCAATGCCTTCCTGCACTTCCCCGCGTGCTTCTTCGATTACTTTTCCATTTTCCATCGTCAATAACTGTGACAGCTTTTCCTTCTTCTCTTTCATGAGCACGCCTACACGATAGAGAACCTCAGCTCGCTGAGGTGCAGGCAAGAGAGCCCAGCTTTTTTGAGCCTTCTTCGCTGCTGCTGTTGCTTTCTCAACGTCCTGTATGCTGGATAATGGAACTTGGACGAGGGTATCTAAATTTGCCGGATTCGTAACGTCTGCATATTTCTCACTAGAAGGTGCCACCCACTTTCCATTTATAAAATTTCGAAGCTTTTCTTCTTTCATGAGTTTTTGAGTCATCGTTTCACTCCTCCTTTAATTCGAGCGATCTCTTATTTGTTGAATGGTTGAAGCAACTGAAATTTGTTCAGGATCGCTTTCGACTTCAATAACGACAGGCTTTTCTGCGTATATGGCTTTAGTAAGGGCTTGTTCAAATTCTTTTGGAGTTTCTACATAAAATCCAATTGCCCCTAATTCTTTAGCCATTTTTGAAAAAGGCACGTGACCTAAATCTGTACCGATTTTCTTATATGGAAAATGAATTTCTTGATGCATGCGAATGGTGCCGTACATCCCATTGTTAAAAACAATACTGATGACCGGGATGCTATAGCGTACAGCTGTCTCAAGCTCCTGCATCGTCATCATGAATCCCCCATCACCTGAAAGCGAGACGACTGTCCGGTTTGGCTGCGCGATTTTCACGCCTAACGCCGCGGGCATGCCGTAACCCATTGCTCCCGAGGTAGGACCAATGTATGTGTTCTTTTGATTGAACTGAAAAAATGTATGCAGCCAGCCAGCGAAATTACCTGCATCGTTGGTAAGAATCGTGCCAGCGGGCAGACGGTTTTGCAGAATGGAGATCATCTTCTGATTCGTCGTTTCTTTTCCTTTGATGGCAAGTGTGGAATCAACATAAGCTTGCCGGCGAGCTTTTGACCAGGCTGTCCATTTAGTTGGCGCGTGGATGGATGCTAAACGCTGCAACGCTTCTTTCGCGTCCGAGACCACGCCAACGTCTGGAGGGTACACTTTTCCTAGCGTTTCATAATCAATATCAATATGAACCAGTGTCTGATCTCTTCCCAGGAGAGAATAATCCTGTGTCGTGACTTCAGAGAGTCGCGTACCTATCGCAACTACTGTGTCCGCTTCCTGAATGGTATTGACGATATTAGGATTTCCTCCTAATCCAAGGTGGCCCGCGTACAGTGGATGATTGTTTGGAAACACATCGTGTCTGCGAAAAGCACTCAGAACGGGAAGACTAAATGTGGTGGCAAATTTGATTAATTCCTCTTCGGCTCCGGAGTTTTTCACTCCTCCACCGGCAATAACGACAGGACGCTCTGCTTCTTGTAATCGCTGCTCGATCTCGTGAACTTCACGTAATGAAGGACTTGGTGCAGGCTTTACAGCAGCACGAGTAAACACCATCTCGGCTTTCTTGCTTAACAAATCTTCAGGTAAAGAAATGACGACAGGACCAGGACGACCGGTTTGAGAGATTCTAAACGCTCGCTGCACAAGCTCAGGTACTCTTGAGGGCTCTTGAATTTCAACGGTCCATTTCGAGATTGGACCAAAAAACCTCTCCAAATCAACCTCCTGAAACCCTTCTCTCCCTTTAAATTGACTGTGCACCTGGCCTAAAAACACGACCATTGGAGTAGAATCCTGATACGCCGTGTGGACGCCTATAGCCAGGTTGGCTCCGCCTACTCCTCTAGTTGCCAGAACGACCGCCGGCTTCCCACTGGCTTTCGCAAACCCTTCCGCCATAAAGGCAGCACCGCCTTCATGTCTTGTGGAAATCAGTTCAATGCTCGGTTCATCAAAAATGGCATCCATAACAGGGAGGTAGCTTTCACCGGGAACACAAAACACATTAGGTATCTCTTCGATCTTGATACATTTCACAATGGCTTGAGCACTCGTTAACAGCTGAGGTTGATAGTGGATCTTCAAGGAGACCCTCCTCCATTCATTTTTTTCAATCGATGAACAGCTTCTTGCAGCCGTTCGGTAGGAACCGATAAAGAAATACGAATATACCCTTCTCCCCTTTTTCCAAAAGCTGTACCTGGTGTAACGATGACTCCAGCTTCCTCCAACACTTTCTCCGCAAACGTTTGAGAGGTTTCACCCTGGGGCACCTTTGCCCAAATGAAAAAGGTCCCTCTTGGCTGATCTGCTTCTATCCCCATTTTCTTTAAAGCGGTTATCATTTCTTTCATTCTCTCTTGATAGATCGCATTGTTTGCTTTAATGGTAGAAAAATCACTGTATAAAGCAGCCGCTCCAGCTTTTTGTATGGCTAAAAACTGGCTCGTATCCATGTTACTTTTCACGATGGATAATGCTCGAATAAGCTCCTTATTACCAACGACATAGCCGATTCTCCACCCTGTCATATTAAAACTCTTAGACAACGATCCAAATTCGACAGCGACCTCTTTTGCCCCGGGCACCTGCAGTAAACTTGGTGCTTTATAATCTTCGAACGTGACAAGATCATAAGCCGCGTCGTGAGCCATACAAAGCTTGTGTTTCTTGGCTAAAGCAACGGCCTCAGCAAACGTTTCTCGTTCGACCGTCCCTCCCGTTGGATTGCTTGGATAGTTTAAAAGCATCAGCTTCGCTTGCTCCCAATCAGCTTCTTTCACTTTTTCAAACTGTGGAACGTACCCCTTCTTTGCATGAAGCGGCAAAGGGAGAACTTTGCCGTAAGCTAAATGAATCGCTGATTGATAGACGGGATACCCAGGGTCAGGCACAAGCACTCCATCTCCAGGATCAAGGATAGCGCTTAGAAAATGGGCAATTCCTTCCTTAGAACCTATCAGCGCATGCACCTCTGTCTCTGCATCTAATGTGACGCTGTAGTGCTTCTTATAAAAGTCAGCCACAGCTTGTTTGTACTCCGAGCAGCCGCCATAAGGAGAATATTTATGATTCTCTGGTTTTCTGGCTTCTTCCGCAAGCCGGTCTATGATGAAAGATGGGGTTGGTAAATCGGGTGCCCCGATTCCTAAATCGATCACGTCGATCCCCTGATCCTGAAGCTTTTTCTTCTTTTGATGAAATACGGAAAAAAGATATGGAGGTAAACGATTCACCTGTTTGGACCCGTACTGCATGTCTTCAACCCCTAAAATCAAATTAATCTCTCTCAAACTTACCTAACGGGTTGTCCCACTGTTCTATCCTATTAGCGATCATTTCGTTTCATGATAGATCTTTTTACCTTCTATTGATCTACTGATCATATTTTGTTCATTCACTGAATAACGTGTAATGTAGGACAATCCTTTACCAGCCTGACCCAGCAGATCCCAAGCCAGTTGGATTCATACATCGTATGGGTTCAGCTGGCTTTTTCCTTAGATAGAAAGGGTGTGATCAACCTGACGGAGACGTTAAAAGGCATAAAAGTACTTGATTTAACAAGGGTGCTTGCCGGACCTTACTGTTCGATGATCTTAGGTGACCTTGGAGCTGCCGTGATTAAAGTCGAGGCACCCGGAGGAAGTGACGAAACGAGAAAGTGGGGTCCCCCTTTTAAAGAGGGGGTCAGTGCTTATTATTTATGTGCCAACCGCAATAAAAAGAGCCTTACCGTCAACTTAAAATCAAAGCAAGGCAAAGAGATTATTAGGAAACTTGTCCGTCAAAGCGATGTCGTGCTGCATAATTTCAAAACTGGAACGATGGAACGGCTCGGTCTCGATTATCTGCAATTAAAAACCATCAACCCCCAATTAATTTACTGTTCAATTACAGGCTTCGGAGAAACCGGTCCCTATAAACATTTACCAGGGTACGATTTTATCATTCAAGCGATGAGCGGTCTGATGAGTATTACAGGAGATGATGTCTCTGGTCCGCAGAAGCTCGGCGTCGCGATTACGGATATTTTAACGGGGTTATACGCGTGTATAGGGATTCAAGCGGCTCTGCTTGAACGGACTCAATCGGGGATCGGGCAAAAGATTGACTTATCGCTTTATGATTCAGCCGTCAGCTCACTGATCAACATTGGGAGCAATTATTTAATGTCAGGCCGTGTGCCTGAGAGATTAGGCAACCATCATGCCAACATCGTCCCCTATCAAACGTTTCACTCGGCTGATGGTAAGATGGTTGTTGCTGTTGGTAATGATACGCAGTTCGCCTCCCTTTGTATGGTGATTGAAGCTCCTGAATTAGCTGCAGATCCTCGTTTTCACACGAATCCAGATCGGGTGGCCCATCGAACGTTACTTGCTGAAATTTTACAAGAAGCGTTCGTTAAAAGAACAACTGGCTATTGGAAGGAAAAATGTCAAGCAGCCAACATTCCATTTGGTGCCATTCAAACGGTAGAGGATGTCGTGAAGGATGAGCAGCTGAAAGCTCGAGAAATGTTTGTTTCGGCGGACCATCCTAAAGCGGGCGAGATTCAAATGATTGGCAGTCCGTTAAAGCTGTCGCGCACCCCTATTGAAGTCAAGCGGCACCCTCCGGAACCTGGTGAACATACGGAAGAAATTCTGCAGGCGCTTGGCTACGAGAAGAAAATAATTGAGCAATTGCGAAACAAGAACACGATTTAAGGAGTGTGTATATGAATTTCGATTTTACTAATGAGCAAGTGATGCTGAGAAAAACAGTAAGAGATTTTACAGATAAAGAAATTATGCCTTTTATCAGCGAGTGGGATGCGAACGGTTATTTTGATAAGGACATTTTAAATAAGTTGGCGGATTTAGGGTTGATGGGTGTCTGTATTCCTGAGAAGTATGGCGGGAGCGGTATGGATTACAATTCGCTCGCGATTGTATGCGAAGAGTTAGAACGGGGCGATACGGCCTTTCGAACGGCGGTTTCTGTGCATACGGGGTTAAATAGTATGACGCTGCTGCAATGGGGAACGGAGCAGCAAAAGCAGAAGTATCTCATTCCACAGGCTAAAGGGGAAAAAATCGGCGCCTTCGGGTTAACCGAGCCAGGTGCCGGCTCAGATGTAGCGGCTTTGCAATCAACAGCAAAACGAGACGGAGATAGTTATATAGTAAACGGTCAGAAAACGTGGATCTCCTTATGTGACACGGCTGATCACTTTCTCGTTTTTGCTTACACAGATAAAAGTAAAAAGCACCACGGCATCTCAGCATTTATTGTTGAACGAACGATGGAAGGGTTCTCCTCGAAAGCGACGAAAGGCAAGCTTGGGATTCGTGCCGGAAACACAGGTGAACTGTTTTTTGACCAAGTGAAGGTGCCAAAAGAAAATTTAGTGGGACAAGAAGGAGATGGATTTAAAATTGCGATGGCGGCATTAGATAATGGAAGATTTACAGTAGCCGCAGGAGCGTGCGGTCAAATTATGGCTTGCTTAGAAGCCAGCATTGACTACTGCCACGCCCGAGAGACATTCGGCAAAGAAATCGGGCGGCACCAGCTTGTACAGCAGATGATCGCAAAGATGGAAGCCGGTCTTCAGATGAGCCGCTTACTCGTCTACCGTGCGGGAGAGTTGAAGAATAAAGGCGTGCGCAACACCCGTGAAACATCACTCGCGAAATGGCAGGCGTGCGACTTCGCTAATCAGGCAGCTGACGATGCGGTGCAAATTCATGGAGCTTATGGGTACTCCAGTGAATATCCCGTCGAACGCTATTTGCGCAACTCAAAAGCCCCCGTCATTTATGAAGGAACACGTGAAATCCACACCATTATGCAGGCAGAATATGTCCTAGGATACCGAAAAGATAAACCCCTTAGTCATATGCTTCCTGCATGGGATCATAATTAGCACGGCCGCCCAAAGTTCCCTTGTAAATCTCTGCTTACAAATCTAGGCTGGAACGTAACCGAATAAAGCATAAAATCATCCACCGGGTACCAGGTACCGAAATTCATACTTGGCACTTCGCTCTTTTACCTTTTTCGGTACCTGGTACCCTAATGCTCCCTCGCATCTGCTATTATACGAATATTTGTTTTTGACCACTACTTTTGTCCCACCTCTTCTTTTAGACTATCAAACCTGCTTTTCCCCACAACCTCACGGCTCTCTACATAGTCCAAATTTCTATGATTTTAATTATTCCATATGATTTCTTGGTTGTTAACAGGTAAAAATGCATCCCAAATAACAATGTCAACCCTAAATAAATAGGAAGAGTGATTACTTCTTTCTTTCTTTTCGACAAGAGGAAAACAGCCATCCAGATCATTGCTGGAATTAATCCTGACATTAAAATGATGATTTCATTGTCGGGTGCCATAACGACTCCACCTATGGATAGCATAAGGTTTTGGAGTATTAATAAACCCGAAGCAAACATAAAAAAGACATTGGCTTTCTTCATACTCCCCCTCCAAACTCAAGGATTATTTTTCCATTATACACTTATCACCTCAGACCTGGCATTTTCAACAGCAGAATTGTATTAATTGTTTGTAAAAAGAATATAAAGTCAGCTTAATCTGTTTGAAACCTGCTGTCGACTTTTGTCTGATAGACTAGGTTCTAGTTTGAAAGATCACGTGAATGACATAGTAAGCTTCAATTCATTTAAGCAAGGATTACATATGATCCTCAATTGTTGAGCTATCTGCTTTCCTGATTTCAAACTGAATAACTCAATTTTTAGGAGGATTTTACATGGTTAAGTCATCTCAGTCTGTGCGAAAGTATGTGATTTCTTCAGCACTCGTCACGACGTTAGCACTAACACCAGTTTTAACAGAAAATGTTTCTGCGAAGGCAGACCCTACTTCAACGGAATCAAGCACTTCAGCAGAAACGTCTATATTAAGTAACGGAGCTCAAGGAGAAGACGTAAAGTCTGTACAATCTGATCTCGAGGCAGAAGGATATTATACATCAAACCTTGATGGTATTTTTGGACCTCTGACAGAAGAAGCGGTAAGAGATTTCCAAGCTGATCAAGGGCTAGCTGTAGACGGTTTAGTAGGACCAGAAACAGAGTCTGCGCTTTCTAATTCTGATGACAGCACGAACGAAGAAACGACTACGGAAGAGCCAACAACTGAAGAACCAACAACTGAAGAACCTTCTTCTGATGACTCGGCTTCGCAATCTGACGTGGTTTCCATCGCAGAAGATCAAATCGGCACGCCATATGTATGGGGTGGAACAACTCCAGACGGCTTTGACAGCAGTGGGTTCATTCTCTATGTTTTCGATCAAGTTGGCATTGACTTAAATAGAAAAGAAAGTGACATGTGGTTATATGACGGCGAAAGAGTCGAATCTCCAAGTGTTGGGGACGTTGTATTCTTCGAAGGAACATATGACACAGAAGGCGCATCTCACAGCGGTATTTATATTGGAGATAACAAAATGATCCACTCTGGCAGTAACGGAGTTGAAGTAGCCGATATGAGCATCGACTACTGGCAGGATCACTATATCGGCGTTAAATCTTTTTAATAAGCTAGTAAAAAAGGGAACTTCCAACGGTGGAGGTTCCCTTTTTATAGTTATACGGTTTTTCGTTTTTGCTGAAGGTTAGCCAATGGATCACGATTTTTATTCGTAGCGATAATATAGACGGCAACTGTCGTAATGATCGCTGCGACGACAGTTCCGATATTGAAAATTCCTTTCTCCGCTGTCCATACGATGGAGTACCCAAGGGCTCCGGCAAAAGTGGCATAGTAGAGAAATGGGAAGATTGTTTTTCTAATGATATCCCCTTCTTTACCGACTAATCCGACGACAGCACAAGCGGCTACAACGTTGTGTACGCAAATCATATTTCCGGCTGCTCCCCCTACGGCTTGCAGAGCAACAATCCAGGTGGCATCGACGCCGATTTGAGCGCCAACGTCATATTGGAACAGTGAGAACATCATATTGCTGATTGTATTACTTCCTGCGATAAATGCGCCGAGACCGCCAACAAAGGAAGAGAACAGCGGCCACAAGTCCCCGGTTAAGGCGGCGACTCCATTGGCTAGCTCAATCGGCATGCTTCCAAAACCTGCTGCTCCTCCACCGGAATTCAAAAACACTTGAACCATGGGTACGGTAAAAAGAAGGGCAGCGGATGCTGGGATCATCGTTTTGCCTGATTGAGTCAAAGCGCTCTTATAAGACCTGAAATTCATTTGATGAATCGCAAACGTGATGAGGGATACGACGACAAAAATGGTGCCTGGTAAATAGAGTGGCTGGAAGCTTGCTGTTATTTCCGTACCAAAAATGTTTGGCATCGTCACATTCACCGAGGTTAACCATTCATTTAAAGGCAGGAAGGTCAATCGTGTCATGACTAGGAATAAGCCTACTAAAATGTAAGGCATCCATGCCTGAAACATCGACATTTTTCCACTTTTGTGAGCAATATCCTTAATCTCGATTTTTCCGGTCCATGAAGGATCCCACTTGGACTGTTCCTCGAAATCCCAATACTCTTCTTTAGGAGGCATGAGAAAGCCTTTTTTAGCAGCAGGAACAACGATTGCCAGTCCGACTAGACCGCCGATCATGGACGGAAACTCAGGACCAAGTACATTAGCGACAATCACATAAGGAATGGTCATCGCAAAGGCTGCAAATAAGGCGAATTTCCAAACTTTGATGCCTTCGCTGAATGACTTGTTTTTACCAAAAAAGCGAGTCATGAGCGCCACAACGAATAAAGGAACCAGTGTACCGACAATGGCATGAAGAATAGCGACACGGCCGCCGACCATAGTCGTTAAAGCCAGAAAGTTATCCGTGATGCTGGCGTCAGCTGCCAGTCCGGACTGAACCCCAACGAGAATCGGTGTCCCAACAGCACCGAAGGAAACAGGTGTACTCTGAATCACCATCCCAGCAATTACAGCAGCCATAGCTGGGAACCCTAACCCAACGAGCAGTGGAACAGCAACCGCTGCCGGCGTTCCAAACCCTGCTGACCCTTCAATAAAAGCACCAAACAGCCAGGCAATGATAATCACTTGAATGCGCCGGTCTGGCGACACATCAATAAACCCTTGCCTGATTGTCTTAAGACCTCCACTCTCCTGCAACGTGTTTAATAATAGAATCGCTCCGAAGATGATATATAAAAGCGTCCCGGCGACAACTAACCCATTGACAGAAGCAGCAGCTACCGTTGCACCAGGTACCTGCCATACAAACAACGCGAGTAAAACAGCTACTATGTACGAGATGGGCATCGCTTTGCTTGCCGGCCACCTGAGCCCTACGAGAAAAACACCTACGGCAATGATCGGTAAAAGTGATAAAAGTGCTAATGTTCCAGTATTCATGATTCACCCTCCATTGATTTTATTGTCAAATGCTTCCGGTGAATACTCCTTCCCTCCTTTCGCTTCTCCTGACAAAACATGGGTTCAAATACCATTCAAAAAACAATAATGAAAGCGCTTTCTATTTATTATAAAGTTACCTCCTACTATTTTCAATAATATTCAAATATTGTATTATTTACATACTCCGACATTGTAACGGGCTATTTTTACTATTTAATTGTTCCGCAGACCCAAATCTATATTTTGGACCCCTGGAACATCTCGTTGCCCAATTACCATCTTTTCCAAAAAAACTCCCTCACTCCCCGTTCGATTTATATATTTGGCTTTGTTAAAGTTCAGTGTTGATATTCATATACTTTAGTGGAAGACTCAGCTTGGAGATGTTTGCACTGTTTCCGTTATGTTTAACAGAGGTAAGAGCTCCGGGAAATCACTCCCTTTCCTTGGGAGCGCAGTGAGCCTCCTTCGAGCTTCGCTCTCCGGGGTCTCACCAAGCACTCTCTTCCCACAGGAGTCTCGCGATTTCCCGGAGCTCTTTGCCGATCATTAGTAGAACGGAAACTCTTATGACAGTACTTCAGCACCTTAGAACCTTTATGAAGTTTTTCACTCAGAACATGGCTAGCGGTAGACATACACCTCCTCCATCCATGTAGTGTGTCATACCCAAGCGCAATATTTTCATTCCGCTGGAATCGGAAAAACGCTCATGTGAGGGTTCGTTTCTCACCTTCATCGAATGGGGTTGTTGGGAAGCTGCGAGACTCACGTGGGAGAAGGACGTAGGCGAGATCCCACAGGGCTGCAAGCCCGAGGAAGCTCGCCACTTCCCCCACAGGAAAGCGAGTAGCTTCCCAACCACCCCTGACTGGCAACCTGGCCACGAACCCCGATTATCTCGAATTCAAGTCTTCCACTATCCTGCCATATTGTTGAATAACTTACTTGTCAATATCAACAACCACCTTAAACATAGCCATATATTTAGGGAGTAATGATGTTTTTATGAAGAGTGATTGCTGTTCATCTATGATTCTACAGAAACAGAGGTCTTTACTAATCGATTTTTCAATGTGCCGATTTCATCGATTTTACATTCCACAACGTCCTGGTCTTTTATAAAATGAGCTCCTAAAGGACTGCCCGTTAAAATGCAATCGCCCGGCTTCAGTGTCATCACCTTCGACAAATAAGAGACCATGTACGTTAAAGATACGATCATGAGATCAGTTGGACTGTTCTGCGTTTCCACTTCGTTAATGTCCGCTTTGACCGAAACCTTGGACGGATCCAGGTCCGTTTCGATGTATGGACCAATCGGCGTGAAGGTATCAAATGCCTTTCCTAATGTCCAATGGCCGTTTTCATGAAAAAGCTGCGGCGCCGTCACATCGTTTCCGATTGTATAGCCGAAAATATAATCCAGCACTTCATCTTCTTCTATATTTTTAGCTTCTTTTCCAATAATGACAGCCAATTCTGATTCAAATTTAACTTCATCAATTCCTCGTGGCATTATAATTTCTTCTTCAGTTCCGACTACCGAAGAAGCAGGTTTGAAAAAGAAGACCGGGATCTCTGGCAATTGATCCGGCTTTTCTTCTTTACTGCCCACATAGTTCGCTCCGATGCCGATGATCTTTTCCGGTACGACGGGAGCCAGCAAATTCACTTGATCTAGTGGCAGAACTTCTCCTGTATAGCCCCATCCCCCGTAAATTGGTCCCTCGATCAGACTGATGTCATCATTTGTGACGACACCATATTGGACTTCATTTTTGTACGTAAATCTAGCAAATTTCATAAACGTCTCTCCTCCTATTATTGAACGGCTACCGTGTCTTTAACGATTTTTTTTACGTCCATGCAGCGGCTCGGCGTTGGAAAAAGCTTTCCTTTATTCAGCAGGTCGTCTGGGTTGAAAACTTCTCTAATTTTAATTTGGGCTTCCAATTCTTCGTCTGTAAATACAAATCGCATTTCTTCTTTTTTCTCTATGCCGACGCCATGCTCCCCAGTAATTGATCCTCCTACGTCGGAACAGGCTTTCAAGCAGGCCGTTCCAGCTTTTAACGCTTTTTCCGTTTCCCCGGGGTTGCTGGAGTCAAATAAGATCAATGGGTGAAGATTACCATCTCCTGCATGAAAGATATTTGCAATCCTCAATCCTGATTCTTTACTGATTTCTGAAATATTCTTCAGCACTTCTGGAAGTTTACTTCTCGGAATCACACCATCCTGGACGAGATAGTCCCTTGAAATGGCTCCCATCGCTCCGAACCCTGTTTTGCGGTTCGCCCACCATCTTCCTCGTTCTTCTTCACTCTCGGCCACTTTCACTTCCCTCACGTTCCTCCCCTTACAGACAGAGAGGATTTGGTCAATCTGTTCCTCGATTCCCGCTAAAATTCCATCCACTTCAATTAATAGAAGTGCTTCAATATCATCCGGGTGCCCAACAGGATAAGATCCGGCTTCGACTCCTTCAATCGCTGTCTTGTCCATCATTTCAAGCGCAGCGGGTACAATGCCGGCAGAAATGATATCGGAAACGGCACGGCTCCCGTCTTCTATATGGTCGAAGTAAGCAAGCACCGTTTGCTTTCCTTCTGGATTTTTCAATATCCGTACGGTGATTTTTGTTACGATGCCAAGCGTCCCTTCCGAACCTGTCAAAAGTCCCATCACGTCATACCCCGGGCTATCCGGCACCCCATCTTCGCTAATCTCAATAATCTCTCCATTTGGCAAAACGACTTCAAGACCTAAAATGTGGTTCGTGGTCACCCCGTATTTCAGACAATGGGCACCACCCGCATTTTCCGCGACATTACCGCCGATGGTACATACATATTGACTGGATGGATCAGGAGCGTAATAATACCCTTTGTCCGAAATGGAATTCGTCAATTTCAAATTGACAAATCCAGGCTGGACCACGGCTTGACGGTTTTCATAGTCCACACTAAGCAAATGCTTCATTTTCACTAAGCTGATGATCACTTCACGGTTTAGAGGAATGGCCCCTCCGCTTAAGCCTGTCCCCGCACCACGGGCAAGGAAAGGGATGTCATTGATAGAGCAATAGCGGACAATGGCCGCCACTTCTTCCGTATTTTCCGGAAAAACAACGGCTTTAGGCATCGCTCTGTGTACGGTGAAGCCATCACAATCATAAGACAACAGATCCGCATCTTCATAAAGAACTTCTTTCTCCCCTACAATCTCAATCAGCTTGTTAATATGCGGATCTCTCTGCGTTTTCTTTTTCTTCTTGTTTTTAAACATCACTCTCACCCCTTCTCTGCAGCAGCTTTTGACCTATCACCCTGGATCATTTGCTTGTCTTTTTGGTAAGCCCAGTCCAGCAATTGAACGGTATGAACAATTTCGCTTTTTCGCCCATACTTCTGCACTCCCATAGCCATCTGCAGCATGCAGCCTGGATTCCCCATCGAGATCATTTCAACCTCTTGCGGCACATCCTCCATTTTTCGATCTAATACCGCCTCAGCCATCTCAGGATTGGTAATGTTATAGATTCCGGCGCTTCCGCAGCACGTATCAGCATTCGACAACTCCGTGTAATCGACACCTGGAATATCCTTAAGCATTTGTCTCGGTTCATGACGGACGCCCTGTCCATGGGCTAAGTGACAGGCATCATGATACGTAATCTTTTTGTTCAATGGGCTCTGCGGCTTTTCATAACCCGTATCATATAAGTATTTAGATACATCTTCCACTTTTTCTGAAAAAGCTTCTGCCCTGGCTTTCCACTCAGGATCATCTTTAAACAGTTCCGGGTATTCTTTTAACGCACAACCACAGCCTGCAGCATTGACGACGACTTTCTCCGAGTTTTCAAAGGCTTCAATGTTTTGCTTGGCAAGCTTCCTTCCCGTTTTCCGATCCCCTGCGTGCACATGCAGGGCTCCACAGCATGTCTGCTTCTTCGGAATGGTCACTTCATTATCGTTATGGGTCAGTACGTTGATGGTGGACTGATTGATGTCCCCGAACATGACATCCATAATACAGCCTGTCAGCATCGAAACTCTGGCTTTTGGAACTCCTCTAGCAGGTATCACATCGACATCCTTATATTTCTTCTGTACCGATGGCTTGATTGCCGGCATGATGCTCTCCATATTGGCCAGATGGTCAGGCATCACCTTCAGCGCTCCGGTTTTACGGACAACCTTCTGCAAACCACTCCGCTGATAAAACTTAAGCAGGCCGCTGAGTGTATGCATTCGCTCCTGATAGGGGAACAAACCTTTTAAGAAAAACATGCTGACCGCACCTTTCCAACCTTTGAGAGGCATCGCCTGCCGAATTTGACCGCGGGCTTCCTCGATCAAGCCGCCCACATCGACATCGGCCGGGCAGGCCGTTGTACAAGCGCGGCAGTCCAGGCACTGAAAAACAGGATCAGCGAATTGTTCATTCAGTTGAATTTTTCCTTCCGCTACTGATTTGATCAAATGTACTCTCCCGCGCGGGGAGTGCTGTTCCTGCCCTGTTTCCAAATAGGTAGGGCAGGCTTCTAGGCACATGCCGCAGTGTACGCAGTCCATCCATTTGTTTTCATCCGGATGATCGCTGCTGAAATAATTGCTTATACTTGCTGATGAGCAGGGTGCAGTTTGGCCGGACGCTGCCATTTCCTTAAGCAATTTATATCCCTCCTATAAACCGTTGATGGTTCAATGTATTGTTCGGATCGATCGTGTGCTTGATTCCTTCAAACAAAAAGAAGTACGACGTCTTTCCGCCCCATATATCGATTTGATTTCTCAAGTCATACAAAAGGTGTTTTACGACGGCATACCCTTTCCTCACTTCCGTGATCCTGCGCAGATGATATACAGCTGCCGTAACTTCTTCTCCTTTTCCAGACACTATATAGTGACTAATTCCATGCCCCAGACCACCGTGGGCTTCTACACTCACGTCATGTTCCAGCTCAATGCTTTTTGACTCTTTCATGATTTGATAAACGTCCATGTTTTTACTTGCTACCTTAACCACTGCTTGTGTAATTTCAGCAGCTTTATCTGTAAGGCTGTTAGGAGCATGCGACCTAAACGTTTTCCAAAAATTCTGCGCTTCCTGTTGGGTAAGCACTTCTGCATAGCATCCATCAGGTTTATGCTTTTCGATCCACTCCTCCTGATCACGGCACGACTTCTCTACATCCTCAAAAGCAATCAGCAGCGTATACGCTTCACGGTTGATCATTTTTTTCGATAAAGCGGGGTTTAGTAGTTCAAGCGTAACAGGCTCCTTCATAGAATCCTGAATGCTCACACCAAGCTGCTTTAAGTCATCAATCCGGTCCTCTGAAGCAGATACTTGCACAAGACTCTCATATTTAGGGATCGGCCGTAGTTTCATGGTGATTTCTGTAATGACTCCTAACGTTCCCATAGCTCCGATAAACAGCTTATTCATGTCATAACCAGCTACATTTTTAACAACCTTGCCACCAGTCCGAATGACTTGCCCGTCTGGGTATACCACTCGTAAACCAATCACAAGATCCCTGGCCGAACCGTACTTTAACCTTTTGGGACCGCTTTCATTTGCGGCAATGACTCCTCCTATGGTGGACTGATCGGGCCAATTCGGATCGATGGCTATCATTTGATGGTGTTCCTGTAGAAATTCCTGGAGTTCTGTTATGGTTGTCCCTGCTCGTACAGTGACAGTCATGTCTCCAACGTTATGCTCTACTACTCCTTTGTACTCTGCCATCGAAAGGGTATAATCATAATTCTCTTTTATCCCTCCATATCCACGTTTACTCCCTCCAGATTCAATGGAGACGCTCTTCCCCTCTTGATTTGCCTTCTGAAGGATTTCTGAGATTTCATCTTCACTTTTTGGTGTAACTACAGCAGCCCCTTTGTTTCCGAATCGATCGACTAAAGAAACCGATGAACCATTCTGCTGTCCCGGATGTGACGCTTGAAAATCCACTTCATTCACCTCTTTTGTTTGTTAATTAAGAAGAACGGATTTACTATGCATAAAAAAACTTCTTTTACTTACCAATATCCAGAGATTTCTCCTGATCGTACTTTCGCATAAGGTTTCGTACAAACTCCAAGTGATTCAACATAGCTTCACTTGAAGGTTCAGCTTCCCCCGCCTTAATTTTTTCAAAAATGAGCGCATGCTGCTCGATGACTTCTTCTAAAATCAATGGATCCGATACGATCGAACAGTGAAATTCAACCATTGATTGTTTAATAGATGAGGAAATAAAATCCATCAACCTATAGAGAATTTGATTACCGGAAGCCTCAGCAATATGAAGGTGAAATTTATAATCAGACTGCTCATGCCCCTCACCTTCCTTCGTCTTCATCTCGTTCATGGCCAGTTCCATTGCTTGTAGATCTTCGGAGGTCCGCCGTTGGGCTGCCAGTTTTACCATACCAGGCTCTAATATCTCCCTCACTTGAAACAATTCTTCGATAGATTGTTGGTTGGATAAAAGTAAAAATTGATGAAGCAGCTTAGCGGTGTCGAAGCGACAGACGTAAGTCCCCTCACCCTGCCTGGTTTCTACCAGACCTTTTCCTTTTAATGAAGTGATCGCATCTCTTACAGCGGATCTTCCCACCCCAAAAAGGTCACATAATTCGCGGACCGATGGCAGTTTCTCTCCAGGTTGAAACTTATGGGAACGAATGGAGGCTTCCAAATGCTCTTCTACACGTTCAGATACTTTTTTAGTAGAAATTTTTTCAACTCTCAGCAGCCCCACCCCTTTCAGTTATCACATATCTGACAAGTCATCGCGCAGGCCGGTAATCAAGATTAAAAAAAACGTGATACAACAGGAGCCACTAACTTTCCGTTAATGGCTCTGGTTGTCATGACTTGAACAATATTAATTTGCGTACACTTTCTCTTTCACTTCTCTGCGGCGGCGGTGTAAGATCGGCTCGGTGTAGCCGCTCGGCTGATCATACCCTTTAAAAACCAAATCGCAGGCGGCTTGGAAAGCGATGGATTTATCATAATCAGCAGACATCGGATGGTAATCCGGATCATCAGCATTTTGCTCGTCTACCACTTTGGCCATGCGTTTTAACGTTTCCATCACTTGTTCTTCATTAACAATACCGTGATGCAGCCAATTCGCCATGTGCTGGCTGGAAATACGGAGTGTGGCCCGGTCTTCCATAAGCTCGACGTTATTAATGTTCGGAACTTTAGAACAACCAACTCCATGCTCCACCCAGCGAACAACATACCCAAGAATACCCTGCGCATTGTTATCCAGTTCTTCCTGGATTTCCTCTTCACTCCAATTCGAATTCTCCGCCACCGGGATTTGTAAAATGGCTTCCTGCTCATCCGTTCGGTCTTTAGCCAGCTCACTTTGGACTTGTGCGATATCAATTTGATGATAATGAAGGGCGTGTAAGGTAGCCGCCGTCGGCGATGGAACCCAGGCTGTATTGGCCCCTGCTTTTAACTGACCGTCCTTTGTTTCCAGCATATCAGCCATCAAATCAGGCATCGCCCACATCCCTTTACCGATTTGGGCTTTCCCTTGAAAGCCGCTGGCAAGACCGACACGTACATTGGATCTCTCATAGCCATTCAACCATGCGGATCCTTTCATATCGTTCTTTCTAATCATTGGACCTGCTTCCATAGACGTATGGATTTCGTCTCCCGTTCGATCAAGAAAGCCTGTATTAATAAAAGCAATGCGCTCTTTCACTTCATTGATGCATGCTTTTAAGTTCAGTGTCGTACGGCGTTCTTCATCCATAACTCCAATTTTTAACGTATTCCGTTTATAGCCGAGCAGATCCTCGGTACGATTGAACAAATCGTTTGCAAAAGCGACTTCCTCGGATCCATGCATTTTTGGTTTCACGATATAAACGGATCCTTTTTTAGAGTTTTGGTATTGACCATTGTTCAACACATCGTGCTTCGCAAGCAGGCCGGTAATTACAGTATCAATGATCCCTTCAGGTACCTCTTCTCCATTTTGATCAATGACCGCATCACTTGTCATCAGATGACCAACATTACGCGCGAACATGAGGGAACGGCCCGGAAGCGTTAATTCTCCTCCCTCCGGCGTGGTGTACGTACGGTCTGGATTCATCTCCCGCGTTACTTCTTTATCGCCTTTAGCAAACGTTACCGATAAATCTCCTTTAAGAAGACCTAAATAGTTCCGGTAGACCTCAACTTTATCTTCCGCATCAACTGCAGTAACAGAATCTTCAAAGTCCATAATCGTGGTTAAAGCAGATTCAACAAGAATGTCCTTCACACCTGCTTCATCCGTGCGGCCGATCGGATGAGTGTGGTCCACTTGAACTTCCAGATGAATGCCATTATTCTTTAACAGAATCGCCCTGGGAGCCTCCGGCTGTCCTGAAAAGCCAGCCAATTGAGCAGAATCCTTCAAACTTGTTGTCTTTCCATCTGTCAGTTTAGCGACCAATTGACCATCAAAAAATTGATAAGATTCTACATTCTTGTGGGAGCCCTCAGCTAACGGCACCCTTTCATCGAGGAATTTTTTAGAGAAAGCAATGACTTTCTCTCCACGTACAGGGTTATAATCTCCCTTGATCTCCGCGCCATCTTCTTCACTAATGGCATCCGTGCCGTATAAAGCATCATACAAACTTCCCCAGCGGGCATTTGCTGCATTGATCGCATAGCGTGCATTATTAACCGGAACGACGAGCTGAGGACCCGCCTGTACGGTTATTTCATCATCAATGTCCTGAGTGGACACTTGAAAATCTTCAACATCCGGCTCAATATAATTCAACTCTTTTAAAAAAGATCGATACGCTTCAGGCTGAATCGTTGGGTTTTGCTTGTGATACTCATGAATTTTGTTTTGAAGGTCGCCTCGTTTCTTCAACAAAGCTTTATTTTCTGGAGCAAGGTTGTGAATAATCGCCTCCAGCCCTGACCAAAAATCATCACTGGAAATACCGCTATTTGGAATGGCTTCTTTGTTGATGAACTCATACAAAACGGGAGCCACTTTTACATTACCTACTGTTACATAATCTTTCACAATACATTCCTCCTTGAATGGATTAAAGAATTGTCCATGTTGAAACGCTTACATTTTTTGTCGGAACATTCTTTCTATTTGTTGTTATTTATCTTATAATAAAATTTACCATATCAAAAATACATATTTAGAATGAGTCGTATTCCTTTTAGTTATAACTCATCGAGCAGAAGGTGAAATTCAGCGGAATGGAGCGTGAATCAATTGGACATTCGTCATTTGGAGTATTTTTCAGAAGTAGCTAAACAATTGAGCTTTACGAAAGCCGCTTCAACCCTGCATGTTTCTCAGCCGTCACTTAGTAAAGCTGTTAAGCAGTTAGAAGATGAATTGGGCGTCCCCTTATTTTACCGGTCGAAGAAGGTAGAATTAACGGATGCCGGTAAAGCTGTTCTCACAAACGCGATCAATGTGTTAGACGCCTTTCACAATTTAACCTCTGAATTAAGCGATATCATTGAATTAAAGAAAGGGGAAATTAAAATCGGAATCCCCCCGATCACTGGTGCTGCTTTTTTCTCAAAGCTGATCAGCTATTATCGCGACCAGTATCCGCAAGTTAAGATTCTCTTAAGTGAAGTCGGTTCTAAAATGATTAAACAAGGCGTTGAGGATGGCTCACTAGATATTGGGCTAGTATGCAATGTTCCTGTGAAAAAAGATAACTTGGAAGTACTCGAAGTGATCAACGATCCCCTCATGCTTCTGGTCCATCAGGATAATAAATTGGCTCAACAAGTACGAGTTGATTTAACGGACCTCGATCAAGAATCTTTCATTCTCTACCGGCAGGATTTCTCCCTTCATGACCGGATCATTGAAGAATGCAGCACAAAAGGATTTTATCCAAATGTCGTCTGCCACAGCTCACATCGCGACTTTATGATTGAAATGGTTGAAGCTAAAGTCGGAATCGCTTTACTGCCAAGTGAAATAGCCACCACCATTCAAGATCGCGCGATTAAAGTGATTCCTCTTGAAAACTCGAACTTAAGTCTCGAGCTCGGCATGGTGTGGAAAAAAAATAAATACCTGCCCTTTGCCGTTCGGGAATTTATTGACTTGTCTAAACAGTACCTGACAAAAGTATAATGTTCATCCCCAGGCAAATGGAGCACGTCCAGCGTTCATTCGCTGGACGTCTTTAATGAACGTATCAGCTTGTCCGAGTTTATATAGCAATTCTACTATAATATAGGCGAACTGATTCGGCAGTGCATTACGTAATTTCGAACGCGTGTATTTAGAAGAAGCATAACTCCCCTAACTACACTTCCTGCTAATAAAGCCTTTGACAATTTGGAAAGTACTTATCATTATTTGTTTCGCTGCTACAACTGGATTAACCCTTTCCATTCACTTCATCTCTAACATTCTTTCATTTTCTTCAATATAATTTTCTCCAAAAAATTCCCTCAATTGAATTACTCTAGCAACCCTTCCCCTTTCGTTTTTACAATAAATATTGTATAGTGTATGGGTTCTAAAATTAGGTAAAAAAGACGAACATAATCTAGCAAACTATAAAGCAGAAAAAGTCGTCTTAGGTAAGAAAGGTGCTATCAATCTATGATTCATAACCCAACAGGAAAAGAGCGATTAGGCCTGGCTTTTCTTTTAGGAATGCTTGGAATTCTCGGACCGCTTAATATCGATATGTATTTACCGAGTTTTCCTGGCATTGCTAGTGATTTAAATGCCAGTGCTTCGCTTGTACAGCTTAGTTTAACCACGTGTTTGATTGGTCTCGCTGTAGGCCAAATTGTTATTGGTCCTATAAGTGATGCGCAGGGACGAAGAAAACCGTTAATGATTTCAATCTTCTTATTTGCGGTAGCTTCTCTTCTTTGTGCACTCGCCCCGAATATTACAACGCTCATAGCAGCCCGTTTTCTCCAAGGGTTTACGGCTTCTGCCGGAGTGGTGCTATCCCGGGCTGTGGTACGAGACGTGTTCAGTGGAAGAGAACTGACGAAATTTTTTGCGCTGCTCATGGTGATCAATGCAACGGCTCCAATGATTGCGCCCATGGCAGGCGGAGCCATTTTGCTCTTGCCTTTTTCTAGCTGGCATACGATCTTTTATTTTTTAAGTATACTCGGTCTTTTAATTGTGTTCGTGATTTCGCTGAAGTTAAAAGAAACACTGCCGCCGGAAAAAAGAATACCGAGCACAATTGGACATTCTCTCCGTACAATTGGAAGCGTATTTAAAGATCGTTCGTTTATCGGATATGCCTTAACCATCGGCTTTGTACATGGGGGCAGTTTTGCTTATGTATCAGGAACTCCCTTTGTCTATCAGGACATTTATGGCGTCTCTCCTCAAGTATTTAGTGTGTTATTTGGGATTAATGGTCTTGCCATTATCTCTGGAAGTTTTATTATTGGTCGACTAGGCGGCATCATACACGAACGGAGCCTGCTTCGGACCGCCATTCTTACTGCGGTAACGGCTACTTCATTCCTTCTTGTCATGACAATTATCGAAGGACCGTTACCTGCGTTAGTCATTCCGATTTTCATTTATATGACATCAATGGGCATGGTTTTAACCAGTACCTTTACGCTAGCGATGGAACATCAGGGCCACCGAGCAGGAAGCGCAAGTGCTGTCCTAGGAATGCTCCCCCTATTATTCGGCTCAATGGTTTCTCCACTTGTGGGGATTAATGAAACGACAGCTGTCCCAATGGGAGCGACATTATTTATAACATCTTCCATAGGATGTATTACGTTCTTTACACTAACGAAAAAGCCTTCGGAAGCCTAAGATTTAACAAAAAACAATATCAATTTCCGAAAAGAGCTTAGAACAATACGAAATAAAACATCAAACAATCCGAACGATTCGATTGATATCCGTTCGGATGATTTATGTTCAAGAAAGGACTTTCCCCCCTTCGCTCGGACAAAAAACTAAGGTCATTGAAAATCTGAAGATCCATGAAAGTCAGAATTTAAATAAGCGGTCTGTGTGAAATTTATTTTCCCACACAGACCGCTTTTCTTCTAATTTTAGAGATTTGCGCCTTCTCTACCTTTATTTCAACCTTATTTCGTTCTTTAGCCTTTTGCTTAGGTAAAGTTAGTCAATACTTCTTGAGGAGATGTTTGATTTTATTCACGACTGACAACCTATAGAAGGTTTTAGGAGGAGATATTTAAACATACGAATGGGATATTAGATTGATCTCTGTTGATGCCACGATGAGCGTTCGGTGGTGACGCCTGGTCGATTAAAACCGGCCACGTCCTGTGCGTCGCGGGAACAGCGCGAGCCGAAGATCCACTTGGTCAAGTGAACTTCTTGACCAAGTTAGCTGAGACCGTGCCCGCGGCAATCATCCACCGACAAGCGATTCGTGGAGATCAGTGATCTCAGCCTTCTCCCAAAGCTTTATTCGATTGATCGGAAGAACGAGTGAGCCAAGATCGCCGAGTGCGGGTTTCGCGAGGAAGCTCGGGCGCTCGTCCGCGGAAAGGGAAGGGGCCTTCGCTCCTGGCAGCAAGAAAAAAAGCTTGCGGAAAAACAAGGGTTTCTCCACAAGCTGAAGTCGCTTATCACAGTGATAAGCGACTTTTTAATTACCTTCTAAAGTTCCCTATGACTTCAACCGTTTCACTAATACTTACAAATGCTCGTGAATCCACACTTGTAATCAGAGATTTAACAAACGCCAATTCATATCGTGAAATCACTGTATAAAGAACTTTTCGCTCTGTATTCGAATAGCCGCCCTGGCCATCCATCACGGTAATGCCACGTATCAAATTGCTGATCAATTCGTTTTTCAGTTCGTCTCCACGATCGGTTACCACCATTAAGTTCAGTTTAATATGGCGTGTATGCACACGGTCAATGACGATCCCTGTAATGTAGATCGACGCCATCGTGTACAACGCTAAGTCCCACGAAAAAATAAACCCAGAGATAAAAACGACGCCGCTGTTTAAGCTGAAAATTAATCCACCAAGCGGAATATCACGTTTTTGAGTAAGAACCAGTCCAATCACATCAAAACCACCAGTGGACCCGTAAAAACGTATAATAAAACCGATAGCAATTCCGGCGATGACCCCTCCAAATACAGTAGATAATAACGCATCATCAGTGACTTTAAGAACTGGAATATACTGCATGGCTATAGAAGTAGTAAATACAGAAAATATACTGTTCCATATAAACTCTTTTCCAAGCTTCATCCATCCAATAATTAGTATAGGAATATTTAAAATAACGAGCCAGAGCCCCGTGTTTACAGGCGTTAACAAGCCGAAAACCATGGCCAGACCTGTAATCCCTCCAGATAATACTTCATGTGGCAGTAAGAACAAGTTAAAAGCAAACCCTAACACAATCGAACACACAAATAGGACAGCGAATCTATATAAACGATTCATTTTCACGGCACCTCAATCTAAATAGTGATTTAAACACCTAATGAATTTTAGGGGCCATAAAAATGAAAGTCAATACTTTTTCTATGTATTTAGGGCTATCGATTTATATGCTTTAAAGGATTAAAATCCGCATGGTTCTGTCGTTTTCCGCTCTGTTTTACTCTCTTCTGCCCTCCTCCGATTCAAATAGTAAAAACGAAGTGTTTTTTCAATTTCATGTCAGAAAACCTAACACAACTTATGACAAAGTTCTCTATTTTTGAAATAATCAGTTTATTAACAAATTGGAGGCTTGGTTATGGTCGAAGAAAAGGTTACATACAAAGGAAACAAGAAAATCTTATTCATGACAACATTCGCATTTTTCTTAAGCTTCGTTGTCTGGTTTAATATGGCACCTTTCGCATCTACGATTCAAAAAACGTTGCAATTATCTAATGAAGAGATCGCTGTCCTGCTGTCAATCAACGTTGCTTTAACAATTCCTGCAAGAATTATCATTGGTATGCTCGTTGATCGATTTGGGCCGAAACATGTGTACGCCACTTTGTTGCTTGCCGTTAGTATTCCTTGTTTTTGGTTTGCCTTTGCTAATTCATTCTGGCAATTGTTTATGGCTCGGGCATTATTATCCGTCGTCGGTGCAGGATTTGTTATTGGCATTCGAATGGTATCCGAGTGGTTTCCAGAAAAACACCTCGGCTTGGCAGAAGGTATATACGGAGGATGGGGCAATTTCGGATCTTCAGCAGCAGCCTTCTCCCTGCCGCTTCTTGCCTTGTTGTTTGGAGGAGAAAATGGCTGGCGCCTGGCGATCGCTCTAACCGGCGTTTTATGTATTGTGTATGCATTTATTTATTTTAAATCCGTTGAAAACACACCTTCCGGCAAAGAATTTAAAAGACCAAAACGAAGTGGCGCGATGGAAGTCACCAGCTACCGAAGCATGTTCGGTCTTATGCTGATGTCTATTCCTTTATATGCTGCTCTTGCTTTAATCACGTGGCAATTAAGTAATACATCAATCATTTCTAATCAAATCGCTACGTTAATTTACGTCATTCTTGCAGCCATCTATTTTTATAACTTATATAAAATTTGGGTAGTTAACCGCGATCATTTACGAAAAGGCGTCCCTGAGGAAGAACAGTATTCGTTTAAACAGGTGGCTATTTTAGACTTCGCTTATTTTATCACTTTCGGTTCAGAATTAGCCGTTATTTCTATGCTGCCAATGTTTTTTGAAGCCACGTTCAGCATGGGAGTAGCCGGGGCAGGAATGATCGCCAGCTCGTTTGCCTTTATGAACCTTGTGGCCCGCCCAGGCGGTGGTTGGCTCAGTGATAAATTTGGCCGTAAGAAGACACTCATTATTTTGTTAGCCGCTACCTCCGTCGCTTATCTTGGAATGGCACAGATCGGGTCCGATTGGTCAATTGTAGCTGCTGTTCTATTGACGATGACGTGTTCCTTCTTTGTACAAGCTGGTGAGGGTGCTGTATTCTCGATGGTGCCACTCGTTAAAAAACGCCTGACCGGACAAGTGGCAGGTATGGTCGGTGCTTACGGAAATGTTGGCTCTGTCTTATTTTTAGCCGTACTCAGCGTACTAAACCCTTCACTGTTTTTCTTAGGAATTTCCATTATGGCGTTTTGCTGCTTTATCGCTTGTTTCTTCTTAAAAGAACCAGGCGAAGCACGTGTCACCGAGCGTCAGCCAGTAAAGGAAGAAGAAACGAGAAAGTCTGGAAAAGAAGTGGCGATTTAAATTTATTAAAAGTGATTCCCTCCATAAGGGAATCACTCAGCTTGTAGAGAAACCTTAGTTCTCTCTTTTACCTCGACAGTGTAACCATTTCTTCTATGAGGAGGAGTAAAGGGTTGTAGGAAACGACTCCCTTTCCAGGGGCGAATGGTGTGCCGCTATGAAAACAGAATGTGCAACAGGGCATTCACCTACGATGGTTCCGCGAGCCCACTATGATTAAAGGAACGGAAAAAGAGCTGATTTATAGTTTCCACTATTTATTTACGTTGACAGCTTCTCCCTCCCATGCTAGTCTTGTAATCAATTCAATAGAATCTCTTATTTCGAGAGGTGGAGGGACTGGCCCTGTGAAACCCGGCAACCGATCCATTTGATTGTGGTGCTAATTCCAGCAAAGCGAACGCTTTGAAAAATAAGAGAGGTGCGTGTGTAAACCTCTCTCACCGGGAGGTTTTTTGTATACACATGCAAGAATCATTTAAATATTGTAGATCACTCAGGTGCTGAATAAACTCATAAGAGCTTATTCAGCTTAATAGGGAAGCCCGGTGAAAATCCGGCACGGTCCCGCCACTGTTAGAGGGAGCACCCTGCAGCATGTCACTTTCTTTTTTTATAAAAGATGGGAAGACGCAGGAATGTGAAGATCTTAAGTCAGGAGACCTGCCTGGTGATGACGCACTACAACCTACGAGGAATAGGGAGGTGTTAGGACACGTAACGGGATCAGTCTGTCTATACAGGCTGAATTTGAAAATACTGTCATAACAATCTCTCTTTTCACAAGAGAGATTTTTTTATTGCATTTATTTTACGAGGAGGAAAAATGATGACAAAGAGTTCGAACTTAGGTTATCCAAGAATCGGAGAAAAGCGAGAATGGAAGAAAGCATTGGAGCAGTACTGGAAAGGAAACATAGGTGAGCAAGAGCTTCAAACTGAGTTAGAAAACTTAAGACTCTATGATCTTAAAAAACAAAAAGATCTGGGCATTGATTTAATCCCCGTTGGAGATTTCAGTCTCTATGATCACGTCCTTGATACAGCTGTGATGTTTGGTTTGATTCCTGAACGTTTTCAGCATCAAGACGAGAAATCTCTGCAAACGTACTTTGATATCGCTCGCGGCAATAAAGATGCTGTAGCTTCTGAAATGACAAAATGGTTTAACACGAACTACCATTACATCGTTCCTGAAGTTTCATCAGAAACGGAACCGAGACTTGTAGAAAACCGACTGCTTCCCTACTTTTTAGAAGCAAAGGAAAAGCACGGGATTATAGGAAAACCAGTGCTTCTCGGTCCCGTATCCTTATTAAAATTAGCCAAAGGCTATGAGAATAAAGACTTTGACAAACTAGTAGAGAAACTCGTTCCGTTGTACATACAAGTACTACAGCAGCTTGAACTTGCTGGAGCAGAATGGGTCCAAATCGATGAGCCCATCTTAGCCACGACATTAACTGAATACGATATCAACGTTTTTAAGAAAGTTTATCAATCCATCGACAGTAAGCTCTCCAGTTTGAACGTTTTACTGCAAACGTATTTTGAATCCGTCGATCATTATGAAGAAGTCGTTTCTCTTCCCGTGGCCGGAATTGGCCTCGATTTCGTTCATGATGAAGGGGCGAACTTGGAGGCATTGAAGAAGTATGGTTTCCCAGCAGATAAATCTCTTGCAGCTGGCATCATCAATGGACGAAACATATGGAAGGATGATCTCAACACTTCATTGACTGTACTTGAAACACTGCGTTCCTTCGTAAATGAGGATCGCTTAATTGTTCAACCCTCATGCAGTTTATTGCATGTACCCGTGACGGTTGAAACTGAATATGAATTACATCCGCAGCTAAAGAATGCCCTGGCCTTTGCAGATCAAAAGCTAGAAGAAATCAACCTTTTAACGGAGGGATTAAATAAAGGAAGACAAACGGTTGAAAAAAAGCTGACCGATCAAGCACACTGTCGCGAACAATTATGGAAGTCCGCCAGCAGAAATAACGAGGATGTACAAAAGGAAGTGGAATTTTGGAAAGGTGTCGAACCAACACGCGAGCAGCACTTCGCTAAGCGCCAAACCATTCATCAAAACTTTTTCAACCTACCTTTATTACCAACTACGACGATCGGCAGTCTGCCGCAAACGACTGATATCAGGCAAGGACGTCTAAAGTGGCGCAGAGGCGATTGGTCTGATGCTGACTACCAAGACTTTGTTGAAGCAAATATCAAGGAGTGGGTTGCACGTCAAGAAGAAATCGGACTTGATGTTCTGATCCACGGAGAGTTTGAACGTAATGATATGGTCGAATTCTTTGGTGAAAAACTCGATGGATTTGCCTTCACAAGGTATGCCTGGGTGCAGTCCTATGGTTCGCGCTGCGTGAAGCCTCCTATCATTTATGGAGATATTGCTTTAACCGAACCGATGACCGTGAAGGAAATTAGCTTCGCTCAATCGCTGACCGAAAAGCCGGTCAAAGGAATGCTCACAGGACCGATTACGATTTTAAACTGGTCCTTTGTACGCGAGGATATCAGCGAATTTGATGTAACCAAGCAAATCGCCTTAGCGCTTCAAAAAGAAATAAGAGCTTTAGAGGAAAATCAAATTCATATGATTCAAGTCGATGAACCTGCTTTACGGGAAGGCTTGCCGCTTAAACCTAAGAAGCAGCAGCAATACCTGGATGAAGCGGTCTACGCTTTTAAACTCGCTACCTCTGCTGTTAAGAATGAAACACAAATTCACACGCATATGTGTTACTCCGAATTTGGAGAAATTATGAATACGATCGATGAATTGGATGCCGACGTCATTTCTATTGAAGCAGCTAGAAGCCACGGAGAACTGATCGCTGATTTTGAAGAGCAGTCGTACGAGAAAGGGATTGGACTTGGTGTGTATGATATTCATAGTCCACGTGTTCCTGAGGTGGAAGAAATGGAAAGGTATATTCTTCGTGCATTGAAAGTACTTGACCCGCGTCAGTTCTGGGTCAACCCTGATTGTGGATTAAAAACAAGAGACGTCACTGAAACAACGGAGGCCCTGACAAACATGGTAAAAGCCGCTCACCACGTCCGAGAAAAAGTTGAACAGAAGTCAATGGCAAACAAAGGGTAGTTTTCACAAAATTAGCTAGGACAGATGAAAATATGCGATTACAGAGTTCCTTCACTTTGTCTGGTGAAAAGGAACTGGAAAAGCGACGCATTCCTCTTCCCAACGCAAGGAATAGAGATAATTAAGGTTTCTCTACAATCTGAAACGCTTAGAGCGCTCCTCTAAGCGTTTTTTTAATGATCCGTTTTCCTTTCTACTACCGTTTAAACACTTTACTAAAGAAATAACGGTAGCGATCATACGAAATCGAGTTCTCATCATGCAAAATCATGGCAGGCTGGTATTTACGTACGGCTCCATTTCGCGTCGTAACCGCAAACTGCTGTAAATGTCTAAAGGATGGGCGAACGACTAAATTTGTTAAATACGCAGACTGAGTGGACATCGGGTGTCTTAATTCATTGAGAGTCTCAATCATTTCTTTCGCTGTCATGATTCCGAGTCCGTGCCCAAAGTAAAGGTCCTTCCCAACCACAATCGCATTTTCTCCTCTCCACTGAGGTGCTCTAGGGTCAAAGCCCGGATTATCAAAATATACGACATCTCCTGGTAAAAACCGATTGATGTACGTAGGGTATAACCCAAGATCACTATCCGCGTGCCAGCTATAAATATAAAGATCAGGGAAAATTCGATTAAAATTAGATTCTCCTAAGACATTCAATACCGCATGATAGTAAATGATGAGCATAGCCCCTGCACATTCAAAAGCATAGCGGTCACTATTTGTAAAGATATCCTTAATGGCAGCAGAAGGTCGTACACCTGGTCTAAGACGCAGCGCTCCATATCCCGATAAAAGCCAGTAATCAGGATTGCTGCGAGTTGTTTCAAAAGTAGCAAATTCGACTTGACTGCCGTTCATTAATTCTGCACTCTTCACAATTTCTTTCCTCAGTTTTACTTCAAATATTAATTCATTCCTAGATCCATAAGTATAAACGGCCGGTGAATCCAACATCTGCCGAATAATCATTTGTTCTCTGCTATCCATCGTCCCTATATCATTTTGCTGAAAAGGGACCCCCGCTACTTGAATCATCCCGTCCCTCCTCCTCTTTGTAAAGTTTGTTCACCCTTACTACATGCCTATTCCAATGAACAGGAATACTTGTTAAAAACCTTTTCTTACTCCACCTCTCCGTGTCTCGTGTAAACAAATCGTGAAGCCTTAACATATAAAAAAGACCCTTTCTCAAGGGGCGATCCCGCAGGAAAGCGTTCTTCGCATTCCGAGGAAGCTGAGTCCGTGCCCACGGAAAGCGAAGTGTTTTGACGGAGCGAGGGAAAAAAATTTCTTGGCGCATAAATAATCCGAACTGATTAATAAAATCGTTCGGATTATTTTATGCCTTATTCAGTTTTGTCCAGCCTCTTTACGTATATCTACTTTATGTAACATCGCTCAATGATCCGCTGATTCGAATGGCACAGTTCTGCTATTTCCTCAAGAACATCATGCAAACTTAGTAGTTCATAAATTAAAATCGTCTGAGGCGGCAGATGCTGCCTAAAGTGTTTCTCCTGCTCCACATGATTCTCTTTCCATTTCCAAAATAAAGCATCCAGCTTCTCGACGGTTACAAAATGATCTTCACTCATGTGATGGGCTGGGTCCTTTAAGATCTGCATGTATGAAGTGGTCACTTCTTCAATCAGTTTACGTTCATGAGGCTTAAATTCTGAGAGGTTTGCTTCCACATATTGAAGGTTGCCTAAATGAAACGTAATCTGCTGCAATGCCCCAAGCTTTCTTTGCGAAAATTGAAAAGCTCGCATTTCCTCATTCGTATGCTTGTGGTATTTCCATTCCTCTCGTTGGAACTGAGACAATTGATACGTCTTTTCTAAATGAGCTGTGAGCTGACGATAAGAGCGGTTTATACGCCTTGACCTCTCATGAGAAGCTCCTTTTTCTGCGATTACGATTGATTCAAGCAGCTGAGCTGCATGTCCGTATAAATCATTTACACTTTGAAAAATCCGAGAAGTGTAATTCGGCGGCAACAAGAAAAAGTTTACGATCGTAGAAACGACAATTCCGATCGATGTCGTTCCTAATCTTGTCAGAAACGACACAAAGTGCTGATCCTGAAAATCTGGAATCATAGCCGTGGCGGTTATCGTGGCAACCAATATACCATCATCCAGCTTTAATTTGTGACAAATGGCAATCGTCAACATAGCCGCTAAAGCAAATGTTAGAGCGCTTTTTCCCCATATCGCATAAAAAGTAGTAGCTAAAAGAGCACCTATAGCTGAGGCGGGAAAGCGAATGGCTGCTTTTTTAATCGAGTCAGCGGCTGTATGTTCGATCGTGACAATAGCCGTAATGACAGCAAATACAACGGGTAAATTAAAAAAACCACAGATCAGTGCGGTTACGAATACTGATATTCCTGTTTTTAAGGTTCGTCCACCTAAAAAATGAGATTCTCTTATTGAGTCGATGAACTTAGACACGTTAATCACTTCCATAGGTATACTTAGCCCCAATTTTACACGATACATTAAGAATTTGCAGGCTTTTCTAGAAAGAACTTGAACTCTGCTATGCCTTTCCCTTCCCCATTTTATTGAATGAAAAGACGATCCGTATGTTTAACAATTCCCATTCTCGTGAATGACAACGTAATATGCTGGTTATGCCAGCACTAAAACTAGAAAAACAGGAGGCAATCAACATGAATCGATTTACTATTCCACGCGATATTTATTTCGGAAAAGATGCACTAGATATATTAAAATCAATCAAAGGTAAAAAAGCTGTTTTAGTGATTGGCGGCGGATCCGTCAAAGAAAACGGCAACTTAGATACGATTCAAAATAACCTTTCTGAAGCCAACATTGAGACAAAAGTGATTGAAGGGATTACACAAGAACCTTCTACCCAACTGGTTCAGGAGCACCTTCCTGTTCTTAACGATTACCAGCCCGATTGGATTATTGGAATCGGCGGCGGCTCCCCAATGGATGCGGCAAAAGCGATGTGGATTTCTTTTGAACATCCAGATTTAACATTCGAAGACATGGCTCAGCCGTTCAACTTGCCAGAATTACGATCAAAAGCTAAATTCGCCGGTATTCCTACGACTAGCGGTACGGCTTCTGAAATCTCTAACCTTTCCGTCATTACAGATTCAGAAACAGGCGTAAAGTATCCATTGGCGGACTTCGAACTTACTCCAGACCTTGCGATCATTGATCCCGTAATGGTTGAAGCCATGCCTAAGAAAGTTTTAGCTTATAGTGGAATGGATGCAGTGACTCACAGCATCGAAGCCTATGTAGCTAAACCACGTACTACATTTACGAATTCATTGTCGATCGAAGCGGCCGAAATCTTAAAAGATCATCTGCTGTCCTCCTATAATGGAGACCAGGAATCTCGTGAACAAGTCCATTATGCTCAAGCGATGGCAGGCATGGCATTCGCAAATGCCGTACTCGGAAATGTGCACAGCATGGCTCATAAAAGCGGTCCGACTTTTGAAGTGCCCCACGGTTGTGCGAATGCTATTTATTTACCATATGTCATTCAATTTAATCGCAGTGAAGTCGAAGATCGTTTCGCAGCAATTGCACGAAGAATTGGCTTATCTGGAAATTCAGATAAAGAGCTAGTCGATTCATTAATCGCCTGGGTTCGTGACCTGAATCGCGAAATGGATGTACCAAATACACTTAAAGAATTTGGTGTTTCTGAAGAACTGTTTAAAGAACATGTAGATAAAATGGCAGAGAATGCTATGGAAGACCCTTGTACAGGTACGAATCCACGTGAAACGTCTGTAGAAGAGATGAAGAAATTGTTCGAAGCGGCTTACTACGGTCAAGAAGTTACATTCTAATGATGAAATAGATCATGGCCTCGGTTTAGTAACCGGGGCCATTTTTAATTAAACGTTCATCCCATTTTCTTTTCTCGGCATTAAGGTGTAGCTAAAACTAATGAAAAAATCAATAACTAAAACGAAGGACCATAATTGCAGGGTGCGAAACAATGCCTCCGTCTGAGAAATGTTATTAACAAATAAAATAATAGCTCCTATTAGTACTCCTCCAATCATCCATGCCAAAACATGACGATACCAGCCCTTTCGTTCCTTTCTCGCATGTTCAACTCCATATTTTTTCTTTGAAACTGGTTTTTGCCCATGTACGAACCAATAAGCAAATCTTTCATCTGCCCATTGGATCAGTTGATGGCCATATGCCGCACTAATACCAATATAAACTGCAGCAACTCCGTGTACAGTCGTTGCGACAGCCCCATTCTTCAGGTCAGCAACAGTGGCTGCGAGCAGGATAATATCTACGATAGGGGTACAAATAAGCAGCAGAGCTCCTAGCTTCTTTTTCTTGAAAACATATCTAGCGATTAATCCTGCTAAGACAAATACCCAAAATCCTATTTCACACGCAATAATTAACCAACCAATCAAATCAGCACCCCTTTTTCTAATACGTTTGTATTAAATAATACCAAATTTATTTATTTAATACAATTGTGTTAAAATATATTTATGCCAAAATTAGTTGATCATGATAAACGAAAAATTCAAATAGCAGAAGCCACTTGGAAAGTGATTGTAGAGGATGGATTAGAACAAGCTACTGTAAGAAAAATTGCAAAAACAGCCGGATTATCAGTAGGTGCTTTACGTCACTACTTTTCAACTCAATCAGAGTTATTATTATTTTCGATGGAGCTTGTATCTGAACGCGTAAAACAACGAGCTGAAGGAAAAAATTTTGAAGGCTCTCCCATGGAGATGGTAACTGAAGCGATATGCGAGTTATTGCCTGTGGATGAAGAGCGGCGGATTGAAATGGAGGTATGGTTTGTTTTCTCTGCCAAAACGCTCGTCGATGCGAAGCTTGAAGCACTAAGTGAAACCGTTTATTCCGAAATGCATCAAGGATTAAGGAATGTCATCGAGCTCCTATACTCTCTTGACCTTCTTAAAGAAAATCTCGATCTAGATGTTGAAATTGATCGGTTACATGCGTTAGTTGATGGCATGGCACTGCACCATCTGTTACATCCTGCCACCTTCATGTATGAGAAAATGATCCGAACATTAACTTATCATATAGAAACGCTTTGTAAAGGTTCCTTATAAATTTTTACCACCTCACGAATAGATCTATAGGTTCGGGTGAGAATAACATAACGACTTGGTAAAGGAGGACGTTATGTATGAACAAAGAACGAGCAAAAGAAATCTTCCACTCCCCTGAAATGATCGATGTCACTCATGAGGACAGACACGTCTATATTGAAGAAGTCATTGAAAGAAATGAGACCGCTCGAGTTCATCCGATGGATCAGCCAAACATCATTCAAGAAGTTCCATTGTATGAATTAAAAGAAGCTCAACATTAAAAACAGTCTGGGTAAAATAGAATAAAGCATTAAATAATCCGAACGATTTTATAGAAATCAGTTCGGATTATTTATGTTACATCGAATGTGCGCCGCTTCGTCAAAATACTTCGCTTTCCGTGGGCACGTCCTCAGCTTCCTCAGAAAGCAAAGAGCGCTTTCCTGCGGGATCTTCGGCTCGGGCTGTTCCCACAGAATTCTTCGTATTTTGACTACGCTCATGATCTGCTTTTTACGAATGTTCGTTTTTAGTTGATCACATTATTTTTTCAACGGCTTGCCCGCGGTTTTGTCTAAACCAACCGCAGTACCTGCTCTAGAGGAATCGGCAGCACCTTTATAAGTCCCGTCTTCCAGGATCTTTATAGCTTGGACATTTCCTATTTCTACAGGACTGCTCTGCCATTCATGTCCCCATTCTTCCATTGTGTCTCTAACATCAGTTGGTATACCTTCCTCCCACCTGATTTGAGGGTAAGAAGCACTATAAATTCTCGGCTCCTCAATGGCATCCTTTAACTCCATATCATAATCAATGACATTTACGAGTGTTTGAAGGACAGAAGTGATAATGGTAGGTCCGCCTGGTGAACCGAGTGTCATAAATGGTTCGCCATCTTCAAATACCATCGTAGGCGTCATACTGCTCATTGGACGTTTGTTTGGCTCAACCTGATTAGGACCGCCTGGCACAGCGCTGAAGTCCGTGATTTCATTATTCAGCATGAAACCATATTCAGGAACCATAATTCCGGAACCAAAGACTTGTTCAATCGTCGTCGTATAGGACACGTGATTTCCCCATTTATCTGCTACACTGAAATGAGTCGTCTCTCCAATTTCGCGGTCATCCTCTTCATTAACCGTCGCTTCAGGTGCTCCATCTTGATAAGCCCATGGATCTCCCGGTTCGACATTTTCATTTGCCTGGCCAAATTCAATAAGAGAGGCACGCTCTGCTAAGTATTCTTCATTCAACATACCTTCCATAGGTACATCCACAAATTGTGTATCTCCAATGTATGCATTTCGATCGGCATAGGCAAGGTGCATCGCTTCAGCCAGTAAATGGTACTTTTCAGGCGACCTTGCATCGTACTCACTAAAGTCAAAGCCTTCTAACATTTTTAACATTTGAAGAACGGTCAGTCCTCCTGAACTCGGAGGCGACATCGAAACAATCTCATACCCCCGGTACGTGCCTGTTACAGGTTCATCAATTGATAGTTCATAATTAGCCAAATCCTGACTGGTCATGCTTCCCCCAAATTCTTGGACGGTATCTGCCAGTGCCTGACCAATTTCACCGCCGTAAAAGGCATCAAGGCCGCTTTTCCGAATTTCCTTAAAAGTGTTAGCTAAATCTTCCTGAACTAATAATTCGCCTTCCTGTAATGGTTCCCCATTAGGCATAAACACATCCTTTGCTGCACTTCTGCCTAATTCATACTGATTATCTTCAATAGCATCCGCAAGGACATCATTGACCTCTACCCCTTTTTGGGCAAGCTTAATGGCTGGGTTAATCAGTTGATTAAAAGGCTGCGTTCCCCATTCTTCATGGGCTGTCATTAACCCTTTCAACGTTCCAGGAACACCTACTGCATCTCCGCTAATATGGCGCTCTGAAAAAGGGATGACATTCCCGTTTTCATCAAGAAACATATCTGGGGTAGCCCCTGCTGGAGCACGTTCACGACTATCAATGATGGAGACATCGTCTTCATTAGCATCGTACACCATCATAAAACCACCGCCGCCAATCCCCGACATCATAGGTTCAGCTACGTTAAGTGCCAATTGAATGGCAATCGCTGCATCCATTGCAGTGCCGCCTTTGCGAAGAACCTCCGCTCCTATTTCTGATGCCGCCGGGTGAGCAGTAGCTACCATTCCCTCTGTTCCATAGGCCACTTCATCATTTGATTGCTGTGGTCCTTTGGCAAGGGCTCCTGCTGGTAATGACATGGTGAACAAAAGCACAATCATGACAAACCAAGATAAAAACCGAGTACGTTTTACGTTCAATATTTCTCCTCCTTTCTATATTGTTCTACATTTTACAGAATATTCGAAATATATCATATAGACGATACCTCCTAATTACTGCTAATTTATAGAAGGCCATTCATCGAATGATGAAATTCTACGGTTCCATTCGACTATTAAACGACATCATTCAACGAAAGCCCCTATAAAAGCACACAAATTAAATAGGTAGTTGGATAGACACCATTCAACAAAAAAATGGACCAGTTTCAGCCTGGTCCACGTTTTTCTTACGCTGTATAGTAGAGTTGGTCAATCATTTTATAAATCGCAGTTATTTCTCATTTCCCAGAGCTTCTATAACAAACTCTGGAGCATCATTTTCATGAACACCCATGACTGGATTGACGTAACCCCGGCCTTCATCTAAATAAAAACCGACTAAGTAAGCCCCGTTGGATTGGTTAGAAGGAGCCTCCAGCATTTCGTTTATGCGATCAGCATTTTCAATCCTCAAAGGAACTTTACCTGATTCTTTCATTTGTTCAATAGCCAAGTCTGGAGGTAAATCACGGGAATGCTGCCACTCATAAACCTCGACGTATTCAACATCATCGGCTTGCAGCATGACTTGCTCTTGAAGCCCTTCTTCTATCAGCCATTCCTGTGTATTTAAATACGTCAGCTCTAATGAAAAGTGGACAGGCTCTTCACCGTTAATCGTTGCCTCGACAAATGAACCTAATTCAGCTGCACCATTTACCCTCTGATAAGGCAACTGATAAATGTCCTTTTTCACATTTTCCAAAAAGCCTGCTATTTTATCAGGTTCTACAATTTCTATATTACTTCCCTTATAGGGGGCATGAATACTTAGGCGATCAACTTGATCAATATCGACATTAAGGATAGGATTGTTCATTTCTTTATATTCTTTCGTTTTGGAAATAGCGTCTAGTTCTTCTTGTAAGCGAGCGAGGTCTGCTTGATACGAACGATACGTCTCCTCCCCGTTCTCTAATTCATAAGCAATGAAAATCCTTTCCCCGTCTCGCTTAAGCGGATCTCCTTCTTGAAGAAGTTTTTCATGCAAAACTTTAACCGTCTCAATCGTATCCTCTGATTCAATCAACTGATTTTCTTCACTTGTCATATACTCGTCATACTGATAGTAGCTGGTGCCTAAGTAAACACCTTTGACTTCACCGCTGGCAGGAACATGATTTTCGTAGGTGATAAAGACCAGAGGAATTAAAGCAATCAATAAAGCAGCCACTGCTCCATAAACAGCAAGCCCCTTCCACTGGGGGACCGAGAACACTCTCCACGTTTTACGCAGAAGCATAACAGATAAGAAGAACCCAAAAATCCCACCGAAGAAGTATCCAAAGATGATCCATCCATACGTGTTTTGAGTTTCTCCGAAATACATTCCGGCAAATAACGCGAAGCAAAAGGTAACCCCAAACTTAAAAACCGGCCTGAGCCAGGAAACAGCAATTGGGTGCGACGCTGACTCGAGCTGCCGCTTTTTATAAATAAACCTGGAAATAAAGTAAAACAATACCGTGATGAGTACATAAATCCCTAGAACCGAGTAACTTACGGGTATAAAACCTTCCCCTGCATCGATGCTGGAGAAATCAGCTACATCAGCAATCGGCGACAAATGGGGAATGGATTGATCGAGCACTGTACTCCCTGAAAAACCATTGACGTAAAAGCTGATGTGGTAAAAAACAAGTGCAACAATACCCATCGGAAACAAAAGAAGAATAAAAGTCAAAACACCATGCACAGCTGACAGCCCCGTTAACGTTCCGACAAATACTCCTGCCATAAAAACGAACCACGATACAATGATCATTAACAATAGCCAGTTTCCGAGGTCAGCGATATTATAAAAGTCAACGACATCAGCAAACCCTATGAAAAGAAGCATAATGAAGCCAATCAATAGGATTGGCACCAGTAATAAAACAAAACCACTCATTAAGCGGTAGTTAAACAATGTTTCACGACGTATCGGCAGACTATGAACAAAGTCTGAAGATGACGTGACGTGCAAATAACGAAACAGGAACACAGCCATCAACACAGGCAGCCCAAACAAGAGAATCATTTGAATCTCGAATAAAAATGTCGATGAAAATAATCCTGTATCCTTTGGATACATTCCATAGTTCGCTGCTTCAATCACATCATCACTAAGCGCCATGGCTAACTGTAAGGGCAACGTAAACATCAGCCCGATAAAATAAACAATACTAATCCAGCCGACGTTCCTAAAATCCTGCTTGAACATCTCTTTCTTAAACGAGGATGTTTTCAATGGCATAACCCGCACCTCCCAGCTCATAAATAAAAATCTCTTCTAATGTAAGCGGAAGGCGATCAAAAATAACCGGCTGATACTGATGAATGGCTGCCGATATGTCCTGGTCGTTTCCTTTTACAATCATAAGAAGAACGCTTCCCCTTCTTTCGTAATAGAGAATGTCGAGATCACTGTTTAAAATGGCTTCCTGATCACCCGTTAAAGCCACCTGAATTTTATGAACATCGGCTTTTAAATCATCTAAATCCCTCTCAAGAAGCATCTGTCCTTTATGTAAAATACCGACGTGATCACAAATATCTTCCACTTCTCTTAAGTTGTGCGAAGAAATCAATACCGTCATGTCACGCTCCGCCACGTCCTGGATCATGAGGCTGCGTACTTTTTTCCGCATGACAGCATCCAATCCATCGAACGGTTCATCTAAAACCAGAACATCCGGCATGCACGACATGGCCAGCCAAAAAGCTACTTGCCTCTGCATTCCTTTTGAAAATTGACTGATTTTTTTATTTTCCTCTAATTGAAAAACGTCTTTTAACTTTTGGTACCGCTCTTCATTCCACGAATGATAGAGGTCTTTATAATAATTCGCCATATGCTTTACGGTGTATTGAGGTAAAAAGTAAAGGGCATCCGGAAGAAAGACCATTCGCTGCTTCATATCTTGATTTTCAAAAACTTCTTCCTCATTGACCATCACCTTACCGGACTGCTGCTTTAATATACCGACAACCAGACGCATCAGCGTCGTCTTCCCTGCTCCATTGGATCCTAATAAACCGTAGATGGATCCTTTGTCTACATGAAAGGTCACTTCATGAAGTACTTTATCGTTATCAAATGATTTATGAACCTTACATACGTCAATCATTCTCCTGTCCCCTTTCTACTTCCCGAAGAAGTGATTCAATTTCTTTTGAAGTCATTCCAAGATAGATCGCCTCAGCGAATAACTTTCTCAACTCTTCCCTCACTTTGTTCAACTCCTCTTCATTCTCTGATGGTTTTACAGGATGAACGAAGCTCCCTTTTCCTTTTAAGGAATAGATATAGCCTTGAGATTCCAGCTCCCTATAGGCTTTTTGAATCGTATTAGGATTGATCGTCAGCTGCTGAGCCAATTCCCGAACGGAAGGAAGTTTTTCATCCTCTTTTAAAACATTAGTAATGATTAACTGCTTTAACTTTTCCACCAACTGCTCGTAGATCGGTTTTCGACTTCTAACATCCAGCTCAAACATGTATACACCTCCAAACCATAGGTTTATCTGTATTAACTGTATTAGTATATGTATTACAGTTATGATTATAGTCCAATTTCTTTAATTTGGAAAGAGTTTTTTTCATAGGAAAGAATTTTGGCAAAAGAAAAGCGCTTATCAAAAGAGTGATAAGCACTTTTCTAATACGTTATTTTAGAATGGAACCAGCTATTTTTATCAGCGGAAATCGAAATATATAAGCGGTTATAAAGATATTTCAGCGAATAATTTATTTTATCAGCAGTTTTTGAAAAATATCAGCAAATTTTTAAATTTATCAGCGTAACCTCTTACTCATGGAGTAGACGAGCACTTTTTTCACATCAAGCTGAATTTCTTTCTCAAATTCCATCCCTGCCTTGGTGGCGACGCTGATGGACCCCGCATTTCCAGGTTGAACGAGAGCCATCAGTTTATCTACATGTAATTGCTGAAAGGCGACATTCACTAACGTGGCCGCAGCTTCAGTTGCGTACCCATTTTTCCAATAACGCTGGTCAATCCAGTATCCCAGCTCTATCTCTTCTGTATGATCCATACGTTGAGGCACGAGACCAGAGTGACCAATCTTGGCATTATCCTCTTTTCTGATGACTACATGCATCCCTAAATCAGGGTGTTGTTTATATGTATCGTAAATCCAATGCAGGAACGCTTTCATACCCTCCTGATCCTTGACTTCTCCATCACCTATATACTGCATCATTTAAGGATTAGTCAGCATCGATTGTAAAAACCCTTCATCCTCCGGCATATAAGGCCTCAAATATAAACGATTCGTTGTTAAATTCATTTACTCTCTCCTCTATTAGAATTTATCATTCTAATAAGCAGCATGATGAGCAAAACAATCAACCCAAAGAGAAATATACTAACCCCTAATAAGCTCACTCCCATGCCTTCAAAACGCCGTACTACCCATAGTCCGTAGTAATAAACGGACAGCCCTGCCAGGCAAACGATCAGTAATAAAGCAAAAGCAAACTTGCGATGATACAATAGGTAGAGCATGAAAACAAATCCTATAGCCATGAGGATACCAGGCACTACATTTAGTAGGAAATCCATTTCCAGCTGACCTCCTTTAGTTTTACCGACGAAATTCATAATTTTACCAGTGAAAATCGATTTCTATAGATAGTGGGACATAACTCCCTAGAAAATACTGGTAATCAAAGATTATCACATAATAATTAGTGATAGAACCATTTTATAAGAGGTGTTACGAATAATGAATGTTCTGCCAAAAGACTTTTACGAGCAGCCAACGTTAGAACTCGCCCGCTCCCTCTTAGGGTGCGAGCTTGTGAAGGAAACGGACGAAGGTACGGCTTCAGGTTATATTGTGGAAACAGAAGCTTATATCGGACCGGTTGATCGTGCGGCTCACAGTTACAACTATAAAAGAACGAAACGAACAGAGGTTATGTTCGGACCTTCAGGATATGCTTATACGTATGTGATGCATACCCACTGCCTCGTTAATGTGGTCAGCGGCGAGGAAGGAAGCCCGGAAGCTGTTCTCATCCGCGCTGTTGAGCCTCTCGAAGGAATCAACTTAATGTACGAAAGACGAGGAGATAAAAAGGAGAAGGATTTAACGAATGGACCTGGAAAACTAACAAAAGCTTTGGGGATTATTCGCAGCGATTACGGCCGTCCTTATGACAATCCTCCCCTTTATATTAGAGAGGGTTTTAAACCTGCTCACATTTCACAGGGAAAAAGAATCGGTATTGAGAACTCAGGAGATGCGCGTGATTTTCCGTGGCGTTTTTGGGTTACGGATAACAAATTTGTTTCAAGATAAGGGGAATAGGACCTTCCTTTCAGCAAATACTGAAAGTAGATATTCTTAAGGAGGTTCTACTTTCATGAACAGTAACGACTATCACATAGCCAACCTTTCAGAAACTGAACAAGAGAAGTTAGCAAGTCTTGAGAAAGAATTAGGGAAAATATTAATTGCATGGGAAGGCGAACAATCCGTTCAAAATTAATACATGTAAATGAAGGGACAGTTTCTACAAGAGAAACTGTCCCTTTCTTATTCTTTTTCACGTTCGTTGTGATCCCAGTGTTGTTCAAAAGCTTAGCCACTGCTAATGGTTTCATAACAACTCTTTATTATTTAGCAGCCTTTTCATCATCCTTATCTGCCCTCGATGATTAATCTCATCCTCCATTACGTGATACCACAAGTAATAATTATTATGTGGAATTCCATTCGGCCAGTGCTTCAATTCACATAACCACTTATCATCTTTTACTTTCAATTGTTTTAAGGTGTCCGCTCGCACTTCATTCAATAAGGCGGTGTAATAGTGAATGTCTTTATATTTTATACTGCGTCTAGCCATTTCTCCTAACTCTAAAGCGATTCCCCATTTTGATTTTTCCCGTTCAGTTAGATCCCGGTTTTCAAATGAAATCACCTGATGGACAAATTCAATCGCCGCTATATGATATAAGAGAGCTGCGATCGAGTTCCCCTGTTCGTAAGGCAAAGCATCTAGTTCTTCAACAGTTAAATATGCTACTTCTTCTAACGTAACTTCTTTTGTATGCTCCAGCATAGAAACAAGTTCTCCAACCTTAGGTGAATACCCTTCAACCGGCTCGATTTGGTAATGAATCATTTTTGCCCTCCCTCTATACACCTCTTAACATTACCAATTTATAAGAAAATGAATAGTCTAATTTTTTCATCTGAGGAATGGTATACTTAACTTATATAAGAAGAGGCAGGAACAAAACTGAATAAAGCAAAAAATCATCCGAACGATACTATTGAAATCAGTTCGGATGATTTATGTTAAATCGAGTGTACGCCGTCCCGTCAAAATACTACGCTAATCATCTGCGTTATACGATTGTTCGTTTTTGACATCACAGCTTTACTTATGTTCCAGCATTTTTTTGTATTCTTTGATAGCATATGTCCAACTAACAACACCAATTAACATAAGAATAATAGGCAGAGCTTTTAGAGTACCAAAAAAAGAGAAACCTTCCATAGAAAATATGGAAAGGATCGGCCGTCCACTCAACCAAAGTAAAGTTGCTGATTTCTTATTGATGATAAGCTTTTTCTAACTCTTTAATTTCCAGCTTCTTCATTTGAAGCATGGCTTTCATCACTTGTTGTGCTTTTATTGGATCAGGATCATTTAATCGTTCACGTAACAATTTAGGAACAATTTGCCACGACACACCAAACTGGTCAGCCAGCCAGCCACATTCCACTTCCTCCCCATCTTTAGAAAGCTTTTCCCAAAGTTCATCTATTTCTTCCTGCGTGTCACAATCAACTAAAAAAGAAATAGCTGGAGAAAATGAAAAATGGGCACCGCCGTTTAAAGCGATAAAGGACATTCCCTCAATTTCAAATGAAACGGTCATCACACTTCCAGCAGGTCCCGGCCCTGCATCGCCATAGTAAGCAACGTTAAGAATCCTGGAATTAGAAAAGGTGGAAACATAAAACTGCGCCGCTTGTTCCGCCTGGTACTCGAACCATAAATTTGGGCTGATTTTCGAAAGGGAAAGATTCATGTCTTCTTTATGCTCCTTTCCTTTTTATCGCCTGTCTATTGAAAAGATTCGATGCCTGGATCCATTCTCCTGCTTAAAGAAATTTAATTTGATTCGTATCAGCATATTTCTTAATCATGGCTTTAAACGTATCGATTTCCTCTTCTGTATCAAAGAACCACTTGGACAAAATTAATGCGTGATGCTTAGATACATATAATTGAAAAAGATCCTTTTGCTCTTGCACAGACAAGAGATCAGACCATTGATATTGGTTCACTGATTTCTCGAACTTCTGTTTAATATCCATCGAACGGAATATATAGGTGATTTCACTTTGCAGTCTGCGATCTTTATTAAACTCTCTAGTGGCTCTCACATTAATCATAAGAATGAGAAACAACAATACGAAACCAGCGAGGAGAAAAGAGACCACACTCGTCACGAGTAATGAAATAAGCCATGGACCTTCCATTGATCGAAAACTCACATAAAAAAACAATGCGAACGCTGCAAGAAAATAAATAAGTTTCACTTTTTTCATATGGTAATTGTTATGCCTTCTATAATCTCCAACGGTTAATGCACCGCTGACCGTCAATCTCTGATTTTCCTTCATGCACTCACTCCTTGAAACGACTTTCCTCATTAGCTTATCACGAAGGAAGAATTTTTTGGCTAAAATTACTTTACATGCTTGATAAAAAGAACGCGTTCTTGTCCTTTTCCATCATAATTGGTGACCACAGGCACACCATTCATCACTTTGTCTCCATGGTCGAAATCAAATCCAATCTTCGTGTGGAAATCAATTGAAGTTTTATTGATCGGAGATGTCACCGCACGAACGATGGAACGTCCTGATTGTTTGACGACATTGAAAAATTCACCGTAAAGCTTTCTAGCGATATCTTTTTGTCTATATTCCGGATCAACGCCGACAAAATGAACATAAGCTTCATCTTTATGCGTTTGAGAATAAAATGTGATGAGAAAACCTATAATTTTCCCATTCTCTTCTGCCACAAAGCTGGTATCTTTAAAATGAATAAAGAACAATTTCGGCAGCATATCAGCCATCGATCGTCCACCCCACCAATCATTAATTAAAGGCGAGATCACACCATAATCATCGGCTGTTACATGTCTAATTTGCACGATTTTACCTCCTCAATAAACGTACGATCGTTTCGAATGATTACTAGTTTTTCTTCATAATCGGCCAACTTCTCCAAAATGACGGGATTCCTCTCAAAAGAAGCATTCCATTTAAACATTTTAATGAATATCGAAAAAGTCGGGGTATAGTTAGCTTTTTCAAAGCCCAGCTTTTGCTTTATAAACCTCTTAATGATTCTATACTTACGTCGTTTATAAGCATTATCTAGAAAGATGATGACGTCAGCTTCCTGAAAACTTTTCATCATCCACGGCTCGTGATGAACACCTTCCACAATCCAAGCCTCGGACACGAGAATATGATTTAAATACTCTTCTCTTTCTCGTTCAGTCCTTCGAATATCTTCTTTATTTCTGATCCATACCACGTTATCAAGCTCATAATAAGGGATATCAAGTTTAGCAGACAGTTTTCCAGTTAACGTCGTTTTCCCGCTCGCTACAGACCCAATAATATGTATTTTCTTCCCTTCCACCAGGCAATCCCCCCTGCGAAAAAATGAACTTGGCAAGCGGCTGCGTCCATAATCCAAATAGAATCCATAAACAAGTGATGAGTAAAAAACAAACGTAAAATTAATGCGATTTTTCATCCTCTTCGTCCTTCCACTGATTCTTCAAGACATCTACGTAGTGTTTGCTTTCAATGAGCGACAAGCCAAATGTTTCTCTCTCTAATTTAACCGCCTTTCCATCTTTTCCCTCATTCAACAGAGCACATAATTTCCGGTTAATCGGATCATCTGGGATCTTAATTTCTGGAACATGGCTGAGCAATTGAATGAGGATCAGAGTAATATCGCACAAGTCGTAGAGGAGTATACAGGGTTAGAGTTAACGGATGATGAAGTAGAAACGATTCGTTCAGCAGAAAAACCAAACGAAGCCATCAATAATGTTGTTAGTGACCGGGCCCTTGTAGGAGGGACGAGTTCAGTACATACCGGTGTGGATGTCCCAATTTATGCATATGGACCAGCATCTGATGACTTTTCCGGATTAGTTGAGAATACGGATCTTCCGAAAATAATGGCTGAAGCGATGGGGGTTAAACTTGGCAGTTCAACAGAAGATGAGCAGAGCAAAGATAAAGGAAAAAATAAAGATAAGCACATTTACTGGGAAGATCAAGGAGGACTGACCTACGCCACACCTTTAATGGGATGGGATAAGCGTACTCTCGTAGACTATTTGAAATCCAATGGCTAACCTTCTGATTTCACATTTCGAGGCGAAATAGCCGACAGCTTTGAAGTTGAAGACTATAAGGGCACGACACCTCAAAACATAACTATGCTCGATCAGTTGAAGAAAGCATTAGACTAGTCATTTACAACAAAAAAACGGAGGCCGCCATATTCAATTTGGCGGCCTTCATTTATTGTTGAGACTATTGAAGAAATGTCGCTATCTTTGTCGTTAAAGCGTTATTAACTGGAGTTAGGGCGCTATCGTTTAGAGATAGGACGTTATCTTCTGACGTTATGTCGCTGTCTCACCTTTCCATTGCCACTACTACCAGTAAAAACCCCCAAGAAAAAAACGCGGCACCGACGGTAACTATCAAATGGCGTCAACTTTATTTTCTAAAGAAAAAGCCCTTCCCTCTATCAGTTTTCTCGGAAGTTCAGTAGGTCACGGAACACTTCAACGTTCACAAAGTCCCTTGAAAAATTCGGCATTATTTCTAACCAATGTACACCTGAGAAGATACCTGAAAGAACAATCAATCCAAAGAATAAAGTAAGCACTATGAAAGTGAATCCAACAAATTCAAGGCTTTCTCTTCGTTCAGTACTCATCATCCTTCTCCTTTCCTATATTCTTAAGGTCAGTGGAAAGGATTACGGATAAAAGCCTTCGTTTTCTTGATAAAGAATAGCGTACACAGCATGAGGTTGGATAAAGCTCCTTTTTTGAAGAAAAGTTGTGCAGAAAACGTTTTTTATAATTGAAACCGGAAGCAGAACTACTTCTTTGCTGGACAAAGAAGGGATGGAATTAACCTGCGAAACAGCCGCAATTGAATGTTGAGCACTCAATTCTTCTTCCTGGTGATAATACGACTGTGGTTGTACCTTTTGCATTCCTAAAAGTAACGTCAGCAAGATGATGAAAATAAAAACTGCTGATTTTTTCTCCAATTGCTTTTCCGCCTATTCTGTATTAGATGTAGTGAGTTGTTAGCAACTATTATTCTTATACTATAACCTCGCGTGAATGTTTCGAGGATAGGGAAGAAGGACTATTTATGCTCCTAATTAAAGAGGTAAAGGAAGGCAATAAACCCGATAATCATAGCTGTAACCAGTATCCCCGTTCCCTTCCAGCTTAACCCGCCGACTAAGTCCGGGAGTCCCGAACCTTGAGCACTGCTGGCCATGCTGCTTTTTGATTCTTCTTGCTTTAATCTTTCTCGGCACATTTCCGGCGTTTCATTATTGTCTCTCACCATCTCATCTCCTTAATTTCTCGTATGGTACATTTAATTAATAGGCAGTATTCGCTTAAAGTTCTTTTAAGTAGAAATTTATGCACCTCTGCTGCTATGATACACGTTGTAAAATTCTTTAAAAGACTGAGCATTTTGTCTATAGACCTTGCGAATGCTGCTGTAGCGATTTTGTAATTCTTTTCTTGAAGCCCATTCATCGTCTTTCGTAACTCTTAACTCATTTTCAAGATGCTGCAGATTGGTAACGAATAAATCTAAAGCGCTTTTCGTTTCCTGATCATACCCTTCTTGGTATAGAGCAAGGGAGAATGCAGCATCGATTGATTGCTCCACTCTGACCTCAGCCATCATAAGTTCTTCAGGCGGCAATTGAGCACTTTCTTGATACAACCAATCAAAATCGTAAATATTCTTCATAATGTACAACCGATTAACAGTCACATCGTCTATGGCTTCGTCCGATTCCCAGACGTCATCCAGAGGTTTTAAAATGTCTTCTTCTGTATAGGTGTGAGCATTCGTCACTTCTACATTTTTGTAAAAACTGATCGGGCTGTACGGGTATTGCCAGATCGAAATTAGGTAAATCGCAAGGATAGCAGCTCCGATCCCCCACCATATTTTCTTTTTAGACGTACTCATTTAGTCCTCTCCTTCTTTTTTTTAGTAACAACGAGCATCGAATTAGCGTTCTTTTGAAATTCATAGGAAACGTTGACCTCCTCCACTGCATAGCCTTGAGAGCTTAAGTGCTCAACCAAATCATCCATTCTTTTATAACGTTTGCCTTCTAAGTCAACGAGAGGAAAAATACGGACTTCTTCTTTGGTAACTCTCAGCAGCTCTTCAAGCGATCTTAGATGAAATTCATAGGTTAAGCGGTCTGCATACATAAACAAGAAATGAGCGGATAGAACGAGCTCAAACTCTTCATCTTTAAAAGGAAGTTCAGGAAGCACAACAGGAAGATAACGATCACTGGCTTCTTTCCAATCCTGTGTACAATTTTCCAATGCACTCTGTCTATACTTCTTTAACTCCTCAATATTTTGAAAGTAACTCCATATGTAATTGTTCTTTGCCTTTTCCATGTGTTCCATCGCATGATGTAAATCTTGCTTCCCTTTATTTTCAAGAACTGCGCCAGAATGATCGTAAGCCATATCAGCTGCGGTAATATCCATCCCTTTTGACCTTCCAACTGCCGTGAATGAACAAGCACCAGAAGGACAATCGAGAATTTTCTTTCCCTTTAACGCTTCTTCATTTAATGAAAACATGTCAAGATACTCTTCGTAGGTTCTTCCAATAAAGATGATCTTTTCTAAATTTAATTTTGTGCGGCTCATCTCTACTCACCTCTTCTAATCTAATTATTGATCATGACACTTACATCAGTCCACCCGTAAGCAACTTCAGTAAGTTCATAACCATCGATTGTTATTTGCTTTTCATCGAGCACAGCTCCACCAAGTGTTTCATAAAACCGACGGTAAGGATTTTCTTCAAGCACCCATACGAGCATCGATTGAATTCCTTCACTTTGAAGTTTACGAGCCAGCACCTCTAACAGCTTTTGACCAAGACCATCTCCTTGCACCTCTTTATAAAAGTAAATGGCGTACAATTCACCTCTAAAAGGATAGTTCCTCGTTCGTTCTAAACCGCCATGACAAAAGCCAACGACCTCTCCATCCATGGTCTCAACAACATAAACAAAATTCTCTGCCTCTTCAACGATAAATTCTTCCCACTTGGATCGCTTATTGCGAGGATCTAGAGAGGATAAAAAGGAGTCAGGAAGAATATTTTCATACGTGGATTTCCAGCTGCTTGTGCTGACTTTCGCAATCTCTTCAGCATCTGCCGCTTTTGCTTTACGGATGTTATACTTCATCCTCCACCTCCTCGGTCGGCTCTTTTTTCCCAAATTCATCTACTAAAAATGAAGAACGAGTGCCAATCGAACGCATATGTTCCCCGTTCCAATGAATGGCGTTTCCATCCGGCAGTAATAAAATCGGATGGCGCAGTCGTTTCACACGTTTATGTATGGCTTGATCGTCCTTATGCTTATAGTGACACCAGATTGAGCGATCTTCTATTAAGTTAAGTCCAGCCACAGGATGTCCACTTTTAAAATGGGTGATCTCTTTCCCGAATATAATCGCTCCTGCACTTTGTCCGTAAATGATCCCGCCGTCTTGAAAGTACTCGATTAACGCCTCATCAAAATCAGCTTCCTTTATTATGTGTAATAGTCGCTGAGAATCGCCTCCACTTATATAAATAGCTGAGAAAGGTTCTAAATCCTGACGTGATTTTCGAGAAACATCTGTCCACATCACAATTTCTTTAATTCCCACTTCTTGAAAAGCTTGTACGATATAATCGTAACTTTCTTTATACGTTCTAACTTGAGGATCACCGGCCAGAGGGATATATAATACCGGCTTCTGTTTGTTGATCAATTCGGCAAAATGCAGGTTTATGACATGCGACTGCTCCGCATTTCCTCCTCCGGACAATATCAATGCCCCTACTTTACTCATCATCTGTCTCCCTAGTTTGTACTTCTGTTTGGTTAATGGATTCTGCATGCTTATTATACCGCATAACGTGACCCTCCCTATTTTGCCTTCTTAAAAGAGTTGGTGTGAAATTCTTGAATATGCTTGCCTTGCTCCACCGTTTCCACGAAATATCCTTCAGTGAGTCGGCTGATCACTTTTTTCCAAAAAGCTTGGGATGGTTTGTTTTTCTCCATTTGATGGACGCTCCACGCACCAGGATATTTGTTAAAAAGCTGAGTGGCCGCTATTTTCCCAAAACCTTGACCATGGTACTTACCGACAATAAAAAATTCTTCAATCGTATTCGGCTGATTCTCAGACTGGCTTTCGAGAAGAGCAAAACCAATCAACTCCTCGTAATGCTTAATGAAATAAGCATGAAAATGATCGTTCTGCCAATATTTATCTAAGTTAAACCATTGGTAAGAACCATCATCCTCTAATTGTATTGAAGGTATATATTTACTAAATTCATAGATGTAAAATTGCATCAGGTTGTGTAAAATATATTCTTCCTCCGCTTTTGCTTCCTGTAGAATGATCATATTCCCACTCCCTTCAATTTCTAAAATATCGATGATAATCCGTCTTGTTTCCATTTGTTATGTCTGTCAATCTGTCTTTCCATAATTCGAGTCTATATATGTAATTATTTCAAATTTTATCAATATTCACAATAAAGGTTTCTATTTTTCATTAAAACTAAACGTTGATGTTGATTTTCATAAGAGAGTTATTCAATGAAATGACATAGAATCGTGTCGCTAAAGGTTTTTAATCTCTTTTGCAAGAGGTCCTATTGGCTCTAAGCATTATTAATGAAATTTGTGCCCTGCCTTTTCCCCCTCATCGTACATAAGCTATCTTTAACGAGTGAAAAGGTGGTGAGAAAATGAGCTATGGTTGTGGATATGGCGGTTTTGGCGGATACGGTCGCAACAGAGGCGGCAGTTTTGCTTTGATCGTCGTTTTGTTCATTCTTTTAATTATTGTTGGAGCATCTTTTTATAAATAAAATAAACCTTTTTTAAATAAGTTAAGGCCGATTGCCTTAACTTATTTATTTTTAGATGGTTCAATACGATATTTTATTATTTTCGCTTCTTATCACTCTCGAGCTTTTCATCCACCTTACTGAATAAACGTAATCTTGTTTCATCTTTAATGGAATAATAGCCCTTTGCCATTCGTAAAGTATACGAGTAGTAAATAGTGATGATGGGAGTTTATTGATATGTTCTACAATGTTGTCTTATTTCTTCACATACTAGGTACCGTCGTTATGTTTGCAGCCGTAGGGGTGACAGTTACCGCAATGGCAGCCATGCTATATGCTAATAAAACAGAATCTTTAAGAGAATGGTCTTCTTTAGCAGTCAAAATGGATATACTGCTCCCATTTAGCGTCATTATCGTCTTAGTTCCAGGTTTATTTTTAGTATTCTCCACTTGGGGATGGGGTGAGGCGTGGGTCAATTTATCGTTAGCTGCACTCTTACTCATGACGTTTATGGGGCCGCTCATTAACCTCCCCCGTTTAAAAGCCATTTTAGCTGCTGCAAATAAAGAGCTGGAGAGCACCCCCTCTTTACAATTACAAGCTAAGGTTAAGGATCGCGTTCTTTGGCATTCTGTTCTAATCATGACGTTGATGTTGGTTGCCATTCTTTTTCTAATGACTGTAAAACCCGTTTGGATTGGATCTCTCATAACTTTATTTATCGCAATAGGTGGTGGTTTTATTGCAGCGCCTATAGTATTGAGCAAAGCATCTTCATCTACATAAAAAAGCAATCTGCGCCAGGCAGACTGCTTTTTACTTTACCAATATTTATTCTACGAATTAGATTATGAGTACCACGTGTGCCACATATGATCGTTTCTTCCTCTGACAAAGCAATCAATTCGATCAGCTCCCCATGACACAGCACTTGGTGCGGAACGAACTCCACCCCTTGGGGCTCCAAGGTCTTCCCAATTTCTCCACCTGGTTCCATTCCACCACTTATGCCATAGTTCATTGTTGCTGCCTCGCACAAAGCAATCCAGTCGGTTTCTAGCCCACGAAGACACAGCCGGGGCATCATCAAACCCACCTCGCGGGGAGCCAAGATCTTCCCAGTTACTCCACCTGGAACCATCCCACCATTTGTGCCACATTCGATCATTTCTTCCTTTCACGAAACAATCAATGCGGTTTGGCCCCCAGGATACCGCTCCAGGGGCACTTCTTACTCCTCCTCGTGGGGAGCCGAGATTTTCCCATTGGCTCCAATTCGCGCCATTCCACCATTTATGCCATAAATTGTTGTCATCACCTTGAACAAAGCAATCTAAACGATTGGATTGCCAAGAGGCCACGGCTGGCGCTCCTTCAAACCCTGGGGATGGAGAGCCAAGATCTTCCCATTCACTCCAGCGAGAACCATTCCACCATTTGTGCCACATTCGATCATTTCTTCCTCTAACAAAACAATCGATTCGGTTCGGTCCCCAAGAAACGGCTCCAGGGGAACTTCTAACTCCCCCTCTCGGCGCACCAAGATCTTCCCATTCCCTCCATCTCGAACCGTCCCACCACTTGTGCCACATCCGATTATCTCTGCCCCGAACAAAACAATCTAACCGGTTCGACTGCCAAGACGCTGCAGCCGGTGCTCCTCGAAAGCCATTTGGCGGTGCGCCAAGATCTTCCCACGGCTTCCAGCTAACACGCCACTGATTATCATTCATCTCCTGTGGTAGTTGTGTTGGTTGGTAATAAGGCTGGAATTGTGGTGGATAGGGATGAGGATGTCGATAAGGATTGTAATTGAATTGAGGTCCGCTTCTGTAATAATAGTCATAATGAGGATGCTGTGGATATCCATAATGATTCATGACAGGTGTACACCTCCCTTTAGTTATCGATATCAATTTTATGCGGGCAGCTAGTAAAACATGTAAAAGATACAAGTTCATTCAATTTACCGGTTACACTTTTTACTATTAAAAACGTAATTCCATCACGCTAAAATTGTTAAAATTACTCTTGAATGAGCCAAAACTTAACCTTAAACTAATACTTAACCTTTACACGAAACGATTCCAAAACTGCATTTACAGCAGGAAGGAGAATACGTATGAATCACATTAAATTTTTCATTTACCAATTCATCTTGTTTGTCCCGGCTCTTGTCATTCATGTGTATGCCGATCAATACATTAGCAAACCTCTTACTTATGTTGATGTAGCAGCTTCGTTAATTACGTTACCTATTTTTATACTGGTTTTAGTAGTATTGAGTAAGATGTATAAGAATTACGATTTAATTCAAAAACGTAATAAGTACTTGCTGTCAGGTACAGCCTTTATTTTAGCGGGCTTATTTATAGGTCAAATGGAGTATATCTGGTATCAAATAACCGGGGAATTGATATTTTCTTAGCTGTCACTTCACTCTAATGACACGCAGCCCCATTGGGGAAATTATTATGAAAAACACATAAAAAAATGAACCCATTTAAAGGATGGGTTCATTTTTTCATGCCGCTTATTCTTCAATTGGTTCATCAAACAAGTCTGTATATTTAGCAACATTTTCATGAGTAAATTCAAATCCCATTTTCACTTCACCAAAACCCGGCTGATAAAAATAGCCTTGAACCTCATAGCTGCTATTGTTTTCTCTAACCTTTGTAAGATGAAAATATGGTCTAAAGTACTGTGCCATTTCTTCTAGTTTTTTGTTCCGAACTTTAATCCATTGCTTTTTAAGTTCTTCTGTAGGAAAGTCAGTTTCCTTTAACATTTGGTCACTCCTCTACGGAAATCATTTCTATGAATTCTATGAAACTGTGTATTAACTTTATGATATATAAGCTCACACTTATTTTCAACTGCTATCCAATAAAAGTTTAATAGATAGCCTTACTACCTTTTTCCTACAAATCAGAGGAGTTAAACATGAAACTTCTATCCATTCCTGGTCGGCTTCCTTTTAAAAGCTTTTACCTCCATATTCGCAGCTTTAAAGAAAGAATAACCCATCAATAGAACAACCACGGAAAATGGAAACGCTGCTATAATTAACACATTTTGTAAACCTTCTGTCCCGCCGAAATAAACAATAATAGCAGCCATCGCTGATAAACTAAAACCCCAGATAATTTTAACCATTCCTGATGGATTCATTGACCCTGACGTTGACAACATTCCTAAAACAAACGTGGCAGAATCTGCAGAAGTAATGAAAAATATGGCGATCACAACAATGGTAACGAGTGACATGATGACACCCAGCGGGTATTGTTCAAGCATAGCAAAAGTTGCGGTTTCCATTGGATAATCTGATATTGTGGCTAATCCTTGCTGCTCTAAGTTTAACGCTGAAACGCCGAACACGGCAAAAAAGATAAAGCAAACGAGAGCGGGAACAAACAGGACCCCTATCATAAACTCTTTAATCGTTCGCCCCCTTGAGATCCTGGCTATAAAAATACCAACAAACGGTGACCAGGAAATCCACCAGGCCCAGTAAAAGATCGTCCAGCTGTCAATCCACGTTCGCCCCTCCTCATTTAAAGGAGCGATTCGAAAACTCATATTAAAAAAGTTCGTAATATAACCGCCGAGAGAATCGGTAAACATATTAAGAATATATAAAGTAGGGCCTACAATTAATAAAACGATCATTAATACAAAGCCAAGCACCATATTAATATTACTCAAATATTTAATTCCACGGCTTACACCTGACCAGGCGGAAAAAATAAATAGTCCAGTAGCTACGATAAGGATGATTAATTGAACACCATAATTTGCAGGAGTATTAAAGAGAAAGGCAAGTCCCTCGTTAATTTGTGCTGTTCCAAAACCAAGAGTGGCTGCTACTCCGACCACTGTGGCAACTACAGCTAAAGTATCGATCATTCGTCCTGCAAATCCATTCATACTCTTCTTCCCGAAAATCGGCACAAGTGTAGCACTAATAAGCCCGGCATATCCCTTATGGAATTTAAAATAGGCTAACACGAGGGCAACAAGCGCATATACGGCCCAGGCATGAACTCCCCAATGGAAATAAGAAAATTGCAGAGATTCTTTTATCGCCTGATCAGTGCCCAGTTCAGATCTCGGGCTATTAATAAAAGCATGAGATATAGGCTCAGCCGTTGTCCAAAAGACAAGCCCCATTCCCATACCTGCACTAAACAGCATGGCAAACCAGGCAGTTAAACTAAACTCAGGTTTTTCGTTCTCCTTGCCCAGCCTGATATTTTTAAACCGGGAAAAAATTGAGTACACACAAAACACTACCATTACCATGATGATTAATAAGTAATACCACCCAAACCGAGTGGAAATAAATGCAGTGGCCTCTGCGGTTGATTCCTTTAAGTTCTCAGGAGCAATAACTCCCCAGAGCACAAATAACCCGCATATCACAAGACCATACCAAAAAACGATTGTTACTCTCTTCATAGGTCCACCTCTTATGTAATAGTTTCTTAGAGAAAAGTAGTTCCTGAATGATGGTTAAAAGCCTAACCTTAGGGGTTCAGCCTTCAGTTACTCTATATAGAGCAAAATATAGAGCAAATTCAAACAAATTTCTCCAATCTTCCCCATAATTGTATAACACCCCATCATTATATCAAAATAATATCCTACGAAGCGTCTGCATGTATTTTCTAGAAAGTTATTAATCTAATAAGAGAGGTTGTTCCTCACAGCCTCTCTTTCCCGTTCCTATATTCAGATCTTACCTCGTTCTTTATGACTCCTTATCGACCATCACAAGAGAATTCAAATGATCTTTAGGTACTCCCGCTTCAATATAGCTCATTATTAATTTCCAGCATTCATTTTCATCTTTTTTAAACGTTTGAAAGAACAAGCTTGCTTTATCCAGCGGCTGCTCATCCATGAGTAACGTAGCAGAAAGTATGACCATGACCTCATTGTTTTTCAAAGGAAGAATCCCTATCTCGTTTATGATCCATTCCGCATGGTCTCTTAACTGACTGAAGGCTTGTTCCCATCCTTCTACTGATTCCTGATAACCAAAGTCTATGATCTCTGAATGACCATCCGCCTCTCTAGCTTGATACTCATTGGAAATGCATTTTTTTATTTCTTCTATAGAAAAACTACGCCAGCTTTTCAGATAATGATTCAAAAAACTGTGAAAGTCTTCGGGTACCATCATCCTCTTCCCTTCTTTTTTAGTATGCTTGTCCAATAGGAATGATACAGGCCTTAAGATCCTAATGTTTCTAATCACTCATATGTATATACAAAATGACCTGCAATCTCAGAATCGTTTTTAAGGAACCATCCCTTTCATTCGTATCACTTTTCCATCTAGTTCAGACCCAATTTCAACTAACCCGTTTTTCTTATAAAACTTCATCGCCTGTGTGTTAGTGGGAGAGACTCTTAAGTGATAGTGCCGCAGCCCTTTACGACGAAAAAAATCTTCCGCAAAGGACTGGAGCGATTTCCCTTTTCCGTTCCCTCGCTCCTCAGCTACTAAATAATAGAGATGAACATAGCCAATGCGCTCCCCTTTATACTCTCGAATCGATAATTCTACTTGGCCTATCGGTTTACCATTTTCCTCAATCAACACACAACCTTCTGGATATTCTGCAAGTTTTTCTTCAAGCCACTTGATATACTTTTCTTCATTGAAACGTTGACCCTCACCAAAGCTTAGGTAAAATGAATCTTTTCGAAATTGTATGGCGGTCTCCAGGTCTTTATTTAATTGAATCGGTTTAAATATCACTCACTTCGCTTCCTTTCTGTTAAAACTAATGAGCATCACCTAAACAATGCGTTTCCTAAGCTAATCTGTGTATAAGCTCCCCCTTCTATTTGAATGCACTTACAATTATTTCAAAAAGAAGCACCTTACACAATCCTATTTCAATGACTCTACAAAAAAGAGCGCCCATTTAATGAGCGCTCTTTAGACCTGCTGGATTTCTTTTAGATAAGCATCGAGACACTCCATTTGTGAGGACATGCCTTCAACGACTCCCATGTTTTTCACAGCTTCTAGATCTTCCACCGTGGCGAATTCACTGCGAATTCTCAGCTTGGCCCTATTATCTTGTTCATAAAAATCCAACGTCACTACGATTTGCGGCATACTCTCCGAAGGATTCCCTTTTTCATCTGAGAAAACATCAGTATAAACAATCTTTGTCGGGGCTGAGATTTCCTGAAATTTTCCTAACCCCCACGATTCTTGCCCATAAAAGTCCCCCTGATTCTTATCCACACAGCGCATGCAATAATGCCATGTACCTCCAGGTTTAAACTCAAATGTCTTGTTTTCAGTTTCCCACCCTTGCGGACCCCACCACTGTTCTAAATGATGAGACTCTGCAAACATTTGAAACAATAATTCCTTCGGGGCGTTAAAATTTCGCTCAATAACCAAATCTCTACCTTCAACCCAAGATTCCACTTTGTTTTCAGACATTTTAGTCCCTCCTCATTAAACTAATCTTCCTCTGGCTTTTATATAAGCAAGCATTCGTGATCATACATAAACGAATACTGAAGGTCGATGAATAGAAAGTGCTGATCCGTCAGTGGATAGCTGAAGGTTCGGATCATGTGCTTCGTCTCAATATCGGAATAAATATCTGAGAGCATGCCCTTGTTAGAGATTTTCATCTGCATCACATTCTCTAAGAAATAAGGTCGAAACGCCCAGTTTGATCCTTTTTTATGGGGTTCGAGCTCCCAGCTTTCTTTGCGCTTTCTAAAGTTGGAAGAAACCTGCTGGCCATCACTGTTACATACAAACATTCGAAAGCTTTCATTATCAAATTGATCCGTGACCCAATCGATAAAAGAGTCCACCTTTTTTGGTCCTTCCCATTTCGATAGGATTCCTTTCACCTTGTGTTCCCAAGAAGTGACTAGGGTGAGACGGTTTTCAATCAGTGATTTCTCTCTTTCGATATAGGCAGCGACTTTAGAAGTTAGGTTTAACGACAAGTCATCTTTAGATAAAAGCTCAAAGCTGGGCTTAGCTAAGTAAAATCCTTGATAGTAACGACCCCCATGCTTCCAAGCGAAGTGCAGCTGAAAATCTTCCTCAATATTTTCAAAAAGCAAGGCTGCCCCTATTCGCTGAGCCAACATGGATAGAGAATACATGATATCCTGGAAGCCCTCAGAATTATGGGTGCGAATGGATTTCGTATCGATTTTTAATATATGAGGTTCCAACTGGCGGATGCGGTCAATATTAGAACTCTTTGCTCCGACATGATCAATCGCCACTTGAATGCCAAACGTCTTATAGTACAGCAGCAAGTGACTGAGCTCCTCAAACTCTTCGTCAAAGTCGTGCTCGGTGACTTCAATAACCACTCGATTCATCGCAAATCCTTTTTGCTCAAAAAGAAGTAACGTTTCTAACAAATCTTCTCCGTTATTGATCATCAGTTGTTTTGCATTTCGATTGATAAACAAATAACCCTTCTTATGATGCGAAAGCATATCAGAGAGCGCTAAATGTAATAAATGTTGATCCACCTCTACCTTAAATTCTTCTGGTACTTCGGTATCTTGAAAAAATTCTCCAAGGCTTCTCCACTCGTTTTCGTAATAGAAACGCCCCAGCACTTCATAGCCAGCCACATCGTGTTTAATGGCACTGATAACCGGCTGGTAGACAGGCTTTATCTTATGTAAATGACTAACAATATCTAATGGATCCATGAGTCTCCCTCCTTTTGTCCCTCATGTCATATAGAGATGTCATATAAAATAGTCCGGATGTATTTATTATATATCCGGACTTCCTATGTTGTCATATGATTTTATGTCATGTGAATCCTTTTGCTGGCACAATCGTATAATAGGTAAGGGGAAAATCTAATAGATATGAGGTGAGTGTTATGTTCTTTCGCATCTTTCACAAAGCCAACCGCCCCACTAGAATAGCTCTCTTATCTGGATCCATCCTTCTGCTTTTAAGCGGATTAGCGATCTTCTTTCTTTAACCTTTTTCCAGCATCAAAAAAAGGGGCTGCTCAGCACCCTTTTAATTTACTTCACTCGTACTCGTAATTTCAATGTCCTGTAATGCCTGAGTAGCCAATCGATCTGCTTCTCGATTGGACTTGCGGGAAACGACTGCATACTCGGTCTGTATCCCCATTTCTTTCATTTTATGTTCAATGCGGTCGGCCCAATTCGATAATTCTTCTTCTAAACATGGCCACTCTCCATCCAGCTGATTGATGACCACTTGAGAGTCTCCAATAATTGTGACCGGCAAGTGATGGACTCCTAACAATTCAAGTTCTTTAAGGGCAAAGTGCAGCGCAGCATATTCAGCTTCATTGTTAGAATCCAGTTGGTCCACTTGGGCGTTTTTTCTAAGACGAAACGATTTACCGCTTTGATCATAATAGATCGCACATCCTAAACCAGAACGCTTTGTATCGTGATCAAACCCGCCATCAAAATAAATAATGATGTTATGCGGTTCCGTTTCAATGCCTTTCATATACTGCTTCAATTCTTTTATATTCCACGTACGTTCAGTCCGGTCAATAAAAGTGATGGTCTTCGCTCTGCCTGTTTTTTCAAGATCCTCTGCAATGAGAAGCGCTTGTCCTGCCGGCATCTCGTCAGAAATAAATTGAGTCTCCGTTCGCTTCGGTGTCTTATACGTCAATTCTATCCGAACATTCATTTTGGGATCGCTCCTTCCTCTCGATCTATGAGAAGCTACATACATTGTTCCCTTTGACTAGGAAAAATATGTCTGCTTTTATTGCTGCCTCAGCGCTTCTTGTTCTACGCGATCCATAAATTCTGCTACAACATCATGGTTGCCCTTTTTATTGGCAAGCTTCAGCATCGCTCTGCCTACAAAATTCACTCCCTGGTTTTGCCCTTCATAAATAAGCTTCGTCCGATTGTCATCCAGCTTTATGAGATGATACGATACCGTAATCTCAAAGGCTTTTCCTATAATAAAGCTCACTTTTTTATACTTTTCACCTTCTTTATTTTCATAAGCCAGAGTATCGACGATGTACGTTTCCAAACGTTTCCCTTCTCGGTACGTTTGCCTGTGCTTGGCTCCCGGTTCATCCTCACTTTTTTCGATTAACGCGTGTTCTTCTACTTTAGGCATAATACGTTTAATATTTTCATCTAAAAACAATTCCCATACATTCTCTATGTTGGTTTCAATCACCTTTTCCTCTTTCCACTCGATCATTCCTCTATCTCCCTTCCTGTTGCAAGAAAAACGTCAATTTCATTTATTTTTAATTGAAGGTGATGGATTTGCAGTTGAATGTTATCCCGCTTTTCTTGCAGTAATGTTTCAAGGTTTGCGAATGATTCATCTTCCATTACTGAAATCATTTCTTGAATCGTAAACTCAAACTGCCTCAATTTTACTAACAACACCGCTAGAAAATAGCTTCCATCATCATAATAGCGATAGTGATTTTTAGGATGAACATACGCCGGTTCCAGCAGTTTAACCTCGGCATAATAACGAAGCGTTTCTTTCGTCAGCCCCGTCATCTCTGAAAACTCACTAATCTTATACATTTTCTTCCTCCCCCCTCTTATTGTAAACCTTTGTGTGCACCACAGAGTCAATCAGGTGTGTATAAAAGATCCTTTCTTTATCTAGAGAATGTCAGCTTCGTTACCACTCCAAATCCGTTTATTTGATAGCGGTAGCCAAATCCTGATTTTCCACTTCCATCCCCTTGATTGCTGTTCTTCTTATGTAATGAATAATAGTTGAGGCCACTGCTTACTGTAAGGTATTACTTCTACTCTTCTCACTTGTATCCCTCCTTACGATATAATTTCTTTCATCTAGTTTGCAACGAACCATACGTTTCCTATTTATTGACTTTTCTACTTGTTCTTATTATACTCAACATTAAATTAGTATGTATAGCAACTATTCTCCAGGTAGGAGGGATGGGTCATGAACTTAACCTTTCAAGATTATATAAGCATTAAAATTCATAAGACAGATCTAAAACTTACTAGCTATATAAAAAGTCAGCTCAAGCCATATAACCTCGCGCCTGAGCAGAACCTAATCATGATGCTGCTATGGGAGGAGGATGGACTTTCTCAAAACCAGCTGGCCAAACAATTAAATAAAGATAAGACGAACATTGCGCGGATGGCTTCCAACCTTGAAGATAAAGGCTTTATTAAACGAGAAGGCTCACAGTCGGACCGTCGATCGTTAGAACTTTACCTGACAGCATCTGGACAACAATTAAAGGAAAAGGTACTGCCTGTTGCTGAGAATTTTAACGACATCGTATGCGAGGGAATTACTGAAGATGAATTGAAGCAACTCGATCGACTTCTTACGAAAATGAATCAAAACATTGAAGCAAAGGATGAAAGAAAGGATGAAGGAAATGCCAAATAACTTTCAACGTGAAGTGAAAGACCATTGGTACGTAAAGTATAACGAAATGCCGTTCCCTTCTATTCAAAAAGGATGGGTGCTTCCTGTTGATCGCTGGGCTGAGTTCGACCCCTTTATACTGATGGCAGAAGACTGGTTTAAAAAAGGAACGTTCCCTGATCACCCGCACCGGGGCTTTCAAACCGTTACCTATGTGATCGACGGAAGACTCGAGCATATTGATAACGCAGGAGGACGAGATATTCTCGAACCCGGAGATGTTCAATATATGAATGCCGGCTGGGCTGCCCGACACGCGGAAGATGGGGTAGAAGATGATATCGCCCACACACTTCAGCTATGGCTTAACTTGCCTAAAGATAAAAAAAACACAGAAACCACTTATCAAAATGTCTATTCGGAAGACGCCCCCGTCGTTTCTTTCGATGGCGGATCTGTTAAAGTTTTTTCTGGAGATGTAGCTGGCGTGCAAGGTCCGATGAAATCCATTGTCCCGATCACGCTGACAGAAATAACATTAGCCAAAGGCGACGAATATCATCTGGAATTTCCTGAGAACCATAACGCTTTTCTTTATGTATTAGCTGGCGATTTAGACGCAGGCACTACGAAGCTTAACCTTAGAAAGCATGGAGTAGCTACTCTCACTTTTAATGATGAAGACGACGCAAAGGGAAACAGCGAACTGTATTTACGATCTAACAAACGCCAAACGAAAGTACTCGTTTACTCCGGAGCACCCATTCGTGAAACGATTGTCCCCTATGGCCCGTTTGTGATGAATACAATGGAAGAAATAAAACAAGCCTATCGAGATTTTCATGAGGGTAAATTTGGACCACCCGCTATATAAAGAAAGTAAAACAGGACAGGACAAAACTTAATAAAGCATAAAATCATCCGAACGATTTTATTGAAATCAGTTCGGATGATTTATATTAAATCGAACGTACGCTGAAGACCACTGCCTGTCAAAACTGAAGAAGATTGTCCTCCATCGAGCCAAGGTGAGGTAGTGAAGGAGACTCCTTTTCTGCCTTAAGGAACTTCCAAGGAGCGAGGACCCTTCCACTCCTGCGGAAGAACGAGTGTGCGAGATCGCCGAGCGTGGGCTTCGCGAGGAAGCTCGGGCGCTCGTCCGCGGAAAGGGAAGGGGCCTTTGCTCCTGGGTGCAAGGAAAAAGCATGAGGTTCTCCACAAGTTAAATGGAGTCACTGAGCTGTATTTTTTAAAATCATTAATCTGCACTGTTAATATATTGTTCTTCCTCGGATTCCGAAAGAATGCCTGTGGCCTTACCGACGTTTCCGCCTTGTAAACTCCACATTTCATTATGATCCTCATCCACTGTTGAAAAATCCCCTTGCGCCCACTTATTAAGTATTCGCTCATAAATATCCTTATGAGAAAGTTCTGCTTTATTTAGAGCGGAAGACAGCCAATTAATTCGTTCTTCTGTAATCTTATAGAAGCCCCACTTGTCATTGGCCTCTACTTTTTGGTGCGACATCTTATGTATATATTCCTGGAAGTCAGCATCTCGCATTTCAGAAGGTGCAGCAGCATCCCCAAAAGGGTTCAAATCTTCACTTTCATTTTCTTCAAATTTCTTATCAGAAAGTTCACTTACTTCATGAACTTCCTCATTCTCATTCTCTTCCTGTTTGTCTTCCCCGGCAGAAGAAGCAGGCGTATCTTCGTCCATAAGATCAACAAAAATAAGTACCCCAAATCCGATAATAAGGACGGAAATTAAGGCAGCTAAAAAACCAAATATCTTCTTATACATACGTTACCCCCTAATAAAACCTCTATATACTATGATATAGGTCTAAGGGACTCAATTCAAGTATATAGTAATTAAACCAAATTATGGTTCCACCAAGAAGGGACCCACTCTTTTATTCCTAGTTGACGCAAAAAATTATTTTAATTATATGAGCATAACTTACTACCTAAATAGATACCGCTTGCAGCCGCTTGAGCAAGTGAATGGGTCTCACCTGAACAATCTCCTATTAGATATAAACCTCGTACTTCTGTTTCAAACTTCTCATTCGTATACAATTTAGGTTCGTAAAATTTCGCATCGATTCCGTATAACAAAGTATCAGGGTCAATAGATTCACCAAGCAGTCCTTCTAAAGCTTCAAAAAAATCGAGTAATGCTCTTATGTACAACTCAGGGACTTCTTCGTTTATATTTCCTTTTTCAGCATCAAGAGAAGGGATGATCGAGTGGCAATTACGATTGTTTGAAATTTGATTATTTTTTAAATCTCTTAATCGCTGAACAACAATTCTATCGCGATCCCCATTAATCCCCCCTATTATTTGTTCAGCTTTCTTCATTGCTTCTTCATAGGTAGGAAAGTACTTTGGCACAAACAGCGTAAAGTTCAAATTCGCACTCGGTGTTTCTTTCTCATACTGGTTCTGTCCGTCAGGCATCACAAGTCCGTGCTGGTGCTTCCGAATAATCCTGCCTCTAGGGTTCATGCAATAGGTAGTGGCTGAGTAATCTTTTCCAACATATTGTAGTTTAGTTTCAAAGGTGTCTTGGAGGATAGGGTCCAGCTGATCTCCTCTCATTTCTACTCGAATTCCAAGGTCAAGCCTTGTCTCTCCAGGGTGCAATCCTAAAGCACTGGTTTGGCCTTTTAACCATTGACTGCCGCTCATACCCGTAGCTAAGACCACTTGATCACTCGTAAAGTTTCCTTTATTCGTTTGAATCCTAAAGCTATCGTTCTTTTGTATACGCTCTACATTCGCTTCAAAAGTAAATGTGATTTTATCCTTCATCTTTTCATACATCTGTTGAAAAACTTCCCGGGCGACAGTTGTACCGAGATGACGCACTTCCGTCGACAGGACATGTAACGAATGCTGAGCAGCTCTTTCCGTTAATGGTCCATTTTTCGTACTATAAGTATCGACTTGGTCCGCTCCAAAAGTACATAGAATGTGATCGACTTCTTTCATCAATTGGAGTGTCTCTTCTTCACCAATCTTTTGAGCAAGTTCTCCTCCGAAATCATTTGTATAGTTGAACTTGCCCTCTGATTTACCAAGGCCAGCGAAGCCCATGTATTTACTGCAGCCGTCTGAACAAGTGCACGAATTCCCTTCATCAAGGCCGCAAATTCGTTCATTTAGCTTTTTTCCTTTATCAATCACATGCACAGATAGGTCCTCATTCTTTTGTAGTAATGTGTAAGCCAGGAAAACACTGCTGACTCCTGCCCCGATGATCGTCAAGTCGTACATAAGGATCTCCTTTCTATTAAATGGTTATTCTAATAGGAACAAATTTAATTCCTCGCTCTCAACAACTATGGCCATTAACCCTGTTTCAGTATTGGTTTCATGCCACTCACCTTTGTCCCAATAGATGGCATCACCAGTCGCTACAGAAGTGGCGTGATCATCTTCACCCCTTACTGTTCCTTCCCCGCTCACAATAAGTAGAATCTGAGGTACGACGGCTTGGTGGCAGCCGATTACCCCTTTAGGCGCAAGATGCGTAGCACTTACGTAAGCTTTCTTTTCCGTTTCTACGATCCTGTTTATAATAAAATCCGAATTAAATTTAGTAATCGTTATTCCCGTTTCTGGACCAAATCGATAAATCTTGATCGGCTCCACCTCCCTGAGGATTTCTACATGTATTTCCTTTAGCTTCTCACAGGTGATATAAGATGAACATGTTTGTCACCGTTCGTCGGTCGAATAATAATCGGGCGTTTGTCTCCGCTCATACTGATTTGAATGTCTTCAGAATGCATCGACTGAAGAGCTTCCATGAAGAACCGCCCATCACAGGCGATCTTTATCAAGTCCCCTTCGAATTTCTCAATTGGTAAAAACTCTTCCGTTTCACCTAGCTCAGACGCATTGGCATATACACGTAACTTCCCTTCTGTAGAAGTCTCAAAATTGACGTTGCAATGGCGCCATTCACTAGCAAACAGTGTTGCACGATCAACACTTTTATGGAGATTATTTTTATTAATCGTAAACCGGGTTGTTACTTCTTTAGGAAACAACTTCTCAACGGAAGGATAATTTCCTTCAATAATTCGAGAATGCAGCAAAAAATCCTCAGATGAAAAGCGTACGCTTGTCGGCCCGACAGATACTTCAATTTCCTCTTCTTGCTTCATCAGTTTCTTTAATTCTTTTAACGTCATCACGGGAATGGTCGCCTGTACTTCTTTTTTACCTTCTACGCTTTTATGTAACTGCGCAAGTCGATGCGAATTGGTGGCGACTGAATGAATATGACGCTCACTTACATCCCATCGGACACCTGTCAAAACGGGTTTAGATTCATTCGTAGACACGGCAAATGCTGTTCCGTCAATTAAATCCGTAATCGTTTGATTTGATAAGAAAAAGGTAGTCTCACCTTCTTGTTGCGGAAGTTGAGGAAATTCTTGTGGATCGATGCCATTCATATGCGTCTTTAAATCCTCGGAAATGATTTCAGTTCGGAACTGATACGTCCTTAACAAGAGATTTCCTGTCATTCTTTTGACGACCTCTGTAAAAAGTTTTCCTGGCAGAACAATACTTCCTTCTTCGGCAATCTCAACTGAAGATATACGTTTTTGTACGTAATACTGAGCGTTCACAGCTGCAACTGTTAAAGAACCACTTGCTGCTTCTAATTTAATTCCTGAATGTATGTCGGTGACAGCTTTGTTAGAGGTGGAACGAGTAATGTCTCGTAAGGCCTCACTTAAGGAACTAGCTTCGATGGTAAATTCCATATGCTTCTCCTTCTATGAATAGAATTATTTTACAACTACCTATTACTATATCATTTATTAAGTAAAGCTATAAATCTACTTGGTCGGATATCAGTAAAGATCTGATTATACCAGCAACTATTGAAAGATATAAAAAACTGCTGGAAAATTGACCAGCAGCTTGTTCAATGAGCACTATTAATTTTTCGAATGGCCTGCTTGACTGTGCCTATCGTCTCCATATGGGATAAATCGCGTCCGATTTGCACGGCTTTTCTCGCAAGCTCAGGCCGTATCCCCGTAAATATTGGGTGAATACCCAGCAGACGAATAATATCATTAATTTGAAAGAGGAAACTCACAACAATCTCATCTAATCGATAGATTCCTGAAAAATCGATGATCAGGTGATCCACCTCAAAGTCCTTTAATTTCAGAGGAATGGTAGTTAACATTTGATCCGCTCTTGTTTCATCCACTCGTCCAGCAAGGGGGAGGATGAAAACTCCGTCTGAAACGGGTACAATAGCTGTTGCAATCTCATAGATTTCGTGACGCATTTCGTCTAGTTCACTAGCTGTGATCTTCTGGTATGTAATATCGCGGGCCACGGATTGGATGGCGGGCTTATCACCAAATGTCACAGGAGCACATGTTAATTCCACATCGACAAAGCTTCCGTCTGCTTTAACTAATGTGATTTCTATCAAATCCGCAGGCTCACGTTTCTCTTTCACTTCATTCATTCGATTCAAGATGGCAGGTTTGTTCTCTTCTTTAAAAATTCTTAAAGCCGAAGCCCCTATTAAATCTTCCCTGCTCGTTTTTAGAAATTCTGCTGCTGCTTTATTTACATGTAACACCTTATGATCCGAATGGACAACGGTCGGGGCAAAAGAATATTCCGTAATCTGCCTAAATAACTCCTCTTTCTCCTGGATCGAAACAACGGTGTTTGTTTGAGTCATTTCATCTCTCCTCAAATGCAATTCTCTTCTATTAATATTTCGCTATAATAGAAGAGAACCCTTCTTTATTAGTTGCTTTTTTCTAAAAATAGATGAATTTCCTCAGACACTTTTTGATGTTGTTTCCAATACCCATCATGGTTCGATTCCATATCTACCACTTCGACAGATATAGGGTTTGTCAGCCACTCAGTTTATAGTTTCTATTCATATAATCATCGTTCATCATATTTTTTGCGGACTGCTTGAATATTCTGCAGCTATTTTATGAAATTCGAAGTAAACCCATACAAAAACACAGACAATTTCACGATTTTGCGGCGAAAAAATCTTTTTGGAAGATGGCCATCAGGACGACGTTGTGCCATTCTCCATCTCTAAACAGTTGGTCAATCTGTTCCCCTTCAATCCGAAACCCCATCTTTTCATACAACGAGATGGCTCTGTCATTGAAAGAAAAAACTCGGAGATAGACCTTATGTAGATTGAGCTCTACGAAGCTATATTTAATCAGTAATTGTAAGGCTTCCTTTCCGTAGCCATTTCCCCAGTACTCGTGCTCCCCAATATCAATGATGCACTCAGCGTTTCTATTTTTATAGTCAATGTTAATTAAAGAGGTGATGCCCAGCGGCTTTCTAGACTGAATTAATTCGATCATGTAACTTTTCGAAGTCGGAGATTGAGTAATCTTTTCTACAAATTCCTGGGTTTCACTGAACGTGTACTTATCTAAAGAAGGATTGGTATACCTCATCACCTCTTCGTTATTACGCCAACTATGGTAGGTTTCTATATCCGTTTCTGCCAGCTTTCGTAGTTTAATCCGCTCTCCTTTAAACATGTTTTCATCCTTTCCGCTTTGGCCGGTCCTTTGGATAACCATTTTTGTCACGATACGTTTTTCTTTTACTCGTAAAATCATACCACTGCTTATCTAAATCTCCTGTACGTGCGTAGTACGTGATTTGCCACAGCGTATCCTCTACACAGGGATCGATTTGACACTCATAAAATTTTTCTAAACGATTGAGCAGTTCAGGTCCCTGGTACTCTTTCAATTGTTCTAATTTCGTAAAACCAAGGTCGGTAAGGTTTCTCGCAAAACTCGGGCCAATTCCTGGAATTTGTTGAAAATAAGCAGATGAAATCAACCGCTCCGCTCTCTCTTTCGTGACATCAAGCTTCTCTGCTAAATCAGCTGCTCCGCACTCATGGACCTCTTTTAATTTTACTTTATTGTGCCGAAGAGCTAGCTTTTCCTGTTCAGTGAGAGGCAGCTTTACACTAACCATTCACTTCGCCCCCTTCCCGATCTTTTGGATCAGGGGACTGACAACCATAAGAGTAGGCTAAACATGTAAAGCCGTTTTTCTCTAAAATCGGCTGGCTCATGGGACTCGCATCGACCGTCATAAAACGATACCCTTTCTGATAAGCCTTTTGTGCACGAACGGCGAGTAAGGAAGAATAAAATCCTTTACCTCGGGATTCCGGTCTCGTTGCGCCTCCCCAGAAACTAGCGAAAGAGGTGCCTTTTTCAACATACATCCATGCTCCGCTAACGAGTCTCCCATCTTCATACACCCCGTATAAAAATAAAGAATCAGGATCATCCTGTTTGTCTCTCCACAAACGTTCTCCAAGCATAGAAAATGAACCTTCCCAAATCGATTCGATTAATGAAATCATTTCTTTAATTCCAGCCTCATCTGTAATTTCCTTGAGGAGAGCAGGAGTGATTTCTTCTAAAAAAGGATGGTCCTGATCTATTTCCATGACCATTAAAGCTTCACGGTCTTCGATTGTAAACCCTTGTTCTTTTAAAAGATCGATTAAATATGGAGGCTGATCATAACTATACACTTTCCATTCAAACCGCTGCCCTAAGTTTATGAAGTAATTCAACTCCTCTTGGATGATCTGCTCGGCATTTTGTTCATTGACGTTTGATGCAGAGATAAATCCATCTTCATTAAACTTCGAAACGTGACGAATCACATGGTCTGTCTCTTCTTTTATAAAGCCAGGGGGAGTTGATTCAATACGCAGTTGTTTGTGAAAAATCGCCAGAATTTTTTCTTTATCCACATCATTCACTCCTTCACTTCTTATAGGAAGCACACGCTTGCTTTACCTCGCCAATCTCGATTCTATTGCCGTCAGGGTCAACACATACCGCAATTTTACCCCAATCGAAGTCTAGACGATCTTCGATAAATTCAACCCCTCGACTTTTCAATTCATTTACAGCTCTCTCAAGGGAAACGACGTCAAATCGAAGAACAGTCGGGTTTTGGTCACGACGTTTCTCTTTTTTAGAACGCACCCCACCTTTTTCTATCATTAAATAACCCGTGGAAATATCAAACGTTGTAAGATCCTCTTTTTCACTGCGCTTATTGATTTTCAATTTATGCTGATAAAAATTAACGCATGCATTATAGTTATCCACAAAAAGAATGAGACCGAATTCTTGAACCTTCATACATTGCACTCCTTACTTTGTTAAATAATGAGTCACCACTTCTTCAAACCTATTCTTCTCTTCTAGAAAAGGGTAATGATTGCTATGTTCAAAAGAGAACAACGTCGAATTTGGAAGCTGCTCACTCATTTCTATGGAAAATTCGAGTGGACATTGAACATCATGTTCACCACAAATAATTAAGCTTTTCACCGAACAAGAAGATAACTTTTTAGTGATGTCAAAAATAAGCAGCTCTCGACTAAAGACGAGTAAACGAACCGGAGAGATTTTCTTAGTGATGGATTGATTAAAATACGTGTGATATTTTTCAGGATGGTAAAGGGAGAGCTTGGTCCGGTCTTTTGTTAGAGCTTTCCGTTCTTCAGATGTTAGGTCCGGACTCCTTAACTGTTCTAATAGGATCTGCATCGTTTGATAATGAGGATGGTCTTGATGATAAATGCAGGAAGGTGATGAATAAGTAAAGTCCCTTGCCGCTGCCCCTACAATAATCTGTTGCTCAATACGGTTTGGAAATAAAACAGAATAGAGGATCCCTAAAATCCCGCCCGTCGAATGACCAGCAAAGGTCCAATACTTAAAAGAAAATGACTCGCGAATGGCTTCTAAATCAAGAATCGATTCAACAAGCGTTAATTGGTGAGCCTCCTTCGCTTTAGCAGAGTGGCCCGCTTCTCTTAAATTCACTAAATATACTTTGTATATGGAGGTGAAACAATCTGCAAAATAATCGCCTGTACCATTAAACTCTGAATAGCTATGTGTAACAACCATTGGCCTTCCATGACCTTTTGTGAAAATCTCGAACGTTCCACGTGAGGTTTCAATGATTTGTCGGGACCACGTCACCGGACTTCCACCTCCCCATTAAGCGTCATCTCAAGTACAAGACCGTTGGTCAAATTAATTTGTACGGGATGGGGCTCAGCGATTTGATTAGAAAACAGCCACTTTCTCCCTAGTGGTCCCACTAATAAATAACGGCCCATCTCCCCCATGAAATTCAGCTGATCTTCCTCCAGGTCGTCTCCATCTCTTACCGGGATCCCTGCCTTTAGTAATGTAGAAGCATGTTCGATTACACACTCTGAGGTAAAACTCACCTCGCCTATATCGAGTATTCTTGAAACAGAAAAACCCTCTTTGATTTCTTCACTGTAATCACGCCTTTCGATAAATTCGACGACATTGCCTGCAGGATCAAGGAAATAAAATGCACGGGCATTCGAATAGGTAAAATAAATTTCATCGTTTCCATCTTCTTCATTGAGCTTCACGAGTTGCTTGATCATCGTTTTTGCTTCATCAAAGTGATCGACAGCCAAATTAAAAGCAAAATGATAGAAGCTTAACTGTTCGCTTCTTACAAATGTTAAATGACTTCTTCCTGCTATAAGCGTAAAATGGGTTTGGCTTTCTTCATATATTGGAAATCCTAACTTGGCTATGTAAAATGTATATAATTCGTCAAATTTTTTCGTATGTAGTCTTACTTCTTTAAATTCCATGAAACCCTCCCCCCTCCGTACATTTATCGTACCACAGCTTATATACTTTTTTTGTAAAAAATCTTCAAAAAAACTGGCCTAAGCATCACTTTAGACCAGTTTCATTAAGGGTTATTCACTTTCGATAATAGAAAACTCATAGACAGCTGCCCACCTATTTTCATCTTTAATTTTACTCGCAAATTCTGCTGCTTCTTCATAACTGCCGAATACAAGTTCTTCATTATTTTTCGCAAACTCAACCATTGTCCTATTAGAATCATGGGCAATAAGTTTAAAGGTCATGTTATCTTCCTTTCTATTCATAAGCTTCTAGATCCTCTTTTCGCTCACTCGGATCATGTCGTTGAAAGTCTGTTAACTGACCGTGAAAATGGTTAAGAAGTAATTCCTTAACCTTATCATCAGATAGAAGAAATTTTTACCACTAAAAAAACCGAAAAGGCCCCTGGGTCCTTCTCGGCTTATGTCTGGCTCTAATTGTCCAGCTCATTTCCACCAATTACGATTTTTTCGGTTTTAAAATCAAAATAATATAACTTTTATCTAGAGTAAAATCCCAGTCCACAAAGATGTCCATGACTTGAGTATCTAAAATGGATTCAAAAACGGATGGATCTAGTAACCGTTTCTCAAGCTGCCTTTTACTTAAGCGTAACTGTTCGCTGAATCCTGATTGAATAAGCTCTTTTTCAATTCGAACAAGAATACCTTTTCGATCGACGACCAAGGTTCTTGAATTTAGAAAAAGGGAATCCACTTGTTCTGGCGCCTTCTCAGCTTGTTCACTCACCTTAATAATTTCTTCATGAACTCTATCTTTATTTGGATAGTCCTCCAGGGAAAGAAGCTCTTCTTCATCGCTTTCTTCTTTGACCACTCCTACAATGATACCCGAGCGATTTTTTAACGACCAATCGTAATAAATGTTCTCTACGTGGATGTCAGCTGTCACACGTAAGGTAGCTTTTATTTCAGGAATCAGTTCCTGCATTAGATAATCACGGGTTTCTTCAACTTTCATAAAATTCTTTTGGCCGACTAACACCCGTTCCATTGGTGCAAGAAAGTCACTTAAATAAATCGTAATAAACGGATGCTCAATAGACACATACACGGAAGAGGGTCCTTTTCCGAAGTTATCACGGAATAACTTCCCTGTATAACTTGCAATTTCTGCTTGAACTGAATTTTTCTCCATAGATCTCATTCCTTTTTAACAGCCATATTAGACCGCCTTTTAGTTCATGAATTTTTTACCACTAATCTATAGATCGTAAACTTTAATTTTCAAAACTCTTGATCAGCTGCTCGCACAGCAGTGCATTGGCCAAACAGATCTCAATGACTTCATCCAGTTCATTGTCTTCCATTTCCTTAAGGTCTTGCACACAATCATGACAAATTTGAGCACAGGTTTGACAAATCTCTTTCGCAATGGGCGAGTCCTTCTCTACAATATCTTTTGCATGATGATAAGCTTCCATACTTTTCTTTGCAAAATGGATACCTGTCAACCCAAGTAATGACTTGTCAAACGTTGGTTTATCAATTTGTTTCATAAGAATGCCTCCAAAGATACCATGTACATCTGGTATTATAAAATTTTCCATTAAAAAAAGCCAAAAAAGGTACGGGCCACGTATCCTTTTTTGGCTTATGTCTAGCTCTATTGTCTAGTTCATTTCCACCAATGGTTATTTAGATTTGATTGCTCACATTATTTATCGATTGATCTTCGTAATGATTAGGGAAAAAGTGTTCTGCCTTTTTCCTATTCACTATTCTAACGTGAATGGAATGGTTTTTAAAGGGGGGTGCTAAACTTTTCTTAAAGCCCGGCGTTCAGCGTAGGATAGACAATGAAAACAAACCGCTGCCTTTTGCCCCTGGTCGTCCAGATAGTAACTGGGTTTGTGGGCTTTCCTTTTACAAATATAGCATCTTTCCTGCTTGAACAGCTTCTTAATAATATTAGCCATACCATCATACCTTTTTTGTTTAGGTTCATTTTAGTATACCTGGTTCAGTGCACGACGTGCAAAACATTTCTGACTATAAGGAGTCCACTTGAACGACCATGGTGTAAGATACTTCTCCCTGTGGCCATTGCCCCAGCACCTCATATACATATTCACCTGATTCAGAAGGTAAGGTCCATGTTCCCTCCTCCGAAATATGCTCCATTTCCTGTTCATTTTCCCATAGATAAACTTGGATATCTTCAGCTTGCTCACTAAACGAAATCTCAGCCTCTGCCTCGGCCTGCACTTTCTCTTTATCCATTGCCTCAGCCATTTCCGTGGGAGAAGCCGAATCTGTGGTCACCGTTTCTTTAGAGAAAAGCGTACCTCGCTCCCATTGATAAGCCCCGCTTTCAAGGTCAACCTTTTGGTCGTTTACTTGAACCTTCCCCGCAGGCGGCTCATCCATTTGATTCGAAGAACACCCCGCCAATAAAAACACCACAAAAACTAAAAACCTCACCCAATATCCCCCCTTTTTTCGTTTTTCACTGTCTTATGGGTACCAGGTACAGAAAATAGACCATCGCGTACCTGGTACCTAAAGTTTTAAAAAAAGAACAGCGAGAATGTATCCTGCTGACATAATGAGGAACAAATACGTAAATGCCCCGCAGTAAAGGAGCTTGCCTTCTTTTTTCTTCATTTGCTTCGATGAGAAATGTGAAAATCCAAGTAAGGACCCTCCCACAATCGTGACCAAACCGAATAACGGATGGATGATGACAGCCAAAGCTATGCCTATAACAAATAGTCCTAATGATAAATTAAACTTTCTATCAGAGTTCACGTCGTTTCTCCCTCTCTTTTGTACCTGGTACGCATGTTTATATTTTCGGTACCTGGTACATTTTTATAGTACATATTTGCTTTTTTATAAATCTCGATTATAAAGGTGGTAAATTGCCAAACTAATTGTGGGAATTGGTGCTAAAAATATCAGCAGGGAAACTTGAAATAGAACCCCGATACAAAACGGCAGAAAGAATGACAACAAGTAGCCGGCTGGTTTATTTTTATGTAATACCGCTATTGATATCCACATGCTTATGACATAAACTGCGGTAAGTGAAACTACTGCTGTTATGGCTCCAATCCAAATATCTACACCCCCTTAATAAACTTTAGCTAGTACGACGAACGATAGATAAAGAGTTGAGATAGCTAAAAACGTGATCATTGCCAGCACTTCAACTGTAGAAAAAAGAATCCATTCAAACTGAACCCCAAGCATAAATAGACTTAAATAAATGAATACGGCTATGCTCGTGTAAGCCATCCCCCTTTGTTGAATCCACTTCCTTCGTTCATCTTTCTTGTTAAACACAGGATGCAAGTAACTAAGACAAAAACTAATGACCGCAATCGATGCCATGCTATACGTCATAATTGGCGGAGTACTTCCAGCCATGAAACCGATCACAGCTATAAATATAGCCATCATCGCTGCAAGTAACCCTAAAATCAGAAATAGTTTAGAATAAGGATTCACTAGTCGTACCCTCCTCTTGTTCAGAAATACTTCTCTTTTACCCAATCGATTTGGTATGAGAACCGGCCTCTTCATCCTTTTTCCAATACGATCTCACTCCATTGTTTATCATCCGCGCCTGATTAGGTACTTGAATTCCTACGAGGGATGAACTGAGCAAATCCACGGACGAGGCAGCAGCGTTAATGATAATTAACAATTTGAACGTACTTGTCAGCAGACCTAAAGCACCTAAGATGAATGGCAGCACAATAGATAAAATGAGAAATGGAGCCAGTGCAATGAGCAGGAATCGTCTTTTTGTCATACTTTGTTCTGTATAAACAAAACCCACGAGCCAGTTTACTCCGACAAACGTACGGTCAGACTTTTTGAAATTCGGAACAAAAATGAGATGAATGCCTTCATGAATAATGAGCAGGACGAAGAACAGTACAAGACTCATTAAATTAATGGTAATCGTGAAAGAACTTGAATCAATACCGAAATCGCGGAAATAAATACCGGCTGAGAAGTGAATGACTCCGATTGCGATGATTACATTTATGATCATAAAAGGAATGGAAAGCAAGATTGAGGTGATTAACTTCTTAGGTTCTTTTAGCGGGGTCCATCCTTTTTCAATAAGTTGTTGATGATGTTGTTCATTAAACTCCGGTAATTTAGTTGTCAGCTTCATATTTTCCTCCTATCTATTCAAAGCCCCACCTTACTCATTTACTGCTTCTCTTCGTTTATCGGTTGATCGTGTCGCTTTTTTTACGAATTCTACTATTGCTCCAATGAAAAGAATAGCTGAATTAAAGAGCCACAGTAACCAGAACCGACTGTCCGCCTGATACGTAACGACGGTAGAATATAAAAATCCTATGCTTAACAGCAAATTAAAAATTATTCGTTTGTTCACTATTCTACCACTCCTTTAATAAAATACAGACAGTGATTAGGAGGTTGATAGTTTATATGATTCATACGAAGAATTTATTTCATTTCGCTTATCACCTGGCATTATCATGTCTTTTTCCCGTCGTTAGTTGCACTAACTAAAATTCCAGGAGTACCGATCTATAGTGGCTTAAGCATATTAAGATAAAAACGGAGCAGGATAACGAACGGTTCCACTAACACCTTTTAAGGCTCCAGTCTGCAATTCTTTAACCATATAGGCTTCTTCAGGTACTTGAGATGGCGGGTAAATCCCCTTATCTTTTGCCTGAGTAAAGCCGAAGCGAGGATAAAAGTCCGAATGCCCTAAAACCACTGCCGACGTAAAGCCCAGTTCTTGAGCTTCCAAAAGCCCTTCTCGAACGAGCAAGCTTCCAATGCCTTTCTTTTGGACAGGTGGATGAACAGCCATGGGAGCAAGAGCAAGGGATGGGTTCGCTCTCGCACTTGATTCAATCATAATCTTGGTAAATAGAATGCGGCCGACAATTTTGTCGTTTTGATCGATCGCAACGAGAGATAGCTCAGGAATAAAGTTTTCCGTTTCCCTCAGTTTTCAATGAGAACGCCTTCATCTTCTTGACCGAATGCTAAGTCATTTACTTTTTTTATGGATAAGTAATCCTCTTTGGCTTCAGCCCTGATTTTGTACATTTGACTTCCTACTTTCTTAACGATTTAACCGTACATTTAGTTTCAAGATTCTGTAATGTCCACTACGTAAGATTTCAATTCTTTTATTTTCCCTTCTTTAAATGTATTAAATTTATAAATGTCACAGAAGCTGTATATCTTTGTTTCTTCTGTTCCTTTCATATAGATGGTCCCATCGACTGCTGCGGTTATACCGTGAGTAATCACATGGTTAAATACGATTTTCACTTCTGCATCATTTTTCATTTCTTCTAAGGCTATAGAGAATGCCTCTTTTCCTTCTATTTTGTCTGTTCCTACCATTTCCCAGGCAATATTTTCGGTCACGTGATCTAATACGAATTCATGATCACCTTTAATAAAAGCCTCGTTAAATTCGCGGAGCAGCTGTTCTTTTTTGCTCATTGTCAAGCACCCTCTCCATTATTGGTACTTTTAGTTTAGCATAGGTACACTCCTTAATCGGGCGAAAATTCTAATTTAGCCGCGTTTCCAGCTGTTAGCCGCGATCTTACTATTTCAACAAAAAAGCTGCCTTCATTGAAGACAGCATCCTTCCTTTCTATTTTGTATCTATAACAGGACGACTAACTTGTATCCCCTCTTGTTCACGAGGTTTTCTTTTTATAAAAAAGGATAAAACGAGACCAACGAGTGCTGAAATACCTGCGACAATGAAGGACACGTTCACCCCATGGATCATGCCTTCTACACCCTCATCAGGTATCGCTCCATTCGCCATCACAGTGACAAGCAGCGCTGTACCAACAGCCCCAGACACTTGCCGCATTGTATTATTCATGGCTGTTCCGTGCGGGATTAAGTGAGTCGGAAGCTGGTTAAGCCCAGCAGTGGTAACCGGCATCATCACCATCGCCACACCAAACATCCGCGCTGCATTCACGACAGCTAAATACGTAAAGGTCGTATCCGAATCCAAATTTGTAAACATAAAGGTTGTGATCGTTACAATAACGAGCCCGATAATCGCCAGCCATCTTGCCCCAAACTTATCAAAAAGCCGGCCTGTAACAGGGTTCATGAATCCCATGACGAGCGCTCCCGGCAACAACATTAAACCAGATTCAAATGCGGTAAATCCCAGCATGTTCTGCATAAGCAGCGGTAAAATTGTAGCTCCGCCGATTAAAGCAATGAACATGACCATTCCTAATGCTGTCGTTAATGTAAATACCTTGATTTTAAAAACTCTGAACTCAAGGATCGGCTGTTTCAGTTTAAATTGCCTTAAGATAAACCATGTTAAAGCAATTACCCCTACAACCATCGACACAACGACTTGTTGGGCACCCCAGCCCGCGTTACCTGCCGTACTGAAGCCATACAACAAGCCTCCAAACCCTAATGACGATAGAATAATAGAGAGTACATCTACTTTTGGGAAGGTCTGTTTCGTTACATTTTTAAGAATAAAATAAGCCACAATAAAATCAATAATGACAACTGGTAATATGACGTAAAACAAGCTTCGCCAAGGAAATTGCTCGACAAGCCACCCGGACAAAGTCGGTCCAATCGCTGGTGCGAACGAAATAACAAGGCCAAACATCCCCATCGCTGAACCGCGTTTCTCAATCGGATACACCATCATGAGAATCGTCTGCATCAGCGGCATAATAATACCAGCGCCTGATGCCTGAATAACTCTTCCTACCATTAATATTGAAAAGTTGGGAGCAATTGCACAAATGGCCGTACCCACTGCAAATAATCCCATTGCCGTTAAAAATAATGCCCGTGTTGTAAACCGCTCAATTAAAAAAGCTGTAATTGGAATCATAATGCCGTTAACGAGCATAAAGATTGAGGTGAGCCACTGGGCTGTACTGGCATCTAAACTTAGGTCTCTCATAATATGTGGTAAAGCTGTAGCTAATAATGTTTGATTTAAAATAGCTGCAAAAGCACCAGAAATGAGAATGAGCATTAATGGTCCACGGTTAATTTTCTCCTCAGTAATCTGTCGTTCATCCATCTCTCTTCCTTCTTTCTAGATGTGTTCTATACTCTTTATACAATGAAAAATAGTAACATATTATTTCGTTGATCGAAAGAAATTTGTTTAGGGTCCTAATTATTTATGTGCGCAAAACCCGAATGCTTTGATTCTATTAAAAGAAAACAGGTACACTACTAATAGGTAAAAAAAGAGAAAGGATGGATAGACATGGGACAAGACATTCAAGGTAAAATTGCTTATGTTACAGGAGCTGGACGCGGGATTGGTCGTGCTGCCGCCCTGGAACTTGCTCGCGAAGGGGTAAACGTTGGACTTATCGCACGAACGGAAAGCCGGTTGAAAGAAGTGGCTGCAGAGGCTGAAGCGCTTGGAGTAAAAGCAAGCTATGCCACAGCGGATATTGCAGAAATGAACGAAGTAGATGAAGCGGTCTCTCATTTAAGAAATGAACTAGGTGCCGCTGACATTTTAATTAACAATGCTGCCATCAGTTCTAAAGGTTCCTTCCTTGAAATAGAACCGGAAGATTGGAAGAAAACCTTCGAAGTTAACGTATTCGGTACGTACCATGTTACCCGTGCGGTACTTCCTGATTTAATTGAAAAGGACAAAGGGGACATTATTAACATCTCGTCCAGTAATGGTTTGAAAGGTACAGCAGGATCGACGGCTTATAGTGGTTCGAAGTTTGCCATTCAAGGCATGACGGAAGCACTTATGCAGGAAGTTCGACGCCATAATATTCGAGTTTTCACGATGAACCCTAGTCTAGTTGCGACGGAGCTAGCTTTCGGAGATAAGCTGGACGAGCAAGATAAAGAAAAATACATGCAGCCTGAAGACTTAGCCGAATACATGGTTGCTCAATTAAAGCTTCACCAGCGGATATTCATCAAAACCTCCCTTCAATGGGCAACCAATCCTTTTTAATAACGATTGCTAAAAAGCGCTAAGTGGTAACACTCTTAGCGCTTTTTTCATAAAGCTAATAACTGGATAAAGGAGATAATCCAACGTTCACCCACTTATAAAGTCACATATCTGTCATCCTATGTATGGTTCCAGCCATAGTAAAATCCCAATGGCACTAACAAAAACCAATCCAATTTGAACAATAGTTATTTTATAGTTTGTTCTGTTCTCAGAAAACCTCCATTCCACATACAATTGAAAAATAAGTTGAAACGTGGGGAATAACAATGAAGCTAACAGAAAGAACAAAGAGTTCGGCTGGATGAAAGCCATACTGCTTAATAGAATAACAGCGAAGGAGATGCCTAAAATCCAGTCTCCTCGTTTATGAAAATCGTTGACATGTTCAGGAAAAATAAGCTTCTTTTGATCGGCACCCATTCTCCGTCTCAAGATGTTTGGCATACCTTCAATAAGAAAAACAGCAGCCCCCATCATCACAAAAAACTCGAGCCAGAATTCAGCACCCAGTCCGTGTTGTTCCATGACCGTCACCTCCTATACAATAGCCTTCTTTCTCTTATACGATTGTCTTCTGATTACAGTTTCAGAAAATATAAAAAGCACGAGAATCTCTGGACGATTCTCGTGCCATTTTAATGTGGGGAAGTTATTCTTATTAGTTATGGCTATAGGTTCGAGCTCCTTCGCGTACAGCGATGAATTCTGGACGTTCCTTCCCGCCAGAATACGGTTTGACGAGCTGATTTTCAACACTATTATAAACCATGAACAGGTTATTTCGGCTGTATGGGGTGATATTCCCATTTGAACCGTGCATGGTATTGCTTTCAAAAAGAGTGATGGACCCGGCTTTTCCAGTTGGGACAGAGATTCCACCGCCTTTTTCAGCCAGCCATCTTAAACTATCATGATCGGGAACACCGAGCTTTTGTTTTTGTAGGGATTCTTTGTAGTTGTCGTCTGGCGTTTCACCTATGCAACTGACGTAATAGTTTTGGGACCCTGGTATAAGCATCAAAGGCCCGTTAAATGTATAGTTATCAGAAAGGGCGATGGATAAGCTGACAGCCCTCATACGCGGCATGCCATCTTCAACGTGCCACGTTTCAAAATCAGAATGCCAATCGAACTCTTTTCCTGTAAAGCCTGGTTTGTAATTAATTCGGGATTGGTGAATGTATACGTCGCTTCCCAGCAAGTGATTCACAATATCTAGAATGCGCTGATCATTCGCTACGTCTTTAAAATAATTGTCATCTTCGTGCACATGGAAAATGGAGCGAATTTCATCACTTTCTGGTTCGCGGATAACTTTGTCTGAAAAAGTATCTCGACTGTCGTCCTGCAATTCAAAGATTCCTTTTTGCATTTGCGAAACTTCCTCATCAGAAAAGAAGTTTTCAATTTGCAGGAAGCCATTTTTTTCATAAAAGTCGAGCTGTTCACTTGAAATAGGTGCTTCACTGTCTTTAGAGCGGTCCGTGTGAATAACGGGGTCCTTTCTTTCTAAAATTTCAGGTCGGTTATTTTGTCTGGATGGATAAAGATCTTTCACTATCAAACACTCCTCATTAAAAGTAAAGATTTTCAATCACGAAGCCGTTTTCATTGTTGAAAACATTCAAAATACTTCCCCACGTACGCTACTTCTTCCCACTGTACTATGGTTTAAACTATTATTTTAGTAAAATTAAAATAAAATTAGAAAAAATTTGATAACAAGAGATAGAGCGAGATATCACTATATAATTTCTATACAAAATCATACAAAAACTCTCATCCTCTCTCATTCGTCTTCATCCTTTTTTATAATTCATTATATTTATATAGTTAATGAATTATATTTGACTTCCATAAGCGCGACTTCTACGATCATCAAATGATGCATAGGTTAAGCATACCTACGCAGGAGGTGGAGAAGAAATGGATGTGTTTTTTTATATCACTATTATTGTGGCGTTAACCCTCATGTATAACGCCTATGAGAAAAAGAAAAGCTACGAAGTAAAAGCTAAGGAAATTGAGCTGGAGCATAAGAAAGTAGAAGTTGAAAAACTTCGGTTGGAGAAGGTAATACTTGAGGAAAAAGAATAACGATCCTATTTCGTTCTATGATCATTTAAAAAGCCGACTCGTCAAAGGCCCCCACCTTTGACGAGTCAGCTTACTATTTTTCAATAGATTAATAGTTTACAGCCGCATAAGAGTTAATGCGTCCATCGTTAAAGTAGTAGCCTGTTCCATAAATTGAATCAGCTGTGTTCTCGATAGCTGCACGAATTTCAGAATTGCTGCGTCCTTGACTAGCTAATAACCCTGCTAGACCGGCAACATGGGGTGAAGCCATTGACGTACCGGACATATAAGCATAGCCGCCATTTGGTACAGTAGAAGCGATATCTACACCCGGTGCAGTGACATCAACCCACGTTCCATAATTGGAGAAGGATGCTTTGTTATCATATTGATCAACAGCGCCTACAGCAATGGCATTCGCATATGATGCAGGTTCAAATGTAGTAGATACCCCGTCGTTTCCTGCTGCTGCAATGACAACAGACCCTTGATTCCACGCATAATTTACTGCGTTTTCAAGTGTTTGTGTATCGCAATCACACCCTAGTGAGAGGTTAATAACTTCAGCACCCTGGTCGGCTGAGTAGCGAATTGAATCGGCAATGGCAGCAAGTGAACCACTTCCGTTTGCATCAAGTGCCCGGACAGCTAAGATTTCTGTATTAGGCGCCATGCCTGCGACTCCTTGGGCATTGTTTGTTTCAGCCGCTGCTGTGCCTGCTACGTGGGTACCGTGCCCATTTTCATCCATTGGATTATAGTCATAATCAATAAAATCATAGCCGCGGACTGTTTTCCCATCTAAATCAGGATGGTTATAGTCCACTCCTGAGTCTACAACCGCGATTTGCTGACTGCTGCTTCCTCTCGTTATGTCCCATGCTGATTCGGTGTTCGTATTCTGCGGACCATATTGCGCGCTGCTGTAGTAAGTATCGTTAGGAGTCCATGTTGTTTCAAACTCGTAGTTAGGCTCAGCATATTCTACGTTTGGATTGTTGTTCAAAGATTCCACTGCTTTTTCCACATTACCAACCTTTAATACTTTAAAATCAGATTCAACCACATCTTTATCTTCAATCTCTGAAGCACTTGCTCCTTTAATGGCAGCTTGTTCTGCCGCTTTTCCTTTTCCTTCTTTAAACTTAACGACAACTTCACCTTTGACATAATCTCCCTTGCTCACTTCAGACTTCGTCTCCACTTTAGGCAGTTCGGATTTTGTGTCAGCTGAAGCTTCTCCTGCATTCGGCATAAGTGACAGGGTAACTGCCAGCGACAGTGTAGCTAAACCTTTCCACTTCATAAAAAAATTCCTCCTTTATTTTGGTTCTGTAATACAGATTCACCAAAATATGGAGGAATTCCTGCTGTTTCGACTTGGGAAAGGTTCAGTGATTTTAGTCTGTTAAAGAGCCTTTCAAGCCTGCCACTTGGGCAATTTATTCTTTTCCGAGCACGAGAAGTCCGTGCATCTTCTTCATTACATACGGGCCTATTAACTCACGCGGCGGTACTCCGTAATAGGATTTAACAGCGATTTTATCAGCCTTCTTCTTTTCCACTATGTACTGATTGATCTTCGCTTCTGGCGCCGTGCTTGGCTCAATGACTATTGTATTATCAATTCTCACACTAAATTTTCCACTAATTTTCAATTTCTTTTTTCCAAAGTATAGTTCTTTAATCGGTTCGATGGTCAATCTGTCCTTTCATTCTCAGTTTCCTTCAGCTGGTTTGATGCTAAAAGAAGGTTTGATAATAAACATACGCCACACCAATCGATAACAGTGAAGCAATCGACCTTGTCACTCGTAAAGGAAGTTTTAGTTCCTTGAGTAACACGATGCTTATCATACCAGCCACTATCATACAGGTGCCTAAAGAGAATAGGTGGAACACAATGTTATTTATTGAACCATGATCTACCTCTCCAAACAATACGACACCTCCATTTATCTCTACTGTCTCATCCCCTGCGACCTACTTTACTATTTTTATATATTCAGTCGCTGCACATTCTTTACATTGGATCAACACATCTGCCAACTTTTTATTTGTAAATGACACATGTCTCGGCCCCATGGAACGGCCTTTGCAGTATTCACAATCATAACGATCCGTAATGGAAAAAATGTACGAATGAAAATCAAGTCGCAAAGACTCAGTCATATGACTCCCTCCTCTGACCTAATAGACCCCGAACCTATACCTATTCTATCGGACTTATTCGACAAATTTATACATATTCCTTCCTGTATAAGAAAATTTTTCTCAAAAAAATAAAGACCCCCTCTATTTAGGGCGTCTTATGACTTATTAATCGCATGAATTAAAGTCATCAATGTCGGTGATACCGTGTTCATATCTACTAATCCATCCTCACATTCTCTTACTTTATCTAGTTGCTGCAAAAAATAATCATCCTGAGACTTAAACCGCAGTTCCCCTGAACAAATTTGTCCTTTTACACTCAATACTTGTTCATGTAGCCATGCTCGATCCAACGATCATCTCTCCTTTACCGTCAATGTATATTTAGACAGTATAGGCGGCAGCTCGCAAAAATATACCTCTTTTTCATGTGAAAATGGTTAAATATACAAAAAAAACAGAGCGGACACACTCTGGTCAGCTTGTGGAGAAACACCTGTTTTTCAGCAAGCTTTTTTTCTTGCCGCCAGGAGCGAAGGCCCCTTGGAAACTATTGAAGACAGAAAAAGACTCTCCTTCACCAAGCTCACCCTTGCTAGATGGAGGACAGTCTTTCTCATATTCTTACAGTCAGCCGTCATCAGCACCTGTTCCTTCACTTTCTCTTTTCTCATGTAGGAAATCCATTTCCCTTCATTGGAAAGCCGGTTCAGCCTCAAGAACCACCGGTAGGCCACATTGGTCTGGATCTGCTGTTCTAACTCACGTTCTGAACAGTTGCCATGAAAATAGGGGGCCAGAGATGGGCGGCCATTATCTTCAGGATAGACCTGCCCCCGTTCCATGACAGACAAAGTATAGATGGTTTTTAAGAGTAGAACATACGAATAGGTTTGTAGATTGATCTCTGTTGATGCCACGATGAGCGTTCGGGGATGACGCCTGGTCGATTAAAACCGGCCACGTCCGGTGCGTCGCGGGAACAGTGCGAGCCGAAGATCCATTTGGTCAAGTGAACTTCTTGACTAAGTTAGCTGAAGCCGTGCCCGCGGCAAGTATCCACCGACAAGCGATTCGTGAGATTCAACTTCAAACTTTAACAGCTTTTTTAGATTAGAAAGGACTTTTTCAGTGGCCACAAGTTTTTGACGGAACGATGGGGAAAATCCTTTCTTGAACATAAATAATCCGAACTGATTTCTATAGAATCGTTCAGATTATTTTATGCGTCATTTAGTATTGTTCCAAGCTTTTTACTCTTCTCTTTTCGTGACATATTCGTTAGGTTCTTCGCCACCCTGGCTATTATGGTTTTTAAATGGACTTAACCGGCCATTACGATGTTCCCCATGATTTTTGTTTTCTTTAAACTGATGATTGACTTTCTTATCTTTATTCGACATCTTCATCCTCCCTTTCGTATGATTGATATTGATAGCATTTGAAAGAGGGGGAGGATTTATACTTCTTAAGAACTCTTTTCTTTCACTGACTTTTTCTTAAGAACCTTTTTCAACTCTTCTTTATACTTCGTCTCCACCAAAATATAAAGGAAATCGCCTTCCTTTATTTTGGTTTCACCATACGGCGTAATCACGTGATGAGTAAGAGATGCTCCAGCTACGGAACGAACCGTCGTCCATTTCGTATGTAAACCACCTTCGAACAAGATGATCACGAGAGCAAACACGCCGATAATTTGAGCTGTACATACATTATCAAAATAAATAAGTCCGAGCCCGGTGCTCCCGACAATCATTCCTACTAAGATGAACAAAACGAGGGAAGGAATGCCCCATCGGCTTTAAAACCGGGCCACTAATATTCCACTGAAAAAAAGCAAAGCGGTAATTAGCAAAAAAGAGTCTGTTCCAAATGATTCAAATAGCATATACGCTTGAGTCTCCTTGTGGTGAATTTAAGCAGTTACAATTGGGGGATACAGTCAATCACGAGGGATTTAAAATACGTGAAGGATAGAGGGATAATGATTAAAATTTATCCCAATTGCTTTTTTCACGCTGACTTCAAGTTTTCCACCTACAAAAAAAGAACCAACTAAAGGTGATTTCAAACTGTCGGAAAAAACTTAGACCTGGAGAAACGTCGTTTTCCGTGGGTGAAAAGAGTTGCTGTTTCTCCAACCTAAGGCAAAAAAATGCTTGTAGAGAAAGCCATCGTTTCTCTACAAGCAGATAGGATACCTCTTTGAGGCTCACTTTTCGTAATTAATCATGATAGTCGCTTCTAAATAATAATTCTTTTGGTACTTCCGTTCCTCTTGTGCCGCGTAAATCTGCTTCCTTCATCTCCGTTGGATAGAAGACGATTAAACTACCTTTGTTCATATCTGCAAGTTTTTTTGGAAGTAATTCTAGTTCAGGGTGCCAAGCAACCGTTCCGCGACGCGCACTGACAAGAATCACGAGATCATTGGATTTAATACCCGTTAAATCCTCTTCATATAACGATTCCCAGCTCTCCGAAGAGTAAAAGTCAATCGGTACATTAGGACGGATGCGCTTGGACACGGCTTCATACGTGTCGAGATTATCACGTACCACATAGCTTTTCAGCGAAGCATTAAGCTGAGCGGCAATGTCTTTAATAATCGAAATGGAATCTTCAAAGCCAGGCTTAAATGCAACATTGTTAGGGATGATTACAATAATGCGTTCCGTCGTATTCAGCGGATGACGAATCCTCGTAATCAATGAGCGCTGATACGTATGCTCTAAGAAATTATCGATAATGCCGCCAAATATTTTTTGGCTGCCTACTCGCTGACCATTCCAACCGGCAATGATCGTCGTGATTCGCTCTTCAGCCACTGCACGTTCAATTCCACGTCCGATGTTTCGGTCGACTCGTGTTAAAAGCTTCACGGGTACGTCCGCTCCAGAAGCATAGATCACCGAGTGACCGAGCATTCTTTCAGCCTGTGCCACTTCTGTACTTGCTTTCTTTAAGTCTTTTTGCACGACGCTGAGCGGATAAAGCGGTTCTCCAGTTCCTTTTGCTTTTTTAATGACAAACCCTAAGTCCATAAGTGACTCCATCGTTCCTGGGTTAGCCAGCGGAATTAAAATTCGCTCCGGCATACTTTCCATTTGCGGCGTCTGTTCTTGAGAAGTAGAAAGCTTGCGCGCATATTTTTCTGAAAAGTAAGGTCCTAAAATACAAGTCATTAAAATCATCACGATGACTGCGTTGACCGTTTGCTGATTGAGCAAACCAATCTCATACCCTACAAGCGTCGATGCTAAAGTGGCAGCAGCCTGAGAAATGGACAAACCAAAGATGATTTTTCTTTCCTGCACAGAATACGCGTAAATCTTACTCGTAATAAAACCAGCAGCAGCCTTACCAAACACAACAGCAAATGCAATCAATGCCGTAACCAGCCACGCTTCTGGATTAGAAATTAAAACACTTAAGTCCATTAACATCCCAACAGATAATAAGAAGAAAGGAATGAATAGAGCATTAGCTGTAAAACGAATGCGATTCATTAATGGACCATGGTCATAGATGTAACGGTTTAATGCTAAACCAGCCAGGAAAGCACCGATGATCGGCTGCAGACCGGCAAATAGAGCGATACTGCCTGCAACGAATAAGATCGCCATCACAAAATTAAATTCGGTAGCACCGTCATTATTGGAGTTTCGGAAAAACCATCGGGACACATATGGGGTCACGATGAAGATTCCGCCAGCAAAGAGGGCAGTAGCAATGATGAGCTGGGCCCAGAAAGTAACGGAAAGCTCGCCTTCAGCCGCCCCTGTAACAACAGCGAGCACGAGCATCGCTAACGTGTCGGTTAATAGCGTTCCCCCTATCGCTGTTGTCACGGCTTTATTTTTCGTCACTCCAAGACGGCTGACAATAGGATAACCCAGCAGCGTATGGGAGCCGACAATGGACCCTAGTAAAATAGACGCTGGAATACTAAAGCCTAAATAAACGCCTACAAGCGTTCCTAGAGTGAGAGGGATCGAGAAGGATAATAATCCGAATACGATACTTCGGTTACGGTATTTTTTAAAACCGTCAATATCCAGTTCAAGACCCGCTATAAAAATAATAAATAATAATCCTACGGTTCCTAGCAGTTCGATGGTCGAATCTCTCGCTAACCAATTCAATCCGTTAGGACCAATGATAATACCGGCTACAATCGGCCCGATGATAGCAGGAATTCTTAGTTTTCCCATTAAGATAGGAAAAAATAGAAAGATTAATACAGCTAAACCAAAGATAATGACTGGTTCCTGTAATGGAATGTTCATCGTTTAACCCTCACAATCTACAAAGACCATCACTGACACTAAGAGTCAACTACATATCAACATATGGGTCGATTTCTATTATTTTTTGTGTCACTCCTGCTTCTTCCTCAAAAGTGTCACTATATGAGTCAATAATATACTATACATCTTTCTCAAAAGACAATACATACACACACATTCACAAAATTTTAATGTTTCTCTGCCTAACGAATTTTATAAAAACGAAGGTTGTAAACGGATTCTTTCCTATTTTATACTAGAGATATCAGGAGGGGTAATAATGGCGATACGCTTAACCACATTCTACATGATTGGAATTGTTCTTTTTACTTTAATCACTCTATTTTTACCGCATTTATTAAGCTACTTCTGGGTGGCGTTAAGTGTACTACTTATCATAGGTTTTGGTTACCTTAGTTTTCATTATTTACGAAAAATATTCGGAATGATGGCTCAACAAAAGAAAAACCATTAAAAAAGGTCTCCATCGTCTGTATGACGGGAGACCTTTTTCTTCGTATTACAATGCTTTCACGAGCCCTCCATCTACTACGAGCGCCTGCCCCGTTACGTACGTATTGCCCCCAGAGGCTAAGAACACGACGGTCCTGGCAAACTCATCGGGCTCTCCATAACGCTTTATGGGTATCGATTGAGCAGCCTGCTCTTTTACCTCATCTACAGAAACACCCAGTGATTCTGCCTTCTTTTGATCAAGACTTTCTACACGGTCCGTTGCAATTCTTCCCGGCCCCACGGTGTTAATCAATATATTATCGGGCGCTAATTCTTGAGATAAACTTTTCGATAATCCTACAATTCCTGCTCGAAATGTATTTGAAAGAATTAGATGATCAAGGGACTGCTTAATGGAAGAAGAAGCAATGTTAATAATATGGCCGCTTTGCTGCTTTTTCATAGATGGAAGCACTTCCCGAATAGTCCTTGTAAAGCTAAGAAGATTAAGCTCAAAGGCCTGCTGCCAATCTTCATCTGAAAAATCATCAAACGTCCCAGCTGGAGGTCCTCCAGCATTATTGATAAGTACATCGACAGTCCCGTTCCAGTTAACCGCTTTTTGCACCAGTTTCTTAATGTGATCAGGATTCGTCACATCACAAACTTCATAGGCGACGTTCTCGTTCCCAGATTGTTCAATAATATCGTTTTTGGAACGTTCTAATTCCTTTTCGTTACGACTTGAAATAAGTACGCTGGCCCCTTCCTTAGCAAATTCCAGAGCTGTTGCCTTACCCAGTCCTTTACTTGCTGCCGTTACGACTACAGACTTACCTTGTAACTGTAAATCCATTTCATCCACCCTCTCCTTTTTATGTAAGCTCAGTATATCAAAAAAGGAGCACGAGACGCGGCCCGGCGTCTTGTGCTCCTTCTGCTTATACGTATTGTAAAGCAATATCGTATTTATTCAATGTCGCACGAATCTCTTCTTGGAGTTCTCTAGATGGTACATCCATTGGCAGACGCAAATGAGGTTCAATTTTGCCCATCATGCCAAGGGCGGCTTTTACAGGGGCAGGATTGGTATCTTTGAAAAGAACGTCGTTTAGCTCCATCAACTCATAGTGGAGTTTCTGCGCACGTTCTATGTCACCGTCAAACCAGGCATCGTGCATCTCAGCCACTTTACCAGGTAACACGTTTGCCGTAGCGCTGACTGAACCTGCACCGCCAATAGCTAGCATCGGATAGCATAGCAGCTCGATTCCTGAGAATAAAAGAAAGTCTCGGCCACAGCGTTGAAGGACGCGATTGACATGCTCAAAATCTTTGTTCGACTCTTTAACTCCAATGATATTAGGACAGTCTTTCGTCAGCTGAGCTAACGTATCGACGTGTAGATTTTGTGCTGTACGCCCAGGAATATTATAAATGATAATCGGAATCTCCACAGAGTCTGCTACCGTTTTGAAGTGCTTATAAAGAGCATGCTGATTAGGCTTGTTGTAATAAGGCACAATAACCATCGCAGCATCAGCCCCGATTTGCTCGGCTTTTTTCGTTAAGCGCATGGTTTCATCATGATTTGTCGATCCTGTACCTGGTACAAAAGGAACACGGCCGTTAATTGTTTTAAACGAATGTTCCATAACTTGCTCACGCTCTTCTAGTGTTAAGGAGCTCGGCTCTCCTGACGTTCCCGTTACCGAGATTCCATGCGTGCCGTTCGCTAATTGAAATTCAATCAGTTCACTCATTTTTTCAAAATCAATCGCTCCGTCTGCTTTAAACGGTGTAATGACTGGGGTAATCGATCCTCTTAACCTTGATTTAATTTCACTATAATCAATTGCCATTCTTTCATTCCTCCTTTGCTTTTATAAACGTACGTCAAGCATGTTTGCCTGTGCATGAAAGTCGTGCATCTCGAAATCGGCAATAAAATTGTTCCAGGCTACAACCACTGGCTCATCGTGACCGAGTAATGATTCATGAAACAGACGTATCTTTAGTTGATCATTCGCAGCTTGCGAGCTGATTTCACAAACTCCTTTTGCCCGAAAGCCTTGATAAGAAACAGTGACTTCATAAGATCCGGAACACGGTAAAAAATAAGCCGGATCAATCTTCACTTCGATTGTTTTCCCATATCCGTTCATCTGTCCCACCATCTCGTACTCTTTCCCTAAGTAATCGTTCACCTTCTCTACTCTTCCAGTGGATATTAATTCACGCAGCAACGTAGACCCGACTTTTTGTTCATGTTTCTCGAGTTTAGAAACCGTCGTCACGGCAAAACGGCCGCGGCTGTCTAAAGTGAGCTGCTCCATTGTGCCTTTTCCTTTAAATCCGTATTTATAGTCGAACCCAGCCACAGCATGCTGCACGTTTAACCCACATAAATAGGCATCCGTGAACTGATCGTGCGGAATTTTTGCCACTTGTTCATTAAATTCTACGACATACATAAGATCGACACCGAGCTGCTCAAAGATCTCTGCTTTTACAGGTAACGGTGTTAAATAATGCGTAACTTTAGGACCTTTTGGAATCACTGACGAAGGGTGTGGAAAAAAGGTCATCACCGCCAACTTCAGCTTTTTCCGATCTGCGATGGCTTTTGCCCTTTTAATGATTTCCTGATGCCCTAGATGGACGCCATCAAAAAATCCCAGCGCCATGACACACGGCTCACTCGCCCCTTGTATTTCCGACCGTATCGGAAAATCAATGTGAATCTGCTCCATTCTCCCACCCCTCCTTGTTTATGAAGTCACTTGATTGTTGTATTTACCTTCAAAGAAGGTAAGCGGTTCGCCATCTTGCACACTTAAGTTAATGACTTCGCCAATATATAACATGTGATCCCCCGCTTCATGAGAATCATAGACGTTGCACGCCAAGCTCACGAGCGAATTTTCGATGACTGGCATTCCTTCGAACGTATCAAAAGCTACCTCTCGATCTTTTAATTGACCTGCAAAAATCATCGACATCTCCTGTTGAGAATCCGATAAAATATTAACGGTAAACTTTTGGGCTTCTTGAATCGTTTGATTCATTTTGGCGTTTTTTCCGACGGATATAAGGATAAGCTTAGGATCGAGTGAAACAGACATAAACGCGTTAGCCGTCATGCCATGCACGTCACCGTTAGCTTCCGAAGCAATGACGGTGACCCCTGTGGCAAACTTTCCCATAGCTGTTCGGAACATACGATCATCCATTATTGATCACCTCATTTATTGATTTGACTCAAGAATGAGCCTGTTGGTTGAACATGAACTTACACTCCAGGGAGGTAGGTACATCCCCCTCCTGCCAACGCGATACCATGCCTGCTGCATCAGAAAGGAGAATTCTTTAGATCACGAAGGTTGGTTTACGCTTCTTCAACTTCGCTGCTTTCAATTCCACTTTCTCTTCATTATGGACATGTAATACTTCTGTCGCTTCCTCAAACCAGCAGTCAGGCGCTTCATGACCCCAGAAAGTCTGACGCATCGGATCATCTAAGTCCCAGCGGATCGGTTTGAAATCCGGGTCACTCGTTAAATAATCGCCATTGTACAATTCAATACGGTGGCCGTCAGGATCCCTTAAATACAAGAAGAAAGCATTCGATAAACCGTGACGACCTGGCCCGCGCTCAATGTTCGGACCATAGCCTAAAGAGGCAAGCACATCGCAGCCATCAATTAAACTCATCGGATCCTTCAGCCAAAACCCTACGTGATGAAGCCGGGGTCCTTCCCCGTTCATAAAAGCAACGTCGTGTACACTTGGCTTACGATGCAGCCAGGAAGCCCACACTTTATCCTCTTCGCCAGCGGTATACTCCGAGCAGGCAAATCCGAGTTCCTTCATATAATAATTCTGGGCCGCTTCCACATCAGGAACCATACAATTGAAATGGTCGATGCGCTGTACTTTCGCACCTTTATACAGGTCATATTGCTGCAGTTTGCGGTCCACAGTATCCATGGTGGCATAGAATTCAACAGGCAGCCCGGACACGTCTTGATAACGGAAAGCACGGCCAAGCGCTTTTTGCTGATCGATCCACTTTACTTCATAGCCATCCTGCTCAAGCTTAGCTGCCAAGTGATCCAGGTCCGCTTCTGAGCGTACTTTATAGCTGATGACTTCCAGTGCTGGCTCAGCTTTTTTCTTCAACAGCAAACTATGATGGTTATGCTCTTCTAAGCCTCTAAGAAAAATCTGCTCCTTATCTGACTCTGTTTCTATAAAACCAAGGGCATCGTAGAACTTGCGGGATTTTTCCAGGTCCTTCACGTGTAAAACGGCGCGACCTGAACGAATAATATCAAAGCTCACATTCTCACTCCTCACACATTAGTCGGTTTTGAAGACTTCACATTATTTAAAAAATCCTGTACGTATGCTTTATACGGCTCTTTATCAAACTGTTCAAAATAAGTCATGCCCATTTTTACCGGATCTCCGAAAAAATAATATTCATAATGAGTCTGACGACTGCCGAATGCACTCATTGTTACGTCCCATGCCAGACGGAAAAGCTTCACCCGGTCATAGCCTTCTAGATTTTTAGATTGCAGCGCGCGGTCAAGCAATGGTCCCATTTCCTCGTGGTGAAAATCCGCTTCAGAAGGAATCCCCATTAGCCCTGAAGCTCCTAGAATACGAAGGATTTCTGTGATACGCGGATACACTCTCGGGTACCAGTTACGCGCTGCATTTAATGCTTCAAAGTCAGGAGTCATCGTGCCCCATTTATCTAATTTTGCGTTATGCTCCGCTTTATATAGATGAGACTTCATATTTTCCAAAATCAGCATCACTTCTGTGCCTTTATCCATAACGTGCTGAAACTTATCGATGCCGATGGAGTCCATGACGCTCAAAATAACACCGAGAACAAATTCCGTTTTTACGATATTTTTAGCGACGACTTGATGAGACATATGAACAACAGCATTCGTTTCCAAAAACGTTCGGTTGCAAATCGATGAATTGCCGCATACAAACACTTTCTCCCACGGCACAAAGACATGATCAAAGTAGACGATCGCATCTCCTTCTTCAAAGCGGCTGCTTAACGGGTGATCCCATTCATGTTTTCCGTAGTCAAACGATTCACGGCTGAAAAATTTAAGTCCTGGCGTATTATTAGGGACAACAAAGGCGAGTGAATACGGATCATCAAGCTCTCCCGCTTTTTTCACAGTAGAAGGGAAGACTAGAATTTCATCCGTAATGCCGCCTTGCGTTGCCAATAAGCGGGCGCCATCCACTACGATACCGTCACTGCGCTTTTCTACTAAATGCAGGGCTACATTCGCATCCTTCTGCTCGTGCTGTGCTTTTTGACGGTTCACTTGAGGATGGATCAACGTGTGCGTTAAACTAATGTCATTTTCACGCGCGTAGTCATAATAATTCTTTGCATTTTCTGCAAACATTGGATCATCTTCGGCGAATAAGTCATTCGCTACACCCATAGCCATTACTTCTGCGTTTAAGTAATCAGGAGAACGCCCCATCATCCCACCGGATAGACGAGCCCATTCTTGAATGGCTTCTCTTCTTTTAATCAGATCCTCTATCGTTTCCGGGCGGTAGAACGTCATCCCTACCTGGTCACCTGTCTGTGGAGATGTATACAGCATTTTATCTTGTTTTTCATACTGCGTATCGTAAAGTTTCGCCATCGATTGAATGACATTTTTAAAAGCCGGGTGCGTCGTTGGATCCTCCACTCGCTCCCCGCCAATGTACACATTGTTTTTCGCTTTCTTTAATCGATCGATATATTGAGCTCCTGTTTTTGCAGGCATCGTAAATTCCTCCCTTTATTTTTTGCCAAACTGCGGAATGCGATGGTCACCCAGGGCTACGTGAACAACTTGCATTTCTGTGTAAAATTCAAACGCGTAATAACCGCCTTCACGCCCGATGCCGCTGTGCTTAGAACCACCAAACGGTGTTCTTAAGTCACGGACGTTTTGCGAATTAATCCAAAGCATACCTGCATCAATCGCTTGCGAGACACGGTGACCGCGTTGAATATCTTTTGTCCATACATAGCCGGCTAACCCGTAACGTACACCGTTCGCTAATTCAATCACTTCTTCTTCATCCCGGAACGTCATCACCGCTAAAACCGGTCCAAAGATTTCTTCCTGTACGACACGCATCGAGTTATCGGCGTTAAGTAAAAGGGTTGGCGGCACATAGTTGCCGCGGCTGTATTCTTCAGGCACGCTTCCTTGATACACGTCGCACCCTTCTTCTTTTGCAAGCTCAAGATAGCTTTTCACATTTTCACTGTGCTTCGTATGAATTAACGGCCCGACTTGAGTAGATTCATCTAACGGATCACCAACTGTAATGTGATCGACACGCTCTTTTAACTTAGCAATAAAGTCTTCCGTTACGTCCTCATGAATATAAAGTCGAGAATTCGCTGTGCAGCGTTCACCGTTAAAGGAGAAGATCCCCCACGTACAAGCATCTAACGCTCGATCGAGATCGGCATCGTCAAAAACGATAATGGGAGATTTTCCACCAAGCTCCATGGAGAAACGCTTGAGCGCATCAGCTCCATTTTTCATAATTTCAGAGCCTGTCGTCGTTTCTCCGGTAAAAGAAATCAGCTGGACGTCTTCATGGGCGACAAGTGAAGCTCCTGCTGTTTCTCCATAACCATGAACGACATTAAACACTCCATCCGGAAGACCAGCTTGATCAATAATTTCAGCGAGTTTATTTGCCGTAAGCGGAGACCATTCGGCTGGTTTTAAGATCACCGTATTACCTGTAGCCAGCGCCGGAGCAATTTTCCACGTTTCTAACATGAACGGTGCGTTCCACGGCGTGATTAATCCCGCCACTCCTACCGGTTTATGAATTGTATAATTTAAGAACTCATTATCTACCTGATAAGCATCGCCTACCATGCGGCTTGACACCATCTCGGCGTAAAAACGGAAATTTTGTGAAGCACGGCTCACCATTTTTTTCGTGATGCTAAGCGGCAGGCCGGTATCATAAGATTCCAGAGGCGCTAGTTCTTCGACGTGCTCATCAATCAAGTCAGCAATTTTATAAACGTAAGCAAGACGTTCGCTTTGCTTCATTTTTCCCCATTCGCCTTTGAATGCTTTTTTCGCAGCCATAGCTGCTTTATGAATGTCTTCCTTTCCTCCTGAAGCAACATTGTTAATTTTTTCATTCGTAAACGGATTGATGTTATCAAATGTTTGATTTGATTCCGCGTTTAAAAATTGGCCGTTTATGTACAGTTGAACATCCTGAACATTGGCCAGCGCCTTCCGTTTCACATCTGCGGCAATATGCAAGTCACTCATGAAAGATCCTCCTCCTAGAAATGATAGCGCTTACTTTCGTTCCCTTTAAAAATGCAAACCCTTCCAAAAAAGTTTGCAAATATTCGATAAACTTTGTATATTCAAGTTATCACATCAAAAAGTATATGAAAAATATCTATAAAATTTACTTTCTATACATAAAAAGTATAAATAAAGGAAAGGGGTTTGACGTTGGACTTAAAACAATTGCGTTACTTCAGAACGGTAGCGGAGGAGCAGCAAGTAACTAAAGCCGCCAAAAGACTGCATATGGCACAGCCACCGCTCAGCCAGCAAATTAAACTTATGGAGGAAGAATTAAACTTGAAGTTATTTGACCGCCAGGGCCGGAAGCTCGAGCTGACCAAAGCAGGCGAAATTCTTTTTGAGAAAGCCGGACGCTTGCTGACCGAATTCGATGAAACGCTGATTGAAGTACAAGAGACAAGCGAAGGCATGCGCGGTAAAATGCATATCGGATCCACAAAGTCATGTTTTTCTTATTTAAGTACAGCGCTGAACGTATTTAAAACCCAGCATCCTAATATGACGTATCAGCTTCGCGAGGGAGATACTTACTTTTTAGAAGAGTGCATTAAGAACAGGGAAATCGAGCTCGCGATTGTTCGTATGCCTATGCAGTCGGAAGAGTTTAATATGCTGAGGCTTCCTTCAGAGCCTTATGTACTCGTCGCACCTGAGTCATGGAACATTAGCAGCCATGGCGATGCGATTGAATTTGAAGAACTGCGCGACGTTCCGCTTATGCTGCTGCATCGTATTAGCGGCAGAGGCCAATTTGAATTAATCGTGGATGAGTTTCGTGATCACGGAGTCGAACCTCATATTACGTGTGAATGTCCGGACGCCACGATGTTATTGTCCCTTGTTGCGAGAGGTGTCGGCGCTACCATTGTGCCCGAGTCTACGCTTAAAGCTTTTGCTTTTCACAATATGAGAAGCTATCGCCTTTCCGGAGCGAAAATTAAGGCAGAATCGGCCGTCATTTGGCAAAAGGACCGGTACTTAACAAAAGCTTCCCAACGACTAATCAAGACGTTTGAAGATCAATTTTGTTATGTATGATTAAGGGTTCTGTGAGAAGCAAATTGCTTTAAAGTCAAAAGTCGACTTCTGGTATTCCTTCTTTTTATTCTGGAGAATAAGAACAGGCAAAAAGAGCGGCTGTACACAGAGCAGGACGACAAGTCTCCTCCTTTTTCCAAAAATAGATGATCAGAGTCATTGGTTTAAGAGAGATAAATAATTTATGGCTACAAGTTGAAGTAAAGTAATAATGTCAAAAATTACGATAAAAAAATGGAACCATATAATTGCAGATTCTTAGCGTAGTCAAAACGTGAAGGCTCCTGTGGGAACAGCACGAGTCGAAGATCCCCCAGGAAAGCTCCCTTTGCTTTCCGAGGAATCTGAGGCCGTGCAAGCGTTTTGACGGAGCGGTGGTAATAGTCCTTACTTGGCACACAAATGATCCGAACGAATTTCATTAGAATCGTTCGGATCATTATTTGGTCTATTCTATTTTGTCCTCTTATTACTGGACCGCGTCTATTTTTTCTTTATTCCACCCCGTTTTTTCTTTAGACTTCGTCATCACACTTACTCCCACAAACACTATAGTAGATAAAGGCAGAGCGTAAACTAAAGGATCAATGTGCGTCCATGGATAGGGAAGTAAAAAATCTCGGCCAAACAGAGCTTGTGATACACCAAAAGCTGTCGATTGAGAGCTTTTTAAAAATAAGAAACCAAATACGCTTATCGAAAATCCAACAATCATACTTGCAGAAGCCCCTTGTTTTGAAGATCCTTTCCAGAACAAGGCTCCTGTTAATGCTGGTAAAAATCCAGCCGCACAAATGCCAAACCAAAAAGCAGTCGCTTGCGCAATGATCCCTCCCGGTAAGGCGTACGCCAGGACAACCGCCAATACCATACCAACAATTACACCTAGACGGTTCGTACTGATTTTGCCTGAGAATACTTTTTTCACACCGATCGTCCTTAGAATATCTTCTCCAAACGCTGACGATTGAACGTGAATTAAGGAGCTGACTGTAGATAACGTGGCGGAGATCAACGTCAGCGTAAATAAGTAAACAAACCACTCGGGCATTAATTCGCTAATTAAGCGTGGAATGACAAGATCGGTGTTTCCTTCCGCAGCTTGAATAGCAAGCTGACCGTTCGTTTCCATAAAATAAACGTTACTGAGCGGACCGATAATGTAAGCCGCTCCTGCCATAAAGAATATAAAAATTCCACCGACGATGACGGATCGATAAAGAGATTTGTTACTCGACACGGTCATGCTTCTCATCGCTAGCTGCGGCTGAGCCAATACGCCGATCCCGACACCTAAAATCATCGTACTGACGAGCGTCCACCACATCGGTGAACCCATGTCCGGCATGCTCATCCAGCCGTTATGCCCATCAGCTGCCAAGTCTTCAGGAACCATAGATTTCATCGCCTGCAGTGCCTGATGGCCTTCAAATAATCCGCCGACCGCATGATACGTGACAAATAAAAAGATAGACATCCCGATTAACATGATCACTGCCCCAAATGCGTCCGTATACATAACCGCTTTTATTCCCCCGGAAATAACGTACACTGCGACGATGAAAGCAAGGATGAGCAGCGCAACATTGAAGTTAATAGCGAGCGATTCTTGTAAAAATCGTCCGCCCCCTATTAACACTATACTTGTGTAAGCCGGCATGAAAATAAAAATCATAATACCCGAAAACACGGTAATGAACTTGGAGTCATAATGCTTTCCTAAAAATGTGGGAAAGGTTGTTGCATTCATCTTGGAAGACATTTTACGAATTCGTTTTCCAAACACCGCAAATGCTACAAAAATTCCTAACACAATATTTAGGAAAGCGAGCCATAACAAGCCCATTCCATAAACAGAAGCTACTCCTCCAAACCCAACCATAGCTGACGTACTAATAAACGTGGCTCCATAGGATAATGCCATGATGATCGGATTGGTGTTCCTGCCTCCGACGAGAAAGTCTTCCTTCGTGACGGTCTTTTTATACCCGTAATAGGCGAGCCAGGACATAATGCCTATATACACTAGAACGAGAGGAACTAAGATGGATACATTCACTCCTCTTCCCCTCCTTTATTCCACATCACAGTGCCATATAGAATACATGCGATTGGAGCAAGAATCGTTCCAAACCATACAAAACCCACCCAGAAATCATCAAAGCCAAACATATCATTTCCTCCCTTTTTTAGATTCAAAGTTTATCGAATAATTAGTAAACGCTTTCAAAATAAAATAGTCAGAAATATGAAACAATTAAAGAGTATCACTGTATGTTTCATTTGATAAATACAAATTATATTGCTTTCTTGTACGAAATTCATATAGATAAATAAAGGACGGGCATAAAAGATAATTGTCACCTGAAAAGAAGAATAATTTACGATCATTCAAAAATGAATTCCATATTGCGTAGTCAACTTACGAAGACTCCACAGGAAATTGTTCTTTGCTTTCCGAGGAAGCTGAGTCCGTGCCCACGGAAAGCGGAGTATTTTGACGAAGCGGCGTACATTCGATGTAATATAAATAATCCGAACTGATTTCAATAGAATCGTTCGGATTATTTTACGCTTTATTCAGTTTTTTCCCGTCCTGCTAGAATAACTATCGTTTTGTCCCGGCCTCATGAAAAACGCTGATGAATGTTGTTCGATTTATAAGTGGCATGTTGAAACTCAGCGAGCTCAAGTGATAAAGCTAAGTAATGCTCATTCATATAGTCATTGAAATGGGTCTTCATCACTTGAAAAATGGCATCACATACGTCGCTCTTCTCATTATCACTGCGACCTTTTCCAATCTTAATCCTGGTGTGCACGAAAGCATCGTTTTCTTTTCCATCCGCCACGTAATAATCTTTCACTTCGTACGCCCGACTCCGAATCCCGCCAATAGGAAAGACACCTTTCTGAGCGATAACGGCTTCGTTTATTTTCTCCAACAGTTTCTTTATATCCGTATGAGCAGACAAATTATCCGTATACTCTAAGATAATATGCGGCATAACGCTCCCCCCTATTCAATCGTATTTTTCAGCTGGCCTAGTCCTTCAATCTCTGTAATAACTTCATCTCCCACTTTGGTATCTACGGTACCTTTCGGCGTCCCTGTTAAAATAAGATCACCTGGGTTTAACGTCATAAATCCGCTTAAATACTCGATTAAATGCGGGATACCAAAAATCATATCCTTGGTAGATCCTTCTTGCACTTTTTCACCATTTACAAAGGTACGCAGCTTTAAATTCATCGGATCTGTAATGTCAGAGGCATCAACAAACCAAGGGCCAAGAGGAGTACTGTGATCACGGTTTTTCACACGCAAGTTAGGCCGGTAATAGTTTTCGAGATAGTCACGGAACGCATAATCGTTGGCAATCGTATAGCCAGCTACATAATCGTAAGCTTCGGACTGTCTCACGTTTTTCGTCTGCTTTCCAATGACCACAGCAAGCTCACACTCATAATGCATATGGGTCACATCTTGTGGACGCTTCGTACGACCGCGATGACCGATAAACGTATTCGGTCCTTTTAAAAATACAAGTGGTTCCTCAGGCGCTTGAAATTCGAGCTCACTGGCATGATCCATATAATTAAGCCCTAATGCAAAGCACGTTTTTGTCTGAATCGGAGGAAGCCAGACCACTTCCTCCTCGGTGACCGTTTTTCCGTTTGAAAGCTTAAGACGATCCTCCATCAACGCGGCATGAAAAATATCTCCTTCATAAGCTACACGTGCCGATTTCATGATTGGACCCTCCTGACTTTATTTTCCAATACACCAAGCTCGGCTGATTCAATTCTTACCGTATCTCCTGCTGTGACTTTGGGCAGATCATGCCCGCATCCAATCATTAGCACGTCGCCTTTAAAAAGCGTCATGAATTCTGTTACATCCTGCAGTAATTTTGGAATAGGTCTAACCAGGTCTTCCGTTAAAAACTGCTGCTTATGATCCCCATTAACGTAGACGTTTATTTCTAAGTCTTCAGGTTGCGTGACGTCTGCATACGAGACAACCCACGGGCCGATTGGGCAAAAGCCATCTCGTGCTTTTTCTTTAATCGCCGGCCGAAACACATTGTCATGAGGGATGCTAATATCATTGACGAGCGTGTACCCTTCGATAAAATCATAGGCTTCCTTTTCGGAGATTTTCGAAGCTTGTTTTCCTATGACAATACCGATGCTTGCTCCTACATGCAGCTCGTCTGTTTCCAGAGGCAGTTCCACATCAGATTGATGGCCCGCTAACGTATTGATTGGCTTTATGTACAGTACAGGTGCTTTTGGCGGTTGTTTGTAGGGCGCTGCGTTTAACTGCTGCCCCATCGCTTCCACCGCCTTGCGATCATTTAAAAGGGTGCCATATACGGTGCCATTAACGGGGGGCGCCCACGATTTTATTGAAGCATCATCTACCTGAAGCACACCGTTCATTGAGGAAGCTTGAAGCAGCTCGTCGTAATGTCGGCTATTCATTCGTGCGCGTACGTTTATACTCATCCTCAGTCCTCCTTCATTTTTCAAATATTCAATAATTTAAAAATAACACTCCCTTTTCTATATATAAAATATCTATAAACTTTAGAAACCATATGAAAAAAATATTCATATAAAACCATGCTGCGACAAAAATCATCCGAACGATTTTGTAGAAATCAGTTCGGGTGATTTATGTTCAAAAAAAAATCTTCACCATCGCTCCGTCAAAACTCTTGTGGCCACTGAAACAGTCCTTTCTAATCTAATAGAACTGTTAAAGTTGGTTGTTGAATCTCATGAGCTTGTCGGTGGATGCTTGCCGCGGGCACGACCTCAGCTAACTTGGTCAAGCAGTTCACTTGACCAAGTGGATCTTCGGCTCGCGCTGTTCCCGCGACGCACCGGACGTGCTAGTGTCGATGTTGGCCACAGGACGTGGCCGGTTTTAATCGACCAGGCGTCACCACCAAACGCTCATTGTGGAATCAACAGAGATCAATCTACAGACCCATTCGTATGTTCAAATATCTCATTCTAAGAACCATCGACATGTCCTTCAACTATTTCCTTGAAATGGCTCCACAAGATGACGTCATTGTTCGCAGCTTATTTAACACGGATATGAGATGTCCTCATCTTCGGCTCTCCAAGGCATGAGCATTCAAGGTACGATGGCAATTTTCACAGCTAATGATCTTAACTACGCTCATGATCTGCATTTATACGAACATTTGTATTTTGACATCACTGTTTTACTTATGGCCCAGCCTCTTTCTCGCATGCTTTTTTAAAAACTCCCACATTACGTTCGTGGCATTCAGTTCACGACAAACTTTTCCGGCCTGCCAGTTCTCCTGCTTCACAGGCCCGCCTGGCCACGTATGACCTGTATCCTTCATCGAATAAAACACGACTTCGTTTGAATGGTCTCTGGAGTAAAATCTTCTCCGAGTGATGCTGCCATCTTTCGCAATCTCCTCTTCTACAGGAAAAGGAAGTGAGCGGGCAAACAACATAACTGTTTGTTCCGCTGACAACAGCTGGTCAATCAAAAATCCTGGATCTTCTTTTCCGTCATAAGGAACGACAGGATCGTCCTCTCCCATAAAGAAAATAAGTGGCATTGACTCCGCCCAGGATGCCTTTTCAGCTACTTCTTTTACGGCGGGTCCTGCTACGCCTCCAACGCCAGCGAACAATTCTGGGTACTCAATCGCCATCTTTATGGAAAAGGCTGATCCATTGGAAAAGCCCGTTACATAGATACGCTCTTCATCTATCGTGGTTAGCGAACGGAAGTAATCAATCATGCGCATGACAAATCCTACATCATCGACTTCATGTTGATAAGCCGCATTTTTATGCCGTCCTTCATTAAACTGTTTAGACATCGGGTCTTCCGAATCTAACTGCAGAGCTTCAGGAAAAACGAAACAGGCATTTTCCTCTTCTGAAAGCTCGTGAAAATGAGTCAGTCCCATATGATGCCTGGCGCTGCTTCCTGCTCCGTGAAAGCAGAAAACGAGCGGGATCAATCCTCCTTGGGCAGAAGGAAGCGTGTAGTAAAAACTTCGCTCTCCATCTTTAGATGGAATGGTATCTATGGCCACTTGTACGTGTGATTTCATAGCATCTCTCTCCGTTTAGGCGTCTTTTTCTAACATAGGTTCTTCATATGAAACCGCATCTTCATTTAATGGAGGCAGGGCAAATCCTGTATAACCATAAATAATCGCGATCACCGGTGTGATAAAGCAAATAAAGGCATACGGTATATATCCCATTCCAATATTAAGCGTCGACATAATGAACACACCTGTTACCCCCCATGGAATGAGCGGGTGAATAATCGTACCTGCATCTTCTAATGTTCTTGATAAGTTTTTCGGATGCAGGTTGGCGTTTTTATAACTGTCCTCCAGCATTTGGCCAGGCAAAATAATCGATAAATACTGTTCGCCAACCGCGACGTTAACGCCTAAGCATGAGAGGACGGTTGATAGTACAACGTTGCCCCGGCTTTTTAAGAAGTTTCGCATGCCATCAATGATCGCATGAGCAATGCCGATTTCTTTAATGATTCCTCCAAACGATAAAGCAATTAAAATAAGGGATACGCCAAAAAGCATACTATCTAAACCACCTAATGACAGCAGGCTGTCAATGGCTTCATCTCCCGTTTCTGCGGTATACCCAAAGTGAGCGGTACTCATGATCTCGCCAAAGGTAACACCAGGAACGGTATAGAACGTCGTAGCTACAGCTGCAATCAGTCCAATAACAAGAGCAGGAATGGAGCTCACTCGTCTAAACGCAAGTACAATAATTAATAATGGGGAAATAAGAGCAATAGGTGTCAAATTGTACTCGCTGTTTAGCGTGGAAATCATCGCTTCTACATTACCCGTACTTGCTGTATCCTGGGTCGTCATAAAACTAATAACTCCAAAGATAATCAGCGTAATTAGAAGGCTCGGTACTGTCGTCCAAAGCATATGTTTTATATGCTGGAAAATATCTACCTTAGCTGTGGCAGCCGTTAAGTTCGTTGTATCTGACAGCGGCGACATTTTATCTCCGAAGATGGCACCACACACAATAGCTCCGGCTGTCATGGCTGGTGAGATCTCCATTCCGTACGACACACCCATAAGAGCAATCCCGATCGTACTTATGGCGCTCCACGAGCTTCCCGTCATTGTAGCAACAACGGCTGTAATAATAACAGCTGAAACAAGAAAAATGGAAGGCGACAACACGTGAAGTCCGTAAAACGTAATAGTCTGCACTGTTCCGTTAAGCACCCAAACCCCTACTAAAATTCCAATTAAGCTAAGAATTAAAATGGCTGGTACGCCATGGGACACTCCTTTAGTTATGGCTTTCTCTAATTCCTTCCAGGAATAGCCGAGCTTAAATCCATAAAGCGTAACGATAACGGCAACCAGGACAATCGGAATGTGTGGGGCAGCTTCAAAAATGAGAATGCTGACGCCAAGAATGGCCACTACAGTTAAGAAAACGATGAGCGACATGGCAAACGAAGGTATTCTTTTTTCCACAATACGCCTCCTCACTTTTTTTAACGATCGACTACACTAACTTCACGAGCATTTTCGCCGGATGATGAATATAATCCATAAACCGATTGACGAAAGCTGCTGCCTTCGCGCCATCTGCCACACGGTGATCGAACGTAAAGGAAACATTCATCACATCGCGAATAACAATTTCTTCATTTATGACTACAGGAGCCCTTTTCGTTTTATGAAAAGCCATCAATCCTGTTTCAGGATAGTTTAAGATCGGTGTGGCGCCTGTACTTCCCAGAGGACCTACGTTACTAATCGTAAATGTCCCTTTTGATAAATCGGATGCAGCTAACTGATTTTCCTTCGCTTTTCTAGTCAACTCTTTCATGTCCTGATGAATACGCTCCACAGACTTTTGCTCTACATTTTTAATGACAGGAACGATTAACCCTTCTTCTGTATCCGTGGCGATCCCGATGTTATAAACAGGCTCAAGCTCAATGCGTCCTTCCTCTTCATTGAGCTTAGCGTTAAAGATACGATGCTCCTGTAACGAAAGCTGAATCGCTTTTATAAAAAACGCAGCAACAGAAATAGATGCCCCTTGCTGCTTAAGGTTACCCTTCAGTGATAGTAATTCGGTCATCATCACTTCATCAAAATGAGTGACATGGGGCGCTGTATAAAGCGACTGCTCCATTTTCTTGGCAATTTGCTTCCTGCGGCCTCGGAACGGAATAAATTCCGGTTCTGCTTCTTCTTTAACCTCTGCATGCGTTGGTTCAACAACCATTTCTTCCGTTAATGTATGCGCTTTCAAAAATCGGTAAATATCCTCATCTGTAATTCGTCCGGAAGGCCCTGTACCTGTTACATCTTCAATATTCACGTCATGTTCTCTGGCAATTCGGCGAGTATGCGGTGATGCCTGCACTCGTTTATTCGGATTTTCCGTTTTATAGGGTTTCGTACTCGTTCCTGCTCCACCAGCGGCAGTAAGAGCCGGCTGTTTTGCTACACGTTCAACAAGCATCGAGTCAGAACTGGTTGTTTGAAGCGACAGGATCGTCGTTCCTACTTCCACTACATCTCCAATGTTAAATCGAAGAGCCTCTACCACTCCATCAGCGGGAGCTGTCAGTTCAGCTGTCATTTTGTCTGTTTGAATCTCGACAAGCGGCTCATCATTTTTGACACGCTGACCTGGTTTTACGTAATAATGTAAAATTTCTGCTTCGTGCATGCCTTCTCCAATATCATGTAACTTTACTTCCATTCGTCTATCCCCCTTCTCTTAATATTTCAGCGTATGTTCAACAGCAGCTGTAACTTTACGTGCACTTGGTAAGTAGTCCTGCTCTAACGAATATACAGGAACGGGCGTATCAAATCCTGTCACTTTTTGCACAGGGGCTTTTAGATAGAAAAACGCGGCATCGTTAATGACCGAAATAATATCGCCGCTGACGCCTCCGGTTTCTGGAGCTTCATGAACGACGACGACTCTGCCCGTTTTCTCCACGGATTGTTTAATCGCTTCTTTGTCTAGCGGATACAACGTACGCAAGTCTATGATTTCACACGTGGCCTCATGAGCTGATTCCCATTTTTGAACAGCCTGCACAGTATCCTGTACCATAGCTCCCCACGTTAAAATCGTTACATCATTTCCCTCTTTTACTGTAGAAGCTTTCCCTAATGGAATCGAATAGTTGTCTTCCGGTACCTCTGTTCGTCCTGTACGATAGCAGCGCATCGGCTCAATAAATAAAACAGGATCGGGATCCTTAATGCTTGCGATCAAGAGCCCTTTCGCATCGTATGCATTTGATGGAGTGACGACCTTTAAGCCTGGTATATGTGTAAAAAGGGCTTCCACACTGTCCGAGTGAATTTCAGGTGCTTTTACTCCTGCTCCATAAGGCGCACGAATGACCATTGGAACTGTATAGCGACCAAGCGAACGCTGCCTCATCCTCGTCGCATGAGTCATAATTTGATTAAACGCAGGGTAAATAAACCCAAAAAATTGCATTTCACAAATTGGTTTGAATCCATTTACTGCTAGACCGACCGAAGTCCCGATAATACCGGACTCAGCCAGCGGCGTATCTACGACCCGTTCTTCACCAAACTCCTGCACTAAGCCATCAGTCGCTCGAAACACCCCGCCATTAACTCCGACATCTTCCCCTAAAACAAGGACAGACTCATCCTCTCGCATCATCGTCCGCATCGCATCGGTAATAGCTTGCACCATCGTTAACTTCTTCACTTCTGTCGCCACTGTCGTCATTGGCTGACCTCCTTGCCCACACGCTTATGCTGCTCCCGCTGCTCTTCAATCGTCCACGTCGGTTCAGCAAACACATGATCAAACAGCTGATCAATGTCAGCAGCCTTAAAGCCTTCAGCTTCCTTAAGCGCATGATTGATTTCTTCGGTAATCTCTTCTTCCATTCTTCCTTTTTCCTCGTCGTTCCACCAGCCTTGATTTTTCAGAAGACGTTCAACTCGCAGCAGCGGGTCCGTTGTTTCCCGGCGGATTTCACTTTCTTGCTGATCCCGATATTTAGACGGATCATCTGCCGTCGTATGGGCGCCATACCTCCATGTTACGGCTTCAATGAGTGTGGGTCCTTCCCCATTTCGAGCCCGTGCCACTGCCTTTTTTGTTTCATAATAAACGGCCACAATATCGTTACCGTCCACGCGAAGACTTGGTATATCATAAGCGAGACCTTTTTGCGCAATGGTTTTCGACTTCATCTGTTTTTCCATAGGCACACTAATCGCAAAGCCATTATTCTGATTAAAAAATACGACAGGTGTGTTAAACACGCTGGCAAAATTCAGCCCCTCATGAAAATCGCCTTCTGACGTTGCCCCATCACCGAAATAAACGATCGACACCCGGTCGCTGTTTTTCTTTTTCTCCGCCCAGGCTGTACCTGTTGCGTGAAGCAGCTGAGAGGCAATCGGCACGGCTGGAGGAAAAATATTCTTGCCCTCAGGCGGGATACTCCCTTCCAAACGCCCTTTCCAATAGAGAAATAGATTACGCAGGGAATGCCCAAACGTCATTGTTGCCGCATGATCTCGATAGGTTGGAAACATCCAATCCCCGTCCTCCACGGCTAAAGCACTGCCGACTTGAGCTGCCTCTTGCCCTTCATACTGAACATATGTCCCAATCCGGCCTTGGCGCTGAAGATTTAAACATTTTTTATCCATCATCCTCGCCCGCAGCATCGTTCGATAAAACTCATAAAGCTGGTTTTGATCAAGCTTCGTTTCATCGTGAATCAGTTCACCTTTTTCATTCACATACTGAACAATCGGAAATTGATTTTCTACCCCCATTTTCATCCTCCTCGTTCCTCTTTTACTGGTAAAACCTCCATATTTAAAATCTGCCTTAGTTCCCGAATAAACGATTCATTTTCTTCATCCTGACCGATCGTTACTCGAATCATCGTCGGATAGCCCATGAGATGCCCAGGACGTATAATAATGCCTGCGTTTAAAAGCTCTTCATATACTTTTTCCGCCGGGAAGCCAACGTCGACCATAATAAAGTTCGTCTGCGTCGTGAAGTAGTCCAGCCCCATGTCTTCAAAGTGACGAGTAAGATATCGCCGTCCTTCTCTATTTTCAGCAATGGTTTCGATCAAAAATGCTTCATCTTCCAAAGAAGCAGATGCCGCTGCTTCCGCCAGCCGGTTCACGTTAAATGGATCTTTTACTTTTCTCAACTGATGAACAATCCCAGGATGCATCATTCCGTATCCGATACGAAGTGCCGCCAGTCCGTATACTTTTGAAAACGTTCGTAAAATCACCATATTGGGATAATCATCAAGCAGCGACAATGTTTCTAAGTACTCTTTACTATCGGCATACTCATAATAGGCTTCATCCATTACGAGCAGAACGTTGGAAGGAACTTGTTCGATGAAATCTTTCAAAGCTTGGCGCTCCACAATCGTTCCTGTTGGGTTATTCGGATTGCACACAAACACCATCTTTGTCTCGTTTGTGATCGCGCGCAGCAGCCCGTCAAGATCATGGGTCCCATTCTTCATGCCGACTTCAACGGGGATTCCTCCTTCAATGAGGACGTTCGTTTTATAGCGTGGAAACGTCACACTCGCCATAACGACTTCATCCCCCTGGTTTATGTACGACCGAGTTAACAATCGAATGATTTCGTCTGAACCATTGCCAAAAATGAGCTGATCCGAGGATATCCCTAATCTTGCTGCCAACTTAAGCGCTAATGCCGGCGACGTCGTTTCTGGATACCTTGTCATTTCCTTCATTTCTTCACGTATCGCCTCTTCTGCAAGCGGGGAACACCCAAAAGGATTTTCATTGGAAGCCATTTTCAATATTTTTGTTAATCCTTTTTCTCTCTGTAACTCCTCGATCGGCTTGCCAGGCGAATACATCGAAATGCCTTCAAGCTGTGGACGCGGCTCTATCATAGACTATTCCTCCTTTATTCCATCTGTAAAAAAACGGTATCAGATTCAGTTTAGAATTATCTAAATTTTCTCTCAAGAATGTTATTTAAAGTGATATTGCTTTCACGCACTAAAATAAGGAGGGCGAATGTAAGACATGGGCTTGATTCAGCAAGTGATCAAAGAGTTACTGCAGGTGGAACGTATAGGAAGTATACGAAACTTATATAGGAGCGGACAGAATTTCTTGCTCTATGAGTCGAAAGCCTTTCCACTTTCTACTCTTCCTACATAGAGTAGAGTATTAGACAAAAAGGTGGTGAAGGTATGAGTTATTATGGTGGAGGCCTAGGAGGCTTCGGCGGCGGTCCTTTTGGTGGCGGCTATGGCGGCTACGGTAAAGGAAAAGGTTTTGCGCTGATCGTCGTGTTGTTTATTCTGTTGATTATTGTAGGAACATCGTATGTTAAATACTAGAAGGTGAACAAACCACATCCATTCCTTCAGTTACATTTTCTCACCAAAAAAGCCAGGACCGGGTCGCCTGGCTTTTAATCTATCTTCTGAATTTCATACTGAACTCCTATACACTCGTAATTTTGTTTTCGATACATATTCCTCGCCGTGTCTTCCCCATCAGCTACTAGAATAACCGTTTTATGAAGGTTTCGTTTCATAACAAATCGCTGCAGCTCAGTTCCTATGCCTTTTCTCTGAAATTTGTCCTCTACCACTAAATGGTCAATTTCCACAGTATGTTCCGTGTGGATAAGTGTAACAGATCCAGCAGGCTCGCCATTAAAATAAGCAAGGACCATCTCAATAGAAGGATCGTGGAACAACCTGCGATTAAGATCGATTTTTTGATCGGCAAAATCAATACCAAACGCTACGTCTTGTTCATAATGAAGACGGAGGAACGTGCTAAGGTTTTTCTCAGAGATGAGTTCGAGTTTTATATCAGCCTGAGGAGCTGCCTCTGGGAAATCTTTCGGCTGAATTTTATATAATTCAAGAAAACCTACTTCAAAACTATGATCCTTTAAATAGTTCATAAGCTGTTTATCTGGCTTCTCGTTTTCCGGAAGATAAAATTTCACGTGCTTTTGTCCTTTGCTAAGATGAAAATCACGTAAGTACGAATAAGCTTCTTTAAATTCTTCCAACGTAGGGACCTTCTTAAATTGCAAAAAGTTACTATCATATCGGACAAGCATTTCTGGATAATGATAGTGATGATAGGTTTCATTTTCGTAAATATGGTGCCCAATTCTATGAATATTGTTAAATGTTATCATTCGTTTCCTCCACATCAATTGCTTGAGTTTGTTCTTCATTCCGCTTCTTCCTGCGCTTTAGGAATGCTGTGATCACACCAATAATTAAAGCAAGTAAGCCGTTAAACAGAGTAAGAAGACCGACCATAGCACCGCCTAAGCCGGCTCCCTCTTTCGTTGAGTCCGGATCAGCAGATATCAAGAAAAGATAACCAGTAAGAAACCCTGCTACTGGAGCTGAGAGCATCAGCAGCATTCCTGATACAAATAACGGAAGGCGTTCTGTCTTTTGAAGGTGATAAGCTCCGACATTCATAGCAAGCAACAGAGCAAAAAATAACAAAAGAATAATAGAATCCATCATCAGCCTCCTTCTCGCTGATCTGGTATGTCAATAATAACTTCTTTTGAAGAACTCCCATCACGATCGAATATCCAATATTCAAAGTCATGATCTCGACCAGCGAAGTTACGATCGACGGTTATGAGAAACTGTTCACTTTTTCGAAAGAAAAGAGTCCCTCCTGCAAAGGCATGTAAGTTAGTTACCTGTTCGACTTCTTCACCTTCCCTCGTCATGTGAAACACTTCGTATTGGAAAGAAAGGGAGGCATCCCCATCTTGATAATAAGGGAAAACGATCGTTTTATCATCTTCAGATAAATCAGGTTGATCCCCCAACCCTGTCCTGCCGGGTGGTCCTTCAGCTGAAATCCCCGCCCAGTAAACCAGCCCAAATAGAAGCACTACGCCTCCGATAAAAATAAAGTTTTTCTTTTTTAATGACATTTGTTCATCCGCCTTCCAGCCGATCCTTTGCAAACACATACAACACCAATCCAATGAGCATCGTAATGGCTCCATACATTCCTATAGTCAACATTGAGAACAAACCAACAATCATAACCAGTGCCCCGCAGCCAACGACTAGTGCCGCTGTTACTAATGGGGCCTGCCTCTTTTTCATAAGCAACAAAGTAAAGTGGGTGAGGAAAAATGCTATTACAGCCGGCTATCCCACTGTTTGAAAGAAAGTTACCATCTCATCACCCCCGAATAAGCCCTGAAATAGCAAATGGTGAAGCAGCAACAAGAAATAAAAAGACAAGTCCTACAAAGATAGCGGCAATCGGGCGTTTTTGAATGAATGTCATTTGGAATTTATAAAAGAGAAGCCAGGCAAATATGCTGGAAACAGGAATCAAAACATGCCACCCCATCCCTCCAAAGATAAGCATCCCATATGTAACAAATAAAGCAGCTGTGAAAAGCATGACACCGTAAACGATATTAACAACAAAGCTCACCTTTTGTATCTTTCGTTGTTCTGGTGAAGTTTGGTAAGGGTTCGATGCGTAATAGGAATGCCGAATAACAAAAATAATAGAAATCACGATAATAATCAGCAGGTAAATACTAAACATAATCATTTGAAAAGGGTACACCTGACTGACCATCATAAGCGCAACACCGTTCCACATAGCAGTTAAGAGCACGAGTACATTAACCGACCAGAAATGGCGGCCGACAAAAGCAATATTCATTCCAGTAAGCACGACGAGACTCCCAAACAAAAACTGAATAAGCAGCCACACAGGCTCCGCTCCGCCAAAAGTAAATGTTAAATATAAATGAAAGATTACACCAAACAGGATGGTAGCCAGTCCAATGACATACAATAGACTTCGTTGATACGGATACATCGCCTCTTGAAAACCATGACCAATCTGCTTCGATCCCCCAAATTCCTCAACCGCTTTCTTTTCTGCTTTTTTCTCAGGGTCTCCTTGATCCATATAAAAAGATTTCGCTTCTTCCAAATGAGAAAGAAGTTCTTCTTTAATTTCTTCTCTCTCTTCTTGAGGACTCTGCATCTCCTTTAATACTCGATTGACGTGCTTTTCCATCCTTTTCATGAAAAGTCCTCTGACGTTTTCATGATCAGATCATGGACACTTTTCCATTCTCCCAGCTTTTGATGAAGCACGGTAAGACCTTCATCTGTTATTTGGTAATATTTCCTCCGGCCGCTTACCGTCTCAGACCAGTAGGAACCGAGCCACTCTTTTTTTTCCAACCGTTTTAATGCGGGATAAAGTGTACCCTCGCTCATGTTGTAAAGATCGTTACTTTGTTCCTTTAAGCTTTTCACCATCTCATAGCCATACATATCCTGCTTTGAAACTAGCCCCAGAATGAGTATATCGATACTTCCCTTCATAATTTCGCGGTCCATCAATCCACACCACCTTCCAGGTTTTTCTATAAACATTGTATAACGATGTGCATCGTATAACAAGGTATAAATGTAAAAAAACACCAAGAATGCTAGTTCAACTTACGATTCCTCCTCATTTTCCCAACGAAGTGGTAGCAGCTTATCTCAAAGACGAGAAAAGCTGCGATGAGGCTGGCAAGGAAAGGAGATGGAACCTCTAAAGCCTTCATAACTAGAAGCGTACAAAAGAATATTCCTGCACCGAGTGCTAACGAATTTTTCACCTTCCCCACTCCTTTTTGATCCTATGTAGAACACTATTCTTAATGAAGGATTTATCCCGCTAATAGAGTTACAGAACGAATAACACTTACAGCCACTCCACATTTTTACGAGTAGAGGGAACAAGCACACCCACTGTAAAAAAGAAACCTACACCCGCCACAATGAATGCAAACTGCGAAACGTAAGAAGGGTAAGTAAGTCCACCGGTGAGCAAAGCTGCAAAGATAATCAATACGTGATACACCAACCGTTTATTACGCATCTTCATTAATATACCTCTCATAAAACGTAGTAAAAAAATTAAAGTTTTGAATAAAACTCATATGCAGATTGCCCATTTGCCGGTCTAAGGTCTGTTGAGAATGAAAAACAGACTGCTGGATTTCCTGAATTTCTTCTTCTAACGTTAAGTTGTGTTCTAGTAACACGCGTAAGTTAGACCGGTCATTCCGGGAATAGTCTTCTTGAAATGCGAGCTCTATGATGACTTTACGAGCATCTTTTACATATTGAAGAATTTCATCAAGTTCTTCACTCGTCATATTTCTTCCTTCTGTGTTAAGTAACCAGGACTGCTCATACATTTTTAGTACGTATTGCATGCGGTAGGCGGTCAAATCCTCGGAAGCAGAAGTAGTTAATGGCTCCTCAAACTTATCTTTAAAGGCAGTCACGTCTTCAGCATACTCTTTTACAACTACTTGGTCCGGCTCATATGTGAATGATGGATGTATACTTATAGGTGAATAGGGATACACCCAACTTGTAGTTACATAAAGAGCAACGCCACACAACAGTGAACCAGCTAGAATGATAAGGCCTATTCTTCGCATACCTATCTCCCCTTCTCCGTTTACTATTTCCTATGTCATAAGGCCTCTTTTTTTAAAAAATGAGGTGTTCACCTGCGGTAGTTGTCCATACTTAGGTTATTAAACTTACATATAATGAAGTAGTCTTAAAAGGAGGCTAATCTATATGAAAACTGTCGTTATAGATGCTGGTCACGGTGGTACAGATACAGGCGCTTCGTTTCAAGGCAGTCTTGAAAAAAACTTTAACCTGGCCATCGCTTTAAAAGTTCAAAGTCACCTGCAGCAAAACTATGAAGCGAATATTGTCATGACTCGTACAAGGGATGTAACCTTATCTTTAAACGAACGCACGCAGCTGGCTAACGATGCAAACGCAGACTTTTTCTTATCCATTCATAACAATGCGGCTGGCGGACAAGGGTTTGAAAGCTATATTTTTAATGGAACGGTTTCTATCCCGACCCGTACCTATCAAAACATTATTCACGATAAAATTATGAATGCCGTACGAACGAAATACAATATTAGAGACCGTGGGAAAAAGCGCGCTGATTTTCACGTCGTAAGAGAAACCAGGATGCCGGCTTTATTGCTTGAAGTGTTATTTGTGGACAATGCTAGTGACTTGTCACAGTTAAGAAACCCAGCTTTTATTGAGGAAGTATCAATTGCTATTGCACAAGGAGTCGCTGAAGCTTTAAACTTACCCGCGAAATCACTGCCTAAAGTATTATACCGAGTCATTGCGGGCTCATTTAATAAAAGAGATAATGCGGAACAACGAGTACAGGAACTTGCCCGACGCAGCATCGACTCTTTTATTCGCACGACTTCTATTTCAGGATTAGTATTTTACCGTGTGCAAGCAGGCTCGTTCTCTGAGAAATCAAGAGCCAATGAACAAATTCAGCGATTGAATAATGCCGGCATTCGTGACGCCTTTATTATTACAGATGAGGAAAGCGCTGATCCCCTTCCTCCCCCGCCAACACCTGTAGAGCTCTTTACGATTGAAGGAGAAACCTATTTACTCTCCCATCAAATGGATGAATTCGTTCGAACCGTCAATCCGAATGCACCTATGCTTGGCGCTCACTATGTATACTTCGGAAAAGCCTACGGCATTCGAGCTGACGTCGCTTATGCTCAGGCGATTCATGAAACCGACTATTTCCGCTTCACTGGAGTCGTAGATGCTGAGCAAAACAACTATGCAGGAATTGGCGCCACGGGTCCTGATCACAAAGGAAACAGCTTTGATACACAAGAAGACGGTGTACATGCTCATATCCAGCACTTGTTCGCTTACGCTTCCACTAAAAATATTCCTGCTCCATTTGAAAAAGTCGATCCAAGATTCGACCTCGTGCCACGTGGCAGTGCGAAAACATGGACTCAGCTTAACGGTAAGTGGGCGGTACCAGGTACAAGGTACGGTCAAAGTATTTTAAGTGTGTATAACAAAAACATGAATCATGCCAATGGACAATCACTAAGTAAAAAGAAGTACTAAATGACGTGTTAGACAAAGGTTAATAGGGTGAGTCTGGTTGATGGAATGAGATCAGCCAGACTTTTTTATGTAAGTCAGTAAATAGCCGCGAAAAATTCTATTTACCGGCGATTTCGGTGAATTTACACACGAAAATTTTAAATACCAGCGAAATTTCATATTTACCAGCGAATTTAGTAGTTTTACCAGCGACCTTAGTCACACAAGTTCATCTAAGACATTTCGTTATAAACAAACGTTCCGGCTAGTAAATCATGCGCGCTCGCTTACCTTTTGGCATGAGTACCATACCCGTACTGAGAAGCGCCCATAAGGCAGGCGAGCACATACTTTCCTGGGAACGCTTTTTCTTCTGGAAAACGTGTGATTTATCGACCTTGAACACACCTTTTTACCATCCCTTAGCTAAAAGGTCCGCCACCGCCATGATAACTATTATTCTTCATTTGTTCGGCGGCTATAGCAGATCTCGCATTCATTTGAGCGTTTGAATCAACCTTTGATCTTTCAACAGTTTCATTATCAATTCGACGTTTCTTAAACCCCAGCCGATTAAAAATCATCCCGAGAAACATTGGCAGAAAGCAAATTCCAATAATCGTTAACAATACCCATAATGCGGTCATCTTCCATCACCTTCCTAGAAAGAATGTGTTTACTTTGGTTCCCGGCTTTTTAAAACTCTCACTTCATTTTCCAAACGGTGCACTTTTCGTTCCAAATCTTTGCGCGGTTCGGTGACCCTGTTCCCAATGATCATAAAGATACTAATCACAGCAATGAGGGTGCCAGCTATCCATACACCAAAGAGAATAAACAAATCCATCGAGTTGTCCTCTCCTTTAATAAACTTGCTACTATGTATACGAGTACCACCCCGTATCTGTTTCATTTTTAATGCCGTTTTCCTATTTCTCCTCTTCGAACCACCCCAAATTGTCAACGTTCGTTGTTTCATCCTTTTCGAGTCCAAAATAATATAACACTTCTCCCTGCCCGTCATAGGCTGCAGCGTTCATTTCATCAAAGGAAATGCTGCGATCCCACGAGAATACAGATATTTCTCCTTCTTCTACCTCATTTTCTTTACGGTTCGTCTCTTCCCCTGCTTCTATCTTATCTACATCTGGATCCATACTTTGAACCACAAGCAGGGTTAAGGCATCTGTCTCATCTGTGTAATCTATAGATGATAACGTCTCTAGAGAAGCATCCGTCTGGTGTTCAATGTAAGTCGAAAGTGGACTTTCATAAAAAAGTCCGTCTTTTTTTACAAGGAATGTCTTATATTCTCCTTCTTCTTCATCGTTAAATAACCAGGCTTGAAAATTCCCCGCTTCGATTTTATTCAAATATTGAAGATCATTCTCATATTCAAAATGCTTCTCCACTGCTCCTTTTGCTGTAAAAGAAGGTTCATAAGCAAATAAGAAGATGAGAGGAAGCGCAATCGCTGTTACTACTAATATAAGCCCAACTTTTTTCTTTGTCATATCCATGATCTCCTTATTTTATCTGAATAATGTAACACTTTTACTGTAATGGACTTCCCTAAATATGTAAATAGCGTTACTCATTTAACCAGTCATAATAAAGTGTCTTCGAATCCTCCAACGTTTCCTTACGTGCCATCTGCATAAAGCGATTTTTTAATCCACCATAAAAATACCCTATAAATGTTGTATGAATCATTCGATGCTTTTGTGCAAATACCGTTTGCTTAAACACCTCAATGACTAGATCAATATACCATTCAAGCGGGTCGCGCATATCCCATTGTCGATAGGCACTTTCAACCGTCCTCCAGGCATGTAACGTATCTGTCGGATTTAGAAAAGGACGCACAGCTTCTACGAAAAGTTTGGGAATAAATGATGGGATGAACGTGTGGTCGAGGGGTACAAACATACAAGAAGAGCTTTCGCTTTGCTTATTCACTGCTTCGGAGATTTCTTCAACTGCTGAGGGTTGATCTGTAGAGGGTTTAGCAGGAGTTGGTACAGTGTCATATGGGGTGTCAACTGGGGTGACATCGTTCGGTAAAAAAAGATCCTCCTGGTGGAGAATGACTAAAATATTTGCGCCGCGTTTGCCGTTAGCTCGGGTCGTCTCTACTCGCTCCAGCAGCTTTTCTTGTTCCAGACGATTGATCGCTCGAATGACCGTTCTCCGGCTGACTTGCGTATGTTTTTCAATCGTTTCAATTTTAGCAAAAGATACGCCTCTGTACTTCACAGAATGCCGCCAAATAAACTTTAATACCTTCTGCGTAGCTTCTGATAATGCGGCTTTCATCCGAAAGAGAAAGGATCGTACATGCTTGTCCATTTCCTCTACACTCATAAATGTCTGTAAACTGCGAATCTGTTCAATTTCCATAAAACGTTCCTCATTTCATCTGTTTACTACTATAATCGAAATGAGATGGCAGGCCGGTGTTACTATTTTGAAAAAAAATTAAAAAAAGTGCCGGTTTTTCTGCCACCCGACACTTTTCCTCTTAATTTTTTCACCTCCACCGCAACGCAACCTGCAGTTTACAGCACTCATACCCATCAATGGACCGTCGAAATTCAAGACGCAGGCCATCAGGGTTATAATGAATATCCACTTCAGAAGTGACGCCGATTGAACCAATGAGACGCTTCACCTCGTCATCATTTGACTGCTGGGCGGCTTCCATCAATTGAGAATCAAACTCCTCAGATTCTGCCAGTTTATCGAGCACCTTGCTTGCATCCTTCATTAACTGCTTCGATTCAGTAGCCGACTGTGTCAAAAGAGTAGGATCCAACGATTCGTACTGACGTACACCCCAATAATACGGATTATAATAATAATGATAAGGATAGTGATAAATGTTGTACACGAAACATCCCCCTTTTCCATCCATAACATAACCACATCATATGTGTAAGAAGTTCGTTTTGGGATAAAGGAAATCCTTCGAGTATTATGATGGTATCCACTTTTGATCGGTGATTTGGGATTTTATGTTAAACTAGTAAGCAATTCCATACGATTCACACAAAAAAGTCATATCACACAGGTGATCAATAATGAAAACCATGTATATAGCCTATGGGATCCAATTTATATTTGGCTGTCTATTCTATTTGCTCATCGCCTTATGGGTAACGAGCATCCTTTACGTCGGGGACGCCCTCGGATGGGCGAGAAATCCCACGTTAAATGATGAAAAACTGCTTTTTCAGCTATTATTATCCGTTATCTCAAGTGTTGTATATATTTCAGCATTCGTACTGCTCCATCGCTTTTTCAAACGAAGAAGTACCGTACCCTTCTATAACCTGTTTGGCTTTCTTTCATGGCTGATCGGTTTCTTAGGATTTCTTAGTTTTATGTTTCTTACGTAATACCAGAAAGTTGCTTCATATTTTAGCAATAATACGAAAGACGATCACCTCGTTTTCTTTTACGATGAAAAAGAGGTGATCGTTTTGTATAGAGAATTATGGAAAAATAAGAATATCCGGTATTACTTAGCAGCCGGCAGTGTATCTCGTCTGGGGGATCTACTGTCTGGAATGGCTTTTTTATTTTTGGCTTATGATTTAACCGAATCAAGCATGTTAACGACGGGAATGGCCGTTGCTGAAGCATTGCCTTATCTGTTGTTTGGATTAATAGGCGGCGTTATCGCCGATTGGCTGCCAAAGAAAAAATGGCTGATTTCGTTAGATCTCGTGCGAATTCCTCTCATCTTGTCGGTTGTCGTTCTGTATCAGTTAGACATGCTGACTTACGCGTATTTGGTAACGATCAGTTTTTTGATCCAAAGTATAGGATGCTTTTTTAATCCTGCTCATCGCTCAGTTCTCCCCTCGATTACAAATGTAGAGGAACGTACAATCGCAAACAGTATGTATGACACGTTAACGAGAGGAGTAACCGTTCTTAGTCCAGTTGTCTCCATAGGATTATTAAACACGTATGGAGCCATCCATTTTTTTACGTTCGATGCCCTTACCTACCTGATTAGTGTACTTTGCCTGCGTCAAGTATCGATGGAAGATCGAACACAAGTCTCCGACAAATCGATTTCTGCCCTGTTCGATTCAATTAAAGTAATTGCAGTGTGGATTAAAACGCAACCGACCATTCGAAGGCTTTTCTTTTTTACTTTTATAACTGTATTTTTTAATACGTGGGTTTGGGAAGTCGGCCTCCTGCTGGCTTTAGCAGAAAAAAGCGCGCAGAGTGAGGAATTATACAGTATTCTTCAAGGGATATTTGGCGGCGTTGTTATACTTACAAACATTGTTCTTCCTTATTTCATTAAGAAAATGAAACTTTTCCATTACTTCATCGGTGGATGCCTATGGGGACTTGGCATTTTATACTATGGACTGTTATATGAAGTGACACACTTTTTCATCGGTTGTGCAATTGTTGGGATCGGACTTCCCATTGCCGGACTTGCTCGTGTATATTTAATTCAAACTCTAGTACCCGAAGAAAAGCTGGGGCGGGCGTTCAGTTTTAACGCTGTACTTTTATATTTATCAAATACCATTTCATTAGCTTTATACGGCTTTCTCGTTTTGTTCATACAAATTCAATGGTTAATGATCGCTAGCGGGCTCGCTATCTTAAGCGTTAGTATTAGCGGTTTACTTATGAAAACGGTGGAGGCGTCGAAACTCCGTGGGCGTCTTACGATAAACTTTCTTAAATAATTGATTATAAGAGGAGACATTTGTAAATCCATGCTGCAACGCAATAGTAAGAATCGGCTCTGCCGTATGCAGCAGAGAATGCTGACTGCGAAATAAGCGATACAGCTGTATCCAGGAATAAGGAGAAACTCCTGTCTCTTCCTTAAAAAGATGAGCCACCTGGAACTTATTCATTCCGGCTGCCTCAGCCATCTGATCAAGCGTCCACTCTTCTCTATAACTTTCTTTTAGGGCATTCATCACTTCATTCACCGGACCTTTTATATGTATAGAAGGAAAGGAGGTCTGATGAGAGCCCGCCCCATATTCCAACATGAGAATAGCGAGCTGCGTTAAACTATGATCAAGAAAGAGTTGATGTGATTCTTCAGACTCCTGAGTGATAATGAATTCTCGTACAAAAGTCATCCACTGTTGAATTTGCGGGTGTCGATAGGAGACGCGTGCATACTCAGGGGCTTGGTGCCCAATTCCTATCTTTTCTGCGGCTTCCATTAAGAAGGAAGGCTGGATTTCTATAAGAAATTTTTCATGATAGGCCTGCAGCTGTTTATGTTCATCTTTTGGGTTGAAGATAAAAAAAGCCCCTCGATCGATGGATTGGTCTCCATCAATTGTTTGATAGATTCCTTTTCCATAAGGAGAAAAAATCACCTTATAACAATCATCACTCCGCCACTGGCGCTCCCCCAACTGATCATTCCGCATAAGCAGCAGTCCGCTTTCATTATCAACTATCATCGCTCTATCCCCTGTCAAAATGCCTTCTTTTATTTGTGCTTAAATTGAAGTGCATGTTCTTTTGCAAACTGGACAATCTCATTATAGGTCTTTAAATCAAAATCTTTCTTAGTTAAACTATATACCCTGACTGTCCCTTCATCAATAAGCTTGATTCTCTCTCCTCCACGGACATACAGCGTCACATACAAGAACGGCTCATCTAAGTCATGTTCCATTCTTAAATCTTTCGGAAAATCCGCAGTAATAAGCACACGATCTTCTACCTGCTTTAAGGAAAGCTGGCTATAAAATTGAAGATTTTTCACATTCGTTATAAACAATGGACGTTCCCTCCTATTTGGCTTCGTTACTTTTTTGGATTGTGAAATTAATCACTTTCTCATAGTACGCATTCCCTTTTAAAAGTATTCCCTAACCTTGTTAAGAAATTGTGAATCTTTGTAAAGCTCAACTTAAAGTAAGTTAGATAGATAGCCTTGAATCGTGTCGATGAAGTACAGCATCAGAAAAGGACTAAAAACTAAGACGGTGCTGAGTACCACTAATGTTCGTTCTCTTAACCCAAGCGCCAATACTGCCCCAAATAAACCACACAACAAAGCAAGAAATCCTGAGTAAATGATTCCGTATTCTATAAGGAAAGAAAAAGAGAGGGACAGCAAACCAACAGAAAATACAACCCAATAAGTGATATATGGTAATTTCCCATTCATACTTTTCTCGCCTTTCTTTAGTGAAGAGCCACTGTATAGTTGAATCATATCGTATCATGATTGTGGAATAACTTCCTAGACTGTTGTCATGAAATCTGTCATAAAGCCTGGTTATTGGTCCTATGATTGATTTTCCTTCCACTACCTGTGGCAAAACATGAACCACTAAGATGTAACCTATACGTAATTTAAAAAAGGACAGCCGCAAAAGCAGACTGTCCTTTCTCTAAAGTTACCTAATTCTCGTGAAGTAATCATATGAACGTATTCTTACAATAATACTAAGCTATTATTCTCTTTTGAACTATGATTCCTTACGGCGTACTCCAATAACTAAAGCAAAGAGTGCTGCTGCCATACTGGTGAAAGCAATCATCCATCCGTTTAAACCAGACTGATCACTTGCTCCGCCCATTCCTGTTTTAGGCATCTCACTAGGTGTTTGATCTGCAAACTCTTCAGGGTTCTGGTCGACAATTGCCCCAGAAAGTCCTTCACCTACTCCATACAAATGAGCATACGCTTCACGAACTTGTTCGTATGTTGTCTCATAGTCACCTTCTACATAGCTGTCAAAGGCTCCCGTTAATTGATTGACATGCATTTGCAGCCCTTCTGCCGTCTGCTCTGCTTCTAACCCTCCATCAGTAGCGGTATCAAGAAATTCTGAGAAATCAGCACGATAATCATCAAGGTTGGCTAGAGCTTCATCTTTTGCTTCTTCATCCTCTGCTCCTGTAGCTTCCACATAATCTACAAAGTAACCAATATGTTCGGACCACATCATCTTAAACTCTTCCCCGGCATCTTCACCATACACAGAAGCAATAGCCGCGGTTAAATCTTCCGTATTCGCTTCGAGCGCTCCGGCAGCATTTTCAAAGTCTTCTGCTCCGTCACCGCCTTTTTGCATAGCGAGTGTGGCAAGCGCCGCATGTTCAGAAAGAAGGTGATTTAAATCAGCCCGTAAATCAGCGGCAGGAGCAGCTGGATTTGTGTTATCAAAATCCTCAGGGAATTGCGTCGTAATGGCGGTAGACAGTCGTTCCCCTACTCCGTACATATGGTCAATGCTTGAACGAAGCTGTTCATATGCTTCATCAAAGCTGCCTTCTTCATAATTGTCAAAAGCACCAACTAATTGATCCACATGCAATTGGAGTCCTTCAGCAAGCTCAGAAGCCTCCAAATTTCCTTCAGTTGCTGTTTCTAGAAACGCTGAAAAGTCCTCACGATAATTGTCTAAGTTATTTAACGCTTCTTCACGGCCTGCCTCATCTTCTTCTGCCGTCGCATTCACGTAGTCGACGAAATATCCAATATGCTGCGACCACATTTCTTCAAACTGCGCTCCAGCTTCTTCTCCGTAGACAGAAGTGATAGCCTCTGTCAAATCCCCTGTGTTCATTTCAAGAGCCGCTGCCGCCTGATCAAAATCTTCTGCTCCATCGATCCCTTTTTGCATCGTAACGACCGCTAAATAGGCGTGTTCGGAAAGAGCTTGATCAAGAGTAGCTCGTAAGTCGGCTGCCGGCGTAGATACCGACACATTTTTCATTTTCTCGTGATCCCCGTGATCATCCGCAAAAACTGTTGTACCCGGTACGAGTAGTGCTGCTGATAATGGTAAAGCTACAAACGTTTTCTTCCAATTTACTGTCATTTCCAATCACTCCTTATTATTTTTTCACTTAGCTAACGTAAAGGAAGATGAATTGGATCACTAAAATTCAAAAAATTTTTAAATAAGTTATTTTACCTTCCGATGCTTTTATATAGAGCATACAAAAAGGAAACCTCCAAATGAACGGACCAATGTATAGTACTTTCAATTATCGGCTGTTGTCTAGACGAACAAAGGCACTGACTCACGGAGGAATCAGTGCCTTTGTTCCTTAATAATTAAAAGATGAGAATTTCCCACTTCGTCTGTCCAGCATATATCTATCCCCTTAGTCATAGTTCCAGGATGGATCATAAGCGATAGAAATGCGGATGGAATACGACGTCAGAGATGGTCCCTCGGTTGAGAAGCAAAATAAGATGATTTGATCTGCCCTACATTCTAACATTTTGTAGGGTAGTATCTACGATTTCATTGACTGTTGATGCTCCATCTATAATGATATCTGAGTTTGGTTTTATTGTATTTTCCATTTCTAAATACGCACCTCTGCCAAATTTCATATAAAAAATTAAATCATTATGTACTTCAAAAGTTGTGGTGTTATGATAGTCCCTTAAAAGCCTTCTTGCCATTGCAATGTCGAGGGGTGTTTCAATGTAAATGGATAGATCAATAAAGTTCTTCAGCCTGTCATTTTGATAGGAAAACGGGTAATCCAGTATGATGTATGCAGGAGGATCTTCATCTTCTAACAATAAGTCTATATCCGCAGCAAGAGGTTCTAAATCCCACTGATTGTAATCAGGGCCTTCTTCTACCCATTGAATAAGATCATCTGGTGCTCCTTCAAAATCGTATTCATCAAAAAACAAAGCTTTAGATTTTTTTAATCTTTTTCTTGATTCTTTAGTTATTGTAGTTTTTCCGCCACCTGAAACGGATGCAATGGCTATCACTTTTGTTTTGACCACTTATGTATGTCCTCCCCCTTCCGTTTAAGCTTTTCTCAAGAACTACTACTCTTAGAGACTAATCGTTTAATCCCTTTCCATTGAGGATGTGCTCCATCCACTTTTCGACCCTTGACTCACGAGTTTTAGACTGTTTTGCTTTAGAAAAATAAAGAATGTATGCTCTTTGCCTTCCCGGTGTCAAACCTTCAAAAGCAGATTTTAAGGCAGGAATTTCATCAAATTTGTTTTGAAGTTCTTCAGGAATAATGAGCTCAGTATTCTTTTTCACTTCCAAACCAGCTTTTTCAACTTCAATCGCTTCATGGATATAGGATTTCAAGACATCTTCCAATTCAACGATTTCTTTAACACTGGTAAATCGGATCTGGCGCGCTGATTGCACATTCTCCGTTTGTTGGATGAGAATCCCATGGGCATCCTGCAGTAAGGCGCCTTTATGAAATAAAAGCGCACAATATTCCTTAAACCCATGGATCAAAACGATATTTTTTCCCTCAAATGTGTAGCAAGGATGATTCCACTTAAATTCTTCGGTCACCTCACAGTCAAGAGCGATCGTTCTTAACTTCTCAAATTCTTCCTTCCACTTTTCGGCATGACTTAAATATTCATCAACTTTAGGATTCATTCTACGATGATTAATCAGGAATCATCCTTTCTATTCATTATGAAAGTTTAAACTTAAGCCATTTATTCCCGCCAAAATTTCGTGTATTCTGCTTTATCCTGAATATTAAATTCAATTATTTTCTCAAGCAATTTATAATCTACCTGCTGATTCCAACGAATTCGAAACAGCCCCTTTGTTGAACTGTAACCAGCTTGAGCGATATCCTCGGCAAAATGCCTCATGGCTACTCCTTCCGGTGCAAAGCTCATATGATGCTTCGCTGCATCAATGCCGATAATAAATGTACCGTGATCGGTAAACATTGGCGTATTCCACTTGATTACTGTTTCTAAGTTTGGAAAACGTTCAGCCACCCACGATAAAACCTCTTCTATACGCTCACGGTTATCAGGATTATCGATGCCTTCTAAATATTTCGAAAAAACCTCCATGTTATTCCCTCCTGGTTATACGTTTTGCAGTTACATGAAATGCTTTGATCGAAGTGTCTAGCTCAGATTATATTATATCATTCTACCTGCAATTGATGTTTCTTCTAGTAAGGTAACTATTCGATCAGGTTTTACAACTAAGTGTCATCATGATGCTTTCCCTTGTTTCTTTTCCACCACTTGCCTCCTGCCCATGCTATAAAAAAATAAATAAATAGGATGCCAAGGAGGAGAAAAAGCTCTTCTATAGTAGTCAATCCCCAGATTGACCCGTATTGAGAAATAATGAATCCAAGTAAGAAATTCTTTTTTAAATGGTGTACGTAAAGAAGAAGTGTTAAAAGGAGTGGATTTATCACTGGGAAAGGTGAAGTGACTGCCTTAATAGGTTCTAAGGGTTCAGGAAAACGTACGCTGCTTACGATAGCAGCTGGTCTTCAACCTCTCTCATACGGTCGAGTATTATTCGAAGATCAGAAATTAGCAAAGTTGAGCTCAGATCAGTTGAGAAAAATTAGGGCTCGACATTTTCGGTATACTTCTTCCCACCTGAACTTTACTGCTAAAGTAAACCTATCCCAAAAATTGGACTACTGGACTCGTTTTTTGCTTGAAGTTTAAGATTATTGTCAATTCAAAAAAAACACTGATTCTTTCACATTTATAGATGTAAGTACAGGGTTTTTTTCGTTTTTAATCATTATTTCCGCAAAATCTTCTCCATCGCTTTTCCCTTTGCTAACTCATCGATCAGCTTATCTAAATAGCGAATTTCCTGCATAGTTGGTTCTTCGATGTCTTCCACTCTGACACCGCAGACCACACCTTTGATCAAATTACGTGAAGGATTCAGTTGGGGAGCTTCCGCAAAGAAGTCCTCAAAGTTTGTGTGCTTTTCTAGTTGCGCTTCTAACTCTTCCTGGCTATACCCTGTCAGCCAACGAATGATTTCATCAACTTCTGTTTTCGTACGTCCTTTTTTCTCCGCTTTCGTAATATAATGGGGATAGACATTTGAGACACTCATTGTATAGATCTTATGTTTGGTCATGATACATCCTCCCTTTCATTGATCAATTATTCTCCAATTATATCATTTAAAAAAGTTATTTTGATTTCTTATGGATTAACTGTAATACCATAGGGATAGAATCGACAAAGAATAAAAAGAGACCAAATCGCGTAGATTTGGTCTCTTTTTACTATGCTATTTTTATTCTGCTTCCTCGAAACGGAACTACTTATAGAAATATTAGGTTCTTATTGGCCCGGTTTATTTCTTTCTGTTGAACGTTTTATCTTTGATGGATTTAAAAGCCTTTGACGAATTGTACACGGTCTTACCTATTACATCCGAGCCTTTATCGGATGCTTTTTTAACGATGTTGCCGGAAGAGTCAATTGTTTTCCCGATCAATCCACCCTCACCAGTAATCGACTTAATGATTTTCCCAGAAGTATCGACCGTATGATCGACCACGTCTTTGGCTTCTTTGGATACGCCTTTAACAAATCCATCCTCTTTCTTGTCCGGCTGTTCATTTTCCTTAGAGTAGTTGTTTTTGTAGTCGTCGCTCACGCTCTCATCTCCTCTTTAGGAATAAATGGCTTACAATCCATATCTATGTAGGAAACGAACGCCTATGAATAAATTTTTCTGACGAAGAAGAGTACGGTTATCCATGTTAGTAAGTTGAAAGAGAAACATTTGAAACAAGGGGTTGCGGAAGGGCAATAATCCGTAAACATGCAATTGTAAAAAACCGTGAACGATTCGGTTTCTCCAAATAGTTCAGGTTGAAGAGAACCTGACTTCGATAAGGAGCAAGTGAATTTCAATGCTTGCCCCCCCTAGTGTTAATACTAAACGCGGCCGGAGGCAGGCACCAACGAACAAAGGCGCAAGCGCCCTGGTAGACACGCCACGCATAAGCAAAACGGCCGGAGGAAGGTGGCCTTCCCTTCCGCAGGGCGGACTGCTTATGACGCGAGTGTCTGGGCGCTGGAGCTGGATGTCGCTCTTTTAAATATATATCCACAGCTTGGAATTTTATAATTTCCTAGACAATAAAAAAGAGAGAAAAGCACGAACGGCTTTCCTCTCCTCGGAAAATCTAAGAATAATTCGGTTCAAACGAAAAGGAGTTTACTTAAGAAACAGAAAAACCTTCCTGTTCTTTCACTCCATCTTTCTCTGTAAATTCATCAAGCAGCGCACGCACTTCATCGGTGGATTCTGTACTCATCAGCTGGTTCCTCAATTCACCCGCTCCCCGGAATCCGCGGACGTAAATCTTAAAGAAGCGGCGGAGTGGTTTGAAGATCCGTGGCTCCAGTTCTTCCGAATACTTATCATGTAGATCGAGCTGCAGTCGCAGGAGATCGAGCAATTCCTCACTGGTATGCTCTTTCTTCTCCGTTTCGAAAGCGAACGGGTTATGGAAAATTCCTCGTCCGATCATCACCCCGTCCACGCCATATTTTTCTACGAGTTCAAGGCCCTTCTGACGGTCAGGAATATCACCGTTGATTGTTAGAAGCGTATCTGGGGCTACTTCATCACGAAGTTTCTTGATCTCCGGAATCAGTTCCCAGTGAGCATCGACATTACTCATTTCCTTTTTCGTACGGAGATGAATGGAAAGGTTGGTAATATCCTGTTCCAGTAGGTGCTTCAGCCAGTGGCGCCATTCCTCCACTTCCGTATAACCGAGACGGGTCTTCACGCTTACGGGCAGTCCTCCCGCTTTGGCTGCCTGGATGATCTCCGCTGCAACCTCCGGATGGCGGATCAGACCGGAGCCTTTTCCATTCGCTGCAACATTCTGGACAGGACATCCCATATTAATATCCACCCCACGATAGCCCATTTCGGCCATACCAATACTCATTTGGCGGAAGTATTCAGGCTTGTCTCCCCAAATATGGGCGACGATCGGCTGTTCATCTTCCGTAAACGTCAGACGTCCCTTTACGCTGTCTTTTCCTTTCGGGTGGCAGTAGCTTTCCGAATTCGTAAACTCTGTAAAAAACACGTCAGGTCTCGCTGCTTCACTCACGACATGACGAAAAACGACATCCGTCACAGCTTCCATCGGTGCCAAAATAAAAAACGGACGCGGCAACTCATGCCAAAAATTATCTTTCATAGTATATCTGAACCCTTTCGTTAAGGGAAACCATGTTCCCAAAATTAAAAAGTGAAAATGTTTCGGTTTTCTTATCCATTACCAGCTATGCTGGATTTCAACCATTATATACTTTAACGGTTTTAAACGAAAAGTGCAATAGAGAGTGATGGTAGGGCTTCAGCAAGGTCGGTCCGAACTCTACTATCAGCAGTAGTCAAAATCAGTACAGCCCATTGATTGGATGTGAAACACCAAACAGAAATAGAAAGCAGTGCGGTGGATAGAAACAGCCCCTCGGGGCGGATAATGGTTACTTCGGTCATTTTAAAACTTTTAATAAAATAATGACAACATCTGCTTCCTATCAAAGCAAAACATTCTTAAGATATAAAATCCCGTATAATAAAGCACCACCCAGTAAAATAAATAATCCAAGCATCACGAATCCATTTGTCATACCTTTAATTTTGAACCTTATTCAAGATTAAATTACAGATAAAAAAAGAAACAGTTATCTCTAACTGCTTCTTTCAAAGGTAAACCTTATTTCCGATAAGATAATCGTTTAGAAAAAACTTTGGTGAGTACTTTGAAAGCAGAGATACTTATTTTTTTCCAAATCCAGCTATACAATAAGGAAAAGGCCAATGTCCCTAAAATAACCATACTATTAAAGTGAGATGTTACCGACGGTCCCAGTATAGAAAATTTAAATCCATATAATAAAATACTTATACCTAATGTTAAACATAAAGCTGCAAATGGAATAATAAAAATACCTCTCTTTAAATACTTAAGACCCATACCTAGACTGAGTCCTAATAATCCTGTGGTAAAGAGGAACACCAATAGCTCACTTGGCTGGAACATTGCCAATAGAAATATGGTTAAGAAATAAGTCATCACACCTATTCTGAGTGCCAATAAGCTAGCAAGCACAAGAGGACCAGTGCTCATCATGCTCAGTATATAACCAATACCAGTGAAAATTCCCGCAGATTGAAAAATAAAGGCTATTGAACCTAATAGGGCACCAACTACAAGCCGCATTGTCTTAGAATAACTGTCAATAGCCGGGGTTAACTCCTCTTCCCATAATACTCTTTTGAAAAATGACCGCATCTGACACCCCCATAATAGGTAAATGCAGTGAGAAAGAAGTTTATGCTAGAAATTGATTAAGCTGTCCGTTTTCCAAACATTTTCCTAATATGCATCAAGATGGTGGCATCTCACGCATATGTTTACATACGTGTTGTTGATACATTTATTTTCATGAACTACCAACGAAGTCACTATGCGGGTCCTTTGGCCGCTAGAATGAATGAAAAGTGCTTTACTCTGGTACGGATAATGGTGCAATGCCTTAAAGCTTCTGCATCCCTCATTGGTACTATTAGAACTGTTCTCATCATATTCTTATAAAATAAAACCATTAGAAGGAGTGTAAAGTTAGTTGAGAAAAGTTAAGGTTCGATTACGTCCTATTGTGAATAGGATAAATTTACCTACTGTCTTGAAAACAGCTATACTTCCGGGTGACTCCATTGAAAGATTATTTATTGCAACTCAGGTAGGAGAAATCTTTTACATAGGAAACGGGGAGATTAGGACTTTTTTAGATATTCGTCCTCGCATCATAAAACTAGGTGCTTCTGGTGGGGGATATGATGAGCGAGGATTGCTAGGGCTAGCGTTTCATCCCGAATTTTATTATAACGGGTTGTTTTATCTTCATTATTCAGCAGCTGGAACTCAAGGGCCAGGTGCTCTTTCTGAATCTTTTAACCCTAACCCGTGTGATCCTAAAACTTTAAACCTAAGGTGGACAAATAGGGATACTCAATATGATCATATGGACACAGTTGAAGAATGGATTTTACCATCGAATGGCCAACCTCAAAAAAGACGCACATTACTTAACTTAAGAAGACCATTTTTCAATCATAATGGTTTTAACAGCTTAAACTTTTCACCTGAAACAGGAAAACTTGTTTTAACAACCGGAGATGGTGGATCCGGCTATGATCCATTTAATTTAAGCCAGGACGAAATGGAAATCGCGGGTAAAATCATTGAAATTGATGTAGTTAAAAATACATCTCTCTATCATCCACCTGTAGTCACGCGTTTTAATGAACTACCCGCACCTATTCAGGAAACACTTACGGTCATTGCCAAAGGGGTTCGTAATATCCCAGGGATTTCATTTCAAAGGTATTATAATCAGTATATAAAATATGCGGGAAATGTTGGCCAGCATTTGGTAGAATCGATTTTTTCATTCGTTCATTATAAGCCAATACCGGTTACTCAGCTTATTCAAGCTTCTTTAATGGAATCTGAACCTGACCAAGAAGGATTTATTAACTTTGGTTGGCGAGGATGGGAAGGTCCTTTTCCTTCTTCGATTATAAGGGGCTGCTCTGCAGATCCGAATTCGGATGAGAAAACTATCGCTTATTACAATGAAGCCATTGAAACTTCAGTGAGGCGGATTCAGCCTTTAACTAGTTATTTCCATAAAGATCCCCGCCCCTATAAGTTTGGGGGAACTGCACTTACAGGAGTCCATCCATATATGGGGAAAGGAATCCCCGCTTTAACGGGAAGCGTTGTGTTCACCGATCTTGCCCGGAAGGAAGAATCTCAAACTCCGGCTAAAGGGGTTTTAGCTTATACCAGGGTAAGATCAGATGGTAAACCAAATGATTTTAGTATTATAGAAACCGATTATAATTTTGGATCTCAACCTGCTTATTACGTTAATCTGGGAACGAATCTAGACCAAACCAGATTATATTTAGGGGTTTATGGCTCTATGAAAGTGACTGATTTTAACCAAGGTACTGTTTTTGAAATTGTTCCATGATTAATAATAATAAAAGTCTACCTAGATGATCTGTTTTTTTAAACTAAAGCTAGGTTTGCTTCCATATAGACTTTTTAGCTTTTTTCAAACAGACCTAAGTCTTTCCATCCATCATCAACTTCTTTTCTTTTTTCCAGAGACTTCAACCTCTATAGTATATAGAAGTGCAGTCAGGATATTTTCTGAGACTCAAAAGCTTTAAAGAATTGCCCCCTTATCCTGAAAACACAATTTCAGGATAAGGGGCTTTTTTTGGAAAAAACGAAAAGCAAATCCCTTGGTTTAGCAAGGGGTTTTTAAATGACTATCCACGGTAAGTTGGCCATAGCATGCCTTAAAAACACTATTTTCCAAGAATAGGTGAATAAAAATGATAAAAATAAAACGGTATAAGGTATTTTTTTATGATTGAATTACTTTATATTATTCTTGGTTTTAAATAGCTTTGAATGGATCGGTAGATTTCCTTATGGGGTAGAAGTTGAAAACTAACTAACATTATATTGATTTTAGCGGTCCTCGTCTTCTTTATTTTGTCATCCTTGGCATTTTATTAAATCGTTTAGTTATTGGCAGTAAGGCTAGCCTCAAACCTATCTATAATATGAAGGAACCTTTCTGCTTCACGAAAAACGTGGTCAGCTAAAAGAGGGTGGATATTACTTTTGATCCTACATTCTTCAATCAGTTCTTTTGCTGCTTTCTTAAAGTCTCGAAGAGCAACTACTGAAACCCGATTTTCATCAAGGAAATGATCTACTATTGGTTGAGTTTCTGACTGAGGACGCATTGAATCTAAGTCGGTTGCCTGGAAAACTAGTTGATCAAAATCATGACTAAACTCTCTCGCTTGGTCAACCAATTTTCTTTCAGATGGATCGAGTAGATGACCTATAAATTTAGAATGATCTGCCATTATTCTTAAGAAGAACACATTCTCTTTTATAATTTTACCAGGGGTTGGATTCAATTTCCCTTCATTTAATTCTTTCAACCGTTCACCAAAATAAGCTGCCTCTCGACTAGTATGGTCTAGTAATAGAGGATAATTGTTGGACCTTATTTCACATCGCAGCGTCAATCCAAGGACTTTTCGCTTATATGCCCAAATAGAATAAGCTGCTTGATATACTTGATTATTAAAAGCTGTGATTTGTTGAGGGTCAGAGTTTACAGTAAATTGACTTAATTGTTGTTCAACTCGTTCAAACAAATCAATAAACTGCTGTGCCTCTTGGATTAATTTCGTATCGTCAACGTTAAATCCGAGACTTAGAAATAAGGCGTGCTCTTTCATAATCCTAGACCAGAAACGGATTTCATCCAATGAACGAGCTACAAATTGATTAGCCATATTATTCCCCCCAGTTTGGTTTTCACCGAAGAGATTATATGCGCTAATTTTATTTAAAAGAACCTGGCAGTATTTCACTAATTCCACATCTGATCTTTAAAATGCGGTCCGTTAACAAAACATAAATAAAAATTTACTCTTTCACACTACTGTCCGAATCTGGATTATGTAAGGAAACGACGCTTATTACATAATCGCCCCCAAATACTAAAGACTCAATGTCGAGATAATTTTTAACTCCAAAATATAACTTACTCCCAATTCTGTTTTACACAAATCAAAAGAAACCCCAACGGAAAGATTGTCTTTAATAAAGTAGGAGCCTAACTCCGCGGCTCCCACTGTTGATCATATAATGCCCAGGGTACTCCGCCCAAGGCTCCGGTGTGCTAGCAGTATCGGTTATTCATCACCTTTTATGCAGGAAGGAAGAGATAGATGACAAATTTTGTTCGTAATACATAAATAGGAAACTACTCCGAGTCCCCCATCGTTGAAATCTTATACAGCCATTAACAGATCTTCAGACTAAAACTCGTTTATTTAGCCGCGCATCATGGGTTTTAATATTACTATTTTATATTTAGCACTATTCCTTATTTAACTCACTTCTTTTTTCATTTTGTCTGTGTAAGTAGCATGCATACTGGATCATGTTCTTAGCAACATCCATTTCGAATCTAAATAAGGCAGGGACACCTGGACGCCAGTTGACTTCAAAAATCCAGATTTTCTGGTTTGAATCAATTCCTATATCGATTCCTAATTCATCGAGAGGCTCCTCATACAATCCATCAAAGTGACGGGAGAATTGCAGGGAAAATTGTTCTAAAGTTCTTTTGACATCGTAATATTTCTCATCAAATTCATTTTGTAGTAATTTTTCAAATTTAGTAGAGTAGCCTCCTTGCCCTAAGTTAGCTATCACTCCCTTTGAGGCAACCCTTGGATAAATGGTACCCACTTTCCATTGGCCTTCTCCGTCCTTTTGAGTGTGCAATCTAAAATCGTAGGATAACCCGTTTTTCAGTTTGCACTTAATAAAGGGTTGAGCTAAATAGCCGCCTTTTTCGATTAAGCCATTGATAAACTCTTTGAATTCTTTTTTCGACATAACTTGCTTTAACTGGCTTCGAAAAACCGTATACTGTTTTTTACTTTTTTGTACATACGAAATATCATTCCCTTGGCAACCGGAAGAAGGTTTAATAATGAGATCAGAGTATTCCTTAAACAGGTCTTTGATCTCACTGAATTTAGTGAGACGTGTGGATGGTATCAAATAGTTTGAAAAAGTTTGACCTTTTTTAATTCGATTGTATACACTCATTTTGTCGCCAATGGGATTACTTGTAAACGGAATACGTTGTCGTAGTTCCTTCACGATGACTTCCTGTTTTGGGGTCATCGGTGAGCTTGAATTGTAAATCACGTCTGGGAAAGGGACCATAACTTCTTTCCACTCCCCTCTTTCGTAAACCCATCCAAGGATGGTTTCTTCTTTAAGGTTTACCCTCCCAGGGGAAAAAAAGAAAAAGTCAGCTCCTTCCATTTTGGCAGCTGCAGCATAAGCATATGATTTAAATACAGTTCTTGGATCATCACGGTGGGAAAGCATTCCAACGCTAGTCATATCATTCTTCCTTTTTCTCTAAATGAAAGTATAGTTCTTTAGCGGCATTAAGAGCGTTCACTTTAGCTTCTTTTGCAGTCTCGCCTTTTGCCATAACATAAGCATATCTCTTCCCCATTGAACTAGGAGGCTGCAAAAAGGTGCCTTTCTTTGGTTTAATATGGACTTTTTCCACTCCTGGACACCTTGAAGCACGTTTACGGCCTGTTATCTTTATTAAATTTCCTGACGATTCAACAGTTACGTAATGAGTGTAAATATGTTCTTCCCATTGCCTTGTTAAATTAGGTGTTTGTCCCAAATAGAGCCGAATAGTTTGCTCAACTAAGTCGATGCCATAAGCCTTCTTTATCATTTCGTTCATCGCCCCTCCGGAGATCCGTGGGTTGACTTCGATTAGCTTCCACTTTCCTTTAACCAACCTCAACTCTAAGTGACACGCCCCCTCTTTGATATTAAAAAGTTGGATAATGGAGGTTATATCTTCATACAAACTTCTACAAAAACCCTCTCCCAATTGTGGTTGGATGGAATAACCTGTAATAACAAAAGGATTATACTCCGAAAACTCTTGCTTTATGATAGCGACAATATGAACCCTTCCTTCGTGGATTAACGTTTCCACTAAGTATTGAGGTCCCTCCAAGTATTCCTCTACCAATATAGGTCGACCTCGATGTTTCTTTAATATTTCAATGATAGCGTTTTCTAACTCCATTTGATTATTGGCTAACATTACATCATTTGACCCCGTAGATTTTGGGGGTTTAGCAATCCATTTTCCTTCTTTATGTCTCTTTAAAAATGCAGGGAGTGAATCTTCAGGATGAAATACATCAAATGTTGATGTAGCGACTCCTTGAAGAACACAGTGAGTTTCAATCTTATCTTCCATTTTCTTAATAGCTTCTGTAGAAAAGGAAGACAACTTCCATTCATCCGATAATTCCGCCGCGATTCGGACATAAGATTCAAGAAAACTTAAAATAGCCACAATTTGCTTACCTTGATGCTGAAGCTCCAACATACACTGAATGACATGTTCCTTAGTGAGATCACTGAGCATCATGACGTGAACATCTGGAAAATCTTTTCGTTGACTTAAAAATTTACTTTGATTGGTTAAAAGTACAGTTAAATAGCCCAATCGTTCAGCAGCTTTAATAGCTTCACGACTTGAACCCGATTTGTTTGTTCCTATAAAAACCATGGTCTGCATGAATCTTTAGTTCCTTTCTATATCATTTATCACCATACAATAAGTGATTAATCCTTTATATTTTTATTAAATGCAAATACAAAATTAATGTTCATCTATTGAATTAAAAGAGGTTACCGCCCTATGTAGAAAGGTGTTCATAGAAATAAGTTGGGTTAAACTTCAAAGGTTTAAAGATTATTTCCGACACAGACCTTACACTTACAGCCTAAGTAAAGATGCCCATACAAAATAATCTAAAATACATAAAGTAGATCATACATGAAAAGTAGCACTACACGTTTAGAATGCCCCCATAAAAGGTGCCTTGAGGAGGAATGCTGGTGTGATTGAAGATTTTTGTCCAATGTGTGGTTGTCAGATCGGATGTTTTGCCAGTGATCATCATCGACATGATATTTCATCAGACCCCTTTAACAATAAATTATCCAAAGAAGGTGTATGCTCGTGCCCTGGTCAACTTCCAAAAATATTATGTGACGGATCTTCTGGAGACGATCTAATCCTCTTACAAGAATTAAAAAACAGGCTACAACAGTTGATCGGGTTTGAAGTTGAATTTTTATTGAAGAATAATGAAAAATTACGTGGCGAAGTACGTTCTGTAGGAGAGAATTTTGTAGAAATACTTGTGAAAGATAAGGAAGCCCTGTTGAATGACTATAACGAAGATAACAGTTGTGTAATCGATAATGATAAGTAAAGAATATGGTACTTAGAATAAAATGACTTGAGGAGGAAAGTTTGATGGTGAAGAATTCACATCTAAATAAAAAATTTCGAGTTCCCCCTGAACCCTACGTTATTCTATTACTTAAAAACGGGCTTCCTTTTCGAGGAGTGGGACTCGATAAAAGAAAAAAAGCGTTTGAAACCATTATTTTTAAATTTGAAAAGCACCTTAAAGAAAGGGGATATATCACTCTTAGTCCTGTTCATCCCCTCCACCCTTCTACTATTGTCATTCCAACCTTTGTTTCCTTAACCTCTATATGCGGGTGGCAATGGATTTCCGAAAGACAGCTCCAATCATTATCAACATATGAAAAATCAAAAGATCAATTTAAAGGTAAGAGTTACTCTCTTGTAAATAACCGTACGGACTTTATGCATAAAGGACCTTACGGGTTATATGACGGGCCGATTATAGCAAAACTTTCAAGGAAGAAAAGCGACCTTATTTGTAGGATGGAAGGAAATGACCCAGAACTTTCAACGAATATAAGTAAGCAGGAGTGTCTCTCCCCCATAAGTAAAGTTGATGAATTGCTGACTATGATCCCCTTAGATGCTATTTTAGATGTCCGCAAAGTCAGCTATTAAGCCTAAACGAAATATATGGATAGAAAAGCTTGCTCAGCCCTTCTATCCGTTAGGTATTTTTGAGAATGTGTAACATCAATAAATTCAATCTAGTCTAACCGTCTATAAAGAGATAAATATACATGGTCTTTATAGTACGCAAAACACCTAGCTTTTTTATGATTCCATTAATTGCTCCCGTTCCCTAATCAATTTCAAGTCCGCTGCATCAGCCTCCTAGTCCTGATCTCAACCTCCTTTGCTTCGATTCTCTCCATTTTATGAATCATCATAAATAGGCAGCAACACAACATCCTCATTTCCTCTGAAGCGAAGGCAGGACATCCATGATGACTAAGAACTTCCTTTATGATCCACTTCTCTTCCTCTCGAATCCATCGAAAAAACAGGATACCTCCCGAAAAATGCACTTAACGTTGTAAGCCTGCACTTCTCTGACGCTCCCCTTTACAAAAGAAAAAGGATACCCTCATATTAAAGGTATCCTTTTTCTTTTAGGCTGGTATTAATTTCCGGTTCAGAAGATACGATTAAGGAATCTAGCACCTCCATACCAGCTATGGTTTCAGCTTCACGCAAACGCTGCGTAACGGCAATAGTTATTCAGATTAGCGGACTTAAAGATCACTCTCGGATGAACGATGCTGGTATTAAATGATCCGACATGTGCCCGATGTATTCAAGCACATGACACTCGATCATCATCCCCGGTAAATTTACTGGCCAAATCAGGAGCATCTTCAAGAGAGCGAATAATAGTACAAGCCAATAAAAAAAGTATGATTAAAAACCCATAACTTTCTTTTTTTATATGGGAAGATTAAGATAGCTCTATTTATCATCGAGGAAATAGTTTCTCGATGAAAGATAAATAACTCCACACATGAAATAGTGTGGAGTTTACTCGTTTACTCGTGTTTTCTTGCTTCCTTTTCCTCAGAAACTTGTATGACCGGTTCATCCCACGGATGGTTCGGGTAGATCCCTTCTTCAATTACCTTTCTCAATAACGCTTCATCCCTAGGAATAGAAAATTCTATACGAAATGAAGTGACTGTCGTTTTCTCTCCTACCTCTCCCTCTGTAGGAACCGACTCATCTGATGGAACAAACTGCTCCATTCCATCCTTTGACTGCCACATGACGTTTCTGTAATTCCCGACTTTCAAGTCATCAATGGACAAAATCCCCTGCATTACTAAATCCACATATTCTGGAACGACAAATGTTTTGACTCGGTAAATATCCACGAATTTCAATCACATAACCTCCCTTATCTTCATTTAATCACTAGCATTATCCACGATGACGAAAATTAGTATTTATTTTTAAAGGCTTGTCATTTACTTTTCCACACTTAACGTATTTTATTGTCATTTACTACTCTACTGTGCCCGGTGTGATGAATAATTAATAACCCCTATGTTATGGATTTGCCCCCGATAGGTGAAGACTCGACTTCAAGATATTATATCCGAACTACCAATTGAACTCTTAACCTTGGAATGTATAAGGAGCAGATGATTTAAGCAAACTCTCTACCCCACCAGCATGGTAAGGCATTAGTTGGTTTGCGGTATTTATATCCAGCCACTTAATATCATCTATTTCATCTTTATGTATTATTTGTATAGCCCCTTCTACAATTTTCGCTTTGTAAGTAATAAATAGAGCATGATGGCCCTTGCTTTCAAAAAACGCTTCATTTACAGCGACTATGTTTTCAGTTTTTATTGTTAAATTTGTTTCTTCCTTACTTTCTCGCTTTGCTGCTTGTTCGAATGTTTCACCTTTTTCAACAGCACCGCCAGGAAGAGACCAACCACTACCTTTATTCTTCACCATCAAAACTTTCTGTTCAATTTCATTAAAGATAAAGGCATAAGCTACGTCGACTCGTTTCACTTTAAATCACTCCTAGTTAGTACATTTTATTCCGGCTAAATAATGATTGTTTATATTCAGCAAACGCCCCCTATTCTGGAACACTCGAAATCAAGATAATCTTACTAAAATGCGCTCATCCTTTAAAAGAGCTCATAAAGTTTACTTTCATAAATCTTTACTTACAAAATGAGTGGGCTTTCATAAACTATTACATACCTTTCAATTTGTTCACATAATATTATGGGACGACTTAGAATCTCTAACTGAAAGGGGAAATCATCTTGATCAGAGAATTGAAATTTTTAGTGAATCGTAGAATTCTCTTCACATTAGCAGTCTTTATCCTTCTTTACTTGAGTGTCACTTTGTTCAGAGCGCCTAATTTCACATTATTTGAACCGGTTGACTTTTTCACTCTCCATCTTGAAGGTCTTTTGCCAGCATTATTTCCATTACTTATTGTGGGTGTATACCTTATTCCTTCTGTGAAAAAGCAAATCCTTAATAATGGGTTGCCTATTAAAAAACGTCTATTATTAAATTCATATTTTTTCTTTTTACTTTCTTTTTCATTCATTTTCTTGCCTTTTCTTTTTGCATTTTACATTGATCCTCACTTAAGTATTGTAGATTATACCGTTATGAAAAGCTTTGAAAGTCCTGACAGTCACACTTTTAGTCAGTTAATGGATTATGGAACAATTACTTATGGGGTCGTATATTCTAGTTGGGTTGCTATTAATACAGTTATTTATGCTTCGCTCTCGCTACTATTACTAACGAAAATTAATAAGATTTTAGCTTTCTTCTTGCCTTTTCTTATTTATTGGGGAGCGCACATCCTTACAGCAAACCTATCATTAGAAGTTTTCTCACCGATCTATAGTGTTTTTCCATTTAACATTACACAGCAGCCTATATGGACGGCGTTTATTCCTTTTGCTGGTTTGATCATTATCATTTTAAGCCTCACCTTACTTATCCCTTACACAAGAAATAGCACTTTTGCTAAATTTCAATAATGAGTTTGCAGACGTTTTCCCTAGGGGGAGACGTCTTTCTTTATGAGCGCTTATAGAAGAATGTTCTCGGAAAGTTGCTTATTGAAGAAAAGCCCCCGATTATTAAAGAATTGAATTCGAGATAGTCATATTAAACAAAATTCATCTTAAACCCTATTTATAACTGAAACTCATCCTTTATCTTTAATGCCACTTCTTTCGTACTTAATAGTGTATTATTAATTTTTATGTAATTATCCCTATCTATTTCTCCCTCTCTAGAAGTTAAACGTAGCCTATCCATTGACGCTACTAATCTCTGCTCAGATTGTTCAATATTTCTTTTTGATGGCTTGTGTTCAAGGCGGTTAGGTGTTTTATTTCGTATCAACCTCTCTGCCAAATCTGCTTCTAATTCCACAAAATAAACTTCTGCTCCTTTAGATTTAAATATGTTGGTTATCCCTTCTACTAAATTCCAGTCCTCCTTATGATTAAACGCCCATACAAAAGTGAATACCAACCCATAATTATCTGTTTTAGAATAGGCTTCAAAAAACTTTTCTCTCATGAGGTTCGATAAATCCCACATTTCTGAAGTGAAACCAAAGTAAGGTTGTAGAAATTCAATGGTCATATGGTTATGAAATAGTTTTAGTTCCGTAGCTTTCTCTAATTCTTGACCCACAGTCATCTTTCCAACTGCTTGTGGTCCGAATATCAATACCAACTTCATAGTCTCCCCCCAAATTCTTTTTTCTTGTAATATCACCATATCCAGCATAGTCTTTCAAAAAATTCCCCCCTCCATTATAGAGGTTCTATAATCTTTCTCGTTCTCCTCTATTGCACTCCTTATACATACGATACCACCCTATTTTAGTTTCAAATATGGCTGGTATCTCGAAACTGAGTCTTCCACAAACCTGCCCTTATATTGAATACTTAATTTCTAGATAACTGACCGTTTATTGAATATCTTTTTTTCATAATAAAGATTAAGCTTCATCCATGATACTTAGTCTGGATACAAAAAAGACTGGTCAAAAATCGACCAGTCTTCAACTTACAATTCCGCCTGCAAGACAATATCACCTTCAGGCTGTTCATTATTAGGCTGGGGCTCTTTCGTCACGGCAATCGCATCCCACGATTGATCATCTTCTTCATTCATTTCAAACGTTACCGCTCCGTTCCCTTGATCGTCAGTTACAAATGCACCGGCTGGAACTGGATTTTGTCCCTCAATAAGCCAAACTTGATAGACTTGATCTTCTTCCAGCTCTTCCATTTCTTGAACTTGGACGAGTAATTCATACCCTGTTTCGCGTTGAGTCATCGTAGCTAATCCTCCTCCACCAAATTCTTCTGTCGGTGACAGTGAGGCTCTCTCGAATGGGGAGGCAGTCGCCAGTTCATTTCTGTTTTGTTCATCCTCTAATTCAGATAGAGCTACCTGGATGTCAGACAATGTGGATTCTAGGTTTTCATTATCAGAAGAAAGCTGCTGCAGCTGTGTTCCTAGCAAGACGTTAGCTCCAATCGATAGAAGCAGTCCGGCTGCCAATGCACCTGTCCACACTTTTGAAAGGGGGGCAAAAGATTTCTTCGATGGTGTAACCGTATTGGTTTCGGATGTTTCCTCTGCAAAAACTTGATGAAGAACTCTCTCCTTCATCCCTTCAGGGGGATCAACTTCTTCTATATGTGATGAAACGTCTGCCATCATGCCTTCGATTTCATTTACTTCTTCCCGGCATTCTGCACATTCTTTTAGATGCTGTTCAAATTCGATTCGTTCTTCTTCCGTTAACTGGTCATTGATATAGTCAAGAACCCATTCACATTTATGATCTTTCATCGTCGATCCCCCCTTCCTTTTCCAAGTTTTCTCGTAATTTCTTTAACGCCAGTCTTACTCTTCCTTTTACCGTGCCTAGTGGGATATCACATTTCTCTGCAATTTCTCTCTGTGACATTCCCTGAAAATAAAATAAGCAGATCATTCGCTGCTGAGAGTCAGGCAAGGTATGTATGGCTTTCCTTAATGCATCGCGTTCTTCTTTATCTTCAATTTCCTTTTCTACACCTGGCAGGTCTTCATGAAGAGAATCACGATTGTGCCATTCAACCTCTTTTACTTTCTTTTTCCGTAAAAGGTCGATGGAGCCGTTTCTAGTAATCGTTAAAAGCCAGCTTGAGAACTTGCCGCGTTCTCTCACATACGTGCCAGCTCCTTTCCCTCTCCACAGCTTCAGAAATACATCCTGCATCACCTCTTCAGCCATTTGAGTATCTTTCGTAAATCGATAAGCAAATGAATACAATAGTTTTTCATAGCGATCATACAGCAATTCCAATGCTTCTTTATCTCTTGATTGAATTCGCTCGTATAATTCGACGTCCGTTGGTTTATTCATTGAGGAATCCCCTTTATCAATAGTACCCATAGTATATAATAATTCATGGAAAGATTCTTCGTTTGATATAAAGCTTACGTAAAAAAATGAAGATTGGATGTGTATTTCCTTATAAAAATTTTCATGCAGTAAAAGGCCGGGACAAAACTAAAGCCGGGATTTCAAAAAATACACGAAGATCATTAGCGTAGTCAAAACACGCAGACTCCTGTGGGAACAGCGCGAGTCGAAGATCCCGCAGGAAAGCGCTCTTTGCTTTCCGAGGAAACTGAGGCCGTGCCCACGGAAAGCGGAGTGTTTTGACGGAGCGATGGTGGGGAGTCTCATTAACATAAATAATCCGAACTGATTTCTCCAGAATCGTTCGGATTATTTTATGTTTTATTTAGTTATGTCCCGGTCTCGAGCTGTTATTTTAGATCATCCTTAGGTAATTCAAATAAATCTTCAATCTCGCTGAACTTATTGGCCAGGCGTCCTAAAGGCCGCAGCTTATCCAGATTAACTTTATAACCTTCTTCATAATAGTCATCCTGGATATGATACATCACCATTTCACCAATAACTAAATGATCGCTCCCGAGCTTAACAATTTGATCTAACTTACATTCCATCTGGATAGGCGCTTCCTTAATTCGCATCGGCTTCACTTTTTCACTGGCGGCAGGAGTGAGTCCGGCTTCAACAAATTCATCGACCTCACTGGGAAAGTTCTCGGACGTTTTTTGTACTTCATTGCCTAAAGGCGTGGAAGATATATTAATGACAAATTCCCCGGTAGATCGAATGTTTTCTAACGTATCTTTCACCGTCCCTTTTCGTTCCCCTACCCCCGGTCCTACAGAAATACATAACATAGGTGGTTTTCTGGAAGCGACGGTAAAAAAACTGTAGGGAGCGATGTTCATCACGCCCTCAACAGATTGAGTAGATACCCAGGCAATCGGCCGTGGTACGACCGAGCCGGATAACAGTTTATATACATGATTCGTTTCATGTTCTGTTGGATCAAATTTCATAGTTTTTCAGGATCCTTTCTTCACAAAATTAATGTACGTATTGCTTCTCTTTTTTCATCTTATAAAGCCGGCTTAGCAACAGCATAACGATCACCATAATGCTGGAGATCATTAACCATCCAAAGGTATATCCAGCGGTTTGATCAACTATTAAACCGAATAGAGGCGGCAGCGAAATTACACCTAAAGATCCTAGTGTAATACTAAACCCGCTCGATAGACCAGCCTGTTCTTTTGGAACAAGTTCAGAGGCTAAGTTCATCCATATTCCGTTAAACCCCGAAACAGAAAATCCAAAAAGGAAAAATAAAGGAATCAACAAGCCATAAGGTGTGCCGTGAGGAATGAAAGCAACGACTGCACTTGCGAATAAAGTGATCGTTACAATGATCGCCATCACCGTCAGCCTCTTTCCTCCAAAGACGCGGTCACTAATCACACCCCACCCGATTCGGCCAAGGGATCCGCCAACCTCTGAAACAACTAATAACAGTCCGGCCAGTACGAGATTGATCCCAATCTGTTCATAGGTGAATAAGACGAGGTACGTATTTAAACACATTTGAGAACCGTTGATCCCCATTGCACTTAGACTAATTAATAGTAAAGGCTTATTTTTGGCCATGGCCGCAATGGAGGAAAAAGTTGATCCAGATGCAGCTTTTTCAGGCTTTTGCTTTTTCACTTCTACAGGATCTCTATAAAGGAAGTATGCGATAACCCCCGCTGCTAGTAACGCAACACAGGCAATTAAGACAACAATTCTCCATCCATATGTTTCAGCTAGAGGTAGTAGCAAAATAGCAGCCAATGCAGAACCAAAGGTAATCCCCATCTGCTTGATCCCCATCGCCGTACCTCGCTGCTTCTGGTCATACCAGTAAACAATTCCTCTATTCGTCGTAGGGTGCATCCCTCCATAACCAATGCCGCCAATCATAATAAGTAACAGAACAAATAAAAATGAGGTTTGAAAGGTCATAAGTAAAAAGCTAATCCCTAAACATAAGGAAAGCACCAGCAATAGCGGCCTTGAGCCAAAGCGATCAGCTAAGAAACCTGTAGGAATTGAAGCCACCGCCTGCCCTAGAAATAAGGCAGACGGCAGCAGACCCACCTGAGCTTTTGTTAATTGTAAATCTTCTTCGATGAGGACGCCAAGCGGTCCCAGGCTTCTGCCGATAAAAGCGACCATAATTTGTGCCATTAAGAGCCATAAAAGCATACGCCAGGGCTTGTATGTGCGAGAAGGCGCTATATCCAAGGCAGAACTTCTCATTCCAATTCATCTCTTTTCTATGAAACTACAATCCGATCACTTGTTTCGCTTCTTCCTCTTCTACTACAGAAACACTCATCACAAGACTTCCAACTACACAGATAATCAAATTGATGAGCAGTCCCCACAGTCCATTTGCTACACCTAGATACGACCAACCAAAGATCGTCATAACCGAAGCTACAATGGTTCCAGACAGCATGCCGGTAAATACTGCTTTCGTGTGAAGACGGTTCCAATAGAGTCCTAGAATGAGGGCAGGGGCAATTTGAATAAGCACTTCAAACTTTAACACAAATATTTGATAGAGCGTACCCGGCGGAAACCATGCCACAAGAATAAGAATACCTACAGCTGCGACTCCAACTAATTTACCTACTAATAGTTTCTTACGTTCTGAAGCATTTGGATTGATATAACTTCCATATAAATCATTCGAAATAATCGAAGAAAATGTAAGCAACACTGAATCAGCTGTAGAAACAATAGCCGCGATCACTCCACCGAACAGGAGAACCATTGCCCAATAGAAAATAACGTTCTGACTTGCTACTGCACTTGCCATCATTCCTACAAGCTGTTCCGATTCTGCGGTAGATAAGTCAGGGAACGCATTAATTCCAATAATCCCAATGATAAATACTACACCAGCTGTTAAAAAGGGCATCCAGGCCATACGACTGAATGAACGCTTTAATGTCCGTTCATCTTTTGCAGCAAAAATCCGCTGAATCGCATGAGGATAGACAGCTGCACCTATACCAATTAGAACGAGTAAACTAAACCAGTTAACGACACCAGGACCATCAGGTACTCCTAATTTTTCTGGAGAATACGCCTGCATGTAATCCGCTGACGTGGGTAAACCACCAAAATAAATAATTGAACCGATCAGGAGCATAAATACACCAAAGAGGAGCGCAATCCCTTGCATGGTATCCGTGTAAGCAACAGAGCGCATTCCGCCAAGCCAGCCGTAGATCAACATAATAATGACGAAGAATACTACACCCACCTGATAAGGTACAGTCCCGCCTGTTAAACCATCTACACCTTGTCCAATGGCCACAAGTTGTTCAAGCAAGTAGTTTCCTAGACCATACAGCATGAGGAGAGAGGCTAGAATCGTGACTCCTTTTGATTTAAAACGCTTCTCAAACCACTGGGCTGGAGTAATTAGGTTATATTTTTTCCCTAAAGAGTATAATCTAGGAGCGAATAATAGATAAGCCATAATAATCATAATAAAGAAAGGAACAGAGACTAAGTACTCGTATCCAAGCCGATAAGCAGAGGGAGGATAGCCAACTACTGTATTCCCGCTGTATTGCGTGGCAAAGAAAGTGAAAAACAAAACCATCACACCAAGACCTCGTCCACCAAGGTAATATTCATCTAAACTCTGGTGTATATTACGATTACGTAAAAACGTAATGACTCCTACACTAAGCATGATTAATCCATATACTAGTAGAATCACAATTCCTGACCAACCTGAAAATGCTAATTCCATCGTTTATTTCGCTCCTTTCTTTTCTGCTTCTTCTTCCTCTTCTTCAAGCATCCAGTGGTACTTTAAAACGTAAGAGAGGAAAGCCGACAATAACACCGAAGCTATAATAATGATGACGGCCCACAGCGGAACTCCATAAACTAGAATTTCACCGAAACTTTCTGGAAAATACCACGGATTCACCATTGCGAATAACAATCCGAGTACAATCCAAATCTTCCCGTTCTTAATTGGCTCTTTCTTTGCCTTTTTCATTTCGTTTCCTCCTTTTCACTCTTTGGCATTTTACTTTTGACTACGATACTGGATACAAGTCTGAGATTTTCCCTGCTTTCATGACTTGTCCCGGCACTTCATGATTCAAAATCGATTCTAAGTATTTGGATGTCTCAATTAATTCATCTAAATCAACGCGCATGTCGTAATCCATAAAAGCCAGCATATGCACAAGATCTTCGGTGCAAATATTCCCAGTAGCCCCCGGTGCAAAAGGACAGCCGCCTAACCCTCCCAATGAAGCATCGAACCGATCAACCCCTGCTCGTATTCCTTCCATTACATTGGCTAATCCCATTCCTCGCGTATTATGAAAATGCAAAGTAATTGGCAGGCGTGGCCAGCGGTTCCGTACTTTTTCGCATAAATGATAGACCTGCTTCGGTGTGGCCATCCCAGTCGTATCGGCTAATGTGATTCCTGATACACCAAGTGTAAGGTACTGTTCGATCAAACTCAGTACTCTTTCTTCATCAATGGTGCCTTCAAATGGACAGCCAAATGTCGTCGCAAGTGTTCCGTTCATTTGTACATTCGTCCCGCTTAAATAAGAGGATATATCCTTAAAGTTTTCAAAAGATTCATCCGTCGTTTTACGTACATTCTTCCTATTGTGAGTCTCACTCACTGAAGCGACTAAATTCACTTCATCAGCTTTACATTCCAGTGCACGCTCTGCCCCTTTGATGTTAGGAATCAATGTCGTATAAGTTACGCCACGTTGCCGGTCGATCCGTCTCATTACTTCTTCTGCATCTCTTAAATTCGGGACGGCTTTAGGAGATACAAAGGATGTAACTTCAATTTTGTCTACGCCGGTTGAGCTAAGCTTGTTTATTAATTTTACTTTTTCATCTGTCGGGACAAATTGGTCTTCGATTTGAAAACCATCTCTCGTCGCTACTTCTTGAATATAAATCCGCTCCACAACTTCTCCCTCCTTTTATATAATCCCTTTATCTTTTAACTGTTGAACTTTTTCTTCATCATAAGTAAGCCACTTCTTCATCACTTCCTCTGTATGCTGACCAAGTTCCGGCCCCAGCCATTTCGTGCCTCCTGGTGTTTCACTCATTTTCGGTACAACTCCAGGAATTTTGAGATCTTCCTCGTCATTAAGTTTGAAGTTTTGAATCATTTCACGGCTTAAGTAATGAGGGTCTTTCACGATATCTTCAATACTGTATATCGGTCCTGCAGGTACTCTCGCTTGATCCAACACCTCAAGCGCATACTCAAAGTTCACGGTCTTTGTCCAATTTTCTATCGTTTCATCTAGAAAATCGGCATGTTGAGCTCTGCCGCTGTTGCTCTGAAAACGTTCATCTTCAGCCAGCCCTGGATAGCCAATGGCTTCCATCAGCCTTTTGAAAATGGCATCCCCGTTTCCCCCAATGACGATATACTTCCCATCCTTACATTGATAGGTATTGGACGGTGCAATACCCGGCAGAGAAGAGCCTGTTCGTTCCCTAACTGCTCCCAACTTGTCAAACTCAGGGAGAGATCCCTCTAATAAGCTGAAGACGGCTTCATAAAGTGCGACGTCCACCACCTGCCCTTTACCCGTTCCATTAACGTCCCGATGATACAGTGCCATCATCGCCCCGATTACGGAGTACATCGCAGCTAAAGAATCTCCAAGGCTCACTCCTACTCTCGTAGGCGGCAGCTCTGGGTGACCAGTAATATGGCGAATCCCACCCATCGATTCCCCAATGCTTCCAAAGCCAGGTTTATTACGATAAGGACCGGTCTGACCGTACCCAGATACACGCACCATCACAATCCCAGGATTGACTTCCTTTAATTGCTCATAACCTAAGTTCCATTTTTCTAAAGTGCCTGGACTGAAGTTTTCAATGACGATATCACACTGCTCAACGAGTGATCTTACGAGATTCTGGCCTTCTTCACTTTTTAAGTTGATCGTGATCGACTTTTTGTTTCTTGACTGCAATCTCCACCAAAGGGACGTGCCATCGTAAATATGTCTCCATTCCCTCAGGGGATCTCCTTTTTTTGGAGGCTCTACTTTAATAACATCCGCTCCAAATTCGGCCATCAACCTTCCTGCAAAAGGCCCGGCAATAAGGCTCCCCATTTCTAAAACCTTCACACCTTCTAAACTCTGAACCATTTCTATCCCACCTCTTCTTTCTGAAAGCGCTTTATTATGATTAGAAAAATTAACTCCCTATTATCGGAAGTCCTTTTGGATACAACTAATATCAAAACTTTCTGAATCTTGCTACAACAATAACATTTTTGTATACAATAGTTCAATATATCATAGCAAAAATTTAATTTTAGGGCTAAATAACCTATACTTTGTATACAATAGATGTTCAAGATTGAAGTTTACTTACTTTTTTGGATACAATTATAAACAGAGGTGTTGTCTAATGAACGCATACGAATCGATAAAGAAATCAATTTTACACGGAGAGTACCCGCCCAAGATGCGATTAACTGAGGAATACTTAGCAAGCCAATTAAATTTGAGCCGTACACCTATTCGAGAAGCATTGAGGCAGCTTGAATCAGAAGGGTTGATCGTATCGATGAAACGCGGAGTTTCAGTGCGGCATTTTACAAAACAGGACATTGAACAAATATATGACTTGCGGGTGTTATTAGAAGGTTACGCAGCCGCTCAAGCAGCTCTCCATCGTACAAATGAGGATTTAAAAGAGATGAAACAAGCGAATGAATTATATGAAAAAGCGATTACCTCCTACTTTGACTCAGGTAACACAACGATTGATAACATCCTTGAAATCAATCAGCAATTTCACGATTCCGTCATTAAAGCTTCTCAAAACCAACACATCCATTCTCACATGTCAAAAGTTGTAGTTGTCCCTCTTATCTTTCGTTCCTTTTACTGGTTTGACGAATACCAGCTCCGCCACTCCTTGGACGTCCATAAAACGATCCTAAAAGCTATCGAACAGCAAGATACGGAGCGCGCCCGTGCTGCTATGCATGAACATATTTATCATGGACGCGACCAGGTCATCTTCCATATGGATGAAATCGATCATCACTATACGTTGTGACAGCCGACGTAAGGGTACCAGGTACCGAAAAGCTGTAAAAGAGAGAAATGCCAAGTGTGAATTTCGGTACCTGGTACCCAAGCGACGATTTAACATTAAAAATCCGAACTGATTTCAGTGAAATCGTTCGGATTATATTATGCCTTATACTGTTTTGTCCCAGCTTATTATTGTTTATTATACGGCAGAGGAGCCTCAGGAGATATTAGTTCTCGATCAAGCAATTCCCTCCAAAACTCGTTTGGAATCACAGTATCAAGAGCAGCCTGGTCCTCTTTAATTCTCTCAGGACGGCTGGCTCCTGGAATAGCTGCGGCAACAGCCGGGTGGGCCAGCGTAAATTGAAGAGCTGCTGCCTTTATACTAATGTTATGGCGCTGTGCTATGCTCTTTAGTTTCTCAACTCTCGCGATCATTTCCTCCGACGCTTTCTGATACTCAAAGTGACTTCCTCCTGCAAGAACCCCTGAATTGTAAGGGCCCCCCGCAATAATGCTCAAACCTTTTTCGTTAGCATTAGGGAGTACACGCTGTAATGCTTTCTCATGATCCAATAATGTATAGCTGCCGGCCATTAGGCATAGATCTGGATTTGCTTCTTCGAGTTCCATAGCGATCTCTATCGGCTCGACACGGTTTACACCTAATCCCCAAGACTGGATCACCCCTTCTTCGCGCAGGCGAGTAAGCTCTCGAAACGCTCCCGTTCGTGCCGTTTCGAATTGAGCCAGCCATTCATCACCGTGGAAGTCCTGCGCAATATCATGCACATAGACGAAGTCCAAACGATCTGTCTTTAACCGTTCTAGGCTCTGCTCAATTGAACGGAGAGTGGCGTCCCCACTATAATCAGTGACCACTTTATTGTTACGGCCGTGTTCAAACAATTCTCCCTTTGATGCTTCTTCCTTTTCGTCTACCATATATCTTCCAACCTTCGTACTGAGCACATAATCGTCTCGGTTACGGTTTGATAAAGCTTCCCCAAGACGAATCTCTGCCAGCCCTGCACCATAGAAAGGAGCCGTGTCAAAATAACGAATGCCATGATCCCAGGCTGCATTAACTGTAGCCATCGCTTCTTCTTCCGGTATCTCGCGGAACATATTACCTAAAGGAGCCGTACCAAAGCCGATTTTTCCCTGTATGAAATGTTTCATATTTATAAACCTCCAGTAAGTTAAATAATGGATAACCAACCATCACCATTTATTTAACCTTTACGGTTCAGCATGAAACGTTTTAACAGGCAGGAAGGTACTTATTTTGAATGCTTCACTTTCGAAAAGCCGATGAAATGGCTATGATGAAAAGTATAAAAAAAACGAGACCTACCCCAATTAAAATATCGATTAAGTTCACAATAACCCTCCTTTAATCACGCTAAGGCTCACACAGTCATCTCATGGGAATTGTTGTAATAAACAAGAGGTTATAAATTTCAGGTTGTCTGTTTTCTACTTTATCTTATTAATGGGAAAGGAGAAAAATGATGGAGCATGTAAAAGTGGTGGCGATCAAAGGGCTGATAACCATTGTAGGTCTTTATTTGGTACTCGGATTGACTTTTGGAGTCTCATTCATGACCATTTTAGCGATTGCCTAATAACGTACTTTCCATTCCAATGAACAAGTATTTCCATACAACATAAGGAACCCATTCTTCCGCAGCTTCAATTGGATAGTGCAGGGCTCCCATGTTTACTCTTCGTCTCTTCATGAAGAAGATGAGTTCTCGCTTCATACTCTGGCCATCGATCGTTAAAGGATTACGAGATTCTAAGTTTAGAAAGTAAAACTGGATAAATCTTTTACGATTTCATCTCACTTATTGACGCATGAATCAATCGCTAATAAAATGTGGTCACATTTCAGAAGAAGGTTTTTATGAAATGAGCACCATTTTTTATAGATTAGAGGTATGTGTTTTGCTATATCGTTCCTTCGTTTACCTGATGGGAATGTTTGTTAACTTCTTTGGCGTAGCCCTATTAATAAATGCTACCTTAGGAGCTGGTTTTTGGACCTCCTTTTTTATAGGAGTGACTGACCATCTTGGCTATACTGTAGGCTTCTGGTACGGGACCTTTCAGCTCATCATTATATTTGTTAATGCCGTATTAATGAAACAGAAACCCGAGGCAAGGGCAGCGATACCCGTTCTGCTGGAGAGTTTAATCTTAGACTTTTGGTTAATATTGGTTTTTTCCCATGTCGATTTATCGTCAGCCTCTTATATTATACAAGTTTCAGCCCTGTTAACAGGCGTAGCCATCATTGGATTAGGAGTGGCCCTATATATTCTGCCGCAATTTCCACGGGCGCCCGTCGACCAATTGTTTTTAGCTGTCAGTGCTCGTTTTAACTTAAGTATTCAAGCCGGTCAAACCGTGGTAGCAATGATCATGACTACGCTTGCTTTGATCGTAGGTGGCCCTGTTGGATTGGGAACGATCGCGCCTATGCTGTTCCTGGGACCAGTTATACAGTTTTGCTACACAAGAGCCTATCCACTGTATTACAAGCTTCACCCTCAAGGCAGCACAGTTTATCAAGAAGCGATTTAAGTCTTCCTCATTTTGAGGAAGACTTTTTTATGCAACCCAAGATTCAGCTCTTATTCCTACTCAAATGTTGGTTTCCATGAAAAATATTTAACAAAGTATTCCTCGCAGGAACTTGAAACCTATCATAATTCAGTACAAATTCCTTATCATCATAGTTCACTTCTTTTACATGCCACCTTTGTGGTCCATTCTATCAAAAAAACATCGTAGACTTATAGTTACAAATAGAAAGGCAAGCAACTAAGGAAGGTATTGCTGTTGAGCATTACAAAAAGGAACTTCCTAATAGTGGAAGTTCCTTCTCTTATCCTTTACCGTCCTTGTTTATTTACAATCTACTTATTTAAGGTGGGTACTATTGTTTTCAATTCAATTAACTCCTCGATTACTATATCAGCCTGAGAAAGTTCATCTTCTCGGGCAAAATCAAAATTACATCCTATGGCCACTAAACCATTTTCCTTAGCCGCGTTTATATCAGATAAGCGATCTCCAACTACTGCAGCATTTTTTATTCTATATTTTTCAATAATTGTCCTAACTAAATCTGCTTTATCTAGCGTTTGTATTTGTTGAATGCTAAATGTTTCAGTCACCCACTGATCCAATTGATAATAACGAACAATCGCTTGTAAATATTCCGTTAAACCATTACTTGCTATGTAAATGGAATACTTATTCTCTTTTAAATAACTAAAAACTTCCTCTACATGAGGATATAAAGCACCTTTTCCACTGCTTATATTCTCGATTAAACGTTCGAGAAAATAGGCATTCATTTGTTCTCTTATCTCATAGGAGTGATTGGGTAATAAAGTTTCCCATACTTTCGGTAAAGGGACACCCATAATCTCCCGGTATGTTTCTATAGGCGGTACTGTATCCCATTGATTAAGACTCCTTAGATGATCAAACGTATCAGTTAAAGATAATTCCAAAATTTCATCTGTTTGAAATAGTGTTCCATCCATATCAAAGATTAGTGCTTGAGACATTGTTTTACTCTCCCTTTTAAAAAACTGCTTCCCTATCGAAGTTTAACAGATAAGCAAGATGTGATTTTACTACTTAGTGTATAAAAAACGTAAGGATTGAAAAACTATCACGAGGTGATAGAGATGGCTTTTATTATTATTGTAGGTTTTGTTCTTCCATGGATTACTGGGATTTATTTATATAGGAAAGCACCGAAAATCTTTTTTACGACGGCGCCCATTACCGCCTTGATTGCAGTTATCTCGAACCAGTCAGGTATTCATATAGGGTTTTGGAAAGTTAACCATATGCCATCCGTTATGCTGTTAGATTCATTATTTTTAGACTTAGGAATATTTACCTTAGCCGGAGCCTGGTTTACCTATGCGCTGGTCTACAAAAACATTAACCCCTTTTGGGTGTACAGTTTATTTATTGGAGGGATGACATGTTTAGAAGGTTTAGCCCTTTTAAAAGGAACACTATCTTACGATGAATGGTCCTTGTTCTACACATTTTTGATGTATGTAGGAGGTTTTCTTGTCATTGGAAGAATTTCAAAATTATTAATCAAGCTTAACGTTTTTCCATAACCATTACTATAACTTAAGCACACGAAACCAATGTCACCTACATTGTACACAATTAATCTTCACCTGACTTAGGGGGTCAAGATTTCTCTTCACTAATTGACCTTACCCCTTCAAAACTTAAGGACACAATTTCTTCAATTTTGCGAATAACTCCTTGTTACTTTTTTTATTCACAGCACCATTATTTTAAAAACTTAGCTGATACGCGATCCAACACCTCCAATTAAGCCTTCCAAATAACTGCCCTTAAGTTGAATATATTTCAGCCCGTTTTATCGCCTATTCATGCTCTTTGCGCATGTACTCAAAATATTCTTCCGACTTCCCTTTTGGAATACTTAAAGTATGCCATTCTTCCCCTTTTAGAAGCTTTCCTATATAAACAATTTGACCGATATGTGAAGCATAATGAACCACCTGACGCTCGATCGCATCAATCACGGTATGGTTTTCACTTCGGATTTTTACGTGGTTTGTTAAATCAGCAGGCCTCAGATTATTTAATGTATCGAAGAGGATCTCCCAGCCTTCTTCCCACACTTCTATCAGTTCTTCTTTTGAAGATATGGTGTTTATGAACTCCTGGTCTCGGTTTCGATTCGGTTTCTCCCCATCAGAAGTAAAAAAATCAATCCAGCGAGATTTCATGTTTCCATTTAAATGTTTGACGAGCACGGCTATACTGTTTGACGCATCATTCATATACCACTGAATTTCTTCTTCGGATAGCTGGGTAATTGTCTTTTCCCCAAGTTCTTTCACACTATGGAATCTTTCCTGAACGACTTTTAAGTACTCTTTTTCAACATTCATAAGAAACCTCCTTTAAATAGTAGAAACGTTTAAGAGTAAACTTCGATATTTACTCTAGCGTTTCCTGCTTAGCGCGTAAGCTCATTAGCTGGATATCATTTTTCCATATGTGATAGGATAAGAACATTGAATATTCTTACACATTACTTTTTTAGCGCTTTCCCCCGTTGCACCATTAAACCTACATCATTATAATGAAAATATTACCTAGAATTGAGGAGGAACTGTGATTGCCTATCAACATTCCAAAGAACTTACCTGCTGGTGAGGTCTTAGCCAACGAAAACATCTTTATCATGGACGAGCAGCGGGCGATCACTCAGGACATTCGCCCTTTAAATATATTGATTTTAAATTTGATGCCTGAAAAACAGCGGACAGAAACGCAGCTGCTCCGCCTTCTTAGTAACTCTCCTTTACAAGTAAATGTTGAATTTCTACATACGGCCAGCTATGAATCAAAAAATGTAAGCAAGTCGCACTTGGAACAGTTTTATAAAAACTTCGACCAAGTGAAAGATCATCGATACGATGGGATGATTATTACAGGAGCGCCTGTGGAAAAGTTAAAGTTTGAAGAAGTTTTTTATTGGAATGAATTAACGGAGATCATGGAATGGACAAAAACCCATGTGACTTCTGTGATGCATATTTGCTGGGGCGCCCAGGCGGCCCTGTATTATCATTACGGCATTGATAAATTTCCGCTGAATCAAAAACGTACAGGTGTGTTCACCCATGACCTTCTTCACCCGGATATTCAGCTGGTCAAAGGGTGGGATGATGAATTTCAAGCACCCCATTCCCGTCATACAGATGTTTCTGAAGAAGAAATTCTCTCTCATGAGGACTTGATTCTTTTATCAACCTCTAAAGAAGCAGGACCATTTACAATTCAATCCAAAGACGGAAAGCATGTAATGGTTACAGGACACGTAGAATATGACGCAGCAACACTAGGTGACGAATACCACAGAGATAGAAACAAAGGTCTTAAACCTGATATTCCCTTTGATTACTATAAAGACAACGATCCAACGAAGAAGCCATTGAACCGCTGGCGGTCCCACGCCTATTTGATGTTCTCCAATTGGCTCAACTACTATGTATACCAGCAAACGCCTTATGCTTGGAAATAATGAAACTTTAGCGGGTCAGCCCTTATTTTTAGAGGGCTGACTTTTTTGTAGAAGCCATTTTAAAAAAGGAGGATCAAAATTAGATTTTTCAGAAAAATATATATTGACCATTTCCCAAAAATATAATATTATAAAATTACAGTTAACGAGTTGAAACTGTGCTCTAAAAACGAGCTTATTATACTCCAAAGGGGAGTAGCTAACAGTTATGTCGACATTACGTGATACTTTTATCACCGGCTTAACTGGCAACATTACGTTGTTTGCGAGACCTTTGCCAATTTTGGTAAAGGTTAGATATACGATTTCTCAAAACCTTTACCGAATTGACGGTAAAGGTTTTTTTATATGCTAAGGAGGAGAACCACCTTCAATTTGTTGTAGATTCTGAATCATTATTACCACAGAAGAGATTCACAAGTTCTTGTGAATCATGCCACCCGTTTACCCATGCAGTTAAAAAATAAGTAGGAGGGCTTATCAATTGATCAATAGGGTATTGAGTATTTTAAAAATCGGCACACCACGAGTGGATCTCGTGCTCGACACGCAGGAAATAGTGCCCGGAGAAAAGTTATTTGGAGCCTTCCACCTGTATGGTGGATGGAGAACTTGTAAAATTAGACGGCTCGAGTGTGATTTAGTTATCACTAACCTAAATGAGAAAACACAGGTTGTGGAACCTATCAAAACTGTACTGATGTCGCAGGTCATGAAGCCTAAAGAACGAAGAGAAATTTCATTTCATTACTGCATTTCTTCTAACGAGATTCCTCTCCGCTCAGAATATAGATACCATTTAAAAACAAGGGTAGTATTTGAGAACAATGTGAAGACGTTTGACCATGATGAGCTTACCGTCGCTAATTAATTTAAATATAAAAATAAGGGAGAAAAAAACAAATTGGACGTTACTTTATTGATGGAATATGGATGGGTACTACTTATCCTAATTGGATTGGAAGGAATATTAGCTGCAGATAACGCGCTTGTTATTGCGACTATGGTGAAACACTTACCAGAAGAAAAACGGAAAAAAGCTTTATTTTATGGTCTGGCCGGGGCTTTCGCTTTTCGGTTTGGTTCATTGTTCATCATCTCTTATCTCGTCCATATATGGCAGGTCCAGGCAATTGGCGCTCTGTATCTATTAGGTATAGCAGCCTATCACCTATTGAAAAAGCATGTACTAAAACCTAAACGAAAGAAAACTGAAGAGATTAAAAAAAGTTCGGGTTTTTGGATGACCGTAATAAAAGTAGAACTAGCTGATATTGCCTTTGCTGTAGACGCCATCTTAGCCGCTGTAGCTTTAGCCGTTACTCTTCCGCATGCTAATTTACCCGAAATCGGTGGTTTAAATGGCGGTCATTTTGTTGTCGTTCTTCTTGGAGGAATCATAGGGTTAGTGATCATGAGGTTTGCGGCTGGCTACTTCGTTGGGCTTCTTGAGCGACGACCCGGCCTTGAAACAGCTGCCTATCTTATAGTGGCTTGGGTAGGCGTAAAACTCGCTGTATACACTTTAGCCCATCCAGAGCTTGGGATCTTAGCTGAAGGCTTTGCTAAAAGTGTACCATGGAAAGTCATCTTCTGGTCTGTTCTTCTTTCGATTGGAATTGGCGGCTGGTTCTTATCGAAGGAGAAGCCTGAGCAATTACCGAAACCAACTGCAGCAATCTCCACTAAATAAGCTGGAGCAGTACGAGTCCTATGGCCAACAGGAAAGCAGTTTTTGCTTTCTGAGGAGACTAAGGCCGTGCCCGCGGAAAGCGAAGCATGTTAACGAAGTGCCGGAAACCCAGCATGCTAAATACGAAAGACCCGATCAAATTTGAATGATTTGTTCGGGTCTTTCTAAGTTATAAACTCTTTTGGCCCAGCCTTGTTTTACTATGAGTTCAACCTTTCTTTCAACAAAACATTCAAAAGCAAAACAATATTGGAGGAAATAGAGACATTTACCAATCGTTATATGAGGATAATGTTTGACAGATATGTTAAGGTAATTCCATGCCTTAAGCCGAGGAGAATAAATGTGGATTTACTACCGTTTATGAAAGATGAAGGATATACAGAAGCTCAATTTACTGACTTAGACGGAAAGGATTGGAGCCTTCGCTTTAAAGATATCCATTCGAATGAACAGTTGTTTCACCATCTAAGAATCTTGCCATCGTCTATTCAATATTTTCCTTTAGAGCGCCAGCCCTATATTTATTTTATTGAAAAAGAGAAGACAATCAAATGTCAATTGTTTAAAGTATAAGGGCTATTTTTTGAAAAGGTAAGTTCGTAAGCATTGGCAGGTTTTCCTCTACGATTGGAGTTTTTTATGTTTACCCTTAGTGATATTCCTATGTTTTTTGTTAACTTCTTTTTAATTCTGCCGATTGTCACCTTAGTGCATGAAGCTGGGCATGTTGTGATCGCACGATTATTTGGAGGTAAAATAAAGTTTTGTATTGGTACTGGAAAAACGCTCTTTCATATTGGGCCCCTTGAAATTAAGAAAAAGTATTTTATGGAAGGTTTCTGTCAGTACGAATCTTTGCAATACAACAAAACATGGGCTCATGTTTCGATTTATTTAGCCGGAAGCCTGTTTAACTTGTTCGTCATTTTGATCATGAATTATTTAATTACGATTGATGTATTGCCGGCTACGTTGTTCTTTTACCAGTATGCTTACTTTTCGATCTACTTTATTTTCTTTTCCTTATTTCCTTACCGAAATGATGATGGGAAACCAAGTGACGGAATGGCTATACACGACGTGATCCGTTACGGTAAAGCAGCTGATCCCATTGATTAAACAAACGCTCGCCGTAGAGTGAATATTTTAACAATTGCATTCTTCCCTTGCACCTGTCAGACTAGGGAATGATTAATAAATTGAAAAGAACTGCAGGTGATCATATGATTGAAGTAAGAACTTCTACAATCACTGATGATGAATCAGATAAAGGCGTATTTGCCACCCGTAATATTGCAAAGAACGAACTTATTCACGAAGCCCCTGTGCTTCCTTATCCTAATGAGGAACACAAGCATATAGAAAAAACGTACCTTGCTGACTACGCATTTGAGTACGGTGAGCACCATACCGCCTTTCTTTTAGGTTATGGCATGATGTTTAATCATTCGTATCAGCCAAATGCAGACTACCGAATTAACTTTGACAACAACTCGTTTGACTTCTACGCCTATACTGATATAAAAGAAGGCGAAGAAATCTTGATTAACTATAACGGTGAGGTTAACAACGACGACCCTTTATGGTTTAACAAAGAAGAAGAAAACGCTGAATAGCAGCAGTAAATGAAGCACCCGATTTTTCGGGTGCTTTTTTATTAGGAGGCTTGTTCGGCAGCTTCTTTTTCTTCAATTTTGACAAATAGAAAATAAATAGATATAAATAGCATCCCTAGACTGCTTCCTACCATTAGAACATGGATGGGTAACACTTGAGATAGCATGCCTGCGAGAAATGCTCCGATCGGAATAGTAGATACGAGGAAACTGTCTATGATCGAGGATACTCTCCCTAACAGTTCAGGAGAAATCGAAGTTTGCAAATAACTGATAAAATAAACGCTTATGGCCCCTATTGGCAGGTTCGCTAAACCAAATAAGAGAATAGAGACAACTCCGTTAGTTACAACAACAGCTAATAATAAAAATACAAAACTAAGGAAAGGAAAAAATGTCATAATGCTTTTTAATGGTAGGTCTGACAGTTTAAACGATAAAAGAGAACCTATTAAAGAACCAACGCTCATCGCTAACAAAAACATGCCATACGCATTCAAATCCACTTTAAATTCTGCAAAAGCAGGTAAAATGGAAATCATAATTCCAGCGACTAAGTTCGAAACTAAAAAAGGTAAGCAAACAAATAAAAGCGATGGCTTAAACAGATAGTTGAAACCTTCAACCAAGTCAGCTTTATAGTTTTTAACGTTGAATTTTCTGACCTTTTTTTGCTTAAAGTTATAACGTATGAGTGTAAAAAACAAGGCAGCTGCTAGAAACGTCAAGGCATTAAATACATAGATCGCCTCTACACTTATGAATAAAATAACAAAGCCAAATATCCCCTTCATCGCCATATCAATAGCTTCTTCAGTTGAAGCAAGAAATGAATTATATTTCGGGATGTCTTCATTATTCATAATCGAAGGCACAATGGAGATTTCCGAAGTTCCTTGAATATTTTCAATGAACGAGATCAGGAAGATTACTGTAAGAATAACCCTCACATTTTCATATTTAAAATAAAAAGCGAGAGGGATCATTAACATCAGCAAGAACTGAATAAATTGCGAGTACTTTAAGATCTTCTGTTTATCGCTATATTCCACCCAGGGACCGAATAAAAAATTCAACGTTTTAGGAATCATCGTAAACGCCGTGGCTAATCCCGTATAAACCGTACTATTTGTTATGTAATAAATGTGCCAGATAACGGCTACTTGATAAATGCTGTCACCAAGAGTGGATGAAACTCTTCCCGAAAACAACATCCTCGCATTTTTGTTGATCAAATCACTCCCACTATCAAAATTCTACTAGAAACGGATGATTGCTTTCATTTAGGCAATACTCGATTCGCTGTTTAAAGTTATCCCACGTTACCATTTCAAGCGCTTCCTCAACCGGAAAGAACCCTCCCTCTAACGCTTCTGAAGTCGTAGTCAGCTTTCCACCAATCGGCTTCCCTATAAATAAAGCATTACAAATTCCCCGGCTCAAGTTTTGAAAAATCCCACAAAATTTTACAATCTCAATATCTACCCCACACTCTTCTTTTGTTTCCCTCACGGCAGCTGCTTTTATCGATTCTCCTTCTTCTACTTGCCCCCCTGGCATTTCCCACCCTCTTTTTGGTCCTTTAATTAATAGCAGTTCATCGTTTTCATTTAAAATAATAGACGCTGCAGAAACAATGTGCTTTGGCGCAGGCACAAGAATCCCTTCTTTCAATATGTAAGATCATAAGTCTCATTTATATCGTAGCACATTCACCCAATTTATAACCAATTTTTACAAAAAAGAGCAAGCACTCTTACTAAGAATGCTTGACCAGAATGTCAAAAAAGAATGGGTGTAAACGTGGCATCCTGGTTCCTACATTAATCTGGAGAAAAGGAACAGAAAAAGCGCCGCTTTCCGCGGGGCAAGACGGAAAGTCTCCTCGATCTGCGATCTCCGGGGCCTCTCCTGTCTGCTCATCCCGCAGGAGTCGTCTCTTTTTCCGTTCCTTTTTATATGATGAGGCGAACGGAACCATCCTATAATGGATACCTGTAAGACTTTGATCTATTAAGCGTCGGATTTCTGTCATTTACGGAGCTACGAATAAGGTGTGACCCCGGAAGGCTGATAAAGACTGAGGAATTTTTAAATAGGAAGTTCGGTTAAGTTCGCACATCGTGTGCCAACTTAGAACGCCCCCACGTCCTGTGGGGCCATGGAAAGGGAGTCGTTTTCTACAACCCTTTCCTCTTCCTAATGCAAGAAATGTTTACACTGTCGAGATAAAAGGGAGAACTAAGGTTTCCCTACAAAAAAAGAGCAAGCACTCTTACTAAGAATGCTTGCCCTTTGTTCATTATCTTAAAAATACGTGGTTGCCAATGATTGTTGTAACTTCTTGACTCTCTAAATAGCTGCTATCTGCTTTGTCTGGATTATAGAAAAAGAGTGACCCTTGATCGTACCCTTGATAAGCGAACGCTTCATTCACGGCACGCTTAGATTCTTCGCTTGCAGGTTGATTAATAGATCCGTTTAATACTGGTGAAAATTGATAGCCATCATGAATCACGTTATGAATCGTGTCTGGGAAACGGTCACTTTCTACTCGGTTTAGGACGACAGTAGCTACAGCTACTTTCCCTTCGTAGCTTTCCCCTTCTGCTTCAGCCTCTATAAGTCGAGCAAGAAGATCTTTTTCATATTCGCTTGCTCCATCAGGAAGCTGCAATTCTTCACCTGCTTGAATCTCTGCGTTTGATTTATCATTGATGTCTTGTACTTGCTTTGCTGAGACACCATACTCCTTAGCGATCATATATAAAGAATCGCCCTCTTGGACGGTATGCGTATCGCCATGGGCAAAACTTTGCGTCGGAAATGAAAAGGCTAGAGCGCAGAAAGCTGCAATTCCGACCATCCCTACTTTCTTTAACACTTTGAATCTACCTCCTAGAAATTGATCTATTATAAAGTAACATAAGAGGTAAATTTCGTTTACTATTAATTGTTTCCAGTGTTTCCAGTTGCTCAATTTGTCTTTTCATAAGCCTCTCTATTCGATCTCCTCATTACATACGAAATATCTGTTACACTATACATATAAAATCTATGGATGATGGAGGCAGAGATCATGAAGAAATGGGCGTTTGTTTCCGACTTTGATGGAACAATTTCAACAAAAGACTTTTATTGGATCGTGATTGAGAAGTACTTTCCTGAAGGGGAGGATCTGTTTAAGAAGTGGAAAGCAGGGGAGATGAAAGATATCGAGTTTTTAACGACCGTCTTTTCTTCGATCGATCAGGAAGAAGAGCAGATCATCGAAGAGATACGGCAAATTCCTATTGATCCTTACATCCCTCAGTTTATTAAAACCATTCAAAATAATGGCGGCGACTTTTACATATTAAGCGCAGGTACAGATTATTACATTCATCATATTTTAGAAAAATATAATATTAAACAGGTGACCGTGCTATCAAATGAGGGGTACTATCAGGATAAAAATGTATATATGAATATAGATCCTGAGCATCGACATTTTTCTGAGCGGTATGGGATCGACAAGTCAAAAGTGATTCAAGATCTTAAGAAAGAATATGAAACGGTCCATTTTGCAGGCGACAGTGAGCCGGATTCCCATCCTGCCGTTTATGCTGACCTCACTTTTGCAAAAGATGTCTTACAGGACATTCTTAAAGATAAGAACATCCCTTTTATCCCAGTAAAAGAGTTTAAAGAGATCGAAGACGAACTAAAAAGAAAAGGATTTCTTCCTCATGTCTAATCCCATTACGAATATCCCTATACCAGCCATATTAGAAATTGAAAATGGCATCATTTTTCAGCTTGAGGATGTTCTTAAAAAACATGGATTTAAAAAAGTACTCATTGTATTTGATCCCTTCACGTATGAACATTATGAAAAGAAAGTGAAAAATAATTTCTCAAGTATAAAAGCGTATACACTGCTTATAAAAGAAAATCTAGATATTAAAGATTTAATCTCAAAAGCCTTTACGCTTGAAACACACGATGTGATCATCGCTATTGGCGGAGGGGCTGTCATAGATTATGGCAAATATATCGGATTTTCGAGAAACACACCTTTTATTAGTGTACCTACCTCTGCTTCTAACGATGGGTTTGCCAGCAGTAATTGCTCCTTATCTATAGAAGGAAAGAAAACGACTGTCCCTGCAAAAATCCCATACGGCATTATAGCGGATCTTGATATTATTAAAAATGCTCCAGATAAGTTTATCTTAGCGGGGATCGGCGATTTGATGTCTAACCTGACAGCTCTTTATGACTGGGAGTTTGAAGAAGCTCATGAAATAGGCCGTGTAAACGCATTTGCTTCGATGCTAAGCAAGAAAGCAGTAAATAGTTTTATACGAACCCCTATGAAGGATATTAAAAACCCAACGTTTTTAAAAGAGCTCGTCAGCTCCTTAACTATGGGAGGAGTTGCTACGGTCATTAGCGGGAACAGCGCACCTATTAGCGGATCAGAACACCTGATTTCTCATGCACTTGATAAATATGCAGAAAATCATCACATGCATGGTATTCAGGTAGGTGTCGCCACTTATATTATGGCCAATGTTCAAGGGCATCGAGCTGAACGGATGCACAAAGTATTTAGCCGTACTGGCTTTTTCGAATATGTAACATCTTTACAAATGACCAGAGCTGATTTCAGACAAGCGATTGAAAGAAGTCCGCACATGAAACCCCAACGCTATACTTATTTGCATGACGAAGAATATCGAGAAAAAGCACTGATTTTTTTAGAACAAGATCCGATTTTACAAGAAATCCTACGATAAGGAGAGGGCGAATCCCCTTTCCTTTTTTTAATTAAATAGAAAAATGGAAAAGAAACGAAAAGAAAAGCCAGTAAACACTCCACAAAAAGCAAATTCAATCTCCACGCTTAAAATCAGGCTCCTCCTCCCCCCATAGGCGGCCCACCTCTCCAGGACTTCTCTTTCTCAATAGCCCTTTCCACTTCTTTTTCTTGTTCAGTTTTTCTCATAAATTGGTTATTTGACCTTCTCTTCTGTTTCCTTCTATCGAGATACACCATCATCACTATAAATAAAACTAAAAATAATCCCCATAAAAAATTAGAAAGCACTTAATTTCCTCCTTTAGTAACGAGCATTTATCTTTCTTGTACTTCCTCCCAAATTCTCAATAAACGTCCTTGCGTTTCTCTTATTACCCCACCATGTTTTAAAGATTCCTACTAGTCGTAGATATGTCGTATTTCTAGTTACTCTTCTACCTCATAAAACTTTCCCCAGCATATGACACCATTAAAAGCTTGTGAATAATTAAATAGCTGAGGATCAAGGATCTTCAGCTATTCTATCGTTTATCAGTATTAGATAAGCATAAATTACGTATTCTTCAGCCCCTTATATATGGCGAGATTAGCACGAATGAAACACAAATTCAATGAGGGTGTTAAGGGGCGGATCGTTCAATTAGTTGAATTCCGATTTCCTCTATTTTTACGACTTCTGATGTATCTGTAACTCAAACGGCATAATACATACACTGGTTCCTTTCCTACCCCTTATTTCATAAACAAAGGGAGTTCCAGGGTAAAGGTACTCCCTTTATTCGGTTTACTTTGTACTATTATCTGACCTGAGTGCTGCTGGATAATAGATTGAGCGATAGAAAGTCCAAGCCCTGAACCTCCAAGTTCCCGGGATCGAGATTTCTCCCCGCGATAAAACTGAAGAAAAATTTTATCTATTTCCTTTGCTTCAATACCAGCACCATCATCGTGCACTGCTAATTGAAAAGTCCCCTGCTCGCTAACTTTCGCATTGACTTCTAAACTTTTAGCACCATATCGTATGGCGTTTTCAATTAAGTTCGTGATGACTTGGACGATCCTTTCCGGGTCGATGGACAGAGTAACAGAAGGGATGGGTTTTTGATAGCTTAGCTCCACCCCTTTTTTCTCCGCTTCCATTTCGAATTCCTCAAGGACATCTTGTAAGAAGGCTTGGCTATCGACAAGTTCTTGATGGATCGGAAACTTGTTGAGTTCCATTTTTGAAAATTGAAACAGGTCCTCAATTAAACGGTCTAACTGATCCGTCTTACGTCTGATGATTTGATAATATTTATCCTGCTTTTCTTTCGTATCGGCTATCCCGTCCTGCAATCCTTCTACGTAGCCTTTGATCGAAGACAGCGGAGTTCGCAAATCATGAGAAACATTAGCTATCAGTTGTTGTCTAGAGGATTCATACTGCTTTTGTTCCTCTTTTAGCTGTTTTAAATGAAGACGCATTGTATTAAACCCTTTAATAAAGCGGCCAATTTCATCTTTCTTCTTATAAGTAAGAGGATAATCTAAGTTTCCTTCCCTTACTTCTTCTGTCGCTCTGTAGATTTCTCTTAGAGGAAGTAAAATCGTCCGCGAAATATACCAGGTCCAGACGATGATTAGTGTAATTAAGGCTGCGACTCCAAGCCCAACACTAATAAATATGGATTGAAGGATGTGGCGACTTAAATTAGCCTGGGTTCTCATTTCTATCGTGTATAAATGACCTTCCTGTGAAGTGACTTCAAACTCAGCAGGGGGAAGAGTTACCGCGGAACTCTCTGCAGCAGATATATTATCGGAAGACTGATAGATGATTTCTCCTCCATTCTCTGTGACCTTTACTTCGGTGGAGAATCGTTCCACAGCTTCTTCTATATTAACTTGAGAGATCTCACGTTTTGAAAGCTGCTCCCTTAGCCACTCTTCCATTTGTTGATAGGATTGGCTGACCGTCTTATCTTTTTGTTCCAGCTGAGATGATTGAAGAGCTAAGGCTGTGCCGGTTATTAAAATAGGGAGGAATATAATGGATACAAAAGCGATAATCAGCCTTGTCTTAAGCTTGCCCACTTGTTACTCCCCCTTAAATTTATAGCCTACACCCCATACGGTCTTTATATATACAGGGTTAGAAGGGTCATGCTCAATTTTTTCTCGAATCTTACGGATATAAACAGTCAGCGTATTGTAATCTCCCATATGATCATAGCTCCAAACCTTGTCAAACAGCTGGTCTTTTGTAAAAACTTGGCCACGGTTACTGGCTAATACATGTAACAATTTAAATTCTCTGGCAGATAAATCAATTACCTGTCCGTTAAGAGTTACTTTGTATTCATTAGGGTCGATGATTAAGTTACCAAACTTAAGGGATTGTTGTTGATTGGGAGGTTCAGAATAATAGCGGTACCGGCGGATATGCGCCTTCACACGGGCCACTAATTCACTGGGACTAAAAGGCTTTGTAATATAATCATCGGCACCTATACCTAATCCAACGATTTTGTCTGTATCGCTCCCTTTAGCGGTCATCATGATGATAGGCATCATTGCCTTGCTTCTCATCCTCCTGCATAGTTCCATCCCGTCCATTTTAGGCAGCATTAAGTCAAGAATAACCAACGAAGGGTCCGTGTCCTGAAATTGCTGTAAACCCTCCTCCCCATCTATGGCATGGGTCACTTCAAACCCTTCTTTTTCAAGATAGTCTTTGATCAATTCAGCAAGCTCTATTTCATCTTCGACAATTAAGATGCGTTTAAAAGTCATTTCATCTTTACCTCCCAGCCAGCCCAGAAACTTCTTTTTCCAATTATACGGCAACGTCTCTCCATTTAAAAACGGACCAGGATACAACTATAAATAATAGAAAGTAGAGCACGAGTACGGTAATTGAAAAGGACATTGTCATGCCTTCTACCATTGGGACTCCATTTATATATTGCATTAAATTAGTATTCGCAAATAAAATATATTTTACCCAGTCATACGAGCTGAGGAGCTGTACGAATTGCGGCCCCGTAAACATAAGAAATAAAGAGAACCCTATCGCTAACGCGCTGCTCCGGAAAACAGTTGAAATCATAAAGGCTAACGTCGATATCATAACAATTTCAATACTTTTATACCCAAATAAGCTAAGGATATAGCTAATCATCGATTGCTCAACAACTTGTCCATTACTATAAGTTAGAAAAGCGTAGGTTTCCTCTGTCACTCCAAATAATAAGAAACCGAGGATCAACGAAAGCCCGAACATTAAGGCAAGCATTACAAATGCAAAGCTGATGATCGTTAAATACTTTGAAAGCAAGATTTTCCCGCGGCTCACGGGACGAATGAGAAGCAGTTTAATAGTACCTGACGAGAACTCATTCGCCACAATGCTTGCTGCAATGACAATCGTAAATAATGAAGCAATCCCTGTTAGGTTTGTAGTATCCGCCATGAATCCCCACAACGAATCAGGTTCAAGAGGGGGCAGGTTTTCTGCTAATCGATACTCTAACACAGCTAGCTCCTGCTCTAAATAGTCACGTTCTACTTTTAAAGCTACGCCGTTATTGAGCCTTTCCTCTATTTGGGTAATTTCAGCCTGTGCCTGTCTTTCCCAGGCAACCGTTTCCCCTTCGTTTAAAATAAATTTAGATACTAGTGCAAAAGTAAGCAAAATAAAGATCATTAACCCCACCATGATCCAGGTGCCTGATTTATGGTAAATTTTAATATGTTCATTCTGAAGCATTCTAAAAAAGTACATTACAACTCCTCCTTCGTCAGCTCTAAAAATGTATTTTCTAAAGACTCGTGTTTTTCATTAAGCTGATAAAGCTGATAGCCTCCCTTGACTATATCTGAAGCAAGCTTTGCTATATCTTCTTGTTTCTCAATTTCCACATGTGCGATTTCATTGCTTTGATGGACAGACCATGATAACGCCTGAAGGTACTCTATTACCTTTCCCAGGGGGTGTGCATTGATCTGAACGATCCTCTTATTGTGCTTATTGAGGAGCATATCCATTTTTTCTACCTGGAGCAGCCGGCCATGTTGGATTATACCTATTCGATCACACATGAGCTGCATTTCAGCTAACAAGTGACTCGAAACAAACACCGCTAAATTTTCTTCATGAGCGATCTTACGAATATATTCTCTTATTTCGCGAATTCCCGCTGGATCTAATCCATTTGTAGGCTCGTCTAAAATTAGAAGAGACGGTGAATGAAGAAGAGCCTGAGCGATACCTAAACGCTGTTTCATTCCAAGGGAATATCCTTTCACCTTCTCGTTAATTCTGCCGCTTAATCCCACTAATCTGACAATCTCCTTTATTCGATCTTCTGAAATTGGCTTAACAGCCAAACGAGCATAGTGCTTTAAATTTTCATAGCCTGAAAGAAAATCATACATTTCCGGGTTTTCTATAATCGCACCGACTTCAGCAATGGCCTTTTGGTACTCACGATTTACATGGTTCCCCTGAATATAGATGTCACCTTCAGTTACCTTCATCAATCCTACGATCATACGAATCATCGTTGTTTTCCCCGCCCCATTTGGACCTAAGAAGCCAAAGACCTCCCCAGGATAAACATTTAGTGAAATTCCATGGATAATTGTTTTATTTCCTATCTGTTTTTTTACATTTTTTATTTGAGCGACTGGCTCTGTCATATAAATTCTCCTTTCTTAATTCCTTTACTAGTATGCTGCTCATCATTTAAATGGCTCTTATAAAGTTCTTAAAAATTTATTAAAAAAGGTTCAGTCTCCTAGATAGGAAACTGAACCTTTATTAAATTAAGAGATTATTTTCTTCAATTACACAGGACTATTCTTACGTGAATCACCTTAAATGAATACCTGTCGATCACTACCCATAAATAAGAAAGATAGAATATTTATTTTTATAAAATCCCTCCCTCCATTGAAACCTAACAGATACCCTTTTAAAATAACTTTTTCGAAAAATGAGGAGCATCGTAAGTTTGTTAGAAGCTTTGTCGAATCATGAAATATTTTCACGAAACTATTGATTTTTATTTACAAAATGAGGATAATCGTTAACGTTGTTTGTTTAAATTCCATTGAAGGAGAATCCTTATGAATAATCAAATCATAGAGCCTAAATACAAATTAACGAAAGACATACAAGTGAAGAAAAAAGAAATGATAGAATTAGGCAATCGCTACGGTCTGACGGACAGACGCACAGTCAAATGCAGTCAGCAGCTCGATCATTTGTTAAATAGATTGGCTAATTAAAAGGACTGTCTCCTATACGAAGACAGTCCTTTCCGTTGCTTTATCTAGGGTCAACGGTTTGTTTACCAAAGTAAAAAATACCGACAGCCCAGCCAATTAAGGCCATGACGAATGCGAATAGTAAAAATGGTACCGGCCCTAGTGAATAGATGACCGGAACGGATAGAGCAGTAACTAACCCTCCACCTAAGAACGGTTCATAAATTAACTGTTTGTAACCGAATGCTTCTAATGCCGGTGTCTCTACTTCCGGGTCGACAATACGCATAAGCAAGAGACCTGTTGCAGTTATCCCCATAGACTGGCCTAAATCACCAATACTACGTTCAAACCAGTACGTGGGAATCATCTTTTTAGCGAATAGTTTAAAGGCTAACAGGTTCCAACCGATGCCTCCAACAGCTAATAATAAGAATGGAACAAAGAACTCACCGATAACGGCTAGAGAAATCGTACCTATCGCTGTTACGATTAAAATATCAAGAGACAACCCTTGTATCCTCATGACCATTCGACGATCAACTGTGTTGAAACGGTCAAACTTATCAAGGAACAGCTGAAGTAAAATACCTCCAACCATAGCCAGCGGGAATAATGGAATATACGTCATCACATACGTATCTGTCATAGGTCCCCATGTAATCGCCTCTAATCCAATAAAAGCTTGTTGAATGGCATAGCCAATTAAGATGGCGATCCCAATCATGGCAAAGTGAAAGGATAATGGTTCAATTGATTCCTGACGCAGGGTCATCGTACCAGCGGATTCACGATTTTCAAATTCACGAATGCCAAGCTTTTGTAAATCAGAGAATTTGCTCTGTTTTTGTGCGATTTGTGTTTCTCCTTTACGCACAGCAATGTTAATAAGTACAATCCCGAAAATCACTCCGGAGAGCACCCCAATCGTGGCTAGTCCAATAGCAAGGTCATAGGCTTCAGGAAATCCTAAATCCTCAAACGTACTTTGCATCCCCGCAGCCGTACCATGACCACCTTCAAAACCAATCTCAATTAATGCACCAGCCATCGGTGGAATATCGAAAAATGGTGTTAAAATCAATAGTGCGATTAATAGACCAATTACGTACTGGCCCCAGCCAATCGTCCATCCAAAAGCGAGCTGCGGCCCGCCGTTATGCCAGATCTTCTTTAAAGATGGTGTGGTTTTCCCTAAAAAAAGTGAAGCGAAAATAACATTGATCATGAGTCCTGGTAATGCTTCCCACACCACAGTCATATTTTCTGTAAGAAGACCCGTGGACCAAAAAGAATCTTCTCCTGCTAAGGGTGCAAGTGCGTTACCCAGCACTTGCGGTCCTAATAATAATGCTGCAAAACCTCCAATGATGGAACTAGGTAAAAACAGCGATTGAAATAATTTAACTTTTACGCGGATTAGCTTCCCAATGATTAAAAATACACCCATCACGAGAAGGCTGAATCCTATGACTTCAGCAGACACGTGCCTTCCTCCTTTTTTGACGATACTTCGGTTTTCCCACGGTAAAGTGGGTGTAAACGTAGAATCAATGACATCATTTGTCTATTAATGTCATTTATTGTAAAACAAAAAAATGACGCAGCCTCCTCTAATTGAATAGGAAACCACGCCATTTTGTTGTCTTTTATTATATGTTTGTCTCACGTTTTATGTGTATAAAATTTGCTTCACTTAAATTACATAAATAATAACATTATTAATATAGAAATGGTCAATCAAGACTCCTCGTTGCTGGCAAAATCTCTTTTTTCTATTCTACTTCCATTTCGAAGGTTTCTTCCTGATCATCCCACTGCACCGTCGCTTCTATTACATCGCCTTCCTCAATTCTCGTATCCCCTGTTGCACTACTTTCAGTGATGAAGTGTTTTTCAGTCGGTTCCCGATCGATTGTTCGAGTTACCTCACTGCTGGAAGTGCCCGCATCATACCCGAAGGAAATTCTTTCGATCTCCGAAAGCTCTTCTACCTCACCTTTATACGTAACCATAAATTCTTTTTGCACGGTGTTGCTATCCTTAGAAATGTTTAGCGATCCTTCCCAATGATCACTTTCTCCAACAAACTTGTAGGTTTCACCTCCGAAGCAGCCCGCTGCACTTACTAAAATGAATAATGAACCAGCTGTATAGATGCATTTTTTAATGAAAGATATTCTCATATTCTTCTCTCCCCTAATAAGCAGAATCCTTTCTAAATTTTTCAAAGAGGATCACTTCATTGAAGCTACATAAATAGTTCATTCTTAATAATTCTTTTCAAATAAAGATTTAAGCCACTCTATTGACTGGTCCTTTAATACGGAAACAAACTCTTGGCCTCGTCCAGTTGATTGCACAAAGCAATAGTCTTCATCATCCGGGCATTCCAGCCATCGTTCTCTCAACTTATCCTCTACATTTAAATACGTGGGTCGATACTGATCTTCATTAAAAAACGAAGGGAGTTTCCATATGCTTGGCTTATTTTTGTGAACAGTTGATGAGAGCAGCAGATTGGAGTTTAATTTAGGAAAATAGCCGCATCCAGGAAGATCTGAGTCATTAAATAACTTGTCCGATGCGATATATATTGTATTGTGATTTCGTTTTCTGAAGTCTTCGTCTGATCCATGAGGGTGGTCTACTTTTATGTCGTGAGGTAATTCTGAGAGGTTTTCTGAAGTGATGACTTTGCCAACTTTTAACCAGCCGTAAATAAAATAGGCTCCTTTCGTCCATCCCCCTTCTGGATCCAGCGGGTGGAGCCGGTTTTGAATAGGTTTAAATCGACTAAAAAATAGAAACACACTGCCTTCTTGAACGTGGTGATTGCGTAGATGGCCAGCTGCTGCTTCTGCTTGCCCAAAAGCCCCAAATGCTGGACCATTTTCTAACCACGAGGGGGCTCCTAGAACAGGATCATAATGAGCATAAGAGCTATGAATGATTTCACGAGCTTTTTTGCTGAAATTTAAATGTTTATCATTAATAAGTTCCTTTACATTATTCGCTTGAATTCCCTCTAGATAGTTTGGTTTGAGGAGAAGATCATCATATTTGTATCCATTATTATTTACAATGTCTCCAGGGATCGGAAGTACGATATATCTGCCGGTTTTGGGATCATAAGGAGAGTAGCCATGACCGGCCGATGAGTCGAATCCTTTTCTGCTGAAGATGAGTTTATCCATGGTGCTCCTCCTCTCTTTCTAATCTTAAAAACGAGTAATATCCTCCATAATATAATGGAAGAATAATAACCATATTCCATAAGATTTTTTGGAGAAAACTTAAATTCTCCATGCTATTAATAATCGCCGCAATGAAAAGTAATACGAAGATGCCTGCGAACCAAATAAATTGAGTGGATTTAGCCACGCGATTGATTTCTCCGCAGTCAGGGCATTGAATGTGGTCCATTTTGGACGTCTTTATTTCTCGATATGGAATGACTCGGCCGCAGGATTTGCACCTTCTATTTTCCTTAATGGTAAACAACCTCCTTACACGTACGTCAGTCGTTGTTTACCCTATTTTTCCAAAAGCTAATACTTTAGTTTTGAAAGCTATTGGAAGCAAAGGGTGTACCATTACTAAAGTTCGATTGAGTGAAGTAAGTCATGTTTATTTCGTCATTGATTGGTTGAAGTTTTTCTACGATTTGATCGTCTAAAGTGAATGCTTCATTAAAATTTCCTTCTTGAATGGATGTTTCAATAATTATAAGCTCCTGTTCTTTATCCAGCTTTACTTCTTCTACTGTTTCAAAACCTTTTACCTCCTCTTCTACTGCATCTAAAAGTAAAGTCCATTCATCCTCTTCTTCTAGGGAACTTTCGAAGAATAAGAGCAAACCTGCCACAATCATAAGCCCTGCGACTATTTTCCATCGTTTCATTTGTACCGCCTCCCTACTAGAAGGTATGTCCAAAGTTGATTTCTTATTTTGTTCACAAGGAAGTTTCTTGTTTCTCGGTGTATTTTTTGTGATAATAGTAGGTATGACTAAGATCGCTTTATTTAAGGGGGACCTGTGGCATGCCATTTGCAGGAGCTGAGGATAATATTAAAGTTTTTTCATTGAATTCGAATCGTGAACTTGCTGTGGAAATCGCTGATAATATGGGGATTGAATTAGGAAAGTGTTCAGTGAATGAATTCAGTGATGGAGAATTACAAATTAATATAGAAGAAAGCGTTCGTGGGTGCGACGTATTCGTTATTCAGTCAACGAGCGACTCCGTGAATGATCATATTATGGAGCTGCTCATTATGATCGACGCACTTAAGCGTGCTTCCGCTGCATCCATCAACGTCGTCATTCCTTATTACGGGTACGCTCGCCAGGACCGTAAAGCCCGTTCTAGAGAACCGATTACGGCCAAGCTGGTGGCTGACCTTATTGAAGAAGCTGGTGCTACAAGAATGATGTCCATCGACATTCATGCGCCGCAAGTCCAGGGTTTCTTCAATATTCCCGTTGACTTGCTGCTTGCAATGCCAATACTTACCGAATACTTTACCGAGAAAAACCTTGAAGACGTAGTTGTTGTATCACCAGATCACGGCAGCGTAAAGAGAGCTCGCCAAATGGCCGATCGATTGAAAACTCAGATCGCTATTATTGATAAGCGTGAGCCAAGAAAAGACTTCCCTGGTGAAACCAACATCGTCGGTGACATTGAAGGAAAAACTGCTATTCTCATGGACGATATTGTTGATACAGGAACAAGGATCACGAGCGGCACGAAAGCTCTTCTAGAAAGAGGAGCGAAAGAAGTGTATGCGTGCAGTACGCACCCTGTCCTTTCTGGGGAAGCGATTAGAAAAATTGAAGACTCTCCTGTAAAAGAACTGATCGTAACCAACAGTATTCCATTAACAGATGAGAAACGAATCGATAAATTAACTCAGCTCACGATTGCTCCGCTGATTAGTGAAGCGATTAAGCGTGTGCACAACGAAGAACCTGTAAGTCCGTTGTTTGATTAAATAAAGAAAGCCGTCCTCCTTTAATAGGAAAGACGGCTTTCTTCATTTTATTTAGAAGCGTATGTAAATGAGCGAAAGTATATGCTTATGAAAAGAGCGTATAAGAGGAAACAAAAAAGACAAAAGCCGCAATGGCGAAACTGGAATACGCCCAGAAACTCTTTTTATCTTTTTCCAGCTCTATAAATCCAACCGTCAGCAATAAGAGGCCCACTATAAATAGCATTAATGGGGATAGAGAAGTATCCCCGGCCATCAACCCGTACCCACCTAAAATAACGACAATCCCTGCTAAACCAATTCTTAATTTGCCCATTAAAATCCCCCTAAAGCCATCAATACCGCTAACACAGGTCCAACGATCACGATTCTACGGCAGCGGTCTTTCCTTATCCACGTCCTCTGGATTGCTGTTCATCTGATCAAGCTTTCGATTGATTTCTTCTAATTTCTGTAAAATCCCTTCTTCCTTATTGCCGTTCACGAATCTCTTCCTCCTTCCACTTATAATAGGCTGCACTACATCCAATAACCAGTAAAGTGACCATGGAAATGATATAAAGCAAGGTTTTAGTATGATTTTCAATTGTATTAAGGCTGCTGATTATGGAGGACCCTAGAACAATAGATACGATCAACCATAATAAATAACGACTCCTCATCTACTCTCCCTCCTTTATAGAAAACACCTCACATTCTTCGCCTTCTTCTAATGAACAGTCCGATTAGAAAAATAAACAATAAAATTAATAAGACATAAATGACTTTGGAATACACATCCATGTAATGAACGATCTCTTCCCACGAAGCACCAACTGAAGCACCTAAATTTACAAGTACCACATTCCAAATCAGCGTTCCTAACGTAGTAAGTGCAAGAAACGAAGGCAGATGCATGTTGGACATGCCTGCTGGAATTGAGATTAAGCTTCTTATGAGAGGTACAAATCGACAAAAGAAAACCGTCCACGGGCCGTATTTATCAAACCATTCGTCTGCCCGATAGAGGTCGTTCTTCGTCAATCGCAGCACGTGCCCCCATTTATCAACTACTCTTTCTAAACGAGCCACGTCTAACTGCTGACCTATTCCATAAAGCACCAACGCCCCGAGCACCGACCCCGCTGTTGCAGCAATGACCACTCCGAAAATACTCAGGGTTGATGTCGTCGTAACAAAGCCTCCGAATGTTAAAATAATTTCTGAAGGGATGGGCGGGAAGATGTTTTCTCCCGCAATTAATAATAAAATTCCTATGTATCCAAATTCATCGATGATGCCCAATAACCAATCTTCCATAGTACTCTCCTTTACGAGGAAAAAATGGCATCATCTATGTGTAAACCCGTAAACAAACATGCGAGCACAAAAATGATGACGACCATCAGGAAATCAGAAAAAATAAAAGTTATTACTTCCGACTCCCTTTTCCTTCCGAAGTAACGCAATCATGTCGTAATATATACGACTGGACCATAGGTTTAGTTTCACAGCCTCTTCTCTTTATTTCATATCATATGTTCTATCCTTCAAGCTCATCAAAGTATTTTTCAAGCTCTTCTCGCTCATAGGTTTTAAAAAGCAATTCTTGCCTGTCAAAAACTAAAATGACGGGAAATTCTTTAATCTCAAACTCTTCCTTATAATCGACGACATAATCTTCATCGTATTCGATCCAGCTTCCAACAGGGGTCGGATCTAATTTTTCAAGCATTCGCTCATCTAACTCGCTAGGCATCGTTCTGCTATTCTCATAAATGACAACGACTTTGAGGTCATCTTCTCTATGTGATAGAACTTCTGCGTATTTTTCTTCATACGTCATGTCGAGCAGGACAATCTCTTCTGCTTCTCCCTCATCATCCCCCTGTACAGGTGGGTTTACTAAAAGCTTTTGTCCCCTTTTTATCTCATCGAGCAAAGCAGGGGAGCCGTCTTCATAACGCAACTCCGTATCATCGGAGTATTTCCCTCTATATAAATATCCTTCATCCGTCGTAGGTTCTTCTGCATCACGCTTTGCCCATTCTGAAATATCGACCTCTATAAGCTGTTTTGTCTCATTCACTTCCAAAAATGTTCCGATCATTTCGTCATCTTTGTAATGGGAGTTAGGATTTTCTTCATCATTTGTTGAAGGAGGGTTTCCGCATGCCATTAAAAATAATAGAATAACCAAAACGAGTGGCTTTCTCATCTGCGCCCTCCATTCTTTTATTAAGTACTAGCTTTATCATACCATTGTTTTCCAACATTTAAAAAGACCACCTTTTCTAGTAAAAGGTGGTCTAGCGTCATTTATTTATTTGGTCCTTTTCCTTTATCTTTACCGTTGCCGTTGCTGTTCTCAGGTCCTTTCCCGTTATTATCCTTTGCGGAGTTCGCAATTAATTCAATAATGTCGGTATTGTCCATCACACCTTCAAAGTCTTCACTTCCCGCACCCGTGGCAAATACAGGAACCATGTTACCCGTGTGTCCGCCTGTACCGCTTTCGGCGCGGATCTCCGAACTAATCGCTCCAACTTTGTAGTGGTCCGCTATGATAGAACCAATTTCCCAGCCGACACGATATTCGGCATAAACTTCACCATCATCGTCTTGAATGGTTGTTAAGAACTCATCGACGTCTGCATCAGACAAGTCAATATCTGCATGCTCTGCAAAAACTTGTTTCACGCTGTCTTCAGTGTATGTTCCCGTTTCTTCATTGATTTCCATCTGCTGAGCCATGTACTCTGGAGAGACCTCAATGTCTTTTAATCCTTCAATGTCCATAGGCTCTGTCGCTGACATCCCCATCGTTTCATGGTCAGCTAATACAACGACCATCGTATCATCACGGTCTTCCGCCCAATTCACCACTTGCTCCACGGTACGATCAAATTCCATCGTTTCCTGCCAAACTCCAGTGGCGTCTGCAGCGTGTGCCGCATGATCAATACGAGCACCTTCTACCATTAAGAAAAAGCCATCGTCATCTTGTGAGAGGACGTCCAACCCTTTATCCGTCATCGCTTCTAAGGTCGGTTCCTCACTATTAAGTTCATCGCGATCGGTTTTATAACTCATATAAGAATCGTTAAATAAACCTAGCAGTTTATCAGGCGTACCTGATTCTTCAAGACTGCTTTCATTGTCTACAAATTCATAACCCGTGGATTGAAACTCTTCTACTAAATCAGTTCCATCCTGGCTGTCGGGGCTAAAGTAATCCGCTCCGCCGCCTAGCAGCACATCATATTGCTGATCAAGCATTTGGCGAGCAATCTCATCCTGGCCATCACGGTCAGGTACACTCGCTGTAAATGCTGCTGGAGTGGCATCCGTTACGGTATTGGTTGATATGACGCCTACTTTTTTACCTTCGTTTTGATAAAGATCTAAAATACTGTCGACTTCTTCACCTTCAGCATCGACACCGATGCCGCCATTATATGTCTTATTCCCTGTTGCGATGGCAGAACCAGCGGCTCCTGAGTCGGTTACAAAATTATCATCTGAATATGTACGCATCATTCCGACATTTTCAAGCGACTCCATAAATAAGTCCCCGGTTTTTCCAGACTCTAGAAGTCTAGCAATTTCCATCTGACCGACACCCAAGCCGTCTCCAACCATCACGATGACGTTCTTCGGTGATTTTTTATCAACTTCTACGTTTGATTCTTGTTTTTCATCAGCCGTAATCGATAGAGGTGAGTGATCTGACGTTAGGGCAAACATACTTCCGGAGAAGATGGCGCCTGCTGCCAGTGTAGCGCTTACTTTCTTTTTGATCGACATATTTTTCCCTCCACTGAATTTTTTGTAAAATTTTGAATACTAATTCAGTGTAAAGAGTTGAGAACAATACCGTCAATGAAATTTTTTAAAAATGAGTCTATTTCCATAAAAGGAATTTATTTCTTACTATGCAATAAAGGACTATTTACTCATTCACTGAACAATCCTATTAATAATAAGACTATTGCTAAAAACTCTCGCTCTCCATGAATGGTAATATTTTCTTAAGGATTTGTGCTCTCTCTTTACTACTTCTATTCCTTGAAAGAATACCTTCATTGTTTGATAGTAAACGCTTATGACATTACATTAAATTTCTCCTTTCCGTCGGTTTTTTCTACTTCTTCTACGAGTGAATTTTATTGTATAAAATACCCTCATGAATGGTCATGAGGGTGGTCACCTGTAAATTCAGGAAGAGGGTCAGCAAACGTCTTCCAATCCTCCTCCATTTCTCTTTCTGAAAGAAGGCATTGATCAAGCGTTTCTATAATTTTTTTCTGGTCCATTTCTATACCAATAAAAACAAGCTCTGTTAAACGGTCACCATAAGTGTCATCCCACCGGGTCAGTAATTCTGGGTCTTCCGCTAAAATCTCTTGCTGATCAGTTTCCGGAAGCACAGCAATCCACTCTCCTGCTCCTTGAATCGACAACGAAGTGCCAGCCTGAGATAGCAAACCAGCTATGTCATTTCGGGAAGCAATCCAGAAAAAACCTTTGGCACGTATAATGGAGGAGGGCCAGTTCTCAAGCCATGCCATGAGTCGTTCAGGATGGAATGGCTTCTTGCTTCGATAAACAAAAGAGCTAATGTTGTATTCGTCACTTTCAGGCACATGGTCCTCGTTCAATTCTTTAATCCATCCAGCGCCCTGGCTTACTTTCTCAAAATCAAAACGCCCTGTGTTCAATACCTCTTCAGGAGCTACTCGACTGAACTCACTTTCTACAATTCTAGCTTCGGGATTGAGCTGATGGAGAACGGCTTTTAATTCATCACGATCGCTCGACTTAACGAGATCGATTTTGTTTAACACAATGACATTCGCAAATTCAATTTGATCAATTAATAGATCGATAACTTCTCTCGCATCTGTTTCATCCGCAGCTTGCTGACGGTCCAGCAAGGTTTCTCCTGAGGCATAATCATCCCAGAAGCGATTGGCATCTACGACGGTCACCATCGTATCTAACCGACAGTTCTCGCCTAAGTGAATACCCGGTTCTTCGTCCTCATAAGTAAAGCTTTGCGCTACAGGAATGGGTTCCGATATACCCGTTGATTCTATTAAAATATAATCTATGTCCATTGCGGCAAGCTTTTCGACTTCTTGGATCAAATCTTCACGTAATGTACAGCAGATGCAGCCATTTTGCAGCTCGACCAATTTTTCTTCTGTCCGTTTAAACCTACCCTGTTTCACCATGCTGGCATCTATATTCACTTCACTCATGTCGTTGACGACGACAGCAATTTTCCAATCGGTTTGATTGTGAAGCAAGTGATTCAATAGTGTGGTCTTCCCTGATCCGAGATATCCGCTAAGTACAGTAACCGGTATGTTTGACTTCATTAAAAATATCCTCCTACGCATGAACAATTCGTTCCGCTGCTTTTCTCCCTCCGGCGATATTGCGAGCGGCCGGTCCGATTTCAAGTTCGGCTAATGCACCGGCCACATATAAGCCATCTTTCCATTCAAGATTTTGATTTACGATTGGAAATCCGCAAGGGGCACATGGAAGTTCATACTTAGCAATCGTTTTTTCTAACCATTCCTTACCCGGCAGGCAGGCTTCTGCACCTGTTGCTAGAATAAGGTGCTCTGTGTAAATAGCTGGATGATGCATCAATTTAAGTTTAATCTCAGTGTTTTTTTGAGCAGCTTCATTGATTTCATCTGTTATAATCGTTAACTTGCCTTTTTGTTGTAACGTTTTAAGTTCATTACGAAGTCCTTTTGTAATGGATCCGCGATTCCTCGCTTCTTTTATTAAATTACGACGTTTTTGATAACATCGTGTTCGGTTGTATCGATGTAAATATTTCGGGCCGAGCCACCCGGGATCGCTGTCAAAATCCTCAACTCGAAACGGATGTCGTTTAATGAGACTGACTGGTTCAGAGGCTTTTTCGGCAAGTGATTTTGCCATATGAGCAGCAGTTATCCCGCCCCCGACAATCGTGCATCGTCCTTCCTGGTCCGGCGCATTTTCTTTGAAAATGTGATGTACGCGAGTTGGCTTATGGCGTTTAAGAACATCGGCCCAATCGGGATAATGCGGGCGGTTATTGACGCCAAGTGCAAGGACAACGCTCTCCGCTTCCACCACCTCAGCTTGATCAATAGAAATATTCCAATGCGCTGTATCTTTCTCTAAACCTGTAACAAACCCCCGCCTCCAGCAATCCTTCACGCCTTCACGATTGAACAAATCGTCACAATGCTGATTAAACATATCAAGACGCGGACGGCCATAGTAACCGAGAAATGCACCGGCATAGTCGTTACTTTTTGCATATTTTTTCAAGCTGTAAGGATCCGGGTCAAGATGGTGTACAGAGGGGGAGCGCAAATAGGACATTCCCATCCGTTTCGTGAGAGTCTTCCACTTTGTCATCGGCTGTTCAAATGGATCAATGATGAGCAGATCTTTTTTATTCACTTTATTGTAATGGAGAAGATGGGCTGCAATCATACTGCCTTGAATGCCTCCCCCAACAATGACCCATTGATACATCGTTCCACGCTCCTTTTACCAGCTCGATTTTTTAACGCCAGGAATTTGGCCTTTATGAGCATATTCACGAAAGGCAATTCGAGACATCTTAAACTTCCTCATGTAGCCGCGTGGTCGGCCGGTGACTTCACAACGACTTTTTAGACGAGTTGGAGATGAGTCACGCGGAAGCTTGCGTAGGGCCTCATAGTCTCCCTGTGCTTTAAGTTCTTTTCGTCGTTCAGCATATTTAGCTACCATTTCCTGACGTTTTTTTTCTTTTGCGATCTTTGACTTTTTAGCCATGAACCATTCACTCCTTTTATAATTTTGATAGAAAAATCCCCTGCAGAATCGTAATGCCTTAAGCAGGGCTCAAAAATCCATTTTGTATTTTGGATCATCTAAGTTATCCAGTAAGTAGAACTACTTAAAGAGTAATAATTACGATTTAAAAACGTTTAAAAAAATATCTCTTGTTGGGAAGAGATATTTGCGCACATTAAACAGTAATCATTACGTTTTAAAATTATAAGGGACATTCTTAATTTTGTAAACCTATTTAATCCATTAAAAAAAGACGCTCTTATTTGAGCGTCTTTAAACCTATTTGACTTCCTGGATAATCGACTGTCCCGTGGTCTGCTCTTGATCCAGCCACTGCCACCTTTCATGTAATTCTATTCTCCCGTCCTCCAATACTGTTGGAATGGACGTACATTGCCCGCCTCTAATCTCATGGTTTGTATTCACATGATTGTAGCGGAACTCAAGAGAATCATCAGGATGTACAATTCCGATCAGCTTTCCTTTTACAATATCTCCTCCGCCATAATCCGCGTAAAGGATATTGTCCTCCTGGTAGTAATGAAAATAGGTACGGGAAGAGACTTCTCCACTCGCTGAGTTTTCAATCGACATAAACATTCGATTATGGTAATTAATCAAAAAAACGCCTCCTTTAGTAACCTCCATATGTTTCACCTTGTTCTAGATTTATTTGACGCTGGCTTATGATTACCGTGTAGTCATTCTCCCATTTTACCGTCGCTTCATATTGAGGGTAGTTGGAATACACAGTCTTTTCAAACCACAACGGTCCGTAAATCTTAGCTTTTACTCCATGAGAAGTAGCGGCTCCTCCATTGGTACGATATACATGTATTTCATATTGACCATCTGGAGAATGGCTCACTTTCATAAGTTCTCGTGCATTTGGTGAGTTAATAAACAGTCCAATAAAAAGCACGCCCGACAATAGGAATGATACAACAATCGTAATCCAGCTCCTTAAACTGGTAAGCCAGCTTTTTTTGTACATCAGACCGATCAATCCTAAAATAAATGCAGCCCCACTTAGAAAAAATAATATGTATACAGGGGGCGCAATTAACCACGTTTGATGGAAGGAAGCATAAACGGCGTGAAGGGTTAACCCTAAACAAGCAAGCAATATAACGAAAGATGCAATATTTATCTTTTCGGGAAAGAAATTCCTCCTTTGTTTATTTTTATAATTTTAACATAACTTGAAATCGAGTAAATAAGCCTGGTAAGAAAAACTCACCAGGCTTCCTGTACTATTTAATGATCTGGACTTTACGAATCATGCGCCCTTCAATTTCCAACACTTTAAACGTGAGGTTTAGTCTTTCAAGAACTTCCCCTTCTTCAAGAAAATCATTGCATTCCTTCAGCAAGTACCCTGCAAGAACATCTTCTTCTTCAGGGATTTGTGTATCAAAAATCGAATTTAAGCGGCGCAGCGTAATTTTACCATCACAAATAATCTCTGTTTCCGTTAACTTTTCCACTAATGTGTCGGTCTCAAGATCCATCTCATCTTCAATCTCTAGGCCAATCATGGATTCGATAATATCTTCGTGTGTGAGAATGCCTTCCGTTCCCCCATACTCATCTAAGACGATCGCTAAATGCTTTCTCTCTTTAGTCATTTTACGGAATACCCACTCAATCGTGTGAAACTCATACACAATTAAAGGATCAAAGTCGATAAAATCTTTAAAAGGCTTCTCCTCCGTTGTTGACCAGGAAATCAAATATTTTGAGTGAAAGACCGCGACAATATCGTCCATATCTTCATTGTAAACCGGATACCTGGTAAATGGGTTATTAATGACAACATCGCGAACTTCCTCGAACGTGGCTGTACTTGGAAGAGCGACAATTTCCACTCGAGGCGTTTTCATTACATCTTTAACGTTTAAGTTGTAGAAATCGAGGGCTCCCTTAATACGATAAGATTCAGTCTGATCAAACGTTCCTTCTGAATCTGCAATATCCACCATCGTACGTAATTCCTCTTTAGAAACGGACATTTCCTCGCCTTGATTTTTAGATAGCGCACGTGTAATTGTACCTGTCAGCCAATTTAGCACGATCGTAATCGGCTTAAACACAATTACGAAGAAACGAATAATGGGTGATACCATGTAAGCAATACGATCAGGAAATGCTGCAGCTATAGACTTTGGTATAACTTCAGCAAAAATAATGATCACGATTGTTAAAATAGCCGAAGCCAGCCCTACACTAAACCCATATTGGATCGCAAGTGTCGTCACGAGTGTAGGTAAAAGAATGTTTGCAATATTGTTTCCTATTAAAATGGTTGTGATAAACTCTTGAGGTCTGGACACTAAGTTTAAAAGTTTCTCTGCCTTTTTATCCTGTTGTCCAGCCTTCGTTTGAAGTCGCATTTTATTGGTTGCTGTTAAAGCTGTTTCACTTCCTGAGAAGAATAGTGAAACAAAGATTAATAATATGATCGCAATGATCACGTATGGCTTCCCCCTTTAGGAATTTTCCCTATTAAAAAATTACAGTATGTTACTACTATAGAATATTTCCTATTCATAAGGAAGCAAAACGATAGTTTGCCTTACTTACCGCTTCTGAGTTATACAAAAGATCTCTGCAAAATCATTGGTGATCTGTTTTTCAGGATTTAAAAAAACATCCTCCTTTATTCGACTCAGCCCTCGCTCGTAAGCCTCATCATCAATTAAAGTTAATACCGAGATATCCCGGTTTTCTGCATAAGAAACGTAATCGGCAGCCCTTACGTTTTCCATTTGATAGGTGCATTCGATCTTAACTTCGAACCCTCTTTGAGACAGCTCATTAAATAGGTCTTCGACTTGCCAGAATCGCTTTTCATCCTGTTGGTAAGCTTCAGGGAAGTAGTGATAGACCCACCATTTCTTCATCATATACATGTTAATGTTGTGTATTTTGAATACTCCGCCCTTTTTCAACACGCGCTTCACTTCATGTAAAGCCGCATCCTTATTCGTAAAATGGTGAAACGCATAATTGGTGCATATGTAATGGAATGTTTCATCTTCATAAGGAAGATTCTCAGTTAAAGCTTGAGTCAACGACACGTCCTGCAGTTTTTCTTTCGCTTTATGCAGCATTTTATCTGACGCATCTGCCCCATACCACTCGATAGGCTGGTTATGAAAATAACTTTTCTGATGATTTAGATAGATGCCTGTACCACAAGCCAGATCCAACACGTGAAGGGGTGCCGCATTTGTTTGATCCTTTACATATGTTTTTAAAGTATTGTCTACTTCCATTTCTTCATGTCTAAAAGAATTATTGTCGTAAACGTCTGCAATCTTTGAAAAGTCTGTTTGTTTCATGAAAACTCCCTCCTTAAGTAAACCCAATTTTCTGAAGAATTGTAGATTTCATGGTACGATAAATAGAAGTATCTTCACTCCCATTACATACCTAAGGAGCAACTTCATTGATAAAAACTAAATCCCTGCTTTTACTTTGCATTTTTTTATTTTTCAGTAACTCGATTATTACGTTAATCATCAGTTATTTGCCCGTTTATTTTGATGATAAAGGCTTTACAGGTTCCGAAATCGGCTTCTTACTAGCGATCGGTCCTTTAATTGGATTATTCTCTCAGCCGATGTGGGGCTATTTTAGTGACAAATACAAGACAGTAAAAAAAACTCTCCTTTTATGTCTGACAGGTCTGCTGATTAGCAGTTTATTTTTGTTTAAAATGAACACGTTTACATCATTAATTTTGATTGGAGCATTCTTTTTTCTCTTTATGTCTGCCCTTGGAGGTCTGGGTGACAACCTCGCTAAGAAAACATCGATCCAAAGGGGCATTCCTTTTGGGAAGATTCGCATGTGGGGATCAGTAGGTTTTGCCTGTACGTCGTTAATCAGCGGAAAAATCCTCTCAATCATTGGCATCGAAAACTTGTTTTATCCCTTTCTCATAGTCGTTCTGATGACCATTCTCGTCGGATTCACCTTAAGCGATGCGTCCATTAGCAGTAAACCCGTAGCCTTAGCCGATGCAGCAAAACTAGTGATTAACAAGAAATTAGCCGCCTTCCTGCTTATCGTTCTATTTGTTACGACGACTCATCGGACGAATGATAACTTTATAGGCATGTATGTAAAAGAAATCGGCGGAGATGCCAGTTTAATCGGATGGGTTTGGTTCATCGGGGTCATGAGCGAAGCACTTGTGTTTGCCTTTAGTGCTCTTTGGTTTAGACGGTTCCAGCCGCTTACGTTCATTATTTTTGCAAGCTTACTGTACAGCTTCCGCTGGCTATTAATGTCGGCAGCAACCCAGCCTTTTGAAATCTTGATTCTTCAAGTGACGCATGGCATCTGTTTTGCGGTAATTTATGTTGCCTCGTTAGAGTTTTTAAGTGATATCGTTCCAAATGAGTTGCAATCAACAGGTCATCTACTGTTTTTAAGTGTAAGCTTTGGTCTTTCTGGAATTATTGGGGCTTTATTTGGAGGGTTTACACTCGACACGTTTGGCGGTTCAGTTCTTTATCAATGGTTAGGCTATATTGCGCTCATAGGATCAATTGGACTTATTGTCTACCGATTATTTTACCGTCTGGCTCCTCAAAAACAAGTTTATCAATAGGCAGGTTTCACTTACTTTTTCAAAGCTGCAAATGATTATCACCTGTTCGGATCACGCTCTAACCATAAATGGGTTAGGGAACACGACAGACTCCTGCGGGAGATGGTTAGACTACCACAGAGGAGTATCATCATAACCCTCTCAGAGCGAGCTGTTTTTTCACCCCTTTACACTTCATTTTTAGGCACTGAAATGAAACAAAGTCTAATGAAAAAAACCATTCCCTCACCACACAAGAAAAACGGTGAGGGAATGAACTTATACGATCGACTTCATTTGTATCGCTTGTTTTACATCCATGTACTCCATTTGGTGAGCATGAGCTACTTCTTTGTACGTCACACTTCCATTTACTACATTGAGTCCCTTTAATAAAGCTTTATCATCTAAACAAGCTTTCTCATACCCTTTTTTAGCTATTTGACTCGCATAAGGGATCGTAACGTTCGTTAAAGCAAGTGTAGAAGTTTTTGGAACAGCACCCGGCATATTTCCCACGGCATAATGCACGACCCCATGTTTCACATAGGTAGGGTCATCGTGAGTCGTCACCTGGTCCACAGTTTCTACAATTCCTCCTTGATCCACCGCGACGTCGACGATCACAGAACCCTCTTTCATGGAGCTCACCATATTTTCACTTACAAGCTTTGGTGCCTTAGCCCCAGGAATGAGCACAGCTCCAACGACGAGATCAGACTCCCGCACAGCTTCTTCCACATGTAAAGGATTGGACATTAAGGTGTTTACGGAAGTCCCGAACAAATCATCTAATTGACGCAGGCGTTCAGGGTTGAGATCGAGAATGTTCACGTCTGCCCCTAAACCAATCGCGATTTTCACGGCATTGGTTCCTACAACACCGCCACCGATCACCGTAACTTTCCCTCTCTTCACCCCAGGTACGCCGCCAAGCAGCACGCCTTTGCCACCTTTTGGCTTTTCTAGAAATTGTGCTCCAATTTGTGTAGCCATGCGTCCGGCTACTTCACTCATTGGAGTGAGCAATGGCAGCATTCCATTTTGCAGCTGAACCGTTTCATAAGCAATGGCGGTTACATTTTTTTCTACAAGGGCCTTTGTTAATCCTTTTTCAGCAGCTAAATGGAGATAGGCAAATAAAATTAAGCCGTCATAAAAGTATTTGTATTCTTCAGCAATTGGTTCTTTTACTTTAATCACCATTTCTTGAGCCCATGCCTCCGCCGGTGAACCAACTATACGTGCCCCCATGGCTTCATATTGCTCATCTGTAAAGCCAGAATGGACCCCCGCGGTTGTTTCGATCAAAACGTCGTGTCCTTCATTCGTAAGGCTCAAAACTCCTGCTGGTGTAATGGCGACACGATTTTCATTATTTTTTATTTCTTTAGGAATGCCTATACGCATTCGTTTCACCTCCCAGGACATGCCACGGCTTATAATTGTTTAATTCCATCGACCATCGTATTGATTAACAAAACGAGATCTTCTTCTTCAATCGATAAAGGCGGCGCAATCGTAAGGACGTTATTAAATCCAGCAACAGTCATACCATTCTTTCCGATAAAGATGCCTTTTTTCTTACAGTACGCAATGACACTATTCACTTTACTTCCTTCAAGAGGCGCTTTGGTTGCTTTGTTTTCTACTAATTCGATCCCAATCAGCAACCCTTTTCCTCGAACGTTACCTACATTCGCATGGTTCTGGAGACGATCCGTCAATTCCTGCCTCACTCGTTCACCCAGCTCTCTGGAACGGTCAAATAGTTTTTCATTTTCCAAAATCTCAATGTTCTTTAAAGCTAAAGCACATGCCGCCGGATTTCCTCCAAATGTATTAATATGACGGAAAAAGTCATATTGTTCCTCACCCGTAAAAGCTTCATAAATTTCCCGCTTTACAGCTGTGGCTGATAACGGTAAATAAGCACTTGTAATCCCTTTTGCCATCGTCACTATATCCGGCTTCACACCATAGTTCATAAATCCAAATGGTTTCCCTGTTCTCCCGAAACCACAAATGACTTCATCAGCGATTAATAGGGCGCCATGACGCTCACAAATTTCTTGAACTTCCGCCATATATTCTTCTGGGGGAACAATTACGCCGCCACCTGTAATAATCGGCTCCATGATCATTCCAGCGATGGTATCGCTCATCTCCCACGTCATCACTTGATCAATTTGCTGTGCGCCCCATCTGTCTTTTTCGCTATGATCATTTCGATATGTATCTGGCGGGGAAACATGAAGGAATCCTGGTCCTAACGGTTCATATTTGTACTTCCGTTCAGCTTGGCCGGTAGCTGCCAGAGCCCCAGTGGAATTTCCATGATAAGCTCGATACCTGGAAACGAATTTATACCGGTGATGATCTCCGTTTTGCTGGTGGTATTGTCTCGCAATTTTAAAAGCCGCTTCGTTTGCTTCAGATCCGCTGTTTGAAAAGAACACAACATAGTCGCCGCCTAAAAGCTCACTTACTTTTTCACTTAATTGAATGGCAGGTTCATGGCTTTGAGTTAAAGGCATATAAGATAATTCTTTTAACTGTTCATAGGCCGCTTCCGCTAATTCTTCTCTTCCATATCCGACATTTACACACCATAACCCGGACATTGCATCTAAATATTGGTTTCCATCTATATCCGTAATCCAGGATCCTTTTGCACTTTTGGCCACCATTGTAGCGTTTGGCGTGTAAGGCTTCATTGAATGCCAAACATACTTCTCATCTTTTGCAAGTACATCTTGAGTCACCTGAGCTTTTGTCAACGGAGATCCCCCCTCAAAATAATTAAGAAAATAATTGTTAGAATTATCTTAATTATCTAATATCAGGCGGGAATTATCATTAGACATTCTGTCAAACAAATTACTTTCAACATTCACATAATGACTACAAATATATTCCATCCGTTTTTTCTCATAGAAAAAGCCTGCCCCGAAAGGACAGACGTTACTTTTTTATTGTTTTTTGATAATCGTGAGCAAGAATTGTAAATTCAATCACTTGTCTTTTTTCGGCTTCCATAAAATCTTTACCTAACAGCTGTTCGAGCTTTTCTAAACGATGGTACAGCGTCTGCCGTACGACAAAGATTTTCTTAGCTGTTTCTTTTTTGGAACCATTACATGCCAAATAAACTTTTAAGGTCTGCAGCAAGTTCGTTTTATTTTTCTGATCATATTCAATGATGGGTTCCAAGTACTCATTGATAAGGCTATTTAAATCACTATGCTTATGTACAAGAGAGATCAATCGATACATATGCATATCTTCATAGAAATATTTATACTGACCGGGCGGAACTTTTCCTTGGATCGATAACGTTTCTTTCGCCGTGTTAAAACTTTCATGGAGCTGATCTAGACGCCTCACATATTTACCGCCAGCGATTTGAAAAGAAGAAACATGGGCATCTTCCAAGATCTTTTCCAGCCGGTCGATTCCTTTAGCCGTTCGGCTTTTCCAATCTTCTTCGCCTTCTTTATTCAAGAGAATAAACGTAAGAAGGTGGCGCTTCTCTACTGGAAATACAAAATAACCTTTCTGATCAAATACATTTTGGATCAGCATATTTAAATACGTAACATCCGTATTTAAAGGCTCATTTTTCTTCGTTTTTATTTTAACAATAAGTACAACAGCTCCTGATACGGAACCATTCATTTTATAAACAGTAAGGTGTTCATTAATTTCATCGAAGCTATGTACGCCTTGCAGCCATTCGAGCATCCATTCCGTTTCTTCAGCTTTCCGTTTTTCTTCCGTATAGAGTTCACGCAACAAATATTGAGCCAAAGCCGTAGCCGTACGATCTAATAAAAGAGATTCAAACTCTCCAAATTCTCTCACATGGGATAGCAAGTAAATAGTAGCAAACTCTCTTTCAAACACTTGAACCGGCTGCTTTAAAACTTTTTCAGTGTTGGTCGCTTTAAGCTGATCAATGGTGGCTAACAATTGTTCTCGTTCTGTCTCTTTCACAGCTGGAATCGTAACCACCTGGTGATCGTTGGCTATATAAACGAGCTGGCAATTTAAATATTGCTGCAAGTATTTAAGAATTTCAAAAGAGTTGTCGATCGACAATAGCTTTTTATTTAATCGTTGAGAGTAGTCTTCTAGATTTGTAATGAGCTCGTACTGTTGATTAATTAAATCTGAATGGATATCTTGCGTTATTTCTACAAATGACACTTCCTCTTCAAACGTAATGATGGGAAAGTCATGTTGGTTGGCTAACGTGATGGCTTCCTCAGGAATCTTGTCAATGAAACTTCCTAGTTCAATGCACAATCCAGCCACATTTCGTTGAATTAATTGATCTAATAATGAAAGAAACAGTTCATCGTTTTCTTTCCAACCAAACCCTGTGGACAGGACGAGTTCTCCGCCTTTTAAATTTTCTCTAACCTCAGTAATTTCAAATACGTGAACCCACTTGACGAGGCGGTCCAGTCCTTTATCTCCTGCTACGACGCTGGCGCATTTAAAATGGTCTCTTCCTAAAATGGTATGTATTGAAAAAGCAAAGTGACTCTTCATAGAATGACCCCTTATTCAAAGGTACTATAATTTTTCAGAAAAATCTATAAAATATAAGGGGGCATTCAAGAACACATGAAAAAGAGACGGCGGTTCCCGTCTCTTCTCTCCTATTGTTATAGAATTTTATTTGGTCTGTTTCTGCTGTTGAAAGAGGATCGTAGAAAAATATTTTCGCGAGTCTGGATGCAGAATTTGAAGTCTCTCCTTCTTTTCTTTTTTTGGGTCATTTCCTTCATAGGTGAATTCAATAAATGCCCCGCTTAGGTTCTCAGTCACAGCCGTCATGACGTAACCCTGTTCTAGTAAAAAATCGATCTTTTCTCTTTCTAATGCAAATTCACGATAAGATGACATGATCATCCTCCTCTACTCTAATCAGATTAGGCGTCGATTTTCGTCGGCCCTGATTCTGTGCCCGTTTTCTTCCCTAATTTTTCTTCCACAAAAGCTTCTCCAATTTCCCAGTCGCGGCCTACCGTAATACCGAGGTATTCATTGTCATCCGGATTTTCAATCTCCGCTTGCAGATACTTTTTAAAATACCAGTACTTAGCGAGAAAGTAATAACAGACGGCTCCTACGAGAAATCCGACAAAGAAAGAGTAGTTACTGAAGGTGTAAGCTGCAATACTTCCTATTACCCAGGAAATCATTCCAGCCCAGTTTACTCCACCTTGATAAGAGAACTGGCCTTCTTTTTTATACAGATCGTAAACATTCATCCTTCTTTTTCGTAACAAATAATAATCGGCAAAAATAATCCCTACTATTACAGAAAGAATAGCTGCGGCAACAAGAAGGACCGGAATTAACAGGTTAAACACACTCCACGGCTGAATCACCGTACCAACCAGTCCTGCGATAAAAACCCCGCCCCAGAACGGAAGCTTTGGTCCTCCTACATTAGAGAAAATCGTAGCAGCCGGTACGATATTTGCAGAGACGTTTGTAGACCATTGAGCCAGTACAATCATTAGCAAAAGAACACCTAATACAATTCCGCTGGCTGCTTCCTGCAACGCGACGACAGGATCGTAATTGGCTACTGAAATATAAGATACAGCACCGAGCACGACGATAAAGGTTTGAGTAAGTGGTAAAGCAATTAAACTCCCTACCATAGCCCCTTTATTTCGCTTAAACCAGTTTCTTTCAAACTTAGGAGCTTTGATGAAGCGCGAAATAGAAGAAACGTCTGCAGCCAATGTGGCCCAAAACCCCATATTACTAACCACTACAACAACAAACGCTGTGAACGCGGCACCGCCTGTGACCGGGCTCTCTACCCATGACCAAATATCTCTTCCCGCTTCAGTAGCTGAACCCGCTAACGTGTAATACATCCATATGCCAATCAGAATGATAACGGGAGCGGCTAAGTCAGCAAATTTCTCTACCGCTTTAATTCCTAAAGCCGTGTTTAATAATTGAAATAAAGCAAATATGATATAGCAGGTGATCCAGCTGTCGAATCCAAATAAAATATTTAATATACCGTTCATCGCAGTTGAACCAAAATAAGTATTAATCCCAAACCACATGGAAGCTGCTACCCCTCTGACGACAGAAGGAAAGTGCGTACCTAATGTCCCAAAAGGTGCCCTCATATAAACAGGAAAGGATATCCCATGTTCAATTCCAATATCTGCAGTCATCGTGATGGCAAGTCCAATAAGTATCGTACCTAACAGAGTTCCAAGAACAACGGCCAACAGAGAAATTGACTGAACACCAGCGCCGCCAATAGCAAAAGCTGCTAAAACGACCGCCATACCTACCCACATAAACGAAAAACCAAGCGTACTAATTTTCTTTTCACGATGAGGAATTGGCATTAGATCGGGCGACATTAAATGCTGATCTTTTTTGTCCATGTACAGGAATCCTCCTAATTTTACCTATAAATTTTTTATGAACTGCCTGACGTGTAAAGGTTAAGCCAGGCAGTTCTTTCTATTTAAGAAACTTCATAAAAATCTATTATTTAATTGTGAGTTGTTCTTGGGAGGATAATTTAAAATCACCATAACGGGCACGTTTTAAATACTGCCCGGAACCTAATGTGCCAACAAACTTCTTATCACGGACTACAAACTCCCCGCGGGATAGTACGCTGACTGGCTGGCCTGTCACTTTCATCCCTTCAAATGGATTGTAATCTGCTGCCATATGACTTGTCTCCACCGAAATTGTGCGTTCTACTTTCGGATCAAAGATGACGATATCAGCATCTGCTCCAACAGAAATTGTACCTTTCTGAGGGAATAAACCAAATGTTTTCGCCACTCGCGTGGATGTAATATCAACGAACTGATTTAACGTGATTCTTCCTTTTTTCACCCCTTCAGAGAAGAGGATGCTCACACGGTCTTCAATAATTGGACCGCCATTAGGAATCTTCGTAAAGTCTCCTTTGCCTAAATCCTTCTGCCCGTTAAAATCAAAAGAACATTGGTCGGATCCTAACGTTTGAAGTTCCCCATTTTTCAATGCGTTCCATAACACTTCCTGATTATGCTTTTCTCTCAATGGCGGTGACCAGACATATTTAGCTCCTTCAAAGTTCGGCTTCTCCAGATAACTTTGATCGAGCACTAAATATTGAGGACACGTTTCTCCCCATACGTCATACCCCTTCTTACGAGCCTCTGAAATTTTTTCGACCGCTTCCTGACATGACACGTGCACGACATAAAGCTGCGAATTTGCCAGCCCCGTCAATTGAGCCGCACGCCCAGTCGCTTCCCCTTCCGCTTCAGGCGGGCGAGTCAGCGCATGATAGATCGGGTCTGTATTCCCTTTTTGTAAAGCTTTTTTCACTAAGTGATCAATAACGTCCCCATTTTCTGCATGTACCATGACTAAGGCACCAAGCCTTTTCGCTTCTTCAAGCGTACGGAAAAGTGTTTCATCATCCGCTTGGAAGACATTTTTATAAGCCATAAAAACTTTAAATGAAGTAATACCTTCATCTTCAATGACGCTAGGAAGCTGATCAATAACCGCATCATTGATTTCACCAATCATCAAGTGGAAGCTGTAGTCGATCACTGATTTTTCTCTCGACTTCGCATGCCATTGGTCAATTGAGTTTTGAAGGGGTTCCCCTTTGTTCGTTAAGCAGAAATCGATGACAGTTGTCGTGCCGCCAAATGCTGCAGCAATCGTACCTGTTTCAAAGTCATCTTTACTGACTGTCCCGCCAAAAGGCATTTCTAAGTGAGTGTGTGGATCCACTCCCCCGGGAAAAACGTAATGACCCTCTGCATCAATTACTTCTGCACCGGGGTCTGATAAATCTTGTCCGATTAACGCAATCTTTTCGTTTTCGACTAGAATGTCTGCTTTAAATGTATCGGATGCCGTCACAATAACTCCATTTTTAATAATTTTCTTCATCGTAGCCCTCCTTGTATATTGGTAGAAAATAAATAACTTACTTCACTAGTTTCACGTCACATGATGCTGTAGCACCAATAGCCGCCTGTCTTTCGTTCCACGTCATTGGCGGCTTGCCGTTATCGTAGTCGACCATGTCGATAGCTCCATCAACAGGACAGACGATTGAACATAAATTACATCCTACACAGTCTTCTTCACGTACGCGCAAGATATCGTTGCCATTTTCATCTTTCAGCATATCGATACATTGGTGAGACGTGTCTTCACAGGCAATATGACATTTATTACAGTTAATGCATACGTCATTATTGATTTTCGCAACGATCTGATGATTGAGATCTAAGTTTCCCCAGTCAGAGTACCGTTCAACCGATTTTCCAACAAGGTCCATGACAGAGCCAATGCCTTTATCATCTAAATAATTATTTAATCCATCTTTCATATCCTCTACAATACTAAATCCATGGTGCATCGCAGCCGTACATACTTGTACACCAGTCGCTCCCATAAGCATAAATTCAACGGCTTCACGCCAGCTCGATACGCCACCCATTCCTGAGATCGGAACATTAATGTTCCGATGACGGGCACACTCCGCGACCATGTTAAGGGCGATTGGTTTGACCGCTGGACCGCAATATCCTCCATGCGCCCCTTTGCCTGCCACGTTTGGAATCGTATCCCACGAGTCAATATCCACCCCAGCTAAACTATTAATGGTATTAATCATACTTACAGCATCCGCTCCGCCGCGAACGGCAGCCTCGGCTGTGAAGGTAATATCCGTTATATTTGGCGTAAGCTTAACAATAACCGGAGTTTCGGCCGCTTCTTTTGCCCACATCGTTTGTTTCTCAACAAGTTCAGGTACTTGTCCGGAAGCTGCTCCCATTCCACGTTCTGCCATCCCGTGAGGACATCCAAAGTTGAGCTCTAATCCATCTACCCCAACCTCTTCTACCCGCTTAACAATTTCATGCCACTTCTCCTGGGTAGGCTCAACCATTAAAGAAGCGATGATCGCGTGGTTTGGAAAACGTTTCTTCGTTTCATAAATCTCTTTTAAGTTCACCTCAAGCGGCCGGTCGGTTATCAATTCAATATTGTTAAAGCCAGCCATGTTCTGGCCGTTGAAACTTACCCCGGCGAAACGGGAAGATACGTTTAAAATGGGGTCTCCTAATGTCTTCCACACAGCTCCACCCCAGCCCGCTTCAAACGCACGCTGTACTTGATATCCTGAGTTCGTTGGAGGAGCAGAAGCTAACCAAAAGGGATTGGGAGATTCTATTCCTGCAAGATTTAGTCTCAAATCTGCCATTCTATTACGCCTCCTTAAATATAAATCGTTCTGTTTTTACGCGGTGGCCGTTGGAGCTGGAGATAATTGCTTGTGGATCGCAAGCGCAGCTTCTTTTCCTTGCTGGGCTGCTGTCACTACCATCGCATCTCCTTTTCCTTTTCCAAAAATTACGTCGCCTGCAGCGAATACTTTAGGGTTCGACGTTTGTCTCGATTCTGGATCCACTTTCACCACTCCACCTTCGTGTTCAAGCCCGAAGTTTTCAATTAAATCTAAGTGACGCGTTTGACCAATCGCTTTAATAACCGCGTCGACTTTGATCGTAAACTCGGAATCTTTGACAGGGACCGGTCTTCTTCGTCCATCTGCACTTGGTTCACCTAGCTCCATTTGTACGCACGTAAGCTCTTGAACCTTGCCGTTCTCATCCCCTTTAATGCTGATCGGCTGGGTCAGCCAATTAAACTCAACACCGTCCTGCTTAGCAAATTCATATTCGAAATCATAAGCCGTCATCTCATTCGCTGTACGTCTGTACACAATTTTCACATTTTCTGCACCTTTACGAACCGAACAAGTCGCGGCATCAATGGCTGTATTTCCTGCCCCTACGACGACGACTTTTTTACCCATTAATTCTTCAGTGATCTCTCCTGATTTGGTACTCTTGACGAATTCAATCGCATCGTGGACGCCGTCGAGTTCTTCTCCTTCAATCCCAAGCATTGGAACGCTTCCCATCCCAATCGCCAGAACAATCGAATCGTAATGATCCATTAATTCCTCATAACTGACGTCTTGTCCTACCTTCGTATTGGTTCTAATTTCAACATCCATCTTTTCAACTTGCTCGACTTCCCAATACGATATTTTTTGCGGCAAGCGGAAAGAAACAATGCCGTATGTATCTAATCCGCCAGCCTTCTCTTCCGCTTCAAAAATCGTGACCGTGTATCCGAAACGAGCGAGTTCACGTGCAGCCGACAGTCCTGCCGGGCCTCCACCCACAACCGCAACCTTCTTGCCATTCTTTTCACCTGGCTTAAATAGCAGCTGCTCATTCTGAATGGCCCAATCCGTGGCGAAGCGCTGTAAATCTCCAATAACGATCGGTTTGGTCGAATGATTTAACACGCACGCCCCTTCGCACAACTCTTCCGTTGGACAAACACGAGCACACGTCGCACCGACAGGGTTTGAGGACATAATGGTAGTGGCTGATCCTTTTAAATTGCCTGAGGCAATTTTCTTAATAAACTTAGGTATGTCAATATCAGTTGGACATGCTTTGATACAAGGTGCATCATAGCAATACAGACATCGATTCGCTTCTTCTACGGCTTCAGCATTTGTTAACCCCTGGTGAACCTCTTCAAAATTAAGGCTTAAATCCTCCAATGAAATCCCTTTGCTTTTTAACTGACTCAATGCGCTTACCCTCCTTGTATAGATCCCATCTATGCAGGTGCTTCTCGTTGCATTTCCCATCAGTTTACTAATAAAAAAGGGCTACATAGAGAAAATTATTATATTTTCCTTTTGCTCTATGTAAACCCTTTACGTTGTGTATTTATTGATTAAGGCAGCAGTTCAACCATATTTTCATAGGTTTCAGGTCGTCGATCGCGATAAAACTGCCACGTATCTCGAACTTCCCGAATAAATTTCTTATCCATCTCTCCAATTATTACTTCATCTTGATCACGACTGGCAGTTGCCACAAAGCCGCCACGCGGGTCCACTAAATAGGACTGTCCATAAAACTCTCCCATGTTCCAAGGCTTTTCATAACCTACCCGGTTAATCGCCCCTAAGTAATAACCATTAGCTACCGCATGGGCTGGCTGTTCCAGCTTCCATAAATACTCTGAGAGACCAGCTACTGTGGCTGAAGGATTAAAGACAACCTCCGCACCATTTAAACCTAGTAATCTTGCCCCTTCTGGGAAGTGACGATCATAGCAGATATAGACGCCTACTTTGGCAAAAGCTGTATCAAATACAGGGTAGCCTAAGTTGCCAGGCTTAAAGTAATACTTTTCCCAAAACCCATATCCTTCGTCTCCAACTTTTACTTGAGGGATATGATGTTTCCTATATTTCCCTAAGTATGAACCGTCCGCGTCAATAACGGCAGCCGTATTGTAATAGGTCGCAATGCCTTCCTTTTCATAGATAGGCAATACAATCACTACACCCAACTCTTTAGCTAAATCTTGGAATTGTCTAGTCGTTGGACCATTTGGGATTTCCTCCGCCGCATCATACCATTTGGAATTTTGTTCTGAACAAAAGTAAGGTCCATAAAAAATCTCCTGCAAGCAAATGATCTGAGCACCTTTATCCGCTGCCTCTTTCACAAGCTTCACATGCTTTTCTATAGCATGCTTCTTATGAACTTCAACCGGTTCGTTACCATCTACATCGTGGGAAGCTTGTATTAATCCAATTTGTACTTTATCTGACACTTGAATTCCTCCTTATGTAAGAGTTTTAATTAGTGGTGTAAAATAAAAGTGATTGTGGAAGAAATCCGCCCCTTTTATAATTTATTGAATTTTTTCTATTTACTGAAAATTTTGTAACTTAATTAATACTTTACACTATTTTTACATTTTTTCCACTATACACATTGTTAAATTTCATAGTGGAAATTTTTCCATTTCGTAAAATGTAGATCATCAAAAATAGTGAGGCTGGTGGGTGTAAGAGTCAATCTGCAGTCATCGTTATGAAATGAAAAAAAGGGGGAGTTTGACTATCTAAAAACGCGGGACTCCTGACAGCAGGAGCCCGCGTTGTAGTCACATGGTTTAAAACCAGCGTTGAGTAAGCATTTTCTTCTTCGTATAAAAGTTCACGCCATCTTTGCCATTGGCATGTAAATCTCCATAAAATGATTTCTTCGCTCCGGAAAACGGGAAGAAAGCCATAGGGGCAGGAACGTTTACATTAACACCCAGCATGCCTGCATCCATTTCTTCTCTAAACTGTCTAACCGCCTGCCCGCTTGATGTATAAATAACGGCTCCATTCGCAAATTCTGATTTATTCGCTACGTTAATCGCTTCGTCCAACGATTCAGCACGCACAATACTAAGTACAGGTGCGAAAATCTCATCTTTCCAAATCTTCATATCTTCTGTCACGTAGTCAAAAATCGTGGCTCCTAAGAAGTAACCCGATTCATTTTCACGCAGTTCAACTCTGCCATCTCTGACTAACTTGGCGTTGTCCTTCTCTCCTTCTTCAATATAATGAACCACACGATCTCTATGAGTCTCGCGAATTAACGGTCCTAAGCTCGTCGTTTCAGCCAATCCGTCACCTACATTAAGCTCATCAGCCGCCTGCTTAATTTTCTCTACTAATTGATCACCTACATCACCGACGGCTACGACTACAGAGCATGCCATACAGCGTTCCCCTGCACTACCAAAAGCAGCGTTGATGATCCCTTCCACCGATTTGTCTATATTACAATCTGGCAGAACGATCGAGTGATTTTTCGCACCGGCTAATGCCTGCACGCGTTTCCCATGATTTGCAGCTGTCTTATACACATACTCAGCCACAGGCTGGGAACCTACAAAGGAAATCGCTTCAACATCTTCGTGCTCCAATAAACCATTGACGACATCATGCGCGCCGTTCACTAGATTTAATACACCTTTTGGAAGCCCTGAATCATGCATTAGCTCAACAAGGTATTTAGCAAGAATTGGGGTGCGCTCAGATGGCTTCAGAACAAACGTATTTCCACACGCAATAGCTAACGGGAACATCCAAAGCGGCACCATCATTGGGAAGTTAAATGGTGTAATCCCCCCTACGACACCAATTGGATAACGGTACATTCCAGAATCAATGCCATCCGCAATATCAGGAAGCATTTCTCCCATCATTAATGATGGAGCTCCTGCAGCAAATTCGACGCATTCAATTCCTCTTTGAACTTCACCCATCGCGTCTTTTTTCGTTTTACCATTTTCTAGAGTAATGACCTTCGCCAATTCTTCATGATTTTCTTTTAACTTCTGTTGATACTCAAACAACACTCTTGCACGCTTCGTTACCGGAGTTTTGCTCCAGCTTTTAAACGCTTCTTTTGCAGACTTTACTGCTTTATCTACATCATCCTTCGATGAAATGGGCACTCGAGCGATGATTTCACCCGTCGCAGGGTTTGGCACTTCCTCAACCTGATCTCCTTCGGAAGCGACCCACTCTCCATTAATAAAATTTTGAATCAACAGTTGATTAGACTTTGAGAAAGTTGTCTCCATTTTTTCACCTCAATTGTAAGATTCTGTTTCCTATACTCATTAAGTATAATTTCAGAATATTTCAACATCAATGGACGAAGTGTCAAATTAAATGGAGCATTAATTGACAAAGTGACGTTTCACTTGTCAAAAAGCTTTATGGTTGAATTCTTTCTTGATTGGGCACCCTTACTGTTAACTCACTTTTCACGGGAGGAAGTCATATGACAAATCAAAAGAAACAAATACAGCCTAAACAGCATCAAGATCGGCAGCCGGGATATGAGTATGAAATGAACCCGCTACCGGAATACGTAGACCCTAACTATAAAGGAAGCGGTAAACTGGACGGCAAAGTAGCTGTGATTACTGGAGGAGACAGCGGAATTGGCAGAGCTGTCAGCGTATACTTTGCCAAAGAAGGTGCAGACGTAGCTATCATTTACTTAGATGAACATGCCGACGCTGAAACGACAAAAGGACTTGTCGAAAATGAAGGTCGCACATGCATGCTGATCAGCGGTAATGTTGGAAATGCGGGTTTTTGTGAAGATGCCGTAACGAAAGTAACGAGTGAGCTAGGCAGGATTGATGTGTTAGTCAATAATGCGGCCGTGCAGTTCCCTCAAGAAGACTTTATGGACATTACAAATGAACAAATGGAACAGACTTTTCGGGTTAATTTTTTCTCCTATTTTTATATGGCAAAAGCCGTCCTTCCTTACTTAAAGAAAGGTAGTACGATCATCAACACTTCGTCTGTTACGGCTTACGCAGGAAATGAACAATTGATTGACTATACAGCAACCAAGGGAGCCATTACTTCCTTTACCCGAGCTCTGTCTAAATCTTTAGTTGGAAAAGGAATTCGAGTAAATGGAGTAGCGCCAGGACCTATATGGACACCCTTAATTGTTTCAAGCTTTGATGCAAAAAAAGCTTCAGAGTTCGGGTCGGATAACCCCATGGCCCGTCCAGGCCAACCAAGAGAAGTCGCCCCTGCCTTTGTTTATTTAGCAAGTGATGATTCGAGCTATGTAACGGGACAGATGATCCATGTCAATGGCGGCATCATTGTAAATGGGTAAATAAAAAGGAGAAGCTGCTTCCAACCTGCAGCTTCTCCTTTTCTCATGACGAAGTCGTAACTAGTATACTATGTATATTTTCTATATATGGTAGATTGTCTTATACACATTAGGAATAAACTCATAAAATACAGTATCCAATAGAAAAGGAGGTGACTTCTATGGGATGCTGTCGAAACAACAATGATGTAGGCGGCGCTTCAAATAATCGCAGAAAAAGAAGAAATGACGTAGCTGGAGTTCGTAATTTTAACGGAAGCAGCTGTAACAACAACGACGTAGCAGGGGTTTCTGATGATAACTTCCGCGTACCTGTTAAATCTTTTATTGAAGGTGAAGATTTTTGCCGTGCTGTAAACCGCTGCTTACGCAATGACTTAGCTGGCGCTGAAGACGATCGACGTCGAAGAAACAAAGGCCGTCACTGGGATAGTTGGTTCTAAATTTGAATCCTATGCTCCACCACTAGGACTCTCTCGATCTATTCGTTAATGATCGGTTACTATTTTTAAAGACGTGCTCCAGGTTCCGCTATTACTGGGTCGATAAAGGAATCGAGCACGTCTTTTTTTATCACTATTAGTACATAATTCGTTCGATATCAACGAAATTCTTCTATAAAAGAAAAGAGCGCCGTCTCCTCTCAAGTAAGAATAGGGCTATTTCATCGCTAAAAAAGGTTAAATACTTTTATACGCACTTATATATTAAAACAATTTAATTGCCTTATGTTATTCACACCGATTAAAACAAGAAAAAGAGGGAAATAAATCTCCCCTCTTTTTCATTAAAAAATTATATTTTCCAGCAAACACCGCTTCAGGAATCCATCTCTATATTATCAGCTCTTCTTATCATTTTTATGAAGCACTTCTACTTTGGTAGGTTTGTATCCTGCCCCATCCACCCATGAGACGTAGACACGATAGTTATTGGATTGTGTTTTATTAGTCACCGTAGCAATGACACTTTTTGAGCCATCACCACTCACCCACCATACGATCATATCACTTTTCGTTAATCCAGCCCCTTTTGAAATAGCTGCAGTCATTTCTTCCCAATCCTGTGATCCTTTTTCAAAGGTTACTCCCGTATAGTTTTCCTGCTTAGTAGGTATTGGAGCCCAATCTTCAGTAATTACTTTAACGACATTCGAATCGCCTCTATTCTCGACGGTTTCTTCCTCTGAATCTTTATTTTCCTTTTCTTTTTGTTCTTTTGTCTTTTCTTGCACTTCATGAGAACCCTCTGGGTGGTTTTCTTCCGCTTCCTTAGAGTTTTCTTCCTCTGAACCTGTATCTTCTGTTTCTTTATGTTCATTTGATCCTTCTTGCTCTTTACGAGAAGCCTCTACATTAGTTTCTTCCGATTCTTTGGAGATTTCTTCTTCAGAGTCACTTGACTCAGGATCTTGTGTCTGCTCTTTTTCAGCATATTGATTCTTATCATTGAGCTCTAAATGATTTTTCAGGGTAGTAGATATTTTATTGAGTTCTTTCTTATCAGGCATATAATAGTAAGTTCCCTTTATAGTTTTATCTTCTCCTGCGATTTCATAATCGGTTATATTTTCTTGAGCTTCTTTATAATTTGATTGAAGCCTCCAAAGTTCAAAAAGATTGAAGTTTGTATTTACATTTTTTCCAACCACTTGGGCTATTTCCCCAATTTTCGTGACAGAAGATAGATTGGATCCTTTTTGTAAAACAGACTCTATGACTTGCCGCTGGCGTTTTTGCCGACCTAAGTCTCCTCTTGGATCCAACTCTCTCATTCGAGCATACAATAAAGCTTCTTTACCATCTAAAGTAAGTTTACCTTTAGGGAAGTCCACTTTTTCATCAGTGAACTCTAAATTATGAGTACGGAACTCAAAATCATTGTTTACTTCCACTCCATCTAAGGTATCAACAATACCAGTAAAGCTTTTCATATCTACTTCTATATAATAATCAACCGGAACATTTAAAAGATTTTCAACAGAATTCATGGTCATCTCTACATCCCCAACACCATAAGCACTGTTGATTTTGTCTAATCCTCCTTCGATCTTTGTATACGTATCGCGAGGAATACTAACCATTTTAACGGACTTGGAGGCAGGATTAATGGTCAATAGAACCAAAGTATCGGTTTGTCCACCTTGTTCACCTGCTCGAGTATCCGTACCCATTACTAATACAGATATAGGATCCCCATCCTTAAGGCTGATTTCTTCCAGTCGATCTCCAAATTTTCCCTTTCTGTCGATCTCTTTGACAATATTAGAGGAAGTTGTAGTTGTAAACTGAAATACATAACTGATGACCCCTAAAGTTAGCACTGTACAAGCTGTTAAAATAAAAAGTACGGCTTTTTTACCCATTGACCAATCCTCCACTATCAAGCCTATTACCTGTCTTTGTTGCAGGTGTTTTCCCGTGCTTAAGCGGCATTTTTAGTAGCCTTATTATGATAAGTTCTCCCTGTACGAGCAACTTTGTTCCATTTCTTGTTGAAGAAATAAGAGATACTTCCATACATTACAAAATACATAGTTACAAATCGATAAACTAAAATATCAAAAATGATGGCTGAAAACAATCGGAAACCATCTTTCCAGTTAAATGTAAATCCGTAATGCTTTCCTTGCTTAATCGCTACCACATCATAAATCACCCCAAATATGAATATCCAGAACATATAGAAAAACACATAATTCAAATATGAATTTTCAGGTGCGTTGATCATATTTACGATAACGATAACGGTCATGATATATGAAGCAAGGGTGCCTATTAGGAATGCCTCAAACACATAAAAAAAGGAAACGGCTTTTGAAAATATGGTTTTCCCAAAGAAAGATCGAAAATGAATAATACAATCTATATATGCCTTTTGCCAGCGCAAACGCTGCTTTGTTAAGTCTTTCCATGTCTCAGGCAATTCAGTAAAACCGACAGCGTCAGATATAAAACTAATTTTGAAGTTTTTGTGTTTCGCTATGAGTTCATGAATACGCAGGGTAATGTCAATATCTTCTCCAATTGTTTTTCGATATCCCCCCACATCTTGAAGCACTTGTTTTCTGAAAATACCAAACGCACCTGATATAACCGCCAAGCCTTTAAAGCGGACCAGCGACAATTTTGATATATAAAATGCTTTTAGGAAATCCAGAACTTGAACTCGCAGCAGCATGTTTGCATTACGTAAAGACAACCGGTTCGAAGAATGCTTTGACTTTGCTTGCAAAACATGTACCATGCCGCCTGCAGCAACTACATCTTCATCACTAAAGGTATCGTTGACAGCAGGTAATGCCATATCTTCCAAAATAGTGTCTGCATCTAATGTAATCGTAATTTCTTTACTGGAATATTCGATCCCAGCATTTAATGCATCAGCTTTTCCGCCATTCTCCTTATCTATAACGTAGATATTAGGGTAAAGTTCAGATTGATAGGTTTCTTTGACTTTTTCATGAGACAGCTTCCCGTCCGTAGATATTTTACATGGATGCAGCTGCAGCATTTTATCTAAATAAATCAACGTATCATCTGTTGAACCGTCATTGATATAAAGCACCTCCAGTTGAGAATAAGGTAACGATTTCATGTTCTCAATTGAAGTTTCTAAAATACCCGTTTCATTAAAACAAGGAACTAAAATGCTCATTCCTTTTTCATCTTCTGGCTCATGATCCATCATCCATTTTTTCAGTGTAGCCTCTCGTTTATTGGACCTTTCATTAGATTCACGGAACCAAGGTAAAGAATGGTATAAATGCAACACCGGAAACGTAACACTTAATATGAAAAAAACCATGATTAATATTTCCAAAAGAACACTCCTTTAATAAATATCAAACCTAATTTGAAGTTCGTCTACTAAAAATAAATGCTCGTAACGGCAAGTTTTTTAGTAGGTAGACTCTCAAATGAAATGCTTGCTCACAGTTGTTGAAGTACAGTTCTTGACTACCCATATAGATATGACTTTTTCTCAAACATACCTTAATGGCTAATTGAGTTTATTTTATTTTTGAATTTGATTCCTGTTTATCTAATAGTGTTGGAACGGTAACAAACTCATAGCCTTCTGCCCGTAATTCGTCAATGATTTGAGGCAAGGCCTTAACAGTTTCAAACTGTCCCGATGCATGGTAGTTATGTTGAAGTGCTATAACTCCAGGACGAGCGTCTTGCTTCACTCTTGATACAATCTCTTCAGCAGCAAGCCCCTCCCAGTCCTTTGAATCGGCCGTCCACAGAATCGAACGGTAGCCTTGGCTTTTCAGCAGGGCTGCTTGTCGATCTTCTATTTCACCAAATGGCGGTCGGAATAAGTCTGGTTTAACCCCAGTTATTTTCTCAATTTCAGCGTTAGTAGTCTTTATGTTCTTGCTCATTTGCTGGTCCGTTAGTTCAGGCAAGTGAGGGTGATCCCACGTGTGATTACCTATCACGTGTCCATCCTTGTGAATTTGCTCCAGTCGTTCAGGATACTCACTCACACGTTCTCCTGTCACAAAGAAAGTAGCTTTCACATCTTTTTGCTGTAAGATTTCTAAAATTTGTGGAGTATAGGTATCTTCTGGCCCGTCATCGAAAGTAAGGGCTATTCTTTTCTTATCGGTATTTCCCATATAAATCATTTCATTATTTAATGAATCACTTATTAATTGTTCTGGGGAAACCCTAGGGCCTATTAATAACTCCGGTAAAGAACTACCGAGTTTAATCGTAGTTAAATGGGGAGTTTTTATTTCATCAATTTCGGACTTATCAAGTATTTCCAATTGTTGACCTGGCTTAAGTGTAGTTGATAGCAGCTTGTTCCTGTTTACGATCTTATCTTCTGGTATTCCATACTTATCTGAAATTTTCGATAGGGTATCCTCCGGTTTAACTTCGTAGATTTCAGCCATTGAGGTTTTTCCTGACATGAGTAGACAAACTGAGATAAATACTAATAAACCAGTCACTTTTTTTAGCATGTTTTCACCACATCCTGTTCATAATTTTTGATGGACTACACAAGCGATTCCTAAACTTTAACTCTATTAATCTCCGTGAAAGTTCAACCTCTAATTGATAATAAAAGCAACCCTATTTCAAGAAAATAGAAAACGCCCCCCATATAAGGAGGGCGAAAAATCATCATCGTTAAAATGGTAGCACACTAGCGTGACAGACTAACACAGGCTTATTATCTAAAAATAAAACGTATTGATGTAGTCCAACCTATTTACCTGATGGCATACTTTTCCTCTTAGATCCGTATGAATAGGCAATTTAAGTTAGTTTAATCATTTACCCCCAAAAATTAAATACTTTAAGGGAAAATATGAAATTACTTTGTCATGAGAATGATAAATACTTTTATTCCACTACACCTTCTATTTTGCGGTGGATATTTCCAAAAAAGCTGCGGTTCGTTAAAAATGGGTATGTTCTAATGCTGCTGATCAAGAGCCAGCAAACAAAATAAATGGAAAGTGTTAAAATAAAAAAAGAAATGACGCGTCCTCCCCTCTGCTAGGAAACCACGCCATTTCTGCACTTTGTATGGATGATTCCGATTGGGCTCGAACCAACGACCTCCACCCTGTCAAAGTGAATGCCCCTGTATGATCATTTCCAAAAGTCTTGTAATAAATACTTTTATATCAACTTTTATGAAAGCTCAATAGTAATGAATAGAACCTTTCTTTATCAGATTTGTTGAATTTGGTCCACAAATGGTCCACTTCTGTCCACTATATACAATTATGATCAACAAAATCTTGCCTTAAAATTTTATACTTCTTAAGTAATTTTATATAGAAGATTACTCCAATAAATCCTGCTAAATAAATAACAAATGTCCAGAAAAAGTTCCAACCATTTAAATAAAGGATTTTCCCCAGCCAAACAGCCCAAAGTTCCAGAATTGTGGTAATAATAGTGAATAATAAAGTAAGCAAAAAAGGGTTGACTATTTCCTTTATTTTTATAAATCCAAACAAACAAGACCATAACGGAAAGTAACCGATTATAAAAGGAAGTGCTGACAAGGATGGGTTATGTTCATAAGTCGGAGAAACATCCCAAAAAAGTCCAAAACCCCCAAAATTGAATATAACTGCAAAGGTTACCCCTACAGGATACATCAATGTTATTACTACTGGATTTTTTTTGAATAAGTAACCTATTATTGCACCAGGAAGAACTAGACCAATTAGTATATTGATCCACATATCTAAGAGCTCCTTTTACTTCTTTCATTTAGTCTACCAAGATAGGAGGTATTTATTCTACTTTAATAATTCTGTACTCACTTTCTTAAGACAAATTTCATTTTACTTTTTTATGTATATAATATCGAATGCGAAATTTTAAGGGGGAATTTTTAAATGGACCAGCATTCACATCTTGCTTGGCATGAAACAATGGAAATACATAAATTAGTAGCCTTTCAATCGATAGGAATAATGAAACTAAAAAAAGCTTGCAAGGATAAAAATGATCCCACACTCAGAAATCTTTACCAACAAGCGACCACTGGTTTAACAAAAAATCTTCAAGAGTTATTGGCGTTTTACCCCATGGCACCTGTACCAATGGAGGATCACTATCGTAATGAATTACCATTTTATGCTGGTGATCTATTGGCTTTATTTAAAACAGGAGTTAGAAACTATGCCATTGCTATAACGGAAACTGCAACTCCTGCTCTTCGGAATGTGTTAAAAAAACATTTGAGTAACGTAATTGATACGCACGCTGCTGTTTAACTTTTATGTATAATCATGGCTATTATCCGTCATATGACTTAAAGGAACTGCTTAAGAATGACGTTAGCCTCGCTAACAAATTCATATCTAAAAGGTATTGATTGAGTTCTCTTACTAATCTGTACTCTAGAAAAAGAAAAATCGTGCCTCAATTTAAGCATTTTATAAAATGCTAATGATGCCACAGTTTTAATTGAGGATGAAATAACTAAAGGTTACGTTTTCATTACAAAAAGGGTTCGCTGTTAAGTTTGTAGGGTACTACCATAATGGAAATAGCATTGCGGAATAGAGTAGGGCTGAAACTAAAATGAAATATCTTCTGGTTATTAAAGTTTCCTTTTTATAAGATTATTCAGCATTTAACCTTATAGTGGTATAAGAAAAGTATCTGTTTGTTTTTAACTATTTCAATGGTGGACCGGGTTTAGTACTGAATATGAAGCATTAAGGGAAGCAAACCAATTTACTAGCTAGAGGAAAACTATGTGTTTTAATCAGTGAACTTCTCTCCTTTATATCTCTTACAGATGCAATTTAAGTGGAGAGGAAGTATAGAACTGTCGAGTATCAAAGAATTACAAGAAAAAATAGAAGTGCTCAGAACGAAAATGTATAAAACGTATGAAAATAACCCTAATGACCCGCAATTACTTGCTATTTCCCAATCGCTGGATAAGCTTTTAAATGAGTTGGAACGATCAATGAGAAATGAGAAAAAACCTAAATAATAACCATTCAAGGTTATTAATCTGTAATTTTTACTTCTCAAAATAACACGAAGATGTTAAAGGTCTCCAGCAACCTACTTTAGTCTTTCGTGATGGGTTATTTTTGTATGTTAGCCCAATACTCTTATTAAGAGTATTGGGTCTTTTTCTTTTACTGAGTTTAAGATAATTTTAAAGCCCCTCCATGAAGGGGCTTCTAATTTCTTTAGTAATATGGATAAGGATAATATGGTTGAGGATAGTATGGATATGGATATGGATATGGATACGGATATGGAGAAACATAAGGTAATAGCGCTAATGCTGCTAAAGAGGCCAGGGGGAAGTCGCGACGTCTGAAGCGCCGGAATCTTCTTCTAGGTTGCCCATATCCACCATAAAATTGACGAGTATCCCCTTCATTCTCAATCTCTGGTTCCATCGCATCTTCACCGACTAATACATTAAATCTATCCCTGCCCACATCATCGATAATACCATCAAAAGAACTACCGTCTCTCATCGTTAAAGTTACATGATAATGCATGTATTTTTTACATTTATCATGTAAGTTTCTTGTTTCTTCATATTCATTGTAGTCATCATAGTTACCTGCATTCATTTTAACTCACTCCTTTCAAATACATAAATATTCATCTAAAAGGAGAAAATTACAGTTCTATATGAGAAAAGAGATTATACAAAAAGCCCCATCCATTAGGAGGGGGCTTTAGCAGAGTGGTAGCTTTGCGAGGTGCACTATAATAATAAAACATTAAAATTAAGTTCTTTATTGAAATTAACACTGACGCTTAACGTTGTTTATTTCTTCTTTCCTCAGAGGGTTCTTCTCCTACATCAGGTTCTTGTTCATCATAATCAATCATTTGCTCTTCATCATTAATATTAGGTCCCATTTGGTCGCGTTGATCTTGTTGATTTTGCTGCTCATACCGAGTTTGTTGCATATTTTGATTTTCAGGTTGTTCTTGATTATTAGTTCCGCATCCCGTAAGCAGGATAGATAGGAAGATCATTACGGATAGAAATAATGTACCTAGTTTCATGTATTTCCACCTCCTTTTTAATTTTGTTCTTTTATTTTTTACAGGCTTGAAAAGATTATCCTAAAATTCATTAAATTTTCTTGGAGTGAATAAGGAGTTAAAAAACTAAAAATTACTTAGACTATATGATGTTAAAAAGTCAAAAAGAAAGGTGGATACTCCTCATGCAAAATCGGAAAAACTCTTGGTTTGCCCTTGGAACTGCCGGGGCTATCGGTGCCGCAGCTATGTATGGAATTTCCAGAATGAACCGTAACGGCGGGATCCAACAACTAGCTCAAAGAGCAAGGCAGAGTCAACCTGCTCAAAACATGCAAAAAGCTCTTCCAGATATGGAAGGGAAATAATTTAAAATCCTCCTCAATCTGAAGAGGATTTTCATTCTCTAATTATGGACCAAGGTTTTTTCGCAAAAATTCTCGTATTAATCTTACGGTTATTTAAAAAGATAACTTAGCTTTACAAAATGGTTACTTCAAAAATGTCATAAAAACATATTGCTAGTTCATCTTTCTCATTCTCAGCCACTAAATTAACTTTCTTAGTACCTTCATTCATCCCGATTACTTTTACCTGTGAATAGCTATATGCGTGGCCATTATGGTATTTTATTTCGATAGTAAGGTTATTTTTCATTGCTATATCATGAACAAATGCGCGATCCTGCATTTGTTGTTAATCTAGTAAAGGTTTCTCTACTTTATTTTGTTCCTTATAAGTTTCTTTCACCATTTCAACATGTTCAGGCAGCATGAGGGAAGTCCACTTGATTTTACCGCGATCTGAAGTATTCTCCATGAACCCATTTTCGGTAAGAACAGCTGGCATGGCTGTTTCTCCTACCATATGGAAATTAGCTTCTTTTTTCCACGCTCAACTTAAGGTAAAGGCTCGCGTTTATGATGAGAATGAGTTAGAAGGTACATTTAAGGAGATGAATAATGAATCACTAAGATGGCAGGTATTCATTTCCCTTATCCTTGCTTGTAGTTTTAGACGTGGAGAAAACCTTGCCCTAGAAGCAGACCTTATTAATTGGGACAAGAATCAAATAACGATTGATCCAGCTATTGTTAGAGGTGAAAAAGGAAGACCTGTTTTAAAGGATCCGAAGACCTTCAATTCCACTAAAATTGTGACGCTACCCAATTCCGTAATGGTCCTTCTGAAAAAATTATATATGGAAAATAGAAGACTTAAAATGAAAGCCGGAGAGATATGGCAGGAGGATCACCATGAATGGCTATTTTGTAATGAGGATGGTACCCACTTCGACCCTACTACTCCAACTACCTGGTGGCGGAGATTTACGAAAAGAAAAAACATACGCTACATTCGTTTGCACGATCTTCGCCATACTTCAGCCACCATGTTAATCAATCAAGGAGTACATGCAAAAGTGATTTCTGAACGGTTAGGACATGCGGATATTCGAATTACGATGGATACTTATGGCCATGTATTAGAAGCAGCTGATCAAGAAGAAGCAAGCAAACTTGATGGAATCTTTACAAAGCGAAAAAAATGCCTAATTAAAAAAATCGGCAACAAGTGCCAAAAATAAAAGAAATGACGCGGCCTCCCCTCTGCTAGGAAACCACGCCATTCCGGCACTTTGTATGGATGATTCCGATTGGGCTCGAACCAACGACCTCCACCCTGTCAAGGTGGCGCTCTCCCAGCTGAGCTACGGAATCATATATGTAACGTAAATCATTCGTAAAATTTGTTACGAACAAATAATAATATACAATGAGATTTAATTATTGTCAACGATTCCTACTAAAATTTTTAGTTTTTAGCGTATTTTGTCGAATAAAATGGAATAATAAGGGGACTCGCATCTCTTCTACTTTTTCCTGAATAATGTGATAAAATAAGGGTGGTACGTTTATGAAGCCTGCGATGCGGGAATTTTTATAGTAATCGTTGTTGTTAGGAGGCGCTTTGTGGGACGTAAAGGTAAGTTTCAAACTTTCACAATTTCTAGTCAGTATTTAGATGAGGATATGACAATCAAGGTGTATACACCAGAGAATTATTCTCCTCTTTATAAGTATCATTTCTGTATTATGCAAGATGGTGATGATTACTTCCAAATGGGGCGTGCAGCGACGCTGAGTGATAAGCTTCATTCGGATCGCGAAATTGAAAATACCATCTTTATTGGTATTCATTATAATGATAAGTATGATCGTCAGGATAAATATCACCCTGATGGTAAGAAACAAGGGGATTATGTGAATTTCCTTGTCCGTGAGGTTGTTCCTTTATTAGATGAGGAATTTCCTGGGTTTAGTATGGGAAGAGGTCGAACGCTTGTTGGCGATTCACTTGCTGGGACGTTGGCATTAATGACAGCGGCTAAATTCCCGAATATTTTTGGCAATGTCATCATGCAGAGTCCTTATGTTGATGAACACGTTCTTGAGTACATTCAATCGATCGATGATTTATCATCTTTAACCATTTACCATACGATTGGAAATCAAGAAACGGATGTAAAAACGACAGATGAGGCTCGAAAGAACTTTTTAGAGCCTAATCTTGAGTTGCGTCAATACTTAGATAAGCAGCCCCTTTCCTATGTATTCTTCGAATTGGATGGGGATCATACGTGGGGATCCTGGCAAAAGGATTTTCCCCGCGCGTTAAAAACGATGTTTGCGAAAGAAGATTAAGGAGGGTATCAGCAAATGAAATACGGAATTGCAGCATTTCCATCAAAAAAAATTCAAGACGAAGCGAATTCTTATCGGAAGCGTTACGACCCGCACTACGCCTTGATTCCACCACACATCACGCTGAAGGAGCCGTTCGAGGCAGATGAAGAGCAAATTGAAAGCAAGATTATTCCTGAGTTAAAGAGAGTAGCTAAGGAGACGACGCCTTTTAACATTCATATCCAAAAGGTTAGTTCTTTTACACCGGTTACCAATACCATCTATTTAAAAGTGGAACCGTCTGACGAGATTGCTTCGCTTAATGAACGGTTGCATAGCGATCATTTACCGGATAATAAACAGTATTCATTTGTCCCTCATATTACAATTGCTCAAAAACTTTCTGATGAAGAATATTCCGACGTGTACGGTACTTTAAGCATGCTGAAGTTTAATATTGAAGATAAAATCGATCGCTTCCAGCTGCTTTATCAGCTTGAGAATGGAGCATGGAGCGTATATGAAACGTTCCGCTTTGGAGAATAAGCTGATGGCTTTAGATTTGCGCACCGTTACAAATGAACAGGAAAGACAAGATGCTTTCACTGTGCGTAAGGAAGTTTTTATAAATGAGCAAAACGTGTCAGTTGAAGATGAACACGATGAGTATGATGAGACTGCGACTCATATTGTCGGTTATATTGACGGGGAACCTTTAATGGCTGCTCGTCTGCGCTTTGTAGGAGAATATGGAAAGTTTGAGCGCATTTGTGTAGCAAAATCTCACCGTGGTCAGTCGCTTGGCAAGCAAGTCATTGAGTATATGGAGATGGTGACACGGGACGGCGGCTATCAGAAGGCGAAGTTGAATGCTCAAACGCATGCCGAAGGTTTTTATAAAAGCTTAGGCTATGAAACTGTATCTGAAGAATTCATGGATGCGGGTATTCCGCACGTTACTATGATCAAAGTGTTATAAATACAAACCTGCCAATTTGATTGGCAGGTTTTTTGTATAAAATCATCTTTTTTCGTCCACAATGCTAGCAGACTATAATTCGGGGATGGGGGATACTATGGAGTATATGCGCATTGGGGTCGAATTAATTTTTGGGTTCTTCGCCTTATTTGCCTTAACCAAATTGCTAGGCAAATCACAAATCACCCAAATCACTGCTTTCGACTTTATTTCAGCCGTTATTCTAGGGGAATTAGTTGGTAATGCGCTTTATGATAAAGAAGTGGGGGTTCTTCAAGTTGGTTTTGCTGTTTTTCTTTGGGCCATTCTTTTATATATCACAGAGTTGATGACTGAAAAATTCAAAGGTAGCCGAAAATTTTTAGAAGGCCGACCTTCCATAATCATTAATCAAGGACAGATTGATCGTGAGCAAATGAAAAATAATAAGTTAGATATAAACCAGCTTCAGCATTTGTTACGGACGAAAGATGTTTTTTCATTGCAGGAGGTTCAATTTGCTGTACTTGAAACAGATGGCACTATTTCTGTTATGAGAAAATCTCAAGTGGAAACAATAACTCGCGAAGATATGAATCTCCCCCCTCAGCAGGTCGCTCTCCCTCGTGTGCTTATCAGTGACGGTGAAGTGCTTTGGGACAATCTTACGGAACTGGGATTAGATAAGACTTGGCTTGAAGCTGAGCTATATACTCAAAACTTCAGTGGCATTCAGGAAGTTTTTATTGCAGAGTATACGCCAGGCGAACAGCTTTTTGTTATGGGTTATGAACAGCCAACTCGATAAAACGTCCAACAAAAATCACTTACCTTGTGGGTGATTTTTTTTCGTTTGATGAGACCTACTAAATAAGCGGTCACCGCCGTCCGGTATAATAACCATTGAGACAATTGGGGAGCTTGAACCTCGAATTCACAGCACATTTTTGCCACAATCGTTTCGTGAGTAATGGCTTCTTTTACATTCGCTTCTAACCAGACAAACAGGCGTTCATGATAGTCGATATTCGCTTGAACAGTAGCCTTAAAGTCTTTTTCATATGTTCCATGGCCAGGGAGTCCCCCTGAGCATGAGACATCAAGCAGCTTTTTTAAACTTTCTATTGTCTCGTGAGCATCTGTGATGTAAGGAATTTTATGCTTCTTTAATTGGTCAACACTAAAGTAAGCATCAGCTGCATATAGCGTATCGTTGATGACTAAAGATAACTGGTTGTAACTGTGACCAGGCGTTGAAATACTTTTCACAGGTATCGTACCTATCGTGAACTCCCCTTCTTCAACGAGTTCGTCCACATTCATCGCTGGCCCTTCTAGAAACTTATTACGCAGTTCAGGCAAAGGATCGTTTCCGCCGAATAAATACAGAGGTTCTAGTGATGGGTTTTGTAATATCGCAGCTTCAAATGCTGGAGCAAATGTATATAGATCGTAGTTGTCTTGTAAATAAGCTGCCCCTCCATAATGGTCAGCATGGGCATGACTAATAAAAAGGTGAGTTAAAGGCAGCTCCCTTTTACGAAGCTCCTTTTCTACCTTTTTCACAGATGAGCGATCGATCCCTGAGTCAATAAGCAGACCTGTCCTGCCGTCTGTTACGTAACCTATATTCACTGCGCTTTCGTAATAATAACAGTGATCATTGATTTGATGGAATGACATCGATATTCTCCTATTTCTTTAAATGGTTTCACTGAAGCGCTGGCCTTTCCCTGTGACTTCAGAATAAACTTTTTCTTCCAAATCCGTTGCACGTTTCTTCTCATTATAATGAACTGTTTTAGGTGTGTGAAGCTGGTGATGGAGATATTGAGAGTTCTTTCGATCTTGTTCTCTAGGGGTATAGTATTCTTTCAGCTTGTGATCCAGTGTTACTTTAAACACACGGTCGAGCGCAAACGGCGACCGTTCATCGGATGTAACTCTCTGTTGATAATCCTGGTATTGATAATGCTGGATTGGCAGAATATATCCCATGATCTCTCCTCCTTATCCTTATGCTTACCCTTTTTCTCACTCCATTATTCCCCGTTTCTCCGACTCCATTCATAGATAATTGATTGAATTCCTGCGACAGCCAGGATAAGAATGAACAGTTCGCTGTAAGGTACATATAGATGAAGAAATATGACAAATAGCGATGCCCAAACTCCTACACACCATTGACAGCTTACTAATTCTCCAATGACTCCTTTAGGTTCCAGCCACTCTTCTGTGCCTTCTTGAACGATTGTAAAAAAAGGTGCACGCAACGGCTCAAAAATAACATCTTGGACAATAAGTTTTGTGACACGAAACGTAGCAAAAATGATTAAAAATAACTCCAACCCTGTTACCATTCATTCATACTCCTTTCTTTTTAAAAGAAAACGGCCACTACGAGGTAGTGACCGGGGTGATTAGATCCAAGAAAATCCACCGTGAGAACTTGATTCATCGTCGTGCTTACGTTTTTTATTATGACGGTCAGAGCTGCTTGATTCATCATCAAACCAACCGCCAAAAAACGGATCACGATGTTTGCGATCTTTACGATCGTCTTTGTGATGGTCCCTGCGCTCATCCCTACGATCATCCCTACGATCATCTCTATCGTGTCTGCGGTGTTTATCATCTGAATCAATAAAAACGTTGTCGGCTTTGATTACTAAATCTTTTACGTAAATCACTTTCTTTTCCCGCTTCTTTTCAGACATTCGTTTCATCTCCTTATTAATAGTCATTGATACTGTATGGTTTCTTTCCCTAATTGGTATAGTCAATGGCCCAGGCCACAATCATTCGCCTACGATTTTGCATAAAAGAGACAAATGCCCACACCCGAATCTAGGTCCGACATATTCTATTAAAGACATTACGTCAATACGTATCGAGAGGGGCAAACGAAAATGAGCTGTGGCAAACATCATGATTCAGGTAATTGTGTTTGTGACATTTTAAGTGAAATCGTTGCAGCACAAAATGATGTACTATCCGATTGCAACACCAGCTGTGAGCAGTCGATTGGGGATTTGCTTGGTGACACAGGAGGTTCAGGTCGTGACACGGTTCCTGTATTGCTTTATTGCAAAGGGAATTGCAAACCTTTTAAGGGATTTGGTGCTCGTCGTGATTCCATCAAAGACATTAAAGGAAGCTTCTATTTCCGTGTGAAAGACGTTGATAAGGACTGCTGTGCAACACTTGAACTTCTTCGTGATCCAGAAGACAAGAACGAAGATCCAAATTCTCCAGTTGAGCAAAAAACAGGCAACCTAAAAGCTACTGGCATTTGCATTTCCGTCGACTTAGACTGCTTCTGCCATGTGACTTGCTTACCAGCAATTACAGCATTATCCTAAGCACATGAAAAAACCGCGCAACGGGCGCGGTTTTTTGCGTTTAAAACCCAAGTAACCGAATCGATTGGATCTCTTCAAACGGGACTTCTTTTTGAAAAGGCTTCTGAAAAATTTTCATATGAACAATTCCATCTTCGTACCTCTGAATATAGCCTTTCCATGTATCATCCGCTGTGGTTACTTCACACTTCATCTTTGGAAGCTGACTTGGCAGTTGAATAAAGTAGTTCACCTTCTCTTCTAGCGACATGTCCCGAAAGCGCTGGCGCCGATCTTTCCGTGAGCCAAAAGATGAATCGGCTTCGGTTTCAGCCGCAGGCTCACTTGGTGGCGCTTCTTCCGTTGTCGTTTCTCCCTCACCGTTGATCAAGGACTGATTACGCATTCGTAATTCACTTTCAATTAAGGATGGTTTTTTAGCGGTGGATTGACTACGAAAACTTGTTTGCATGGAAACTTCGGCGGGTGGCAGGTTAGGCTGGGTAATATAAAGAATCGGTGGTTTTGCCTTTTGCTTTTTATTCGCCACGTTCATCTCTCCTTTTCTATTCATCATTCTATGTATATGCGGCGAAAAGTTTTCATGTACCCAATTTTAATGGACGAGAGACGAAGTAAATTTTTAGCAAAGCAGTGGTGAGTTGATAGCATTTATAGACAAAATAGCACAGATGCAGACGAATTTCTCATTTTGCATACAAAAATAAACTATTTACCAGCCAAACGAACAAAATGGCGGACGAATACTAGCCTAAAAGCGCAAAAAAACGCCCCGACTTCAATGTCAGGACGTTTTTTACTATGAATTAATAGGCAACTGTGCTGAAGCCAGAGTCCACGTGGATAATTTCTCCTGTTACGCCACGTGACAAGTCGCTCATTAAGAAGTATGCTGTGTCGCCTACCTCTTCTTGAGTAATTGGGCGGCGAAGTGGTGCACGTTCTTCGATCACCTGGTGGATTTTGTTAAAGTCGCCGACACCTTTAGCAGAAAGTGTACGAAGTGGTCCTGCAGAGATCGCGTTTACGCGGATCGCATGCTTGCCTAAGTCGTTAGCTAAGTAACGAACACTAGCGTCGAGGCTTGCTTTAGCTACACCCATCACGTTATAGTTTTCCACTACTTTTTCCCCGCCAAGATAAGTAAGAGTCACAATTCCGCCGCCTTCGGACATAATCGGCTGAACCGCTCTTGCTACAGCTGTTAGGGAATAAGAACTGATGTTGTGAGCCGTTAGGAAACCATCACGGCTTGTGTTTAAATATTCGCCTTTTAGCTCATCACGATTGGCAAATGCGATACAGTGAGCCAGACCGTGTACAACGCCTACGTCTTTTTGAATGTTTTCGAATGTTTGAATAATCGCTTCGTCATTCGTTACATCACATTCGTAGAATAGAGATTCAGGGCCTTCCAGCGTAGCTGCCAAGTCACGGACAGATTTTTCAAAGCGTTCAGCAGCGTATGTGAAAATTAAACGCGCACCCGCTTTGTTTAGAGATTGGGCAATTCCCCATGCAATGCTTCGTTTGTTCGCTACGCCCATAACGACGTACGTACGACCTTCTAGTGAAAAATTACTCATTTCAAAAATCCTCCTCGAGGTGATTTCATTAGTATTATGATTTGTTATTAGTACCTGCTCCTATTTTATTATATCACTCACAAAAACACAAACACTATAGGAGTAAACTCATAAACGCTGTCGCCAGCCCGAAATAGATCAGAATCGATATTAAGTCATTAATCGTCGTTATAAAAGGACCGGATGCTACAGCAGGATCAATATTGAACCGGTGCATAACCAGTGGAACAAGGGCACCTGCCAGTGTAGCCACAATTAAGGTGATCATAATCGACAAACCTACAAGTAATCCTAAGTAAAGATTATTTTGCCAAATAAATACGATTAAGAAGATAAGAATTCCACAAGAAATCCCTGTTATTAAACCGGTTCCCGCTTCCCTAAAAACGATCTTCGACTTTCCTTGCTTGTAAGTCTCACCAGTCGCAATTCCACGAACAGCAACGGCTAAGGCCTGAGTACCGGTGTTTCCTGCCATTCCGGCAATTAAAGGAATAAAGATAGCTAAAATCGCCACTTGGTCCAGTGTTTCTTCAAATCTGCCAATAAGACTTGCGGTCAAGCTTCCAAGGAACAAGAGAATGACAAGCCAAGGAAGTCGTTTTTTAGCCGAAGTAAATGCGCGATCATCAGGACCATCCACATCAGAAATGGCTGCTAATTTAGAGTAATCATCACTCGCCTCTTCTTCCATAACATCCATAATGTCATCAACGGTAATGATCCCTAGTAGATGATTTTGGAAATCAACGACCGGTAAAGCAAGAAAGTCGTAATCTCGCATCATCCGTGCAATTTCCTCTTGGTCCTCCCCTACGGACACAGAGACGACACGCTCACTCATAACATCTGAGATCACCCAGTCTTCTTCTGAAATAATTAAGTCACGTAAAGATATAACGCCTACCAGACGTTTATCTTCATCAATCACATACGTGTAGTAAATCGTCTCTGCATCAGGAGCTTCTTTTCTTAAATGAAGCATCGCTTCACGGATCGTCATCCCTGCTTTGACAACAACAAACTCTGTCGTCATGATCGATCCGGCTGTTTTCTCTTCATAGTGAAGCAGGTCTTTAATCTCTTCAGCCGAATCATCGTCCATAATGGTTAGAAAGCTGGCAACCTTATTCTTATCCAACTCATTTAAAATATCAACCGCATCATCTGTAGACATTTCAGCAAACACTTGAGCCGCAAACCTAGGGTCCATTTCTGTAAAAAACGGCTCAATTTCATCGTAGTCAATGTGTTCCATCACGTCTGCAACTTCTTCAGGAGACAAATAAGTATAGATTTGCAATCGGACGTCATCTTCTACCTCTTCAAATATTTTCGCCTGATCGTAAGGATGCAAATCAAGAAATTCGGCACGGAACTGATCAATCTGATCATTAAAAAGAGCGTCTTCAATCGTTTTCCAGACGTCCATCCGTTCATGATCCTCTAAATGCTCCATACTTATCCCTCCCCACTCTTATTCTTTTAGTAAATGTTCACCACTGGTTGTCTTGCTAATAAAAATTGACGTATTGATGTACACTTATAATTATAAAGGCAACTGATCAAATTGCTCAAATGTAAAAAAATCGAACGCTGACAAAAGTAAAAAAGCAACACTGAACGATTATATCATTAAAACTACGTTTTTTTCTTTATTCTCTGGGTACCAGGTACACCATAAGTGCTTTTCGGTACCTGGTACACCTATAAAAGGAGTTATCTTTATGAAAGTTGATGTTATTGGTGATGTACACGGATGCTTATATGAATTAAAAAATTTGTTCTCAGAGCTTGGATACGAGTGGAGAAGGGGATTGCCTCATCACCCGGAAGGTCGTATTCCGGTGTTCGTAGGTGATCTTACTGACCGGGGCCCTTCATCGATTGAAACCATCCGTTTCGTTTACAAGCTCGTAATGACAGAAGGCATAGCCAAATATGTGCCAGGGAACCATTGCAATAAGTTGTACCGCTACTTTAAAGGCAATCCTGTCCAGGAAAAACACGGCCTTGAAACGACGGTTGCCGAATTAAAAAGCTTAACGAAAGATGAGCAGAATCAAGTGAAAAAGGAGTTTATTGAACTTTATGACGCCTCTCCATTATATATTGAAATACCTGAAGTCCATGCAGTCGTTGCTCATGCAGGCATACGCGAGGAAGACATTGGTCAAGTAAATAAACGGATCAGAACCTTTGTCCTCTACGGAGATATTACGGGGGAACAATTACCAGACGGTCGGCCCGAAAGAAGAGATTGGGCTCAGCATTATAATGGAGATCAGTGGGTGGTCTATGGACATACTCCTGTATATGAGCCTCGCTTCGTCAATAAAACCGTTAACATCGATACAGGCTGCGTCTTCGGCAATAAACTCACAGCCTTCCGCCTGCCCGAAGAAACAACCGTCAGCGTCCCCTCTACGATGCCGTTAGTGGAAGAAAAAATTAATTAATTTGTGTACCAGGTACAACATCCTTTCTTTTCGGTACCTGGTACACAGATAAAAAAGAAAAAAAGCAGGAACCATGAGCCTGCTTTTTTGTTATTTGTATTTCTTCCAGGCGGCGGGGGGATCTGCGGAGAAACGTATCCATTTTCTTGTCCATGGATGGCGGAGCGTAAGTTGATGACAATGCAGCGCCTGGTAATCAAGCTCTGGGATATCTTCTCCCCCATACAACGAATCTCCTGCAAGCGGATATCCGATCGAAGCCATATGCACTCGAATTTGATGCGTACGACCTGTTTGCAGCTTGCATTCCACCCGAGTGTACCGTCTTCCTCTTTTCAGGATTTCATACTCGGTGACTCCGTGCTTCCCTTCTGGATGCACCTCTCGCTGAATAATAGAACCCGGTTTACGGCGAATCGGTGCATCAACGGTGCCTGTTTCCCCTTTTTTCATCTTCATTCTTCCCTCGACCAATGCCGTATACTTCCGCTCCACCTCATTAAGCTTAGCAGTTAAAACGGAATGGCTGTACTTATGCTTGGCCACAAGCATTAGTCCTGAAGTGTAACGGTCGAGCCGCGTCACGATATGAACCGTATACGGCAGGCCCTTCGTATCGTAATAATGAATCAACCCCTGAGCTAAGCTCCCTGAAGGGTGGTTCGGACGGGGAGACACTTCAACCCCTGACGGTTTATGAAGCACGATAATATCTTCATCTTCGTAAACGATGGATAACGGAATAGGTTCACCTACCATCACCGGCCCACGTGCCTCTTTAGGAAAAATGATCGAAAGCTGATCCCCCTGCTGTAAATGTGTCCAATGTGGAACGCTCACACCATTGACTTGTAACACAGCTTCCTGTTTGACATGCTTATACAATTGAGCTGAAAAATTCGCTCGATTCCTTAAAAAAGCTTTCATCCTGATGGGTTCTTTTACAATCCAGGATTTAATTAACGGTTTACATGGAATGTTCATCTGCTACAAACGAGTCATGCACTCGACTCCAGAATGGAAATGGGCGGAAACGTGCAAAACGAACACGTTCTTTCGCCACTCGGCACTGAATCGATTTTACATCCTTATAGGTTTTTGTGATATGGTCTATTGTAATAAGGAAGCTTTTATCGTTTTTCGGTTTTAATAAGCACGTGTGATGGCCAGGTAAAATAAGAGGAGAACCGATTGTCCGGAACACGCGATTATTAATGGACGCCATCTCTGTAATTTGGATCGCTTCAAGCGAGGGGTGTAAAATCGCACCGCCTAAAGCTTTATTGTACGCTGTACTTCCTGACGGGGTAGAAATACAAAGACCATCTCCTCTAAAGGTTTCGAAGTGGTCGCCTTTGATTTCAATATCAAGTACCACTGATCCTTCTGATGTTTTAATGGCACACTCGTTTAAAGCTAAATGACGATCCTCTGTCCCGCCGCTATTGGGGCGAATGGTTACTTCAAGAAGCGGATATTCAACCACTTGAAATGGGGTGCGTGCGATTTCAATGATCAATTTTTCTAGTTCATCCGGTGTCCAGTCTGCATAAAAACCTAAATGGCCGGTATGGACACCGATAAAAGCTGTCTTATCCAGACGGTGAACGTAGGTATGAAATGCTTCTAGAAGTGTTCCGTCGCCACCAACGGAAATCGCTAAGTCTGGTTCCTCTTCATCGTATTCAAGTTTAAATTCAGTTAAGTAATTTTTGATTTTCGTGCGGATCTCGTTGGATTTTTTATCACCCTTTGAGAGGATCGAAAACTTCATGCCGTCAGCTCCCTTCTGGTTTTTTTATCTGTTTTTCGTTGAAAATTTTTTGTGCTTCTTGGATTTCACTTTTAATCTTGGACATCTCCTCATCTAATCGAAAGGCAGCTTCAGCAGCTCGTTTTAGCCTTGATTTAACTTCCGTGGGAATCTGTCCCGCATATTTATAGTTTAATGAATGCTCGTTTGTTGCCCAAAAATTCATAGCTAACGTACGAATTTGAATTTCGGCCAGAACTATTTTTTCTCCATGAATCGTTTCCACCGGGTATTTAATAATCACGTGAAACGAACGATACCCGCTGTCTTTTTTTCGTGAAATATAGTCCTTCTCTTCAACGATCTCAAAGTCATGACGGTTCTTGAGCATATCGACCACAGAATAGATATCATCGACAAATTGACAAACGACGCGAACGCCGGCAATGTCTTGCACTTCATCTTCAATATTTTCTGGATTAATCCCTTTTCGTCGAGCTTTTTCAATAATACTCGATTTAGGCTTCACTCGACCCGTTACAAATTCGATCGGTGATTGATCGCGCTCATATTCAAATTGTTGCCTCATTCCTTTTAATTTAACCTTTAATTCTTCCACCACTTGAGCATAGGGTGCTATAAAAATATCCCAATTCATGCGTGTTGAGCACCACCTTTATGTATCCTACAGTCTAGCATGGTTAAGCTGTTTGACTCATCATTATTGTATCATATTTACCAGCTTAAACTAGAATCAAACGTGATGAGAATGGTTAATCTTTGCAATTTGAACGACAAATAAATCATAATAAATGATAAGAGGTGAAGTACAAATGTCCCAAGAAATTGAAATTGAATTTAAAAACTTACTGACCGAAGAAGAATACGTAAAGCTTTACGAGGATTTATCTTTCGAATCAGTTGAACTTATAGAACAAACCAACTATTATTTTGAAACTGAAGACTTTAAGCTGAAGCAAGTAGGAGCGGCTCTTCGAATTCGCAGGAAAAAAGATACGTGGACGTTGACGTTAAAGCAGCCTCATTCAGAAGGCTTACTGGAAACACATGATGTGCTGACTCAAGACGATGTGAATCAATGGATGATCAGCCGGCCGACGTCAGCTGAACATGTTGAAAAACAGCTGCGCGAGCTTGGTGTATCCATTGATGAACTTAAATACATGGGCTCTCTCATGACTCGCCGAAAAGAACAGGAATATAAGAACACAACGGTTGTGCTTGATCACAGCTTTTATTTTGAAAAAAGTGATTACGAACTTGAGCTCGAAGCCCGGTCTAAAGAAACAGGGTTAAACGTTTTTCGCGAACTGCTCGCTAATTATCATATTCCTGAGAGAAAAACCGATAATAAGATCAAGAGGTTCTTTAATGCCAAGCCTCAATCAGATTAGTTGCCGTTCAAGTTGTCCGTTGCTAAAATAAATAAACAGACAGGAAGGGATTTTATGCAACCTACACCAGGCACTATTTATGAAGCTATTGGAGAAGAAAAATTAAACGAACTTGTTGATCATTTTTATAATTATGTAAGCCAACATCCTGATCTCATCCCTATATTTCCGGATGACCTCACGGAAACAAGGCGCAAACAAAAGCAATTTCTCACTCAATTTTTCGGTGGACCCCCTTTATATATTCAAGAGCACGGACATCCGATGCTTCGGGCACGCCACCTTCCCTTTACAATTACACCAACCCGTCGGGACGCTTGGCTTTCTTGTATGGACCAGGCTTTGACGGATGCTGAAATTGAAGAACCTTATCGTACAGCAATGCTTGACCGCTTAACGATGACAGCTAACCACATGATGAACACACCAGAGGACGAGGAGAAAGGAGAATCGATGTGAGTTGGAAAAGCTTAAATAGCTCAAGAGAGCAACAAGGTACATCCACTGGTTTTTTTGATTTATTAAAAAGACCCATTGAGATGTACGTATTCGTGGATCCACTTTGCCCAGATTGTTGGTCACTCGAACCGATCTTGAAAAAGCTTACCATCGAATATGGACGATTCTTCTCTATTCGCCCGATCATCAGTGGAAACTTAGCTTCCCTGCAAAACTGTGATTCCGATCGACCAGAGAAGCTGAAAAAAGTGTGGGATAAGACAGGATCCCGCACAGGAATGTGTTGCGATGGCGATGTTTGGATTGAAAACCCAGTATCCTCCCCTTTAGTTACGGCACTTGCCGTTAAAGCAGCAGAGCTTCAAGGGAAAAAAGCAGGCATGCGGTTTCTTCGCAAAGTCCAGGAATATGTCTTCTTAGAGAAGCAGAACATTTCTGACGAAGGTGTCTTGCTGGAATGTGCGAAGAAAAGTCGTCTCGATGTTCGTGAATTTGAGAAGGACCTACATTCCGAATCCGCCAGGAAAGCATTGCAATGCGATATTAAATTAACACGTGAAATGGACGTTGATTCTGCTCCTTCCATGGTCGTTTTTAACGAATCGGACGAGGAAGCAGGTTTAAAGATTACCGGCATTTATTCATATGATGTTTATGTAAAAGTATTAAAAGAGATGTTACAAAAAGACCCTAAACCAGCTCAGAAGCCCCAGCTTGAAGAATTCTTAAGCCACTACCGCTTCGTCGCGAATAAAGAAATCGCTGTGGTCTATGACTGGTCAGAGCAACAAGCCAAGAAAGAAATGAAGAAACTTGTGCTAAAGCAAAAAGCACGCGAAATCCCCGTAAAACACGGAGCATTTTGGGAATATATTGATGGTCAATAACTGATCCATGGTGAGCTGCAGCGCTTGCCGTGGATTTTTTTATGACTACTAATCCTCTCATAATCCTGTCCTTTTTGAATAAAATAGTTATGATTACGAACCAAGAAAGGGGATGCTCTCATTATGAAGATCTGGTTGTTTATTCTATATCTCATTTTATTTCTTGCCATTTGTTTCTTTCATTTATTCGCTTTAATGCGTCTATATCCTCTATATATTACTACTCCTCTTCTCGTGCTCTCGTTTTATTTTCTCCTTCACCTCCTCTTTCACAAAAAAAAGTTCCGCGGTTTCTCCTAACGAAACCTGCGGAACTTTTTCAATGTCTAGGAATTTATAAAATTCTAAGCTGTGGATATATATGTTTAAAAGAGCGACCTCCAGCGCCCAGACACTCGCGTCATAAGCAATCCGCCCTGCGGAAGGGAAGGCCGCCTTCCTCCGGCCGTTTTGCTTATGCGTTTCGTGTCTACCAGGGCGCTTGCGCCTTTGATCTTTTTCATTTTTTATTTTAATAACTCTTCCATTTCATTCAGCTTCTGTTCAAAAACATCCAACGCTTCATAAACAGGGTCTTTAGATGTCATGTCTACTCCAGCCTGCTTCAATACTTCAATTGGATAATCACTGCTTCCCGCCTTTAAAAAGCTCATATAGCGTTCAACAGCCGGTTCACCTTCTGTTAAAATTTGTTCGGCAAGTGTGGTTGCTGCAGCATAGCCTGTAGAGTATTGATAGACATAGTACCCCATATAGAAATGAGGAATACGTGCCCACTCAAGACCGATTTCGTCATCAATGACAAGCTCTTCACCAAAATACTTTTTATTCAGGTCATAATAGATTTGAGTAAGCTTATCCGCAGTAAGAGCTTCACCGTTCTGAGCTTGAATATGAATTTCATGCTCAAATTCAGCGAACATCGTTTGACGAAATACAGTGCCACGGAAACCTTCTAAAAAGTTATTTAATAGATAGAGCTTCTCTTTTTTATCATTTGTATTTTTCAGCATATAATTATTCAGCAACGCTTCGTTACACGTGGACGCAACCTCTGCTACAAAAATGGAATAGTTACCGTAACGGTAAGGCTGATTCTCATGCGTATAGTAACTGTGCAGTGAGTGACCAAGCTCGTGAGCAAGAGTAAACAAATTGTTCACATCATCCTGCCAGTTCATCAAAATAAACGGATTCGTCCCATAATGTCCGGAGGAGTAAGCCCCACTACGTTTCCCTTTATTTTCTTCCACATCAATCCAACGGTTTTTAAACCCTTCCTTCACCGTGTTTACGTAACTGTCCCCAAGCGGCTTCAAGCCATTTACTACAAGCTCTTGAGCTTCTTCATACGACACCTTCATTTCAGCATCTTTAATCAAAGGTGTGTACATATCATACATATGAAGTTCATCGAGCTCAAGCACCTTCTTCCTCAGTTCCACATAGCGATGCATCAGAGGCAGACGCTCGTTCACCGCTGCAATTAAGTTGTCATATACTGTTTCTGGAATATTGTTGCGGTCGAGCGCTGCTTCTCTTGCTCGTTCGTACTGTTTAACTGTAGCAAAATAATTATTTTTCTTCACATTTCCGCTCAGCGTAGAGGCAAACGTGTTTTTAAACTGTCCAAACGTATCATACATGGCTTGGAACGCATTTTTACGCACTTCCCGATCTTCTGATTTAAGGAAACCAACATAACGACCGTGCGTTAAATCTACTTCTTCTCCTTCCTCATTTTTAATGGAAGGGAACGTTAAATCCGCATTGTTCAATGCTCCAAACGTTTGCGAAGGGTTCGAAGCTACTTCAGAAAATCCCGCGAGCAAACGTTCTTCCTTCTCACTAAGGACATGGTCTTTGCGGCGAGTGATTTCCTTTAAGGCATGCTTGTATAGCTCTAAATCCTTATTCTCATTTATAAACTTATCCACCGTTCCTTCAGGAAGAGCGAGGATTTCTGGAGTAATGAAACTCATAGATGAAGCTACTTTTGTATATAGACTTTCAGCTTTTGCATTCATTTCCTGATAATAAGAGTTCGTTGTGTCTTGATCATTTCTCATATGTGCATACGTAAATAACAAACCGATTCGGTGAGAGATTTCATCTTGCAGCTTCAGCAAATTAAAAAGCTGTTCAGAGGATTCACCCAGCTTGCCTTTATACTGTTCGATTTCAGGAATAACTTCTTTTACCTGCTCAAATTCTTTATACCATTTTTCATCCGTTTCAAATATAGATTCTAAATCCCATGTTCGTTCTTTAGGTACTTCTTCTCGTTTTGGTAGCTGCTTGGTCGATGCCATACTAATCCTCCTCAAAAGTAATTCGTCACACTAAACAGTTCTAGATCATTACCGTAATTCCTGCTCTCCACTATAAATAATTATGGAGTTTAAGCTCATTTACTACTCGTCGATCTTCAGCAACCGCCTGGTCAATGTGATCATGGAAATGAATGTCATGACCCTTCACCCACTCTTGCTGGGTGGTGCGATTAACATATCCTAATTGTTGCAGTAACTCCATGTACTCGTTATAAAGTAAGCTGCTTGTGCTATTAACAGCGGACTCGACTGATCTTTTTGGAAAAGTAATCACGTCTCCATTCGCCTTGGGCATATAATGTTGAAGAATGAATCTAGTTTGCCACACATAAGGAGCTTCACTTAGGAACAATTGGCTCTTTACAGGCAGATAGCAAACGCTTGGTATAAGCGAAAAGTGAAGTCCTTTCAAATAAAGGAACTGCCTCCATTGTCTTTCTATACTACCCACACGTTTTCTATAGTGAGTACGAAACTGATACTGTTGTTTCTCCCACATAGAATAGAAGGGATGAAAAGAAGATAAAGAAGGTTTAAATAGTTGAGGAAAACGTATCGTTTGTAATGGGAACGTTTGAAAGGAAGCAAAGGAGGAACGAACCGAAGAGCTATTTAACTGATGGACTGTGGTCATAGCCTGTGCATTCACATCTAAAAAATACATACAGTATTGTTTTTGAAATAAATACACCATAGATTTATGAAATTGTTCATGCTGAATTATATATCTTCCTTTTTGTTTTAATTGATTTCTTCCTAAGATCCATAGCGGAAAAATACCAGCCTCCTGAAATCCTGCTGTGCGCTTTAATACATCATCGGGCGGGATGGTCGCACATTGAAGTTCGATCGCTATTTTCTTTTTATTATGGGTGAGAAGCAAATCAGGGCGCTGATTGATTTCTGACAAAAAAGGTTCTACTTCAATTTCATATCCTTGACGATATAACCATTGATATAACAGCAACTTACCAGTTTCGTGGTATTCACTTTCCCCTCGTTGATTTACTTCACACGTACTTGTAGGAAAATGAGCAAAATGTGGAGTGATTTTTTGACCGGCGCGAATCATGAGGGTTTCTTTGCATACGGGGCAATAAAATGAGGATGTTTTCCTTTGTTTTTCTAATGCGGAAAATGAATATTGATAAAGGGCTGTAAGTTTGCCGCTTTTATCATAAGCATGGAACATAGAGCACCTCCTCTATGTATACTAATTCGACAATCCATACAAAAACCCTTTATTTACCCACAAAAAAAAGCACACTCCATGTGTGAGTGCGCTCTTACTTATCAGCTGGAAAATAATCTTTTACTTGATTCAATGCTTGTTCAGCAAAGATCGCTTTTCCATACTCCTGCAGGCGATAAATCGTCACAGACGACTCATGTCCAAATTCCATTAACTGACTTAAAATATTTTCTTGTTCATCATCACTCATATTTTCATCATTGAACTGAATATATAAATAATAGGTACCTTCAAAGTGATACAATGCGTGTTCAATTTGATCGGACTTGTTATCCATATAGTGACTCAATTGAATCACATCTTCAAATTCTTGAAAACGTAATGTGAAATTGAGTGGAGCCAATGCTTCTTGTTCATTCACTTCTTCTTCATCTTGTTCGTTGACTGCTTCGTCTGAATCTGAATGACCTAATTTATCTTCAAGTAAATGTTCTAAGTTCTCGTCTACAGGTACATCAATTGATTTACCCTCATCACTTGGGAGTTCGAGCTTTTGCCCATCTTGGGAAACCTGCGCTTTAGTAACGATCACTTCTAGGCCTTTGTCCATTGCTTGAACTTGGATCCAGAGCGGGCCGTCGGCTTGAAAGTTTTCCTGATCATTCACTTCATCCATCATTTCCCAGAATAGCTGTTCACTTCTTTCGCGATTGTACCAAATCTCTTCGCGGTCAAAGCCCAGCTGTTCGACATCATGATAAGAAACGTAAAACTTAACAGTGTTTTCATTTATGCGTTCGATTTCCATTTCTCTCTCTCCCTTCTATCGTTTAATAGGCGGAAGGGATCGTAACCCTAAGTCGCTTATTCTTACCTTACCCTTCAGGTCAAAGCTTCAACCATCGTGATGTTTTAGCGTAAGGATTGATGTACTTATATTGTATGACAGTAAATCTAAAATGGAAAACAAATTGCTTCGAATCAGCAGATAACTAGAACCCAAGCCCTCTTTGATTTCTCTATAGGGATGGTTGGTTTTTTATTCTAGCTTATTTTTTGAAATTTGTCACTACTTAGAGGGGTGTTTTTTTAATGAACTGGGACTTGCTTGAACCCATCCTGATTATTATTAGTATAGACATTATTCTTGGTGGCGATAACGCAGTAGTTATTGCGTTAGCCAGCCGTAATTTACCTGAGCACCAGCGAAACAAGGCGATTTTCATTGGGACAGGCCTAGCTGTAGCCTCTCGAGTCGTACTTACTACCGTTGCTTTATATTTATTGGCCATCCCTTATTTGCGTTTGATCGGCGGATTGCTTCTCATTTACATAGCGATCAAGCTTTTAATTAATGAGGAAGATACGACCTCCATTAAAAGCAGCGATAGTTTATTATCAGCCATAAAAACCATCGTATTCGCAGATATTGTCATGGGTTTTGACAATGTATTAGCTATTGCAGGCGCTTCACACGGAAACGTTACGTTAGTCGTGATGGGCTTATTAATATCTGTACCCATCATTATTTGGGGTAGTCGGATCATTTTAAAATTAATGGAAAAATTTCCGATTCTCGTTTACATCGGAGCTGGTATATTAGCTTTTACTGCAGCTGAAATGATTTTAGAAGACCCTCATGTCGAAGAGTGGATTCATGTCATTGCTCCGATCATGACCGTCTTTCCGTTTGTGGTTGTATTAGTAACTATCATGTTCGGTTATTTTTACAACAAACAAGTGGCAGAAAAATAAAAAACTGTCTCGATTTTTTTAATCGGGACAGTTTTGCATTTAGTTTACTAAGCGCTGTGCTTCCTTAAGTTGGAAGGTACGTACACTTCTAGGTAAGAAACGGCGAATTTCATCTTCGTTGTATCCAACTTGAAGACGCTTATCGTCAATAATAATTGGACGTCGAAGCAAACCAGGATTTTCTTGAATCAAGTCGAATAGATCCTGCATTGGAAGCTGATCGAAATCAACTTTTAGTTTTTGAAAGACTTTAGAACGAGTAGAGATGATTTCTTCTGTACCATCTTCTGTCATTCTTAAAATTTCTTTAATCTCATCAATCGTCAAAGACTCTGAAAAGATATTTCTTTCAGTGTAAGGAATATCGTGCTCCTCAAGCCAGGCTTTCGCCTTACGACATGATGTACAACTTGGTGAGGTATAAAGTGTTACCATATAGAAACTTCACTCCTCGAAATTTATTATGATTATTTTTTTAAGCAGCTCTAATTTAAAATTAGTATAATCTAATCTTATAGTATAACTATAACATAGTTGTCAACTAAAATCTATATGATGACAGGTAAAAGGCTTACATTCACAGAATTTTAACGATTAGAACAGCACACACTGTAATTTACCACATATGCGATAGATTTAAACCTCTTTTTTTAGATCTTTGTGAAGTTTTTCATTTTCAACTACGCTGAGAAATTGAAAATCCCTGCCTTTTCTATAAGACAGGGATTTAGATTCTCATTAGGTTCTCTTTAAATCTTTTAAAATATCATCAGTATCCCGGTTTTCGTCCAGTGTTAACACTTCGTCAACCGGCTGGTATGATTTTCCGTAAAATTCACTGTCTTTATACGTGTGAATTTCTTCGTACATCCGTTTCATCTGTTCATAGATTTCTTCTTCAGAGGCATCGTCTGGAGACCAGTATAGAATCTCCATTTGGTTTTCTTCGTTAGTAGCAAGTGATCGTCGAGTATAACCAATAGACTGAGCATGTTTGAATCCCTCTCGCTGGTAAAAATGCAGTCTTTTTGCTGTATCTGTTTCTTCATAATCAACAGGTTCTACTTCTAAAATAATCGGTTTCCCTTTTGCTTTCATTTTCTCGATTAATTTATGACCAAGTCCTTGACCTCTTGCATTGGAAGATACATATACATAGTCAATAAAAAGAAAGGATTTGAATTCTGCATACATTAATACGTGATGCTCTCCTTCATCTTTATAGTACACATCACTTTTTTCTTTTAGCAGGGTCTCCATATGCTCTTGCGATTTCATTTCTTCTACAGGAAAATACTGTTTCAGTTTATTATACCAACTCATTGATCTACTCCCTTACCAATTGATAGTTTCATTATAACTGATTATCCATTCATTGTTAAATAACGAGCGGCTCCTATTAGTGTGAACAAAAAAAGCACTGGATATCCAATGCTTCCAGCTTATAAAGAAACCTAAGTTCTCTCTTTTACCTCGCCAGTGTAAACATTTCTTGCATGAGGAAGAGGAAAGGGTTGCAGGAAACGACTCCCTTTCCAGGGGCGAATGGTGTGCCTCCTCAGGCTTTATCAGCCTTCCGGGGTCACACCTTATTCGTATCTCCCCTAGGAGTGTCGCCGTTTCCTACAACCCTTTTTCGAAATAGAGCACTGAAAAAACCATTTACTCAATCTGTACCCTTATGAAAACAGCTTTTGCATAAGGACATTCACTCTATGATGGTTCCAATATCTCACTTTGATCAAAGGAAAGGAAAAAGGGCCGACTCCTGCGGGACGAGCAGACCGAGGAGATTTTCCGTCTTGCCCTTCGGAAAGTAGCGCTTTTCCTATTCCTTTTCTCCATACCAGTAGGAAGGAACCATCCTATAAACTGAAAGCACTGGATATCCAGTGCTTCTTTTTAAGGAGTATAATCAACGTTTTCTGTGTAATTATTGGTTGCATTCCAAAGTAAATATTCTTCTATTCCATTATCTTGTAACGCACGAATTTGATCCTCTACTTCGGCTTTTCCATATTGGAAAGTAGAGCCAGAGTATAGCCAAGGTGCTTCAAAGTCCTGCAGCCATGGACGTGACACTGGAGCTTCTTCAAGCTCACCCAGGATTTGATTTTCCACCTGCGCGTACTCATCAATAATACGATAAGGTTCTGTGTCAGGCTTATCGATGCCGAAGTATGGCCCCCAGTGGCTTGGGTAAATCATCGAGGATATAACGTCTACGTTAGCCGAGATTTGTGAGAAGTTTTGCCCGATACCTGGTGATTCTTCAATGGTTGCAGCGTACCCGAAAATATCGACAGAAACATCAACATCATAATCACTTAAGTCCTGACGAGCGTATTCTACAAAATCAGTAACCGCACTCACTCGTTTTTTTATATTATTTTCTTCTGACTCCGCATAATCTCCTTCACCATAATCAAGTTCTTCATCCCGATTTTCAAAGCCTTCAGGGAATCGAACATAGTCAAACTGGATTTCTTGGAAACCAATCTCAGCTGCCATTTTCGCAATTTCTAAATTGTATTCCCAAACTTCTTTTTCAAAAGGATTAACGAATGCTTCATTACGGCTATTCTTCCATACTTCTCCATTTTTTGTGAATGATAAATCTGGACGTTCTTCAGCTAATAAGCTGTCCTTAAACACTACGACACGAGCTATTGGATAGATACCTTTCTCTTCGAGCTTCTCAAGCATTTTTCTTGGATCGTCTATGTAAGGCTCTGCAATGTCTGCGTATGGTGAATCTTCAGGTGGTTCAAATGATATGTTCCCATGATCTTCTTTTACGTCAATTACCATCGCATTCAAATCTGTTGATTCAACAAGCTCCGTCAATTCAGCCATCTTTGCGCCTCCAGCTGAAGGCCCTGTGACATAAATCCCTCTTACCGCATCCGGATATTCAAACTCAAGTCCTGCATTAAATACAAAACGTGCAATTCGATCAGGTACATCAAGACTCTGCAAATAAATCTCTTTTCCCGTATGTTCTTTCACATCTTTTTGAGCCTTCGCTTCTGAATTATGTACGAATAACGTAGCGGCTAGTGCAATAATGCCAGCGTAGATGACTTTCCTTAGGTGTAATTTCCCCATTTCTACCTTCTCCCACTTTTTTTATTTTCTACTACTTATTATATAGAGAGATGTTTGCCATGAATAGACTAGTTTTGCATATTTTCGCTAATTTTTCCATAAAGTTACCAAATACCTAGAAGTCTCATGACAAAATACCTAAATACTCAACAAAAAAAGAACCTTACCGAAGCAAGGTCCTTTTTCTAAATCAAGTTACAGTACTATGCTCTTTCTGATAATATTCGAATTCTTTAGTTGTACAAAGCACCCAGTGATCTGGACGTACTTCACGAAACTCTGGTTCTTCGCTCGTGTCGTGATCATTTGGATCGTACGTGAAACGCTCACGTGACCGTTCATACACAGGATCCGGCAGTGGAATGGCGGATAGAAGTGACTGTGTATATGGATGAATAGGATTACGGTAGAGCTCGTCCGCGTCAGCGAGTTCCACTATTCTGCCAAAGTACATAACCCCAATTCTGTCGCTGATGTATTTTACCATCGATAAATCGTGAGCAATGAACAGATATGTTAATCCTTTTTCTTTTTGAAGCTGCTTTAAAAGGTTAACAACTTGTGCTTGAATAGAAACATCTAGTGCTGAAATCGGCTCATCCGCGATAATAAACGAAGGATCCACAGCAAGTGCTCTCGCAATTCCAATACGCTGACGCTGTCCGCCACTGAATTCATGAGGGTAGCGGTTTGCATGTTCCTTGTTTAGTCCTACCGTTTCTAAAAGTTCTTCTACTTTAGCTTTCCTTGCTTTCTCATTGCTTTCTAAGCCATGAATGTCCATGCCTTCAGCAATAATATCGGCTACTTTCATACGAGGATTTAAAGACGCATATGGATCCTGGAAGATCATCTGCATTTCTCTATTAAACTTCTTCAGTTCATTACGATTTTTTTTACCGTGAACGTCTTCCCCGTTAAAAATAACTTCTCCATCAGTGGCATTGTATAAGCGAATGATGCTGCGGCCAGTGGTAGACTTGCCGCAGCCAGACTCCCCTACTAACCCAAAGGTTTCTCCTTTGTAGATGTCAAAGCTAATACCGTCTACAGCTTTGACTACACTGTGTCGCCCAGTTTTAAAATGCTGTTTTAAGTTTTTGATTTCTAGTAATTTTTCTTTACTCATACACGATCACCTTTCCCACTGCCCGTAGAGGCCATTGCCGCCATTCGCTTCTTAATTGCTTCGGGCGGGTCAATGTCAGGCGCATGCTCATGCAGAAGCCACGTCGCTGCATAGTGCGAATCAGACACTTTAAACAAGGGCGGCTCTTGTTCTCGATCAATTTGCATGGCAAACTCATTACGCGGAGCAAACGCATCCCCTTTAGGCGGATTCAGCAAGTCAGGTGGTGAACCTGGAATAGCATAAAGCTCGGCATCTTCTGCATCTAGAGATGGCATGGAACCAAGTAATCCCCACGTATACGGATGCTTCGGATTATAGAAAATATCATCGACTGTTCCAATTTCAACGATTCTTCCAGCATACATAACCGCCACACGATCCGCTACGTTAGCCACTACGCCAAGATCGTGCGTAATAAAGATAATCCCAGCGTCCGTCTTTTTCTGAATATCCTTCATTAATTCTAGGATTTGCGCCTGAATGGTTACATCTAGAGCCGTTGTAGGCTCATCGGCAATGAGCAGCTTAGGATTACAGGCTAGTGCAATCGCTACAACCACACGTTGACGCATCCCTCCAGAGAATTGGTGAGGGTATTGTTTCATGCGGTTTTCCGCATCTGGAATTCCTACTAATTCAAGCAATTCTTTCACGCGGGCTTTTGCTTGAGATTTACTCATTTTCTGGTGTTTAATTAAACCTTCTGCAATTTGGTTTCCAACTTTCATCGTCGGGTTAAGTGAAGTCATTGGGTCTTGGAAAATCATTGAAATGTCTTTTCCCCGAATTTTTTGCATTTCTTTTTCACTTAATTTTGCAAGGTCGCGTCCTTCAAAAAGGATTTCCCCTTCTTTAATACGTCCAGGCGGCATCGGAATTAGTTTCATTAAAGCTTTGGTTGTTACTGATTTACCTGAGCCGGACTCTCCTACTATAGCTAACGTTTCCCCTTTGTTTACGCTGAAGTTTACCCCACGTACAGCCTGTACTTCGCCGCCATAGGTGTCAAAGGATACGTGCATGTTTTTTACATCTAATAATTTTTCCATTTTGTACACCTACCTCCTATTCGCGCATCTTCGGATCAAGAGCATCTCGAAGACCATCAGCCAGCAAGTTAAACGCAATCATAATAAGTGAAATGATTACAGCTGGGAATAATAAAATGTGTGGATAGATTTGCAGTGACTGGAACCCATCTTCTACTAATGTACCTAATGATGCTAATGGAGTTGGAAGTCCTAACCCAATAAAGCTTAAAAAGGCTTCAAAGAAAATTGCTGATGGGATCGTAAACATGGTGTTAATAATAATTAATCCTAAAACGTTCGGAATTAAGTGCTTTCTTAAAATCCGACCGTCCTGAGCACCTAACGTTCGGGATGCCAACACGAATTCCTGGTTTTTAAGTTTTAATATTTGTCCCCTGACAATCCGGGCCATCGAGATCCAGCCGGTAATGGTCAAGGCGATCGTAATCGATAGAATCCCAGGATCCAGTATGAGAATCATGAGGATTACGATGACTAAGTTTGGTATACCTACTAAAATTTCAATAAAACGCTGCATATAGTTATCAACACGGCCGCCATAGTAAGCTGAAATACCACCGTAAGCGACACCAATAATCATATCAATGGCTGCAGCCAGGAAAGCGATGTATAACGAAATTCTCGTACCTTCCCAAGCTCTTGTCCATAAATCACGGCCTAGACCGTCTGTTCCAAACCAAAAATTCTGCCCTTCCATATCTTTCGCGGCATAGACATCGTATACGGCTTCTACTTCAGCAGGTTCGCCATTTGTTCCGTCATTCAGAACGGTGGTTTGAATATGATCTTCATCATTGTTAAAGCGCATTAAAGCATTCGTTTCGGCTTGATCCAGAGATTCATGAGTTTGGACTGTACTTAATGTACCATCCATCCCTAGCCATCCCAGACCTTCAACTTTAGGCGGCATTTTCGCTCTTGATAAATCCTGTTCAAATTGATCATATTCATTCATATAAGGTCCTAGTGCTGCTAATGCTATTAAGATGATTAATACGCCTAATCCAGCCATCGCACCTACGTTCTTACGCAGACGGATAAATGAATCCTTCCAGAACGACAAACTCGGCCGGCTGATTTTTTCGCTATCATCATCTCTCGTATCAACTGGTACAAATAAATCCTTGTTAGGCTTATGATTTTCCATAATAGATACTACTCTCCTTCTGCAAGTCGGATTCTCGGATCAATGACTCCATAAAGCAAGTCGATGACCAGAACGATGAGGATGAAAAAGATGGCGAAAAACAATGTTGTCCCCATGATGATTGGGTAATCGTTTGTATTAATTGATTTAACGAATTGTTCCCCTATGCCTGGGACAGCAAAAATGTTTTCGATAACAAGTGTCCCTGTCATTAAACCAATAGCCAGCGGTCCTAATACTGTAATTAGAGGAATTAAAGCATTACGCACTCCATGCTTAAATACAACGCCAAATTTATTTACCCCTTTTGCACGAGCGGTTGTGATGTAGTCAGAGCCCATAACTTCAAGCATCTCTGTTCGCATAAAGCGGGCTGCTATTGCAAGCGGGAATATAGCTAATGCTATCGTAGGCAAGACTGTATGCTGCCATGTACCCCATAGAGCCACCGGAAACCATCCTAGCTTTACGCCAACAAAATACTGAAGTATTCCTGCAAATACAAAGGATGGGATAGATTGACCAATAACCGCTGTAAAAGTAGAACCGTAGTCCAATACTCCATTATGATAAATGGCTGAAACTAAGCCTAACAGCATTCCTAAAATTGTACCAATAATCATCGCTTGAAAACCTAATTGCAATGATGGGCCGATACGATCCAAAATAATTGTCGTTACTTCACGATTATCAAATTGAAAGGAAATCCCCATATCACCTTGCAATAAATTGACCATGTAGTTGAAATATTGAACTGGAATGGGCTCGTCCAAGCCATACTTAGCTAAAACAACCGCTTGTTGTTCTTCTGATAATTTATCGGCAGAGCTTAACGGCGTCCCCGGTAAAAACTTCATTAAGAAAAACGTAAAGGTTGCGATTAAAAACATCGTAATAACCATGTACACTAAACGTTGAGTAATATAACGTCCCATGCCAACACCTCCTGTTAAATTAACCTTTGTCGAAACCCCTTGAAATTAACTGAAATTTGTTTATTATCCGACTATTTCCTTTACAGGGAAAAAGAGAGTATACGCCAACATATGGACATATACTCTCTCCCTTATAAGTTAGCCTATGTTTGGCTCGTTTTTATTCCTTACCGTCAATATAAGCATATTTGTAAGTGTAGTCTGCACCCATCGGGTTAACTCCTACATCTTTAACGTAAGGCTTCCATAGTTGAGCAGCAGCGCGCTGGTAAAGAGGAGCAAGAACTGCATCATCTTCAATTAGCATTTTCTCTGCTTCTAGGAAGTTCTCAAAACGTTCAACTGGTTCTTGAGCTAACTCGTCATTTGCTTCTGCAATTAAAGCATCGTATTCTTCGCTAGCATATCCAGTCTTGTTGTTTCCACCGTCCGTAATCCACATGTTTAAGAATGTGTTTGGATCGATGTAGTCTGGACCCCAACCAGAGTTTTGAAGATCGTAATCCATTTCAGTGTCACGGTCTAGACGCTCTTGGAAAGGTACGGACTGAACATTAACTGTTAGCCCTTCAAGCTCTTCAAGCTGGTCTTTAATGTAAGCATCCATTTGCTGTGCTACTTCAGTGTCTCCACCTAAGTAACCAAGTTCTGCTTCTTCAATTCCTAGCTCTTCTTTAGCAGTTTCCCATAACTCTTGAGCTTCTTCTTTATTTGTTTCGATTAGTTCTCCGTTTAGTTCACGGAAATCTTCTTCAGTTTCTGGGTGCTGCACAAAGTTTTGAGGCATGTGGCCAGAACTTACTAGAGATCCGTTGTTAAGGATTGTATCTACCATCGCTTGACGGTCAACGATTCTTTGAATTGCTTTACGTGCATTTTCGTTTCCAAGAATTTCGTTTTCCTGGTTCATCTTCAAGTAGAATAAAGTCGGCTCTTCTTCAATACGGAACTCTTCAGAAGAACGGTATTCATCTACAAACTCAGATGAAAGACCAACACGATCAATTTCATCTGTTTCATAAAGGTTAACAGCAGAAGCTGTTTCTTTAACAACTGAAACGTTAATTTCTTCTAGGTTAACGTTGTCAGCATCCCAGTAATCTTCGTTCTTTTCAAGCTTCCAGCCATCGCTTCCCCACTCAGTAAACATGAATGGTCCGTTTGATAACAGCGTGTCCGCTTCAAGAGCGTAATCTTCTCCATGCTCTTCAACAAAGTCTTGGTTTAGCGGAAGGAAAGTTCCAAACGCCGTTAAAGACTCAAAGTATGGAGTTGGTTTTTCTAGAGATACTTCTAAGGTATAGTCGTCTGTAGCTTCTACTCCAAGCTCTTCTACTGGAGTATCACCTGCAGCGATGTCTTCAGCATTTTCGATAACTCCGCTCATCATATAAGGACCGTACTCAGATCCAGTGTCTGGGTCTACTGCACGCTGCCAAGCGTATACGAAATCATGTGCAGTTACCGGGTCACCGTTTGACCAAGTAGCATCGTCACGAAGGTTGAACGTCCAAGTTAATCCATCTTCGCTTTCCTCATGGTCTTCTGCAATTGCTGGTTCAGGCTGAGTGTCTAATCCAAGACGATAAAGTCCGTCTGTCGTAGAACCTAACCATTGGAACGCAACGGCGTCAGTAGCCATTGATGAATCCATTGTTGGAATTTCTGCAGAGTCGGTAATGTTAAGTATTTGTTCGCTATCCCCGCCTGATGATTCTTCTGTGTCTTCTCCATCGCTGCCGCTTTCCGCGTCAGATTCAGATCCTGAATCGTCGCCTCCAGAACAAGCTGCGAGGAACATGCTGAGTGCTAATGCAAGCACTAGCAATAACCAATTTGCCTTTTTCATGTAGAAAATGACCTCCCCTAAAAAATAAAAATTTTGACGTGGCACGTTGTCCACATATCGAATTATACAAGTTTTCAAACAATTTTGCATTCCTTTTTTTCAAAATTTTTGCTGAAAGCCTTATATTATTACGTTTAAATGACATAAAATAAGACTAATTACCTAGTTTATTTTACGATTTTTCCGGTTTTATTTTGATAACTATTCAAATAGATGAATAAAAAAGTACCGTTATTTTGTAACCTCAGACATATAGCGCCGAAGTTTTCGCATAGTTGAATATCACATGCATTATTCAATATATGAGGAATTTTCAGTTATTTACTTTTATTTACATGTTTTTTAGAGTGTTCATAGATGATATAATATCTCTTAGTTTAAGATCGTGAAGGATGTGTGACAAAGTGGTATTCGTGCGGAATAAATGGGGGTTTGTTGCCATTAACCTGTTGTTGATCAGCTTAATTTTCAGTCTGCTGGCTCCAGCTTATGATTTGGTTACTTTTATTGATTTGTTGTTTTACTTATGTTTTTTTTATCTGTTCATTGGTTTATTGCTATGGACCATTAAAGGTGGCTTTTTTGATGCGATTACGTACAGTTTTAGAAAAGTAACCAATCGCGTAGCAAAAAATAAAGATTACCTTGATGACTTTGAAAACAAACCGCTCCCTTCCCAAATGTTTAAGAAAAAATTTGTGCATTTCTTCTTATTTCAAGGAGCCATTTTATTAATTGCCCTACTGCTTCTATTAGTGGTTTACTACAATGGATAAGCTCCGCTTGCAAACCATCTTTGAATCATCTATAATTTGATCAAGATTTTAATATGAAAGCTGCGACGAAAAAGATTTAGTAGCTATACCAATCGCTTTTGAAGAGAGGCTGTGGGTGGTGGAAACAGTTGAGCCTGGTATAGTGAATTGGGACTTTGGAGCAGTCCGTTTATTCGGCGTTAACGAATGTGAGCTGACTTTTTAAAAAAGTAATTAGGGTGGCACCGCGAACCAATCGTCCCTTCCATAACGGAAGGATCGATTGGTTCTTTTTTTATAACTATTAGAGAGGTGATTGATGATGAAAACCATTTTTTCAGGTATTCAGCCAAGCGGTACGTTGACGCTTGGAAACTATTTAGGGGCCATGAAACATTTTGTTGACTTACAGGAGGAGTATAAATGTTACTTCTGTATTGTTGATGAACATGCTATCACGGTGCCGCAAGACCGATTAAAGCTGAGAGAAAATATTAAGTCTCTTGCGGCTTTATACTTAGCTTCTGGGATTGATACAGAGCGTTCCACTTTGTTCATTCAATCTGAGGTTCCCGCGCATACTCAGCTTGGATGGATGTTACAATGCGTCAGTTATATTGGTGAACTCGAACGGATGACGCAGTTTAAAGATAAATCAGCAGGTGGGAAAGAAGCCGTCTCTTCTGGTCTGCTTACGTATCCTCCGTTAATGGCTTCAGATATTTTACTTTATCAAACCGATATTGTGCCGGTTGGTGATGATCAGAAGCAGCACTTAGAGTTAACGAGAAATTTAGCTCAGCGATTCAATAATAAGTACAATGATATTTTCACAGTTCCAGAAGTTCGAATTCCTAAAGAAGGTGCCCGCATCATGTCCCTTCAGGAACCCACGAAGAAAATGAGCAAGTCAGATGCGAATCAAAAAGCATTTATTTCCATGCTGGATGACGAAAAACAAATTACGAAAAAGATCAAAAGTGCCGTCACTGATTCAGAGGGCCTCGTGAAATATGATAAAGAGAACAAACCAGGTGTATCCAATCTGTTAACCATTGAGTCAGTCTGCTCCGGTGAGACCATTGCCGATTTAGAGAAAAAATATGAGGGCAAAGGATATGGAGATTTTAAAGCTGGAGTGGCAGAGGCAGTAGTTCATGTGTTAAAGCCGATCCAAGAGCGTTATGGTGAACTTATTCAATCCGAAGAATTGGATCATATTCTTGATCAAGGAGCGGAAGAAGCTTCGTTTAAAGCCAATAAAATGCTAACAAAAGCTAAAAAAGCGATGGGTCTTGGACGTGTGAAAAAGAAAAAATAAGAAAAGCCAGAATTGAGTTCATCACTCAGTTCTGGCTTTTTAAATGTTTGGTGCTTTTTTGATTTTCTGATTGCCACATCGTTTCAAAGAATGGCTGCCCTTTGATTAATTTTCCGCATAACTCTTCGTGTTGTTTGCTCCAGCCTTCCATTGTTCCATAGTATAAGCGCTGCCAGGCTGCTTCTGCTGTCAGTTCCTTCATCAATTCATACTGTGAAGGATCCCATTCTGTTAACCAATAGCCGACTTCTTCCGGGTGATCTGTATGCCGGAGCTGATCAAGTGCCATCATTAATAACTGCTTTAATTGTCTTTCTCTTCGGGTTAATCCTGCCATTTTTTCTGGAGATAATGATAAGATGTGGTATTCTTTAGGTGTAGGGTTATCTAATTCATAGATGGACGGGCGTTTTCCCTCCACCATGTCAAAAACGAGCCGCTCTTGCCGCGGGATCAGTCTGCTCTTCTTAACAGGAAGTGAATAACCTAATGTATCAAATACCAGTACGCTTCTTCCATCTGTTACGACAGCTGCATAATCGATTGTTTTGCGTTCTTGATTTTTCTTCATGTAGGTACGTTTGTGAATATCATCAAGCATAGACTTAGGTAATTCCTGAAGGTCATTCTCGATAAACTCAAACAAGTCTTCATCAATGAGTAACAAAGGAATCTGATCAACTAATTCGATCCCATCTTCTTTTCGCCACTCGTGAAAGTGACACACGTTGTAGCCATTCTCTTCTCCTTCAAACCAATTCACCCACAGATCATGCATATATAACATAGCGCAACCTCTCTTTCATACCGTGAACTCTTTAGGTTACATTATGACCAATGTTGGTTTTTTTATTCTTAACATCCATCATTTAGTAAATTAATCTCTCATAAATATTAGAGCGAGTAAGCTAAAGGCTAGTCCAACTGGGAATAAATAACATTCAGGTCTTGATTGTATGAGCAGTAAAAATTCTATCCAGGTTAACCCGGCAGGGACAAGGTTTAAGTATGTAATGGTCACCGTGCCTCCTGCTACTGAAAAGCCAAAACCCACGAGCAGCAGCATCCATTGCCACATCGCTTGTCCCCCTTCCCTTTGTTTATTTTATGTGGGAGTGTAAAAAGCATGTCTACCAATATCCGACTTGTTCCTACATATTCCTCTTTACTTACAGAGAAAATACAGGTAAATTTAGAAGGGGAGCTTTTTTTTGGAAAGGAATGATGTTATGTCAGAGCAACGCTCCTTGCGTACCCGTCGTAAACGGAAACGTAAAAAAAGATTTTTTATTGCTATTATTTTTCTTATGTTTATCACTGCCATAAGCTATACAGGCTATGAATATATGATGGGGAAACAAGAATCTCAAGGAAGAGTTTCCGGCGATGACGGAAGCGATATTAAACTAGACGATATCTCAAGTAAATATAAAGATGAATTTAAAGGCGTAGATAATAATGACGGGAAAACGAACGTCTTATTATTAGGTGTTGACCAGCGAAGTGACGAAACACCGAGATCTGATACGATTATGATTGCTCAGTATGATGAGAACGGTGAAAAAGCTAAAGTGGCTTCACTAATGCGTGATTTATATGTCAATATCCCCGGTCATGGTTATAACAAAATTAATGCAGCCTTTGCTATTGGCGGCCCTGAACTGATGCGCCAAACCATTAAAGAAAATTTTGGGATTGACGTAGAATACTATTCGATCATTGACTTTGATGGGTTTACTCACATTGTTGATACACTTGCTCCTAATGGTGTAGAAGTAGATGTAGAAAAAGACATGCAATATAAAGCATCCGATACGAACATCGACCTTAAACAAGGTACACACGACTTAAACGGGGAAGAACTGCTTGGGTATGCACGGTACCGCAGTGATTCTAAAGGTGATTTCGCCCGTGTAGAGCGGCAGCAAGAAGTTATTAAACTCTTAAAAGATGAAGCTGTCTCGCTCAACGGAGTAATGAAAGCTCCTCGGTTGATCGGAACTCTCCAGCCTTATATTGATACAAATGTTGGGAGTGGAAAGATCTTAGACTTGGGTAAAGATTTGCTGTTCAATCCGGTAAATGATATTGAGACTTTTAGTTTACCGACCGATGACAACGTTAGGAATGAGCGAGTGGACTATCCTATAGGACTTGTTCTCGCTCACGATGAAGAAAAAAGTGCTCAAGATATACAAGAATTTTTTAATGAATAGTAAAGTGAAGGCATTCGACCATTAGTGGTCGGATGCTTTTTTGTTTGACGTATGTAAGTAAAGGAGCAGCGAACGATTCTTACATTTCCAAGTTCAAAACATAAAAAAGCTTGTAGAGAAAATCCGAGTTTCTCTACAAGCTGATATGAGCAGACCGCTGTTTACGGTCAATTAACCATTAAATTTCTGAAAGATAAGAGTGACATTGTGACCGCCAAAGCCTAAAGAGTTACTCATTACTGTATGAATCTCTTGTTTTCTCACTTCGTTTGGTACATAGTCGAGATCACATTCAGGGTCTGGTGTTTCGTAATTAATCGTTGGCGGCAGGAGACTTTCATTAATAGCTTTTAAGGATATGATTGCTTCTACTGCACCTGCTGCACCAAGGAGGTGACCCGTCATTGATTTCGTTGAAGAAATCGGTAACTTGGCCGCATAGTCTTTAAACACATTTTTAGCGGCTGTTGTTTCGAACTTATCATTAAGGTCCGTTGATGTTCCGTGTGCATTTAAATAGTCGACCGAATCGGCTGTAATTCCGGCGTCATCTAAAGCATGATTCATAGCGCGCGTTGCTCCATCTCCTTCAGGGGCTGGAGAAGTGATGTGATACGCGTCTCCGGTTGAACCATAACCTGTAATTTCACCATATATTTTAGCTCCGCGTTTTTGCGCTGATTCCAGAGACTCAATGATAAGAATTCCTGCCCCTTCTCCCATCACAAAACCATCTCGATTTTTATCAAAAGGCCGGCTCGCTGTATTTGGATCTTCATTTAAAGAAAGAGCTCGGGCTGAAGCAAATCCTGCGAATGACATTTTATTCATAGGAGCTTCAGTTCCACCCGTAATCATAGCATCAGCATCTCCACGCTGGATCACTTTAAAAGCATCTCCAATCGAGTTTGCTCCTGAAGCACAAGCCGTAACCGAACAAGAGTTGATTCCTTTAGCTCCTAATGCAATGGAAACCTGCCCTGCTGCCATATCAGGAATCATCATTGGAATGAAGAATGGGCTGACTCGGCGATACCCTTTTTTCTGAAAGGTTTCAAATTGAGATTCGTACGTGTTCATTCCGCCGATTCCTGACCCGATCCAAACGCCAGTACGGTCGGCATTGCTTTCATTAATTTCTAGTCCAGCATCTTCTACAGCCATATGAGAAGCAACCATAGCATATTGTACGAAAGGATCCATGCGTCGTACTTCTTTTCGATCAATATAAGTGGAAGGGTCAAAATCTTTTAATTCTGCTGCTACTTTTACAGGATAATCATCTTTGTTGACTTTGGTAATTTCGCCTACCCCTGACTTTCCTGCTTTTATGCTGTTCCACATTTCTTCTACTGAATTACCGACAGGAGTAACAGCTCCCACCCCGGTAATTACAACACGTCGTTTTTCCATTACACTATTCCTCCTTGATTACTTACCCCATCTGAGTGCAACGGCTCCCCATGTTAGGCCGCCACCGAATCCGACGAGTACAACAAGATCGTTATCTTTGATTTTACCTGCTTTCACATCTTCTGACAAAGCAAGCGGGATAGAAGCTGAAGATGTGTTCCCGTATTTATTCACCTTCACTGACATTTTTTCTACAGGAATACCTAAACGCTCTCTCGCCGCTTCCATAATACGAATATTAGCCTGGTGAGGTACGAGGTAATCCACGTCTTCTTCTTTTAGACCGATCTTTTTCACGACATTTACTGAGGATTCTGGCATTTGACGGACGGCAAACTTGAATACTTCACGACCATTCATATGAAGGTAATCTTCTTGGTATAAATGAGGACCACCGCTGCCATCTGCTCCTAGTTCAAAAGATAGGATCCCTTTATCATCACTGACAGGACCGATCACAGCGGCTCCTGCTGCATCTCCGAACAAGACACAGGTGTTACGGTCTTCCCAGTTCGTAATTTTAGAAAGCTTTTCAACACCGACTACGAGCACATTTTCATAAGCGCCTGTGTCAATGTACTGCTTGGCGGTAATTACACCATACATAAATCCTGCACAAGCGGCACTAATATCCATCGCTGCTACTTTTCTAGCTCCTAATTTATGCTGAAGCACAGTAGCTACGGAAGGAAACGGATTGTCAGGTGTAACCGTCGCAACAAGAATTAAGTCGATCTGGTCTGCTGTCATATTCGCATCGTCAAGAGCATTTTGAGCCGCACGAAGCGCCATATCAGATGTATCCATATCATCTTCAGCAATGCGTCTTTCTTCGATTCCAGTCCTGGAACGAATCCACTCATCACTTGTATCTACAATCTTTTCCATATCTTTGTTGGTTAATACTTTTTCAGGAGCGTAATGGCCTACTCCAATGAATCCAGCGTTCATATATTCATCCCCTTAAAGGTAATTTTTATCCCGTATGAACGAGCAGCTTTATCCCTCACTATCATAGAGGAACCTGACTTCATTGTAAATTACCCTTCTTTTTTATACTAATTATTATGACTTGGTACTAATTTTAATGTATATCTTTCCTTTAATCAAGCCTTTAGACGTTAGAAAAACACGGGAAAGTATCCCGTGTTAACGTGTGTATGGAAATTGTCCTTTTTCTATATATAATTCTACGGCATCATCAATCTGAAGCTGAACATTCTCAGGTACAGCAGGACTGAATGACCCGATTTCTATTGCTCCATCCTTAAAACCAAACGTAATAGGCTTGTTTGGGAGCCCACCCTCAAGATAGCGATCCATAGCCATTACATAGACGCGGTCAACACGCTGCACCGTGCTTGTAAGGACCGTGTTTTCTGCTATCCCTGATTGATCTTGTACGTAGCCTATCGCGAAGAGTTCATCCTCCTGGGCCTTTTCTATGATGGGAATGTTGAATCCATCGCCTGCCGGATAAAAAACGTCTGCCCCGTCCTTTTCCATCTTTTCATACAGAAACTTCGCTTTCTCTTCATTTTCCCAATCATACGTATACTTTACATCGATTTCTGCCTGTGGGTTATGATAAGTGGCCCCTGCATAGAAACCTTCCACTTCAGGCTGCCATTCAAAAGCAGCGATTAAGCCGATTCGGTTGGACTCTGTCATTTCGCCAGCAACCATTCCAGCAAAGAACCCCATCGCGTCCGCACTAAAGTTTAAGCTTGTCACATTCTCCGCCGTAAATGCTCCATTAAAATAAATAAATTGTACATCTCCATAATCCTCATGTAGTTGTTTAAAATGAGATCCATACATTTGACTATGACCGAAAATGACGTTGACGCCTTGATCGACCAGTTCGTCCACAGCTTCTATCGTTTCTTGATAGGATTGTACTCCTTCTTTAAAGTATACATCCACATCAAAGGTATCTTTAATCGATTGAAGTCCGAGGTAGCCCTGCTGGCCCCATGCCTCATCGTGGATTGTCGTCTCTACTAAAAGACCGACTTTATCCGCATGTCCCATGGCTGTCGGCTGTTGGCAGCCAGTTGTGAGGAGTAATAATATAACCATTAATCCATAAATTCTCACATACGTACACCCCTATAAAGTTATTCCTTTCTCTATTATAGGGTTGTTTCATATAATGTAAATAATCCTTACTGATTTAGATGTCGTACGGCCCAAATTCTTTCTAACACTTCTTGAGGCTGAGTTTCTCGTTCAGTAAGAGAGAACTTTTTCTCTGCTAACCTCAGGATCTCTCCTTTTTCCACGTGATCGATTACTGTTTCAAAGAAGTCGCCTACGTATAAAGCGCCTCTCTCAAGAATCCATAGTTTTAAATCATCAATCGTTTCAATTTCCTTATCCTTCATATCCATCCACTCACCAAATAAAGGAGGCAAATCAATGGTGACCTCATCAAAAAGTTTATACTTAATCACAAGTGTTTCGTTAGAAATTAGAAGATGAGATTCATCATTTGTATAGTGACTATGGTTATCCCGTTCTTCGATCGTATTAAAATGCTGAAAATTACTATTGCGACCTACATACATATACAACTGCTCTTTCATTGGATCATCAATTTCATCTACACCGACGACTTCATGGCCACTATGGAGCAGCTGCCTTGCGCAATGATAGCCCATCCAGTGAAAGCAGTTAAATAATACAACAACCAAACAGACGCCCCCTTTCTATTTGTTTCTATATTATTCGTCGCTTTCATAATTCATGCTATCTAAAGCGATTCCATATTTATTTTTTATAAGGCTTCTGGTAGAATGAACAAAGAATGTGTAAACGAGGTGAGTAGGTATGCGTATGATGTGGACCGTATTATGGGCCTTTCTATTAAGTTTTATGATGGCATACGTTGTCAGCAATATGGCTGGGTCGGAATTTGCATTCTCCCAAGTCATTATTATGACAATTATATTCAGCATTGCCGCAATTGTACTTGGTGAAGGGGTTATTAAGGAAGAAGAAGCTTAGTCTCCTTAGAAAAACGTTGCTACCTTTTAGCAGCGTTTTTTTATTGGTTATATGGGTTTTTTTAAAAGAAATAACATGCATGTGTGATGAAAAACGAAGGTAAGTCGTACATATAATGGAAAGTAAATTCGAATCAATATATTTCGTGAGTTTATTCAAGGGGGACAAGTTTAGATGGAACAAATTTGGTTGATTATAAAGTATTTATTTCTAGGAATATTTCAAGGTTTTACGGAACCCATTCCGATTTCTTCTAGTGGTCATTTAGTCATCGTGCAAGAGTTAATGGACTTACGAATGGATGGTTATGCTTTTGAAGTGCTCGTTAACTTTGGTTCACTAATAGCCGTTATCCTTATTTATCGTGAAGATATCCTTCGGTTAATCCGTAATGGCACAGGTTTTCTACTAACGAAGGACGAGCGTCAAAAAGATGACTTTAACTTCATTATTTACTTACTTATTGGTACTGTACCGGCCGGTGTGATCGGTATATTATTAAGCGACGCGTTTGATAATTTAAAAGGAACACAAACAGTTGGGGTTACTTTAATTATTACGGGGATTGCTCTATGGACGATTCGTAACTTAAGAGGTCTTAAAAATGATGGAATGCTTACGTGGAAGGATGCATTAATTGTCGGACTTTCCCAAGCTGTCGCTCTCATTCCAGGTATTAGCCGGTCCGGTGCCACTATTGTTGCAGCCATGCTGCTTGGGATGAAGCAGCAAACGGCTCTTAGGTTTTCCTTTCTTTTATTTATACCTGTCAGTTTAGGAACGATGCTGCTGTCGATCGACGATTTACTAGCCGCTGACTTTGCTGTAATGTGGCCGAGTTATCTCATTGCTTTTCTTGCATCTATTGTGGCTTCCTACGTATCACTAAAATGGTTTATGAACATTATGGCTCAAGGAAACTTGAAATATTTCGCGATTTACTGCTTTGTCGTCGGTGGACTTGTCTGGTTCTTCTTATAAAGGGGCCCCCTTGCTTTCTGACAAGCAGAGATGTCAAAAAACGAACGATCGAGCAACTCTATTGCAGCGAGGGAGCATAAAGGTACCAGGTACCGAAAAGCTGTAAAAGAGCGAAGTGCCAAGTGTGAATTTCGGTACCTGGTACCCGGTGCGCAAGCGGAAGCTGAGGCCGTGCCCACGGAAAGCGGAGTGTTTTAACGGAGCGATGGTGTGGAGTCTCATTAACATAAATAATCCGAACTGATTTCTCAGAATCGTTCGGATTATTTTTTGTTTTATTTAGTTATGTCCCCACCCCTTTTCTATCCTCCGCTTACAGGAGGGATAAAGGCGATCGTATCATTTTCTTTAATGGTTTCCTCCCCTGGAGCAAACTCCTCATTAATAGCGACCATTGATTCATGTACTTTACTAAGATTATATTCCTGCTCTATATAATCTTTCAATTGCTTCACACTCTGACCTGATGCATCAATTTCAATGGATTGTTTCCCCATCTTTTCTTGTAGTCCGGCAAAGAATAATATTTTATTCAAGAAAAGTCCTCCTTCTCCGGTTTTCCTGCAGAATAAGCTTTCGTTTCTTTTTGGTCGCCGATCCACTCTTCCCCATCTTCCCAATGTTCTTTTTTCCAAATCGGCACAATTTCTTTGATTCGCTCAATGGCATATCGGCTCGCTTCATAAGAATCCGCTCGATGCGGGGTCGACACAGCAATAACTACAGCGATGTCCTCGATATCAAGCCGGCCGACTCTGTGAACAATCGCTGTTTTTGTATTTGGCCATTTAGCTGAAATTTCTTCGCCGATTTCAGCTAATTTTGCTTCGGCCATCGATTGATAGGCTTGATATTCTAAAAAAAGAGTCCTCTTCCCTTCGGTTATTTCACGTACAGTTCCTATAAATGTATTAATCGCTCCGGCCTCAGGACGAGACACGAGCCCGACTGTTTTCTCAATTGATATTGGCTCTTTTGTTATAGTATAACAACGACTCATTGCCACTTCCCCCTTTTTATGTACGAATAAATATCTTCTATAGAAGCACGCCAATGATCCATGTGATAAACAGGAATCTCGAGATTTGTTACGAGCTCTCTATCCCATGTAAAGACAACCTGCACATTAGGAAGTTCAAGCAGCTTCACATCGTTTTTATTTTTCAAAATCACGGCTTTTGGATAACCTTCATGCTTAAACCCTTCTACAAAAATCATATCGGGTTGTAACACGGCATACCAGTCAATGAGCTGTGAGAGTGAAAGTTCACGATTCATGAGCATTTGGGTTTCCCCCGCCCCAGTGACACTCGTTATAAAAGCCCCACATCTATGTAGTTTGACACTATCGACTGTTTCCTCCGGCTGCGAAAGTGGTGATGGATCTCCGTGGTGCTTAAGGCAAGCGACATGATCCCCTAACTCAGCGGCATACTTCACCATCTCTGTCATCCAGGTCGTTTTCCCGCTATTTTTATACCCAACGATTTGAAAGACAACGGGTCTCACGTACGTTCACTTCCCTTCTATGGCTAAACAAAAACCCCTTCCACAACGGGAGGGGTATTGTTTGATCAATCTGGAATGCCTAGAGCAATTTTCGCGTAACGACTCATACGATCTTTGGTCCAAGGCGGATTCCATACGATGTTGACTTCAACTTCGTTGACCTCAGGAAGGTCAGCAAGACAACGTTTAACATCTTGTTCGATATGACCAGCTAAAGGACAGCCCATGGCCGTTAATGTCATTGTCACTGTAGTATTGCCATTTTCATCCATGTCAGCTCCATAAACGAGACCTAAATTGACGATATCAATACCAAGTTCAGGGTCAATTACATTTTCAAGGGCGCCCATAACATTTTCTTCAAGTGCTGCATCCATAATAGTACCCCCTTCTCATTAGTTCATGTTCTATTATAAACAAAATTCTTCATAGATTAAACCACTAACGTTTATAGTACGATTTCTAACCAGTTGACCATCTCTAAAACACCGAAGCGGCTTACCTTATGGTCTACCCCGACATCTCGTAAAAATCTTATATTTTCAGGGTTTTTATATTCCTCTACGATTTCGTTATAGAAATCATACGCGTGTTCAAAAGGCACAACTGGATCCGCATCACCGTGCCAGAAAAATAACGGACGTGCATTTAATTTTTGTTTATTAGCTGATAAATCTATGCTTTGCAGCGAGCTATAAAGGTCATTTAATTCCATTTCGGTAATCGGAAGCTGTAGTCCTGTCTGTTCCACATCTTTAATTAGTTTTTTGGCAAAGTCAACAGGTTTAGGTGACCCCATCATGACTGTGGCTGCTTGAATCCACGGATACATCGTTAAGGCAGCGCTTGTCGTCACTCCCCCCATTGATGTACCTCCAACACCAAATCGACGATTTAATATAAGATCACGTTGATCTAACTCATCTTTAATGTCTTGTAAATCCTTCAGATTTTGATAGACGATGTCCCAAAATTTAAAGCTTAATTCTTCTTTGGATAAATCATCGGTCCGATCGCCATGATACATACTATCAGGTAATACAACACGAAAGCCTTTTTGGGCAAGTAAATAGGCTTGTGGTAAATTGTGCTCTTTAGCTGAAGTAAAGCCGTGAAAGTATGTAAAAACAGGCAGCGGCTGCTCATATTTTTCTGTTTCTACAATAATTAGTGAGGGTATGTTCTTTATTGTTTCCCGATAAATGCCAATCATGAATTCCTATTCCTTTCTTCCAATCTTTACATGAACATCATCGAAATTTACATGTTCTTTTGTATAATTAATATCGTAACACCGAGTGTTTCAATTGGAAAGGATTAGGCTCTGTAACGACAGGGAATGACTTTGCGATGGAGGCTGCAGCTCCCCTAAGATTGCATTCACGTTTTATTATCGCTAAACTGTTACTATGAATGAGGTGAAAAAAATGACAAATCAACATTTAATTGCATTAGATTTAGATGGAACACTTTTAACAGACGACAAACGCATTAACCCTGAAACGAAAGAAGTTGTACTTGATGCGATCGATCATGGACATATCGTATGTATCGCAACAGGGCGGCCTCACCGTGCGAGCATTGATTTCTATAAAGAACTTGGGTTAGAAACACCAATGGTCAATTTTAACGGAGCTCTCATTCACCATCCAAAAAATAAAAACTGGGATGCTCTTCATTCTCCGCTTTCGATACGAACGGCCCATAAAATTATTCACAAGTGTCATGAATTAGGCGTACGAAATATATTAGCGGAAGTAAAAGACACGGTTTACTTGGATCAGTACGATTCAGAAATTATGGAAATCTTCCATACAAATGATGATAATCCTGTAAACGTAGGTAATCTGCAATCAAATTTACAGGATGATCCCACTTCACTGTTGATCCATCCAGAAGAAGAAAAAATAAAAATTCTTCGTGAGGAGCTGGATACTCATGCTGAACTCATTGAACATCGTAAATGGGGTGCACCCTGGCATGTCATTGAGATTGTTCGTGCAGGTATGAATAAAGCGGTGGGCCTTCAAAAAATTGCTCATTATTATCACATCCCTCAAGAGCGAATTATTGCATTTGGCGATGAAGATAACGATTTTGAGATGATTGAATATGCTGGTATTGGCGTTGCGATGGGGAATGCCATTGACGAACTTAAGAACATGGCCAATTATGTAGCCGATACTAATGAACAAAATGGAATTGGTGAGTTTTTAACAGAATTTTTAAAATTAAACCGCAAAGCCATGTAAGTTATTTTTTTCCTTGAGTAACCTTTTTAGCCGGGGCCATACTAAGCTTGGACGCACAAAGCGTTCAGGCTTTTTTTGTGACAGGAGGCGAATGTCATGGATAAGCAAAACAAAGATGACAAACGTTGGACTGAAGTACGTCCATTTGATGAACGTCAAATGGAACCGAAACGACTATCCGATGCAAAACGCAAGGAAATGGAAGCAGACCAACACACAGTAGGAGGGTTTTAAAATGGCCAATTCCCTATTTGAAAACGCACGTAATGCGGTAAACCGAATGACGCAGGGTCGTCAAAAAGGTAACCACACAAGCCAAGAAGATATGCAAGCTGCCAAACAAGCGATTCAATCTGCATATAGCCAGTGCTCTCAAGAAGAGAAGCAAGAGCTACAGCAATTAGAACAAAGACTTGAAGCCGAACACAACGGTCAGCAGCAGCAACAGCAAAATAACATGCGTTAAATCTTATAGATCAGACTCTTTGTGAGTCTGATCTTTTTTTAATACTTTCCATTTTAATGACTTCAGTTAGACTAGAAACCACTTGAAGATTTGGATGTTTGTACGTAAATGGCGTCGTTTGAATCAGAAGAGCTTTCATATTTAAAATGAGTGCTGGGGCAATCTCATTCATAAAGTTATCACCGACGGAGACCACTTCTTCTGGAAAAAGTTCATATTCCTGCAAAATACGTGTAAAATGTTTCTTCGTTAAGGATGGCTTTTGAGCTGAAACGATAATTTCATCAAAAATATTATTCAGTTGCAGCTCGTCCAGCAGCTTGACAACATCGTAAGACTCGCTATTCGTAAGTAAAATTAATGTTTTATCCTGCTTCCACTTCCCAAGCATACGTTTTAATCCTCTCGTCTTTGTGAGGGCAAATTGATCCGAGACCATAAAATCTTTTGTTTGCACATAGCTTTCATAACAATCTTTTAAAGATAGTCCATGATGAACGGCAATCGAAAAAGGCAGCCACCAGCCATCACCAATGGCGATGATGTTCTCAAAATCAAAAGAAACCTCCTCTGGATAGTGATGGGCCACTTGTACATGAGTCCACGGTTCACCTTTCCAGGTCTTAGCTGCAACGACTAAATTTGTATAAGGATCAACCGTCAATATAGCGTCTGTCTTCAAATCATAGGCTTTACCTATCGACAGAGGATGTTCCCCTTGCAATACCTTTATGTAATCCTCTTCAAACGCCTCATGCTTCCCATAGCTGAGTTTCTCTTTCAACTGATTGGCATAATACTCAAAATGATGTATATCCTCATATAATGTTCCATCTAAATCAAAAATGATACATTTCACTTGGTCAAACATGCGCCTCTCCCCTTTTTCATTTCTTCTCTTCTATTATTGTAAAACGCTGTAAATCTTATTAGGGAAGCAAGTAAATTATTGTAATCAAATGGTAAAGCCTCTATGCAACTGGATGGAAGAACAGGACTAAACGAAATGAAATGACTACCTTTTTATGGAGAAGGCCTCTTGGAACCATCGCTTAGTTGATAACCTGCTGCTTTGATTTTGTTCGGCCATGAGGAGAAATAAAAAAGCTTGTAGAGAAAGCTGACGTTTCTCTACAAGCTGAACTGATATCACGTACGGTAATAAGAAGACTTTAATACAATCGCATAAAGGAGGTGACCTATGACCCAATAAATGATAGCGGTTACATCTGTCACTTCAGGAGTTTCTTTAATGGCAAGCACGGTTAAAGGGAAATAAGTAGAAGCGGCCATCCCAGATAAAATCAAAGCAACTCCCCATTGCCGTTTAGATGTTACTTTAATTTTTTTCATAAAAATATAACAAAACAGTATCCCAATGATCCACGAGATAATCATATGAAATAACCATTCCACAAACACCGGCCACTCGATGGAACCAATGACCGGAATGAAATCCACATTCATTAATAGGGTATAAATTTTCTTTTCGGTAATCAACTCGACAAACCACATGTAAATTCCTAAGGCCAGTCCAGAAGTTGTGCCAATGTAAATTCCCCATTTAATGAACATTGTCCATGCCTCCACTACATTTAATACGCTTCTTGTTTTCTAAGTTCCCGTAAGATGGTTTCTAAAACCTGGCGTAGTTGGCCTTCATCACATGGATAGTCAATATTCCTGAAGTATAAAGCACGCAAGAAGTGTTTACTGTTGTTAATAATTATTTCTTCAGCCGGATCATTCCAGCTTTTTCTTTGATATAACAACGTCTCTAACCACTCCACTCTTTCTTCTGGCTCGATCTTTTTAAACATGGTTAAGACGGCCGTCACCATACGTTCTTCTTCATCAAACAAATAGGGCTTATCAATTAAAAACTGACTACGGATAATAGGAAGCATGTCGATAACTTCTTGTCTCGTAATTTCATTACATGCGGCTACACTATCCAACGCGTCAGCCGCATGAGCCATAGAGTGGGCCCAGCCCTTTCCTTGAATATAGCCGCGATGGTCTTTCTCTTGTTCCATATAACGTTTTAAATTCTCCCATACACGATGTACTTCCGCTTCTCCAAGCAATCCAGTCTGCTGATGCTTTTTCATAATTGGCGGAATGAGCAAGACGGCAAAGCTTCTTTTAAAGACGGCATTTTCTTCTCTTGCTGACATCTTTATTCGATAAAACAAGTAATTTTTATTTAACACCGAGCGCAAAATATTCTTCAATTGGTCGTTGTTATAATAATCGCGCTCGATAAGTTTTGTGAAAATGGTATGAATCAAGTCATCCCGCAGCACTGGATCTGGAGACCCTATACGCTGCAGCATAATGGTCGTTAACTCTGACAAGTTCTGTCCTTGCGGGATTTCATAATTATTTTCCTTAATCTGTTGCAGTACATCTACTAATTTGGCTTCCATCTCATACCTCCCTGAAATTGTTCATATTGTATCATATTACTTATAAATTATTGAATCAGAAAGGCTCCCAGTTTAGTGTTCTTCAGTTTTCTGCTAAAATGAGTGAGTATAGAGAAGATTGGAGGAATAATCATGGCAATAACAATTGAAGAAACACCAAACCCGAACGCACGTAAATTTACAACCGACTCCCTCATTTTTCAAGGAGACGGCAGCGTTTCCGTCATGCCTGGACAAACGAGTGAATACGACATTATGAATCAACTTATGGAGCTTGAAGGCGTAGACAACGTCTTTGGATTCCAGAACTTCATTACGGTAAACCGTTTACCTGATGCAGATTGGGATGTACTAACTCCTAAAGTAGAAGGCGTTCTAACTGAATTCGGTTATTAGAACAAAGGCGCAAGTGCCCTGGTAGACACGAAACGCATAAGCAAAACGGCCGGAGGAAGGTGGTCTTCTCTTCCGAAGGGCGGATTGCTTATGACGCGAGTGTCTGGGCGCTGGAGCAGGATACCGCTCTTTTTAAAAAAATGTCCACAGCTTTGAATTTTATAATTTCCTAGACAAAAAAGGCTGACGCTATGTCAGCCTCAGCTTGTAGAGAAACTTTAGGTTTCTCTACATTTTTTTTACGAATGTGTAAGTTTCTTTCCTTCGATAGAATAAAGGGTTTTAGGTAACGACTCCCTTCTCATGCACGAAAGATGTACATCCTCCAGCCAAAATGGGGGAACCGTGATTACGAGAGCATTTTTAAGACTCAAAATTATCCAGAGGAACAAAATTCATATTAATGGGCTGTCCTTCCCCATCCCGGTCAAACATCGTCATGATAAGCGCCCCGTTTTCAGGAAGGTCTTCTTCATTAACCGTTATATCAAGTTCAAACGGGGACCACTCTGCATTCGGATCATCTACTTGCGCGGTTTCTTCTTCTATATATACATTATGACCATCATCGACGCTGTAGAAAAACTCTCCGCCGTCCACTTTAGCTTCTCCTGAGATATTGTACTGGCCATTTTCCCCTGTGAGTGTAAGCTCCCGGAAGATTTCTTCCCCATTTGCGGCAGCTTCTATTTCTTCTCTCACTTGTTCTTCCCCTTCAGCTTCTTCCTCGGCGTCTGCCTCTTGACCAGATTCTCCGCTTCCTACAGTCACAGAATCGGTGATTTCAAAAGGTTTCGTCTCAAGAGGCTGATCATTAATCGAAGTCACTAAAAATGACATGGTTGCATCATATTCTCCAGCAGGCAATTCCTCTTCTAACGTTTCGTTCGCTTCCAGCTTATCACCAGGGTCCAGCTCTTCAGTGGTCAGCTGCTGCGAAAATGCTTGTTCATTAGAATATTTGTAAACCTCTTCTCCATCGGCATTCTCCAGAACAATTTCATATTTTTGACTAGAATTAAAGCCAAGAATAATAGGTTCATCCGCCTCATTTGTAATGTGGAAATTGAAGTCAAGCCCTTCCTCTGTAGATTCTACGTTAGAATCAAAGGTTAATTGTTCAATAAGCGAAACAATATTTTCCGGCTCTGGTTCTTCGCTGGACTCGGAAGACTCCTCTTCTGAATTATTTTTCTCTTCTTCATTGGCATCGTCATTTGAACAACCGACTAAAAATACGACTAAACATCCTGCCACAATCGGAATCCATTTCTTCAGCGTCAACACTTCCTTTTCTCCGTGAGTTTACTTATCATCTTTTCTAAAGAAGCCAAATATACCTGTCGTTTGAACAATATTCGTAAACGCTTGAGGATCGACCTCTGAGATAATGCCTTGCAAGTCATAAAGCTCATAACGTGTTATAACCATGACAAGCATGTTTTTATCTTGTTGAGTAAAAGCACCTTTCGCAGGCAAAGTAGTAATTCCCCGCACCATTTTCGCATGAATGGCTTTTTCGAGGTCTGCCGCTTTTGTTGTGATAATCATTGCTGTCAGTTTTTCGTGACGAGTATGAATGGCGTCAATAACACGCGTCGTAACATATAACGTCAACAACGTATAAAGTGCGTTCTCAGGCTCATAAAGAAGACCTGCTATAGCTATAATAGCAGAATTGATAATTAAGAAATAAATGCCAATCGGACGATCTTTCATTCGTGATAAAATCATAGCCACGATATCAAGACCACCCGTTGAAGCACCCCATTTCAGTGTAATACCGACACCGAAACCACCGATAACACCGCCAAACACAGCGTTAAGAATAATGTCTTCTGACAACTGCAGAATCGGGATGATCTCTAGGAATAAAGTTGTAAAGGCAACAGATATCACACTGTACACCGTAAATCCTTTACCGACTTTATACCAGCCTAAGACCGCAACTGGAATGTTAAGTATGAATAAGATAAGACCTGTACTTACTCCAGGAACGTTTAAAAAGTCTTGGAATATACTCGTCAGTAACTGAGCAACCCCGGTAAATCCGCTTGCGTAAACATTGGCTTCAATAAGGAACAAGTTTAGAGATACGGCGTTAAATACAGCACCAATGAGTACGATTAAAATTCGTTTAATTTCAAATGAAAACATGTCGACCTCCTATCCAGCTTAAAAGTGCTATTCTTTTTTTATCACCGTTAAAATTTAAAATCAAGCTTTTCATTATCGTTTCCCATAAAAACATTTCAATAATCATGCCAGTTTTAAAGATTTCGCTTTACTATCCTCCCTCATAAGCCTACACTTAAAAGTATACAAACAAATGACGGTAGGTGAAAAGATGAATGTATCAATTATAAGTGATTCAGCATGTGACCTATCTTTAGATTATTTACATAAAATAAATGTTGAATGCTTACCATTAGGTGTCACTATTGGAGACAAAGAGTACGAAGATGGCAAAACCATTACTCCTGAGAAAGTTTACTCGCTGATGAAGGATGGAGAAGCGCCCAAAACATCCCAAGTTTCACCTGAAGCGTTTCGTCAAACCTTTACGAATTATGTTGAGAAAGACCAGCCATTCCTTTATTTTGCGCTATCTTCTGAATTGTCAGGGACTTATCACACCGCCAAAATGATTGAACAAGAAATTAAAGAAGAGCACCCTGACGCAAAATTTGAAGTCATTGATACAAAAGCTGCTTCATTAGGATATGGGCTGATTGTTATGAGGGCTGCCGAGCTTGCTCAAGAAGGAAAAAGCTTCGAAGAAATCCAAGAAATCGGTCAATACTACGCAGAGCACATGGAGCACATTTTCACGGTTGACGATCTCGAATATTTATATCGCGGGGGACGTGTGAGTAAGACAGCCGCTTTTGTCGGCAGTTTGTTACGAATTAAACCCCTCCTCCACGTAGAAGATGGAAAGCTCATTCCACTTGAGAAAATCCGAGGGTCTAAAAAAGTACTTAAACGTATGGTTGATATGATGAAAGAACGTGGTTTAGTACTAGACCAGCAGCGAATTGCAATCAGTCACGGGGACGACATCGAGACAGCTCAAAAGCTGGCCGACATGATTAAAGAAGAATGCGGGACAAAAGACATTCATATTGAAATGATCGGCGCTGTTATTGGTGCCCATGCCGGCCCTGGAACGATTGCTTTATTTTTCCTAAATGATGAACCTAAATAACCCCGTTAAAAAACGAAGAAGCCCCGTTGCTTCTTCGTTTATTCGTTCAGCGTTTTTTCTCTCGATTGTGCAGACTGGCGAAGTTCAATTGTAAAGGGAACAATAATACGTTTAGCTGGCTCGAGCTTGTTCTTTACTTTATCGATTAGACACTTCGCCGCTTGATAACCCAGTTCATAAATGTGGATATCCACAGTCGTTAAAGGCGGGCGGGTTACTTCTGATAAATACACATTATTAAAGCTGACAATCGAAACATCTTCAGGTACCAGCATACCAAACTCTTCAAGCATATTAATAACACCAATGCTCATTAAATCATCGGCGATCACTAAGCCTGTGGGCGGCTTTGGCAAGTTAAATAGTTCACTTACGGCCTGGCTCCCTCCGGATTTCAAGAACTCCGTATGCACTCTGTATTCTTCTAAATAAGGAAGGCCTGCCTCTTCAATTGCCAGCTGATATCCTCTCATCCGATCGATAGTCACGATTAAATCTGTAGAACCGCCAATAAACGCGATATTCTCGTGACCGAGATCAATTAAATGGTTGGTGATGTTTTTTCCACTTCGAATGTTGTCATTATCTACGTGAGTAATTTCGTCAACTCGTTCACTCGGTTTCCCAATGACGACAAAAGGGAAGTCTTTCTCCAATAGAAAATGAAGCACCGGGTCATTCACTTGAGAGTAGAGTAAAATAATGCCGTCCACACGGTTGGCATAAACCATCCGTTCTACCCCTTCAAGCATCTCTTCATCTTTCTCTCCCGTTGATAATAAAATAGAATAATCAAGCTGATGGGCCACCGCACTAATACCTCGTAACACCTCGGGAAAGAATGGGTTTTGTAACGCTTTATTTGCACTAGAAGGCATCACCACACCTAACGACTGAGTCGAACGGTTTGCTAATCCACGCGCGTTGGCGTTGGGATGATACCCCATCTCTTTCATTGCTTTTTTTACTTTCTTTTTCGTAGCCGGACTGATGCGGGGATGATCCGCAATTACCCTGGAAACGGTTGACGGAGCTACGCCAGCTGCCTTTGCTACTTCTTTGATCGTTACTCCCATATCCTTCACCTTCTGATTAATAATTGGTCAACTCTTATCCTTAATATATCATACTATTCGGCCAGCGTATGCTAAGCCCCACGCTTATTCTTTAAACTTATCCAAACGACTGCAATGACAAACAGCAGCAGAATGCCTCCGACGAACCCAATAAATAACCAGTTAAAGCCTTGATCCTCTTCCACTACAAATACATCAGAAGTTTCACGTGCCATTCCAAGCTTATAAACTCCATCATTAGACTGCCTGACCACTCCGTCTTCTAATAGACCGCGCATTTGATGATCATCTGGTAAATCCGTTAAATCAGTAGAACGCGTGCCAGAAGCGTTGTTAATGGCGATGACCATGATTTCATCCTCAAATTCTCGTTTGTAAACGGACATTCCATCCTCATTATAAAGCTCCTCGTAATCACCTCGTGTCAAGGCAGGGAATTCATCACGCATAGAATTCAGCTTCTCAATCCGCTGCTCTAATTGCTCATCTCCCCCTTTAAAATTCATCATTTTACGATTGTCCGGATCTTCTCCACCGTCCAGAGGCACTTCACTTCCATAATACGTAATCGGAAAACCTGGAGCCGTAAACATATGCGTTAAAGCCAATTTCCAGCGAGTGACCGGATTTTCGTTCTCTTTTCCAGCCACCCGAGTAAACCTTTTATTATCATGATTATCAATAAAGTTACCTAAAAGATACGGCTCTTCATAATACTCTTTATTCCTCTGCCACACATTAGACAGGGATGTGAGAGAACCATCCGAAGCTTTAAACGTTTCAGTCGCCGCATTATAATAAGGATAATCGACGAAACTATCAATCCCTGTGGATTCATAATCTGCTATATATGTAGGGTCGTCACTCCACACTTCGCCTAATAAAAAGAAATCTTCATCGACCGATTTCACGTGATCATTAAACTCTGACCAAAACTCTTTAGGAACGTGTTTAACCGTGTCCAGTCGAAATCCATCCACACCCGTTTCTTCAATCCAAAATTCAGCCGCATCAAACAAGTATTGCTTCACTTCAGGATTTTCCGTATTTAAGTCCGGCAGTCCAGAGAGCCAGCCATCTTCTAATCGCTGTTGATCATCTCCCATAATCGACTGTTCTTCATGAAACCAATCATCTTTCTCTTCATCATCAAGCCAAGAATGCTGGGAGCCCGTATGATTAACTACAAAGTCAAAGATGACTTTTATATCACGATCGTGTGCTTCCTCTACTAGCTTTTTCGCGTCTTCCATAGTTCCAAAGTGCTCTTCCACTTCCATGAAGTCTTCAATCCAGTATCCATGATAGCCTTTTTCTTCATTTTCCATGATAGGCGTCAGCCATATCGACGTGAAACCTAATTCTTCAATGTAATCAAGCTGATCAATAATTCCTTGAAGATCACCACCATGGTAAGCGGCGGGATCATCGGTGTCCACTTCGTAGTCGTTTTCCTTATCGCCATTCATAAACCGATCCACCATAATAAAATACATGCTTTCGTCCTGCCATTTACGTTCTTCTTTTTCAGCCGCATGGGAGTTATGGGCGCAAAAAAGAAGAAACGGAATGAGCATGAGAATCGTTGCAAACTTTCTCATCTTCCGTTCCCCCTATTTATAACTTATGTCTTTAAGATTATCCCTTTGTACCTCCAGCCGTCAATCCAGAAATGAAATATCTTTGTAAAGACAGAAAAAATTGATATTCGAACAGCAATAAAAACAGAGTCTCTAAGGTCCCTGAGAAGTGAGACTTTCCTTCTTGCCCCTTTTTAAGCAAACGATGTGGACTATTTAAATAGAGAAAAACCCGAGCAAGTTAAATGGTTCGGGTCTTTTTTAGATTACTATTGTTTTATTACAGCCACCTTATTTGATTTGAATATTGTAAGTGGTTAGCCAATAATTAATTTGACAAAGGTGAGCGATTAACTGCGGTCCAGTCATCAGCTGTCCAAACCAAGGGGTATCAATGGTTTTCCCTTCTGACTGATTCAATGCTTTTAATTCATTATGATCAAACAAATCAAAGATTGGAGCATGCGGCACACTCAAAATTTCATCCATCCATTCAGTTACAGCCTTCGTATAGTCAGGGTTAAATGTTTTAGGATAAGGGTTCTTCTTTCTCTTTAACACTCCTTCAGGTAAAATTCCTCTTAATGCTTCCCTTAACAAACCTTTTTCCTGTTCTCCATGATGCTTCATTTCCCAGGGAATATTATAAGCATATTCTACGATTCGGTGGTCACTAAAAGGAACTCGAACCTCCAGGCTCGCCCCCATACTCATCCGGTCTTTTCTTTCTAGTAAGGTCTGCATGAACCAATTCATATTCAAATACAGCATTTGTCTATGCTTAGAAGCAGCAATAGATTCCCCTTTTAAAAGCGGAGCTTCATTAATTGAATCCTGATAACGGTCCAGCATGTATTGTTCTAAGTCATATTGCTGGCCTATGTCCTTTCGAATAAGTTTTTGCCGCTCCTGGATTGAGCGAATCCATGGGAACCCCTTTCTATCCCTGTCTTCTTTGCGATAAAACCATGGATAGCCTCCGAAAATTTCATCTGCACATTCTCCTGACAACGATACTGTCACGTGGTTTTTTATACGCTCACAAAACCATAATAAAGACGAATCAACATCCGCCATCCCCGGCAGATCCCTCAGCTCTACTGATCTTTTCAGTCTAGAAACAAGGTCTTCGACGCTTGCTTCTAATGTGTAATGTTTCGTTTGGTGTGCTTTCTGCACCATTTGAATATACGTAAAATCACGATCAGGCTGAAAAGCATTACTTTTAAAGAATTTCTCTTGTTCTTCATAGTCAATGGAGAACGTTTCTAATGAGCCCAGTCCCTCTTTTTTATAATGATCTGCCGCTATGGAAGTAATTGCACTAGAATCAACACCGCCAGAAAGGAATGTACCGAGCTTTACATCACTTACTAATTGCCGCTCAACAGCATCAATAAACAGCTGCCTCACCTGTTCGACCGTTTCTTTAAATGAAGAATGATGAGCATCACTTGCAACATTCCAATATCGTTTCACTGCAAAAGTTCCTTGATGCCATATTGCACAAAAACCCGGCCTGACTTCATGGATTCCTTCAAATACCCCGTGACCAGGTGTTCGGGATGGTCCTAGCGTAAGAATTTCAAGAATACCTTCCTCAGCGATTCTCGCCTGTTTTTGAGGGTGAGCAAGAATAGCTTTCATTTCTGAAGCAAAAAGCAGCCCGTCTTTTTGTTCACTATAAAATAAAGGCTTTACCCCGAGACGATCGCGTGCTAAGAATAGCCGCTGCTTGTGAACCTCCCACACGCTAAAAGCAAATATTCCATTAAAGTGATCAAGACATGCCTCGCCCCATTCCATATAACTAACGAGAACGACTTCGGTATCTGAATGGCCTCTAAACGTCCAGCCTTTCGCCTTCAATTGATTTCTTACTTCATCCGTATTGTATAGCTCTCCGTTATAACAAAGAACATATTCCTCACCATTAGCCTGCCTCACCATGGGCTGAATGCCGCCTTTAGGGTCAACAACAATTAAACGCTGATGTCCAAATCCTGCCGGCCCTTTCACCCATTTTTGATAATCATCTGGACCTCTATGCTTAATCGTTTCAGCCATCTTATCGATCATGAGAAGCTTTTCTTCTTCTCTGCTTTGGGTATTCACCCACCCTACAAACCCGCACACAGGCGTCACCTTCCTTTTTACGTAACGTACTCAGTTGACGAACTAAGCACTCGGTCTTTTCCTCGTATAAAAAAAGCATCATAGTATAAGGTATGACGCTGGGCTTGGATGCTATGAATTTTTTTAAAAAAAGCGTTGACTTTATCATTGATAATGATTATCATTATTATTGAGAAAAGTGATCATTGTTACCCCCAATAACAATGATCTTAAACAAACCATCCCCCCCCCCCCCTTTACATGAAAAAACCTGCATGCGACGAAAGCATGCAGGTTAATTTTTTTAGGCAGGCAGTATACCTAATGGTAAAACTCCAAAACCAAGGATAAGTGCCAGAATTCCCGCGATAACAAGCTGGGCCCACCATGCGCCGGCTGGTTTTTTCTTCTTGTATTTTACTGTGACCATTTCCATTGCTGCAATGACCCATAAACCAACAAGTAATTTAACAACAGCTAATCCAATTTGGTCAGACCCCATATATTCCGCAAACAGGGATCCACCAGAATATAAGATTAATAGATAGGTTGCACGTAAAATCATTTGTGAGATCTTTGCTGCTTTTTCATTACCACTTCTTGTAAATGTTGTTGCTAGCCCTACTAGGGCAAAGGCAATTACCCATGAGGTAATATGTAAGTGTGCCAACAATATTCCTCCTTTTTCTTCATGAATCTTCCTTCATCATACCATGTGTGTGTCCTTTTTTCTTGAAAAAAGCTTAACTGAATAATTTCTTATTAGTGAGAAAATTGTTACTAAACCTGTTATACTGTACGTGAAGTTTTATTTGAATTTGGAGGGATATCATGGCAGTTCAAAGTCAACAAATTATCGATCAGACTCAAGAATATGGTGCAAAAAACTATCACCCTTTACCTATTGTTATTTCCAAAGCAGAAGGTGTATGGGTGGAAGATCCTGAAGGCAACCGCTACATGGATATGCTTAGCGCATATTCTGCTGTCAATCAGGGGCATCGTCATCCTAAAATCATACAAGCACTTAGAGATCAAGCCGATCGTGTAACCCTTACATCTCGTGCTTTTCACAATGACCAGCTGGGTCCTTGGTATGAAAAGGTTTGTAAGTTAACGAATAAAGAAATGGCTTTACCGATGAACACAGGTGTGGAAGCTGTAGAAACAGCGATCAAAGCTACTCGTCGCTGGGCTTATGATAAAAAAGGTGTACCAGACGGCCAAGCTGAATTCATCGCTTGTGAGGGTAATTTCCACGGCCGAACATTGACAGCTGTATCCTTATCATCTGAAGAAGAATATCAGCGTGGCTTTGGACCGCTTCTTCCTGGTATTAAGCTGATCCCTTATGGTGATATCGATGCATTAAAAGAAGCAATTACGGAGAACACAGCTGGCTTTCTACTCGAGCCGATTCAAGGGGAAGCCGGGATTGTCATGCCGCCTGAAGGTTTCCTAAAAGAGGCGTATGAAGTATGTAAACAAGAAAACGTACTATTTATTGCTGATGAAATTCAAGCAGGATTAGGCCGCAGCGGAAAAATGTTCGCCTGTGACTGGGAAGACGTTTCTCCTGATGTCTTAATTCTTGGTAAAGCTCTTGGCGGCGGCGTGTTCCCGATTTCCTGCGTCGTAGCGAATAAAGAAATTCTTGGTGTCTTCAATCCTGGATCCCATGGCTCTACATTTGGTGGAAATCCGCTGGCAAGTGCCGTATCCATGGCTGCTCTTGATGTCATCGAAGAAGAAAAGCTGGCCGATCGCTCGCTTGAGCTCGGAACGTATATGAAAGAAGAACTTAGCAAAATCGATAACCCAATCATTAAAGAGATTCGTGGTAAAGGGTTATTCATTGGAGTTGAGCTGACGGAGGCGGCAAGACCATACTGTGAAGACCTTAAAGAAAAAGGACTTCTATGTAAGGAAACACATGAAAACGTTATTCGTTTCGCCCCTCCATTAACGATTGATAAAGCTGATCTCGATTGGGCGATTGCACAAATTAAAGAAGTACTCAGCCAATAAAATAAAAGCTTCGGCCGCGGCCGAAGCTTTTTTCTGATTAGTGGAAGTGGTTTTTTGACATTTGAGAAAGGATTTTTTCCATTTCAAGCACTTTTTCTAACATTTCCTTAAATCAGTCAATGGAAGTAATTTTTTTCTGTCCCCACGGAGCAACGACAATCTCTACCACTCGGCTTTCCACTTGTTCGAACGAATCACCAGTATCCTCTTCAATAAAATAACGGTCTAAGCCAATATTGACGTGCAGGTTATTCTGGGACATATCGCTCCAATCATACTTTGCTTTTAGCTCCACTTGACCTTCTTCTGTAGCAGAAGAGGCTGGAGCAGCTTGAACGACCTCATACTTTCCATCTTCCCCTTCTTCTACAGTTACGAACACCATATCTCCTCGCTCTGGATCCTCACTTCCTTGCCAAAGCTCTGCGGGGAAACTTTCAATATCATAACGCAGCGTCACATAATCTCCATAAAACGGGTCCCGTGGATCAATAGGCTCTGTTTCTAGATAGATGGTTTCGCCCCACCGATCCATTGCATAATAAGAGGCTGACATTCCGATAAGGAAGAGAGCTTGTAAGCTGACAACGACATAAAATAGTGTCCACTTCATGATGGCTCCCCTCCTTTAACTTGGCGACGTTTTTTCTCCAAAAAGTAACTGAGGATAAATAGCAAAATGCCTCCGGTGAAAAAGAAGATCGAGCGATCCATAAACGCCCATGCCAATTGAAAATAAGCAACGAATGTTGTAATGAGAAAAGCCAGCGTTCCTTTCATAACCCACTCTGGTTGTTCCTTTCGATAGCCAGCAAGCAGCCATCCGAGCGAATAAGCGAACATAAGCAGCAACGACAAAAGATCGCCTGCCCCGATTCGAAACACTGGAATGAAGAGCACCAAATCAATCCAATTAAATTTTGTGGACTCCATGGCCGATTGAATCACAGCGTACATAAAGAGAATCGACCAGGCTAAGAAGAAGAAGTTTGAATACTCGACATCCTCACTTTCATAGCCTAAAAGAAACACTTGAAAAAGATTCAATGTAAAGATAGACAATACAGCGATTGATCCAAAGGTTTTCAAATGGAGCTGCCCATAAGGCAAATGACTCACGATATAAAGGGCGAGGAAAAGAAGAATCAGCCAATAATAAGACCAGCCATATGAAAAAACAAACACCATCGATTGAATGACATAGCTGATAGCAAACAACCCGGTTAAGAGACGGTTCCCATTTTTGTACAAAACCCAGCCAAGCCCTGCAACAAACAATAGACCAAGTGGAATGTAAAAGTCTTGATACGTACTTCCGCTATAAATTTGGCCAGCTGTAACAATAACTAACGTAGCTAAAAATAAAATGGATTCTTTAAAAACAAGCAATAAGCCAAAACCAGCCAGCGACCAGATTAAAAAAGGAAAAGCACTAAATGACGTAAAGTGATACATTTGTCCGGTTAAAAAGATGCCAGCTCCAAACACACATAAGGCAATAATAATGAAGCTAAGTCCCACTGGCTTTGAACGCCGTTGATATAACATCGCGCCAGTTCCATAAAAAACAAGCAGGAAAAAGAGGATAATCGCCATTTTCACAAGATCTGATAAAGCGGACCAATTTGATGCTATAAACGTAAGAAAACCTAAACCGATAAATAATGCGGCAAAGGTAAGTAAAACCGGATGTCCGGTCTTTTTTTCATAACGTTTTAGAATTTGCACCCTTTGCCCAGAAGTGATCACACCATCTTTTACCCAGCGCTCTGATTCCTTCTCTAGTTGTCCGCGGTTCACAAGATCATCCCTTTCCTAAGAGGCCTGACTGTCAGAACGTTTAAGAGGCTGTTTCTTACCATACGTCATTGTTCTCCATAACCATTCCAGCGGTCCATATTGGTATTTATTAATCCATAGCTTGCTCAATACCACTTGAAAGCTAAATATAATGACTACGATTCCTACACTCGCAAGCGGAGTAACTTCTCCGTACCACCCAAAGCCAACAGAATAAAATAAAATAAAACAGATCACCGATTGAAAAATGTAGTTTGATAGTGACATTCGTCCAACCCACGTTAAAGGCTTCACCAGCTTTTTACCCACTGATGAACGAAAAGCTAAAGTGACCGTTAATAAATAAAAAACAGCTGAGGAAGATCCGCCGATATTATCCTGCATCAATTGAAACCATTCGGGATTCCCTATCACATATGGTCCGGCTTTAAATAAAATAAATAATACCCCGGTCATCACCCACCATCTTTTAATCGTGGCCAAATGGTCCTCCGGGTGATGCAGCCATTTCTTTTTAGCAATATATGCGCCCAATAAAAACATAGGTATTAGAGATAAAGCAAGCAGAGGTAAAGTGGCTAAATTGTTGCTGTACGTCCAATCAGCAAAATTTTGCTGCCAAATATTGAGCAGCGATCCTTCTCCATAATTTTGTTTGGCCGCTTCCACTTCCGCATACGAGCTAAATGCGCCGAGCTTACTTCTCACGGCATAGAGCCCTAAGGTTAACGGGAATGTGAGAACACCAAGCATAGTGAAGGCAGTAATGATCAGAGTCTTAGGTGAAGCATTAAAAAAGGCAAACATAGCAAATCCGAATAATCCGTAAGACAATAAGATATCCCCATGCCAAATGAGAAAGGCGTGAACCGCTCCAAATCCAAGCAGTACCATCAGCCTGCGAAATATGATGGGGCGGTAAGAAACATGTTTTTGTTCTAATCGTTCCTTCATCATATAAAGACCGAAGCCGAACATAAGTGAAAATAATGTATAAAAACTAGCTTGAAAAAAGATATCAATGATCGTTTGAACGGCTTGACTGGTCTCCGAAGGGAAAAATTGATCTTCGCCGCCGTACAAGAAATAAGGTGCGTTAAAGGCAGGAACATTCACCATAAATATGCCCAAAATTGCCAAGCCGCGAGCTGCATCGATCCAGCTCAGCCGATCTCTATCTTGTAAAGGTGCCCCCTGTTGTTTCACTAAGATTCCCCCTTATTAATTTCATTTTACTTTTATTACGATATTTACACAATGTTGGTTCATATAGATGTAGAAAGGAGAATATTTATGCCTGCAAAAGTTGGCTTCGTTAAAATCATTACCGTATCTTCCGCTGGTGTCTTTAATATTGGAGATGTGTTCAGCATGACTCCTCATGCTACTTCGAAAACTTTTGCCGGAGGAGGTTCATTTAATACAGGTAATGGGATTCGAATCCATTTAGATAAAGCAGAAACGTATATTAATGATAAAGAAGTTATCGATCAGTCTTTAAACGAATAAGGGGGGATTTAATGTGAATATGACGATTTATCAAACCATCTCCATTCGCTACATTAAGATTGGAACAGTCGCTAACTCTTCCATTATTCAAATTGGCAGCTCAGGCGTTATTCAAGCACAAGCTGATTTATATAACACAGGTACGTTTACTGAGCCAGCAAAAGAACCAGAGCCCAAAGATGGAGAAGTGTACATTCCTGAAGCAGACTCCGGTCCTCTCGTTCCGCTTACGTAGGCAAATTTCGGTGTCAAACAGCATAAGCTAAAAAGGGGTGAATGCTAATGAACAACTATTATTCCTGGGATCAGTGGATGCAGCAAGTCATGGAACAAATGCAAGAGCAGCAGCGGCTTATTGAAGAACTCACCCAAAAGCTTGAGCATTTACAATCGAAAGAACAGACGAAAACAGTGATCGAAAAGATTGAATACCATTTTGATCAATTAAAAATTGAAACACTGGAGGGCACGTTACAAATTGGCCTGACGCCGAACGGTTCTCCGGAAACGAATATAGAAGACTTGTATACCGGACAAACTGCTGAACCTTATTTAGATGAGCTAATGGGACACTCGGTGCCTCAAGCGATTGATGATTATGTAAGAAGCCATCACCTCTCTCTTCCCGGGGATCACCGAGACCATATGATTAAGGATATTAATCAACAATTGCCTGAACGATTTGAGGCGCATAAAAAGCACGAACCAAACCTTTCCAATGAGCAAATCGCCCAGCGGCTCGCAGAAGAAATTAGACGTTCTGTCGGTCAATATTTAGACCAATATGAAAATGGGGGATCCGAATGAATTTCACCGTTCATAACTATGGATTAGATGTTGGGAACGTTCATGTAACAAGTGTAACGACGTCTTCGGTGTTTTTAATTGGTGATAACCGCACCATTCGATTGCGTTCTTATTTTGACACACCACCGGAATCCTTAATCATAGGTCCTTATACGGAAGAGACAGAGGAAATTGAGAATGACGAATAAGCGAATAGCTGATGTACACCAAGCTGAAATGACCACGATTACCGTCGGTTCTGGTTTGCTCATTGGCGACTTGGTGCATTACCATCCTCGAGCGAAAGTGTTGGCTGTCCAAGAAGAAACACGTACTTTTCAGGACTTTATCGATTTTGAAGATTTACCGTTTTTTCAAGCTGAGCTTTCACCACCGAAACCTCCCATAACTATTGACACCACTATTATCCACCATCATTCTTCCATTCGCGTACAAAATGTCCACATAAAAAGTGCTTCCACTGCCGGTCTTGTCCAAATCGGCAGCATCGATTATGTAGACGGTGAATCTAGACTAAAACATATTCGTATCCTAGAAAGCGAACAGTAAGGATTTTTTCACATACGCTATAATAGTAAGCAGATAAGGAGGACTTCGTTATGCCATCCATTATTGGTCCTTTCCGTATCAATAGTATAAGTGGAGGAGTCGTTAACTTGGGGGATTCGTTCTATATTTCTCCTAAGAGTTCCTCAAAAACGACAACCGGGTCAGGTTCATCCAATACCGGTGATTTTATTGCGACATATAACGGCTTTAGTAACGTACAGCCGGTAGATCCCGATGTCAATGATCAAAATGTAGGCGGCGCCTAGCGTCACCTCGGTACCAGGTACCGAGGCTCTTTTTTTACTGCCTCTGACCGCTTTTTTGTCTCTCGGTACCTGGTACCAATCAGCTCTCTTACCGCAAAAGAGCGGTACCGTCAGCACTCCCATCGTAAAACAGCAAAAAAGCCTTTCATCCCTTTACAGCGGGTGAAAGGCTTTTTAGGCCCTTTTATCTTTTCTTTCGGTTTGACGTTCTTGTCGTTATTTTTTTCTCAGGATCCTGCTTTTTCACCCAGCGCAAATACTTTCTCATTGTTGGGTGATCCGCTAACCGTTCCAGCGTGTGATAAAAATTGGCCAGCTCTTCATTTGTAAACAGAGCGTGGATTTGGCGATGACAGGCACTGCACAGCTTAGCTGTCGGCCCGTCTACTCCTCCATGCTGTTTTGGGATCAAATGGTGCTCCGTTGTCTTTACGGGGCTGCGCTGACACAATTCGCAATTTTCATCCACACTACTCCACCTCCACCGTAAGGGATCCATTAAAGAAATAAAGATAGCTTTTCTCGACCGGCTTCTTCCAGATCTTCTCTAAAGCCGTTTTATATAATTGAATCTGCGTGCGGTACCGTTCCTTTAATTGCTCCTGTACGTGCTCTCCTTCAGGAATGGCATCCGTTTTATAATCCAGGATGAGCCATCCTTCTCCATAAGGAATAACAGCATCGATAACCCCCTGGATAAACACTTTCTCTTCCGTCGCTTCTTCCCAGTCTTGATACACTTCATCTGCCGGTAACGTTAAACTAAAAGGAACTTCGCGCTCAATATGTTCAGCATTTTGCACCAGTTTCCCCATTGGTGTTTCAAAAAAGTTGGCGATGGCTTGATAGTTAATCTCATCAGCTTCTTCGCGGCGAAGAACTTCTTTATGAACAAGATGCTCGACAAACTCTTCCACTTCTTCGAGCGTTTTCGGTTGACGAAGAGGGAGGTGCTGCATGACCGTATGCATCGCTGTACCTCTTTCACCAGCTGATAACCCTTGTTTCTCCTGCATAAATCGAGGCCGCTTTACAAGAGGCGCTCGATTAGGTACTAAAAGCTGATCGCTTGAGTATTCATCAAGTACTTCTCGCTGTCGTTTAATCTCAGTTACCGTTTGTTTTGCTCGTGAATGAGCAGCTTTTTGGTAAGGATAAAGAAAATCAAGACGATCTACTCTCTCATCAGCTTCGACCTCAACAGGATTCCACTGTTCGATGTGCTCCTGCAGCTTTTCATCACGCTGCTGTTCCATCTCTTCTACCACCGCATACTCGCTGCCGTGGGCTAAGTGAATCTCCCATTCAGAGGCATCTTTTTCAATCTCCTCCGCTGTTTTCACCTCGACTTCATCTGTGCGCAGCGCTTCACTGTCCTGATGCCGAATAAGGGAAGGACCGACCCAATCTAAATAAGACTTGGCTTCCAGGCGGTGGTGCGGAGGCAGGACCCAGTCGGGATGGTCTAAATAGCTCATCCATTTCTCCTGTTTCTTTTCAAACGATGCTACATTTCCAACCATAACTAGTTTTTCTTTCGCTCTTGTTAAAGCTACATATAGAACGCGCATTTCTTCCGCTAATAACTCCCGAAGCTTCACACGTTTAATGGCATGGTAAGCAAGTGTCGGATACATGAGGCGTTTATTAGGATCAATATACCTCGATCCAAACCCATAATCTTTATGCAGCAAGTACCGCTCTTTTAAATCCATCATATTAAATTGCTTGTCCATAGCCCCAAGCAGTACAACAGGAAACTCAAGTCCTTTACTCTTGTGGATTGTCATAATGCGAACGACGTCCTCTTGCTCCCCAAGGGCCCGCGCGGCTCCAAGGTCATCTCCTCGCTCCTCCATCCGTTCAATAAAGCGAAGAAAGCGAAACAATCCTCTAAACGAAGTAGATTCATAGGAACGTGCTCGATCATACAATGCGCGCAAATTGGCTTGGCGCTGACGACCTCCAGGCATTCCCCCGACAAAATCGTAGTACCCCGTTTCCCGGTAAATCTGCCAAATCAAATCAGATAACGCTCCTTGCCGGGCACGCTCGCGAAAATCGTCCAATTGCTTAAGGAAATGAGTAATCTTTTTCCCTATTTCTGAACGTCCAGCTGCCAATTTAATCGACTCAAAATAGCTTACTCTTTTCTCCTCTAGCCTAAGCTGCATCAATTCATCTTCATTTAAGCCGACAATCGGTGATTTAAGTACAGAGGCGAGGGGAATATCCTGCAACGGATTATCAATGATTTTGAGCAGGTTAAGCATTACTTTTACTTCAATTGCTTCAAAATACCCTGTCGAAAGCTCAGCATAAACAGGAATACCCTGCTGCTTTAACTCATCAACAATGGTGGAAGCCCAAGTCATCGATCGCATTAATATCACGATATCCCGATACTGAACGGGACGCTTCACGCCGGTTTCTTTATCCACAACTTGCAGCGGCTCTTCCTCGCCATACCCAAGCCATGTACGTATTTTTTCTCCATACGCTCTTGCTTCTAACTGCGCTTTCTCTAAATCTTCGAAGCTTTCTTCTTGGGATTGCTCCTCTTTCGCTTCACGATCAATGATCAAAAGTTCAGCTTTCGCATAGTCGGATGGATTTTCATCGTAGACACTATTGCTGTAAATGAGCTCAGCTTCAGGCTCATAATTCATTTCCCCTACTTCTTCATCCAGCACTTGACGAAAGACGTAATTAGCCGCATCTAATACTTGTTTGCGGCTTCGAAAATTACGAGCCAAATCAATCCGTTCTCCATCATGATCCGCCTGGCCGTAAAGCTTATACTTGGTTAAGAACAGAGATGGTTCAGCGTGACGGAAGCGATAAATGCTTTGCTTTACGTCTCCAACCATAAATAAATGGCCAGCTTCTGGATCATCTGTCAGCAGTCGAAGTAATGTCTCTTGCACGAGGTTCGTATCCTGATACTCATCGATCAGTACTTCTGAAAATTGATCATGAAAACTTTTCGCTACAGAAGAAGGCACAAGGTTTTCTTTCGTGGATGTTTCATCTACTAAGATTTGCAGGCAATAGTGCTCTAAATCCGAAAAGTCAACGAGCGCTTTCTCTTTTTTCAACTGCTGATAACGCTCATGGAAATCCTGGACGACCACAGCAAGCTGCTTCATGACAGGATGCAGAGCTTTCATATCGTTTAAATAGCTCACAAGCTTACGATGGAACCATTCTTCTTTCATGCTCATCCATCGTTTTTTGTAACGATCCCTGATTTTTTTCGCACGCTCTTTTTTCTTTTCATCACATTCCATTTTCTTTCTCGACAGCGCAGCAAACTTGCTCGTACTCATGTACGTTTGCAGCTCCTCCCAGGAGATCTCGAGCGCCCCTTTTGCCTGTTGAACCATCTCAAGATCAAGAGCGGCCGTTTCTCCGTAGCTTGAAGGCCCGTCTGCTTCTCTCGTCAGATCAACCAGCTGCTGAATCTCAGCTTCCATGGAATCAAGCTGGCTTTTCACATCTCGTTTTAGCAGCTGAAGCCATGGCAGATCTTCTTCGTTTTGCACTTCGTTATCCTGATACATAGCCACCATGTCTTCCAGCCACTGCTCAGGCCACGGGTTTTGCATAGAAAAGGTATGAAGATCGAGAACGAGTTTCTCAACATCTAAGTCATTTCGGTCACTGGAAAAGCGATCTACAACGTCGAAAAACTGCTGCTGTTCCTTACCTTCTTTTCCGTACCAATCTTCAAATAAATCTTCCAGCACTTCCTGACGAATTAAATCGGCCTCCACGTCATCTGCAATTCTAAATCCAGGATCTAAGTCTAGAAGATAGGCATACTTTCGTACGACCTCCATACAAAAAGAATGCAGGGTGGAAATGGATGCATTTTGTAATAAAGATAATTGTTTTTTTAAGTGTCGTGATTCAGGGTTGCTTTCTAAGGATTTACTTAATGCTAACCCGACTCTATTTCGCATTTCTTGCGCGGCTGCATTCGTAAAAGTTACAACGAGCAGCGAATCAATGTTGACCGGCGCTTCTTTATTTAAGAGTTTTTGAATAATCCGTTCAACGAGTACCGCTGTTTTACCAGAGCCCGCAGCCGCTGAAACGAGAATATTTTTTCCTTGAGTGTAAATCGCGCGCTCTTGTTCTTTAGTCCAGCTGACCACGGTCATTCTCCTTTCGTTCCGTCATTTGCTGAATGACTTCCTCTTCTTTCAAGTGCTTAAGTTTGCGGAATTGATGATCCTCTAACGCCGGATCAAATTGGCAGACAGAGCGGAACGGACAATAGTCACAAGCTGCCTGATCATCTTTAAGGAATGGATTCAACGCTACTTCTCCATCCGTAACGCGCTGCCCCGCATCTTGCATGAGTTCACGAATATAGTTTCTCAGCTGGTCAAACTTTTCATTTTCCAGCGTTTTTGATCCTTTGTAAAATCCACCGCCTGCCTTTAGTCCTGCGGGAACGATTTGGCTGCGTCCTTTTTCCAGACTGGTATCCATCATGGAAACGAGCTGTTCGTCTTCAAGCAGCAAGCCCGACATTTTAAACTTCTTAAAAATTTCTTGCTCAATTTCGTCATCCGCAAGCCACTGTTTCCCTGAAATCATCGGATTATGAACATGAAAATAAAGCACACCGGCAGGCAGCGCTTTTGAGCCAAGCCAGTGCTCAGCATTTGATAACACAACATCTAAATACGAGAGCATTTGTAAAGCCAGCCCATAATAGACATCTACTAAGTCCAGCCCTTTGGCGCTGGATTTATAATCAATAATGCGTAAATACAGCTCTTCTTCGTTTAAGGCCCGATCGACACGATCAATGCGTCCTCGCAGCATCAATTCGTGACCATTCGGCAAACCGAGCGTTAACGGAGGAAGCTTCGAATTTTGCTCCAACCCAAAGCCCAGCTCCAACCCTACTGGAGAGAAGTGACTTTTTCTCGCCTGCTCACTTAAAATATATGCAGCTCTCGCGATCACGCCTTGAAGTTTATACTTAATATAATGATGGCGGTTCGAGCTGTGCAGGATTTGGTTTTGCAGGATGGGAGCTAGCAAATTAGTCGCTTTTTCTGCATACTTGGTCGTCTCTTGCTGATCTAATTGAGCAAAGTCACGCCCTTCCTGCTGTACCCACTCTGTAATCTGCTTTAAGGCTTCATGAAACAGCTGACCAATATCAGGCGCATCCAGTTTGTACGTTTTTCTCTCTTGTAAGTTCAAACTATGCCCAGCGAAATATTGATAGGAACAGCGATGATAGGTTTCAAGTCGTGACACACTCGTTTTTACCGGCCCATTGAATAACCGCTCTTTCGTAGGTTGAGACAAATGTACGGGCTTGTTTCGGTAAAATAAACTTTGCAAGACTCGATTCGTTAGGCCGTTTTTTTCTTCTTTTTTTATATACCAATTGAGGACATCCCACCAGACGTCTTCCATAGGATACCCTCTTAAATGCCGGGCTAATTGTGATGTTAACGCCGACCTCGTTTTCATTGGTGTTGAAATAAAGCGCGAAGCATCTTTTAGATCATCCGCATCCTGCAGCATCACGTGCTCCTGTACAGAAGGAAACAGTTCTTCCAGCCGCTGAATAATTTGAGAAGGAACTTTCGATTTACCTTCTTCATTGCTTAACGGATAGCTCACCCACACATAATCCTTAGCCATCGTTAGTGCTAAGTACATGTAAAAACGATCATCGAGTAACTGACGATTGGCACCATCAGCAAGCTGCAGACCGCTTCCCGAAAGAATCTCCCTTTCTTTCTCCGTCATCATGCCGTCACTAGATGGTTTCATCGGCCAAATTCCATCTGTGACACCAAGTAAAAATGAAGCCTTAATACCGGTAATACGAGAACGATCGACGTCCCCCACAATGACGTGATCCATGCTTGGCGGTACGTGAGAAAATGTTAAAGACTCCAGTCCGCTTTCTATCGTACTTCTGAACACTTGCAGGGAGACTGTTTCATCACCGGCAATTTCAACCGCTTCGTCGAGCAGCTGCAATACTTCATCCCACACTTGCTCCTGTTCCCGGCCCCTTTCAATTTCACCTCGTTCATCATATCGGTCACGCCACATTTCTAATTGCTGGGGGACACGTAACGTTTCCAGCCAATGATAGATGGCTTTTGCACGTTCAGCGATTGTATCTGCTTCACGTAATTGTTCATCAAATGGCTCAAGCACTTGAGTAATTTGGTCACGGTACGCATTGATGCGGTTTTGTTTTTCTTTTTCCTCGTCTGTTTGAGCTGCTTGTTCAAAGCCTCTAAAACGCTGAAAGATCCACGGTTCCTTACTAAACCAGCGATCTCTTTTTCGAATCCCATATTCGAGGACATAGTTTTCTAATTCATCAATTGCTTCTTCATTCAGCGGATACTGCTGATTGGTTGATGGAATAAAGCCCGTTTTCAACAATCGAAACACAGCATCATATCGGAAGTTTCCTTCAATTACATCGAGACCCGAGCGAATCAGTTCAATCATCGGATGGTTCAGCATCGTTCGCTTTTCATCGATAAAGACTGGGATTTCGTAATCCCTAAACAACGTATCAATAAGACTATGGTATACGTTAGGTTCACGAATTAAAACGGCGATGTCTTTGTAACGGCAGCCTTCCTCACGAACAAGACGTAAAATCTCCTGTGCGGCCCCTTCGACTTCAGCTCTAGGATGAACAGCTTCCGCGACTTTGATCGGAGCCTCCCTTTCAAAAACAGGCGCTGGTCTGTAGTCAAAATATTTTTCTAAATGCTGCAAAGCCGGCCTATCTTTAAAGCGTCCCTGCTGCATATCGAGCACTTCTACGTGATCGACAGCGATCCCGAGTTCTTCAGCCATTTGTTTTAATTTAAAGTACGTATCTTTTGTTTCATGAAAAAGGTCAAGCTCTTCATTTTCATTTTCCTGCGGGTGGTCTGTCGTTAAGGTTACTTTTACCGTGCGGCACTTCTTTAACAAAGCTTCGATTACCGCATACTCCTGCGGTGTAAAGCTATGGAAACCATCCACATACACGTCGGCCCCTTCCAAAAAAGCGGCCTCAGGAATTTTCCCTGATAAAAGCTGCAGCTGATCTTCACTATCTATGTACTGCTCCCGTAAAGCGTCAACTAAGCGATCATAAATATACGTTAAATCATCCAGCTTATCGCGCAGTCCTTCTTCGTGGCTCGTACGATGCATAAATTGATCCATTTGATTCATTTGATGATGGAGCATTTCCGGCGTTACCTGGTAACGTTTAAACTCTGTAATCATATTCTCTAACTGTTCGACAAATCCTTGCTTTTCAATCGCCTTCTGAAAAACCTTCCAGTCCGAAGTCCGCTCCTCAATAATTTTCCGAAGCATCATTTGAACCCCGGTCGAGCTGATAAATTTCTTCGTGCCTCCCCCGGTTTCCTGTAAAACGCGCCAAGCCAGCCGTGAGAAACTAAAAACTTGCGCTCGTATAGAACCTTCAATATTTCCTCCTGTCAGCAGCGCATATTCTTGCTGAAAGGTCATTTGATCAGGAACGATATACATAATGGGTGCTCCATTAGGCTCTTCTGCCAGTCGTGAACGAATTTCTTCTAAACAATGCGTTCCTTTCCCTGTACCTGAACGCCCTAGTGTAAACTGAATGCCCATGGGCTCACCTCTCCTCATTTCTTCTACTTATCTACTATCCTATCATTTTCCTTATTTCCAATGAAGCAAGTCACTTACCTCATTGAAAAAACCGTCCCAAAAAGGACGGCTTAAAATTGAACAGCTACTTGTGAAAATGGCCAATAGCGCATATCTACTTCTCCTACAATCTGTTCAATGGAGACAAATCCAAATGAACGACTGTCTAAACTATCACGCCGGTTGTCTCCCATAACAAACAGCTCACCTTCAGGAACTACTGTCTCTCCCGTGACCTCTTCCAACGTAAAATCCTCGGTAAACACTTCCCCATCATTGGGTCTCAGTTGATCTAAATAAGGTTCAGCTACAGCTTCCCCGTTGATATACAGGATGTCATTCTCAAAGGAAATTTCATCCCCCGGTAAGCCGATCACGCGTTTCACATAATCCTCTTCTGGATTCGCATGAAACACGATCACATCTGTTCGATCAATGTCACGTATGTCGTACGCGATTTTATTCACCATTAGTAAATTCCCGTCGTACAGAGTTGGTTCCATCGATTCACCATCTACTATATAACTAGCAAACAAATATGTTTTAAATACAAAAGCAATGAGCACCGCGATTAAGACTGCCTTAAAAATTGTCGTATACTTTTTCATGATTGTCTCCTCCAGGTTGGTTGCTAATTACACCTTACCCGTTTCACAATCATTTTAACCGCTCCGATGAGCTCGTCTCTCTGCCGTGCGTTGAATTCTTTTTTCTATTAATTTCCCCAGGATCCAAAATGCTAGAATACATACGCCAACCACAATGGACTTCACTGGATTTTGGGCAAAAGACGCCATGCTGCTCCCCACATAAGCAATCGTAAAGATCATAACGGACTTCCCTAGAACAGCCGCTAAAATAAACTGCTGCCGACTTACATTTGATAAACCAGAGACCACATTAATAATGGAAGACGGCGAAAACGGAAAACACATCAGTAAAAACAAAGGGCCGAAGCCATGTTCTTCTACCCAATTCATCACACGTTTGACCTGTTTATGTCGACTGACAAAATTAAAAAACCGCTGTTGTCCCAGCTTTCGCGAAAGAAGAAAGACTAAGATGGCCCCTGTTACGGCTCCAATCCAAGAATAAAGAAATCCTTTAAATAAGCCATAAACCACTGAATTAGCCAGCACAAAAGCTACGAGCGGTAATATGGGCAAGAACGCCTCTATAAGAGGAAGAAGAATGCCCGGCAATGGCCCAAATCGTTCAAGTTGTTCGAGTTGATCAATGGCATATTCAAATAATCGATCATTTTCTGCCATATATTGAATCTCATCTATATCAATCATTAACAGCTCCATAACGGCTCTCCTTATCGATGACAAGCAAAAATCTATACTTCTATTTTAATCTAAAACAGCACCCTGTGCCTACTATAATACAGTTTCCCCACTTCAAAACCTTTTTAATCGACAAAAATTGGTTGCATATACGAGAGATCATCGTGGTATAATATAGAACAAACGTTCGTATTTATAGGAGGAGAAAAACATGCGTCACTTAAAACAGAAAGAATTAGAAACAGCTTCACGCTATCTCTTCTTATCTATGGCCATTACGGTAATCCGTCAAGACCGGAAGCATATTCAGCAAGGAGATTTTAAAATTAAGGAGCCCTATATGGAGCTGCTCGGGAAGATGGAGCTCGAAGCCAGGGAAGAAAGAAAAGCGTTGAGATCACAAATGGAAGCGCAGAAACTCCAAGTGATTGAGTCTGGGCGTAATGATTCGTTTACTTCATTCTTGTTCTTAGCCCACGGGTACGAAGAGAAGAGAAATTACTTCAACCCGGCTATAAGGAAAAAAGTCGAAACCATTTTATTTGAGCTTATGCATAATTCTCTGCGACGACGTCGTTCTTTGGAGCGGAATACTTCAAACGATCTTCCAGGGTGAAGCGAAACTGTGCAGTACGCTGAATTTGGTTAGAGATCATTCCTACGGACACTGGAACATTGATGGATGTACCATTTGTAAATGTAATAGTAGTGGAATGATCGTTTTCACCTTTATATGTGCGAATATACTTATGAGCGATCCAGGAACATTCTTTGCGTTTAGGGGAGATAATTGGAAAGAAATACATGCTCATCTTTTGGGAAATGACAATCGGGGGTTTATGAGTGAAGCCGGCTACTTGCTTTGTACCGGAAATTCGTCCTTCTAAACTACTGGCAAAATAACGACACGAATGATCAACGATCTTACTGGGCCAATCCTTCAAATAAAAACATTGATCACTTTCAATAATTTCAGTAATGATCTGCCCTTGATCATCATAGCCTGCTACAAGAGCCATCGTTCGAGGGTTCACTTCATATTCTTTTTTATATACCAAGTCCATTCTTTTCAACACCCTTCTTTTTTTAAGATCGACAGCCTTCCAGCGTGCTGCCCACCTTTTCTCTATTAATTTACCAAAGTTCGATAAAAAAGTCTAAAAATTCTCAAAAATATTTTCTCTCTGTTATAATTATAAGAAAAAGTAAGAATTTTCCGTCATTAGAAAAGGAGGAATTCTGAATGTGGAAACGGAAGAAAGCAACCGAAGAAAAAACTCCGTTAGAAGTAATGGACTTATCGATTCACGACGTTCGAAAAGCTGTGCATAAATACGCAGAGCGAAAGCCGAATGAGGTGCCTTTAAGCGTCATCATTAATCAGGATTTAACGATCGACTATGATTTACTTTCCCCCTATATCGCTGGCATTCCCAAAAAAACGTACTACATGTCTAAAGAAACCTATGAATTGTTTGAAGAAGAGGATTATGAACTCGCTAAAGAAATGGATATGGTCCAGCAAGCAGTGGATTTGTATATTCAACAAACAGGGGACTCCCCAATTATTGATATGGATCCATACAAACGAATCAGTTACTATAAATTAGAGCGTCTCCACTTACTGACTCATCGACCTGAAAGGGAATTCTATTTAACCAATGAAGAATTTATGATTACGTACCAAAAGCCCAAATAAGGACAAAAAAAGTGCCAATGCTCCGGGAAGAGCATTGGCCAATGAGACGACTGGTTAACTTTTGAGTGAGGGAATTAATGTGAGAAAAAGCTTTCGCCTTTTCATCAACACCACTCATCAGTAACGTACATTACTGACCCACTTATGAAACCGACTCATAAGTGGTGTGTAACAAATAAGCATGATCGCTTATCTAATTCTTATTGTAATATATCTCTTCTCCTGATTCACCGAAAAAAATTTGCGGTGTTCCGCAAAGTGTTGCGCTATTGCCAACTAATGTCATACATCTCGCTGCGCGACCTCCACAATTACCGTTGCGAAAGCTTTTCTCGTAAACTCTTCCGTAAAATTTTCCCCGTTGTGTTTTTCGGTAACTCTTCCATAAAATGAATTCGATTTGGCTGCTTGTACTTCGTTAATGAGCCCTGACAAAATTCTTTTAACTCTTGTTCATCAAGAGAAGGATTAGAAGAGACTACAAAGCTGATCACCGCTTCCCCGCTTTGAGGATCAGGTGCTCCTACAACAGCTACTTCCGTAATATCAGGGTGGCTGTATAATACTTCTTCAACTTCCCTAGGATAGACGTTATATCCCCCCACTAAGATCATATCTTTTTTACGGTCTACGATATAAAAATAGCCTTCGTCATCTCGGCGGGCCATATCTCCTGTATAGAGCCAGCCGTCACGAATCGTGACCGCCGTTTCCTCCGGAAGTTTGTAGTAGCCTTTCATGACATTAGGGCCTCGAACAATGAGTTCCCCTACTTCTCCATCAGGGACTTCTTCGCCAAGCTCATCGACTACTTTATTTTCTACATTTTTTATATTCGTTCCGATCGATCCCGGCTTGCGGGGACGATCTAACGGATTGAATGTCGTTACAGGTGAAGCTTCTGATAATCCATACCCTTCCGACACCCTTACCTTAAAGTGTTTTTCAAAATCGTTTAATAACGCTACAGGCAGCGAAGATCCTCCTGAAATACAAATCCTCATATTTTCAAACGTATGGACTTGATCTTTCCCTGTCTGCAGCAAGTAATTATACATCGTCGGTACACCAGCAAACACAGTAGCTTTGTATTTCTCCGCAGCTTCAAACACTTCAGGCGGGGAAAACTTCGGTACAATTAATACGGTGCCTCCATTCATAATCGGAGCGTTCAAAGCTACTGTAAGACAGAACACGTGAAACATCGGTAAAGTAGCTATGACGCGATCGCTAGATGAAATTTGTAAATATTCAGCGACATCAACAGCATTGGAATACAAATTTTTGTGAGTCAGCATCGCCCCTTTTGGTTTTCCAGTTGTCCCTGATGTATACAAAATAACAGCGACATCTTCCTGTTCCAGCTCAGGGGCTTTAAAATTCACATCCCCTTCAGATATGGTCTTTGTAAACGATTTCATTTTTGCCTTTAATAAAGATTCTCTGGACTCTGCTCCAGTATCGGCTACAAAATAGTCTTGAACGGATAAATGGGCATCCATATGTTCAAACTTATCCATTAGGACATCCATGGTGATAACCCCTTTAACATCTCCGTTCTTTAAAATGTAACTCATCTCGTCCACCGTATACGTGGGATTAATCGGAATTACCGTAGCCCCCGCGCGCAATGATCCATATAGTGCAATCATAAATAAGGGACTGTTTCCACTCACTAAAGCAATATGGTCCCCTTTTCCATATCCTAATTCATGAAGTTTTGAGGCAAATTTAGTAACAGAAGCATTAAACTCTAGATAACTTACACTTTCTCCTTGAAATATGTAAGCCTCCTTCGACGGATCACGATCAGCAGTGCGCATCAGTTGAGCACTTAAATTCATACGTTCCTCCCCTTCCATGCTGTAATGAATGAATAGTCATTCATTTATATTTAAAAAATATTCACTCTAATTATAAAATACTGTCAATTGATGTGCAACATTGTGAAATTTTGAAAGATGCAGTTCTTAGTCCTCCTTTTTAAAAAGCTAAATAACAAAAGACCAGCAGAACTAATCCTGCTAGTCTTTTGTTTAATAAACCATATCAAGGAAATCTTCTTTTGTAATTTTACCTAAATAGTGAGGAATCTCGATATTCTCGAGCGCCTCATCAATAGCTGCGCGCTCATATTTCACATCCATGAGCTGCTCTTCAACTTCAGAAATATCTCCTACTCCAAAGAAATCGCCATAAATTTTAACGTTGCGAATATACCCTTTTGCTACATCAAGACGGATGTCATAGCTTCCTGCTCCTTCAATCCGTTTCGTGTGCTGAATGTTAAACTTAGGTGATTTTCCATAGTTCCAATCCCAATTGCGGTAACGATCATCGGCAATCTTGTAGATCTCTTTCCAGTCTTCCTCTGTTAATTGATACTGAGGAACATCCTTTACATCCTCCACATTAAAGATATAACGCAAAATTAACTGCTTAAACTCATCCATTGTAATCGATTCGTCCAGGTACTCCGAAATGTTTGCTACGCGGCTGCGAATCGATTTTATGCCTTTGGACTTAATCTTCTCAGTCTTTACATTCAATGCAGAAACAACATTCTCAATTTCAGAATCGAGCATTAACGTTCCGTGACTAAACATGCGGCCGCGCGTAGAGAATTGAGCATTTCCAGAAATTTTTCTTCCATCAACCACAATATCATTACGGCCAGATAATTCCGCTTGAACGCCTAACTTGTTAAGCGCCTGAGTAACGGGTTCTGTAAACTTAGCAAAGTCGTGAAAACTATCCCCATCATCCTTCGTAATAAAGCTGAAGTTAAGATTGCCAAGATCGTGATAAACAGCTCCGCCGCCAGATAAGCGACGCACCACGTGAATTCCGTTTTCTTCTACATAGTTTGTATTGATTTCTTCCACGGTATTTTGGTTCTTACCAATAATGATGGAAGGTTCGTTAATATAGAATAATAAATAAGTCTCGTTAATATCTAAGTTCTTTAACGCATATTCTTCGATCGCTAAATTAATGCGCGGATCATTTACTCCCTCATGATCTATAAATAACATCGTCTCATCCTTTCCAACGTTTCACTCTACTTTCCATTGTATAAAATTCGACGATATTTCACAATTTATTGAGCATCCGAGCTCCACGTTAACTCATTTTCAGCCAATTCGATATGACCTTTAAACACATCAGCTGCTTCTTGTTTCAGTAAATTCGTTTCTCCAAAATGAGGCAAATGGCTAAGCCATAACGTATCGACGTCCGCAAGATTTGCAATTTTGCCTGCTTCTTCGCTCGTCATATGCCCTGGTCCGCTTCCGTCCATCCCTTTATAAAAGTTCGTATCTGTTATAAGCAAGTCAGATCCTTTTGCAAATTGAGCTAACTCTTCAAAATAACTAGTATCTGCTGTATAAACGATTTGATCTGTATTACTACAGATTTTCATTGCGTAGCAAGGCACGGGATGCTTTGTTTGTAAAAATTCAATGGTAAACGGTCCGAGTTCTAAGGGCTGATTCGGATCATAAGCGACTCCTTCTGTATATTGATGGGTTAATGATTGTAAACCCTTTTCATCTTGCTCATGGCCGAAAATCGGCAGCACATCGCTCGTTTCTTGAATCGTATTTTGCACGAGCCAAGCATATTGGAGAACTCCAATATCCGCGATATGATCGTGGTGATAATGAGATAACACCACAGCATCCAAATCGGTTACTTCAAGTTTTTGCTGCAGCTGGGCCAATGCACCACTTCCACAATCAATTAATAATTTGTAATTCTCTTCTTCCATTAAGTAGCATGAGGTGGCGCTATTTACAGCTGGATACCCGCCCCAATAACCTATCGTAGTTACTTTCATACTTATCACTCCTAATCAGACTTTTTACCTATTTTTCAATTGTTTTATAACAGATGGTTGAATTCTGAATATTGTTATAATACAATGACTTTACAACAACTTATTGGAGGCGATTTCAAATGATGAATGTCATTGAGTTTTTCCGCAACCTACCTAAAAAGCAGTGTACAAAATGTGGCCATGCGATTCAGGAGCAGGCAGACTGTTACGGCAATGTCTGTGACGAGTGCAGTCATCCTGCCCGTTAATCATAGTATTCCACACCTCTAATGTTTTCGAACATGTAATTTTAATGAGCGGCTATTAAGCGGCTCTTTTTTTTGCATAAAAAATCCACCTCTTTTTTACGAAGAGGCGGATTCTTTTAAGGAGATACGTTCCGTTGACTTTCGTTTAAGCAGTTCATAAGGATAGACAAATCGCTGCTCATGCTGTTGCTGGCTGCTTTTCATTTTATTGACGAGCACCTGAATGGTTTTCATCGCCATCTCCGCGACAGGCTGTTGCACGGTCGTAATAGAAGGAACCATTAAAAGAGAGATCATTTGGTTATCAAATCCAACCACCGATAAATCCTCCGGGATACTGAAACCTGACTGAGCAGCTGCATACACAATGCCCGCTGCTACTTCATCTGATCCTGTAAATATCCCATCTACCTTTTTATTTTGCTGTTGGAGAAAGGCGAACACTTTTTGTCCATCTTTTACATCCAGCGCATCTTTGATTTCTAGGTTTTCATCAAAAGGTAAATGGAAATCAGCTAACGCTTGCTGAAAACCTAATTTACGCTCGCAAGTAATATGCGTCTCCTGACTTCCAGTGGCATAAGCAATCGTGGAGCACCCTTGCTCTATTAAATGGACGGTTGCGTCGTAGGCTGCCTGACGATGATCAATATGTACCATCGACACTTGATCCGTCTCCATGTACTCATTGCAAAGGACAATAGGACCTGATTCGAGATATGGTTCAATGGTTTTCCAGTCATTCGATAAAGAAGCCATAATAACTCCGTCGACTTGCTTTGTTTTTAACAATTGTAAGTAATCCAATTCTTTCTGTTTCTTATCATGCGTCTGGCAAACAATTACTTGGTATCCAAATTCCGAAGCTTCTCGCTCCATTGCTTCAATTAAATGACCAAAAAACGGATTAGTTACACGCGGAAGCAATACAGCAATGGTTTCTGTACGTTGACTTCTCAGCCGACGAGCTGATGAATTTGGTACATACCCCAGCTGGTGCATCGCATCCATGATTTTTTCTTTTTTCTCTTCCGTGACATAGGGTTGATCGTTAATCACCCGAGATACTGTAGTCCGCGACAAACCTGCCAGGCGGGCCACATCCTCAATAGTAGCCATTCTAACTCCCCCTGATTCAGCCACATTTTGAAATCGTTTTCATAACAAATCATACTAAGATCCACCTAAATATGCAAGAGAAAATTTACCATTGCAGGGTACCAGGTACACAATGCAGCTTAACGTGTACCTGGTACCCAGAGAAAAAAGAGAAAAAGGAAATAGAAAAAACTGCTGCCTATTAGGCAGCAGTTAGAGGTTGAGGTGCTCGAGGACTTGTTCGACGGCGGCTTCTCCCTGGTCAATGCAGTCAGGCAGTCCTATGCCTTCATAAGAAGCGCCAGCTAAGTAAACACCTGGCAACTGCCTGTTCATTTGTTCTGTGACTTGTCGGATGCGATCCTTATGACCGACAGTATATTGCGGCATGGAGTCATACCATCTCGTAACAATTGAAAATTCAGGCTGATCACTGATTTTCATTATTTGATTAAGATCGTGTAATGCAATCTCCGTTATTTCTTCATCTGATAAATCAACCACTTCTTGATCATTCGGTTTTCCAACGTAGCAGCGGAGCATCACTTTGCCTTCTGGTGTAGAGTGAGGCCACTTTTTGTGCGTCCACGTGCATGCGGTAATTCGAAAACGGCTGTTGCGAGAGACGACAAACCCTGTTCCATCCACGTCTTTCTTGATCGCCGAGGCGTCAAAGGCCATCGCAACGTTAGCAACAGATGTCGCTTTCAACTCTTTTAATGTATCCATGAAATCGTATTGGGAAAGCATACGCTGTGCTGCAAAATAAGGGACAGCAGCGATCACAGCGTCGGCTTTTTCCACGCTTCCATCACTTAATAGAACGTGATAACCCTCTGATTTTTTCTCAATGTGATCGATTCCTACATTTTTATGAATCGACTCTGGCTTCAACTGTCCTTCAATAGCGTCGACAAGAGATTGAAGGCCATCTTCGAACGTACGGAACATGCTGGGTTTCGGCTTATTTTTTGGCGGCTTCGGCACCGTTTTTCTTAATCCTTTAATTAAACTGCCATGCTCCTGTTCTAACTGATAAAAGTTCGGGAACGTAGCCTGAAGACTTAAATCATCAATATCTCCAGCATATATGCCTGATAATAAAGGTTCAATTAAATTGTCTACCACTTGATTACCGAGTCGGCGTCTAAAGAACAGTCCTAATGACTGATCGCCTTCGATCGGCTGCTTTGATTTTACGAGATCAAGTGCCGCTCTTACTTTTCCAGCAGGCGTGAACAGGCTGGAAAATAAAAAAGGCCGGATTCTCGTAGGAATGCCCATAAACGATCCGCTCGGCATTTTATGCAGCTTGTCTTTAACAAGAATATAAGCCTGCCCTGTCCCATTCGGAACCAGTTTATCTTCTAGGCCAACTTCACGAGCCAGCCGTGTCGCGCTTTTCTTACGTTCTAAGAAAGAATCTGGTCCTCTCTCAATCGTGAAACCATCACGCTTCACTGTGTCAATCTTCCCACCTAAATGATTGCTGGCTTCATACAATTGAACATCAATCGGGAGCTGTTTTTCACGGATTTCTTTTTGTAAATAGTAAGCAGCGGTTAATCCGGAGATCCCTCCGCCAGCTATAACTACTTTTTTACGTTCCATACTTAAACCTGCTCTTCTCTTTTAGCTAGGACAACACCAGCTAGCGTCCGAATAAATTTAGGGTGGGTATTCGGCATTTCTGGTCGGTAATAGTCTGCTCCAACTTCATGACAAACTACTTTACACTCATAATCATTATCGTAAAGAACTTCAAGGTGGTCAGAAACAAATCCTACAGGTGCGTACACAAAGGAACGATAGCCCTTTTCATGAAAAAGATCTCTCGTTAAATCCAGTACGTCTGGACCGAGCCAAGGGTCTGGCGTGTTTCCTTCACTTTGCCAGCCAATCTCGTATTGGGTAATCCCCGTTTCTTCAGAAATTAATTCAGCTGTTCTCTTTAACTGATCCGGATAAGGATCGCCGCCTTCTAAAATTTTCTCCGGCAAGCTGTGTGCTGAAACGATTAAGCATGCTTTTGCGCGCTCTTCTTCAGGCATTTTTTCATATTCAGATAAGATGTGTTCACTCCAGTAATCAATGAAACCAGGAGCGTCATACCAGCTTTCTACTGAACGGATCGTAATGCCGTGTTTTTCAGCTTCTTCCTGAGCACGCCCATTGTAAGATTTCACACTGTATGTGGAATAATGCGGGGCCAATACGATGGATACCGCTTCTTCAATGCCATCTTCAGTCATTTGCTGAACAGCATCTTCTACGAACGGTTCAATATGTTTTAAACCTAAATACATTTTAAATTCAACTTCATCTTGTTCTTCGTTTAACGTGTCTTGCAGAGCCGTCGCCTGGTCTTCTGTAATACGCGCCAGCGGTGAAATACCGCCAATCGCATTGTAGCGGTCACGAAGGTCTTGCAGCATTTCATCCGATGGCTTTCTGCCTCTGCGGATATGTGTATAATAACGTTCTAAATCTTCTTCTTTATAAGGCGTTCCATACGCCATAACGAGCAAACCTACTTGTTTCTTTTCCATTATAATTCACCTCTTAATTCTTTTTTGAATAGTCGTGAATGAGCTGGGTTAGTCGCTTTAAGGTTTCTGGTTTAATGTCAGGCGTAACCCCGTGTCCTAAGTTAAAGATGTGGCTAGGGTGCTGCTTTCCTTCATCTATGATGGCTTTCGCGCGCTCTTCAATGACATTCCAATCAGAGAGCAAAATCGAAGGATCAAGGTTTCCTTGAAGCGGCTTCGTAATCCCCATGTCTCTTGCTTCTTTAATGGAAAGACGCCAATCCAAACCTACAACATCAACAGGAAGGTCATTCCATTCAAGAGCCAAATGCCTTGCTCCCACTCCAAACATGATTAATGGAACCTCTGTTGATTCTAATTCTGTAAAAATCCGCTCCATTACAGGTTTAATAAATGTTCGGTAATCCTCTACATTTAAAGCGCCTACCCATGAATCAAAGATTTGTATAGCGCTTGCTCCTGCAGCAACTTGTGCACGAGCATAAGTGATCGTCGTCTCCGCCAGTTTGTCCATGAGCGCAAACCACGTCGTTGGCTCGCTGTACATAAGAGCTTTCGTCTTATTATAATTCTTAGAAGGTCCGCCCTCAATCATATAGCTCGCCAGCGTAAACGGTGCTCCAGAAAATCCGATAAGCGGGACATTTAACTGTTCTTGAGTCAATAAACGAATCGTATCCATTACGTAAGATACGTCAGTTTCCGGATCAATTGTTCCGAGCTTCTCTATGTCCGCTCTACTACGAATCGGATTGTCAATCACAGGACCGATCCCTTTCTTAATTTCCACATCGACTCCTATGGCTGGTAATGGCGTCATAATGTCTTTATAAAGAATCGCTGCATCCACATCGTATTGCTCAACGGGAAGTCGGGTGACGTAAGCCCCTAATTCCGGTTGATGCGTAATTTCAAAAAGTGAGTATCTTTCTTTTAATTTATTATACTCCGGCTGCGACCGTCCTGCCTGGCGCATGAACCATACAGGTGTATGATCCGTTGGCTCACCGCGAAATGCTTTTAAGATTGTGTCATTAAATGGTTTAGTCATCCCTAAAAACTCCTTTTTCACGTTCAACGTTTATCCGATTACAACTATACTGATTTTTTAAACAGGTGTATAGAAAAACGATCGTTTCGTCACTAGATTGTGCATTTTTTCACAGGTGCTAATTAACCGTAACTTCATTAGAAGGTTCACCCTCGAGTCCAGTCAGTGGATCATATGGAACTACGACATACGTGCGAGGATTCAGCAGGCTGAAGGTACTTACACGGTATTCTCCTTCTCCCTTCACATCCCCGACTAACTTCTTATCGTCTCCACCTTTCTCATAAATTCGATAAATGATTCGATCATCGTCACCAGGTGTCCATTCAATTGTACCTGATACAATTCTGAACCCTCCGAAGCTAACAGAACCTTTAGCATCCGTGATTTCGGGCAGTGTAATCGGTTCAGGTAAGTTTTCCGCACCTTCAGGACGTTTAAATGAAGCAGTCATATCTTTTTGATCATCAACTTCTGACAATATAGACTTCATGAGAGCTGTAGGGTATTCGCTTCCACCCGTTAGATAATAATCGTCTCCGGATTGATCATACCCCATCCATAGTGATCCCACATACTCTGGCGTGTAGCCTACAAACCACGCATCTTTGTTTTCTCCCTCTACAGAAGGATGCTGCTGAGTGCCTGTTTTTCCTGCCAGGGCTTTAGGAAAGCTTCCCGCCTGTGCTGTACCTGTTTCCACAGTCTTTTCTAACATCTGGGTCATGTTCCAAGCTGTTTCTTTATTAAACACTTGCTTTTCAGTTTGTTCATGCTGGTGAATGACCTCACCATTTCGATCAATAATCTGTTGAATCGTATAGCCATTGGTCACTTTTCCTTCGTTCGCAAAACTGCGGTACGCTTCTGTTAATTGCAGCGGCGTATATCCTTCTGATAACCCACCTAACGCAAGGGAAAGTCCCTCGTCTTCTGTTGATAATCCAAGGTCGTCTAAATATTTCTTCGCATAATCGATTCCCATTTGGTCCAGCAGCCAAACGGCAGGAGCATTTTTAGATTCGATAATCGCTTGATAGATAGACGTAAATCCATCATAGTTTCCATCATAGTTTCTCGGCGTATAATCTCCATAGCTTCTCTCTTCGTCTACTAATAATGAATACGGAATATACTTTTTGTCCATGAGGGCAGGGCCGTAGACGGATAGAGGTTTAATAACTGAACCAGGCTGTTTACGTGTTAATGCACGGTTACGTTCCCCATGCTTAAAGTCACGCCCTCCCACCAAAGCGGCTACTGCTCCTGTTTTTTGATTCATTAAAGTAAAAGCTCCTTCGACCTCTCCTTGAGATCCTGGTGCAAATTCTCCATTTTTCATTTGATCGGCAGCGATTCGCTGTATGTCTGGATCCATTTCAACGACGATCTTATAACCGCCGCGTTTAAGTTCGTCTCGAGAAATATGGTAAACCCTCTCAGCTTCGCGTATCGCGGCATCTACATAGCTGTTGCTCCATGTTTCTTCTTTCTCTTCCCTTCGCTCCTCACCTAACGTAGCTCCTTGAAGACTGACCATTTCTTCAGCGGCAATCATATCCAGTGCTTCCATACGAGCCAGCACAGTATTCCGCCTGTTTAATGCGTTCTCCGGATGATCAAAAGGCGAATACGAGTTAGGAGCCTTAGGAAGTCCAGCTAACAGGGCGCCCTGTGCAACAGTTAAATCCTTAATTGACGTATTGAAATAGGTTTTGGACGCTTCTTCTACTCCATAGGCCCCGCTCCCAAAGTAAATCGTATTTAAATAAAGCTCGAGGATCTCATCCTTTGTATACTTTCGCTCCAAGTGTATAGCTGCCATGACTTCCTTCGTTTTACGCATCCACGACTTTTCGTTCGTTAAAAAAAGGTTTTTAGCGAGCTGCTGAGTGATCGTACTTCCACCCTCTACCTTATCCATAGCAATGATATCTCGATAAACCGCACGTAAAATCGCTTTAAAATCCACTCCCGAATGTTCATAAAACCTTCCATCTTCTATAGCAATAAAAGCTTCTTGAACATGAGCAGGAATGTCATCTATATCGACTAAGGTTCGGTTTTCTGTATAAATCCTTTCTAATACTTCCCCTTCTTTCGTCTCAACCGTTGAGGCGGTATTTAAGGCTAAGTCTTTTTCTGAGACAATAAACCGTCCCCCAAAAAGTATGATTAAAAATCCAATGATTGCAAAGAACACAAAAGCCGTAACAATGACAGCCGGCCACTTTACCCGCCTGACCCAACGCGGCATTGGAGGTGCTTTTAATTTTGTTTTCAAGCCTCGTGCATCCTTTCTTCTTCCTTATGTTAAAGCTTGCAGAAGTTTTGTCTAACTTGCTACACTAAAAACGTGATGTAGGAAAGGAGACAAACTTATGACCGTATCTATGACAAATGGTACCTTAAACTATTTAGCAAAGCTACAGCAGGAACATCCTGAACTTTTTTTGATGCAAAATCAAGACAAAACCGTGGCTTTCTATGAAGGAGAGCAATCTTCTTTTTTTGCTGAAGGTCGAGATTATGAAATCGTTGAAGCTGTAGGTAATGTTCAGCCGACTGGATTTGTCGTCATGAACAATATTCCTGTCTCTGACGAAGGCCGCCCTGTATTTGAAGACCGATTCAAGAAGCGCGCCGGCAGTGTGGAAAGCATGGATGGCTTTCAGGCCATTCGCATTCTAAGACCTGTAAAAGGAAATACCTACGTCGTATTTACACAATGGCGCAATGAACAGAGTTTCGAAGATTGGAAGAATTCTCAGGCTTTTGAAAAAGCACACGAGAACTCTGGTCCTCAACATAAAGAAAAGCCTTCCTTTATCGACGGCAAACCTTATATTACAAAATATCAAATGATCCAGCCCGATTAACACATAGCAAAAGTGAGCGGCATTTACCGCTCACTCAGGTTGTCAAAAAAGCTTGGATGGATGATAACTTACTCTGATTAGGTTCCATATTTATCAGAAGAAAAGGAACAGGAAAAATCGTTGCTTTCCGCGGGGCATGACGGAAAGTCTCCTCGGTCTGCGACCTGCGGGCCTCTCCTGTCTGCGTGTCCCGCAGGAGTCGCCGCTTTTTCCATTCCTTTTATCTTTATGGACTTTCGGAACCATCGCAGAATGCATGCCCCTGCTGAAAGTCTCTAATTCCATAACGGCACGGCTTATCCGTCATTTTTATAGTGATCCTTTATCGAAAAAGGGGTTTAGGAAACGGCGAGACTCCTGCGGGAAATGTGAATAAGGTGTGACCCCGGAGGGCTGATAAAACCCGAGGAGGCACACCATTCGCCCGCGGAAAGGGAGTCGCTTCCTAAAACCCTTTCGCCTACCTAATGCAAGGAAGGTTTACGTTCTCAATGAAAAAAGGTTTATTTTCAAGCTGAGTGAGCGGCATTTACCGCTCACTTTTTTATTCACCTGCATTTTCTTCAAAAAAGCTTTCAAACTCTTCCATCGACTGTGCCCCGACGATACGGTCCTGTTCTTCTCCGTCTTCATAGTGAACGACAGTAGGAGTGGACTCAATGCTATACTTATTCCATTCACTCTCAAATTCAAGCAAGTTCATTTTTTTCATATCTACATTCATGTCTTGAGCGAGAGGCACAAGATCAGGTGTAGTCTCACGGCAATACTGGCATTCCGGGCTATAGAAGTAAACCGTTACCGGATCACCGGACTGCACTTCCTCCTCAAGTTCATCAGGAAGAATTTGGTTTCCATAGTCAGGATCATCGAGTTGATCAATCGTTGCCTGTTCCAGGTTGTCTTTTTCATAAGGATTATCTGCTGATTTCTGAGAGTTTTGATAGTTGACGACAAAAGCTAAGATGACGACCAGGGCCACTAGCACTGTCGCAAAAATAATCATATTCTTTTTCATTAACTGTTTCTCCTTTGCTCACGAATCGTTAGTACGTGACTAACAAAAATAATAATAAATGCTGTTCCTGCTAGAAATGGGATGGTTATAAAACCAAGCCAGTTAATATACTCCGCATTACAAGGCACTGCTCCGCAGGAATCACCTGCAGACTGAAAAGCAGGAACTTTTTGAATCATATAATGATAAAGGGAAACACCTGCCCCTATTCCGCTTAATACTAACCCTGCCGCCGCCGCTTCTGTATTTTTCCTAATTAACGAGGCACCATAGATGACAACTAAAGGATACATAAGAATCCGCTGATACCAGCATAATTCACAAGGTGTATAGTTCAGTATCTCTGAAAAAAACAAACTCCCCAGCGTAGCAGCTAATGAGACAGCCCACGCTGTAAATAGTAAGGTTTCGCTTCGCTTTTTCATTTCTAATTTCCTTTCTTCCTCTCTCCCACTGTTATTATACTAGGTATTGTTTTGAAATCAAAACAGGAAATGCAATCTGATTGTTTTTACGTTTAAACGAGAAAGAACAGGGAATATTTTAAATGTGCCAAGATTTTTCAGAAAGGATGATCATGAAATGGACGAAAAAATGCAACAATTAATCGATGGACTCAACGAAGACTTAGCGAATGAATATGCGGCGACCATTATGTATACTTACAACGCTGCCGTCGTATCAGGTTTATACCGATCTGTGCTCAAACCGTTCTTCGAAAGTGAAGTAGCGGATGAACAAGGTCATGCTTTATACCTTGCTGAGAAAATCAGCATTTTAGGAGGCACACCAACGACTACTCCTGCTGAAGTTAAGCAGCATACAGAAGTTAAAGCTATGCTCAGAGAAGCACGTGAAGCAGAACGTGCAACAATTGAGCGATATGAAGAGCGTAAACAGCAAGCTGAAGAACTAAACTTAACTGAATTGTCCGTGAAGCTCGATGACCTTATTTCAGATGAAACGGGTCATATGGAAGAAATCGATCGATTGCTTCAAGATACCCGTCTTCACGAATAATTTTAATTGCTAAAGAAAGCCTGTCGACTCGTTCGACAGGCTTTTTTGCATGTAGAGTTTCTTCCGTTTTCTCTCTGTGCATTGTTTGTCTCGTTATTAATAATGAAAGGTCATTTAGGCTGTTTCAATCTCGCCTTTAGTGTTTCCCCTTGCTTTAACTATTAAAAATAGTCTGATATATTAAGTACAACATAAAGACGAGGAGAGGTAGAAACTATGTGGAACAATATTTTTGAAGCCATTGATGCTCAATATGAAAATATGGTGCACACGCGCCGCTACTTACACCAGCATCCGGAAGTATCTTTTGAAGAAACAGAAACCGCTGCATTTATCCAGCAAACGTACGACCGACTAGGCATTCCATACGAAAAAAATGTAGGAGGGAATGGAGTCCTCGCTACATTAAAAGGTGGAAAACCAGGCAAGAAAATTGCGTTACGAGCCGACTTTGATGCCCTTCCGATTCATGAAGAAAACGATGTGGAATACAAATCAAAAGTTGACGGCGTGATGCACGCATGCGGCCACGACGGCCACACAGCCGCTTTATTAGGACTGGCTGAAGCCATTTTACCTTTCCAGGAGGACTTACCCGGAACGATCGTTTTTTTACACCAGCATGCAGAGGAATACGCCCCCGGCGGAGCCAAGCCGATTATAGAATCTGGAGCATTGGAAGATGTAGACGCTGTATTTGGTACTCACTTATGGGTCAACACACCTACAGGGGTCATTCAAACGACGAAAGGACCTTTTATGGCTGGAGCCGATCGTTTTCATATTACGGTCAAAGGAAAAGGCGGACACGGAGCCATTCCTCACCAGACGAAGGATGCCATTGTGATCGCTTCTCAAGTTGTTTCGTCTTTACAACAAATCGTAAGCCGACGAGTGAATCCATTAGACACCGCTGTGTTAACAGTCGGTACATTTGAATCAGGTGACGCTTTTAACGTTATTGCTGATTCTGCGTTTTTAACAGGTACCGTTCGTACGTTTAGGCCTGAGGTGCAAGAACTAATCATCGAAGAAATGGAAAAAGTGATTAAAGGAGCATGCACGGGGAACGATGCCGATTATGAATTTGACTACTTTAAAGGGTACACTCCTGTAGTCAATCATGAAAAGGAAGCCTCATTGATTTTACAGGACGCACCTAAAGCTGATGCTTCCCTTACCACGGAAGAAGTTGAGCCTGTCATGGCAGGTGAGGATTTTGCTTATTACCTGGAAAACAAACCGGGAGCCTTCTACTTTACAGGCGCTCAAATTCCAGAGCATTATTACCCCCACCATCATCCAAAATTTGATTTTGATGAAAAGGCCCTTCCACACGCCGCCAAAACCTTGATTCAAGCTTACCGTTCGTATCAGGAACAAACTTAATGGAGCAGGCGGAGACGATGAACGTTCATCGTCGTCTCCCCTAACTGTTCCAATAACCTTCCATTAGCTACATACCCTACCACAGCCCCTAACCCGGGTAAAAGCTGCATCAACTTTACGAGATCAATCGTATCTCGATACTCAATCTGCAGCGTTTTCCAATCGATTTGCTTCCTTGCCTCCCCTTCATTTTCCCAATTCACTAACAAGTCTCTCACCTTAACCCGCTGCTGATCACTAGAAAATGCGAGCATAAAAATATGAAGCAAAAATACTCTTTCCTCATATCGATGAACGTCCAGCCCATAATATTGACCCGCATCAAATAAGAACTTCATTTTAATGCTTAACAATAAAGGAAAGTCAGCCACTCCAAGCCAAAAACCGCCTGCTCCAGTACCTGCCCCTTCCCAGGAGGCCGTCGATTTATATTGCTTCAGACGTTCGATCACCAGTTGTTCCCGCTCATAAAATGACCAGTCTTCCTGTTTTTCAATGGGACGAATGTATTGCGACGACGTTAAAGATAATTCGATCATTTTTTTTATACTTTCCGTCACGACGGAATGAACACGCTCTGGAATTTTTTTATTCACCTTCGATTGGAATCCTTTTGATGTTCGTTGAATCACTCCAGAACGCTTCTCAAGCGATCGGCTCCAACGCAGTGCTTCCTTGTACTTCTTCTCTTCATAATTCCTCATTATATCCCTCCAAAAAATGCGGCCCATGAAGGACCGCATATGACTTACATAAGACGTGGTTTCACGTAGCTTTGAATAAAGATATAGGTGAACAACGTACCACCTGCCGCCACGATGAGCACACCTGACAAATTCCACTGAATTAAGAATAACAACGTAAATAATATGGTTTGAAAAAGCATCAGCTGCTTTAAAAAGGTAAGCATCGCTTGCTGCTTCCACTCTTTTTTTACAGGATATAAATCGAGCCACACAATAATTCGGTGATGATTCCAAAGCGACATCATTTGAAAAGCACTTAAGTAAAGGAAAAGAATCGCGAATGCAATCTTCACCCATAGATTAGGGACAAACCAAACCGCAAGACCACCGATCCCAATTAACCGAAAGTACATCCCTAAATAATCACTGCTTCGGATAAACGTAATCCGATACAAATACGTGAACGTCTCATTCTGACGATAATGAATGGAAGCGGTCAATAACCGTACAAGCGCATGTCGTTTCTTTACTGTATTTCGTAAATGGGGCACATCCGTAAACATGTTGGCAATCCGGTAAAAGGTTCGCATTCTAGCTCGATCCTTAAGAACTAGCAAATCAAAGACGAGACCGGCCTTTTTACTTGAGTATTGGAAAATATAAATCACTAAAACGACAAGAATGAGAGTAACAATACCGACAAATAAAAGTTCATTTTCAGCAAAGAAAAAAAACAAGCAAATAGTCAGTAAGGTTCTGATCGCTTGATCAGTCAAACGAATCGTTGGGTTTCTCTCTTTTAACATCCACCAATTCGCAAACATGTTCAACGCTTTAACGACGAGCAATCCGACAAGCATGTAAAGATAGTGGCTCATCCCTAATTCGGGATAGGATTCAAAATAAAGCGGTCCGAGAGCTGCGACGACAAGAAAGATCAAATAAAGCTGGATGACAAAGCTGTATCCTAAGCATCGCTTAAAATAATCCTTTAACTGGTGCTCAGCAGGTAAGAGAAACACTAAATCAGGTTCCTTTAATAAAGTTCGAACAGGACTGTAGCTGGCGGCTAGTCCAAAAACAATACCTACAACCCAAGCAGTAGGAAAGTTTTCCGGAAGCTCCATCAGCCACCTTTGATAGTAATAGGCAAGTGCTGAGATAAAAAAGAACATAGCGATCGCAATATGGCCGTTAAAAATATATTTTAAGTACCGGCTGGTTTCTTTAATATGAGCCTGAAAACGCTGGCTCCACAATTCTTTTGCATTAATCATCGGCGTCTTCCTTTGTTAACTGTATATAAATATCATCTAACGAGGCACGCGGCTTTCCAAATGATTGGCGCAGCTCCTCTAGTGTACCGAGGGCACGGATTTCACCATCGTGCAAAATGACAAAACGGTCACAGTACTTTTCGGCCGTCGCCAATATATGTGTAGACATGAGAATGCCCGCTCCCTTCTCCTTCATTTCCTCCATGAGTTCCAAGTAGGATTGAATGCCTAAAGGGTCTAACCCGACAAATGGCTCGTCGACAATGTAGAGATCTGGCTCAATTAAGAATGCACACATGATCATCACCTTTTGTCTCATACCTTTAGAAAAGTGAACAGGAAACCAGTTCAGCTTTTTAGACAAACGAAATTCTTTGAGCAGTGGATCAAGTCTCTTCTTAAACGTTTCTTCAGAAATATTGTAAGCCATCGCCGTTAAGTGAAGATGTTCGTACAACGTAAGTTCATCATATAGAATGGGAACTTCCGGAATATAGCCGAGCTGCTGGCGATAGCCTTCGGGATTTTCATCAAATGTCGTCCCATTAATAGCCACCTTTCCTTTTTTCGCCTGCATCATTCCGATCACGTGTTTAATCGTCGTACTCTTCCCTGCTCCATTTAATCCTATTAAACCTACTATTTCATTAGGAAAAACATCAAACGAAATCCCGTGCAGCACATTCTTATGAGTGTATCCTCCATGCAAATCTTCTATATGTAATAATGAGTTCAAATCGATCCCTCTTTCTCGCATACTTCTTTCTAATAAAATTTTATCATAATCTGATGAGCGTGGCACTTAAACGCCATAGAAGACTTTCAATCGAGAAATATATTCTTTTTATGATACAATTATACAAACATTCATGTAAGGAGTGACGGAAAATGACTCATGACAGCAACTGTATTTTTTGTAAGATTATTAACGGAGATATCCCATCAGCTAAAGTATATGAAGACGAAGACGTGTATGCGTTCCTTGATATCAGCCAAGTAACAAAAGGACATACTCTCGTTATTCCAAAGACGCATACAAAAGATATTTATTCAACAAATGAACAGGTGGCTGAAAATTTGTTCGCTCGTATCCCTAAAGTAGCCAACGCTATCAAGAGTGCTTTTCAACCTATTGGATTGAACCTCCTCAACAACAACGAAGAGCCGGCTGGGCAATCTGTATTCCATTTACATATTCACCTTATCCCTCGCTATGGTGAAAATGATGGATTCGAACCGAATTGGATCGTGCACTCGGACGATTACTCAAATGATGACCTTCAAGCAATGGCTAAAGAAATTAACGACCAAATCAGCTAGTCAACTTGTAAAATCAACTGGTTTTGCTATAATTATGTATGCATCTGCAATCGGTCATAAGGATACGGTTGAGGTGAAATAGATGAGTTTAGAAGAGAAGAGGAGAGAGAAACAAATGAATACACGTGTTTTAGTCATGCTTTCATTATTAGTCGGAATGGGTGCTGTATTGCATGCTGTCCTGCCGCCATTTTTCTTAGGAATGCGTCCAGATATGATGCTCGCGATGATGTTTTTAGGCATTATCCTGTTTCCTAAACTGCCGTACGTCGTGGTTTTATCCGCAGCTACTGGTATGATTTCAGCTTTGACTACGACGGTACCAGGAGGACAACTAGCAAACTTAATTGATAAGCCCATTACTGCGTTCATCTTTTTTGCACTGTTTTTAAGTTTGCGCAACGTGCTGAAGCACGCAGCGGCACCCGTATTAACAGCTGTTGGTACGCTCATTAGCGGAACTATATTTCTAAGCTGTGTGCTTTTTGTAATCGGAATGATGGAAGCTAGCTTTGGAGCCATGTTCGTGACGATTGTATTGCCTACAGCAATTATTAATACGGTAGCCATGGTGATTATTTATCCAGTGGCACAAACTATACTCAAGCGTACAACACCAGCTCAATCTATGAGCGTTTAAAGCAAAAAGGTGGTCTTAGTCATCACCCAAGGCCGCTACTTGAATTTGTAGCGGCCTGTTTTATTTCAATTATTAGGTTTTAAACGTACATATTAAGAGAAAATAATAAATAGTCATAGTTTCTGAAAGGAGTTTTTCTCATGGCAAATGCGAAATCTTTAGTTTTAGGGATCATTATCGGTGGTGCTGCAAGTGCTGCTTACACGTTACTCAATACTCCATCTTCCGGTCGAGACTTCCGGGAAAACGCTAGATTGAAAAGTGAAAATCTAAAGACCACGATCTTAAGCCTGAAGGAAGAGGGATTACAACTAAAGGATCAAATTGCTCAAACGTCAAAAGAAGGTGCTGAGCTCATTAAAGAACTCTCAGAAGACGTAAAAAGCTCGGTAGAAAGCTGGAAGCGCACGGTTGAACCTCATCAGAAAAACATCCAGAAATATTTAGAGCAAATCGAAGAAAGCTTAAAGGAGTTAGAAGAAAAAGCAAAAGCTGAGCAGAATACAGACCCTGTCGACGAAGATACTCAGCCGAGCCACTAATACCTATACAAAGAGAGTTTTCAGAGTGAGGGACCTGAGAATTCTCTTTTTTAATGGCTGCGTTTATCCCCACGGTGATAAAAAATGCAGCATTACTTACAACATCCTTTTCATAAAAAAATCCGCCTCCTATCTGGAGGCGGATTTTTCTGTTTTATTTTGTTAGGCTTGATCGCCACGCTGGGTATTTAAATTTTGCGCGAAGCGGTCAATAATTATCGCCAGGATTACAATACCAAGTCCTGCGACAAATCCCGTCCCTACGTCGGCACGCTGAAGACCTGTAATTACGGTCTGTCCTAAACCTTTAGCACCGATCATAGAAGCAATAACTACCATTGATAACGAAAGCATGACGGTCTGGTTAATACCAGCCATAATCGTCTTTTTCGCCATTGGCAGCTGAACTTTAAATAACTTTTGGGTCCCAGTCGTACCAAAAGCATCTGAAGCTTCAATGAGCTCATGAGAAACTTGTCTAATCCCCAAGTTTGTAAATCGAACGGTCGGCGGTGTTGCAAATATAACGGAAGCAAATACGCCTGGTACCATCCCGATACTAAAGAAGGCAACGGCAGGAATTAAATATACGAATGCCGGCATCGTCTGCATGAAATCGAGTACCGGGGTAAGAATCTGCTCAACGGGTTTACTTTTCGACATCCATATCCCAAAAGGTACACCAATAATGACTGAAATCAAACTAGCAAATATGACGAGCGTAAATGTATTCATCAACTCAGTCCATAGTTCTTGGTTTTGTATAAACCATAACCCCACTATAGAAAAAACAGGTAACCCCAATCGTTTCTTGGAAACGAAAAAGGCAAGTACAGCTACGACTGTAATAAATAACCAAATAGGAATAGACATCAATACAGTTTCAGCGAAAAACTCAATAAAATCACCGAAATCATCTTTAATAAAATCAAATATACCGCTAAACGTAGTCTTAATCCAATCGGTGGCATCAGAGATCCACTCTGCCACTGGAAGCTTAGGCATTAGTTCCATTTAGGTTCACCTCATTTCCAGCTAATGCTGCTATAACAGCACCGCGTACAATAATCCCAACTAACTTTTCATCTTCGACAACGGCAACAGGTACAGGAGAGTCATGAATAATTGTGAAAATTTCATTCATCGCTGTATCTTTTTGTACTTTTGGAACATCCGTACGTAAGATCGATTTCAATTCTTTAATTTCCTGCTTAGCCGCTTCTGATACATCATCAGCCGTCACATAGCCGTGAAGCTTACGTTTAGCATCTGTTACGTAAATACTTGAAAGCCCTTCTTTACGCATTCTTTCGAGCGCGGTTCGAGGACCATGCTTTTCAATGTCTACGGTTTCAGGCCGTTTCATGACATTTTCAGCTGTTAGAACCTTCGCGCGATCTACATCTTCTACGAACTTTTCAACGTACTCGTTGGCTGGATTGACTAAAATTTCTTCAGGTGTACCAATTTGTACGATACGGCCGTCTTTCATTAGGGCAATACGATCCCCAATTCGTAGTGCTTCATCTAGGTCGTGTGTAATAAACAGAATCGTTTTCTTCATGGTTTCCTGGAGTTCAAGAAGTTCATCCTGCATCTCTTTACGAATTAATGGATCCAATGCAGAGAAAGCCTCATCCATCAGCAGTACTTCTGGATCATTGGCTAACGCGCGCGCTAGTCCCACACGCTGCTGCATTCCTCCTGAAAGCTGGCCAGGATACTGGTGAATGTACCCACCTAATCCGACCAACTCAAGTGATTCTTGTGCTTTCTTTTTTCTTTCCTGCTTGTCCAAGCCTTGTACTTCCAGCCCAAATTCTGCATTTTCTAGAACTGTACGGTGAGGAAAGAGCCCAAAGCGTTGGAAAACCATACTCAGCTTTTCACGACGTACGTTACGTAAAGCTTTACTATCCATCTTAGCTAAGTCTTTTCCATCAATCATGACGCTTCCTTCCGTAGGATCGATTAACCGATTAATGAGTCGAACCAACGTCGACTTACCACTTCCGGAAAGCCCCATAATAACGAAAATCTCCCCTTCTTCTACATTAAAGGAGGCACGGTTGACTCCAACCGTATTTCCTGTTTTCTCTAGAATTTCATCTTTTGAAAGACCTTCATCCAAGTACTTTGTGGCTTTTTTAGCATTCCTTCCAAAGATTTTAGATAAGTTTTTCACTTCGATAATTGGCACTGCGTTCACCTCTTCTTGTTAGCGTTCATTTTAACTATTTTCGCGTTCAACAACACACCTTATACACTGTAACCTATTCGTAACATAAAGTTCAAACCACAAATCCTATTAATTTAGTTTAAAAATAACATACAGTTTAAACTGTACAGAGTTAAGAAGCCTATTTCTTCTGTTTTTCTCTTATTTTCTCTAAAATTCGACCAAATATCCTATTTTTCTATATTTCCCAAATATAGTAATGTGTGAATAGCTAAACGTGAAGGAGGATCTTATGGGATTACAAAACCAAACACTAGAGGATTTACATATAACGATTATCCATGAATTTTCAAAAACACTTGAAATGTTTGGGCTGACACCCGCAGATTCCCGACTTTTTACCAGCCTTTATTTGCATGCGAAGCCTATGACATTAGATGAATTAAGTGACGCGTTAGGTAAGAGTAAAACCGCTATAAGCACAGGGATGCGAAATCTTATCGATCAGGGTCTTGTAGAAAGAGTGTGGAAAAAAGGAGTTCGCAAGGATCTTTATGAAGCAAATGATCAGCTTTATAAGAAGTTTATGTTTTCTTATGTTCAACGTTGGATCGATGCAGCTTCAGCCCAAACAGAAACGTTAGAAAATATTAAACAAGAACTACCAAATGATTATAAAGATTCAAGGAGCGAACCTGTGGATCAACGGTTGGCGCAAATGATTGAATTTCATAAGCAAATCACAGATTCCTTTGAAAAACACTTTAAATCCAACTAATCTCACCTGTTATATCAAACTTACCCTTATCAGACAATTTAAAATATTTTATAAAAATAATATAGTCGCACATTATATCTTGAAAAAAAAATATTTTCTACTAGAATAAGAAGTAAGTAATAGTTTTCGAGGAACCTATCATTTCTGCTTTGAGGGAATTCGACAATGCTTTATGAACGAACTTAAACCCTAGAAAAGGTGAGATGTATGAAGGATAAAATTTCCAAGCAGGATGCGATTTTTTATAGCCATAAAATGGCACAGTTGTCTAAAGCACTCTGGAAAGCTATCGAGAAGGATTGGCAGGACTGGATCAAGCCCTTTAAATTAAATATAAATGAGCATCATATCCTTTGGATTGCTTATCATTTAAAAGGGGCCAGCATATCGGAGATCTCCAAGTATGGCGTGATGCACGTTTCTACCGCTTTTAATTTTTCAAAGAAATTAGAAGAACGAGGACTGCTTCAATTTTCTAAGCGGGAAAACGATAAGAGAAATACGTATATCGAATTAACTGAAAAAGGTACAGATTTATTAGAGGAGACTCTAAAGGAATATGAGCCGAATAATAATTCTGTATTACGCGGTGTACTCCCGATGACAGAAATGTACGGAAAACTTCCGGAATTTCTAGATTTATCAGCCTTAATTAAAGAGATTTATGGCGACGAATACATGGAAATTCTTGAGCGATCCCTCGAAAACATTGAAGATGAAACAGACATTTTGGAGAATCCTACGCATATTGAAGCTTACAAATCAACAACAAGTAAATCATCTTAAACCGCACACCCTTCTCAGTGAGAAGGGTTTTTTTATGTATAATTCCCTGACGTCCAGTTTATAAAAGGACCAGTTAAATCCTAATGAGTGCCTTTAAAAGTATACTGGTCTACTATGTCTAAATTTAAAAGCAATTCTATACGAAAGGACAAATCTTCTGAAAGGTCATTTTTCGACACATTCCCTCTCTCCTTATGTGTTTAAAAACGTTGATCTCATGCATGTTTAAGTGTCTTAAAAAAACTACTTGTTTTTTTACGAAAAACCTATTGCTTTTTCCCTCAAAACATACTATCATTCATCTAGTGTTCGAAGTCGTCAGCACTACCTATCATACTCGAAAATAAACTATATTTCACAGTATTTTTTACAGCAAAGGGGGATTCTAAGATGAATTGCTGGAAAACAGTAAACATCAACAAGGAATTCGGGCTTAACCGTGTCTATCTTATGTCGTTCTTAACAGGACTGATGTCCTTTCTATTTTTATACTTGCCATTTTCCATTATGCATGGGACACAAGATGTCAAGGACCACGGATTCCTTCCATTGGTAGTCATCTTATTGTTCCTTCCGTCGATCCATCGATTAATGCATATATTGCCGCTGTTGTTAACGTATAAAAAAGTAAAGGTACACTTTGCCGTTGTTAATCGAATAACGCCAACATTTTCTTATCAATGCAAGTCAAAGTTATCTAAAAGAACATCCATTCTAATGGCTATGGCGCCGACGTTCTTCATTACAACTCCAGCGCTTGTGATGAGTTTCGTATTTCCGGGCTATTTCGCTTATCTCGTGATTCTTGCCTCAGTAAATATTGGATTGTCGTTTAGCGACTTCCTCTATTTAAATCAATTTATTAGAGCGCCTCGTCAGTGTATAATCGAAAATGCCAAGGATGGTTATGATATACTGATACGCAATCAAGAAATCTAAAAACACAGAGCTCATGAAAGTGAGCCCTGTGTTTTTATTTAAGGTTTTCTTCTGTTCAATACGTAGAATATTTGATAAAGTAGTTTCATAGGGAATAAAGGAGGTTTTCACAATCGTTGCAATATTGTTTGTCATATACGGACTCATCGTTCTTTTCATATTCAATTCTCTTACACATTCCTTATGTTTAAAAACAAAAATGTCTAGTGAAAAACAATCACGAGTATTTCGAACGATCAATATACTCCTAACGATTTTGTTGATTTCATCCTACGTAGATGTGATCAACCATATGTAGGCGACAGGCTATGCTTCGTGCATAGCCTGTTTTTCATTTCATCTTATAGCCAAGCTGCACCTACGATGATGAGTAGAATAAACAATACTACGATTAACGCAAAGCCTCCACCATATCCGTAACCCATATCTTCACCCCCATGCTTAAGACATAACACATAATATGCCTTCTCTTCTTAATTCGAATGGGCAGTCACCTACCCATTTTCCTATTTTTTTAATCCGTATAGAACCGATAAGACAAAATATGTTATATTAGTTTATGGACTACGTAAAACTTCCTTCGCAGGATCTTTTTTCCGAAGAAAGGGGTTTGATCCCTACGATTGAGCCTTCGAAGTGCTACGTCTGTTCACATACCATAAATCCATCTTATGCTTGAGGAGTGTACCAATTGAAAAAGAAAAAAAGAATACTTACTGCTTTACTTGCTTCAGGTTTAATTGTGTTATCCGCTTGTTCAGAAGAAGATGATGCTGAAGCTGTAGTCGAAACAAATGGCGGAGACGTAACCAAAGAAGAATTTTATGAGGAATTGAAAAAGGCTTCTGGTGAAGAAGTACTTCAGCAACTCGTCTTAAATAAAGTATTAGCCGATAACTATGAAATCTCAGATGAAGACGTAGAAAAAGAACTAGAAGGTCTCAAAGAACAATACGGAGAACAATTTGATATGGTTCTTCAACAAAGTGGTTTCTCAGATGAAGAGGAATTTAAAGAAACGATTCGTCTAAGTCTATTACAAGAGCAGGCAGCTGCTGAAAATGTGGACATTTCTGAAGAAGAAATGCAATCTTACTATGATCGCATGAAAACAGAAGTAGAAGCCAGTCATATCCTTGTTGAAGATGAAGAAACAGCAAATGAAGTAAAAGGAAAGCTGGACGACGGAGAAGACTTTGCTGATCTAGCTAGTGAATACTCTACAGACGGTTCAGCTGAACAAGGTGGAGAGCTTGGATACTTTGGTCCTGGTACGATGGATTCTGACTTTGAAGATGCGGCCTACAACCTAGAAGTCGATGAAGTCAGCGATCCAGTACAAACACAGTTTGGCTACCATATTATAAAAGTGACGGACAAGCGTGAAGTAGAAGATGTAGAATCCTATGAAGATTCCAAGGATGAGATCAAGCGTACCCTCGTTAGTCAAAAGGTTGACCAGCAAGAAATGCAAAACCAAATGAACCAGCTGCTAGAGGATGCGGAAATCGACGTAAAAATTGAAGAATATGAAGATCTATTTGAACAGCCTGAAGCCCCTGTAGAAGACCCAGAAGCAGAAGTGCCAGAGGAAGATGCGGAAGAACCTGCAGAAGGCTCAGAAGAATAGTAATATAAAGAGCAAGGCAGACACTTTGTCTGCCTTGCTCTTTGTCAGGCTGTCGAAAAAGCTTAGAGGGATTTAATAGAATATTATAGGGTGGTTCCTTCCTATTGGTATGAAGAAAAGGAAAGGAAAAAAGCGCCGCTTTCCGCGGGGCAAGAGGGAAAATCTCCTCGGCTCGTCCCGCAGGAGATTTTCCGTTCCTTTTACCAAAGTGAAATCGTGGAAACATCGTAGTATGAATGGTCTGTTGCAAAATTTGTTTTCATGAAGGCACAGCTTGAGTTAAGAATGTTTCCAGGTATTAATTTCGATAAAGAATTTTAGGAAACGGCGACACTCCTGGGGGATATACGAATAAGGTGTGACCCCTGAAGGCTGATCAAGTCTGAGGAGGCACACCATTCGCCCCCGGAAAAGGCAGTCGTTTCCTACAACCCTTTCCTCTTCCTCATGCAAGAAACGTTTCCCCTCTCGAGGTGAAAAAATAGAACTAAGGTTTCTTCACAAGCTGCAAAGAGCAAGGGAGACATCAAGTGTCTACCTTGCTCTTTGTCTTAATTGATCGTTTTGTTTACTTCGCTTCTCTTTTTCTTCTTCCATTCGACTTAAATAGACCCTGCCTTCTTTTTCAATAAATTGCTGTTCTATCTTCTGCTCTGCTTTCATCGCGCGAAAGGCCATATACCCACTTAGAAAAATAAATATAATACAAAGAAACACCCATACCGGAAGCCCTAAAATCATGTTGTTTCCTCCCTGTCCATTCTTTTTACAATAAGTTTATGAACAAGCCGTCCAGGTTATGACGAACGATTAGGATTCCTCAAACGATGGTTTATAGAAAGCCCTTTGATCGAGGGCATAAATTCTTTCAGTAAACTCTCCTGGGCTCACCTTTTTTAACGCACGGTTTACCATATTCATCTGCGCATCGATCCTATCAATTTGGTGCAAAAGCTCTGCCTCACGGACTAAAGGTGGTTTTGGGCTTCCCCACTCTGCTTTACCGTGGTGGCTTAAAATCATATGCTGGAGAATCGTAATTTCTTCACCGTCTATTTGCAATTCTTTGGCTGTACTTCTTATTTCCTCCACCATGATTGGAATATGTCCTATTAGCTTTCCTTCTAGTGTATAGGATGGTGAACTTGCATTAGACAACTCTTTGATTTTGCCTAAGTCGTGCAATATAATCCCGGCATACAGTAAATCAGCATTAATATCTGGATATAGATCCTTTAACTGCTGAGCGATATTTAACATGGAAACGATATGGTGAGCGAGACCAGAGACATATTCATGATGATTTCTCACCGCCGCTGGATACGTCAGTAAGTCCTCCTGGTAATGCTTTACAAAATGACGTGTCACTCGCTGAATATTAGGATTTTTCATTTCAAAAATGACTTCTGTCACTTTTTCCATTAAGTCCTCTTTATTTACTGGCGCTTTTTCAACGAAATCCGCTGCCTGTACCCCATCCGTCGGCTGCACCGGTCGAATGCTTTGTATTTTCAATTGGGCCCGATTTCTAAATTGACCAACTTCCCCTACCACTTTTACAAGCTCTCCAGGCGTAAACAGCCCTTCATCTTCTGGAGTGGATTCCCACAGCTTCGCATCAATCTCTCCTGTGGTATCTTTTAATAATAATGATAGAAATGGCTTGCCATTACTCGCCACTCCTTTACTTGCTGTTTTAATAAGTAAGAAATGATCAAACGTTTCCCCAATTTGATAGTTTGAAATTCCTTTTTTCATAAACCCGGCTCCCCTCTTCCCATTGTAAAAAAGACCGTTCCTTCATCAATCCCTCACCATTTTGGCTGGGAAAGAAAAAGAACAGTCTTTCATCATTCATTTCTCTTGGTGCGATTCTCTTCAATCTTAGGAACGTACTCAAAAATTTCACCAGATTCGACGACGTGAATAAAACGCATAAGCCATCTGTAGTAATCCTGAGCATATACAAGACGTTCGATATCGGTATCAATCTTTTGCCTTAACTCTTCGTCTGTTGTCTGCTCCTTTAATTTATTCAGTTCATAAATGGTCTCATCGGCTTCTTCAATATTGGTTTCCGTATGATGTTTCCATCGGCTTCCAAACAATGAAGTGAACGATTTATACCAGTCTTCTTCCGATTTGTATAAATCTTTGCGCACTCCTTTTTTAAAAGAAGGTTCAACCATCTTCATGTCAGATAAGGCACGGACACCAGTGGACATGCTTGTTTTACTCATCTCAAGAGCTTCACGCATATCATCTAAAGTCATCGGTTCCTCAGCAAAGTAAAGTACCCCGTACAGCCGCCCAATGGAAGGCGTAACCCCATATAAATTCATATTTTTTGCGATTACTTGTATAAATTGTTCGATTGTATTTTGATATTTTTCCCACTCTTGATTAGGTAGTTGTTCTGTCAAAGGGGCACCCTCCATTCCCTCAGTCGTTTTTAATCTTAAACATTTTATCATTAATAGTTTAGGTTTGCGACCTTATCTTTTAGATAGCTGAAATAAATTTACAGTCCCTTGATCAACACGCTCGGCTATATCATCTCTCCACGTAAATAATAAGATCTGGTTGTTCTTTGAAAGCTCCTGTATGATTTGAAGCATAATGGCCAGTCTTGCTTCATCAAAATGGACGAAGGCATCATCTACGAGGAAGGGGATGGCTGATTCCTCAGACAATGTTTTAGCTAAAGCTAGTCGTATACACACATACAGCTGGTCGGCTGTCCCCCGGGAAAGTTCATCGGTCGAATAATAAAACCCATTCCTATCTTGAACCATAATTTTCTGCTGATCTTCATCAAGTTGAAGGCTTTTATATTTCCCTAAGGTGACCTGATCAAAGTAGTTTTGAGCCATTTCAAACACGCGTGGCAGGTATTGATTTTGGTACATCTCTTTCGTTTTCGTCAGCACGTCCAGCGCTATTTTGTAGCTTGCCCACTCTTTCGCTCGTTCATTAAAGCGCGCACGATCCAGTTCAAACTGATGAGTAAGACGGGAAAGTTCGTCCGAGCTTTCAAGCTGATTCTTTTTATATTCGTAATCAGCACGTTCCTGCTGAAGTTTTTTTATTTGGACCTGAGAATCATCCATTTCCCTTTCTTGCTTTTCCATTTCAAAGGCAATGTCAGCCTCAGTTGGAGGTAAAGTCCACACGCGAAACCCTTCTTGCTCGTTTAACGTAAGCATCATTTGAATTTGCTGCTTCAATTGCTTTTTCTTTTCGATCTGGTGCTGTTGTTCTTCGTAACGATCAAGGCGTTCATAGAAATCTGATACGTTTATAGCACCGACAGCTTCAAGCAGCTCATTCTGCTGGTCACGAAGTGGAGCCATTTCCTCTTCCAGTCGATTTTGCTGCTTCTCTAATAAATGCATCTCTTGTTTAAGATGAACCATCTCATCTAAGAACTGTTTTTGTTCGTTCATGAACTTTTCAATTGCCAAAAATTTCTCCTGCATGGTTTGTTCCTTATGTTCCCACTTTTGTTCTGCGAAAAACCTGCTTACCTTCTCTTCGATTTCTACCATTTTCAGAGAGTGTTTTTCAGCTTCTTCTTGCCATTTAGCTATCTCTCGCTGCTTATCTTTTAGTTGTTTCAGCAAATGATAAAGCTTTTCCCAGTGAAGAAGCTTCATTGACTCTAAAAATGGATAATCTCGAATTTGTTCTTCCCACCGTTTCCGAAAATCTTCTTTCATATGTTCCAATCGTTCTCTACGATCGTCTAATCGATTGCGTCTTTGCTCATGTTCTTTTTGCTGCTCATGAAGATAGACGGCTTCTCCTTTTGCTTGTTCAAATTGCTGGAGCTCTTGTCTCGCTTTCATGTACATTTCCTTCGTAATCGAAGAGGGTGCTTTCTTTTCCTCTTCTGTCGGACGCTGATTTTTATCAAGCACAATGACACCAATAGCAAATATCAGTGCAACGACAGTCGGAATAAACTGAGAAGTTACAAGCGATAACACGATGCCCCCTAAGAATATCAGGGCAGCCAGGCCATAAGTCCGTTTAGGATCAGTAGATGTATTCGCTTGCTTGGATGGTGAAGAGTGCGCATGGATGTAACGGTCAACGAGTTCTGAATGTTCAACCGCTTCCTCCTCACTAATTGTCGTATCTTTTAGATTCTTCAGCTGTTGAAGCGTTTGGTCTTCTTGATTTCCTAGTGTTTCGATCTCCTGCTTCAATTGTGCTTTATCTTGAGCTAACTGCTGCTCTTCTTCTTTTAGTGACCTCCATGTTTCCTCAAGGTAAAACGGGAACTCATAGTCGTAAAGAGCATTTTTTTGGATTGGTAAATCCAATCGATTCATTTCTTGCTCCATTTCCTCATTCGCCCGGCTTATTTGAAGTTCGAGCCGGGCTGTTTCTTTCTCATGCTCCTGATAAGATAACTTCTCATCAATGAGCGACTGAAGCTCTTCCTGAGGAAAAGGATGTAAGGCTTCCTCAACCGTCGTTAAACGCTCTTGTTTATTCAACTTGTGATCACGTACCGTTCTCCATTCACTTTGAAGCGGTAATAACGCGTCCTCATATTCACGCATGGACATCCGAGCATTTTCAGGGACAGCGTCCTCCCCCTCTTCAATTACGAGCTGATGATATTGCTGTACAACCGGCAGGGCTTTTTTCATTTGCTGATAGCTGTAATATAAACGGCTTAGCTTTTCCCTTTCTATTCCCACTTCCTCAATATTCTCATCGAGCTTCGTCAACTTCTCTAAAATAAGCTGATAATCGCCGACTTCCTTCTCCATATTGTTTCGCTTTAACGCTACTTTCTCTAAATGAAGTAACTCTTGATTAAGCTTTGGGTTTCTTCCTTTAGGTTTAAACTGCTCATTAAGCTCTTTCTCTAACTTTTTCTCGGTTTGATAAATTTGATCAGATCCTGTCAGCCCAATATTTAACAGTACTTCTCCAAGTTCTTCGCCTGTAAGCTGCTGAAGTTTACTTAGATCTTCTGCATTAAAGCTGTAAATCGATTGATAGACTGACTTAGAAAGACCTCCCATGATCTTCTTAAGAAATGCTTCGCCCCGCTTTTCCCCATTTGAAAGCCAGCAGACGGCTTCTCCTTGATCTCGGTCATCCAATCGCTCAATAATAATTTCTCCATATGCTTCCATATAAACGGTTATTCGACCACCTATCGTACCGCCGGTTTTCGGTTGATAAAATGCTCGTTTTCTTGGGGGCAACCCGAAAAAAATAAATAAAATGAACTGTTGAAGCGTTGATTTGCCCGCTTCATTAGCTCCTGTGATTACGGTAAGGGAATGGGTGGATAAGCGAATGGAATGATCTTTCCATTTTCCAAATCCATAAATATGTAACGACGTAATCTTCATTTACTCCTCCTCCCCTGTCACAATCTGTTGAAGCACCATTTCTTTCGCCGCTTCCTTCAATTCGCGTTTGTCTGTATCAGTTAGTTGGTCTAACCATTTAGAAGCTCTGCGATGAGAGAATAAAGGTCCTATAAAGTCATAGAATTCATCCTCTGTCATTTCGTCCAAATTTCTTAAAAATTCGCCAGCGAAATGACTGCTGTTTCTTAATTCTTCTTCATTCCAAGTAGAAACATCTTCAATTTGCACTTGATCGATCCACACCCAGGGACCATCGAGCGTTTCTCGATCATTAACAAGCTCCCTCCACTCATCAACCAGCCCAGCCGCCTTCCACTTTTTCAGCATGCCATGACTGCTTTTAATCATCACTTTCAGCATAACGGCATCGTCGCTAGTAAGCATGGCTTTTGCACGTTCTAACGCTTCCTCAAGCTGCTGAGCGTGGGTGATGGAATCACACTCTACTGTTACTTGCTCGTAAGTAAAACTGTGAAGAGGGAGGAATTGATAGCTAAACGCCTCTCCCTTCCATTCCACTAGGTAACACCCTTTCTCTCCACTCTCTTTATGAGAACGTCCTTGAATATTACCCGGATAAATAACCGGAGGGTCGTCCGATAAAATTTGACGCTTATGGATATGACCAAGCGCCCAATAGTCTATAGACGTTCTATACAAGTCCTGCATGGAGAAAGGAGCATACACATCATGCTCAGTCTGCGTCTCGAGACTTCCGTGCAGCATGCCAATATGAAACGCGGCATCTCCTTCTTTCATATAAAAAGGGGTCATCTTTTTCGTTACTGCTCTTTGTTCATAACTGAATCCATAAATGTTAGCGAGCAACGTATGATCTTTATAAAAAGGGAGGACTTTTACTTCTTCCTCTTCAAAAATATGCACATTTTCAGGATAGGCAATTGGATAGTGGGCACCCATTATATAATCATGATTTCCATAGCTAATATACACTTGAATCCCATACTGTTTCAGGCGGTCAAACCCTTCTCTCAGCTTTACCTGCGCCTTTAAACTTCTCACTTCTTCATTAAATAAGTCACCCACTAACAAAACAAAATCCACCTGGTGATGGATCGCTTGTTGGATGAGGCGTTCGTAAGCTTTAAAGGTGGAAGTGCGCAGTTTTTCTTTCAACTTGTCCGGAAGTTGATTCTTTCCTTTAAAAGGGCTGTCTAAATGTAAGTCTGCGCTATGTATAAACTTTAACAATGCCAAGGTAACCTCCCCTTTTTTATCTATAGTTTAGCACGAGAATGGCTTCAGTGAACATCATACGAACGTACGATCCTTCCCCAAAGGGTTTGTTAAATTTCACTGTTGCTATTTTTTTATAAAAAGGCTCTGTAAAATCGTCCTCCGGGGTCTTACCTGTCATGCTCTTCCCTCAGGGAGTCTCGCAATTTCCCTGTCCTCCCTGCATTTGTGAAAATGATGAAAAAGCTGCAGTGGGTTTAGAAGGAACCTTTTGGACATGGACACTGAGCAGAAAGTGAAACCAATGATAGTCAACCGCAACGTGTTTAATTTAGCTGCCACAAAAGGAGAGTTCACACGTCATGGATAGAAACACAGCCTCTCTAAAAAAATCTTCCTTCCCCATTTTCGTGGAGAAGGAAGATATAATTATTTCTTTCTTTTTGAAAGCTGTATCGCTTGCTTTATATCTTTTAAGGAAGAAGATTTACCGTACATCAGTACGCCGCCTTTATAAACTCGAGCTCCAATTAATGCAAGAATTACAATCGAACCTACAAGAACGCCAATCGATAAAGCAACTTCCCATACAGGTATATTAAGCATTCCGACACGCAAAAACATAATTAATGGTGAAAAGAATGGAATGTAAGAAGTGAATGTAATAAACGGCGTGTCAGGTGCATTTAAACCGAATACCGATATAAAGAAAGCAATGATGATTAAGTAGATCATCGGTGAAATCATTTGCTGAGCATCTTCTAAACGACTAACAAGAGAACCTAGCGTAGCAGCTAATGTAGCATATAAGAAATAACCTAGCACAAAAAACACCATACCGTACACAATAATGTTCAATTGAATATTCCCGATGCCAAAACCTTCAAGAAAGGAGCCTTCTCCAGAATTTTGTTGAACACCAAGATAACCGACCCCAAGAATTAATGAAAATTGCAGCAAGCCTAACAATGCAATCCCAGTAATCTTCGCAAACATTTGCGACACAGGAGACACGCTTGAAATGAGAATCTCCATAACACGACTCGACTTTTCAGTAGCGACCTCGGTCGCAATCATACTTCCATACATCATGACAGTTAAGTATAGCAAGAACAGCATAACGTAAACGAGCCCCTGTGTTTGCTGCATCTCTTCTGTAGTATTTCCTTCTTCTCCTAGAGAGACGGTCTCATAAGCAACTGGAGCATTAATGGCTTCGATGGTGGCAGAATCTACTTGAGCTTCTTCAGCTGCCACAGCCATTTTTACTTGCTGTAATGCCTGCTGGATCATGTCACTATTCATAGGAGTCATCTGTTCACCCACGTATTCCGTCGCTTCAGGTAAACCAGCTTCTCCAACTCTAATTTCAATCGCAGAATCTAATGCCCCATTTTCCACTTCATCTCTAGCTTCATCTAATGTGCGCTCGTTAACCGCTACTGAAAATGCGTCTTCAGTGGCCAGCCTATCCTGGAACAATGCCGCCCACTCTTCCTCTTCGCTGATCACACTTATTTCGGTTGTGCCCTCTCCATCATCGTCGCCACGATCGAACGTTTCCATAATCGTCTGTAGGTTCGTTAAAACTAAAATAAGAGCGAGCGTGATAGCTGTCGTAATCACGAAGGACTTTGATTTCACTCTCGATTTGAACGTTTGCGCCACCATGATAAGAAATTTATTCATACGCAGCCCCCACCTTTTCAATGAAAATGTCATTTAAAGAAGGTTCTTCTAAATCAAAGGTGCGCACGAATCCTTTTCCATTCAGCTCTTTAAATATGACCTGAGAAACTTGTTCATTTTCTACTTGGACTTCACATTGACCTCCAAAGCCTTTAAACTTTGTTACGCCAGGAAGGTCTTGCAGAAATTCTAAATCGAATTCAGCGCTGACTCGAACATTTTTTTTACCAAAGGAACGTTTGATTTCTTTTAGCTCTCCGTGTACGACAGGCTTGCCATGATGGAGAATGCATAAGTTTTCACAGAGCTCTTCTACATGTTCCATACGGTGAGAAGAAAACACGATGGACGTCCCGGAGTTCTTTAATTCAATCACAGCTTCCTTTAGCATCTCTACATTAACAGGGTCGAGTCCGGAAAAAGGTTCGTCTAAAATAAGCAGTTTTGGTTTATGTAACACAGCAGATATAAATTGAATTTTTTGCTGATTTCCTTTTGACAGATCTTCAACTTTCCTTGACTTATAGTCTGGCACCTTAAATTTATCAAGCCAATACGTAAGCTCAGAGATCGCTTCTGTTCGATTCATCCCTCTAAGTCTCGCTAAATAAACAAGCTGATCTTGAACCTTCATTTTAGGGTACAGACCCCGCTCCTCCGGAAGATACCCAATTAAATGACTTTGTTCATATCCTATTTCTCCATCGTTCCAGGATATTTCACCATCCGTTTCTTCGATAAGTCCTAAAATCATGCGAAACGTTGTCGTTTTTCCAGCTCCGTTCGCTCCTAGAAATCCGAAAATCTGCTTTTCAGGTATTTCTATGGATAGATGGTCAACAGCCGTGAATGAGCCAAATTTTTTCATTACATTATGTAATTTTAACGTCACATTTTTTTCCCCTTTCCTTTTTAACATTACGAGACATGGTTAAAATTAGTTTCAACTTTTTTTAAGAATAAGCAGGAATTAAGCACCTTTATGACTAATTTATAAAATGAGTCACCATTCACCTTAGGAGGTTTCTTCTATGAAAAAATATTTTCTAACGGTATTTGAGAAGGATGGCAACAATTTGCTAGATGAAACATTTGAAGCGAAGAATGACGCGGAAGCCAAGCAGATCGGTGCGGAGAAACTTGAGCAGCAGGGCTACTCCGAACATACTCACCGATGCGTAGCTCCTGAAGGCCATCTTATTCTTTTTCACCGATAATAGAACAGTAAAAAAAGTCGCGCTTCATACGCGACTTTTTTACTGCCCTTTAAATGCAGGTATTCTTTTTTCGAGAAAAGCTTCTACTCCTTCATGGTGATCCGCTGTCTGCTTTAACTTCCACTGAGAATGTCGTTCCTTCGCAAGATATTGCAGCAGCTGGTCGATGCCGTATTGGTGATAGATGCTTTTCGTAGCAATCATGGACTGTAGCGGACGCTGCGTCCATTCCTTCACAAGTTTTTCTGCCTCTTGATGAATATTCCCTTCAAAAACTACATCAATTAATTGAAAATCATACGCTTCTTTAGCTCGAAGCTGCTCTCCCTTCCAGGCAAATTGCTTCGCTCGATGAGTACCCAGCCGCTGTTCCAAGAAGAAATGACCGCCTCCATCTGGCGCTAACCCAATCCCAATAAAATTCATCGATAGTTTTGTATCTGCTTCAGCCATAAGGTAATCGGCTGATAAAGCAATACTTAAACCTAACCCGACAACAGGACCATGCAGCGCCGCAATCACGATTTTAGGCATTGTATAAAAACCAGTAACAATGGTTTCGATATGATTCATGACTTGATCATACACTTCTGGTTCACTTACATCCTGCATCATAGAAACATCGCCACCCGCACAAAAACCGTCTCCTGTTCCAGAGAGTACGACGATTTGAGACTGCTCATCCTGCTTTATATCTTGAACGATTTCTGCAAACTCATGCAGCATATCCACATGCAATGCATTATACTTTTCCCCGCGAGCAAGTGTGATATAAACAGCTGATCCCTGTCTGTCTACATTAAAAAATTTCATACGTATCCCCTTTCCACATTCTTATTTTTAGAATTCGCCAGAAGACGTACATGTTCCTGCTCATTTGACAATTTTTTTCATAGTTGTTTCTGATTAAAATTAGTATTGATCAAGTGGAGGCAACTTACAAGATTCCCCCTCATGGAGAGGTTATCGTCAACAGTATATCTTTTGATGGGAGATAGGATAACCTTCAGAAATGACATTATTTCTTCAAGATCACTGCTTTAACGAGTTCACCATCGTTCTGTTACACTTCTTAACATAAAAGGGCTGAGAAAACGGATAAGGTGCGACCCGCAGGACTTATAGCAGTCGCTCTGCGTACTAAAAAAAAAGCTGCCCAGTTGGGCAGCTTTTAGAATTGTTAAAATTACTGTTGAGGCTCTTCAGGATTTCCGTAAAGGTCCTCAAGTGGTTTTGTAATGATTTTACTAATATCATTAATCACTGTATTTAAGCGTTGCTCTTCTTCCATCAGCTTAGAAATTTGAGGATGTTGTTGTACAAGCTCTACAACCTGGCGCGCTTGCTCTACTTCTTCCTCAGAAATCTCTTCACCTTGCATTTGCTTTTGTTGAAGAGTAATTTGTGTTTGACGGAAATCTTCAAACATCTTTTTAGCTGCTTCATCGTTCATTACTGCTTCATAAGCATCTTTTAATCCGTTAAATTCTTCACTATTGCGAATTGCTTTTTCAAGATCATATGCGTGATCATAAATATTAGCCATAAGTTAAAAGTACCTCCTAGAAATGTTGAGTTTTGAACTCCTTCCTCACTATAACAAACATGATTACGCATGTATAGGAATTGACGGTTATCCAATAAAAAGAACGAGAATTCCTTGTAAAATTCCAATGAGTCCCCCAAGGAGCGCACCTAAATAGGTGATCATTTTAAACTCTCTTCTTGAAATATCGAGGACCATTTCTTCCAGCCTGCTCACATTAAATGATTCAACCTGTTCCTGCACAATTTCTGATAAGTTCATCGACTCCATCATTGTTTCAATTTTTGAAGAGAGTAAGTGAGTCGCTTTTGGCACAAGAGCAGGCACAACATCTAAAATGATTTTTGAATGAAGCGGCTTCGTCCAATCAGCAACGGACTGACGGAGCCATTCCTCTATAGGAAGAGATTTCGTGACCGCTTGGCCTAATCCATAGGAGATGGTTTCTTTTCCGATCTTTTGTTCAAAGTAGCCGATGGGCTGGTTCAGCGCACTTTTCAGTTCCGTTTGCAGCATCGATTGCAGCCATTCTGTCGTTTCTCTCGCTGATACGTAGCGTACAATAACAGGATGAACACGATCAATCACTCGCTCTGACCCCATAAATGATTGAATCATATTCCCTAAAAATCCTTGCTTTTCTAAATAATCATCAATGAGAGCGCCTACTTTTTCTTTTCCTTCTCTGCTCGTTAAAAACTGATGAACTTTCTGCTGAATATAATGAGCAAGCTGATCCGTTCCCGCTTCAGCTCTCTGCTGCCAATCTGAAGAGAGAACATCTTTCAACTTTTGCTGCCTCATCTCTTCCATCATTCCGTTATACCTGCGATCAATCCATGCAGCGACCGCATCTTCCACTCGCTCCCGATCAATGTCTACGTCAAACGAATGAAAAAGTTGTTCCAGCGATTGATCGCTCTGTAACGCTTTTTCCACTTCTGTTTGGGCAAAGGTCGTAATTTGATTTTGAAATTCTTTTCCTTCTATTTTACGCTTCAACCCTTCAGCCGTAAGCAAATGATTGACGACCATTTTTCCAAGCTGCCTGGCTAATTCATTTTGACGCTTTGGGATTAACCCAGGTGTAAAAGGGAGACGGAAACTTCCTAAATGGATCGCCCGATAAGGACGAAACAACATTTTAATGGCTAACGAATTGGTAACACCACCAATAGCGGCGCCAACTGCCATCATTAATAAAATTAATATAAATGTACTCATTGATGAGACCCTCATTTCAATCTAGAACTCCTGTCCCATTATAGATCAATATAAGACGCTTAGCTACTCACAGCGCTGCGTTTTTTCAACACTTTCTGATTGTTGCAGCTCCACTTTCTCCATTTATTAGCAAAGCCGCATTTTTCTTAATTGGAAAGACTAAGACATATGGAGGTGAATCAAATGGACAAGCGACCAAAACAAGTGGACGAAGGAAAAGACCGTTTCGAACTCGATGTAGATCGAATGATTAATGAAGGAATGGCAGGAGGCCGACCTCAGTCTGCTTACGGACATGAGCAAATAGGTGAAGATCACCCCATTCCTGAACAAAAAGCAGACCAAAAATAAAAGATGAAGCTCCTATTGGGCTTCATCTTTGCAGCTTTTAGAGAAACCTTAGTTCTCTTTTTTACCTCGACAGCGTAAACGTTTCTTGCATGAAGAAGAGGAAAGGGTTGTAGGAAATGACTTCCTTTCCAGGCCCCACACGACGTGGGGTCGTTCGATGTTGGCACACGATGTGCCGAATGTAATCGAACTTCCTTTCTAAAAGGCCTCCTCGGGTTTTATCAGCCCTGCGGGGTCACACCTTATTCGTATCTCCCCTAGGAGTGTCGCCGTTTCCTACAACCCTTCTTCGAAATAGATCACTGGAAAAATCATTTACTCAAGCTGTGCAGTTATGAAAACAGCGTTTGCAACAGGGCAGTCACTCTATGATGGTTCCACGATCCCACTATGGTCAAAGGAACGGAAAAAGTGCCGACTCCTGCGGGACGAGCAGACAGGAGATGCCCCGCAGGTCACAGACCGAGGAGATTTTCCGTCTTGCCCCGCGGAAAGCGGCGCTTTTTCCTGTTCCTTTTCTTCATACCAATAGAAAAGAACCATTCTATAATCTTATATTAAATCTGTCTAAGCTTTTTCGACATCCTGTAAAAGATGAAGCTCCTATTGGGCTTCATCTTTTACTAGCGGCTTTTGACAATCATATTGACAGCTTCATTAATTAATTCTTCAGCTGATTCGCCTTCCTCTTTCGCTTCTCTAATGCATGTTTCCAGATTCTTAGCCACAATATATCCAATGGCTCGATCCATAGCTGAACGAGCGGCTGAAAGCTGAGTGATAACATCCTTACAATCTTTATCCTCTTCCATCATCTTTAAGACTCCGCGAACTTGACCTTCAATTCGTTTTAAGCGATTTTTCGTTTCTTGCGGATACTCGTATTTATTTTTCACATCTGCCACATTTATTTCCTCCTGTCTCATTATGGAAAGCTAGTCTTGATGTATACTATAAAATGATAAACATTTATTTTATACTGTATATTATCATAATAGTAAATTTTATTTAAAAAAGGAAGTTCTCTATATGTCCTATATTGACCAATTGAAAAAAAACTACCCCTCGCTTATCGTTTACGAATCAGGTATGGAGCAGCCTGTTGATGATTATCGTTTATTTCGTACAGCTGACGAAGTCATCATAGGAATTGCATCTTCTGATTTACCAGAGAGAGAGTATGCTTTATTATCCGCTTTTCTTCAGCCCGTCGAGTGGAATGAGGGGCACCTGACTGAAAAAGAACGCCAATGGAAAGACTTTATTGACCGTAAGGATGAGCAATTATTAGTGCTTGACCAACCGCTTAAGATTCGTTTTATCCTCTTCTCTATTTCAGATCTATCTACAGACCATGATACGTTTAGAGAAGCGCTGCAAGCCTCTTTCCCTTCTGAGATGCCGCTCATATGGTTAGGGACAACGGAAGGCTTAATTATTGAAGAGTTTTTTGAACCAGAACAGGAGGCCGTCTCACTACACAGTGTAGTTGATGTATTAATGAGTGATTTTTATACTAAATTACATTTTTACATAAGCGAAGAAATGAATGAAATTGACAGTGCACCCGATCATTACACCTGGGCTTATAAATGTTTCTCCCTTTCAAAAAAATATAAGCTTGGCAAAGTGGTGACATTTGATCAAGTCGTACCTTATGTGTTTATAGATGCTCTGCCACAAGAAGAATTAGAAGCTCTGAAGCAAACCATCTTAAAGGAAGTAGCATCAGACCGTGATCTGCTTCGCACGATTAAAGTATTTCTTGAATCAGGCTCAAATACCAGCTTAGCTGCAAAGCTTCTATTTATGCATCGTAATAGCTTACAATACCGAGTCGACAAGTTTATTGAAAAAACAGGAGTCGATATTAAACAATTCCAGCAAGGCTTGATCGTCTATTTACTCTTACTTGAAGTCAGTCTCTAATCAGGGTGCACAAAGAACGACAAAATTCTTTGTGCACTTTGTCCATTTACCTGCTTCCTCAACTCAGCTAGACTATAAACATACAAAAGAAAGCGATTTCACCTGAGGAGGAACTTAAAATGGCAGAGTTAAAGCTAAATAATATTGAAAAAGTGTATGATAAAAATGTGAAAGCGGTAGAAGACTTCAATTTACATATCGGCGACAAAGAATTCGTCGTATTTGTAGGTCCATCAGGCTGTGGTAAGTCAACTACACTTCGTATGATTGCTGGTCTAGAAGAAATTACAGGCGGGGACTTCCTAATTGATGAGAAGCGTATGAATGATGTCGCTCCAAAAGACCGTGACATTGCGATGGTATTCCAAAACTACGCCCTTTATCCCCACATGAACGTATACGATAATATGGCCTTTGGTCTTAAGCTTCGTAAAATGGATAAAAAGGAAATTGAACAACGCGTAAATAATGCAGCACAAATTCTTGGGCTAGAAGCATTATTGGACCGTAAACCGAAAGCGCTGTCAGGTGGTCAGCGTCAGCGTGTTGCATTAGGACGTGCCATTGTACGTGATGCCAAAGTATTCTTAATGGATGAGCCGCTTTCCAACCTGGATGCTAAACTTCGTGTCCAAATGCGTGCTGAAATTCAAAAACTTCACCAGCGCCTTCAAACGACAACGATTTATGTAACGCACGACCAAACAGAAGCCATGACCATGGCTACACGCCTTGTTGTTATGAAAGACGGTCTTATCCAACAAGTTGGAGCACCTAAAGAGGTTTATGATAAACCAGAAAACGTCTTTGTAGGAGGATTCATTGGCTCACCAGCTATGAACTTCTTCAATGCCACTCTGCGTGAAGGCCACGTTGAGCTAGGAGATGTGCAAATTGCCATTCCTGAAGGTAAAATGAAAACATTACGTGACCAAAGTTACATTGGTAAAGATATTATTCTAGGTGTACGTCCGGAAGATATGCACGATGAACAACTTTTTATTGATGCAAACCCGGATAAGAAAATTACAGCAGATATTGAAGTGGCCGAGCTGATGGGTGCAGAATCTTACCTCTATTCTCGTATTGCTGACCAAGAGTTCATCGCTCGTGTTGACTCTCGCTCAGATATTCATGGCGGTGACAAAATTGAACTTGCGATCGACATGAACAAAGTACACTTCTTTGATGCTGAATCAGAACTACGTATCCGCTAAGCTCCCCCTAACACACGGTTTCGGCCGTGTGTTTTTTTATGCAGTCCTTTTTATGTATGGAAATGAAAAAGCTTTTTACAATCAATCTAAAAATAAAAAGAGAAAGGGCGCACCCTTTCTCCTCATTCATTTTATTTACTTTTGTTGTCCACCGAACTGCTGTTCAGCCATTTGTACTAGACGCTTAGTGATTTCTCCACCTACAGAACCGTTAGCACGGGAAGTAGAATCAGCACCAAGCTGTACTCCGAATTCTTGAGCGATTTCGTATTTCATTTGGTCTAGAGCTTGTTGTACACCAGGTACTACTAACTCGTTAGATCTGTTGTTAGCCATGTTGTCTCACCTCCTGTGTTGATAGTAGTATGATCACGGACTACGTTTTTTATCACAGAATTAAGTTGGTAATAAACGGTATTTTTTTACCACCCATGGCTAACAATTGATCGACCTTATGCGTTAGGTTTAGTCATTGCTTTTGGATCAACATATTTCTCAAATTGTTCTTCAGTTAACAGTTCTAATTCCACGGCCGTTTCTTTTAATGTTTGATCTTTTTCAAAAGCTGTCTTCGCAATTTTAGCAGCATTTTCATAGCCAATGTGCGGATTTAAAGCTGTAACTAGCATAAGAGAATCACGCAGATATTTTTCGATTTGCTCATGATTAGGTTCAAGTCCGCTTACGCAGCGCTCATCGAACGACACGATGCTGTCAGCCAGCAGCTGCGCGGATTGTAAGAAGTTGTAAGCAATGACTGGTTTGTACACATTTAGTTCAAAGTTTCCTTGACTTGCGGCAAATCCAATTGTAGCGTCGTTCCCCATTACTTGGGCCGCCACCATCGTAATAGCTTCACTTTGTGTCGGATTTACTTTACCAGGCATGATTGAGCTGCCAGGTTCATTTGCTGGAATTGTAACTTCCCCAATTCCACAACGCGGACCGCTAGCTAACCAGCGTACGTCATTCGCAATTTTCATAACGTCTGCTGCAAGCGCTTTGATCGCACCGTGCGTGTGCACAAGCTCATCATGAGAGGTTAACGCATGAAATTTATTAGGAGCGGAGATAAATGAATTGGATGTTTCTTCATTAATATATTTTACAACTTGCTCTGAAAAGTCTACATGCGCATTTAACCCAGTTCCAACGGCTGTACCGCCGATGGCTAATTCTTTTACATATTTTGTGCTTTCAACGAGCATATTTTCTGTTTTTTCAAGCATACGGTGCCATCCGCTTATTTCTTGTCCTAATGTAAGCGGCGTTGCATCTTGCAAATGAGTACGTCCAATTTTAACGATCTCTTGAAACGCTTCCATTTTTTCTTTCAATGTTTGTTTAAATTGTCCGATAGCCGGCAATAATACTTCTTCTACTTTTCTTACGGAAGCTACATGCATAGCCGTTGGGTACGTATCATTTGAGCTTTGAGATTTATTTACATCATCGTTAGGATGGAGGCGCAGCTCACTTCCCTTTTCTTCAAGCCACGTATTCCCAACATTTGCGATAACTTCGTTAACGTTCATATTCGATTGTGTACCACTTCCTGTTTGCCACACAACTAGCGGAAAATGTTCCTCTAATTCACCCTTTAAAATCAGATCTGCTGCGTAGCCGATAGCTTTGGCTTTTTCATCTTCCAACAAACCCAGCTCAGCGTTCGCTTTTGCCGCACTTTTTTTCAAAATCGCAAAGCCTTCAATGACTTCAACCGGCATTTTCTCTTGTCCGATCGGAAAGTTTTGTTTACTTCGTTGGGTTTGCGCAGCCCAATACTTATCGCTTGGTACTTTAATTTCACCTAATGTGTCTTTTTCAATACGATAATCCATGTGGATCCTCCCTTTTAAATGAAACTTAGATTCCATTTATAATTGTATCAATATTCTCACAAACAATCGATAAGCTTGAATACAATCTTGTCGAAATTTAAATAATCAGAGTATTTACATTATTCAAACTTTGTAGTATTATAGGAATAACTTAAAGAAAGGAGGCAGAAACAGAAGAGTTTTACATATTCCTTTAAGGAGGGTTGGGGAACTTTAAGCTGTTTTTGCTTGATCTTTTTCAATGGGTAAATGGTTAAAAAAGAGCCTTACATAGGCTCTTTTTTATGGATTCGAGGAGTGACAGCATGCCAAATATATGGACACATATTCTTTTTGTTGAAGATCTATGCATCAATATTGAAAGAGATGATCTCTTAGCAACTAGTGAACGCCACCTTTATCTTGGAGCACAAGGGCCAGACCCTTTTTTCTACTATAACTTCTGGCCAAAAATAAAAGATCGTGGGGTCAATGATCTGGGACTTACTTTACATAAAGAAAAATGCGGTGATTTTTTAATCGATTTAATTAAGCAGGGAGCCTCCTTTAAGAATAATAAACAGGCTTATATTCTCGGTTTCGTCAGCCATCATATTCTCGATCGAATCACTCATCCATACGTTCACTACAAAGCGGGATATGAAGGAAATAAGCACCAAGCATTAGAAGTTGCGATTGATACGCTTATGCTGGAAAAACATCGTCATATACAAACATGGCAAACGGCTGTGTCACCATTAATCCGTTTAAAAAGGGCAGAGAGAAAAGAAATCGCCTCATGGCTGAAACCAACCATTGAAAAGCACTATTCTCCTGGACATCTCCCTAAACATTTTATTGAAAAATCCTTTAAAGATATGGCAGTGGCCCAGCGTGTGTTATTTGATCCTTATGGCTGGAAAAACAAATGGCTTGGCTCTATGGTTTCTTCTTTTTCCCACCAGCCGATTTCAGATAGGGCCGACTATTTAAATACAAACCGTTATTCTTGGCGGCATTCAGCTACTTATGAGCCATATAATGAATCGTTTGAGGATTTATATCATCAGGCTTTAAAAGAAGCCTCAACACTCTTTGAAACGATTTTAGATTACTGGTCGCCACAACAGCACACACCTTTAGAAAAAGTAAAAAGTTTAGTACAACACATTTCATACGATACAGGGACACCGTTAGCCGAAAAGCACGATAATTTATATAGTGACCCGATCGTATAACGAGACCGCGCACCGGGTACCAGGTATCGAAATTCACACTTGGCACTTCGCTCTTTTATAGAATTTAGGTACCTGGTACCTTTATGCTCCCACTCTACAATAGAGTTGCTCCACTGTTGCGCTTTTTGACATCCCTGCTTGTTTCTACGTTTTAATCATTGTCTCTAGTTCAGGATCCGTCTGCCTTCTAGCTTCTTCTCTGCCCTTCTCAACATCAACAAACTTTAATAGGACGATGCCCGCGATAAAAAACACAATTAATGACAGTATCCCTAAGCGGCTCGAACCCGTTAGTTGACCGACAAGAGCGAAAGCAAAAGGACCAAAAATGGCTGAAAACTTTGCCGAAATTCCGTAAAATCCAAAAAACTCTGCATGTCGATCTCCAGGCACCATTTTACCAAAAATAGAGCGGCTTAAAGATTGAGCACCTCCCTGCACGAGTCCTACACATATCGCAAGTACGTAAAAATGTAACGCCGACGTCATAAAATATCCTAGAGCCACAATGGCTAGATAAATATATAAAGAGATGGTTAATGCTCGCTTAGCGGTAATCTTACCTGCCAGGAAACCGAAGAAAAACGTACAAGGAATACCGACAAATTGAGTAATAAGTAAAGCAATGATTAATGAATTACTATCTATTCCTATGTCTCTTCCATAGATCGTTGCCATCTTAATAATGGTTGATATACCGTCGTTATAAAGCCAAAAAGCAACTAAGAATAATAAAAGCTGCTTAAATTTCTTTATTTCTTTAAATGTGGTCCTTACCCGGTTAAAGCCGACTCTTACGAAAGAATGTGTCCGCTCCCTCTGCTGGTTGTTTTCTTCTTTTATATTTTTAAATAAGGGGATAGAAAAGATGAGCCACCAAACACCAACAGAAATGAAGGCCAGCTTAGTGCCTGCTAATGAGCTGGGGAGGCCAAACCATTGGTAGTTTAAAATCATTAGTAAATTAATCGCCAGGAGGATGCCTCCTCCGATATAGCCAAAAGCAAAGCCCCAGGAAGACACCTTATCCATATTTTCTTCATCAGCTACTTCTGGTAAAAAAGCATCGTAAAATGCATTACCTCCCGAGAAACCAATGGTGCCGACGATAAGGAGCAGTGAAGCTAATAGATAGTCGCCTTCCCCTACAAATGCAAGAAGTACACTGGCAATCATCCCCATAAAGGCAAAAAACATGAGGAATTTTTTCTTTGCGGCAGAAAAGTCACTGATGGCCCCTAGAATAGGCGCTAATAGAGCTACGATTAGAACGGCAATAGATTGGGAATAACCCCAATAGCTCGCCGCTAATGATTCATCTAAGCCTTTAGCCGCTACGTCGTAATAAAACACGGGCAGCACGGCTGCCATAATAGTAGTGGCAAAAGCAGAGTTACCGACGTCATATAGTATCCAGCTCATCTCTCGTTTCTTTTTCATAAGCTTCCCCCCATTTCCATGTCTTCTTATAGCTTAGCAAAAGAAGAAGAGATATAGAGCGAATTTTTAAAATATTTACATGGTAAGGAGTTTTTTTATGAAAATAGCGATCTTTGGAGCTACCGGTCGTGTAGGATCACGAGTAACTAACTTTGCTTTACAAGAAGGTTTTGAAGTGAAAGCTTTAGTAAGAGATATAGAAAAAGCAGAATCCATGATATCAGGGGCACAATTCATCAATGGAGAGGCGACGGACCTGATTGCTGTGGAACAAACGATTGAAGGATGTGACCTCGTGTTTAGCGCACTAAATACGGATAAAACAGATACTCTTTCGACTGCCAAACCACTTATCATCCAAACGATGTTAAAACACGACATCTCACGAATCATTACAATTGGAACTGCCGGAATTTTAAACAGTCGCTTTGAGAAAGGAAAATATCGCTACCAGTCTAACGAATCGAAGCGTCGATCTACTTTTGCGGCAGAAGAACACGAAAAAGCATATCAAGCTCTGAACAAAAGTACATTAGACTGGGTGATCTTATGTCCGACGTATCTGCCGGACGGTGACTCTGAAGGTAAAGTTCGCTATGAGGAAAATTACTTGCCTGAAGATGGCAAAAAAATCACAGTAACGGACACCGCTCTGTTTGCATTAGAAGAAATAAAAAAAGAGGAGTTTCATCATACGAGAGTAGGTTTAAGTTACTAAAAAATCATTCTGAACATAAATCATCCGAACTGATTTCAATGAATCGTTCGGATGATTTTATGCTTTATTCAGTTCTGGTCCAGCCTCTTTTATTCAGGATGGAAGCCGAAAAATTCTTCTAATGTGCCGCCACTTTCATGAATATCTGTTGATAAATCTTTTCCTACGTAACGTAAATGCCACGGTTCATACTCATAGCCAGTTATATCGCTCGTACCTTCTAAGTACCTTACAACGAAGCCATATTCGTGTGCATGATCCGCCAGCCATTTTCCTTCTTTTGTATCAATAAAGGATTGTTGAAGCTTAAATTCCATCTCGGCTGTCGTTACATCCATAGCTAACCCTGTTTGGTGTTCACTTGTACCAGGGCGAGCGGAGAACTTATCGGCTTCTTCTTGACCTTTTTCCGCTACGTTACTCTCATAAATTTGCTCTTGTGTTTCATACGATCGATAGCCAGAAGTCGCATATAATCTCATTCCTTCTTCATTCGCTGCAGCAAATAATTCTTCCAGGGCTGCTGCTGCTTCAGGCTGCATATACTTCTTCGGCAGATCTTCTTCAAAAGGAAATCGGACATCCGGCTTTACTAATTCTTCAGGCTCATACCCTTCAGGAAGCTTTCGGCTTTTATTAACCACCACTTCGATCAGATCCGGTTGTTCAATAATAGTTAAACCATCTTCATCCACTACTTCATCGAGTTCATTGGCGTAAGCATTCGGATTGGCATCTTCATGTTGTTCCTCTGACTCTTCTTCGCTGCTTTCATTTTCCTCTTCGTTCGTCTTATTTTCCTCTTCCTCAACTTGCTGCTCTTCAGATGAAGGTTCTTCTTCAGAAGGATCATTCGTTTGGTTCGTCCACTCATCTAATGAACAGGCCGTTAAAGAAAGACTTAAAGACAGCAAGAGTATAGTTGGTCGAACTCTCATCACTTAAAACCTTCCTACGTAAAAATATTCTCTCCAACTATAACATTGATGTGAATCATCTGCATAAATATTTTCAAAAAAAGTGCCACTCCTGAGAGAGGCACCTGAATATATTATTCCCATGTATATGGCTGATACTTTAAGCTTAATCGCTCAAATTCTGCACGATCATTATTTGCAATGGCCATATTGATTTCTTCATCTAAGCGTTCTTTATTAAACTGAAAACTTAATTCATCGAGCAAAAGCCTTGAGGCTAATTTAATCCCAAAGGACAATTCTCTTTTTGCAGTAATTTCACGATTTCTAAATCCAGGGTCACGACGCAGCACGTAGATTAATTTTTGCTTTCTCATGAGATTACCCCCTAATTGCTTTTTTTCATTATGAAGGATTTCCTAACTTTTAGCAACAATATTCTGAATATTTAGTTATATAATTCCCGAAAATCTTCATTTTAAACCTCTATAGAGGCTTTTTGCTCGTCCGAATTTTTTTAAAAAAATAAAAGCTCCCTTCTAGTTAAGAGAGCTTCTATCTTTTATCCATTTACTATTTTCCCAGCCACTTCCAACGTGCGATTTACCTGATGACGAACCGCTTGTTCAATATCTTCTTTCATATTACCTTCTCCATCTACACTAACACTTGTTCCGTACGGGTTCCCCCCGGCAGAAAAGATGGAATTATCGGAGTAACCAGGAGCCGCAACTATGGCCCCCCAGTGAAACATGCTTGTATACAAGCTTAATAGAGTGGCCTCTTGCCCACCGTGAGGGTTCTGAGCAGATGTCATAGCACTCACTACTTTGTTGACGAGTTTACCTTGCGCCCATAATCCGCCAGCCTGGTCGATGTATTGCTTCGCTTGTGCAGGAAGTGTACCAAACCTTGTAGGAAAGCTAAAAACCAGAGCGTCTGCCCAATCTAAATCCTCCACTTGCGCTTCAGGTACTTTATCTTTCGTCGCTAAGTAATGTTCTTTCCATGCAGGATTTTGTTCAATAGCTTCCATAGGTGCGAGTTCTGGGACACGAACTAGCTTCACTTCAGCTCCAGCTTTCTGAGCTGCATCTTCAGCCCATTGAGCCATTTGATAGTTCGTGCCGGTTGAACTGTAATAAATAATCGCTAATTTCACATTTGCCATAAAAAAACCTCTCCTTTTTGAGTGTAGTTTCCTTATTGTCTCCACCATAAGATGTCATATTCACATATAGCTTTTACCCTTCTCCTCTATTCCTCAAACTAAAGAATCTTAATTTCGAGATATTTACACAAAAAAAGAACCTTCCCACGAAGGTTCTACATCACAAGGTTTAAGTATGTTGGGTATGTCCAGTATGAATCCTGCCAGCCTTGTTCAATGGCGAGTTCTTCAAATGACAGCGCCCGACTCCCATAATAATAAATGAGCGCTTCTTCTACTTCTTGATGATCGGGGTTGTAAGTAAGGTTTAACGTCTTTGAAAATTTCATTCCTTTGACATAACCTTCAATAATAATTTTTTCTTGAATCATAAATACTCCCCTCTCTGGTCAATATAAAATAAATATAAAAACTTATAAATATGTACCCTAACTCCCCGACCTTTAATCCTATGAGTTGAGTTCATGCAAAGAACCTTACCTTCTACAAGGGATGTGCATTGGGATAGCTTTTTTTCTCTAGACCCACATGGGTTGGGTTTGGTAAGCTTAACCATGCTTTAAGTTACGGAGTGGAGGCGCGAAATGATGGGAGAATATGAAAACTTAAGAAAAGGAGAACGCGGGGCCTGGATTAGTATTATTGCTTACCTTATCCTGGCTACAGTTAAACTCATCGTGGCGTCGATCGGTAATTCAGAAGCCTTACGAGCCGATGGATTAAATAATACAACAGATGTAGTAGCGTCTGTCGCTGTTTTAATTGGATTAAAAATCTCAAGAAAACCACCGGACGAAGATCACCATTACGGACATTTTCGCGCGGAAACCATCGCTTCATTAATTGCGGCTTTCATTATGATGACTGTTGGACTTGAAGTCATTTTTGGAACATTCCAAGATATAATCCAGCAGAAATCAAGTGAACCTTCTTTACTAACAGCTTGGACAGCGTTATCTGCTGCTGTCGTTATGTATGGTGTGTATCGCTACAACTTAGGTCTATCTAAAAAAGTAAATAGCAATGCTCTCTATGCTGCTGCTCAAGATAACCGCTCAGATGCTCTTGTCAGTGTGGGAGCTGCAATTGGAATCTTCGGATCACAATTCGGTGCTTATTGGCTGGATCCTTTAGCCGGTTTAATCGTCGGGTTCATCATTTGCAAAACGGCTTGGGATATTTTTAGAGACTCCAGTCATCGATTAACGGATGGATTTGATGAAGAGGAAATCGAGGAAATTCGCGAACTTATAGAGGCTCACCCCGAAGTATGGGCTGTTCGAGATGTAAAAGGTAGACTGCAAGGCAATCAGACATTAGTTGAGGCGACGATTCATGTGAATCCAAAACTAACAATTGAGGAAGGCCATGAGATCACGGATGAAGTTGAATCCATCTTAGAGAAGAAACTTCACATTTACTACGCTCACATTCATATTGAACCTTATGAAGAATAAACCCTGCTTTTTATTAGTCAAGCACCTAAATGGCAAACATTAAAAAAGAGGTTATGCAACCGCCTGATTCCTGTATTCAAGATAGCTCAGGTAATTTAGTTTTCGTTGAGCTTTTTGTCCTTTTACAGCCATACAAATGCCCCCTAAAAATCGTACGTTGACCCTTTGGTTTTTTTCAACGACTATTTTAAGGGGTGCACTTTATATTTAGGGTAGGTTAAATTTCAGAGTTGATATTCTTTGAAAAAGAAGGGTGCCGTTTGCTGGAACGAAATAAGTGTTTAGGAAACGACTCGCTTCCGTCATGATTCACGGAAAGCACCTCTTTCTCCTGTCCCCCTTTTTCCACACAAAAGTAACGGAACCGTCTCGTTTAACAGCCTTTATTTAAAAAGCAGGGGGCTTATAACTTTTCAATCAATTCGTTAATGTCTTCCCATCCATAAGCTGTTTCTTCATAAGTACCTTGTCCAATTGTTACTTCCTCAGCTTCTACAGGCTTCGCCCCGAGAATTTTATAGAACTTGGCTGAAGGGTTTCTCGTAAGGACCCAAACGAGCAGAGACTCGTAGCCTACTTCTTTCATTGCTTTAGCAAACGTGCTAAGCAGCATACTTCCATATCCCATACGCTGATAGTTATCAAGCATATAAATCGCGTAGATTTCCCCATCATAACTGTATTTCTTCGTTCGTTCTTTTCCTCCTGAAACAAAACCAACCACTTGACCATCGTCGTTTTCTATCACATAGGCAATTTGGCCGTTTATTGGCGATTTTAAGATCGTCTCCCATAAGGCTACACGATTTTCTAACGTAATGTTACTTAAATCTTGTTCATCAATTAAGTCCTTATATGTAGATTTCCAGCTTTGAATGTGAATATTCGCAATTTGTTCCGCGTCTTCAAATTTAGCTACCCTCAGTTGGGCCATCATGACCTCTCCTTTTCCACCTCGTTATGTTTTTATTTTAGCAGAAAAAAAGGCATCACGCTTGTGACACCTCTTTCCATCTTGCCTTATTTAAAAACATTGGAAACTGGCAATTCGGTTTGTATCAATGCCAAAATAATCCCACTGACGTCGGTTAGGCCGCCATCTATACCCAGCTACTGAAGTTCTTCCTATAAATACCGGGTAAAACCAAAAACGCCGTCCGTTGTTTAAGCGAACCCAGGTATAGCGATACAGACAGCCATAGAATGAACCAGGATCTACTGCGTATAAGCCTGGGCCTTGTGCAGAGGGCGGCGGGCTTGGCGGAGGCGGCAGCTGGGGCCCTCCACCAAACGGAGGTCTACCTGGTCCTCCAGGGCCAAACGGTCCTCCGGGTCCTCCGCCTGGACCTCCAGGGCCAAATGGTCCACCGGGTCCTCCACCTGGACCTCCAGGGCCAAACGGTCCTCCGGGTCCCATGCCTCCTCCTGGCCCGCCCTGTCCAGGACCTAAACCAGGATATTGTCCTCCAGGAAATCCATTTTGTCTATGCATAACGTTCCATCCCTTCATGGAGTTTCTTTATACGTTATGCGTAAACCTAATGGGCGTGCTAAAAAGTCATGATAAAAACGGAGGCAATTGCCCCTAACACAACGAGGATAATATTAAGGTTAAGCCAAGCCAACGCGCCTGCAACTAAAGCTGCAATTACTCCAATTTGCGGTGCTTCTGGCTTAACGCTTAGGATCCCAGGGAAAATAAGAGCACCTAAGGCGGCATAAGGAATCGCGTTCAGCCATCGGTCCATCCATTTAGGAAAACGAATTTGATCAACGATGAAAGCTGGCAAAAATCGTGGTACGGCCGTAACGATAGCCATTCCTATAATCATCCATACCATTATTCTTCCTCCTCATCATCTAAAATCCAGATACCGCTTGCTCCTCCAAGGAGAGTCCCAACTACGATCGCCCACCCTTGGCTCATCCCCCAAATCTGGCATACATAATTGATAACCATTGCTGCAAGTGCAATGTAAGCAATTCGATTATTTTTTTTTACAGAAGGGATAAGTAAACCAATGAACATTGCATACAATGCTACCCCCATACTCTCGCTTAAACGTTGGGGTATCACATCCCCTAACACCCCACCAAGAAACGAGCCGCCGACCCAAGACAGATAAGCCGTTAACATTAAAGAAGCATAAAACCATGCTCCGAACTCCTCTTTTGCTTCACGCTTATGTAAAGAAGACATCGTAAACGTTTCATCTGTTAAACCCAGAGACAACGGAACTTTAGCTCTTAATCCAATCGTTCGCAGACGATTCATGAAAGATAAACTCATAACAAAATGGCGGAAGTTTAATACAAAGGTAGCGATAATTATTTCAATAGCTCCTGTCCCTGCGGCTGCCATGCTAACCGCTAAAAATTGCGCGGCTCCTGCAAAGACAAGTACGCTCATTAACGTTAGTTCCATATTTGTCATTCCTGACTGTCCAGCTAACACTCCATAAGTTAATGCTACAGGTATATAGCCTAGCATAATCGGGAATCCAGCCATAATGCCCCGTCTAACCATTTGCAGCCGGGTGTATTGCATCATTTGTGCGGCTTCTGAATTCATTGTCCAAGTCTCCTTCCACCAAATTTCCACTATTATACATGATTCGTTTTTAGTTGAAAATAAATTGACATCTTTTAAATTCTATCTTATGATTTACAATGATTCTTCAGCGCATAAAAGCGTTCAAGCATGAAAATACCATCGTGATTACGCTCATCTCGAAGTAAAGGGTCAAAGAGCAGTTAATAGAGACTGGGCAGCCGCTGAAAACCCAGGCCTTTTTCCCTTGAATGACAAGATGAACATTACGCGTGATCCTTACTATAAAGTGGATGATTTTTATCATCAACTAGGGTGGTACCGCGGAGAACAGCTTCGTCCCTATAAACAGGGGCGGAGTTTTTTATGATTTTAGGGGGTATAAAAGATGTTTCATTTAAGTCCAAAACAATTACCTGGAGTATTCGAGTCCGCATCCTTGCTTCTCGTTATCATAGCCATGATCAGCTATTTTATCATCTGGATTGAAAGTGTGCCTCACGTTCCAATTCTGCTTGGTATTCTCATTGTGATCGCCTATGGATCCATGAAAAAGATGCCTTTTTCCAAGCTTCAATACGGAATGATTCAAGGAGCTCAGACCGGATTAGGGGCTGTGCTGCTATTCTTTCTCATCGGTATATTAATTTCCAGCTGGATGGCCAGTGGAACCATCCCAGCTCTTATGAATGCAGCTTTTACATTAACGGGAGGGCCGTGGTTCTATGCCTTAACATTTGCGATTACCGCAATTGTAGGAGTCGCCCTTGGCAGTTCCTTTACTACAGCTGCCACTGTTGGGGTAGCGGTTATGGGCGTCGCTTCTTCAGGAGAATTTTCTATACCTATTACGGCAGGAGCTGTTGTCTCAGGAGCATTCTTTGGTGATAAAATGTCACCACTGTCTGATACGACTAATCTCTCTTCTACCGTAGTTAAGGTTGATTTGTTTGAACATATAAAAAATATGACGTGGACAACGGTGCCAGCTTTCGTCATCAGCTTTATCTTATTTGCTATTCTTTCTCCTTCTGTTCAATCGCGGAGTGGAGAATTAACATCCTTACAGGAAGAGCTTGTTTCCACGCAGCTTATTCATTGGAGTTCATGGATTCCTCTTGGTGTACTCGTTTTATTAACCATTAGTAAGAAATCAGCATTTATGTCTCTTGCCATCACGAGTGTGCTTGCTACGGTGATCGCAGGATTACGAGGATCAGTAACATGGACAGAACTGTGGAATTCTTGGTTTGGAGGGTTTGTCGCTGATTTTGATCACGAAGTTGTGAATGAACTGCTATCAAGCGGGGGAATGAATGATATGCTATTTACTATAGCTCTCGTCATCCTAGCATTAGCCTTGGGAGGTTTGTTTTTTGTTACAGGGATCATACCTTCCATACTACAAAATGTACAGCACGCCTTAACCTCTGCTCGCTCTGTTACGCTTTCCACCGCCTTCACGGCGATAGGCATCAACTTAGCCATTGGAGAACAATATTTATCCATCCTATTAACAGGAGAAGCTTATCAAGATTTTTACGAAAAAGTAAACTTGGCACGAAAGAACTTATCGAGAACACTTGAAGATGCAGGCACAGTAATCAATCCGCTTGTGCCCTGGAGTGTTTGCGGAGTATTTTTAGCTGACGTACTAGAAGTACCGGTGCTCGATTATTTACCTTTTGCATTTTTCTGTTTACTATCTCCATTATTAACAATCCTTTATGGTATTACAGGAAAAACCTTAACCAAAGCATCGAATTAGCAAACAAGAAACTGGGACATAAGTATAAAATTACTGATATAGTTTATAAATAAATAATTTAAAGCGCGTGAAATCAAGATTTATAAATCTCATTTCACGCGTTTTTTCTATATAGACAGGGTATTGTCCCACTGGCTTCAAAAGAACGGTACGGACTGCGTTATTGTAGATTTCATTGAAAAGATAAAGTCAAAGAACAGGCGCTGATAAAAACAGCCTGTCAAGATATGAAAAAGACTCTCGTCCGTCTACCAAGAGTAAGCGTGATGGAAAGAGCCTTTTTATGACTTAAAGAACTTCCAAGGAGCAATCGCATATCATTCTTAGCCAGACAACGTATAAATAGTTTTAGGAGCAGATATTTGTACATACGAATGGGTTTTAGAATGATCTCTGTTGATGCCACGATGAGCGTTCGGTGGTGACGCCTGGTCGATTAAAACCGGCCACGTCCGGTGCGTCGCGGGAAGAGCGCGAGCCGAAGATCCACTTGGTCAAGTGAACTTCTTGACCAAGTTAGCTGAGGTCGTGCCCGCGGCAAGCATCCACCGACAAGCGATTCGTGAGGCTCATTAAGATTAGACAGACTTTTTCAATGACCTCAAGGGGGCTTCGCTTCTGCCGGCAAGAAAAAAGCTTGCAGAAACATGGATGGTTTATTTTTAAGCTGCGAATAGAACCTTGCTTCCTCATCCAAACTATTCATGAGAAGGAGTGATCAGAGCATGAAGGAAGAACATCACGATCTGCCGCAAGATGGCTATTTTGACATGAGCCACGCCGAAGCAGATGATGTGCTAGAGGACGTTGCATATTATCGTACGTTAATGGCTAATGTGGGCTTTATTGGTAAACCCGGAGCTAAGGAATGGGTCCTTGTGGATTGCGGCATTAATCATTACGCAAAAAGAATTATTGAAGCTGCTGAAAAAAGGTATGGCCCTGTGCCGCCGCAAGCAATTATTTTAACGCATGGACATTTTGACCATATCGGTTCAGCCAAGAAGCTGGCCCAACACTACAAAACCCCCATTTATGCACATGAAAAAGAAATGGATTACTTAACAGGCAAGAGATCTTATCCGGTGGGAAATTCAACAGTTGGAGGCGGATTATTTACCGTGCTCTCACCTTTTTTCCCAACGGAGCCCGTGAACCTTAAAAAATGGGTCCATCCCCTGCCGAATGATGGGTCCATCCCTTTTTTAAATGATTGGCGAGCCATTCATACACCCGGACACACACCTGGACACATCTCCCTATTCCGTGATCGAGATCGCACCTTAATCGCTGGCGATGCTTTCATTACTGTGAAGCAGGAGTCCAGTATGGCAGTTTTCATTCAACATCAGCACGTTCACGGCCCGCCGGCTTATTTCACTCCTAATTGGCCAGAGGCTGAGCGATCCGTAAAAAAACTCGCTGCACTTAACCCTGTCACGGCTTTAACCGGTCACGGCCTCCCTATGGATGGAGAATTACTGCAAGAACAGTTGAGTCACCTTGCGCTCAATTTTAAAGAACTCGCCATCCCTAAAAATCAGAATAAGCTTCATTAAAAGACCGATCAGAATAACTGTCGGTCTTTTTATTCGAAGTGGCGTAGAACACCTTTTATTTTTTTCAATCCCTCTAAAAGCCGTGGACTTGGCCGACAAAAAAGCGATTCTTCTAAAACATGAATCCGATCATTTTGTATAGCTTCTAATTTGCTCCACCCTGGACGCTTCTTCACGATTTCGGGGTTCATTTTCTCTTCCTTTACTCCAACCCATACCATACAAATGTGATCAGGCTGCTTCTTTCTCACATCGTCCCAATCCGTTTGTATGCTTGCTTCTTCTTCATTCGAGTATATATTATATCCGCCGGCTAACTCACTGATTTCTGTTAACCAATTTGCCTTTCCTGGTGTAAAAATGGGCTTTGGCCACCACTCCCAATAAAGAGAAGGTCTTTTGTGACTAGATGCCTGAGCAGCTTTACGATACGTTTCAATCTCTTGTAAAAACTCTATTGATTTTTTATCCCCTAAATCTTTCTGTCCAACTGCTTCTCCTACTTTCTTAATATCCTCTGCAATCTCATCAAGAGATTGAGGGTTAAGCACGATATAGGGAATCTGTCTTGCTTTCAAACCTTCAATATTTTTTTCCATTCCTGGTACGCTTAACGAAGCAAGCACGAGATCAGGACTCAAATTAGCTACCTTCTCCATATCTATAGAAAGATCTGGTCCTAATTTAGGCAATTCGTGAACAGCTTCAGGATAATCAGAATAATTGTCGACACCAATCAACATCCCCGTCAAACCTAGATAAGCTACAATTTCAGTATTGCTTGGGCAAATCGACACAATTCGAATAAAACCACCCCTTTTTTCAGAATCATCTGATGTTTCAATTTCTCTTATTATAGCTTATATTTAGGATAAGGAAAAAGATAGAAAGGGTGAACAGTGTGGCATCAACATTGTTTGATACTTCAAAAGGATTGGTCGAGTATTCTTATATTGGCGATGGGCCCGTCCTTCTGCTTCTTAAAGGAGGTCATTGCACAAGAGATACCGACTTGTCACACAATAGCTTAGTTTACGAAGGGTATTCTTTACTAACCATTTCACGTCCCGGTTATGATTGCACAGAAGTATCAACAGGACGTACACCTGAAGAGTTTGCTAATACCATTATTGAAGTACTTGACCATTTAAAAATTGACCAAGTTACCGTTATTGCTATTTCTGCCGCTGGTCCTACAGGCGTCGCTTTAGCAGCTAACCATCACCAAAGAGTAAACAAATTAATCATGGAAGCTGCCTTGCTTAGTCCCTGGGACAATAAAACCTTGACGCAGGCACGCTTCCTTTTTGGCAGAGGGGAAAAAGCTGTTTGGAAAGGCATCAGAACTTTGCTCAAAGTCTCTCCTAACTTAGCGATTAAACAAGTAATGAGCTCGTTAACGACAGACCCTGTAGAAGATTACTTAAACAAACTTTCTCCCAATGACCGTCGCTTCATCTATGATATGTTGTGGTCGTCTCAATCAGGAAAAGGCTTCTTGTTAGACATCACCCATAACGCCGCGAATATGAGTCAAATTAAAGCTCCTGTCTTAGGTATGTACACCCAAAAGGACCGCAGCGTTGATTATTCTAATGCTGTATTGCTGCAATCCACGGTACCAAACTGCGAGATCTATGAGGTTAAATCCGACAGCCATCTCATTTGGATTGGAGAAAATGCGGCTAATGTGTGGAGAAAACGCCTTGATTTCATAACTCAATAAAGGATAAGGGGGATAAATGTGGACGCCATCAAGATTTCTCATTATAAAAATGAATTTCTTACATTTTATGAACAAGCTTCAAATTTAAATGCCGACCCAGAGGAACGGTTTTATATTTGGAAACAACATTATGGCTTCAACCCTTTTCGAAAAGAAGAGCAGAGGGAACAGTTAGCTAAAGAGATGTTAATCCAAGCTTTTCCCAAGTATGAAGAAGCACTTTGCCATATTAGGGATTTCGAGCCTGATGAAGAGGCGATTTACCACTATGTATCCTGTATTCGAGAACAGCTTCGCACCTTTGAACCTATGCACTTAAACGTTGTTTTCTTTATCGGTGACTTTGATACCGATCCATTTATTGAGAAAGAAGACAACGAATCTTATACTCTCTATTTTCCTATCGAAAAAGAGTGGAGACCCATCTATTTCGTGAATGAGCTCGTAAAAGCTGTTTATCTTAACCAATCAAAAATACACCCATCACAATTAGTCAATATTGCTTTTGTTATCTTTCTTGAAGGGCTGGCTCTACATACGGCAAACCTTGTAGCAGCCTCTGATACCAGTCGAACAAGTCTCTATCCTTGGATGTCAAAGTGCCAGCTTGAACCTACACGAATCATGATGAATATCTTTCCTCATTTACGGCGGTCGGACTATAAAGCCATCTATTCTTTTACAAAAGGAACAGGAGCATCTGGTTATCAGAATGAAGCTGGATTCGTCGGCTGGTGTGTTGTTGAACACTTATTAAGGAGAGGATATACCTTACCAGAGCTGCTCCTTATCCCTGAAGAACGTGTCATTACGCTCATTGAAAAATCCCTTTATCAGGTTATGGAAGAATCAAAATATATTCAATCTCAGGAATAGGGGTTGCATTTCCCTCACAACCTGTTATACTTGTATTAATTATTGTTGTTCGATTCATAACAGAGAAGGAAACGTAATAGTGAGTTCGTCTTGATTGAATATCAGAGCAAGAATAGTAATACAATGTGGAGCAAAGTTCCACGCAGGAGGTATTCTACATGGTAGAAGGTACAGTTAAATGGTTTAACGCAGAAAAAGGTTTCGGTTTCATCGAGGTTGAAGGTCAAGACGATGTATTCGTTCACTTCTCTGCTATTCAAGAAGAAGGATTCAAATCTCTAGAAGAAGGACAAGCAGTTAGCTTTGAAATTCAAGAAGGTCAACGCGGACCTCAAGCTGCTAACGTTCAAAAAGCATAAATAAAAAACTCCCTTAATGGGAGTTTTTTTATTAATTATTGAGCCTAAAACAGATCTTATCATAAAAAAATAGGCACTTACGTAAAATTTATTTCTTAAATAGTATCATTTAAATGATTAATTTGTTATACTATTTATAGTTATTGTTGTTCGGATACGATTCAAAGAAATTGCTTCATAGTAATTTTCGTCTTGATTGTGTGAAGAGCAAGAATAGTAATACATTGTGGAGAGAGTTCCACGCAGGAGGTATTCTACATGGTAGAAGGTACAGTTAAATGGTTTAACGCAGAAAAAGGTTTCGGTTTCATCGAAGTTGAAGGTCAAGACGATGTATTCGTTCACTTCTCAGCTATTCAAGAAGAAGGGTTCAAATCTCTTGAAGAAGGACAAGTAGTAAACTTCGAAATTCAAGAAGGTCAACGCGGACCTCAAGCTGCTAACGTTCAAAAAGCATAATATAAAAAAAAGCTCCCTTTATGGGAGCTTTTTTATTATTTTTGCGAGGCTGGAACATAAGTAAAGCTGGAATGTCAAAAAACGACCTTTTGTATAAAAGCAGATCACTAGCGTAGTCAAAATACCCCAACAGTGGAGCAACTCTATTGCAGCGAGGGAGCATAAGGGTACCAGGTACCGAAAAGCTGTAAAAGAGCGAAGTGCCAAGTGTGAATTTCGGTACCTGGTACCCGGTGCGAGAGGAATCTGAGGCCGCGCCCAAGGAAAGCGAAAGATTTTGACGGAGCGATGGTGTGAAGCCTCATTAACATAAATAATCCGAACTGATTTCAATAGAATCATTCGGATTATATTATGCCTTATTCAGTTTTGTCCCGGGCTGGTTTATTATTCTTGTTCGTCCTGCTCAGTCAAAATAAGTGGTCCATCTTTCGTAATCGCAATGGTATGTTCATATTGAGCTGACAATGAACCATCCAACGTTCGTGCCGTCCAATTATTTTCGTCCATTTTATTAGCGTATGTTCCGATATTAATCATAGGCTCGATGGTGATCACCATCCCCTCTTTCAACCGCGTTCCTTTACCCGCTTGACCGAAATGAGGAATATACGGATCCTCATGAATCGTTTCTCCAATGCCATGGCCGGTAAAGTCACGTACGACTGAATAACCTTCTCCTTCAGCATAGGATTGAATGGCATGGCCGAGATCACCAATACGGTTGCCTACCTGCGCTTGCTCAATGGCTTTATATAAAGCCGTCTTTGTAACATCTAACAAATTCTGCGCCTCTTCACTAATTTCGCCTACAGCATGAGTCCAGGCCGAATCTGCTAACGCGCCGTTTAAATTAACCACCATATCAATCGTTACGATATCCCCTTTGTTCAACTTCTCATCACGTGGGAATCCGTGGCATATTTCATCGTTAATCGAAGCGCACGTTGTAAATTCGTAGCCTTGATAACCTTTTTGTTCACCAGTCGCTCCGTGTTTGGCTAAGTAGTTTTCTACGAAGTTCTCTACTTCCAGTGTCGTAACACCCGGCTTAATAAAGTGACGCAGTTCTTTATGAACATTCGCAAGCAGCTTCCCTGCTTCATGCATAAGTTCTATTTCTCGCTTACTCTTTCTTTTAATCATTCCCGATCCCTCTCTTTACTATCTAAATGCTTCTGCCATCTAGTATCATAACGAAAAATACGACTCACGACTAGTCCGCCACCTTAAATCTCTTTAATTACCCTGGCTGGGTTCCCTCCAACAAACACATTGGAAGGCACTTTTTTTGTAACGACAGCCCCTGCACCAATGACGGCACCATCTCCGATTTTTACCCCCGGGTTAATGACAGCACTGCCTCCTACCCACACATCATCACCGATCGTTATCGGCTTAGCGTATTCAAGACCAGTTGCTCGTTCCTCTTTACTTAAAGGATGAGTAGCCGTATACACTTGAGCATTCGGCCCAAACATAACTCGATCTCCAATCGTAATCGGACATACATCTAGAAATACACAATTGAAATTAGCAAAAAAGTGATCGCCAACATGAATATTATAGCCATAATCACATTGAAACATCGGTTCTACATAGGCCCCTTCCCCACTTGAACCAAATAAATCTTGAAGAATCTGCCTTTGGTAATGACCTTCCGTCACCTTTGAATGATTATATTCATGTAAAAGCTGTCTTGCTCTTTGTCGTTCATAAACTAACTCTTCATCCCAAGACTTATAAAGCTCACCTGCTATCATCTTTTCTTTTTCTGTCATTTGACATTCCCCTTAATTCATATTAATTTTAAATATTCTTCCTTTACTTTATCACATTGATTCGCTAATCTTAGAACAATTAGGAGAGGATGATATGATGAACATAAAAAAACTAACAGGCAAAGATGCCAAAGCCTATCGTGAGTTGAGACTTGAAGCCTTATTAACCAATCCCGATGCTTTTATTACGACCTATGAACAAGAAAAACAAAGACCCAATCCAATAGATTCAACAGCTGAACGATTAGACAGCTCTCAAACGAAGACAGTCGGTGCTTTTGATGGAGAGCAGCTAATAGGTGTAGCTACACTGATTCAGGGCTCACACCCTAAATACCTTCATAAAGGGTCAATTGTCGGCGTATACGTAACAGCCTCTCACCGTCGCAGTGGAACGGCAAATTTACTCATCGAGGAAATCATTCAACAAGCCGCTTCTTTAGAAATAGAGCTCATTCAGATTGCAGTTGTAACAGATAATAAGCCAGCCGTTCGATTATATGAAAAAGCTGGATTTAAAGTATTTGGAACAGAGCACCATGCGATTAAACTTCAAGACCGCTATTTAGATGAGTACTGGATGGAATATTTCATTTCTTCCCCCGAAGGCTGAAACATTTTTACTTTTTAGTCGTATAGATAAGAGAACAAGGGGGGGCATCTTTATGATTGATATTGAGAATATAACGAAGCAATTTCCTGGTAAAGTGGCCGTACGTGATTTAACGCTGCAAGTAAATGACGGCAAAATTTTTGGTTTCCTAGGCCCAAACGGAGCTGGCAAGTCAACGACCATTAAAATGATGACCGGTATTTTACCTATTGATCAAGGAAGGATTACCATCAACGGTAGTGATATGGCTAAACAGCCATTAGAAACGAAACAAAAAATAGGGTACGTGCCAGACCGCTCTGACGTATTTTTACGTTTGAAAGGAATCGAATACTTAAATTATATTGCCGATGTTTATCACGTGCCTACAGAAATAAGAAAAGAAAAAATTAACGATTTAACGAGGAGCTTCGGTATTCAAGATGCTTTAAACGATCACATCCTTACATACTCACATGGCATGAGGCAAAAAATTGTCGTATGCGGTGTCTTGCTGCACGACCCGGAGGTGTGGATTCTTGATGAACCGTTAACTGGGCTTGATCCTAAATCCTCCTTTACGTTAAAAGAAATGATGCGTGAACACGCTAAAAAAGGAAAAACCGTATTTTTCTCCACCCACGTTCTTGAAGTGGTTGAACAGCTATGTGACGAAGTGGCCATTATTAATAACGGGCAACTTGAATTCTTAGGTGATATGGCAGAGATGAAACGTCAATTTAAAGATGATGAAAACTTAGAAAAGGTTTTCTTGGAGTTGACGCAGCATGAATAAAACATGGCGCTTAATTCGCTTAATGTTGAAAATGCAGTTTTCCATGGCAGGCAAGAGCTCAGGTGAAAAAATAGGCTATCTGTTTCTGCTTATCTTTGCGATTCCTTTTTCTTTATTTATCTTTTATGCGATGGATGGCATTATAGGGGGTCTTTATGAGGTACTTGCTCCCTTAAACAATGAAAGCTTTATTCTTGGGATTCTGTTCATTTCTATGTTTTGTCTTTTTATTTTCATCAGTCTAGGTTCAATTATCAGCTCGTTTTATTTTGCTGATGATATTGAAGCTTTTATTTCATTACCTTACCAACCTTATCAAATTATGCTTGGTAAATCTGCTGCCCCGTTTTTAACGCTTTACGTAACGAATGCAGCAATCCTGGCTCCAGCGTTACTTATTTATGGAGGATACAGTGACGCCGGCGTACTCTATTACATGTACGCTATTCTAATTTGGCTCGTTACGCCTCTCCTTCCTTTTGTCTTGACCGCGATCGTCATTATGTACCTTATGCGATTTCTTAACCTTTCGAAGAATAAAGATCGAATAAAAATAGTGGCAGGATTACTCACGTTCGCTTTTATTATCGGATTGAATATCATATTGCGATTAGATTCAGGTTCTAATCAACTTGGTGAAGATCTTGGTCAACTGTTTATGGAGCAGAATGCATTGTTAGAACTTGTTACAGCTTTCTTTCCCTCTGCGTACTTAAGCTCAATCAGCTTAACCCAGCCGGGTACATTACTTGGTTTCTTCTATTTAGTACTCTTATTTTTAATGACCTTTGGCATTTTTTTCATTTACCTTACGGCTGGGCAAAAGCTCTATTTTAAAGGGGTGCTCGGTTTATCGGCTGGATCTAAAAACCACTTAAATGAAAAGAAAGTGACGAAGCACATCAAGCAAAAGAACGTGCTGTACATGAGCTGGATGAAAGAAATGAAAATTATGCTGCGGACACCGACTTTCTTCACTCAAATCATTGTCCAATCTCTCGTTTTCCCTGTGTTGTTTATCGTAATTGTTGTGTTTGATACAGGTAATAGCAGCCTCTCAGCGGCTAGTATAGAGCCAATGCTTGAAGGTACAGATGAAAAATATATCGTGCTGGCTATGCTTGGTTTTACTGTATTTGCTCTAGGAATCAATCCTGCATCCATTTCATCTGTTTCTCGGGATGGAAAGAGCTGGTTTAATCATTTATATATGCCGCTTCAACCCAAAACGGTGATTTCGAGTAAAGTGCTTGCTGCTTTCACAATCAACCTTGTTACTTTACTTGTAATCAGTGTAATCGCACTTGCCTTTATAAACATTCCTGCTGTCATAGTAAGCGTATGGCTTGTATTGTCGTTGATTACAAATTGGGTGACAAGTGTCGTGGGCACCTCGCTTGACTTATATATGCCGAACCTTAAATGGACTGATGAGCGTGAAATCTTTAAGGGGCGCATGATTGGAATTTTGGCATTAGTGATAGAAGTCGTTCTCTTTGGCAGCATGATTTTAATTCTATGGAAGTCGGCGTTTATTACCGGTCTTTGGGCTACAACTATTGTGTTAGCGGTCCTGCTCGCTGTGTTTACATTTGTCAGTCATCTCATTTTAAAAAAGATGATTCACAATCACTTTTATTCCATAGCCTCATAAAAAAGAGAAATCTAAACAGCTTGTTGAGGAACCATGTGCTTCCGCAAGCTTTTTTCTCGCCGCCAGGCTCGAAGGCCCCTTCCCTTTCCGCGTACGAGAGCCAGAGCTTCCTCGCGAAAACCATGCTCGGCGATCTCGGCTCACTCGTTCTTCCGCAGGAGTGGAAGGGGCCTCGCTCCTTGGAATTTCTTTAAGACAGAAAAAGACTCTCCTTCACCCAGCTCACCGTTGCTAAGTGGAAGAAATTCTTTTTCACGTCATCTGTGCCTGTCCCTAGGATATATTTTGACGGAGCGGCTTACATTCGATGTAATAAAAATCATCCGAACTGATTTCAATAGAATCGTTCGGATGATTTTTGCTTTATTCGGTTTTGTCCCGTCCTTATTTTATTTGCACTTTTTTATATTCTGCAATCCATTTTTCAGGTGATTCTTTAACTTTATATGAAAAAACGCCTCGAATAGTGTGTAAATAAAAGAATCCTAAACGTCCGGATAAGGGGCGGTACGACGCATCGTGAATATCTTTAATAGGGAATTGTTCAAACGGTGTAACTACTTGATCATGGTATAAGTCGATCGATGATTCCTCTTCTATGAAATGCTGCTGGTTTTGTTTGATTTCTCGAACCACCCAGACGATCGGCTGAGAACAGATCATTTTATGCGCCTCCTTCCCCATCATTTTCTTTAAGGGTAGCGATAACATCCTCCTGTGTCAAAACTTGTGCCTTTTCCTTTCAATCGACTTGGGAATGTATTAGGATAGTAAAGGTGTTTTTGTAAAAGCTAAGATTAATGGAGGATCCTAAGCATGAGCAACCGAAATAAAGGAATCATACTACTACTTATCTCAGCATTTGGCTTCGCCATGATGGCGGCTTTCGTCAAACTTTCAGGTGATGTGCCCACTGTCCAAAAGACGTTATTCCGAAATGCTGTTTCGGCGGTTATCGCCTTTGGATTAGTGATCTACCATAAAGAACGTCTTTTTGGGAAAAAAGAAAACCAAGTCCTGCTCTTATCACGTTCAGCCCTGGGTACGATAGGAATGGTCCTCTTTTTCTATGCCATTGACCATCTCGTTCTCTCTGATGCTGATATGCTGAATAAACTAAGTCCATTTTTATTAATTATTTTTTCGGCGATCTTTTTAAAAGAGAAAGCACGAACGTATCAAGTGGTTTCCATTGTTATTGCCTTCATTGGCACACTGCTCATTATTAAACCGCAGTTCTCGGTAGAATTTATCCCCTATTTAGCAGGAATCTTTTCTGCCGTATTCGCTGCGGGTGCCTATACGTTATTAAGAGTGTTAGGAGATAAAGAGAAGTTCTATACGGTTGTATTTTATTTCTCCTTTTTCACGACAATCTCCCTAACCCCTTTTACGATTGCCTATTATGAACCTATGTCAACGGAACAATGGATTTACCTGCTGTCTGCTGGAGGGTTTGCAACAATTGGCCAGTTCGGCTTGACCATTGCTTATAAATTTGCTCCCGCTAGAGAGATATCCATCTTTTTCTACTCCACCGTCGTTTACTCTGCACTTATTAGCATCATTTTATTCGGGCAAGTTCCTGACTGGTTAAGTATAGTAGGGTATTTCACTATTTTCGGCGCTTCTCTTTACATGTTTTTACGTAATAATAAAGAAGCTAAGCCCGCCGTTTAAAGTAGTGATACCAGGTACCGAATTTCACCAGGCTGTCGAAAAAGCTAAGAAGGGTGGAGAAAGGAACACCTTCATAATGTGAATGCCCTTTTGCAAAAGCTGCTTTCATAAGGGCCCAGCTTGAGTAAATGACTTTGCCAGTGATCTATTTAGTAAAAGGGTTTGAGGAAACGGCGAGACTCCTGCGGGAAATGGGAATAAGGTGTGACCCCGGAGGGCTGATAAAGCCCGAGGAGGCACACAATTCGCCCGCGGAAAGGGAGTCGTTTCCTAAAACCCTTTACTCTCTCTAACGCCAGGAATTTTACACTCTTTAAGGGTTCTCTACAAGTTGAAGAAATTCAGTATCTGGTGCCCTTATTTCCACGTCTCTTTTAATACTCTCAACCAATTTTGAGAAGCAATCTTATGAACCTCCTCATCAGTAAATCCTTCCTCCCGTAAAACATCTACGACTTTTGGCACTCCGGTTACATCTTTCAATTCATTAGGTAAGGTCGTTCCGTCAAAATCTGAGCCCAGGGCTACATGCTCCACTCCTATTAAATCCGCGATATAACGGATGTGACGTACAATTTCTTGAAGAGGTGTATCGCGATTCATTTTTCCATCGCTTCGAAGCATATTTACACTGTAAGTCACTCCCACGACTCCTTTAGATGCTCTAATTGCATTTAGCTGCTCGTCGGTGAGATTTCTTGAGATCGGACAAAGGGCATAGGCATTCGAATGAGTAGCTACGATAGGATCGTCAGAAACACTCACTACGTCCCAATACCCTTTTTCATTCAAATGCGAGGTATCAAGCATGATTCCAAGCTCGTTACACTTCTTGACGAGAGCTTTACCTGCTTTCGTCAGTCCCGGACCGATATCGCCTGTTGAAGGATAACGATAAGGGACCCCTTGAGCGAATGCGTTTGGACGACTCCATACGAGTCCAAGAGAACGTAAACCTTTTTGATAATAATCCTCTAGATTGCTTAAATCAGGATCAATCGCTTCAGCCCCTTCAAAATGGAGGACAGCGGCCAATTGGTTATGTTCAAAGGTCTCACGTAAGCTCTTAAAATTGGTAACCACCTGAACCTTTTGTTTCGAAGAGGCTTCCACTCGGTATAAGAGGTCAATCATATGATCCGTTACCCGCTTACACGCCTCAGAATCGACTTTCTCCGGCAGTGGGACATCATACCCTTCTTTCGTTAAATAATCTTCTGGATTAGGGACGGATAAACTAGCATATGGAGGTGGAAAAACAGCAAAAAAACCAGCCCTCAGTCCAGCTTTTTGAGCTCTGGAATAATCGATGTGTCCTCCTTTTACCTCTTGGAAAAAGTGTTCGGCCGAAGCTTCGTGATTCATGTACAAGTTTAGCAGCGTATCATTGTGCCCATCAAATACTGGTACAGACAATTAAATTCTCTCCTTCTATATTCGTCTCTTGTTTAACTTCTTCAACGTTTCTTCATATTCCTCCTCTAATAATTGAAGATCTTCATGGGGGGACGGCATGCTCAGTCGGCTGATTAACTCAGTAAGCTTCGTTTCAAGTGCCATCGTGTCATACCCTTCCTCACTGACAGAAGCAGGTTTATTTCTTTCCATCTCCCATTCATCATACGTTCCATCATATGTTTTCACCGTCTCATCCTCCATCACCCACAGTTGATTCGCTGTCTCTTTAATAAAGCGTCGATCATGAGTGACATATAACACCGTACCGGGATAATCTTGTATTAATGACTCTAAGGCTTTTCGCGCCTCCACGTCGAGATGATTATTCGGTTCATCTAAAAGGAGAACATTATAATCACCAACGAGTAATTTTGCGAGAGCTGCTTTCACCTTTTCTCCTCCACTTAAAAGGCCAACCTTCTTGAATACATCATTCCTGTAAAAATGAAGACGTGCTAAAACGGTTCGAATGCCAGCCTCTAGCAGTACACTGTCCTCACTCACGTATTCATAAATCGTCTGATCATCAGGAAGCTTCGTTAAGTTTTGCTGAAAAATACCGATCTTAGCATTTTCTTTCCAAGCCTCTTTACGCTTTAAGATCTGCTCAAACAGAGTAGTTTTCCCACATCCGTTGGGTCCTAATAAGGCAGTTTTAGAAGCGGATTTCAACTGTAGACGAGGGATACGATATAAGCCTTTCTTTTCAACTTGCTCTGCGTCCATTACATATTTATGATGAATCGGCTCCACCTGGTTAAAACTCATTTTTAATTGATTTTGCTCAAAAGGTTTCTCTACTTTCGAGAGGCGTTCCAACTTTCTTTCCAATGTTTTTCCTACCCGCTGCACTTTCTTTTGTTTGGCGGCTGCTTTATTTTTACCTAATTGCCACTCTGAGTTACTCATGCGACTAGGCGGCTTTCTCATTTTCCCTGCTTGGTCTTGTTTGCTGCGAATGGTTTCCTGAAGACGATTCTTCTCTTTCTGATACTTTTCATACTCTTCGATCTGCTGTTGCTTCTCTATTTCTTTTTGCTGTTCATAAAACGAATAGCTCCCACGATAGTAATGCAGTTTTCCACCTTGAAGTTCCCAAATTTGATCACATACATGCTCAAGTAAGTCACGATCGTGGCTAATGACGATATACGCCCCGTCAAATGACTTTAGTCTTTCTTCTACTTCTTGAATGTGTTTGATATCTAGATTATTCGTCGGCTCATCCAAAAGGAGCACATCCGGATCAGCAAGAAATGCTCTATTAATTTTTTGTTGAGTAATCTCTCCCCCGCTCCCTATCACGTGTTCTTCATCATTTAACTGTTTAAGCCATTCTACTGTGCCGCTGACCTTTACATTAGCTGTATCTAAGAGTTCGTTCATGAGATATTGAAAAAGCATCGTTTTCCCTTGGCCATTTTTACCGACTAATCCAATTCGGTCGCCATGATGAACCACAAGTTCATCGATATTCAGAAGCGTACGGTCTCCAATCTCATAATGAATATTACTCGCTTTCAATTTTTGCATAATAAAAATCCTCCCTGTTCGTTCCAGAGAGGATTAATCAAACCGTTTGAAGGCAAAGACAACATACTTGTAGGTATGCTGAAGCAATGGCATTCTTTAAAATGGCAGACTAATCCCTTGTTCTGAAACGAGTGTTTTATAAACATATCTCGTATAAACATAAGGATTAGTACTTCATTGCTTTAAACGTCAGTCCCTTCCATTTCAATACCTTTATTATATGCTGACCAATGGAGGATCACAACTTTTTTTACAAAATTATTTATTTATCAGGTCATACAGCTTGTACACTTTACCATTTTCGATGGATTCATTATTAAACAAAACATCCATCAATACACGAGCTACCTCTTGAGGGGGACGCAGCTGTCCCTCTTCTTTTAGTTTCTTAAATTTGTCAACATCAGCAAAAGCTGATTCAGCTGCGGCGCGGATTTCTCCCTGCATTTCTGTATCAACTACCCCGGGGCTATAGGCGATAATGGTGTGGTCTTTTCCCGCTTTCTCTTGTTCCATAGCAGTAGTAGCGGTAAATTGATTAATCGCTGCTTTTCCACTGCTGTACACACTCCAGCCATGGACCGTCTTTTCAGCAGCACCAGACGTAATGTTAACGATGCCTGCTTTTACTCCTTGCTCATTTGCCTCTTTTAACAATCGGTTAATGAAAAGGATGGGGGTAGATAGGTTGATCTGGAGATGCTTATTCACTAACCCTGTTTCTAAATTTCCTACTGTCTCTATAGGATCAATCACTCCAGCATTATTAACGAGGTAAACCATATCGACGTCATTTTGAAAGGCTAAGTACATGACCTTATCAATGCCTTGAGTTAAGTCATCTGCATCGCTTAAATCACAGCTGATGTGTGAATACGTCACATCTTTACCATCTGCTTGATCTTTAAGATCTTCATTATATGTGCGGGATATCCCAATAACGTGAATCCCTTTTTCAAGAAATTGGCCAGCGATCGCCTCTCCCAGCCCTCTGGAATCACCTGTTACAATTGCGTACTTCATATATTCTTCCTCCTTTTTCCTACTCTACTTTTCCCTGGCTTTTTATACATAAAACACCGGCCCGAGTGTATACCTTTACAACACCCTATTGAGCATATATGATAATGAAAGATTATCTCCGCGTCACGAAGAAGGAGCCGCTATGAAATATTTATACTTATTTATTATATACTTAATTGGTTTAATTGTATCAAGTCTTGGGCTTGCCTTAATCATCCGATCTGGATTAGGCGTAGGTCCAGGGGATAGTATTGCCGTAGGTATTTCCATGCATACCCCTATCACAGTAGGGACAGTCATGATCATCGCGTTTGTCATCTTATTACTCGTAAACTCGAAATTAGAAAAGAAAAGACCTCAATATGAATCATTATTGCCAATTATCGTCCGGGGCACGAGTCTGGACTATTTCCTTTACGGATGGTTATTGGATGCAAACTATGAAGCTTGGTACTCGCAGTGGGGGATTTTTACTCTAGGACTGCTAGCAACGGCTATTGGAATCGCAATTTATTTACGGACGCCTTTTTCCCGTATCCCATTGGACCATTTTATGATGATTTTGGACCAGAAGACGAAGCAATCTAAAAGCACCTCACGTATTTTTATTGAATCGGGCATGGCTCTCATCGGCTTTTTACTGGGAGCTCCTGTAGGAATTGGCACCTTAATTGTCGCCCTTGGGCTCGGTCCCATTATTCAATGGGCCTATCAATTATCACGACCGATCGCTAATATGTGGACCGAAACCGGAAATAAAAAGCGTGAATCCTCATAACAGGATTCACGCTTTCTTTGTTCTTTTAAGCTTCTTGTTCTTTCGAAGACTTAGGCTTTGCTTTATACACGGGTACACCTATTTTATCTTTATTCACTAGGAATTGAAGTGCTAGAAGAATAACGAATACAGACATTCCAATGATATCACTCATTGTACTAGGATAAATCAAGGACAGCCCCCCTATGACGGCAGGAATCCTTTCATACCATTCTACTTTACGGAACCAGTAACCAACAAGACCGGCACCGATAGCAATCATACCTGAAATAGCCGTAAATAAGATCCACACAAGCTCAAAAGCGTTATCCACACCAATCATGAGCAGCTGATTTTCCAATACGAACATATACGGAATAATAAACGCAGCAATGGCAAGCTTGGCGGCATTCACACCGGTTCGTATCGGTTCAGAGGAAGCAACCCCTGAAGCAGCAAAAGCAGCTAATGCGACTGGAGGCGTAATGTCTGCAATAATTCCAAAGTAGAACACAAACAAGTGGGCAGCTAAATCTGGAACGCCTAGTAAAATCACAGCAGGCGCTGCAATGGTGGATGTAATAACATAGTTGGCCGTTGTTGGAGAGCCCATCCCCAAAATAATAGCCGCTAACATCGTAAAGAACAACGTTAATAAGATTTGACCGTTAGCTATTGATACGAGGCTGTTAGCTAACTTCAATCCAAGCCCTGTTTTCGTTACAACACCTACGATAATACCGGCAGCAGCTGTAGCTGCTACAACACCTAGTGCTGTCCTCGCCCCGTCAACAAGTGCTTCAATCGATTCTACAAGGTTTCCATCAAACAAGTAGCTTACAACTACGGTAACCATACCCCCAACAATAAAGGCTTGTACGAGATCGAAGCCACCAGTTACCATACCATAAATAGCATATCCTACAAATCCAACTCCAAAAGCAACAATGTACAGCTTACGGAACTTCTCTTTACGCAGTAAGCCAACAACAATGGTAGTCAAAATCCCATAAAGCGCTGCACGCATTACACTCATTCCACTGCTTAAGAAAAGAATAATAGCAAGGATAGGTAACAATAAGTAAAGCTTTTTAAATACTTCTTTACGGTTTGGCATTTCTTCCGGCGACAAGCCACTTAGCCCTGTCCGTTTAGCTTCAAAGTGTGTCATGATCCAGATACCAGTAAAGTACAGGATGGCAGGAATTAGTGCTGCCTTGGCAATCGACCAGTAATCCACTCCGATAAACTCTATCATAAGGAACGCTGCCGCACCCATGATTGGAGGCATTAATTGACCACCAGTAGAGGCTGCTGCTTCTACACCGCCGGCAAACTCTCTACGGTAGCCCAGCTTTTTCATCATCGGTATCGTAAACGCACCCGAGGTTACTACGTTAGCTACTGAACTTCCGCTAATCGTTCCCTGTAATGCACTGGAGAAAATAGCAACTTTAGCCGGTCCGCCTGTACGACGTCCAGCCAACGTAACAGCTAAATCATTAAAATACTGCCCGACCCCTGTTTTTACAAGAAAGGCACCAAATAGTAAGAATAAGAATATAAACGTTGAAGATACGGCAATGGGTGTTCCGAGAATACCTTCTGTCGTAAAGAACATCGATTGGACAAGGTTGTCTATATCGACTCCTCTATGGATAAGAAAGCCCGGCATCTGTCTGCCCCAATAAGCATACACAAGAAATGCGATGGCAATGACAGTAATTGGAATCCCTACAGCTCTTCGTGTCGCTTCAAGAACAAGCAATACAGCTAATACTCCGATATAAAAGTCAATGGTGGTTAATGACCCGGCTTGAGTCACGATTCTTTCGTAAAAGAATAACCAATAGGTTCCGACTACGAGACTTAATAGAACGAAAATCGCATCATACCAGGCTAGCTTTCCTAGTTTTCGATTCTTTTTCGTTGCAGGATATAATAAGAAAATTAATACGAGTCCAAATCCAACGTGCACAGATCTTAAAATTTGTGCAGGGAGGGGATGAATCGTTGATGAATAGAGTTGGAATAAAGAGAATGCGAGCAGACCTATAAATGCAAGTCTGCCCAGCCACCCCGTTAACTCCCGGCTTCCTGCATCCGGATCATATTTTTCCATGATTTCTTGTTGTTTTTCTGTCGATATTGTTTTGTTTTCCTCACTCATCAAGTGTCTCTCCTCTCATCAATTCCCAATTCGATACACGGTCAGGCTCAATTCGGATCACTGAGCCGGCACCGACGATATCCTTTAAGAGATAAGATTGCTTTTTATATATAATGGTGTGATCAGCACGGACTTTTCCGACTGATAAGTTAATCGATTCATGAGAACCTTGTAAATTAGAGATATAATATTTTCCGTCTTTCGCTTCAAATGTTTCCCCTTCATCTGCGTTTGAAGGCATACCTATTGCCGTGTCTTCGTAAATCATTTGCACAGGGTAGAGTTTCCCGTTTTTGACTTCATATTCTTCTATTACGTCAGACAAGTGAACAGAATGAGTGAACTTAAGTTTGAAGTTCTCATTATCTGTAATGGGCATATAGGCATTTGACCCTTGCCGATCGACTTGATGAAACGCCACCACAGATCGGTAAGGATAAAATGCCCATACGACAGCCAAAAGAAACCCTAATAAGCCCATACCCATGATGATATACTTTCTATGAAAACTCATAGCTGCTTCACCTTAACTCCATCAATTTAGTAAGCCAAGAATTTTTTTACATATCTTCCTTTACATGAGAAGGGACTGCTCTCAGGTTTCATTACTTAGTTAGCAACTTAAACCTAAGACAGCCCCGCAAGACTTCATTTATTTAGCCTTATTCCTCACTAATTCCTTCTTCATCGAAATATTTCTGTGCACCTGGGTGAAGGTCTACACCTACACCATCCAGCGCACTCTCTGCATCGATTTCACTGCCTTTAGCGTGAGAAATCGCGTCTGTGTTATCAAAGATAGCTTTCGTAATTTCGTACACTAAATCTTCACTAAGATCACTGTGAGCAACGAGCATAGCTTGTACAGCCACAGTTGGTACAGCTTCTTCTAATCCATATGTGCCTTCAGGTACTTCATCTTCAGCATAGTAGCTGTATTCGTCCATTAGTTCCTGAGCTTTTTCTTCAGAAACGCTCACAATGTTAACGTCAACAGAAGCTGCTAAGCTCTCAACTGCGCCTGTAGGCGTACCGGAAGTAATGAAAGCTGCATCAATTGTTCCATCTTGAATACCAGTTGTAGAATCACCGAAATCTAAGTCACGAGCTTCAATATCATCATCAATGCTCAGACCGTGAATTTCAAGGATATTATCAGCATTTGCATAAGTACCAGATCCAGGAGCACCTACGGAAACTGTTTTTCCTTCTAAATCTTCAACTGTTTCGATGCCGCTGTCTTGTGTCGTGACGATTTGAATCGTTTCAGGGTAAAGGGTTCCAATTGCCCCGAAGTCTTCATTCGCTTCATCGAACATTACGTCACCCTCAGCTGCATAAGATGCAATATCAGTCTGAGTGAAGGCAATTTCGCCGTCTCCATCACTAATGGAGTTCATGTTTTCAACAGAAGCACCTGTAGATGTGGCGCTAGCTTCTTCTACACTTTCTACATTATCATTAATAACTTGAGCAAAAGTACCGCCTAATGGGTAGTATGTTCCTTCTGTACCACCAGTAAGGATTTGGATGAATTGTTCATCCGCTCCTCCGCCTTCTTCGCCATCATCGCCGCCGCCATCAGATGTACCGCCGCCACAAGCGAACAAGATCAAAGAAAGCGCTAACAACATTGAAATAGTTAACAAGCTTTTCTTACTAAACATGATGATTCCTCCCCTAATAATTTTATGACAACATTCAACCTTCAAACCGTGATGTCCTTATGTACAATTTGAAAGTTAAATGATCGTCCACAAATGTAATGAAAGTTCACATATAGACGACACCCCTATTTTACATGAAAATTACAAAATATAAAATAGCTTTTCCTACATTATTGAATATACCAGTTACATAAGTAAATAGTATAAAATAATCTTAATTTTCAATCAAGTAATTGTCAAGAAATAACAAAGGGTGCCCTTCAATTGGTACACCCTTTGTTTATAAGCGTTATTTTAATTCTAAATTCGTAATGCCTCGTTCTTCGAGTTCATTTCCTAACTCTTCTTCTATCTGTAAACGACGTTCCATCATTTCGTCAGATAAAGGTACGCTGATATCACCATATTCTTCTTTCAAGCGCTTTTCAGACAGCTTTTCAATCAGCATATCCCAAAAGCTGAATTCTTCGTATTCATCTACATATTTTTCAAAAAGCTGTCGTTCATAATCCACTTGCAGATCATGAACTTCAAAAGCCTCTTGATAACTGATTTTATCCTCAAGACCTGCTTCTTTATACTTTGATAACACGAGTTCTCTGATTTCTTCAAAATCTTCATCTAATTCCAATTTTGTTGAATTGACCATCCAAGTGCCAAGAAAAACGGCTTCAACTAACGTTTGGTATTGTTTCTCATCTAATTCCAGGTTAATCTTTTTCATGATAACCCTCCTGCTGATAATGTAAGCAGGGTCATTATACCATACTTAAACTTCCTGCGCGAAAATGGAGGAAGCCTCCTCAATCTTAGCATCCTGTTCATATTTCTGTTGAATCGTTCTCGTAATGGGCCCTGGCTTTCCTTCATTTACAAGGTGTCCATCCACTTTAGTAATTGGAGTAACTTCTGCTGTACTACTCGAAAGAAATAATTCATCTGCATACTGAATGTCTTCTACGCGGAATGCTTCTTCAATAAAAGGAATGGCTTCTTCCTTACAAAAATGTTCCACTTTCATTCGAACACAGCCATGAAGGATATTTTTTTTAGCTGGATGGGTATATACTTTGCCATCTCTTACTAAATATACATTAGAAGAGCTGCATTCTGTTATTTCGCCATCTTTATGAAGAATCGCTTCAAAACAGCCCGCTTCACTTGCTGTTTGTTTAGCCATTACGTTCGGAAGCAGATTCAAGCTTTTAATATAGCACCAGTCCCAGCGAACATCAGGCTGGGTAATCGTAGATACACCTTCACGCATAATATCCATCTTGCGTGGTAAATCCTGAACATAAGCATATAAATTAGCTGTCGTGTTTGATGGAAACGCATGATCACGCGGTGCTGATCCTCTGGTAATTTGCAAATAAACTTTCGCATCCGTATCAATGCTGTTTTTACGCAAAAGTTCATCTAAGTGGCTGTACATTTCTTTCTTTGTAAAAGGAATGTCTATTTTCACTGCTTCTGCCGAACGATATAATCTTTCCACATGTTCTTCTATCAAATAATACTGCCCTTTATAGACTCGGATCACTTCATATATTCCATCTCCAAATTGCAATCCTCTTTCTTCAAATGGATACTTCAAATCATCTTTGCGTACAAAATTCGTATGTGTCAAAATGTAGTCATATACACTCATCTTAATGCCTCCTTGAAGCTAAATCTGTGTAACGCCTAGTTTATCAAAAAAACCATGAACCGTCGTGTTATTCATATAATATTCTGAATATGGTACGAATGACCTAAACAAGGCCATCCGAAAATCGGATGACCTTCATTTTATGATTTATAAATATTTTTTCTGCACTCTTTTTCCGCCATAACTAAATGCCACATCCCGATCCTCTACTCTTGTTTCCATATGAACAGGTCTGCCCCATAACTGATAAATATAAGGTAATGTTTTTTCTAAATAAGTCAAGTCCAGTTCGACATCCTCAAAATGATGCTTGAGGTAAAGCTCTCCACTCTTCATATAATCTCCATCTTCGACAGTAATATAAGGAAATCCACCATTCACCCGCATCGTGACTAGCTGATCACGAACAGCTTCGTAATCTTTATCGGTAATTTTATATTTCTGGCCTTGCTTTTGAAATAGATATAAGTCCTCTTCTCTTACTAATTCCTTCGTGAGGTAATTACGAATAAAGCTCTGATCAGATTCTACCTCTCGAACTTCAAACATTTTTTCTCGGCCTGAGCCAGGTTTTACCCCGTGCCGCATCATATCTTCCGTTGGGTTATTGTAACGATTTTCAATATCTTCAAAAATCTTTAAACCTAAATAATAGGGGTTGAGCTGAGTTTTGGAAGGTTGGACAACACTTGCGTTTAATTTGGCAAAATCAATCGCTTCTCCACTTGTTAAGTCCATTTCCCTTATAATTCTGGCATGCCAATAAGATGCCCATCCCTCGTTCATAATCTTCGTCTCAAGCTGCGGCCAGAAATAAAGCATTTCCTCGCGCATCATCGTCAAAATATCACATTGCCAATCCTCTAATTCTCGGCTGAACTGCTCGAGAAACAGCAGTAAATCCTTTTCGGGCTGAGGCGGGAACTTTTTACTCTTTTTAAACACAGGTTCATCCGGTGATTCTCCTAACTTCCATAAATCATCGTAAGGTGTTCTCCTCTTTTTCTTCTCACCTTCTGGTTCGTCCTTCTGCCAAGTTAATTTTGGACGAACAAGCGATGGATCGATATGCTCCTGAATCGCCAATACGGCATCCAGGAATGATTCCACTGCTTCTTTCCCATGCTTTTTCTCATAACTTGCAATACGTTCCGCTGTTGCCGCCATACTCTCTACCATATCTCGCTTTGTATTCTGAAAACGAGCATTATTCTTAAAGAAATCACAGTGGGCTAATACATGAGCCACAATCAGCTTATTCTGTATCAGACTGTTTGAATTAAGCAGAAATGCATAACAAGGATTTGAGTTGATGACTAACTCATATATTTTACTTAATCCTAAATCATACTGAAGCTTCATCTTATAGTATTGTTTTCCAAAGCTCCAATGAGAGAACCTTGTAGGCATTCCATAAGCACCAAACGTATAAATAATATCATCAGGGCAGATTTCGTAATGCATTGGGTAGAAGTCTAAACCAAAGCCGTCCGCTATTTCAGTGATTTCGCCAATCGCTTTTTCTAATTCAACTTGATCTTGCGGTTTCAAGTTGCCCCCTCCTTTGAATTACATAGTTATCTATATGAATAAAAACTATCTAAATGAACAAAGAAAGAGTATTTTTCCATTTGAATTTTTTACTATAGCCTCTGTTATACAATAGCAAGGTCATTTAAGCGGACGAGATGCCTCAATGAGTAAATATAAAAAAGTCAGGTTCTCTTCAGTGAGAAGCCTGACTTTTTAATTAATCTTCTTGATCAGGGAAAATACGGTCAACCATTTCACCAAACTGACGGAAAAACCCTTCTACAGGTTCGCCTTCATCCGCATCATTCACGTAGTTGTTCGTTAAGTCTACAAAATCAGGGTTTGTCGAGATATACACATTGTCGATATCCTGATCCGTATCTTTTACAATATCCGTAATTTGTTTTTCCGTTTCATCAGATACTTCATCTGACTCTCCGTTTTCATTATCTAATACGGCTGCAACATATGCGTTATCACGTGTTTTTAATACATACGCATCTTCAATACCTTCTACATCTTTCGTAATACGATCTGCTGCACGTTCCGCTACCTGATAGTTTGTATTATGCTGCATTCCTCGATCATTTTCATCCCTATTTTGAGGAGCCTCACTGTAGTCCTGATCCGTTGTTCTCTCAAAACGTGTATTTTCTACTCCATCATAATTGCCTGTGTTGTCTAATGATTCTTGTTGTTCAGCTTGACAAGCTACAAGCGAAAATGAAGCGAGCAAACCGATTGTAAATACTTTTAGTTTCATTTCATCTTCCCTCCTTCCGTGCTTACACGTAGTATGCGTAGGGAAAGAAGAAATATGCGGCTGGTTCACTTAAAAAGGAAGCAGCCACCAAATATGTATCACCATTATGTATATAAGTAAAATCGCGTGAAAAAATAGAAGAAATACGGGGATTAATTTAAATTCGTCGTGCAGCTTTTGAAAACTAATTTTAAGAAAAACGATAGAAGCAATCATAACGATGTAAAATAACATAAACCCAAGATGATAATAATTGGTTGTAGCGGTTATCCCTGTTTCATACCCAATAGCGAAAACAACCCACGGCGCCAAGCAGGCAATGCCGCACACAGCGAACCACTTAAATTCAGCTTTCCCATAGATTAAGGTTATAATAGCAAAAACTAAAGCCAGCACGCCGATTGTCTCTGTCAATACCACAATCGCTCGCTGACCTTCTGTACTTAATGATAATAATACAAACATAAGGAAAGCTATGATGTTTCCTACGTTAATCCAAATCCATTGCCTTTCCGTCATTGAACCTAATGCTCCTTCCATTCCTAACGAATCCTTTCCTGACTATGATTAGAGTCCTATTCCTCATTTTTAGTTGTCGATTTTTCCATAACTGTGAAGAACTCTCTTGTTTCTAAGTTACCCTTCAAGGAGATAATAAAAACACTCCTTTCCTAGAAGGATGTGACTTCATGTTTCCAGACGATTATGAGAAAGCTCTACATTACATGATCTGGGGCCAGTGGGATGATTTACTTGTCCTTATGGTAAGGACGCGCGATCACTTTTTAGCTAAAAAAATCGAGTGTTTCCTTCACGCTTTTCATTACCCAAACCATGAAGCTTCCCTATATGTATCACACGAAAACTTATTACACTATATTGACCATGCCCATGCTACGACGACAAAAACAGAGTATTATGTATAGACAGGCCACCCTTCATCACTAAAAAGAAGGGTGGTTTTTTATCACGTTCGTTCAGGTTTCACCTCGGTGTTCACATTGAAATTCAAGTCGAACAAATCTTTTCGGCGGTCATGCAATTGTCGCACAGTCCCTGATTTTCTTTGCCTTCTTAGTATCTCTAAATCCACATCGCCTATGACGACACTTTCTACATTTGGATTGCATTCGCCTACAATACCGTCACGTGCAAACTCGAAGTCCGAAGGTGTAAAAATCGCCGATTGCGCGTATTGAATATCCATATTTTCTACTTGAGTCATATTGCCAACCGTCCCTGCAATCACGGTGTATACCTGATTTTCCACCGCCCGTGCTTGTGCACAGTAACGAACTCGCAAGTAACCTTGACGGTCGTCGGTACAAAACGGGACAAAAATAATATTAGCCCCTTGATCAACAGCATAACGAGCAAGTTCAGGGAATTGAATATCATAACAAATTTGTATGGCAATTTTTCCGCAATCTGTGTCAAACACTTTCACTGCATCACCTGGCTGGATGCCCCACCACGTCCGTTCATTTGGAGTAATGTGTATTTTATACTGTTTCTCAATGGTTCCGTCACGTCTAAACAAGTAAGAAATGTTATAGATCTGATCGTCCTCTTCCACAAAGTGAGAGCCGCCAATAATATTCACATTGTATTTCACGGCTAAGTGGGTGAACATCTCAATATATTCCTCCGTATACTCCGCTAGCCTCCTGACGGATTTAGATGGAACTTTCTCTTCTAAGAAAGACATGAGCTGGGTCGTAAAGATTTCAGGAAAAACAGCGAAATCCGCTCCGTAATCTGCAGCCACATCAACATAGTATTCGCACTGTCGACTGAACTCTTCGTAAGAATCAATATTTTTCATCATGTATTGAATAACCATGATTCTTACAGGATGACTCGTTTTAAAATGACGCTTCGTTCTTGCCCGGTAGTCAATATTGTTCCATTCCATTAGTGTAGCGTACTTTGAGGAGAGCTCATCATCCGGTAAGTAGTTCGGGTTGATCCGCATGACTGCAAACCCGTTCATGATTTGGAACGTTAGTACAGGATCATAAATGTTTTGGTTACGAACCTCTTCTACATATTCTCTTGGCGACATTTCACTTTCATATTTATGAAAGTTTGGAATCCGGCCTCCAATGATAATACTCTTTAAATTATATTCCCGAGCCAGCTCCTTTCTCGCCTCATATAAACGACGTCCAATTTTCATTCTCCGGAATTCCGGATGCACCATAACCTCAATGCCGTACAAATTATACCCATCAGGATCATGATTCGTAATATACCCTTCATCCGTAATATCGTCCCACGTATGCTTGTCATCATATTCATCAAAATTGACAATCAGGCTTGAACAGCTGCCAATAATTTCATCATCATATTCCACAACAAACTGACCTTCTGGAAAATGGCGCAAATGGCTTTCCAAGTGCTCTCTCTTCCATGGCTCCATGTTAGGAAAACAAAGCTTCTGCAGTTGAAGAAGCTGTTCAATGTCAGCGTCTATCGTATTTCTAACAATCATTTTTTTCTCAAACTGAGATAAGTCTAACTTTGACATCTTCATTAATCCTTTCTTCTCTAGCTTCAACTCTTATTTATCCTACTTAGTTCTTGTCGCACTGTCTAGTTTCTAAAGAACTGTTTAACGAAATGTCTGGACATACCACTGGATCACTTGATTCCACTTGCTATTAAATAGTTTTTCTCTCCAATACAAATCAGCGGTTTGTGATAAAGCGTTATTTCTTGCTGGGTAAGGGTGAATGATCGTGGATAAGGTTTGAAACTTCTTATTTAATGCTTGAATGGTTCCTACTTCTTGCATCCACTCTCCAGCTCCTGGACCAAATGCATGAGCGCCGATTATTTTTCCTTTTTCTGTCGTTATCACTTTAATAAGCCCTGTAGTATTGCGTTCAGCCATAAAGCGATCTGCATCCTTCAGATGGGTTTTAAACGTAAGCAGCTTATCTCCATACGCTTCGAAAGCTTCTTGTTCTGTTAACCCCAGGTGGTAGATTTCCGGTGTGGTATAAACAACCCAGGGCACCTTTTCGTAAGACACTTTCCTTGAGAGACCAAATATAGCATTCGATACGGCAATCTTTCCTTCCATACCTGCTACGTGAGTAAAAGGCATAGATCCATTACAATCACCTACCGCATAGATATGAGGTTTGTTCGTTCGAAGGCGTTGATCTACTTTAATTGCCTCATCTTCTGTTTCAATTCCCGCACGATTTACTTGTAGTTTTTCCACATTCGATTTTCTCCCGGTAGCTACGAGTAAATGACTGGCTTTCACTGATGCCTGGCCGCCCTGCTTGTCAAAATAAACGGTCACCCCTTCTTCGGATGACTCTACACGTTCAACTTGAGAATAAGTAATAACGGTAAGTTTATGAGCAAGTTCTTCTTGAGCTAAAGCTGCAATCTCCTTATCTTCTTTCGCAAGAATGTGGTCAGAACCTTCAAGAATTGTAACATTTATCCCTAAATGAGCCATGGCTTGCGCAAGCTCTACACCAATTACCCCGCCGCCGATCACGACGAGCGAACTCGGTCTTTCCTCTAGTGAAAAAATGGTTTCATTCGTTAAGTAGGGAACGTCGTCTAAACCGCTGATTGCAGGAATAGCCGGGGACGATCCTGTAGCAATGACAATGCGCTTAGCCGTAATAACTTCTTCTCCCACTCTCAGCGTGTGATCATCTTCAAATTGAGCACTTGCTTCATAAATTTTAATCCCCATATCAATAAATCGCTGTTTAGAATCGTGGGTTTGAACATCTTGAACAGCTTCACGAACGCGTGACATAGCTTTATTGAACATTTGATCATATTGCTCATTGGACAATTTCGCATGGATCGCAGTTTCTTGAACTTCAGCCGCAGCTTGAATAAGCGCTTTAGATGGCATACATCCATAGTGTAAGCAATCGCCGCCTAACTCACTTTTACGCTCTATGAGTGCCACGGAAGCACCAAAACTAGCTGCGCCAGCTGCTACAGTAAGCCCTCCGGATCCGCCTCCGATGACGGCTAATTGAAAGTCATAACTCATGAAGAAGCCTCACTTTCGTATTTTTGTGCATACCTTTTGGAGAACTCCTCCATTCGCTTTCGATTAACTCCAAGGTCTGAATACCCCATTCTAGAGGCGGAGCGGAAATGTAGAAATTTAGATTCCTCATCCAAATAAAACTCAACGTCATCCTTAAACCTAAGCACCTTTGACGTGAATGTAAGATGGAGATAGTTTTCTGCTTCATCCTGCATTTCTACTCGTTTCATTTCTTGTGTAATGCTTTTTACAACATCCTTTGTTTTTTTCGTATTAATGATAAAAGGCAATGGCTCCATTCGTTTATCCTTTTGATCCGTTTGAGTTGATACACAATTAGGTGACTTTGGGCATGGTGCTAAACACCCATCTTTAACTCCTAAATATGACTGCGACATTCATCTTCCTCCTCAGCTCATTGACTACTGTTTATATATTCACTATTTTGCCTATAAAAAAACACTTCCACTCAATCCTGGAAATGTTGAATTAAAATTAATGAGGTTTTTGGTTATCCTTTTTGTCCGGCTTGTTGCCTTTCTGGCCATTATTTTGTTGGGATGGATGTTCATCATCTTTTTCTTTAGGTCCAGCATTTTCATTATTCCTTGTACTTTTTTCTTTTGGCTTTTCTGTACGTTGCCCGTCGCTATTAGGGTTATTATTTGTTTCGCTTTCTTCTTTTGCTTTTGCTTTTGCTTTTGCTTTTGCTTTGCCATTCTCTTCTTTTTGCTCAGAAGGGTGGTCTTTCTCTCGATCTTTTTTATTGTTTTTATCTTTTTTACTCTCTTGGTTATTATTTTCGTTGCCTTTTTTCTCTTTATCTTTAGCAGAAGGCTGGTCTCCTTCTGCTAAAGGATCAGCGTCCTCTTTTTTATCTTTTAGTTCAGGCTGTCCACGTTCAAACTTTTGATTAGGAAGCATCAAATCTTCTTCAAAAGGAGTCTCAGAGTTGTTATCTAAAGAAGAATCATTAGGAAGCGTTTCAATTTCAGACGAATCATTTTCTTCATAAAAGGATTGTATAATGGCTTTGTCATCATCTTCAATGGAGTCGCCTTCCGTATTCATATCTTTTGATTCTTCTTCTAATGATTCAGCCATCAATTCATTGACTGAGGTGTCTTCATCTTCCGCTTGTTTACGTACTCCTTTTGGAACGTTATAGGAAGCCAGCATTAAGTTTTCCATCTCTTGATCCAAATAGCTTTCGATCGCTTTAGAAAAATCCACGGCGCTTTCCTTTATGTAGCTGACCCCAATTAAAACTTCTTGATCACTTGTCATATAACCTTCTAATTGACTTAATGAGATCATTTGAAGAGCTACTTCTGAGGCCGGTTTCTTTTTCCAATTATCTATTTTAGTCATCATTTGTTCCGCTTCTTCATTAAGCGGATTTAAGTTTAGCACCTTCATTTGATCATTAACTTCCATCTCAACACTTGGATTAATGTCAACGTTAACGTAGGCGTAAGCTTTATTATTTTCGTGCCAAAAATAAGCAGGGAATAGCGTCAGTAGAATTGCTAATGCAACCGCAGCAAATTTCATACGGTGTACAAGAAACATATTCTTTATACTTGACTCTTTAAAGGGTTGAAAATGAACCTCCATCCCAATATTCGCCCGCTTCAAGCGTTTGGCTTTATGAAAGGTACCATCACTTGCCATAACGATGGTGAATTTTTCGTTCTGCTCCATTACAATACCTTTCCTCACATACCCACACCCTTTAAATATTCTTTTAGATATACGTAATCACCTGCTAAGATGAGTACCATGGCGATGATGAATTTACGATTTCGTTCGAGTGTCTTCTTACTAACGTCTACTTTCATCACTAAATCTTTCATAGGCAGACGTCCTTTTAAAAGTACCTGTTCGCGTAGATCGTCATCATTGTAAACAATCCGAGCCACTTGCACCGCAGATTCTCTTGCATCCACGTGTTTTGGAGATGATTCCGTTAATTCGTTAAACGTCAGTCCATACTTATGCAATTGGGACTGAAACTCAACAATCTCTTCTCGACGGTACCAGGCTTCTGTTTCCAAAACGAACCGGTCTTTCGCAGCTTTAATTTCAGAAGGATTCTCCATTTGTTCATCGTCTACATATTCTTCGTCCAAAGAAACCATTTTAGGTCGCTTTTGCTCATTCCGAATGTAATCAATAACCTTACGTTTGATCACTAATTTCGCAAACGATAAAAATGAGCTTCCTTTATCATAAGAGTAAGCATGAATCGCTTCATTAAAAGCTAATAAACCAACACTGAATTCATCATCTTTCGCAGGGTCGATATATCTTTTACATACTTCAGAAACACTTTTGGCGATAAAAGGTTGATACTGTTTTAGAATTTCGTTTTTTGCTTCGTCGTCTCCCTCTTTAGCAGCTGCTACACGTTCATCAAGGAAGGTGTCTTTCTTTCTTGCCAGGCGCTTGATCAACCTTCATCACCTCCAGCCATTCATACGGTTTCGTATAATTTTTAATTTATTTGGGCGTTTTTTTAAAAAATAATTTCAATTAGATTACAATTTTGTATCAACCATTACAACTGAAGCAGTTTTCACTAATTATATAAAATAGGCATGTTTTGGTATTGTATCGAGCAAGACAATTTTACTTAATATTCTACAAAAATACCAACACATTCGATTTACATTTTGTTAAATAATCATTTCAAAAAACAGTCCAAATGTCTTACATTCCCCCCTGTAGGGATTTCATCCTGAACTAACCAAACATAACTAGTATTTTAGACCTATAAAACAAAAACTGTAGTGGATACGTTTAAAATATTTAATATAGGTTAAACCTTCATTAGCATCGTTCAATGGAGGTGATTAAATGAAAGCATTATTGTTGAACTGCAGTTTGGAAAAAGGATATAAAGAAACCGATACAGAATTTCTACTCGATGAAGCCGCTGCCACTTTCCAAAGTGAAAAAACAGATGTTGAAAGAGTGCACCTCCGTGATTTTCATATTACGTTTGGCATTACCAGTAATTTAGATGGAAATGATGATTGGCCATTTATTTTCAATAAAATTTGCGAAGCAGATATCGTACTTTTTGCTACCCCGATCACCTTAGGAGAAAAAAGCAGTATAGCTACTTTAATTATTGAACGTCTGCAAGGTTATCATGATATGAAAAATCACAAAGGACAGCACCTCTTTTATAATAAAGTTGGAGGTGTTATTGCTGTAGACGGCGGAGATGGCGGGGCAAGGGTCGCTGTTCAATCGATTATGTACAGCCTGTCTATGCTCGGCTTTACAATCCCCCCTCACTCAGGTTCTATTTGCAGCGAATCTTGTCATCCTGATTACATTTCCACTTCTATTCAAACACAAGTGGCTAAAATGAGTACGAATTTAATTAACTTTGCCGAAATCCTAAGCTTCCACCCCATTCCTGTGATGGAAGACACATCTGAAACGTAAAACAGCCCCCTCTTTTATTGAATGAGGGGGCTGTTACTTTCTTCATAGAAATAATCGACTGGAACGGCTAATCCCACGCGTCCATGCTCTTCCTTGCGTGAAGTAGCAAAAACAATAGCGATTACTTCGCCATCTTTATTAATGACAGGACTCCCCGAATTCCCTCTGTAAATTGGAGCATCCAGCATAAGAACAGGACGGTCCCAGCTATTTAGTTCTGTATAATCAATTATGGTTCCTTGATTTGCAATTCCTGTAAAGTTTAATGGGTTTCCTATGAAGGAGAATTCCTCGTCGTGATCAAAAACAGTCTCTTCTGCTAATGGTAAATAAGGAAAATCATTCCCTTCTACTTCTAGAACTGCTAAATCTACCTCAGGCATTCTCTCAACAACTTTGGCTTCGTGAAGACCTGATTCAGGAAAACTCACAGAAATTCTCTTTTCCTCTTCAATCACATGATGATTGGTTAAAATCATGCCGTCAGCGCTGACAGAGAAACCAGTTCCTGTGCTTTCTCCTGCCTCTACGACTACGACCGACTCTTTGTATTCTGCCATTTGATCATTTGTAGAAAGTTTTGCTGATGTCACTAAGAAATCTAACGCAGGTAATGAAAAAGTATTTGGCAGAATGGCCGCAACCATCATAGATGCGATCACATAGAAAATCCACTTAGGAAAAGGTCGTTTAACGGTTGATTTCTTTTCTTTCCTCGCTTTTTCAAGCGCTTTTCTTTTCTCTTCTTGGACAAGTTCATACATTTCTTCATCGTCTATTTCTTCATAGAGATCTTCATCGATGATATCTTTTTTTTCCTCGTCACGATCATCCATTGATCCACCTCGTGAACTAGTATAGGTAACTACTTATACAGCCGGCTCCTTTAAGGCACCTTGCTGCATCTTATACATATGGTGATACTTCCCACCCTTTTTAATAAGAGCTTCGTGCTTCCCTCTTTCTATAATTGTACCACGATCTAACACAAAAATTTGATCAGCCTGCTTAATCGTCGATAATCGATGGGCAATAACCAACGTCGTTCTTCCCTGCTTCAATACGTCTAGAGCTTTCTGAATCAATTGCTCTGTTTCCGTGTCAATGTTGGCTGTAGCTTCATCCAGTATAAGAATCGCAGGATCAAACGCCAGCGCCCTGGCAAACGAGATCAGCTGTCTCTCTCCCATGGACATAGAATCCCCATTTTCTCTTACTGGAGTATCATACTGCTGTGGAAGTTTCTCTATAAAACGATCGGCCCCTACAGCTTTCAATGATTGAATCGCCATTTCCCGGGAAATACTCTTATCGTTCATCGTAACATTCGACAAAATCGTCCCTGAAAAGATGAATGGGTCCTGAAGTACAATACCCATATGACTACGGATTTGCTGTCTTGACCATTCGTTTATAGACTGTTGATCCACTTTCACGGTTCCTTTTTGGTGATCATAAAAGCGAAAGAGCACATTCATAATTGAACTTTTACCAGACCCTGTATGACCGACAAATGCCGCTGTTTCTCCTGGTTTTACTTCAAAAGATATATGGTTCAATACATAATCTTTATCGTTATAGGCAAATGAAACATCGTTAAATTCAATATGACCTTTATAACGCTTCATTGGTGTTTCAGAAACTTTTTCTCCTTCTTCATTCATCAATTCAAACACTCTTCCTGCAGCTACACGCGCTTGTTCTAATTGAGGAAGCTGATTAACGAGATCCGTTACAGGCTGAAATAATCGATTTAAATAATCCACGAAAGCATAAAGCACCCCTACGGTTACAATCCCCTCCGCGCCAAGTGATCCAGATCCGAAATACCATATAAGACCTACAAATGCGATATTTCTAATCACATTCACAAGGTTAAAAGATGTTAATGCACTCAATTTGACTAATTTGCGTGAATAAAAGAAATGTTTATCATTGAGTTTTTCAAAGTCTTGAGATGTCTGCTTTTCTTGACGAAATGCTTGAATAATGGACATGCCTTGAATCGCTTCATTAATATTCCCATTCATGTCGCTAACTGTGGAGCGCACCACCGTGTTGTACTTGCCGCCATAGTACTTATAAACTTTCATCCAAATGAAAATAATTGGAACAACCACTAAACATAACAAAGCAAGTTTTACATCCAATAGAAACAACGCTACATAGATTCCCGTCATATAGAAAACACTCGTTACAAATGTAGCTAATACTTTTACATAAAGTTCTCGAATGGCTTCTGTATCATTTGTAATTCGAGCTACAATTTTTCCGGCTGGTTGATTGACGAAATAAGAGATCGGAAGCCGTTGGACGTGACTAAACAAATCATCCCTCATTTTACGAATAATACGGTTAGATGCTTTCTGTAAAACAAATGTATGGATAAACTGAAAACATGCCGCAACAAGGAGGAGGACTACATAAAGCGCAAGTAACCAATAGATTGATGGTTGTTCAGGTTTAAAAAAAGAGTAAAGTTCTGATAAAGATAATTGATTCGCGTCCACACGAATACTTTGATCTGACTGTTCCACCTGAAGCTGCCCATTTGCAAATGAACGGCTCCCCGTCATGGGGACTTCTTCATCTACAAAATAATACTGCCGGCCGACTTGGAGAATGGTAGCTACTCCTCTGCTTTCTTCCGCACTGCTTAACCGATCATCCCTTTTATATTGTTTATGATCATAAGAAACCGTCCACCGATCTTCTTTTGTTACTTCGTGCCATTGTGTTTCTATTCCTACGATGTGTTCTTCTATTAAATGTTTTGCTATGAAAGGCCCTGTTAGTTCAAGTCCAACAGCAACAATGAGACAGATTAAGCCTATGGCTACACTTTTTTTGAACATAAAAGCATATTGAAATAACCTTCTTTCCGTTGATTGTTGTTTCATTCTGTCCCCTCCTTTAACTGTTGGTGCTCGTATTGCTGCTGATACCAGCCGCCTTTTTGCATTAACTCTTCGTGTCTTCCTTCTTCCACCACTGTTCCTTCATCCAGTACGATAATATGGTCAGCATGAGTCACAGCTGACAATCGATGTGCCGCAATAATGGTCGTTTTGTTCCTTCTCTGTTCTCTTAAATGTTGGATAATCGCAGCTTCTGTCTTCCCATCAACGGCCGACATCGCATCATCGAGCAAGAGAATTTCAGGATTCATAATGAACGCCCTTGCTATACTCACCCTTTGTTTTTGGCCACCGGATAATGTAACGCCGCTTTCACCTACTAGTGTATCTAGGCCTTGAGGCAAAACTTTGATATCTTCTAAAAAGCAGGCGAGCCCTAGTACACGATAGATTTCTTTATCTGAGGCATCGTATTTACCATATTGAATGTTTTCGCGTATCGTTTTTGAGAAGAGGACCTGGTCCTGAGGCACATACCCCATCCATGAACGGCTTCTATCTAAATCAATGTCGTTTAGGTTCACACCATTTACTTTGATCGAACCTTTCATCCCGGAATATTCCCTAAGAAATTGTCGGATAAAGGTCGTCTTCCCTGCTCCTGTTTTACCTACGACACCAATCGTTTCGCCTTGATTAATACGCAGGTTAATACCTTTTAATGCCGGCTTTTTTGTATTTGGGTAAGTAAAAGAGATATCGTTATATTCGATTCGTTTAGGTTGTTCTACATGGGCAGGTTGTGCTGGCGAAGACACATCAGGCCGTTGCTCAAGCGTGTCGTTGACTCGGTCAAGCGACGCATTTCCTCGCTGCAGCACATTAATGAGCTCGCCCACAGCAAACATCGGCCAAATCAACATCCCTAAATAGACATTAAACGAAACCATTTCTCCCAGCGTAATGACATTCTGGAAGACTAGTGAAGAGCCATATCCTAAGCCAATCGTGTATGCTACTCCTACTAAAACAGTTATCGTCGGTTCAAATAACGCATCCATTTTTGCTACAGCCACATTTTTGTTGTACACTTCATTCGTCATGCGCTGAAAGGCTTCTTCATCATTTTTCTCTTGAACGAAAGCTCGGATGACTCGTACGCCTCGCACGGATTCCAGCACATTGTTATTTAAATCTCCAAACGAGTCCTGAGCTTCCATAAACCTTGCGTGAATGACCTTTCCATATCTATTCATGACAACAGCCATGATTGGCAAGGGCAGCAAAGCTGCTAAAGTAAGCTTAAAGCTTATGGTGAACCCCATCATAAGTATGATTAAAATCATAAAAACCGTTGAATCCACTAAAGTTAAGATTCCGAAGCCTGAGGTCATCATGACGGCCTTTAAATCGTTGGTAGATCGTGCCATTAAATCTCCAACTTTGTTGCTTTGAAAGAACCTTGGGGTCATTCGTAAAAAGTGATTCATGAGCCGGGAACGCATTGTCCTCTCTAATGTTGCGGCTCCACTAAATAACGTGTAATCCCACATGTAAGATAACGAATAACTTACAAAGATAATACCTCCATAAATCATTAAAATTTCAATTAATCTTTCCATCGTTAACGTGTTAAATTGAATTTCATCAATCGCCATCCCCACTAACTTTGGGGGAATTAAGTCAATCGCACTAACGACAATTAGTGCTGCAATTGCAAACGTGTATCGCTTCCAATATTCTTTAAAAAACCATCCTAACTTAAATAAAACATTAAACATCTAATCATCCTTTCCACCTGTAAACAGCTAGCCACTCTCTTTCCAATCTTTTAACGTTTTCTTTTCAGCTTTTTGTTGATCCATCTTTCCTTCCTCCTTCTTTATTGATTTATGTGAAGCGGTTGAAACCGCTTAACGACAAAAAAGCATACGTACGTGACGTATGCTTAAAAAAATCAAATAAAACGGGCCACGTGCATACGTGGCCCAATTGCTTCCAGGTAACGTTGTTTTAGAAGAAACGCAGAGGCCACGACCATATAAAGTTCATGCGTAATTCAATCATGTGCTTTTCCATGATCGTGACCTCCTTTACTTAATGATTATTTATTATATAGTTTTCGGAAAATTATTGCAATAGAATTTGAAAATTTTACAAATTGAATCGCCCTTCGCTTATAAAGATTAACAAAGCCAGCACAGCTACAATGATAAATATAAAAATCATCGACAAACGGCGGGATACATTCGCTTTCTGCACTTCTCTCCATTGCACAGGACGAATCCCGCTAATCGAAAAAATCACCACTGCAGCTAAGAGGATGGACATAATATTGACGGTTACCAACAGAAAAGCACCATAAGCAAAATCCCATTCCGCGCTTCCTATCGACATGCCTAAAGCAACAGAGGGAGGGAGAAGCGCAACAGCTACCATTACACCCACCAAGTTTCCAGACAATCGGTTGAGAAACGCCAAAGCTCCAGCTGCTCCTGAAGCCACCCCTAAAATAACGTCAATGATCGTGACTTCGGTTCGACTTAAATATTGCTTCGTCTCTAAATCCAGATTCATCACCCCGGCAAAAAGAACAGAAATGCCAACGACAATGAATACCCCTATAAACGAAGTAAAGGCTGATTTACCGAGAATTTTATAATTCCCAAGAATGGAGGAAAACGCAACAGCAATCACGGGACCGATCATAGGGGCTATAACCATAGCCCCTATCACTACTGCTTCGCTGTCCTTTAGAAAACCAGTCGTAGCAACGATGGCTGATAATAAAATGAGAAGTAAATAATTCCATGTAACTTTACTATTTTTTTCAATTGTAGTTAAGAGCTCCTGGCGGCTCGCTCTTTTCAGCTTCGCTTTTTGGTTCTCCTCTTCTTCTTTATCTTTCGACTTAATTGTATGCTTAGAAAAATAAGCTCTCACAGGTAATAGAACGGTTTCTAACCCTTCCACCTGATAAGAAACTTCTTCTAAATCATTTAATATATCTTCCACATTTCCTGTTCTAGAAAGAATACGAAATAACGTTCTTCCGTCCTTTTGAGTTTCAATCCAATACGACTCATATACGTAATCGTCTAACTTTTTATGAAACAATTCAAGGTGTGACGGAGGAACATGAACTTCTACGAGCTGTAAACTCATGGCTGCTCCCTCCTTTATTAAATACCTGTTTTCGTTTTATCTTTTCCTTTATTTTATAGACTGATGCTTATACGAATGAAATAAAATAATCATTTATGGTAAAAATAAAACGAAATGCGGAAGTAAAGGAGATCATTGAATGACTAAAAAATTAACCACAAATGAAATAGGAACACTTTGGACTCAAAACTTGCAGGCAGGAATGTCAATCCAAGTGTTGAAATACTTCTTAGAAACGGTGGAAGATGAAAACATTAAAGAAATTATAGACCAAGCTTTTCAAGTATCGAATGACGTATATGAACAAACCCAACACTATTTAGAAGCAGGGGATCTCCCTATTCCCGTAGGTTTTACTGAAGATGACGTTAACTTAGAAGCTCCTAAACTTTTTTCTGATGCCTTACTGCTTCAATTTGTTGAGAACATGGGCAAAGCCGGATTATTGGCCTACAGCGTATCCTTGTCTTCAAGTGTGACTCAGGAAGTCCGCTCCTTTTATTCAAACATCTTGATAGACACGACCAAATTCTTCAATAGTGCTGTTACGACGTCGATATCGAAAGGAATATTTACAAGCTCTCCCCAAATTGAGATTGAGAAAGAAGTTGAATTTGTAAAAGGAAAAAAATACTTAAGTCCTTTTCATAAGCGCTCTTTAAATGCAGTTGAGATGACTCACCTGTTTGAAAACATAAAGAGCAACGCAGTTGGTGAGTTATTGTGTACCGGATTTGCTCAAACAACAAACAGTAAGAAAGTCCAAACCTTTATGATTAAAGGACGGGATACCTCTCAAAAGCATATTAAATTATTCACTCAGCAATTTAACGAATCTAATATCCATCCGCCAATGGGCTCTTCAGCCTACGTTACTCAATCGACAATCGCTCCTTTTACAAATAAATTGATTGTTTTTCTCATCAGTGTATTAACGAGTACTGGGCAGGGCAACTATTCTACTGCCTCTTCTGCAAGTCTTCGTTATGATCTTGTGCTGCTGTATCAGAAGCTCGCCATTGAGACGGGTCTATACGCTAAAGATGGACTTGACCTCATGATTAAAAACCAATGGTTAGAAGAACCTCCCCAAGCGGTAAATCGAACGAAGCTATTTGACCTTATTAAGGAATAGGTCAACTTATGAAAAACAAAAGATTAGAAGTTTTATTCTGGAGTGTCGCTTTTCCAGGGTTTGGGCAGCTGCTTAATCACCAATTTTTAAAAGGGATTTTTTTCATTCTATTGGAAGTGGTTATTAATGTATATAGTCATTTTAATACCGCGATCCTTTTGAGTTTTCAAGGAAAGATCGCAGAGGCTGCTGAGACAACGGATTACCAATGGCTTATGTTTTACCCTTGTATTTACACGTTTGCGATTTGGGATGCTTATAAACAGGCAGGGGCAGATTCTGACACACCACCGCTATCGTTTCTTCCCTTCGCTTTTTCCGCCTATTTCGTTACCGTTGGGGTAATTTATTCTGCTGAATTCAAGGTGAACGGGGTGCTTTTAGGTCCGATATGGCTTCCTATCCTTTTTCTCATTCCCGGCATAGGAATTGGACTTCTAGTCAGAACCATCATCATGAGGTTTGTAGCGGTTAAGACATAAAAAGGTATCGCCAGGCGGCCGAAAAAGCTTCGAGAAGCCACTTAAAAAGTGCTTTTAAGTCAAAAAGGTAGAAATTCACCTACTCTATTTAGGTGAATTTCTAACTTTTTAATATTCAAATTTGCACATTTCATCATTCAGTTATGGAAAATAATTAGTTCTTCATGGTCTCGCGTAAAGCCCGAGGAGGCACACCATTCAGAGTCGTTTCCTAAATCCCTTTACTCTATCTTACAAAAGCGAAACTAAGGTTTCTCTACTAGCTAAGGCTAGGCCGTATAATAACGTCCTAGCCTGGTTTTTATAGAGAAATTCCTGTACCTGTTATATGGACCTCTACATTTATGTTTACCGGTACGTCAGGGTACTGCTCTTCCCATTTTTCTTTATCAAAATTTCGATACCTGTTTTTTAAAAGGTTTCCCAGACCTAAAGGATCCGTATTTGCTTCTTGAAATTGCTGGACTAAGGCTTCTGCTCTTTCCTTAAATTGTTCCTTGTATTTCTCTTCGATCTCAGCTACAAGTTCAGGAGTTTGTACACTATCGACATCTCTTTGTTTCATTTCATTAATAAACCCAGTTACCTTGATGTTTATATCGAACTGAGGCATTTCTTTACTGTTATCTATTTTATAGTTTACAGTTGAGTCGGTTACTTCAATTCCTACATTACCTAAGCTTTCTTGAGCTGTCTTTATGTTAGCTGCTCCTTGGTTTACTTCCTCTTTCAAAAATTTTAAAGTTAACGCATCCTCTTCAGAAACAACCGATACAAACTTTCCCCCATCAAATAAAGCTACGCCTGATATTTCGATGTGACCATTTTTCTTTGCAATATACGGTAAAAAACCATCTATTCCATCTGCATAGTAAGCGTACAAAAAAGAATGCAGATTCGCTTCTGGAAAATTACGTTGACTATTATTTTCAATAACCCCTTTCACATATTTCGCAGTCGTCTCATTTTGCTCGTATTTCTCTTCAATTAACTCTTGCACATTCCCATCTACGATCCCCATATAGATATTACGTCCCACTCTAGGGTCACGACTTAATACATCTAAAAACTCTTCAATTCCATCTTGCGCTATTCGCTCATCATAAAGAGTGACAGCTAATTTCCCCATCGATAATGGTTTAGAAGATTCTCTCTCTACTTTCTCACTAAAGTCCTTTATGGACTCTGCTGTGATCGTTAAGTTTAACTCTTCTACTGTTCGAGTTGAACCTTCCCCATAATGAGGGATTCCGACCGTTCCTTTCAATTGTTTTTCATCCACATAGTCATAGCCTAGAATTTGAACGATTGCCCGGTCTTCCACACTATAAATCGTTTGACACCCAGCTAACAACACCACGACAAGCAGCCAATACCCTTTTCGCTTCATTTTTGATTCCTCACTTTATGGAGTAACACCATTAATACGTACAATATTGGAATATACAAAAGAAAATAAAAACCTACTTCTCCTGTAAATGTGTTCACCTTATCTACTACTTGGCGGTCATTCAGAAATAAAGCAGCTGCGTAAAGGATAAAGCAATAAATAACAATCATTACTTTTTGATTGGCATTGAATATTCGTTTAGGAATACGACTCGCCCCCCACATAGCTAAGCAAATATTAGGCACTATAGCGTACACCCATAAGGCGATTCCGATGTATTCAAAACGTTCGATAAACGGAAACTCAACAATTTTCCATAAAGAAATCGTCCCCCACGTTACATGTTCAAGCTGCTCTTCACTGTAATAGATAAAGGCTACAAGAGCAGTCGCTAAATAGATTAAAACTGTATAAAATACACCAAAATGTGCCCATTTGATGGACTTTTGAGGATCTTTTATAAACGGATAAAAAATCAGCAGCAGTTCAATCCCTAAGAAACTTAGAATACTCGCCTTAGACGATTTTAAAAAATCAAGTAAGCTATGATCGATGACAGGATATAAATAATTAACTTCTCCTACTTCAATCGGAAAAAACTTCAACAATAGCAGCGGAATCGTTAACACAACGCTGATCATACAAAAACCAGTAACTAGACGAAATCCGCCGATTACTAAATAATAGATCAGCCCTAGAAATACAAAAGTGAAAATTTCTACTCGAAGGCTGGGAAACACCCACACTTGAATCACTTCAATAAACGTACGTAACACAGTAAGGGCTAACAGTAAAAAATAGAAACTAAAGAACAGACTAAACAGTCCGCCTATATGCTTTCCAAACAGGTCTTTATGAATAGCTACAATGTCTCCTCCACTTTTTTTGAGAATCTCATATACCATCCATAGTAAAAGATGAATGAATGCCCCAGCTAATAGGAGTGAAATCCAAGAGTCAAAGCCTGAGTGCTCAGCTATATAACTCTCGAATCCTAATATTCCCACTCCTACTTGCATGGAATGAATAATAAAAAATACAAACATCGGAGTGATAAGGAATTGTTCAGGTATACGAACACTATTTGTATTTGAAAGTTTATTCATCCACGTCCCTCTTCTCAGATGTACGTTTAATGTTAAATCTGACAGCATCAACTGGGCGAGTCTGCATTGGGCGTTCCGACTGTTTGTTAAATGGCAGACGAATAAACGCATCTCTTAAATCGCGAAACCGTAATGGATAAATTGGAGCGAAGAATGGACGGCCAATTGACTTTAATTTGATCAAATGTCCAATATAAAATGCCATCACCATCGATACTCCAATTAACCCCCACATTTGCGCACCCAGCAGAAACGGAAATCGAATAAGGCGAATGGTGTTACCGATCTGATACACAGGTGTGGTAAAGGACGCCAGCGCTGCCAGCGCGACAATGATCAGGAGAACATTACTCGTTAGTCCTGCATCCACTGCAGCGGTTCCAATAACAATTCCGCCTACAATACCAATCGTTTGACCGATTTTTGTAGGGAGCCTGGCTCCTGCTTCCCTAAGCAATTCAATGGTTAATTCTAAAATAATAACTTCCAAAATCGGAGGAAAAGGAATGTCAGCTCTTGAAGATACAATCGTCGACATTAACTCCTCAGGAATCATTTCATGATGATAGGTTAAAATGGCAACATATAAAGAAGTACTAAGCACAGAAAAAAATACAGCAAACAGGCGAATTAAACGAAAGACACTGGCTAAGGGCCACGGTAAAAAATAGTCATCAGAGGAAGAAAAAAATTCTACTACGGTGGTAGGACATGTTAAAACATGGGGGGAACCGTCTACGATAATTGCAATTTTCCCCTCAACAATAACTTCCACCGCACGGTCCGGCCGTTCTGTATCTAATAGCTGGGGAAAAGGGGAAGTAGAGTTGTCCGCGATCATCTGGGTAATAAATGAACTGTCAATAATCTGATCATATTCAATATCCTGCAATCTCTGTAGGACCGTATTTACGTTATCTGGATCGGCAATCCCATCTATGTACACGACACCTACCCTTGTCTTAGTTATCTTTCCTACGGTAACTTCTTTCATCGTAAATTGCGGAAGAGTTAAGCGTTTGCGCATTAAATTCATATTTTTATCGATGGATTCAACAAATGCTTCTTTCGGCCCTACGACACTAAACTCAACTTCAGGAATAGAAACTTTTCTTCCTTCAACTGTTACTGCCGGAATAAGCAATACGCCTGGATCATTTTCTTTTAATTGAATAGCAATGTGCCCTGTCATCATTTTTTGTCTAACCAAGGATGGATCATCCGTAATCTGAAGATCTTCCACTGGAAGAAGATTTTTTAAATCATCAAGCGTATAAACAGTGTGCTGCTTAAGTACGGGCAAAACGGAATGGTTAAGAAGCTTTGGTTCACTTAACGTTCCAACGTAGGAAACGATATAACCGCTTACCCCAGCTTGGTAGGATTTAAAGTCGTCTGATTTCTTCAAGGTTTTGAATAACGTTTCCAACGTCTCCTCTGCCTTGGCATTTAACTCATCCTGTTTTTCTTCTTGTACTCGTTTCCGCTTCCATTTCCACATGATTAATCTCCTTAACCGTATTCATTTATCCCAGTCTTCTTTACGTTTATTGTTCACTACACCTTGTTTTTTTATGCGAATTTGGGAAAGCTATGGGAAAGGAGGAAATGACTTGATTTACGCATATATCATCCCATTGTTCGTCTTGGCAGCTTTTTTTCTATCTATCTTTTTCTTGTTTAATTTAATAGCAAAAATCATCTTATTTTCTTTTCTACTTATTATTATGTTTCTCCCATTCTTAGTCATTTATAAAGAAGAAGTTCGGGATAAGGAGCCTGTGACTCAAAAAGAAAGTAAATAAAAAGATACCGGGACATAAGTAAGATAACGATGTAAAAAAAGAACATTCCTATAAACGCAGGTCATTAGCGTAGTCTTAAATGCGGAGACTCCTGTGGGAACAGCGCGAGCCGAAGATCCCGCAGGAAAGCGAAGTGTTTTGACGGAGCGATGGTGAAAATCGTTTCTTGGCACATAAATAATCCGAACTGATTTCAATAAAATCGTTCGGATTATTTTATGCTTTATTCAGTTTTGTCCCCGCCTGTTTCGCGAATTACGAATTAATCTGGTCAGGGTGTGAACCTACTCTGCGATCACAATGAAGGTTATTGATCTCGTTCATCTCTAGTTTTGTTAAACTGAAATCATATATATTTACATTCTCAACCTGTCGTTCTTTATGGGTGGACTTAGGAATCGTCACTATTCCATGCTGCAGGTCCCACCTTAAAATAATTTGAGCAGGAGATTTTCCGTACTTTCCCCCTAACTGAAGCAGTAAAGGGTGATCTAAATATGTAGCGCGGGCTAGTGGAGACCACGCTTCAAGTTGGATCCCCCGTTGTTGACAATAGTGAAGCAATTCCTTTAAATAAAGCTGTGGATGAAACTCAACTTGATTGATCATGGGCACGATTTCGGCTTCTAAAAGCAAATCATCCAAATGATGCTGCAAGAAATTACTCACTCCAATCGCTCGTACTTTTCCTTCATAGTAAAGCTTCTCGAGCGCTTTCCACGTTTGTTTAAATTGATTGGGGACGGGCCAATGAATTAAATACAAATCCACGTAATCCATTTGCAGACGTTTCAGACTTCGTTCAAAGGCTTGAAGTGTCTCCTCATACCCTTGTTCGTCATTCCATACTTTCGTCGTGACAAACAATTCCTCTCTCGAAATCCCGCTGTCCTTGATCGCTTTCCCTACCCCTTCTTCATTTCCATAAAAAGATGCTGTATCAATATGACGATACCCAACGTTCAAAGCAGATTGAACAGTTTGATAAACTTCTTCTCCTCGATCGACTTTGTATACGCCTAGTCCAAGCTGAGGAATTTTAACACCGTTTGATAGTTCAACTGTAGTTTCTAAGTTCAAAAAAATCTCTCCCTAATCAACAATATTATTGTACTCATCCCCTTGTCTATTAAAAGATAAACAGTAAAAAAAGAACCTGTAATAAGCAGGTTCTCAGACTGTCGAAAAAGCTTGGTTGGATGTAAACATAGTATCACTCGGTTCCTCCCTTATGGTCTGAAGAAAAGGAACAGGAAAAAAGCGCCGCTTTCCGCGGGGCAAGACGGAAAGTCTCCTCGGTCTGCTCGTCCCGCAGGAGTCGTCACTTTTTCCGTTCCTTTTGATCAAAATTGGCTTTCGGAACCATTGAGGTATGGAGCATTGTTGAAGAGCGTAGCGTAGCTTAGCCGCCACTAGGTCTAGTGATCTTTTAACGAAAAAGGGTTCTAGAAACGGCGACACTCCTATGGGAGATACGAATAAGGTGTGACACCGGAGGGCTATAAAGACCGAGGAGGCACACCATTCGCCCATGGAAAGGGAGTCGTTTCTAGAACCCTTTATTCTATCAAACGAAAAAAACTTTTACATGTATTAAAAAATGTAGGGAAACCTTAGATTTCTCTACAAGCTGAGAACCTCAAATAACAGGTTCCCGCTACAAGTGAGGCTTGTTTTCTATGTATTTTGGTAATCGGCTTTCAATAAACAAAAAAGAAATAACCCGCAGCAGGACAGGATATAAAGCTAATACTCCTAATAAATCACCAATCGAATGAAGAGTGTCCGTTGTAAGCATCCATATGGATAAAGCCAGCATCAAGGCAACCGTTATTAACCCTACCCTCCCATTAATCGGTGTCCACGTTCCTGCTACCGTACTCGTATCTTCCTCTAGTAACTGAAAACATCGATAATGATACGGCCTGACTCTGAACCAGTTGGAAGCTGTAACGAGTTCATCCCGATCACGTATCTGCTTATAACAATAACGACATACTTTCGTACTCATGGCACCTACTCCTGATCGTTATATTTTAGATTAAGAGACCATCACATCCTCTTTTATTATAGCGTAAATCATCCTTCATTCGTAACATTAATCCTATCCAAAGATTAATATTTTTTGCCAATTTTTCAAAGGCGCAGGTTTATTAATTGAACCGGCGAGCCTATCGATTAGTCTGTTCCTGATCTTACGCTTTAATTTGAAACTTGGCTTAAACGGGTTAATTCATTTATCAGTTGTCTTCTCTTAAATAAAAAGCAACCGCTGCAAAATAAGTCGCAGCGGCTGCTTTTATTACCTTTCAGCCTGTTGAATAAGCTGGATCACTTCTTGTTTCGTTTTTCTATTTTCATAGGCTTTCATATTCTCTAACAGCTCATGGCTTCTTTCCCTAAGTTCATTAACTTCTTTTAAGAGCGTCTCAGAAGTTAAATCTTCCTCTTCCAGTTTAAGGGCGTACCCTTGTTTCACAAACGAATCGGCGTTTAATATTTGGTCGCCGCGGCTCGCTTGGCGAGATAAAGGAATCAATAACATCGGTTTTCTTAAAGCTAGAAATTCAAAGATCGCATTAGATCCTGCTCTTGAAATAATATAATCACTAGCCGCAAATAAATCTTTCAATTCTTCATTTACATATTCAAATTGCGTATAGCCGGTGCGGTTGATCGATTCGTCTTTATGTCCTTTTCCACATAAATGAACGATTTGCACATCTTTCAGCAGTTCATCTAAATTTTCACGGATGGCGTCATTGATTTTTTTCGAGCCCGTACTTCCCCCCATGACTAAAACAACAGGTTTCGATTTAGAGAACCCACAAAACCGTAAGCCTGCCTCTCGACTGCCTTCAAAAAGCTCTTCACGAACCACGGCGCCAATGTATTTTCCTTTTGCTTCCGGCAAGTATTTCATCGTTTCAGGAAATGTGGCCAGCACTTTTTCTGAAAACGGAAAAGACAGTTTATTCGCCAGTCCCGGGGTGTAATCTGATTCATGAATAATAGCAGGGACCTTTTTAAGCTTGGCGGCCGCTACTACAGGTACAGACACGAATCCTCCTTTTGAAAAGATCACTTGAGGCTTTCGTTTACCAATAATGCGTAAGGATTGATAGAGACCTTTTAATACCTTAAACGGATCCTTCAAGTTCTCTTTAGACATATAACGTCTTAACTTTCCAGTAGAAATCCCGTGATAGGTTACGCCGTTTAATGATTCAATCAAATTCCTTTCAATACCTTCATAGGAGCCAATATAATCTATTTCATACCCTTGTTTTTGAAATTCAGGGATAAGCGCGAGATTGACGATTACATGGCCAGCCGTCCCGCCTCCTGTAAATAATATTCGTTTTTGACTCAAGTTCTTCAACGTCCTTTCTTTGGGTGCGTGTGTCTAGGTTAACGCACAGGAATGTGCTATAATCCTCGTGTCCTAAAGGAATTGTATCAAAAAGGAGAACGTTTATGTACGAAACAAAAACATTACGTGAAAAAATCCAATTATTTCTCATTATTTTATTACCTATCCTAGTCACTCAGATCGGCATGTACTTAATGAACTTTTTCGATACAATTATGGCTGGACAATCAGGTCCTGACCAATTAGCAGGAGTCGCGATTGGATCGAACATATGGCTGCCGATCTTCACTGGATTAAACGGGATTATGATGGCCATCTCACCAATTGTTGCCCAGCAAAAAGGGGCCAGACAAGAAAAAGAAATCTCTTCGTCTGTAAAGCAGGGCGTTTACTTATCAATTGCCGTAGCCATAGCTATCGGTATCATCGGCTTTTTGCTTTTAGATCCCATACTTAACTTGTTTTCGATTGAAGAAGAAGTACGATACGTGGCCAAGTACTACTTGATCACCCTGGGGTTTGGTATCATCCCTCTGTTTGTCTTTAATTTACTACGTTCGTTTATTGATGCATTAGGTCAAACAAAAATTTCTATGGGCATCATTTTACTCACTCTTCCTACTAATATATTGTTTAACTATGTTTTCATTTTTGGAAAATGGGGAGCACCTGCCCTTGGAGGTATAGGAGCCGGAGTTGCTTCTGCTCTAACGTACTGGGTGTCCTGCAGCATGATCGTCCTTGTGATACACAAGATGTATCCATTACGAGTATATGGCATTTTCTCTACTTGGATTACCCCGTCACTAAGAAGCTGGTATGAGCAATTACGCATCGGGATTCCTATCGGCTTTGCGATTTTCTTCGAAACAAGCATTTTCGCTGCGGTAACATTTTTCATGACGGCCTATGATACATATACAATTGCCGCTCACCAGGCTGCGATTAACTTTGCTTCTTTAGTTTATATGATGCCTCTTAGCATCGCCTTTGCCCTGACGATTGCTGTCGGCTTTGAAGTAGGAGCTAAACGTTACGAAGAGGCTCGCACTTATTCTTACTTAGGGATTTCAATGGCTGTTGGGATGTCTGTACTAGCCGGACTTATTTTATATATCTTTGATGATTCAGTCGCCAGGCTATACAGCTCCAATGAAGAAGTGATTGAATTAACAAAGTCTTTTATCTTTTATGCGATTTTCTTCCAGTTATCAGACGGTTTCGGTGCACCCTTACAAGGTATTTTACGTGGTTACAAAGATGTTAATATTACTCTTGTGATGGCGTTCGTTTCTTATTGGGTGATTGGTCTGCCAAGCGGCTACTTGATGGCGAACTATACAGACCTTGGCCCATATGGATATTGGATGAGTTTAATTATCGGTTTAACCGCTGGTGCTATTACCTTATGGTTTCGTATGGTTCAACTGCAGCGTACAAATATACGTTCTTATGCAAAATAAAATCAGACTGAAAAAAACTGAATAAAGCATAAAATAATCCGAACGATTCTATTGAAATCAGTTCGGATTATTCATTTAAATCGAATTCACACCATCGCTCCGTCAAAATACTCCGCTTTCCGTGGGCACGGCCTCAGCTTGATCTTGCGCACCGGGTACCAGGTACCGAAATGCACGGTACCTGGTACTCTTATGCTCCCTCGCTGAAATAGAGTTGCTCCACTGTTACGGTATTTTTACTACGCTAATGATCTGCGTTTATACATCAATTTATTAACGTTCGTTTTTTTACATCATTGCTTTACCAATGTCTTTATGGGCTTGGAACCATCATCGTATGAATTTTCTGCTGCAAACTCTGTTTCCACAAGGGCACAGAGTGTTTTTTTCATATGATCAATTCTCGAGAAAAAGGGTTTTAGGAAACGGCGAGCCTCCTGCGGGAGAGACGAATCAGGTGTGACCCCGGAGGGCTAAAAAAGCCCGAGGAGGCACACCGTTCGCCCGCGGAAAGGGAGTCGTTTCCTAAAACCCTTTATTCTATCGAACGAAAGAAAACTTACCAACCATAAAAATATAGAGAAACCTTAAGTTTCTCTACAGCTGAGAACGCAAGTCCCTGATAAGAGGACTTGCGTTCTTTTTAGCGTTGATCTAAATTCATCACAATAAGACGTTCTTCAGTCATTTCTTCGATTGAATATTTCGGACCCTCTTTCCCCCAGCCACTGTCTTTTACTCCACCATAAGGCATGAGATCCACTCGGTATTGGGACGCATCGTTGATCATGAATCCTCCAACTTCAACGTTTCTCGCCGCATAAAAAGCCGTATCCAGATTCTTAGTGAAAATACCCCCTTGCAAACCATATGGAGAAGCATTTACTTCTTTAATACACTCTTTTATATCGCTAAACGGAATCAGGGTAACTACAGGAGCGAAGACTTCTTCGCAAACGACTTTCATGTCATGACTAACGTCTTTTATGACCGTTGGCTGTAGTAAAGCCCCTTCCCTCTTTCCGCCTTCAAGAATCGTCGCTCCAGCTTGCTTTGCTTCCTCAATCCATTCTACGGCACGCTTCGCCTCATCTTCTCCAATCATTGGACCAACATCGGTTTTGGGATCATTTGGATCTCCGACGTTCAGTTGTTTAATGGCGTTTAGAAATTCTTTCTCAAACGAGTCTCGTACTTCCTCATGTACATATAACCGCTGCACCGATATACACACCTGGCCGGCAAAAGCGAAGCTCTTCGCCGCTGTGTTTTGAGCTGCCTTTTCAATATCCGCTTCTTTATCAATAATAACAGGTGAATTGTTTCCTAATTCGAGAATGAGTTTATTAATCCCTGTGTTTTGTTTGAGCTTCAATCCAACTTCTGCACTTCCTGTAAAGGTATATAAATTTATTCTCGAATCCTCCATCATTTGATTCCCTACGGTCGACCCTGAGCCTACTACTACATTTAAAAATCCTTTAGGCAGCCCAGCTTCATGGAAGAGTTCTGCAAGCTTCAAAGCGGAAATTGGAGTCTTGCTGGCCGGCTTTAGAACAACCGAATTACCTGCTGCAATGGCTGGACCAATTTTATGAGCGACTAAATTAATAGGAAAATTAAACGGACTAATTGCCCCAACTACCCCTACAGGGACTCGTATCGTAAACGCCATTCGATTTTCCGAACCAGGAGCTGCTTCTACTGGGACACCTTCTCCATGAATCCTTTTCGCCTCCTCAGCAGAGATTTCGAAAGTTTGTGCCGCACGTTCTACTTCTGTACGAGCTTGCTTCAGCGGTTTTCCGGCTTCAAATGTAATGTTTTGTGCAAGATCTTCCTGGTTCTCTATCAACAATTCACTCACACGTTTTAAAATTTCATAACGTTCATAGGGTGTCATTTTATTCGTTTGATACGCTTTTTCAGCCGCAGAAACGGCCGCTTCCACATCTTTGTTTGAAGCTTTTGCCACTTTCGCATACGTTTCTTGCGTATATTTGTTAAGTACCTCTAGCTGGTCGTCTGTACTTGTCCACTCGCCATTTATATATAATTGATAGTCTTTAGACATTACGCCCTCTCCTTTAATTGGAATTTACAGACAATATAGCCTTTATACGTCATTATTAAACTATGGGAGACTGCAGTCCAACCTCCCTCTCACTCCATATCCAAAGTGTCTCTGCTAACTTACGATCTTTCGCTTTCTTTGAAGTCACAGTCTGTTTTTTATCATAAAAATATTGGCCTGTTACATGTTGAATCTCAGGGTCAGTGGCTAAGTAAATCGCTGTTGCCGCTCCTTCTTCTGGCGTCTTAAAATAAGGAGCCAGCCGATTCACCACTGCCTTGCCAAATCCCGTTTTACGATCGATCCCTAAGTTTGTTGCTACGGCTCCAGGATGCACTGCATTCACTTGAATGGAATCATTTTTCGTCTTGTCCGCTAACGCAATCGTAAACAAGACATTCGCCAATTTTGATTGGCCATACCCCTTCATCACATTATACTTTTTTGTTAAATATGGATCTTGAAAATGAATCCTTCCCCATTTGTGAGCCCCTGACGAAACATTTACAACGCGTGCATCCTCCGCTTGCTTAAGCTCTTCCAATAACAAATTCGTTAATAAAAAATGCCCAAGATGATTGATTCCCATCTGTGATTCAAATCCATCACTCGTTACTTCTCGTTTTAACGAAACGACTCCAGCATTGTTCATTACTATGTCTAATTGGTTAAAATTTTTCTTAAACTCTTCGGTAAACTGCCGAATACTAAAGAGACTGCCTAAGTCACATGTCATCATATCGATGTGATTTGTTTGACTGGCATGTCTTGCTTTCGCAAGTGCTTCCCTCCCCCTCGCCTCATTTCGACATGCCATGATGACGTGAATTCCTTTACTAGCTAGTTCAACAGTGGCGGCTAACCCCATTCCGGAATTAGCCCCAGTTATTATGGCAACTTTTTTATTCACCTGCCCACCTCACTTTATTCTTATCATAATATTCTTTTTAATATTCTCAAACGATTGAGATGTTTGTTTCCGTTTGATAGTGGGAAGAAAACTTCGTACAAGTGGCGAACCACCTGTATTCAACAACGAAAAGATAAGCATGACATGTCAAAACGTTGAACATAAAGTTGTCATATTAACAGCTTGGAATTTTATAATTTCCTAGATAATAAAAAAACGCCTGAAGAGAAGCCTCTCTTCAGGCGTTTACTTTTTTATAAGAATAGACCAGCCATTGTAGCTGAAAGCATGGAACCTAATGTTGCACCAATCAATAGTTTCATACCGAAACCAGATACGCGTGCGCCTTTGTCTGCATCGATCCCTTGAACGGTACCTGCAATGATCCCGATGGAAGAGAAGTTAGCAAAACTAGTCAAGAATACAGTTACAATCCCGACTGTTTTTTCTGACACAGAATCAACCATACCCTGGAACTCAAGCATCGCTACGAATTCATTCGTAACAATCTTTGTACCCATGATCGAACCGGCATCCAGTACTTCTGAAGTTGGAATACCCATTAGTACACCGATTGGAGAAATAATGACGCCTAGTACTTCCTGCAGCGTTATGCCTCCAAATAATCCGGCGAACATCGCATTTACAAGCTCTAATGACGCGATAAAAGCAATTAGCATAGCCGCAACGATTAAAGCAATTTTACCGCCATCAAGGGCGCCATTCCCCATCGCTTCAAAAAAGCTTTTCGCATTAGATACATCCTGAACATCTACGTGATCTTCTTCCTTAGGAACACGTACTGGAGCAATTAATGAGGCTACAATTAATGCACTAAACATGTTAAGCGGCAGCGCGACTAACACATAATCAGCTGGAAGGATACCGATATATGCACCTACGATTGAAGCTGATACAGATCCCATTGCTGACGCACTCACAATATATAAACGGTTGTCACTTAGCTGTTTAAACTGTGACTTAATCGCAATAATGGCTTCGGATTGACCGAAGAAAATACTGTTTACAGCGTTAAATGATTCAACTTTAGGTAAGCGTGTAATGTAAGACAATGCTTGTCCTAAATATTTAATAATGAATGGCAAGATTTTTAGGTAAGTAAGAACAGATAAGATCGTAGCAAAGAAAATAATGAGAAGTAATACATTAAAGAAGAAAACAGTTGCCCCGTCTTCGAGAACAAATCCACCTAGTACGAAGTTAACCCCTTCTGTACCAAACTCAATAAGTTTGTTAAACCCTGCTGAGATTTTTTCAATAACCCATGCACCGGCTTCTGTTTGGAACATGAAAAATGTTGTAATCACTTGGGCCAGCAACATAACACCGATACCAAAATAGTTGATGTTCTTCTTATCATTAGACATTAAAAAAGCAATACCAAGAATAACACCAATCGCTAAAATACCCAGTATAATATCCACGCTTAATTTCCCCCTCAAAAAGTTTTAGAAGTCGTCATTCAACAAAAAATGAAAATGCTTTCATTACTTGTTTCTAATAGGATTTTAACAGGTTGTCAGACGTCTTGCAATATAAATTAAAAAAAATGAATATTGCTACTAAATCACTAGTTCATTCATTTCTTATTAGAAACCTTGATACATAGGCAGGTAAGCGCATTAATGAACGGTGAAATTTTTCCTAAACTTTTGATAAAATTTCAACCCTGTTGTCGACTAGCGATGTTTTATCTTGAACTCTTCAGGGAAAATATCACATTTCTACTTTTTAGACACATTAAAATGCACCCTTCGGTGGTCAGACGAAGGGTGCTATACCTAAGGGGAGGTATATCGTTTTGAAAAAATGCAACCCGCAGCTTGGGCGCCAGCTTTCTCATAGAAGACTTTGCCGGCTAGTGAATCATATAATTCACTAGCGCTTTAAAGCACTTCTATACATTAGACGACGTGACCGATCATATGGTTTCAACTATCTAATTTTTTAATTCACAATTCCATGCTGCTGAATGGTTACGTTTATTTCCGGATTAAACTGAACTTCCGGGTACATTTCTTCCCAATCCAACTTCTCCCACACCTTCGGATGATAAGCTTGTATTTTTCTCCCTATAGCAAACACATCACTATTGCCCTCTTGCAAAACTGAAAAAATTTCTTCTGCCTCAGTAGTTAGCGTTTCTTTTAACTTCCCATTTAAATCATCTATTACTTTTTCTGAAACGAGGTGGTCATGCGGGTATTCTATTACTCGGACGTCTAAGTCTAATACAATGTCGACTCGTACTTCCTCTTCACTCGGGTGTATTTTGAGATCCTTATTATATTTCATCACCTCTACAGTAATATAATCTAATATTTCTTCCTTCTGATGCTCGTTCACTTTTTTTGTAAGCTGAGCCACTCTTCCTTTATTCCCCATCATTAACATGAGCAGTGGTGCTTGTTCTGCAGAAAGCTTTACTCCAGAATAGCGGTCGCCGCTCATTAATCCGAGACCGTTAAATTTAATCGTATTATCGTCTTCGTTTAATTTTATGAGCGGAACCGTGAAGTCTTCTCCATCTTCGACGAGCTCCGCACAAATCATTTGCAGGTTTTCTCCAGTTGTCCTGGAAGCGGCAGCAGCTCCATCAAGGATGCCTTTTAAATATTCACTAATTCTGGCTTCACCGCCTCCTTTAAAAGAGAGAACGTCCTTTGCCTCTCCTTCTGCAATGGCTAAATGAGCATTTAGATTGCTGTTCGGATTTCGATAATAGTTGTCCAAAATAGGATAAATATCCTTTTTAGCTATGTCTTCTCCTAATATAACAACTTCCATTTTAGAAGGGTTAAAGGAGTGCGCGAGCATTCGGTCAATTTTATCTCTGGCCTCTAACATCGTGTGCCCATCAGTAGAAAGGGTTTGAATCGTCTCATTGATTTGACCGCCGTCTCCTCCGCCGCTCACCGTAGGTACCGAAACCGTTTTAACTATTTCACCATTTGATCCTTGATCGACCCCAATAGACAAAGCCAGCTTGATATTTTTAAATTGGCGCTGATCCCAGCAGCCCGTAAGCGTAAGCATGGAAACCAAAAAAATCAAACATAGTCGCTTCATGTGGTCTTCTCCTTGTTCCTATTTTTCCTAAACAAACTAATTAACAGAATCAGCAGCGGTATACCCACGGCAAAAATATAGCCTCCGTGAACAACATAGGTTTGAAAGCGATCCAATTTTGTTAAATCAAACCCTATAAATAATGAGGAGATGAAAAACAAACACCCTACTGAGAACACAACCCATTTATTTTGTTGAGTATTCACCATCCTCCTTAACCCCAGACCCGCCATGTACAAGAAACTGGAAAGAGTAGTGGCCACAAACACCATCCATATTGAAATAAAGAACAAGTCAATTCTTGCTACGATAGGGAATTGATACGATTTCAACATATAGAGGACCGGTTCAGATACTAAAGCCATCTCTTTTGTACTAAAAAATGTAAAAGTGACAAGTACAATGCATAAGTAAAATAAAAAAACTGTAAATTGCGCATACAAAATCGTCTTTAATTTATCTTTCGGGCTTCCTTCAACTTTAGAATAAATGACTAAAGTAACAAGAAACCCTAGAAAGGAAATGATCCCTTTGTCTACTCCTGTTATGATCCCTCCCCACCCATTTGAAGCGATCGGCAGCAAGTACATCAGCTTACTGTCTTTAACCGAGTATATAATGAGACTTGCGAGAAAAATGAGCAGAGCTGAAAACATCGTGTAAATGCGGGCGATCGTGATAAGATCACAGCATACAATATACACACTGATGGTAATCATCATAAAAGAAAGAACCCAATACGGCGTATTAGGCAGCACCCACAAACTAATCATTCGACTGTATAACAAAAGAATCAGAATACCTACACTCGAAAAGTAAATAACATAAAGCGCAGATACCGTTTTTCCAACCCATCGCGTAAGTACAAATTCCTGAATCTTAAAATAATCTTTCTCGGGGTACTTTTTTGCTAGCATCCAAAGAAAAACCAGAATAATATTTAACAGCATCCAGGCTATAATTAATGAAATCCAGCCATCCTGTTTGGCTGCTGTATGCAAATCAAACGGTAAAGCAAGGATGCCCACCCCGATTTGTGTTTGAATAATAATGAAGAAGTATTGTCGTCTCGTCAGTTTAAGGTTTTTTTGACTGCTGCTCATTCTTCTTCCACTTCCTTGAGTCCTCGATGGCTTTATCATTCAGGGGATGTGCATCTTTAGGCCTGGTTTTCAACATAAAAATCGGAAGGCGTACAAACGTATCTTTTAAATCCGTTAATCGTAAAGGCGCTATGGGAGCGAAATAAGGTACACCGAACGATTCAAGCTTCGTTAAATGGACAGCTATAAACAAAAATCCAAAGATCAGCCCTACGAATCCAAGGGTAGCTGATAAACCTATTAACGGGAACGTCAATAAACGAAGCGTAGTACTCAATTCATTTGATGGTACAACAAATGAAGAGATCGCCGTTAAAGCAATTACAATGACCATGACATTCGAAACTAACCCAGCTCGTACGACAGCATCCCCAATAACGAGCCCGCCTACAATCCCGATTGTCTGTCCAACGGGAGAAGGAAGCCGTATCCCTGATTCTCGAATCAGTTCAATAATCACCACCATAACCAGTGCTTCAAAGACGGGGGGATAGGCGATCTCATTGATCGAACTTTTAATAGGAGCGATGAGATCATCCGGTATGACTTCGAAATGAAAGCTCACAATCGCTATATAGAGAGCAGGCAGCCCAATCGCAATCAAAAAACTGGCTAAGCGAATTAACCGAATAAACGTGCCTGTATACCATCTTGTATTATAATCATCAGGTGCTTGGTAAAACATGAAAAACGTAGATGGGGCGATGAGACTCGTTGGACTTCCTTCCGTAAATAATGCCACGCGCCCCTCCATCAAATTAGCTACCACACGGTCAGGCCGTTCGGTATTTAACATCTGCGGAAAGGGAGACCACGCGCTGTCTTCGATGAATTCCTCAATGTACCCGGGGCTCTGTACTTTATCAGCATCAATCGACTTTATTCTTTCTTCCATTTTTAAGATAACTTCAGGATCAGCAATGCCTTCCATATACAAAATGGCCAAGTTGGTATTCGTCTTTTTACCGACTCTATAAAACTTCACCTTTAAATCCCTGTGTTCAATACGCTTTCTCACCAGATTAATATTCACCATAATATTTTCTACAAATCCATCATGGGCGCCTCTGACTACCTTTTCATTCGCTGGTTCATCGACATTACGATTGAAGACGGAAGTTACATTAAACTGAGAAATCCGCCGATTGTCATCTTCAATATAAATGGCATGTCCTCTTAATAAGCTGTTTACAGCTTCCTCTAAGTTCCTCGTTTCCTTCGCATTTGGAATTTCATGAATCGAGTCTACTTTTCCGATTTCTATAGGTGTAAATATACTTGCCTGCACTTTTTCTTGATCTACCAACGGTTCAAAATACAGTAAAGCGGCATCTCCCTTTTTGAGAATACGAACTTTCAAATCTTCCGTACGCTTAAGGGCATATAAAATATAGTCAATATTTTTCGAGAGGTTTCTTGTGCTCGGCTCTTGCGGCTCTGGGCTTTCATCAGCAATCCGTCGGTCCGTTCGCTGTTCTCTCTGAAATAGATCTCTAAAGAATCCCATTGTCATCACCTGTCATTAGCATGCCATTGTCATAGAATCCTATTCACAGGATGATCCATAAAAAAAACACTGCGATCAGCAGTGTTTTTTATGGATCTTATGAAATCTAGAACTTATTTATAAATCAACAAATGGAAAAACATCTTCCTGTTCCTTTTCTACGATTTCATTGTGAAAATATTAATGACCTGGGAAGAAGATCATTTGAATAATAAAGATGGCACCAAAAAGATATAAAATCCAGTGTACATCCTTCCCTTTTCCGCTAAACACTTTTAACAACGGATACGTTATAAAGCCAATCGCAATTCCCGTGGCAATGCTGGAGGTTAAAGGCATCGTCAAAATAATAATAAAGGCAGGAAAAGCTTCATCGAATGTTTTCCAGTTTACTTTAGCCAGCCCCTCCATCATAAAACAGCCCACAATAATAAGGACTGGAGCTGTAATGGCAGGCAGGTTAGAAACGGCTCCTACGAGCGGCGAGAAGAAAATCGATAGTAGGAAAAGTCCTGCTACAACAATAGTGGTTAAACCAGTTCTTCCTCCTACAGCCACACCTGAAGAAGATTCGATATAAGCAGAAGAAGGACTTGTTCCAAACATCGCACCAGCCGTTGTCGCTGTTGCATCTGCCATTAAGGCGGCACGTGCGCGCGGAAGACTTCCATCTTTTCGAATGAATCCAGCCTGTTCGGCTACCCCAATCATCGTACCTGTTGTATCAAAAATGGTGACGAGTAAGAAAGCAAAAATCACCGTATAAAGACCATTGCTAAACACACCCGCCAGATCGATATCCCAAAAAACAGGAGCCGGAGGTGAGGAGACATATCCATCATTAAACGATAACTGGCCGGTAAACATTCCGATAATAGCTGTAATCACCATTCCGATAAATAATGCGCCTGTCACTCGTTTAGCAATTAGTCCTAGTGTAATAAACAAACCAATAATCGTTAAAAACGTACCTGGTGCAGCCAGGTCACCTAGTGTGACAAGGGTTGAGTCATCAGCTATGATAATCCCGGACATTCTTAGTCCTAGAAAAGCAATAAACAGACCGATTCCTGATGTAATTCCATATTTTAAAGAAGCAGGGATCGCTGTAATTAATATTTCTCGTAAACGAGTTAAGCTTAAAATAACAAATAACACACCAGCGAGAAAAACGGTTCCGAGAATAACCGAATAGCTGACATCCTGCTGAACAACTTCCGTTACAAAATAAGCATTCATTCCCATACCGGGTGCAATAGCTATAGGGTAATTCGCTGCAAGTGCCATAATTAATGTACCTATAATAGCGGCTAACACCGTTGCCATAAATACTTGTTCAAAAGGCAATCCAGCCTCCGATAAAATGGCGGGGTTCACCACGACAATGTAGACCATCGTTAAGAACGTGGTCACTCCAGCTAATAGTTCTGTTCGCACATTTGTTTTATTTTCTTCTAACCGAAACATTTTCAGCACTACAAACACCTTACTTTCCGAATGAAATAACCAACAAATAATATAATATTCGTTCCCCGAACAAATTTCAACTATAAACTTAAAAATGTTCGGATTTAACATATAAAAAGCGATAATTTCCTCTTCACGAAGGAAATTATCGCTCTCTTTTTTACGTTTCATGGCGATACCAATCTAACAGTTTGTGTGTATCTTCTTCTTCGAGATACCACACTCTTGCACTTTCCCCACCTATCCCGGATTTTAATGTAGCTCCAATAGAACCTAATTGAGCACGTTTCTGGAAGACTGACTGGTCTTTGTGCATCGATTGGATGCGAAACTTTTTCATAATATAGGTTTGTTTAACGAAAAAGCGGCGAATTAACGTGAGTTGATAATTTTCAACATTCCATCCCGCATGTTTAAACGACAAGTACCCGAGCCATCCAAATACAGGAAGAACGAGTAAAGATAAAAGTCCTAAAGGGTAAAAAAGAATGCTGGCTGCCGTTGAGGCTGCAGCAGGTAACCAAACAAGTCGTAAAAGGTAGCGAATAAGAGATCGTTTCGGCGGCCGCTTCACGGGAAGATCAAGCTGATAATCATCTAAAATTCGGCGAAGCACACGATCGATCTCTGTACGCTTAATGAGCGGCAGCACTCGTAATGATTGATCCGAGTCACCCTTTAAAGATCCGCCTGCACTAATAATCGTCACTGTCGCGAACCCTAAAGGCTCACGAATTAAATTTTCATCAATACGAATGCCTTGAATTCGATTTAAAGGAACAGTGACTTGTTTCTTTTCCAACAATCCTCTCGTCATAATGATGTCGCCGGAATCGTGAAATACAGAAAACTGACTGTAGCGAAGAACCGTTAATAAAACCGAAATACCGTAAGCAATTAGTAAAACGAGCATAATCAGACTTGCAATGATTAAAAACCCAAACTGCAGCCAGTCAATCACTTCATCATAAATTACATCGACTGGAAGAAACTCCATGCCCTGAGACAGAAAGACTAAAACACCCGAGATCACGACACCTGCACCACCAGAGGTTAAAGCCATGATCACAATCTCTTTCATACTCATTTTATAAACGAGTTGGCGCTTCGGCTGATCATCTTCTAATTCTACATCCTGCTGCCGTCCTCGTTTAACTTCTTCAATAAAACGCTCAAGTTGTTTTGCTTCTTCCTTACGAATCGCCGTCAGTTCAGCTTCTGCTTCCATCGCATCAGAGGAACCTGCCGTCTCTACCGTAACTTTCACAAGCTGAAATGGACGGTGAAAAATACCTTCTGAGAAATCTAAGCTTTGAATCCGATCAATCGGAATATATCTCTTTTTCTTCACAAAAAGTCCGTGTTCAATGCGAAGTTCTCCTTCTTCCACCCAATACGTAAAGCGAAGCCATTTAATGATTCCCCCAGCGAGAATAATTAAAAGGAGCAACCCCGAAAAAAGAAACGGAAGCAGTCCAAGCCATCCTTCTCCACGGTTACTGTTTAAAAATACAATAGCAACAAGCGGAAGGATCGCATCTTTTAATCCTTTAATAAAATTAATGACAGCAGAGATCGGGTGTAGTCGTTTCGGTTCATACATCGTCTTCAGCCACCCTTGCAAGTGAGGAAATCGAATGCCTCAATTCTTCAGCTTCTCTTTCATCGAGCGCTGGGACTTTGTGAGTCGTAGCTGCTGTAGATATACTAATCGTGGCTAACCCGTATTTTCTTAATAGCGGTCCTTGCTCTGTATCCACATGCTGCACCCGAACCATAGGTACAAGTGTCCGTGTAATAATAAATAAGCCATATTGAAGTTCGATTTCTTGATCCCGTACTTCATATCGCCATCGTTTCCATCTAACGCTTGGCACGACAAAAATATATAATGTAATTACAAGAACTAAGATCGTGCTTATGGAAAGGAGCGGCCATAGCGGCCAGTTAAACAAATATGTAAAAATACCTGTTCCAATTGTCAGCAGAGCGATAATGCTTGCCTGAATGATTCCGTAAAGCCGCCATAAGGTTAAGGCACGTGTTGATATTCGTTGAGTTGGTTCGTTCATAAGCAATCCTCCATCCATAACTATATACGTACAACCTGTGTTTTTCGTTTCACTTCAAATAAAATCCAGACTGGACAAGTCTGGATTTTTAAGGTTATTTCTTTCCTTTTGATAATTCTTTTGCTCTCGCCGTAGCCGCATTCATGGATTGAATCACAGAGCTGCGCATGCCAGTTTGTTCAAGCATATTAACGGCCTCGATGGTCGTACCACCTGGCGTACAAACAATATCTTTTAATTCTCCTGGATGCTTTCCAGTTTCGAGCACCATTTTTGCCGCTCCTTGAACCGATTGAGCTGCCAGCTTATACGCTTTATCTCTTGGTAGACCTTGCTGTACGGCTGCATCAGCCATCGCTTCAATAAACATATAAACATAAGCAGGTGAAGACCCACTTATAGCTGGGATCGCATCCATGTGCTGCTCGCCAATCACTTCAGACTCGCCAAAGCTTTCAAAAAGTTCCTTTACCACAGCCAGCTCTTCTTCTGTTACAAAATCATTCGGGCAAAGTACACTCATTCCCGCACCGACTAAAGAGGGGGTATTCGGCATTGAACGAATGACTTTTACGTTAAAATCAAAGGATTGCTTGACTTTTTCAAGCGTAATTCCTGCTGCCACTGTAACAACAATCGTATCTTCCGTAACGGATGATTTAATTTCTTGGATGACACCTTCATACATATATGGCTTCACAGCTAAAAATAAAATATCACTCGTAGCTGCTAATTTTTTATTATCATTAGAAATGGAGATCCCATACTCATCCGCTACAAAATCTATCGTTTCATCGGTTAATGCTGTAGCTGAGATTTGTTCAGGCTCCACAACTCGAGATTCAATCATCCCTTGAATCATGGCTTGACCCATTTGTCCGCAACCTAAAAATCCAATTTTTCTAGTCACCTTACCAACCCCTCTCTTTCGTGTCTTCAATTGTATATGATAAACAGCCGCTCGACAACGTTATCCCTTTATATTTATCCTCGAGCAGGGAAGAAGTTCTAGTAAATATATCATGTTTTCTCGGTAAAGCCTTTACAAATGATCCTAGCTTATTCTATAATAATGAGTGTATTCTTCATATCATAACGATTGACCACAAATATCATAGCTGCTACGAAAAAAGCCGAGCTGCCTTCAAGCTCGGTTTTTTTCGTTGTGGCCGTATTCTTTGACTTCTTCTTCATCATCCACAGCCTCTAGCAGCGCTTTGACTTCTTTTTTCACCCGTTTCGTCACCATAATATACAATGTATCCCCTGCTTGAATGGTTGTCTGCCCGTAAGGTGTGATGACCTCACCGTCCCTTATAATGGCGTTTATTAAGGCTTTATCGGGAAGCTCCATATTTTCTAAAGACTGACCAACGATCAAATTACGTGAATTTACATCATACTGCATTAACTCCACATTGGCTTTGCCCATTGAAATCAACTCTAATGAGTGAATCGGATTCGTTTTCTTCTCAGATACCAGCTTTAACTTTTCAGCTACCCATGTAATCGAAGCCCCTTGAACTAAGGTTGAAATAATCACAATAAAGAATACAATATTAAACATTAACTGGCTGTTTTCAACATCGGCTAACAGCGGAAAAATAGCAAGAACAATCGGAACAGCTCCCCGCAGCCCTGCCCACGAGAGAAATAGCTTTTCCTTAAAAGTAAACTTAAAAAACATTAGACTTAGAAATGCAGCGACAGGTCTTGCCAGAAAAATGAGTACGAGTGCAATTAATAAACCATCTATAATAACAGGCCCTGTAAACACTTCAGATGGGAACACAAAGAGCCCAAGCAAGATGAACATTAAAATTTGCGCCATCCACCCAAAGCCTTCATGGAACCTTAAAATGGAATAACGATAAGCTAATTCAGCATTTCCAATGATCACAGCAGCAACATAAACCGATAGAAGTCCGCTAGCTTGAATAAGTGAACTAGCACCATACGTTAAGAAAGCAAACCCGAGGGCGAAAATAGGGTAAAGTCCGCTTGAGTCAAGGTTTATTCGATTTAATGCAAAGCTTGCCCCGTATCCAACTAAAAGGCCGACGACAAGTCCGCCTCCCATTTGCCAGAAAAATGACCCGACCATCCCAAAAAAGTTTGTCTCATTTAAAGTAAGAACCTGGATAAAACTGATGGTTAAAAAGACAGCCATAGGGTCGTTCGTTCCTGATTCAGCTTCTAACGTGGCTTCCAGCTTATTTCGAATGTTTTTACCTTTTAATACGGCAAAAACTGCCGCTGCATCCGTAGAGCCCACGATCGACCCAAGCAATAAAGCCTCTAACCAAGAGAGCCCTAATATGTACTTTGCCGCGATTCCGACAAGGGAGCTTGTTAAAACAACTCCAAGCGTTGCCAGTGTGACGGAAGGGGCAATGACAGGTTGTATCGACTTCCACTTCGTCTGCATCCCACCTTCAAATAAAATAACAATGAGTGCAAAGATGCCTACAATTTGAGCCACTTCAGCGTTGTCGAAGTACAATAGGTTTAATCCATCACTTCCGACGGCCATTCCGACGGCAATAAAGAGAACAAGAGAAGGAACACCAAGTCGTGAAGAAAATTTAGTGACGATTACGCTCATAATTAAAAGCAAGGAGACAAGCATGATAAACTGATTCGATTCAAAAACTTCATGGATCATTAAGGTAACTCCTTTTATTCTTACAATTTTACATTGTTCTTATTATAACAAGATCATTGGTAAATATTGAGCATTTCAACTTGACCAAAAAAAATAAGCCGGGATCAAACCCTCGGCTTATTCACTAAAAGCAGCCATCTCTTTCGTATCTTCTTCATTAAAAAAGTGTTTCATCGCATAGAATACATCAGCTTTCTTCCGAAGAATATGATAACGGAATTTTTCATGACCTATTGATTTGTAGGCCTGCATTAAACTAGAGGAACGGTTGTATTGATTGACTTCTCCATAACCAAACATTTGTGATACTTCCATAAGCTCATGAATTAAAGACACGCATCGCTTATTATCCGATGTTAAGTTATCGCCATCTGAAAAGTGAAATGGGTAAATATTATAACGGTCTGGTGAATATTTCTCTTGAATTAGATCTAACGCCTTTCGGTAAGCAGATGAGCATATCGTTCCTCCGCTTTCCCCTTTGGAGAAAAAGTCATCCTCTGATACAATTTTAGCCTGCGTATGGTGAGCAATAAACTCAACATCAACAGTCTCATAGTTTTTGTTAAGGAAACGATTCATCCAAAAGAAAAAACTTCTCGCCATATACTTCTCCCATTGCCCCATAGATCCACTGGTATCCATCATAGCAATAACAACGGCTTTAGATTCAGGCTTATCTTGGTCTGTCCAAGCTTTAAATCGGATATCTTCTGGATAAATAGGTGCAAATGAAGAGTCGCCGCCAAGTGCATTACGTTTAAAAGCTTCAAGCATCGTACGTTTTTTATCAATATTCCCAGTCAATCCTGTTTTCCGAATATCCGTAAACTCAATGTCTTCATGAATAATTGTATCTTTTTCCTTTTCAGCTAAATTCGGCAGTGTTAATTCTTTAAAGAAAGCTTCCTCAAGTTCTGCTAATGACACTTCAGCTTCATAATAATCTTCACCAGCTTGATCGCCAGCGCCTTCTCCCTGACCTGGCTTCTTCTGAGCCTCCTGTGACTGACCGACTACATCCCCTACTTCACTGTCCCCATCCCCTTGACCCGCATGCTTATTCTTATCGTAGTTATATCGAATCTTATATTCATCAAGTGAGCGAATAGGGATTTTCACAACACGTTTTCCATTAGACATCACAATATTCTCTTCAGTAATGAGGTCGGGCAGCTGTTTATTCATCGCATCTTTGACTTTTTCCTGGTGTCTCCTTTGGTCATCATAGCCTTTTCGATGGAGGGACCAGTCGTCTTCAGCAATGACAAAATTCTTCTTATCATTCATCCTAAAATTCCCCCTCCTCTTTGTGGATTACTCTATCATATGCAGGACAAGTTCAATGGATGAGACTAATTACGATATGACAACATTTTTTTATTTGAATTTTCAGTTTATTCTACTATTATGATAAATCTTATTTCATCTAAAATAGAAAAACCCCCTTTGTTTTAAAAACAAAGAGGGTTTTTTACTATATTAACCTTCTAATAAAAGATCATAAGGATCTTCAATCATCTCTTTAATGCGGCGAAGGAACTGCACTGCGTCTTTTCCATCAACAATACGATGGTCATAGGATAAAGCAATATACATCATTGGACGAGCTTGGATCGTATCGTCCGGCATTACTTTCGCGCGTTTCTCAATATTGTGCAATCCTAAAATACCGACCTGCGGAGAGTTCAGAATCGGTGTGGAAAGCATAGAACCAAAGATTCCGCCATTCGTAATCGTAAATGAGCCACCTTGAAGGTCGTCCAATTGAAGTTCTTTGTTACGAGCTTTTTGAGCCATGTCCATAATGCCTTTTTCAATTCCGGCAAAATCAAGGCGATCTGCATCGCGAACGACTGGGACAACTAAACCTTCATCAGTAGATACGGCCATACCAATGTCATAGAATTTCTTCTTGATAATTTCATTGCCTTGAATCTCGGCATTAATTAATGGAAATTCTTTAAGAGCACCGACAGCTGCTTTTGTAAAGAAAGACATAAACCCTAGCTTTACATCATGCTTCTTCTGGAATGCTTCTTTACGTTCGCTGCGCAGCTTCATCACATTCGTCATATCTACTTCATTAAAGGTTGTGAGCATCGCTGAACTTTGCTGAGCATCAACTAAGCGCTTCGCAATCGTTTGACGGCGGCGTGACATCTTAATGCGCTCGACCGGCTTATCAAATTCAGTCTTTTCGCTGGACTCTTTTGCTTTTTTATCTTGCTTAGGAGCTTCTTTCTTCTCTTCCTTCTTACTCTCCTTATCACTTCCGCTTGCCGCCGCATCTACATCCTCAGGGCGAATTCTGCCTAGTGGATCTTTTGCCGTGATTTCACTTAAATCAATTCCTAGTTCACGAGCGCGTTTGCGAGCTGCAGGTGTAGCGACTACATCATTTTTAGATCCTTTTTGCTCCGTTGACTCTTTTTTATCTTCCTGTTTATCTTGCTGCTTATCTTCTGCTTTTTCTTCCTTATCTTCTTTTGATTCTTCTTTCTCTTCTTCTTGTTGCTCTTCTTCTTGCTCTGAAGCCTCTTCCTCAGAAGAACCTCCAGCTTCCCCGTTCTCATCGACTTTAGCAATAACGTCTCCGACTTCGACGTCATCCCCTTCATCTTTTAATATTTCAGCGAGTACGCCGCTCGCATCAGCATTCACTTCTACGTTTACTTTATCTGTTTCGAGCTCAAGGATGGGGTCACCCTTTTCAACTTGATCACCTTTTTTTACTAACCACTCGGCGATCGTACCTTCTGTAATGGATTCAGCTAATTCAGGGACCTTGATTTCCTTCATGATTTGTTTCCTCCTTTAGACAACTGTAGCGCTTCATTAATGATTCTTCTTTGTTCTGTTTTATGAATATTTGGTTCACCTACAGAAGGAGATGCACGATGTGGTCTGCCAACATAACGGTGAATCTGTCCTTTTTCCAGCATGCGGTGCAGAATACCTTCGACAAAATACCAGCTTCCCATATTCTGTGGTTCTTCCTGCACCCAAACAAGTTCTTCTAAGTTTGGATATTCTGATAAAATCTCTTTTAAATGCTTCGTTGGGAATGGATAAATTTGTTCCACCCTTACCGCATCTAAAGTTTCAAAGGATTGATCTTCCATCTTCTCGACAGCGTCTTCAATTTCAACCATAATTTTACCGCTGCCTAGCAGCAATGACGTCACTTTGGACTTTTCTTTTTTCGTTTCTTTCGTCAATCCAGGCTGACGTAAGATTGGCTGAAAATTTAATTTACTAAACTTGCTGCTGTCCGTCGCTACTCGTTGATTTCTTAACAAACTCTTCGGTGTCATCAGCACAAGAGGACGAGATTCCTCTTGATCATTGATCGCTGCTTGACGTCTTAGGAGGTGGAAATATTGAGCTGACGAAGTTACGTTTGCGACCGTCCAGTTGTTCTCAGCCGCTAACTGTAAGAATCGTTCTAAGCGGGCACTGGAGTGCTCCGGACCTTGCCCTTCATAACCGTGAGGAAGCAGAAACACCATATTAGACTTCTCTCCCCACTTCGCCCGGCCAGCAGCAACAAATTGGTCAAAAATGACTTGTCCTGCGTTAGCAAAGTCACCGAATTGAGCTTCCCAAATAACTAGGGCTTCTGGTGCTTGTACACTATAACCATATTCAAAGCCAAGTACGCCTGCTTCTGATAATGGACTGTTATAAATATCAAACGAAGCTTTTGCTTGTTCAATACCATGAAGTGGACAATACGTTTCATCTGACTCAATATCATGGAGAACTAAATGACGGTGAGCAAAAGTTCCTCGCTCTGTATCCTGACCAGTGATTCGAATTGGATTTCCATCTTCAATAATGGACGCAAAAGCTAGTGCTTCGGCTGTTGCCCAATCTACCTTATTGCCTTCATCCAGCATATTGCTGCGTTTCTGAAGAATTTTCTCAAGCTTTTTAAACCCATTAAACCCTTCAGGACGCTTCAATAGTTCTTCGTTTAGTTTCTTTAAACGATCTAAATCAATCGCTGTAACGATTTCATCTAACGGCCGTTCTACTCCGCCAGGACGATCTTTCACATCCGCTTCTTTATTTTCATTTTCTTTCATATTATTGTAAATTTCACGCAGATTCTTTTCTACATTATCGAACATTTCTTTAAGTGTACCCTCTTCTATCGTACCTTCTTTTATAAGGCTCTCTTCGAAGTGATGGGACACCGTAGCGTGCTCATCAATTTGTTTATAAAGTAATGGCTGCGTAGAACGCGGTTCATCCATTTCGTTATGCCCGTATCTACGGTAGCCGACAAGATCGATGAGAATATCCTTTTTAAATTTCTTTCGATATTCATAAGCTAGTGATATCGCTGAAAGACAAGCAATTGGATCATCTGCATTTACATGAACAATCGGAATTTCAAATCCTTTTGCCAAGTCACTAGCATAACGAGTGGAACGGCCATCACGACGATTCGTCGTAAAGCCGACTAAGTTATTCGCAATAATATGAATCGTCCCGCCTGTACGATAGCCTGGCAAATCTTTCATATTTAAAGATTCAGCTACGACGCCTTCTCCAATAAAGGCAGCATCTCCATGAATAAGAATGCCAAATGCTTCTTCTTCATCAAGCTGCGCGTATCCAGGCTGCGTGCGATCATCCTGTGCCGCTCTTGTAAAGCCTTGAACGACTGGGTTTACGTATTCTAAGTGGGATGGATTGTGACTTAACGTTACTTGAGTAGATGATTGTTCACCATTACCAATCTCACGGTGAGCACCAAAATGATATTTTACGTCACCTGTCCAACCATAGTTAATTCCTGTTGAACCTTCTGATGGAATCAATTCCTTATCCGGTGAATGGTGGAACTCAGAAAAAATACGGTCGTATGGTTTCCCTAAAACATGAGCCAATACATTTAAACGCCCACGGTGAGCCATCCCCATCATAATGTTGGAGATTTTGTCGGAAGATGCAGCTTGAACAATGTGATCAAGCATCGGTACCATCGAATCGAGTCCTTCGATGGAAAATCGCTTCTGCCCAACAAAAGTCCTTGCCAGGAAATTCTCGAACCCTTCTACAGTTGCTAACCTTTTAAGTAATTGTTTTTTCTCTTCATTCGTTAAATTGACTTGAAATTCAGATGAATCAATTCTATTTTGCAGCCACTGTCTTTCATTCTCGTGACTTACATGATCATATTCAAAGGAGATTGTCCCAGCATACCTCTCCTTAAGGGTGCGTACCACCTGAAGTGCATTGTCTAGTTTCACAGGTGCATCCGGCCATACCAGGTCAGCCGGAATGTTTTTTAAATCCTCTTCGCTTAATCCATATCTAGAAATCTCTAGCATATTCGTAGGTGCTCTTTCATTGCTTCCTACGGCGTAAATTTTTGCATCGAGATGACCATGACGTCGAATAGCCTCAACAAGTTTAAATGCTGAGGTTACTTTTACCATATCTACAGATGAGGTTTGTGCCGCTCCATTTGTCGCCGAAGAAGCAGGTGCACTCATCCACTCAGGTGCTCCATGCTCATCAAACAATTCTTTCAATGTTGAATCTACAGACTTCGGATCTTTTTCATATAATTCATACTGTTCTTCAATATAGCCCATGTTAGGACCGTGAAATTCTTCCCAAAACCTTTCGTTGGCACCTTGATTAGCCACGTCAAATACCTCCAAGTAGTTGTTGTCTAATGCTGGAACGTAAACGTTTGCAAACACACTTACTATTATAGAGTTGAAACGTTATGAAATTCAACATTTATCGCTTTTTTTCTTTTTCTGGATTTTCCCCTCCATTATAACAATAAAGACGCACCGATTGGTACGTCTATTTCACTTTTTTCAGAAAGTTATACACCTTTCTTACTCTTCGTCTTCAAGGACTTGATACGCCGACTCAAATAAAGTGAGCTGACTATCTACAAAAGAAGCGTCCCCTTCTTGTTTTACATAATGATACTTTCCCTCAGCATCTTGTTCTCTAGCTTTTACATTATCGTTTAAAAACAACTGCAGAATTTCAATTAGTCTAACTTTAATGTGATGATCATATACAGGAAACAATAATTCTACTCTTTTCACCATGTTTCTAGTCATAAGATCAGCCGATGATAAGTAGACTCTTTCTTCTCCGTTGTGGTGAAAATAAAAGATTCGGCTATGCTCTAGAAATCTACCGACAATGCTAATCACTCGAATGTTATCACTAACCCCTTCAATTCCAGGGCGTAAACAACAAATCCCGCGTACGATAAGATCGACCTTAACGTTTGCTTGTGAAGCTTCGTAAAGCTTCTTAATAATCTGCTTATCCGTGAGCGAGTTCATTTTTGCCACAATATGCCCATTCCCATGCTCTTTTTGAAACAGAATTTCCTCATCAATCTTCTGAATAAAATCATTTCTAAGATCAAAAGGAGCCATCGAAATATGGTGATAATCAGGCTTTTCCGTGTAGCCGCTCAAATAGTTAAAGAAGTTCGTAGCATCAATGCCAAACTCATTATTCGTTGTAATCAAGCCCATATCTGTATAAATCTTTGCTGTTTGATCATTATAGTTCCCTGTTCCTAGATGAACGAAACGCTCAATCGTGTTTTCCTTTTTTCTAACGACGAGTGTAATCTTACTATGCGTCTTTAAATAGGTCATTCCGTAGATCACGTGACAGCCCGCTTTCTCTAACTCCCGAGCCCACTGCACATTATTTTCTTCATCAAAACGTGCCTTCAACTCAACCAGGACGGTCACTTGTTTTCCGTTTTCAGCCGCCTCTTTCAACGCTTTAATAACCGGAGAGTCTCCACTTACACGATATAGCGTTTGTTTAATAGCCAGAACATCCGGATCTTTTGCCGCATCTGCTAAAAACTCCACAACTGGTTCAAATGACTCATAAGGATGATGTAGAAATATATCACGATCCAAAGCGGCTTCAAATAAGTCTTCCCCATTTTTAATATCACGCAGCGGTTGAGGAATTAACTGTTGGTAAACTAACTCCTCCTTTTCATCTGCCAGTTCTTTATAAAAATCAAATAAATAACTTAGATCCAATGGGCCGTCTGTGATATATAAGTCATCTTCATGAATTTCTAATACACTTAGTAAAAAGCGCACCATTTTATCATCAAGCTTGCCTTTACGAACTTCCAGTCGTACCGCTGCTCCCCACTTCCTTTTTTTCAACTCTTTTTCAATCTCTCTTAACAAATCCCGCGCGCCTTCTTCATGAATCGTCATATCCGCATTCCTCGTAATTCTAAACTCTGTGATTGTTTTCGCTCGATAGCCTTTGAACAGTTTTTCTGCAAAATGGCTGATGACGTCTTCTAATAAAATGAATTGGGAGGAGGAAGGAGCCTTTAATTCTACAAAGCGTGAAATAACAGAAGGAACCTGAACGATCGCCGTTTTTTCCGTCTGATCGTTTAGATCAATTTGATCTTCTAACACGACAGCCAAATTGATCGTTTTGTTTAAAAGTTTTGGGAAAGGACGGTAGGCATCGACAGCCATTGGGGTTAAAACAGGAAAGATCTCCACTTCAAAATAATGTTCAAGTTCTTGTAATTGATCATCGGTAAGGGCATCGATTTCCGTAATCTCAATTCCTTCATTCACTAATTCAGGCTTAATGGCTTGATACGTATCATATTGACTTTTCACGAGACCGTGATTTATGAGAGCGATCTCTTTAAGCTGTTGTTTAGGGGTTAAGCCGGCCTTATTCTCTGGCTTATTATAACCGGCTTTTACTTGATCCTTTAGACCTGCGACCCTAACCATAAAGAATTCATCTAAATTTGAGGAGAAAATGGCTAAAAACTTAAACCGCTCCAGCAATGGTGTTGTCGTATCTTTCGCTTCTTCCAGTACACGTTCGTTAAACGCAAGCCAGCTCAGCTCACGATTATTGTAATACCCGGGATGGTTTAAATTTCTAATACCCTCGTCTGTACTCATTGCCTACTCCCCTTATGACAGTGGTTTCTAAAACAATCGTACTACGCGAATTTTGTCAGCAAACAAAGTTTACGTTAAGTTTTTGTAAAAATTTCAACTGTCCTGCAATGCTACAAATGATAAGCTGATTTTGCTCTTTAACGCTTTTTCTAAATGTTTCTTTTGTTTTTCTCCTTGATATTCTTCAGGCATAAAATCCTTATTACAATAGAGAGTAATGGTGATTTCCTCATTCTTCCTATCGACTTCTAAAGATTCTATTGTGGATCTGCGTGTACTATCAAGGCTGTAGCAAAACTTTAGAAAAGCACCCAGCAAACGAATATGCTTTCGTTCTTCCTTAAGAAACCACGTTTTATACGGATTAATAAATTGCTTAAACACCGTTTTATTTTTAAAAGAGGCCATTAATGCGAGCTTTAAGCGGTCAATGTGCATTAAACCATCGATCGTACGGTTTGCTAATAAGTAAAACGTGTGCTGCGCACTTGCTTCGTCATCAATATATTCCCCAAGATTAAAGACATAACTCGCACGTTTAACATTTGACCAGTCTTCCTTCTTTAAAGAGCCAATTCCCTTTTCGTGAAACTGAGTAAACAGCTCTTTAGCTAAATGTTGCACGTGTTGGATTTGCTTCATATTCAACTCATAATCATTGATAAGCTCTTGAATGCTCTCTTCAAGAACGTTTGGAAACAGATGGGTGCCCATACCTTTAGTGAGCTGCTCATAAAATACACCATCCCTTAAACCTTTACGGCTAAGGATAAAACCGTCCGCTCGTACCGTATCATATAAGCTATGAAATACTTCTGTAGCCGGGATAATAATATCCGCTCGATCTTTTGACAGACCCTCTACTTTTTGCAATTTTTTCATGGATAACGTAAGCAAATAATTCTTAATAAATGAAAGGTCACTATCGAGCATTTTATATTGATGAAGACCAGCTAAAGGATATTCTTTGAGGTTCTGATCAATTTGAACAACATTCCTCGCGCCGCCTCCAATCCCAACCAAAGGGACTTTTTTGCCATTTAACCACGACAGCGTTTGAAAACTGTCTTTTAAAAATTGACGTAAGTTCGTCATCTCTTCTTCAGTAGGAAGATCTTTTTTAAAGAAGCGCTGTTTTAGTGTAACGGCTCCAAACGGAAAGCTATGCGAATGAATAAGTTTGCGATCTTTAAAATACGTAATTTCCGTACTTCCTCCCCCGATATCCACGGTGAACCCTTCCGTTAATGAAGTAGAGTTCACTACAGCTAAATATCCATAGAACGCTTCTTCTTCTTCAGAAAGTATTCTCATATCAAAACGAGTACGTTCCGTCACTTCTTCAAGAATCTCAGCTTGATTAACTGACTGGCGTATGGCCGCCGTAGCCACACAAACCGTTTGTTCCAAATCGTATGTAGCAAGTACTCCTTCAAAGCTTTTCAATGTATCTAGCAGTTTATCAATCCCGTCTCTTGAAAGCTCTCCTTCTTCTTGCAAATAGGTGCTCAGCCTAGCTACAGCTTTTACGTTTTCAACTTCTCGAAGTCTTCCGCCTTTATCTCTCAAATAAACAACTAAACGGATCGAGTTTGAACCAATATCGATGATGCCATAGTACTGTTTCGCCATTCGTTCCACCTGCCCTGCATTTTTGCACATTATAACATAAAGGGACTCTAGACCATGTCTAGAGCCCCTCTGCATGTAGAGAAATCACTTTCTCTGGATTTCCATCTTTTCATTCAAGAATACAGCAAAAGGCTTCGGGAAATGGATCGCTTTCCATGGGCGTACGGTGAGCTTCCTCGGGCTTTGCCCTCGGTGATCTCACCATGTACGTTTCTCCCATAGGAGTCTCACCATTTCCCTTCGCCTTCTACCCAGTCTAATTTTCTTTCAGGGGACAAATTAACTTTGTTGCAATTTCAAAGTGTAAAAATTCCATACGTTATGCAGACACATGATTTTAGGAATACAGGAACGACCCAGGTTTACATCGAATACACAGCAGAGCAATGATTATACAATAATTCCAGAATCTTTATTGTAAATGAAGATTCGCGGCGTCCCGGTTTTATAACTGTTCAGCCTTTTTCCCAATTATCTAAAGGAAATCAAATCTATCTCAGGTTTAGCGGTTTAACAGGCTTCCCACGTATTTTAATAACTCGTTGGCAGAAGTGGAATTGTAGCCATGTTCATCTACAAGGGTAGCGACCACCTCATTGATCTTCTTCAGCTGTTGTTCATCTGGAGTCTTCGTTGACGTTGTAATTTTCACGATATCTTTTAAGTCAGCAAATAGTTTCTTCTGAATCGCTTCTCTTAAGCGTTCATGGGACTGATAGTCGAACTTCTTCCCTTTTCGTGCATAAGCTGAAATTCGAATGAGAATCTCTTCACGGAATGCTTTCTTCGCATTTTCTGAAACGCCAATTTGCTCTTCAATGGAGCGCATAAGTCTCTCGTCTGGATTCATCTCTTCACCCGTTAATGGATCTCTAAGCTTCGTCTTATTACAATAAGCCTCCACGTTATCTAAATAATTATCCATCAGCGTAATCGCTGATTCTTCATAGGAGTACACAAATGCTTTCTGAACTTCTTTCTTCGCCAGGTCATCATACTGCTTACGAGCAAGCGAGATAAACTCCAAGTAACGCTCTTTGTCCTCTTTCGAAATCGAAGCGTGACTATCTAACCCATCCTTGAGTGAACGAAGCACATCCAGTGCATTAATCGAAGTCATTTCTTTTTTAATAATCGTAGAAGAAATTCGGTTAATCACGTAACGAGGATCAATCCCATCCATACCCTCATCCGAGAATTCTTTTTTCAGTTCTTCCACATCTACATCACTAAATCCTTCGAGTTCTTCTCCGTTATATAAATACATCTTCTTCAAAAGATCAATCGATGCTTTTTTCGATTCTTTCAATCGGGTAAGCACGGTGAACATCGCAGCAACCTTTAACGTATGAGGAGCAATATGAACATCCCGTATGTCACTTTCTCTAATCATTTTTTCGTAAATTTTCTCTTCTTCCGTTACTTTTAAGTTATAAGGAATTGGCATGACAATCATTCGTGAATGAAGAGCTTCGTTTTTCTTATTTGCAATGAAAGAACGATACTCTGCTTCGTTCGTATGGGCCACAATGAGTTCATCAGCAGAGATTAAAGCAAATCGGCCAGCTTTAAAGTTACCTTCTTGCGTTAGACTGAGGAGGTGCCAGAGAAATTTCTCATCACATTTTAAGATTTCCTGGAACTCCATTATGCCTCTGTTCGCTTTATTTAGTTCTCCGTCAAAACGATACGCTCTAGGATCAGATTCAGACCCAAATTGAGCAATGGTTGAGAAATCAATGGAACCTGTTAAATCAGCGATATCTTGAGACTTTGGATCGGAAGGACTAAATGTCCCTATACCGGTACGTTTGTCTTCAGAGAAGAACACTCTCTCAACAAGTACATCTTCAATTCGTCCACCATAATCCTGTTCTACACGCATCGTGTTTAATGGAGACAAGCTGCCTTCAATTCGAACCCCATACTCTTCTCTAAATTCATCTCTTAAATGGTGCGGAATCATATGGAGCGGGTCTTCATGCATTGGACAGCCTTTAATTGCAAAAACGGCCCCTTTGTCTGTATAAGAATACTTTTCTAAGCCACGCTTTAATAAGTTAACAAGTGTTGATTTACCTCCACTTACAGGACCCATTAATAGTAAAATTCTTTTTCTAACATCTAACCTGCGTGCAGCTGGATGAAAGTACTCTTCCACTAGTCTTTCCATCGCTTCATCTAATCCGTAAATGTCTTCGTCAAAGAAAGAATATTTCTTGTGATGCGACCCTTCCTCAACTCCGGCTTCTGTAATCATATTATAAACACGAGAATGAGCAGACTGAGCCAAGTAAGGTTTGTCTCTTAATAGCTCTAAATAATCCCTAAAAGTTCCTTCCCACTTCAATTCCTCTTCATGTTCGCGATGATCTTGTATTCTTTTAATAATATCCACTCAACGACCTCCCTCGTCGTAACTAGCAAATTTAATACATCCTATGCGCAGGAGATTGGAAACATTCGTAAAGGTACAAGTTACTTTTGTAACAAGCTATACCGCAAACGTATATTTGCGTGATCGCGCAAGACAGCGCAATAAAAGCGTTTTCCCTTATTATTGGTGCTTCCTTACTTTGACACCGTATAGTCCCCTTGTTAGAATTGTCTTGACTATTTTAATTGAATAAAGGATTACTTATGGAAAGAAGGTCAAGTAAATGGAAACATGGTCCTTTGTTGATTCTGGACATTTGTCGCCAGCCTTAAATATGGCGTTAGATGAAGCCTTGATGAATTGGCATAGTGAAGGGAAAGTCCCTCCCGTGCTTCGCTTTTATGGGTGGAAACCCGCCGGGCTTTCAGTGGGATACTTCCAAAAAGTACAAGGCAGGATTGACCTCGAAGGTGTTAAGAGAAATGGTTATGAGCTAGTAAGAAGACAGACCGGTGGACGGGCTGTTCTTCATGATGATGAATTAACATATAGTATAATTGTTTCAGAAGACCATCCCCAAATGCCCGCTTCCGTAAAAGAAGCCTATCTCGTTCTTTCTCAAGGGCTGCTTGAAGGGTTTAAAGAGCTTACTATTAATGCTGAATTTGCTATCCCTGAAGAAAAGTTAAACTCTACAGGATCAGCCGTTTGTTTTGAAGAACCTTCATGGTATGAATTAATTGTAGATGGAAAGAAAGCCGCTGGAAGTGCACAGACGAGAAAGAAAGGCGTGATTCTTCAGCACGGCTCCATCCCCATTAATGTAGATGAAAATAAGCTGTTTGATATGTTTATTTACAAGAATGAACGCATTAAAGAAAGAGCCCGCAAATCTTTTGCAGATAAAGCCATAGCAATTAACGACATTATTGATCAGCCTGTGGATTATCAAACGACGCGAAATGCATTTAAAACAGGTTTTGAAAAAGGATTGAATATTGAACTGCAGCCTCTCGAAATTAGTGAAGGCCAGTGGAAAGAGATTTATGAACTTTCTGAGAAAAAATACAGCAGTGACGAGTGGAATTATTCTAGATAATAAAAGGAGACGATACAAGTGGCAAAAAAAGACGAATACATACGTAAACCCGATTGGTTAAAAATTAAGATTAATACCAATAAATCCTATACCGGCCTGAAAAAATTAATGCGTGAGAAAAAACTTAATACGGTTTGTGAAGAAGCACGCTGTCCAAATATTCATGAATGTTGGAGTGAACGTAAAACAGCCACTTTTATGATTCTTGGCGATACGTGTACTCGCGGCTGTCGTTTTTGCGCTGTAAAAACAGGTTTACCAAATGAATTAGATTGGGGAGAGCCTGAACGTGTAGCTGAATCTGTAGAAATCATGGGATTAAAACACGTGGTTGTTACTGCTGTAGCACGTGATGACCTAAAAGATGGCGGAGCGGCTGTTTTTGGTGAAACCGTTAAAGCCATTCGCCGACGTGTCCCTGGATGTACTGTTGAAATTCTTCCATCCGACATGAAAGGGGACTATGATAGTCTTCATACACTCATGGGCGGGGAACCAGACATCTTCAACCACAACATTGAAACTGTGCGTCGTCTAACGAAAAAAGTGCGTGCCCGTGCGATGTATGACCGTTCCTTAGAGCTATTGCGCCGAGTAAAAGAAATTCGTCCAAATACACCAACGAAATCCAGCCTTATGGTCGGACTAGGTGAAACGAAAGAAGAAATCATTCAAGCTATGGATGATCTTCTTGCTCACAATGTAGATATTATGACGATCGGCCAATACCTGCAGCCAACGAAAAAACACTTAAACGTGGAGCGTTATTATCACCCTGATGAATTTGAAGAGTTAAAGCAAATTGCGATGGAAAAAGGATTTAAACACTGCGAAGCCGGTCCTATGGTTCGTTCCTCCTATCATGCCGATGAGCAAGTGAATGAAACTTCCGCTCAGCGCCGTATTAAGTATATGCAAGGCTATGAGTCTCAAGGCGAAACACTAGATAAAACAACATTTTAATTATTATAAAAGCCACCTTTATAAGGTGGCTTTTCTCAGCTTGTAGAGAAACCTCAGTTTTCTCTACAAGCATTTTTTACCTTAGGAATGTAAAAGTTTCTTGCGTTAGGAAGAGGAAAGGGTTTTAGGAAAGACCACGCAGGACGCAGGACGAGGAGGATTTTCGTCATGCCCCGCGGAAATCGACTCTTTTTCCAGTTCCTGTTCTTCATACAAAAAAGAAGGAGCCGTGTACTCTCATGTCCACAAGTCGTCCAAGCTTTTTCGACAGCCTGAGAAAGCCACCTTTCAGGGTGGCTTTTCTTATTCTTCTTCGTCTTGTTTTTCTTCATTTTCTTCTTCCGGTTCTTCTGGTTCTTCTCCTTCTTCCTCTTCTTCCTCTTCGCCCTCGTCCACTGCGCCGTCATCTTGTTTTTCCTCATCAGAGTCAGTTTCTTCTTTCTTATCTTCCTTTTCTTCTGCAGGGGGCTCTTCTTCAGTAGAATTAGTAGTCTTCTCAGATTGTTGTTCCTCATTCGTACCTTCTGATGAAGATGAGTTAGAGTTAGAACTAGAGGAGGAAGATTCTGTTGCATTTGATGAATCTGAGGAATTCGATGAACCTGAAGAACTCGATGAGTTGGTTGAACTCGACGGAGTAGAGCTGGGACGGCTGGGAGAGGTTGGAGGTTCTGGCGCATAGGCTTCCTCTTCAGCATTTTCAATATATGTAGACTCCTCTGTCGTGATCGAACCATCAGGGTTAACCTGTTCCTCTGACTGCTCGTCTAATTCTTCACCTTCCTCCAGTTCTTCAGCTACTTCTTTTTCTAAATCATCAACCTCATTTTCAGGAATCTTTCCTTCAATTTCCTCTTCAGGTAACTCCTTTTCTTCTGGTTTTTGACTTTCAATTTGTTCAAGCGTTACTTCAATAGGATCACTTTCTTCTGCCTGGCTCGACCCACATGCCGAGGCGAATAGGAGAACAGCACCAGCGGCGAAGTAACCTATGGCTTTCTTCATCCACACCAATCCTTTCAAAATAGAAATAAATATGTAAAATTATGTCGTATTTATTTTACCAATTATACCATACTCTACTTATACAAAAAGCTGTGTTAAACGAAGATGTCGATATTCTATTGTTGACTAGGAATCCAGTAAATCACATCCGATTTACCACCCTAAGCGTTAACAGATCTACAGAAAAAAGACCGTCAGGAGAGACGGTCTTTATTTTACCAGTAATAACCTCCATAAGGGTAATAAGGAGGCGGCGGACCAGTGGGGCCGTAATAAGGAGTTGGTGGATAATAGCCTCCACCTCCACCATAAAACGGTGGAAATATGGCGCTTCCTAATAATCCTCCTAAGAAGCCTCCCACAAAAGGACCTCCGATAAACCCTCCGAAAAAGCGGTCATCTTCATGATCATATCCGTAAGGTTCCAGGATACGCATATCATCTTGCATGTCGTACGAATAAGGCAGCATGTCATCCCTCCATTGCAAAGCGGGTTCTTTACCTACATTTCAACATATGTCCCGATCCTGGGTCGTGTATGGGCGAAAAGCTCGAACTTTTTAATTAATAACTGCCAAACAATTCACATCAACCTAAAAATGGGGTATAATAACAGTCATCAATGCTTGTCTGTTCAGCTATTAAAGGAGGCCGCTATACATGAAATTAACTTTAATTATTTTAGTGTGCGTAACATACTTAGTTTCGATTTTTTCTGCTGGCTACGATGTAAAGCCAGGTCGTCCAAGAAAATAGTCCATAACAAAAATCGCACCTCTTTAGAAGAGGTGCGATTTTTTCAGCTAGTAGAGAAACCTTAAAGAGTGTAAATTTCCTTGCATTAGAGAGAGTAATGGTTTTAGGAAACGACTCCCTTTCCGCGAGCGAATGGTGTGCCTCCTCGGGCTTTATCAGCCCTCCGGGGTCACACCTTATTCGTATCTCCCTCAGGAGTCTCGCCGTTTCCTAAAACCTTTTTTAAAGTAGATTATTAGAAAAAACCACTTAATCAAGCTGTGCCCTTATGTTAACAGCGTTTGCAAAAGGGCATTCACTCTACGAGGGTTTCAAGATTCCATTCTGGTCAAAGGAACGGAAAAAGTGCCGACTCCTGCGGGACGAGCAGACAGGAGAAGTCCCGCAGGTCGCAGACCGAGGAGATTTTCCGTCTTGCCCCGCGGAAAGCGGTGCTTTTTCCTGTTCCGTTCTCCATACTTATATGAAGTACTTCTTAGCTGTTTCGACAGCCTAAAAAAAACATCTCTTTTATAGAGGTGCGTTTCAGAACATGAAAAAGATTGTCTTCCATCTAGCCAGAGTGAGCTAGGTGAAGGAGAGTCTTTTTCTATCTTAAAGAAATTCCAAGGAGCGAGGCCCCTTCCACTCCTGCGGAAGAACGAGTGAGCCGAGATCGCCGAGCGTGGGTTTCGCGAGGAAGCTCGGGCGCTCGTCCGCGGAAAGGGAAGGGGCTTTCGCTCCTGACGACAAGAAGAAAGCTTGCGGAGAAACAGGGGTTTCTCCACAAGCTGGTTTTTCACTTAATTAATTGAGGAAAACCTTGCTGCTTTAATGCATCAAAAAGAATAATGGAAGCTGTGTTTGCTAAATTTAAAGACCTTACCTTATCGGTCATCGGAATGCGAAGGCAGCGATCTTCTAATCCTTCTAACAAATGCTTAGGAATTCCATCCGTTTCTCTGCCAAAAACGAAAAACCATTCTTGTTCTACATCGCTAAAATCAAAATCAGCATAGGATTTTGTACCGAAGTTCTCTATATAAAAGAATTCGCCGGCTGGATATTTTTCATACAGCTCATCAATCGAATCATAATAATGAATCGTAACATCATGCCAGTAATCTAAACCAGCTCTGCGCAGCATTTTATCATCTGTAGAAAACCCTAGCGGGCGAATGAGATGAAGCTGTGTGTTTGTCGCTAAGCAGGTACGTGCAATGTTCCCTGTATTTGCAGGAATCTCTGGTTGAAATAATACAATATGATTGGACATTCTTCTCACCTCGTTCTCTACGTCATCAACTAGATAATTATATCACATCGATCAACCGCCAATGCGAAAAAATTTATATTGAATATTAGGGGTGTACGCTGTAGAATCCGTGTATTTCCAATAGCGCTGCCGACTGTTGGTCGTATGCGCATTTACTAATGGTTCTCCCTGACTGTCTTTATTCACCACAATCGTCGTGTGATCGAAACGGCCGTCACCTTGAAAGTCATAGCAAATAATATCTCCTGGCGAAAGCTGGTGGGCTTCTGCGGCTTCGCTTGCGGCAAGGCCTTTTCTTGCTCCACTTAAATACCAGCGCAATGAATGAGCAACGGACCAGCTATAGCTCCAATTGTTATTCTTACTTCCATACCACCATCCCTTGCCACGATTCGGCTGTCCCCACATCGGTGCGCCTCCAGCTCGTAAGCATTGCGAAATGTAATTTGTACAATCCACATCAAAATGTTTGTAAGCTGGATTATAGCTATCCCACCATTCTTCTGCATAACGAACGGCCTCTCTGCGATTATAATGAAACGGGGCTCGATCCTCTTCACTTTTTTCTATAAATTGTGGAGTTAAGTGTGTTTTATGGGGAGAAAGAAGTTTTTCTGTCAATGTCGTTTGCTCGATCAATTCTCCCGCTTCTATATGCGCTCGACATGGATAGACACCCTCTTCTAAATAGGATTTACGTCCATCTTTAATATATAGATGAATGGAAACAAGATAATCAAAGGATTGGGCTCTATCATATGTAATTCGATGGTACGGGCGTATCGAAAACGTAGCCCTTTTCAGCATCTGACCTCGTTCCACGATCCCTTGCACTTTACGCTGCAGCCACACTTCCTCGTCCTGTGTCAGTAAACGATTGATGATATCCTCCCAATACATTTGAATTGTATTCATTGCCTATCCCCTCCTGTTCTATCACTATATGAACAAGTAAAGAAAACCATACAAAAAAACTCCCTAAACATAGGGAGTTATCCTTTGACCTTCATCCTTTGACGATAGGATTCAAGCTCTAATAATTGTCTTTTGCGATCTAAACCACCTGCATACCCAACTAGCTTTCCATTACTTCCAATCACTCGGTGACAAGGCACAACGATGGAAAATGGATTCTTATTGATCGCCCCACCTACAGCTCGAACAGATTGAGAAGCCTGGAGCGCCATGGCAATGTCTTTATAAGATTTAGTCTCACCCAGAGGGATATGCTCGATTAGAGCCCTCCATACGCTTTTTTGAAAAGGGGTCCCATAACAAATTAGAGGGAGAGTAAACGTTTCTCGTTCTCTTGCAAAATATTCATGAAGCTCCTTGGCAGCTTGCTTCACATACTCATGTTCAGGCTGATGTGTAAATGAGCTTCTGAGCAGATGTTTTTTTGTCCATGTGTGATAAAAAGAATGTAGTTCTTCAAATCGTCCATAGTCCACTCGCAAAATTCCTTCATCCGTGGCTAAGATCGTTAAATCTCCGACGGGTGTATCCATCACATCGTAATAGATCATGGATTGATTGCTCATATAAAACCCCTCTAACTAACAGTTTTTTCTATTATACAAAACCTATTATATTCTGAAAAGGGAGATTTGCTTATCTTTCTTCAAATTGAAGACCTTTTTTCATTTCATATAAAACCTGTTCATTATCTTCCTTTTCAATCGCTTGTTCTATCGCTTGAAAACACACCGGGGTCCCAATTTTCCCGAGAGAATAAGCAACAGTTCCTCGAATAACCGGACGAGGGTCCTTTTCCATGAGACGGACTAATTCGTCAATTGCTGATTCTTCACGGTAATGACCAAGGGCAAGAATCGCATTACGCTGAATCGGCTTTTTCCCCCGCCAAGATCCTGAGATGGAACCAAACTTCTCTTTAAATTCACGGTTGCTTACCGATAAAAGAGGAATCAATTGCGGCTTCGCAACCTCTGGATCTGGTTCAAATTCTTCGTGATTGTGAAAGTCTTTCTTTTTATTTTTAGGACAAACGGTCTGACACGTGTCACATCCGTATAAACGGTTCCCTATCTTCGTGCGGAACTCTTCAGGCAGAAAATCCTTTGTCTGTGTTAAAAAGGCAATACAGCGCTGGGCATTTAACTGCCCGCCTTGTACTAGAGCATCTGTAGGGCATGTATCCACACAAATATTACAATCGCCACAGCTGTCATCTACAGGTTCATCTGGAGCAAACGGTATATTCGTAACGATTTCTCCTAAATAAACATAGGATCCAAATTCCGGAGTAATAATCGCACAATTCTTTCCACTAAAGCCGATACCCGCTCGTTCAGCAACTGCACGGTCGGATAGCTCTCCGGTATCGACCATCGATTTTAATTCGACTTCAGGAACGTGCTGCTTTAAAAATGCTCCCAGCTGATTCAGCTTATCTCTCAATACATCGTGGTAGTCACGCCCCCAAGAGGCACGCGCAAATACTCCCCGGCGCTCTCCCTTCTTACTTTTAGGAGCATTCTCCATTTTAGAAGGGTAAGCTAGCGCAATTGAAATGATCGATTGAGCTTCAGGAAGCAAACGGTCAGGTTCTGCCCGTTCCTCCGGTGAACCTTTTTCAAAACCAGATTGATAGCCAAGGGCTTGCTGTCGTTGAAGTCTCGCTTTTAGTTCACCAAATACGTCCGCAGAGGCAAACCCTATCTTATCGATACCGATTTCCTTGCTGTAAGCGATCACTTCGTCTTTAAATTGATGATAATCCACCTTGACTACCTCCTTTCTAATCTATCGAATATCATTCACCTTTGCCGTGCGAATACGGTTTAAGGCTGCAGCGATTTCAAATCGGCGCGGTCTTGCTAACTCTCCAGGGTGCTGGTCCTTAAACGGAGCAAACGAAGCCAGCCCTTCCTTATTAAATTGATTTTCAATTTGATCAAGAAGCTGAGATAAAGGCTGTTGTTTACCCAGCACGCCTTTTTTAGATAAATGCATGAGTAAGTCTGCAATCATCCTCGTTTGTGAGGCATCAACTAACTGCTCGACTCCATCTAAATCTATTTCAGTCGATCCCATAAGAATCATTGTTCTTCCTTTAGCTTGGACTTTTTCTTTCTTACCTTTTCGAGCTTGAATCGATTGAGGCAGAAAGTGACGAGACGGTAACCGGCCAAATCCTTCCTCAATCATTTGACGCTTACTCGGATATTTTTCAGCAATTTCCTTTGCTCGATTGGTCACATTATAAGGTACGTACTGATCCATCATAATGACGTCATCGGCTTCTGAGAAATAATCTCCGGATCCCCCCATGACTAACACAGTAGACACATCTAGTTCATCTCTTAAGCTTTTAATTTTATCAATAAACGGGGTAATCGGTTCTTTCTCACGTACCACTAATTCCTGCATACGCTCGTCACGGATCATAAAGTTGGTGGCACTCGTATCTTCATCGATCAGTAAAGACTGCGCTCCAGCTTCAACGGCCTCAATGACATTAGCCGCCTGAGAAGTACTGCCACTCGCATTCTCAGTAGAAAATTGGGTCGTATCCGCTCCACGAGGCAGATTTTTAATAAATGGAGAGATATCCACGTTTGTTACCTGGCGCCCGTCTTCCGCACGAACTTTAACAGCCGACGGATCGGTTAAAACAAACTCACGTCCATCCCCCTTAATATGAGGATAAACCCCACGCTCAATAGCATTCAACAGGGTACTTTTACCATGATAACCCCCTCCGACAATTAACACAATGCCCTTAGAGAGGCCCATTCCTGTTAAAGGCTCATCGCGATGAGGAACGTCAATCGATACTCGATTTGCTTCTGGACTGCTGAACGGAATCGCATCCTTCATTGGACGATCACTTACTCCGCTGGCTCTCGGCAAAATGGAGTCATCTGCGATGAAAGAGATTAGATTGTCCTCTTTCATTTTAGTTAAAATCGCATCATGCTGATCAGCCAGCTCAACAAACTCCCAAATCTCCTTATCTTTGATCGCCAAGATTGAATCTTTGATAAGATTAGGCACGACAGTGAAGAACAGTTTATCTGCCTCTTTCCCATTAATTCGACGACCATTGGCAGGCAGCCCTACCGTCAAACAAACCGTAATTTGATCATCGTCTACGCTGACAGCGGTGCGTTCCAAAATCTCTTGCTTCGGTCGATCAATTGAAACCATTCCGCTTTTTCCAGATCCCCGTACATTCGGCCGGCTTTTCTCAAGGACTTCTGCCACTTTACGAGCCAATACATCCTCCGTATACGTCTGTCTGCTCTTTGTCTCTTTCCACTGAGGGTCCACTTTCTTTATCTTCTGAGGAATTTGCACACGAATTTTAGAAGGAGCCGCAAACGGATCTCCCTGCACATAATCCACCTTTAACTGATAGGAAGAGAACGAATAGCTTCCTTGAATTTGTTTATACCCTTTGTAGCTTTTGCCATCAATTTGTTGTAGTACATTTTTTAGTCGATTCATCTTAGTCTCTCCTTTCTCTCTCTTATTGGTGTATCCGTTTATCATCAATAAAAAACGCAATGCCTCGTTTTTTTAAACAAGACACTGCGTTGGTTCACGTAGTTAGTTAAAATAATAATTTCAATGGAGCGGGTGAAGGGAATCGAACCCTCGTCATCAGCTTGGAAGGCTGAGGTTTTACCATTAAACTACACCCGCATATATAAACTTTCATTAGCCTCGTTCTTTCATGCCTCTTCCTCTAAAAGCTTATTCGAAGAAGTTTATCCGTCGAGGCAACTCGCAGATGATTCGGTAGAAGCTCAGCTCGTGGCTGAGGTTTTACCATTAAACTACACCCGCATTTAAGTTGTCAGACCTTTTTGAAAGGACAGTTATAATTATAACAACCACTTCATAAGGTGACAACCGATTTTTGCACTTTTTTCTACAAAATTCGCTAAGACTTCGATTACGTTTCTAAATACAAGAAATACAATACAATAAATGTAATGATGATAATCATCAACGTCGATACTAGCGTCACTTGTGCTTTAGAAGGTAGAAACGTTTCTTCGTTCATAATTTTCCTCTTCCTATGAAAATAAGCAAAAGTAGACATAATAATGATGACAAATCCTAAAATACATGCAAAAACACCTAAAGCAATACTGATGATGTCAACCGTTAGATTGCGCTCTACACCTATCGTGAAATGAAGGCTCGTATTCAAAAAGCCGATCCCGACAATTGCAATCACGGTTCGTACCCAGGCTAAATACGTTCGTTCATTTGCTAAATGCTGCTGGGCATATTTTATTTGATTATTCGTATTTTTCATAGATCCACCATACTTTAATGAAAAATTTAAACACTTCTAAACGACATTCTTCTATAATCCTACAATACTCTATAAGTATAACCCCAAAACACTCGCCATTAAACCATAAAAAAACCTGCTGTAAGCGATAAATGCTTCAGCAGGTTTTGCAATTATACCACTTTTTTCTTTTTCTCTTCTTCAAAGTTAAGATTTTCCCAAGTTTCTGTTCCACTAATTCCTAGTCTGCTAGGTTCAAACACAGGGTCTTTATTTGCTTTTCGCTGTTCCATGTAATCAGAAAGAACATGAAACACGATCTTACTGAGCCTAATCACCGCATACATATTAATCACGGTCATAAGACCCATGAAGACATCGGCTAGTGCCCAAACAAGGTCAAGACTGGCTACGGCACCAAACATGACCATCCCTAATGTGGCCAAGCGATAAATGAAAATGGCCTTAGGATTATTGCGGATAAATTCTATATTCTTTTCACCATAATAATAGCTTCCTGCAATCGAACTAAAGGCAAACAGGAAAATGGCTATAGTGATGAATATACTTGCCCAGCCACCAATTTGCGTCGCCAGCGAATCCTGCAAAAGCGTAATACCCGCTTCATTTCCAAACTCAACAATATCTGAAACTAAAATAATAAACGCTGTAGCTGTACACACAACAAGCGTATCAAGAAACACACCTGCGGCTTGAATAAACCCTTGCTTCACTGGGTGCGAGACGTGTGAAGAAGCAGCGGCATTAGGTGCACTACCCATACCAGCTTCGTTAGAAAATAAACCACGGTTAACACCTTGCATAATAGCAGCACCGATCCCCCCGCCAATGACCTGTTCAAAACCAAATGCATTGGAGACAATAAATCCTATTACTTCAGGGAGCGCTGTAATATTCATAGCCACTACGACTAGCGCAATTAATATATAAATACCTGCCATAATCGGAACGACCACACTAGAGAAATTTGCAATACGGTGTACTCCACCGAATATAACAACAGCTGAAATAATGACTAAACCAATCCCCACTGCAGCAGTTGGAATATTAAAGCTTGAATTAACTGACTCGGCAATTGTATTACTTTGAACTGAATTAAAGATGAGTCCGAAGGTTACTGCGATAAATAACGCAAAAACTACCCCTACCCATCTTTGCTTCAATCCCTTTTCAATATAATAAGCGGGTCCGCCTCTAAATGCATCTTTTCCATCGCGAACTTTGTAAACTTGTGCAAGCGTACATTCAAAAAACGCTGTAGCTCCACCTACAAGAGCTACAATCCACATCCAAAAAATCGCGCCGGGTCCGCCCATAGTTAATGCTACGGCAACCCCGGCAAGGTTACCAGTCCCTATCCTTGTAGCGGCACCTATACAAAAAGATTTAAAAGCCGATATTTCTTTTCCATTCTTTCCAGGCGTCTTTTCAAATAAAACACGAAATGTTTCCTTGAAATATCTAAACTGAACAAAACGAGAGAAGATTGTAAAAAATATTCCCGCCCCTAATAATACAGGGATTGTTAAGTATGTAGACAGAATCCCGTTAATCTGTCCAATGAATTCCATAATCTGATTCATTTTTCCACTCCTTGGTAATTAGTCGAATTATTCAGAATATTACTTCTATAGACTATCATGTTACATAGAACCTAACAACTATATTGTCAGATTTTTTTACAAAATAACGAATTAAGTCACATTATGAGGTTTTTCAATATAACAAACATGTCTATCTAACAAAAAAATCGCTATAAATAGCGATTCCCGTTGGTTTTATTAATTTTCGTAGTACCGGTGGGCAGTAATTTCCTTTACACCCACTTTCAATATTAATTGCAGGTCATCTTTATTCACCTTATATTTTATATCCACTTTAGTACTTCCATCATCAAGGTCTTGTACAACAATTTTTGCAATAAAACGACTAACTATTTGATTAATTTGCTTTCTATCAAAAGTTTTAAGGAATTCAATATCCAACTCAAAAGGAGATCATGGGTTATTACATCTAATAATTGCGTCTAACTTTAAATTTTGAGGGCTAGTTATTAGGAATGGGATTAAAATGAACTCTCCTATTAACTACTTCTGTTACTATTCGGGTATTGCTCCTCGTTACACTCTTTTCTAGAACTATAAAATAATTTAACTTCCGCACCTACCTATATACAATACATAAAATAAGTTGAAAGCTAAAAAGAAGGAGGACAATCATGTATTCAAATCAACAATATTATGTTCCATATTATAATGATTTTTATCGGACGGTGCCTGATACTCAACTTTTAAATGATATACAAAAAGCAATTAATGCCGAGTATAGTGCTGTTGCTTGTTACGAGAAATTAGCAAAAATGTCACCAACACAAGATGAAAGGAACAAAATACTTGAAATACAAAAAGATGAAAAACGACACCTTGAAGAATTCAGTAAAATTTTCACAAATTTAACAGGGAGACAGCCATCTTATCAAATCATAGAAGAATGTCCAGACAATTATAGAGCAGGCATTGAATTTGCCTTTAAAGATGAACAAGAGGCTGTAGATTTTTATTTAGATACCTCAGATAAAGCACAGGATTTTACAATTAAAGATAGATTTCGACGTGCAGCATCAGATGAACAAAATCACGCTGTATGGTTTTTGTTTTTTTTTCGAAAAATCCAAATGTAACGTACACCCAAAGGCAAGTTGAAGACTATGGTGCTAAAGGGGCTTTAAACGCTTCTTCGTTATCCTTACCTCAAATGTTGACTTATGCCCTTCAGGACGAGTTTTTGGCCCAGGCAAGATATAATAACATTATCCAAACCTTTGGGAACATACGAACATTTGTACAGATTAGAGAAGCTGAAATGAGACATATAAGTGCATTATCACCGCTTTTCGAACGTTATCAAGTACCATTCCCTAATGATATTTCTCAATCTTTTGTTACAACTCCAGATAATTTAAAGGCTGCATATGCTTCAGGCGTTCAAGGAGAAATAGATAACATATCTATGTACGAAAGATTTTTATCACTAAACATCCCTAATGATGTAAAAACTGTCTTTTCTCAACTACGTAATGCCTCTTTAAACCATTTAGCAGCATTTGAAAGAGGGCTTGCTAGAAATTAATTTCATTAACATGTTAGGGGGCGACTACGTCGTCCCAGTTACTTTTAATTACTCTAGTTCAGCGGAATAAATTATTAATTACCAATTGGAGAATAAACATATCTCTAAATGTTTCAACATACATGTTACCATTGGGTGCCAGTACTAATCAGCTTTCTTCTAGTAATTAATGACTTTCTTAAGGAACTGAATTTACCCGCTCTTGTATAAACAAAGCAAACGGAGAAGCACGTGATATAAGCGCTTCTCCGTTTTGAATTTATAGTTTTCTAATACTTGACTTCTTTTTTGCAACCAGTTTATTCACTGGACTAGCTTTATCATGAGCCTCGCGCAAATCTTGACCTGTAATATTTAAGTATCGCTTAGTCATATCTATACTTTCATGTCCCATTAGTTTTTGTCGTAAAGAGAAAGCATTCCCCTTATTTCTCAAATACATGATTGTAAAGGCATGTCTTAAGTCATATGGTCTTATTTTGAAGTACAACATAAACCTATCATTGATACACCAATCATAAAAAGCACGTGCTGATAAGTGCTCTAGGACACCCTTCTTAGTTACTTCAACCATTCCCCATACATCAAGGTTCTTTTTATAAAAGTGCTAAATATGGTTAGAATAGCCTTTCAGAGTAGCCTCACTAATAATGTGCCTTTTTCCATAAAAGAAAGTCATCCATCGCCTTATGCTAAGTGATAGCTATTTTTTCTGTTTTAAAATTTGACCAGGTATATCTTTCAAAACTTCTGGTATGCTGCTTCTTGGTTTTCTCATTCTTCTGTCTAACATAATAAAAAAATCCCCCGTTTCAATTCAACGAAAGATAAGATGTATTAGCAAAGGTCGTGTCGCCCTCACGGATTTCCATTTAGGGCGACACGGCCCTCCCAAATTGACACCGTTTTTGAACATAAAAAAATCGCTATAAAAAGCGATTTCCGTTGTCGTTTCTGAATATTCAGTACCGGTGGTCGGGGTCGAACCGACACTCCGTAAGGAACACGATTTTGAGTCGAGTTTTAAATGTTTTTAATCAGTTATCTGCTGTGAAATACCGTGATATTAACGTTATTCATCAATAGATTGTGGCTTAGTCAAAAATACTTCATACGATTAGTGAACTACTCACATTGTACCGTTAAGTACCCTTAAAATCAATTAATTTACAGTAACCTTTTTACTTAACGACAAAATAGGGGATTAACTTAGCCATTATTTCTGCATCAGGCCTATATTCTTTAGCAACATATTTTCTATCTTCATTTGTTCGATTAAATTCTGCAACTAAATAATCGGATACTTCTAAGACCCTTCCTATATCTCGGTTAGTCATTCTTAAGATACCTTCATTTCTTAAACGTATGATGAACATTATCATACCCCGTATTTTTTCTTCTTCAGAAACATAGAAAACATCAAACCTTTTAAATATATCTCCTACATTATCCGGAATCAGTAAAGGAACATTTGCATGTGTTTTTCCCTTTTTTATGGAACTAACATTTGATGGAGTTACTTCATAATATTCAGCAAGTTGGGCCTGACTTAATTTTAGTACATCTTTTTCTATTAAATCTAAAATATATTTAATATTACCTACCCTAATTTGATCATCAGTATAAGAATTAACATGGTATTTATGTATTATTTCGTTAATGTTTTCAGGTAATAAAGGATCTATATCCGTATAGTGTTCACTATTAACAATCTGCCATACGGTTGACTGGTTTAGTAATAGAAGGTTTGAAATATCTACTAAACTCATCTGTAAAACACCTTTTTCAACTAAAAATGAAAGATATTTCACATATCCAATAGCTTCTTTTTCAGTAGGCTTAACACCGCCAGGCATTATATTTGTTAACATTACTCCACTAGCCCGATATTTTTCAATTAAATCCCTTTCAATACTTAAGGCTTCATCTTCAGTAATACCTTCCTCTACAATCCTGACCTTCCACTCATATTCAGCTTTTATTTTTTCACATTCAGGATTACGTACATCTTTCCATGCACGATTTCCTTTCCCTTTACCTACATAGAAAACTTCATTACTTTCTTCAATATAATACTCATAAACGTAGTATTCTTTATAATTATTAATTAAATCTGATTCAGTATTTTGGATAGCTTCTAGTTCTGTATTTATAATATTTTCTTCATTAATATCAGACAATTTGATCCCCCTCAATCACTATGCCTTTTTCCAGTATTATACCATTTCCAAGAATGAACCCCCTACATTTATTTGTAAGGGGTTAAATTAACATGAAAATTACTTAGTTCTTTACTAATTATACTTTTATCAATACTATAAGCTTCAGGTTTCACTTCCTTACCCTTTCCACTGGTAAGTAGTGCATACTGTTCTAACATGGTTTCATCATAATAAAATCCGTAGTCATGAAAAGTATCATGTAGCACCTGATCAGTATTAACCAAAGCTGAGTAAGATGCACCTAAACTATTAACCTTTTTCATATACTGTTGCTTAAGGTTCATTAGTTCATCATGTATTTCTTCAGACTGATCTGCAACTGCATTTGTATAGCGATCTTTCAGGGACTGCAATTCCCCTAAAATTTTCAACACATCTTCTTTTTTATATTCTTCAAGCTTATCAAGTTCTGCACCTGCTTCATGTACTGCTTCCCTTAAACTTGTTAATTCCTTTTCAATTGCATCAAATTCTTTCTTTGGCAAAATGTCTGTATGATGCTTTTTAAGTGCCTGATTATATTCACTATCATAAAAATCCTTAAATACGATATCAGCCTTATCAAATTCAGTCTGCATCATTGCAATATGTTTATCATAAGCAGTTTGAACCTTTTTCAGTTCTTCCTTCAAACCTTCTACTTTTCTAATAGTTTTGTTTTCTGGCACGGCTGCAGGTGCTTCCTTCGGATAACTTTTACCTTGTCCGAACAGTTTTAAAATAAAGCTTTTAATAAATTTCATATAGTAATTTAACAATGTCTTAAACCCCTTTGAGATATTAAAAGAAGGTACTAAAGTTAGCACCTCTTTCCTTTATCGCTTCCAATATGCTTGTCGTATATCTTCTCTTGTAACGTCTATACCTTTTGTATTATTAAAAGGATTAGAAACAAGATCAAGGTATTCTTCAGAACGATTTGCATAAATCATCTTTTTAACACCTGCATCAACTCTTAAATTTTCTGTAAGCACCCTGTACCGTGCAGTAGTAGTTATTACTTTCTGTGCATCGTTAATTGCCTGAAGATATTCTTCTTTAGCTTTCAGTAGTTTCTGTCTTTGAGTAGCTTTGTTAGTTCGATCAGCTTTGTAGTATCCATGATTAAGTTCCTCAATCTTACTAAGCAGGTGCTTCAGTTCATCCTGTTTTAGTGCAGTTACATCCCGTATTTTCGCTTCTATTATCTGCAAGGTGCTATGCATATCTTGCAAGGCTTGTTTTTCAGCATTATAAGTTTCTAGTGTTACATTATCTAGCACATAGCTTTTATATAATTGTTTTACTTCTGCATCCTTCTCTTGAATATCCTGAAGAAGATCAGCCTGTTCTTTCTTTGCCTTTTGTTCAGCTTCTTCATATGTTCCCTTTACCTTGTCCACTTCTTCAAATAGTTCTCTTAACTGTATAATTACTTTCGCAGTACGTGCCATTATTCAGTATCCCCTTTGTTATCTGTTTCTTCAGTATTAGTAGTTCTAGTTTTATCTTTAACTTCAGCAGTGACTTCTTCTGCAAGTTGTTCAGCAGTCTATTCAATACCTAAAGTTGTTTCTACTGCTTCAGCATATTCCTTCATCTTTTAAAAAATCTGTAAGATAACATTAACTGCACTGATACTTTTTGCAGTAGCTTCTGCATAGCTTTACTTCCAGTAGCTTAAGCATTCAAGCTTATATCAAATGTTTTCATCAAGTTAATCATCAAATCATTCCGCATCTTTATCTTCTTTTCCTTGTGGCGTTAATCGCTGAATAAGTACCGCTTTTTTATCTTCTAAGCTTTTCTCACTTCCACGTTTTTCATGTTCAGGTACTATACCTAACTCTTTCATTCGTGCTTGCTTTTCTGCTTCTACTACATACTCAAACGATTCCATAAACAAACTTATTTCTTTAGCACCTGCTTTTTCACTGGTTGCAAGTTTCATTATCTTTTTCTTTACCTGCTGCCATGCTTCACTTTCATCATCAGTAACAATTGTTTCCCCTAAAGCAGTTAGATAGCTTGAAAAAACTTTATCATCTTTCCACTGGTAAAAGGTCTTGGTACTAATACCTTCCCTTTTGCAAAAGTCTGTAATGCTTATCCCTTCCTGATGCCTTGCAATTACAAAACGTTTAGCCTTTTCAGCTTGTTCTTTACTTATTCCATACGGAATAGATATTTCTTTTTTATCTGCCATCCTTAACCAATCCTTTCATTTAACTGTAATAGTCTGCTTATATTCTCGATCCACACAGATTTTTGGAGTCCATATATTAATCATTCTCTGTACTTCATTTCTGTATAAACCGGTGGCCAATATGCGTTTTATAATAGCCATAACCCTATTAACTTTTATATTTTTTTGACTAAGTTCTATTTCTAAATCCTTAAGATCAGTTAATAATTTCGCCTTTCCTTGCTTTGCTTTATTAGCAATTGCATCAAAATGATGCTTATTGTTTTCATTTATATAACGATATTTATAAACAAATTCTTTTTCTTTAATCAGTTCATAACCTTCAGAAACCAACAAAAGTAATATAGGAATCTTATTCTTATAATTTCCTGTTTCAACTGTGCTTTTGATGTAATGAAGATCAATTATTAGTTGTTTCATGTTACCGTACCTCCTGCCATTCCTTTCTTTGTTTCTTCATTGTTTTAGCTTCAAATAGTTCTGACAATAACTTGATATATTCGGCAGTAATGCCTTCATGTTTAAATACTTCTCTTACTTTTCTTTCTGTTTCTTCATGAATTGGAATAGTACCGGCTTCTATCTTACTAATAAGTGACTGATCAACCTGTACCCTTTTGGCTAGTTCAGATTGGTTTAGTTCGGCCAATTGGCGACAATGCTTTAATAGTTGAATATTCATTTTCAATAAATCCCCCCCTGATTTTCATAAAATATGATCTGAAGATAATAAAAAAGGCTGCCGGCTAAGTACCGACAACCCTTAAACAACCTGTGTACTAATTACAGACACTAAGTTATAAAACGAATATCATGTTGGAAGTAAACAGTTGATTACTTTTCCTTACTAATAGGTGCAGCTTTAGAAGGGAAAGTCAGACAAAAGATTGAAAATGTGTATCTGATTCAACAAAAATAATTCCACACCGAAAAATCAAATAGCACTAAAATTTGGTACGTGTATTTTCAACAGGCTAACCCCACGAATCCAGACCCCCCGTCCCCCCATGTACCCCCCTTATTTCATGGTGGAACTGCTGAAGGTTTTGAAGATTAATATTCAATGATCTGTTCAGGTGAAGGAACGCTGAAAAGGAAAGAAAAATAAAAAGAAATTAAAATAAAAATGTTTTGTTTTCAGAACACGAAATTATTTATATGTAATTGTTTAGGGGAACACGTAATTATTCTACGTAACAATGCAAGCTGAAGAAGATCAGTTATAACAATATGTTCGTGTTCCTATATGGAATATGAACTCTAATAGTACTGTAAATAGTACGCTGAATAGTATGTATATATGTACTGTATGTGACTGCATGAAAGATACTGTACAGGCCGTTATATATTACTCAATACTTACTAGGTCAAACTGATATAAAGGAACAGGCACGGCCTTTTAAAACAGGCCTACACCCTTTAAAAAATAGACCACCTACCCCCTTAAAAAAAAGAAGGGTACACCCGTTAAAAAATTACAGGTATACCCCCGTCAACATGCTAGACGGTATTAAGGACAAATTAACTATAACACTACCCACCTTTTTTATGGAAGCCATTTCACTTCCCTTTATAATTCAAAATCCACTCTACCTTCCGAATGTATGAAAATACTATAAAAACACACATTCAAAATTATGTATTTATTGACTTTGCAAGCTTTCAAGCGTATCCTTGTAGCATATCAAAAAAAACATACATTCAAAACATTGATTTTACTGTGCTGAAAGGATGCTGGAATATTGAACAAGAACCCCAATCCAATAAAGAATGTGCAACCAATCAGAGATAGAAAACTAATAGAAGATATGAAATGGTCACTGAAAAGGCACTGTTCAGATCGAGATTACATACTTTTCCTGATTGGTATTAACACCGGTTTACGTGTTGGTGATATGTTAAAACTTAAAGTGAAAGATGTTATGAAGAAGAAAGTGGTGAAGGTTAAAGAAGGGAAAACCAATAAATTCAGGGAAATAAACCTTACGAATATTTACCCTGAAATTCAATCATATCTTGATGTTAATTCTTCTGAATGGTTGTTTCCTAGTCGTAAAGGCGATAAACCGATAAGTACCACGCAAGCATATAGACAGTTAAAAAAGGCCGGTGAAATGGCTGATATTCCTGAAGGTATAGGGACTCATACCATGCGTAAAACGTTTGGGTACTGGTACTATAAAAGAACTCATGACATATTTATACTACAAGCAATACTTAACCATTCCAATATAGCAGTAACTAAAAAGTATATTGGTATCACACAGGAAGAAATGAACGATAGCTTAATCGACTTTGTACTCTAAATGAACTGGTCTAGTGGCCGGTTCTTTTTTATATTACAAAAAAATAAATAGCCCTACGTTTTCTTTTTCATACGCAGGGCATTAAGCTTGTTAGTTCTTACAAATTATAACTATTCATTATAAATTAAGTGCTGTTTTAGATCGAGGTATCTCCTGTAATAGTCTATGGTTAGATTTCAGTGTATCTATAATCTCACTCTCATCTATACCTAATTCTTTAAATAATAATACACTTGAAAGGGTTTTTAGAATAGATGTAGCATAAAACAATTCCACTCCTGAATACTTTTTCATGTCCTTTTTCTCATCATAGTGGGTTAAAAAGTTTCTTGTATTGACCAGTTTAAAAACAAAGTTCTTTGCATTTTTGGTACTGTTAAATAAAAGAATTCTGGTTTCCTCTGATATTCTCTCCTTTGTTATATCCGTTAAGCGTTTATTAAGAGTGTACTCATTTAGATGGCTAATTTTCTTATTAATAGTATTTAGAACATCCTCCTCTAGAGTATCCTTTAAGAGTTCATTAACCAATGAGATGTATTCATCTTTCTTTTCATCATCAAATAATTTACCATAACCTAATGCACGATGATAAACTTCTAAAGTCTGAACCGCATTAAGTAACTTTGTTTCTAAATCAGCTTTTTTATTGAAAATATCGCTGAAATGTAGATTATATACATTCTTTAATAAAGGTTCTTTCTGAAACCAATTGTTAAATATATCTTTTATGCTGTCTTTTAGCTGAAGATTTGTAAACATCATTTTATGTGAATTTAGTTTTTCATTAATTTCCACATTACGTTGACTTAAATATAAATGATATTTCTTAGTTCTTTTCATTTCTGGGGAGTCTTCCCCAATAAAAGAATCTTTTTCTTCTTCTCCTTCAAAAATTACCTGTTCTAGATGCATAGCTTCACCTATTAATAAAGTCATTAGTCTATTTAGGCTAAATATTTTATGTTCAAACCATTTATAATTCTGCCAACCTTCAGGGACTAACTTAATTCCTTCCTTATAATTAAAACTTTTATTCTCATTTCTTTTGTTTGTAGTATTAAATATAAAATTGTTCTTAATTTCAGCATTTATGCTTTCTACATAATAAGATGTTACTTCTGGGGTAATGTAAGTGCTTGAATAATTTAATAGCTTACCATCTTTATCATTAATTAATTCAGTATGAAACGGACTACTTTGAAACCATTCGGTTAAATAAGTGCCATATAAAGTTACTGACTTAAATTTAAACTCCTCTAAATCTGTAAAGTGATCACCTACAATAAATGAAGGAATCAGTAACTTTTGATGTGGAATCCCCGGCATATTTTGCGTTTCATTTAAAGTGAAAGTATTAATTAGTGTTACTTTTTCCCCTTTCACTGTTATTCCATGAATATACTGTTCATTTACCTTATCATCACTTAAGGGACCAAAATCATGAAAAACACCTAATGTTTCAAGATAAAAGTTTTGTCCTTCCGAATATAGGTTTCCACTTACTTCCTGATTTTCATTACCCGGTAACCACCAGTGACCTTGCACACTAAAATCTTCTAACATTGTAGTGTCTGTAATCTTATTGTTTCTGTTCAATAGATAACCCCACCTTTAGTTCAATTTACTACATAAGTAATATTCTCTAAATCAGCGAAAATACCTTCCAACAATTACATATTTTTTGAACATTTATGCTTACGCCTTCTCGAACAAGTTCTCGAAGAAACTACAGTAATTAATACTGAATATGTTTACTATGTTCAGGGGTGGTTTAATCATTTAATTGGGAAGCTTGTCTTCCCCTGCTGAACGTATAGTGAAGCAGTATAATTAATTGTACAGTTATTATATATTTCTCTTTAAGGGATTAAGCTGTAAAGATTGTTATATCAACGTTTGTTAAGAATTTGTGCAGGAATTAAAATGCAGTACTGTCTGATTTCAGTCCTTCTGTTGTTTAAGGGTTGTAAAAACCTAACGGAAGGATGATTTGTGTGAATATTTATGTTGTAGACAGCATTATGGGGAGTGGAAAAACTTCATGGTCTATTCAGTATATGAAGCAGGCAGATAAGGAAAAGAATTTCATCTATATTACCCCTTTCCTAAACGAAGTTAAAAGAGTTAAAAATGCAGTAACCGGCCGCAATTTTATCGAACCTGAAAACAAAGGAAAGGGAAAATTAGACAACTTTAAGAAGCTAATTATGAATGAAAGGGATATAGTAAGTACCCATGCATTATTCAGGTCAGCAGACAAAGATGTGATAGACCTTTTAAAAGCCAGCAACTATACACTTATTCTGGATGAAGTAATGGATGTGGTTGAACAGTTTCCTTTAGATAGAGACGATTTTAAACTACTAATTGATTCAGGCATGGTTTCTGTAGATGAAATCTCCGGTGTAGTTCAGTGGAATGACACAAGTACTTATCAACAAACAAAGTATAACGAAATTAAAACTCTATCGAAAAGTGAGAACCTAATCTTTTATGAAAACTCGATTCTCTTTTGGTCTTTTCCTATATCAGTATTTCAAGCTTTTACAAATGTCTATGTAATGACCTATTTATTTGAAGCACAGCAGCAAAAGTACTATTTCGATATGAATGAAATTGAATATGAAGTGAAGGGTGTTTCTAGAGACTCACATGGTTATTACTCTTTAGTAAGTCATAATGAAAAGAATCTTGAAAATAGGCAATGGCTAAAATCATTAATAAACATATATGATGGGAAATTAAATAATATTGGAGAAGAAAGAAATGCACTATCTGTAAGTTGGTTTAGAAGGGATAATAACAAAACACTAATTGACAAACTAAAGAAGAATATCTATACGTATTTCAGGAGACATGCTAAAACTTCTTCTAGATTTAACTTGTGGACTTGCTTTAAAGATGATAAGCCAAAACTAAAAGGGAATGGTTATGCAGGGTCTTCCAAAAACGTGTGCTTTATTGAACATAATGCACGTGCAACAAATGACTTTAAACATAAGCAGTCCCTGGCATATGTAGTTAATAAGTTTATGCACCCTTACGAGAAGAAGTTTTTTATATCTAGAGGTGTGACTGTAAATGAAGATACGTATGCTTTGTCTACACTTTTACAATGGATATGGCGTTCCCAAATAAGAGAAGGAAATCCTATAAATCTATATATCCCTAGCAAAAGAATGAGAAGACTCCTTGAAGAATATCTGGATAACAACAAAGAAAAAGACTAGCTATTAATACAGCAGCTAGTCTTTTCTTTCTTCCTTGCTTTCTTTTTGTTCTTTTGATTTAACTGTAGAGGTGCGATCAAAAACTTTAGCAAGAGAAAATTCAGTCCGTGATGATATATCATCAAAGCTGATTATTCGCCTTTTCTTTTCTTTCATTACTATACCCCCAATAATAAAGTTATACTATCCGTTAACCTCTTTATTCTGTTCAAGAAAATCAATACCCCTTAATGTAATATTCTTCAAAAGGGATATTTATCCTTTATATTTTAAAATTAAAATTATTTTTTAAAAAAAGTCTGTTTTTCTCTTGCTAGTTGTTTAAGGGGTGTAAATACCAATAATACAAAAGGTGGAGATTAAGATGAAAAAAAAATTGAACATGGAAACACAAGAAGGAAGTAAGTTAATTAAGGAATTGACAGTTAAGGTTTTCCAGCAAATTACGGAGAAGGAAGTTATGGAACTAAGAAAGATATTTGAAGTAGATTCCTGTAAGTATCAGCAGCTTATAAAACTAAAATATATAGGCCCATTAGGTCTTTTAAGCTTAAACTATGTGATAACAAAGGAGGTAGAAGCTGTATTGTATGAATTTATAAATGAGATCTTACATAAAGTGCCTGTATCAGGAAGCAATAATTATTTAAAACTAGAAATCCAGTAATTTATAAAGCTTTTTCAGTTACTCGACTTAATAGGTAAAGGAGAAAAAATAATCTATATACCAAGTATCGTCTTGGGACTTTAAAGTGCTAACGATACCATTACTTTATTACTATGGAGTTTTTTTGGTAAACTGTAAATTGATAAAATCACTAGTAATAAAAGGGGGGGGAATTGGCTATTAATTTGATAACTATTAGTATTCAAGAGAATTACGAAATTGACGAATGGCGATATGCATCAGGTGTAAAAAACATTACTCCTCCCCCTATTAAGTTCATAGGAATAGATTGACCAATTTTTAATGCTTTCACCATTGCTTTACATTACAGAAGAAATTAAATATTACTCACTAATTAACTTCAATGTGTTTTTAAAATACATAACCCAATTTACTTATATACATACAAACTGTGTTTAGCCTTACTAAAAAAAATCCGGGTAAGAAAACGTCTGTTTCTCTTCTTTAGTTATATTAAAAAGGTAAGCATCTAAAAAGAGGTGTTTTAAATTCATATCTTTACTTATACATACTGCAGAAGGAAATGATAACTTATTGCACAGATTATTATAAAATGTCTCTCCCAATAAATGTTCTCCAGTATATAGGTAAGTATAAATCTTTTCAAACTCATATTCGTATGTATGGAAGGTTAAATTTATTTCTTTAATAATCATTTCTTGAAGCCCATCTTTAATTTCACTGATTAATGACTTTAAATACGTTCTATAATTTTCTACAATTTCCTTACAAAAGCCTTCGTAATTCATACCATTAATTCTAACTTTTAAAAGGTTGTATAAGTAGGTTATTAAAGAGGCATAACCATCCTTACTTCCAAACCTTTTTTTATTTTCCTCAAAGAGTATCTTTAAATCTTCTAAAGAATCCCCTGCAGTTTGAATAGCCCTAGATTTATAGTAACTTAGGTGGTCTTTCTTTATTAAACTTGCCTTTTCTTTTAATTGTTCTAATAACCTATAGCGTTTCTCAGAATACTTGTTTAAATCACTTATATTAATACCTAAAGAATTCGTTTTATCTCTGTCAGGTAAATTACTATATAATGATACCGCAAAATCATTCTCTATACCTTTATAAACCCAACTAGCATAAAACTTTTCCCCATCTTCACTTATTACTCCGTCTAAACTTTTTAAATTAACAGGATGGGTACTAAAAACTGCACGTAAGTGTTTGAAATAAATGTCATCACTTAATTTATTATGGTTAAATATTTCCTTACTTCCTTTCAATGGATATGGCTTTTTAGGGTCTAATACTCTATATAATTGGATTATGGATTCTACCATTACATCAATTGTAATTATATATTGCATTAAGTTAATTGTGTCTTTGTGATTATATCCGAACCCATTTGATTTAAGTTCAATTGTCGGTAACCCTTCAGCTGCAGTATTTATCCAGTCCATAGCAGAACATAAAACATTCCAATGATTCTTACCTTCTTTGTTACTTAATTGGTTATAAAAGAAAGATTCTTCATTTATTAATTCCCTGAATTCATCTATTAAGTAACTATCTAAATCTATTTTTTTACACATAAAAGTCTGTCCTCCTATTAGTCTTCTCCTAAAGGAAGTGTCCCCCTTTCTTTTTGATATTCATAGGTTTGAAATAGAAAACCTACAATAGTTTTAGCAGAATTTACTGTTAAAATTGCATGATGCTTTGAAGGAGTTCTCTTTACAACATGCCCATCACCACTCATATTTCTAATTTCATTTAGGCCGTTTACCACTTTATTCAATCCTGTTATAACATTTTTTAAAGGTTCTTCAAGTTTTTCGTTACTAGCATCTAAATTTAATACATTGCGGACATTTTTGAATAGTGAAGGTAACTTTTGATTATCTCCCTCTAAACTGTTAAATCCATTTATGACTAATATTTCCTTACATACACCTTCAATAAGCGACCGTGCTGAAGTTATAGCCCCAGAGTAATCTTCTTTTTGTATCCTATCATCACAGTTTTGAAAATCTTGAAGTATACGGTCAAAAGTTAACTCGGCTGGAATAGTGCATTCAATTTTCATCATCTCTACTTCATACATGTTATCTTCCAAAAAATTTATATAGTCATTAAACAAATAGGTTATAAAATTTAAATGGTCTTCATTCCAATTTTCACTAGCCATGTCCAAGCAAAATTCCTCAATAGTTCTATTTGATAAAATTAAAGCTGGTGCTTCCTTACCTCTCTCTTCATCTATCTTCTTGATTATTCGCCTGACTTCTCTAAATTCTTCATCTGTGATATAGCGATTATAGTTCATTTCCCTAGGATTCACTTCTGAAAAAATATCGTATGTTGATTTTAAGCTTTGCTTAAAAGATTCTAATAAATCCACTGTATTATTTCTCACTTACTACCCCATCCTTATGTATATCTTTTATCTCAAATTATACCAGTTTTCGCCAGTCCTTTTGAAATATAATTAAGAATTTTACAGGGGTTATTGTTTTTGCCAACATGGGTTGAGAAATTTGGAAAATGGCTTGGTGCAAAAAATCGACTACCTACAGGAAAATAAAGTGAGAATTTACTTGTAAGGAAGTAGACGATTTTTGCAATTGCACAACATGGTATATCGAATTTTGGTTTCCGTATTGTATGCACCTTATTTAATCGCTGGATTTCCCCACACAAACCTACTATTTCAGATGCCCCTGATAGTTTCCCAACTGGTACTTATGGCTTGTCCTACTGCAACCGTAATTGCAACATCCTTCCACGCCTAGCACTAACGTAGCTTTCACGTAGTCTATTCACACAGAAATAAGGAACTGCTAACGTGAATAACGCTGAACTTATTGCAGTGGCTTCAGCTTACCTCTCAAGGTTTGATTTACTTGCTATTATTAGGCTTTCCAGCAAGTGAATAACCAACTGTCCTATCTAAAAAAGACAATAGGAAACTAAACCTTGCAGATATCAATTTTTTTGATAAAATGAAGGTAATTGAAAATGCTGGTTAAACAGCTATTCAGTTATAGTTTAATTTTTAAAATTAGTCACCTTCTGCAAAAGGTGGCTTTCTTTTTGTTTAGTGATATCTTTTATTTAAGACCTTAACAGGTGAAAATTTCTTATGACTGTCTCTTACATCAGTGCCAAATAAATTTACATATGTTTTAACAATCTCCATACTTGTATGGCCTAAGATTGCTTGTAGTTCAAAAATATTCGCCCCCTGCTGTACGCTTAATTTAGCGAATGTATGCCTAAATGTGTGACAGCTGCACCTTACCCCTTTTAACTCTGCTAACTTCCCGTAGCGTTCTACTCTTTGCATTATTCCACGCCTGGTTAATGGTGTCTCGTCAATTGTTATAAATAACTCTTCGCAATTAACTGAACCACGTAACTTTAAGTATTTTTCTAACTGATTCTTCATTTCACTCTGTATAGGTACTAATCTCTCTCTATAACTCTTTGCATTTCGTACACAGATTAAATTATCTTCCCACCGTATATCTCTAAGGGTAAGTCCAGTGAGTTCACTGACCCGTATTCCAGTCTCTAAGAAAAGCATCATGATCGTATAATCACGATATCCTATAAACGTTCTTAAATCAGGCTGCCTAAACAACTTATTTAATTGTTCTTTCGAGAATGTTGGTATTACAGCTTTCCTATCTTTTAAAAGCTTAATATTAGCCATAGGATTTTTAGGTATATGTTTATGCCGGTACAAAAAATTAAAGAAAGCACGTAATGCCCGTAAACGAGTATTGATAGTGACCACCTTTAACCCTTTATATTTTTTCATATACATAATGACATTCTCTTTAATTTGTTCTTCAGTAATGTTTATTGGCTTAAGTTTTGTTAAATCGAATCCTTGTTCAGATAAATAACTAAGGTATGCTGAAATTTCATTACGGTAATACCTTATGGTATAAGGCCTTAAGTTGCGTAACTCACAGTCCTTTTCGAACAGTTCTATAGCACTTTTAAAACTTTCCACATACGATTGCTTATTATGTTGAACAAAGGATAGTTCAGAATCATTTAAAGCGTTCCTACGCCTAGCCAATACTGATACACCCCCTTAATTGAACACGATTTAGTTCACACGATCAGAAGGTATTTAATAAAGACTAAAACGATTTTTAAACACAAAAAAACCGTTCTCCACAATGTGAAAAACGGTTGATATTACGGTATATTCACTTAATATAACTGATAATCTAAAGTACCGGTGGTCGGGGTCGAACCGACACTCCGTAAGGAACACGATTTTGAGTCGTGCGCGTCTGCCAATTCCGCCACACCGGCATTTCATGGAGGCGGCAACCGGAATCGAACCGGTGATAAAGGAGTTGCAGTCCTCTGCCTTACCGCTTGGCTATGCCGCCATTGAAATAAAGAATTTAATAGATTATATTCATTTATTATATATGTGATGCAATATATTCTGGAGCGGGAGACGGGATTCGAACCCGCGACCCCCACCTTGGCAAGGTGGTGTTCTACCACTGAACTACTCCCGCAGTATAAAATGGCTGGGCTAGCTGGATTCGAACCAGCGCATGACGGTACCAAAAACCGTTGCCTTACCGCTTGGCTATAGCCCATTAATTAACTAGATAAAAAAATGGGGCGGCTGATGGGAATCGAACCCACGAATGCCGGAACCACAATCCGGTGCGTTAACCACTTCGCCACAACCGCCACAAAACAAAGCAGGGGTAGTAGGAATCGAACCCACATTGACGGTTTTGGAGACCGTAGTTTTACCATTAAACTATACCCCTATTTGAATGAATTATAAAATTAAATGGTGGAGGGAGTAGGACTCGAACCTACGAACCCGATGGGAGCGGATTTACAGTCCGCCGCGTTTGGCCAACTTCGCTATCCCTCCATGTAATAAAAGCACTTGATGGTGCCGGCCAGAGGACTTGAACCCCCAACCTACTGATTACAAGTCAGTTGCTCTACCAGTTGAGCTAGGCCGGCTAGTCAAAAAAGATGGTGGCTCGGGACGGAATCGAACCGCCGACACACGGATTTTCAGTCCGTTGCTCTACCGACTGAGCTACCGAGCCAAACAATGATTGATCTAGCATATGTAAATGTGTAATCAGTGGCGGTCCGGACGGGACTCGAACCCGCGACCTCCTGCGTGACAGGCAGGCATTCTAACCAACTGAACTACCGGACCGTTATAGAATTATGTTTTAGCTGCGCTAAATTAATTTGGTTGCGGGGGCAGGATTTGAACCTGCGACCTCCGGGTTATGAGCCCGACGAGCTACCGAACTGCTCTACCCCGCGATAATGTAGACATGATGTCTGCTATAATTGTTTCTCTTTCGAGAAGTCGAAATGGTGGAGGATGCAGGGCTCGAACCTGCGACCCCTTGCTTGTAAGGCAAGTGCTCTCCCAGCTGAGCTAATCCTCCATATGAGTGGTGACCCGTACGGGATTCGAACCCGTGTTACCGCCGTGAAAGGGCGGTGTCTTAACCACTTGACCAACGGGCCAGTCGTAAATGTTAAAATGGCGGAGAGCGAGGGATTCGAACCCTCGAAACCGCGTGAACGGTTTACACGAATTCCAATCGTGCTCCTTCGGCCAGCTCGGACAGCTCTCCAGAAGAATGGCTCCACAGGTAGGATTCGAACCTACGACCGATCGGTTAACAGCCGATTGCTCTACCACTGAGCTACTGTGGAATAATGTATAACCTGGCAACGTCCTACTCTCACGGGGATCGACCCGACTACCATCGGCGCTGAAGAGCTTAACTGCTGTGTTCGGCATGGGAACAGGTGTGACCTCTTCGCTGTCGTCACCAGATCTTTTCGGTTTTCTTTTTTGCGGACAAGATATATTATATTGTCCTTTTAAGAAAAATTCAAGGGTTTTTGAAAACTTTTTTCTAAACCCTCAAAACTGGATAAGACCTTTCGGACATCATGTCATCAAACTTTTTCACAAAGGGAAATAGTTAAGTCATCGATTGATTAGTATCCGTCAGCTGCACGTGTC
>NZ_BMEL01000002.1 GCF_014636475.1 Halobacillus andaensis
ATCTTGACGTACTGGTTGGTTCGTTCAGTTTTCAAAGATCAAATTCGTTCGCCGCCTCAAAATGGCGACTTAATAAATATATCATGTGTTTAAGTTGAAGTCAACAACTTTTTTCATGATTTTTATTTCGGCTTCGTTCGCCGCTGCCGCTCTCTTAACGCGACAAGTAATAATATACCACGCTACTCAACAACATTGCAATACTTTTTTCAAAAAAACATTATATTTTTTTATAAGCAAGGACTTGTTAACTTTCAGTGTTGGTATTGTTCTATAGAATAGAAAGGTTCCGTTGCTTGGGAAAGGAACAAAAGAGCTAAGGAAGACGACTCTCTACCAGCTCCGTAACCCTTTCCTAATAAAAAGAGGATCACTGCTGTTTCCCATCTAATATACAATGGCATGGATTCTGTGATGTACACGATTATTATAATTGTTCAACACAGAAAAATTAAAAGAAGAAGGTCGAGTTTAGGACTCAACCTTCTTACAACACCCAAATATGAATGGCTACTAGTGATAGAACTCCAGGCAGTCCAAGCAGCGCTGATGCGGCCGTTGTAAACACGTTAATGGGTATGTGGAGACCAAACTGAGCGCCAAAGAGATTAACGAAAAATAATAGAACGACCGCAATAACTACTCTCATTAAAGCTCGTCCAATCCACTTAATGGGCGAAGCTGGCATTCCTACAATCAACAATAAAGGTATGGCTAGTCCTAATAAAAGAATAACTAATACTGGATCCATAGTAATCCCCCTGTGCAAATAACTTTTCTTACTTCAAGTTATGTGTGTGCACAAGGGGGTATGCCTTTTGTTTAAGAAAGAGCATTAATCTTTCGATGTCTCGCTTCTCTTAATAAGTAGAAATATTTAGATTTGGCTAATGATAAATCCAACAAACCTTCTTCACTCGGCTCAATACTATGTTCGATGATGTTTTCAAGTGTTTCCCACTCATGTTTCAACCGTTTAATATCCGCTAATAACTGCTGATCCATGGCTTTCTTTTTAGCCTTTTTCTTTGTTAACAAGATGATCCACCCTTTATATACATTAACAAACAGCACGCTTTCCTTTTTTAATTCTAAAGGATAAAGGAAGAAGACCACTACCTATCAATGTTCATATGAAATGATTTCTCAACAAGAGAATAGAAACTTCCTTATAGGAAGTTTCTATTTAAAGGTCTCTGCGACCTTCAAGCGCTTTAGATAACGTAACTTCATCTGCATATTCCAAGTCGCCGCCGACAGGAAGCCCGTGGGCAATTCTAGTCATACGTATACCTGAGGGCTTAACCAGCCTTGAGATATACATAGCCGTTGCCTCTCCTTCAATGTTAGGGTTGGTCGCTAAAATGAGCTCTTCCACCCCTTCATCCTTCAAACGGTTAATAAGACTTGGAACGTTAATGTCTTCGGGTCCGATCCCATCCATTGGTGAGATCGCTCCATGGAGCACATGGTATTTACCGCTGAATTCTTTCATTTTTTCCATGGCAATGACGTCCTTTGGATCTTGGACAACGCATATAATAGAAGAATCACGAGATTCATCCTGACAAATGGAGCATGGATCTTGATCCGTGATGTGACCGCAAGTGGTACAATGAGTCAGCTCTCTTTTCGCGTTGACAAGAGCTTTCCCGAAATCAAGGACATCATCTTCTTCCATTTCAAGGACGAAAAAAGCCAGGCGGACAGCCGTCTTAGGGCCTATCCCTGGAAGCTTCGTAAAACTGTCAATCAGTTTTGATATTGGTTCTGGATAATACATGGAAACTCCTCCTAGAACATTCCACCAGGCATGCCTTTCGTGAACTCACCCATCGTATCATTCGTTTTATCGTCGACTTGCTTGATGACATCGTTCGTTGCCGCAATAATTAGATCCTGAAGCATCTCAACGTCATCTGGATCTACAACTTCTTCATTAATTTCGACATCCGTAATTTCTTTTTTACCGTTAGCCACGACTTTCACCATTCCGCCGCCAGCCGTTGCTTCAAATGTCATTTCATAAAGCTCTTCTTGAGCCTTCATCATTTTCTTTTGCATTTTTTGCATTTGTTTCATCATATTGTTCATGTTTCCTCCACCACGCATGGTAAAACTCCTCCTTTTAATCTTTCACTTTAATCTTGAATGTCAATAAGCTCGTCGCCTGCTAATTTTCTGGCTTCTGAAATAAGTGGATCTTCTTCCTGTCCACCTTCTTCAGGAGCTGACTGACTGCCATCTTCGCCACTACTATCCTTCTGTTTGCGCACATATTCTTCGCGAAGTTCTTTCCACTTTTCAACCGGGATCGGAATAACCGTTAACGGTTTACCTGTAAACTCGGTAAGTAAAGGTTCGATCGTTTTTTGATGCTCAAGTGCTAACGAACAATGAATGTCATATCGAAAAGCTAAGATAAGGGCTTTCGATGAAGCAGCACTCGGCTTACTATTTAATAGCGTAGCATGCGCAGGTGCATTACTTTGCTTTAAACGATCCATAAACTGAGGCCACTGACTTTGGACTTGCTTCAACTCTTCTTTAGAAGCTTCGCTCAAAACGATACGAATACGATCATATGGAACATTATAACCGTTTTTATTCGATCTTGCAGGTGTGCGCTTTTGAGGCTGCGCAGATGCTGCGCTGCTTCCTGAGTGAACGGGCGGATTCGCCTTAAGTTGAGCGAGTTCTTTTTCCATTTTCTCTAGCTTTTGTGAAAGCTTCGTCACCGCATCAGAATCAGGATTAACCGGATCGGCTGGTTGTTTATCCACTATATTTAATATCGCAATTTCGATAAACACTTTAGGACTAGTCGTCCATTTCATTTCCTGTTGGCATTTATTTAATTCTCGAATCGTTTGTTGAACCCACTGAGGGTGCAAGAGATCAGCTAAATTTTTAAAGGCTTCGTCTGGGATCGCTCGCTCAAGATTATGCTGTAAATCTGGAGCACTTTGATATAGTAAGAGATCACGAAGGTAATAAATAAGATCAAACACAAAACGTCCAGGGTCTTTCCCTTGCTGAATCAGCTGATCCACTATACTTAACGATTCATTAATTTGCTTGTCATTTAATGCTTGGATAACTTCTGAGAGTTTACGTTGAGATACAGAACCTGTGACCGCCAAAACATCATCCACCGTTACTTCCTCTTCACTGTAGGAAATGGATTGATCGAGTAAGCTTAACGCATCCCTCATACCACCTTCTGCCGAGAGCGCTACAATTTCTAATGCCTCTCGTTCAATAGAAACTTCTTCTGCTCCAATGATTTTCTCCATGCGGTCGACCATAGCCTGCTGGGTAATCCTCTTAAAATCAAAGCGTTGACAGCGAGAAATAATCGTCAGTGGAATTTTGTGAGGCTCAGTCGTTGCTAATATAAAGATCACATGCTCCGGAGGTTCTTCTAACGTTTTTAATAAAGCGTTAAATGCTCCCATAGAAAGCATGTGTACTTCATCAATAATATAAACTTTGTAAGAGACAGCGCTTGGAGCGTACTTTACTTTGTCTCGAATTTCTCTTATTTGCTCAACTCCGTTATTAGAAGCCGCATCAATTTCAATGACATCTGAAATGGATCCGTCTTGGATTCCAAGACAAGCAGAGCACTCATTACACGGCTCTTTCGCCGGAGCATTCTCACAGTTTACGGCTTTAGCAAAAATCTTTGCAGCACTAGTCTTCCCTGTACCACGAGGACCTGAGAATAAATAAGCGTGAGAAAATTTATCTTGGGCGATCGCATTTTGCAGCGTTCGCGTAATATGGGTTTGTCCAACTACATCTTCAAAGTTTCTAGGCCGCCAAACACGGTACAGTGCCTGATAACTCATTCAACCGCGCTCCCTTTTTAGTCTCTCGTCTATTATAACTGATTTAAGGAGCGTATGTGAACCTTATTAAGAAAGGCTTCTCCCCCCGTTTTATTGCGTAAAAAAAGAGCCGCTATGATCATTCCTCATAACGGCTCTTCATTTGGTATATGTATACCGTGCACCCACTTTCGATGGCTCGAACCCAAGCGTTACTCATGTTCATGGCTCGACCCAGGCACTCCCGCGGCACACGAGATGATCAGCTTACTGCTGCTTCCTTCCGGATCTGACAGGGTTCACTGGTTCCCGTTGCGCAGGACCTGGGTGTCAACACCACTCTCATGAGGCAGACCTTGAATTCGAACCACCTGGAGTGGGGATTCGGCCTCGCTATAGCGGATTGCGAGTACAGGGCACCGCTACCTCCCCGCTTAGCACGGTATTTTCAAGTATAGCGAGTTTTATCAAAAAATGCAATGCTTACGTGCAGATAATTGTTTCCATTTTATTTCTTTTTTCGGTTTTCTCTTAATTCTCTAAAGAACTGAGATAGAATTTGCCCGCATTGAGCTCCCAGTACATCGCTTTCCACTTCACACTGATGGTTAAATCGTTCTTCTTGCAAAAGGTTCATTAATGTTCCCGCACAACCTGCTTTAGGATCAGCAGCTCCATAGACGACTCGAGGAACTCTCGATTGAACAATCGCTCCTGCACACATCGGACATGGCTCAAGGGTTACATATAAAGTGCAATCTTCCAGCCTCCAGCTTCCTAACACTTGATTGGCTTTTTCTATCGCAATAAATTCAGCATGCGAGGAAGCCAGCTGCGACGTTTCACGTTTATTATATCCTGAGGCAATGACTTCATCGTTATGTACAATCACTGCTCCGATTGGAACTTCTCCCATCGCTTCCGCTATATTTGCCTGTTCCAGAGCCAGGCTCATGTAGTATTCATCTGTAGTCAAAAAATCCTCTCCTTTTTAATCATATTTTCGTATAAATGAACCAAGTTCTCTCATATATTCATTGTAGTTGAGGAAGGAGTGTCTTTAACATGCAAATTCATGTTGTCTCACAGGGGGATTCCGTCTATTCCATTGCAGCCCTATATGAAACCCCGCCAAATAGGATTATAGAAGCGAATGAGTTAGAAACTCCAGGAGACTTAGTGATCGGTCAAGCGCTCGTTATTCCTATTGATGGGGAATTTTATTTTGTTCAGCCCGGCGATAGTCTTTTTGAAATCGCCCAGCTCTTTAATACAACTGTTGAAGAGCTAATCCAAGTAAACCAGCTACAGCCGGGTGCTATGCTTCCGGTGGGATTCCGCCTTTATATCCCTCAAAAACCGAAGAGTGATATTACTGTTAATGCTTATATTGAGCCAACAGGAGGTCAAGTATCAGAGAATTTAAGAAATGCTGCTGAGAGACGATCGGCTTTACTTACGTATTTAGCACCCTTTAGTTATCGCATTCAAGAGGATGGGTCTCTTGAGGCTCCGCCACTTGATAACTTTCCAGCCATTGCCCGAAATAACAACGCTGCATTAATGATGGTGGTTACAAATTTAACGGATGAGGGCTTTAGTGATGAACTAGGACGTACCATTCTTACAAATGAACAGCTCCAAGATACATTATTAGATAACATTATACAAACCGCTCAAGAGGTTGGCTATCAAGATATCCACTTTGATTTGGAATTTTTGCCTCCAGAATTAGGGGAGCAGTACAATCAATTTTTACGAAAAGCGAAACAGAGGCTGTCCAATGAAGGATTATTAATCTCCACAGCTCTCGCTCCAAAAACAAGTGCAGAGCAGCAGGGAGAGTGGTATGAAGCCCATGATTATAAAGCCCATGGTGAGATTGTCGACTTTGTCGTGTTAATGACATATGAGTGGGGATATAGCGGCGGTCCGCCTATGGCTGTATCGCCGATCAATAAAGTGAGAGAAGTCGTCGACTATGCGTTAACAGAAATGCCTGCGGAGAAAATATTACTAGGTCAAAATTTATACGGATATGATTGGACCTTGCCTTTTGAACCAGGAGGAGAATTCGCCAAAGCCATCAGCCCTCAGCAAGCGATACAGCTGGCACGTGAAAATAATGCCGCCATTTCATATGATGAAGAAGCTCAAGCTCCTTATTTCACGTATACCGACGGGGAAGGTAATGAACACGAAGTTTGGTTTGAAGATGCTCGCTCGATCCAAGAGAAATTTGATTTAATTAAAGAATTGAATTTAAAAGGCATCAGCTACTGGAAATTAGGACTCTCTTTCCCTCAAAACTGGGAGATCCTAAACAATGATTTTAATATTGAGAAAAACCAGTAAAAAAGAAGGCAGCTCATAAGGCTGCCTTTAGGCTGTTTAAAAAGCTTAGATGGATATAATATGATATCCCTATGGTAGTTCCTTCATTTTTGCCTGGAGAAAAGGAACAGAAAAAAAGCGCCGCTTTCCGCGGGGCAAGACGGAAAGTCTCCTCGGTCTGCGACCTGCGGGGCCTCTCCTGTCTGCTCATCCCGCAGGAGTCGTCACTTTTTTCCGTCCCTTTTATCAAAGTAGGCGGACCTGCTAATACCACAAGCCTGAGAAGGTTTTAAATAGGAAGTTCGATTAAGTTCGGGTGTGCCAACATCGAACGAGCCCACCTCGTGTAGGGCCATGAAAAGGGAGTCGTTTCCTGGAACCCTTTATTCTATCGAACGAAAGAATTTTTCCCGTGCATTAAAAACTAAAGTTTCTCTACAAGCTGAAGGCAGCTCGTAAGGCTGCCTCCTTCATTTAACAAATGCCACCGTGCGATGGTGAATTTCTGCTTGATGATAAGCTTTCTCCAAACCTACCTCTTCAATGGCTCGCTTAGACACCCCTCGATAAGGAATTCTGACTTCAAATTCATGCTCAAAAGGGAACGGATCAAGAGAAACTCTTTTTTTATCTTCCCATCTCGGCATAACCCCTTGTGGAGCTACATCAAACTGCTGTCTAAAACCATCTCGGAACCAGGAAACTTCTTCCTCTTTAGGAATTCCGGGTTCTTGCATACAAACATATAAAGAGAGATCATCACAAAATTGCAGCCGTTCGAAATGAAGTTGATAAATGTCAGAAGGAACCTCCATCTTCATATGAAAAGCTAATTCCTGACGCCGCTTCTCTTCTTCTGCAATAAATTTCTCGATCAGTGGATCTCCACTATCCTTAGAAAAAAATGATTGATAGTGAGAACTACATAGCATTCCAGCATAGGAAGAACGATCAGAGACTTCCTTAATTCCTCTTTGATAGGCTTGTAGTTTTTCCTTTAACGGATAATCGATAAACGAATAAGGTCGTTCTTTCTCTTCATTCCAAGATGGATGTTCATCTAACGGAATCCATGCCCGATCATGCTGAGACACCGCCCAGTCCGCTTCCTCACGAAGCTTAGATCGAAGAAGAAATTTTTGCTTCCAGTGCAATACAATTTCTCCCGACACTAAAGCATGTTCATGCTGAGCAATCAATAAAAAATCTTCTTCTCTTTCGATAACAATCACGTCATTCCCCCCCTTTCTCTAAGTCCTTCTTATTTCTTATTATAGTTTATTCGACGATCATACACTATACGACTTTTGAATATATAAGAAAGCCGCCAAGGAGAAACGATCCTCAGCGGCTTCCTTTTCAATCGTACCTTTAGTTTAAAAGCTTATTCGCTTCTTTATTGAAAGCGGGAAGGTCATCTGGCTGACGACTCGTCACCAACTGATTTCCACACACTACTACTTCTTCATCTTTAAATGTAACACCTGCATATTCCATATCTACAGCAATGGATTTAAAGCCAGTAGCTGTGCGTCCTTCTAACGATTTTGCTGTAATAAGCAGCTGTGGACCATGGCAAATAGCAAAAACTGGTTTCTTTTCATCCATAAAATGCTTAGCGAATGCAACAAATTTCTCATCGCCACGCAGCTGATCTGGAGAAAAGCCTCCAGGAATGAATAAAGCATCAAAGTCTTCAGGCTTTACATCATCAATAGAAGTATCAATCGTTACTGTCGTTTGTCCTTGTTTCCCAGTAACTTCTTTTCCAGCTTCCCACTCAATCGTAGTTACTTCATGTCCTTCTTTTGAAAAAGCATCAACTGGCTGTGTATATTCTACGTCTTCAAACAGGGATGTCATGACACATGCAATCTTACTCATATCGTTACCACTCCTTGAATGTTGTTTAATGAAGTCACAAATTTTATGTTCCCCTATTTGTTAAAATTAAACTCATTTCTTCAAGATAATGGATATTCAATTATGAGAAATCGGTCATTGAAAATGTTTGAAAAGCAGTATCCTGCTGATTTTTGTACACTTTTTTACCAGCTATTTGATTAATAATATGAATGTTCCGATGAACAGACAAACCTAGATTCGTAGCCCCTGCCCCGTGGGAATGAACGAGATTTGTTAAAGTAAAAAAGTGATGCTCACGCTGGTCTTTAAAGACAAGTTGGTAGTCTCTCGAAACTTCAAAGCTTTTTTCATCTTCCCATTTAATTTTCTCTTGAAATCGATCCAAAAACCAACTTGGCAAATTTGGCTTATAGCCTGTGGCTAAGATAACTTTATCCGTTTGATAATGAAATGTTTTTTCCTCCTGCGATTGCTCACATTCCAGCAAATAACCCTTTTCCTTACGTTCGATTGATTTCACTTCAGTCATCGGGTTAATAAGCACATGACTTTTTTGTCCTCCCGCTGTTTTATGGTAAAGCTGAGTATAAAGCCGAGTAAGCGTGTCAGGGTCAATCCCCTTTCTTAGAGCACCAAGCGTTTCTAAATTCTTTTGCCGCTGGTCAAAGGTTAAAGCATGAAAATAATCTACGTATTCAGGGGTAAAAAACTCTTGCGCAAATTTTGCCTGATCGAGCTGAAATAGCCCCCCTGTCCTTGAAAGCAGCGTCAGCTTCATATCATTGCGCTTCTGTTCTTCTAATAAGTCAAGGAACACCTCGAGCGCACTTTGCCCAGAGCCAACCACTGTTACATGCTTTGAATCAAGAAGGCTTTCCTTTTCAAACAAATACCTGCTTGTATGAATCACATCTTCACGCGGCAGGTCATCCATTCCATCTAAAATCAGCGGTTTACTCCCTGTCCCTAAAACAACATGTTTGGTTAGGTAGCTCTCTTTTTGATTGTTGTCCTTATCAAAAGCTATAACTTCATAATGATCGCTGTGGTCAATAACATCTGTAATGAGATGATTAAAATATAAACCTTTTAATTGTTCAGCTACCCATTGTAAATAATGATTGTATTCCTGACGCGGAATTTTGAATTGCTGATGAAAGAAAAAAGGAAACATTCGGTTATGTTCATGTAAATAATTCATAAATGTGTAGGGATTCTTTGGGTCTGCAAATGTTGTAAGATCAGCTAAAAAAGGCACTTGTAAATCCATCCCGTCAATAAGCATGCCGGGGTGCCATTCAAATTTTGGAGTGTCGTCAAAAAAGGCTGATGATAAGTCTGTTTCCTCCAGCAAAGCAGCTAACCCTAGATTATAAGGACCAATTCCAATTCCTATCACATCATACAATGGCTTCGACAAGATCTTCACTTCCTTCGAATTAATAAACCTTTCTATTACGAGCAAAAGATTATGTATTTTTATCCAATATAAAAAGCCCCTGAAGGACCCTTATTCTATCCTTTATCTATTCCCTAAACCGGGTGCATATAAGCTTATGAATCGGCGATAAAAGACAATTGTTTCACGTGAAACAATTTTAGACAGAGAAGAGCACACAGTACCAAACTGTGTGCTCATGCTGTCGAAAAAGCTAAGACGTACTTCATATAAGTATGGAGAAAGGAATCTTGAAACCTTCGTAATGTGAATACCCTTTTGCAAACGCTGTTTTCATAAGGGCACAGCTTGAGTAAATGATTTTGCCAGTGATCTATTTCGAAAAAGGGTTGTAGGAAACGGCGAGACTCCTGCGGGAAATGTGAATAAGGTGTGACCCCGGAGGGCTGATAAAGCCCGAGGAGGCACACCATTCGCCCGCGGAAAGGGAGTCGTTTCCTACAACGCTTCACTCTCTTTAACACAAGGAAATTTACACTCTTTTAGGTTTCTCTACAAGCTGAGCACACAGTACAACACTGTGTGCTCCATCTTCATTATTCTTCTAAAGTAGACGTATCTCCAGTCGGTAACCCAAGTTCCCATGATTTAAGAAGACGTCTCATAATTTTCCCGCTTCGCGTTTTAGGAATGGTATCCTTAATCTCTATTTCACGAGGGGCTGCGTGTGCACTTAGACCTTTCTTCACGAACTGTCGAATATCCTCGCGCAATTCATCTGATTCGCTATAGCCTTCTCGTAACGTTATGAACGCTTTAATAATTTCGCCTCGTTCTGGATCCGGCTTCCCAATAACGCCAGCTTCCGCTACGGCTTCATGCTCAATTAATTTACTTTCCACTTCAAAAGGTCCGACTCGTTCTCCTGATGTATTAATGACATCATCCAAACGGCCTTGGAACCAGAAGTACCCGTCTTCATCCTGATAAGCACTATCGCCGGACACATACCAGCCATTAATAAAGTAGCTTTCATATTTTCCAGGGTTATTCCAGATAGCTCTCATCATAGATGGCCATCCCTCTCGTATTGCCAGGTTCCCCATTTGATTAGCCGGTAATTTATTTCCTTCATTATCGACAATCGCTGCTTCAACACCCGGGAACGGTTTACCCATGGAACCAGGTCTCATGTCGACAGATGGATAGTTACAAATAAGCATAGCCCCGGTTTCAGTCATCCACCACGTATCATGAATGCGGAGATCAAAGGCTTTAAGCCCCCAAGTGATAACTTCTGGATTCAATGGCTCTCCTACACTTAAAATATGACGAAGAGAAGAAAGATCGTGTTTCTTAGCCGTTTCTTCCCCAGCACTTAATAATTTTCGGAATGCTGTAGGCGCAGAGTACCAAACACTCACGTTCTGCTCAGCAATAGTCCCATACCAATCATCTGGACTAAATCGACCGCCTCTGATCACATTTGTTACGCCGTTTAACCATGGAGCAAAGATTCCATAGCTCGTTCCAGTTACCCAGCCAGGGTCAGCTGTACACCAATAGACATCGTCTTCCTTAAGGTCTAATACCCATTTTCCTGTTTGGTAATGCTGAATCATCGCATTATGCACGTGATAAACCCCTTTAGGTTTACCAGTTGACCCAGACGTATAGTGAAGCAGCATGCCATCCTCTAAATCGACCCATTCAATTTCGAAATCCTCAGAGGCGTTTTCCATTTCCTTTTCAAAACTGATATAGCGGCTGTCATCATCTCCACCTACTAATATAATCTTCTCCAGGTTAGGAAGTTCATCCTGAGGTACACGATCCAACAGATCTGGCGTCGTAATCAGCATTTTCGCTTCACTGTCTTCAAGTCTGTCCCGAACCGCTTGTTCCATAAATGCTTCAAATAAAGGACCAGCAATCGCACCGGTTTTTAAAATGCCTAAAAAAGAAGCATAAAATTCAGGGCTGCGGTGCATGAACAAGAAAACACGATCCCCTTTTTCAATGCCTTGATTCTTAAGAACGTTGGCAAATTGATTACTCTTTTTCTTTAGTTGCTCAAATGTTAATGATTCTTCACGATCAGGAGAAGAATAAATAAGAGCAGCTTTATCTTTTTTAGCAGGATCCGCAGCATGCTTATCAATGGTTTCATAAGCGATGTTTACTTTTCCTGTTTCACTCCAAGTAAAATTAGCTTTCGCTTCATCCCATTTAAAGTTGTTGTACGTTTGTTCATAGTTTTCTAAGTTGTGATTTCCTGATCTTGCTTTGATTGGTTGCATGTCCATAATATCACCTCATAGAATGAATTTTTGTAAACGGTTTCTTTTTACCTCTGAAAAAAGCTCTGCTTAAATTTTATGTTGAAACAGAGCTGATTTCATGACATTTTCAAAAAATTTCGTGAATTACTTACTATTTTAGTAGAAAGCGATTCATTTTTAAAGGGAAACGCCCAAAGATTTACATAATTAGGTCTTAATCACCCTTTGGTTCATTGACTTACGAGATAGCGATCCCTATAATAGACATGCTTATCATGATAGAAATACGTATAACTTTTTAAATAAAGGAGGATTCCCTTGGCTGGACGTAAAGATGAACATTTAACAGATTTAACGCTCCTAGGTAATCAAAACAACGATTATTCGTTTGAATACGACCCTGATGTATTAGAAACATTTGATAATCAGCATCCAAATCGCGATTATTTTGTAAAATTTAATTGCCCGGAATTTACGACCCTTTGCCCAAAAACAGGCCAGCCTGATTTTGCTACCATTTATATTAGCTACATTCCTGACGTAAAAATGGTAGAAAGTAAATCTTTGAAATTATATTTGTTTAGTTTCAGAAATCATGGAGACTTTCACGAGGATAGCGTAAATACGATTATGAATGATTTAATCGATCTAATGGACCCTCGTTATATAGAAGTTTGGGGGAAATTCACCCCAAGAGGCGGGATTTCCATTGATCCTTATTGTAATTATGGAAAGCCTGACACAAAGTACGAAGATATGGCTTCTCACCGATTAATGAACCACGACCTTTATCCTGAAAAAATTGATAACCGTTAAAAAAGATCTCTAGCTCGTGGAGAAACCCCTGGTTTTCCGCAAGCTTTTTTCTTGCAGCCAGGAGCGAGGTCCCTTCCCTTTCCGCGGACGAGCGCTCGAGCAGGCACACCATTCTCCCGCGGAAAGGGAGTCGTTTCTAAAACCCTTTATTCTCTCTAACGGAACTGCAATAAAAAAATTCTCCCTTTTTCAAGGGAGAATTTTTTATTGCTTATCATTTTTATATTGCATATAAACGACTTGGGTCACAAGGAAGTCTTCCATTCCGTGTTTACCATCCGCTCCTCCAAGTCCTGATTTGCGCATGCCTGCATGATATCCTTGAACCGCTTCAAAGTTTTCACGGTTTACAAAAGTTTCTCCAAATTTGAGTTCATTCACTACACGCATGGCTTGATTTAGGTCTTCTGTATAAACGGAAGAAGATAAACCAAACTCCGTATCATTCCCTTTCTCTATCGCTTCATCTAATGTTTGATAGGTTGTGATTGGAATAACAGGTCCAAATATTTCTTCCTGCATAATAGGAGAATCATGCTGAACATTCGTTAGGATCGTCGGCTTATAAAAATAACCTTTTTCCTTAGAAGCGCGCTCACCGCCAATGACCACTTGAGCTCCAGCTTCTATTGCATCATTCACCATTCCTTCTACTTCTTCTAACCGATCTTTACTTACCAGCGGTCCTACATCCGCCTCTTTGTTTTCACGTGGGTCGTCAATAGTAAGTTGTTCAAAAGAATGTTTTAACTTGTCTATTAATTCTTCTGCTACACTTTCATGCACATACACGCGCTCAGCATTCGTACAGGCCTGTCCATTGTTTGCTAAACGTGAAGTTTGAATGCTTTCTACAGCTACATCGAGATCTGCATTTTCAGTTACTATGGCTGGTGCTTTTCCACCAAGTTCAAGGTTTACTTTTGTAATGTTTTGAGCAGCAGCTTCCATCACTTTCGTTCCTGCAGGCACACTGCCCGTCATAGACACCATGTGCACTTTTTCATGTGTGGCCAAAGCATTTCCTATTTCAGAACCTGTACCTGTTACTACGTTATACACGCCTTTAGGGATTTCTTCCATTGAATCTATAATCTTAGTAAACTCCATGGCGGTATTTGGAGTTTGCTGGCTTGGTTTTAATACGATTGAGCACCCAGTCACTAAAGCGGTAGCCACTTTTCTGGCCAAAATAAATACCGGGAAGTTCCAAGGCACAATGCCAGCAACAACCCCTATTGGTTTTTTGTAAATATAGATGTTTTCATTTGGCCGGTCGCTCGGTACGATTTCTCCTTCAATACGTCGGGCCCATTCAGACATGTATCTAAAATAATCAATGGCTAAATCAACTTCTCCACTCGCCAATTCATGATCTTTGCCCTGTTCTTCTTGCAATAATTCAATAAACGTAGCTCTGTTCTCTTCAATTTGATCACCGAGCTTGCGTACAATTTTTCCCCTTTCAATATTAGGGGTCAGCTCCCATTCCTTTTGTGCCTCAAATGCTGCTTCTACCGCACGATTAACGTCTTCTGTTGTTCCTTTCGGTGTTTTGGAAATCGCCTCTTCCGTCGCTGGATTGATAATATCAATCCATTCATCGCTGCTAGAGTTTGTATATTCACCATTTATATAAAGTTTATGTTCAATCACACAACATCCTCCTCCTTGCATTTACGACATTAATTCCACTTTTTCCCTAACACTAAACAAACGGATATGTTAATTCCTACACGGATTAAATTTCGTTATACTAAAGTAAAAATCAAGGGAGGTCCTGTGTTGAATAAAGAAAATCAAATGTTAATCATTCTTAGCTTTATTGGCATAGCGAATATCATTGCAGCCATCATCCTTCTTTTTACCGTTGAGAACTTCCTGGTCTCAGGCTTGCTCATTGTTTCTGGGGGGTTACTTATTGTTGGTGGAATAGCTGATAAAAAAGAGCGAAAAAAAAGAAAAGGGAGTTCTTAATCCCTTTTCTCCTATCCATACTTACCATTCTAAAATAAACCCTTTCACTTCTTTAGACTCGTCATTTTCTTGTTTTTGAAGGGCAACAAAGTAAGGGTTCTCCGCTTGCAGCTCATAATCAATAGACTCAGGTTCTAAATATAGCTTGAACTCTAAGTCTGTCACTTTATGAAGAGTAATATCAGCCACCGTCTCCTGCTTATTGTCTTCATCAATTAATAAGATATCAATTTGATCGTAGCCATGACTAATCAGCCGATCTTTTAAATCCATACACGATTCCCCCAAAAGTCTCATATTCATCTACTACTTATATACCCTAAATTACAGCACTAAAACTACTGTTATTCTATATGTAAGAAGCGGGGTCATTCCCCGCTTTTCATTAACAGCCGTATCCACCGCCAACGTATGCTGCACCAATAATAATTAATAAAATAAACAGCACAACCAATAGCGCAAATCCGCCACCATATCCTCCGCTCATATTGAGTACCCCCTCTCCATACTTTCTTTACTACATTATGTGAATAAGAAAATCAGGTAAGGGCGTTTGCGGAGTTTTTATAAGATTTTAAGGAATTGCCCATTTGTTAATCGATCAGATGAGGAATACTTTCCGAAACGCAAGCCAGAAAAAGTAAGCGGCTTGTCCGAAAAACATCAAACCAAATATTGGCGCAGGTACAAACGGAACGATCCTGGCCAGGTTAGCTGCATCGCCTGCTTGAGAAGGAGAAAATAAACTGAGGAGCATAATTTCGAATGCACTGCTTACTGCTTCTACCATAACTAAGCAAGCTATGAATACGAGAACATATTGAATAATCGTTTGATGGCCTGTACGCAAAAGCCAAATAAACCCTGCTCCAAAAGTCACCAGCCAAAAAACTCCATATAGATTTCGAACCCAAAACAAGACGTTGATCAATAACAAAGCCAATAATATATAGACCATCCAACGATAATGTCCTTTTATGATAAGGTAGAAAAAGAAATACCCTATAAAAGAAGCAAATACATAGCCAGATAAACTAGTTAGCAACTGGCTTACCCACGATGAGTGCCCAGTCATTGTGACCCCGGATGTATTAGGAAATAAAGAAATAGTTCGTACCTCACCGCCGGTTAATAACGCCACTAATGAATGACCAGTTTCATGGATCATCGTATTAATCATAGCGAAATATTTCCCGATGAGCGGAGCTTGAGTGAGCAAGAACGCTAAAATCAAACTAATGATAATTTGTAATTTCATTTGGCCACTCCTTTCAGTGACAACCAATGGATTAGAATCTATTTTACTTGTATTTTTACCATTCGTATAATGGAAGTAATGAAAACCTTGAGGAGACCTAACCATGTATACGAAAATCATCGTCATATGTTTCATTCCATTACTAATTTTCACCGGCTGCCAACAATCCGAGGGACAAGAGGTAGAACTTACGATCTCAACAGCAGCTAGTTTAATAGATGTAATGGAAGAAATAGCTGAAGATTACGAGAAAGAACATAGCGTTTCAATTACTTTAAATGCTGGAAGTTCTGGGAAAATTGCTCAACAAATTCAACAAGGCGCCCCCGTTGATGCTATTATTTCGGCAGATGAGCAGTGGACAAACCGATTAGCTGAAGGCGAACATATTCATACAGATACACAGCAAGCGATCGTCGAAAACACGCTCGTATTAATTGCCTCAGAAGGTAATAACAAATCAATCGAGCATTTAGCACAACTGTCGATAAAAGATGATGCATCTATCGTTATAGGAGATCCGGATAGTGTGCCTGCAGGCAAATACGCGAGACAATCGTTGCAACAGGCCGGAATTTGGGAAGATATTGAAGATCATCTAGTGTACGCAAATGATGCTAGACAAGTCCTTACTTATGTAGAATCGAATAACGCCGATTTCGGGCTTGTATATACAAGTGACGCTATGGTGTCTGAACAGGTTAAAGTAATTAATGAGGTAGGAGCAAATACTCACGACACCATTGTTTATCCAGCAGCCGTAACGAGTCAAAGCACAAACCCGGATGAAGCAGAAGCATTTCTCGATTCCCTGCAATCAGAAGAGACACAAGAAATATTTAAATCTTATGGATTTAAGTTAGAACAGGAATGATAACAGGATGAATTCTTCCCCGTTACTACTATCTTTACAAACAGCAAGTATAGCTACCCTTATTGTTTTTGTAACAGGAATTGCTTTAGCAAGATTAATCAGCCGCAAATTATTTCCCGGGAAAAGTATCATAGAATCCATTCTTTTGCTGCCTATGGTGCTTCCCCCGACCGTTATTGGTTTCGGCCTTCTATATTTATTCGGAAATAACGGTCCAATTGGCCAACTATTAGCCGATTGGTTTGGTATACAAATTGTATTTTCTTGGTTAGGAGTTGTCATAGCTGCAATTGTAGTGTCGTTTCCACTTATGTATCAAAGTGCCTCAGCCTCTTTCCAAAATTACGATCCCCAAATTGAAAAAGCTGCCCTTACGTTAGGCGCATCAAGGTGGAAGGTATTCTTTACGATTTCTTTCCCCTTAGCCTGGCCTGGTCTTTTAGCTGGTACTGTCTTAACGTTTGCTCGGGCATTAGGAGAGTTTGGTGCTACATTAATGCTTGCTGGTTATATTCCTGGAAAAACAGATACCATTCCCTTAGCTATCTATTTTGCTGTCGAATCAGGTAAAATGGAGGAGGCGCGGCTGTGGGTAATCGTCATACTAATCCTCGGTTTCAGCTCTATTCTCTGGTTAAATTGGTGGAGTAAACGTAATATTCTAAGTTTCAGAAACTCTAAATAAGGAGAAAAGTCCTATGCTTTATGTTCAACTCAGAAAAAAATTGTCTCACTTCACCTTGGATGTTGATTTTCAAGTGGGGAACGAGACCGTGATTTTGTTCGGTCCATCCGGATCAGGGAAAACGACTATACTGAATTGCATTGCTGGTTTAGATGCACCTGATCAAGGAAAGATTGAACTGAACAAAGTCGTTCTAACGAAAGATAAACAACTGATTACTTCCACTCCAAAACGGCAGGTAGGATACGTTTTTCAAGACTATGCCTTGTTCCCGCATAAGACGATTTTGGAAAATATTAAATATGGATCCAGCGATGACTCTCTTATTAATCACCTGCTTACGATTTTGAAAATTGATCACTTACGTTCACAGTACCCCCATCAAATTTCCGGAGGCGAAAAGCAGCGATTGGCCTTAGCTCGTGCTCTAGCCGCAAAACCTGACGTTTTATTGCTCGATGAGCCATTCTCCTCCCTTGATGAGAGGACGAAATACGAATGCCACAGCGAACTTTTAAGACTAAAGCAAGAATGGAATATCCCTATTATCCTCGTCACCCATGATAGTAAAGAAGCCGAACAATTAGGGGATCGTATACTTTCTATAGAAAAAGGGAAGCTTGAATAACCTAACAACTTTCTTAATGATGGAAAAGTATTGTAACCTCAAAACTTATTCGATACGATTTACATGGTAGAGTTTTTACTACTCGAATACGGGAGTGACTGGTATGAAACCGTCTAATAAATACATACGTTCCATTCTGAAATGGGTCCTTCTCGCTTTGATTTTGGCCATGATTTTAGTCGGGATCATCGTAGCTTATCTCTTTATCGCCGACATGTTATATGAAGAAGAAAAAGATGATTTCAATGAAAATGGAGAGGTCTCCATGCCAATAAATGTAGAAATAGATCAATACGTGAAAATGAGCCCATAATACAGGCTTATGTTAGTCCGTGATTTTGTGACGAATATAGAAAAGTTGAGCCTAAAGCCCAGGGCTCTTTTTTAATTAAGTGACCTTTACATACGTTTCACTAGCCGTAATATAAAACGGGAGACCTTTTGAATTCTCTACTTTGTACTGGTTGTGTCCTTCGACCATCACCCGATCGACAATGCGTGGAAATCCGTATCCTTTCTGTACATAACCTGCTACCGCTTGACTGTCCCAGGACGGTTGACTATAAAATCTCAGTTCACCTTCATATATTGATTCTACCCTTCTCCCTACATACCAGGGCCGTTTACTTGAAGCTTTAAAAGGAATATTAAAAAAATCACATATCCCTTTTGCATGCTCAACAGCCACTTCGTTTTGAAACATTGGCTCTCTCATGAGTAACGCTTCTTTAGGATGATCCATAAAACCGCTTTCTGTTAACACAGCGATCATCGATGTCTCTCGTAATACATGAAAATCAGCTTCCTTTACCCCTCTGTAGTGCTGTTTTGTCCCTTGCTTTAAGTATCCTCCAATGGAATGGGCCAGCCGACCTGCATCTTTGTTAAGATGTCCTGGGTACACGTAAAGTTCAATTCCACTCGGATTATCACCGCTGAACTGTCCGTCATACGCATTGTAATGAATAGAAATATACGCGTCAGCTCCTGCTCGATTCGCTCGATTCGTTCGTATGGAAAGCGGAATATCCTTATCCTCGGGTGCAACAAGCAGCGTGTGAAAGCCACAAGTTTTTAACAAATTGTTTAATCGACGAACGACTTCGCGATTAAACTCATTTTCTTTTATTGTTCTTCCTATACTGCTAATAAAAGGCGTTCGCTTTGTAGGTGTATTTATTCCATGTCCATCATCTAGCGCGATTAAAATACTCATGTCTTTCACTCTCCTATAAAATTTTAATGTATGACTAGTTTTGCGCGTTACGCGTAACTTAATGTTTATAATACGTTCACATTTTGCATAAGTCAATAAATAATAAACAAAACGCGTAAATATTTTCACGTTTTGCGTAAATATAGTATAATCATGGAATAAACAATGGATGGTGAAGGTGAACGATATGAAATCATTAGGAGAACGTCTTAAAAAAGCTCGCCAAGCGAAAGGATGGAGCCAAACCTATGTCTGTGATCAATTAAAGATCTCTAATTCGAGGCTGTCTGGCTATGAGAGAAACTACCGGGAGCCTGACACAAAGATGCTGACTACGTTAGCTTCTCTCTATCATGTTTCCACTGACTGGCTTATGGGCGTCACCGATCAACCTGCCCAACACCAACCAAACCAATCTAAGCCCCATATACAGGATCCAGAACTTCAGCGATGGTATGAAGAGCTGCCTCAAACAAATATAGAAGATCTACGTAAATTGAAGAAGGTATGGGATATCATTAACCATCATGAATGAGTTCAAGAACAAAGGCGCTGGATGTTGCTCTTTCAAACCTATATATCCACAGCTGGAATTTTATAATTTCCTAGACAATAAAAAAGCTGAATCACAGCTGGATTCAGCTTTTTCATTCTTCTCTTCTCGGACTTTTCCCTTGTGATTTTCTCTTTTGTTCTTTTTTAGAGGTTTTAGTAAAGCCTTCTCTTCGGTTCACAATTTCAAATAATCCGGTACCTGATAAACCCGCTCCTGCTCCTGCCCACAGCCGAAGTACTAATTCCATTTCAGTCAACGGGTATGCTAAACTTCCAAGTAACAAACCTGTCCCGACGCTTAGCAATGGAACGTAATTTTTAGGAAGGTTGATGGTCCGTTTAATTACTTCTACACTACCGACTACAAAAGGGCTTAACACGGTCGTAAAGAACAACACTTGATGCATAATTTCATGTTCTAAGGGACTCACCCCCCTATGAAAAACAAAGACTAGATCTGTAAAACTATTCTAGTAAACTAAAAGTAGTTTCTTTTCCCGTCTTATAGTGATATAGTACGCAGAAAAAAATCAGGTGTGAGCACGATTGTCACCCTTTGCTATTATTAATTTATAGGGCAAAGAATCGGATGGTTAAGGAGGTCTCTATGTCTACAAAAAACAACAAAACTACGACTTTATTCATCGCTTATGAAGTCCTTTTAATCACGTTAGCATTACTGTCGGTATTATTCATATGGACAGAAAATACGGCACTTAGCTATATTGATAACTTTATCTGGATTATCTTTTTAATCGATGTTCTTATCCGTCTGTTTAAAGCGAAAGATAAATGGAGGTTTATCAAACACAATCCGTTTGATTTCATTGCAGCTCTTCCACTCGATAGTATTTTTCAACTCGCTCGATTCGCTCGTTTAATTAAAATCATTCGAATGTTATCTATTTCAAAGCAGCATTTAAAACCCTTCTTTAAAATTCTGCGCACCAATGGACTTGATCGAGTGCTTACCTTTTCGTTTCTACTCATATTTGGCGCAGCTATTATTATAAAAATGGTCGAACCAGGAATTGACTCTTTCTCTGATGGGGTGTGGTGGTCTATAGTAACCGCGACTACTGTAGGCTATGGAGACATTTCTCCTTCCACTATGGTTGGAAGATTAATTGCCGTCATTTTAATGTTAATCGGAATCGGATTAATTGGAATGCTTACAGGATCGATCACAACTTTTTTTGTGAAAGAACAGAAGTCACAGCATCCTACTGTCTCTTTTATTCGCCATCAGCTGAGTCGCTATGAAGATTTAACATTAGATGAAATGAAACAGCTTACTGTCCTTATGGAAGAAATGAAAGAGGAAAAACGAGAGGTTGAAAAGTAGGTAACGCCCCCGGCAGGATTCGAACCTGCGGCACACGGTTTAGGAAACCGATGCTCTATCCCCTGAGCTACGGGGGCACGTGATTCATATTATACAAAAATAAGATAAAATTGAAAAGCGCTTTTCTTTGATAAATCATCGAAACCTGTTACTTCACTTTCTTCGGTGTGGTAAAATGGTACTTGTCTGTCTGAACGTATCGAATTTTGTTTTTTCATCGGAAATAAGGAGGAAAAGAGATGGGACAATTACCTTTCATTGCCGTGGAAGGCCCAATAGGGGTTGGTAAAACGTCTCTGTCTAAAAAGCTCGCCTCCCAGTTTGATTTTCATTTGCTTAAGGAAATCGTTGAGGAGAATCCGTTTTTAGGCAAGTTTTACGAGAATATTGATGAATGGAGTTTCCAAACGGAAATGTTTTTCCTATGCAATCGGGTCAAACAATTGGAAGACATTGATCGAGATTATTTAAAACAAGGAAAGCCTGTCGTGGCCGATTATCACATTTCTAAAAATATGATATTTGCCCGCCGCACATTGCGAGAAGAACAATTCCATAAATATTCCCAAATCTTCGATATACTCACTCATGATATGCCTAAACCTAATATGGTTGTGTACTTACATGCCAGTTTAGATACGCTGCTAGATCGAATTCGCATGAGAAATAGGGATGTCGAAGCAAACATTCAGCCATCCTATTTAAAACAGCTCTCTCAAGATTATGAGGATTTTATGACCCATTTTGAAGCTGCTCACCCAGAGATACCAGTTATTCGATTAAACGGGGACGATCTGGATTTTGTGAAGCATCAAGATGATTTACACTATATCGTTGAACAAGTGCAGCACCACTTGAATAAAGGAGAAGTTATGAAATGAATGCACGAGAACGTTACGGAATTCCACATGACAGTGTCATCACTATAGCTGGTACTGTTGGAGTAGGGAAGTCTACAATGACAAATGCATTATCGGACGCTCTCAATTTTAGAACTTCATTCGAAAAAGTCGAAACGAATCCTTATCTCGACAAATTTTACAATGATTTCGAACGTTGGAGTTTCCATCTGCAAATTTATTTCCTTGCTGAGCGCTTTAAAGAGCAAAAGAAAATCTTTGAATATGGCGGCGGTTTTATACAAGATCGCTCGATTTACGAAGATACAGGAATTTTTGCACGCATGCATTATGAAAAAGGTACGATGTCAGAAACGGATTACAACACCTACACCAATTTATTTGATGCCATGGTGATGACGCCTTACTTTCCTCACCCAGATTTACTGATTTATCTTGAGGGATCTTTTGACGATATTCTCAGCCGTATTCAAGAGCGTGGACGAGAAATGGAACAGCAGACGCCTGTTGAGTACTGGGAAGAGATGTTTAAGCGTTATGAGAATTGGATTGATAACTTTAATTCTTGTCCAGTTTTACGGCTTAATATTGCTGATTATGATGTGCTGAACGATGAATCAAGTATTGAACCTGTACTCGAGAAGATCGGGCATTTCATCCAACAGTCACGTAAATGGCGCTCCAGCCACCTATTAACGTAATCTATAGAAGAAGCCCAAGCGATTTACAGCTTGGGCTTTTTTTGATCGTTTAATTTCCAATAGAACCACATCATTTATGGAACAGTAACCAGGAAGGAAGGTCATTAAGTTGTGTCTGTTGCAGAGTCAGGAGTATGGGAGGCTGGGAACGGTTCGCTTTCCTGTGGGGGAACTGACGAGCCTCCTCGGTCGTTTTCACTCCCTGAGGGGTCTCGTCTAGCTCCTTCTCCCACGGGAGTCTCACCATTTCCCAGCCCCCCATCTGTTAGTAAGTTTTACAGACCCATATACTGACACAGTGTCTATGTTCAAAAAATACTCTAGTATGAAATGGTGGAGACCACGTCACGGAAGGCTTTAAGAAGTCTTATGATCGTTTATAGAATTGTAACCGAAGCTTTTCTCACTAACGCAAGGAGGTCGGGGAAATTGCGAGACTCCTGTGGGATGAGCATGTCAGGTGAGACCCCGAAGGACGAAGTCCAAGGAGGCTCAGCGCATGCCCACGGAAAGGGAGTGATTTCCCCGACCTCCTTACTCTATCTCCAGTAACGGAAACGTGTAGCTCTTTAGATTAATGTAAAAGAAAAAACCGTTGCACGAGGCAACGGTTTTTGTTCTGTATAATCTCCAATATTTATGCGCTATTGTTGATAAAAATGGCGGAGGAGGAGGGATTCGAACCCCCGCGGGCCGTGAAGCCCCTGGCGGTTTTCAAGACCGCTCCCTTCAGCCGAACTTGGGTACTCCTCCGTGTGACCGACAATAAATAATATATCATGGCTATAAATATCCGTCAATCATTTTGTCGATTTTTTTGTAAAAAAAGATCTTTTCACTGTCACTGCTTGATTATTATACTAATCAACCAGGCGCAAGTCAATAATGACAGAGCATCTCCACTCCTGACTAACAGGCAGCGAAGTCTTTTTCCAAAAGAAAACTGACTCCCCGAATGGAGCCAGTTTTTCCGAAACAGTTATTGAATGATTTCCTTGCCGCCCATATAAGGTCGAAGCACCTCTGGAATGACAACAGCTCCATCTTCCTGCTGATAATTCTCAAGAATCGCAGCAACTGTACGTCCAATCGCTAAGCCAGAACCGTTTAGCGTATGAACAAATTCAGGCTTTCCTTTTTCTTCACGACGGAAGCGAATGCCTGCGCGGCGCGCCTGGAAATCTTCGAAGTTAGAGCAAGAGCTGATTTCACGATACGTATCATTGCTTGGAATCCATACTTCAATATCGTACTTTTTAGCCGCTGTGAATCCTAAATCTCCGGTACACATGCTCATGACACGGTATGGAAGTTTAAGCAGCTGTAATACTTTCTCTGCGTGTCCTGTAAGCTCTTCAAGCACTTCGTAAGAGTCTTCAGGTTTCGCAAACTGTACAAGTTCTACTTTGTTGAATTGATGCTGACGGATCAGACCACGTGTATCGCGTCCAGCAGATCCTGCTTCAGAGCGGAAGTTTGTGCTAAAAGCGACAAACTTTTGCGGAAGCTGTTCCACATTTAAAATCTCTTCTCGATGATAGTTTGTAACAGGTACTTCTGCGGTTGGCACAAGGAAATAATCCCAATCCTCGATCTTAAAGGCATCTTCTTCAAACTTCGGCAGCTGGCCGGTTCCAGTCATAGATGTACGGTTGACCAGCTGGGGAGGAAGCATTTCGTGATAGCCATGCTCATCCGCATGAAGATCCATCATGAAATTCAGTAAGGCTCTTTCTAAACGCGCACCAAGTCCTTTATAGAAAACGAAGCGGCTTCCTGTTACTTTAGAAGCTCTTTCAAAATCAAGAATGCCTAAGTCCGTCGCTACGTCCCAATGAGGTTTTGCTTCAAATCCGAACTGAGGCACTTCCCCCCATTTACGATCTTCGATATTATCATCTTCGTCTTCTCCGACAGGGACACTTTCATGAGGAATATTAGGAATAGACAAGAGCATGGTATGAAGACGCTCTTCAACTTCCTTAAGTTCTGTATCCAGTTCCTTAATTCGATCTCCTACTTGGCGCATTTCTTTTATTTTATCGTCGGCATCTTGTTTTTCTTTTTTCAATAAAGAAATCTCTTTAGATACTTCATTTCGTTTAGCCTTTAGTTCTTCGGTCTCCTGAATTAACTCACGACGACGGCTGTCTAATTCTTCAAATGTATCAAGCTCAGACAAATCTTCTCCTCGTTTTTGGAGCTTTTGTTTCACTTCCTCAAAGTTTTGACGCAAATACTTCATGTCTAACATTGTATTTCCTCCTTTTAATAAAAAATAAAAAACCCCCGCCCCTTTTATGGAAAAAGGGACGAGAGCTTGGTTATAAGTTCCCGCGATACCACCCTGGTTGAAGGTACACGAACCTTCCGGCTTAACTCTCATAACGGTGAGGCGCCGGTTTACCCTACTGCTTTCAGGTAAACTACTCGAGGATGGATTCCTAGTCATTTTTCATCAGTTCCCACCAGCCACTGACTCTCTTTAAGAAAAATGGATCTAGTACTGCTTCCTGTCACTGTATCTGCATATAGGACGATCTTTTCAATAAGAATAGCGGATTCTTACTTAAGATGCAAGTGATTTTTTAGCTTCTTCCACCATTTGAACGAAGTGCTCAGTCAATCGGTGATCATCCGTGAGTTCGGGATGGAAAGAACATGCTAAAAAGTTAGCCTGCTTAGCTGCTACAATGTTTCCTTCGTAGGTAGCTAATACAGACGTTCCTTCTCCTACCCCTTCAATATATGGTGCACGGATAAAGACTGCATTATACTGTTCTGCAATCCCATCGATATCCAGGGCGGCTTCAAAGCTTTCCCGCTGACGACCGAAGGCATTACGACGTACCCGAATGTCCATTAATCCTAAGTGGACATCATACGATCCATCAATCTCGGAAGCTAAAAGAATAAGCCCTGCACATGTGCCGAAAATAGGCTTTCCTTGTTTACCAAATTGACGAATAGGTTCAAGGAAATTGTATTTATCAATTAAGCGGCGAATCGTGGTACTCTCTCCTCCAGGGATGATGAGGCCATCGATTTCGTCTAATTGTTCAATTTTTTTAACGACAATGCCTTTTGCTCCAGATGCTTCTACAGAACGGATGTGTTCACGAAAAGCTCCTTGGAGCCCTAACACACCAATTGTAGTCATGATGCATGTCTCCTTTTTGTTCGTAAGCGCACGGTCTTACCCGTCCGCTTTCGCTTTTCTTCCTTACTGACTTCTATCTTGCATGCGTTGATCGTCAGTAAGAGTGCTCATTTCCAGGCCTTTCATAGCTGTACCTAGACCTTTAGAGATTTCAGCGATTAATTTATAGTCATCGTAGTGAGTTGTGGCTTCAACAATCGCGCGAGCAAATTTCGCAGGGTTATCTGACTTAAAGATTCCTGATCCAACGAAAACGCCATCTGCGCCTAACTGCATCATAAGAGATGCATCAGCCGGTGTCGCAATTCCACCTGCAGCAAAGTTTACAACAGGAAGACGTCCTTCTTCACGAATCTCTAGAAGAAGATCAAATGGAGCACCATTTTCTTTTGCATAAACCATTACTTCATCATCAGACATGCTTTGCAGCTGACGAATTTGAGATTGAACCTGACGCATATGGCTCACAGCTTCTACAATGTTACCTGTACCTGGTTCACCTTTTGTACGAAGCATAGACGCTCCTTCACGGATACGACGAGTAGCTTCGCCAAGGTTACGACATCCACATACAAATGGTACCGTGTAATCATCTTTCTTAATGTGATAAATTTCATCAGCAGGAGTTAAAACTTCACTCTCGTCGATATAATCTACACCCATTGATTCTAGTACGCGAGCTTCCGTAATGTGACCAATACGTGCTTTAGCCATAACGGGAATAGACACTGCTCCCATTACTTCTTCCACGATTGTAGGATCTGCCATACGAGCAACTCCGCCTGCTGCACGAATATCAGATGGAACACGTTCTAGTGCCATAACCGCTACAGCACCCGCTTCTTCAGCGATTTTTGCTTGTTCTGCATTTACGACGTCCATGATGACGCCACCTTTTTGCATTTCTGCCATTCCACGTTTTACGCGATCTGTACCTGTTTGAGCCATGATAATTCCTCCCTGAGTAATCTATAATCGTCGATCATAATGATCAGAATTGCTTTTTCCTAAAGTCTATTGTAACGCATACGAGCTTTAAATCCTACTAGATAAATTGGATTTTTCACCGCTTAAAACCAACCCTTCACTACACTTACAGCGCTGGAGAAGATATCACTGAAAAAGTCTCCAACTCCACCTATCGTTAGCATAAACCAGTTTGCTTTTTCTACACCTGAAGATGTGACGATATCAACTTCAGTGCGAAGCGGTTCCCCTGTTTGCAAGTCACTATAGGTTTCTTCCCCATTGTAGACAAGCTCTGCGGTTCCTACTTTTTCACCCGCTTCAAAAGGAGCTTCAAGTTTACCGTTCTTATCTAATGCTTCGTCTGATAAGTTGACTTCAACTTCATATAGCTCTTCTTCCCCGTTTTTAACAGGAGCTGAAATAGGTTCAGCCGTTTCAAGCTCTACTGCATTTTCTTTTCCTTTGGAAACTTCAACTTCAGACTGACCATCTACTTGATGTCCTGCCTGAAACAATTCTTTTTGCTCAAATTCATTAAATCCATATTCAAAAAGCTTCTTTGTTTCTTCAAATCGTGCTTCTTCACTATCTGTTTTCATGACGACAGAGATTAGACGACGATCGTCACGCTCGGCAGTTCCAGTGAAACTGAATCCGGCAAGATCCGTAAACCCTGTTTTCAGTCCATCCACACCTTCATAACTCCCAGCTGCCAACTGTCCTGGCATGCCGGGAAGCATACGGTTCCAGTTGATGATTTCCTGTCCATCGAATTCTGTCGTTGGAACAGACGAAATTTCAAGAGATTCAGGGTAATCATTTACAAGGTGATAGGCTAAAATAGCTGAAGAACGAGCTGATAGTAGATTTGTATCTTCTTTTTCTGTACCTTCAGGATAATTTTCACCTAAATCTTCATTTTCAAGACCCGTTGCGTTTACAAATTGGTAATCTGTCATCCCTAATTCTTCTGCTTTTTCATTCATCATTTTTACAAATTCGCCTTCTGAACCTGCCACTAATTCTGCTAAAGCAATCGATGTTGCGTTATCAGAATTAATCGCCATAGCTTCATAAAGTTCACGAACTGTGTAATCTTGACTCTGTGTTAAGCCAACTCCAGAAAACGTAGCGTTAGCCGAAATACTATATGGATAATCACTTATTTGAGTAGTTGTTTCCCATTCTATGTCGCCTTCTTCTATAGCCTCTAGTACGAGATATTCTGTCATCATCTTCGTCATACTGGCCGGAGGTAATGTTAGATCAGAATCCTTCTCGTATAATATTTTACCTGATTCTGCGTCTACTAGTATTGCTGAATCTGCTTCAACATCTACTGTGTCTGCGTATGTAGGCTCAGGATTTCCAAAAACCGTAACGACACTCAAAATAAAGGCCATCCCCAGGGCCATCGATGCTTGTAATCTTTGTTTCAACTCTCTCAACCTCCACGGAATATAAATAATATGCATCTTTGTTAGTTTACCACATGCAACCATAAAAAAATAGACAGGGAATAGTCCCTGTCTATCATTTATTTTAAGGGTCAAACGGAGTAGTTTGGCGATTCTTTGGTGATTTGAACGTCATGAGGATGACTTTCTCTCAGACCTGCTCCTGTAATTCTAGTAAATTTGGCATCGTTGCGAAGCTCATCAATTCCCCTGGCTCCACAATAACCCATGCCTGCACGCAGTCCGCCTAGTAATTGATGAATAGAATCTGCTAGAGGTCCTTTATAAGGCATGCGCCCTTCGATGCCCTCTGGCACAAGCTTTTTCGATTCTGATTCGTTTTGGAAATAACGGTCTTTTGAGCCTGATTCCATCGCGCCTACAGAACCCATTCCACGATACACTTTAAAGCGGCGTCCTTGAAAAATTTCAGTCTCTCCAGGACTTTCTGAAACGCCTGCTAGAAGACTTCCGAGCATAACAGCATGACCTCCGGCAGCAATAGCTTTTACAATATCACCCGAATACTTAATACCGCCGTCAGCAATAATGGAAACGCCATGTTTAGCCGCTTCCTCTGCACAGTCATTTACTGCCGTAATCTGTGGAACTCCTACTCCAGCTACCACTCGAGTCGTACAAATGGATCCTGGTCCAATACCCACTTTTACAACATCCGCACCTGCTTCGGCTAGTTCCCGTGTTGCTTCAGCTGTAGCTACGTTACCTGCGATGATATTGATGTCTGGATATTTCGCACGGATACGCTTCACCTGATCGATTACACCTTGAGAGTGTCCGTGAGCCGTATCTACGACTAAGGCATCCACTTGGGCTTCAACAAGCTTATCAATTCTGGTCATCGCATCAGCCGTCACTCCAACAGCAGCGGCAACTAACAGCCTTCCTTGCTCATCTTTCGCTGCAAATGGAAATTCGATGACTTTTTCAATGTCTTTTATCGTGATAAGACCTTTAAGAACGCCTTCACCATCTACCATTGGAAGCTTTTCAATTTTATATTTCTGAAGGATTTTTTCTGCTTCATCCAACGTCGTTCCAACCGGGGCTGTCACAAGGTCTTCACTTGTCATTACTTCGCTGATGGCGCGGGAATAATCATCCATAAAACGCAGGTCACGGTTGGTAATAATGCCCACAAGCTTCTGATCGTCCTCATTATTAACGATCGGTACGCCTGAGATTCTAAATTTGCCCATTAAATGTTCTGCATCGAACACTTGATGTTCAGGCGTTAAGAAGAACGGATTCGTAATGACTCCACTTTCAGATCGTTTCACGCGATCGACTTGCTCGGCCTGTTCTTCGATGGACATATTTTTATGAATGACGCCGATTCCTCCCTGGCGCGCCATTCCAATGGCCATTGGAGCTTCTGTGACCGTATCCATACCAGCACTCATAATCGGCGTGTTCAACTTTAACGTCGGTGATAATTCAGTCGCTAACGACACGTCTTTTGGCAGAACATCTGATTTGGCGGGCAGCAAAAGAACATCATCAAACGTTAATCCTTCTTTTGTAAATTTATCCTCACGCATGCTTGATCCTCTCCTTAAATAGTTTGGGTAAATATGGGTAAAGTAAGTGGGTAATGGTATTATCACTTTCTTATTGTTAATTACAATACGACAATAAACTTGCTTTTTCAAGAATAAAATCAGCTGTACACCTTGAAATAATAGGAAAGGAGAACAACTTTGACTCACAAGCGCCTGGCATTTCTTACGTACTTAAAATCAACCGCACATACTAGAGAATACTTAAGTTATTGTTATCGTCATAAGGGTGAAGATCAGGCAAAGCTATTGGCTTATCAAAATGCGGAACGGTTTAGTTATGGCCTCCAATTCGGAGAAGAATTCTTACTTGCCGCAAAAGAAACTCCCTTTACCGTTAAGCCTTTACTTTATTACTATAGTTTAACCCACTATTTAAAAAGCTGTATCGTCACAGTGGATCCCGACTACCCAGCTACCTCTAAGGTACTCGCTCATGGGCTGTCGACGCGAAAAAGAAAGAAACAGCATTACCGATTTCTAGAAGATGAAATTCGCATTCAACCGCATGGTCTCTTTCCCTACGCAGCACAAAGCTTGTTTCAGATTACCACCTTTCCAAATAAGGTTTCTATGGACCAGCTGCTTCAGCCTTTAGGTTTTATGAGACCAATATATAGTTTTAAGGAAAAACTAAACACACCTTCTCCCCTTTTCCCAGAGTTGGTGGCGGCGTTTGCCGTTCTTTATAATTTAAGCATGCTTGTTCGCTATGAAGGGGAATGGTGGGGAGAGATGGTGCAGCTGAGAGACCGAGAAGATTTTGTATTTATTCATCACTTTCTTGATTCCATGCCGGAGCAAGTGTATGATCTAACCTCCTCCTGGCTGAAAAATCAGTCACCTTTTTAAACGTGTACTAAAAGACTTGGATTCTAGATTGTAGTGTGAATATAAGAGGCTCCGCGATAGGGTACAATCACGGGCCTTTATTCCTCAATCAGATGGCTTTAATTAAATAAGCCATCTACACAAATAAAGCTCAGAACTATATACTCTGAGCTCAGGCTGTCGAGAAAGTTGAGCATAGCTTCGCAGATTTAAAAGAACTGCATGGGCTGTGTTATTGTCGCTTGCGCGGAAGAGAAAAAGTTCGGGAGCAGGCGTTACTGACGACTGCCTGCCAGAACATGAAAAAGATTGCCCTTCACCTAACCAAGGTGAGTTAGGTAAAGGAGAGTACTTTTCGGTGAAGGGCGGTCAAATACCAGGAGACTCCTGCGGAAAAACGGGCGATCCGAGACCCCGCAGTGGGGTTTCACGAGGAGGCTCGGGCGTTCGTCCGCGGAAAGCGAGTGGTATTTATACGCACGGGCGCCCAAAAAAAGCTTGTAGAAAAACACGGGGTTTCTCTACAAGCTGAGCTCAGAGCTATTTGTGTGTGATTTACTTGGCTAATTTACGTGTGAATTCAAATAGAACGGACGATGGGGCACCCTGTTTCCATGCGTGCAATCGTTCTCTACAGCCATAGTCAGCTAAGTGGCTGTTTTTAAGCCTCATATACTTCATCAATATGCAGATCTGTTCGATCTTTAAGAGATATAATTTGCCCGGACTCTTTCAGCCTCACCATAGGTCTCGTAGGATGAGAGGGTTCCATAAAAACTACCTCCGCCATTTGATTTGTCGTTAATCTAACCTTCGTTCCTGTAGAGTAATTCGTCATTTCTTTTATAAACACTTGAATTACTTCATGATCATAACGCCCGAATTGTTCTTGCTTCATTTCTTCCAGTACTTTAAAGGGAGATTGTTTTTTACGATAAAACCGTTCAGACGTCATGGCGTGATACATATCGCTTACTGCAATAATTTGGCTGAAACGGTGAATCTTCCCCTTCCTTAAACCTAATGGATAACCAGTGCCATCTAGTCGCTCATGATGCTGCAGCACCCCTAGTTTCGCTTGGCCACCTAATGAAGCAATATTTTCAACTAAACGATACGAATAGGTTGCATGCTTTTTCACTTCTTCATACTCTTTCTCAGTTAATGGGCCTCTCTTTTGGGTAATGGTCGAGTCAATGCGAGCCATCCCGCTGTCACTTAATAAACCAGCCAGTCCTGCTTGAATCCATTCGCCGCGGGAGTATCCTAATTTAGCCGCCAGATAGGCTGAAATTAATCCCATGGCTACGCTATGATGAGCGGCATACGTGTCCTCCGAGGAATAATGATGCAGAAGAAAAAGTTCACGTTTAGAGTGCACCGCCTTTTCGATTAAAGGGACCATAAATGTACGTACTTCATGCATGTTGATCGCAGACCCGCCTTGCCACTGCAAAAACCATTCTTGATAATGTTTAACACCTTCTAAGTAATGTTCATGAAAGGGGAATTCTTTAGATGGAGGTTCATGGAGGTTGTTTTCCTTTTTTTCGGGTGGTTCCTGTTCCGTTGGGACGAATGGTGCGCCACTTGATAACCTTGGTCCTACTTCAACCTGTTGAATACTAAACTTGTGTAATACAGATAGATGGATAGGCTGAACGACAGTATGTTTAGGAATAATCGGTTTTTTTGTTTTTGCCATAACCTCTTTTGTAATAATGCAGCCTTTTTGTAACTGGGATGGATGTACTTTCAATACGCTCACACCTCTTTATATGTATAAAAAAGCCGCACTGCCTAAGAGCGACAGGCGACTTTTTTACAATTAATTATTGTTCCGAGGAATCATCGGATTCTAAGTCTTTCGTTTCTTCTGTTTGCGCTTCTGCGGCTTGAGATTCATCTGCTTCGATCGCTTCTTCAATCATTTCTTCTTCTTCTTTTTCAGATTCAATCCGAGCAACTGTCGCTACCTCTTCTTCGTCCTGTAGACGAATCAAGCGGACACCTTGTGTATTTCTTCCTGTCTCGGAAATACTTTCTACCGGCATACGAATAAGGACACCTTGAGCGGTAATGATCATAGCGTCTTCTTCTCCTGTCACAGCTTTAGTTGCTACGACATAGCCGTTCTTATCTGTCAGGTTACACGTAATGATTCCTTTACCGCCTCGATTGGTAATTCGATAATCTTCAGCTGGTGTACGTTTACCAAAGCCTTTGCTTGTTACGGTCAGGACTTGTAAGTCGTTACTAATGATTTCCATAGAAACGACTTTATCGTCTTCACGTAAGGAAATCCCTTTTACTCCCGCTGCTGTACGTCCCATCGTACGAATTTGATCTTCATTAAAACGGATCACATAACCGTTTTTCGTTCCGATCATTATATCTTGGGTGCCGTCTGTCAATTTTACGGAAATTAATTCATCATCGTCTCTAAGACCAAGAGCGATTAAACCTCCGCGGCGAATATTAGCAAACTGAGAAATACTCGTGCGCTTTGTAATCCCATTCTTAGTCGTAAAGATAAAGTACCAGTCATCGACAAAGTCTTCCACCGCAATAACGGCATTGATCCATTCATCTCGTTCAATATTTAACATATTAATGATTGGAATTCCTTTAGCCGTTCGGCTGAATTCAGGCACTTCATACCCTTTGGCTTTATAGACTTTTCCTTTATTTGAGAAGAATAGCAGCGTGTTGTGGGTCGAAGTGGATAACAGATGCTCTACGAAATCTTCTTCGTGTGTCCCCATACCTTGCACGCCTCGGCCACCCCGGCGCTGTGAACGGTAGGTGCTGGCCGGCAGCCTTTTCACGTAACCTTGGTGAGTTAAGGTCACAATTACAGTCTCTTCAGGAATTAAGTCTTCATCTTCAATAAAGTCTGTACCGCCTAATAAAATTTCTGTGCGGCGTTCATCGTTAAAGCGCTCTTTAATTTCAAGCAGCTCTTCACGAATGATTTCAAGAACTTTCTCCTCGTCAGCTAAAATGGCTTTCAGTTCAGCAATAAGTTTCACGAGTTCTTGATACTCTTCTTCAATTTTTTCACGTTCTAATCCAGTTAATCGCTGTAGACGCATGTCTAAAATGGCTTGAGCCTGCTTTTCGGATAAACCAAAACGTTCGATTAATCCATTTCTGGCAATTTCAGTTGTCTGAGAACCACGGATCAATTGAATGACTTCGTCTAAGTGATCCAGGGCAATACGCAAGCCTTCTAAGATGTGAGCACGTGCCTCAGCTTTTCTTAACTCGTAAGCTGTACGACGCTTAATAACTACTTTCTGGTGCTCTAAATAGTGCTCTAAGCATTGTTTTAAATTAAGAACTTTAGGCTGTCCATCAACAAGGGCAAGCATATTGATGCCGAAGGACGTTTGAAGAGCTGTCATTTTGTAAAGATTGTTAAGCAATACGTTCGGATTTGCATCCCTGCGTAATTCAATCACGACTCTCATCCCGTTACGGTCAGACTCATCACGCAAATCTGTAATGCCATCAATTTTCTTATCACGTGCCAATTCCGCTACTTTTTCTACAAGACGGGCTTTGTTTACTTGATAAGGAAGCTCTGTGACGATTAATTTGGATTTTCCGTTGGCCTGCTCTTCAATATCGACTTTCGCTCGGATCGTAATGGATCCTTTCCCAGTTTCATAGGCTTTTCGAATGCCGCTCAGTCCAAGGATTTGACCATGAGTAGGGAAATCAGGTCCATAAATATACTCTTCCATTAATTCTTGGATTGTGATCTCTGGGTCTTTACTTAAGGCAAGTACCCCGTCGATAACTTCCCCCAATTGGTGAGGAGGAATGTTCGTTGCCATTCCAACTGCAATCCCGGCCCCGCCGTTTACGAGCAAGTTTGGAAATCTTGCGGGCAGTACAACGGGCTCTCGTTCCGTACCGTCATAGTTATCATCATAATCGATCGTATCTTTATTGATGTCTCGTAAAATTTCCATCGAAATCTTGGACATGCGTGCTTCGGTATAACGCATCGCAGCGGCTGCATCACCGTCTACGGATCCGAAGTTACCGTGACCATCGACCAACATGTTTCGATACGCGAAGTCTTGCGCCATTCGAACCATCGTGTCATACACGGCGGAGTCACCGTGGGGGTGATACTTACCAATAACTTCCCCTACAATACGAGCTGATTTCTTATAAGCTTTATCGGAATGCATGCCTAAGTCGTGCATGGCATATAATATTCTTCGGTGTACTGGCTTTAAACCATCGCGAACGTCAGGAAGGGCACGCGCGACGATAACACTCATCGCGTAATCAAGGAATGAAGTTCTCATTTCATTACTTATATTAACTTCCTCTACGCGTGGGCGTTCTGGTTGATCGACCATTTCATTACCTCCTAGTTACCTGTAGGGTGTTCATGCTTACTCAGTTAAAGGAGCAGCGTTTATTAAATATCTAAATTCTTAACATATTGGGCATTTTCTTGAATAAAGTTACGACGAGGCTCTACTTTATCGCCCATTAATATGTCAAACGTTTCATCCGCACTAATGGCATCTTCAAGATTTACTTGGAGCAGCGTCCGTGTTTCAGGATCCATTGTCGTTTCCCATAGCTGTTCCGGGTTCATCTCTCCAAGACCTTTGTAACGCTGTACGCTTGGTTTAGGAGAAGCAGGAAGTTCAGCATATAATTTATCGAGCTGTTTATCACTATAGGTGTAATAGATTGATTTTCCTTGCTGGATCTTATAAAGCGGCGGCTGAGCAATGTAAATATAGCCGTACTCGATCAACGGGCGCATATAACGATAGAAGAACGTTAACAGCAGCGTTCGGATGTGAGCACCATCGACGTCAGCATCGGTCATGATGACAATTTTATGATAACGGGCTTTAGAGATATCGAATTCTTCTCCAATCCCTGTACCTAGTGCCGTAATGATCGTTCGCACTTCATTATTGGATAAAATTTTATCTAGGCGGGCTTTTTCAACGTTAATAATCTTCCCTCGAAGCGGTAAGATGGCCTGAAAATGACGGTCTCGCCCTTGTTTAGCTGATCCACCAGCTGAGTCACCCTCAACGACATATAGTTCAGAGATGTTCGCATCTTTAGAGGAACAGTCAGCGAGCTTCCCAGGTAAATTGGAGACCTCCAACGCGTTCTTACGGCGCGTCAATTCACGGGCTTTTTTGGCAGCCATACGGGCTCTTGAAGCCATAAGTCCTTTTTCAACGACTTTCTTAGCCACATCTGGATTCTCAAATAAGAATTTAGATAATCCTTCTGAAAAAAGACCATCCGTAATGGTACGAGCTTCACTGTTGCCTAGTTTGGTTTTCGTTTGTCCTTCGAACTGCGGATCTGGGTGTTTGATTGAGATAATCGCCGTTAAGCCCTCACGAACGTCATCTCCTGTTAAGTTTGGATCCGTCTCTTTAAACATATTGTTTTTACGAGCATAGTCATTAATGACACGCGTTAAGCCTGTCTTAAAACCAGACTCGTGAGTACCGCCTTCGTACGTATGAATGTTATTGGCATATGAATAAAGGTTGCTCGCAAATCCATCGTTATACTGCATAGCGATCTCAATAGAAATGCCGTCCTGTTCATCTTCAATAAAGAACGCTTCATGAAGAGGATCGCGCGTACGGTTCATATGCTCAACGTAAGATACAATACCGCCCTCATAGTAGAAGTTCTGCTTTTCTTTTTCTTCATCACGCTTATCTTCAATTGTGATCGTAAGTCCTTTATTTAAGAAAGCCAGCTCACGAATTCGGTTCGCAAGCGTCTCGTAGTTATATTCTTGCGTCTCTGAGAAGATTTCTACATCTGGCTTAAATTGAATACGGGTCCCTGTAATATCCGTATCGCCAATTACTTTTAAATCTTCCTGAGGAACACCGCGGTGGTACTCCTGGTAATGGACCTTTCCATCACGGTGCACAAAAATTTCAAGTTTAGAAGAAAGGGCATTTACTACAGAAGCACCCACACCGTGGAGACCTCCTGATACTTTATAGCCCCCGCCGCCGAATTTTCCTCCGGCGTGGAGGACCGTCATAATAACTTCTACCGCTGGACGTCCAGCTTTTTCGTGCATACCAACTGGGACACCGCGTCCATTATCGATAACGGTAATGCTATTGTCTTCTTCTATGATCACTTGGATATGATCACAAAAACCGGCCATTGCTTCATCTATACTATTATCAACGATTTCCCACACTAAGTGGTGAAGGCCTTTCTCGTTCGTTGAACCAATATACATACCAGGGCGTTTACGTACAGCTTCTAACCCTTCAAGCACCTGTATCTGATTCTCATCATACGCTTGGTGTTCTTCTAAAATCTCTTCCTTCATGGTACTTTCACCTACATTTCTCAAGTGATATATGCTTAAGCTTCCGTCTCATCCGTAAAGTCTTCTAATCTATTCAAACTCGTCATCATGTTCGCTCGTTTTTTTAAGGTATAAACAGACAGCGGACTAAAATATATATAATCTTTCGTGATAACAATAGACTTTGCTTCATTTTCATCTGTTTCTACGACTCGTTTATTTTTGCGTTGATTAAAGATCATCTCTTCGATAATAGACGAAGAAGATAGTAAAGTATGATCAATAATACTAACAACATCTTTCGACTGGATCACGTGGTCATCCCCAATATGAATGAACAACTTGTCACCTCATTTCTGAACTTCGATTGTACCAGCTGAGACATGAAAAATTTCCGCTTCTTTGAGCGCTTCATGTTCAATCCCATCGATGCTCGTTGTCGATACAAACGTTTGTACTTTACCTTGAATGGTATGAAGTAAATGCGATTGTCTATAATCATCAAGTTCACTTAACACGTCATCTAACAAAAGAATTGGGTATTCACCAACCTCGCTATGAATCAATTCAATCTCTGCAAGTTTCAAAGAGAGGGCGGTCGTCCGCTGCTGACCCTGCGAGCCAAACGTCTGCACATCTTTTCCGTTGACGTAAAACACTAAATCATCACGGTGTGGCCCAGCAAGTGTTGTTCCACGTTCAATCTCTTTTGCTTCTATATCTTGAAACTTTTTTTCAAAGTTTATCTTTATTGTTTCCAAATCCATTTCCTCTGATACTTGAACACTAGCATCATAAGCAATTTCTAAAGATTCAAGCTGGCGGCTGATTCCTTCATGAATAGGTACAGCCCACGTTCTCAACAGATGAAGAAACTTAAACCTCCGCTCCACAATTGTAACGGCATGCTCAATCAGCTGATCTGTCAACACTTGGAGCATCGTCCGATCAGCAGACGGTTTTCTTTGCAGTTCTTTCAATAAGTGGTTTCGCTGCTTAAGAACCTTTTGAAATTGGCCTAAATGATAGATGTAACGAGGCTGAATTTGTCCAATTTCCATGTCAATAAACCGACGACGCACCTGAGGGCTCCCCTTTACAAGGTTTAAATCCTCAGGTGCAAACATTACGACATTTAACGCACCAATATAATCGCTCAATCTTTTTTGCTCAATATGGTTAAGCTTTGCTTTTTTCCCTTTCTTCGAAAAAATGATTTCAAGAGGAAACCGCCGATTGCGTTTAAATATACTACCTTTTATTTTAGCATACTCTTCGTCCCACTGTATGAGTTCCTTATCACGGGGAGTTCTGTGGGAACGAGTAAACGCTAAAGCGTAGATCGCTTCCATTAAATTTGTTTTCCCTTGAGCATTTTCTCCAATAATCACGTTGATTTTATCATCAAAAGTCAGTGAGAGCTGGTCATAGTTTCGATAGGACCGCATAGATAGTTCATGTATATACATAAAAGGTTATTTCCGGTTACTCTTCCCGGACAACCTCGAAATCTCCAAACTCTGGAATGCTTACAATATCTCCCAGGTAAAGTTTTCGTCCACGGCGCTGCTCTCTTTCACCATTTACGTAGACTTCAAATTCCGCTAGAAAAATTTTGACCATCCCACCTGATTCTACTACATTGGTCAATTTCAGAAATTGACCAAGAGGTATATATTCAGTAGATATTTCAATACGTTCGCTCATAAATTCACCCTATTTTTCATGGTTTGTCTTATTATCTATTTTACTAAAGATATGGCATTAAGAAAAGCAAACCGAAGAATATAACAGAAAATAGCTAAATTGTCCGTTATTTCATACTAAAAATAAAAAAACCGTCATGATTTTCACATCATAACGGTTGATCTTCCATATTAATACGTTCGAACCGGCAAAATCAGTTGTAAAATTTGTTCGTCATCCACAGGACGTATTAAGAAAGGACGCATAGCACCTGTAAATTCTACTTTTACTTGATCATAATTCACAGCTTTTAAAGCATCCATCATATATTTAGCGCTGAATGAAATCTTTAATTCTTCTCCATCAATTTCATCTGCTACGACTTCTTCCACTACATTTCCAACCTCTGGAGAGTTTCCGTTGATTTCAATTTGATTGCCTTCTTTGGTAATCAGTCTGACGACATTATTGCGGTTTTCTTTCGCTAATAAAGAAGCACGATCAATCGATTGCAGTAACTCTTTTGTATCAATTTTAACGATGGTTTTACTTTGATCAGGAATCAGACGTGAAGTTTCAGGATAATTTCCTTCCAGCAGTCGTGATAGAAAATATAAGTGTTTCGTTCTAAATAACACTTGGTTTTCTGTGACACTGATTTCAATCGTCTCTTCAGAGTCCGCTAAGATCTTATTTAATTCATTTAAGCTTTTCCCAGGAATGACTACCGCAGGAATATCGCCTTGACCTTCTCTTTTTTCTAAAGGAATTTTACGGGCAGCCAATCGGTGGCTGTCTGTAGCTGTAAAGTGCAGCTCTTCATCTGCAATCTTCACGTGGACCCCGGTCAAGATCGGTCTTGTTTCAGATGAGGAAACGGCAAATACCGTTTGACGAATTAAACTTTTTAATAAATCAATCGGCAGCTCAAAACTGTCCTCAGTATGTAATTGAGGAAGTTGTGGATATTCTTCGGCATCCTGGCCATTTAAGTGGAATTCTGCTTTTCCTGATCGAATCGTTACGTTTCTTTTATCATCACTCTCAATATCTACGTTCTTTTGAGGCAGTTTACGTACGATATCAGGAAAATATTTAGCTTGTAAAACAATACTTCCGGGTTCGATGTTTTCTACATATACAATTCCATCTTCTTCAGCTGGGATAAATGATTCTATCGAAATATCAGAATCACTACCTGTTAATTTTACTCCGCTGGTTGTAGCTTCTAATTTAATTCCTGTAAGAATCGGGATTGTCGTTCGAGAAGAAATAGCTTTCATTACATTTTGAACGCTCTCCATTAATTGTTCTCTTTGTATTGAAAATTTCATGGGAGAAACTCCTCCTGTATATATTAATTATTATTTAAAAAAGTAGTAATAGAAGTAATAGGCGCTGTGGATTTGTGGATAACCTATATTCTTATAAGTCACGCGCACCTATCCACATGTGGATAGGTTGTTGATCAATGTGACTCACTTATTCACACTATTCAGCTAGTGAGATTTTAATTGTTCAGTAATTTCATCAAGTTCTCGTTGTAATTGTTGATCCGTTGCAATCATCTTAGAGATTTTTTCATGGGCATGGATGACTGTTGTATGATCTCTTCCCCCAAACTCTTCCCCTATTTTAGGTAGAGAGAAGTCTGTCAATTCTCTTGATAGATACATAGCTATTTGACGTGGAAACGCCACTGATTTCGTTCGTTTTTTAGCTGGGAAATCTTCCAACCGTATATTATATTTTTCTCCTACCATTTCCTGAATGGCTTCAATCGTAATCACACGAGGTTTAGAGCTTGGAATGATATCTTTTAAAGCTTCTGCTGCTAACGAAGCGTTTATATCATGATTAATTAAGGATGAATAAGCGACAACGCGTATGAGTGCACCTTCAAGCTCACGAATGTTTGTATCGATTTGATTCGCAATATAAAGCATGACTTCATTAGGAATATCAAGACCTTCAGCTTTTGCTTTTTTCCTTAGGATGGCGATCCTTGTTTCAAGATCCGGAGGGGTAATATCCGTGATTAAGCCCCATTCAAACCTTGAACGTAAACGATCTTCTAAAGTTGGGATCTCTTTAGGAGGACGGTCACTAGAGATCACAATTTGTTTACTTTCTTCATGAAGCGTATTAAATGTATGGAAAAATTCTTCCTGGGTTTGTTCTTTTCCAGCTAAGAATTGAATATCATCAATTAATAGAACGTCGACACTTCGGTATTTATTTCGAAAATTGACGGCTTTGTTGTCTCGAATCGAATTAATAAACTCATTCGTAAATTTCTCAGACGATAGATAAACAACCTTCGCATTGGGGTTGTGATCCAATACATAATGACCAATCGCATGCATCAAGTGAGTTTTCCCAAGTCCTACGCCCCCGTAGATGAACAATGGGTTATAGGCCTTTGCTGGCGCTTCGGCTACGGCTAACGAAGCGGCATGTGCGAATCGGTTGCCCGAACCAATCACGAATGTGTCAAACGTATACTTCGAATTAAGCATGCTTTGTGTTGATTCATCATTTCCTGAATTTCTAACATCAGGTACTTTTTTATCTGCTAACTTCACATCATCCAGACTATCATCTTTGGTCTCTGGAATAATGAATTTAGTAGATAGTTCAGCTCCAGTTACTTCATGTAACGTCTCGACGATTAGACCTTCATATTGATTTTCCAGCCAATCCCGTGCGAACTCATTTGGAGCTACAATCGTTAAGGTATTATCACTGAGAGAATCTGCTTTTGTAGCTTTCAACCAAGTTTCGAAGCTCGGTTTACTAATCTTTTCTTTCATTTTCTCTAACGTGTTGTCCCATAATTCGTGTATATTCTCCAAGATTTCACCCCTTTCTTCCGTTTAAAGAAAACAAAAAAGCCTTCCGTTCTCTTTTTCGAACGACACCAAAAGATCGAAAGGCTATTGTACAATGTTTGTTTAATGTGTAAATGACTCTTACTTAGTAAAAAGTGTGGATGCTTTTATACTTGCACCAAGCAGGATAATCCATGTTATTTTCATTATCCACACGGTTGTTGATAAGTGTTTAAACAAGTGTGTTAATAAATGTCCACACGTTATCCACAGTCTGTGTATAGTTTTTTAGGTTCATGAAATTAATTCACGGTTAAACACAAATATAATACCAGATAAAATCACTTCATGCAATGCTTTGGACAAACTTATCCACAAGCCCCACAACTTGTAGATAATGTTCTTCCACAATACTAGATTTTGTGATTATCTTGTCGATATTTGTTGTGGATACTCTAATTTGGTCAAAAAACTTATGCACAACGGGTGTGAATGTTCTCTAAATCAGTCCATTTTTCACACTAATCATTGTTATGTAACAGCTGCTGTTATATAACTGTTTCTATTTCATATGCTTCGAATTCTCCTGATTTAGGATTGACATAAAAATAGCAATTGATTATAATTATCGGGACTGCCTTTTAGATGTATGTAATGTAATTGGAATTTTCCTCAGGAGGTGTATATATAATGAAACGCACATTTCAACCAAATAACCGTAAACGCAAGAAAGTACATGGCTTCCGCAGCCGCATGAGCACGAAGAATGGTCGTAGAGTTCTTGCTCGTCGCCGCAGCAAAGGAAGAAAAGTATTATCAGCATAGGCCACTGAAATCCTCAGTGGTCTTTTTTTCTAGTTAAAGTTTAGATGAGGGCGAGAGCGCTTTTCTTTACGGAGGGGCATGAGATCATGAAGAAAACTTACCGAATTAAAAAAAATAAAGAATTTCAACAAGTCTTTCACCATGGTCAGTCATTCGCAAATCGGCAGCTTGTCCTTTATTATTTAAAGAAAAAGGATCAGTCCCATTTTCGAATTGGTCTATCGGTAAGTAAAAAAATTGGACATGCCGTTATGAGGAACCAAATTAAAAGATACTTAAGACAAGCCTTTCATGAATTGGAGGATCAAATTCAATCCGAATATGACCTCGTTATTATTGCAAGAAAACCAACTCATCAAATGGGGTTTCATGAAATAAAGAGCAGCTTGACACATGTTCTTCATAAATCCAGGCTGCTAAAGAAGAAGTCGCGAAACTGACATTTTTATATAGTCATTACCTATTAAAAAGTGCTACACTATCTTATAGTGACAGTGAATGTATAAGGAGGAAGGACGTTGCGTAACAAATGGATAGCATTACTTGCGATGACAGGTGTGCTTACGTTCTTATCCGGGTGTACCGAAATTAATCAGGAAATCACCGAGGATAGTTCAGGTTTTTGGAATGAATATATCGTTTATCCACTATCTCAAACACTACAATTCTTTGCAGATTCGACAAACGGAAGCTATGGATTGTCGATCATTATTGTAACGATCATTATTCGATTAGTATTACTTCCACTAAACGTAAAGCAGCTGAAAAGTTCAAAAGCAATGCAGGAAATACAACCTCAGCTTCAAGAATTACGCCAAAAATATAGTTCGAAAGACCAAAAAACTCAACAGCAGCTTCAGCAGGAAACCATGCAGTTATTCCAGAAAAATGGAGTAAACCCGCTGGCTGGGTGTTTACCAATTGTGGTGCAAATGCCGGTACTAATTGGGTTTTATCATGCGATTATGCGGACTGAGACGATTCAAACGCATGATTTCTTGTGGTTACAGCTAGGGACAGCTGATCCATTCTTAGCGATATTGACAGCTGCCACTACATTCTTACAGCAAAAACTAATGATGGCCGGAGGAGCGGCGGCGCAAAACCCGCAAATGCAAATGATGCTTTATATTATGCCGTTAATGATCGGTACGTTTGCATTCTTCTTCCCATCCGCACTAGCGTTATACTGGATCGTCGGTAACATCGTTATGATCTTACAAACATTATTTATACGTAAGCCAATGATGAAAGATACGACGGGAGGCACTGCCAAGTGAAGCAGCTGACTGCTACTGGAACTACAGTTGAAGAAGCGGTCCAATCAGCACTAGAACAATTACAAACATCAAAGGACCAAGTAAATGTTGAAGTCATTGATGAAGGTAAAAAAGGATTTTTTGGAGTATTTGGAACAAAGCCAGCGATCGTTAAAGTCGCCATTCAGAAGGATCCTGTGCAGGACGCCGAGTCATTCATCTTAGAAGTAGCAGAACAAATGGGGGCCCCTGTTCAAGTGAAATCAGAGACAAGCGGGCGAGACATATTTATTGAGATGACAGGTGAGAAAATCGCCATGTTGATCGGTAAACGTGGACAAACTCTTAATTCACTGCAATATCTAGCTCAATTAGCCGTCAACCGAGAAACAGATCAGTATTATACGATCGTACTCGACGCAGAAAACTATCGAGCTAGACGTAAAGAAACACTTGAAAACTTAGCTCATCGATTAGCGGATAAGGCGCTTCGGATCGGAGAAGACGTAAAGTTAGAACCAATGCCGTCCTATGAAAGAAAGATTATTCATGCTGCATTGCAAGATAACGATAAAGTAGAAACGGATTCTGCAGGAAATGAACCGAAGCGGCATATTGTGATCCGTCCGGTTTAATAGAAATACTTCTGTCAAAATTGGCAGAAGTATTTTTTATTGTTGTAGGAAATTATAAAATTCCAAACTGTGGGTATCTTTTTTAACAGAGCGACATCCAGCTTCAGCGCCCAGACACTCACGTCATAAGCAATCCACCCTGCGGAAGGGAAGGCCGGCTTCCTCCGACCGTTTTGCTTATGCGTTTCGTGTCTACCAGTGCGCTTGCGCCTTTGTTCTTGCCAAGGATTAGTGGTATAGAAAGTTATCCCCATGTGGATAATTCTTCTTAAGTCTTCCCAAAATACCCCTTGATGTGATAATCTATTATGTTAGTGAGTTTAAATAGTAGCAGTTCTTTACCTGCTTTTATCCCCATGTGGATAATGATAGATGATAAAAATTAAAGGAGGTGACCGCGTGTGGAAATGGATACGATTACGGCGATATCAACACCAATGGGAGAAGGCGCTATCGCTATCGTTCGATTAAGCGGTCCTGAGGCTGTACCCATTGCAGATACTCTATTTCGAGGAAAAGATTTAAATCAAGTGGATTCCCATACGATGCACTATGGAAAATTAATTGATCCACAAACGGATGAAGTGGCTGAAGAAGTCATGGTTTCAATTATGAGGGCCCCGAAAACTTTTACACGAGAAGATGTTGTTGAAATCAACTGTCATGGTGGACTTGTTTCCGTCAATCGTGTATTAGAAATAGCATTAGCCAGCGGAGCCCGCTTAGCTGAGCCTGGAGAATTTACGAAACGTGCCTTCATGAACGGCCGAATCGACCTTTCCCAGGCGGAAGCCGTTATGGATCTGATCCGTGCGAAAACAGATCGCGCGATGAACGTCGCTTTAAAGCAGATGGATGGCCGATTATCCCATCTTATTCAAGACCTTCGCCAAAAGCTGCTTGAAACACTCGCTCACGTGGAGGTTAATATCGATTACCCTGAATATGATGACGTCGAAGAAATGTCGAATGACATGATGCGCGAGAAAACGAAGGAAGTTTTAGAAGAAGTAGACAACCTCCTGGAAACGGCTCGCCAAGGTAAAATTTTAAGAGAAGGACTCGGGACAGCTATCATTGGCAGACCGAACGTTGGTAAATCTTCTCTTATGAACGCACTCGTCCACGAAAATAAAGCCATCGTAACGGAGATTCCGGGGACAACGCGAGACGTTATTGAAGAATACGTCAACGTCCGCGGTGTGCCGTTGCGATTAGTAGATACAGCGGGAATTCGTGAAACGGAAGATATTGTCGAACGAATCGGCGTTGAACGTTCAAGACAAGTATTAAAAGAAGCAGACCTCATTCTTCTCGTGTTAAACTATGGAGATGAATTGACCGAAGAAGATCGAAAGCTTTTTGAAGCGGTTCACGATATGAACGTGATCGTTATCGTTAATAAAATGGACCTTGATCAGAAGCTGGATCTTGATGAAGTTAAAAGGTTAGCGGCTGATCACCCCGTCATTTCGACAGCACTCATTCGTGAAGAAGGCATCGATCAGCTCGAAAACGCCATCGCAAACACGTTTTTCGAAGGCGATTTGGATGCCGGCGATATGACGTATGTCTCCAACGTTCGTCACGTCCAATTGTTGAAGCAAGCCAAGCAGGCTTTAGAAGATGCTCAAAACGGTATGGATATGGGTGTTCCTATTGATGTCGTGCAGATTGATGTCACGCGAACGTGGGAGCTGCTCGGAGAGATCATTGGAGATGCCGTTCACGAAAGTTTAATTGATCAACTGTTTTCACAGTTTTGCTTAGGGAAATAAATTTATAAAAGGAGAGACGACCAAAATGACTTACGATGCAGGGCATTATGATGTAATTGTAATTGGTGCCGGTCATGCTGGAGTGGAAGCTGGGCTTGCCGCTGCTAAACGCGGTGCAAAAACGCTTATGCTGACACTAAACTTAGATTTGGTTGCTTTTATGCCGTGTAACCCGTCCATTGGCGGACCGGCAAAAGGTGTTGTCGTCCGTGAAATCGACGCTTTAGGCGGTGCAATGGGCAAGGTAATTGATAAAACGCATATTCAAATGCGTCTTTTAAATACAAGAAAAGGACCAGCTGTACGTGCGCTTCGTGCGCAGGCAGATAAGCCTTTATATATTAAAGAAATGAAACGAGTACTAGAAAGCCAGGAGAACTTGACGCTTCGTCAAGGGATGGTGGAGAAACTGCTCGTTGAAGACGACCAAATTAAAGGGGTCGTAACTGAAACAAAAGCTGCGTATTACGCGCCAACTGTTATCGTTACAACAGGTACATTTATGCGCGGACGTGTCATCATTGGTGACCTTTCTTATGAAAGTGGACCAAACAACCAGCGTACGTCTGTATCTCTTTCTGAGCAATTAGAAGAGCTTGGCATTGAAATGGTACGCTTTAAAACAGGAACGCCAATGCGTGTAAACAGCCGTACGATTGATTATTCTAAAACTGAAATTCAGCCAGGAGAAGAGGAGCCGCGTTTCTTTTCTTATGAAACGACGGACTTTATTACCGATCAAATCCCTTGCTGGCTGACGTATACAAACGAAGAAACGCATAAAATCATTAACGATAATCTTGGATTATCCGCCATGTATTCTGGAATGATTAAAGGAACAGGGCCTCGTTACTGCCCATCCATTGAAGATAAAATTGTACGCTTTAACGATAAGCCGCGTCACCAAATTTTCCTTGAACCAGAAGGGCGTGACACGGAAGAAGTGTACGTTCAAGGGCTTTCCACATCACTGCCTGAGTATATTCAAAAGCAAATGATGGAGACGGTACCTGGTTTAGAAAAAGCAGAAATCATGCGTGCAGGGTATGCCATTGAGTATGATTCTGTCGTCCCAACAAAATTGTGGCCGACGCTTGAAACGAAGAAAATCAGCGGCCTGTTTACAGCAGGGCAAATTAATGGAACCTCAGGTTATGAAGAAGCAGCGGGTCAAGGCTTAATGGCGGGAATTAATGCTGCAGCTAAAGCTCTTGATCTTGAGACCTTAATCTTAGACCGTTCTCAAGGCTATATCGGCGTTATGATCGACGACCTAGTAACAAAAGGAACGGATGAGCCATATCGATTGCTTACGTCTCGCGCTGAGTTCCGCTTAATGCTTCGTCACGATAATGCGGATCTAAGACTAACCGAGATTGGTCACCGTATCGGAACGATCTCAGATGAACGCTACGAACGCTTCCTTAAGAAAAAGCGTTTGATCGAAGATGAGAAAAAACGTTTAGACAACGTTATTTTAAAACCGACCGAAGACGTACAAGCAGCGATTGAAGCTTCAGGCGGGAGCCCGCTAAAAGAAGCCGTTCGAGCCATGGATCTTCTTCGTCGTCCTGAAATGAAATATGACGTAATTGCAAAGTTGACGCCGAGTGAAGTACCTTTAAGCGACGATGTAGCTGAACAAGTAGAAATACAGGTGAAATACACGGGCTATATTAAAAAGGCGCTTGAACAGATTGAACGTATGCGTAAAATGGAAACAAAAACAATACCTGAAGACATTGATTACGATGACGTACATGGTTTAGCAACGGAAGCACGCGAGCGTTTGAAAGAAGTTCGCCCATTATCAGTCGGTCAGGCTTCTCGTGTGTCTGGAGTTAATCCAGCAGACGTTTCCATCCTGCTTGTTTATATTGAGCAAGGAAAAATTGCCCGCGTTTCCGGCGAATAAGGAAAGGATGACTGTATGGATACGAAGACCTTTCTAACCGCACTAAAAGAACAAGGAATCGAACTAAATGAGCAGCAGGAGAAACAGTTTCAGCACTATTTTGAGATCCTGGTGGAGTGGAATGAAAAGATGAATTTAACAGCGATCACGGATGAGGAAGGCGTGTATTTAAAGCACTTCTACGATTCATTAACCGCTGCGTTCTATTATGATTTCACTCAGCCGCTTCGCATTTGTGATGTTGGCGCGGGAGCTGGATTTCCTAGTATTCCATTAAAAATCGTTTTCCCTCACTTAAAAGTGACGATTGTCGATTCATTAAAGAAACGAATCACCTTTTTGAATCACTTAGCCCATGAATTAGGGCTGAATGATGTCGCCTTTTATCACGATCGCGCAGAGAACTTCGGCAAAAATCCGAAGTTCCGTGAAGGCTACAACCTCGTGATGGGACGTGCTGTTGCTCGCATGTCAGTCCTAAGTGAGCTTTGCTTACCTTTAACGGAAAAAGGCGGCGTCTTTATGGCGATGAAGGGGCCAAACTTAGAAGAAGAACTGCAGGATGCAAAAGTAGCCATTCAAACCGTTGGCGGTGAGTTAATCGACGTCCACACGTTTGAGCTTCCAGAGGAAGGCAGCGAGCGTAATATTGCGTTAATTGAAAAACGTCGCAAAACGCCAAAAAAATACCCGCGAAAAGCGGGAACACCAAATAAAGCACCGATTGAATAAAATGAATTCAGGATGCAACAAAACTAAATAAAGAAAAAAATAATCCGAACTGATTTCTACAAAATCGTTCGGATTATTTTTTTGTTAAAAGCATTTATACCATCGCTCCGTCAAAATACTTCGCTTTCCGTGGGCACGGCCTCAGCTTCCTCTCGCGCTGGGTACCAGGTACCGAAATTCACACTTGACACTTCGCTCTTTTACAGCTTTTCGCAACCTGGTACCCTTATGCTCCCTTGCTGAAATAGAGCTGCTCCACTGTTGCGGTATTTTGACTACGCTATGATCTGCGTTTATTCAATCGTCTGTTTTTGAAACCACTGCTTTGCCCATGTCCTGGACTTTTTTATCGTACTATAATAATTTCAGCAATTTTTCGTTAAACTTATCTCGTTCATCATACACAAGACCATGGCCGCTCTCTTCAAACGTAATTAACTCGGTGTCTGGAATGCCTTTTTGCAGCTCCAGCGCAAATTGATAGTCGCAAATTTCGTCCTTTTTCCCATGCATGAGTAAGGTTGGGACATTAATTTGATCAAGTTCTCCCCGTAAATCCTCGTCTCTTAGAGATTCTGCACAGGCAATCGTAGCGTGCGCAGCAGCCTGAAGCCCTAAACCAAGGAACCATTCCTGCAGCGCTTCTGAGATCGTCGTTTCATAAAAGTTGCTGCCGAATTCTGTAAGTGCAGCGGGACGGTCCTGCTTAATCGCATGGATCAGTCCAGTGACTTCTTCTTTTGGCATGCCATAGTTGTACCCTTCTCGTTGCGTAAAACTGGGGGCAGCCGCACCAATTAAAATCAATTTAGCTAATTCGTCATTGGCGTATTTTGTCGCATACCTTATTGAGATCGGACCTCCCATAGAGAATCCAGCTAAATAAAAATCTTTCAACTGTAAATATTCTACTACTACTTTAATATCATGCGCGAGCGTATCGTAATCATAGCCAAAAGCCGGCTTGTCCGATTGGCCGAATCCTCGTAGATCAATTCCAATAAAACGATAGCCTTTCTTCGGCAGTTCATTCATTTGATATTCAAACATTTGGTGATTGACGGGCCAACCGTGAATAAACACAATGGGTTGACCTTCTCCAATATCTTGTACGAACAATTCAACGTGGTGATCGACTTCTATTGAATGTGACATCCCATCAAACTCCTTTTATAAATTCTTCCATATTAATCTTCCCTGCTTTGCGAATGGTAAACTTTTATGTATTCTTAATGAAATAAAGGATAGAGGAGGCAGGCTGTAATGGAAATTATCGTTGTATCGGATACTCATTTACCTAAAAAGAACAAAGGTGTGCCCACTGTACTTAAAAATGAAATGAAAAAGGCGGACTTAGTCATTCATGCCGGTGATTGGCAAACGCCTGAAGTATATGAACAATTTCAGCAATTTGGTGAACTAGTTGGTGTTTATGGAAATGTAGATGGCACTGAGATGAAGGATCTCGTACCCAGAAAAGAAATGTTGCAAATTAATGGTTTTACCATCGGAGTTGTGCATGGTCATGGGGAAAAGAAAACGACAGAGAAGCGGGTGATCGAGGAATTCGAAGATGAAGAAGTAGACCTGATTATTTTCGGTCATTCTCACCTTCCACTGCTTCGTTTCGTAAAAAAGACGATGCTGTTCAATCCTGGATCGGCTACAGATAAGCGGCGCTTGCCTTATTATTCTTTTGGTAAACTAACCATTAAGGATGAAATGCGTGCCTCCCATCATTTTTATTCCTCTTTACTTTGACAGTGGGGGCAGTAATAACATCGTCTTGAACTAGCTCTGAATTTTACAATCTCGGTTCCGCAAATTCGACAAGGATCTCCTTCACGGTTAAACACCCAATGACGATATTGGTAGCGCTTAGCCCCTTGTGCTTTTAGACGTTCAGCTAATTGCAAATCATTAGTTACCCCTTTGTGCTGATAGGAACGCCACATAAGGTCAAGACTTGCCTTAGCAGCCTTTTCGAGCTGAAAAGGGGTGCAATCCATCGGTCTGAGGTCGGGGTGAATGCCAGCTGTAAATAAGATCTCGCTGCGTAAATAGTTGCCAATCCCCGCTATAAAAGCCTGGTTTAGTAAGAGAGCGGTCCATCTTCTTCGTCGAAAACGATCACTTTCAAAGCATTTTACAAGTTCATTAGCCGTAATCGGTTCGCTTAATAAATCTGGTCCTATTTTTGCAATAAAAGGGTGGTGCTCGACCTCATCATGACGCAGCACTTCTATATCTGAAGCACTGTATAGCAAGGCCGATTTCTTTTCGTTGTGGATCGCTAAGCGTAATTGCCGGTTGGTCTTTGGATAATTGTAGGCATTGCGAACATACCATTTTCCGTACAACTGATTGTGGGAATAGATGGTATAGTCATTCGAAAATTGAATGAGCATGGCTTTTCCTTTTGTATCGACATGGGTTACTTTTTGCCCTTTTAATAAATCTTCGTAATCTTGTAAATGTGAAAAAGCAAAATGAAGATCAAGCACGGTTCGATCTTTTAAAGCTTTTTCAACTTGATCTGCCGCTTGTCGTATCTCTGGTCCTTCAGGCATAAGCGTGTTCTCCTTCACATCATTTCTTTTTCTACTTCCCTAAACCTTTTAACTTAATCGCGGTAATAGGTTAAGTTCATAAAAGATCCTTCATTTATTCCTGGAAGGAAACGACTTGCTTTCCAAGGGCGAATGGTGTGCCTCTTCAGGCTGCGCCTTCAGGGGTCACACCTTATTCGTATCACCCTTAGGAGTCTCGCCGTTTCCTTTAACCCTTTTTCAATAGTAGCTATTGAGAACTAAACAGAAAGCTAGATAGGACTCTGTTGATTTCACGATGAGCGGTCGGTGGTGACGCCCGCGGCAAGCATCCACCGACAAGCGATCCGTTGAATCACGACATACTTTGAAAGCTCCTATAGATTAGAAAGAACTTTTTCAGTGGCCTCTCGAAGTGATTGAGGAGGCTTTCGTCATGCCTCGCTGAAAGCGGCGCTTTTTTCTAGTTCCTTTTCTTCAATCAAAAATGAAGGAACCTGAAGCGTATCAGGTTCCATTTCACTACCACTAATTAGCTTGTCATAATCATTCCGCCGTTAATATGAATAAACTGGCCGGTGATGTAAGTGGAATCATCAGAAGCGAGCAGAACGTAGCTTCCAACATGTTCAACCGGCTGACCCGGTCGTCCCATCGGCGTATTGGTTCCGAATTTTTCTACTTTATCTTCAGGGAATGTAGCCGGGATAAGCGGCGTCCAAATTGGTCCTGGCGCTACTCCATTTACACGTATCCCTTTATCTACTAACTGCTCAGCCATTGATCGTGTAAAAGCAACAACAGCGCCTTTCGTTGCTGTGTAATCGACTAACTGAGCGTTTCCTTTATAAGGGTTCACAGACGCCGTGTTAATAATCGCACTTCCGCTCTTCAAGTGAGGAAGGGCAGCTTTCGTTAAGTGGAACATGGAATAAATATTCGTTTTAAAGGTACTTTCCAGCTGTTCTGTAGAGATGTTCATAATATCTTCCGTCGGGTGTTGTTCAGCTGCATTATTCACTAAAATGTCTAAACCGCCTAACTCATTTACGGTACGCTCCACCGCATCTCGACAGACGGATTCTTCACCAACATCCCCAGGAATTAAAATCGCCCGTCTTCCTTCAGCTTCAACCTTTTCCTTCGTATATTCAGCGTCTTCGTGTTCATCGAGATAGGAAATGGCTACGTCGGCCCCTTCTTTTGCATAACCAATGGCAACTGAACGGCCAATGCCGCTGTCTCCTCCCGTAATTAGTGCAATTTTATTTACGAGTTTATTTCCACTACGATAATCATCGTCAGCTTGCAGCGGCAAGGGATCCATCTTGGGTTCTACGCCAGGCTGTCTCTCCTGTTCTTGTCCTGGCTGACCTTGTGTTTGTCGATCCATACGATCCATTTCTTATTCCTCCTTGGTTGAATTGCTATTCTTTTACATTGATTCCACGTCGTTCAATTTTCAAACTAAAACTTATTGGAGAAACATTATTTTAAAATAAAATATTTTAGTAATATTTGTAACAATGCTCTTAAAAAGTGAGAACGTCATTGCATTTAATTAAGATGGTATCTGTGGTGCCCTGTAACAATACATGAATAATATTCCAATTTCTGAAAAAAGCACCGGGAAGTAGGTTTTTAAGTTTTTACTTATGGGAAGAGACCCTATGTAGATCAATTACTATGGTGTCATAAAGGATGGTGGAATTTGACCCAAAATGGAAACGAGAACAACGAATCAAAAGGGATGTTGAGCAAAGTTGAAGGGGGTATGAAGAAGACAGCAAGAGCTGTTAAAAACAAGTGGCCCCGCGTTTCTAGAGTTGTAAAAAAATCCGATGATCCAATTGAAGCCAAAGAATATGCTGAAGAAGAAGTAAAAGACGAAATGAGCGATCAAATTCGTGAGCAATTTAAAAAGCAATTGCAATCGAAAGCTAATAAACTAAGTGAAAACCTGCAAGAGAAGAAAGAAGAGAATGCTGAAAAAGTCCACGAAAAAGCTGAAGAAGCTCAAGGTAAAATGCAGGAAAATTTATTAGAAGTTCGAGAGGGATTAGCTTCATTTAAAGAATCCGGGGAAGAACTGCAGGAAAAAATAGACGAGAATAAAAAATCAAGTAATTCTAATAGTAACAATAAGCTAAAAGGCGCTCAGGATATCAAAGGCGTTTCTAATATTAAAGGGTACGATCAAGTCAAAGGTACGAACGATATTAAAGGCGTTTCTAATGTTAAAAGTTACGATGAAGTGAAAGGCCCTAAAGATGTAAAAGGAATTGAAAATATAAAAACTTATTTTTAAAAAGGAGAGAGGAGAACAATTATGGCTATTCAAAAATCAACAGATAGTTCAAGCTTAGCAGAAGTAATTGACCGTATTCTAGATAAAGGAATTGTAATCGATGCATTTGTTCGAATTAACGTAGTGGGAATCGAACTTATCACTGTAGAGGCTCGTGTAGTAGTGGCAAGTGTTGACACATGGCTTCGTTATGCAGAAGCAGTTGGATTGCTTCGCGATGAGGTAGAAGAAGAAGGCCTGGGCGGGCGCTTAGCTGATCAGGACTACTCCGAGTCGAATTCACAGGAGAATGAACGAGCGCAATTTAACATTTAAAGTAAAGGAGGGCTAGAGGAGAAGCTCTAGCCTTCTTATTTACTATTTCGGAAGGTGTTGGAAAAGATGAAAATTATGGACAATGTCACGCAGTTTTTTAAAGAGCATATCGCTCCGCCTCATAAGATTATATCTGTTAAAAAACAGGAAGAAAATGAAGGCTGGAGAGTGCTTGTAGAAGTGATTGAAGAACGAGAATACATGCGGAGATATGCCCATGACGAAATGATCGGGCTATATGAAGTGACGGTGGATAACGATAAAGAAGTGACAGAATTCACACGAATAAGCCTTCGTTTCCGCAGTGATCTTGAAGAGCAGCAAGCTGAATAGAGCAGGGAGGGCAGAGAATGACGAGTTTAACAGGAAGCATCAAACCTCAATCACAGCAGGACGTCTATAACGATCCCTATTTTAAAAGTTTAATTAAACGTTCCTTACGCTATCTTTCCACTGGCTATCCTGTTCATTTTACCGGACCTTCAGGGATTGGGAAAACCACCCTTGCTCTCCATATCGCAAAACAGCGAAAAAGACCCGTCCTCCTAATAAACGGAAATAAGGATTTATCGAATGAGGATCTTATTGGTGCTTATACCGGTTATAGACGGAAAAAGCTCAATGATAACTTTGTTCGTACCGTTCATAAAATAGAGGAAAATATCTCAGAGGAATGGGTCAACGGGCGTTTGTATGAAGCAGTTAAGGAAGGTTATACCGTAGTTTATGATGAATTTACTCGGTCTCAGCCAGAAACCAACAATTTATTTTTATCAATCTTAGAGGAAAAGATTCTCCCGCTGTATGGAACGAAACGCACAGAATCTTTTATTGATGTTCACCCGGATTTCTCCATCATTTTTACAAGTAATCCGGCGGAGTATGCGGGCGTCTATCAGTCTCAAGATGCATTGTTAGATCGAATGGTGACGCTGCCCGTTGAGTATATGGATGAGGAAGCGGAAACTGCCATTGTCATGAAGAAAACAAAAATCAGCGAGAAAAAAGCTTCAGCCATCGTTGGTTTTGTTAATCGGGTCAGAGGTTTATGTGAGAATGACGTGGCAAGCTTAAGTTTACGATCCTCCATTATGATTGCTCAAGTCGTAGAGCGTTACAATATAAAAGTTAAAGGTGATAACTCTGAATTTCAGGATGTCTGCACGGATATTACTTTATTTCCATTACAAGCATGTTCAGACGAAACAGAATCATTGGAAGAGTTAAAAGAGAAAATTTTAGTTGAATGTAAGGAAGTATAGGGGGAGCTAAAGTGGAACAAGAAACCGGTATTTATATATTTTGCAGTATTCAAACGAATGAGAAGAAAGAATTTGGCACGATTCATTTTGAAGGAGAAGATCGTCAAACATTTACGATTCATTATCAAGATGCGGCCATGGTTGCTGCAGAAGTACCGATGAAAATTTACCATCCCAATAAAGAGAACCTCATGCTTCATCAGCAGGTGATTTCAAACGTAATGGCTAATGAAGATACCGTAGTACCTATCAGCTTTGGGAACGTGTTTCAATCAGAGGAAGATGTAGAAGTTTTATTAAAAAACCTTTACCCACAACTATCTAAATTGTTCCCGCAGATCAAAGGGAAAATTGAAGTAGGCTTAAAAGTCGTTGGGAAGAAAGAATGGTTGGAAAGTCAAATTTCTAAAAATTCTAAAGTAATGGAACAAAAAAGTACAGTAGCGAAGAAGTCGGAAGACGCCGGCTATTTCGATCGCATGAAGCTGGGTGAAATGGCACAGAAGTTCTTTCAATCGTTACAGAAAGAAATTGAACAAGACATTCATGATCCGTTAGTTAAACTTTCTGCTTCTGCTAAATCGAATGATCCTATTGGTGAGAAGATGTTACTCAATGGCTCTTACCTAATCGATCGAAGTAAAGAGGAACAGTTTGATAATAAGGTGAATGAACTTCACGATAAATGGCTAGATAAAGTCGATTTTAAGTACACAGGTCCTTGGCCAGCTTATAACTTTATTAATATTAAATTAAAAGTGGAGGAAAGCACATGATACAAAAACTATTCACTTTTCCGATTGACATGATTGTAAAAATTGGTGAGCACGTCAAGGAAGAAGTGGATAAGGAATATTATGACTTGGAGCACATCCAACAAAAGCTCATCCACCTTCAAATGATGTACGAATTGGATGAGGTCTCAGAGGAAGTGTATAAGAAACAAGAGGAAGAACTGCTCATGAGATATGAGACAGCTAAGAAACTCGAAATGGAGCAGTGGGAAGAACTAACGAAGCGGTAAAACAGGGGAGACTTTTACGATGAGTCAATTATTTTATTTATACGGAATCATTTCTTCATCTAATGATCAAAAGAACCTCTTCTCATCTTATCAAGGGATAGATAAAAAACATGAACTTGAAGTAAAAGAATACGGTGAACTATCAGCTGTGTTCTGTTATGTCGATGAAGAAGAATTTGGGGAAGAGGTCCTTGAAGAAAAAACAAATCAGATGGAATGGGTGCAGGAAAAAGCATTTCATCATCATGAGATGCTTATAAAGCTGCGTGAAAATGCAACCATTATTCCGATGAAATTTTGCACAATTTATAAAACGGAACAAAATCTTCAAAGCATGATTGATTCCTACCATCAACAGATGAAGGATCTCCTTCAGCAGCTGGAAGGTAAGGAAGAATGGAACTTGAAAATATATTGCGATCGCGACAAGCTTACTGAAAATGTTGGTGATCACAATTTAAATATAAAAAAGAAAAAAGAAGAAATTGCTCAACTGTCGAAAGGCCGGCAATATTTAGAATCAAGAAAGTTAGACCAATATATCCAGCAAGAAGTTGAAAAGGAGCAAGAACAGTTTTCTTCTAAGATCCATGATCAACTCACAGAATACAGCGTGGATGACACGGTTAAGAAAAACTGGAATCGTGATGTGACAGGAAGAGATGAAGAAATGTGCTGGAACAGTGCTTATCTCGTCCCCATTGAGAAGGTGGAGAGCTTCTTAGCGTTAGTGACAGAGGCTAAAAAAACCCACCAGGAGGCAGGATGGATATTTGAAGCAACGGGTCCATGGCCGGCTTATCATTTTGCAAAATTATAATAAAGCGAGGCGTCAGCGATGTCACATAGAGAGACCTATGAAAACAAAGAAATAGGATTGATCGATATTCTGGATACCGTTTTGGATAAAGGTGTCGCCATTAAGGGAGACATCATTATCTCGATTGCAGGGATCGATTTAGTGTATCTCGATTTACGTGTGCTCATTTCAGCTGTTGAGACGCTCGTGCAGTCGAACATGGATTCACAGAAATTATCATCCGAACGATTCGATCAAGAGAAGGAGGAGTTAACCTATGCCACAGAGCGATCTTAAACATCAACCACCTCAAAGCGGGCGGATTAACTTAGATCCAGAAGGGGCAGAGCAGGGACTAGCTCAGCTCGTTTTAACGGTGATTGAGTTGTTAAGGCAGCTGGTGGAACGTCATGCCATACGCCGTGTTGATGGTGGAACCCTTACAGAAGAAGAAATCGAGAATCTTGGTGTTGCACTCATGAATTTAGAGATAAAAATGGATGAGTTAAAGGACATCTTTGACCTGAAAGATGAAGACTTAAATATAGATCTAGGTCCACTCGGAAATCTGCTATAAGAAAGGAGAGTGACCAACAATGGCTATCGACAACAATGGCATCGAACATTCCACTCGAGGAAATAGTATTGTAGATGTATTGGAAACCGTACTGGATAAAGGTGTTGTGATCGCTGGAGATATTCGAGTTGGGATAGCGGATGTAGAGTTATTAACGATTAAAATCCGCTTAATCGTAGCTTCAGTTGATAAAGCAAAGGAGATTGGAATGGACTGGTGGGAAACGGATCCATTTTTAAACTCGAAAGCTGCAGAGCAAAACACGAAGCACCTTGAAGAAGAAAATAAAGAGTTACAAAAGCGAATTGAACAGCTGGAGAAAAGTGCTGGACAATCGAATCGCTTTGTTTAATAAAAAATAGACAAGAGGAGCGGATGGAAATGGGAGAGAATTCAGGAAAAAACAATCAAAACAATGAGACGGTTACTCGAGCGATCATTGGAGGACTATTGGGTACGGCTGCAGGTTTGATTATGCGTCCTCGCAAACAGAACCAGTCGAACCAATCTGAGGATCAAGAGAATACCGAAGAAAAAGAAGGTCTAAGAGAAAAAGGTAAAAAAGCTGGCAGCAAAGTTAGCGCTGGTGTGAAAAAGGCAAAAGACAAAACGAAGGAAAAAGCAGAAAGCAGCAAAGAAAAAGCTAAAAGTGCTAAAGATTCGACCAAGGAAAAAACGAAAAGTGCAGCCGGTAAATTAAAGAGATCTAAAAATAAAAATGACGATCAAGATACAGAAGAAGCAGAGGAAGAGAATGAAGAAGTAGAAGCTAGCAATGAAGAAGCAGCAGCGACGACGGAAGCTCCTGAAAAAGAAGAAAAAGAAGAAGCTGGAGAAGAGGAAGAGAACCAGCCTGAAGACGTAAATGAAGATAACAACGAAGATGAAGACGCTGACGAAGAAGAAAGTGAAGAAGAGAATGAAGAATCAAAAGCAAGCAATGAAGAAGTAGCAGCTACAACGGAAGCTCCTGAAAAGGAAGAAACAGAAGAAGCAGAGGAAGAAAAAGAAAAACAGCCTAAGAAAGCAAAACAAGAAGAAGAGACAGAAGAAGAATCTGAAGAAGATCAAGAAGAAGAAAATCAGGCCAATAAGCAACAGTCTGCTAAAAAACCAGCTTCTAAGTCTACAAAGAGCAGCAGCTCTTCTAAATCAACGTCTAACAAACCAGCAAAAAAAGATGAGAACGCTGAAAACAAACCATCATCACAGAAGAGTAAGTCTAGTACTTCCAAATCAAATAGCAAATCATCGACCAGGAAGAAAACCACTGTATCTAATAATGACGATACCACGAAAGGCTAAATAAGAAGGAGGAACTAGAATGGATGATGTACTTGTAACATTCGTAAAAGCAGCGAACAATTATGACTTTTCTTTAGATATTACTCTCAATATTAATGGTGCGCTTGTGTCCGGAACAACGATGTCGGCGGAAGAGTATTTAGAAGGCATTTCTAATGTCTTTGAAGAGGGAAATGACATCTCTCAAGCCATTAGTGAGAAGTTAGCTGAAGCAAGTAAGGCAGCAAAAGAGGAATCGAATGGGGACGTTTCTTATATCCACTTGAAGAATGCTCAAGTTTACAATGGTGATGGTGAGCCTACCCCTTCTGAAGGAGAATTTGAATGGAGAGGGAAACTTGAAGAAGTTGATGGATTTTTCTTAGGTAAAATCTCAAGTGAAGACTAGGAAGAAGCGGGATCATCTCCGCTTCTCTTTTTTTTGGAATGAAAGAGTGGTAATTTAGTAGAGAGAGTGTAAGTGACTACATAAAAGTAATTTTGTTGAGGGGAGGGTCTGTTTGTATCCTTATGTCTTAATGATTCTTGTCGTGTTTATGTATGCTGGAAATCTATTAATCGGGAAAGCGATTAATGACCTGCCCCCTTTAACGATTACATTCTTCAGGCTGCTTATTGCCTTTACGGTTCTTTTACCGATTGGATACCGCAGTGTTCTCAAACATAAGTCCTTGTTTTTGGAAAACAAAAAGCCGGTCTTAGCCTTATCTTTATCAGGTATTGCTTTGTTCAACACCTTTATTTATGGCTCTTTGCAATTCACTTCGTCTTCCAATGCCGCCATTTTAGAATCGGCTATTCCAGCGGTAACCGTGATCTTTAGTATTTATTTACTGAAAGAAAAAATTAATCAGATCCAGTCCGCGGGCGTCTTGTTATCTCTCTTTGGATCGATATGGGTCATCGTTGATGGCCGTCTTTTTCAAATCACGCATTTGCAGTGGAACATAGGTGACCTTATTATGATTGGCGCTATTTTGTCATGGGCGCTCTATTCGATCTTTGTAAAACTTTATATGTTCCGCTTTCCGCCTTATGGAGCTGTACTTGTAATCACAGGTGTAGGTGTACTACTTCTTCTGCCCGCTGTCGTCGTGGAGTGGCTGATCTTAGGGGTTCCTTCGATTTTTAGCAGAGAATATGTGGCTGGACTATTGTATTTAGGAGTTTTTCCTTCTTTCATTGCTTTAATTTTTTACAATCGAGCGGTTGAATTGTTAAGTGCTTCAAAAGCCTCCATTTTTTTAAATCTTCTTCCGGTGGTCACTATGCTGGGTGCAGGATTGTGGCTGGGTGAACAAATTACACGTATGCATGTAATAGGGGCCGCTATTGTGATGGTGGGTGTTTTATTAACGACTCAAGGAGGAAGACTGAGAGGGAAGAAGGATTTAACAGAGCAGACCTCGAATGTAGAAAGAAAGACTCAAAATTAGAAGGGCTAAAGGGTGGTGTTTGGCAGGAGTTCAAGTAGAATAAAAGTCATTTTAGTTGATTTGAAGAATTTGGTTAAAATTTGGACAGAATTTTACGTTTTGTCACTACATATTAGGGTATCTTTTACATAACAAGGAGGAATGATGGAAATGTCCTTAACAGCAATCAGTCTATTTATTATTGCCGTCTCTTTTGCACTTATCGCTATTTTTGTTGTAAAAGTTCTCAAAGCGGCCTCCAGTACCATGCAAAGCGTAGCAGGTACATTAGAAAGCGTAGAAAGTAAAATGGATGGAATTACGAAAGAATCCGAATACTTACTGCAAAAAACGAACTTACTCGCTGAGGATGTTCAGCATAAGAGTGAGTCATTGGATAGTCTTTTTACTTCACTTAACCAAGTGGGTACATCCGTAGGTCATATGAGCGAGACGATGAACCATCTTTCAGCCAGTGTTTCAAAATCTTCCGAGAAGCATTCAGAAGACATGGCGAAAGTAATGAAGTGGGGCGACACGTTCATTAATCTATATACAAAATGGAAATTAAGAAAACAAACCTTCCAATCTCGAACGGATAATGAATAAGTAAATCGAAAATTTAACAAAGAAATGAGGTTTTTGCATGGATTATCTAGGTATTGGTGTTTTAATCATCGGCATTGTATTTGCCATCGTGTCCATTTTCTTGATTAAAACTCTTAATAATTTAGCAAATGTACTAAAAGGTGTAGATAAAACAGTTGTAAAATTACCAGATCAGTTAGATCAGGTAATGTCACAAACGAGTGATGTGCTTAATACCAGTAATGACACCCTGGCTGATGTAAATGAAAAGATCAAAGCATTAAGCCCGCTGTTTTATATTGTAGGAGATATTGGAGAGTCATCACGTAAATTAACTTCATCCTTAGTCGATGCTACAGCTTCGATGAAGAAGAATACATCATCAGGCGAAACGAAGGTAAAAGAAAAAGATGTTAGTGGTTTATATGGCGCCGTAGCTCTTGGTTACTATCTAACACAACGACGAAAAGCGCTAAAGGAAGCAGCTGCTGGCAGTAAGGCTTCCATGGCAGCTAATAAAGAATCATGAGTCACACCATTAAAGAACGAAAACAATCTAATAAACTAAGCACAGGCATTGCCCTTTGTGCAGGTTTATTGGGCGGCGCATTGTTACGTTCTAAACTGGCACCCGACGACCCTTCCATTCGTAAAACGACAAAGGATTACGTAAAAGGCAAGTACACCGCCAAAACGGACAAGCTTAATGAAGTAGGTAAGCGGAAGTATGAACGGTTTCAGATTAAAAAACAAGGGCTCAAATCTGAAGCTAGAAAAGATGCGATTACTCAAAAATAATACACGCTGCAAAAAAATAAAATTTTTAAGAACCGAAAGGGGAACCCTATTATGCCAAATCAACAACAGTCTCAACAATCACAATCACCAAAAGGAAAATTATCTCTAGCTATTACGGTTGGAGCTATTGTCGGAGGTGCTCTCGTATTAGCTAAAAGTGAGACAGCCCGTACACGAATTAAAGAAACATCCTCTTCTACGAAAGACTCTGTCAGCCAATATGTAGCTGATGTGAAAGCTGATCCGACGGGAGCCAAAAATGATCTTCTTGAGCGTATTCAAAAAACAGCAACGATTACAAAAGAGGCACTGAATAAAATTCAAGAAATCCTTGATAATCAAGGCAAAGAAATCTCTGAAAAGGTTCAGGAAGTCAAAGATGAATCTCAAGATATTGTATCTACAGCTAAAGACGCTGGAGATGAATTAAAAGATGTAGGCGATAAAGTGAAAGAAGCCAAAGAAGAGCTGACAGACTCTGCGGAGGATGAAGTAGCTGCTACTTCAAGTAACGACCTAGATGATGATACAGACACGGACCACACGGTAACGAAAAGCCCAATTAACTAATGAACTATAAAAAATCCCTTCTGTACCTATAGCTGGTGTCAGGAGGGATTTTTTCATTAGGTTCCCTTTCAGTAACAACAAGCACTTTGTTGCATTGATGGTTAGGGGATTTGCGACACTCGTCCTCAAAAAGGGAGTAAATTCCTTAACCATCAAATATCAACACACTCTTTAAACAAAGCCTATATAAAGAAAGCAGCCAAGCTGTAGACTGGCTGCTGTTTCACGTGAAATATTCTAACCTGGCTTCAGGGAAATGCTGTTCAATGTATCCACCCAGGGTTTCTTTCATGTCTTCCTGCTTATCTTTTTTGTAAACGTATTTCCCAATGCCATATCGTCCCCATTTATATTGGCGTTTCTCTTCATCCATTTCAAGCTTAGTCATCGGATAGTTTTTCTGAATGACTCGTTTGGCCGGCTGCGTAAAACGGTGCTGAATCAGTTCAAACGTTAAATCTTTCGTGGCGTAATCCGGCAATTTGTCTTCCAGCTTTTCAAAAAGCTCGCGGTACCCCTCTTTCCATTCATCGTACAAATAAATGGGAGCAATAATAAATCCTAAAGGGTAACCAGCTTCAGCCACTTTAGCGGCCGCTTCAATCCGTTCATCTAACCTTGAGGTTCCAGGTTCTAAAAATTTAATCACGTAATCGGCATTTAAACTAAAGCGAAAGCGTGTGCGCCCATTATGTTCAGCATCAAGCAAATGATCAACATGAGCGAATTTTGTTACAAAACGGAGGCGTCCGTGCTCGGATTTCCCAAAGTACTCAATGGCTTCTTTTAATGTGTGGGTGAGGTGATCCACTCCAACAATATCGGATGTACACGAAGCTTCAAAGCGGGTTTCCTCCGGCGCACGTTCTTTCATGTACTGTTCAGCGGATTCGAAAATTTCATCGACGTTGACATAGGTGCGAATGTACGGTTTGCTTCCCATCGTCGTTTGCAAATAGCAATAATGGCAATGACCCATACAGCCGGTGGCAAAAGGAATCGCATACTCAGCGGATGGTTTGGACGTGTCGAACTTTAGCGTTTTTCGAACGCCTACAACAAGCGTAGACTTGGCCACTCTGTACTTTTGAAAATCGTTCTCCCCAGGGAGGTTTCGTACTTGGTTGTGAGAGGTGGTTTCTCTGATTTCAATGTTCATGTCTTCAAATTTCTTTTTTAGTTTACGGCCTAAAGGATACTCTAAGGCTCTAGGCTCAATATAGACAAGCTGAGGAACAAATGGCTTTACCACTCCAGCCCCTCCTCGTGTGTAGAGCCGAAGCTTTCTTCATAAGCCATTTCTGCTTCAGCCATCGAAGGATACACGGCGATCGTATCGTCCAACGGAAAGTAAGTTTCATATAAAAATAAGGCCAATTGTCCAGGCCGCTCAGGGTCGTGGACGACAGCTGCTTCTTGAACATTGGCGACATTGTACGTATGAGGATTGCGATAAATAACATAGACAATGTCTCCTGCTTGATAATTCTGATTGCCAGCTTCCATTACGTTCACACCTTTCTTATGGTGCTCTCATTTTTCCACGAGAGATCAAAAATATGTATTCGGATTGTTTTACAATAATTGTTGAATATTATGTTCAATAATTATAGAATTTAAGTAACGATTCGAATGAGGTGATGAAATGGAAGTTATTCAATTCAATAGTAAAAAAAGAGAAACGTATCGCGTGCGAGTCGAACATTCGATATTATTTGAATGTGCATTAGGCATTGCGGCGCTGACGAATCATTCATTGATTGATACGCTGGAAAAGAAGAACTGGCACAAAGAACGTTTTGACGAGATATTAAAAAATGAACTATCTTACGTAGAAATGCATAACACGTGGAAAGCACTCCTTCAGATTTTACATCATGACTCCTTCTCCTCCCTTCAAGACTTTACTCAGTTTATTCAACAAATAGAAAGCGAAACATTAAAGTATGTCAGCCTTCCTTATTTAGGAGAAGCTTTAGAATCCACCCGAAAGAAAGCTTCTAAAGGGCAGAAAGAAGCCATTCGACAATTATCAAACGAAGCAAGCGATCATTCTTTCTTTCCTGCTTACATTCAATTCATTAGTGAAGTAGATGAATTAACGTTAAAACAGCACTTACAAAACGTTATGACGTATTGGTATGAAGCGGTCGTAGCGCCTGAAGAAGAAGAGTTGAAAGATTTATTAGAGCGGGACCATGATGCAAAAGAAAAAATGATACACAAATTAGAGCCGGAGGCATTTGTCGAGTGGGCGACCGGGGGAATTACCTATCATCCAGAACCAAGCGTTCATCATGTGTTATTAATCCCGCATTATACCTATCGTCCATGGAATGTGGAAGCCGACCTTCCTGATACAAAAGTTTTTTATTATCCGGTATCAAACGACAGCATATATAAAAACGATCCATATATTCCGAGTCAAATTCTTGTGCAGAAATATAAAGCGTTAGGAGATGAAGTCCGGTTACGATTAGTAAAATACTTATACGAAAAAGAAAGGTCACTTCAAGAGCTGACAACGATTTTACAAATGGGAAAGTCTACCCTTCATCACCATTTGAAAATGTTGAAGTCGTCCCGGATTGTTGAATCCAGCCATTCGACCTACCGATTGAATAAACGTACAATCGACACCATGCCAATTGACCTTGAGCAATTTCTAGGAAGAAGTGATGATGAAGCATCACGCGATTGAACATAAAGAGCAGCGGCAGCCGGAATGGAAGCGAAATTATCCTGCATTTCGCTTAATTGGAGGAAACGTTGTATCTTTCGTTGGAGATCAAATTTATTTACTTGCGCTTCCTTTAATTGTCCTCGTTTTAACAGATTCCGCCCTTGCTATGGGAGTGGTTGCTTTTTTAGAAAGGCTTCCGATCTTACTTCAGCCCATGCTTGGGGTGCTCGCTGACCGGCTGAATCGAAAGCGGATTTTATTGGTTTGTGATGCAAGCAGAGGGTTGATTGTGGGCGTTATCGCGCTTCTTTTTATGGTAGATCAACTAACAGTATGGCATATATACAGTGCGGCTTTTATGATGGGGCTGCTCAGTCAGCTTTATAATACGTCTCAATTTGCCGTACTTCCTTATTTCGTTCGTGAAAATGATTTAGAGAAAGCGAACGCTGTCAATACAGGTCTGTTTCAAACAGCGATTTTTTTAGGGCCTGGCCTTGGAGGGATCGTCGTCAGCTTGTACCATCCCGGCTATGCGCTTATGATCAACAGCTTTAGTTTTTTGGCCGCCTGGTTAGCCGTAAAGAGCCTTCCGATGCCACAAGTTGAATCAGAAGAACGACGAACATGGAAAGTATGGGGAGATATAAAAGAGGGATTTCGCCACGTCTATCAGATGAAGCCGATTTTATTTACGAATGTGGCTATGATGTTTTCTATATTTGGTACTACTTTATTTTTAACGATGATGGTTTTTCATCTTAAGGGGTCCATAGGCTTATCGGCGAGCGCCATAGGCTGGCTGCTCTCCGTGGGCGGTGCGGCAGCTATTGGGGGAGCTTTTCTGACGCCTTTTTTAAAAAGACGGTGGAGCTATCAACAAATTTTATTTACCGCCTCTTTCATAGGGGGCTTATCACTTATTGGATTTAGCTATATGTCTTCGTTTCTCGGTTTAATGGTCATGAATGCGGTGGGCACTTTTGCTGCCTCCGTTCAAAGCCCATGTATTATCACGATACGTCAAAAGCTTACGCCAGCTCGTTTACTTGGCAGAGTGCAAGCCACCAGCCGATTCATCAGCTGGGTTTCTATGCCTGCAGCTGCGTTATTAGCCGGAGTGATATCGGAATGGTCGAGTACGAGTGTGACGATATTTATAGGAGGAACGGTTACGACTTTAGCCTCTATTGTGTATCTGCATCCTTCCTTGAAAATGGCTTCATAAGATGTGACAGAATTGTGGGATTTAGAAAAATGTCTTCAAAAGAAGGTATCTCCTTTGTTTTAATGGAAAGAAGATAGTATGAGAATTTATATACAAGGAGAAATCTTTATGAATATCACACACGCTACATTAGGAGAGATTGAAGAAATTACGCCCCATTTAGGGGAATCTCTTAAAGAAGGCTCTCGTGGTTATTATCAAATCGAACAAGACCAGGCGACGAAAATGGTCCAGGATGTTTTAAATGATGATGGGCAGATTCAAGTCGTGAGGGAAGACGATAAAGTTGCAGGGTGGGTCCTTTATGGTCAGCAAAAAGACAGTTTTTCCGGAGAAAATATAGGATTTATTTATGACTTGTACGTTTTGCCCGATTATAGAAGCAGAGGGTTTGCCAAAGCGATGATGGAAAATGCTCTGACAGAGTTGAAGCTCCAGGGGATGACGTCCGTAAGGCTGGTCGTTTATGCAGGAAACGAAGCCAAACAGCTTTATGAGAAGCTGGGATTTGCAGAAAACCGCACAGTGATGAATAAACCTCTGTAAAAGGTTGGGACCTATGAGGAAAATAGCCTTATGCTTCATGTGTATATGGTTCATCGGGGGAGGGACGGTCTCAGCCATCAGCTGGGAGTATCCTTTCGTCGTATGGGACGGCGGGGTTTATCAAGTAACGGAAGAACCCGTCGAAGAAGTAGGAGAACCGATCGGGGAAGTAGAATCTAAGCCGGACGATCAAGGCGACTATAGAGGAAACGCTTCGAATGCCTATGACATTGGGACAACCTACTATTCCATTCCTGCTGCCGATCCGAACGAAGAAATTGCGGTAGCTGTAGAAAATGATGAATATGTTAAAGCCGTCTATGAGAATGAAGCACCAAAAGGCGCTTCATTTTACATTGCTGCTTTGTTCATTGGGATCACAGTCATTACCTTACTTATTGTGCTGTATTTACGTAGGTTAAAAAAGAAATAATTGTTTCACGTGAAACATGATGAGGAGGTTTGTTTATGAGTCCGATTTTAAATGAGATTGGTACAACTTTTATTCCTGTACGAGATATTGAAAAAGCTCGTGATTGGTACTGTGAGTTACTAGGCGTTAAAGCTGACGGAGAAATATTATTTGGGCACCTTTATATTCTTCCTATGAAAGGAACAGGCATTGTGCTGGACAGCAAAATTTATTCCAAGGATGCGGTGTTTAACGTTCCGGCTTTTCATTTTAATACAGAGGACATTAACGAAGCCTATCAGTTTATGAAAAGTAAAAATGTTGATCTCTTGACTGAAATTGAACATAATCAATGGTTTACTTTTAAAGATCCTGATGAAAATATGCTTATGGTATGTGAATGTTGAGAGGAATGAGTAATCGTATGCCCACCATAAAAGAAATCGGTGAAATGAAGCTTGTTGGTTTTAGAGTGTTTTGTGAAGAAGGCGGCCAATACATACATGAAATTCCTAAAGCCGCGGCTGAACTTGATAAAAGAAGAAACGAAATTTGTCATCTCTTATCACCAGAATGCCAAATCGGTGCTTTTATTATTCAAACCAGCTCTATTGAAGAAGATGGATATTGGGTAGGTTTTCCTGTTCGTGAGATTGAACATGTACCTGATGAGATGACTTCTTTAATCATTCCATCACAAACGTACGCTTCTTTGCATGTGGAAGGCTCGAACGATAAGATTCGCCCTGCCTATGAGCAGCTGCATGCATGGATGCAAAAGCATCATTACCCACGTTTATTACATAAATGGCATCTCGAAAAATATACAATGTGGGGCAATAAACAGAACGTAGAGGTTGAATTATTGGATACGACAGAACGGCAGGACCCTGCGAAAAATGACGAATATTCAAAGAAAATATAGTATTGAATGAAACATAAAAAGGGTATAGTACTACACCGAGTGAAAAAGGTGTATGGCCATTGCCCTTTATTCATGGAGGGGTTTGTATGGATGTGTTACTTGCTTTAGGGATTGCCGCAGCTGGATATTTTATTGGTGACGGTTTGAAAAATTTTAAAAATCCATCGGCACCTGACTTCTTAAGCAAGCTTGATGATGAAGATGATCACCAATTGGTGAAGCAAAAGGATGTTCATTATGTTCTAGGGGTGTCGAAAGAAGATGGACAGCAGCTTCTTCGAGACCATCCGGAAATTCCTCATGTGACGATTAATCAAAATGTGTATTACCCGAAAGATCAGCTTAAAGCATGGGTGAGAAAAATAGGAAGTTAATTTTTTTAATCAAAGTAGTCGAAAATTTGAAGATTACCTTTTACAATGAGTAATAGATTTTAATTTTATCAACGTATACGATGGGGAAAAAGCGAGCTTGTAATTATTCGATTTACTTCATGCTTTTCATAGCCAACATATGATAAAATAGATTAAGAGTGAAAAAGGCATACGCATGCGCAGCAGCTCGACAGCCTGCAGCGCTTTTTTCTATTTTTATATGAAATGTTTCACGTGAAACATTAAGATCGTGTGCTTGATCGAAAAAGGTGGTGTCTAATCGTGTTACATCCTTTTAGCCGTCTGTTCGGACTGGGGGATAAGTCGGACCCTGAGAATCAGGAAAATCAACACGAAGAAGAATATAATCCCGACGAAGTAATCCAAGTTCCTGTCGATCGTGTTCAACCGAACCGATATCAGCCAAGAGCCATTTTTAATGAGGAAAAAATTAGTGAACTTGCCCAGACGTTACATACACATGGGATGATTCAACCGATTGTTGTACGTCGACTGAACGAGGATCAATTTGAGCTTATTGCCGGTGAACGCAGGTGGCGAGCTGTCCAGACCCTTCAATGGGAGACCATTCCAGCTATCATTCGAGATATGGATGATGCTCAGACAGCCTCAGTAGCTCTCATTGAAAACCTTCAACGTGAAGAATTAACCGTTATTGAAGAAGCGACGGCTTATGCAAGGCTTCTTGAAATTCATGACCTGACACAAGAAGCATTAGCTCAGCGCTTAGGAAAAAGTCAATCGACCGTAGCGAATAAGCTGCGTTTGTTAAAGCTTCCGGAATCTGTGCAGTATGCGGTTATGAATAAAGATATTACAGAACGTCATGCCAGAGCTTTAATTGCAGTAAAGGATGAAGAAAAGCAAGAAAAATTACTGCAGGAAATTATTGAGAAGCAGCTCAATGTAAAGCAGACAGAAGAGCGCATTAATAAAATGAATGATTCTACTCCGAAGAAAAGAAAACCGAGATTAAAAGGCGTAAATAAAGATATGAGAATCGCCATGAATACCATTCGTCAATCGTTAGATATGGTGACAGATACAGGTGTCGATTTAGAGACGAACGAAGAGGATCATGAAGATTATTATCAGTTTACGATAAAAATACCGAAGAAAAAATCATAAATCTCCAAGACTCACCCATCTTACTTTGTCATGAGATGGGTGTTTTTAACAGGCACCTATTTTAGGGAGAGCGTTTCATGATTGAATGACATTTATTAGAACAAAAAGGCAGGTGACAGCATGGGCAAAGTCATTTCCGTGGCTAACCAAAAAGGTGGCGTTGGCAAAACAACAACAGCTGTAAATTTGAGTGCATGCCTGGCTTACTTAAACCACAGGGTTCTCCTCGTCGACATTGATCCTCAAGGAAACGCGACCAGCGGTGTAGGGGTTGAAAAAGGCAGCATTGATCAATGTATTTATGATGTATTGGTTGACAGCGTCAGTGCCGAAGACGTACGAACACCAACAATGGTGCAAAATCTTCATGCGATTCCTGCCACCATTCAGCTTGCAGGAGCCGAAATTGAACTGGTACCAACGATTTCCAGAGAAGTAAGGTTAAAGAAAGCCATTGATGAAGTGAAAGAAGATTATGATTATGTCATTATTGATTGTCCGCCTTCTCTCGGCCTTTTAACGATCAACTCTTTGACGGCTTCAGATTCCGTTTTAATTCCTGTTCAATGTGAGTATTATGCTTTAGAAGGATTAAGCCAATTGTTAAACACGATTCGTCTTGTCCAAAAGCATTTAAATAAGAACCTGATGATTGAAGGTGTGTTATTAACGATGCTTGATGCACGTACAAATCTAGGGATTCAAGTCATTGATGAAGTGAAAAAGTACTTCCAGGATCGAGTCTATCAATCAATCATCCCTCGTAATGTCCGCTTAAGTGAGGCTCCCAGTCATGGAAAACCAATTATTTTGTATGATGCGAAGTCACGTGGTGCTGAGGTTTATCTAGATCTAGCGAAGGAAGTGGTGGCAAATGGCGAGAGGGTTAGGTAAAGGAATTAATGCTCTTTTTACTGATTTTAATGCAAAAGAAGAGGAAGAATTTCAGGAAGTTAAGGTAAAGGACTGCAGACCCAACCCATATCAACCTCGGAAACAGTTTGCGAAAGAAGCCATCGAGGAACTGTCTCAATCGATTCAAGAACACGGCATTCTGCAGCCTTTAATCGTCCGTAAGAGTATTAAAGGCTATGAAATCGTTGCGGGTGAACGTCGCTTTCGTGCGGCTAAGCAAGCCGGATTAGAGAAGCTGCCGGTTATTGTGAAAGATATGACGGACGAACAAATGATGGAAATCGCATTGCTTGAGAATCTGCAGCGAGAAAATTTAACACCTATTGAAGAAGCGCGTGCCTATCAAAATTTAATGAATACGCTAGAGGTGACACAGGATGTGCTCGCTCAACGACTTGGCAAAAGCAGATCTCACATCGCGAATTTTGTTAGACTGCTAAGTTTATCACCAGAAGTCATTAACAAAATTAACGAAGGAACGCTGTCAATGGGGCATGGACGAGCACTATTAGGGTTGAAAGATTCAACAAAAACCACGGCTGTGGTTGAACGTATTGAAGCCGAGCGTTTAAATGTAAGACAGACAGAAAAGCTGATTGCGGAGCTCAATGAACGAAAAATGAAGAAAAAGCCGCAGCAGCCTGAAAAAGATATCTTTATTAAAGAAAGAGAAGAAACACTTAGAGAACGTTTAGGAACAGACGTAACGATTCATAAAGGAAAGAAAAAAGGAAAAATCGAGATCGAATTTTTCGATAATGATGACCTTGAACGGATTTTAAACTGGATCGATCATAAGTAAATGGAAAAAGGGTGATAGGCCTGGCGGGGGTTCTGACCAGGTCTTTTCTACCTTTACATATCGTTTCACATGAAACATGGCTATTGGAGAGAGCAGATATGGCATTATTAGGTACGATCGTCAATGGAATTTGTATTATCATCGGTACGTTATTGGGGCTGTTTTTCACGAAAATACCTGAGCGGTTTAAAGAAACCGTCATGAGCGGTGTAGGTTTGGCTGTATTGCTCATTGGCTTGCAGATGGGGTTTGAGACCGAGAATATTGTCATTGTCCTGCTTAGTTTACTCAGTGGAGCTATCATTGGCGAGGCTCTTCATTTAGAAGAGAGACTGGAGTATATTGGGCGTGTCATTGAACGAAGATTTATAAAGCCTAATCAAACCTCTACGATGGCACAAGGTTTTATTACGGCCTCGCTTATTTTTGGGATTGGAGCGATGTCTGTCATTGGAGCATTAGATGGAGGATTACGAAATGACCACGAAATCTTAATTACGAAGGCGGTCATTGATGGGTTTGTAGCGTTAGTATTAACCTCCAGTTTAGGTGTAGGTGTTATTTTTTCAGTGATTCCCGTTGTGCTCTACCAGGGGTCCATCGCTTTGCTGGCTACTCAAATCAATCGTTGGATTCCTCAAGATATGCTGGATTTGTTTATCGTGGAAATGACGGCTACGGGTGGTCTTCTTATTGTCGCGCTTGGTTTAAACTTATTGAAGCTTACAAAAATTCGAGTCGCAAATTTACTCCCATCTTTATTGATGGTGGGGATCATCTTATATATCGCAGAAATGTTTTAACAGCAGTGAGGGAGAAGCTCATTGCTGTTTTTTTGTAGCGGCTAAAAAGTTTTGATAGGGTTCATTTCTTAACCTTTCATTCATTCGTTTGGCTTCTGTTAATCGAAGAGAAGCTGCAATTTTTGCTGACATGTTCATCACTAAATGAAGTCTTGTATTTTGCAGGACGACATATTCCATAAATCCTCCAACATTCACGAGGCCGCTAATATGATAATCGCCGACAGCAGGTAGGTCTTTGTTTAAGGCGGCTCCAGGTGTGAGTGAACCTTTTCCAAAAACAATAGAGCCGATGGAAGCTTTTTTTCCTAAGCATGCGTCGATGGCAAGAATCGTTGGTTTAGGGTGAAGGCGGTGGATAGCTTTTAACGTATCATTCAGGTTTAACGCGTGAACGGGCTCCTCAAGGGTTCCGTAAATATGAAAGCTTTGCATGGATTGATCTCTAAGCATCGAACCGACTAAAGGTCCCAGGGAATCACCTGTGGAACGATCTGTGCCTATACAGACGACAACAATATTTCTTTTTACGGGCAGGGCTTCATACAGGATGTTGCTTAACTGATCGCACATGAAAGGATCATCGGATTGAAAACGGTGCTCGCTTTTTGGAAACTTGTCCTTCCTATTCATAGCTTCTCCTCCACACACATATTAGTAACAGTATATAAAGCTGTTCGAGTTTCTATACGTAGCAAATACATAGAGTGGGGAGCGGTTCTTACATGATGGCAGGATTGAAGTGGATGTTCTTAATTATCGGAACGATGATCGGTGCAGGCTACGCTTCAGGCCGTGAGCTGTGGCAGTTTTTTGGACAAGACAGCAGTTTAGCTATTCTTTTATTTACTATTATGTTTATGATTTGTTGTGTGTCCATTATGAGCATTAGCTATGAACAGCAGACGGGTCATTATTTACCTGTTTTGCGGAAAATTGTCGGCCGGCATCTTACTGGTGTGTATGACTGGATGATCATTGTTTATTTATTTACAACGACGGTTATTATGCTGGCGGGCAGCGGTGCAACGTGGGAAGCTTTTAACTATTCCTATAAGCTGGGCGTGCTTGCGATTGCCGTTCCGCTGATTCTGCTTTTTGTATGGGATGTGAAAGGGATCGTAGCGGTGAATAGCCTGGTTCTCCCGTTATTAATCGGAGGGTTATTGTTTATTCTTATGATGTTTATTACCGATCAAGAGCTTTCACTCTTTGGCCATCTTCATGAGACAAGCAATTGGATGGCAGCCTTTCCGTTTACTGCATTGAACGTTCTGCCTTTAATCGCTGTGCTTGGAGCGATAGGGAATCGGATGAAAAGCAAAAAGGAATTGTGGGTCGCCAGTGTGGGAAGCGGGCTTGTGCTTGGCGGCGTCTCCTTTTTATATAATAATAGTTTGATTCAAATCGCTGATGAAATCCTCGTCTATGAAATTCCTCTATTTGCGATCTTGCAGCATTACCCTTATTCCATGATGATTTTTATGTCGATTATGATGTGGATTGCGATTTTTACCACAGCGGCTTCAGGGACGTTAGGGCTTGTTACGAGATTTCGTGACTATTGGGAACAGCCATTATGGATCGTTGCCTTTGCGATCGTAGCGATTATGCTTCCATTTACTTCATTCGGCTTTTCTACGCTTGTAGGGTATTTGTATCCTCTATATGGCCTGCTCAATTTGTACGTATTACTATCACTGCTCATTTATCCCGTAGTGCATCGATTTAAAATAAGCTGAAAACCTGTTAAAATAGATCTCATATAATGAGAGGCAGGGGAGCAGCTGTGGAGGATGCGTTAACAAAATGGGATGAGGCCGTAGACTACGTTACAGGGCCTGAATTATGGTTTGCTGTCGGACATGGTACTTTAAAGATTATCTTAATTCTGATTATTTCTTACTTAATTATTAAGGTCGGACAAAGACTCATCTCACAATTTTTCTTAAGACGCAGGGAAGGCCCTTTCTCGATCACGGAGCGGCGTGAAGCGACGCTTAAGAAACTGATTATTAATGCCTTAACATATGTCGTTTATTTCACCGCTTTTATTATGATCTTAGAAACGTTCACTCTTGATATCGGAGCTCTGCTGGCTGGTGCTGGGATTGCCGGTCTTGCCATTGGCTTTGGTGCTCAGAACCTCGTTCGTGATATTATTAGTGGGTTCTTTATTATTTTTGAAGATCAGTTCTCTGTTGGCGACTACATTCACGCTTCGGGTGTGGAAGGTATTGTTGAAGAAGTTGGAATTCGAACGTGTAAAATCAAAGGATTCACTGGAGAAGTTCATATCCTGCCAAACGGAAATGTGACACAGGTAACAAATTATTCCATCTATAACAGTTATGCTATTGTGGATGTAAGTATTGCGTATGAAGAGAATATTGAACGAGCGGAACATGTCATTGCTGAATTGCTTGAAGAGCTTCCGGAAATCTATCCTGAAATGGTGGCCGTGCCTGAATTGCTCGGGGTGCAGAATTTAGGAGCTTCTGATGTTGTGATTCGTATTATGGCTGAAGTGGAGCCGATGGAACATTTCTACATATCACGCGTGATTCGAAAAGAAGTGAAGACTCGTCTTGATATGGAAGGAATAGAGATTCCTTTCCCTCGCTTAGTCATGTATTCGCGTCATGATCAAGAAACGGCGCAAGAGCCATCAAAAACAGGAGGTTAATCAAATGGTGGAGAAAACGTACGAATTAAATGATATTGTTCAAATGAAAAAAGCCCACCCGTGTGGGGAAAACCGCTGGAAGATCATACGAATGGGTGCAGATATTCGCATTAAATGTGAAGGGTGCGGCCATAGTGTTATGATCCCGCGTAAAAAGTTTGAGTCAAAGCTTAAAAAAATTGTTGAAAAAAGTGAAGAAGAATAATAAGTTATTAGGATTTTGATCCGGTACTTTATTTATTTTTATGATTTCAATAGATCAAAAGTAAAAAACAAGCTCTTAACAGTGCTTGTTTTTTACTTTTTGTATAGGTTGTTATTTTTCTGTGGAGTATCTATAATTGGTATGACCAACATACATGTATGGAAATCCTTAAGGAGTGGAAGTTTTATATGGCACTAACAGCTGGAATTGTAGGTTTGCCGAACGTGGGGAAATCTACATTATTTAATGCAATTACACAGGCCGGAGCTCTATCTGCGAACTATCCGTTTGCTACGATCGATCCTAACGTTGGGATTGTAGAAGTACCGGACCCTCGTTTACAGAAGCTTACTGAACTGGTTAACCCTAAGAAGACCGTTCCGACAGCTTTTGAATTTACAGATATTGCGGGCATTGTAAAAGGGGCGAGTAAAGGAGAGGGACTTGGAAACCAATTCTTATCTCATATCCGCCAGGTGGATGCAATTTGTCACGTCGTCCGTGCATTTGAAGATGAAAATATTACACACGTTTCAGGGCAGGTTGATCCCATTTCAGATATCGAAACGATTAATCTGGAGTTGATTTTAGCTGACCTTGAGACCGTATCGAAGCGTATCGACAGAGTCGCTAAAATGGCTCGTCAAAAGGATAAAGATGCAGTAGCTGAGTATGCCGTCCTTGAAAAAATTAAGGAAGCTTTAGAGAACGAAACGCCGGCTCGAGCGGTTGAATTCTCCGATGATCAGCAGAAAATTGTAAAAGGTCTCCATCTATTAACTTCTAAGCCTATTCTTTACGCTGCTAATGTAAGTGAAGATGAGATTGGCGCAGAAGATAATGAACGCGTGAAGCAAATCCGTGAGTTTGCAGCGAATGAAAATGCGGAGGTCATTGTCGTTTGTGCAAAAATTGAAGCGGAAATTGCTGAGCTGGATGGAGAAGAAAAGCAGGAATTTCTCGAAGACTTAGGCATTGCTGAATCTGGACTGGATCAGTTAATTAAAGCGACGTATAACCTGCTTGGACTCGCTACGTACTTTACAGCAGGCGAGCAGGAAGTACGCGCCTGGACATTTAAAGAAGGCATGACCGCTCCGCAGTGTGCCGGCATTATTCATACCGACTTTGAACGCGGGTTTATTCGTGCTGAAACCGTATCCTACGATGATTTAGTAGATGCAGGTACTATGGGAGCAGCGAAAGACCGCGGTCGCGTTCGACTTGAAGGGAAAGATTATTTAGTGAAAGATGGCGACGTTATTCATTTCCGTTTTAACGTATAAGCGAGGATCTCTCCGTTAACTATTGTTTTTATACTAGACTTTTGATATAATACAACATTGTGAGTAATTATAGTTGAATTACTCCTTGCTCCTTCAACTAGAAGGAGCCGTTAAGTCCATAAGGAGGTGAACACGGATGAGAAAATACGAAATTATGTACATCATCCGCCCAGATATCGAGGAGGAAGCTAAATCGAACGTAGTTGAGCGTTTTAGCGGGATTCTTTCTAATAATGGTGCGGAGATCGAAGAAGTTAAAGAAGTAGGTAAGCGTCGTCTTGCTTATGAAATTAACGACTATCGTGATGGCATTTATGTAACTGTTAACTTCAAAGGCGATCGTGATGCAATCAACGAATTCGACCGTCAAGCGAAGTTCTCTGATGACGTAATCCGTCATATCGCTGTACGTGAAGATGATCAATAAGGAGTGGTTCTGATGTTAAATCGTGTCGTTTTAGTCGGCAGATTAACGAGGGATCCGGATTTACGCTATACGCCAAACGGAGTAGCTGTTGCCAACTTCACTATTGCTGTGAATCGCCCATTCTCTAACAACCAAGGAGATCGGGATGCCGATTTTATCAACTGTGTCGTTTGGAGACGAGCAGCTGAAAACCTCGCTAACTTTATGAAAAAGGGCAGTCTTGTTGGAGTTGATGGGCGTTTGCAGTCTCGCAGCTTTGACAACCAAGAAGGAAAGCGTGTGTTTGTAACAGAAGTTGTTGCGGACAGCGTACAGTTCCTGGATACGAAAGGCGGTTCTCCACAAGGACAAGGTGGAGGCGGCCAGCAAGGATTCCAGCCAAATCAGAATCAACAGCCAAATAACTTTAACACCAACAATAATAATAACAACAATGAGGATCCTTTCGCAGATAAAGGTGAACCAATTGATATTTCAGATGATGATTTACCATTCTAATTAAATGTAAGGAGGGAAAGCCATATGGCACGTCGTGGACGCGGTAAACGTAAAAAGGTGTGTTTTTTCACAGCTAACGGAATTACACACATCGATTACAAAGATACTGACTTGCTAAGACGTTTCATTTCCGATCGTGGGAAGATTCTTCCTCGTCGAGTAACTGGAACTTCTGCCAAGTACCAACGTAAATTGACTAAAGCGATCAAACGCTCTCGTCAAATGGCTCTATTGCCGTACTCTGCTGAATAATAGCGGATAACAAAAGCCTTGAAGTCTATTAGTAGACTTCAAGGCTTTTTTGTTTTGGTCTAGGAAATCAAGCTTTGGATAAATGGACTTGAAGAGCGACATCCGGCTCCAGCACCCAGACCCTCGCGTCATAAGCAATCCGCCTTGCGGAAGGGAAGGACGCCTTCCTCCAGACGTTTTGCTTAGGCGTTTCGTGTCTACCAGGGCGCTTGCGCTTTTGTGCATTATTTCATATCCATTAACACTTGTAATTCATCTTTATTGGCCAGTAAATCATCAAGGGTGTATTGATCGAGAACATTTAAGAAAGCATATAAGGCGTCATTCAAAATATGTTTCAGCTTACAGGCAGGTGTAATAACGCAATAGTTTCGATCCTGGTCAAAGCACTCTAATAAATGAAAATCGTCTTCCATGGCCCGCACAACGAACCCGATATTAATGTCTTTAGGGGCCTGTGCTAGTTTAATCCCACCGCTTCGTCCTCGTATCGTTTCAAGCATCCCCAATTTGTTTAACTGATGAACGATTTTCCCTAGATGATTCTCTGATATATGAAAAACTTTAGATATTTCTCCTTTACTAGCAAGCTCTCCGTCTGGCTTGGAAGCTGTATAAATCATAACGCGTAACGCGTAATCCGTGTATTTCTTTAAACGCATAGGACTGACCCTCTTTTTAATAGGTTGTATTTTATATTTTATCATAGGCTAAACAGTGTGTCTCTGGAATTGTCTTGAAGGCGTGATTTTTACGTAACGGAAGAAATTAATAAATCTGTCACAAAAGATGCATTTTGAATATTGCTTTAAGGTGTTATTTGTTTCTATAATAAAGATATAATTTAAATACATCTTTTAAAGGAGTTTTTTCCATGGCTACTCAACTTAGTGAAAAAACAATTCAAACGGTAAAATCTACGGTTCCTGTGTTAGCGGAGCACGGGGAAGCGATTACAACACACTTTTATCAACGCATGTTTGCTGATCACCCAGAACTAAAAAACATATTCAACATGACAAATCAAAAAGCAGGAAGACAGCCGAGAGCGTTAGCGAATGCGGTTTATGCTGCAGCGCAGCATATTGATAACCTGGAAGCCATTCTTCCGACGGTGGATCAAATTGCAGAGAAACACCGCAGCTTGAATGTTAAGCCGGAGCATTATCCCATTGTTGGCGAATACTTATTAGTAGCGATTAAAGAAGTATTAGGGGATGCAGCTACAGATGACATCATTGAAGCCTGGGGAGAAGCATACGGGGCGATTGCTGATGTGTTTATTCAAGTTGAGCAGGAAAAGTATAATAAAGCGAAGGAACAAGAAGGCGGATGGCTTGGCTATCGTGACTTTACGGTAGTCAAAAAAGTGAAAGAGAGTGATGTGATCACTTCTTTTTATCTTGAACCTAAGGATGGAGGAATCATCCCTCCTTTCCGGCCTGGACAGTACATTACCGCTCAAGTGAGTCTCCCTGATAGTGAATACACTCAATTGAGACAATACAGCTTATCCGATGCGCCTGGAAAAGGCTATTACCGTATCAGCGTAAAAAGAGAAGACGGCAGCGAGGAACAGCCGGATGGTGTCGTTTCTACATTTTTGCATGAGCAGGTAAATGAAGGTGATATTTTACCAATTACAGCACCTGCCGGAGAATTTTACCTTAATGAAGAAAGCACAAACCCGGTCGTATTCATAAGCGGAGGCGTAGGACTTACGCCAATGATGAGCATGTTGAATCGTTTAGTTGATCAAGATTCAGATCGTGACGTTTATTTTGTACATGCCTCTCAGAATGGTGAAGTACATGCGTTTAAAGGAGACATCGCTCAATTTGAAGAACAGGCTTCTTCCGTTCAGTCTAAAGTCGTATATAGTGATCCTCATCCTTCTGATGCGGACTATGATAAGAAAGGCCATATTGATTTAGAATGGCTGAAAGCAGTGGTTCCATATGATGCTGAGTTTTATTTCTGCGGACCTGAAGGATTTATGAGAACGGTGAACGCAGCCTTAAACGACTGGGGTGTTCCAGAGGGGCAAGTCCATTATGAGTTTTTCGGTCCAGAGTTGAGTTTACAATAGAAAAGCTTACAGGCTTGAACAAAACTGAATAAAGCATAAAATAATCCGAACGATTCTATTGAAATCCGTTCGGGTTATTTATGTTAAATCGAATGTACGCCGCTCCGTCAAAATACTTCGCTTTCCGTGGGCACGGCCTCAGCTTCCTCAGAAAGCAAAGAGCGCTTTCCTGCGGGATCTTCGGCTCGCGCTGTTCCCACAGGAGTCTTCGCATTTTGACTGGAGAAAAGGAACAGGAAAAAAGCATGCTTTCCGCGGGGCATGACGGCAACTCTCCTTAGACTGTTTCCTACGGGCCTCTCCTGTCTGCTCGTCCCGCAGGAGTCGTCACTTTTTCCTTTCCTTTTATCAAAATGGGCATTTGAAAGCATCGTAGAACGAATTAGCTGTGACCCCGGAAGGCGTACTGAACATACGAATGGATTATTAAATCGATCTCTGTTTATGCCACGATGAGCGTTCGGTGGTGACGCCTGCGGGAATAGCGCGAGCCGAAGATCCACTTGGTCAAGTGAACTTCTTGACCAAGTTAGCTGAGGCCGTGCCCGCGGCAAGCATCCACCGATAAGCGATTCGTTTCCTGCCACCCTTTCTTCTATCGAGCGATAGAAACTTTTACAAAAGAAAAGCAAGCAGCGATCCGCTGCTTGCTTTTTTAAAAATTATTCTTCAACATACGCCCACTTGAATTCAAGTTCAGGACCCGTTGCTGTTGTAAATACGCCTTTAATATTAGGACGGAAAAGCTGAGCTTTAGAATCTTGATACATTGGGGCTACCGCTGCATCTTCTTCTAAAAGCAGTCTTTCAGCTTCTAAGAACGTCTCAAAGCGCTGGTCAGGTTCTTGCGCATACTCCCCGTTCGCTTGTTCAATCAGCGCATCGTACTCTTCATTAGAGTAATTCATGTTATTGTTTTGACCATCTGTCAGGTACATGTTCAGATACGTGTTCGGGTCTACGTAGTCAGGACCCCAAGTTGCGGCTTCAATCTCAAATTCAGAGTTTTGGTCACGCTCCACACGTTCGTTAAACGGAACTTCTACAACATTAATAGAAAGTCCATCAAGCACCGTTTCAAGCTGTTCTTTGTAGTAAGCAAGTACATTACTTACCGTTCCGGTGTCATCACCCAGCAATTCAATTTCAACTTCTTCTGTTCCCAGCTCTTCAAGAGCCGCTTCCCAGTGCTCTTTAGCTTTATCCTCATCATATTCAACGAGAGGACCTTGAGCGTCGCGGAAATCTTCTTCACTGTCCGGCATGTTTACAAAGTTAGAAGGAACATATCCTTCTGCAGGTACAGAACCGTCGTTCAAGATCGTATCCACGAGAGCTTGGCGGTCGATGGCATAAGAAATCGCTTTACGTACATCTACATTTGCTAAAGCTTCATTGGCTTCTTGATTAAACTTAAAGAAATACAGGTAAGGCTTTTCAGCTACATTGAAATCTTCAGTTGTCTTGTATTCATCAACGAATTCCGCATTAAGTTCCGTTTGATCCAGATCGCCGGATTCATACAAGTTTACGCCTGTAGAGATTTCTTTAATGACTTGAGCATTTACGGCTTCTAATTGAACCGTATCAGCGTCCCAATAGCTCTCGTTTTTCTCTACCGTCCAGCCTTCTTCATGATCCCATGAAGTCATTTCAAAAGGACCGTTGGCAAGTGTGTATTCAGCTTCCGTACCAAAGTCTTCTCCGTGTTCCTCAACAAAGGACTTGTTAAGCGGCATGAAGGTAACGAAAACTGTCATTGATTCAAAGTATGGTACAGGTTGTTCTAATTCAACTTCTAATGTATGATCATCTACTGCTGTGGCACCAAGCTCGTCCAATTCAGCTTCGCCATCAGCGATCGCTTGTGCATTTTTAATAACTCCACCTAAAAAGTAAGGTCCGTATTCAGAACCCGTATCAGGGTTTACCGCACGCTGCCATGCGAATACGAAATCTTCAGCTGTTACAGGGTCGCCGTTAGACCATTCGGCATCGTCACGCAGATCAAATGTCCATGTCAGGCCATCATCACTTACGGAGCTGTCCACTGCAATTCCTTCAGATAGATTCCCCTCTTCATCCAAACGATAAAGTCCTTCTAACGTTTCTCCAGCCCACTGAAATCCAACCGTATCTGTAATTAAGGAAGGATCCATACTGGAAATTTCACTTTTTGCTGTGACCGTTATTTCTTGTTCAGCACTGCTTTCACCAGAACTGTCTCCTCCATCCGATTCACCTGAGGATTCGGATTCATCTCCGCCGCTGCACGCTGCAAGGAAAAGAGCCAGCACCAGGGCGAACATCAGCCATAGGCTTTTGTGTTTTCTCAAAAAAATCTCCCCCAATTTTGAATTTTACAAAAATAAATACCTTTCTAATTATATAGACAATTCCAAATTCTTGCATTAACTTGTTTTCAGAAAAAAAAGAAAAAAATATATGAAGACGATCGAAAAAGTCCGGGAAAGCGCATCATTTGCCTATGGAAAGCGAGTTATTTTCTAAACCTTTTTCTCTGCTAAACCCTGGGGTTGTGTGCAAAAATGAAAGACTTCTGAACAAGCTCAAAAAACCTTTTGTCTGATTGTTTCGATTACATTGACAATGCCTGTTCATTTGATAGGATAAAGGAATATTAAAATTTTTCTACCGTAGATAATAGTTTGTACGTGTAGGATGTACAGGAGGGATTGTTGACCATGAATCGTGAGTGGGAGATATTGCAAATACCCGGCCCTACCCCAATACCGCCAAGTGTGGAAAGGGCGATGGTTCAGCCGATGATCGGCCATAGAGGACAGAAGTGCAAAGAATTAGTGGAAGATATTGCCCCGAGATTGAAGCCCATTTTTGGCACGACGGGTGATGTACTCGTTCTTTCCAGCAGTGGAACGTCTGCTTTGGAAGCCGCTGTTGTGAATACAACGTCTCCAGGAGATGAAGTGATTGTTGTCGTAGCAGGAGCCTTTGGTGATCGTTTTGCTAAAATCTGCAATACTTACGAACTTGATGTTCACCGTATCGATGTAGAAGGAGGAAGAGCTGTTGAAGTTGCAGCCATAGAAGAGCAGCTTCAAGCCCACCCGAATGTGAAAGCTGTTTTTATCACGCATTGTGAGACTTCAACAGGAGTGATGCACCCGGTTGAGGAAATCGCTGAGAAAGTCCATGACGCTAGTGATGCGCTGGTGATCGTAGATGGGGTTTCTTCTATTGGCGGCGCTCCTGTGGATATGGATGGTTCTGGAATCGATCTCTTAGTTTCTGGTTCACAAAAAGCAATGATGCTTCCAGCTGGACTAGCTTTTGTTGCCGTTAGCGATCAAGCGTGGAAAGTGATTAACGATAATCCACGCCCTCGTTTCTATTTAGATCTTCGCAGCTATAAGAAGAGTCTAGATAACGGACAAACGCCTTTTACACCTGCATTATCTCTATTATTCGGTCTTCAGGAAGTATTGAGTTTAATAGAAGACGAAGGTTTAGAAAACGTTCATGAACGCCATCGCGTGATGAAGGAAATGACGCGTGCTGCTTTTCGCGCATTAAACGTACCTCTATTTGTTTCTGAAGAGGATGCTTCAACTACGGTTACATCTGTACGCCCTCAAACGTTCGAAGCTGAGCAATTTAGAAAAATTGCCAATCAAGAGTTTGGTTTAATGACAGCGGGCGGTCAGCAGAATCTTAAAGGGGAAATTTTTAGAATCGGCCATATGGGTTATTCCCGCCCAGCCAATGTTCTTCAGTATATTAGTATTATCGAAATTGTCTTAAAGCGTCTTGGTCATGATTTTGAACAAGGTGTTGGAACAGCCGCAGCACAAGAAGCCTATTTACAAGCGACAAGGGAGTTGGACTAAACATGTACCGTGTACTTATAAGTGATCCACTAAGCGAAGATGGAATAAAGCCATTACTTGAAGCCTCAGATGTAGAAGCTGTTATGGATGCCTCCTTATCTCACGAAGAACTGTTGAAGGAAATCAGTACGAGTGATGCATTAATTGTCCGCAGTCAAACACAAGTTACACGCGAATTAATTGAACATGCTCCTCAACTAAAAGTCATCGGACGTGCCGGGGTTGGCGTGGATAACATTGATTTAGACGCTGCCACGGATCACGGTGTCGTCGTTGTTAATGCGCCTGATGGAAACACGATTTCAACAGCAGAGCACACGATGGCTATGCTGATGTCGCTTGCGCGTAATATTCCACAAGCTTATCATCAACTCAAGCAGAACCGATGGGAACGTAAAAAGTTTGTCGGCGTAGAGCTTAAGAATAAGACATTAGGGATCGTTGGATTTGGACGTATTGGTAATGAGGTAGCCCAGCGTGCGAAAGGCCACCGCATGAAAGTCATCGCGTTTGATCCATTTTTAACAGAAGAAAAAGCGAATAAAGCCGGTGTGCAACACGGTACGCTGGAAGAAGTGCTGCAGCAGGCAGACTTTCTAACTGTACACACACCATTAATTGAAAAGACAAAGCATTTGATTAATAAAGAAACCATCCAGCTGATGAAGCCGGGAGCACGTATTCTTAACTGTGCACGCGGTGGAATTGTGGAAGAAGATGCGCTGTATGAAGCCATTGAAAACGGAAAAATTGCTGGGGCGGCACTTGATGTGTTTGAAGAAGAACCAGCGATTGATCATCCATTATTGTCATTAGAAGAAGTCATTGCGACCCCTCACTTAGGAGCAAGTACAGTAGAGGCTCAAGAAAACGTAGCAACAGACGTTAGTCTCGATGTTATGGATGTCCTTCGCGGAGGCGCTGTGAAGCATCCTGTAAACATGCCGTCTGTTTCTTCAGAAGTGATGGAGCAGCTGGCCCCTTATTTCACATTAGCTGAAAAACTAGGAAGCTTTCTTTCCAACGTGACAGATGGAGCACTGGAAAAGGTAAACGTCTATTATTCTGGAGATCTACTGGATGTAGATACGACGCCGTTAACTAGAATCTCCGTTAAAGGGATCTTGAAGCGTTACATCGGCGAACGTGTGAATGATGTAAACGCGTATAAGACGGCTTCCGACAAAGGAATCGTCATTAATGAACAAAAATCAACGTCCACCAAAGGGTTTACGAACCTTGTGACGATCGAAATTGAAACCGACCAGGAAAAGCGTACGATTTCCGGTACATTGTTAAACGGATTAGGAGCTCGTATTGTGAAGCTCGATGAATACTCTATTGACGTTGTACCAGAAGGGCACTTAATTGTGATTCACCACAAAGACCAGCCAGGTGCCATTGGACGTGTAGGCAGCTTACTTGCTGAGCACCACGTCAACATCGCAACGATGCAGGTTGGACGTACAAACCAAGGTGGAGAAGCTGTCATGGTTCTCACTGTTGATAAAGCAGTTGAAGAAGATTGTCAGGAACAGCTTGGCGGAGTAGCTGATATTCAGCAGGTACAATGCTTAACGCTGTAGAATAAGTAACAGGCAGGCCGATACACGGTCTGCCTGTTTTTTTATCCTGTAGAAACTTTAGTTTTGCCTTGGACGTGTGAACATTCCTTGCTTTAGGAAGAGTAAAGGGTTTTAGGAAACGACTCCCTTTCCGTGGGCGAATGGTGTGCCTCCTCAGGCTTTATCAGCCCTCCAGGGTCACACCTTCTTCGCATTTCCCGCAGGAGTGTAGCCGTTTCCTAAAACCCTTTTTCGATAAAAGGTCACTAGATAAAGTAGAGTCCATGCTCTTCAAGAAGGATCCATACTTCAATGGTTCCGATACATAAGGAAGGAAAGGTAATACCGTGTTTGCAACTTCCATCCAAACATTTTTGGACATTAAAGGGCTGGGTCAAAACCATCATTCAAAAATAAATTCCATGCCGCGTAGTCAACATACGAAGACTCCTGCGGGAACGGCATGAGTCCGAAGACCCCACAGGAAAGCGGTCTTTGCTTTCTGAGGAGTCTGAGGCCGTGCCCGCGGAAAGCGAAGGATGTTGACGAAGCGGTGACGGCTACATACAGAAAGACCCGAGCACATTCGAATGAATGGTTCGGGTCTCTCTTGGATAAATTATCGTTTTACTATGACTTATGGTGTGATTTTTTACTTTATCAATCGTATAAAAACGATTTTTGCTCATAAAATGGAAAAACAATCATAAGGGGGATTAATCAATCTTCTCTACACGAGCCTCACGCTGCGTAAAGACGTGCACTTCGTCATAGCCAACCGAGCGGGCAAAGTCGATCGCGTCTTCATAAGCGTATCCGAGGTGGTCCGGTTTGTGGGCATCAGAGCAGAGAACAATGCCGATGCCTTTTTCCTTACAAATGCGCAGCAAGTCGGGATCCGGGTACATCTCACCCACAGGCTTTCGTAATCCGGCCGTGCTGATTTCGATGCACGTGCCGGTTTTCGCTAGTGCGTCAGCAGCCCGTTCATATTGTTTTAGCAAAAATTCCCGGTCATCCGGACGATAACCGAATACTTTAATCACATCGATGTGTCCGACGAAATCAAATAAACCTGATTCTGCCAGCGTCACGACACGATCAAAATATTGACGGTACACTTCTTTTAAATCACGTTTTTCATATTCTTCACGGAAAATGGCAAGGTCGATGCCCCATTCATCAATCCAGTGTACGGAACCAATGACGTAGTCGAACGGATGAGCATCAATGAATGCTTTCATTTCTTTTTCTTTTCCGGGCATGTAGTCCATTTCAATTCCCATCTTAATGGGAAGGCCGGCTTCGTTGGCTTCATCAAACATTTGCTGATAGGTTTTGAAATCAAGGGTTCGACGGTTCTCGACCCACTCATTCGATAAAATATCTCTCGTTTCCTGGAAAAAGTAGGCGTGTTCAGAGATTCCCAGCTCTTCAATGCCTTCTTGCTTTGCTTTTTCGATATAAGTGCGTAAGTAGTCGACGGATAAATCGCCGGTTTCTGCCATATGAACATGATAGTCTGTGCGCATGATTGCCTCCTAGGTTCTAAGTGTTTCACCTATCATATCAAACTAGCAGTCTAGAAACAAAACGTCTTCGATGTAAGTAGCTGAGAGAAGAAGAGATTGGGTTTCCTATGTTAGAATAGGGAAGTTAGTATAGATAGAAAATTGAGGAGTATGAAACCATGAATGATACGAGAAAAATTACAGAAGGGGCTTTAATGACTGGGTCTTATCTGCTATTGTTGTTGATAATTCTATTTACCCCGATTATAGGGTCCATTTTCCTATTTATTTTACCAGTACCCTTTATCTTTTACAGCTACAGACATGGCTGGAAACCGGGTGTGCTTATGTTTGTTGCTGCTATGGTCTTTTCATTAATCTTTGCGACCGTCTTTTCTTTACCGGTTACATTGCTTTCAGGAATAGGCGGATTGTTTATCGGTGGCTCCATGTATAAAAAGCGCAGCTCCTACGAAACGTGGGCTGCAGGGACGATCGGTTTTATTATCGGTCTTGTCGCGGTGTATTTAATCTCGCAGCTCTTCTTTGGCATGAACTGGGCAGAAGAGATTCGTACGGCTCTTAGAGAAGCGGTTTCGATGACCGAAGGATTGATGGGGGCTCTAGGAGGCAGTGAAGGTGCAGAAGAGCAGTTGGCGGCTTTAGAAGAGCAAGTGGCTGCCCTGCCTGATTATTTACCTAGTATTTTTGCTTTAGGCGGCATTATGTACGCGTTTGTCAGCCAGTGGCTGAGCTATAAAATCATTAATCGTGTAGAAGGGAAAAAGTTTCATTTTCCGGCTTTTCGTAACTTTAACCTTCCAACCTCCGTATTATGGTATTACTTTTTTGCGTTAATTTTTACATTAGTGTTCGCCGAAAGTAATGATATCTGGTATTTAGCGGCCATTAATGTATTTACGCTGACGGGGGCATTTCTTGTGCTGCAAGGCTTTGCTTTTATTTTTTACTATACCTATGTAAAAGAGAAGTCAAAGGCCCTTCCGATCCTGGCAATTGTTGGTTCGTTACTTTTCCCAACAATTCTAATGTATCTTGTTCGAATCTTAGGTATAATTGATTTAGGATTTTCGCTTCGAGAGCGTTTGCAGGCGAAGAAATAAAGATCGCTCGTATTTGATGGCAGGAGTTGAATGACATGCCGAATATTTTTAAAAAACCGACCATGAGCGGCCACTTGTGGGTAATCTATACGATATCACTGATCCTTCTCGGTTTCATTTGGTATTATCAGTGGATGCTCGGATTAATGATGATGCTCTTATTGGCCGGTTCGATCTTTTACAGTGTTCGAACAGAACAAAATATGATCAATGAAACAGAAGAATATATATCGACTCTTTCCTATCGAGTGAAAAAAGTAGGAGAAGAGGCGCTGTTAGAAATGCCCATAGGGATCGTGCTTTATAGTGAAGATTATAAGGTCGAGTGGGCGAACCCCTATATGAACAAGTTTACGAAAGAAGATACGATTGTAGGTGAATCGTTGAACGATTTGTCTGATGATTTGGTTTCCTACATTAAAGAAGATCATGGAGAGGTGTGGCTTGAGATCGATGAATACAAGCTGCAAACGTTAGTGAAAAGAGATGAGCGTCTCCTTTACTTCTTTGATCGCACCAACCAGACAAAAATTCATAACTTGTACAAAAATGAGCAAACGGTCCTTTCGATCATTTTCTTAGATAACTATGAAGAGATTACGCAAGGCATGGATGATACAGCGAAGAGTCAAATCAACTCTCAAGTCACCTCCATCTTAAATAAGTGGGCGGGCGATTACGGGATTTACTTGAAACGAACGTCTCAAGAACGCTTTATGGCTGTTATGAATCAAGAGATCCTGCAGGCACTCGAGCGTAATAAGTTTGATATTCTTGATGATGTGCGCGAGTTAATTACGGATCAAAATGTTCCGCTTACACTCAGCTATGGAATAGGCGTGGGGCCTGTGAGCTTGCTCAGTCCAGTCTTGACTTAGCACTTGGACGCGGAGGCGACCAGGTAGCGATCAAGGATGACACGGGTAAAGTTCGTTTCTACGGTGGAAAAACAAACCCAATGGAAAAACGCACGAGGGTTCGTGCACGTGTGATTTCCCACGCCATGAAGGAGCTTGTGCAAAACAGTGAGCGTGTCCTGATTATGGGGCACAAATCTCCTGACATGGATGCCGTTGGCGCCTCCATCGGAATTTTAAAAATTGCGCAGGCGAACCAGAAAGAAGGAAATATCGTGCTTGACCCTGATGATATCGATACAGGGGTTCAGCGCATGATTGAAGAAATCGAGAAAGACGATGAATTGTGGTCGAACTTCATTACACCTGAAGATGCGATGGAGCTTGTCACGAACGATACCCTGCTTGTCGTCGTCGATACGCATAAGCCTTCATTAGTGATGGAAGAAAAACTGTTGACGAAAACAGAGCATGTCGTAGTCATTGATCACCACCGTCGAGCAGAAGAGTTCATATCGGATCCGACGCTTGTGTATATGGAGCCTTATGCTTCTTCCACAGCAGAGCTTGTTACTGAATTGCTTGAGTACCAGCCGAAGAAGCTTAAGCTGTCTATGCTGGAAGCTACAGCTTTATTATCAGGAATTATTGTAGATACGAAGGCTTTCACGTTACGAACAGGTTCACGGACGTTTGACGCCGCTTCCTATTTGAGATCTAAAGGGGCAGATACCGTTCTCGTGCAGAAGTTTATGAAAGAAGATATCGATGTCTATGTACAGCGCAGTCGTTTAATTGAAAAAGCAGATATTTATCGTGAGGGTATTGCGATATCAGCCGGGGAACACGGAGAAGAATATGGTCCTGTGATTATCGCTCAAGCTGCTGATACACTGCTTACGATGACAGGTATTGTATGTTCATTTGTCATTTCCGAACGTAAAGATGGACGAATTGGAATCAGCGCACGCTCGTTAGGTGACATTAACGTGCAGGTGATTATGGAACGTATGAATGGGGGCGGGCACTTAACCAATGCAGCCACCCAGCTTGAAGATACAACGATTGAAGATGCCAGAGCTTTATTGCAAGATATAATTGACGAGTATTTTGAAGGAGGAGACGAAGAATGAAGGTAATTTTCACATCAGACGTAAAAGGTAAAGGTAAGAAAGGTGAAATCAAGAACGTCTCTGACGGTTATGCACGCAACTACCTTTTAAAAAATAACTTAGCGGTTGAAGCTACAGGCGGCAACCTTAAGGCCCAGCAAGCCAAAGATGCGAAGGAAGAACAGAAAGCGGAAGAAGTGAAGAAAGAAGCCGAGCAGCTTAAAGAAACGCTTGCGGATCTGGAAGTGAAGCTTGTAGCTAAATCCGGAGATAACGGCCGCTTGTTTGGTTCGATTACGAGTAAGCAAATCGCAGAGCAGCTAAAGAAATCCCACAACATTAAAATCGACAAACGTAAAATTGAACTGGACGAACCGATCCGTAACCTTGGGTATACGAACGTTCCCGTTAAGCTTCATAACGAAGTGACAGGGACGATCCGTGTCCATGTGGCCGAGAAGTAAATGTTCTTTTGCGCACGTAGAGGAGGAAACAGCTAGTGAGTGAATTATGGAATGACCGTACACCGCCGCACAATATTGAAGCTGAGCAGGCGGTTCTTGGTGCGGTCTTTTTAGAGCCTGAAGCGATGTCTACAGCTGCGGAATATCTACTTCCGGAAGATTTTTACCGGGCTAGCCATCAGCGGATCTTTGAAGTAATGCTCACGCTTTCTGACCGTGGGGAGCCGATCGACCTTGTTACGGTAACCACAGCGTTATCCAATAACAAAGTGTTAGAGGAAGTAGGCGGCGTTTCTTATTTAAGTGATATCGCGAACTCCGTTCCAACGGCAGCCAACATTTCATACTACACAAAGATTGTCAGCGAAAAGTCAACGCTGCGTGGATTGATTCGTACAGCGACTAATATCGTAACGAGCGGCTTCGCCGAAGAAGAGAATATTGAAGATGTACTGAATGCGGCTGAGAAAGAAATCCTGGAGGTGTCCCAGCGAAAAGATTCCGGCGCGTTTAAAAACATTAAAGACGTGTTAATCGATGTGTACGACAACATTGAACAGCTTCATAACAATGATGGGAACACGACCGGTATTCCTACAGGTTACCGCGACCTGGATCAAATCACATCAGGATTTCAGCGAAATGATTTGATCATTATCGCTGCGCGTCCTTCCATGGGTAAGACCGCCTTTGCGCTTAACATCGCGCAGAACGTAGCGGTGAATTCAGATGAAAACGTCGCGATCTTCAGTTTGGAGATGGGGGCCGACCAGCTTGTTTCTCGTATGTTATGTGCTGAAGGCAACATTGATGCCCAGCGTCTGCGTACAGGGTCCATGGAAGCTGATGACTGGAATAAGCTGACGATGGCCATGGGAAGCTTATCCAATGCCGGCATTTATATTGATGATACACCTGGTATTCGAGTGAACGAAATTCGCTCCAAATGTCGTCGTCTTAAGCAGGAACACGGCCTTGGCATGATCTTGATTGACTACCTGCAGCTCATCCAAGGAAGCGCGAATTCTAAGGAAAACCGTCAGCAGGAAGTGTCGGAAATTTCCCGATCGTTAAAAGGGTTAGCCCGTGAATTAAATGTCCCGTTGATTGCTCTTTCTCAGCTCTCTCGTGGCGTTGAATCCAGACAGGACAAGCGTCCGATGATGTCAGACCTTCGTGAATCGGGTTCGATTGAGCAGGATGCGGATATTGTCGGCTTCTTGTATCGTGACGATTACTATGACCAGGAGTCTGAAAACCAAAATATCATTGAAATCATCATATCCAAGCAGCGTAACGGTCCGGTCGGAAACGTCGAACTGGCCTTTGTGAAGGAATACAATAAGTTCGTCGATCTCGACCACCGCTACACCGATGCTGACGTGCCGCCGGCATAAGAGCAACAACGATGGATGAGCAGTAAATGAAGTGAGAGCGCTACAGCGGTGCAATGAGTATCTGCAGTAGATAAAGTGAGAGCGCCACCGCGGTACCTGGTACCGTCAGCACTTTTGCCGCGTGAGAGCTGATACCATCAGCACTCTTGCCGTAAAAGAGCGGTAGCGTCAGCACTCACACCATAAAAGAGCAAAACAAAAGCCTTTCATCCCATTACAGCAAAAGAGGATGAAAGGCTTTTTTATATTCATCACTCACCGTTACGCCTCCTATAGCAGGAGTTACGCCGGCTCGTGAATGAACGCTAGGTTAACCAGTGGGAGATCGCATGAGCGACTCCGTGTTCATCGTTTGTTTTCGTTACAAAATCACTCGCTTCTAAGACTGAATCCCTTGCATTCGCCATAGCCGCCCGGTGTCCCGCCACGTTAAGCATCGAGAGGTCGTTTGGGCTGTCGCCGATTGCGGCTGTATCGCGCAGGGAGTAGCCAAAGTGAGCAGCGAGTTTTTCTAAAGCGATACCCTTTGAAGCGTACTTGTGTTCAAGCTCAAAATTGTGAATGCCTGAGCTGACGAGTGTTACATCCTCATACCCTTCAAACTTACGCCAGCCTTTGTCTCGTTTTTCTTTTTCAAAGGAGAAAGCGAGCACGTTGTATAAGGGAACTCCAGCTTGAACAATTTCCTTGTAGGAAGGGACTTTTTTAAAACCTGTCTGCCCGAACTGTTTAGCGAGGGAATGTTCAAGCTCAGCTATATTCGCGTCAGGGTTCGCTGTTTTAATCCGGTCGAGCTCAATATACAGCAGGTCGCGTCCGTTTTCTGGCGTAAGAATGGCGTCATCGCTAAAGACTTCATAGTAATAGTCTTCCGCTTCAAGCCAGCTTAAGATTTCTTCGGCATCGTTTGGCTGGATCGGAACGGAATCGAACAGTTCTCCTTCAGGGGTATGAATCGTAGCTCCATTAGCGCCAATGACCCATGTGGTGAGGCCCGTTTTTGAAAAAACTTCTCGTACGTCGAATTCGGCACGTCCTGTCGCTACGACAATTTCCACCCCTTCCTGCTGCGCTCTTTGAATGGCTTCTAAATTTTCTTGGCTGATTTCACTTTCGTTATTTAAAAGGGTGCCATCTAAATCAATCGCAATCATCTTCATCCTGCTTCCTCCTCCGTCACTAATAACTCCACCTGGTTATGTTCTAATAGCTGTTGAAACTCTTCACTCGGCGTCCGGTCGGTAATGAGGAGATCCACGTCTGCCAGTTCGGCGTATTGATAAAAATCGGTAACGCCAATTTTCGTATGGTCAGCGAGAACGGTCACTTGCTGCGCCTGTTCGGTCATCTTCCGCTTCACCATTCCATCTTCTTCATGGGCAATCGTAAGCCCGTGTTCTGAGATGCCGACGACTCCGATAAAGGCGTGATCGACATAATACTTAGAAAGGCGTTCAATGACAGAAGTGCCGTACAAGAATCGATGCTCCTTGTTTAGCTGGCCGCCTAATAAATGAATGTCCGCATGTTTGTTATGAGACAAAAGATCGGCTAAATTAATCGAGTTCGTAATGACGGTTAAGTCTATATCTTCAAGCTGTGCAGCGCAGGACTGCACGGTTGTAGAGGCATCGAGTATCACCTTATCTCCGCTTCGTATAAGAGAAGCTGCCTTGCGTCCAATCGCCAGCTTCTCTTCAGACACCGTTTGAAGCCTGTTTGAGTAGTCTTTTACTTCATTATGACTCGTTGGTAAAATAGCCCCTCCCCGCGTCCGCACAATGGCTCGCTGTTCTTCTAATTTAACGAGGTCTCTCCTCGCCGTGTCCCTTGAAACATGAAACAGCTCACAAATCTTTTCGACTGAGATTCGTTTGGTCTGTTTTACATACTTAAGAATCTCAATTAAGCGTTCCTCTTGATACAAAGCACCCACCGTCCTTACTTATTCTATAAGTTATTATAAGTATTTATGACAATTTAATCAAGCAATTTAAGTTTTTGTAAGTAAATATAAGTAATCATGAAATTGAGATAAATCGAACATTACGATAATATTAAATTTAAATGTTCGTGTTTTGCGTTGACGTACGTCTCTAAAATTGATAAACTGACGATGGAATTAATGAAATAGTAAATTTTACAGGCGGAGGTGCCTTATGTCTTCAGTAGTAGTCGTCGGAACCCAATGGGGAGACGAAGGTAAAGGTAAAATAACAGATTTTCTATCACAAAATGCTGAGGTTGTTGCGCGTTATCAAGGCGGAAACAACGCAGGCCATACGATTAAATTTGACGGAATTACGTATAAGCTGCATTTGATTCCATCCGGGATCTTTTTTGACGATAAGGAATGCGTGTTAGGAAACGGCATGGTGATTGACCCGAAAGCCTTATTAGAAGAACTTCAATACTTACATGATAAAGGGGTATCGACGGACAATCTGCGCATCAGTAACCGCGCGCACATTATCCTTCCTTACCACTTGAAACTAGATGAATTACAGGAAGAACAAAAGGGTGCGAATAAAATTGGTACAACGAAAAAAGGCATCGGCCCGGCTTACATGGATAAAGCGGCTCGTACCGGTATTCGTATTGCTGATTTGCTTGATAAAGAAGAGTTCCGTGAGAAGTTAAAGCAGAACCTTGCGGATAAGAACCGCTTCTTTGAAAAAGTGTACGAAACGACGCCATTTACCGTAGAAGAGATTTTAGAAGAATACTATGATTATGGTCAGCAAATCGCTAAATATGTATGCGATACGTCTGTTGTCCTTAACGACAACCTTGATGAGGGACGCCGCGTTCTTTTTGAAGGTGCTCAAGGCGTAATGCTTGATATTGACCAGGGAACGTATCCGTTTGTTACATCATCAAACCCGATTGCCGGAGGTGTAACAATTGGTTCTGGTGTGGGTCCTTCAAAAATCAAGCACGTAGTCGGCGTTTCTAAAGCGTATACGACACGTGTCGGTGACGGTCCTTTTCCAACAGAGTTAGAAGATGAAACAGGCGATAAAATCCGAGAAGTAGGAAACGAATATGGTACGACAACAGGACGTCCACGCCGTGTCGGCTGGTTTGACAGTGTCGTTGTACGCCACGCCCGCCGTGTAAGCGGCATTACTGATTTGTCTCTTAACTCCATTGATGTGTTAACAGGCATTCCAACATTAAAAATCTGCACCTCCTACAAGTACCGCGGTGAGATTATGGAAGAATTCCCGGCCAGCCTGAAAGTATTGGCTGAGTGTGAACCTGTCTATGAAGAACTTCCAGGATGGGATGAGGATATTACAGGCGTGCGTTCCTTACACGAACTGCCTGTAAATGCGAGAAACTACCTGGAGCGTGTCTCTCAATTAACAGGTATTCCGCTTTCGATCTTCTCCGTAGGACCTGATCGTTCACAAACAAACGTCGTACGCAGTGTGTACAGCGAATAATTTCATAAAAGAGCACGTCTTCCTTATAATAAAGGGAGACGTGCTTTTTTAGATGGAAGGAGGACCCATGATGAAACGTATCAGTGTGTTTGCTGGATCCAGTGCGGGCAATGATCCAGAATTTACAGAGCAGACGAAAATACTTGGAAAAGCTTTTGCAGAAAAAAACATTGAGCTTGTTTATGGTGGCGCCAAAAGTGGATTAATGGGGGTTATGGCAGATACTATTCTAGAACATGGCGGTCAGGTGACGGGGATTATGCCGACCCCCTTATTTGAAAAAGAGATAGTGCACCCAGGCGTCACGACGTTCATTGAAGTCGATACGATGCATCAGCGAAAAGAAAAGATGAGTGAGCTTGCCGATGGGTTCATCGCCTTACCAGGAGGTTTCGGAACGCTGGAGGAATTATTTGAGACGATCACATGGGCACAGATTGGTCTTCATGAGAAACCGGTCGGTCTCTTTAATATTCAAGGGTACTATTCACCTGTACTTGAGTTAATGGATCACGCGATTGAAGCTGGGTTTGTTTCCTCTGAGAGCCGTAACATTTTACTAGAATCTGCTGACGGTCACGACCTGCTTTCCCTGCTGGAAAATAAGTAAATGCAAAAATCTATTGCGTAATTTTAAAAAGGTATGGTATGATATTCTTCGTTGCGGTAAAGAAGAATCATCATACGTGGTCCGGTAGTTCAGTTGGTTAGAATGCCTGCCTGTCACGCAGGAGGTCGCGGGTTCGAGTCCCGTCCGGACCGCCACTTATATTTTTCATACTAACAGCTTCGTCGAAACTATTTAAATACTAACCATGGCTCGGTAGCTCAGTCGGTAGAGCAACGGACTGAAAATCCGTGTGTCGGCGGTTCGATTCCGTCCCGAGCCACTCCAAAAAACGCCAGCGAACAAAATGTTCGCTGGCGTTTTTTTATGTACATATACTATATTCCTATAATTGTAAACGACATGCAATAATAGATGAATTATTTACCAATAAAAAGAGTAATATTACACTTTTTATGTGATTTTATCCTTTGAACATGAGATTTTTGGAAACTTTATTATAAATACATTACATCATTTAATAACTATTCAATCGACTTTCTTACTATGGTAAATTGGTAAAGTGTCAAAAAATACGAAAAAAAGACAAATATACAGATAAAGAGAGAGAAGTTGACATAGGGGGAAGTGAACGTGAAAGAGACGACGGGACTTTGGAAAAAAGCTTCCGCGATTGCATTGCTTGGCGTTAGTTTAAGTTTTGGAACAGTCTATGCCGAAGACAACCTACAAACTGTTTACCACGTATATGTTGGTGATAAACATGTTGGCGTAGTTGATCAGAAAAAACAGGCAGAGGATACGGTTCAACAACACTTAGATGAGGCACAAGAAGAGAATGAAGACTATGACGTGGAGCTTTTAGATGAAGTATCTTTCGTACCGGAGAAAATCTTCTCACCATCGCATGATTCCGACAAAACCATGCGTGAGCTTGAAGAATCCATAGAAGTAGGTGCAGCTGCAGTTGAATTATCTGTAGAAGACGAAACGGTGGCTTATCTTCCAAGTGAACAAGAAGCAGATGAAGCGGTGCGTAAGTTGAAAGAGCAGTATGTTGATGCAGAAGATTTAAAAGAAATAGAGAATCGTGACGAGGATGAAAACCCAGAGATTGATGAATCTACGATTATCGATGTCGAGCTATCAAACGACGTAAACTTTGAAGAAAAAGTAGTAGATCCGTCTGAGATGAACGACGTGGATGAAGCGCTGGAAGTCTTACAAGAGGGAACAACAGAAAAAGAGGTTCATCAAGTGGAAAAAGGGGAAGTTCTGGGAGAAATCGCCTCTGAATACGATTTATCTGAAAAAGAATTGCTTGAGCTTAATCCAACGTTAGATGAAGATGAGCCTGTGCAAGTTGACCAAGAGATCGAAGTAACAGAGACAGCACCTTTAACGGACGTTTTAATTAAGGAAGAGGGAATAAAAAAAGAGAAAATTCCTTATGAAACAGAAGTAGTCGAAACCGACGACTTATTAAAGGGTGAAAAAGAGACAAAGCAAGAGGGTAAAGACGGCGAAAAAGAAATACATTACTATAAAGATAAGACAAATGATCGCGAGACGGACGAAGGCACGATAGAAGAGAAAGAAATCTCCAAACCTAAGAAAGAAATCGTATTAAAAGGCACAAAGGTCATTCCTTCGAAAGGGACGGGGGATTTTGAATGGCCGGCCGTAGGTGGAACCATCACCAGTAAGCAAGGCGAGCGATGGGGATCCTTCCACAAAGGCATTGACATTGCAGGCGTGAAAGATCTTACAATCAAAGCGGCTGATAATGGCAAAGTAACCGAAGCAGGAAAGAGCGGAGCTTATGGGAATAAAGTAGTGGTTGATCATAACAACGGCTACAAAACGATCTATGCTCACCTCAAATCCATTGATGTTCAAGTGGGAGACACGGTAGAGAAAGGTTCTTCTCTAGGAGACATGGGTAACACAGGCCGCTCGACTGGAGTTCACCTGCACTTTGAAGTTTATAAAGATGGATCGTTAGAAAATCCATTGGACCACATTCAAAAATAAGCTGCTAAACAGCAGCGTCAGCTTGTAGAGAAAACCTTTTCTCTACAAGCTTTTTTGTTTTTTTATAAGAGGGTGAATATTCCTTGTGATAGAAAGAGTAAAGGTTGTAGGAAACGACTCGCTTTCCATGGGCGAATGGTGTGCCTCCTCAGGCAAACGCCTTCCGGGGTCCCACCTTATTCGTATCTCCCATAGGAGTCTCGCCGTTTCCTACAACTTTTTTCGATAGTTTTTTAAATCTCCTCGTTAAGTTTAATTTTCTTGTTTGTTTCACGGGAGCGACATAATGAATTGGAAATGGTCACGATGGGAATGAAAAGTTGAACGTAGTTCGTTCACCTAAAAACCGACGGGTTGTGGTATTGTCGCTTGCGCACATAAAGAGGAAGTTTCGAGAGACGCTGAGGACAGCTGTCTCTTTCGAACAAGAAGAAGCGTCTTGTTTTATCTAAAGGAACTTTTAAGGAGCGAGGACCCTTCCACTCCTGCGGAAGAACGAGTGAACCGAGATCGCCGAGCGCGGGTTTCGCGAGGAAGCTCGGGCGCTCGTCCGCGGAAAGGGAAGGGTTCGAGGCCACTGAAAAACTGAAGGTTTAAAAGTAATGAAACGGCCCGTATATGAGTTGTATGTCTATACAAACCGAGTTGAAGTTCTCGCTGTTTTGAAAGTAGAGTCCTCCTTGTACAAGAAAAAGAGTGATTTTCTTTTATAAATGAAAGAAAATCACTCTTTTTAGACAGGACACTGTTGATTCGACAATGAGCGATCGGTGGTGACGCCTGCGGGAACAGCGCGAGCCGAAGATCCACTTGGTCGAGTGGTTTTCTTGACCAAGTTAGCTGAGGCCGTGCCCGCGGCAAGCATCCACCGACAAGCGATTCGTGGAATAACAACAAACTTTGACAGCTTCTATAGAATAGACAGGACTTTTTCAGTGGCCTCAAGGGTCCTTCGCTCCCGGCGTCACTACAAAGCGCAGAAGCTTTTTTGTAATGTAAGACATTTCTGCGGAAATAAGTTAAAATGATAGAAAGAATAGAAGTTGATAAAAAGGAAGTGACTGAAGATGGCACAGAAGATCCTAGTAGTAGATGATGAAAAGCCAATTGCAGATATATTAAAGTTTAATTTAGAAAAAGAAGGTTATGAAGTCGTGTGCGCTTACGATGGGGATGAAGCGATTCGTAAAGCGAATGAGGAAAATCCTGAATTGATTTTACTCGACATCATGCTCCCAAATAAAGACGGGAATGAAGTCTGCCGCGAAGTTCGAAAAACCCAAGCCATGCCGATTATTATGTTAACAGCAAAGGATGCTGAAATTGATAAAGTTCTCGGCTTGGAAATGGGAGCTGATGATTACGTTACGAAACCATTCAGCAACCGGGAGTTAATTGCCCGCGTAAAAGCGAACTTGCGCAGGCATCAGCAGGAGCCGGAAGATCAATCGCAGCAATCGAAGGATATTACGATCGGCCGTTTAGCGATCCATCCTGATGCTTATACAGTAACGCGTGATGGTTCATACATTGAGTTAACCCATCGTGAATTTGAACTTCTTCACTACTTAGCCCGTCATATTGGACAGGTGATGACGCGTGAGCACTTGCTGGAAACCGTGTGGGGCTACGATTATTATGGGGATGTACGTACGGTAGACGTTACAGTTCGTCGACTGCGAGAGAAGATTGAAGAAAATCCAAGTAACCCCGCGTGGATCGTTACACGCCGTGGGGTCGGGTACTATTTAAGAAATCCAGAGCAGGAGTAGTGTTAGTGTATGAAAAAGGTAGGTTTTTTTCAGTCTGTTCGTCTTAAGCTGACGATTGTCTACATTCTCCTCCTGTTACTGGGAATCCAAGTCATCGGCTCGTATTTCGTAGGAGAATTAGAGGATCGATTAGAGCAAAATTTTAATGAATCGATCGACGGCAGGCTGCGTTCGTTAACCTACAGTTTGCAGAACTCTTACGAGACCGAACGGGATGATTCCGACTCTTCGTTGGAATCCGATGTCCAGAGTTTAATTAACGACTTTAATGAAGATGATATACAGAAAGTCCAGGTGATTAATTACTCCAACAGGCGCGTCATTGCTACATATGATGACGATTTAACAGGATCGGATGTGGGGAAAAAAGCAGATTACCCGATGATTACAGGAGCTCTTCTTTATAAAAATGCCGATTGGGAAATGGGGATTGACCCTAATACAGAGAATCGGATACGTCGAGGAGCAAGACCAGTAGAAAGCAGCGATGGAGAAGAAGTCCATGCTGCTATTTACTATGAAGCCGATATGAGCGGGGTCTATGGTCAGCTTCAGCAGATTAATAATATTTTTGCCAGGGGAACCATTTTAGCGATCACCGTCACGGCTTTATTAGGGATCCTGGTGGCGCGTACGATTACGAAACCCCTATCTGAAATGAGAAGACAAGCGCAGATTATGGCTACAGGTGATTTCTCTCAGAAGGTAAGTGTTCACGGGAATGATGAAATCGGGCAGCTGGGCATTACGTTTAATGATTTAAATGACAAACTGAAGCAGTCTCAAGCGACAACAGAGGGAGAGCGGCGTAAATTAAGCTCCGTGCTTTCAAACATGTCTGATGGCGTTATTGCGACAGACCGTTTAGGAGCCATTACTCTGATGAATGCGCCAGCTTCTAAGCTTATTGGTCAAAGCTTTGAAGAAGTACAAGGTCAATCGTTAATCGACATCCTTGACCTTACCGATCAAATTAATGAAATTAGTGATATTGAATCGATCGGGTCGATCATTGTAGATTTAAGCAGTGATGATAAGCAATTATTGTTAAAAGCTAATTTTTCTGTGGTGCAAGATGAGAATGAAGAGATGGACGGTTTCATTACCGTGATTAGTGACGTAACCGAGCAGGAAAAAGTGGACCAGGAGCGTCGGGAATTCGTGTCGAATGTATCCCATGAATTACGGACCCCGTTAACGACGATGCGAAGTTATTTAGAGGCCCTTACGGATGGTGCCTGGGAGGACAAGGAGATTGCTCCTCGTTTTCTAGACGTCACTCAAAACGAAACAGACCGCATGATTCGACTCGTCAACGATTTGCTGCAGCTATCCAAAATGGATCGCAAGGATACGGGTCTTTTTAAAGAAAAAGTGGAGTTTATTGAGTATTTTAGTCATGTGATTGATCGATTTGAGATGAATCGTGACGAAAAAAATACATTTAATCGAGAATTGTCGGCTCAAAACCTATTTGTGTGGATCGATAAAGATAAAATCACACAGGTGCTCGACAATATTATTTCCAATGCGATTAAATATTCCCCAGAAGGCGGGACGATTACATTTAAGGCGGAGACGCTTAAAAAACAGCTTCTCGTCAGCGTAAGTGACCAAGGAATGGGGATGCCTTCGGACACAGTCGACAAAATATTTGATCGTTTTTATCGAGTAGATAAAGCTCGTTCCAGAGAAATGGGTGGAACGGGTCTTGGGCTGGCTATTGCCCGGGAAATAATCGAATCTCATCATGGTCAAATATGGGCGAACAGTCAAGAAGGGAAAGGAACAACTGTATTCTTTACTCTTCCGCTCATTAACCAGAAGCGGAGGAAGCATAAATGAATGTTGAAACACTCAAATCGGTTATTCTTGTCATTTTAATAGGGTTCAGCTTGCTGCTTACTGTCGCTTTATGGAACTATCAGCCTGAATATGAGAGTGAAGGCGATGAAGAAAGACTAATTGAGGAGACGACCATTGGCGGAGAGGAGCTTGATATGGCTTCGATCGTTCGCCCCAAGCAGTTTGTCTTTCATAGAGATGGCGACCATTACTCTTTTGAAAATAAAGAAGATGTGTCCCTTACGTATAGCGAAATGAAGAATTGGACATTGTCGAACTTTGTAAGTACGGAAAATACGGGTCTTCCTTCACACGAGGATTTTATGGCCGAAGTCGTATTTCCTACAAACATTCCAGCACAAGCCATTCCACAATTATTCAGCCTTGATAATTCAGATATCGAACCGCCAAGCGGTCAATTTAACCGTATCTTTGTGATGTTCAATGAGGATGACGAGGGGGCTGAACTGCTATTTACGTCGGATCAAGCCAGCTCCACTTCATTTAGGGCAACGATTAATAATGATGATGCCAATCAATTAAGAGCCAGTATGAACAATGATGAGTTATTGAGCGAACAGATCTTATTTGCTGGAGATGAAGAGAAACGAATTTATATCCCGAGAGAGAAAGTCAGCTTGCAAGTCGATTCCGTTGACTCTAGAGAAATTGGAATTTTACCGTTAAGGAATGAGTTGTTTGACGGTTCTCCAGTCGTAAGGGAAAGATCAGCATCAACGACAGAACAGCGTCTCACGGACTACAGCCGGCGTTTAGAGGTATTAGGAAGCGGCAACCGTTTAGAATATACAAAGCTGACATCGAATACAAATTCAGATGTTCAATCTGCGTTAAGCTCCTTTGATCTATTAGAAAGCAGCGTGAATTTTGTAAATACACACGAAGGATGGACAGATCCTTTTCAATTAACATCTTTGAATCCTTCTCGCTCTCTTGTTCAATACCACATGTACTTCAATGATCTTCCGCTTCTCAATAGTTCGGATGACCTCCACAAGATCGAGGTGGAATATGATGGAGACGAAGAACAGCGTTACGTGCGCCCTCTTCGTGATTTCGATTCCTCCTTCCCGGGCAGCGGCAGAGAAGAAGAGCTTCCTTCCGGTGAAACGGTTGCTTCCTTCTTAGAAGACTCGAAGCAGTACAACATGAATGTCATTGAAGATATACAAGTGGGGTATTCATTAGTACAGCAATCATCGAGCTATGAAGTGTATGATCTTAAACCTGCATGGTTTGTGCTGGAAAATGGAAACTGGAAAGAAATCACAGAAATCTCTTCAGGGGAAGTAGGTGAACAGGCCAATGCAATGGGGACAAATTAAAACGTTATTTATTTTTAGTTTTCTCGTGCTTGATCTTTTCTTACTTCAGCAGTTTTTAACGAAACAAGAAGAAGCTTCTCTTGGTCCTGTGAACGAATCCATGTATGAAGAAAGCCCTGCGGAGGACAATGTCTCCATTTCTGAGGATGTACCTGAGGAAGCTCCTGAAGTTAACTTTTTGTTTGCTTCGCCTAGTGAATTCTCAGAAACACAGTTAGATCGTATCGGTGATTTAGACGGCCAGGAAGCGCGCGTGTACGGAGATCAGCTTCTTGTCTCCACGTTTGACGATCCTGTGGAAATAGGAAACGATGAAGACGCTGTGACGGATGCGGTAAGTGAACACGTACCTTTTAGCGATCAGTATTCTTATTGGGGCTGGAATGACACGGAAGATAAAATCCTTTTCTTCCAGACGACGAATGCACGAACCGTCTACTATAACTCCGCCGGCGTACTCATGGTAAATGTAGAAAATGGGGAAATGACTGGCTATGAACTGACCCAGCTGAGAGAAAACGATGGGGAAAACAATGAACAAAGAGATTTACTGGATCCAGGGGATGTCATTGATATTTTATATGAATCAAGAGATATATCTTCCGGGGACGAAATCACGAGTATGACGGTTGGGTATCATTCAGCCGCCAGCTTTGAACCTACCCAGGTTTTTGCGCCGATATGGAAGATCACAGTAAATGATGAAGAAGATCTGTTTCTCAATGCCGTGACGGGGGATGGACAGCTGTTGGATTTAGACGAAGATGAGTTTATTGACGACACATCAGAGTATTTTGAGGAAACGATCGCAGAAAACAACCAAGACGTTTTCACAAATGAAGAGGATGAAGAAGACTCTGATGAATAGAAAGACATGGAGTGTCATACAATGACGTTACAATTTAGCGTGCTTGCCTCTGGCAGTACAGGCAATGCATTTTATATCGAATCGGGAGAGGAAAAGATATTAGTTGACGCGGGGCTTAGCGGAAAGAAAATTGAAGGATTGCTTGATCAGGTGCAAGTGAATCCTCATGATCTATCGCGGATTCTCGTGACCCATGAGCATAGTGATCATATTAAAGGGTTAGGAATCATGGCTCGCCGCTATAACCTTCCTATTTATGCGAATGAAAAAACTTGGCAGGCAATGGAGGGCCAGCTCGGCAAGCTTTCGGTAGATCAGAAGTTTCATTTTAATATGGAAGAAGTAAAAGATTTCGGCGGCATTGACGTTGAATCCTTCGCTGTATCGCATGATGCGGCCGATCCTATGTTTTATACCTTTCATAAAGACGGAAAAAAGATTTCGCTAGTGACGGATTTAGGCTACGTGTCGGAACGAATTAAAAAGACGGTAGAAAACTCAGATGCTCTCATCTTTGAATCGAATCATGACGTCAGTATGCTGCGCATGGGAAGGTATCCCTGGAACATAAAGCGCCGTATTCTAGGGGATTCAGGCCACGTTTCCAACGAAGATTGTGCGCTAGCCCTTTGTGATATTTTAGATGATCAAACGAAGCGTGTGTATTTAGCTCACTTAAGCCAGGATAATAATATGAAGGATCTCGCCCGGATGTCCGTGGAAGATGTGTTAAAAGAACGCGGATTTGAAGTTGGATCAAGAATCGAGCTGCACGATACGGATCCAGCTCAAGCGACTCCTTTATATAAAGTGTAAACAGGTTTTAAAAAGCAGGCTTAAGGTAACAATAAGGTAAAAGAAGATGTGGAAAAGAAAGGATAGGTGATAGCCGTGGGTTACTACGACGATCATTCACCAGCCACACAGCAGCAGAAGAAGAGCCGCCGATTTATGATGCCGACACTTGTTGGAATTATACTCGGCGCGGTTCTTGTCCTGCTGGCGTTACCTGCGCTGGTTCAAACCAATTTACTCCCTTATAGCATAACGACACCAAATGATGAAAACGAATCCATAGATAATGAAGGCACGGGAATAAGCAGTGAAAAAGTTGAATTAGATGTAAACACGCAAATTACGGAAGTGGTGGAAGAAGTAACCCCTTCCGTCGTGGGTGTGGTCAACCTGCAGTCGCAGTCGAACTTCTGGGATGATAATCAAAATGGTTCAGAAGAAGCCGGCGTAGGTTCAGGTGTGATTTATAAGCAGGAAGACGGCGAAGCCTATGTTGTGACCAATAACCACGTCATCGAGGGAGCAAGTGAAATCGAAGTGGTTCTCTCGGATGAAACACGTGTACCTGCTGAGCTGATTGGCGGAGACGTGTTCTCGGACTTAGCGGTTTTAAAAATGGCGGATGACGATGTGAAAAAAGTAGCTGAAATCGGTTCTTCGGAAAACCTTAAGGTCGGTGAACCAGCGATAGCTATCGGCAACCCTTTAGGACTTCAGTTCGCTGGATCCGTGACAAAAGGGATTATCAGCGGGAAGCAGCGTGCGATTCCACAGGACTTTAACAACGACGGTCAAGAAGACTGGCAGGCAGAAGTGATTCAAACCGATGCCGCGATTAACCCTGGAAACAGCGGGGGTGCTTTAATTAACATTAAAGGTCAATTGATCGGCATTAACTCGATGAAAGTCGCTCAATCTTCAGTCGAAGGCATTGGCTTTGCCATCCCTATTGACGCGGCGATTCCGCTGATCGAAGAACTGGAGCAGGAAGGTCAGGTCAATCGGGCATTTATCGGCGTTGAGGCGTACGGATTAAATGAAGTCCCTACCTCTGAATGGCAGTCGACATTAAACTTACCTGAAGACGTAGAAGGCGGATTGTACATCCGAAGCATCACACAAATGTCTCCCGCATCAAAGGCAGGATTAGAACCACTTGATGTCATTACAGCGCTAGATGGTGAACCCGTGGAAGATATCATTGACCTGCGCAAGTATTTATATGAAGAAAAAGATCCAGGCGATGAGTTGGAGATCACCTATTATCGAGACGGCGAGCAAAATCAAACAACCGTTACATTAGGAACGCAAGAATAACAAGAAGCGTGTGCTGATCCTAAGCACACGCTTTTATTTATCCAAAGCCTCTTTTTCGTTATCCACACCGTGTGTATAGCCATCTGGATAAGGTACATATATGGTGGCGAACATACATACGAAATACCATATACGCCCTTCAATTTGTGTATATGTGGATAACTATGTGGATAGAATGTCCTCACCCTTGGATAACTTGTGAATAGCTCAAAATTAACAAGTTCTGTGCATAAGTCTGTGGATAATTGTGGGTAACTTAAATCGTTAGTCGAGTTACCCACATGTGCACAAAGATATCCACGGCACACTTGACTTTATCACACATTTCTCGACAATCTTCCACTTTTTTCACAAACGGTGACTAACGACTCCCGAGAGTGAGTTATCCACAGTGGAAAAAAGTTGTCCACTCTCCTTACGTTTCGTACAATGAAGCTAACGAGGAGGAATACATATGATCGATTTACGAAGCGATACCGTCACAAGACCCACTCCCGAGATGCGGCAGGCCGCCTTTGACGTAGAGGTTGGGGATGACGTGTATGGCGAAGATGAGAGTGTCTTAAAATTAGAAGAAACAGCAGCACAGATGCTTGGCAAGGAAGCGGCTCTATTCGTAACGAGCGGAACGCAAGGAAACCAAATCGCTGCCTTAACCCATTGTAACCGAGGAGATGAAGTGCTGCTTGAAGCAAGCGCTCACCTCTTTTTATATGAAGGAGCGTCGATGAGTGCTTTAGCAGGTGTTCAGCCTCGCACGATCGAAGGGGTAAGAGGAGCGATGAACCCACAGGATGTACGAGCAGCCATACGGCCTGACGATATCCATTTTCCAGAGACGGGACTAATCTGCCTCGAGAATACTCATAACAAAGCCGGCGGTGCGATTGTACCGCTGGAGAATATGCAGGCGATCTATGACATCGCACGTGAACATAACATTCCTGTGCATCTTGACGGCGCTCGTTTGTTTAACGCCGTCGTGGCCTCCGGCATTTCCGTAAAAGAGTATGCGGCTCAAGCGGATACGGTACAATTCTGCTTATCCAAAGGTCTCGGTGCCCCGGTCGGGTCCATGATTACCGGGTCTGCCGATTTTATCCGCAGCGCTAGAAAATGGAGGAAGCGGCTCGGCGGCGGACTGCGCCAGGTCGGCGTGATCGCAGAGCCGGGCTACGTCGCTCTGACACAAATGGTCGATCGCTTGGCTGAAGATCATGACAATGCCAGGCTTTTAGCTGAATTGATCGAGCAAATGGCCGGACTTAGGGTGGAAGGCGAAGTAGATACGAACATTGTACTGGTCAATGTGGCCGACCTTGGCCTGACAGCTGAGCAATTTTTAGAAGAAGTAAAGAAAGAAGGGGTGCTGGCCGTCCCATTTGGCCCTCACACGGTTCGCTTTGTGACTCACTTTGATGTCAGCCGTCAGGATATCATCGACACGGTCGATCGGATCATGAACGTGAGCCGGACATGCGTGTAATAAGAAAAACGCGGCTATTTTTTCAAAATCGCGGGTAATTAGAAATTTTCGCGGCTATTTTCTCAAAACCGCGGCGAAATCAGGATTTCCGCGGCTAAACTGAAAAAAACGCGGCGAACTCACCATCCGCGTTTTTGCAAAGCACACATTTTTTATTTAAATTAGTGACTTCTGCCCATGATTGTCGAATTTTTAGATATAATAAAAGAAAAGGAAGCTGACTGTGAGGGGGTCATGATCATGAAAAGGAAATGGTGGTTCATTCTCTTAGCACTATTGCTCGCTATTAGTATTGGAGTAAACGTATATCAGTACCAGTCGCATCAAGAAGATCTAGTCGAGGCAAAATCAACCGATTTAACAGCTATACGTGGGCTAATGACGGAATTAGCGGTACGTATTGGCGATGAGGATGCGTCTGCACAAGAGATTGAGGCGCTGGCTTTTTCATTAAACCGCCTTACGTCTGATCTTTCCTCATCCGAGCATTTGTATCCTGGGGACACACGGGATTATGACTTTTATCAAAAAACGTCCCGTACGTTAATGACGTTTGTTAACAATAATGATGTAACGGAGATGAGCATTCAGCAGCGGGATGTCGTTTTTCAAACGATCATGAGCGGCGTGGGGTCGAAGGATTCTGACTTCATCGAGCAGCAATTGGCTGAATTCACGCAATCTGAATAGGAGGAATCTAGTGGATATTCGCTTTGCTATTGAGGATACCCGATTTAATTTTCGTGCAGCCGCGGTCTGGATCATTGACGACCATGTGCTTCTGCATCGACAGGCGCACGAGAGTCACTGGGCCCTGCCTGGAGGCGGCGTTGAAATCAATGAATCGACCCCTCAAACGATTGTGCGGGAAATGAAAGAAGAGCTTGGCGTAAAGGTGAAGATTGACCATCTTCCGTGGATTGTTGAAAACTTCTTTACGTACAACGACTCCCCTTATCATGAAATCGGGTATTACTATCAAGTGTCAGCTATCCAGGAGGAAGAACTTTTTCAGACAAAGCCGTTTCACGGAAAGGAAGGCGAACGGCTTGTTTATCAATGGATCCCTATCGCTCATCTGGGAGACATCAACCTTCGTCCTTCTTTTTTAATAGAAGGTTTGACTTCTATCCCTTCCTATACCAAGCATCGAGTGGAGGAAGAGACTTCTATGGGTACCCTGAACCGGGCGGACTGGTACCTTAAGCATATTGACATTAAATGACAACCCCCTATAATTGAAAGTACAGTCGATACGAGCTTATCTTGTATCGACTATTTTCTGGCGAAGGATGTAAAATTTTAGCTTAGAAAGCATGATCTGCCGGTAATACTGGCAAATTTTTTTACCATTTAAGCAGGTACAAACAACTATATAATCGGAATGCCCTTCCAATCGATGTAGTCGTTATGAAACCGGGAGAAGTCTAGGTGAGGCCTTTTCAGGAATGCTTGAAAGTTTTACATGGTGGTCATGTCCAGGGAGACCGTAAAACAAAAAGAGAAGCGGTTCCCGCACGTCTTAGGAATAACATACAAAGGGGATATTTATTCATGTGTGGATTTATAGGTATATTGCACAACAAAGGGCAGTCAGTTAATGAAGAGTATGTCAAAGCATTCGAGAAAAGCAACGAATTGATTAAGCACCGCGGTCCTGATGATGAAGGCTATTATCACGATGACCATATATCGTTAGGCTTTCGCCGGTTGAGCATCATCGACATTGAAAGCGGGCACCAGCCGTTTCATTTCGAAAACGAACGCTACTGGATGGTGTTTAACGGAGAAATTTACAACTACGTCGAACTTCGTGAACAATTAATCGAAAAAGGCTACACGTTCGAAACGGAATCCGATACTGAAGTGATCGCCGTCCTTTTTCAAGACGAAAAGGTAAACGCTTTTAAAAAGCTCCGCGGCATGTTCAGTATTTTAATTTGGGATAAACAAGAAAAAGACCTCTACGGCGCACGCGACCCGTTTGGCATTAAACCATTATATTACAGCGATTCAGAAGGCATGCTGCAATTTTCTTCAGAAAAGAAAAGCTTCAGCATGAGCGGGGATGAAGTGTCGACACTGGCGCTTCAGCATTACTTAAGCTACCAGTATGTTCCCGAGCCAATGACGATGACAGACGGTGTACATAAGGTAGAGCCAGGTCACTACTTTGTGAAAAAATCAGGTCAGCCGCTTGAGATGGAGCGTTATTTCCATGCGACCTTCCAGCCCGTCATCACGGAGGAAAAAAATCAAATCAAGCAGATCCAAGATGTGCTGTTTGATTCTGTCGGCGTCCATATGCGCAGTGACGTACCCGTCGGCTCATTCTTGTCAGGCGGTATTGATTCTTCACTGATCGTCTCAATCGCGAAGCAATACAACCCGAATATAAAAACGTTCTCCGTCGGCTTTGCCCGCGAAGGGTATTCTGAAGTAGACGTGGCCAAAGAAACCTCCCGCGCCTTAAACGTCGAGAACCATTCGTACTTAATTACCGCGGAAGAATATGTGGAAAAACTGCCGAAAATCATGTGGCACATGGATGATCCATTAGCCGATCCATCGTGCGTGCCATTGTATTTCGTCGCACGTGAAGCGCGTAAAGACGTCACGGTTGTATTATCAGGCGAAGGCGCCGATGAGCTGTTTGGCGGATACAACATTTACCGCGAGCCAGAATCGTTAAAAGCGTTCGATGCTATGCCTGGTCTGTTGAAAAAAGCGTTAAATCAGGTCGCACGCGTATTACCTGAAGGCGTGCGCGGCAAGAGCCTGCTGGAACGCGGCACAACGCCGCTAAAAGACCGCTACATCGGCAACGCGAAGATGTTTGAAGAAGCGGAAAAAGAACGCCTGCTGACGAACTATGCGAAGCAATTTCCATACCAATCCGTGACGCAGCGACTGTATCAGGAGGCCGAAGAATACCATGCCACCCACAAAATGCAGTACGTCGACATTCACACATGGCTGCGTGGAGACATTTTGCTGAAGGCGGATAAAATGACGATGGCCAACTCGCTTGAGCTGCGCGTTCCATTTTTAGATAAAGAAGTCTTTAACGTCGCCCGTGAATTAGCGGTGCACAGCACCATCGCCGACGGCACAACAAAATCAATCTTACGAAAAGCCGCCCGCGGCATCGTGCCAGATCACGTCCTCGACCGCAAGAAGCTTGGCTTCCCCGTGCCGATCCGTCACTGGCTGCGTAACGAACTGTATGACTGGGCGAAGGACTTGATCGAGGCAAGCGCCACCGATCATCTGATTCAAAAATCAGTGGTACGCGACCTCTTAGAAGCCCACGTGCAGCAAAAAGGCGACTACTCCCGTAAAATCTGGACCGTGCTTATGTTCATGCTGTGGCACCAGATCTACATGGAAGACGTCTACTCCTTTGAGGAGCTGCGCAAAGAGGATGAAACTGAAAGTAAAGTGCTGGAGCAAATGCAGCTTGTTAATTAAAGTTTTTTCAGCAGAATCGCTGATAAAAAGGGAAAAACGCGGATATAAATAGAAAAACGCTGATAAAAAGGGAAAAACGCGGATATAAATAGAAAAACGCTGATAAAAAGCTAAAACCGCGGTTAAATTCTCATTCCCGCTGATACCAAAAAAAGGTCCGATCTCCTGCGACAAAGCAGAAGAGCGGACCTTTTTATAATTCCAACGTTTCCTTTAACATCTGCAGATCGTTCGCCACCATCGCCGCATCAAGCATAAAATGATCCTCCGGCACCTCCGGCAGCCGGAACAACGTAAACAACACCTCGCACCCCGGCCCATTATGAATGACGCGCATCGGATTGAGGATCTCAGCCCCTTCTCCCATCGCTACATAATGATCAAGCACGCCATATGAATTATCATCAACAAACCGAATGGTAGCCGGACCATCCTCCGTCTCCACGACCCACTCATCATCTTTTTTTGCCACGGATAAACAAAAAGACTTCGCCCAAGCTGGCAAATTCATAGGTTCATGCACAAAGCGGTACACTTCTTCCATAGGTCTGTTAATCGTTACACTTACGGTTTTCGCTTCAAACATAGACAGCAACTCCTTCACCTATCCATACCCTGTTTTCAAAAGAAAATACCCTGAATTATTGTTCTTTTAAAAACAAATTTCGCACGCTATCAAATTACAAATAATGTCAGAATACGACTGACAGTCGTGTTCTGACATTAAAAGTAAAAATCAGCTGCATTCCCATTAAAAAAAGGCCAGCGACGGGTACCAGGTACCGAAATTCACACTTGGCACTTCGCTCTTTTACAGCTTTTCGGTACCTGGTACCCTTATACAATCTGTTCCATTGTCTGGTTAAGCCGCCGTAAATCATCAAGCAGCATTGACCCGTCGAGCATAAAATCCTCCTCCGATACCTCTGGGCGGCGAAACAGCGTCGCTGCGACTTCACAGCGCTCGCCGTTTGGCATGACGCGGAGCGGGTGAACCATTTCCTCGCCTGTCGCAAGCGTTAAGTAAAAGTCGACGACGCCGTACGGGTTCTCCTCCACAAAGCGGACACGTGCTGATCCTTCTCCTGTCTCCACATACCATTCACCGTTTTTATAAGCGACCGACTGGCAGAATGACTTCGCCCACGCCGCTAAATTCATCGGCTCGCGCACGAAGCGGATCACGTCCTCCGCGCGGGCCTCGATTGTCACACTCACAGTTCTTGCATCTAACATCCTATCTCCCTCCACAAACAACAACGTTTTTCTCCTTCTTTACCCCATCATCCCCTTAGGGTAAAACCTCTATTCGCACAAAAAATCTTTTTTCACACGAAAAGACCCTCAGGACAGCAGCCTGAGGGTCATTCCCATTATTGATAATTAATAATCGCCGGATTCGGATCCATTTTCAACACATCTTCCGGCTCCATCACCGGCTCATCTTTATCGTAAAAGATCTTAAATCCGCCATACTGATTCGGTTCATCACGCACAAACTTCCGATAGAGCGACTGCTTGGCCGTAGATTCGCCCCAGCCGTCATAGTTGAGGGCGACTTGAACGTTGTCCGTCGGCTCAATCGCTTCTTTATTCGTCAGCGCCGCATCGGTAAACTGATGAACGAAAACGAATTTATCCGGGAGATTGTTCTCTTCCGTCAGCTGTGATACATACTCAACAGCTTCCTGCACTTCCGCACCATCAACCTGGCCGAGATCCTCTCCAGGCGTTTCTCCTTCCCCGACGTGGAACTCCGTATCAATCGCCAGGTGAACGTGAGGGTGCTTCAGCCACTTCTCAATACTCTTCACCTGATTCATGACAGAGTCCGTACCAAGCTGAATATCAAGCATCACAAGCGCGTCATGCTTATCTGCCAGCTCAACGTACTCTTCAATATTCTCATCTGAGGTTTTACGCACATAATCGCCATCCGGCCCCGGTTCACTCTGGGCCATCGTCGTAATCAGTTCAATCGTCGGCACCGCCGGACGATCCGGATCCGCATCCGAATACGCCTGCGTCTGTTCCTTGAGCTCCTTCATATATTCCTCTGGCTCCATCGTCCCAAGAATCCCCATATTCTCCGATTCCGGCGTCCCGTAAAAAGCGACAAGACGATGATCCTTCAACGGTCCATCAGACGGATCATCCACCCCGGAAGCCAGTGTCTCACCGACAGGAATCGAACGCTCAGGATCGCCGCCCTGCGCCTGCTCAGAAGGCATTTCTTCCTGCTCCTCTTCAGACAGACTCTCATCCAAAGACACCGCATCCTCCGACGGCTCTAACGCCTTAAAAGGCTGCTCAGGCTCTTTATTCTCTTCTTCCTCTTCCTCCTGCAACTCATTCTCCTCCGAAGGCTCATCCTGCTTCTCATCATCCTCCGTCGACGTCGAATCCGAGCACGCACCCAACACAACCATCAGTAACCCAGCCGCAAGCAGCAGGAACCATTTCTTCATCACATCACACATCCTTTTTCTCATGACAGTTAAATTTTAAGTAGAATATGGTGGAGTTTAACACATCTTCCTATAAATGAAACCAATGTAAACAAATTGATAGAAAACCTTCACATCACTCTAAAGAAACACTCCATAATAGGACCTTACCATTCATGATAAAATAGAGACAAGAACAACAACCTGGAGGACGAAATCAATGAAAATAACCATCGTAACCGTCGGAAAATTAAAAGAAAAATACTTAAAGCAAGGCATCGACGAATACATCAAACGCCTTACTCCATATGCGAAAGTGGAGATCGTTGAAGTTCCTGATGAAAAAGCACCCGAGAACCTTAGTGAAGCGCAAATGCTTGAAGTAAAACAGAAGGAAGGGGAGCGGATTCTATCAAAAATCCAGCAGGATACATACGTGATTACGCTTGAGATCGAAGGCAAGCAGCTGACTTCTGAAAAACTCGCTAAGCAGCTTGATGACCTGGCGACGTATGGGAAGAGTAAAGTGGCGTTTGTGATTGGAGGATCGCTTGGACTTAGTGATGAGGTGCTTAAGCGGAGTGATTATGGGTTGTCATTCTCGAAGATGACATTCCCTCATCAGTTGATGCGGTTGATGCTGGTGGAGCAGGTGTATCGGGCGTTTAAGATTATGAGGAATGAGCCTTATCATAAATGAAATACAATCTTTTATAAGTAGGAGTAAGTTTTTGATAGAAGGATTCCAAAACGTTAACTATAAAAATCGAAATTATAAAAAGGTTTTCCCATTATAAAGTAATGCAGGGGGGGGATTTATCGATTCTTATTCTAATTATAGTGTCTCAGTATTGAAAACGCAGATGGATTAATTTTAGAAATTTTCCAAAACAAAACTCTACGGAAATTTGATTTAGAAGGTCCTTTTTAACTAAGTCCAAGAAAAACTTAAATAGAAAACAGCACAAGAAGTTTTCTGGGAGAATTGTTACAATTTAAAATACCATAAACTAATATTGCACTCCAAATTTCCCTTTATCTCCTTTATAATTATTATAAAATCAGGAAATCACAAGGGGAGTATATTATGAGTAAAGATTATGAAAGAAGTATTGAAGAACTTGAATTTAAAGCAGTCAACTGGTGGCCAAATAAATTAACAAAATTGGAAACATCTACTAGCGTTATCCCATTATTACTCAAAACTCAAAAAAAATTTATTTCAATCTTGAATTTATGTGCTAAATCACCTGAGAATGTATTTGTATTAATAAATAATTCTGATATATCTGCAAATTTGTTTTTGAAGCATCTAGTGGTTTTATCGGACTTTGGCGGCGAAAAGCTTCAAAGATTAAATAAAAATTTTGATCAATTATTCCCTTTAAATGCTCATGGTGAAAGAGTAATGAATTATTATTGGCAAGACCAAGAAAAGAAATATATTTTTAAAAAACTTCCTATAAACACATTGAGTAACAATAAGCTTAAAATTGATGGTATTAATATAGTGAATGAATATCCAGTAGTGGATGATTTATATAAAGATGTTATTATGCTATTATTATTTGGTTCTAATGTAACAGATGAAGTAATAGCTGAAGAAGTATTAAATAAGTGTGAAGTCGGTAACCTAATTGGAAACTCTGAAGAACTAGACAAATTCATAAATGAGAGATACATTTTTGTAAGTAGGATAACCGGAGGGGCCCAAGCCAATACTTTGGGACAGGTGGCACAAAGATATGTATTAGATTTTATCAACCTTAACACTTCAGATGATTATCTTGTTCAAAGTAATGGGCGCATCAAGGGAGTAACTCACAATTCTGGAAGGACAGACACAACTTTTGATATTGTAGTTTCAAGAGATGGTAAGTTTGTGGCTATTGAGATTAGCTTTCAAGTAACAACAAATAGCACCATCGAGAGAAAATCAGGACAAGCTAAAGCCAGATACGATATGGTTACCTCTACTGGAAATTATATTGCCTATGTAATTGACGGTGCAGGGAACTTTCAGCGTAGAAGTGCAGTATCAACTATTTGTGAAAATAGTCACTGTACTGTTGCATATTCTGATGAAGAATTGAAGGTTTTGACAGAATTCATAAAAGAGAAGCTATCTTAAGAAAGTTGGTTACAAATGGGTATAAAATTCGTAGATTTATTTGCTGGTATAGGTGGTATTCGTCTAGGTTTTGAGAATGCAATGAGGCAGTTGGGAATAAATACAGAGTGTGTACTGTCAAGTGAAATTGATAAAAAAGCTTGTGAAACTTATGAGCTAAATTTCAGTGAGGTTCCGGCTGGAGATATTTATGAAATAAGTGAAATTACAGATGATTTTGATTTTTTATTAGCTGGATTTCCCTGTCAATCTTTTTCTTATGCAGGAAAAAAACGAGGGTTTGGAGATACACGCGGAACTTTGTTTTTTGAAATAGAAAGGCTTTTAAAAAAGCATAAGCCTAGAGGGTTTCTTTTAGAAAATGTACGTGGCCTTGTTTCGCATGATAAAGGACGTACATTAACAACTATAATCGAAAAATTAGAAACGTTAGGATATAAGGTTGATTATATGTTACTAAATAGTAGCAATTTCGGTGTGCCGCAGAATAGAGTAAGAATATACATCATCGGCCTACTTGGAAAAGAACCTTTACATGAAATTCAATCGGATACAGGCTCTTCTGATTCGCACAACTATAAAACGAAACAGTTATCAATGTTTGATAGCGAATTAAAATACCCTAAAGTACAAGATATACTCGAAAGCGATAGTAATATTACGGACGAGTATACTTGTACAGATGAATTTACTAACATGTTGTCTAAAGTAGTAGGTAATAATTATAATAAGCTTCATGGTGTAAGGTTGATTGATTACAGGGGTGGTAACTCCATTCATTCATGGGAATTAGGCTTAAAAGGAGATTGTACCCAAAAGGAAATTCAGTTCATGAATGCCCTAATAGCAAATAGAAGAAAAAAGATATTTGGAACTCATCAAGATGGGAAGATGTTGACGTTAAAACAAATCAAAACCTTTTTTGATAATCCGGAATTGGAAGAAATAATAAGTTCACTTATTAAGAAAGGATATTTAAAAGAAGTAGACGGTAAATATAATCCAGTTGCTGGAAATATGTCATTTGAAGTGTTTAAGTTTCTTGACCCTGATAGTATATCCATTACACTAACATCGAGTGATTGTCATCGGTTAGGGATAGTCCAAAATAATATGCCACGTAGGATAACACCTAGAGAGTGTGCCCGGCTTCAAGGGTTTCCTGATAATTTTATATGCCATCCAAACGATATTTCTGCATATAAACAGTTCGGTAATACAGTTTCAGTGCCTGTTGTTGAGAAAGTAATATTAGATTTATTTGAAAATAATAGTAAATATTTTTCAAGTAATATTGAGGAGGAGCAAGTAGTTCAGTACTAATTAATAGTTTTAAAACGCTAAATATCATCGTTCTCTACTTTGGTTGGGAGCGATTTTTCTTGAATTAAATTACGAAACATCTCGCAAATGTTGTATGGGATTAATGTAGCAAGTCGTGATAATTATTTATTCTCGTATCAGTTTGGTTAAATAAACAATGTAATATTTATTATTTGTATGTTCTATTTTCAAGCCTATAAGAGAGTAAATGGATTACTGATGTTTGAAAGGTGAGCTATTTACTGTAAAGATGTTAAAAAAACTAGTGCGGGCTCACAGAGAAATATGGTGCCTGCCCCCGTCCTACTAAAGCACTAACGCAGTGGGGGTCAGGCGCTTCCACTTAATTATTTGATTCAATTCACTTGGGTGTTGAGATATTAATTCACTTAACGGGGATAAATTGCTTGATTCGTCGGTTATTCCACAAGAAAATAGTTTATAATGAGATCTGTTGAATATGATTCAAGTGAGCAAGGACTTTACAAGATATAGATAGATCTATAGGTATAAGAAAAATTTAAGGGCGTTATTATTCGCTTTGCAGGGAGCAATAGGAGTATCATGTCATTAATAAAAGAATAACAAGTTAGAAAAGAACGAAATGAGGTATTAAGTGAAGATATATTGATTGCAATTGATAGCTTTCAGAAGTCCTTGTTAAATAAAATCTATGAAATTATTAGAGTTAACTTTTCTGATTAACAATAAGTCCCTGGGAGGTGCATTATAAATACTTTAGTTAACGGTATTTATAGTGTACTTATATCACATTACTACTTTTTTCTATACCATTGCACACCTTGGGAGTCTTTTCTATCGGGAATAATACTTGTGAAATCCGTACCATTAAGCACTGTCTGAATTACCATTCGGCCTAAATTTTTTCTAACTGTAAGCGGTATTTCATTCCAATCTTGTTCTGTGATTAGTTCCCGTATCAGAAAGCGAGTACCGGATTCCATATTTTCGACTCCCACTTCTACTTGCCATAACAGATCTTCGTAGTTATAGCTTGGAGCTTCATCAAACAATAGAAGCCGTAAGTATTCACGGATAGATGAACAGTGGGAACTGTATGCATCTAACATCGCCTTTTCGTATTCTTCCTCGGACAATTCTAATTTAATACTTGGGGACAAATGATCACTCCTTTTTATTAGGTTTAGGTTATTATACCATAACCTAATAAAATTAAGAAGATTTATTGATTAATTTGTATTTTTTCAACTTTCCCTTAGGGAAACCACTTTTGTATCACTAATTGTTTGCTCAACCATATCAAGTATCAATGTAGCACCTTTTAAAGCAAATAACTCACCGGTTCTTAATCTAGTATAAGACATTAATAAAATAATAGTCTCTGGATCCTTAATGTTGTTATAATCCTTAATCCATGTGATAGGGGAGAGCAACATATAAAATAAAGTTCCGTGCATTACGCTCCGTAGCTCTCTAAATGCTTCGGGTATCATAGTTTGCTTTCCTTAAATGGCGGAGAGCGAAGTTTTTGATGAATTTTAAAGTGGAATTCAGTGCTTAGAAGGGAGTGGGGAAAAAGTGACCGACAATTTAACCAAATCACAACGTATAAAGAATATGAAAGCAATTAAATCCAGATCAAAATTAGAGGATAATATTACAAAGGCATTGTGGAGAAGAGGAATTCGCTTTAGAAAGAATAATAGTAAGTTAATAGGAAAACCCGATATTTCTATTAAGACTTACAAAATTGTTATATTTGTTGATTCTTGTTTTTTTCACTGTTGCCCTAAACATGGGAATACACCAAAGTCAAATCAAGATTATTGGTTGAAAAAACTAGAAAGGAACAAAAAAAGGGATAAAGAAGTGTCCAATCATTATAAAAATAATGATTGGAATATATTAAGGGTTTGGGAGCATGAATTCAAAGAAAATTTTGAACAAGCTGTAGGAAAAATTGAAAAATTTATTATGGATTCCAAAAAATCAAAAAGGGATTAGAAATTAATGCTAATCCCTTTTTGATTTATTCTAAAGCATCTGTAGTTGAAAACATAAAGTATTCTTTTCCATCTGGAAAACGGAGGTTTGGCACCCACCTAGGTTCATCATCTATTTGCCATCCTTTATCGGTGTTATCTGAATTATAACGATACATGATTAAAGTCGGTCCATCTGTTTCATACTTGTTTTGGTCACTAGGTGACAACATTGCTCTTGCACCAAATTTTATATCCTTATTTTCGCTAACGAAAATATATCCACGAGAATAATTATTATCAATATAGTTTAAGCAAGCTTTAACAGCTTCTTTGTCCCATGTTTCACCTTCCGTTTTTTCATGAGCAGTTAAATTAATTATTTCCTTCATTTCTTTAATCGGTATCGTTTTAAGTTGATTGTCCTCTTTGTATTGACTTAATATTTTGTCTAGAACTATTAAATTCTCAGAGAGAGGATATTGTGGAAAATAGCTTTTTCCTGCTTTGTAAAATAAGATGGAGTCTAGATAGATTACATTAGTTCTTGTGGGTCTAATTAATGAATGTTTCGACCGTGAAAGTAAGAGTGCTTTCATTTCACTAGGATCGGAAGTTGCAATTACTTGTCGTAGTTGCTTCTCCGATTCATAAATATTCTTAAATACGTCTAATATAGACTTCGAGGTATAGAATCGTACTACATCCATGTCATTTGCTCTATAGCCATACATTCGTGCGTGTTGAAGTAAAGTGTCTACCTTAGGTGCCTGACTAGTCCTGCCATAATAACTAACTAACAAACCTTTAATAGTTACTCCTCTACTCAATTTATTGCCGCCAATCAATATATTAAAAGGGGCCACATAGCTAGGAACCTTATGATTGCTTCCCGAAATTAGGAGTTGACTCTGGGTACTTGGAATATTAATTTGGATTTCTTCTAAAACTTCATCAAATTCCGGGAGGCTATCATGAGTAGAGCGCAAATCTAAATAAGCTTCATTAAGATAACTTCGTGCTATATTAAGTTTTTCAGGGTCTGGGTGATCATTATTTAGACTATGGGATAGAGTTCTAATAAAGCTATCTATTAAGGTTTTCAAACGTTTGTGATCATCTTTCTTATGGCTGACGTGGCATAAAAAGGAATAACTTGCTCCTTCCTCATTAATTAATTTTACTGAAGCGCCAACTAAAAACGAGCACAGAGCTTGCCGAAGACCAGTAGGTATAGCAAATCCGTATCCCCTCTCTCCATCCTCACTCATTATAGAATCAATTTCTTCATCTCTGAATTCACGCATAGTTTTAACATCTTCTTCGAAGAATTCTTCTCCCCCTACATAACCTTCACCAGGATCAAACTTAATGGTGAAGTCAGGAGCAAAATCACTATCTGCGCCTTGTAGTAACAATGCCTGTGGAGTTGCTGTTACTTGAATATAGACATGGTTTTTAAAGCTTTCTCTTAATTCCACAATACATTTATTTACTTTACTTAACTCTTCTTGTTCATTATTAGTCATAGTATTTAAACTGGCTTGATCTGCCTCATCATCAAATATTATTGGTCGAGTGTCTGAATGAAGTTTACCTTTCACAAGTTGATTTAATTTTGGGAGATTACTACTATTTTTGGTAGATACAAGAATTACACCATTATTATTTAGCTCAGATTCTTGTTCTTCTTCAGTAAAATTTCCCCAATCATCTTTTCCGAAAGTCTGAAACCATGGGAGAATAGCAGTTACTCTATCTATAGTCTGTTGGTAAAGCCAGAGGTTATCGGACGTAAGGATGATAAACAATTTATGGCCGCTTTCTGCAGCAAGGGAAAGGGTAGCTAACATATTATTAGTTTTACCACTTTGTACTTGTCCATAGAGGAGCCCTTTTCTTGTCCCTTGGTCAGCTGTACCAATTTTCTCGTTAAGTTTTGAAGCTGTTTCTATGATTTCGTTTGTTGCATTAGCATTACCATTAAGCTCTCTTGTAATATTTCTCTTCAACCTTTTTATTCTCGGATTCTCTTTTTCCATAATAATCCTCCTAGCTAAAGTCCAAAAAGTATGATTCGTCATTTATTTTATATAAGGTAACAAAATTTCTACCATATTGATCTAAATGGTCAATTGTAATAAATTCTCCATCCTGTAATCCAAGTCTTCTTCTAAAGTACCTTCCTAGAATGCTATTATCATAACTCGACTGTATTGCTTTTGAATTTGCTTGAGCCATAACACAAGCAAAAGATTCTCCGTCGTCAGTAATGATTGTGAATCTTTCACCTCTCTCAGGAAAAAAACCGAGATTGTTTTGATGTGTTGATAATGGTACAGGGATATATGCTTGGTTTCTGTCTCTCCCCTCTCTATGCCCCCAGTTAAGGCCGCTTTTAGTATGAACCTGGCGAGGTTTATTCGCTTCTGTAAGCATTAATTCTACAAACGGTTCATTTTGTACAAGTCTCCCTACTGCGGATGTATTGATTCCTCTTGCTCCTTGCTCATAACTAAAGTTAATATAGTCGCTAACACGCTCGTCATCGCAACTTATTACATTAACCTCATTAAAAAGGTATTCTACTTCATTAGCTTCGACGAGTTTAACCACTTCCTTGTTTTTACTGAATCCATTTCTAGTCAAGTTTGGAGAACCAATGAAAGCTACATCTTGAAGTGTGATATCTCCTTTCCAATAATAAATTTTTGAATGAATTGGAGGTTCACCATAATAATATTTGATGGATAGTCTTTCTCTGTATTTTTCCAATAGCTCGTTATATTGATTATGATCCCAAATCGGAATTGAATTGTGATGCGCCATTCCAATGATTACTTCAAGATGAAGAGAATCAAATGATTTTAATAGGTTGAGAATATATGAAGGGGAAGAATACCCTGTTAGCACTTTTAAGGTAGTCCTTCCCTCGTTTAATGGCTTCTCAACAATGTGTCTTAGAAAATTAGATGAAATTACAGGCATAAAACAAATCTCCTTAAGTAAATTTTCCCATTAATATCCTTGTTTCTACAATTGAGGACAAAATTCCTTCTAGAAACCATAAAAAAAGTAACTGTTTCAAATTGCTGCATTTCAGCTTATCTTCTTGTATAATAAGTAAATAAGAAAATTATTGGAGTGTCTTAATATGGAATTTAAATTAGGAGAGTTGTTTTGCGGTCCCGGAGGAATTGCTTTAGGTGCAAAAAATTCTATCGTTACAAATAAAAATGAAGAATATAGAATTACGCATGCGTGGGCAAATGATTTCGATGAAGCAACTTGTAGGACTTATCGACATAATATCTGCCCGTCTGAACCAGATTCTGTCATCCATGAGGATGTAAGAAAGCTTAATTTAAAATCTTTAAGCGATATTGATGGTTTTGCCTTTGGATTCCCCTGTAATGACTTTAGTTTAGTAGGAGAAAAGAAAGGTTTTGAAGGCGATTTTGGGCCTTTGTATTCTTATGGTGTTGAAGTCTTAAATGAACAACAACCAAAATGGTTTGTTGCTGAAAATGTAGGTGGTTTGAGCAGTTCTAATGAAGGTAGTGCATTTATAAAAATTCTAGAGGACCTTAAAAATGCAGGTAAAGGTTACAAAATCACACCTCATTTATATAAATTTGAAGAATACGGTGTTCCTCAAGCTCGACATAGAATAATAATAGTAGGAATAAGAGAGGATATTAAAGTTAATTTTAAAGTTCCTGCACCGAGTGGAGAATTTAAAACTGCATCTGATGCGATTGACTCACCCCCTATTCCGAATGATGCTCATAACCATGAGTTTACTAAGCATAAACAACATGTGATAGATATGTTGAATTATATCCCTCCAGGTGAAAACGCATGGTACGAGGGTATTCCAGAGCATATGCGATTAAAGGTAAAAAAAACGAGAATGAGTCAGATATATAAAAGGCTAAACCCTGATAAACCTGCCTACACCGTAACAGGTAGTGGCGGCGGCGGTACACATATGTATCACTATAGCGAGCCGCGAGCTTTAACTAATAGGGAACGTGCTAGGTTACAAACTTTTCCTGATGATTTTGAGTTTCTTGGAAGTAAAGAATCGGTAAGAAAGCAAATTGGTATGGCAGTCCCTCCAAAAGGTGCAGAGGTTATATTTAGAGCAATTCTTAATACTTTTGCAGGTATTGAATACGAAAGCGTAAGTCCTAAATGGGAAATGGAACTAAGAGAAGTATTGTCAGCACCGGTCGTTAAACAAATAGAAATGAAAATATAATCCTAAAAAACCTTTCAATAGTTCTCTGAACTTTTGAGAGGTTTTTTCAAAATATACTCTACTTAAATCAGAATCCTGGATGTTGATTGTAATAGCGAAGGAATTAAGAAAAGTTTAGCCACTATATTATATTCTCTATAATCAGTACAACTACTTTATAGAGAAATTTTGCTCTTGACTACAACGTAATCTATGAGTCTTTATATGATACAATTCGTACAAATAATATATTTTCTGAAGAGGATGAGAATTAATGGCTAACAGTTTTTATTTTCAAAATTTAGATGAAGAAACGTTGACGGATACAAGGATTAATGAAGTATTAGAAGAATTAGAAAGTTATGCCGAAAAGGAGAAGAAACAAGTCTATGTTATTGATAAACCAGTTAGTGAAAAAAAATATCAATATTCGTATAAAAAAGCAATTGTAGTTCTTGTACCCCAAGTGAAAATTTTAATCATTAATTTTGGGGAAGATTCGGAAGAATTCGATGATTTTTTTAATGATTTCATTGAAGATCTAGGTTATATTTCTGATAAGTATGAATATAAAAGCTTCTTAGGAAGACCAAGAAAATGGGAAAGGGATTTAATTAAATCAGTTAGTCTGGAAACCAGCGATGACATTCGTTCATTTATTGAAGAGAACGGTTTATCAGGTATTGAGGCGCGCAAAGGGGAACTGTTAATCTCCTTATTAACTGGGAGTATCAACGATATCGAGAGGGTAGATGGTGATGTACCTACAAGCACATTAGAGCAAATCAAAAGAAATATCGTCTTATTTGATGGTGAACAAACTAGGTTTATATTTCAACATAAGAATAAGGATAGAGTAACAATTCAAGGTTTGGCTGGAACAGGTAAAACTGAATTGCTCTTACATAAATTAAAAAACATTTATGTTAACGAAGAGGATACAAAGATCTTTTTCACATGTTTTAATAAGATATTGGCAAAAAATTTGAAGGAACGAATACCTGATTTTTTCGATTTTATGAAAGTTGGAGAACAAATTAAATGGAATGAACGATTATGGGTTGAAAGAAGTTGGGGTTCACAGGCCAATAGAAATTCTGGAGTTTACAGCTTTATATGCAACCATTATGGGATACCTTTTCAAAGGTATAGATGGGGATTGACTTTCGAATCCGTTTGTAAAAATGCACTAGATAAACTTAATCAACTTGAAGAAGAGCGGAGTTTTGAACCTTTTTTTGACTATATGCTGATTGATGAAAGTCAGGATTTTAACGAAGCTTTTTTTCAACTTTGTGAAAAAGTAACTAAAAAGCAAGTCTACATAGCAGGTGATATCTTTCAGAATATTTATGATTATAATTCCATAGCTGAAAATAAACCTGATTTTCTCTTGAATAAAGTTTATAGAACTGATCCTAAAACTTTAATGTTTGCACATACAGTTGGTTTTGGACTGCTAGAGAGACCAGTTGTTAGGTGGTTAAGTGATGAAGAATGGGAAGCATGTGGCTACAATATTGAAAAAGAAGGAGAATACTATACTTTTTCAAGAGAACCTCTAAAAAGGTTCGAGAATTTAGATGAAGATATTATTAGTTTGCAACTTTCAACTGCTGAAAGTGATAAGTATTTAGATGAAGTACTTTGGTCTCTAAGGGATATTAAGGATAAAAATCCTACTGTTGAAGCTGGAGATATTGGTGTTGTTTTCCTAGAAAATCACGACAAAAACTATGCCCTTGCAGAGGAACTAAGTATAAGAATAGATCAGGAGTTTGGTTGGTCATCTGTTAAGGGCTATGAGGTAAAAGCAAAAGGTAAAGATTCTTTATTTATTAGTAATAGAAACAATATAAAAGGCTTAGAGTTTCCTTTTATAGTTTGTATAACAACAACCTCTCTAAATACTCATACTTCAATTAGAAATTCTCTATACATGATGCTTACTCGATCATTCATTACTAGTTATTTAATTCTTTCTGAAAACAATGGAGATTTAAATTCAAAACTAGAGGGTGCAGTAGAAACAATTATGGATACTGGGAAACTTGAGGTAAAGGAGCCAAAACCCTCTGAAATAATGGATAAATCTAAGCTTATGTTAGAAGCAAGTGGGGATAAGTCCCAATATGAAATAGTAGAAGATATATTGTTGTCCTTTGATATAGATGATTCTAAAACTAAACAAAAAATGCACACGTTAGTCAATGTTATGTTAAAAGATAGTGTTGATACAGATAAGATTTACACACTAATTAATCAAAATATTGGTTTTATTTAGGATGTTTATTATGAAAGAGTTTAAAGTGGAAATGACCAGGAGACTAGTTGAGTTAGCCTCAAATCCAATTAGAACTAAAAATAATATTATAATACTATTGCTTGAAGCTATTCCATTACTTACGTATGGTGAACCTTCAGGTAGGCCGACAAAAGAACATGTTATCCTAAGATTCGATAAAATGCAGCGTCTATTTTTTGTTTTGGAAGATAAATATTTTTCTTTTAAATTTCCTTTCAATATTGATACTAGAGAACAACAAATCAACCCTGTAATCTATGATTCTGTTACAGAACTTGAGATAAATGGGAAGAATCTTGCCGCAATTAAATTAGCGTATGAAGAGATTTTTGTAGAAACAGAAAATCAAGGGATTCTTGAGTTAGATTCAGAATTACTTCATATAATGGAAATATTTGAAATGGAGCCAAACAAGGATCATTTGTGGGTGATACTTAAGAATTTATTAAAGTTTGAATCAGGTTACTTACGATATGATTATGATGAAAAACATGAGAATGGAAGATTACATCCATTAAACCATCTAGATATAAATTACTCTTCTGGGAATACATTTAAAATAGGGGTTAATTGTAGAATTAGTTCTGAAATGTTTATTGACATTTTAAATATTAATACGAATAGTTATTATATTTCAGAATAAAAGATATAAATGTAAGAACTTTCCTTTGTGAATCTGGAAGATGAGTAATGGAGAATTCCATTAGATACTTTAAAGTAGCTTATCCAAATGAAAATGTAGAAGTAAAATATATACCTAATATCAATTAATTGCTAATAAAGAGTTTAAGTAAGAGTGTCTGCCCCCTCTCGTTAAAGCAATAACGCAGTGGGGGTCAGTTTAGGTGCTTTTTTTGACCGCCAAACCCAGGTTGCAGTTGGACAAGATCTAATTATATGATTATCGTATACGTACGTCAGGTTTACATATAGGAGGCTGTCATGCCTAGAACAAAGTTTATGGACATTTACGAAGATTTAAAAGACAAAATTGAACGTCATGTATTTGAGTATCAGCAGCTGATCCCCTCAGAAAATATGCTGGTGAAAGAATATAATTGTTCACGGAACACGGTAAGGCGGGCGATCGCAGAGCTTGTTTCTAAGGGTTATCTTCAAACGAAACACGGCAAAGGGGTACGGGTCATTTATCAGGAATTTAAGCAGAATGAATATATGTTCGGAGAAACGGAAACCTTTAAACAGTTTGCTCAGCGAAACGATAAGCAGCATCGCACAGAGGTTGTGCTTTTTGAAGAAGTCATAGCGGACGAACAAATCCAGGAAATTACTTCAATGCCGATAGGTACAACGCTCTACCATTTACAACGAGTTCGTTATCTTGATGGAACCCCGGTGATTATGGATCACAACTATTTTCGGGCTGATGTGGTCAAAGGGTTAACGGTGGAGATCGCTGAAGATTCGATTTATGAATACCTGGAGAGAGAATTAAACCATCGGGTGGTAACGGCGAAGAGGCAGATGATTGTTGAGAAAACAACGCCTCTCGATGAGAAGTATCTTAATTTGGATGGGTATAATTGTGTGGTTGTCGTGACGAGCTATATTTATAACGAGAACGGCGTTATGTTTGAACGCACACAATCACGCCATACACCAGGAAATTTTGTGTTTTTTGATCAAACGCAGCAAAGATAGTAAAAAAGTGTACGTGAATCCCCAAGGGGGAAACTCGTACACTTTTTATTTATTGTTTCTGTCTAGCCGCTAAATGGATGAATACACTGGATGCCCATGTATGGGCTAAGTCTCTTAACCCTTCGCCGGTTTCTGCATGGAATACTTCCGCAAATCCGCTTTGCTTACACATTTTCAAAAATTTCTCCGCCACTTCTGCAGCTAATTCATGTTCGCCGCATTCCTCAAAGGCGTCAATGAAAAGGAGGGTGGTCGGAGCCCAAATGGGTCCTCTCCAGTAAGCATCTTCTTCATAAAAGGGACTGTTGAGGGCCTCTGAAGCGATTCCCCAATCCGTTAAATGCTTATCGCTGCTGAGTTCGTTAATTATATTGTCTCTTGCTTGTTTTGGCAGTTTGTCAGCCAGGATGATAGAGACGAGCGGCAGGATGCTCTGGCTCTCGATGATTTCACCTGTTCTCATGAAGCGGGCTACAGGAAAGTCGTCCACGAGGAAATAGTCGCAGAACTTTTCTGTGACTTTCTTCGATTCTTCTTCCCAGTACGCTTTATCCTTTTGTCGATGCAGCTTGTCAGCCACGATGGCAAGCATATCCATGGATTTAATCAAAAATGCGGTTAAATCCGGGGAGTCGATCACGTCGGCATTTCGGAAAACGGTACTGTTATCCTGTCCCGAATCGTTGCCGTGATGATATTCGCAAATGCCGTCTCCGTTGGAATCTTTATAAGAGAAATAGTAGCTGACATGTGCCTGAATTTGGTTATACATCTGTTCTAGCTGCTCCGTCGTCAGCTCCATGCGTTCCATCATTTTTAATATAAATAGACCTTGAATGGGAGGCTTGGAAAAATTCCAGCGAATCGTTGAATCACTGACGGATCCGGGGATTTGGCCTAGTTCGTCCTGATGATCAAAGAGCAGCTGGAACTGGTCCCAAGCGAGCTGATTATCAACACCTGCTAGTGCTAACCCATTAAACGCGTTGTCCCAGCTCCATACGCCCGGGAAGTTGCTGTTGGACATATAAACGGCTTTTCTTTTTAAAAGCCCCTCTGCATTCACCGTACACGTCCAATTGAGGTAAGCCGCTTCTCTTAATGTCTGCTGATACTCTTGTGGAACAGACGGCTGTTTTGATAAAAATTCTTCAAAATGGCTCGTGCTCTTCTCCAGTGCTTTTTCAAAGCTGTATTCCCGATCGATCGGCACAGCACCGTTGGTGGGAATATCTTCGATGACACATAAGAAATCATCACCCTCAGATTCAATCTGGATGCTGGATAAGTTATCGGCTTTATTTGTGCTGCCGGTGGTGTCCATAAAGACATTCTGCTTTAGAGAAACCGATCCTTTTGGAGCAAAAATCATATACTTTGTCAGGTTTTTGTAACTGTTGACCATACAGTATTCTTCGCTGGGTTTTCCAAGCAGATAATTATATTCAAAATTGTAAACAGGCTGCGTGTCTAAAGAAAGCCCGACACCTTTCCCGCTTCCTTTTACAAAAATCCTTTTATCATCTTCGAAGCAGATCTTCATTTCTCCGCCCTCAAAAGAAATGGAGATCTGGAACTCTTCTGCTTGATACTTGTACTCAACGGGTTCTCCATTTTTTGTAGGAATAATCTTCAAAGCATTCTGGTGCTGCTTCGATTTACCTCTAACAGCGTTTACATACAAACCATCTTTTTCGGCTTTCTCGCTTACCTGATAGGTCAGCGCCATATAAGAACCGAAGTGGCTCATGGGGGTCGTAATTATATCCAAATGACAACACTCCTTACTCGAAATATCTTGACAACAATTTATACTGTACTATAATGAACTTGTTTAAACAAGTAGTTCGTGTCTTTTTAAAACCGATGAAGAAAGTGAGGGATTTTTTTATGAGCTTTAAAGAAAACGTTACCAAAATTATAGAAAATGTAGGTGGCGCCAGTAACGTAAACAGTGCAACACACTGTGTGACGAGGCTGCGTTTGATGCTCGAAGATGAAAGCGCTGTAGATGTTAAGAAATTAGAAGAAAATGATTTAGTTAAAGGAGTTTTCTCTGCGAGCGGGCAGTTTCAAATTATTATCGGTCCCGGCACAGTAGAAAAAGTGTATAACGAATTTATGAAGCAGACGGGTGCAGATGAAGTCAGTAAAGATGAGATGAAAAAGAAGAATGTGGAAAAGGGGAACCTCCTCCAAAAAGGGGTCCGCGTTCTGGCGGATATCTTTATTCCCATCCTCCCGGCAATTGTAGCGGCTGGTTTGCTGCTCGGGTTAAACAACTTATTGGCAAACCCGGGAATCTTTTTTGAAGATCAGTCTTTGTTGGACGTTTATACCGGATGGACAGGTTTTGCTGAATTTATAGCTGTTGTGGCCAACACCGCCTTCACCTTCCTGCCTGTATTAATTACCTGGTCGGCAGCCAGGAAGTTTAACGGGAGCCCGCTGCTCGGTATCGTGCTTGGCCTGCTCTTAGTCCACCCTGACTTAATGTCAGCTTACGCTTATGCTGAGAACCCAGGAGACGTAGAGTATTGGAACATGTTTGGCTGGGAAGTTGCGAAAATTGGTTATCAGGGACAAGTGCTCCCCGTTATCTTTGCTACATGGCTGTTAGTCTGGGCGGAAAGACATTTGAAGAGCTTTATTCCAGGAAACCTGCAAATGATCTTTGTCGCACCGCTTGCCCTTATTTTTGCAGGCCTGCTGACCTTTATCGTTATTGGTCCAATTACGATGACAGGCTCTAATTGGATTACAGATGGCATTCTCTATCTATTTGAAGTATCTCCAGCTTTCGCCGGAGGAGTTTACGGATTCATTTCTGCGCCTCTTGTTATAACAGGTATGCACCACATCTTCCTTGGAGTAAACCTGCAGATGGCCGGAACACTTGGATATGTTACGCTGTGGCCAGTTAGTGAAACGGCTACACTTGCGCAAGGTGCAGCTACGTTAACGATGTTTTTCCTTCTTAAACACAATGTAAAACTGCGTGGGGTATCGTTAACAGCAACAATATCAGCTTGGCTCGGGGTTACAGAGCCTGCGATTTACGGGATTAATCTCCGTTTCCGCTATCCTTTCATTGCTGTCATGATCGGGAGTGCACTCGGAAGTGCCTTCATCGCCTTTCAAGGAGTAAAAGCAACTTCAGTGGGAGTAGGGGGAGTTCTCTCCTTCCTGTCTGTCTATCCTGAACACTGGATTTATTATTTCACTGGGATGGGCATCACGTTTGTGGTTACTGTGGGATTAACATTGTTCTTCTCTAAAGCTAAAATGTTTCACTCTAAGAATGAATAGATTTTTGTAAGGGGTTCCTGCACACCCATGAACAAAATTCTATAGATAGAAATGAACCCTCTAATGAATTACCTGAGAGGGTTCATTTCTAAAAAGTAAGAGAGACCATGACCATATTCGTATGACTCTGGGATAGTCATAGGCAGTTTTCCTGTATATAACGTGATTAAATATTTCCCGGGAAATTGTCGAGACAAGTCGTATAATAGTTACTATTCATTCTTCACTAGTCTTTTCCAGTAAAAATGTACTGAAATTATCTATATAGATCATTGGCAGTGTGACCTCCGATAGAACAGGCACCCCGCCCTTTACTTTTGAATAAGAATTAAGGGAGTTCTTTCTAGGGATCGCAGGCTTCAATCTATTAATGTTCAGTCTCTCACTTTTAACCTAGCTGGAAATAGTTTATAATTTAATTATCAGACAAGAGTGATTTTTAAATCTATAAACCGCTATCACAGAAAAGGTGTATCCAGTGAACGTCTGCATCTTTTCACCAAATTTTTGGATGTAAGGATGGTTAATAATGAGCAACAGAGAAGCAAATACAGATGTGATTTTAATTGGTGCAGGAATTATGAGTGCTACATTGGGATCATTGCTAAAAGAATTAGTGCCAGACTGGAATGTGAAAGTGTTTGAACGGCTTGGAAGTGCGGGAGAAGAAAGCTCTAACGTATGGAATAATGCAGGCACGGGACACGCTGCATTATGTGAGCTGAACTATACACAAGAACATCCAGACGGTTCCATAGATATTACGAAAGCGATTAAAGTCAATGAACAATTTCAAGTGTCTAAACAGTTCTGGTCTTACCTCGTCAACAGTCATATGATCCGTAACCCACAGGAGTTTATCCTGTCTTTGCCTCATATGAGTTTTGTTCAAGGAGAGAAGAACGTTAATTTTCTAAGAAAGCGCTACGAAAAGATGGGGAATCATCCGTTGTTTGAGGATATGGAATTCTCGGATGATCCTGATCAGCTTAAAGAGTGGATTCCACTTATGATGGAGAACCGTACAGTGAATGAACCGATCGCCGCTACCAAAATTGATGCCGGCACAGACGTAAACTTCGGAGACTTAACGCGCAAGTTGTTTGATCACTTAGACAGCAGGGATTTACAGGTCAATTACAAGCATAGCGTGGAAGATATCACGCGCACAGACGATGGCAAGTGGGAAGTCAAAGTGTATGATCTTGAGAATGAAAAAATTGAATACCACACGGCGAACTTCGTCTTCATCGGCGGCGGGGGCGGAAGCCTGCACCTGCTTCAGAAGACGGGTATTCCTGAATCGAAGAATATCGGCGGCTTCCCGGTGAGCGGCCAGTTTATGGTGTGCAACAATCCTGAAGTGATCGAGCAGCATTACGCCAAAGTGTATGGCAAAGCGAAAGTTGGAGCTCCTCCGATGTCGGTGCCGCACCTCGACACACGGTTGATCGACAATAAAACGTCTCTGTTGTTTGGTCCATTTGCCGGATTCTCGCCTAAGTTCTTAAAAACAGGATCGCTTTCCGATTTACTAACCTCGGTGAAAAAGGATAACCTTTTCACGATGATGGCGGCCGGTGTGAAAAACGTATCGCTTACCAAATACTTGATTGAACAAGTGATCCAGTCGAAAGAGCAGCGCATGGAAGAGCTGCGCGAATTTATCCCGAATGCGAAAAGCGAGGATTGGGATTTAGTCACAGCCGGACAGCGCGTGCAGGTGATTAAAGATACGAAAGCAGGAAAAGGAACGCTTCAATTCGGAACCGAAGTGGTGACTGCGTCTGATGGCACGGTCGCTGCCTTACTCGGTGCGTCTCCAGGAGCTTCGACGGCAGTTTCCGTTATGCTTGAAGTACTAGAACGCTGCTTCCCGCAGCACATCAGTGAGTGGGAGCCGAAGATTAAGGAAATGATTCCTTCCTACGGGGTGACTTTAGCGGAACATCCTGAGCTCATCCGTGAAGTGCATGAGACGACGGATCGCGCGCTTAAGTTAGAAGGAGAGAAGTACGCAGAATCGATTTAAAAAACATAAAGGAAGTCTGATTCGCTAAATGGCAAATCAGACTTCCTTTTTATTTTACAGGATATTTTTGTGCGTTTTTCTTTAGCTTCTCATTAACAATATCTTTTACATCTAAATCGAGGTCTGAACAAAGCATGAGGGAATAGATCAACACATCTGCGATTTCTTCCTGGATATTTTCTTTATTTTTCTTAAGAGCGTTTTCGCTGTTTATCCATTGAAAGTCTTCCAGCAGCTCAGCAGCTTCTATAGAAATCGAGATAGCAAGGTCTTTGGGATTGTGGTATTGTCTCCAATCTCTTGCATCCCTGAAGTCATTAATTCGATTGATTATTTCTTGCAGATCGCTCACTAAAACGTCCCCCTGTCTAATGAGATTAGCTTCTTACGCAGTTTTGGATCCGTAGCATAAATATATAAGCCGTAAATGCCGCGCTTCATTAGTACATTGATCGAATTTAAGATAATATCTTCTTTTATGGATTCGTTTTTCTCAAACGAATAGTCCTTGCGGGCAGTGAAGGCACCTTTGTCTTTATATTTCGTAGGATCAATGATTAGTTTATCTTTTACTTCATCGTAGCTCACGGATGGACCTAGAACGACACCGACGTAATTTAAATCAAATCCTTGCACAGTGTAAATTGAACCTACTTCATTTATTGTATTTGGTTCCTCGGCCCATGTAACCTTATCCTGGGTCCGATTCCACGGCATATTAATGCCATCCTTGTCCACGTAATACGTCTTGTTGTCTTTTTTATGTAAATAGTCGAAGGTTGATACAATACGAGAGAGACCGTACTCTTCATTCTTTTTTCGAATGGCCTTTTTAAAACTACCAGCGTCACTAAATATTTTGAATTCAAAGGAGTCCTCTTTCTGTGGAACAGGAAGAAGCTCCTTATTCATAAAACCGTTAATCCACTCCAACGTCTCTTTATTGGCATTCATTCTAAGTTGATCCGTTAGTTCTAACGTTTCGGCCTTGTAGTGATGAGTAATTTCATTAAGAAGGTTATTATTCCAATAGCTTTTTATTTTTAATACTTGTTTAGGATCAAATATGACGATCGTGATCCGGCTTCTTTTAATAATTTCGTCGAGTTGGTTCTGGTAATGAAAGTTATTATACGTATCTTCTTTCGTCAGAAGCAAATGTGCTTCATCTACTAGAGTAATATCTGCTTTTGTATTTGTTTTTGTCTTATTGTTAATGAAAGAGGTGGGTTTCATAAAGTTCTTTTTCTTTAAGTTTGGTAAGCTGCCAGCCATTTGTTGATATGTTTTTAACATTTCTCCGTGGTTAACAAGTAGATAGTTATCTGTGTTATTTAATTTAGAGTTCTTATCATTTGCATAATCCTGTAAAGTATTAAATAAAGAACTCAACAGTACGCTTTTCCCTGTACCTGCGTCTCCTTGAAGAATAAACACCTGTTTCTCCGCTTTTCCTGCGTTTTCCTTACAGAAATTAATAATTTTATTTTTTACATCTATTTGTTGAGGAGATAATTCTTTGTATGGTGATAGTTTGTAAATGTCTTTATTCCTAAGGTTTTCAATGGTGTCTTGTACAATGTTATCTTTGCGGAGTTGTTCCCAAATCTCGTGAAAGAGCTCTTCATTGTAATAATTTTTTTCATAATAATCGTGCATTTCTTTATTGGCTGTCTGGCTGACATTCTGAAGCTGGTAATGATTATCTGCAATAAAGTAGTTAATGAGATTGGATTCAATGTTATATGTGGCAGATTGGTTGAATTTTTCATGACCAATCAGGATGGTATGCTCAAGTTTGTTTCGCTTTTTATTACTTAAGTGATGTTTAAAACGGCGAGCAGCCTGTACGGTTTGGCCAATATAAGCAGAGGGGTTATTTCTTTTATTGTAAAGTATGTACACTATAGGATAGTTGTTTAGGTGGACAGTTTTTACTGTATTTAAGTCATAATTATCGAAAGTTCTTTTTTCAAATATTAGTTCTTTCATCCTTTTAATCTCCTAATTTCAAGGTTTTTTTATCGTAACATAGGTTTTAAGAGAAAGAAATGAACCTCTTTAAGTGTGAATTTGATAGATTATGAAATCACTATACACAAGTTACTTTTCCATCTGGTTATTATCCATAAGTTCTTAAAGTTATCTCTTCATTTTTTACTAAGAATAAACGCTGCTAAAAAAAATTTAAAAAACTTTTCTTTTTTATGACACCACCCCCTGCACTCATTTCGATTATAGAAGTGCAGGGGTTTTTTATGCGCTAAATTTAAGGAGGAAAACGGAAAATGAATTATTTAAAAGAGTTAAACGCGTTTCATGATCAAGTGGATATGGATTCACTGTCGCCATCTGCCATCACTCTTTGGTTGACCTTGATGCAGCTTAACAACAAGACAGGCTGGAAGAAAGAATTTACGCTCCCGGCTTCGGTCGTTTTAGGGAAGTCGAGTTTGCCGGAGACGTCTTTTAAGCGTGCTCGTAAGGAATTGAAGGAGAAGGGATACATTAGGTATACGTCCCTTGGCCGGAACAAAGCACCCGTTTACGAGATGATTTCTAGAGTCATTGAACCTCAAGTGAACGAGGTTGCGGCCCCTCAAGCGGACGGACAGACGGACCATTCCATGGACGAATCGACAGACGCATTATTTAAAAGAAATGAAATGAAAAGAAAAGAGACAGATGAAGAAGGCGCGAGCCCTTCCAACCCTCATGAATTCTACCAGCGAAACATCGGCATTTTGAGTCCTTTCATCGCGGAGCGGATTACGCATTGGTGTGAGGAGATGTCGGATGAACTTGTGATCGAAGCCATGCAGCGGGCACTGAAGCACAATAAGCGTTTTTTTCAGTATTGCGAAGGGATATTAAACCGCTGGCAGTCGCTTGGGGTGAAATCGCTGCATGAGGCGCGTTCGGAGAAGCTGGAAAGCCGGTCGAAAGTGAGACAGAAGGCGGAGCATGGGCAGTCGAAGGAAGAATTTAACGATATTTTTGAAGAGCTGCGAAGGGAGCGCAATGTATGAATTATGATCAAGCCGTTGTAGTGCTGCAGACGATCCGTGAGTTGTATCCAGACAAATTTAAAATAACGAAGACGAAGGCTGAGGTTATAATTCCACAGCTTGAGAAGATGGAGTTTGAATTGGTGAAGAAGAAGCTGTCGGAGTATGCGGGAAAGTACCCGTTTCCACCCACCCTCGCTGATATAGCAGTGTATCCGCCGAGGGAGAACCCCCATCTAGAAAAAATAAAAAAATGGGATCAGGAGGCAGAAGGGGTCAGCGACGAAACGAAGCAGCTGCTTCAGGAGAAATTAGAAGAATTGATAAGGAAGGTGTCTAAATGATTAAAAATCTGGAAGCTGAACAGTCTGTAATCGGAACCATTTTACTTGAAGGGTCGCTTATGAAGGAAGTTACGCTCCTGCCTGAGCATTTTGCGGAGAAGGGGCACGCAGTCATTTTTACCGCGATGAAGAAGATTCATGAGGCAGATGAGCCGATTAACCTGGTCACCGTCACTACCGAACTAAAGGATCATGTAAAATCCGTCGGAGGGGTCAGCTATTTAAGTGACCTCGCCGGCTCTATCCCCTCAACCTCTACCCTCAAACACCACCAGCGCCTCGTTCTCGATGCATACCGCCACCGCAAAACGAAAGAAGCCGCCATCCACTATGCGAAAAGTCCCAGTGATCAGGCGTTTGATGCGTTAGTCCGGCATATGGAAACATTCAGCAGTATGGGAGTGAAAACCGAGGAGCCGACGAAGTATGAGTCTCTTGTGGAAATCGCACGTGATGTTGCTTTCCCGCCTGAAGATGGAATGACTGGGTTTGCAACCGGATATACCGAGCTCGATCATATGACTGGAGGTACTCAGCGCGGCGATCTGATCATTCTCGCAGGTCGACCTTCTATGGGCAAAACCGCTTTTTCCTTAAACCTGGCCGCCCACCATTGTAAGAAGGGAGGGAGTGTCCAGTTGTTCAGCCTCGAAATGGGAACCAAACCACTTCTTCAGCGTTTTATTTCTGCTGAAGCCACGGTGGACGGGCAAAAGTGGCGTTCGTTTAAATTTTCCGATACGGACTGCAGGCACGTAATGGACGCAATCGGTGAAATTGCCCGCTGGCCGCTTGAAGTTCATCAATCCGAACGCACCGTGGGCGACATCCGCGCTAAAGTGAGGGAGATGGTGCAGAAGGATGAAAACGGGAACCACATGATTATCATCGATTATCTCCAGCTCATGAGTACGGCAGGACGTTATGAGCGCCGTGACCTTGAAATCGGCGCTATCACCCGGGAACTGAAGATGCTGGCAGTTGAGCTTAACGTGCCGATTATCCTGTTGTCTCAGCTATCCCGTAGTGTTGAGCAGCGTAAGGACAGACGCCCGCTCATGTCTGACCTTCGTGAATCAGGGAATATCGAGCAGGATGCAGATGTAATTGGCTTTTTGTATCGCGATGATTATTACGACTGGCATAAGGATGAGGGTGAGGTGGAGCTGATTCTGAGCAAACAGCGGAATGGCCCTGTCGGAAATGTGAAGATGAGGTTTAAGAAGGAATTTGGGCAGTTTGTGGAATTATAGGTCCTCGTCAAGGTGGAGGCCATCGGTCAGGCGATTCAGTCTTGATATAAATTTAAAAAGGAAGCCTCAGCTGATTAATGCGGCAGCGAGGCTTCCTTTTTTCTATTGATGGGCATAGTGAGGAATGACCAGCAACCCATCGTTTTCCAACCACTCGGCTAACATCACATCCTCCACCCTTCTCATTCCATTCGTTCTCAAGTGGTCATTCAGCCACTCTCTGTCTTTGTTGATTTCATTTAAATTTTCTTCGATCAGCTCTCCGTCTTTAATCAAAGTGATAGGAAGATAGACAGGGTGAGGGGGCATGTTAAAGTCTTCTAAGGTGGTCTTTTGATATTGTGATTTCTTTAAGATACTGATGGATCCACTTGATTCTATAAAGGCAAAAGCTACTTCACGAATCGAGAAAACTTCGCTTTGGCGAAGTAAGCTTTGTAATTGGTTAAGGTTCATGCGTGCTTTCTTTAACTGCTCAAAGTCAATTTGCCCGTTTCGAATCACCATGATCGGCTGCCCTTCAAAAAAGTGTCTAAATAGTAGTGACTTTTGGGCGAAGTATTCAAATATAAACAGCAGACTTCCCCAGATTATAATGGTATAAACAATATAAATAACAGGTACAGTTTCATCGTAAACGGCATTACCTAATAACTCACTCAGCACGACAGCTGAAATGAAGTGAAAGGGAGTGATTTGATCGATCAGTTTATTACCTAACACACGAATTAGGAAAAAGAGCAGAAGGAAGCCTATGACGAGCTTAATCGATAATTCTAGTATGTCCATCGCTTATTCCTCCCCACAAAACTAGTACTCTATTATTTTCTCCAGAATTTCATTCCGTCATACCTTTTGGAAGCATCTCTTTAGGTGGGAAGGTATTTTTTTGCGTCAAACCTGCAGTGAAAGTCGAATCGTAATATACTATAATCAAATCCTATTAAACTTCCTGAGGAGGATCTTCATGTTCCACAAACTAACCCTTGCACGTACCGGATGCTTTGGCGACTGTCCTGTGTACCAGGTAGAAGTGTTAAGGAATGGCAGGGTGAGCTGGCATGGCAGCTGGATGAGGATCATGTGAAGAAGCTGGCGGCTTTGCTTGAGGAGTTTCAGGTGTGGGACTTTGAGTATGAGGTCAATGGATTTCCGGCGACCGATCTTCCGAGCTGCGTCATTACCGTTATAGACGAAAATGGCGCGGTGAAAGAAATCGATCATTATTTAGGAGATTCGCTGAATGAAATGGAACGGCCGATGACACTTGAGGAGTTTGAAGAGGAGATGGATCGGATCATTGGAACGAAGACTTATATATAAATGGAAAAGTCCAGCTCTCGGCGTGAGAGCTGGACTTTTCTTATACGAAAATGTACCAAAGCACGGATGTCACGGTGATCGCTACAATCCCTTGCAGCAGCGTCCCCATCGTCTGCGCTTTATAGGCCTGTGTAATCGACAGGCCGCTGAATTCTTTCACCACCCAGAAGTAGCTGTCGTTGACGTGAGAGACCACCATGGCTCCTGCGCCGACGGACATGACGACGAGCGCGAGCGGCAGGGCGCCTTCGATGCCGACCTGCGGCAGTAACGGTGCCACGAGTGTGGATGTGATCACGATCGCAGCGGTGGATGAGCCTTGGGCACTTTTTAGTGCAGCTGCGATAATAAATGGAATAAAGATAAACAGGGCTCCTGCAGCGGCATCGTTTTGGGCAATGCCTTCAATGATATCAGCGATGTTTGTCGAGCTGATGACGGAGCCAAAGGCGCCCCCGGCTCCGGTAATGAGCAGAATCGGAGCGGCTTCTTTTAAGCTGATGCCGATCCAGTCGTTCATCGTTTCTTTATCAAACTTCGGAAGCAGCGCGAAGGCGCACAGTACTCCGACAAGCAAGGCCGTCACCGGCGTGCCGAGAAAAAGGAAGAAGCTGAATAAGCCGCCGGACCAGCCGGCAAAGGTGATGATCGAGTTAAAGCTGATCAACGCAATGGGCACGAGGATGGGTGCGAATGATTTAAACGCAGACGGCATTTTGCCGAAGGATTGAACCACTTCTTCATACGTGTAGCCAGCTGCGTCGTCCTCATTTTCTACGTGGATTTTCGTTCCGGCTTTCATCGCCCAGATGTACCCGGCGATGATCGTTGGGATCGCGACGACGACACCGATTAAGATGATGGTGCCTAAGTAATTCTCTGCTCCGATGTTACCTGCAGCGGCAATCGGTCCCGGCGTCGGCGGAACGAGCGTGTGGGTCGCGAACAGGCCGGTCGACAATGCGATCGCCATGGAAGCGACGGTCACTTTCGTTTTGTTCGCAAGCGCTTTCTTTAGTGACGATAAAATAACGTAGCCGGAATCACAAAAGACGGGAATACTGACGATGCTTCCGATCGCGCTCATGGCGAGCTGTGGACGTTTTTCTCCGACGATTCTTAGGACCACTTCTGCCATCCTCAGTGCAGCGCCGGATTTTTCTAAAATGACACCAATGATCGTCCCGAACAAGATGACGAGCCCGATGCTTCCCATTAATCCGCCAAATCCGTCGTTAACGGTTGTGGCGACCTCTTCTAAAGGCATGCCGCTTAAGATGCCAATCGCAAAGGCAGCGATCAGCAGGGAAAGAAACGGATGCAGATTAAACTTGGCAGTGGCAAAAATAACAAATAATACGCCGGCGATAATAACTAAAATAAGTCCAATTCCACTCATGAATACTCCCTCCTTTATTTAATGATCAGCCGGGCAATCTGCCGCGCTGTCTGATAAAGATTATGCTCGGCCTGCTGGATGCATTCTTCGAGAGTTGACGGGCGCTGGAGGATGGAGAAACAGCCGGTAAACAGCTCATTCAGCTCATCTAAATCCTCGCCGAGACTGCCGGATAAAAGAATGACGGGCTTCTCGTGCAGGCGGGCGAGTTCCGCCACGTAACCCGGCGCTTTTCCGTAAACGGTCTGCTCATCGCTCTGGCCTTCACCTGTGAGCACGAGATCAGCCTGTTTAATCGCCTCTTCTAAATCCACAGCTTCAGCGACGAGCCTGGCGCCGGACTGCAGGTGCGCGCCCATCGCTAGAAAAGCAAACCCTAAACCGCCGGCCGCTCCGGCTCCCGGCACTTCGGCTAACTCTTTGTCTAGTTCTTTTTCAACTAGTTGACCGTACGCTTCCAGCGCCTGATCGTAGTCAGCGGTCTGCTGCTTGGAGGCTCCTTTTTGCGGGCCGTACACGTAGCTAGCGCCTCTTGGTCCTGTCAGTGGGTTATCGACGTCGCAGGCGATGCGGATCGTGGCTTCATTAAGCCGGGCATCGAGTCCGGAGAAATCGACTTTTTTAACAGTAAGAAGATCTTTTCCGAACATGCCCGCTTCCTTCCCGTCCGCCGTATACGCCTTCATGCCGAGCGCCTGCAGCATGCCGAGGCCGCCGTCGTTCGTTGAGCTGCCGCCGATCGCGATGATCAAGTCACGCTCACCACGGTCTAACGCGTGACGGATCGCTTCGCCTAACCCGTAGGTCGTGGTCGCATCGGGATTTTGTTTTTCATGAGGAACAAGAGGAAGGCCGGCAATGTTCGCCCCTTCAATGACAGCGCGGCTGTCACCGAGGCTGATATACCAGCTTTCCGAACGCTCTCCAAGCGGACCGGTGCAGGAGAGGGTTACTTTTTCGTGCGCGGTCGCCTGCGTCAGCGCCTCAAGCGTTCCTTCGCCGCCGTCGGCCATCGGTTTAATGATCGGCGTGACTTCAGGTTCTACCGATTGAAACGCCTTGCTCATAATCGTAGAAACCTCGATGGAAGACAGACTTCCTTTATAGGAATCTGGTGCAAATACAACGTTCATTCATCGTCCCTCCAACTATTCGTCTTACTTTCATTTAATAGAAAATAAATGCAGAAAACAATTGATGAAAAAGACAAAAATGAAACCGTTTACTTGTGCAAATGCACAAATAAACGGTTTATAGTGATTCTTTTAACAATATGGTCTTTAGAATGATCGCATCCTGAAACCGGCGGGGGTCAAGTCCTGTTTTTTTACTGAGCTGATCGAGCCGGTAAATGAGCGTGTTTCGATGAATGTGTAAGTCACTCGCGGTAACATTCATTTTCAGGTTGTTGTCAAAAAAGCTCTGCAGCGTCTCAATATAGGAAGCGTCCAGCTCGCGGAGCAGCTGCCTGTATGTTCCGGAGATTTCCTCATACACCGCAGGATCAATATGGTTGATCAGCCGTTCGGTTTTTAAAGAGGCGCTGGACACCACTTCTCCAGGTATGCCGGCCAGATCAATCGCTTCGCTGGCCTGGTGGTAGGACTGACGCAGGCCGCTGATCGAGTACCCCGGCTCACCAATGCCGATCACCACCTCTTCTTCGCCCTCAATTGTCAGCGGCTGATCAGGCAGAGCCGCTACAACGGAATGATTTTCGTACGGCAGGATAAACAGAGGATCAAATGGTTCAAGAGACGAGCGGAGTCTCTCCGCCAGTTCATAGGGCTGGCTCGTTTGATAGACGACGACCTGCCACGGCTTGTGAATCTCGACCTGCAGCGTATAGACGGCTTCGCGCGCTAATTCTTTGGTATCAACGTCTGTAGGGTGCAGCAGCCGCTGCAGCCAATGGTTCCACTGCCGCTCTTGAAAAAAAGCTTCTTTCTGAAGACGCATTTGATCAAGCGTAATTTCCACCGACCCCTGTGTCATCCTTGCTGCCTGCATCACATCATCCGGTTTCCCAGTCAATCCAACGACGCCCGCAAGTTCGCCGTGGTGGAAGATCGGCAGGTTGACTCCCGGCTTTACGTTAGAAAAATCATCGGCGTTTCCGTTTGTGATGATGTTGGGCTGCTGTGATTGGATCACGGCCTTCGCTCCGCCGTGAAGCTGATGCAGACGCGAGGGATCGGTACTTGCGACAATTTTTCCGTGCGGATTCATCAGGTTGATTGGAACGTCGATGTATTTTGATAAGCGGCGGATAATTTCCTGTCCTAATTTTTCAGTCAATTCCATAAAGGACGCTCCTTTTTTGTTCTATCTTAACAGATATATACCGCGGTACCAGGAATCTTTTTTACTGCCTCTGACCGCTGTTTGTCTCTCGGTACCTGGTACCGTTTAAAAAAGACCCGGTCGGAAAGGCTGGTTTCCATAAAAAACCATAGGCAGATGGTGGGGTGTGAACAAGCAGCAGCAGGGCATCCTTCCTCCTTTTTTATCTGTAAATTAGTCATAAAATACTGTTATTCAGCAAATACGGGAGAAGTTGTGTTAATTTTCAGAAAAATATGATACCGTGTAACTAGAATTATTTGACATTTTGAAGAATAGCTCGGGAGGAGGATAAAATGGAGGCAGTTCTTAATAATATCCAGATTACGTTACTTGGGTGGTTTTACGCTTTAAAAAATCAACTCGAAGAAAAACATCATGATGTCGTCGAAAACAAATGGATCATTTGGGTCGTGGTGTTAATTGCAGTAATCGGGGGGATTGGCTACGCGTATTACTGTACAAGCAAAGGGTACAGCTTCTCCGGTCAGGTCAGGTGGAATTGGCCTAGAGTGTGGGATATTGGCATAGGGTGTACACCGAATTAAATTAAACTAACGAGCTATTCTTCAAAATGCAATTCGATTACTTTCGATTAGGGTTGAATCTATGATTACTATTTCCGAGCTTCAGAAGTCATACAAAGACAATACGGTGTTACATAAGCTGAGCATCGAGTTTGAACCCGTGGGCATTGATATCATCGTCGGGATCAACGGATCGGGTAAAACGACGCTCTTAAACTGCATATGTGACATCACCCCGTTTGAGAGCGGGTCCATTACAGTGGATTCTATCGACAGAAAAGAAAAAGAAGCGAAAACGAAAATGTATTACATTCCTTCTGACTTTTACCTGCCGGAATATTTATCGGGGAAGGAATATGCTGACTTTGTCTTCTCCAGGTATCCCCATAAAGACAGGGACCGGTTTACCTTCGTCATTCGATTGTATAATTTAGAATCCGCCTTACATAAAAAAATAAGTGAATATTCGTATGGCATGAAAAAGAAGCTGCAGATTGCGGTCTCTTTAGCCTTAGATGTCCGCTATATTTTAGCTGACGAAGTATTTAATGGGCTGGATTACGAGAGCTACCTGCTCACGGAATATTTAATTAATAACTTTGCGAAAAGCCGTAAATTCATTCTAGTGTCTCATAATATGGATTACATTAAACGCAACCCTCTGGCTCGAGTCTATTTACTGAGTGCTGGAAGGATGGAGCTGGTCGAGGATATTCATAAAATCGAGGAAATCGTAATCAATAATGGAGAATTAAAAAACTATTATGATGAAATTGACAGATTCTTACACGATCACAAAGATTCTATTGAATGAAGTCTTTAACAATATCCTGTCGAACAATATCTTCAACAAGAAAAGAAACCGATATCTATTATTCACCTTGCTTTTTGTGGTGTATATCGCCTATTATCTCTTAAATGTATCGCAGCTGAATCAAATCTTTATTACGGAAGAGCAGAGCAGTGCTTCTCTTCAAAATATGCTGTTTTCCAGTTTAACGAATGTCATTATTATTATTTCGGGGTTTATTTATTTAATCGTGACCATTTCGTTTTCTTTAACGAACCGTATGCAGTATCAGCTGAAGATCCTGCCGTTTGAACGGGGGAGCATCTGGCTTGGAAGTATATTGTTTAAATTGCTGTTAGGGTACGTTTCCTTTTTAATCATTTTTGCTATTATCATTCCTCTTTTAAATTTGTTTTATTTTTCGCTGAGTCTTAATTTGCTCGTTCTCGTTTATAGTCAGTTGTTGTTTTTCTTCAGCATTTCTTTTTTTTATTTATTCTTTCATGTGATCAGCGTGAATTTGAAGCTGACGGTTTTTAACATCAATCATATTTTATTAGTGGTTTTTCTATTCTTTTATCTATTTGTTTTTCGATTTCAAATCGACCAGATCGTCCGGTCGCTGAACTTTGAGCTTACTCATCTGGTGGTGTCCGGCTTCATCATTCTGCTGGCGGCGGGTACGTTGTTATTTACCTTGCTCATTTCCAGTTTTCAGACCAACCGCAGTGAAGATGTCTATTCATCCAGTGATTTTTACACGTTGACGAGAATTCCGATCAAGATGAACCATTTGTCTCTTCTATTCTTAGGGACGCTTCGGAATAAATTAACGCTGCGGTTGAGCGGTATCGTTCTCCTTTTCTTTATTCTGGCATGGATCGACACAAGGGATTTGTATACGGCGATGACCACGTTTGTTTTTCTTTATCCCGTTATCTCTTTTTCAGCGATCAGGTATTACAGTACGACGATGTCCTACCGGAAGATGAATCCGTTTTTTGATCTTACTGCCTTAAAGGAAACACTGCTGACGGCGCTCATGAATATCATGATCAATCTTCCCCTCATCATCATGGCAATTGTACTGGCGGGAGATTATGTAAAAACCACTTATTATGCGTTCATTATCTTTGAATCCGCGCTGATTATGGGGATTATTTTTCCGAAAAATAAAAGCTCGGTGAACGAATTTTCCGCTTCGATCCTATGTGTGGTACTGGCTCTGTGTTTATATTTGATTTCGAATCATTTACTTATATTCCTGGTGATTTTCACGGTATTGTGCACCATCAAATATTACTTATTAAGGAGGAGCTTTTACGATGAAATTAACTAAGTTTATTTTTATCGGGACGGTCGTCTACCTCGTTCTCTTTTTAATCGATTATCTTGTAACCTTATTCTCAATCGACGAATCCGGAGAATACATGTCCACGCTGGGGTTGAGCATCGATATGACGATGAATGAGGAAGAATTGTTTACCAACTTCTCCTTAACACCGCAGGTATTAATCACTTTTGTGTCATGGCTGCTGATCATTTGCCTCGTCTTTCTAGTCGCCAAGCGAATCAGCCATAGAAAAGTACTCGATAAGTAATCATGGACAATTTCTTGATGATGATCCAGGTGTTATTTTTTCTTTATCTTCTACTGTTTGGTGTATTGCTGCTTCACGAGCTCATTCACCTGTTATTTATTAAACTTTATAAAAAAGAGGTTCAATCGTTCACGCTCAATGCCTGGGGCGGGAAGGCCGTTTATGTGAATGATCACAACTATGCTGATATCTTAATTATTTCAGCGGCGCCGAATCTCATCCTCCCGATGCTTGGTTTTGTCGTTTTTTCCCTGGATAGCGGCTTATATTTTAACGCCTTTGCCTTCTTTTGTTTGATAAACCTACTGAACCTGTTACCCTTTACGTCGGACGGCTCTGCGGTCTTATATAGTATCATGAAGCTGGTTGAAAGAAAGAAGGTCTGAAGAATATAAAAAAGTGCACTGGGAAGGTTCTTTAGGATCTCACGTGCTTAATCGTATAACTTCCCCGCTGCGGATCTTCAGCAGTTCTTCCTTCATCAGAAATCCATCCTCACCTATGATTAATATTGCATCAACCTGTGTCATACAATACTTTTGGGGTGAAAAAAATGCCAAGAGTCCAATACACCGATGCAGACGTTGCCTTGATGGCGAGGATGATGCGGGCAGAAGCCGAGGGGGAAGGCCAGCAAGGCATGCTGTATGTCGGAAATGTGATTGTGAATCGCGCGCTGGCTGATTGCTTGGACTTTCAAGATGTAAGAAATATCCGACAGGTTATTTTTCAAGTTCAAGGAGGCAATTATTCTTTCGAAGCAGTGCAAAAGGGAAATTTATTTTATAACAGAGCGAGGTCTGTTGAAAAAAGGCTGGCGAGAAAAAATTTAGAATTCTGGCGGCAGCACCCGGCGAAATATGCTCTTTGGTATTTCAATCCATCTGGACCCTGTCCTCCAACATGGTTCGGCCAGCCGTTCGCCGGTCAATTTAAAGAACATTGCTATTATGAACCAGCAGCAGGAACATGTGCCAGTGTTTATAGGTAAGAGGAGGGCAATGTCTGTCTTAAAGTATATAAAAACGTATAGAAGCGGGGCGGTTCTTGCCCTGGATGCAGAGGTCAGCCTGTCCCGCTGGTCTCTTTTTGTGAGGAGAAAGGGCTGTTCATTGTAGAGTTTGCTGCTTAGCTCAGTTTTATGGCTGTGATTCTCTTTTTAGATTTCTCCTAAGTTGACATTCTGCATAACGTGATAGATACTATTGTTAAAATAATTTTACCGAGTAAATGGAGTGAACTGATGAAGGATATAAAATTATTAACGACGCACGATCAGCTAAAAGCGCTGGGAGACCCATTCCGCTCCGAATTATTGTTACGATTAATGGAAAAGCCGAAAACGGGACAGCAGCTTTCCGAAGTGTTTAACCTTTCACGAGCGCGTATTCATTATCATCTGAAGGAGTTAGAGAAGAACGACCTCATCGAGATTGTACATAAAGAAGAAAAGAACGGGATTGTGCAAAAGTTTTATCAAGCTGTAGCTGGTGGTTTCGTACCCGATCAATCTCTTATTCCATATTCAGATATGACTGAAACCGTAAGACAAATGATGGTAAGTATGTTAGAACAGTCTAAACGAAGAATTCTTGCCGCACCAGAAGAGTCGTTACAGGATCAGTCGAGCTCTAAAGAACCAGCCGAGTGGAAGTATCGATCGAGTGCTTATGAAATACATGCGACAGAGGAAGATTTTAAAGCCTGGCAGCAAAAATTTTCAAATTTGATGGATGAACTGAAAGAAATTCAACGCCCGGAACCATCTCCAGATGCAAAGCTTTACTACTTTCATATGCTTGGACTGCAGATCGAGGAAAATTATCTAGAGAAGAAAAAAGAAGAATCATAGACGGGATTCTTTTTTTTGAACAACAGTAAAATATATTTTACTGTGTAAAATAATTATTAGGGAGGGTAACTATGGAGCGAGCGAAACAAGTTGAGGAAGCAGGCGTCATACCATTATCAAAATCAAAATCATTTATTTTGCTGTGGCTGACGACGGTATCTTCAAGTTTAAGTCTGTCGATGTTTATGTTTATTCAATCTTGGTATGTGGTGGAGGATCTCGGCAGGGAAGCAGCTCTTGGTATCGTATTGGTCTGTTTAACAGGTATGCGGATGATTTCCATGATCGTCGGGGGAGTGGTGGCCGATCGAAGCAGGCAAACAACGGTTATGGCATTTTCTGATTTATCGTTAGCGTGCGTAATGATACTGCTGGCGGGAGCCTTTATGTATTTCTCAGAAGTGCCAATTGGAATTCTTGCTGTTAATGCTGCTTTATTTGGCATTTGTGGAGGATTCTTTGAACCAGCCAGAGATGCACTTTTACCTAAAGTAGTAAAGGTTGAACAACTAACCCGCGCCAATTCATCTCTTCAAGCAGCCATTCAAATTGCTCTTTTTACAGGGCCGCTTCTTACGGGAGTATTGGTTAATTTTTTAAGCTATAGTTTCGTTTTAATGCTTATCGGCATGTTTTTAAGTTTCTCTGGGGTAGGTGTGCTGTTTATCAAGCAAATTAACGAAAAGCCAAAACAAAGAGGTGAGATTCTTTTTAAGAAGCAATTAACAGAGGGGTTTATTTATACGTGGCAATCATCCCTATTAAGGGCTTTGCTGATCATTACAATTATTGTAAACTTTTTTATATCGGGTCCTTTAATGATGGGACTGCCTATATTTGTGGAAGGAGTATTGTCTGGGAGTTCGATAGACTTCAGCTTTGTTCAGGGCGGTTTTACTTTTGGTATGATATTTGGCTCAATCGTCATAGGTTTGATGAACATTCAAAGGAAACGAGGGTCTTATGCTTTATATTTCATTGCCCTTCAAGGGGTTGTAATTCTCGTGTTCAGCCAGGTGACTTCCATAGCAGCTGCCATAAGTATCATCATTTTCATTGGAATGCTTAATCCTGCTGTTAACATTCCATTAATTTCAATGATCCAGTCACACGCGGATCCTCAAAAAGTCGGACGGGTCATGAGTTTAATCCGTACAGGGTCATTAGGTTTAATTCCACTGTCCTATGCTGTGACGTCTGTCTTTCTTGGAATGGGGGTACAGATTCAGACGTTAATGGCATGGAGTTCGCTCCCTTTAATTCTTAGTGTGGTCGTATTATATTTCTCATATCCCATCTTAAAGGCCGCGACTAGATGCCGGTAGAATTATATAGTCATTTTTATTGAAGGAAAAAATAGTACTTGTACTTATCATTTTAATTGTATTATTAATCTATCTTAGCTTTTAAGTAAGCCATATTGGAAAGTAGCTGAGAGAGCAGCAAGAGGATCAAGAATAGGTTAAAAACAAACTTAATAATATTAAGGGTTGAAATTATCCTTTAACTTGGCAGCGTTTTAGGGTGAAAATACAGCTACCTTTAGGAGGATCAAATGAAAGAAAATACCGAATTAGAGCATCTTATCAAAGGTTACAGCCAGCAGATTGATTTTTCAGGCGTGGTCTATGTGAAACAAGAGGATCGTGTTTTAATAGATGATGCTTTTGGTTATGCAAACCGGGCAGAGGGACTATCAAACAATGTCCATACACGTTTTGGTATCGCGTCAGGCTGCAAATTATTTACGGCGATTGGCCTATGTCAGTTAGTAGAGACGGGAGTCATAGCGTTTGATACGCCTTTAGTAGATGGCCTGGCGATTGATTTTCCTTATTTTGATAAAGACGTGACAATTCACCATCTTTTAACCCATACATCGGGCATTCCCGATTACTTTGATGAAGAAGTCATGACGGATTATGAAGATCTATGGAAGGATCGTCCGGTCTATGAAATGAATTCTCTTACCGATTTTCTGCCTCTTTTTCAACACCATGAGATGAAGTACAGTCCTGGGGAAAGATTCCACTATAATAACGCTGGCTATATTCTATTAGGGTTAATCATTGAACAACAATCCGGAAAAAGTTTCACTGATTATGTAGAAGAGGAGATTTTTCAAAAGGCTGGGATAACGGATTCAGGATATTTTTCGTTGGATCAACTCCCTCAGAACACAGCCATGGGCTACATAGACAACGAAGAGGATGGCACGTGGAGAACGAATATTTACTCCATTCCAGCCAAAGGCGGTGCTGACGGCGGAGCGTTTATTACAGCGCCCGATATGCTCACACTTTGGGAGGCATTGTTTAATCATCAGCTTCTTACTAAGGAAATGACCTGCACATTACTAAGACCACATGTTCATGTGAATGGTGAAATAAACTATGGGTACGGCATTTGGATGAACCAAAACAATGATCATATTTATAAGTATCACGTAATGGGGTATGATCCTGGCGTGAATTTTCGTGCTTCTTACTATCCTGATCATCATTTGAAAGTTGCTGTCCCTTCTAATCAGGAGTCCGGGTCTTTTGAACTGACAAAAATAATTGAAGAGCATGTCCTGAAGTCATAGGAATAATAAGGAAGGTGTTAAATGATGAGTGGGTTCGAAGAGCAAAGGTATATGATTAGCGAAAAACCAGAATACCCTCCATCCATTGGAAGGTTGTTATCCATGATGGAGTATACACGTATGACTACTCTCGAGGCGGTGGAAGGTTTATCTATAGAAGAACTTGATTTTCGGCTGAATGAAAAAGGTAACTCTATCGGATGTCTTCTATATCATATCGCGCGCGTTGAGGAAATCTATCAAATTTTAACTTTTGAAGAGAGAGAACCTTCTGAAGACGAATGGAAGAAAATAGGTGCAGGAGTCAGGCTTGGTGCTGATGCTCATAAGGAAATTAAAGGTTTTGAACTGAATTTTTATAAAGAGAAGCTGATTTCAACGCGTCAGAAGACTCTCGAACTATTTAAGCATATAGAGGATGGTTGGCTGGATGAGATATCCCCTTTAAATACTTTTGACAAGGCTAATTACTACTTTTGCTGGTTTCATGTATTTGAAGATGAATTAAGTCATCGAGGTCAAATACGTCTCATTCGCAATCATCAAAAAAAGGATTAGCTGAATAAAGAAGGGAGATTTTTTCATGTTTGTAGTTAATGTAGAAGGTGCAATTCACCATAACGGAAAATGGCTGCTAATTTTGAGGAGCGAAAAGGAAGAGCATGCTGGAGGCACCCTCTCCTTGGTAGGCGGAAAATGTGAACTCGAAGGGACTTCTTCGGATATTCTCGAAAGAACTTTAAAACGAGAGATCGTGGAGGAGGTAGGCTGCGAAGTTACCAACCTTACATATGTGAACAGCTCGTCGTTTGTGACTGATGCTGGGGTAAATGTAATTGATGTTGTTTTTTTATGTGAGCATCAATCGGGAGAACCTTATGCGAAAAGTAAAGAAGAAGTGGATGATGTAATATGGATGACTACTTCCGAGGTTCTTGACCACAGGAAAACACCTCAGTACTTAAAAGAAAATATTAAATTAGCAGATAGCCTGCTTCATAGCATGTCAAATTAGAATCGAGGAGGAATTCCATGAATGGAAACAAAGAAAGCCGTATAACAAAGACCTATGAACAGCTAATAGACGCCTGGAACAGCCGGAACGCAGAAGCCATGGCCCTCCTGTTTACAGAATCGGGGGAGAGCATCGGGTTTGATGGAAGTATGTCAAAGGGACCTCTAGAGATTAATGAACATCTCGCTCCTATATTCGAAAATCACCCCACGGCGCCCTATGTTTATAAAATCAAAGAGGTAAGGATGATAGGAGAGGAAGCGGCGATCGTACGGGCGATTGCTGGGATGATACCTCCTGGTGAGTCGGATCTCAAACCTGAGGTCAATACTCACCACACTTTAGTAGTGGTGTTGAAAGGTGAGCAGTGGAAAATTGATCTTTTTCAGAACACGCCTGCTCAATTTCATGGCAGACCTGAATTAGTAGAGCAAATGACAGAAGAATTGAGACGGCAGCTTTAAAACTCTGGCTTCTTTTTTTATACTTGGAGGCAAAAGAGAAAGGAGTGGTTTCTGTGAAGGCCAGATCGACGAACTCACGTTATTGCTGTTGTATTTAACTTCTTTTAAGGAGGAGGAAGGCCCCATAGAAGCCTTGAGAAGCTGGAAGGGCTACCCCTTTTCATCGTTGGATGAATTAAGAGAGGCAGGTTACATTGTTGGCGGGAATCGTTCGAAATCAGTTTTCTTAAAAGAAGAAGGAGAAAAGATGGCTCAAGAATTAATGAAAAAATATAACATTAAGGATGAGCTGTAAACAGCCGATGATATCCTTATAAAGGCTGGTGATCTCTTATGAAAGACAAGCTCATAGCCGTTCTAATCGCTAATGTCCTGCTTGGAATCATTTTTTACTGGATGAACTATGTGCCGGAAGCTCAAAGAAATGACGGAACGTATTATTTTGGTTTTGGTGAAATCGTTACGTTCGTCTTCATTTATGCGGGTCCGGCTTATCTTCTAGCCGGGCTGCCGCTTTCCTACATAATTGAAAAATATACGGTGAGGTTTCAAGGGTTAAGTGGTTATTTCTTGAGGCTCGGGCTTTATGCTGCTGCCGGGTTAGCGGTCGGACTGCTTTATGGGGTGATTGCCTTTCAGGAGATCCCTCTGGTCGTTCCAGGAGTGTTCTATTTTTTAGGGCTGGGTTTGCTAGCCTCGCTTTTATTTTCTCATGTCCTGCTGGTCGTAACGTGGCTGGGGGAAAGGATGAATAACGTTCAAAAGCTTTCAGGTGGATCGAATGTCTGAAAGCTTTTTTACTGTCGTTTCTCGCTTAATAACTTTTCTTTGTTGGGTTTATTTTCTTTTAATAAAAAGCCAGCCCAGTCACGCTCCAGTTGGTTGGTATGTTCCTGCCAGTAGAGGAGACGGTTTTGGTAATCAGAAATTTTTTCCGTGACAGGGTCTTGAAAGTCATGAATTCCATGTTTACGAACGATGCCCGTCAATTCATAGATTGGTAATCCGAACGCATGAGTTTCTACGTGTACAGTAGCTCCGGCATGCCCGATGGCTTGAGCCAACACGCCATATTCCCTGTCATCCAATTCCTTAGCCACCGCGTGGGCATCTAAAATTGCTCGTTTAGCCTGGGGCATTTTAATCTTGCCTTTGGACCAGTCTTCACAGAGTTTCAGGCAGTTTCTAGGTCTCTGTTCGGCGGGGTATTTGGTTTCAAATTGTGTCAAAGTTGATGAAGCACAGTCTAATGCCCACAGGACCAGGGTTCGATGGTTTTGTCGTTGGATTTGTTTTTTTAAGTCCTGTAAGCAAAGACTGTTACGGGAAAACAACAATTTATTCTTTTTCTTCCATTTAATTTCTACATCTGTAAACATTTTGTCCTCCTTTTAAGGCAGCTGCCCGTTTCTCCTTATATCTAGTATATAAATTTTATCATGTTTTGAGCGCTATCACCTGTAGGTTCATCCTCCTTATAAGTGCTAAGCCCTAGTACCATTTTATTACATGGGCAATATTTACTTTTACACGATGACATGCTAAAGTGTAAATTGTTGAATTTTTCTATCAATTTATGAAATCGATTTCAAAGATCATCAAGGAGGAACATCTTATGGAACGTAGACAGAAAATTGGATTGATTCTTGGTCCATTGCTTTTTGTAATTCTTTATTTCATCCCGGCGATTACTGGTCTCGGCGATGAACCGCGGGCTGTGCTGGCGGTTACGGCATGGGTGGCTGCATGGTGGATTACAGAAGCGATGCCGATTCCGGCGACGTCGCTGCTGCCGATTTTTTTGCTTCCGATTACAGGTGGGGCGGATCAGAGTACAGCTTCGATGGCGTACGCGGATCCGATTGTGTTCATGTATATGGGTGGTTTTACGATCGCCCTTGCGATTCAGAAGTGGGACTTACATAAACGTATTGCGATGACGATTCTCTCGTTCGTGGGAACGGGGAGTCAGCGAATTATTATGGGTGTCATTATTGCGACGGCGGGGCTTTCGATGTGGATTTCGAATGCGGCGACTGCGCTCATGATGCTCCCGATTGCGCTGGCTTTGATTACGGAAATTAAGGAGAAGAACTTTTTCGATGAACCGTCTCTGCACCGCTTTGCGAAGGGACTGTTGCTTGCTGTTGCGTACTCCGCTTCCATTGGCGGGCTCGCGACCATCATTGGTTCTGTGCCAAACGCCGCATTTGTGGCGGTGGCTGCCAGCAGTCTCGACCGTACGGTGACGTTCTTCGATTGGTTCCTATTTGGATTCCCACTAACCATTATTCTGTTAGTCGGGCTGTATTTCTACCTGACGAAAATTCAGTTTAAAATCACGAATCAGAAAGATATTTCCTCAGACTTTGCAAAAAATCAGCTGAGAGAGCTCGGACCGATGTCGTATGAGGAAAAATCGGTACTGACCGTGTTTACTGTGGTCGGTGTGCTGTGGATGACGAGCGGGTTTATTCCTGAAGCCTATACGCTCTCAGATACATCGATTTCGATGATCGGGGCCACGTCGATGTTCCTTTTCCCGGCGAAACAGGCGAAAGGCGGGTTAATGGTTTGGAAAGACATGAAGGAACTGCCGTGGGGGCTGCTGCTCTTATTCGGGGGCGGACTTTCACTTGCTGCGGCCTTTGAGTCCTCCAACTTGACCGAATGGTTCGGTGAATTGCTGCAGGGACTTGAAGTGCTTCCATTCCTGCTTATTCTAATCGCGCTTGCAACGATTGTATTGTTCATGACGGAAATCATGTCCAACACGGCTGTGTCGAACATGTTGATTCCGATCAGTATCGGGCTTGCGCTCGGCATTGGCGCCGACCCTTATGCCATTATGGGGATTGTCGCTTTAACGGCGTCATGTGCCTTTATGCTGCCGATCTCAACACCGCCAAACGCGGCTGTCTTCAGCTCGGATTATTTAACGATCGACGATATGGTGAAAGCCGGATTCTGGATGAACATTGTCGCGATTATCGTGATTGTGCTCTTCGTTTATTTCTGGCAGCCGATTGTTTTAAATTATTAATTGGGATAAAAGCTCTCCTTACGAAAAGGAGGGCTTTTTCTATGGCAGAAAAGCCCTTCTTCGTTGAAAATCTATAGCACGCGCTCAATGATGTAACGGCCGCGTTCCGTGATGAGGAAAAAACGGTTCTCGTCGAATCGGTACTGTGTGGAATCCTCGAGCGGGATTTCATACAGAGAGTCAGGGAGCGGCTGAAGTTCGCAGCCGTCCGTCTCCGTCGTTCCTGTGCCGTTTAAATGCAGGGAGTGCATCGGCTCATACTCATCCATTCTCCTCGTATGTCTGTCATAGGAAATATCGTTTAGCTGCATGATGATGATATCTTCATCATCAAGCTCCTGCTTGGAAATGATAATCGTCTCGCCGCTCCATTGCTGCAGCAGCTGATTGAATTCTTCCACGGTTAATGATCGAGCGTTCATCTACATCCCTCCTGACTATAGAATTTCCATAGTGGGGGAGAAATTATTCAAAGGCGCCGCAGCTTCAGTTTGATCATTGAAGAAAATATTCAATTACATTATGACCATATTGGAAAATTTAAGTTATAATGCAAATAAAAGGTGACTGGGAGGAGTGGCTTCCATAAGAAAAGCGATTGTATTATTTCTTTTTGTGATAAGTATTGTCCTCGTCACTTATAGTATCGCCTATACTCGTCAGCAATCCGGTGATATAACAGCAACTACCAAAGGCACCCCCCTGGAGGGAAAAGTTGAACAGAAAACAACAAATGGTTTTATTCTGGAAGTAACCGCGGCATCCAAAGCAACGTTTTCAGACGTTATGCACGTGTCATACAGTGGGCGTCATGTACTTCATAAGGGTGATCACGTATGGGTGTGGTACGACGAGATTAGAGAATCGGACCCGCCGCAAACCGTGGCGGTAGAGGTTGAAATCAAATTTAGGAGTGAAGTCGATGATTGAACGGATTGATACGCTGTGCATGATTGTAAGCGATATTGAAAGGTCGGCCCGCTGGTATGAGAAGACGTTAGGATTTACGGTCGTTTTTACGGGAGACGACTACCGCGTATTACAAGTAGGGGAAGGGAGCGTCCCCTTAACGATTGAAGAAGGCGACGTAAGCTCAAACACGAATCACACATATCCTATCTTCTTTTCAAAAGATAGTAAGAAGCTGCATAATCAGCTTGAGGCGTCAGGGGTTAACGTAAGTGACTTACATAATGACGGTGTGAATCAATTCTTTAACTTCTATGACCCCGATGGAAATAAACTGCAGGTCTGTTATTTTGAGTGAAAGGAGATTTCTATGACACTTCAGTTTATTCAGTTAACCCAAGCCGAACCGTCAATTGTCGACGTGTTTAATCGATGGGGAAATGACCCTTACTTAATTCCTTTGACTCGCCCCAACCAAACGCAAGCTGAGGTTGATGAGAAATGGTTTATGACTGTCGATGACTTAAACGAACGACTGGAAGATCACTTCATTTATCTCATTTATTTGGATAACGTATTGGTTGGTGAGATGAATTATATGATCGACCCTGACCATCTTTATAAGAAAGAACAAGGAACCGCCTGGATCGGCATATCGATCGGAGAACCAGAAGGTCGGGGAAAAGGGATCGGGTATACGGCCTTACGCTACTTAGAGCAGCAAATTAAGGATAATGGGTATCACCGGATTGAAATAGGCGTATTTGAATTCAACACGCAGGCGCAAAAGCTGTATAAGAAGCTGGGGTACAAAGAAATCGCCCGTATTCCGGATTTTACGTACTATAATGGCGAGATGCGGGCAGATATTCGCATGGAAAAGTATCTATGAAACGAAATGAGCTCCCATTCGTAGATAAATTAAAGGATCAAGCAAAGGTTGGATAAACAATGAGTCGACAATCAAGGGACATTTATCTCATTTCAGGACCGTGCGGCGTTGGAAAATCAACTATTAGTAAGAAACTCGCCGATCGAATGTCGAAAAGCGTGTTAATCGAAGGAGATCAACTTAACGCGATGCTCGTCGGTGAGAATCAGCCGGCATGGGAGGAACGGTTAGCCATCGTCTGGAAAACCATCGTGTCGATCACAAAAAACGTTCTTGATCATGAACGGGATGTCGTCATCGATTATGTGGTAGAGGATGAATTGAACTGGTTTGCGCAGCAGTTTGTGGACTTGAATGTTCATATTCACTACGTTGTTTTACGTGCCGATAAGAGCGTTCTTCACGAGCGGCTGACTCAAAGGGGAAATACCGACTTATTGGAGCGTTCGTTATTTCTGTTGAAGAAGCTAGAAGGTACCCGTGCGAATAAGCCGTTTTTGCTGGATACGACAGACAAACGTCCATTCGAGGTGGTGGAGAAGATTGAAAAGAATAAGCTCCACTATCGCTATCCATTCGATGAACGAATGTGAGGCTATGCGGTGGAAGGACTTGGAGGATTAAAAATGATGAAATTCATGTTTATTTTAGCGGCTGTAAGCACGTTGCCTTTTGCCTATTTTGATAAAGGCGCTGCAGGAATGGTGATGAGTTTATTCTTCCTGCTGGCTGGGGCGTATTTTAGTAAGCCTCGATTTAAGAAGAACGATTCATAAGGGAACGGAGGGTTGGATGGAAAAAAAGCTGAAGGTTGTACGAAGGATAGATGGAACAGTGGCAGCAGCCGTTGTTTTGTATGTATTGATTGTAGTTTTTACGAGTTTAACTATATCGCCTGAGCTAATGGGCCTCATGATGAGTGTGCTCGTGCTGTTACGGGGGATAGAAGCGCACTATGAACAGAAAAAAGTGAAAAGCGGGATGATCTTTGGCCTGCTGGTCTTCGTCGCAATAATAGGAATAACAAGCCTTTTATAAAAAAATACATAAAAATAGCCCTTACTGTTACAGCAAGGGCAAAGTCATTTTCTACAATATCTCACCAAATTGGTTAAAAGTGTGAGAATTAAGGTCACCTCGAATTGTAATACACTTATACTTTAATGTAAACAAGCGTTAAATGATTAAAGTTTCAGATGACTTTACTTTTTGTGTCAGTGACAGGGATGAAAGCTTGAAAAATTTTTATGAAAAATGGAGATATGGGCATGAAGGTTATTAAGGTCGTTCATTCATTGTATTGATTCTATGGTCTTTGGGGCTTTAGGTATTTTTTTCTTTCCACTTGTTCTTCGTCAAATAGAGGAGGGGTAACAGCTACAAGCGATTAAGTCTTCGTTTGTAGAGAAAATTTAAAATGAATGTTTAGTCCCAGATCGTAAAGATAGTACTAGGTATTATAGCGTATCGGGTGCCGCTATGGTCTTGTATCGCATATAGCGGAAGGCGATATGCGGAGGTTTAGCGTTTGAATCGTTGGAAGCACTAAGTGGGCAAACGCTATCAATAGCCAGGAAGACTCATATTTGCATATCGCATGACGATACGATATCGCTTGCAAAATTGTCTGAAAACCTTCATATTTAAAGAAAAGGAGGTTCGACATCATGCGACACGATATACAACCGAATGAGCGGGCTTACACGACGAAAGAAGCGGCAGCAGAAGTCGGCATTGCTACGCCCACTGTGCGGAAATACGGGCAGGTGTTAGAACGAAACGGCTATGAATTTTTCAAGGATGGCGATCGGCGTATTTTTGTACGATCCGATATCGAATCGCTTAAAGCGATACGCGATACGGAAAGGCCGTTAGACGACACGGCTAAAGACCTGGCAGGCAAGCAGAAGGAAAGGTTAGAAACCCCGGAAGACACCGGCATATCGGTACCCGATACATACGATACATCGCTTCAGGATCCCGAACAGCTGCGGGATTTCTTACAAGTGATTGCCAGCGAACTCGCCGCTTCCCGTGAGATGAATGTACAACTCACAAACGATATGGCCGAGTTAAGAACCACTGTATCGCGTCTCCAGCAAGATCACCACGTGATTAGTTCAGGCGTAGGAAACTTCTCAAAGAAAACCCACACTCGTATTGAAAAATTGTCCGAACAGCAGAAAGCGCAATATGAAGAACTGCTTCAGCAGGAGAAAGAAAGAAGCGAAGCCTTGCGTGAGGAATTAATCACGATGCGTGAAGAACAGAAGAAAGAATGGCAGGCGCAAAACGATTTTAATCAGCGGCTTGAGAAGTCTGTGCAGCAGAAACCTCAGGGAGGATGGGGCAAACTGCTAGCCTTTTTCCGTGGATAAAAAAGTCCCGCTCTCACGTTAGAGAGCGGGACTTTTGTGCCGTTAGGCGTTTTGATAAGAAAGGTTAGCTGCAAGGTCAGAAACCTTTTTCAGACCTTCTTCAATAATTTCTTCTGCTTGATCCGGCGCAGCAGCGTGTCCTTCAATGACCACTTCATCAAGAACCTTCATGCCGAAGTGTCCGCCGAAAATGTTACGCATGTAGTTCAGGGACATTTCTAAAGGTGCCATAGATGGGTGGGAATAATTGCCGCCGCGTGCGTTTAGAAAAATAACGCCTTTATCCGTCAATAGCGGTTCCAGGCTGCCTTCTGCCGTATATTTAAAGCTGAAGCCTGCTTCTGCCAGGTAATCGATAAATGTCTGCAGCTTTGCAGGAATGGTGAAGTTCCATAATGGAAAGGCTACAACAATTACATCAGCAGCACTAATGACGTCTTTTGCTTTCTGCTTGGCATCAAGCAGGCGCTGCTCCGTATCGTTTAGCGCTACGCCTTCATGAAGCTTCCCTAATCCGCTGAATACTTCCTGGCCGAAATAAGGAGTATCCTCTTCGAATACGTCATACGTGCTGACGTTTACTTCTTTGTTTTCTTTTATTTGTTCTAGAAACGTGTTGTACATTCTAGTTGAAATTCCGTCTGGACGATTATTTGCTTTAACAACTAATACGTTCATGGAAAAACCTCCTGTTGAAAAAATAGTTTGTATAGCAACAGTTTATATTATATTATCTTGGGTTCGAGATTTCAAGGGGAACGCTCATGTTCGGGATCTTTCTTTTTCCTGCAAAAAAACCTGACTCCGGCTGATGAAGCCGGGCCAGGCCTTTTAAGCTCTTGAATCTATCGATTGGACGATTTTTTCACAAATTTCGTGAGTGGTCAGCGAATCAGCCATCGAAGGATTCGGTGTCGTTTGCTGGTGCACACAATCAATAAAATGATCGATGATTTGATAGAACCCGCGCTTGTAGAGTGTAGGTTCCCAGTCCCCAAATTTAGACACATGGATCTCCTTCCCGTGATAATGGGTGGTTTCGACGAGGCTGTTGACGACATACTTGTCATGGCCTGTATGGTATTCAATGATTTCTTCAGTGACGCCGCCATTTCGATTCATGACTCCCATAGCCGTTACGCCTTCTCCAATGAGCTGGATGATCAAGTGATCGAGCTCGTCTCCATTTTTAAGGGACTGGACGTTTACGTCTTGTACAGGCGTATCCATCAAAAAGCGTAAGGTATCGACGACGTGGATAAAGTCTTCCACCACAAACCTTCTCGTGATGTCAGGAGAAGCAAATCTATTTTTCTGAATCAGAATTAAGCTGGCTTTCCCCTGGTCTTTAAGTTCGTTCACTTTAGGGATAAACCGTCTATTAAAACCAACCATCGCCACCTTTTTGCTCTCTTCGGCAAGCTGGACAATTCGTTCCGTCTCTTGAAGATTCATAGATATCGGCTTGTCTACGTAGACATGGATCCCATGGAGCAGCAGCTTTTCGGCGATTTCAAAATGGGCTTCCGTAGCCGCGCTTACAATCGCGGCATCGATATTTTTGGCCATTAAATCTTCTACGGTTTGAACTTTTTCTTCGATTCTATATTTACGTGACAACGTGTGAAGCGTCTCTGCATTTCGCGTGCAAAGCACGAGTTCAATTCCTTCTTTTTGTGAAAGAACAGGCAGATAAGCTTTTTTAGCAATATCCCCAAGTCCAATAATGCCAACTTTCATGTTCATCCCTCCACGAGTCGTTTTTAATAGCTTTAGCGTAACACAAATAGACTAGGCAGACTGGTTTTTGAACCAGATGATGAATGGTATGAGCATGACAGACAGAACCCCTCCGGCGATGGAGAGGATCGGGTAGCTCGTCAACGCTGCCACAACACCAGACAGGGCCCCTCCTGAGGCCCCAGCTAGAGCAATAAACACATCGACAGAGCCTTGCGTTTTTGCACGAGTAGACGGATGAGTGGAATCCACGAGGATCGCTGTACCGCTAATCAAGCCAAAGTTCCAACCCAGTCCAAGCAGAGCGAGAGCGATCGTCAGGACGACCATGGAATCAGCAGGGGCGCCAGCAGACAGAAGCCCGGCTGCTAGTAATGTGAGGCCAGAAGCGACAGCCATGGCGAAGCGTCCAATTTTATCAACGAGCACCCCCGTCACGAGAGAGGGAAGGTACATCGCACCAATATGAACGCCTATGATCAGGCCAATGTCGTTTAGACTATGACCATGGTGTCCCATATGGACAGGCGTCATGGTCATAATCGCCACCATAACGATCTGGCTTATGATCATGACCAACGCACCTATAACAACGCCACGTTTGTTTGTAGGAAGCGACGTGTCTTCATCGGAAGCATCACTTTCTGCTGCATGGGCAACAGCCTGTGCAACGATATAAGGATCTGGACGAAGCAAGAGCAGCAGTACAACCCCGGCAAGCGTATAAGCGGCAGCCGCCAAAATAAACGGGCCGGCTAAGGAGGGGATTCCAATCGAAGTCGCAAAAGACCCCATGACCCCGACCAAATTTGGTCCTGCTACGGCTCCAAACGTTGTCGCGACCATCGCAATGCTGACTGCGGTTGCTCGCTGCTTTGTATTGGCCAAATCCGTTCCTGCATAGCGAGCTTGTAAGTTTGTGGCTGTACCTGCCCCATAGATGAACAGGCAGGCAAAAAGTAGGGGAACGTTCGTCGTGATGGCTGCGATGACTACCCCGACCGCTCCAATGCCACCTCCAAAGAACCCCGCTGCTAGTCCGGCCCGGCGTCCGAATCTCTGCGAAAGCCGTCCTACTACTAATGCAGCTCCAGCCGAACCAAGCGTAAACAAGGCCACAGGAACGCCAGCATAACTATCGGTCCCAAGCATATCCTGAGCAAGAAGGGCGCCGACGGTAATTCCTGCGGCAAGTCCTGCCCCGCCAAAAATTTGGGCAATGACAACGATCACCAATGTTCTTCGGTAGAGGCGGCGTTGTTTTTCGGTGGAATTCACGTAACTATGCAGCCAGGCAGGGTGTTTTTCTGTTGAAGATTTATGCAGCCTCACTCGTTTCACTTCCTAGTCTTCTATTTTTCTACTACCTACTAGTTTAGTTTTTTTGCATAGGAATTACGAGCCACGCTGCTTGCATGGTCAAAAATAATGGAGGAGAATCCAATGTGTAACCAACAGATGTCGAGATATCACGAGGTTCAAGCGAAGCGTTGGAAAGAGGGGAAGATGTGGCACCCTCCATATTCCCTATACTATTACTCGTGCTATATGCATGAAATCCACCATCGAATGTTAGCCGACCATTACGACGCATTGGCTCGAGGTGAAAGGCGGCAGAATCTATTAAACTCCTTAAAAGAGGGCGGATATATATTGTATGCCCGGCATGCAGAAGCCACGATGGGAGAAGACCAGCCAACGATTGATCTTGAAGATTGTACCACCCAAAGAAACCTTTCCGACAGGGGGAGGCAGCAGGCGGTGATGTACGGAGAAACATTGCGCAGGCTCGGGATTCCCATCGATGAGCCGATTTTGGCCAGCCCTTTTTGCCGAACAAAAGAAACAGCTGGCTTAGCGTTTGGAGAACCCAATGTAGAAGTCGATCCTTTCTGGATTAACATTTACAATTTAAGCAGTGATCTCCCTTTAGAGGAGGAAGGTCGTATTTTGACAGAATTAACGACGATATTGGAAAGCCCTCCGCCTGAAGGAACGAATACGCTTATTATCGCCCATGGTTTTCCCGGCGGAGTCGGACTCGGTGAAATGTCAAACATGGGGACAGTAGTGGTCAAACCGATGGGGCGAGGGAACGGATATGATATGCTTACCTACCTATCTTTAGATGAATGGGAACGTTTGTAGAACGGATTTTATGATAAAATGGGCAGCAAGAAATAGCTTACTATTGAAAAAGGATCAGGAAGTCCATCGCCTGATCTTTTTTATTTTTGCGGTCTAGAAGCGAGGAGGATTCCATGAGAAAGTTATTATCAACCCTTGCCGTATTGCTTTCTTTAATAGCTGCCATCGCTGTAACGGCAGGGGTTTTCATAGGAATAGTAGTCATTCAGGAAAAGTTATTCGTACCTGGGGATCACTTGATGTGGATCTTTAAATACCCTTTCTCACGATTTGTTCTAATCTATCAATTGTTGCTTATGGTTGGGGTCTTTTATGTTCTTAATAAAAAAATGAAAAGAAAATTAGGAGTGACACCTTCTCATCCAAATCATAGTTTTTTACATAAAAATCGGAGGCTTATGCTATCCATATTTATCTTTTTGAATCTCGCTTTATTTTATATTCTTATTTCTGCAGTGACCGTCATCAAAGAGGATGAGATAAGGAACTATTCGTACTTGTCGCCGCAGGGGGAGGATTATCGGTACGAAGATGTTGTGAAAGTTGAAGCGGGGGTTTATGGCGATCGATTCTACCTGCCGTTCACCCATGATCAAGGGGATTTCTACTATGTTATCGAATTACCAGACGGTTCGAAAGTTGATCTAACGGAAGTTGGAGGCGTAAAAGGTCAGGAAGATGAACGATTCGTAATAGAAGACATCGACAGGGAGCTGGTGGATAAGGGAGTCCCTAAAGACACGAGCTTGAGAAACTTTGAATATACGAAAGATCATCTAGCAAAAAAGTATACAGACAGCATCCATCGTATATTAGAAAATAAATAGTAGTATTTATGTCACGCCTTTGATATGATAGATTTGATCGTTATAACGAATGAACGGAGATGGAAAGCAAATGAAAATGATGAAAAAGTTTACTGTTATTGTACTTGTTTTCACATTATTTGCATCAATGCCGTTAACTGCTTTTGCCAAAGGACCTGTGAAGAAGGAAGTCGATTATGTCGCGCTTGGGGATTCGTTAGCTGCTGGAGTCACGCCTTTTAGGGGATTGGGTGAAGGATACCCGGATTATCTTGTGGAACGTATGGAACAGTCTCAATACACAGTGGATGACGCTAACTTTGCTTTTCCTGGTCATAATTCTGATCAATTGTTAAGTGTGCTCAATAGAGATGATGTACAGGATGAAATTAAAGAAGCAGAGTATGTAACGATTAATATTGGAGCCAATGATTTGCTGAAGGCTCTCAATAACCCTTCTGAAATCCAGACAACTTTTGTCAATCTAGCTGCCAATTTACAAACGACTTTACAAACGATTGACGAGTTAAATCCAGGAGCTGATGTTTATCTCATGGGGTATTACAATCCGTTTCCCTATTCTTCAGAAGAACAACAAGCAGCTTTATTACCATTACTTCATCAATTAAATAACCTTATCGAAAATACCGCCTACAACAATGGCGATACTTATGTTCCTACAGAGAAAATAATTGCAAAAGACTATGAAGCGTACCTGCCTAATCCATCAAACATCCACTTAAGTGAAGCAGGCTATCAAGCCGTAGCCAAAGAATTTTGGAAGAAGCTCGATAAAAGTAAAAATTAACGTTCAAAAGTGGACCAGCTGCTGGTTCACTTTTTTCATTCTGACAAAAGCTATATTCTGTAAAGACTGGATGCTTCCACGTATAATAGAAGCATGACTAGTGGGAAAGAAAAGGGTGAATGTATGAAGAGAGAAGCCATTCAACGTAAAATGGAAAATCGACCTCCTTCTGTCATTGGAGAGAAGTATTTAACGAGTTATTCCATCCTCCTGCCTCTGATTGAAAAAGAAGGCGAGCTTCATTTACTGTTTGAGGTGCGCTCGCTTCAGATGAGAAGGCAGCCAGGGGAAATTTGTTTTCCTGGAGGCAAAGTGGACCGCCAGGATAAACAGGTGATGGACGCTGCGGTAAGAGAAGCCAAAGAGGAACTCGGCATTACAGGACACGAAATCGAGGAAGTGTATCCTTTTGATTATATGGTTTCCCCTTTTGGTATGATCGTCAATACGTATGTTGGGTTTTTAAACTGTTCCGAGGAGCGGATCCTGCCCAATCCAGCAGAGGTAGAAGAAGTGTTTACGGTTCCTTTGTCTTTTTTCAAGGAGAATGATCCGGACGTCCATTTCGTAAACTTTGACGTAAAGCCGGATGAAGGTTTTCCTTATGACCTGATTGCCAACGGCCGTGATTACGAATGGCAGACACGAAAAATGGAAGAGTACTTTTATAAATACGACGGTAAAGTGATCTGGGGCCTCACTGCAAGGGTGTTGTATGCCTTTATCGAGTCGCTGCAAGAATAAAATGTTTCACGTGAAACATTTTGGATAGTTAAACCTCCAATACCGTGCAGGTACTGGAGGTTTTCTCACTTTTCAAAAGGGTAAGCTACTTTTTCCTCTTCTTCCGTAAGAACTTCTAATCCTTCTAAGTTTGATGGATCTTCATCCGTTACAAAATAGAATGGAAGGTTAGGCTGATCAAATTGATCATTGTACTTACTAAGCGATTGTTCGACTGACACTTGGTCGGTGGCTTCAGCGTTTTTATAGCCCCATAACAGATGATAGTCTTCAATAGGTAAGTACTCGGACACAATGTAATTCGTTTCCCCGCTATCCTTTTTCAAGGTTGAGCTTTTTTCCTCCATCCATCCTCTCCATCCCTTTCTCAGGATATGAAGGTGAAAGCTTTCGCCGTTGTCGCTTAAGTAAAGAGTATAAGAATCATCAATCTTTTCATGATGAAAAATGTCACTATTGTATTTGTTTTCTACTACCTCTTCTGCGTTAAAGTTGTAGGCAGCGATTACGCCGACCACTAAAATGATGACGATTATACTAGAGAGCAGGATTTTACGTTTAGTAGTCAAAGAACCATCCTCTTATTGTTGGTAAGGGTGAAATTAATTAGAAACTTTAATACAGCCAGAATCCCAGCTTGATTTCCAAGAATACACATTTCCGGAAACATAACTCCGTACATCAACGCCGCCTCTTACATCATAACCATAACATGAATTGGATGTACCGCCCATCATGGCTATGTAAAAATCAGCAATCGCTCCCTTGTTGCCGGAATTGGAAATAGTTCCTTCCCAGCCCATGTCCATCGTACTTAAGTTAGGTGAATAGTACGTATAGGTTGTTCCGGAATTTTTCTTTACAGAATAGTTGGCACTGCTAGTAGATAGTCCAACAGAGACGCCAAGGTATGAATATCCTACTGATAGAGAAGTATTTGTAGAGCTTTTCGGGTACACATCTTCGGCAGACAATCCATAGCCGGATGAATATTGGCTCGGATTAAAGTAAAAATAGGAATCTAGAACCTTATAGCTTGAATCAAGGCTCTCACTAATACCGACTCTCATTTTATATTTGCTGTAGTTAGAATCCTTTGGTTTTGAGGTAGACCCTACAAAATGTAAATAAACATTGTTGCTGTAATGAGAGTTTAATAGGTTTGGATCATAAGTATTATCTTGGTCGTAACCTAACGAACCGAGTTCATCTGAATTTGGAGCAGAATTTCTCTCGTCAAAGTCTTTTTCCTCTTTTACAGCCGCTTTGCGTCTTTCTTCATTCTCTTCTTTAATTTCCTGTTCTGAATCCGCATCTTCTCCAACTGTGAAATACACGCTGTTCTCATCGGAACCCTTAATGGAGCCAGTAGCCAGGGATTGCTCTTGATGAATGTTTATCTTGCCGTGGAATGTCTCCGTATCATTGCCAATACGTTTTTCATAAACCACGTCACCTACGAAAAAACCTTGCTCATCCAGGGTTAATTCATCGAACTCGAAATGATACCTTTCCTCTCGATCATTATTTATTTTGATAAAGCCTTTCCCGTTAACTAAAGCATCATCTTCTACATCACTTTGATTTAATAGAAAAGCGGCATCATGAAAGTTCGATACTTCTTCATCATAAGAAACTCCATCTGTTTTTTCCATGATTAGTGGGAATTCTTGCTGAGCTAGAGCCGTATGTAGGGGGATAGCCAGAAAAAATAAAATAGATACAGCGACTGTCTTTATGAAGTTTTTCAAATAAACTCCTCCTTATTATGAATATTTAGAGACTATTCTAACAAATAAAAAGGATTATTTTACCTTTTTTGCAACTTTCCCAACAGGCGGGTATTAAACTGCTTTAACAGCTTCGGTAAGAGGGGAGGTTGCTTAAGTTTAGGAACGTTACTAAATAAAAGAAAGTGAGTTCTAACAAATAATCGTCGTAGCGGAATTCAAAAAGCCTCTGCTCCTTGTTTAAGGAGCAGAAGCCTTTGATTATAACGCTTCTCTAATCACTTTTTTATAGTACAGCACAGACAGGATTCCAAAGATCGAATACAGTGCGGTATACACACCCATCACGATAAACATCGGCGTCCAAATCTCCGTTCCAAAGAAGAACCAACCCGATTGAACGGCAAAATAACTGTGGATCAGGCCTATAATAAGCGGGATGCCAAAGTTAAACAATTGCTTGATTTGAATCCCTTTGACTAAATCATGACGCGTATATCCGAGCTTACGCAAAATCGTATAGTTCGGCTGCTCTTCATCTCCCTCATCCATCTGCTTAAAGTAAAGGATGCAGCCGGAGGTAATGAGGAACGTTAACCCAAGAAACCCGACGATGAACATAATCAGCCCCATATTCTGTTTTTGAAACTGAGTGGACGCATACTGAGAGTCGTTGCCGGCTTGCTCGCTCAGCTCCGTGCTCTGGAACAGCTCATCAGCTTCCTCGATCGATGCACCTTCCTCTAACGTTAATCCGACAAATAAGTTGGAGCGGCCCTGCAGTTCCGGATCGGCTTGACTTTCGATCCGTTTAAACACGCTGTCATCGACGATGGCTGTCGGAAGACCGTAAGTGAAAATGGAGGGCAGCACATCAATTTTTGAGATCCCCGTATACTTCTGATCAATTTCTTCATCGCCATTTTTAATTTTAATCTCTCCTGAGTCAGCCAGTTTCATCAACTGATTCATGGCATCATTATAGCCGGCGAATTGTGTTTCTTTTTCACTAACGTCGATCTCTTCCACGCTTTCATCACTGACGATCGCCATTGTTGTCCAGCTTCCGTCAAAATTTAAATCTTCCATGGCAGCCCCGACAATATCCTCAATATAAACGTTGGCTCTTACTAACTCAGTCGTCTGCTTACTGTACTCGATTCCTTGTTCAGAAAGGGCTTCGCCGAATTCATCTGCATCTTCCGCACTGATGAAGGTGAAGTCATCAGGGGACTGCCCCTCAGCTGTTTTTTCAGCAGAATAGTAAGAAATGTAGCTTAAAGATAACAGCCCAATGGCCAACGCTGAAACGGTCGTAATTATGGTAAGCAGCAGCGCGTTTGATTTCATACGGAACATGATGGAGGAAAGCGACAGCACTTCATTTACATTCAAGTAGCCGCCTTTATTTTTCCTTATCACGTTTGAGATAAAACGTACCGATCCTTTATAGAAAAAATACGTTCCAATAATTACAGAGGCAAGAATGAAGATCATCGCTGCAAATAAACTGTTGATGGACACAAAGTCTCCATCAAAAAGTTTGGAAGAAACATAATAGCCTGTGACAATCAAACCCATGCCGAGAACACCCATTACGATTTCCATGATCGATAGCTTTTTCACACGGCTTTCCGTCGTTTGTTTCACGTGAAACAATGAAAGAATTGTCTGCCGTTTAATGAATACGTAATTTAACAGCATAATCAGGACGTAAACACCGCCGAACACGAGCAGTGTTTGAACGAGTGCTTCGGTGGAGAAATTCAGCGAAGCTACATCCTCCACGCCGGTAATTTTAAATACAATCATTGTCATTAATTTTGAAATCGAAAATCCTAATGCGATTCCGATCACCAGGGAGCCGAAGTACAAAATCAAATTCTCAGCACTTAACATATAAAAAATCCGCTGCTTCGTCATCCCGATCAGCTGAAGCAGACCAATTTCCTTGCTGCGGCGTTTAATAAACAGTTTATTAGCATACACCAGAAAAACGGCGACAATTGATACGAGCAGAATGGAAGACGCACGCAATGCAGCCGCACCACGAACTGTTCCCGTCGCCTCATCCATGGAAGGGTCATACTGCAGCGTCACAAAAGAAAAATAGAGAGCCACGCTGAAGATGAGCGCAAACACGTACAAATAATAGTTGGCGAGGTTCTTTTTCATATTACGAAAAATTAACTGATTAAAGCTCATACTGCACCCCGCCTAATACACCCTGAGTTTTCATGATGTCTTTCAGGAAGGTTTGGCGTGACTGCTCCCCTTTATTAAGCTGCGTGTAAATGTGTCCGTCCTTAATAAAAACGACGCGGCTGCTGTAGCTCGCAGCGACAGGGTCATGAGACACCATCACAATCGTAGCTTCCCGTTTATCATTTAAATCACTTATTTTTCTAAGCAGATTGGAAGCTGCCTTCGAATCAAGCGCCCCCGTCGGTTCATCGGCAAAAATAATGCTGGGATCATGAATGAACGCCCGCGCCGCTGACGTACGCTGCTTCTGCCCGCCGGAAATTTCATTCGGGTATTTATCAGCAATATCCTCAATCCCAAGCTCAGCTGCCACCGCCTGAAACTTCTCATTCGCTTCCTTTTTTGAAGCCTTCGTAATGGAGAGCGGCAGCAGAATGTTCTCCTTCACCGTCAACGTATCGAGCAGATTGTACTCCTGAAAAATAAACCCGAGATGATGCTTGCGAAATTCCGCCAGCTGTTTCTCCTTCTGACCCGTCAATTCCTTCCCTTCAATCGCAATCGTTCCCTCACTGACCCGGTCGATCGAAGAAAGCACATTAAGCAGCGTCGTTTTTCCAGAACCAGACGCCCCCATAATCGTGACAAACTCACCCTTTTCAATGCTCACATCAATCCCCTTTAACACCTCCTGCTTCGTAAACTTGTTCCCATAGCTTTTATGAATTTTACTAGCCTCTAGAATATTCATTCACGTACCCCCGTTCACTTGATAATTCCATTGTATAAGCTCTCGCCATCAGAGTCCTTTCATTGATCGAACAAAAAAGAAAAGCGAGTGACACTTTTGTCACACGCCTTGAATCTCGATGAACTCGTTCGCTTTTGGGAAGGTGAGGGTGAAGGTTGAGCCATGTCCAAGCTTCGATTGAACGTCTATACTGATCCGTAAGGGGGACGCTGCCTTTCTCGCTAAGTACAGACCCATACCCGTCGCGGCCTTATTTTCATGCTGACTGGTGGAAGTGAAGCCTTTATCAAAGATGCGGGGCAGGTCACGGGAATCAATGCCGCGTCCATGGTCACTGATGCTCAGGGTAGTCTGCCCGTTCTGCTCGCTGCTTGTAATGGTAATCTCAGACCCGTCTTTACTGTATTTCACAGCATTGGTCAGCAGCTGACGGATGATAAATCCGAGCCACTTGGCATCACTGAGGACGGTAACAGCTGCGACATCAACGTCAAAGCCGATGCCTTTTTGCATACACCACGATCGCAGCATATTGATTTCGCTGAAAAGAAGAGGCTCCACTTCTACTTTTTCTACATATAGATCATTTTCAATGAACGGCATCCGCTTCTGGTGAAGCTGTTGATCCAGGAGTAAATGGACTCTCAGCCACTCATGCGTCAATTGCGTTTGAAGCTGGCGGTCCTCGATCCGGTCTATGATTAAGTGCATCGCGGTAAGCGGCGTTTTGACTTCGTGAATCCAAGCGAGCAAGTCGTCTTTTTCCTGTTCCATTTGCGCATGAAGGGAAGAAGAGGTCTGTTGTAATGTCTCAATGGGCTCGGTAATGTTTTTTTCAACGATAGCTTCGAACGGCCGGTTTGCCTCGGGCAGACTCGTCACGTCTAAGTCTTGCTCGCGTTCCTCAAGCTCCTTGAAAAAATGGATTTCACGGTGATAGCGAATGACGAAAAATATAAAGAAAATAACGGAGGAGAGGAAGATATAATACCCGATCGATGACAGCGGAACCGCTGGGTCAAGGTAGGCGATGAGCAAGGCGAGCAGCTGCAAGACGACAAAGAGAAGGATCCAGCTGCGGCGTTCCTTTATAAATACTCGAATCATCGGCTCACCTGATCAATCGCTATGTAACCCTGCCCGACTTTCGTTTCAATCGCATTGCCAAGCGTAAGTTCTGCTAACTTTTTACGAAGACGATTAACGTTTACGGTCAGCGTATTGTCACTGACAAATCGATGATCATCCCATAGTCGGTTCATCAAATCCTCCCGGCTGACGATCTGATTTTTCCGTTCGATTAACAGGCGCAAAATAAACATTTCATTCTTCGTCAGCTCGATCTCCCCTTGGTCATTTGTCACACGGCTGCGTTCAAAATCAATGGTTGCCCCAAGCCACGTCTTTAACTCCGGCGCTTCCGCACTATAGTTATACACCCGGCGAAGAAGGGCCTGGATTTTTGCAATTAAGACTTCAAAATGGAACGGTTTTTGGATAAAATCATCCGCGCCTAAGTTCATCGACATCACCATATCTGTGGGGTGATCGCGTGAAGAGAGGAAAATAATCGGCACATTGGAATGCTGCCGAATCATCCGGCACCAGTGGAAGCCATCAAACTTCGGAAGCTGAATATCGATAATGACGAGGTCAGGCTGAGCTTCTGTGAACGTATCCATTACTTTATGGAAATCATCGATGCCGACGACCTCGTACTCCCATTGGGAAAGGCGTTCTTTTATTTCAGTAAACAGAGACGTGTCATCTTCAATGAGCAAAATATTAAACAACGGAATCACCACGCTTTCTATGGAAATTATAGCAAATTTATGGTGGATACGCGGGGAAGATTTCGCCGCGATTTTTTGAGATTGGCCGCGTTTTTACAAAAATAGCCGCGAAAATTACGATTTACCCGCGAATTTTCTCATTTCGCCGCGAATTTCCCCAACTGAAAAATAGTTGACGCTGTCCCCCCGCCCTTTTACAATCAAGTGAAAAAGGAATGAGCCTATGTATAAAACCGTCATTGAACCGCGTGTCTCTGAAACCGATGGGGTGGGGCACATTAACAATACGGTCGTCCCTGTCTGGCTTGAAGCGGGGCGTAATCCATTGTTCAAGCTTTTCACCCCCGACGACAATTTCCACCATTGGAAGATGATTATTATCAATATGAATATTGATTTTAAAAGCCAAATTTACTTTGGCACGAATGTTGAGATTTGCACGTGGGTGGAGAAGGTCGGCAATTCGAGCCTCAAGCTGTATGAAGAGGTGTGGCAGAGCGATACGCTATGCGCTACAGGACACACCACATACGTAAATTTCAACGTAGAAAAGCAGGTGTCCGAGCGGATTCCAGACGATATACGCAGTGAGTTAGAAAATCATCTGTATGAGGAACACTAAAGGAGAGGAGCTGTCTTCGCGTGGAGACAGCTCTTTTTTGCGTATCGTATCGCGATACGATACAGTCTGAATCACATATCGCCCGGCGATACGTAAGCGATGTATGCCGATCCTTAACTTAAATAACTGCATGAAATCTTCCCTTCCGCAAAAGCTATGCAAAAGGAAATGGAGGGAAATCTATGGCTGAGCATATAGAAGTAATTTTACGATCGATCGGAGCTTTTGTTCTTTTATTAATAGGCGCTCGGATTTTAGGTAAACAAACGCTCTCTCAGATGACCATTTTTGACTTCATAGCCGCTATTTCCCTTGGTTCTATTGCAGCCAATTTAGCATTTAACCTATCGATTAAGAGCCACCATATCGGTTTATCTTTTATAATATTTGTGGCAGTCGCTTATTTTATTGCTTTCGTTTCCTTGAAAAATCGAAAGGCCAGGAAGTTTTTCGCCGGCGATCCAACGATCATCATTCAAAACGGGAAGATTCTCGAACATAATATGAAGAAAATGCGGTACACGTTAGATTATTTAAATCAACAATTACGGGAGAAAGACGTTTTTACTATTGAAGAAGTCCTTTTTGCCTTAATCGAGACGAATGGATCGTTAACTGTATTAAAGAAGCCACAGTTTAGAAGTGTGACCAAACAGGATATCGCTGCATTACTAACCCCTGAACAAAGGCTTCCGATCGAGCTTATTATGGATGGGGAGATTATCGAGAAGAATTTAACAGAAAACGAGCTGTCTCATTCTTGGCTGAACGCGGAACTGGCTAAACGTCAAGTCAGCATAAAGGAAGTGGTTTATGCGGTGTTAGCAGCGAACGGCAATGTTTACGTCGATACATATAATGACCATATTACATCTCCCATTGATCAAGAATAGGACTATGGCGATCATTGATTATTGAAAAAACTCTGCCTTTCTTTTGACCCGCCCCCTAGCTGAGAGGTTCAGCATTAGGGTCCACCAGCCTCTTTTCTGAGCGGCTTTTTTGTAACGAGTCCCTTACGAAATACGTACATTCCTCCGCGTCATGCATAGGATAATTTTATAAATTTGTAAAGGACTGAGCGATATGTACAATAGGCCTAATTTCTCCTCTCCCCCTTATCACGCAAACACGGAGAGAAACAGCACTCAAATAGCGGATATCATACTTTCGGCCATTAAAAAAGAAGCGGCTTCTATTGATTTTTACCATCGATTAGCAAATGCAGCTCCCACTCCTCATCATAAGCACGATCTGATGGAAGCGGCAGCAAGTAAGCAGTATTTTGTCCAGCAATTAACGGATGAATATGTAAGGCAGACGGGAAGTCAGCCTGACTACGACATCGAGCAGTTAACGTTTGAAACGTTTAGAGACGGATTGCAGAAAGCTTATGCTGCAGAACAATCGGCTTATGAAAGAGACCGGCAAAGCTATGTACTTACCCAGCATCTCCCGGTTCGAGATGTGTTTTGGAACGCTTGTCATCATGGAGCCGCACTTGCGGAACGTTTGAGACAAATGGGCGATGACGAGGAAAGTATGGAATTAAAGGATTACGGAAGAGGTCCACTTGTCATCGATATTGATGCTGCCTCAAAAGAGAATGACACGTTCCGTACAGCTTTATGGACGGGAAAGCATTTACAGGTAACGCTGATGAGTATTGAACCAGGGAGTGATATCGGCTTAGAAGTGCATCCTGATGTGGATCAGTTTTTGCGGATTGAAGAAGGGGAAGGCTTTGTACAAATGGGGCCTCGTGAGAATCAGTTAGATTTCGAAGCGGAGGTTGAAGATGATTTTGCCATTATGGTTCCAGCAGGGATGTGGCATAATTTAACCAATACTGGAGATACGCCGCTGAAGCTGTACACGATTTATGCGCCGCCTGAGCATCCATTCGGCACGGTTCATGAAACGAAAGAGGATGCGATGGAAGCAGAATAACAGATTCATACAAATAAACCCGAATAAGAACGGTCCTTATTCGGGTTTGTTTTTTTATTTAAATGTTTATGTGGTGTTTATAGGATAATTTTTCACCGTTCGTTTCAATGACCTGCTTATACCAGTCAAAAGAATCTTTCTTAGACCGCTTCATCGTGCCGTTTCCTTCATTATCGCGGTTGACATGAATCATGCCGTAGCGTTTTTTCATTTCACCGGTTGTAAAAGACACGATATCAATAATGCCCCACGGTGTGTAGCCCATTAAATCGACTCCGTCGTACGTGACGGCTTTTTCCACAGCTTCAATGTGAGACTTTAAATATTCGATTCTTGCTTTATCGTGGATCGAACCGTCTTCTTCTACTGTATCGACAGCACCAAATCCATTTTCGACGATGAATAAAGGAATCTGATAGCGGTCGTAGAAGCGGTTGAGTGTATAGCGCAGCCCCGTTGGATCAATCGCCCAGCCCCAGTCGCTTGATTTAATGTACGGGTTTTCGACTCCATTTGGCAGGCCGCCGTTGACGATATCACCGCTGTTATCTTGTTCTACGTCACTTTTAACCGTCGTGGACATGTAATAGCTGAAGCCTAGATAATCAACCGTTCCGTTACGTAAAATTTCTTCGTCGCCTTCTTCAAATGGAACGTGATAGCCTTCACGCTCAAATTCTTTTAACGCATAGCTCGGATAATATCCGCGTACGTGCACATCAGGGAAGAAGTAGCGCTGCCTCATCATTTCTTCAGCCAGCATGACATCTTCTGGGTTAGAAGAATAAGGGTAGATCGGAACGTGAGAAACCATGGCGCCGATTTCGAAGTCTGGATTGATTTCCTTTCCTTTCGCAACGGCTAAGGCACTGGCCAGTAATTCGTGGTGGCCGGCCTGGTACATAATTTCCTTTGCGTTTTCTCCTTCTTTTACAGTAACTCCGGAATTTGTCCATAGAAAAATCGGGTTGTTGACGTCCATTTTGTTGTTAATTTCATTAAACGTCATCCAGTATTTCACTTTGTCTTTGTAGCGGTTGAAGCAGACTTCTGCGAATTTAGCGAAATAGTCGACTACTTTTCGGCTGCGGAACCCGCCGTATTCTCTGGCTAAGTGGAGCGGCATTTCAAAGTGAGAGAGGGTAATTACAGGCTCGATGCCATGCTTTAATAATTCGTCAAACACATCATCATAGAATTGCAGCCCTTCCTCGTTCGGCTCCGCTTCGTCCCCTTTCGGAAAAATACGGGTCCACCCAATGGAGGTACGCAGGCATTTCAATCCCATTTCAGCAAATAACGCGATGTCCTCCTTATAATGATGGTAAAAATCAATGGCTTCATGGTTTGGATAAAACTCATCTTCCTCAATATTTTCGGTGATTTTTCTAGGAACGCCATGCTCTCCTGCGGTCATAACGTCAACGACGCTCGGTCCTTTGCCGCCTTCGTTCCATCCGCCTTCGAATTGGTGAGCAGCTAAAGCCCCGCCCCATAGAAAATCTTTTGGCATTTGTGTCATGTTTCTTCCTCCTTATTTTACGACTGTCATTAGTTTTTGATTGAATATGCTTTGCTTAAGGTCTTCAATGATCACTTCTTCGTAAGCCCCGGCATTCGTAACGATGACCGGAGTGATCGTTTCGAGCCCATGTCCCCGAATGGCTTCTTCATCAAATTCAACAAGGATTTCTCCCTTTTTAAACACAGCCTCGTCTTCTACATGTAAGTTAAAAGGACTTCCGTCGAGTTTGACTGTATCGATTCCTATGTGCACGAGTAACTCAACTCCAGTCTCTGAACGTAACCCGATCGCATGCTTGGTAGGTGCGATCATGACGACGGTGCCATCAAATGGAGCATAAAGTTTATTTTCCGTCGGCTGAATCGCGACTCCTTTACCCATCGCTCCTGAACTGAATACTTCATCGGGCACCTCTGAAAGCGGAATGACGTTACCGCTGAACGGAGCATCCACGACTTCTTCATTCACTTTTGCATCATCTACAGCCGCAGCAGTCTCGCCAGCCTGTCCTTGTTCCTCAACTAACGCTTCACTGCCAGCCTGTTTTGCTGTATCTTCTCCAAATCCGAAAATTTGAATGAGTACGACAGGAAGGACAATGGCGATCAGGGAGCCGATCACAATTCCCCATATTGACATCGGGTAGGCGCTGTCTATGCCGTTTACAATGGTTAATGGACCCGGCAGTCCGGCATAGGCAAAATAATACGGGTTAAAAAAGCTTGCCGTTATCGCACCGACGGCCCCTGCAATACATCCAAAAATAAACGGCTTTTTAAATCGCAGGTTGACCCCGTAAATCGCAGGTTCTGTAATCCCGAAGATCCCGGTTACTCCAGCCGATACACCGACTTTTTTCGTTTCCTGGCTTTTCGCCTTCAGGACGACCCCAAGAACGGCGCCAACCTGGGCAATAACCGCAATGGTCTGATACGCCTGGAAGGAATCGCGGCCGTACTGGTCAAAGTTAGCGAGCACCATTGGTGTAACGCCCCAGTGAACGCCGAAAATAACGAGCACCTGCCATAGCGATCCAATAATCGCTCCAGCCAGGGCTGGTGCATTTTCCGCTAAGAAATTGTAGCCGTTCGCAATCCCGTTGGCTCCTAATGTGGAAAGCGGACCGATTAATAGAATTGTTAACGGCACCATGACGACCATACAGATGAGCGGTACGAATAACGGACGTACGACTTCATTCATGTTTTTATTTAGAAACTTCTCAAGATAGGATAAGAGCCAGACTAAGAATAGCGGCGGCAGTACAGAAGAAGTGTACACCGTTTCTGATAATGCAATGCCGAGGAAAGAAATCGTTTCTCCTGAAGCAATCTGATCAGCCATTGCTGTCCACGTCGGACTGACTAAAGCTGCACTACAGGCAACCGCAATATACGTGTTGACCTTAAAATGTTTCGCTGCGGTCATTGCAATAAAAATAGGTAAGAAGGTAAAGGGCGCCCATGAAATAAAGCTCAACACTTCATAGGTCCCTGTTTCCTGAAATCCGGAAAATAACAAATTAATTAAAATCAACGAGCCCTGAAGAATACCAGCAGCCGCTAAAATGTAAATAAAGGGAGCGAAAACGGCTGACATCGTAGCAATGACACGGTTGACGATCGTCCCTTGCTTTTCACTTTGATCATCGTCCCCCATGTCCATGTTTACCAGACTGGCAAATGCTTCGTAAACCTCACCTACATGCTGACCAATGACGACCTGGAACTGACCGTTGTTCTCTACAACCGTAATAACCCCGGGTAAAGACGTCACTTGTTCCTTGGCCTGCGGTTTCGATCGCTTAAGCACGAGTCGGAGCCGCGTGGCACACCGTGATACCTTAATGATGTTCTCTTCCCCGCCGACTGCCTCTAATATGTCCCCTGCAAGCTTAGAGTAATCTCTCACTTTTTTCGCCAAATGAAACCCTCCTTTTTAATTTGAGTATTCGCTTACATTATAATTGTATCGATACAATTAATCAATACCCTAACAAAATAATTATATATGTTTAAAATGCGTGAATGAGCCCCAGGGCTGTTTATGCTATAATGCTGGTAATGTAAGGATTAAAAAGGTAAAGAGGAATGTTTATGTTAAAGTATCAGCAAATCGCAATCGACATCGAAAAATATATTGAAGAGCATAACCTTCAGCAAAGGGATAAACTGCCTGTCCTTGAAAATCTGATGGCACGATTTAACGTGAGTAAGAGCACGATTACGAAATCCCTGGATCTGTTGGAGAAAAAGGGAGTCGTATATCAAGTAAGGGGCAGCGGGATTTTTGTTCGAAGACATAACAGAGAAGGGTACATCAGTCTGTTATCAAACCAGGGATTTAAAAAGGACCTGGAAGAATTTAATGTCACATCTGAGGTGGTGGAGTTAAAGGTTTGTCAACCGACAGAAGAAGCCGCTTATAACTTGAACATCGATCAGCACCAGGAAGTTTATTATGTGAAACGCATCCGCTACATTAACGGACAGACGCTTTGTCTGGAGGAGTCGTACTATAATAAATCGTCGGTAACCTACTTAAATCGGGAGATTGCCTCGGAGTCGATCTTTCATTACATTCAAGAAGGTCTCGGATTGAAGGTCGGTTTCTCAGATATTTACCTTCACGTCGATAAACTGAATGAAGAAGAAGCCGCGTACTTAGGATTGAAAGAAGGGGATCCGAAGCTTTTCATGGAAAGCATATTTCATTTAACAAACGGGCAGCCGTTTGACTTTTCTAAAGTGACGTATAACTATAAACACTCACAGTTCTTTCTACAGGCAAATAGTCATATATTATAAAGCGGAAAGCTTGATTTCTTCACGGGGAAATCAAGCTTTTATTATTCTTGTGAAACATATTTTACGTTGATTCGTACGATAAGTATGGAAAGAAAGCGAGGTTTTTTATATGGAAGTACATCACCCGGCGGGGTTCTGGAACAGGTTAGGAGCAAGAATTGTAGATGGTCTTTTATTGGCTATTCCACTTGGATTGATGACAATACTTATCCACGGCAGCTTTTTCCACGATGGTTACAGCCCGGTAGATCTACTTGGCTACGTCTATGCGATTGTGCTTCCGGTCATTTGGTATGGATACACGGTAGGACGCAAGTTAATCGGAATCCGTATCGTACGGATGAACGGACAGAATGTTGGCTTTGGTACGATGCTTTTAAGAGAAGTGGTAGGTACGCTCGTCTATATTGTGACACTTGGGATCGGCCTGATCGTCAGTGCATTTATGGTCGGAATGAGGGAAGATAAACGGGCGATTCATGACTTTATTGCGGGCACGTATGTGACTAAGGAACCGCCGGAAGATCAGGAAGAAGAGGCCGCGGTGAAGTAAATGATGTAGAAGCTATAAAATAAGCAGACCGTTCGCGGCTGCTTATTTTTTAATTTTAGATATCAGCGGAAATCACCTTTTATCAGCTAAACTATACTTATATCAGCGTTTTTTTTCCTTTATCAGCGAAAATGAGAATATATCAGCGTTTTTCAATCCCCGGACAAATCCTTCAAAAGAAATTCACCTATTTTTTGAAAAAACTCCATCACTTCCTCCGCCTCATTCGTTATCTAAGTGAAGGAGCCAATAATTAGACAAAGTGAGTGGTCGTATGGAAGTAAGTGATCTATATGAAGAACTGAAAAGCGACCTGTTCCGATTCGCCTTTTCGATCGCGCGTCACGAACAAGAAGGGAAGGACCTTGTGCAGGATGCGTGGATCAAATCGTTAAAGGAAGAGCACCTGCTCGATCTGCCTCGTCATAAGCAAAAAGCGTGGTTCTATCGAGTAATGAAAAATAAGCTGATTGATGAACGAAGAAAAGATCAGCGCTTAACCGAGTGGGATGATGAAGCGGATTTTCCCATTCATGAGCTGACGTTAAGTCGAATGGAGATGACCGAATTGCTCTCCCGCTTGTCGCCGGAGTTAAGTGACATTGTGTTTAAACGGTACTGGTTGGAATTATCGAGTAAAGAAATCGGTGAGCGGCTGGAGCTGCCTGCTTCTACCGTTCGCTTTAAGCTTCAGACTGCAATGAAACAATTACGTAAATTTTTAGAGGAGGATGAATGATGACTCAACGAATTGGAAATGTCGGACTGTTAAATTTAATGAATGCTACGGAAAAAAGCTTACAAGATGTGGAGAGGATCGAGAACATTGGCATGATTTTATATCCTAAGGAAAAAGCGTACCTCCTGCCGAAATTAAACGTCGGCAACATCGGTCAATGTGTGGAGCTGCCAAAGGGGTATCAAGTGGTGAATAGCAACTTACACGTAGATCAAGCGTATTTTCAATCGTTAACGGAAGAAGTGAAGCTGTTCGTAAACGGTAATCTCATTGTTGAGCAAGATGTGCAGGCTGACGAGCTGAAGAACAGCTTGCTTGAGCTTAGAGTAAGCGGCAGCATTTATTGTCCGGACCACCTGACTGGCTCTCTTTTTCACATCATCTCGTATGGAGCCATGGATGTGGAGTCGTACGGAGAGGAAGAGCTGCGTTTTGAAAACGGGCATTTCGAGTTAACGAATGCCTACTTGCATTCAGCCGATCTTGCTATTCGGTTAACCGTAAACGGCAAGCTGCGATTACCTGTGGATTTAGACATGGCATTGTTTCAGCAAAAAATTCACCAGATCGATGTCAATGGCAAGGTCAGGCTCTATGAATCTCAAGAAACGAATTTTTATAAAAAAGCAGGTTCGCTTTCCTCCAGCAAGGTGGAGGTCATTCCTGACGGTTACTTACAGCTGACGAAGCCGCTGCGCGTAAACAGCCGCTCCATTAAACGATTCCAAGGCAAAAAGCTCTACACGAACAAGCCGCTGATCATTGAAGCGGATGTAACGCGTGACGCTTTTTCTATAGCATCCATTCATTCGACGTCCATTGTTATTTGTCCAGAAGAACTGGAGGATCTCGTATATGAAACAGCCCCGCTGCTGGAAACAGAGGTTTTGTCGTACGAAGACCGTTTTCTATTTATCGAAGGGGAAGAGCGATGGACGAACGAACAACTGGAAGCTTTAGACCATCCAACCGCGTTTATTGTAGACGGACAACTAATCATAGACGATAGTGTCACGCCTGAGGTTCTTTCATCAAAAATTAAAAGCTTAGATATTCTTGGCATCGTCGCTGTAGAAAATCCTTCATTAAAAGGCAGCTTGCAGCAGGTGATACGAGTGAATACAGGAATGATTAAGGATGAGGGGATGAAGGCGAAAGATTCGAGTTTAGGCAATTTAGGAGAGTTGATGCTGTAACGATGCTTAGCTTCTTATAGAAAGGAAGGAGCAAGATGACGATCCATTTTTTCATCTTTACGATTCGTATTACGAGAAACAAAAAAGATAAAATGCCTATGAATAACCATCATAACGAGGCTCAAGAACAGTTGTTAAGCCGGAAAGCAACTTATCGGAATTTGTATTAATCTCATAACTAAAAAATCCAGCACACTTGCAGATGTGTTGGATTTTTTCATTATTTTAATAAATCAGAAAATTGTGGTAGTATAGCGTTACTAGTAACGAAGGAGGGCTTATATGGACTATTTAACAGCAGAACAAGTCAACGAACGATTGACGATGGACGAAACGATTCGCTCCATTGAACAATTCTACTTAGACGACAGCAATGGGGATATGATCATGCCTGATCGCATGCATATCGAAGACGGCGATAATACAAGTCTTTTAATGCCTTCCTATTATGGTGATTATTATGCAACGAAGCTCGTCGGTGTAGCACCGAACAATACGTCACTTGGGAAGCCGACGATTCATGGACTGATGATTCTGTACAGCCGCAAGACGATGGAGCCTCTCTTAATGTGTGATGCGATGCCGATTACCGGGCTTCGTACGGGGGCGCTTGGCGGTCTTGGCATGAAGTATTTAGCGAAGGAGGAGGCTTCTTCTCTCGGAATTATTGGAACCGGGACACAAGGGTGGAGTCACCTGCAGTCCGCCTGTGCAGTTCGCTCGATTCAAACCGTGAAGGTGTACAACCGCAGTCAGAATAAGCTTTCAACATTTATTAAACATGCGAGAGAGGCCTTTCCGGCACTACATATTGAACAAGCTTCGCCGGAAGAATTAGTCCGTGATTCTGACATTATTGTCACGACAACCACCTCTGAAAAACCCGTGCTTCCTGAGCTTGATCCCGCAGCCTATAAAGGCAAGCAGATTGTCGGTGTCGGTTCATTCCACCCGGCGATGCAGGAGATTCCTGACAGCATCTTAAAGGAGGCGGATGAAGTTTACGTCGATGCGCCGAGTGCTTTCCGTGAATCAGGCGATATGATTCGTGCGCAGGAGCTTGGCGTTGACCCTGAACAAACGCTGTCGCTTAAAGAGATCATTGAACGCAATCATCGTCCGCAGAACCCAGAGGGACAATCGATCATCTTCAAATCCGTAGGAGCGGCGATTTTTGATTTAGTCGTAACGAAAGCCTTATATGAAAAAATCCGATAAGAGAGGATGAGTCCGTGTGAAACAAATGACGAAATCAAAATGGAAAGACCCCGGCATTATCATGGTAATTGCGCTCGCCATCATTTCCTCCATCGTTTGGATCTGGTGGCCGACGGAAGTGTATTGGATGGGCATCTCCCTTGCCGGATGGCTGATGTTCTTCTGCTTTTTTATTTGGCTGCTATTAACCTTTATTTATGTCATTTGGATTGAAAAGATAGAAAAACGATCGAACTAAAGGAGCTGTAGACGATGAAAGGAATGGAAACCTCCATATTAGCCTTCTACTTAATCTTCATGACCCTCATCGGCATCTATTTTGCCAAGAGAGCTCACTCATCAGAAGATGATTACTGGACCGCAGGACGCAATATTAATAGTTTCGTAGGATCATTCGCTTTGTTTGCCGCTGTCGCAAGCTCAAGCTCCTTAATGGGAGCCGTTGGATCAGGCGTCGCACTCGGCCTCCCTTTCTTATTCGCTTATGGATTCGGGGCGGTAGCCATTCCATCCTTTGCTCTCTTTCTGATCGCGGGGCAGATTCGACGCTCCGGCGTAAAAACGATGCCGGAGTTTTTCAAAATACGCTTTGGAAAACCGGTACAAATTGTAGCTGCCATCATCGTCGTTCTCAGTATGACGTTCTATATGGTGCCGCAGCTCACAGCCTCAGGCTTAATCGGTTCTTACGTGCTTGGCATTGAATATACCACCGCTGTTATTTTTCTTGGGATTGGATTTACCTTGTATGCGGCCTTAGGCGGCATGTGGGCGATTACATATACCGACTTGATTCAAGGGGCCGTCATGGTGATTGGGATGCTCGTGCTTTCCATCATTATTTTGGCCGATCACGAAGGAGTAGGTACGTTAATTCAAGATGCTTTGGCTGTCGACCCTGCATTTGGTGAGGTCACACAGCCGTGGATGTCGTACTTTGGGTTGTTCATCGCCTTCCTATGGTTTGGTGTCGTATCGCCATCCGCTGTGATGCGTAACTTCGCTTCACGTGATGCAAAAACTGCCCGTCGTTCTGCGCTCGGTGCCTGTATTTTATACCTTTGCGTCTTTATTTTCGGCGCGATCATTGCTTCTGCCGGAGCAAGTCTAGGCATTATCGGTTCCCTGGATAATCAGGACATGATTTTTATATCCGTGATTGAGCATTACATGCCGCCAATCCTCGCAGGGATTATGCTGGCTGGATTATTAGCTGCCATTATGTCGTCAGCTGATGCCATGCTGCTCGCCGTGTCGGCTGGTGTTGCTCATGATTTGTATAAAGGACACATTAATAAAAAGGCCTCCGAAAAGTCAGTCACGCGGATTGGGTTTGTCGTCATGATGCTCGCCAGTCTCGTCGGTATTTATTTCGCTATTGATCCACCACAGCTCATCGCGATTATGGTGGGCTGGGTCAGTGGCGCCATGCTGTCGGCCTTCGGTTTCCCGCTTGTCCTCGGCATTTGGTGGAAGCGGGCGAACATGGCTGGAGCATTGGCGGGGATGATCGGAGGATCCGTGGCGTTTATCATTATGGCCGCCTTGCCATTCGCTCTCGTGGCTGAGCCAATCGTCGCTGCCCCTGTATCTGCGATTCTTGTGATTGTCGTCAGCCTGATGACGTCTCCGCCACCTGAAGAAATGCAAAGCGAAGTGGATCGCTATCACACTCATATCGAGTCATAAAGGATGAAGCCAATGGAAACATTGAAACAGAAAAACCTCCGCCTCATCGGGACAGGCGGAGGCATAACCGAAAGCGAGCTGCCTAACGTCCTATATAAAAATTTGGGCGTGCAGATGAAAATGAACCGCAGCATCGACGCTGATTACATTAAAAACCACATCACGAGCACAAAGCGTGTGTATCACCCGATGTGGGTGGCCAAACTGCTCGTCATTGCTGATCGTAAACCTTTTCCACCGAGAAAAAAGCCGAACATGGTGTTCGTTGACGCCGTTTCCGGCTACCGCGGACTTTTTCCAACCGTGCCGCCGATGAACGATAGGGAAGTAGAAAACGGTGAAGTTGTCCCCGCGCAGTTGACGAAGCAGCAGGTCGAGGAGACATACATCCTAGACATTCAGCAAAATCAAATCAACCGCAGCTATGTATTAAAGAAGCCCAGCTATCAGCTTGAAGAACTGTTCCTTACGTACTTGCCGCTCTGGAACGTACACGTTGACTCTAGCTACCTAACAAAGGAGTTCATCATTAACGCAAATACCGGCGAGTCGGAGGAGTATATGAGTCAGTTGTGGGGAAGCGGAAAATGGCGGTTGTAGGAAAAATAGAGTTTGCTGCCCTGCCCTAACATAGGCAGGGTATTTGTTTATGGAGATTTGAATCGATTAATAGGAGAGAAAAAAAGAACATTCTTAGCGAACACTATCGTTTAGTGAAACTCGAGAGGTTCTCTTCCAGTTTTGTGAAGGAATAAAGCCAGAAGATTATACAGCAGAGCTTCAAGGCTTTGAATGGGGATCCATCCGTCATCTTCATGCCCACGTGGTTGAATGCTATCAAACGTGGATTGGAAAGTTTGCTTTAAAAGACCCTCTAGCAGTTAACGGGAAGGTCATCAAGGACGTAGAGGAAATGCGAAGCTTATTTCACCAGGTAGACGGGCTCGGCGAAGGATTTCTACATGAATACGAAACGAATCCTTCCCTAACATTAAAGGCGGTTTCCTGGCAGGATCATGAACTTGAGGTCTCTGTCCTTTGGCTGTTCACGCATACGATGACGCATGAATTTCACCATAAAGGACAGATCCTGTCTATGGTTCGACACCTAGGCTGCGAACCCATCGATACAGATGTAGTTTTATACTTTTTGTGATATAGAATCAAAAGGTATGACGCTTGTCTGCTTTTTAAAAAAACGCTGTCACTTTAACAACCGCCTTAAAAGCAAAGTAAACACCAAGCCCTATTAAGAACAAGCTCGCCGTTAAAGAGATGAGCTTCAATGCCCCGGGCTTTAACAATGATTTACTAAAGTGGACGGTGAGGGCCAAATTTACATTCCATAAACCGATCCCAATAAAAATCGCGCTGTTAATGTAAAAGGCTCTTAGCACGTTTTCGTCTTGCAACGAATCACTAAGCACTGATCCGTAGATGCCTAACCAAAACAAAATGTTTAAAGGATTGAAGGCTGCTATGGAAATACCCGTAAGGTAAGGGCGAAGCAACCCGGGGCTAAAACGCTCTCCTCTATGATCGGATGAATCAATGACCGGTTCAGGTCGATTTAAGAAGCTTTGGATGCCTGTATAGGTTAAAACAAGGGCACCAAACACTAACAATGTAAGCTGCACGGCGTTTAAGGTTAAGTAATCGGAAAGGCCACGATACACAAGATACATTAAGGCGAGATCCGTCGTCATGCCGCCTGCTCCTACCAGCAAAGAAGGCCAGAATCCTTGATAAATCCCTCTTCTAATGATTTCTATGTTAATCGGTCCGATTGGGGCTGCCAGTGATAAACCAAGAACAATCTGCCTGATTAAAAGTAAGATCATGCCAAGTGCCTCCCTGGATTAAAGAAGTTTGTCCTTATAGTTAATGATTGGACAAGGTAAATTAGAAGTAAAAGGCTGTAAAAAAAGAGGGGCATCTACTTTTAAATCAGTGGTTCAGAAAACGTCGAGAAATAATATAAATGGCAGGTAAAATTCCAAAGGATTTATTCTCGATTTTAATTAATAGGAAAAGGTGCTTTCAGTTTGTGAAATCAGCAAATTTATTAGCAGAATCATAATAACTGTTGACGTATTGTGATTCTGTCGATTTAAGGTCTTCAAGATAAGTGCAGGATTGTGAAAGGCTCATTTTCGAGATGATGCTAAGAATTTGAAACTCATTATTTACATAAACATAGAGGTCGTTTATAAGTGGTAAATATGAGTAAAACGGACACATTCACTATTCCAAGGGAGATATGTTTATGTATGTATGCTATAGAGTATATAGGCGTGGTTTCGTTAATGGTTAGAAGAAAGAAAGATAAGTTAAGTGGAGAAAAATTTCTTTATTAAATTGCTTCAGTAGCCCTGGCTTCTTGGTTGTTGCACTTTGCCACAAATCTAGATTTCTATGATGAAGAAAAGTTATATTCAGGCATAATTTTTATTTGTATAGCAGCACCTCTTTATGCCATCTGCGTTTTCGGATATTACCATTTAAATCGAAACAACTCATAAGCAGGAAGTATTAGTTATATTGAAATCGAGTCTTCAGTTTAGGGGGCGAATGCTGCATAGTTTATTCGACCTCCTTTCAAAACTGAAAATGACTGGAAAGGTGTACATAAATAGACCAAATCCAAAGATGGTTTCCCAGTGAGTTCCTTATGAAATTCCATTTTCAAGTATCTATATGATGGCTCATATCTACTTGAAAATTTCTATATTTCGACAGCCGCTTTCGACACTTTTTTCCCCATTTCCCGGAGTATAATATTTCCAAGCTAACTAAGGGAATTAATGGAGGAAAGAGAATGCAGCTAAGAAAAATCGTGTTTGCATTAGGGATTTTGGGGATGAGTTTTAGTTTGATGGTAAAGCCGGCAGAGGCCGCACAGAACGAAGCAATTATTATTAACAAAAGTAACAACCAACTGGCTTTTTATGAAAAAGGTACACTTGTGAAAGTGTTACCTGTAGCAACTGGAAAAACGAAAGGTTTAACGCCGGAAGGGAAATTTTCTCTCGTGAATAAGGTTAAAAACAGGCCATGGTATAAAAAGAATATCCCAGGTGGTGATCCACGGAATCCATTAGGCGCAAGATGGCTAGGGCTCAAAGTACCGGGAGACTGGGGACATACCTCAGGAAATGTTTATGGAGTGCATGGAACAAATAATCCGTCCTCCATTGGAACTTACGCGTCCAACGGTTGTATTCGAATGTATAATAAAGATGTCATCTGGTTGTATGACCGGGCAGATCATAATATTCCGGTCTATATTACAAGCGCTTCATCATCATTCCCGGCGTTAGCACAAAAATATGGGGTTGCCAAAGCCAAAAAAGTAGTCGCAGGATATGAAACCTTTAACGTCAACTTAAAGTATGGCAGTAAAGGAGATGCCGTGAAAATTTTACAGAAAAAACTCAGCATTACTGCTGATGGATCCTTTGGACCGCAGACTTTAAAGGCTGTAAAGAAATTTCAGAAGTCAAAAGGGTTAGTGGCTGATGGTATTGTAGGGCCTAAAACAAGGAAAGCATTATTCGGTAAATAAAAGAATCAGTAAAATAGATGGGAAAGCTCTCCCTGAATGATACCCCGAATTAAAGACATACTTAAAGAATGTCTATATTCGGGGTTTTGTATGTTCAAAAAATCGAATACCCCTTTGTAATCTTGAAATCAGTCTTCATGAATCAGGGAGATCACTCAAGAAATATATATCTGCTGCTTGAGATAAGAAGAGTTAGAAGCACAATTGGAACAGAAGACAGACTTTGAGACCTTCTTTGCGGAAGCTCCCCAGCTCGCGAACGTTTTGAGTTATTTGTATGCTTGCACTGTATGGCAAGATGTACTAAACTGATTAGGAATGAATGTTCATTCCGCGACAGAAGGAGGAAGGTTTCAGATGCCAACATCCACAAGTAAACGTGATCATATCTTGCATAGTGCGCTGACTTTATTTGCAGAACGTGGATTCGATGCCACAACGATTCCGATGATTGCCAATGATGCCAACGTGGGAGCAGGAACCATATATCGCTATTTTGAGAACAAAGAGGTTCTCGTCAATACATTGTTTCAACATTATGTGACTTTGTTCACGAATACGCTGGAGGAAAATTATCCCCAAGACCATAGTATCCGTGATCAATTTCATCATTTGTTTCAAGGGATGGTTCGTTTCACAAATGAACATGAGCATGCCCTTTATTTCATAAAAACACATAATGCTGCTTACTTTCTTGACGATACGAGTCGAGAGCATTTTAATCATCTGCTGATGATTCTCCAGAATTTCATAGATGAGGGGAAAGAAGAAAAGCAAATCCGGGAGCTTCCATCGAAGGCGTTAATTGCTATTATATTTGGTGGTTTTCTTGAGCTTTTTAAATTGATTCGTGCAGGTGACATCGAAGCATCGGACGAATTATTGGCAGGCGTAGAGGAAAGCTGCTGGGACGCTGTGCGTCATCCTGAGTGATGGGGCTCAGTTTTCTTCTCTAAGTTTAGGAATGAATATTCATTCCGGTATTTTCAATTCCATGAAAGAGGTGTTTGTTCATGAATCATATAGAAAAACTTCCACAACCGAAATCCTATGGACCGCTCGGAAATTTACCGGGCATAGATAAAGAAAAACCCGTGCAATCGTTCATGAAGCATGCTCGGGAGCTTGGACCGATTTACCAATTTCATTTTCCAGGCCGGGTTAGCAACTTCGTTTCTAGTGCTCGTTTTGCTGCAGAAATCTGTGACGAAACGCGCTTTGATAAAAAATTGGGACCCGCCCTTCAAAAGGTACGCGCCTTTGGTGGAGATGGTTTGTTCACAAGTGAGACGGAGGAACCGAATTGGAAGAAAGCCCACAATATCTTGCTGCCTAGTTTCAGCCAGCAAGCGATGAAGGGGTATCATGAAAAAATGATCGATCTTGCTTCACAGCTGGTTCAAAAATGGGCCCGGCTTAATCCGAACGAGGAAGTTCATGTTCCGGATGACATGACACGCCTTACGCTGGACACGATCGGTTTGTGTGGATTCAACTATCGTTTCAACAGCTTCTATCGTGAAGATTCTCATCCATTCGTAGAAAAAATGGTTCGTGCGATGGATGAATCGATGAGCCAGACGCAGCGGCTGGGTATTCAGGATAAGCTGATGGTCCGGTCTAAACGACAGTATAAAGAAGATATTGATTACATGTTCAATCTTGTCGATCAATTAATCGAAGAACGTAAACAAGCGGGTGATCAAGGAGAGGACGATTTACTTGCTCACATGTTGAAAGGAAAAGACCCTGAAACAGGGGAATCGCTGGATGATGAGAACATCCGATTTCAAATCATCACATTCCTCATTGCCGGGCACGAAACAACGAGCGGTCTCCTTTCTTTTGCGACCTATTTTTTATTGAAACATCCTGAGAAATTACAGAAAGCCTATCAAGAAGTGGATGAAGTGCTTGGTGATGATACGCCTTCTTATAAACAGGTGAAACAGTTGAAATATGTGCGGATGATCTTGAATGAAGCGTTACGATTATGGCCGACTGCACCGGCTTTTTCTGTTTTTGCCAAGGAAGATACGACCCTTGATGGAGAATATGAGGTTGAAAAAGGAGATACGTTCACCCTCCTTATACCGGAGCTGCACCGTGACTCGTCCGTCTGGGGAGAAGATGCCGAAGCGTTTAAACCGGAGCGGTTTGAAGATCCCGCAAACATTCCGCATCATGCTTATAAACCTTTTGGCAATGGGCAGCGGGCGTGCATTGGGCAACAGTTCGCTCTTCATGAAGCGACGCTCGTTCTCGGCATGGTCTTGCAGTGTTTTGAGCTTGAAGATCATACGGATTATGAACTGGACGTTAAAGAAACGCTAACATTTAAGCCAGACGGATTAACGATGAAAGTGAAATCCAGAAAAGAAGCAAGGGTATTCCAAGCGCCAGCAGACGCAGATAAAAAAGAAACCTCCGTAGAATCGAAGGCGAAGCCAGTCATCCAATCTCATGGCACACCATTACTTGTGTTATTTGGATCTAATTTGGGAACGGCAGAGGGGGTAGCCCGAGAGCTTGCGGAAACCGCTCGATATCAGGGATTTGAAGTAACGACAGCTCCACTTGATGAGTTTGCTGGGAAACTTCCCACTGAAGGGGCTGTCTTGGTTGTATCTGCGTCCTATAACGGAAACCCGCCGGATAATGCGGTCTCCTTTATGGATTGGCTTCCTTCTGCTGCCGAAGCTGATCTGGAAGGGGTAACCTACGCTGTCTTCGGCTGCGGGGATCGTAATTGGGCGAACACCTATCAACGCATTCCTGCCATTATCGATGGAGAACTCGAAGCCAAAGGGGCCACAAGACTCCTTGAACGTGGAGAAGGAGATGCAAGTGAAGACTTTGATGGGGATTTTGAAAAATGGCAGGAGCGTTTATGGCCGTGTTTAGCGGATCATTTTCATCTTGAGCTGGAGAAAGGGGATCATACGTCTAGTCACGTGTCTATGGAATTCGTCAGTGGGGTCAGCTATACACCAGTTGCCCGCACGTATGATGCTTTCTCAGCCGTTGTTCATGACAACCAGGAACTCTTGAATTCTCGTGATCGCAGTACTCGTCACATTGATGTGCAGCTGCCTTCAGGCGTCACCTACAAGGAGGGCGATCACCTTGGCGTGCTGCCCGAAAATCCATCAGCACTTGTAAACAGGGTGTTGAGCCGGTTTGGAATAAAAGGAGAAGAGTACGTCATTCTTGGAGAAGGTACAGGGAGAGCGAACCACCTGCCTACCAACCAACCTGTTCAGCTTGTGCAATTGTTATCGTCTTATGTGGAACTGCAAGAGCCTGCGACTCGCGCACAAATTCGTGAGCTTGCAGCGAGCAATCCTTGCCCTCCACACAAAATGGAGCTTGAACAACTCGTAGAGGATGACATCTATAAACGAGAGATTTTGGAAAAACGCCAGACCATGCTTGAACTGCTGGAAGCTTATCCTTCCTGTGAAATGGAATTTGAACGCTTTATCTCATTGCTGCCATCCTTGAAAGTCCGTTACTATTCGATCTCTAGTTCTCCACGTGTGGACGAACATCAAACAAGTATTACGGTCAGTGTCGTCCGTGGAGAGGCCTGGAGCGGCAAAGGTGAGTATGAGGGAGTGGCTTCTAATTATCTGGCATCACGAGAGAAGGGGGACAAAATCGCCTGTTTCATTCGCACTCCTCAATCGGACTTTCAGCTGCCTGACGACCCTGCAACTCCGATGATTCTCGTAGGACCAGGAACGGGAATCGCGCCATTTAGAGGATTCATCCAGGCTCGCCGTATCATGCAGCAGGAAGGGAAAACGCTGGGAAGTGCTCACCTGTACTTCGGATGCCGTCATCCAGAACAGGACTTTTTATATGAAAAAGAACTGAAGGAAGCCGAACGCCTCGGGCTTATTGAACTTCATAGTGCTTTTTCTAGACAGGAGAATGAAGAAAAGGTGTATGTACAGCATTTGATGAAGAAAAATGCACAAACGATTCTTTCTCTTTTAGATCAAGGAGGCCACCTGTACATTTGTGGGGATGGCAGCAAGATGGCTCCTGAAGTGATGGATACACTGATCAGGTGTTATCAAGACCTTCATCAGACAAGCGATCAAGAAGCAGCTGCATGGTTGGAAGGACTTGAACAATCGGGTCGCTTGGCGAAGGATGTCTGGTCTGGATCTTAAGGTTTTTTACGAATTCTTGGTCAGGGCATTATTAGAAAAAGCCTCACGCACAAAGAGGATGACACAAAACTGAATAAAGTAAAAAATAATCCGAACGATTCTGTAGAAATCAGTTCGGATTATTTATGTTAAAGAGAAATTACACATCGCTCCGTCAAAATGCTTCGCTTTCAGTGCGCCGGGTACAAGGTACCGAAATTCACACTTGGCACTTCGCTCTTTTACAGCTTTTCGGTACCTGGTACCCTTATGTTCCCTTGCTGCAATAGAGCTGCTCCACTGTTTCGGTATTTTGACTACGCTAATGATTTTCGGTTAAAGTTATCTCCACCAGCTCTGAACGACTTCTTTTTCTATCTTTTTAAGAGACGACCTGCTCTTGAGCAGATTCTTCTGTCACTTTCGGTTTGATATAAATAATGCTTCCGATAAATATGGCTAGTACATTAAGGAAGAGTGTCATGCCTACAACACCAGCGGCGTGAAGAGATTCATAGAACAATCCGTTAACGACAAGCAGCGCTGCAAGGGTAGTCAACACAACGGCTCCTTTTACAGAACGATTGTTGGTAATCTTCCAATTTCCATAGTTGAAAGCAACGGTAAACAGAACCATAACAAGAATGTTGACGCTCATTCCTACCCAAACCGGGTGGATATTCAAGAAGAAATCAGTTGGGTGCCAATTACTTAAGTGGTACCAGATCAAGCCTGCTGCGAACCCGCCAAATAGGGCGCCGAGGACGGCTCGCTTTGTAACGAGCGGCCAGAATAAAGCAGCGACGACTGGTGCGAAGGTGGCTGAGTTTCTCATGGTCCAGGCGAGTACGTTCCACCAGGCGGCTTGTTCTGTGCGCAGGAAGCCGAAGATGATCATAAGTCCAGTCAGCAGCAGCAGTGACCATTTTGTATATTTCACAAGCTGTTCTGGAGAAGCTCCAGGGAAAATGGCGCTCCCGACGTCTTTACCAAGACTTGTTGCTCCTGAGAACTGACAAGGTGCTCCCCATCCGAGAGCACAAGCCCAGATGCCTAAGAAGAACAGACCGACGAATGGAGCGGGCAGCACTTCCATTAAATATTGTGGGAGAGCAACGAGTCCTAAACTTGCGTCTGGAACAACAGCAGCGGCAGATAAGCCAAATAAAATACCTAATAGAATAAAAGGAACACTCATCACTTCTGCAACGATTAAGCCTTTGCGGCCTTCTTCCGGCGTTTTACAAGATAACGCCATCTGAAAAGCAGCCTGCGCTAAAATCACGTTTACTAGGAAAGTGGCAAACCATACAAGGATCACTTGAAGGCCGGCACCGCCCCAATCAAACATGTTCGGCTGATCGGCTGCAAGCTGCTGCAAGCCGGAGATGCCTGGATTGATAAAGAAGGCCACAGTACCAATGATAAACATGATGGCAAAAACAAACGTGTTCATCGTTTGTGTAAATGCGACCGACCACATTCCGCCTGCCTGTAAATAAACAAACAGTAAGAGGGCTGTAAAAGCGACGGATAAGGATAACGAAACGCCGGTAAACACGTGAAAGGCAGAAGCAAAGGCAATGGCTGTAGCTACGGACCACATCGGAAAGGCAAAGGCCGTAATCGCGCCTGATAAAGCTTTCGCGCGTCTGCCGAATTGATCGCCGATTAAACCGGTAATCGTGACGATTAACTTTTCACGGAATGACTTAATTAATAATAAGGCGATCAGTAAGACTTGAAGTGTTTCTGCTACGCCGTACCAAATCGCTGAAATGCCGGTCAGGTAGGAAAGCTCGACAATTGATATATACGTCGACCCTGAGAAGAGTCCGGTAATACAAAAGGCAACCGTCCACCATCTAAACGTCCGCCCGCCTACGAAATATTGCTCTCCTCTGTTGGCTTTTCGTTTTGCTACATTACCTGCGATGATGAGGGCAAGGGTATATAAAACGGCGAGTGAAATGACCCAAAATCCATATGAACTCATGCTTGTTCCTCCTTGTTGATGTTCCAAATCACTTCAATTTTCACGTCTGCATCCTTAAACAAGTTGTAAGCCGGACAGCGTTTCTGTACGCGTTGAATAAAATCTTCTCCGTCTACTTCTTCCTCTGCAAACGTAACGTCCACTTGCAGCGTCACGGTTTGAAAGTGCGGGCTCACATCAGCTGTCCCGAACAATCCTCTGCGATCGATGGCTCCGCTAGAAGAAGCATCCAGCTTTTCAATCGTTAACTCTTTTTCCTTCGCCACCATTTCAACAACGATCATGAAACAGCCGTTTAGCGAGCCGATGATATATTCCATAGGTGTTAATGCTTCATTTGAACCGCCAAGCTTCTCTGGTTCATCAATCGTAAACGTAAAATCCCGAATCGCGTGCTCATTCTGAAACTGACTGGTGCGCTTGCTTTGCGTCTCAATGGAACGTAATGCTGACTTCTTCTGTGTTTGTTGATCTGCCATTTAATTTTCCCTCCGTTTAAAATATAAAAAAACCCTTCTACTTTTCTGTTAGAAAAATAGAAGGGTTGGTTTGAACGTCCCGACTCTTATCTTTCAGACAGAAAGTGTCTGCTGGAAGGAGCACCTTGTTTTTTAAACAGGTTGCCGCGGGATCAAAGGACCAGGTTCCTCCACCGCTCTCGATAAGAATTTTATGAATTTAACGACTATTCTACTTGTATATTGAATAGTCTGTCAATAGTTTTTTTAAAATTAGCTTTGGAAACAAGAAAAGGCGGGACGAGCGAGTCGCTTTACGTTTTACAGGCTAATAAAACAGTTTGACCCCAGGTAGACTCATTGAATTACGCGGATTATCTATCAAAAAAACTCCGGCCATAGACCGGAGTTTTTAGCTCATATATTAATAGTTTACCGCTTCTTCTTCTCTTTGTTTCTCATGCATCTCTCTCTCAATCTTCTTAATGTCTCGCTTCATAAAGATGGAAAGAATAAACGCAAGTGTGATTAACGCGAAGAATACATAAAATACGGCCGTGTACCCATTGGTTTGTGCTCTAATTTGTGAAACAAGCATCGGGCCGAATACGCCTCCGAGCGACCAAGTCGTTAGGAGATAGCCGTGAATGGAGCCGAGCTGCTTCGTTCCAAACAAGTCGCCGATAAACGCAGGAAGGTTGGAGAATCCGCCTCCGTAACAGCTGACGACGAGGAAAATAAACACTTGGAACAAGATAACATTTGTCGTTAATGGAAGGGTGAAAAAGGCAATCATTTGGATCACGAAAAAGATGAAAAAAACATTGGACCGGCCAAGATAGTCTGAAGCTGCGGCCCAGCCAATTCGTCCTCCGCCATTAAAGATCCCCATGATCCCGACCATCGTTGCGGCTGCAGCGGCTGATAAACCGACGACTTCCTGAGCCATCGGAGATGCAACGGAAATCATCATAATTCCCGCGGTCGTGTTAATGAGCATCATGCCCCATAACAGCCAGAATCGTCTTGTCTTCACCGCTTCTCTTGACGTTAATTGCTGCAAGTCTTTTTTAAAGACCTTTTTCCCGGAAGCCATATCTTTTTTCATAGAAGACGGCATCCAGCCTTCTGGAGGCGGTGCAATGTATGAAGCACCGAGCATAATAAATATAAAATAAGCAGCGCCTAGTAAGTAAAATGCATTAGAGATTCCTACAGATGACATTAAGCTGTCAGCTAAGGGCGCTGTAATAAGAGCTCCTGTTCCAAAGCCCAGTACGGCTAATCCAGTTGCTAATCCTCTTCGGTCAGGGAACCACTTTACAAGGGTGGAAACAGGTGAAATATAACCAATTCCAAGTCCCAGGCCGCTTGCAAGCCCGTAAGTAAGCAGAAAAAGGGGAAGGGATTCGACGGCAATGGCCACTCCGGATCCAGCTTGTCCTATTCCAAATAACACAGCGGAGACCATCGCTGATTTACGCGGTCCGCTTTTTTCAACAAATTTTCCAAACAGGGCGGCTGAGGAACCAGCGAGCGCCATCATAATTGTAAATGCGATCGTTACTTGAGTAGGTGTCCAGCCCATTGCTTCACTGACGGGAGTCGTGTAAACGCTGTATGCGTACGCGCCCCCGATGGAGAGATGAATGGCAATAGCTGATAAAGCAATCAGCCATCTGTTTTTCGTTGCTTCCATGTTGTTCCTCCTCTATGTACGGTTTGTAAGCGTATACAAATGAGGATACACGGTGTGGAATGCAAAATCAAATTATTTAGAAAACTTTAAAAAATCTGAACAAAAAGACCTGTTTTTCCAGAAGCTGTTATTCTCGAGAGCACGGCTTTTATTTTAGATTAAATGGTTGTTTCGCTCATGAGAGCATGGACGTTTCCATCCGTGTCTTCAAAAAACGTCATCCACGTTTCCGAATGATCCATTTTAGCCACGACGTGAGGCTCGTCTATGAAGGAGACACCTTTTTCTTTCAGTGCCTCATAGGTTTGCTCAATATCATCTGATTGAAAGTAAATCACAGAACTGTGAAGAGAAAACTTTTCTTTTTCAGGAAGAGTTAACAGGATGCGAACGTCATTGCATTCCAGGAAAGCCATCGTTTCCGTATGAAACAGCAGTTGAAGACCTAATTGATGTTGATAAAAATGAAGCGCTCGTTCAACATTTTGTACAGGAACCCCAATTTGACCGATCTTTCGAATGGTTGCAGTGTACATCGTCTCTCTCCTTATGGATCTTTTTATTAAAATTATACATGATCAAGGGGAGGGAAAGGCGTATGATAAGATAGAAATGGAATTTATTTTGAAAAGGTCGGAGTTCAATTGGATATTGTATTGTTTATTGTCATCATAGCGATCGCATCGATTCTTCAAACGAGCACAGGGTTTGGCTTCTCCATTTTAGCCACGCCTTTTTTGTTGCTTTTGTTTGAACCAAAAGAAGCGATTCAAATCAACTTAATTTTATCTCTGGTTATATCAATGGTCCTCATCCGCAAGATTTATCATGATGTCGATTTCGGCATCGTGAAACGGTTTGCGATGGGAAGTGCGGTTGGTCTGCCTCTAGGAATGTTTGTCTTTCTTGGCCTTGATATCGTCAGGCTGAAGCTTGTGGTCAGCGTTATTATTTTAGTGTTAACGATTCTTCTCATCTTAAAGTTTCGCATGGATCAAACAATGGGCAGAGACCTCGGGGTCGGCGGGATTTCAGGCATCCTGACGACGAGTATCGGCATGCCGGGCCCGCCGCTTCTTCTTTACTTTTCTGGAACAGATACAAAAAAAGAGACACTGCGAGCGACGACGCTTGCCTTTTATTTATTCATTTATTTGGCAAGCCTCCTTATTCAAGTATTCGCTGCGGGCACCAATCCGAAAATTTGGGTGTCGAGCGGCCTTGCACTGCCTCTTGTTTTCGGCGGGATGTATGCAGGGCAAAGGCTGTTTCACTGGGTAAGCCCTCAGTTATTTCGGGTGTTTACTTATCTGATTTTATTGTTTACGGGTATTTACTTATTGGTCGAGAATTTATAATAATTGGTAAAAACGATCAGTGTTCTCTTGTTTTTCCAGTGACCACCCCTTAAGATGAAGAGTAAAAGAACACTTCTATTCGCTAATGTGTGAAAGCGGAAAGGGGGGAGATCACATGAATGCAAAAGCTATGATGCTGGCTTTAGTAACGATCATTATTTGGGGATCCACATTCGCTGCGATACGCGCCAGTCTTCACGGAGGATATACCGCCGGTCACCTCGTGCTGGTCCGTTATCTCATTGCTTCTGCTGTCTTTCTTTTATTGGCGTTATGGCCTGGGGTTCGTTTTCGCCTTCCTCGCAAGGAAGACATTCTAAAAATTTGTCTGCTTGGCTGGGTCGGGATCAGTCTTTATCACATTGGCGTCACCTTTGGAGAAATCACCGTCTCCGCGGGCACAGCAGGCATGCTCATAGGCTCTGCACCGATTTTTACTGCGCTCATTGCCGTCCTGTTTTTAAGGGAACAGCTCGGCTTATTCGGCTGGCTCGGTCTTGGCATCGGGTTTACCGGAATTCTTCTGATTACACTAGGGACTTCAGGGGATTCTTTTTCCATATCTGCGGGAGCATGGCTCGTGTTAATGGCAGCGGTAGCAACGTCTATTTTCTTTGTTTTTCAAAAGCCGTTATTTGCTCGCTATCGACCGCTTGAATTGACCGCTTATTTCACATGGGCAGGAACGCTTCCGTTTCTGATTTTTTCGCCGGGGGTATGGGATTCCGTTACGGGAGCGACGCTTGAAGCGAATCTATCTGCCCTTTATGTCGGAATTTTTCCAGCAGGTGTAGCTTACGTGACGTGGGCAACCGCCCTCTCGCTCGGAAATGCAAGCTCAGTGACCAGCATGATGTACTTAGAACCTCTCGTGGCGATCCTCGTCGCCTGGATATGGCTTCAGGAATGGCCGAGCACGCTTTCTCTTGTTGGAGGGGGAGTAGCGATTTTAGGTGTCGTTGTAGTCAACGGCCTTGCGAAAAAGCAGAAGGTTCCTTTAAGGAAAACAGCTTAACCTCATGGAAATGCCGGCCAAAGTCTTAATTGACCGGCATTTCTTAATTTCTGGTACACTAATAAGACAGAAAATGGTCGGGAGGGGTCAAGAGGTGTTCAGGAGATTTGTCATTCTTTTTCTAGCCGTATTTATCGGCGCCGGCGTGATCGATTACGTACGCTTTGAGGAAGTCAACTGGGTGATGAACGTTATCCAGGCTTTCTTTTTCGCGCTGGTCTATGTACTCATGTTGAAGTTATTTGGAGGATCCAAACGAAAATAGGAGGAGTTCATGATGTCTAAGAATCAATGGGATGAGCGTTTTGCTGAAGAAGGATTTGTCTATGGAACGAAAGTGAATGAGTTCATCAGGCAGCATGCCGGGATCTTACCTGCGAATGCAAAGGTGACATGCTTTGCAGAAGGTGAAGGACGAAACGCCGTTTATTTAGCAGGTCAGGGTCATAAAGTGACGGCCTATGATCAGTCGCAGATTGGTCTTGATAAAATGAGCGAGCTTGCCCGCGAACAAGGTGTAGAAGTCACTCCTGTACAGGCGGATTTAACGAAAGATGAAGTCGGAACATTAAGCAGCGACGCAGCGGTCATGGTGTTTGGGCACGTGCCTAAGTCGGGTCAGCCCTTTCTTATGAAAAGTATCTTCACTTCAGTAAAGCCTGGAGGTTATATTTTGTTTGAGGTCTATTCCGAAGAACAGCTGGAATACGGCACGGGCGGACCGCCATCAAAGGATCTGCTTTATGACCCAGCTGATGTTCTGCATTGGATCGAAGGCTGCAAAGTGCTTCATTTTTACTACGGCGAAGCGGTACGTCATGAAGGGGACCGTCATACTGGACTTGGTCATGTGATTCAAGTGGTGGCGCAGAAGCCGTGATATCATTGCTCTGCCTTAACACTGAATAGAATAGAGAAACGGCCAACTCAGTCGAGAGAGTTGGCCGTTTCGAGATGATGCTTAGAAGCTTAAGCTTATCTTTGTTTTCTCCGGTACAAATCCAGCGTCTTATACCCTTGCGATAAAACGTCCACCATCTGCTGGCAGCGTTTCTGACGGGTCTTCTCCTGCTTTGCGGAAAAAATCTGCCGTGCCCAGTCTTTTTGATAACCCGGGGTCAGTTTTTCATAGAAGGCGAGTTCCTCAGGGTACTGGCGGAGCATTTCTTTAACATCCTCAATTTTATCCTCGTAGTCCGCTACAGACTGACTTGCCGCTGTGGATTTTACTGCTCTCTTTTTCTCACGTTTTAATCCAGTAACCGTAAACACATCATCCATACTGACCATTCGTGAGAACTTCACATCGCTTCCGTCGACGTAACGATCGTCTCCAATCGATAATGCTGGAAAAATCTCATCTCGGTGAATATACGTCTCATAACGCTTATTTCCTTTTTTCGGGTAAGCGAAATAAAGATAGCCGCCCTCAAGCAGCAGGTCATTTTTAATAATGTGCTTCGTATAATCTTTCATTTCTTCCACTGTTTCTATGAAAATAAAAATAGCGTCATGCTTCTGTGTGAGGTCAGACGGGCAGCCTGAAAACAGGTCATAATCGGCGGGTTCATTAAGTACAGTCAGCGTTGAATACTTGTCGAGCTTCAATTTATCGATCATTGTCATCGGCCTGGCTCCTTTTCTGTAATAGTAAAATTATAACAGATTTACGAGCTAGCCTATCCCCCGTACTTGAAAATTTTTCTTACAGATTTCATAAAAATAAGATATAATGGTGAGTTAGAGAGAAAAGGATGATGGGGGTACATATGAACAGAAGGCAGAGAAAAAGTAAACAGAGAAGAAAAATTCGATGGTGGAGAGTTTCGTTGGTTATTCTGGCGTTATTTATCGCAGGCGGGGGAACGTGGCTTTATTATGTCTACCATAACGTAAAGAGCACGGTCGATCAGGACGTCCATGAATCAGTAGATTCGATAGATAACGACATAACGAAGGGCAAGGTAAAAGATCAAGAGCCGCTGAACATCCTTTTACTAGGGGTGGATGAGAGAGCCAATGACCGCGGACGGTCAGATACGATGATCATACTGACGCTTGACCCGAATAATGAACGCATGCAGATGGTGAGTATCCCGAGAGACACGCGTACGGAAATCATCGGCCGCGGAACAACGGACAAAATTAATCACTCGTATGCTTTTGGCGGCAGTGATATGGCTGTGGACACAGTAGAGAATTTTCTCGATATTGAAATTGATTACTTTTCTACGGTCAATATGGAAGGGTTAGAGCAGCTTGTGGATGCTGTCGATGGCGTTACTGTTGAGAATGAGCTGGCGTTTTCAAATGGGCGCTTTGACTTTCCTGAAGGTGAACTTTATTTAGATGGCCGCGAAGCGCTGGCTTATGTAAGAATGAGAAAAGACGACCCTCAAGGCGATGCCGGCCGTAATGAACGTCAGCGTCAGGTGATTGAAGGGGTCCTTAGCAAAGGCGCAAGCTTCAGCAGCATGAATAAATTTCATGATATTTTAGATGTGTTAGGCGACAATGTCAGCACCAATATGGATTTCTCTGATATGCGTACGCTGGCTACGGATTATCGCGGCGCACGGAAAACCATAGATACGTATCAAGTGGAAGGCGATGGCACGTATATCGGTGAAGTGTGGTATTTGCTCGTTCCAGATGGTGAAGTAGAGAAAGTTCACCACATGATTAAAGATTATCCAGAGACATCCTAACAGGAGGTCAGTTCCTTTTACAAAGGAGCTGGCCTTTTTTGATGAGTTGATCAGGAATTTAACCGCTTTGTGTCACATCCCGATGAATCCTAGAAAACGGATGGAAATGTGTGTAAAAAAAGGTAGAAACAATAAGACCATGGTATGATTCTCAATTTTCTGAAATTAGAATATAGTTAAGTCGTTGCGAAAATATACATACCGGGAGAGTGGGAAGTTGAGAGTGAAAAAGTTTTGGTCCATGGTATTGATTGCAGTTTTATGTACAAGCTTGTTTACCGCATCACCAGCTTGGATTGTGTCGGCGGAAGAATCAACCAAAGAACACGCGCACGGCGAAGGTCCGTTTGACTTAGCTGTCGCAAACGAAGAACGACTGATCGAAATGCTGAAGGAGCGCGGTGATATTTCTAATAAAGCATCACCCGAGGAAGCGCAGCAGGGCTTAGAAGAATTTTTGAAAAAGAAATCGGAAAGTCTCAAAGAGCTGGAGGACGATGGCGAGCTGAATGAAGAAAAACAGAAGCTTGAGGAGGATGTAAAAGAAAAACTGAAAAACGGCAATAAAAATAAAGCCAAAGATAAAGCGAAAAAAGGGAAGAAGAATCTTGATTCCGCCGTAGAGGAGGACTATGACGGCGATGTCCGTACCGATCAAGTGCTCGTCCTGTTAGTGGAATTCCCGGATTTCAAAGCGGATCAAATTAAGTCCGAGGACACTGACATGTATTATGAAGAATACGTAAAAGAACATTATGAGGATATGATTTTTGGCGACGACGGGTATGAAGGGCCTGGCGGCGAGAACCTCGTATCGATGAAGCAGTTTTATGAGGAACAGACAAACGGAGCGTACACCGTTGAAGGAACGGTAGCCGGCTGGTACGAAGCCGAACATCCAGCGGCATATTACGGTGCGAATGTGCCGGAGCCGGACGGCAATGATAAGGAACCACGGTCCCTCGTCAAAGAAGCTTTAGCAGCTGCAGCGGCGGACCCTGAATTGGATTTATCACAATTTGATCAGGAGGATCGTTATGACCTGGATGGGGACGGTAATACACGTGAACCGGATGGTCTGGTCGATCATTTAATGGTGGTTCATTCGTCAGTTGGGGAAGAGGCTGGAGGCGGTCAATTAGCGGGAGATGCGATCTGGTCGCACCGTTGGAACCTCGGAGGTGTGTATGGGATTCCCGGAGCACCAGCGGCAGAAGTAGGTTACTGGGGCGGTGGAATGGCCGCTTATGATTACACGATCGAGCCAGCCGACGGAGCAGCCGGCGTTTTCGCTCATGAGTATGCCCACGATCTCGGCCTCCCGGATGAATACGACACGCAGTATTCCGGTGCCGGGGAGCCGGTAGCCTACTGGTCGATCATGTCGAGCGGCAGCTGGGCCGGGGACATTCCAGGTACGGAGCCGACTGGATTCAGCGCCTGGTCGAAGGAATACCTGCAGGCGGCTCACGGCGGCAACTGGCTGAAATATGATGAAGTAGATCTCAAGGACATTGATAAAAAAGGAATGGAGGTCGTGCTCGATCAGGCGAATACGAAAGGAACCAATTTAGATGCGATGCGTATTAATCTTCCGAATAAAGAAACCGTGATCAATACACCGTACAGCGGCGAGTATCAATATTTCAGCGGCAGCGGAAATAACCTTGATCATTCTGCTGAATTTAAAGTGGACTTAACGAATGGAGGAGGCGAGCTCAGCTTTAAAGCATGGTACGATATTGAAACCGATTGGGATTATGGATCGGTTCAAGTAAAGGAAGCGGGTTCAGATGAGTGGGACGCCATTTCAGGCAACATTACGACCGACACCGACCCGCATGAGCAGAACCCTGGGCACGGCATCACAGGGAAATCCGACGGCTGGGTAGATGCGGAATTTGATTTAAGTGATTATGCCGGTAAGAACATGGAAGTAAAAATTAACTATTGGACAGATGTAGCAGCTATTAACCCCGGTCTTTACGTTGATGACATTCACGTCTCCGTTGAAGGAGCAGATACTGATTTACTTTTTGATGATGCAGAAGGAGAACCGAAAGTCACGTTAGACGGATTTACGAAAGACACCGGGGTGAAAAACTCGGAACACTACTATTTACTTGAATGGAGAAACCATCAAGGTGTAGATAAAGGTTTAGGAAATATCCGCCGCGGCGCCAGCTTAATGTCCTATGATCCTGGACTGGTCATCTGGTACGCCGATAATAAATATAGCGATAACTGGACAGGATTGCACCCAGGGGAAGGCTATCTAGGTGTAGTGGATGCCGATCAGAAGGGGATTTTCTGGGATGATGGAGCAGCAGCCTCCACGCGGTTCCAGGTGCACGACGCGGCATTTAGTCTCCGGCATGATGAAAAAATGTTTATTGACTATCATGACACGTTAGGAGGAACGATTGAAGATAAGAACAAACAGTTTGTGAAAAAATTCGACGATAGTAAGAATTACTTAAATAAAGCTCTGCCGGATGCCGGACGCAACGTACCGAATTACGGGTTGAAGATGGAAGTCACAGGCGAAGCGAAAGATCGAACGGTTGGAAAAGTGTTAATTAAAAGAGATTGAATTAAGAAAGGAGCGCTTGGGGGAGCGCTCCTTTTTTGTTGGTTTATTCGGCTGATTCGTTTTTAATGAGGTCCTCGATCATCGATTGCACTTTTTCTAAAAGTAAACGCCAAATCTCGTTTATTGGGGCGCTCAGTCCGATATGAAATTTAATTTCATGAGGCTCAACTCCAATGAGAAATCCCTGGATACGATCTTTTTGCAGATAAAGCGATTGAAAGAGGTGAACGTTATGCGGCGAAAGGTCGAGCGGCTGCTTTTCATGTAATTGTTCGATCGGGTAAAGCGTTATATCTCCAGGATGCAAGCCCGTACAAACCGTATCTAAAATGATGACAAAAGAAGCGTCCTCTATTTGCTGAAGGCAATAATCAATATCTGATTCACCAATGAGATATTCTACGTTTTCGGGGTGATCACGTTTAGCGAGCTGCTCGACGAGATAGATGCCGATGCCGTCATCCATCATTAATTGATTGCCAATCCCCAGCACGATGATTTTTTCCATTAAAACACCTTGATGGTTTTGACTTGATTTCCTGGGCTGTAGACGTGAGTGGCACATGACATACATGGATCAAAGGAGCGGAGGATTCTTCCGATTTCTGCAGGTGCGTCAGGGTTCTGGATAGGCGTCCCGATTAAGGCTTCTTCAGCCACACCCCTCAGCCCTTTCTCATCCCTGGTAGAGAAATCCCATGTGGATGGGGTGATGATTTGGTAAAAGGATATTTTCTTTTCGTTTATTTTCAGCCAGTGTCCTAAAGCTCCCCGGGTGGTATCGACGAGTCCTCTTCCTGATGCGGCTTCAGGCAGCTCGTACTTTTTCTGGGTTTCGACATTTGGAATCACTTCGTTTAATAGAGTCTGCATGATTTCAACGATTTTTTTTGCTTCGAGTGCTCTGGCAATTGTGCGGTCCATAGCTGAAATACCGAGGTCACTCCTTCCAGATAAAATGAGTCGCGCCAGGGGACCTACTTCAAAAGGGAGGTCCTTGTATCGCGGCGCTTTTACCCACGAATAGGCTTTTTCTTTGTCCATATCGGGTTCGGCCACGAGTTCTTCAGGTTTGTACGTATTCTCTTTCGCTTTGTACCATGAGTAATCTATTTTCTCGCGAATGTTCGTTTCGTCAAAGGTCTCAACGGAATCTAGTGTAGAGACAAGCGGGTTTACATATAAGGTCCCGAGCTCTTTATAATCATTAAAAGCGCCATAGGTTAATAGATTTCCGTACCCTCCGCCTAAGCGGAAATATTCGGGGTAATAGTACGCAATCTCATAGACATCTGGAATCATTTTTTCTTCAATAAATTGAGCAATGGGTTGGAGTAGAGAGTCGAGGGAGACGATTTTCTCGCTCGTGGCTTTCGTCGTAATCCCGCCGATAAAAACGCCATGATTATGAGGCGCTTTTCCACCCAATACCGCTAACATCTGATGAGCAGAGCGGCTTATAGCCAGAGACTCAAAATAGTGCTTTGACATACGGTCGTTAACGGTTTGTGGCAGCCGGAAGTCCTCATGATTTGATTCGACAAGGGACACTTGATCGAGCTTTACAAAGTCTGGGACCGTGTACTGATAAAAGTGCCGGATATGGTTCTGTAAAAACTCGCAGCAATGAATGATGTCTCTTAAGTAGCGGCCTTGCTCCAACAGCTCGATGTTTAATGCATCCTCTAAAGCAAGGGAAGAGGCCATGGAATGGGCAGCAGAACAAATCCCGCATATTCGCTGGGTGAAATATACGGCATCAAATGGATTTCGATTCACTAACATTTGTTCAAAGCCCCGAAATAGATTCCCTTTCGTTTTTACGTCAACGACTTTATGGTGCTCCACAGTGACGTCAATTTCCATAAAACCGCTGATTCTCGTTAGTGGGTTAATCACAATTTTTTTATTCATCTTTAACCGTCCTCGTCGTGTCAAAGCTTATGAATGGTTCCATTCGATCAGGGAAACCGAAGGAAGCGCAGCCGATGCACGGGGTGTCATCACCGATCGGCCAATTCACGTGACCATTCCATTGTCTGGTCGGGCAGTCGGTTCTCGTGACAGGGCCGCGGCAGCCAAGCTTAAACAAACACGTTTTGTCACTTAATTTTTCCGCGAAAATCCCACGGTCGAAAAACGGCCGCCTCGGGCAGCGGTCATGAATGAGGGTACTGTAAAACATCAGCGGCCGATTTAAGTTATCCATATCGGGTTCGCCGTACAATATAAGGTGCGCGAGCGTGCCTAAAAACCAGTCCGGGTGAACGGGGCATCCTGGAAGCATGATGATGTCTTTATCGGGAAGCACTTCTTTTAAACCGACAGACTCGGATGGATTTGGTTTAGCGGCTGATACACCTCCGTGGGTCGCACACGCTCCAACAGCTAAAATATGAGAAGCCTTTTCTCCAAACCATTTTACCGCCTGAAGTCCGGTGAGGGGTTCGCCTTTATAGCGGCCTATGACATTGTATAAGCCGTTGTTTTTTAAAGCGACAGCCCCCTCGACGGCTAAAATAAATTCATCATCGATTGTACTCATCAGCTGTTCCATCGCTTGTTCTCCTTCAGCGGCCATTAAACTGTTGCTGTAGCGGAGGTCGACCATGGAAGTTAAGGTGTACTCAAAGCTTGGATTCTGCCCATTTAACAATGAAATAATATTGCCGGAACAGCCATTTAATTCAAGATATACGACCTTCTTTTTTTGGATAAGCCCTTTATTCACGCTTCTCCTGACGGTGGTGGATAATCGTTCGGCAATCGCTTCATTCGTTAGGGATTCAGGTGGAAAAACCTGCTCTGTCATTACACTAACCTCCCGACAATTGGCATAGTAGCTAAAATCGACTGCTGCCCTGCATGGCATGAAGCAAATTCGTTCGTGTAATCTTTTCCGGAGGTTAAACCAAAATGCGTAGCTGCAGCCCAGGCTCTATTGTTTGTTACGTCATATACGATTCCGTTGACGGCTACATATGCGGGTCTGCCATTTTTACCATCAAAAGTGGCTAATTCTTCAATCGTAAACGTTCGCTGATTGTTTGTTGGAGTGGTTTGGTTTTGGGAATTGGATGGAATTAGTGTTTCATTCCCTAAATAAGCTTGTGAGTGTATCTGATTGGCTAACAATTCACTAAGGAAATGAATGGAGGACAGGCTGTCCCATAAACGTTGAAACGTTTGGGTTTTCTCTGCTGAATCCTCCATATGGGAAAGCATGGAAAGATCGTATCGTGTCTGGGTGACAAGGTGATTAATCTCTTGTCTAATCATCTCGGTGTTGATCATGTTGTTCTCTCCTTAAGGCAGAATCCCTCGTTAACAAATCCTCGGCAGCAGCATCCCTGAGAGTCGGTGCAGTCTTCTCGTTGTCCCAATCGGTGTCCGCACGTGCAGCTTTCCTGCCGTATTCCCTTGAGCTGTGACTTGCCCAATCACTTTAGCCTCGGTTCCTAACGGATGTTTATTTAATAGATTTAATGCTTGTTGTTGGGATGCTCGATCGACAATGAGCACAAGCTTTCCTTCATTAGCTAGATAAAGAGGGTCAAACCCTAAGATGTCGCATGCGCCATGAACGGCATCGCGAATAGGGATTGCCAGTTCATCCACCTCTACCGTGCAATGAAACTCTTCACAAAGCTCCACGAGTGTGGTCGCCAGGCCTCCGCGCGTGGGATCTCTCATGATGCGGATCCCTTTTACTTCTTGCATAAGCTTATGGATCATGTGATTGAGCGATGCACAGTCGCTTTGTACCTCATTCAATAATCCGAGCTCCTGCCGTGCACTCATGATAGAGACACCATGATCACCGATCGTCCCGCTGATCATGACGGCATCCCCTTCCCTGATTGTTTCAGGTTTTAATTGATGTTCGCCGGTTATTCGCCCGATCCCTGTCGTATTAATAAATAACCCATCGACGCTGCCTTTTTCCACGACCTTCGTATCACCAGCTACAACTTTAACACCAGCGTGCTCAGCTTCAGCAGCCATACTATGGACGACTTTTTTTAAGTCAGGAAGGGGAAATCCTTCTTCAATAATAAATCCAGCTGTGAGAACTTCAGGGATTGCACCGGATACAGCTAAGTCGTTTATCGTGCCTGTGACGGCCAGCTTTCCTATATCTCCTCCTGGGAAGAAAATGGGGTTTACAACAAAACTGTCGGTCGTGACAGCAATATTCTCAAAAGGACCTTGCAAAATAGCGGAATCGAATTGCGTTTGATCCTGGTGTCCGAATGACTGAATAAATAGATGCTGGATCAGCTGGTGGGTTAATTCTCCGCCTTCTCCATGAGCTAAGCTAATTCTCCTAACCAAGATTAATCCTCCCTCATGTACTGATAATGAGCAGCGCACGTTCCTTCAGTGGACACCATACATGGACCGATCGGGTGAGTGGGGGTGCAGCCTTTAGCAAACAACATACATTCTTCTGGTGTAATGGTTCCTTTAATGATCTCGCCGCAGCGGCACTTTGTTTTTCGCGGTTCTCCTACCGAAACGTTAAATTTCTTCTTGGCATCGAATGAAGCATATTTTTCCTTAAGCACTAACCCGCTTCCTGGAATCGTGCTCATCCCGCGCCATACCTCGTCATAAGGCTCTAAATAATCGTCCAGCATCTTTTGTGCCACTAGATTACCTTCATCTTTTACAAGGTATGTATAGTCATTGAGGATATCCACCTTTTTTTCAAGAAGAAGCTGTAACAGTTTATACATTCCACTTAGCAGCTGAACAGGCTCAAATCCACTGATGACGCCCGGCATATTGTACTCTTTTGATAAAAAATCAAAGCTGCGCTTTCCAGAAACGATGGCTACGTGACCAGGCAAAAGGAAACCGTCCAGCTTCACTTCTCCAGCGTCAAGAAGGGTTCGTAACACAGGCTCTACCAATTTCGTCGTCATCCATATGCTGAAGTTTTGTAAGTTTTTCTTCTCTGCTTCACGAATGGCGAGAGCAAGAATCGGAATCGTCGTTTCAAAGCCGATCCCTAAAAAAATGACTTCCTTCTCAGGGTTTTCTTCGGCCATTTTCACGCTGTCTAACGGGGAGTAGACGACGCGAATATCCTCTCCCTCCGTTTTCGCTTTCATTAAAGTGAATTTGGAACCAGGTACACGCATCATATCGCCAAAGGTACAAAGAATACGATCAGGGCCTTTAGATAATGCAATCATGGCATCGATCGACTTTTGATCGGTGACACAGACGGGACAGCCAGGACCTGCAATGAGGCGGACATGATCTTTTAATCTAGCTTTAATTCCGGTTTTAGCAAGCGCCATCGTATGTGAGCCGCAGACTTCCATAAAGACGGGGCTTCGGCCATTCGCTGCTTTAAATTTCTCCGCTGCCTCCAGGACGGCTTCTAACGAATGACGGCTTAGATCTGGGTCTGAAAATCGTTCAAGTTCTATCATCGAGAAGATTCCTCCATTCGGTCATACTTTCCTTCGCGTATTCTTCATCCACGATCGTCATGGCCTGGCCCGCATGCAGCAATACATAATCATCAATCTTCGCGTCAGGTACAAATATTGTACCTACGTACATCCTTGACCCCATTACATCAACAAGGGCATGGTCGTCTTCAATTTTAATCACTTTTGCTGGTACTCCTAAGCACAAAAGCTTTCACCACCCTATTTGTTTACTGCCCGAGAGGCTATGATCAGCTGTCCTAATGATAATCCACCATCATGACAGGGCACTTTATTGTGTGTATATACGGTGAAGCCTTCCAGGTGAAGGCGTTTTTGTATGTGACGGGTTAAATAAATATTTTGAAAGGACCCTCCAGAAAGGACGACGTTTTTATTGAGGTCTGGTCTTCTCTTCACTAGTTTTTGAATCATTTCGATGCAGCAAGAAATGATGGTATTGTGAAAAGCCTCAATAATTAAGGAGGGAGGGACGTTGTTTAATTTGTCCTGGACAATTTCGTGAATCATAGAATAAAAGTCTATTTGCATGACTGGCTTCCCCGTATGAATAGAATAGGTATAAATTTTATTTGAAGAGTGAGTGGACCTTCTATTCATGTAATCGGATAATGTAATGGCGGGCTCTCCTTCATACGTAGAATGGTGGTTGATGCCAAGTATGGCACTTACTGCATCAAATAAACGGCCGCACGACCCAGCCATCGGCGAATGAATTTGCTGCTTCACCATCTGTTCAATGATATGAATTTGCTTTGTTTTCTCAGGAAAAAGTTCCACCGATAATTTCTTTCCTTCTTCAGGGCACCCATTAAGCAGCATCCCGACTGCATTTCTCCACGGTTCTTTCACAGCTTTTTCCCCGCCGGGAAGGGGAGAGTAGTGCAGGTGAGCCAGCCGTTCAAAAGAATCAGCATTTCCATATAGAAATTCAAACCCCCATAGGTGTCCATCGTCTCCGTAACCTGTCCCATCTAAAATAATACCTAGAGAGGGTTCTCCCAAACCATTTTCCTCCATGCATGACACGTGATGGGCGTGGTGGTGTTGAACGGGAATCACGTGGCTTGTTAAGTTTTTAGCCAGGGAAGTCGTTGTATATAAAGGGTGCTTGTCAACAGCAGCATAGGCTGCTTCCACCCCAAGCCATTTTCTATAGTGAGAAAGCTGGGATTCGAAGTGCTCTATCATTTCTTCATTGTCTAAATCTCCGATATGAGGACTCATGATCACATGATTTTGTCGCCCGAGGGCAAAGGTGTTTTTTTGCTGTCCACCTAACGCGATAATATCGTCTACTTGATCATTCGTTTTAATAGGGTCTGGAACGAGCCCTCTCCCATTTCGTAAATGCAGTAAACGATCACCATCCCATTGGACGAGTGAATCGTCGATTGGGAGGTGGATTTTTCGATCATGGGTTAAAACATAATCAGCTAAATCATGAAGCGACTCATCCTTATATTGAATGGGAAAACCTGAAGGATTAGCGCTTGTCATCACTAAGCAGTCTAACTCATTATTTTCGAACAATAAGTAATGAAGCGGCGTATAAGGGAGCATAATGCCGATGGTGGAAAGACCCGGCGATAAAAGGTCTGGCAGCGTACCCTCCGCTTTCTTCCGTAACACCACAATGGGTCTTGTCTGACCGGTAAGGGTTTCCTCTTCCTGTTTCGATAGATGGCAAAACTTCCTTGCGACGGCCAGCGACTTTACCATAATGGCTAACGGGCGTTTCGGTCTGCGCTTTTTAAGCCTTAGACGCGCTACCACCTTCTCTTGAAAAGCATCACATGCTAAATGATAGCCTCCAATCCCTTTGATCCCAACGATCTTTCCTTGTTTGATCAAGTCGATTACTTGAGTGATTTCACCCTGATCTCCGCTTATGACGTCCCCTGCTGTATGATAGAGCTTAAGTGCGGGTCCGCACTCCGCACAGCAAATAGGCTGGGCATGATGCCTTCTGCTCGTCGGGTCGTCATACTCTTCACGGCAGCGTCCGCACATTTCAAATTCTTTCATCGTCGTGTGCGTCCGGTCATAAGGGAGACGTTCAGTGATCGTATAGCGCGGCCCACACTGTGTACAATTGATAAAGGGGTAGAGGTAGCGACGGTTTTCAGGGTTGGAAAATTCTTCTAAACAATCCACGCATATAGCGGCATCCGGTGATACCCATGGGAGGGCGTTCCCGCTTTCCTCGCTCGCTATAATTGTGAAATCCTCATAATAAGAAGGCGCAAGCTGATGAGTAGTCAGCTCATCAATTTTAGCTAACGGCGGGTGAGAAAACGTTAATTCTTGAACCATTTCACTGAGCGCTGCTTGTTTTCCTTCCGCAATGATCTGCACGGTGCCCAGGTTATTTTGGACTGTGCCTCTAAGGCTGTATTTCTTGGCGAGGGAGTAGATAAACGGGCGGAACCCCACCCCTTGAATCCTGCCAGTTACGATGATCTTTAAGGCTTGATACATTTTTGGTAGGCATCCTTGATCCACTGAATCCACTCATCCATTCCTTCACCCGTGAGAGCCGAGAGCTGCTTGAATTCGGCTTTAGGGTGGATCGAAGCTAGATCTTTCTTAGCTTCTTCTATATCAAAAGGCAAATAAGGAAGTAAATCGATTTTGTTAATAATCGTTACGTCTGTTCGTCTGAACATAACGGGGTATTTTGGAATTTTGTCATTTCCTTCAGGAACACTTAGCACAACGACTTTATAGTCTTGTCCTAAATCATAGCCCGAAGGACAAACGAGATTGCCGATGTTCTCTATAAATAGAAGATCGATGTCGTGAAAATCAAACTCCGGCAGCGTTTTTGCAATCATTCGGGCATCCAGATGACAACCTCCAACTGTATTAATTTGGACGGTTTTTATCCCCAGCGAGCGCATTCGTTCCGCATCCCGGTCCGTCGCCAGATCCCCTTCAATGACGGCTATTGAATAGTCGTTCCCTAGAGACTTTACGGTTTCCTCAAGCAGCGTTGTTTTTCCCGCTCCCGGAGAGCTCATCACGTTAATAACAAGTGTCTTGTGATCTTTAAAAACCTTTCTGTTAAAGTTTGCAGCCATCGTAAGATCTTTTAGCACGTTCTCTTTCAGCTTCACTTTCACGTTCCATCACTTCCTTCATAAGATTCGACCTTAAATGTTTCACCTTTGACAAGCAGACAGTCTGTCCATTCGCACTTAGGGCAAAGAGCGATTTGATAATCAGGTTCAAACTCAAACCCACAGTTTTTACATTTGGATTGGGCTGTTTCACGAATGATATGAAGTTCGGTTTCTTCATCAATCAGCTCCAATCCTTGCTTCTGAAAATAAAAAAAGGCGATTTCTAAGGCCTCTGGTAATACATTGGATAAACTTCCAACGATCACTTCGATCTTGCTTACCTTTTGTATTGCCCGCAACCTCGCATCTTCAGAGACAAGGTTAATGATTTCAGACATAAGCGACATTTCATGCATACAAACCACCTTCTATTAATCTTTAGTAATGCTTATGCGTTACTTTGTATAGTAGAACTCTAATGAAACGAGATTAAGAGAGTGAATCTCCCCGAACAGATGAACGGGGGAAATAAATTCAGTCTCGATCATTCTCTGTTGGAAAAAATTATGATAATATGGCATTTAACTAAGAAAAAAGGGTGGAAGCTGATGGAGATCCTGATCCTGGTGTTTCTATTAAGTCCTCTCATCTACGTCATGTTAAGAAAGAAAGCATTGGCGTGGATTCATTTTGTTTTGACAGGTACGGCTTTTACCTTGTGGGTAAGCATCACAACGGGCTGGGTAAGTAGAGATGCAGGAAACGGTGCACTCCTCGCTGTGTTAGTTGCTGGAATGGCTATGACGGTAACCGGGGCTTCGCTTCTTTTCTTAAGGAAGAGGGGAACTACATTCATGCTGGCGCTCGTTTTTTTAATGACTGCAAGCGGGCTGTTTCTCTTTTTTGATCTCAATCAAGGAGATTTATCTTCCTTCATTGGGGTGCTAATCTATTATTTTATTCCCGTGTTCGTCGCGTTACTGGCGCTGATGGGTATTATTCAATACGAACGAAGGCATGCCGTTTCATAGTCAAATAGAGGAGATGTAAAGATGAACAAAAGAATTATTATGGCCTTAATGGTGCTCGCTTTGTTGCTGGCAGGCTGTGTAAAAGGAGATTTCGCTGTAGAAATCAACAAAGATGGCAGCGGCGTCAATACCATTACCTTAGGAGTAGAAGAAGCCACATTCGCTCAATTTGGCGGAGACGAGGGGATGCTGGATGACACGAATCAGGATTTGGAAACACAGGGTTATACGGTAGAAGAGCTTGATGAAGAAGGATACATAGGTATCAAAGCGACGAAGGAGTTTGAAGATGCAGGCGAGATGGACTTCATCCCGGATACGGCTAATATGGAACAGGGAGACGTGGATCCTTCGGCTGCGCAGGAAGATATAAATTTTACAGTGGACGAAGGCTTCTTTACGGACACTTATCGTCTAGAAGGCTCTTTCGATCTTGGCGGGGCGTTTGATTTAGGCGGTGTCGAGCAAATGATCGCGAATCAAATGGATCTTACATTTACCCTTGATCTGCCGATTCAGGCGAAGGAGCATAATGCCGATGAGGAAGACGGAAGCACGCTGACGTGGGACATTAACCCGACGGGCAGTAATGACATTATGGTTGAAGCGGATGCCCCGAATGTGACGAATATTATCATTGTTGGTGCCGCAGCACTTGCTGTTATTGCAATTGTGATTTTTCTATGGATGCGTAAAAAAAGATGAAGCAAAATAAGGAGGGGCAGTAATGAAGGTAGTAACTAACAAATATTTTATCAGTGCGTCCATTGTGCTTGTGACGCTGATGCTCGTCGGAAGCTTTGTACTTATGACCAGCAGCTATTTTAATACGAAAGAAATCAATAGATTCTCATCTCAATGCTATGACCATGGGGGAGAAGTCATCCTTGAGATTCATAATAATATCACCAATGATTATTCATTCGAATGTAAAAAATAAAAATATAATTGACAAAGTCACCGTTGCCAGCGTATAAATAAAGCATACCATTCTGCAACTATGGTATCTAAAAGGAGATTGTTTTATGAGTGTGACTGTTCTTAACTAATACGTAATCGTATAATCCTTGCTCGTTCAAAAAACGCCTGATCGTCAGGTGCTCTTTGTGTTGAACGAAAGCAAGGGTAGTTAAGAACAGGCATACCCGAAGATAGAAGGGAGAACTATGACGCGCCTGTCGTAGTTCCTTTTTATATCTGGAAACTGCAGAATGGTTGGTTGATCAGCCACAGCAGGGAGGAGTGTATCCGCCTGCTGTGGTTTTTTTGTATGAAAAAATTTAAAAATGAAGGAGATTTCACATTGAATAAACAAGCGATTCACAAATTAGGGTTTGATCAAATTGTGAAAGAGATCAGCTCTTATGCGTTAACGAATAAAGGAAAACAAACGATTCAGGCATTGGAACCAATGACGGAGCGCCGGCGGATCGAGCGGTCGTTTCAGGAAATTAAAGAAGCGGTTGCGATTCTTAACATTAACTCAAGTGTACCGATCTATTCGCTTGATTCCGTTACTCGATCTTTAGAGGAAGGGGAAAAAGGGAGGTACATTCGTGTGGAAGCCCTCAGCCGAATGATCGACTTCCTCGATCACTGCCGTAAGCTGAAAAGATTTATGGATGATAAAGGATATGCGGCACCGACCATTTCCGTTTACGTCGATTCCATGGAGGATCTAACAGAGCTTGAAGAAGAACTGCGCCGCTGTTTAAAAAATGGCCAAATTGATGATTATGCATCAAAAGCGCTGCTTAAGCTTCGCAGAGACTTGCAGCAGGAGCAGACGAAGCTGAGAAACCGGGCGCAGGAGCTTTTGAAAAAACGATCCTCGGTCCTGCAGGAGCAGATGATCGTTGAGAAAAATGGAAGGCTCACCCTTCCGGTCAAAAGAGAACACCGCCAAAAGGTAAAAGGTTCTGTCATGGATCAGTCCTCCTCAGGTGCCACGCTTTTTATCGAGCCAGCGGAGCTTGCGGATCGGCAGGCAGCCATTGAGCAGCTGAAGCTGTCAGAGCAGCACGAAGTCGAGCAGATCATGTACTATTTAACAGGCCTCGTCCTGGAACATAAGCCGGCGATACAACTTGCGGTTGACGTCATGCATCAGTATGATGTGATTTTTGCAAAAGGGAAATATGCCATGGAGATCGACGCCCGCCCTCCTCATTTAAATGAAGAAAACTTTATATCGCTCATCGATGCGCGTCATCCGCAGCTCGGTAAAGAAGCAGTTCCTTTGACGATTACCATGAAGGAAGAGGATCAGGCTTTAATGATCACAGGACCGAATACGGGCGGAAAAACCGTCACGCTAAAAACGACTGGATTGCTCACGATGATGGCGCAGGCTGGTTTATGGATACCGGCAAGTGGGGAATCGAACGTGATGATTTATGACGAAATCTTTTGCGATATTGGCGACGGTCAAAGCATTGAAGCCAACTTAAGTACGTTCAGCTCCAGGCTCGTCAATATTATTGAGATTTTGCGGAAGGCAGGGCCGCACACACTGGCTTTAATCGATGAGATTGGCTCAGGAACGGAGCCGAATGAAGGAATGGGTCTGGCACAGGCGATTTTAGAGAAGCTTGTCGAGAAAAAAGCGAAGCTGATGGTGACGACGCATTTTACCGAAATGAAAGAGCTTGCGAACAAACGCAATGATTTTATCAATGGATCGATGTCGTTTGATTTAGAAACGCTTCAGCCGACGTATCGACTCGTCATTGGGGAAGCAGGAGAGAGTCAGGCTTTTCAAATCGCATTAAAGCTGGGGCTTCATCCATCGATTATTGAGAGGGCTCATGAAGTCACCTATCAGCAAAAGGAAAGCTATCAAGTGGATGAAGCCCTTTTGAAAAGCAATGAAATGAAGCAGCAAATCATCGTGAACCGTTACGTGAAAAAGAAACCAGCTGCACCTAAAGAGAGCGCTGTGACTCATTTTAACATGGGGGACAACGTGAAAGTGAAAGCGACAGGAGAAACGGCCATTGTATACAAAGGGCCGGACGAAAATGGCGATTATATCGTTCAGCAAAAAGGAGAAAAGCTGAAGATCAACCATAAACGTTTGGAGCTCTATATCCGTGCAGAAGAGCTGTACCCGGCGGATTACGATTTTGATATTATTTTTAAATCAAAGGAATATCGTAAAGTGACAAAGCAGCTCGATCGTAAGCATATCGAAGGGCTGACCATTGAAGAGGAAGAAATTTAATCGTTATACGAGGACCCGTTTTCGATAAGAAAGCGGGTTTTTTGTTCATTCGCTTGGAGAGTGAAAAGGGTTGGCGGAAACAGCACGTTAAAACGTGTAGTTTTGTTCTCAAAAAGGATTGCTTTTTTAAAAGGAAAGGCTTACAATAAAAGTATAATATCAGGTCATCAGATGACCTTACTTCTAAAAGGTAATCAGATGCTAGGAGGATTCCATATGCTGTTGCTGGTAGCGTTTAGTGCAATTATTACTCCTTTTGTTTTTCTCGTTCTTCTTCGAATGTCGGCTAAGAAGGGGATGTTCTTTAGTGCACTCATTGTGCTCGCCTTAGCATTTACGGTATGGGGAATGGACGCTAGAGTGATCGCTGCTTCTGTTCTTGAAGGTGCTCATAAGACGCTGACGATCTTGCTCATTTTGTTCGGGGCGATTGTTTTATTAAATACACTTCGACGGACAGGTGCAGTAGACCGGATTAATCAGGGATTTCGCAGCATCTCTACGGATATGCGCGTTCAAGTCATTATTGTAGCCTTTTTGTTCGGGTCGTTAATTGAAGGAGCTTCAGGATTTGGTACACCTGCTGCGGTTACGGGCCCTTTAATGGTTGCCCTCGGATTTACTCCGATGGCGGCAGCTGCTCTTGCTTTAATAGCGGACAGTTCAGCGGTGTCTTATGGAGCAGTCGGGACACCCATTCAAGTGGGGTTAAGCAATTTACCTGATGCTGGAATTCCATTATACCAAGAGATTGGTGCTCAAGTAGCGTTTATCGATTTATTTGCTGGTACGTTTATTCCATTTGTCTTAGTTATCGTCTTAACGCTGTTTTTTGGAAAAAGAAAAGGATTTAAGGATGCATTCGGATTGTTTCCGTGGGCCTTTTTGGTCGGTATTTCCTACACCTCTTCGGCGTGGCTTTATGCAACGTTGTTCGGACACGAATTTGTAGCTATTTTAGCTTCACTGACCGCTCTGGTTGTAGCAACTACTACAGCGAGCAAAGGATTCCTTATCCCGAAAAGCAATTGGCAGGACGCACTTGCAGACGATGCAGAAGAAGTAAACGAGCAGTCTTCAATGTCTTTAGTTACCGCGTGGTCTCCTTATTTGATTATTGTTGTTTTACTGTTAGTCACACGAATTATTCCTGTTGTCAAAGACGCTGCTATGACATGGGTCGATCTGACGTGGACGAATATTCTTGGCGTTGAAGGGATTACTTCAGATTGGGAAGTCCTCTATTCTCCAGGAACGGTACTGGTGGCAGCGGCGCTGCTTGCTATCGTGATCCAACGAGCATCTTTCCGTCATTTTATGGAAGCGTCTAAAGAGTCGGTGCAATCGATGAAAGATGCAGCGCTTGCGCTCATTGCTACGCTGGCTCTTGTTCAAGTATTCACAAACTCAGGGCTCAATGCTCAGGATTTAGTCAGTATGCCGGAATATATTGCGCAAACGCTGGCAGGAAGTTTTGGTCCGATGTGGATCTTTGTCGCTCCTTTTCTTGGCGAGCTTGGCTCTTTTATTACAGGTAGTGCGACTGTTTCACAATTAACGTTTTCTCCGATCCAATATAATATCGCACAAGAGACAGGACTTGACACCAATACGGTTCTCTCTCTTCAGGTGATCGGTGCTTCGGCAGGGAATATGATTTGTGTGCATAACGTCGTAGCCGCGGGTACTGTGGTTGGTCTTTCTGGAAAAGAAGGCGATATTATTCGAAAAACGCTAGGTCCAGCTCTCCTATATGGTGCTGCAGCCGGGATTATAGCGTGGATAGTAAGCTTATTCATGTAATTTGTTGAGCAGATCGATTGAAGAGGTGATCTGCTCTGTTTCCGTTTCGACCACAAAAAAAGCCGCAGCAATCCCTCCTTGTTTTTTCCAATAAAAAAGCCTACAATAAAATAAAGCAGGTCATCTGATGACCTAATCACAATTAAACGTAAGAGAGGTCATAGCCGTGGAATATAAACCCGTTCGTTCGAAAAAGATTTATGAGCAAGTCGCTGATGCACTGCTCGAGTCACTAAAAAAAGGAGAGTTGAGGCCAGGAGACAAGCTCGACAGCGTCGAACATTTAGCAAAAAACTTTAATGTAGGGCGCTCGGCCATCCGTGAAGCGTTAAGTGCCTTAAGGGCGATGGGCATTCTGGAGATGCGCCAGGGGGAAGGAACGTATGTCAAAGCGTTTGATGCATCCAGGTTTTCACTGCCCGTCTCTGTTGCGTTTTTAATGAGGCGTGAGGATTTAAAGGATTTACTTGAAGTGCGCCACGTTCTTGAAGTGGGAGCGGCCGGTTCAGCTGCGCTTCACTACACAGAAGAAGATTTAAAGCCGATGGAGGACGCATTGCTTGCGATGGAAGAAGCCAAAGGAAATGGCGAACTCGGAGAGCAGGCTGATCTTGATTTTCATGTAGCCCTCGTTCAGGCTACGCATAATCAAATGTTCATTCATCTTATGAAAAGCGTGGCGGATATTATGGTGCAGGCGATGCGGGAAACGCGAAAGCTGCTTCATACAGAAGAAGGGACGGAGCGCCTGCTTGAAGAGCATCGGCAAATCTTTGCAGCGGTGGCTGCGCGTGATGAACAGGGCGCGAAAGACGCGATGTATAAGCACTTAAGCAATGTCGAAGCTTCACTAGAAAATTATATAACAATCTAACTTAGGAAAGGGAGAAGACGATGATGAGAGTTTCTTTGTTCATAACGTGTTTATGTGACACGCTGACACCGGATGTCGGTAAGGATACGGTGCAGCTGCTGGAGCGTTTTGGGTGCGAGGTTGATTTTCCAGAAGGGCAGACGTGCTGCGGTCAGCCGGCGTACAACAGCGGTTACGTAAAGGAATCAAAGCAGGCGATGAAGCAGATGATTCAAGCATTTGAAGATAGTGAGTATGTCGTTGGCCCGTCGGGATCGTGTGTTCATATGCTGAAAGAATATCCGAAGGTGCTGAGTGAGGAGCCAGAATGGAAAAGGCGCGCCGAAGCCCTTGTCGACAAAACGTATGAACTGACCCAGTTTCTCGTTGAGGTGCTTGAGGTGAAAGACGTTGGGTCTACGTTTCAAGGGAAAGCGACGTACCACCCTTCCTGCCATATGACCCGCTTGCTCGGGGTAAAAGATGCACCGCGCATTTTACTGGAAAACGTGAAGGGGCTCGAAATCATCGATCTTCCGTTAAAAGAAGACTGCTGTGGATTTGGCGGAACGTTTGCCGTGAAAAATGCAGCTGTTTCTGAGCAGATGGTCCATGAAAAAGCAGAACATATCAGTGAAACGAAAGCAGATTACTTAATTGGCGGGGACATGGGGTGTCTCATGAATATGGGCGGACGTTTAAGGCGGAATGATCAGGACGTTAAAGTGCTGCATATTGCGCAAGTGCTGAACAGTCAATAAGAAAGGAGCGGAAAAATGAGCATAAAAATTGGTAAGAAGACGTACGCGGAACGGATTCAGGACGGCATCGACAATGCATTTATGAGGCAGGCGGTTTCTTCAGCGCAGGGGCGATTCAGATCAGGCCGTCTGAAAGCAGCGGAAGATCTTGGCGACTGGGAAGAGTGGCGGACGCTGGGAGAAGAAATCCGCCATCATACGATGGAAAATCTCGATTACTACCTCTATCAGCTCAGTGAACAAGTAGAAAAGCGCGGCGGCACGGTGTTTTTTGCCAAAACGGCAGAGGAAGCGAATCAATACGTTCAGAAAATTGCTCGTGAAAAAGAAGCAAAGAAAGTCGTGAAATCAAAGTCCATGGTGACTGAAGAAATCGGCTTAAATGAAGCACTGGAAGAGAGCGGGTGTGAGGTCGTCGAATCCGATTTAGGAGAGTGGATTCTCCAATTAGACGAAGATCCGCCTTCACACATCGTCACCCCCGCCCTGCACAAAAATAAAGAACAAATCCGCGAAACGTTTGCGGAGAAAAAAGGCTATACAGGGTCGGATCAGCCGGAAGAGCTCGCCGCGTTTGCGCGTGAGCAACTGCGACAGGACTTTCTGTCTGCGGACATTGGTGTTACCGGCTGTAACTTTGCCGTGGCCGAGTCTGGGGCGGTGACACTCGTCACAAACGAAGGCAATGCACGTATGGTCACATCGCTTCCCGATACGCAAATTTCCGTCATGGGGATGGAGCGAATTGTGCCGACGTGGGAGGACCTCGAAGTCGTCGTTAGTCTTTTAACCCGAGCAGCTGTCGGCCAAAAGCTGACCAGTTATATTACGGCTCTGACAGGGACGAAGCTGGAAGGAGAAGTCGATGGTCCAGAAGAGTTCCACCTCGTCATCGTTGATAACGGCCGTTCGAAAATTCTCGGCACTGAGTTTCAATCGGCCCTGCACTGCATTCGCTGTGCTGCCTGCATTAATGCGTGTCCCGTTTATCGTCACGTCGGCGGTCACTCATACGGCTCCATTTATCCTGGACCGATTGGTGCCGTCCTCACTCCACTGCTCGATGGGTATGAAGATCATAAAGATTTACCGTATGCTTCTACTTTGTGTGCCGCCTGTACAGAAGCCTGTCCTGTAAAAATTCCGCTCCACGAGCATTTAATCCGCCACCGTGAGATCATTGTGGAGCGGGAACAGATGGGATCAAAAGCCGAAGCTGTCATGATGAAAGGCTATGCGAAATGGGCCTCCACTTCAGCTGCTTACAAGCTGAGTACGAAGATGGCGCACACGGCCTTAAAGCCGTGGACGGAGGATGACTACATTTCAAACGGGCCAGGACCGCTCAAAGGATGGACAGCGTCCCGAGACTTCCCTGCTCCCGCTCGGCAAAGCTTCCGCAACTGGTACAAACAACGGGAGAAGAGGAGGAATGACGGATGACCATTCACCATCGTGAACATTTTTTAAATGAAATCGCTGAGCAGCTGGGGCGTCCGCGCCGGACAGAGGTCGAACCGCCCGTTTACTCCGTGCAGCCGCAGGATCGAGTGCTTGCTGGAGCAAGGGCTGATGAACTCGTTGACGTTTTGGAAAAACAATGTGAAGTCATTCATACCAATCTGGAAAAAGCGACAGTTGAAACATTGCCCGAAGTCTTGCGGAAGGTACTGAACGCGTATGGCGTGCGCTCAGTCGTAGCAGCAGGCGGGCCGCGGAATCAGGTGAGCGGCATGGATGAGTTTTACGATCGGTTAAGCGGCGAAGGGTATGAGGTTCGTGTGTGGGATGAACAGGAAGGCCGAAGCAATGTTGAGTTTGCTGAACGCGCAGGCGCCGGCATTGTGTTTAGCGATCTTACGCTTGCCGAATCAGGGACCGTGGCGCTGTTTAACGATCGCTTTAATGGCCGCTCGATCAGTCTGCTCCCTGAAACGTTTATCGCCATTGTACCTAAAAGCACGCTCGTGCCGCGCATGACGCAGGCAGGAAGGCTGATTCACGCTGAAGAAAGCAAAGGAAACCCCGTCTCCTCCTGTGTCAGCTTTGTAACAGGACCGAGCAACAGTGCTGATATCGAGATGAACTTGATTGTCGGCGTTCACGGTCCGGTCAAAGCGACGTATATCGTCGTTGATGATATGTAGAGTTTCGCTCATAAAAAAGATCAGCCGACGCGCCTAATGCGAAGGCTGATTTTTTAGTATAAACAAGGGTATGTTTGATCCGGCTGATCGTGTATCGTTTCCTCATTTGTTTTTGTTTTTTGTTTTAAAATCTTACACTTACTTTCACTAAATCCTGAATACTTCCATCCTTCGCACTTCTCGTATACACCCACAGTTCCCCAGAAGAAGCTGTAGGGGTACGTTCAAAATTCATAGATTCAGAGAACGAACCATACGAGGGAGCGCCGGCAGAGGTCTGCACAGCTGTCTCTCGAATAATTGTCTGACCGCTGCTGTCTTTCATTTGGTAGAGAATGCTCCCTTCAAAAGCGCGAGCGTATCCACTCAACGTTTGCCCATCGCGTACCTTACTTCCGGGAAAGGGGCGGAGAACCAGCATATTTCGCGATGATGGATAGGGAATGATTAACTGATAGCCTGGAAAGATCACGTCGGGAGATAAGCCGGGTCGGTTTTGATTCGCTTGAAGGACGGCAGACAGAGAGAGGCCGAAACGCTGAGAAATGGCGTTCAGCGTGTCGCCTTGCTCGACTTCATAGATAAATACGGGAATACGGATCACTTGGCCGATGTAAATAAAGTCAGGGTGCTGGATTTCAGGGTTTAATCCTTGAATTAAATCGATACTCGTTGAATAATTTTGTGCGAGTTGATAGAGCGTATTTCCCTGGCTGATGATTTGATTGACTTGATTATGATGAAACACAGGAACGACGAGGACCTGACCTGGATAAATGAGACCGGGATCGGTGAAAGGCGGGTAGAGGGCATTAGCCGTCTCGATTAAAGGAATTTGACTCCCCAGCCTTGCCGCAATGGAATACAATGTATCGCCAGGCTGAACCGTATAAATAAAAGAAGATCGATCAACAATTGCCATATGCTTCACTCCTCCGTTTTCAGAGCTGTTTGCTTCATCGTATTCGTTTACTAACAGAGGGGTGAGTAAAGAGTCCAATGCACCTCAATAAAAAAGGCAGCCCTAAATGGGAGGCTGCGGAAAACTGAGGGTTGAAAAAAAGGGTCTGTATGGTTTTATGTCCATACAGACCCTTTTGTCTTTTAATTTTAACGGATTCTAAGATATCTATTTCCTTCATAAGTTTAACGATTCTTTTCGCATTAGCCTTGAAAACTGCTATCGCACCTTGAATGCGCATGCCTTCGAGCCCAGGAGTTGAAGTTCGATGTTTTGAAAGTAGCGTCTTACTTGTACAAAGAGAAATTATTCTTTTATAAAGCAAAGAAAATCACTCTTTTTAGATAGGACTTTGGTGATTCCCCAATGAACGATCGGTGGTCACGCCTGGTCGATTAAAACCGGCCACGTCCTGTGGCCAACATCGACACTAGCACGTCCGGTGGGTCGCGGGAACAGCACGATCCGAAGATCCACTTGGTGAAGTGGTCTTCTTGACCAAGTTAGCTGAGGTCGTGCCCACGGCAAGCGATTCGTGGAATCAACAACAAACTGTGACAGCTCCTATTTCAGTGACCTCCCAAATGGAGCAGCCTTTTATGGTTTTAAGAAAATAGCTTCAAGCGGAGGATCTTCTCCTGCAAGCCCGACGGCTACAGCCGTATAAGCCTGGTTAGGGTTTAAGGATACATCAGGAATGGTAAGCGCAACGTCATTAGAACCAGCGACGCGAACTTCTAAATCTGCCGTAGTCGGTGAAAGCGTTACGTAACGGGTCGATTTACCGAACGGAACATTACGGAAAAGAACGTCTCCTCCTTTTACAGCAATATCAACGGCAGGTGCGTTAGGGGATAAGTGCCAGAATCTCACCTTGGCTTTTCCAGGTGACACCCCTTCACTATCTACAGCTGCAATAAGCTGCAATTCTTCTACTGTACCTGCAGCTGCCACCGTGTACATTTTTCCGGGCTCCACCTCTACCATTTGGGATAAAACAGGCCCATTGGATTCGCCTTCTGGAAAAATATCAATTTGATATTGTCCCGCAGGAACGCTTAAATAATCACTGTGTTGTTTGTAAGAGATCCCTTGTAACACTTGTTGTCCATTCACATAAATGTCCACGGCTGGTGCATCAGGCGAGGCATGCAGGACACGGACCATTGAATTTCCATTCATGCCCATCGTATCTTGACGTTGATTCATTAGCTGACGCATGCATTCTAGATGTTTTTGATAGTAGTAAATATGCTTGTTTGGGTCAATGTACTTGTAATAATTCGACATCAAATCATATTGAGCGGCTTGCCAGGCCAATTGATCGGCGTTTTGATGATACATACTCCCTCTCCTCTCGTACGAAGTACCATCAATAGCCTATTCATTTTATAAAAAAAGTAGAACTTGCTGTTTAGCTGCTGCGGGAAGAGGGGGCAACCGCATAACCGATCAGACGAGTAATCAAGCCGGCGGTTAGAGCGGCTAACACACTAAGCAGCAGCTCCTCTGTAAGAGCTTTACCGATTTGATAACCGACCGCGATCATAATTCCTGTCATAATACCGATAACCATGTGGTGACCTTTGTTCTCATTCACTGGCGAAAGCTCCTTTACGAACCGTTTGGTATCAGCTTTACCATGTCGCCTTTTCCTCATACAAAAAACTGATCTGCCCTGAAGGAAGGTTATGTTACTATGGAAAGAAGGCTCGTTGGAAGTTTTATGAAGGAGGAGATGATGTGCACTATTTTATAGGGGTTGTACCTTCAGAAGCATACAAGTTGAGAGTAATAGAGTTCCAGCAAAACTGGAAAAATCATTCGATTACGGAGGTGGTGGAACCGCATATTACTCTTAAAGCTCAAGGAGGGTTAACAACAGATGAGAAGTGGCTAAGTGAAGTCAAAGAAGTGTGTGATCACTTTCATTCATTTCAAGTGTCATTAGGCCCACCCAAGTTCTTTGGTGACGACATTCTTTATTTACGTGCTGTCTCAAGTGAACTATATAACCTGCATAATCATATGGTTAGCGCAATCTCTCCTTCTGCCGACTTAATTAAGAAGTACTATGAACTTGATGATTTTGTACCACACATGACTTTAGGGAAAACGAGTTATGGTTTAACAAAGCAAGAACTTAAAGAAATGGCAAAATCGGCAGAAGAGGAACTTGGTCCTTTTCCAACTGTCGATGTTACCTTTGTGAGAGTCTATCGAGAACGAAAACCAAATCAGTACATAAAACTCGTAGACCTTCCTTTACTACGTTAGAATGTCTACGCTTTTTCTAGAGAAAATCAATAGAATAAGAGAAAGGACTTTCGAAAGGTGAACGTTCTTTTTAAAATCCAGGAAATGATAACTGTGAAAAGTGACATCCGGCTCCAGCTTAGAAGAATTGACATCTTCAGTAGACGTGGTATTTTGTAAAGTGTTCCACTTCGATCGTTCGAAGTTATAATCAGAATGTAGTTAGCTAAAGAAAGGTTAATCGTTATGAAAATCATAAAAACAATCATACAAATTGCCGTATTGTACGGCATTTATTTTTTAGGAGAAAGCATCCAATCTCTCCTGCAAATTCCGATCCCCGGAAGCATCATTGGACTGCTCCTCCTGTTTACAGCTTTAGCTTTTCACATCGTTCCTGTGGAATGGATTGAAGACGGCGCCCGGTTGATCTTAACGTATTTGCCGTTATTTTTTATTCCGGCGACGGTGGGGGTCATTAACTATCCTGATTTCTTGTCCTGGACAGGATTGCTGCTGGTGATCATTGTCATCATTAGTACACTAGCGACTATGGCAGCGGCTGGATGGGTCAGCCAGTTTTTCCAGCTGAGACAGAGCAGAAAGGAAGCGAAATAGAATGTTCGCCATATTCATGATTGCCTTTACGATCGGTGTCTTTGTACTGATGAGCCGGCTATATGCTCGCTTGTACAATCCTTTGTTTGTACCTGTGCTCACCTCAACCATTATCATTGCTTCAACTCTTGTTATCTTTCAAATCCCTTATGAAAGTTATATGACAGGAGGGAAGTGGATTGACTCGTTTTTAGGTCCCGCCGTTGTCGCGCTGGCTTATCCGATGTATCGCCAGAGAAAAGAAATTACCAAATACATGCTGCCCATCATGATGGGCGTACTTTCCGGGCTGTTTACAGCGTTAACGACAGGATTCTGGTTTGCTAAACTAGTTGGGGTGGACCGTACGTTTATTTTAACGATGGTACCGAAGTCCTTAACCACTCCGGTGGCCATTCCAGTTTCTGCAGAGATTGGCGGAATTCCTTCGATGGCCATTGTTTTTACAATGGTTGCTGGCTTTACGGGGATTGTAGCGGGACCGTTGTTCCTTCGATTAATAGGAATAAAAGGTGCTCTTGGAATGGGAATGGCGCTTGGCAGTGCCTCGCATGCGCTCGGCACGTCAAAGGCATTTGAATATGGGCAAGAACCGGCTTCGATGAGCTCTGTAGCTATGAGTTTAAGTGCTGTGTTTGGATCTGTAATCGGGCCGTTATTTGTGTGGTTGTTCCATATTTAACGGTCTGGTTATCGGTCACCTTTTTCTTTCGTTAAGTTGATTGGTGCACCATAGAGGCATATAATGTCCATAGAGGCGTTAACGACAGACTAATGACACTCCTACTAGTATACTGCTAGTAGGAGTTTTTTGATCGAAAAGGAGGCATGGCGATGGTTTATTTATGGGTAGGGGCTGCAGGTTTCCTGGGGGCATGCTTAAGGTATGTAATTGGAGTTCTTCTCTATGATGCCGATCTCTATTTTCCGTTTTCAACACTATCCGTCAATTTAATCGGCAGCTTCTTGCTGGCCTGGTTTACATATCAACTTGTACATAAATACGCCATTTCGTCGAAGCTGAAGGCAGCTATTGGGACAGGGTTTGTTGGTTCCTTTACAACTTTTTCAACGTTAAGTGTGGAGACCGTGGCGTTATTTGAAAGAGGCAGCTTGTTCTTAGGGATACTCTATATTTCTGTGAGTATTGCGGGTGGACTGTTGTTCTCGAACCTCGGTTATTCTATAGGTAAAGGGAGGAGAAGGGCATGAACCTCGTTCATCTATTGTTCGTCGGGGCTGGAGGGTTTGTAGGAGCCATTTTGCGTTTTGCTGTCAGCCAATTCGTAAACAAAAGGTACGCCTTTCAATTGCCGGTTGCTACGCTCATCGTTAATTTAGCAGGCTCCTTCTTATTGGGGCTCATTATGGGAGCAGAAGCATCGGAACCCATCTATCTCCTGCTGGGGGTAGGGTTAATGGGTTCCTTAACCACTTTTTCAACATTTAAATTAGAGGGAATCCAGCTCCATGTAAATAGAAAGTGGAAGACATTCATTGCTTATAACAGCCTCAGCTATGGAGGAGGCATAGTGTTAGCGTTTGTCGGCTTTATGATCGGACGTTTATGAGGGGAGCAAAAGAAAAAAGTGCTGGACCTTTGTTTAAGAAGGTCCGCACTTTATTACTGCATCCAGCCCATATGTATGAAGTCTGTCGATTAAGAAGTCGTTTCTTCACTTTCATCTACAAAAAGATGGTCACGATAGCGAATCATTCGAATGTTCCATTTCGGGTCGACGGATGGATATTCCCCTAACACATTGTACTGGAGAAAAAGGTAGGGAAAATTCACTTCTGCTCCGAGGCTCATAATCTGGCTGCCGCAAAAGCGGGGGTTTACATCTGTTAATTTAAATCCTTCTGCAGACTCAATGAACTGTATGTTAATAAAACCATTGGTTACAAGTTTTTCTGTAATCGCAGTGGCTGCTTCAATAAGTTCTTCGTTGTAAACGACTTTGCCGTCTAAAACGAGCCCGCTTGACACGCCGTCACGCTCCCTGGGTATGGCTGTAACCACTTCTCCTTCATGAATAAGTACATCGACGCTGTATTCCATTCCTTCCAGGTATTCCATCGCAATCCGGCGTTCGCTAGAATCCACTTCACAGTAATCTTCTAAATCCACAATCTTGTTCTGTCCTTTTTTCAAAGCTTTTAAGAAATTATCTCGGTTGGTTAATACAGCATACCCCATGGCTCCATGTCCTTCTACTTGTTTCGCCACGATGTATTCATCCTGCGAGAAATGAGTGTTAACAAGCTGAAGCAGCTCTTTTGGATGGTTAAATCCAACATATCGTGGAACATAGGAAGCCAGGTTCATTTCGTTTAAATATTCATAAATGCTTTCTTTATTCATGAGAATCTCAAAATGATTACTTTGAGGAAGGGCCACAACAGCGGATAATTCATCTCTAAAGGTTTCGTAAATCTCAATCTCTTCATGGAGGGAAGGGTAGACCGTATCGATCTTTTCTTTTTCTACGATCTCTGCAATAGCTTTCTTGTATTCACCTTCCTGGGTAAAACGGGGAATCTGATACGTTTTATGACAAAACTGGTTGCCGGAAGTGACTCGTCGTCTGTCGGCTCCAATAATGTGGACGTTTTCTTTTTCTCTTAGACCCTGCAGGATTCCTTGAGCAGTTGGGCCACCTATGCCAGTTACCAAAACGTTGATTCTCTTCATTTGTCATCTCCCTCACTAAGTTGTCGGTATCTAATTTTGTCTATTTATCGGACTAGTCAAAATGATCTATCATTCTATTATAAATGTTCATATGGATAAGCACAAAGAAACAGGCTGAAGTTTTTTCCATATAAAAAAGTGTCCTCTATGAATGAACGAAAAGCAATAGAGAACACGGTTTCCTACGATTTGTAAGTCTCAATTACAATAATTCTGAAGCATATTTATTTAACTCTTTACTCTTCTTCTCAATTTCACTAATAAAAGAAGATATTTCCTCAGTAGATGAAGCCTGCTGCTTACCGACGGCAACGACCTGTTCAATAGAAGAAGAAATCTCTTTCATAGACGATTGAATGTTTGTAAGGGTGGTTCTGATTTTTTCTGTAGAGGCTACCGTTTCATTAGAAAGCTTTCTAATCTCATCAGCCACAACTCCAAATCCTCTTCCCATATCTCCTGCTCGTGCCGCTTCAATCGAAGCATTTAATCCCAGTAAATTCGTTTGATCGGCAATTCTTTTAATAAAAGTTAATACTTCATCTGTATTTTTAACTTCTGTTGCAGCTTTCCGGGCCTGTTCATATAAGATGCCGCTCGTCTCTGATAAGTCTTCCGCGCTTTTGGCCACATTAGAAACTTCTGTGTTCGCCTGGGTTAAAGAAGTCACAATTTGATCAGATATATTTAAAAGTTCTTTCTCGTTTTGTTCTTGGAGCTGAATGGCAATGGCTCCTACTACTCGTCCGTTTTCACAGATAGGGTTAGCAAGTCCTGTGAAAGGAAAGCCGAAAAATTCAGTATCCACTTCTGTTCGTATGACCTTGTTGCTGCGAATACAATCAGCCAAAGGTTCTCTAGGATTTATTTTTGTTCCAGGTTTAACCCCTAAATTAATCTTTCTGCTCGGTAAATATGTCATCCATTCTTCGCGGTTGGTAAGTCCGATGGCGATGTCTGGAAGCATGGCGTGAATAGTGGGCAGGACTTGAATAAAGGAATCCAGCAGCAGACTTTCATTTTTAGTAGATTGATTCTGTAATTGTACGATTTTTCGATTTGTCGTCATCTTGTACCCCCGATTTCTGTTACTAACCTTTAGCATTTACCACTTCTTTTAGTAAAATAAACCTTTTTTATAGGTCAAATATAATGAGTGAACACAATTTATTAACAATAATATCATTCTTATGACATTGGCAATTAAAAAGTTATTTTATTGGAAAATTGGGTAAATAGTTTAAATGGGGGTGTTACCATCAACATTCATGACTTGGAAGAGCAAGTTGAGCTTCTGAGAAAAGCCATGCAGGAGCTTTATTTAGAAAATCCTCAAGACCCCCGGTTAGTACGAATATCACAGTCCTTAGATGAACTTTTAAATGAACTAGACCGTCAAAGGCAAACAGGGTAAAAGATGAGTAAAGGCGTCTTGAGGCAGAAGGGAAAAGTAAGTCATTTAAACACAGAGGATAGAGAAAGAATGCTTCACGTGAAACAAAAAGCTAGAGCCTGCAGTTGACGGCTCTAGCTTTTTGTTTGTATTTGTAAATGTTCTAATCCTCGCAGTAAAAAGACGGTACGCCATTCTGGATTATTTTCACTCAAGTGAATCTGAGGGAAAGTTGAAAGTAACCGCTCAAGAGCAATTTTACCTTCTAGACGCGCTAACGGAGCCCCTAAACAAAAGTGGATCCCATAACCAAATGCGATATGAGCGTTTCGGGATCTCGTTATATCGAGTTGTGAAGGATTCTCAAATTTATCCTCATCTCGATTGGCTGAACTAATGGAAGCGAGCACTAAGTCGCCCCGGCGAATGGTTTGTCCATGAAATGCCATATCCTCCTGCGCCCAGCGTGCAGTCGAGAAGTCAACGGGGCTATAATAGCGCAGCCCTTCTTCAATCGCTGGTTCCACTAATGAGGGATCGTCCTTTAGTTTTTTTAGCTGATCAGGATGTTGAAATAAGGCATACATCGTATTCGCAATTAAATTAACCGTCGTTTCGTGCCCGGCAATGATGAGAAGAACCACCATAGAATACAATTCATCTTTACTTAATTGTTCGCCTTCTTCCTCTGCCTGTAGAAGTTTAGTAATGAGATCATCCTGGGGGTGCTGCTTGCGCTCTTCAAAAAGGCTTGTTAAATAACTCGTGAAAGCTTCCACGTCTTCGATGAAATCAGTTTCGAATTCATTAGAAGCAGCGATAATTGTGTTGGACCACTTACGGAAGCGATCACGGTCCTCTGAAGGAACACCTAGCAGCTCGCTAATGACAATGATGGGAAGAGGGAACGCATAATCATCGATTAGATCCACCGGGGATGATTTCTGTTCCATTTGTGCAAGCAGCTGATCGGCTATTTCAACAATTCTAGGTTCTAATTGTTTAATGGTTTTAGGATTGAAAAATGGCTGTACAAGCTTGCGGAGTCTCGTGTGGTCAGGAGGATCAACATCAAGCATCATATTTTCAAAAATGTTAACGTCATCTGACTTCGCTTGATTGGCTGCGGTTTGAAATAATTTCTTTTGATCTTTAATAAAGCTGGGCTGTTTTAATAGCTCTTTGACATCATCGTATTTGGTTACCAGCCACGTCGATTGATCGCTTTGCTGCGACATCGGAAATATAGGTTGTTCTTGACGTAATTTTTTAAAAAAAGGGTAAGCTCCTTTTTTAAATTGAGATTCATAGATCGTTTCCATACTTTCCATGGGATCAATCCCCCTATCCTATGATCTGACTGATCGGTCAGTATAGGTTAAGTATAAAAGAAAGGGAAGATGGAACTCAAACAATATATGGAAAATTTATTAATCATAGAAATGTTTCACGTGAAACATTTTGTCTTATATGACAAATAATTGAGTCAAGTGGTAAAATTTAAATAATTATGAAAAAGGTAGTCGATTAAATGGAATACATAAAAGAGAACGTGAAAATTTTAAAAGTGGAGGAAATAAACAGCTGATCGCCGAGCGCATGATGATGCTCGACGAAACAGCGATATTGGAGGAGCATTCATGTTAAACGAAAAAGGATTTGATTTGTGGGCGAATCACTATGATAAGACCGTCCAATTAAGTGAAGAAAATAACCAGTACCCTTTTGCGGGATATAAACAAATTTTAACTGTCATTTATAACGAAGTCATGCAGCAAAACCAATCGACAATTTTGGATATTGGGTTTGGCACAGGTGTGTTAGCAGCAAAGCTTTATGAGCATCATCACGAAATCATAGGAATCGATTTTTCAAGGCAAATGATTTCTATTGCTCAATCTAAGATGCCTGACGCTCAGTTGCTGGAATGGGATATTTCAAAAGGTCTTCCTGCCGAAGTTCAATCGAAAGCCTTTGACTCGATCATTAGCACCTATGCTTTACATCATGTAAGAGATGAAGAAAAGGTACGCGTCATTAAGCGTCTGCTTCCTTTGTTAAAGGAAAAAGGTAAAATTCTTATAGGTGATGTTGCTTTTCAATCACGTCAACAGCTAGAGGCGTGCAGGATGGACAATATAGATGTTTGGGACGACGATGAGTTTTATTTTGTGGTGGAGGAATTGAAAAACATGTTAAAAGGCGTCTGCACGTGTGAGTTTCATCCGGTCTCTCACTGCGGTGGTGTCATCGAATTGAGGAAAAGGGGGAACGATTAATGGAAGCATGGAATTACATGAGAATTGCCCGTCCTACGAATAAACTTGAGGAGATGCGGACCTTTTACGAACAAGTGCTGAAGCTTGAGAAAATTGGTGAATTCAACCATAACGGCTATCACGGATTGCTGTTTGGTTTACCTGACCAAAACGTCCATCTTGAGCTTCTGCAAAGTGAACATAAAATTACAGCAGAAGCTCCGTCAGAAGATCACTTGCTCGTTTTTTATTTAAACTCGATTGAACAAATTGAAGCGATGCGCCAACAGTTTGAGAGCCATCATATATTTCCCGTCGCACCCATTAACCCCTATTGGAAGGACAAGGGCTATACGTTTGAAGACCCTGAAGGCTGGCGTGTTGTCTTTTGTATCGATATAAAAAAGTATAACCAGGGAGAAAGAATGTAATAAAAGCTGTAAAAGAGCCGGGGACATAAGTAAAGCCTTAATGTTAAAAAACTGAATCGTGTAATCGCAGCTCATTAGCGTCCCGCAGGAAAGCGCTCTTTGCTTTCCGAGGAAGTTACGTATAGAGGGTTTTTAGAAGTAGAGATGTGAACAAACGAATGAGTTCACACACAACCAGGTTAGCTGAGGCCGTGCCCGCGGCAAGCATCCACAGACAAGCGATTCATGAGATCCAACAACAAACGTTAACAGTCCTTATAGATTAGAAAAGAATCTTCAGTGGCTTCCAGTGTTTTGACGGAGCGATGGTAAAACCATTTCTTGGCACATAAATAATCCGAACTGATTTCAATAGAATCGTTCGGATTATATTATGCCTTCAGTTTTGTACCAGTCTCTTATTCCTTTTATGCCGCTTCCACCTCAGGCTCAGGGTCCCCTTTTGCTGCATCGATCATGAGAAAAGTAGCGGCAAGGATGTGCATGACCATGCCGACTCCTGGAATCCAGCCGATGGAGGAAGCAATAATCCCAAGAATGCTTCCTCTCGTGGGTCCCTTTGATTGCAGGGTTAGAATCAGAGTGACAATGTGTAAAGCGAGCATAACAGCTAATGGTATCCATAAAAGCGAGATAATAATGGCACCTCCAAGTATGGGGATGCCTAGTATAGCTTCAAGTCCGCCGGTTACCCACTTTAAGATTCGTGCTGCTGACATTTGATTCCCCCTTGCTGTTGTTTTTAAAGCACGTTCAGAAAAACGCAATTTCAGCGTCTGCGGTTATTTTACCTCCTTAAAAAGTAGTCATGTCAATATACAAATTCTATTCGTCATCGCTCAAAATTATGATGCTTCAGAAAGGTGTCGGGGAAGGTTTTGTTTTCGGTTTATAGGGGAGAAGGATAGGGAGGAGGTATGTCGATGAATCATTACATGAAACGGGCCGTTGACTTAGCCATGAAGAATGTAAAAGAAGGGGGCCACCCATTTGGTGCGGCCACCCATTTGGTGCCGTTTTGGTTAAAAATGGGGAAGTCATTTCGGAGGGAGTCAATGAACTTCATAAAACGTATGATATCAGCGGCCATGCTGAATTAATAGCCATTCGAAATGCACAAACTCAACTGCAAACGCACGATCTATCGGGATGTCACATGTATGCAAGCGGACAGCCGTGTCCTATGTGCTTAACCGCCATGTATTTTTCTGGTATTCACAATGTCTATTTTGCCGAGTCGATCGACGATGCAGAAGCCGTTGGTTTAGGGTTATCGAAGCAGGTGTATGAAGATTTGAAGAAACCAAATGAGCAGCGCTCTCTGGTAATGAAGCAAGTTCCTCTTGAGATATCCCAGCGCTCTGTGATGAAACTGTGGAAAGAAGGGGAAGAGCAGTCTCAATAGTCTCTTCCCCTTCTTTTTTTGTTATTGGTACTGAATTGTTTTTGCTACGTCTTTGCCAAATTGGTACGTTTTAAATCCCCCTGATAAGTTGGCGGCTTCAAATCCATGATGAGTCAGAATCTGGGTGGCCAGGTACCCTCGTAAGCCGACCTGGCAGTTAATATAAATCGTTTTGTCCTTTGGAATTTCGTCTAAACGATCTCTTAGTTCACCGAGTGGGATAGGAACAGAGCCTTCGATTTTCCCTATTTCTCTTTCTTCAGGTTCCCTAACGTCAATTAAATAGCCTCCATTCTCTACAATTTCATCAATCTCATCGTGATGAACGATACGTAATTCCCCACTTGCCACATTCGATGCGACATAGCCAGCCATATTCACTGGATCTTTAGCTGAAGAATAAGGAGGAGCATATGCCAATTCCAGGTCAGCGAGATCCCAAACTTTTAACTGGCCTTTAATCGCTGTCGCTATGACGTCTATACGTTTTTCTACCCCTTTATAGCCTATAGCTTGAGCTCCTAATATCTCACCGGTTTGAGGGTCAAAAAGCAGTTTCAACGCTAATGCGCTTCCTCCAGGGTAGTAAGCGGCATTTGAAGCTGGGTGCACGTGAATGGTTTCATACGATTTTCCAAGTCTTTTTAATAACTTTTCATTATTTCCGGTCGCAGCAACGGTTAACTTAAACACTTTGGCTACAGATGTTCCAAGGGTTCCTCGATAAGCAGCCGGTTTCCCATGGATGTGGTCAGCGACGAGTCTGCCCTGGCGGTTTGCTGGCCAGGCAAGAGGTACCATCGTTGGCGTTTGTTGAATGTAGTCTTTTACTTCAATCGCATCTCCAATTGCATAAATCGATTCATCATTGGTTTGTAAATGCTCATTAACGATAATGCCGCCTCGTTCTCCAACGGATAGACCGGCTTCGCTTGCTAATTCATTCTCTGGACGCACACCAATGGATAAAATCGTTACATCACTTTGAAGCTCTTTCCCACTTTGAAGAACAATTTCTCTTCCTTTATTTTTAAAAGCTGTCACACCATCATTTAAGATGAGGTCTACACCTTCCGTTTTTAATTCTTTATGAACCATGGCAGCCATTTCTGGATCTAAAGGAGCCATCACTTGTTCTCCAAGCTCAACAAGCTGAACGCTAATCCCTCGATGGGCCAGGTTCTCAGCCATTTCTAACCCAATAAATCCTCCTCCGACGATGACAGCTCGTGACGGGTGATTGTGATCGACCCAATCTTTGATACGATCGGTATCCGGAACAGATCGTAAGGTGAAAAGATTTTCAGCTTCATTAATTCCAGGTATTGGCGGAACGATGGGACGTGCGCCAGGAGATAGGATCAGCGTGTCGTAATCCTGTTCATAGGTTTGGCCTGTTTTAACCTCCTTAATCGTAACGGTCTTACGATCACGATTGATCGATAGGGCTTCGCTGAAGTTGCGAATATCTAAATTGAATTTTTTAGACATTCCTTCAACCGTCTGGACAAACAGAGACTCACGATTTGTAATAATCCCGCCGATGTAATAAGGAAGACCGCAATTCGCAAAAGAGACATGCTCTCCTTTTTCAATAAGAATGATATCATTGCTTTCACTTAGTCGACGAAGTCTCGCAGCAGCGGTTGCTCCTCCTGCAACGCCGCCTATAATAACAATTTTTTTGTTCATTATTATCCCTCACTTCAAAAATAGTATTGTTCAGTGTTTCACAAGTTGTTGATACGTTTAGTATATGCTTTATTTCTTTCAAATGCAATATACCCTATGGTGTATATTTTGTGACAATTTAAATGAAGCAGAAGAATGGCATGATAAAATAAACAAACATCATTTCATAAGGAGGATTAAAGATGAGAGCAGAAGAGTATATTAAACAACTGCAACTTGAACCTCATCCAGAAGGAGGTTTTTATAAACCAACTTATGCGTTGGAGCTGTCGGCATCATTTGAGCACGGTAAACGTCAGCTTTACACGAGTATCTATTTTTTATTGCGGTCGGAGGATGTTTCACACTTTCATCGATTGCAGTCGGACGAGCTTTGGTATTTTCACGCCGGAAGCTCATTAACCGTTCACATGATTACCCCGAGCGGGGAGTATGAGGAGGTAACGTTAGGGTTACAAGTGGATCAAGGCGAAGTTCCTCAGTTGGTTGTTCCCAAGCATACGATCTTTGGATCCTCAGTGAAAGATCAAGATACATTTGCGTTAGTAGGGTGTATGGTATCGCCAGGATTTGATTTTGCAGACTTTGAATTGTTTTCGCAGGATGAACTTCTAGACAGCTATCCTCAGCATGAAGAAGTCATAATAAAACTTGCGTATAAGGAAAAAGGGCAGCCCTAGAGGCTGCCCGCTATTGAGGAAACTGCGGAAAATCCCTGCGCACTTTTTTGTAAAAGTTCTCCTTTCGTATTGCTCCTATCTGTGAATTCATATAATAGGGTATCTTTGTGATAAAACTGAACAGCTTTAAGCCATTGCCGCTCCTTCTAAAACATTTTTGCATTTTTAAAAAGATGTTCCTCCATGTTTTCCACCATTCTATAAAACTACAAAAATAAATCCTTTTTCCATGTTCTCACTCTCTTGAAATTATTCTGCTTATCTTCATTAAAACCCTTTCATCTCCATATGCTATCATCCTCTAAAATTGTGAAGGATTGGGTCTTGATTTTAGAATAGGAATCGGTTTAAAATGGTCCGTGGCCTAGAACAATCCGGTATTTTTTAAAATAAATTTCTACTTATGTAATGGCTTGGCTATGAGGTGAATATAGTAGATTAATCCATCAAATGGTACAAAGATCAGCCGGAATAGTTAGAGGACCCTCTGCATCATGCAGGAAGGGAAGACTATAAAAAGGAGCGAAACCATGAAAGAAGTACTCGAAACGGTGTACAGTCCTTGCTACGGATCGATTAAGGAAGTTTTTGTTAATGACGAAGCCTATGTTTATGAATGGGAACCGTTGTTTTTAATCGAAACAGAAGATAAGAAAGTCGTGGAAGTATGTGTGGGCGTAAGCGGCACGATTACTCACGTCGATATGACGCCTGGACAAGAAGTCACACCTGAATCTGTGCTAACTGTTTTAAAGGACGATCTGCTAATCACAGGCAGTGATTGATTTATAGATAATATAAGCCTTAATTTTGGACGTGTTTGTCTAAAATTAAGGCTTTTTATTGTCTAAGAAATTATAAAATACCAAGCTGTGGATATATGTTTAAGATAGCGACATCCAGCTCCAGCGCCCCAGACACTCGCGTCATAAGCAATCCGCCCTGCGGAAGGGAAGGACGCCTTCCTCCGGCCGTTTTGCTTATGCGTTTCGTGTCTATCAGGGCGCTTTAAGCCTTTGTTCTTTTGGGTCATGTTATTCACTCATGGCTTTGCTTTGTTGTAAGAGCTTAGATTCTCCCTTTTCCCACTCTTCCACCTGTTCAATGGCTTCATCAGGTAAAAAGCCCTGCCCCACTAAAACCCCCGATAAAATGAATTCTTGAAATAAATGAGTTAAGTTAATCCCTTCTTCTACTTCGTCCAGCGCGCGGTCAACTAACGGTTGAATATAAGCAACCCATTGATCAGGCAGACTTTCTTGCTGTCTGAACATAGATGGATGAAACGATTGGTAATGGTTCACTGTGGTTCATCCTTTCTGTTTCATTAGTTCCCCATGCAGCCATGGATGCAATTTCTCCATTGAATGGTGCCGGGTCTATACCCTAATCGAAAGCACCGGTCTTTACAGGACTGCAGATCCTGGTAATAAGGCTGAAAAGATGGGGTGCCGGCTGAATTCTGGCTATAGAATGGAGGAGTTGGCTGATGATTATAGTAACTGGGGTGGCCGTTCCACCAGTAAGGATTATACATAAAATCACACTCCTTGGATGTGTTTCCTTGAGTAGTGTATGGGTGTTTTCTTTAGTTGTTGAGCCCAATTGGTAAGAGGTTTACCTAAAAATGATTGAAAATTAAAGGTTGACAACATAATGAAAGCGCTTTACTATATGTGTAACGGGTTACACATAGCAAGAACTTATATTTTTTTGATCAGTATGTAACGGGTTACACATGTATGAAAACAGGGAAGTGATTGGCCGAAATGTCCACGATTAGAGATGTAGCAAAGTTAGCTGAAGTTTCAGTCGCGACGGTTTCCCGTGTACTTAATGGAAATGGTTATGTGCGGAGTGATACAAAAGAAAGAGTTGCAGCGGCAATTAAGCAACTGAACTATCGCCCCAATGATGTAGCGCGCAGTTTGTTTAAAGGCCGCTCGAAGATGATTGCTTTGTTTGTGCCGGATATTATGAACCCTTTCTTCCCGGAGCTGGCACGTGCAGTAGAAGACATGACGAAACAACAAGGGTTTACCTTTGTTTTATGTAATACAGATGATGACCTTACGAAAGAAATGGCTTATTTAGACGCATTAAAACAAAAATCTGTTGATGGGATCATTATTGTTTCAAGTACGATGACGGCAGAATACATTGAAAGCTTTGATATTCCTGCTGTGGCGTTGGACCGTATTATACATTCAAATATTTCATCAGTAACCGTAAATAATCGGGAAGGAGCCAAAGAAGCCGTTCAGTATTTAAAGGACATCGGCTGTCAAAGGATCGCTCATGTGGCGGGGCCCGAGCATGTAAGTAACGCAAAGCAGCGCTTAAAAGGTTACTTAGATGTAGTGGAAAAGGAAGAATGGTTTTCCTCTGCGTTTATTGAACAGGGAGAGTATCATTTCGAAGGTGCAAAAAAAGCGACGGAAGCCCTTTTAACAAAATTCCCTGAAATTGATGGGTTATTTGTGGCCAATGACTTAATGGGAGTAGGAGCAATCAAGGGTGCAGAGTCTTTAGGGATCTCCGTTCCTGACCAGCTTTCGATTATTTCGTTTGATGGAATCAAGCTTGGTGAGACCACTTCACCCGCATTAACGACCATGGCTCAGCCTATTTATAAAATTGGGGCACGTGCTGCAGAAATACTTATCCACCAGGTGGAACAAAATGAATCTAAAACGTTAGTCGAAGAATTTTCCGTGAAGCTTATTGAACGAGATTCGACTCGGAAAAAGGGGGAGAATCAGTAATGAACGAAAAATCAACGGTATGTGTAGTCGGCAGCATCAATATGGATTTAACCGTTTCAACGTCTGTTATTCCTAACCAGGGAGAAACGGTATTGGGCGAAAGCTTTGCTACCTACCCAGGTGGAAAAGGAGCAAATCAGGCTGTCGCAGCAGCAAGGTTAGGAAGCCACGTTAAGATGGTGGGAGCTGTCGGCCATGATGTGTTCGGCATCAGCTTAAAGGAGCATCTTCAGAAAGAAGGAATTGATACTTCATCAACGGAACTCATCCCTGAACAATCTACTGGAACGGCTACGATTATATTATCTAACAACGATAACCGAATTATCGTTGCTCCAGGAGCGAATCGATCGGTCACGCCTTCTTACGTGGAAAAGCACAGAGCAGCCATTGAAGAAAGCGACATTATACTGCTGCAGATGGAAATACCGATCGAAACAATTTCCTATGTTGTTACCATTGCTAAGGAGTTAAATATCTCGGTTATATTAAATCCTGCTCCCTATCAGCCTTTACCAGCTGCGATTTTAAATCAAGTTGATTATATGACTCCAAACGCGTTAGAAGCTGAACTTTTTAAAAATGATCTTATAGATGACGATTTGCTTGAGAAGTGGATTACAACAAAAGGCGAGCAAGGCTCCTCCCTTTATGTAAATGGAAAAGAGGTGCACATTCCTGGTTATCCTGTACCTGTTAAAGATACCACGGGTGCTGGAGATACGTTTAATGGAGCATTAGCGACTCAGCTTGCCCAGGGCATTTCCATTAAGAAAGCAGTCTCCTTTGCGAATGCAGCGGCCGCTTTGTCTGTAACTGAGAAAGGGGCCCAAGGAGGAATGCCGACGTTAGGTGAGGTAGAGAACTTCTTAAAAGAAAGGTCAGACGAAATATGAAAAAACACGGTGTATTAAATAGAGAGATCGCTGGTGTTTTAGCGCGATTAGGACATACAGACACGATTGTCATTGCAGATTGCGGCTTACCAGTCCCAGACCAAACGAAATGTATTGACGTTTCGCTTTCCCTGGGGACACCTGGAGTGCTGCAAGTGGTGAGAACACTAATGGAAGACATGGAAGTTGAAGCCGTAACTGTAGCTGAGGAAATGGAAAGTCACAATAAGCAAATGTTCACGGAACTGCACAAAGATTTTGCTTCTAAAGATGTTCGCAGTGTCTCCCATGATGAGTTGAAAAAAGCAACAAAAGAGGCAAAGGCTATTATTAGGACGGGAGAAGCGACACCTTATTCCAACTTTATTTTACATTCAGGAGTCATTTTTTAAGAAATGGGGTGAGTGATGTGAATGAACAGGCGCTTGTAGAAATGAGTGAAATTGATAAATCTTTTTCAGGAAACCATGTCTTACAGAAAGTGAATTTTTCCGTTCAACCGGGAGAAGTCCATGCTTTGATGGGGGAGAATGGAGCGGGAAAGTCGACGCTGGTAAAAGTATTAACAGGGATTCATCCTCGAGACAGCGGCACGATTACTGTAAAGGGGAAGGAGGTTGATTTCTCCCACCCGAAACAAGCTGAAAAGCAAGGCATTGTAGTCATTCATCAAGAATTAAATATCATCCCTCACTTAACCGTGACTGAGAATATGTTTTTAGGAAAAGAACTATCGATCGGAAAAACAGGCATTCTGCGAAAAAAAGATATGCATAAACAAACGCTTGAAAACTTAAAACGCCTTGGTGTAGACAATATTCCACCAAATGAAACCGCTGGAAGCTTATCAGTTGGGAAGCAGCAAATGATTGAGATTGCCAGGGCCATTTCAACCAATGCGGAAATGATTATTATGGATGAACCAACGGCCGCTTTAACGGATCGAGAAATTACAAGTTTATTTAAAGTCATTGAGTCGCTTCGAAAACAAGGAGTGAGCATTGTCTACATTTCGCATCGTATGGAAGAGATTTTTCAAATATGTGATCGAATCACGGTGTTGCGAGATGGCAGATCCATTGGCACAGAACAAATTAAAGAAACTTCCTTTGATGCGATTGTAAAAATGATGGTTGGCAGAGAACTAGGCGAGCGTTTCCCTGAGAGGTCTAGTGTGATTGGTAAAACATTACTAGAGGTTAAAGATTTATCGAGGGAAGAATGGTTTGAAGGGATAAACTTTCAAGTCAAAGAAGGAGAAGTTCTGGGTGTAGCAGGGCTGATGGGTGCTGGACGTACAGAGATTATGGAGACGATCTTTGGTGCAGCTAAAAAATCCAAAGGACAAGTGCTGCTCGATGGCAAACCGTTAAATGTAACACACCCCCGGGACGCTATAAGAGCTGGAATAGGCTTCATAACGGAGGATCGAAAGGATGAAGGACTCGTACTTAATTTATCCATTCGAGAGAATGTTGCATTAACAAATTTGAAAACGGTTTCTAAAAACGGGTGGATTTCGAATTCAAAAGAAAGTGAGTTAGTTGATGATTTAATTAAGAAGCTGCATGTCCGTACAACGGGGCGTGAACAGGAGGTTAAATCGTTAAGTGGAGGAAATCAACAAAAAGTTGTCATTGCTAAATGGCTCGGGATTCAACCGCGCTTGCTTATATTAGATGAACCAACTCGAGGCGTCGATGTAGGAGCTAAAAAGGAAATCTATAACATTATGAACCAATTAACTGAACAGGGCGTTGCCATTATTATGGTTTCCTCTGAATTACCGGAAGTACTCGGTGTCAGCGATCGGATCATGGTGGTGCATGAAGGAACAGTGACCAAGATCTTGAATAGGGATGAAGCAGATCAAGAAAAAATTATGCATGCTGCCACAGGGGGTGAGTAACGGATGAAGAAAAAAATAGTAAATAATTTATCACAGCTGGGTCCCTTAATAGGGTTAATCATCATTGTCATTATCCTCGGTTTTACGAGCGACAGCTTTTTTACGCTTAACAATATATTAAATTTATTAAGGCAGATATCGATTAATGCTCTTATCGCTTTTGGAATGACGTTCGTCATATTGACTGGAGGAATTGACTTATCAGTAGGCTCTATCCTTGCCTTTGGCAGTGCACTTACCGCTGGAATGCTCTCAAGTGGGATGGACCCAATGTTAGCTGTTTTTATCGGCTTACTGGCTGGCTTACTCATGGGGGCTATGAATGGACTGATTATTACCAAAGGAAAGGTGGCTCCTTTCATAGCAACGTTAGCGACCATGACGATTTTCCGCGGAGCTACTCTAGTTTATACCGAAGGCCGTCCCATTACAGGTCTTTCTGATAGCTTCTCATTTGAAATGATTGGTAAAGGCTATGTGTTTGGAATTCCTTTTCCCGTCATTTTAATGCTGATCGCTTTTGGGGTATTGTTTTTCATTTTAAGAAATACAGTGTTTGGACGACAGGTTTATTCAGTTGGGGGTAATGAAGAAGCATCTATTTTATCCGGTATACGAGCCGACCGTGTGAAAATCTGGGTTTATTCGATTACCGGAATGCTATCGGTATTGGCTGGTATTATCCTGACAAGCCGATTAAATTCAGCCCAGCCCACAGCTGGAACGATGTATGAACTAGATGCCATTGCTGCTGTAGTTCTAGGAGGGACAAGTCTTACCGGAGGACGAGGGTGGCTTACCGGTACGTTAATAGGGGCGTTGATTATAGGCGTCCTCGATAACGGGTTAAATCTATTAAACGTTTCCTCATTCTATCAGCAGATTGTAAAAGGTGGAGTTATTCTGCTGGCTGTTGTGCTTGATCGCAGATCCAAATAATTTATTATAGGGAGGAAAAGAAACATGAAAAAATGGTTGAAAACGATTGGCGTTGTAAGCTTAGTAATGGTGATGACAGCTTGTTCTACAGAAAGCCCGGGGAGTTCTTCAGACGAAGATTCCGGCGATGGAGATGAATCGATCAAAATAGGGATGTCAATTTCAACGTTAAACAACCCATTCTTTGTATCATTACGTGACGGCGCTGAAGCTGCTGCAGAAGAAGCAGGTTATGAGATTACTACGGCAGATGCTCAGGATGATTCAGCTTCGCAAGTGAGTGATATTGAAGACCTTCTGCAACAGGATATTGATGTTTTATTAGTCAATCCAACTGATTCATCAGCGATCTCATCAGCGATTGAATCTGCGAATAGCGCAGATATTCCGGTGATTACTGTGGACCGTACAGCCGATGAGGGAGAAGTAGCTACCCATATTGCCTCAGACAATGTGGAAGGTGGAGAAATGGCAGGAGAGTTTATTGCAGAACAACTTGAGGAAGAAGGGGACGTTGTTGAACTTGAAGGGATCTCCGGAGCTTCCGCTACACGTGAGCGGGGAGAAGGTTTCCATAATATCGTGGACGAGATGGATGGTATAGAAGTAGTGGCGCAGCAATCTGCTGACTTTGATCGTTCGAACGGTCTTAATGTAATGGAGAATATTCTTCAAAGCAACAGTGAAATTGATGCTGTTTTTGCTCATAATGACGAAATGGCATTAGGTGCTATTGAAGCGATTGAATCGAATGATTTAGCTGATGAAGTCGTTGTTGTAGGGTTTGATGCAACGGATGACGCACGTGATGCCGTTTCAGAAGGACGAATGGATGCAACGGTTGCTCAGCAGCCTGAATTAATAGGTGAAGAAGCGATTACGACAGCTGCCCAAGTAGTGGATGGGGAAGAAGTAGAGGAATTTGTACCAGTTGAGCTTGAGTTGATTACAGAATAGCACGTGTAAAGGTTGGGCTTATAATTGGCATCTGAATAGACGTATAATTAACGTTCATTCAAAATGTATATTTTGCAGCGTAGTCAACATACGAAGATTCCTGCGGTAACAGCACGAGTCTGAAGACCCCACAGGAAAGCGTTCTTTGCTTTCCAAGGAGGCTGAGGCCGTGCCCGCGGAAAGCGAAGTATGTTGACGAAGCGTTGACTGCTAAATACAGAAAGACGCAATCCAATTCGAATAGTTGTCAGGTCTTTCTTAATTAGAGTTTAACCTTTATACCCTGAAAGAGTACAGAACAGGGGAGAAGGCGAAGGCAATTGCTAGACTCCTATGGTAGGAACGTACAGTTGAGATCACCGAGGGCAAAGCCCGAGGAAGCTCACCGTACGCTCATGGAAAGCGAGCCAATTCCCGCAGCCTTTTGCTGTATTTTTGAAAGAAAAGGTGGAGTTTATCTACAATCTGAAGGGCATCCCAAACGGGTGCCCTTTTTTGATGGCTTACGAAGCATCCTTTCACTGTTGAAAAATAACAACGACAGCTGTCGAAATCTTTCATTATATAGAAGAAGCTCCCGAAAAGTGATAGACTTCTTAATAGAAGAAAAAATGAAAACGTTAACACAGGAGTGTGGCCTATATGTTATCGATACTAGATGATTACAAAGATGATATTTTTGAGACTTTTTTCGGTAACGCCAATCACTGCATTGTCATTGTGGACCGTGGAGGATATATCTCCTATATGAATGAGGGCTATTGTCGTTTTCTCGAGTTAGATCGATCAGAAGTGAAGGGTAAACATGTCACAGAGGTCATTGATAACACAAGGATGCACATCGTGGCAGAGACAGGATTAGAGGAAATGGCGGACTTGCAGGAGATTCGCGGCAAATATATGGTAGCAAACCGTGTGCCTCTTCGTTCGGATGGAAAAGTGGTGGGGGCGCTTGGCATGGTGCTTTTTCGTGACACGGAAGAATGGCTGAAAATGAACAGTCATATTAAAGCGCTGCTGCTTGAACTTGAAACGTATCGCAAGCAAATGAATGATCAAAATGGAGCCACGTATACCTTGCACGATATTGTCAGCAGCTCCCCTGAAATGGATCAGTTGAAAAATAAAATGATGAAACTCGCCCCTGGTGATGTGTCCATTTTGCTAAGAGGTGAGAGTGGGACCGGAAAAGAGTTGTTTGCTCATAGCATTCATCAGCTGAGCGAACGTCACACCAAGCCTTTTATTAAGGTGAACTGTGCCGCGATTCCTGAGCATTTACTAGAATCTGAACTGTTTGGCTATCGAGAGGGAGCTTTTACTGGGGCGAAAAAGGGAGGAAAGCCTGGTAAGTTTCAGCTCGCGAATGGGGGTACGTTATTTTTAGATGAAATCGGAGACATGCCTCTTCATGCGCAAGTGAAAATCTTGCGTGTCCTTCAGGAAGGGGAAGTTGAAGCCGTCGGTGCCGTAAAGCCAGAACAAATTGATGTAAGGATTATTGCGGCGACCAACCAGTCGCTGGAAGAGTTGATTCAATCCCAGCAGTTTAGAGAGGATTTATTTTATCGTGTAAATGTCGTGCAAGTAAAAATACCGCCTCTTAGGGAGCGGCCAGAGGATTTACGCGTGCTGTCTAAATACTTATTGCAAAAAGTGACAGAACGAATGGGTAAGCGCGTTATTGATTTTCATCGAGAGGTGTACCAGTGCTTCCAACAATACGAGTGGCCCGGCAACGTCAGAGAACTTGAAAATGTGATTGAAGCGGCCGTTCATTTAACGAATACAGAAACGATTCAAGTCGATGACTTACCTGACCATATTCAAAAGAAAACCTACACGTTTGAAGAGGGAGACAGTCTTAAGGAAATGATCGAGAAAGCGGAGAAGCAGGCGATCGAGCGAACTTTAAAGAGAGTGGAAGGTGATAAGGCAGAAGCTGCTAAAGCTCTTCAAATTGGGAAATCCAGTCTTTATGAAAAAGTGAAGAAGTATCAATTATAGCCATTCCAGAAAAACGGAAACTGTTCCGCTATGCTGGAATGGTTTCTTTTTTGCTGGATTTGTAAGGGTTTTCATTGTTGGGGCTGTAAAAATAATCTTACTTTCCATGATTTCGGAAAGAGGGTTGTACTTGTCGAATGATGAGAATCCTTGTCTATCACTGTTTTCGGCTAATTTTTAAGTTGGCATGATTCTTGCATATATAAAGGTGAAGGGAGTGCATAGATGATGAAAACCATTTATCCATCATTTGAACGAGCTGTAAGTGAAATCAAAGATTATTCAACCATTATGGTGGGAGGTTTCGGTCTTGTAGGTATACCTGAAAATTTAATTTTAGCCTTAGTGGATTCGAAAGTGAAGCATTTAACCGTCATTTCAAACAATTGCGGCGTCGACGATTGGGGACTCGGCCTGCTGTTAAAAAATAAACAAATCGACAAGATGATCGGGTCTTATGTAGGTGAAAATAAAGAATTCGAGCGACAAGTACTGGCAGGAGAGCTTGAAGTCGAACTCACTCCGCAAGGGACACTGGCCGAGCGTATTCGTGCAGGAGGAGCAGGCATACCGGCTTTTTATACCCCTGCCGGCGTAGGTACACCGTTGGCAGAAGGGCAGGAAGTACGAACTTTTGATGGGAAGGATTACCTTCTTCAGACGGGTTTACGTGCTGATTTCAGTTTGGTTCGAGCTGCGAAAGGAGACCATTACGGTAATTTGATTTACAACAAAACCGCACAAAACTTTAACCCGATGATTGCAGCGGCAGGTAAGGTAACGATAGCAGAGGTGGAACAGCTCGTGGATCCTGGTAAACTAAATCCAGATCACATCCATACACCAGGCATTTATGTCCAGGGATTAATTGAAGGACTGCAGGAAAAACGGATTGAACGACTTACTGTTAGAGCAGAGGCATAACAAGAGGAGGGAATTCAAATGGCAGTAGAATTGGACAAAGCAGTCGTTCGAGAAAAGATTGCAAGAAGAGCTGAGCAGGAAATTGAAAGCGGTTACTATGTGAATTTAGGGATTGGTATGCCCACGATGGTGGCGAACTATATCCAGGAGGACAAGCAGGTTGTGCTTCAATCTGAAAATGGTCTATTAGGGATCGGCCGGTCACCATACGAGGAAGAAGTGGATCCAGATTTAATTAATGCAGGAAAAGAAACCGTGACAGCTTCCGTAGGAGCGGCTTACTGCAGCAGCGCGGAGTCGTTTGCCATGATACGGGGCGAGCATCTTGACCTTGCGATTCTTGGAGGCATGGAAGTATCAGAACAGGGCGACTTAGCCAACTGGATGATTCCCGGTAAGATGATTAAAGGTATGGGCGGTGCGATGGACATTGTTCACGGGGCGAAGAAAATTGTCATTATTATGGATCACGTGAACAAACATGGGGAGCCAAAAATTTTAAAGCAATGTCAGCTGCCATTAACAGGCCAGGGGGTTGTCGATCGAATCATTACCGATCGTGCGGTCATTGATGTTACTGAGACGGGACTTGAATTAATCGAGGTCTCTGAAGGGTGGACCGTCGAGGAAATTAAGCAGTCAACAGAAGCTGAACTACACGTTCATCCAAACGTATGGGAGGCATCTTTTTAAAAAAACGAGGAGGGGTTAGAGATGGAGAAAACAGTTTTCATTACAGGGGCAGCTAGCGGGATTGGTTATGAAATTGGTTTAGCTTTTGCGAAGGAAGGAGCAAGGGTCGCATTCAGCGATATTAATGAAGAGAAAGTGAATGAAGTGGCGGAAGACCTTCAAAATCAAGGGTTTGACTGCATGGGCGTAAAGTGTGACGTAACGAATGAGGAGGAGTTAAAAGCAGCGATTGATCAAACCGTTCAGCATTATGGCCGCCTTGACGTATTAATCAATAACGCAGGCCTTCAGCATGTCGCTTCTGTAGAAGAATTTCCAACCGAGAAATTCCAATTCATCACAAATGTCATGCTTGTCGCTCCATTTATGGCTACGAAGCATGTATTTCCGATTATGAAAAAACAAGGGTTTGGGCGAATCATTAATATGGCATCCATCAATGGTTTGATCGGTTTTGCAGGTAAAGCCGCTTACAACAGTTCAAAGCACGGCGTCATTGGCTTGACCAAAGTAACCGCGCTTGAAGGAGCTGAGCATGGCATTACAGTTAATGCTGTCTGCCCGGGATATGTGGATACTCCGCTTGTGCGTAACCAGCTCGAAGATTTAGCTGAGAACCGCAGCGTATCATTGGAAAAAGTGCTGGAAGAAGTTATTTATCCGTTAGTGCCGCAAAGACGTTTATTAGCTGTTCAGGAAATTGCGGATTACACATTGTACTTAGCGAGCGAAAAAGCAAAAGGAATTACCGGACAAGCCGTCGTCATTGATGGCGGGTATACAGCTCAATAACAGAGGAGGCTTTTTATGAAGAACGTTTATATTTTAGAAGGAGCCCGCACACCTTTTGGCAGTTTTGGAGGCACGTTAAAGGATGTAAACCCGACGACGTTAGGAGTAACCGCAAGCAAAGAAGCAATCCGTCGAAGCGGCATTCAAGCCGAGGATATTGAATTTTCGATTATGGGAAATGTCATTCACTCCGCTAAAAATGCGCCGTACTTAGCACGTCACATTGTACTTAAAACGGGCGTACCCATGTCGAGTCCCGCATTAGCTGTGAACCGGCTGTGTGGTTCCGGTCTGCAGTCGGTCGTTTCGGCTGTTCAGTCCATCCAGCTTGGTGATGGGGAAGTTGCTCTAGCCGGTGGAGTGGAAAGTATGAGTCTTGCTCCTCATGCGTTAAGAGGCAGCCGCTTTGGAACAAAGTTAGCTGCCCCTCAAGTCGACGATATGCTATGGGCGGCTTTAACTGATGAATACATTGGGGATGGCATGGGTGTGACAGCTGAGAATTTAGCTGAGCAATATGAAATCTCTCGCGAAGCCCAAGATGAGTACGCCTCATTAAGTCATAAGAGAGCCGCTGCAGCGAGGGAGCGTCTGTCTGAAGAAATTGTTGCAGTGGAAGTGAAGTCAAGGAAAGGATCGTCGTTTGTAAATGAAGATGAACATATTCGAGAAGATACCACCCCTGACGTACTCGCTAAACTGAAGCCAGCTTTTAAGAAGGGCGGATCAGTGACTGGCGGCAATGCGAGCGGCATTAACGACGGTGCAGGTGCTGTGGTGGTAGCTGGTGAAGATTTTGTGGAGGAGAAGAGCTTAGCTCCAATTGCAAAAGTGGTAAGTTATGGCCTCGCAGGGGTGGATCCTGCTTACATGGGCATTGGTCCCGTTTCAGCTATTAAGAACGCTCTAGCTAAAACAAGCCTGACGCTAGACGATATGGCGTTAGTGGAAGTGAATGAAGCTTTTGCTGCTCAATATTTAGCCGTAGAAAAAGAGTTAGGTCTTGATCGTGAGAAAGTAAACGTCAATGGCGGGGCGATCGCGCTTGGCCATCCCATTGGAGCAAGCGGCACGAGAGTTCTTTATTCGCTGGTCAAAGAATTGAAGCGGCGCAATGAGAAATATGGTGTGGCATCGTTATGTATTGGCGGAGGCCAGGGCATTGCGATGGTCGTAGAAGCACTCTAGTCATCTACTTTTAAAGGAGGAATAGCTATGCTCGGAATATTATTAGGTCTCGTCGTCCTGATGGCGCTCGCCTATTTAGGCTGGTCGATCATCTGGGTGGCGCCTATCGCAGCGGGAGTTGTCGCTTTAACAGGCGGCCTCGACCTGCTGGATGCCTATAAAGATACGTATATGGAAGGATTTGTCGGCTTCGCTAAAGACTGGTTTCCTGTCTTTATGCTTGGAGCGGTTTTTGGAAAATTAATGGAGGATACCGGGATGGCACGGTCAGTTGCTGTTGCTTTAACAAAAGTAATAGGAACTAAACGCGCGATCCTTGGCGTGCTCGTCTCTGCTGCTGTCTTAACGTATGGTGGTGTGAGCTTGTTCGTTGTTGTATTTGCTGTCTACCCGTTAGCCATTTCACTTTTCCGGGAAGCCAATATTACACGCCGATTGATCCCGGCCACGGTGGCTCTTGGTGCCTTTACATTTACGATGACGGCCATTCCCGGCACTCCGCAAATTCAAAACTTGATTCCAATGGAGTACTTTGGAACAAATGCGACGGCGGCTCCTGTCATGGGGGTTATTGCAGCGCTGGTCATGGCAGTTGGGGGTTATTTTTACTTGCGCTGGCGTGAAAAGCAGCTTACGCAAAAAGGGGAATATTTTACAGAACCAAAAGATAATAACCTTGTAGACGAAGGTGAAAAAGTTCCTCACTTCCTCTTATCGATTCTGCCGCTGCTTACTGTACTGATCACATTAAATTTATTTAATTGGGACATTGTGGTGGCGTTGATTTCTGGTATTCTACTTATTATGGTTTTAAACTTTACTAAATTTAAGAAGTTCGTAAAATCGATTAACAGCGGAGCCGGCGGTTCGGTTATTGCGATCATTAACACAAGTGCTGCCGTAGGATTCGGTACAGTTGTCCGAGCGGTTCCAGGATTTGATAAGTTAACCGAAGTGCTTATGGGCGTACGAGGAAATCCGCTGATTTCTGAAGCTGTCGCGGTTAACGTTCTGGCTGGAGCCACCGGCTCAGCTTCAGGCGGGATGGGAATTGCCCTTGAAGCGTTAGGTTCGAAATACTATGAAATTGCGATGGATACGGGGATTAGTCCAGAAGCCTTTCACCGGATTGCTTCGCTTTCGTCAGGAGGACTCGATGCCCTCCCTCACAACGGAGCCGTCCTAACGCTGTTAACGATCACCGGGATGACACACAAAGACAGCTATAAAGATATTTTCATCGTTGCCGTACTTATTCCTGTGATTTCAGTTGCTGTTGTCATTTTACTAGCTTCGATTGGCATTCTATAACATACGTCACCTCTGTCCGCGGATGGAGGTGATTTTTTTGCCGTTTCGCCGATAAATGGGATGGATTTACCCATAGATGACCTGCAGTATTCAATAATCGCCGTGGGTACAATGATAATCCCCACAAACACACCCTGTCTCCCCATGGAACCACTTTCTGTACTGCATTAAAGAATGACAGAGCTAAAGACTTTAAAATCAGTGCTGTTCAGCGTACAATGGATACTAATATAAACGTCCGCTCTTTACTAAACTGTGGACCTTTTTAATCATAACGACAAAAGGAGCATTGCTGATGACTGCTAATGAATTGACCATCGTAAAAAGTACAAATCTTAAACCAAAGCCGGAAAAAGATCAGATCCCATTTGGCTCAACGTTTACGGATCACATGTTTGTCATGGATTACGCGGAAGACAAAGGGTGGCACGAGCCGCGAATTGTGCCTTATGAGCCTGTCACGCTTGATCCGGCAGCCATGATTTTTCACTATGGACAAACTGTATTTGAAGGGTTAAAAGCGTACCGTGCGGACGGTGACCGTATTTTGATGTTCAGACCGGAAAAAAACCTCGAGCGTCTTAATCGTTCAAGCGATCGTTTGAGCATTCCTCCCATTGATGAAGACGAGGTGATGAACCACCTGGAGGAACTGATTCGAATTGAAAAAGACTGGGTTCCTGCGACAGATGGAACTTCTCTTTACATTCGCCCGTTTATTATTGCAACAGATCCAAATTTAGCGGTAGCTCCCTCGAAAACCTATAAATTTATGATTATTCTTTCACCTGTTGGTTCCTATTTCTCAGGCGGCATCCACCCAGTGAAAATTAAAGTAGAAAACGAGTTCACTCGTGCGGTCAAAGGTGGAACCGGGATGGCGAAGACGGCTGGAAACTATTCATCCGCTTATCAGGCGCAGTCAAATGCGTACAAGGAAGGTAGTGCTGATGTGTTATGGCTTGACGGCATCGAGAAGCGCTACATAGAGGAAGTTGGGAGTATGAACATCTTCTTCAAGATTAATGGGGAAGTCGTTACTCCGGCTCTAAGCGGCAGTATTCTAAAAGGGATTACCCGTATGTCGATCCTGGAGCTGCTAAGAGATTGGGACGTTCCTGTTGTGGAACGTAAGATCTCCATTGACGAGCTATATGAGGCTTACGAGCGCGGCGAAGTAGAAGAAGCGTTCGGTACAGGAACAGCGGCTGTTATCTCGCCTGTAGGCGAATTGAATTGGCAAGGGAAGAAGATGACGATCAATAATCACGAGATCGGAGAGCTCTCACAAAAGCTGTATGATACGATTACTGGAATTCAAAGAGGTAACGTGGAAGATCCATACGATTGGGTTGTAGAAGTAAAATAACAGCTTCCTTAGTAAACATTAAGGTGGATCACATCACAATAGAGAAAGTTTCTGTTGTTAAATCTCACGAATCGCTTGTCGGTGGGTGCTTGCCGCGGGCACGGCCTCAGCTAACTTGTCAAGAAATTCACTTGACCAAGTGGATCTTCGGCTCGTGCTGTTCCCGCGACGCACCGGACGTGCTAGTGTCGATGTTGGCCACAGGACGTGGCCGGTTTTAATCGACCAGGCGTCACCACCGATCGCTCATCGTGGAATCAACAGGGATCAATCTAAAAATCCATTCGTATGTTCAATTATTTCCTTGAAATGGCTCCAGAAGATGCCGTCATTGATCGGCTTAGAAAAACCGAAAAGCGTTCTGTGTGGAAATTAATTTCCACACAGAACGCTTTTTTAAATTCTACCTTTCATAAGGGTACCAGGTACCGAAATGCTGTAAAAGAACAAAGTGCCAACTGTGAATTTCGGTACCTGGTACCCGGCCTACCGAAATGCTGTAAAAGAACAAAGTGCCAAGTGTGAATTTCGGTACCTGGTACCCAGACTATTGGAACTTATTCAACATGTTTTCGGTCTTCAAGTTTAGCTGCAGCCAGGCCGTATAAAAATCCGAAGAGAGCCCCGACAGCCACTTCCGCAGGCTGGTGACCGAGAAGCTCCTTCAGTTCCTTTTCTCTTTTAACAAATTCTAAGCTTGGAAAATCACTAGAAATCTCTTCTATATTATCTTCCAGGTCATTGACCAGCCTTGCAATTTCACCGGTATGGCGTCTTATTCCTTGTGCGTCATACATGACAATGGTACCAAACACGACAGCAAGTGACGTTTCAATGTGTCTTGTGCCGCGATTAGCTGCCACATAAGTCGCCAGTGAAGCCACGCCTGCAGAGTGGGAACTGGGCATTCCGCCTGTTTGAAGAATCGGCTTCCAATCCCATTTGCCGCTTACTCTTTTATGTGTCACTATTTTTAATCCTTGTGCGATCACAATCGCCGAAATTGAAGTAATAATGCCTCGGTTCACAAGATCCCTCCGTTACATACAAATTATCTTATCTATGATTCATACCCTTCTCTCAGCAATTTATTCAGGTTACTGTGTTTTTCTAGATAGATTTTGTTCAGGTTTACTTGAGGGAAAATAAGGGATAAGAAAAGCAAGGAGGCAGGTTGATTAATGTTTCGAAAAATAGAGGCGATAGCGATCGCTTTGATTTTCATAGGTTTTTTATTATGGGTTTCAAGCAGCCGTTTCAGTTTCGTTCCATTCAGCATTTTAGCAGCGATTGGATTAACACTACTTGTCATAGCGCGCAGTCGTACGCAGCGTCATGGAAGTTTTCTATGCCGCATTGGTTTTCACAAAAACAAACATATCGGGTGGGACGATGAAATGAAATCCGTCGCCATCTATCAATGCGAACGGTGTGGGAGGACGAAGAAAGTAATGAAGACCGTGTAAAAGATAAAAACTGCGAACCCGTAAAGGTCCGCAGCTCTTTTGAAATTCTATTAAAGGTTCACACCAATTCCCGGTCCAAATGGAATGCCGAAGATTGCAAAGACAAGCAATAGTACAATCCAGATGGCGAAGAAAATAATACTGTATGGGAGCATTAATGAAATTAATGTTCCTAGCCCTGCCTTCTTATTGTATTCCCTCATAAACGCCAGCACTACGATGATATACGGGTTCATCGGTGTAATGATGTTTGTAGAGGAGTCAGCAATACGATAGGCCATTTGAATAAACGCCGGGTGATAGTCTAAATAGTAGAACATTTGTAAGAAGATGGGAGCTTCTAATGCCCACTGTGCTGATCCACTAAAGATTAACAGGTTCATAAACGCTGTTAAAATGGAGAATCCAACGACAATCGGAAGCCCGGTCATATCCATAGATTGCAGGAAGTTCGCTCCGCTGACAGCCACCCATGTTCCGATATTTGTCCAATCAAAGTACGCAATAAACTGGGCAGCAGCAAAGATCAAGACGATAAACCCGGACATGTCTTTCATCGCTTCTCCCATGAATCCTGAAATGTCACGGCTGGAAGTAATTTTCTTAACAGTTACCCCGTACGCGATACCGATGATAATGAAGAAAAATAAGATAATTGGCACAATTCCATCTAAAAATGGAGAAGGTACAAGTCCGCCTTCTTCGCTTCTTAGAGCGGAATTAGGCCAAGCAATGGCTACTACTAAAATGACAATATAGACAAGTCCTGCGATGGCAGCATTACGAAAGCCTTTTAACTCTTGACCTGTACTTTCTTCAAGAGCGTTACCAGCTTCGCCTTCATACTTTCCAAGACGTGGTTCAATAATTTTCTCAGTAATAAAGGCACCTGTGACAGATAATAGAATAACGGAAGCGATCATAAAGTACCAGTTATCGACAGGTGTTACCACAATTCCTGCATCCATGCTTTCCATCACTTCTGTAGAGATCCCGGCGAGTAATGCATCCGTTCCGGTAATCATGAAGTTTGCTGTGAAACCAGATCCTACACCGGCGAAACCTGCCGCTAAACCAGCCAGCGGGTGACGGCCAATGGTGTAAAAGACCATAGCAGCCAGCGGCGGCACAATTACGAACGCAGCATCTGATGCAATGTTACCCATGATTCCAACAAAGATAACCGCATAGGTAACTAATGACTTAGGTGCTTTTAAAATGGTGCTTTTAATCGCTGTTTCAAGAAGGCCTACTTTATCGGCAAGTCCAATACCTAACATCATAGCGAGTACGAGGCCGAGCGGCGCAAATCCGGTAAAGTTATCGAGCATGGACGTGAGAATGTACTCCAGTCCTTCACCGGACATAAGACTTTTAATGGCTACTTCTTCACCTGTACCTGGCTCTTCAACCGTTACACCAAACAGTGAGATTAACCATGAAAATACAATGGTGAATGCGGCAAGATATACGAACAACATAAATGGTTCGGGTAATTTATTCCCTACTTTTTCTATACCATTAAGGAATCTGGTCATTCCTTTATTTGATTTCTCTCCAGTCGTCTTACTCATGTCTTTCACCTCTCCTTTATTTTAGGAAGATTTCCTTTGCTCTTCCGTTTATATAGAAAATAAAACTGATCCTGTGGTGCTGATCATTCCCTGTCGGTTAATTCCCTGTAAATTGATACACTTTTCTTGGCCGGCCTCTTTCGCCGGACTGTGACTCTCCAGCCTGTTCGATGATGCCGACTCGTTCCATTTCTGTAAGAATCCGCCTGCCGTTTCTCTCTGTACTTTTCAGCCAGCGGGCTAGATCCTGCGAGGAAAACTGTTCGCGTCGGTAGTGATTGGCGTAAGATACTACTTTTGATACCACCCCCGGGTTAAGATTGACGTCTTTCATTTTTTCTTTCCACGATGGTCCGACCTCAGTCGTACTGTAGTTGATTTGATCTTCCTGCTGTCTTGCTGAGATGGATTGATCATCGTCAACAATAAGGAGGATCGGTTTCTCGTAATCTTTGATGTGACGGAAGCCTAGTCTCACGTGCTGCTCCGCCTGTAATACGGTTTCTCCAAATCCAATAGCGACCTTAAGCTGTAAGTTGCTCTGCAAACGAATGTCATCGATTAAGGAAAATAAATCCCCCTCTGTTTCTGTACTTAATTCTCCGCGTGTAGTAAAGATAAAGAAAAGTCCATCTCCCATTTGCATCACAGAGCCGTTTGTCTTTTCAGCAATCTCAAAAAGCTGCCGTCTTACGTCTAACTCCTGGTATTTTGTTTTAAAAGAATAATAAAGTTCTTCGAGGTTTTCTGGATTCATTTCAATCCGGCAGCCAATGACTGAAACTTGTGAGTTTCTGTAAAGGTTGGACTGAGCCCGTTCTTCCAAAAACTGAATGATCATTTTAATCGATAAATACGAAGGGGTAACACGGTAAACTGGAATGTTCTTCTCTTTTAATTGGAGATATACGTCCTGGATGGACGTGATGACAACTTCCGCTTTCCCTTGTTCGTATAAGTCTGTGTGAAAATGAACGAGTTCATCTGCGCTTTTGCCGCTTTCAAAGGGATGGGTATAGTAGGTTAAATCTTCTAGTTGGTAGTAAGATAGGATTTTATCGAATTCTTCATTGGTAATCGTATCGATGCTTACTTGTCGAAAAACTTGATTCGAATTAAGTTGTGCTTCTAGTAAAATACCGAAGAAACTTGCTCCGTGTAGAGGAGGGAAAGCCCCTTCCTCTGCTGTAATCAGTTCGTGGTCCATGGCGTAGGTGTAATTTAACACCCCTGAGAAAAACCATTGGTCTACTTCGCGCCGGTGGTCCTGTAATAAGGTGGAGACTTCTTCTAATTGCTCATAAGGGTAGGGGACAAAAGAAATATCTTTAAATTCTTTGGCCACGTACATGATTCGTTGCAAGGAATCATGTGGGGCGATCACGCCTATTTTCGTTTTCACAAGTCCTCACCCGTTTCCTCTTTTAAATATTCAGCGATCACTTGAGTGCCTTTCGCTAAATCATTAATCGAAGCGAATTCTTTAGGGTGATGACTAATTCCCTGTTCACAAGGGATAAAGAGTAAGCCGGTTGACCACTTATTCGCCATGTTCATGACATCATGGCCTGCACCGCTATCCATGTGAAAAGGTTTGTAGTTGATTTTCTCAGTGACTTTCGTAAGCTTTTCCACCACTTTAGGGTCAAGGAACACGGACGGATTATCGACCAGGGTGTGGATATGAATGTCCACTGAGCGTTTTTCCTCAATTTTGTGGCAATACGCTTGGATGCGATCCGCTAATTCTTTTTTTAATGAATCGGCTACACTTCGGATGTCTATTCCTAATGTGACCTCACCTGGAATCACATTCATGACGTTTGGTTCAAGGCTGACGGTACTGACTGTAGCAACGAGCGGGATGTCCTGTTCGCTGTTTAATAGGTTCGCTTGCTCCTCAACAAATGTGATAAGGGGAGCGATAGCCGTAAAGGCGTCTGATCGACGGGTCATCGGGGTCGTACCTGTATGATTCGCCATCCCTGTAGCTGTAACCTGCAGCCGGATTGGACACGCTACACCTCGAACGATCCCGATATCAGCGTCGTTGGTTTCGATTTGAGTACCTTGTTCAATATGAAGCTCAAGAAAACTCTCCAGCTTGCTTTCAGGCACCTCGGCTTGATCAATCGTTTCCCAGGAGAGACCGAAGTCTTCGATCGCTTCTTTAATGGTAATGCCGTCAGTATCTTTAACAGAAGCGATATCCTCTTTATCCAGTAATCCAGAAATGGCTTTACTTCCAATAGTGGAAACACCAAAGCGAGCGGATTCTTCGGAAGCAAAACAAATGATGCTAATATTTTTAACTGGCTTTATGTTTTGGTCCTTTAGTGCTTTAATGGCAGCTAATCCAGTGAGGACGCCAGCTACCCCATCGTAGCCTCCGCCGTTTTTTACCGTATCAACGTGTGAACCTACGGCAACTGTAGGGGCTTGATCATCAACGTGCCATGTAGCCCATTGGTTTCCTGCTTGATCGGCTTTGACCTCTAATCCAAGGTCTTGAGCGATCGATTGGAAAACGTGATGAGATTGTTTTTCTTCTTTTGTATAGCTAAGTCTTGAAAATCCTTGTTCGTAGTCCATTTCTTCGGCTAAGTTGAGTTTTAATAAGTTTGTTTCAAGCCAGTTCTGAAGGTCAGGCAATCTCATTTCCTCCTTTCACAATGTGGATGTACGCATCTAACGCGACAGCTAACACTTCTTCTTCAAAATCAAAATGGGGAGAGTGATGGTTGTCTGGTAAGTGAGTTCCAAATAACATGTACGTCGCTTTACCGCCCTGCTTTTGTACTTCATTCATCATAAAGCTTGCGTCTTCAGAACCTGAGACGAGAGCATAAGGCTCAACGTTTTGAATGAGGTCACTTGTTTGGCACGCGTTCGTGATCGATGGAATGAGCAACTCGTCACAGCGTAACTCTTCGGTTTCCCCGACGAAATCAATTTCAACATCCACGTGATGCATGGCAGCAGCTGCTTCAAGGATCCGTCGCGCTTCCATTTGCATGTATTCATTAATGTTCTGTGTTTCTCCTCTAGTCTCCAATTCCAAATAGCCGCGGTCTGAAATGATATTTCTTCCGTTTCCGGCGATCAGTTTACCGACGTTAATTCTGCTTACTCCTTCACTATGACGTGATATCGAGTGTAATTGAGTAGCTGCGGTCGCTGCTGCTAATAATGCATTGCGGCCCGCTTCAGGCTTCATGCCGGAGTGTGAAGATTGACCTTTAAAGTGAACATTGAGTTTGGATGAGGCTAGAAAGCCTTTAGTCGTCGCAGCAATTGTACCGACGGGGAGGGACTGGATACCGATATGCCCGGAGTAAAAGGCATCAACCCCGGTGAGCCATCCTTTTTCCGTCATGGCCCTGGCTCCGCGGCCGCCTTCTTCAGCTGGTTGAAAGAGCAGCGTAAACTTCCCATTGAGTGTGTTTTGATGCTGCGCTATAAATTGAGCGAGGCCGATACCGATGCTTGTATGACCATCATGAGCGCACGCGTGCATGACGCCTTTGTTTTTAGAAATAAAAGATTCTTTAAAAGGCACGTGCTTGTCCTGCTCAGCTTCTTCTATGGGTAACGCGTCAATGTCAAAACGGAAGGCGAGATGGTCTCCGCTTCGTTCTGTATCGTAAACAGCGACAATCCCCGTGTGACCACCGTGCATGGCAGTCATCCAGTCCTCAGGAACACCCATCGCTTTTGCCCGTTTCTCGTTCTCGGCACGTTCACTTTCAGGAGGAACGCCGTAACGTGCGTCGCTTTTTAGAGCTTCTTTGCCGCAATACACGGTAAATCCAAGCTTCTTAAGTTCTTCCCCAATGACATAGGTCGTGTAGTATTCCATAAATCCTAACTCAGGATATTGGTGCAAATGACGCCGCCACTGCAGGAGTGAGGGTTCGATCGTTTTGGAATAGTGTTTTAAATTTATCGTCAATTTCCTTATCTCCCCTACGTAAGAGTCTTCAGTGTATCAAGGGCTACAGCTGCTAAAAATTCACTTCCTATCGGCAATGCTTTTTCATTTAGCTTAAACCCAGGATCGTGAAGGGGTTTCTGATTTTCGGCATCTTCGATTTGAGTTCCAAGCCATATGAAGGCTCCTTCGTACTCAAGTAGAAATCTAGAAAAATCTTCACCAGCTAAAGCAGGGTCAAGGGCGGGAGCAGCGTCTTCACCAAGAAGCTTCCGGGAGGAGCTCCTGGCTTGCTCAGCCCATTTAGGTGTATTAATGGTGGCGGGATAGCCGTCAAGGTATTGAATGTCTGACTCTGCTTCAAAGGCTGACACCGTTTGCTCAATGATGGTGTGGAATCGCTGCTTCACTTTTTCTTTGACTTCAGGTTTAAAGGTACGGACCGTTCCTTCAAATGTGACTTGATCAGGGATAACATTATAGCTGTATCCACCTTCAATTCTTCCGATTGTAACGACTGCAGAGTCGAGCGGATTTACGTTGCGGCTCACGATCGTCTGAAGACTGGCAATGATTTGATTTGTAATAATAAGCGCATCATTTCCGTCGTGAGGCATGCTCGCATGGCCGCCTTTTCCTTTAATGGTTACTTTGAAACGATCGGAAGCCCCCATCATTTCTTTATCTCGAATGCCAACTTTACCTACAGGAAGACTTGGCCACACGTGCTGACCGTAAATGACATCTGGCGTATATTTATTAAAAACTCCGTCCTCCATCATTTGTTTCGATCCTCCATGTGGAGAATTTTCTTCAGCTGGCTGGAAAACAAGCAGGATTGTTCCGTTAATCTGATCCTTTATTTTTTCTAACGCATAGCCGGCGCCTAGAAGCATAGCCGTGTGTGCGTCATGTCCGCACGCATGCATCTTTCCGTTATTTTCGGAAGTGAAGTCATGATCATTGGCTTCCTGAATGGGGAGCGCGTCCATATCTGCTCGAAGGGCGACCGTTCCTCCCGGTCTTTCCCCTTCAATAATTCCGAGAACACCCGTTTCAGCGAATCCAGCCTCCCACTTCACACCATAGTCCGTTAACTTTTCTTTCACTAAAGAAGAGGTTTCATATTCTTCATTGGCTAGTTCAGGGTTCTTGTGTAAGGTTCTGCGAATGTCTATGATTTCGCTTTCTATTGATGTAATGAATTCTTTGATGGTATTCAAAAAAGAACCTCCTTCTATTTAAGGACAATTTCCTTTAATGTTCCGTTATTAATGTATTATAACAGATTGAATTTAAATTGCACCCTTATTCGACAAAATTTTTAGAAAAATTATAATTATGCATAGAATTGCAGGAATTATTAAAACAGAAAGGAAATATAAGGATGGAAATGTTTTTGTAAGGAGTGAAAAAAGGTGGGATTTGTAAGTAGACACGAGAAAAGAGATAGAGGATTGCCGGAATATCGTGAGCATCTGCTCGAAAAAGCTTTAGAAGATTTAATGGGGGAGCCAGGTGTAATAGTGTGAAGCTATTATTAAAAAAGTGATCTAAACCCAAAAATAGCCCCTAACGTTAAGTAGGGCTCAGCTTGTAGAGAATTCTCTTTTACCTTGTAAGTGTAAACATTCCGTCCATGATCAAGAGGAAAGGTTTTTAGGAAACGACTCCCTTTCCATGGGCGAATGGTGTGCCTCCTCGGGCTTTATAAGCCCTCCGGGTCACACCTTATTCGTATCTCCCATAGGAGTGTCGCCGTTTCCTAAAACCCTTTTTCGATAAACGATCACTAAAACAAGTGACGACTCCTGCGAGACGAGCAGACAGGAGAGACCCCGGAGATCGTAGGTCGAGGAGACTTTCCGTCTACATTTTACTTAAAGCGTGAAAATGTCTTGTGTTAGGTAGTAAAGAGTTTTAGGAAAGCGTTCCTTTCGACGTGGGGTCGTTCGATCTTGGCACAGGACGTGCAGAATGTAATCGACTCCTTGTTATGATCTCCTCAGGCTATTTAGCCGTTAGGTTCCCTATCAATCTTAAACGATTATTCAAAAATCACGAGACGCCTGCGGGAAAGCAAGAGCTGAAGATCCATCGGGGTGGTCTTCCCCGATTAGCTGAAGCCTTGCCCGCGGCAAGCGAGTGTGTTTGAATAATCAACTCCAGTCTAAACTTCCTAATAAAAAATGACCCTCAACAGTGAGGGTCATTTTTTAATTTCGTTATTGTCTCTGATCCTTAGCCGACGGCTTCGATATTTTGATCAGGCAGCATCTTTTGCAATTCGTTTTTCTCTTCTGCCGTAAGAGGGAGCATCGGTAAACGAACATCGCCTACGTAAATCCCTTTCATATTTAAAGCGGCTTTGACAGGAGAAGGACTTGGAGCGGCAAACAATGCTTTCATAATAGGTAACAATTTACGGTGCATGGCACCTGCATATTGCACATCTCCATCATTGAAACTATGAACCATTTGCTGCATTTCATTTCCTATCACGTGGGAAGCAACAGATACGACGCCTGTACCACCAATAGATAGGATTGGCAGAGTCATCCCATCGTCTCCGCTATACACAGTGAATTCATCCGCTGTTCGGCTGATGATCTCCGTAACCGCATCTAAATCACCGCTTGATTCTTTAACGGAAACGATATTGTCTATTTCGGACAGACGAACAATCGTTTCTGGAAGCATATTCACAACACTTCTTCCAGGGATGTTATACAACATCACAGGCAGGTTAGTGGATTGGGCGATCGCTTTAAAGTGTTGATATAACCCTTCTTGAGATGGTTTATTGTAATATGGAGCAACGAGCATCACAGCATCGACACCTGTTTCTTCAACCTTTTGCGTTAAGCTGATTGAAGCATGCGTATTGTTTGAGCCAGTGCCTGCAATAACAGGAACGCGGCCATCGACGATTTTTACAACGTAGCGGTAAAATTCAATTTTTTCATCAGAAGTTAGTGTAGGTGATTCCCCGGTTGTTCCTCCGATTACTAATCCGTCCGAACCATTTCCAATTAAATGATTAACTAGTGTTCGAGTTGCATTAAAGTCAATTTCGCCCTTTTGATCAAACGGAGTGACCATTGCCGTTAAGACTTGGCCATAATTCATAACTTCACACCCTTTTCTTAAGATTTTAAATAATAGAGGCGGGACGGGCTGTTCAAGTGTAAGCACAAAAAAGCAACAACGAAGGGTATCGTTGTTGCTGTAGAAATCGATTGATTGTTGCATCGTTTCTGCAAAGATAGCCCTCCATATAGTTTCCTATATGACAGTCCTGTATTTGTTCAATAGCAGAACCAGCATCAAGAATATGAGTTTCTTTCCGCTTCGGCAAATACCCCTTTTCACAATGATCCAGGGACCTCATAGTCCTCACATTGTGTACTGATGGTCTTCGCACCTCTATCCTCTCTTCAATAAATTGAAGGAAGAAAGTATTTAGTTGCCTGAACTATAACAGAATTGGTGATTGAATACAAGGGGAATATCCGTTTTTATATTTTCAAATGTGACATTTGTGAAGAGATTCCCTAATAGGTTTGATCCAAAACATTTAAGGATATTTACAGATGTAATGATAAATTTCAACATCCTTCAAGTCATTCGCCGTATATTCCCGCCATTATGATTAATTTTTTCCAAATTAGTGACGATTTTTCGTCAAAATTTTAAAAAGTTGTGAGCGATCAATGACAATTTTATTAACTTTATTTCAATTCGTCATATTTTTGCTATACTACTTTCAGTTAAAGTGCAATCTATTAACTTATTATGCGGCAGAGCCTTTAAATAAAGAAAAAAAAGGAGTGTAACCGAGTGAAAAGCATGAAGCAATTCTTCAAAAGAGGACTGATTTTACTTCCACTCAGTCTTGTCTTGTTTTTGAGCGGGTGCAGCCAAATGGCTGTTTTTGATCCCAAAGGGCCGGTAGCTCAAACTCAAAGCGATCTCATTATTTATTCCATTATACTCATGTTATTTATCGTGGTGGTCGTGTTTGCGCCTTTCGCCTATTTTGTATACAAGTACCGGGACACGAACCCGAAGCGAAAAGAGAGCGACTATGACCCACATATGCACGGAAATACGATGATTGAGATCGTGTGGACTGTGATTCCTTTTATTATAGTGGTTGCATTAAGTATTCCGACGGTAGAAACGCTGTATGAATTAGAAAAACCGCCTGAATCTGAAGAAGCAGCAACTGAAGATACAAAAGAGCCACTTGTCGTTTATGCAACAGCAGCTGATTGGAAATGGTTCTTCAGTTATCCGGAGGAAGACATCGAAACCGTAAATTATTTACACATTCCAACAGATCGTCCTATAGAATTCAGGTTATCGTCGGCTGATTCAATGGCAGCCCTGTGGATTCCTAGATTAGGCGGTCAAAAATATGCCATGGCTGGAATGGAAAATACCCTTTATCTTCAAGCGGATGAAGAAGGGGTTTACGATGGCAGGAACTCAAACTTTAACGGTGAAGGATTTACGAAGCATACCTTCGAAGTCTATGCCGAAAGTGAAGAGGACTACAATGACTGGGTGGAACAAACTCAGAATGAAGCTCCCGAATTGACTCAGGAAGAGTATGATGAATTACTTGAACCTGGCCTTACAACTGAAGCAGAATTCTCTTCCACTCACTTAGAGTGGGTCGATCACGGGACAAACGATGGCCGTGATTATGCTGTAAACCGCCACTATGATTTATATGGCGAGCTCATGCATTTATATAGCGATCAAGAAGCCGAAGATTTCATGGATGAAGAGAATGATGATGATCATGAAAGTCATTAAAAGAAAGCAGGTGAGCAACTATGCAGCTTGACGAATTTTTCGTTACGGGCGAACCGCTTATATATGCAGGGATGGTTTCGATTGTCCTTGTATCTGCCGCTATCCTATTTATATTGACGTATTTTAAAAAATGGGGCTGGTTATGGCGTGAGTGGTTAACGACCGTTGATCATAAAAAAATAGGAATTATGTATATTCTTAGTGCTTTAGCGATGTTGTTCCGAGGTGGAGCCGATGCGCTTATGATGCGTACACAGCTTGCCTTTCCAAATATGAACTTCTTAAATGCACAGCACTATGATGAGATATTTACAACCCACGGTACAGTGATGATTATATTTATGGCGATGCCGTTTCTAATTGGGTTAATGAACGTTGTCGTACCGCTTCAAATTGGGGCACGTGACGTCGCTTTTCCTTATTTGAACGCGTTGAGCTTTTGGTCATTTCTATTTGGTGCCATGCTGTTTAACATTTCCTTTGTTATTGGCGGATCACCAGACGCCGGCTGGACAAGCTACACGCCGTTAGCGGGAGCAGCTATGAGCCCTGGACCTGGACAGAACTTCTATCTAATGGGGCTTCAATTATCAGGTATAGGAACGCTCGCATCAGGGATTAACTTTATGGTAACGATTCTTAAGATGCGTGCGCCGGGCATGAAAATGTTCCAAATGCCAATCTTTACGTGGTCTACGTTGATCACTTCATTTATTATCGTTTTTGCATTCCCGATCTTAACTGTTGCGTTAGCGCTTATGACGCTTGACCGTATTTTCGGAGCTCAGTTCTTTACCTTAACAGGTGAAGGAATGCCGATGATGTGGGCTAACTTGTTCTGGATGTGGGGACACCCTGAAGTATACATTGTTATACTTCCTGCATTTGGTATCTTCTCAGAGGTTATTTCAACCTTTGCTCGTAAGCAGCTGTTTGGTTATAAAGCAATGGTATGGGCGATTATTTTAATCGCTGGGTTAAGTTTCTTAGTATGGGTCCACCACTTCTTTACGATGGGTGCCGGTGCTTTTGTAAACTCTGTATTCTCAATTTCAACGATGTTGATTGCCGTACCAACCGGGGTGAAAATATTCAACTGGTTAGGGACGCTGTATAAATCGCGAATTAACAATACCGTAGCAATGATGTGGTCGCTTGCCTTTATTCCGAGTTTCGTTATCGGTGGTGTGACCGGTGTTATGCTCGGTATGGCATCTGCGGACTATCAGTTCCACAACTCTTATTTCTTAGTGGCACACTTCCACTATGTATTAATTGCAGGTACAGTTTTTGCTTGTTTCGCAGGTCTTGTTTTCTGGTATCCGAAAATGTTTGGGCACAAGCTCAACGAAAGACTCGGCAGATGGAGTTTCTGGTTTTTCGTCATCGGCTTCCACGTTTGTTTCTTCCCGCAGTATTTTGCAGGGTTAGACGGAATGCCGCGTCGTGTCTTTACGATCATTCCAGAGTGGATGCCGCTTAACATCATCTCTACAGTAGGGGCATTTGGAATGGGAGTAGGTTTTGCCATCTTCTGCTACACGATCGTTTATAGCTATCGTTATAGTGAACGAGAAACATCAGGAGACAGCTGGGATGACGGACGTACGCTTGAATGGGCGACGCCAACACCGATTCCTTTCTACAACTTCGCTACAGTTCCACATGTCGATAGCCAGGATGCCTATGTGAAGCTGAAGGAAGAAGGAAAAACGACATTTGAAGAAGACGAATTAGAACCGATTCATATGCCTAGTAACACAGGTCAGCCGATCATATTCATGGCATTCTTAGCGATTGCAAGTTTCGGTCTTGTGTTTGAATGGATGTGGATGGCCATTGCCGGCTTACTTGCTGGTATTGTCATGATGGTTATACGTTCCTTTGATTACGACGAAGGTTACCACGTTGAAGTAGATGAAATTAAGCGTACAGAACGCTCGGCAAGGGGGTTATAATATGAGTTCTCACGAGCTGAAAACAGGCCCATTGGAATATAGGACCCAAGAAGGTCAGATGACGATTCTTGGATTCTGGATCTTCTTGGCAGCAGAAATTGTTTTGTTTGCGACTCTCTTTGCCACTTACGCTGTGTTATTTGGGAGAACGGCTGATTCTACCCCTCCAGCGGAATTATTTGAGCCAGGGATTGTACTCATTATGACGTTCCTGTTGTTAACGAGTAGTTTTACGTGTGGATTAGCTATCCATGAAATGCGCAGAGGCTCAGTCAAAGGCTTGCGTAATTGGATGATTGTGACTTTAATTTTAGGTCTATCCTTTCTCGGTTTTGAGATCTATGAATTCATCCATTATGCCCATGAAGGAGCCACTCTTCAGTCCAGTGCTTTCTGGTCTGCATTCTTTACACTGGCCGGCACGCACGGATTGCACGTAACGCTTGGTATTGGCTGGGTTATTCTCTTGTTAATTCAAGTAACGAAGCGAGGATTGACACCAAGAACCAGCAGAAAGTTCTTTATCATAGGACTGTACTGGCACTTCTTGGACGTCGTGTGGATCTTCATTTTCACGAGTGTTTATTTAATAGGGATGGTGGTTTAGTATGACAGATCATAATAAACGTATTCCAACCCAGCACGTCGTCGGCTTTGTATTATCAATTGCTTTAACTCTCCTGGCAACTTGGGCAGCTCTTGGATCAAATCTGTCGACCATGTGGATTATTTCAGGAATTATGATTCTTGCAGTGATCCAGGCAGGTATTCAATTGTTTATGTTCATGCACGTGGTGGAGTTTGAAAGTAAAAATGGACACGTTCCATGGAACATGATGTTCCACGGCGCTGTATTAGCGGCGATTGTAGTAGCAGGATCACTCTTTACAATGTCGTTTGGCTTTACACACGATCACGATGAAGAAGAGCATCAGTATGAACAACAGGAAAATGATGATCAAGAACAGCAAGATGAGGGTGAACATGAAGGGCACTAATTGCTGCTTCGGAATGTTTTAACTATGTATGGTAGGTGAGATTATTGCAAATCAATGAGAAAGTGTACAATCAAGAGAATGATGTGACTTCGGAGATTTCGATCAAACACGTCATTGGTTTTATGCTATGCATTCTAATCACTTCCTTCTCTTTATGGGGAGCTATGTATACAAGCTATACACCGAAACTGTTACTTTACGTTCTGGCAGCTGTTGCCTTCTCTCAGGCGATCGTTCAATTGTTCAATACGCAAAAACGATCCGAAGAGAAACAAACCGTTTATAAATAGAACCATAAAAAATCCCACTTCCTGTTCGCAGGGAGTGGGATTTTTTCATTATTATTGATAACTCTTTTGTAATTTGCTCTCTTGCGTGCTCACGACGTAAATGATGAACATAATCCAGGCAATCTGCGAGAGGAATAATCCAGCGTAAAAAATGATCCATAGAGGTGAAAATGTGGCTGGTGCTGTATTAAATACAGCTTGGAGATAGTACATCCACATTCCGACTAATAGAACAGACTGTACAATCGCTAACGGCATTTTTTTCAGTTTAATAAACAAGAAAGGTGTAATCGTTGAAAGCATCAAGAAAATCATTACAACATCCATGTAAAAACAACTCCTTTTTAAGGACTTAAAATGTAAGCGCATTCTTATTTATCTCTATTGTAACAAAAAGTTCTCGAAAATGACACATAATGTTCACAAGTTTTGCTGGATTATTTTTATTTTACCCATTTTGAAAGTGAACATAACCTATAAATGGGGCATTCGCTGAAAAGTGCAGGTTCTTTTTTCATTCTCATTTGCTTCAATGTAGTTTAATATGGTAAGTGGTAGTAAACATTAATGTAACGCATAGATTGCACAACAAAGGAAGGTACGAATGTCGATAAGTGAAGAAAACATTACAAGAATTTATTTAGATGATAAAGAATTCATTCTCATAGGTACGGCTCACGTGTCCAAAAAAAGTGCGGAACAAGTCAAAGAAGTGATTGAATATGAACAGCCTGATTCGGTTTGTGTAGAGCTCGATCAGCAGCGTTATCAATCCATTAAAGACGGAAACAAGTGGCAGGATACAGATATCTTTCATGTGATTAAACAAAAGAAGGCCACATTACTGTTAGTAAATATGGTTATTTCTTCTTTTCAAAAACGGATGGCTAAACAGATGGGCATTAAGCCTGGTCAGGAAATGATTCAAGGAATTGAATCCGCAGATGAAACAGGGGCAACCCTTGTGCTTGCTGATCGTAACATCCAAATTACGTTTGCACGGATTTGGGGGAACTTAGGTGCATGGGGCAAAGCCAAGCTTCTTATGCAAATCGTATTGAGTATATTCAGCAATGAAAAAATCTCTGAAGAAGAGCTTGAGAAGTTAAAATCGAAAGACATGCTTGATGCCATGCTTCAAGATTTCACGGAAAATTTTCCCCGCCTTAAGAAGCCGTTAATTGATGAGCGGGATCAGTATTTATCTCAAAAAATTAAAGAGGCACCTGGGAAGAAAATTGTGGCCGTGCTCGGTGCTGCTCACGTGCCTGGAATTAAAGAGCAAATTCATAAAGATCATAATTTAGATCGTTTAACGCAGCGTCCGCCTAAATCAAAGGTGCCTAAGCTGATTGGCTGGGCAATTCCCTTGTTCATTATCTCCATCATTGTTTATACATTTATGTCTAACCCAGCTGCCGGGACTCAGCAAACGATTAGCTGGATTCTATGGAACGGATCGTTTTCTGCCATTGGAGCGGCGATCGCTTTAGGTCACCCGTTTGCCGTACTGACAGCGTTTATCGCAGCACCGATCACTTCGTTGAACCCACTGATTGCGGCTGGCTGGTTTGCCGGGTTTGTTCAAGCTTATTTTAGACGTCCTAATGTTAAAGATTTTGAAAATTTATCCGAAGATGTGTCGAGTGTGAAAGGGTTTTGGGACAATAAAGTAACAAGAATCCTGCTCATTATTGTATTGGCGAATATCGGAAGCTCGCTTGGCACGGCCATCGGCGGGGCAGATGTCATTCGCGTCTTTTTAGAAAACCTATGATAGAACAGGTTTGTACAAAACTGAATAAAGCATAATAATTCGAACGATTCTATTGAAATCCGTTCGGGTTATTTATTTTAAATCGAATGTACGCTGCTCCGTCAAAATACTTAACTTTCGGTGGGCACGGCCTCAGCTTCCTCAGAAAGCAAAGAGCGCTTTCCTGCGGGATCTTCGGCTCGCGCTGTTCCCACAGGAGTCTACGTATTTTGACTACGCTAAAGATCTGCGTTTATACGAATGTTCGTTTCTTAACACCATTGCTTTACTTATGTCTCAGCCTATTTTTAGGTAGTTACACGGAAGCGGTAAAGAATAATAAGCAGCACGAGCATAACGATATCGAGTCTTGCGCTGAAAAGGGCGTGGATGAATCCTGCATGCAGTGCTGGAATCTTGGTCAATACGAGCGCTCCAATCATAATAACCATCAAAGCGAGTAAAGCGGTCTTCATGTACTTATTAAATAGTAATAGTAAGCCGGCTGCAATTTCGATCCAGGCCACGGTATACATCGTCTCTAATGGATAGGGGAGGGCTAAACTGGCGAAATAATCTGCGAGTTCGGTATTGACCACTTTCATTAAACCAGATGTAATAAAAACAAACGCCACTGTGAATTTTAAAAATTTAAGAATATGAAATGAACGTTCCATACATGTCCTCCTTTTTTTACAATTGTATGATCGTTTATGTTAAAAATATTCAAAAATTAGGTTGACGCGTGAAGGGTTGAGTCTATATAATACGAGAATAATTACATATAAAACTCTTATTGAGAGTGGCAGAGGGACTAGGCCCTGTGATGCCCGGCAACCTTTCAAGCGCGGCTTGAAAAAGGTGCCAATTCCTACAGACGTTAGGCGTCTGAAAGATAAGAGGAGGCGAACGTTACTTACAAAATCCCTCTTCTTATGAAGAGGGATTTTTTCTATGTAATTTTTAATTAAAGTAGAGAAAGGATGATGGAAATGAAGAGAAGCTTGCAGCAAAGGTTAGAGGATGGTCCGGTTATTTGCGGCGAAGGTTATTTATTTGAACTAGAACGTAGAGGTTATTTACAGGCGGGCTCCTTCGTTCCAGAGGTGGCACTTGATAACCCTCAAGCTTTAAAACAGACGTACCGTGACTACATGCTAGCAGGGTCAGATGTGGTTCTTGCTTTTACGTACAATGCACACCGTGAAAAAATGCGTATTATTGAAAAAGAAGATTTGCTTGAACCTTTAAATCGTCAGGCCATTCGTCTAGCTAAAGAAGTAGCAAAAGAACATCCAGAAGAGGAAGCGCTTGTGGCAGGAAACATTTCGAATACGAATTTATTCAATCCTGAAGATCCTGCCTCAAAAGAAGCCGTCCGCGAAATGTTTGCGGAGATGGTGAAATGGTGTAAAGAAGAAGAAGTCGATTTTGTTAATGGGGAAACCTTCTACTATTATGAGGAAGCGAAAATTGCATTAGAAGAAATTCAAAAGCAAGGCTTACCTGCTGTCATTACATTCGGATTGATGGGAGAAAATGTTCTTCGCGACGGATATAGTGTGGAAGAAGGCTGCCGCCTGTTAAAAGAGCATGGAGCCTTAGTTGTAGGAATGAACTGTTTCCGTGGACCAGCCACGATGCAGCCGTATATTGAAAAAATTCGTGAAGAGGTTGAAGGCTATGTAGGAGCATTGCCTATTCCTTATCGAACGTCTGAAGAGCATCCTACATTCTTTAACTTGCCTGATGGAGGTTGTTCTTGCAGCCTGCCGACAGAAACAACGTTCCCTACGTCACTTGATCCGTTGTATTGCAACCGTTATGAGCTGGCTCAATGGGCGAAGGAAGCACACGATATCGGCGTGAATTATTTTGGATTATGCTGTGGGGCTTCACCTAGTATGCTTCGTGAAGTTGCTGAAACCGTGGGTCGCGAGGCAGTTAATTCAACTTATTCTCCAAATATGAAGAAGCACTTCTTATTTGGCTCTGATGATACACTGCAGTCGCACATGACGTCCTACCGTACGAAAGCATAGTATTAGCAAAGACATTAATTCTAAGTATTGACAGGGTAAACACTCCTGGCAAGAGGAAAGGGTTTAGGAAACTGCTCCCTTTCCATGGGCGAATGGTGTGCCTCCTCAGGCTAACGCCTTCCGGGGTCACACCTTATTCGTATCTCCCATAGGAGTGTCACCGTTTCCTAAACCCTTTTTCAATAAGCGATCATTATCCCCAATGGGCAGCTAGGCTTTACTTTTTAAAGAGGTTTCATACTGAAACTGTAAGGACCTTCTCCTGTCTGTTCGGTCATCACTTTTTCCGTTCTTTCCAACCTGAGGGACTTTTGGAAAAGTGAGAATTCGATGAAGCTTTCAGGGCTTGTTGCCTACAAAAGAACAGTGCGAGCTGCTCTATTGTAGCTTTCATGGAAAAGAAAAAGCCAGAAACAGGCGCTGATGACATGCCTGTCAAGATAGGAAAAAGACTATTAAGTGTCTTTTCCTGACTTAAGGAAATTCAAAGGAGCCTGGACCCTTCCACTCCTGCGGAAGAACGAGTGATCCGAGATCGCCGAGCGTGGGTTTTGCGAGGAAGCTCGGGCACTCGTCCGCGGAAAGGGAAGGGCCTGCGCTCCTGGCGGCAAGAAAAAAGTTTGCAGAAAATATGGTGATTCTCTACAAGCTGAAAAGCTCCGCTAATGCGGAGCTTTCTTTTGTTATCTTTTAGTTTTTCCCTTTACCAGGCTTTTCACATGGATCGTTTCCGTTTCCTTGTGGCTCACATTTTACGACCACCGTTGTTAAAGGATCAATCGTAATTTCGTTCGCATTTTTACTAAATCCAGTCGGTTCATTTACTTTGTCGGTTCCTGCTTCATCGTCATCTACAATGACTTTGCCAGGAGCTAAATTGTAATCTTCCATCGTAAAGGTGCGCTCTTCTTCATCCGCATTTACGAATACAAAATAGTTACCTGTATCGTCTGTAGATTTGGCTTTATAAGCAAGAGCCAAATCGTTTTCCTCAATCTCAGGAACATCAATCTTCGTCACATTCTCATCCACCTCGTCCATCGTACCTAACCGGAAGGCATCTGTAGAGCGGCGCAGCTCAATTAAACCAGTCGTATATTCACGAGTTAAATTGTGGATCGGGTATTCATCGGAATTCGTCGCTTTTTCCCAATCAATCATATTAATCGCATCCGTTGAATCATAAGAATCATGAATGAAATAAGGGTAGTTGAAAGGTTCGCCCTCTTCGTCTTCCATGTATGTTGATTTGTAAGGCGCTTCATCTGTTTCTGCTCTAAATTGCTTCGTGCGGCCAAATTCTTGACCTGCATGAAGGAAAGCTGTACCTTGAGACATTAACACCATAGAGTTGCCGAGACGAATTCGTTCGTGTATTTCTTCTTCGTGCTCGTCAGGGTCCTTTTTAATGGATTGGGCAATTACGTCATGAAGGGTCAAATTATCGTGAGCTGCGATATAAGGAACCACATCTCCAGGATCTGACGCTTCAAAGTTGTGAGGTTTTGCTGTGACGTTATCAAAAATCTGCTGCACGTTACGTGGACCTCCAGTTAAAAAGCGTGCTTCGCCTTCACTGCCAAATCCGGATTTCAACTCATTACGATAATCATCAGAGAAAACGCCGACACTCTCCGTATCCTTCATCCAGTCCTGGTCAGCTGCCTGGACATTACCGCCATTTTCATCGCCAGCGTAAGTTCTCCAGCCTTCCCCGATCATTAAAATGTTCGGGTTTAATTCTTTTGCTTCATCATAAGCGGTTTGAATGCTTTCGGCATCGTGATCGCCCATCATATCAAAGCGGAATCCGTCTACTTTAAATTCATCGACCCAATAGTTAATGGAATCGACTAAAACTTTACGAGACATTTCATGGGTCGTACCTAAGCGGCCGCCCCCAAAGCTTGTTCGTGGGGTACCGTCTGCATCCATAAAGTGATAGTAGTTTGGAACTAAGTCTTCAAAAATACCAACATCAGCCGTATGGTTGTAGACGACGTCTAATACTACACCCATATCGCGCTTATGAATTTCATCAATTAAATGCTTAAGCTCTTGGATTCTAAGTTCCGCATCATCAGGATTCTCAGAATACATGCCTGTAGGGGAGAAATAGCTCTGTGGATCGTAACCCCAGTTATAATTGTTGTCATCAGAATCGTAGTCGAGCATACGCTCTGCGCTAGCCCCTTCATCACCAAAGAAATAGCTCATCACGGGAAGCAGTTGAATATGAGTGACTCCTAAATCTTCAATGTAATCAAGCTTATCAATAAAAGCTTCAAACGTTCCAAATTGAGCATCCAATTCGTCTTCAATGCTCGGATCAGAAGTAAAGTCACGTACGTGGACTTCATAAATAATAGCATCCTCGCGTTTATCATACCCATCAATCTCAGCATAATCTAATGCTGGACCAATGGAGGATGGATCGACAATCGCTGCTTTTCCAATCGGGTCATCGCCTTCATTATTCCATTTGGCCATGGATTTAGCGTAAGGGTCTAAACCGGTTTTCGTTTCGCCCTCACGTTCAATTTCTAAGTGATAGTAATATCCTGTTAAGTCATCGACCCCGGTATTGCTCTCATCAAGCGTCACGTTCCAAACACCGCGATCTTCTAAGTTCATGTCAACATTCTCTACGACTTCATCTTGATTATCCTTGTCATAAAGTTTTACAGAGACGTGGTCAGCTCCAGGTGACCAAAATTTAAGGTTGGCACTGCCGTCTTCTTGAAGATCCATACCTAGGTCTCCATCATAGGCATATGTATCATCGATGTAGCGCCAGCTTACATTGGCTTTCGTCGACTTCTCGTTAAATGTAATTTCGTAAGGAGCGGCTTCCACATCAAATGTACCGCTAATTTCTACTTTGCCATCTTCATGAATCGTCACTTTTTCAAATGCAATTTCCTCGCCATTCTGATCCTTGATGGTTAACCCTTCTTGAAGAGCTTCCTTTGTTAATCCTTCTGTCGAAGAGAAAAGTATTTCTAAGGTATTCTCGTTTATAAGCTCCGCTGAGTTAAGACCGATCTCAGGTAAATATTCAGGATTTGTATAGACCGTGTCATCTCCTTCACGAATATAAAGGTCATCATACTCATCAATGCTGCCAAAGATTTTATCATTGCCGTCCTTGTCCTCATTTTCTGTATTCACGACTACAAACCCAATATCTTCAGCATCCTCCGTTAGTTCCACGTCCATATAAGCTCCACTTTCACCAATCTGCTCGTCTGAGAAATTAGTGGCTCCTGTGGGCCAAGCGCCCGCTTGGTCAGAAGGCGTAGCAACATCTTCAAATAGCCAAAGCCCCCAATCGTTGTAGCTTTGATCCGCCCGATCATAATGGATGCGTACTGTATCTTCTCCTTCTTCAGCTTTTAAATCTCCAGAAACAAAAGGAATGAAACTTAAACCAATGGCTACTGCAAAAACTGAAATGTACTTAGATTTTCTTTTCACATTTTTATGAAACCGCTTGCACTAATTATATAATTAATGTTCGTTAAAAAACAACTGTATATCCAGAATATTGTAAAAATTAGATATAAAGTTGTGCAAACTTGCCTTGTGAAATTGTGCACTCGCTTGCATATAATGCGTACCAGGTACAGCAAGGGTGCATTTGTGTACCAGGTACACTAGAGGTTATTCCTCTCTATGGTGATGATGTTTGCAGTGACAGCAGCAACAGCATTTGCGCTTCGGTTTCAATTTGACACAGCAGCGTTGAGAGAAAGAATCAAGTTTGTCCTGTGCGGACCTTCTTTTATTCTTGCTTTCCCACTCCATGATGACTCCTCCTTTCCTTACTATTCTATTCAGTGAGATAGAGAGGGGTTTGTACATTTAAGATGTTAATTCTAAAAAATCCATCTCCTTTATATGGAAAAATTTAATTTTTCCTATGATAAAATAAGGAAAATAGGAGGTGCGGTATGTTCAAAAATTCATTTTTTATCTTTTTTAGCGCCCTCACATTGTTCATGGCTGGAGGATGTGGCGAAGAATCAACAGGCTCGGTCGACGAGCAAGAGGCGCAGGAAGAGCAGACTGAGCACGAGGAAGAGAAACAGGCAGAAGACATTCAAGAGTCTGAGGAGACAGACGAGAATGAATCAGAAGAAGAGAGTGAAGCAGAGAAAGAAGCTGAGGAAGAGGAATCCCAGTCACCTGATGAAGATTTAGAAGAAGTATCGGAAAAAACGGAAGAACCAGAAGAAGAGCAGGTTCAAGAGACAGAGGAAGAACAGCCGGAAAAAGAAGAAATTTCTTCAGAACTGACAGCTCACTTTATTGATGCCGGCCAGGCGGATTCTACGTTACTTGAGTTTGAAGATAACGGACAGCCGGTTCGTATTCTGATCGACGCCGGAAACTGGAATAGTGACAATGTCATTAACTATTTACATAGCCGGAATATTGAGCAAATCGATATCGCTGTAGGCACACATCCAGATGCCGATCACATTGGTCAGATGGATCAAGTCATCAGCCGGTTTAACGTGGGTGAAGTGTGGATGTCAGGAAATGAGAGTACATCTGAGACGTATGAGCGGGTGCTTGATAGCATTGAAAGCTCTGGTACAGAATACGATGAACCGAGAGCAGGGGACACGTTTGATATTGGCCCGTTAACTATAGAAACTCTTTATCCAGAGACTGTAACTGGAAACACAAATAGAGAATCTCTTTCATTTAAAATGTCGTATGGAGAAGTCGATTTTCTTTTCACAGGGGATGCTGAAGCGGAAGAGGAGTCGCGAATGTTGAATGGAGCGGCAAATGTGGAGGCGGAAATTTTACAATTGGGTCATCACGGATCCTCCACTTCTACTAGTGCAGCATTTTTACAAGCCGTAGACCCCGAGGCAGCGATTTACAGCGCAGGAGAAAGCAATCAATACGGTCATCCAAGTGCAGAGGTTGTTCAAAGAGTACAAGAGGCAGGAATAGAGCTGTATGGAACAGACGTGCACGGGACGGTCGAAGTTACAACAGATGGAGAAAACTATGACATAACGACGGAAAAAGAAGGGAACGTTACATCTGCTAGTGAAGAAGAATCAGAAAGTGATGTAGAATCTTCAGAAGGAGAAGCGGAAGAAGAGCAAGAGGCAGCAGAGCCGACTGGGAACTGTGTGGATATTAATAGTGCTTCAATAGAAGAGGTACAGGAAATTACGCAAATTGGTCCTGCGCGTGCCGAAGACTTGATTGAGTTAAGACCTTACCAATCGGTTGATGATCTCACTAAAATTAATGGAATTGGCCCAGCTAGAATAGATGAAATCAAAGCACAAGGTGTTGCTTGTGTAGGAGGGTAATGTATGAAAGCTGTGTTTGATCGATTAGAAGAAGGGAAATATGCTGTTCTTCTTGTGGAAGATCATCATAAGGAATTTGTTTTAAATAAAGACGACCTTCCTAAAGGAAGTAAGCCGAATGATTGGTTTGAAGTGACGATAGAAGGGGATCAGGTGACTTCGATTAAGCAAGATCCTGAAGCAGCGGCTGCTCAGGAAAAAAAGGTGAAAGACAAGCGAAACCAGCTTAAGAAAAGAAGCAAAGGCAGCCGTTTTAAGCGGAAGTAATATATTACAATTCCGTGAATGGGCCATTATTTTACAATGATAGGTTAGAAAAAGATACTGAACGGGGATAGTCCTATACAACAGGATTTTAGGAGGTCCCCTATCTATGAAAAAAATAATCAACTATGGAAAGGAAGTATTCGCTGAATTTCAGAAGGATAATGTGCCGTTGCTGGGGGCAGCACAAGCATTTTATTATTTGTTAGCGATTTTTCCTTTAGTTATTTTGCTTTTATCTATTTTACCTTATCTGAACATAAGCGCTGAAGATGCCATGGGATTTGTACAAAATGTTGTACCAGGCCAGGCATCTGATATTTTTGAAGAAAATATTGTAGAACTCGTAGAACAGCCGAACGGCGGCTTGTTGACGGTGGGTATTCTAGGTACATTGTGGTCAGCATCCAGCGGGGTGAATGCTTTCATCCAGGCTTCTAACATTGCTTATAATGTAGAGGAGTCACGTTCGTTTATTAAAGTAAGACTTCTATCGATCATACTTACGATCGGAATGATTGTATCTATTGCTGTCGCGCTGGCTTTACCTATTTTCGGGGATGTCATCATTTCTACTTTAAGAGAAGTTCTGAACTTACCAGAACAAACAGTCATCCTTTTCCAAGTCTTGCGCTGGGCAGTCAGTATCATCGTTATGGCTGGAACGCTAATGGCCCTTTATCACTTTGCGCCGGACAAAACATTTCCATTCAAAGAAATCTTACCAGGAGCCATCATCACGGCGGTGTTGTGGCAGGTTGTTTCGCTTATCTTCTCCTTTTACGTGAGTAATTTTGCGAACTACTCGGCAACGTATGGAAGCCTTGGGGGGATCATCATCCTCATGCTTTGGTTCTTTATCACGGGTATGATCTTAATGATTGGGGCAGAGATTAATGTTGTCCGTCACCGCAGGAAGAAGCGTGAGGCTCGTGAAGTAGCATAAAAAGAGGAAGGGCACTCCCTTTTCTCAGGCTGCCGAGATTGATCTCGGCAGCTTTATTTTTTGATTTTTTTCTGAAATTTGTTCTTCTTATTTGTTCTATGCTTAATTCAATAATAGGGAGATCGACGTAATAAACTTGGAATGGTGACGAACAGGGGGATGACGGATGCCTTGTGACATACGAATGGGTTTTTAAATTGATCTCTGTTGATGCCACGATAAGCGTTCGGTGGTGACGCCTGGTCAATTAAAACCGGCTACGTCCTATGGCCAACATCGACACTAGCACGTCCGGTGCGTCGCGGGAACAGCGCGAGCCGAAGATCCATTTGGTCAAGTGAACTTCTTGACCAGTTAGCTGAGGCCGTGCCCGCGGCAAGCATCCACCGAAAAGCGATTCGTGAAATTCAAATTAGAAAAGACTTTTTCAGTGGCCTCAGAGAAACATGGGGGTTTTTACAAGCTGAGGAAAGGCGCCCGTCTTTTCTTTTTTTATTGAAATCACTCATTTTAATTTGGAAAGAGTGGTATAAATAAAAGAAGAAATCGTACAAGTAGTAAAGAGTAGAAAAATGGGTGGAGGAAAAAGAATGAAAAAGCGCTTAGTCTTAAGTACGCTCGTATTGTTTCCGGTATATGTGCTTTTAGTCTATCTGTATTTGTTTCATTGGACGAGTCCAGACGTTCCACAAGCCTACAAAGGATCTGCGGCAGATCCGCTTACATTTATGACAGCTCAAGAAATGGCGCTGAGTCAAGAATATTCGCAATACCGTAACCTGCTTTATTTTATTGGATTGCCCTTTGAAATCCTTATATACATAGCTGTGCTCGTATTTGGCTGGTCTCCCATTTTTAAGCGGTTTGGGGAACGGGTCTCCAAATTATCTTTTATAAAGATTCCCATTTACGTATTGCTGCTTTCAACGGTTGTATGGTTAATTAGTTTCCCACTTGATTATATAGGTTATCGCTTATCCTCACAGTATGGGATCTCGACCCAGAATTTTTCTAGCTGGATGAGAGATGAGCTCATTAGTTTTTGGGTCGGGTTCATCATCATGGGGCTTTTAATTACTGTGCTTTATATTCTTATGAAAAAGGCCCAAAAAAGATGGTGGCTTTACGCCTGGCTCCTGCTCATTCCGTTTTTCACCTTCATGATGTATATTCAGCCTGTATGGATCGATCCTTTATACAATGAGTTTACCGAGCTTAAGGACCCAGTGTTAGAAGAAAAAATCTTAGCCTTAGCTCACCAGGCTGATATACCAGCCGATCGTGTATTTGAGGTGAATATGTCAGAGAAAACGAATGCTATGAATGCATACGTTAATGGCATTGGTTCTAATTTACGCATTGTGCTGTGGGACACGACACTTAATCAACTCGATGAGGGCGAGACCTTGTTTATCATGGCTCATGAGATTGGGCATTACGTAATGAACCACTTGTACATGAATTTAGGAGGTGTGATTCTTTCCAGTCTAGCGGGCTTATATCTAACGTATCGCCTGTTACATGTCGTCATTCGCAAGTGGGGAGACGAGTTTGGTGTGAAAAGTGTTTCCGATATTTCTTCTCTTCCTGTTTTATTTTTACTATTGACGGTTTTATCGATCATTTCTACTCCTGCTGAGTCAGCCATTTCTCGTCAGGCAGAGCGAGCGGCAGATGAATATGCCATTGAAATGATGCCTGATCGGGAAGCGGCCATCGGTTCTTTTCAGCAGTTGACGATCAATGGTCGCAGTGAAGTGAATCCTCCAGCACTCGTGAAATTTTTCCGCTACGGTCACCCAACGATGATGGAGCGGATTATTATGCTTGAAGAATATGAAAAAGAATAAAAAAGCATCCAAATCGGCAGGCTGTTGAGTAAGTTCTCGACAGTCTGTCTTTCCAGTTTTCTTTTTTGTCTTTTTCATTTGTTATCCTGGAGATAGAATCGATAGAGACGGTGCTAGTTTTGTGCCATTAAAAAAATGGAGATTATAATCAAGGTAAGCGAAGTGAAGAAGAGTCTTTTTCTGTCTTAAAGAATGACCAAGGAGCGAAGGGCCCCTTCCACTCCTGCGGAAGAACGAGTGAGCCGAGATCACCGAGCGTGAGTGTCGCGAGGAAGCTTGGGCGCTCGTCCGCGTAAAGGGAAGGGGCCCTTCGCTCATGGCGGCAAGAAAAAAGCTTGCGGAAAACCAGGGATTTTTCTGCAAGCTGAGCACCAAATCGGCTGCTTTATTATTTAAACCATCCCTTTTCCTTCATGCGGGATACGGCTTCAATACGGTTGCTTACTTCGAGCTTATCTAAAATGACAGAAATGTAATTTCGGACGGTTCCTGTTGTGATGAATAGCTGCTTAGATATTTCTTTTGTATTCTTCCCGTCTGCAATAAGCTGGACCACTTGTTTTTCTCTCTCGGTTAAAGGGTTTTCGTTGCCAAAGGCCATATCGACTAACTCAGGGGCGAAAATTCTCTTGCCGTCCATGATCGTTCGGATGGAGTTGGCGAGATCTTCGCTCGGGCTGTCTTTTAATAAATAGCCGCTTACACTGGCTTTTTGCGCACGTTCAAAGTATCCGGCTCTAGCAAACGTTGTTAAAATAATAATTTTACAAGGCTCATTTTTTAGTTCTTCCGCAGCGTCTAGCCCACTTTTTACGGGCATTTCAATATCCATTATACAAATGTCGGGCTGAAGCTGTTTCACGAGATCACAGGCTTCCTCTCCGTTATGAGCTGTTCCGACGACTTCCATATCTTCCTCTAAATCAAGCAGGGAGCCAAGTGCCCCAAGCAGCATGCGCTGATCTTCAGCGATAACGATACGTATCACGCCATACCCTCCTGTTTTGGTTGTTGGATTACATTCGGTACTCGAATCGTTAGTTTTGTGCCGTTAGATGATATGATTTCTAAGTTGCCATTAACGAACTCCAGTCGTTCTCGCATCCCCTGGAGACCGTGTCCTTCTACCGTATGCACTTTATCAGAAACTCCTACCCCATCATCACTAATTTGTAAAAGTACTTCATTTGGTGATTGGTTGATGAAGATGTGACAGGAGGAAGCTTGGCTGTGTTTTACTACATTTGTAACGGCTTCTTTTAAACACATGCTGAGAACATTTTCGACGAGAAGGGGGGTGTTCTTAAGATCGGGATTTCCTTCTGTACTAAATTCAATTTCCGCAGCTTCTAAGATCTGTTGTACACGAATGAGTTCATCCTGTAACTTCGACCCTCTCATGTTAGAGACCATTTCACGAACTTCTTTTAACGCCGTGCGAGCCGTTTGTCGAATGTCTTGAATTTCATTTTGAGCTGCCGTTGGATTTTTATCCATTAACTTCCCGGCTAGATCACTTTTTAATCCGATAAGAGAAAGTTTTTGACCAAGTGTGTCATGAAGGTCACGAGCAATCCGTTCTCTCTCTTCAATGACCATCAGCTGTGAAATCTTTTCGTTTGCATCTTCTAACTGGTCTTCAAGCTTCTCACGCTTAATGCGATAATACATCGTAAATGGCAGCAGTATGACACCAATCAGGCAGATGATGATAAAAGGAAGTTGAGGAAACAGCGCTTCATTTTGCATGAAGAATAAAAGAGTAATCGCCCCCACTGTCGTCACCAGGTGGACAATGTATAACGTTAGAAATCCACTCAATTTTTGAATGTTTCCTATAAAAAACGCTAGAAATAAAGCGAAATAAATATATCCGAATAAGAGCGTCAATATAATGCTGATCGCCATCTCAATACTGACCCACACATAAACCATTCGGTTGTGGGAAATAAAAGAAAGGCGATAGGCTAGGAAAAAAAGTATGATCATAAAAATCCCGAAAATGATTTCAATGACCGAGGAAGATCTAAATATAAAGAAGAAGGGCAATAAACAAAAGATAATCCATATGTAAGAGCTTAAACCTGTGTTTTTCGGAATGATTTGATACCAATTCTGCATATACTTCTCCTTTACATCGCCATTTGCTTCGTTAATCCTATTCTAACAAAAGAAACCCTATTCGATGCAATGAGAATAGGGTTTCTGTGCATTATTATTTATCTTGGAAGCTTGGACGTTTATGATTCATTTGTAGATCTGACCTTTGAAGAAGCGGCTTTACCTCTTTAAAGCTGACAAAGGTCTTGTTCGTCGTATCATATAGACGGAAGCGAATGGACTTTAAGCTCGAAAGAAGGGTGATGGTTGTTGCTTTTTGTAGAGGAGGCGTAGATTCATGAGCTTCCTCTAGTTTATAATTCGGCACCCTTGGACTTAAATGGTGGACATGGTGGAAGCCAATACTTCCCGATACCCACTGCAGAATTTTTGGAAGCTTGTAGTAAGAACTTCCATCAACTGCTGCTTTAACAAAATCCCACTCTGATTCATCCTCAAAATAAGAATCTTCAAACTGATGCTGGACGTAAAATAACCATATTCCAAGCGCCCCGGAAACGTAAAGAATCGGAAGCTGAATAATTAGGAATGCTTGCCAGCCGATTGCCCATATGAGGAGAGCGTAAATCGCCGTAATTGAAACATTTGTTACATGTGTATTTAACCTTTCCTTACGCTTTGCCCCTTTTCGGTTAAAACGGTTGGAAATACAAAATAGATAAAGGGGACCTAATCCAAACATGACGATCGGATTACGGTAGAGGCGATAAGCCAGGCGACCCCAGAATGAAGCCTCTATATACTCATCGACCGTCATTACCCATACATCACCCGTGCCTCGTTTATCTAAATTACTACTGGTTGCATGGTGAATCGAGTGATCCCGTTTCCATTTTTCAAAAGGGAAAAGAGTAATAATTCCAGTGATCGTCCCAACAATCCGGTTCGCTTTTTGGTTATTAAAGAAAGACATATGGGTACAATCATGGAAAATAATAAAGATCCGAATCACGAATCCTCCAGCTAGCATAGCTAAAGGAACAGCGAGCCAGACGGATACAGCCAGGCTTTGATAGGCAGCAAACCAAAGTAAGAAAAAAGGAACAAGTGTATTGATTAACTGGCGAATCCCAACTGAATTATCAGGTTTCGCAAAAGATGCTACATTCTTTTTCAACTCTTTTTGTTTATGTTGGCTCATTATAATTACTCCTCTTATACGTTCGATTAATTCGTACTTCATATGTTAGAAGAAATGTATAAGAGTTGTAAGACATAAACGTCAGGTTACGAGTATGACATTTGTCATATATTTAATTTAAAAAAGGAAAAGATTATCATTTGCGGTTATGGAAAAGGAATTTTAAAGCAACTCTATTGCAGCGAGGGAGCATAAGGGTACCAGGTACCGAAAAGCTATAAAAGAGCGAAGTCCCAAGTTTGAATTTCGGTACCTGGTACCCCGTGAGAGGAAGCTGAGGCCGTGCCCGCGGCAAGCATCCACCGATAAGCGATTTGTGAGAAATCAACAACAAACTTTAACAGTTCATTTAAATTAAAGAAGACTTTTTCAGTGGCCTCAAGGGGCATTCGCTCCTGGCGGCAAGAAAAAAAGCTCGGCCTATGATAGGCAGAGCTTTTTGAATATTATTGAACAGCAGCTTGCACATCGATTACTCCGCTTCCATATAAGAAGGAATCACCAAGAGGAACAGCTGTGTCTATTAATGTTTGTCTGATCTCATCATTAGTCAATCCAGAATCATCTGCTAATAGTAAAGCAGCTGCACCTGCGACATGCGGGCTTGCCATGGAAGTACCGTTAAAGCGCTCATAATCATTTCCTGGTACAGAACTTAAAATATCTACTCCAGGAGCCATTACTTCAAGTTCATCCCCAACACTGGAAAAGGAAGCTCTATTATCTGCATCGTCTACGGCACCAACAGCCATCGCAGCGTCATATTTAGCGGGGTAACCGATGGTGTTTTTCTTCCCTTTAGATCCTTCATTTCCTGCAGCAGCAACTACTAATACACCTTGGTTATCAGCATTGTTAACCGCTTGTTCTAAAGTGGCTGATCCGCGGCTTCCACCCAGGCTCATGTTAATAATGTCAATGTCGTTGCTAATCGCCCACTCAATCCCTTGAGCGATTCCGCTGTATGAGCCACTGCCTTCACTGCTTAATACTTTAACGGCGTACAGTTCAGCAGATGGTGCTACACCTAGCACACCTAGTGAATTATCTACACCTGCGACAGTCCCAGCCACGTGTGTACCATGACCGTTTCCATCCACTAATGGATTAGGTTCGCCGCTGACAAAACTCTCTCCGCCAGCTACATTTAAATCTTCATGGGTTCCATCAATTCCAGAGTCCAGTACAGCTACTTTTACACCATTCCCAGTCGTTCCTTGAGCTTGTACATCATCTGCATTAATATGTGAGATCCCATAGGGAGTCGTTTGACTAGTCGCTTGTGCAACATGATCTTTCTCTACATACGCCACATTAGGGTTATTGGATAAGGCTTTTACTGCTTGTTCCGGCAGCTTGGCATGTACGACATTCATATACTCATATTCATGAAGTACTTTGCCTCCCGCTCCTTTTACGGCATTTTGGTTCACTTCTGATTTAAAACCTATTAAGTATTCTTCTACTACTGCCTTTTGCTCAGCCGCTTTTTCAGCTGAAGCTTGGGCTATGTTACTGAATGTAAAAGCTAAAGCAAAGATAAAAATAAACCCGGCTACTTTCCACATGTGTTTACGCATCAAAGTCCTCCTTTAATTTGTTACTCAGAGATTCATTAGAATTCTGAATAGTCATAATATTATGATACCACCAATGGTGTGTTAGATGTTTGGGAAATATGGACGTTAAAATGCTTGCTTAAGGTGGTGTTCAAGGATCAACTTGGGCAAGTCCAGAGCTTGAAGAATGGAACGGATTAAGAATCAACTCGAGGAAGCAGTACATTCTTTTTCGAAAGACCCGCTTCATTTAAGCCCCAATGTGGGTTTGCCTCAACAGAGGAAGGTAACAATCTAACGGAAGAAGAACAGGGGCGAAAATCCGCCACGTGGTAGAGATCGCCGAAGAGGTCCACGTTAAGTGTAAAGAGTCGGAGGAATTTTTGATTGGTCCTCTGGCTCTTTTCTCTTTTCTGAATTAATAAAAATTCTATAGAAATGGTATGATCAATAAAAGAACGTTTTTAGAGTAGGAGGATCATCCATGCATTCATTTTTGCAGCGAATCAAAGATCACATCCATACAAAAGATGACACGGTATTTCGTGTTTTGATGTATTCGATCAGCAATTACCCTTATGTTCCGGACGATATAACAGCTGAGCTTCTAAAATACAGCAGGCAGTCGCAAGAAAGGCGAATGGCTGTATTATCGAATATTGAAAAGGCAGCCTTTGGCGAAGCTTCAATCGGAGAATGGATCAAGTGCCTTAAGGATGCTGACACGAAAGAGCGAAAGAATTATTTAAATCTTGTTTCCAATGTAGAATTGGAAAAATTGTTTGAACATAGGAGCGAGCTTGAGCCGTTTATTCCTGAAAAAGATTGGACGTCTTATGAGAAGATTCGAAACGTGTCTGAAGAAGAAGAGCTTTATATGATCTATGCTGATCTGCTTCAGGACTTATCCGCGGAATACAGCTCCAGGGTCCACGATTTTGCCAAACGTGCAATGGACGAGTTAATCAAGCGTGAATGGTTAACAGAGGAAGAAGCCATCGGAGCCGTGGAAGAGTCCATGTCGGCGCCGTACTTGGACTACAATGGTTTATTAAACATCTATGCGCTGCGTTACTTCCCTGATGATCGTTACGTATCTACATTAGCAAAGCTGCTTACAGTGGATGAGGATTTGATAGTAGATGAAACAGGCAATACGCTCAATTATTTTCAATCAGACGCTGTGGTGGATGAGCTTTACCCTCTATGTAAGGGAGACGATTCCGTTTATCCTATCGGACTTCTTAGTGAAACTAAAACCGATTATGCATTAGCCGCTTTACGAAATTTATATGAAGAATCAGCAGACGACTTAGAACTGCGTGAGCTTATCGTTGAAGGAATGTGCCTTCATTTTTCAGAAGAAGCCATTCAAGAGGTTGAAGCCTTCATGGAAGAAGGGGTATTCTCTGGGATGGTGGATATGGACGAGACAGCCTATGCCTATTTTAAAGTCATTAACCGTGAGCATCCTGACCTGATGTTATGGAAAAGTGAAGCGGAGGACCGAGAAGAACAATTCTTTGACATGATGAGTCAGCCTCCACTCCGCAAACCTTTTGAAAAGGTTGAAAAAGCAGGACAAAATGATCCGTGTCCTTGCGGAAGCGGAAAGAAATACAAGAAGTGCTGCGGTGCTTAAGAGGGAGGTTCATGTATGGAGCAATGGGTAGAACGGCTTTTTACTAAAGAGGTGGTAGAAGAAGCGGCCCGACGATATAACGTTGAAGTGAAAGAGACATTAGGAAGTTTTGAGAATTATGTTCTTGAAGTGAATAAAAATGATGAATCCTTTATTTTACGGCTCACTCATTCTTCCCATCGAACGCAAAAAGAAGTCGAAGCTGAACTTGAATTCTTAACCTATTTAGAATCGAATAGAATCGCTGTTTCTTCTCCAAAACCTTCTGTTAAAGGAAACCTGGTAGAAGACATTCAGGTGGAGGACTCTGCCTTTTTTGCCTGTCTCTTTATAAAAGCGCCCGGTCAGCCAGTTCAAGTGAATCCTTCTGAAATTCGTCCTCAGCTGATTGAAAACTGGGGGCAGATGACAGGGAGCATGCACGCCCTGGCCAAAAGTTTTACACCAACCGTTCGAAGAAAGAGGTGGGAGGAGGACGATCTTCTCGACTTTTCTTACCTTATCAAAGAGGGAAAGCATTCTACTATTTTAGAGGAAGGGCAAAAACTGAAGCAGACGATCCAGGCTCTGCCGGAGAGTCGGGATACCTTTGGGTTAATTCACTCGGATTTGCATTTTGGTAATTTTTTTGTGAAAGCGGACACCATTTACCCTTTTGATTTTGATGACAGCTGTTATAGTTATTTTGCTCATGATGTAGCTATTCCCGTTTACTATACAAAGTGGGCAAATCCGAATGCCAGCCATTCTGAAATGGAAACGCTGCTCACTTATTTTATAAAGGGTTATCGAAAGGAAAATACTATTTCTAAACAGACGTTAGAACATGTAACGCTTTTTCTTAGGCTGCGGGACTACACCCTTTATTCTGTCTTACATAAAAAGTGGGACGTCACAGCATTAACCCAAAAGCAGAAGCAGATCCTTGACCCGATTCGGGAGCGGCTGATAGACAAAAGGCCGATCGTAGAAATATCACCTAACAACATATGGCGTCATCTATAAGAAGGAGAGGATCTCTAAAAAAAGATCCTCTCAGCTTGTAGAGAAACCTTAGCCTCAAGAGTGTAAACGTTTGTTGCATGAGGAAGAAAAAAGGGTTGTAGGAAACGACTCCCTTTCCAGGCCCCACACGACGTGGGGTCGTTCGATGTTGGCACACGATGTGCCGAACTTAATCGAACTTCCTCTCTAAAAGACCTCCGCAGGCTTTATCAGCCTTCCGGGGTCACACCTTATTCGTCTCTCCCCTAGGAGTGTCGCCGTTTCCTACAACCCTTTATCGAAATTGATCACTGGAAAAATCTTTTACTAAAGCTGGGCCCTTATGAAAGCAGCATTTGCAACAGGGCAGTCACTCTACGACGGTTCTGAGCTCCCCGTGTTCCTTTTCTCCATACCAATAGGAAGGAACCCTTCTATAAACTCATATTAAATCCGTCTAAGCTTTTTCGACAGCCTGAGGAGGCTGGAACATAAGTAAAGCTTTGATGTCAAACAACTAACGATAAAGCTGAATCGTACCGCAACAGTGGAGCAGCTCTATTGCAGCGAGGGACCATAAGGGTACCAGGTACCGAAAAGCTGTAAAAGAGCGAAGTGCCAAGTGTGAATTTCGGTACCTGGTACCCGGTGCGCACGCGGCGAAGTATTTTGACGGAGCGATGGTAAAGTCCTTTCTTGGCACATAAATAATCCGAACTGATTTCAATAAAATCGTTCGGATTATATTATGCCTTATTCAGTTTTGTCCCAGCCTCCTCCTTCTTGAGCAAGCAATATTTTAGTAAACCTTAATTAAGGACGCTTTAGTTTTTTCTTTAGTAAATGAGCTTCAGATAAAGCATGGGAATTGTTTTTTATTTCTCCGGGTTTACCTGCTTCCCCTAATAAATATCCAGCAAGTGAACTGCCGAAGAATTGAAGAATGTATTCAAATTGCTGGATAAGAGGAAGTCCCTTAATTTTGGGGTTATCACCGCCCACTGCGATGACGTACACCTCTTTTTGTTGCAGGTCCTCTTTAAAAGATTCATAGCCCGGTTCTCTTACAAGTTGCGAGAAGCGGTCCACAAAGGTTTTCATGATGCTGGACATGCTGTACCAGTAGATAGGGGTAGCAAAAATGATCACATTATGCGCCAGCATCTGATCGATAATAAGATGATGATCATCGTCGATGGGCTTAAACCCATGTTCAGAGTGACGTTCATCTATGATTCCGTCGATTTGATGGTTTCTTAAGTATATATGAACTGCATCATCATGAACCGCCTGATTAGCTAAGTATTCCGTATTTCCATTTTCTCTCGTAGAGCCATGAATAACAATTGTACTCACACCCATTCCCCCTTAAACTTTTTTCACGTTCAGCATACACGAACTCATAAATTTTTACACGTTTTAGATTTAGGAGGGATTCCTAAAGATTCCAAGTTTTACAACCGATATATAAAGAAATGAGAAGAGGTAATGGAGGTATTAGATGTTCCCGTTATTCGCAACTAAAACGAAAACTAAAGCAACGATCCTGGTACTAGACCCAGATTCACGCGGCAGAATTCATATGGAACGAGGGTCTGATTTACATAAACAGCTTCAAATGATCGAATTAACTGAGGCTGACTTATCCGTGTTAAAATCTTTGCAGCCGATCGTAAAGAACCACATAACTACTATTGTGACCCAGTTTTACAAGAACTTAGAGCACGAAGGATCGCTGATGAAAATCATTTCGAATAACAGCTCAGTGGACCGGCTGAAAAAAACGCTCACGACCCACATTCAAGAAATGTTTAATGGGGTGATTGATAAAGAGTTTATTAATAAAAGAAAAATCATCGCTGAAGTGCACGTAAGAATCGGGCTGGAGCCTAAGTGGTATATGTGCGCTTTTCAGGATTTGCTGAACTCGCTCCTTTCGATTTATGACCAGGAAATTAAAGATGGAAGTGAGTACCGAAAAGCGATACAGGCGACTACGAAAATATTTAACCTTGAGCAGCAAATTGTATTGGATCTTTTTGAACAAGAAAATCAACGGATTCGCGAAGAAGAAGCAGTGAAAAAAGCAGAAGCTTACCGTAAGATCGATGAAATGTCAGAGGAGTTAGCGGCCATTTCACAGCAAGCAAGTGCTTCCACGGAACAGCTCACCCAGCAGAGCGATAAAATCCTCGGTGATTCTAAAAAAGGCACGGAGATTGCTCAGAATGTAGAAGGGCAATCCACCGAAGGAAAAGAGCAGCTTGAGGTACACCAAGAACAAATGAACCATATTCAAGAGAGCATTAAACAAATTACAAATGAAATGGAAAGACTAAAAGGTACGGCTCAGGAGATTAGTCAGATCGTTACGATCGTTTCTTCTATTGCAGAACAGACAAATTTACTCTCGCTAAATGCATCGATTGAAGCGGCTAGAGCGGGGGCACACGGAGCGGGGTTTACAGTTGTAGCTAATGAAGTGCGAAAGCTATCAGAACAAACGAAGAGCTCAGTATCCGAGGTCTCCGAATTGATTCAGTCAACGAACGGACAGATTCATAAAGTTTCCAATAACGTGGGAGACATTGATCAGCTTATCGTGGAGGGTACTGAAAATATGGATCAAATCAACAACTTCTTTACTGAAATTGTGGCGGCAATGGGCCAAAACAAACAGTACAATTCTGGTATTGAACAGGAGATGGAAGGATTTACTCAAGTTATCCAAGAAATTAATGATGCCGTTGCCCAAGTGGCTTCGTCTTCTCAGCAGCTGACTGAGGTTACAGAGCAGTCATAAGCGGGAATTAAGAGAGTGGAGGGATCTATTACCTTCCGCTCTTTTCTTTTGCCTTAATGATTGAAACCAATCCCCGGACATATACGTATTAAAAGAAAATGGATAGGCGGAGGAATTAGAATGGACATTCAATCTGTTTTAAAAGTAAGTAATTGCCACATTACAATTAGGGACGCTGCCATTTTACGTGAAGTGACGTTTGAGGTAAAGCAAGGACGGATTACAGCATTAGTTGGACACAATGGTGCTGGGAAGTCTTCTTTGATGAAGGCGATCATTGGATCAATAGAGAAAAAAGAAGGAACGATCATAATTGACGGAATCGATCAAGATGAACACGTATCCGATTATAAATATCAGTTCAGCTATATCCCTGAAGAGCCGCTTCTTCTTAATGAATTAACCATTTTCCAGCACTTCCAACTGTACCAAAAGAGTTATGACATTCCTGATCCCCTATTTATTGAGCGTATTCACACCTATGCCGAGGCTTTTGAGCTGATGGATAAGCTTGATGACTATCCTGAAGAGTTATCCAAAGGAATGAGACAGAAGGCACAAACCATCTGTGCTCTTTTGCCTGATGTTCCATTATTACTTATTGACGAACCGTTTATGGGGCTTGACGTATATGCAGGTACTTATTTACAACAGCTTTTAAAGCAACGCAGAGATGAAGGAACAAGCATATTGCTTACCACCCACCAATTGGATAAAGTACACGACCTTGCAGATGATTTCGTCATGTTAAAAGATGGGAGAGTTTCTTCTGCAGGGGCGATTGAACAATTTGAACAGCTGGATCGGAGAGGTTCATTATGAATTTCTCGACATGGGAAGTATATAGATGGGTCCGGAGCCAGCGCTTTAAGAAGAAGCGAAAGCTATATCAGCAAGCGTTCCAGCTGACGTTTGATCTTACGCTGGCTATCTACGCTGGAGTGCTTGGCTGCGTGTTCTTGTTCATTCTGGCTGACTGGCTTAACCGCTTTATTCCGCTCCTTGAGTCTTGGCAGTTAAGTGTAGCAGAATGGGTGTGGGTGCTGCCATTTGCTTTGGTCCTTCGGGCTTGCGTGCAGGCTTTCTTTCACCCTGGTCTTGCGTTTACAACAAGCGAGATGAATATAAGCATGCTGCCTCACCCGAGAAGTCATTTGCTCTGGCATATCGCTATTGTGAGAGGTTTTTTTCATACGCTCGGTGCTTTTCTATTAGCTTTTGGCATTGGATGGCTGACGCCTTTTACGTTTGCATTTACATTTTATATAGCTGCGATTTTTAGTTTGTTTTTCAGTTTAACAATATTAGTTCAGTGGAAGCTTTTTTCACTCTCTCGATGGAAAAATCTGCTTATGATAGGAACTTTTTTTCTATTGATAGGAATCCTCCGTTATCTAACAATCAATTTTGGAATACAGGAAGGATTCATAGGTCTGACCGTGGGTCTGTTATTGCTCAGCTTAAATATTTACCTTATTCCTCGTGGTTTGAAAGGCGTAGATTGGGGACGTGTCGTGGACGTTAACGACGCTCGAGTATGGAACGTTCAATTAATCAGTCAAATGACAAAGGTCTATATAAAACCTCCTAAACGCTATGGGGTTTTGCAAACCTATCTGAGAACTCGACGTGCGAAGCAGCGTTTTACAAGTATTAATCAACTCTATCACCGTCTTTGGCGTTATTACTTTCATCATCAATTTGGTTATGTGTGGAAGACGATGATGATCTGCGCTGCTATTATAGTGATTTTACCTATTCAAACGGATTGGGTGATGTATATTACGCTGCCTATTGCTATATTTGTGTATATCGAGGTGGCCGCAAGCTTGTTTGTCGATCAGTTTCGAGAACAGCCCATGTTAAATATTCTTCCAGTTGAGGAAAAGGGGTGGAGGCAAACTTATTTTAGGTGGGCAGCCCTGGGATCTTGTGTCCTATTTCTTCTCTATTTTGTTGCAACGGTGGCATTAAATGGACTATATCCTGGTTTAATGCTTCAAATGATTGGGCTGGTGGGCTGGAGTTTGCTTGATTTAAACCATCGCCTCATAGAACGAATGAATGCCTTCCAGCGGAAAGATGTAAAAGCCTCAGAATCCTTTCGATTGATCGGTTATCTATTTTTAGGAGTAGGAATGTATTTTCCCCCGGCTGTTTTAGGGGTATTGGTTCCGCTCCTCTTAACAAAGTACGCAGAAAAACTCCCTTTTCTTCGCCCAATGACGTAAAGCGATAAGGGAGTTTTCTTGCGTCCATTTAGTCATCCTGTTCAAGAAGTTCCTTTAGTACAAGAGCATGGTTATGCTTTTCATCCTTTGCTCCATAGAGTAAAATCACGCGGTTCCCATCAGCAAGATTCCTCAATTCGTCCAAAGATGACTTCTTATCAGATTGACTGCTCAGCTCTTTTTTATAACGTCTTTTAAATTCTGAGAACTTCTCAGGGTCATGGTTAAACCATTTCCGCAGCTCTGAGCTTGGAGAAATTTCTTTCATCCATCGATCAATTTCGGCTTGTTCTTTCGATATTCCTCTTGGCCAAATTCCATCTACTAAAATGCGGTGGCCGCCGAGATTTCTTTCTTCATCATAAATTCTTTTTAAAATAACCGACACAATTTCCTCTTCCTTTCCCTATAGTTTGAGTAAGTGTTTCTTTTCATGGTTTTATTTTCCGGATTCTATTTTGTTTAAACAGGGTAATAAAACTATGTTACGATAAAAATAGCGAAAAGATGGTGAAATTTGGTTTATTTGTTGGTTAATAAGGAAAAAAATAACTAATCGATAGTATAAAGGGGTGAATTTGTGAACGAACTAAGTTACTTGCTTATATTTGCAGTCATCGTTGTCGCTCTCGGACTTCGGGAAAGAATTACGCTGGATCGTAAATTAAAACAAATTCCTACTAGAGTTTTGATTAATGGGATACGTGGTAAATCTACCGTTACACGATTAGTCATGGGTATTTTAAAGGAAAATGGCGATAAAGTAATCGGGAAAACCACAGGGACGTCAGCCAGAATGTTTTATTGGGATTCAGAAGAAGAGGAGCCGATCATTCGTGGTCTTCAGGGTCCTAATATTAGTGAGCAAAGAAAAATGGTACATAAAGTAACGGATCGAAAAGCTGAGGCATTTGTTAGTGAATGCATGGCTGTACACCCGGTATATCAAAAAATCTTTCAAGAGAGGCTTGTGAAATCCAACATTACGATTATCACGAATGTAATGGAAGACCACCTTGACGTTATGGGACCTACACTTGACGATATCGCTCAGGCCTTTAGCTCCACCATTCCTCACAATGGATATTTAATTATACCTGAAACACCTTACCAGCGTTTCTTTGAAAAAGCTGCTTATAAGAGAAATTCGAAAGTGATCGTTGCCGATGAAAGTGCGATTGATGAAGAATATTTAAAAAAATTCCCATTTATGATTTTTCCACAAAACGCCGCATTGGCCTTAGCGGTGGCAGATATTCTGCAAATTGATCGAGAAGTAGCTCTCAAGGGGATGCTTACAGCTCCAGTAGATCCCGGGGCTATGCGTGTGCATAAATTTGGAAATGTGAAAAGCCCTAAATACTTTTTTAATGGGTTTGCGGCGAATGATGTAACCTCAACATTAAATATTTGGGAGCGTATAAAAGAACAAGGTTATCCGACGGAAGATGTTACGGTTGTGATGAATTGCCGGCACGACCGTGTGGAACGCACCATCGAATTTGCTGAGAAGGTATTGCCTCATATGGATATCGACCGCCTTGTGATCATTGGGAAAGAAGCTCATCCTATTTTAACGGCTTATGATGAAGGTAAAATTAGAACAAAGCATATTGTAAATTTGGAAAAACAGCCGATCGATAAAGCGATCGATTATGTCGTTGGTTTACCTAAGAATGCGCTGATCTATGGAGTTGGAAATATCCATGGCGGCGGTGAGGAATTTGCAGAAGCCATTGAAAAGAAAGAACATTCTCCAACACGATTACACGAGGAGCGTAAAGAGGAAGAGTCATCCTTTTCTGTTGACATACTAGAGAGAAAGTATCAGACGAACAAATAATAGAGTAGTTTTGAGCTAAAAAAGGGGTTGGAGAATTAGTGTTTGGTACGGATTTATATATAGCTATAGTTATAGGGGTTTTATTAAGTTTGCTTTATGCAGAAAAAACAGGCATTATGCCGGCGGGCCTTGTGGTTCCCGGCTACCTTGCTTTAATTTTTGATCAAGTCATGTATGTGCTCGTCGTTGGATTAATCAGCTTGCTTACATACCTGTTAGTTACTCAAGTCCTTTCAAGGTTTACGGTACTGTACGGACGCAGAAAGTTTGCTGCTATGTTAACGGTCGGGGTCTTAATGAAAATGTCAATGGACTACTTGTATCCGCTCACTCCCTTTCCAGTGATGGAGCTTAGGGGTATTGGAGTTATTGTGCCCGGTTTAATTGCTAACTCGATTCAGAAGCAAGGAGTTATTCCTACATTTAGCTCCACCTTTGTAATTGCGTTTTTTACGTTTGTTTTTATTACCGTCTATCATTTGCTGTAGGGGAGTTATTTTATGAAAGAAACAAAGCTTAAATCATTTATGCAGGTTTGGGTTAAAAAGCACCGTGAGAAAGCAGTTTCTCATTCTATTATTCTAGCTTTACTTTTATCTATTCCTTTTTTTGCTCATAAAAAAATCGATGAGGTGCCCATACCTGAAAATACGAGGCCGGATGACGTGGAGTATCGGGTTTCCATGGTAGGGGATATGATGCTGGGGCGACATGTACAGGAAGCAGCACAAAGAGAAGGGGAACCCATTGATCGCGTATTTTCCTATGTAACTCCTTACTTTGAGCAATCTGATTATTCGACGGGAAACTTTGAGAACCCAGTCATCGATTCGAACAATCCGGAAGTCGAAAGCCAAATGGAGGATTATGAGTTACATAATAAGGATATCCACCTTTATGCGGAAGCGGGGGCAGAGGATGCTCTCATTAACGCTGGGTTCGACTCTGTAAACTTAGCCAATAATCATACGATGGATTATGGGGACCTGTCATTAACGGAAACCTTAAATCATATGAGGGACGCGGATATTGATTTGATCGGTATAGGTGATGTTCTTGACTCGGGAGAAGCTCAGATTGACACGGGCGATGAAGAGGAAGAGGTCATGGATGCTGGGTCCATCTCTTATTTTGATATTAATGAAAACTATTCGGCGGCCGTTTTAGGCTTCACCGATGTATTTGTACAAGGATATAGTGCAGGAGACTACGTTGGGGGAGTTTTAACGAACGATGGGCTTGACGTACTTCAACGTCGCATTAAAGAAGCGAAGGAACAGGCCGATGTGGTTATTGTTCATGCTCATTGGGGAGACGAGTATCAAGTCGGCTCCAACCAGGAGCAGGAGAATCTCGCGTGGTTACTTACAGATATTGGGGCTGATATTATTATTGGTCACCATTCTCACGTATTAGAGCCTGTGACGGTTGTAGAAACAAACAACAATACCTCCTTAGTGATGAACAGTTTAGGGAATTTTGTCTTTGATCAAGGGTGGTCTCGAACGAAAGAATCCACGCTGGCTCAGCTGGACTTTTTAGAAGATGGCTCAGCTGATTTGTCGTTTATCCCTATGCAAATTACAGATACGAAGCCTCGAGAAACAAAGGGGATCTTGAAGCCATACCGTGATTATAGAATTTTTCGCACGTTAAGAAAGGAATTAGATAAAGATTTATGGAGAGTTGAAGATAGCCGTCTTATTATTGATATGGAAAAAGCGGGCGTGCTGGATTACGGAGGGTCTGAGTCATGAATTATTTAAGGATCACCAATATCCTCGCTGTTATCGTATTTATAGGATTAGTCGGGTGGAATTACTACTTTGAAGATGAATTTGATGCTTTTCGAGAGCCTTATCGCGACGAAGAACCTTCAGAAACGGTTGAAATTAGTGCGGATGATGAAGAGTCTTTTGTATACGGCGTCAGTGCCCTTCACCCTTTAGCTGTAGAAGCAGGTATGGAAGTTCTCAATGAAGGTGGAAATGCCGCTGAAGCAGCTATAGCTGTATCCTTTACGTTAGGCGTAGTGGAGCCTTATGGATCTGGAGTAGGTGGCGGCGGTCAAATGGTCGTTCAAGAACCTGACCAAGAAGCAGTGACCTATGATTATAGAGAAGCTGCCCCTGAAAGCGGAGGATGGCCGGAAAGAGGTGTAGCTATCCCGGGGTTTGTAAAAGGGATGGAAGCCTTGTACGAAGATTACGGAGAAAACAAAGAGTGGGCAGACCTATTAGCTCGATCGATAGAATACGGAGAAGAAGGTTTTGAAGTCGGCCGAATCTTTAATGAACAAATTCAAAGTTCGAATCGCTACCTTCTTCTTCCTGAGGAAGAGCGAAATAATTATTACCCAGATGGACAACCGATCGCAATGAATGAAAACCTTGTTCAAACAGATTTGGCTGAGACTTTAAAAGTTATTCGAGACAAGGGTGCTGATGGATTTTACGAAGGTGAGTTGGGTCAACAGTTATCGGCAGAGCTCGAGATTCCGCAAGAGGATTTGGCCTCCTATGAAGTAGCGAGGAGAGAAGCAGCGGCAGGTACCTTTAAAGATCACACCGTCTATGCAGGATCCTCTCCGACCTCAGGCGTCATTGTCATTCAAGCCTTACAAATGATGGAAAGGTTAGAGGATAATTTTGATGAAGTGATTCGTGAAGAATTTGAAAATGAAAACGGAGAACTGCCAGAGTTCTTAGCCGATGGGCTGCCGGAGGACATGGAAGCGGTCATTAATGATGACGAGTGGCAAGCCTTGTATATTCATCTCGTTAATAAAATAACTGATCGAGTGTATAGTGAGAGAGTGAGCACATTGGGAGACCCTCAATTTGATGATATTGATCAAGAAGAGCTGACTTCTAAAGAATACACGGACAATCTATTTGACCAGGAATTCTCAGAAGAGGGAAGCGGACTTACCAGTTCATCCGAACTTTTTAACAGTCCTGGAGAGCTGAATGATTCAAGAAATACGACTCACTTTGTAGTAAGAGATAAAGATGGAATGATGGTCTCGACTACAAATTCTCTCGGTGAATTTTTTGGTTCTGGCCGCTACACAAATGGTTTCTTTTTAAACAATCAGCTTAATAACTTCAGTACAGTTGAAGGTGCTATTAACGAGTATGAACCTGGTAAACGACCTCGTTCCTTTGTTTCCCCAATGATCTTTGCGGAGGATGGGGAGCCTGTTTTAGGCTTAGGTTCTCCCGGAGGTTCAAGGATTCCAGCGATGCTGATTCAAACGTTCTTACAATATGAATATGGAAGAGACGATAGTGGGGAGCCTTTGAACCTACAAGAAGCGATCATGAGGCCTCGTTTTTATACAGAGGATAATGTAGTGCATTTAGAAAGAATGGTGGAAGACACGGCATTAGATGCTTTACGCGGCGACATGAATTATTCTGTTATTACCCATGATTCTCCGTTGTATTATGGGGGCATACAAGGTTTAGGTATGCGTACAGATGAAGAAGTAGTAGAAATGTTTGGCGGTGGAGATTCACGCCGTCTCGGCACGTGGCAAATTGCTGACCAAGAAGGTCTCGTAGAAGATCAAACAGAAGATTAATAAAAGCCCTGCTGATTCAGCAGGGCTTTTCAGGCGGTTGAAAAAGCTTAGACGAGATGTAATAGGGTGCGCTCCTTCCATTTTGTCTGCAGAAAAGGAACAAGAAAAAGCGCCGCTTTCTGCAGGGCAAGACGGAAAGTCTCCTCAGTCTGCGACTTCGGGGGCCTCTCCTGTCTGCTCGTCCCGCAGGAGTCGTCACTTTTTCTGTTCCTTTGATCAAAATGGCTTTTGACACCTTCGCAGAATGAATGCCCTGCTGCATACGCTGTTTCCATAAGGGCGCAGTATGAGAAAATGTAGAGAAAACCAAGGTTTCTCTACAAGCTGAATTTTTTCTGATTTCTTTCATTTTATGGATTTACCCCATGAGAAAAGAGAAGGTTGAGCGTAGCTTTGCAGATTCAAAAGAACTGCATGGGCTGCGCTATTGTCGGTTGTGTGGAAAAGAGAAAGTGAAGGAATAGGCGCTGATGACGGATGACTGATAGAATATGGAAATGACTCTCCTCCATCTAGTAAGGGTGAGCTAGATGAAGGAGAGTCTTTTTCTGTCTTAAAGAAATTCCAAGGAGCGAGGTCCCTTCCACTCCTGCGGAAGAACGAGTGAGCCGAGATCGCCGAGCGTGGGTTTCGCGAGGAAGCTCGTGCGCTCGTCCGCGGAAAGGGAAGGGGCCTTCGCTCCTGGCGGCAAGAAAAAAAGCTTGCGGAAAAACAGGGGTTTCTCCACAAGCTGAATCAGCAGGGCATTTTTTTTAGATGAATGAAATAAAATTTCTATTTTTAAAACATAACATTGACAAAATAATTCAAAAAGAATATGATGAAGTCAATCATAAACTTGTCGCAATTTTAAAAAAACAAAAAGACAGCGCTTACATAATTTATTTTACATTCTCTTCTCTAATCCCGCCCTGCTTCAACTAGAAACCCACCAAGAAGTATCATTTTCTCCCTTTTTTCTAGGGTCACAAGATCATATAGGTAAGGAGACGATCACATTCATGGAGCTCTCAAGTTTAACCACTGAAAAACGAAATGAGAACAGCATGACCTTGGATCAAATGTCGATCATGGAAGCATTACATACCATTAACAACGAAGACAAAAAAGTAGCAAAAGCTGTAGAATCTGTTCTTCCTAAAGTGAAGACTTCGATTGAAAAAATATACGATTCTTTAGCCAAAGGCGGCAGGCTTTTTTACGTGGGTGCCGGCACAAGTGGTCGATTAGGTGTCGTAGATGCTTCTGAATGTCCGCCAACCTTTATGACCTCTTCAGAAATGGTGCAAGCCATTATGGCGGGTGGAAACGGAGCGTTCTTTAATGCAGCGGAGGGATGCGAAGACGATGAAAGCCAAGGCGCTAAAGACATTGAAGCTAAGCAGTTAACAGAAGATGACGTTGTATTAGGGATTACAGCCAGCGGTCGTACCCCTTACCCGATTGGAGCATTGAAATATGCCCGCAAGGTTGGCGCTTATACGGTCTCCCTTTCATGCAATGAGCGATCTGAAATCAGTCAACATGCTGACTGCGACATTGAGGTCGTTGTAGGACCGGAAGTTTTGACAGGCTCGACTAGAATGAAAGCAGCGACAGCTCACAAAATGATCCTGAATATGATTAGTACCACAACCATGATTCAGCTAGGAAAAGTACACGAGAACTTAATGGTGGATGTACACGCCAGCAATTACAAACTAATGGAACGAGCTAAAAAGACAATTATGGAGATTACAAAAGTATCCTATGACGAAGCGGAAAGTGTCTTAAAAAAGACCAATCACGAAGTTAAGCCTGCAGTAGTCATGATAGAAACCGGTGCTGATTATCAACAATCCATAGAAGCGATTCATAGAAACAAAGGGTATGTAAGGAAAGCCATATCTTATATTTTGAAGCAAAAGACGTAAGTTTGGAAACAACATTATTAGTTTTTTGAACTATTAATGCGTTTCATATACTTAACAAATTCAAAGGGGGAAGTAATTTGAAGAAGCTATTAAAAGGTCCTGGTTCATTACTTTCGGTGGGTCTGCTCACACTTGCTTTAGCTGCAGGGTGTTCATCTGACGACGATTCTGCGACAGATGAGGCTGGCGGTGAGAGCTCTGGTGATGGAGAAGTTTCAGGAGAGCTAGAACTTCAATACTTTGTTGGTGGATACGGGGATTCTTGGTGGAAAGAAGTCATTGCTGATTTTCAGGAAGAATATCCTGATGTCTCAGTTGTTGAACATGCAGGTCCAAACATAAACGATGAAATGAGATCTCGTTGGGTGTCCGGCGATCCGCCTGATGTTGTTTACATTGATGGTGCGGGTTCAAGTGAAACTCAAATGGTAGAAGACGGGCAATTAATGAACTTATCCGATTGGGTAGAGGACGTGGAAGTGGATGGCGATCCTCTTATGGATAGCTTCATTGTAGAGCCAGCTACTTATGATGGTGATATTTATTCCCTGCCTCTTGTTTTTGATACGTGGGGTACTTGGTATAACGAAGCGATGTTTGAAGATAAAGGTTATGAAGTTCCAGCTGATTTTGATGGCTTCATGGATACGATGGGTGAAATTCAAGAAGGTGAAGATATTGCTCCGTTCGTCACAACAGGGCAGCACCCATACTATTTCTTACGTGGAATGCTTTACCCGGCGTTTGGTGCTGCAGGCGGAGATGAGTTGCTAAATGATGTCATTACCGGGGCTGAAGGTGCTTGGACGAGCGAACCTGTAGTAGAAGTTATGGAAAAAGTACAGGAAATGCAGGAAGCCGGCTATATTGATGACGGTTTTGGCGCATTAAACCATACACAGTCTCAAATGGACTTTTTATTAGGGGATAATGCCTTTATTCCAGTTGGATTCTGGCTGCCTAATGAAATGGCTAACGATGTCCCAGAAGATTTTGACTTTGGATTTGTTCCATCTCCAATGCAGAATTCTGGAGAGCCATACTCTATTGTTCCTGACTTGCGTCCGCTGGCTATTGCTGAAGAAGCGGAAAATCCTGAAGCTGCACAAGCATTCGTTGAGTTTGTATTCAAGAAAGAATATGCACGTTCTTTCTCTGAGCATACAGGAGCGATTATGAACCTAAACGGGGTAGACCTGGCTGAGAGTGAAGAAGTACCGGATTATTTAATCGAAGCGAATGAAATGATTAACGATGAAGAGCAAGTACAAATTAACAACAAACCACACCCAATGAGTTCTGAATTGGAAGAACCTATTGGTAACTCACTTGTTTCGCTGATGCTTGGCAATATTACAGCAGAAGAGTTCACGGAGGAAGCAGAGGAAGCTGCGGCCGAATATCGTGAGAGCAATGAATAGATGACATGCTGACGGTATGGGGTATGAGGCTGTGAATCCTTATATCCCATACCCTTATTTTCTTATAGAAAGAGTGATTGGGTGGTACAGTCTAAAAAGCAAAAATACACGTTTTTAGCGTTTTGTCTTGTTCCGACTTTTATAATGTTTTCTATTTTCACCCTTTACCCGCTTTTTAGTGGATTATATTATTCGTTTTTTGAATGGTCAGGATCTTCTCAAGATAAAACATTTATTGGTTTTGAAAATTACATAAAACTTTTTAATGACTCTATTATTCCTCGCACGATTTATCATGACTATTTTCTGGTAGGAACTAAAATAGTAGGAATAATGGTGCTTGCCTTATTCTTTGCTGTTGCTCTTACTCAATTAAAAATTAAAGAGGCCCCTTTCTATCGCATCGTATTTTTCTTTCCTAATATTATGTCTGTCGTCGTAATTGGGATACTATGGTCATTTATTTATAACCCAAGTATGGGTTTGGTCAACTCCGGTTTAGAAGCGATTGGTCTGGAAAGCTGGACGAGAGCATGGCTTGGTAATGAAGACTGGGCATTAGCGAGTCTCGTTTTACCATCTGTATGGGCAGGAATTGGTTTGTTTATGCTGATGCTCATGGGTGGGATTGCTAACGTTTCGAAGAGCTATTATGAAGCAGCTGAAATTGATGGGGCTAATGAATGGCAGCAGTTTTGGAAAGTGACATTGCCTCTCGTTTGGCCGCAAATTAAGATTTCAATCTTATACATTGTCATTACAACTTTAAACGGCTCGTTTATCATCGTACAAGTTATGACCGGCGGGGGACCTAATAACTCTACTCATGTTATGGGATCTTACCTATACCAACAAGCTTTCACACAGTATAACTTCGGATATGGGGCGACCATTGGTGTAATGATTCTTATCATATCTTTAATTACAGTCTTGATTCTGCAATTCCTTATGCGTCGAGAGAGAGTAGAATATTAAGTTGGATTCAACGAGGGGGTAAGAAACGTGCGACAGAAGAAAAGTGTTGGTCAATTGTTAGGGAGAGCAGGGATAAGAATTCCTCTCATTTTATGGTCTATTGCGGTTCTATACCCGATCATTTGGATGTTTATCGGGTCTTTCAAATCGAATGGAGAAATTTATGCAAATCCGTGGGGAATGCCCGATCAATTTAACATGGATAATTTTGTGAGTGCCTGGACCGATTTTAATATTGATACAAGTGTGTTTAACAGTTTAATTGTAACGGTGTTAGGAGCTATTCTGACGTTAGTACTAGCAATTCCAACAGCCTATGCGATTGAACGTTTAAGGTTTAGAGGGAGTCATATCTTATTTACGGTATACATTTCAGCTATGATGATCCCGATGGTGCTAGGGTGGATCCCTTTGTTTTTCCTTTTGCAGCGGTTTAACTTATTAGATAATATTTATGGCCTGACTATGGTTTATGCTGTCAGCCAGCTCCCTTTCACCATTTTTGTTTTAACGAGCTTTATGAGCACAATCCCTAAATCCCTTGAAGAATCGGCTTCTATGGATGGTTTATCGCCATACGGTGTGCTTTTAAAAATTATTACTCCCCTGTCCATGTCAGGGATCATTACGGTAACCATCATGAACGCCATTCAATTTTGGAATGAATACTTTATGGCATTGATCTTCCTGCAATCCGAGGGCAATTACACTCTCGCACTTGCCATTGATTATATTAGTAATGAAGCACAGTATACAAATGCTTGGGGGACGTTGTTTGCCAGTCTAACGATCGCGATTATTCCCGTAATCATTCTTTACGCGATCTTCCAGCAGCGAATAGCTAAGGGAATGACTGAAGGTGCCATAAAAGGATAATGTTTTCCGACTCGACCACCCATTTAAAAAAGAAAGCGCGAAACACGCGCTTTCTTTTTTTGTCATATTTTGTCTTATTGCACATTCGTAAGCGCTAACATGCATTTTTCGACAAAATAACACATAATTTTCAGAACTTTTTGTAAGAAATTAATTGTAATCGGTTCCGTAACATTTTATGCTTAATAATAAGCACAGATATAAGGAGGTGATGGCGTGTTAAACGAGACAATTGTTGAACACGATCTCTATTTATTTCATCAAGGAAATTTGCGTTATAGCTATCAGCTCCTCGGAGCCCACCCCCACGAAGAAAACGGCGAGGAAGGCTATCGATTTGCTGTTTGGGCACCGAATGCTGAGCAAGTAAGCGTAGTCGGGGATTTTAACAATTGGGATGGCACCAGCCATCGGTTAAAAAAGCTAAATGAAAATGGCATATGGTATGGATTTATACCAGAGATCACAGAAGGAACGGTTTACAAGTACGAAATCTTAACACCACATGGGCATTTGAGGCTAAAAGCCGATCCCTATGGCTTTTCTAGTGAGCTGCGCCCAAATACAGCCTCAGTGACTTATCCTCTCAATCAATATTCATGGAATGACGAACAGTGGATGGACAGGCGTAAGAATATAAATATCTATGAATCTCCAATCTCTATTTATGAACTGCATTTAGGTTCTTGGAAAAATATCGAAACCGAAGTTTATTACAACTATCGGGAATATGCAGATATGGTCATTCCTTATGTTAAGGAGCTGGGTTACTCACATATCGAGCTATTGCCCATAACTGAACACCCATTTGATCGTTCTTGGGGGTACCAGACCACAGGCTACTTTGCTGCAACTTCTCGTTACGGTACACCAGATGACTTTCGTTATTTTGTTGATCAATGCCATCAAAATGGTATAGGGGTCATACTCGATTGGGTTCCTGCTCATTTTTGTAAAGACGAGCATGGATTACGAAGGTTTGATGGAGAAGCTTTATATGAGTATCAAGATCCTATAAAGGCAGAAAAGCCTCAATGGGGAACTCTGACTTTTGATTTTGGAAGAAATGAAGTGCAAAGCTTCCTCATTTCAAATGCAATTTATTGGCTTAAAGAATTCCACTTGGACGGTCTAAGAGTAGATGCCGTTGCTAGTATGCTTTATTTAGACTTCGGTAAAGAAGATGGCCAGTGGGAATTAAATGAATACGGTGGAAGAGAGAACTTAGAAGCCGTTGCTTTTATTAAAAAATTGAATGAAGCCATTTTTGAAGAAGTTCCTAACATCCTTATGATGGCGGAGGAATCGACTTCATGGCCTCAGGTAAGTTCCCCAACTTATTTAGGAGGACTTGGCTTTAACTATAAATGGAATATGGGCTGGATGAATGACATGTTGAAGTATATCGAAATGGATCCGATTCATCGAAAGCACTATCATCATCTCATTACGTTTTCTTTTTTCTACGCTTTTTCTGAGAACTTTATTTTACCAATTTCTCATGATGAGGTTGTTCATGGGAAGAAATCTCTTTTAAACAAAATGCCGGGCGACTATTGGCAAAAATTTGCGAACTTACGAGCTTTTTTAGCTTACATGTATGCTCATCCCGGTAAAAAACTGCTCATGATGGGGACAGAGTTTGGACAATTCGATGAATGGAAAGATCTCGAAGACCTGGACTGGGAGCTGCTGGATTATGAAGCTCATGCTTCCGCTTTAGATTATGTCAAACAGCTCCACCAATTGTACAACGACATGCCGGCTTTATGGGAGCTGGATCACGACGAACAAGGGTTTTTCTGGATAGACCCTAATAATTACGAACAAAGTATTGTTTCCTTTGCAAGGAATAGCCGTAATGATGGGGATCAGCTGATTATTGTTTGTAATTTCACTCCAGAGGTTTATCACGGCTATAAGGTGGGAGTGCCTAAAGAAGGGCATTATAAAGAGATTTTCAATAGTGATGCAACCCACTTTGGAGGTTCGGGACAGACAAACGGATTGGCTTTAGAAACGGTAAATGAACCGTGGCAAGGTCAAGACCAGCATGTAGCTATGACGATCCCCCCTCTTGCCGTTAGCTTTTTAAAAAGAACTTGTTCACCAAAGGAGGAAAATGAATGAAAGGTAAAGAATGCGTAGCCATGCTCCTAGCAGGGGGGCAAGGTACAAGACTAAAATCATTAACGAAGAAAATTGCTAAACCTGCCGTGTATTTTGGCGGCAAGTATCGAATTATAGACTTTCCTCTCAGTAATTGTTCAAATTCTGGGATCGATACCGTGGGCGTACTCACCCAATACGAACCATTAATATTAAATAACTATATTGGTATTGGGTCTGCTTGGGATCTTGATCGCAGTTATGGTGGTGTTTCTGTGCTGCCTCCATTTATGCAGTCTGAAGGCGGCGGTTGGTACACAGGAACGGCTAATGCCATTTACCGCAACATTGAATTTTTAGATCGTTATGAGCCTGAACACGTTTTAATTTTGTCTGGGGACCACATTTACAAAATGGACTATGGTGCAATGCTTGAGGAGCATATCGAGCAAGATTCTGATGCTACGATTTCCGTTATTCCTGTTTCATGGGATGAAGCCAGCCGCTTTGGGATAATGAATACAGACGATGATGGAAGAATTATAGAGTTTGATGAGAAGCCTGAGTTTCCACTTAGTAATCTGGCATCAATGGGGGTTTATATTTTTAAATGGGAAGTCTTAAAGAGATATTTACTTGAAGATGAACAGAAAGAAGGCTCTTCTCATGATTTCGGGAAAGATATTATTCCAACGATGCTTCAGGATGGAAAACATCTTCACGCCTATAAATTTGAAGGCTATTGGAAGGATGTCGGCACAGTCGACAGCTTGTGGGAAGCAAACATGGATCTTCTAAAAGATGAGCCTGGGCTAAATTTAAGTGATCATGAATGGCGGATTTATTCGAAAAATCCTAATCAGCCCGCCCAGTATATTGCACCGTGCGCCACAGTTAGAAATGCGCTTATTAATGAAGGCTGTCGCATTTATGGCACGGTTGATACGTCCGTTATTTTCTACGGTGTGCATGTGGAAGATAGTGCGGTCGTAAAAGATTCAGTAATTATGCCAAACGTAAAAATAGGGAAAAATGTAAAAATTCATCGCGCCATTATCTCTGAAGGCAGCGTTATTGAAGATAATGCTGTGATCGGAGACGCAAGCCCGGATAGTCAAATTACGTTAGTGGCTGAAGAAGGCAGTGTAATGGCGTCAAGTTATGCCACGATTATTAAGTAAGGGGTGACGATATGGACCGTATTGCCGGAATAATAAACCTTGATCATGAACAAGATCTGCTAGATGAACTAACTTATTTTAGATGCGGAGCAGCCGTTCCTTTTGCTGGCCGCTATCGCATGATAGATTTTACTATATCTAATATGACCAACTCCCGCATGGAATCTGTTGCTGTATTTGCGCGGCGGAAGTATCGTTCTCTTATGGATCATCTAGAGCAAGGGAAAGCATGGGATTTGGACAGAAAACGCGGCGGATTATTTATCTTACCGCCTGACTGGAATGACCCCACAGATCTTTCTAGAGGAGATTTACAGCATTTTCATAATAATATCGATTTCATTAAGAGAACACTAGCCGATTACATTGTTGTCTCAGGATCGCAGAACATTTGTAATATTAACTACCGTGATGTATTAGAGTCTCATAAAGAGTCAGGGGCAGATGTAACGGTCGTTTATAAGAAAGTACGTGATCTTCAGCCGGAGCATAACTTAGCTCATAAATTAACGATTGACGATAGCAATCGAGTGGTTTCGATTCATAATGACCAACAAAGTTCCAACGTGTACATGGATATGTATATCGTTGAAAAAGACTACCTCTACTATTTAGTTGAAAATTGTATTGCTCACGGATGTTCTCACTTTTTCCTTGATGGAATTAAAGGGAGACTGCCTGACATTCATATCAATGCCTATGAATATGAAGGAAGTCATGCCTTGATTAACTCCGTGGAGAGTTATTACCGCAACAGCAAGAAATTGTTAAACCGTTCAGCTCATGATGAGTTGTTTAAAGAACAATCACCAGTCTATACAAAAATTAAAAATGAGGCACCTTCAAAATACGCCCGTTCTTCTAATGTGACAAATACGCTTGTAGCCAACGGCTGCGTTGTCGGCGGTCACATTGAAGACAGCATTCTATTTCGAGGGGTGAAGGTAGGAAAGGGAGCAGTCATTAAGAACTCAATAATTATGCAAAGATGTGAAATCGAAGAGAACGCGGTTTTAGAGAACGTGATTCTTGATAAAGATTGTACGATTTCGTCCGGGCGCACACTTATAGGCGCTCCTGAAAAGCCTTTTGTCGTTGCGAAAAGTAAAACGATGTAAATATGATAAAGGAGGCTGTCTGAACGTACGTTTCTGGCAGCCTTTTTTGTTTAATGTGAAAAAGGAGATGAAAATGGATGAATGTATTAATGGTTGGATCTGAATGTACACCTTTTATTAAAACTGGAGGGCTGGCCGACGTTTTAGGTTCTTTGCCGCATGCCTTGAAGGAAGAGGGACATGATGTTCGAGTTGTTCTTCCAAAGTATGAAACGATGAGTGATGATTGGAAAGTTCAACTTGAGACCATTCATACCTTTAATGTTGAACTTGGCTGGCGCAATCAATATGCAGGTGTGCAATACATTGAACACAATGGAATTCATGTCTATTTTATTGATAACGAATATTATTTTAAACGTTCCAATTTGTATGGATATGATGATGAAGCTGAGCGTTTCGTCTTTTTTAACAAAGCGATTATGGAAATGATACGAAAAATGGATTGGAAGCCTGACGTTCTTCACTGCCACGATTGGCAAGCGGGATTAATTCCGGTTTTACTGCATACGCACTACGGAAACGATCCTTTATTCCAAGATATGAAGACTGTTTTTACCATTCACAATTTAAAGTATCAAGGAATTTATCCTGATGACGTTTTATATGATTTACTTGGCTTCGACGAGAATATGATGACTACAGGAGGGTTAGAATTTTTCGGGAACATCAATTTCATGAAAGGTGCCCTTAATTTTGCTGACCATATTACAACAGTTAGTAAAACTTATGCAAATGAGATTCAAACTCCTTATTATGGGGAAAACCTAGATGGAGTACTTAGGGAAAGATCAGACAAATTGTCAGGTATTGTAAACGGGATTGATAATCAAGCGTTTAACCCGATGAAGGATGAGAGTTTGCCCTTTCCTTTTAGAACCTCGCTTTTGAAAAAATCACAAAACAAAATGTGGCTGCAAGAAAAGCTTGGCTTGCCTGTACGTAAAGATGTCCCAATGATTGGAATCGTTTCCCGTCTAGTTGAACAGAAGGGATTCGATCTAGTTGGAAGAGTCCTAGAGGATTTGCTAGATCAAGAGGATGTTCAAATCGTTGTTCTAGGAACAGGGGAAGCTGAGTATGAACACATGCTCCAATGGGCACAATCCAAGTATCCGGATAAGTTGTCCGCGAATATCATGTTTAGTGAAGATTTATCTCGTCAGATCTATGGAGCAAGCGATCTATTTTTAATGCCGTCGCGTTTTGAACCTTGTGGTATCGGTCAGCTTATAGCCCTTCGCTACTTGTCTGCTCCTATCGTTCGCGAGACAGGTGGTCTAGCCGATACGGTGCAATCATTTGACGAGAAAACAGGAGAAGGAAACGGATTTACATTTACTAACTATAATGCCCACGATATGTTGTTCACAATTCGCCGTGCCATATCATTTTATCAAGATACAGAGTGTTGGAAACAGCTTGTTAAAAATATGGCTAAAAGTCAGTATCCGTGGAAATATTCCGCCAATCGTTACAGTGAATTGTATGAAGCAGCATTAGAGTAGGCGCGAAGGGGAGGACACCCTATGTTCAGCAATAAAGAAGATTTTAAGCAGGCGTTTTCTGAGAGACTGCAAACCGATTTAGGTAAGAAAGTAGAATCAGCCTCAGAGGTTGATGCTTATCGTGCCCTTGGTTCGCTGGTAAAAGATGAAATGAACCGAAATTGGTTGAAAACCGCGAGACAGTATGAGGAGAGTAAAGAAAAGCAAGTGTATTACTTCTCCATGGAATTTCTAATTGGACGTTTACTAGGGAACAATCTATTAAACATGCAATTGTTATCTCTAGTAAAAGAAGGTTTGGAGGAACTTGGCTTTTCTTTAACAGAGTTAGAAGAAGAAGAAAACGATGCTGGTTTAGGAAATGGAGGACTGGGCCGCTTGGCTGCCTGTTTCCTGGATTCACTGGCGTCTCTTGGTTACGCTGGACATGGGTATGGCATTCGCTATAAATATGGGATGTTTGATCAAAGAATAATTGACGGTTATCAAGTTGAACTGCCGGACCGCTGGTTGGCGAGAGAATTTGTTTGGGAAGTGCGCCGCCCGGATGAAGCAGTGGAAGTTCGGTTTGGTGGAGAGGTAGATATGGTAAGGACCAAAGCCGGCCGCCTCGAATGTCATCATGATCATTATGAGCAGGTACGCGCCATTCCATATGACGTGCCTGTAGTAGGTTATGGCAATGACACTGTCAATACGTTAAGGCTTTGGTCAGCTGAAGCTACAGATCATGATACGCTAGTAAAAGCTTCAAAAGATGATGATTTTAATAATTTTCTTGAGCATAAGCGTTCTTTAGAAGAAATCTCAGAATTTCTATACCCTGATGACTCCCATGAGGATGGGAAAAGGCTCCGCTTAAAGCAAGAATACTTTCTTGTTTCTGCCGGTGTACAGAGTGCTGTTCGTAATTTTGAACGGTTAAACCTACCTTTGGCATCGTTCCCAGAGCATGCTGCTTTACACATCAACGATACCCACCCTGCCCTCGTAATACCTGAGTTAATGCGTATATTAATGGATGACCATGGATTGGGCTGGGAAGAGGCATGGGAAATCACGCAGGCTTCAGTTTCCTACACGAATCACACCACACTAAGTGAAGCTTTAGAGACATGGCCGGTAGGATTGGTTCGATCACTCCTCCCCCGCATTTATATGATTATAGATGAAATTAACGAAAGGTTTTGTCAATCTCTGTGGGAGAAACACCCAGGAGATTTTGACCGCATCGCAAGTCTTGCCATTGTAGCGGACGGCTTTGTAAAAATGGCTCACCTATCAATTGTAGGGAGTCATAGCATAAATGGAGTTGCGAAGCTTCATACGGATATTTTAAAGAAACGGGAAATGAAAATTTTTTACGATACATTCCCTGAGCGGTTCAATAATAAAACAAATGGAATTACACATAGACGCTGGCTGTTGCATTCTAACGAACCTTTGTCGAAGCTGATTACAGATTCAATCGGAGATCAATGGATCCAAGAACCTGAACGACTGGAAGACCTGATGCAATTTAAAAGTGATCGTTCCTTTCTTAAAGAATTAAATGGGATTAAACAGCAAAAGAAGGAAGAACTAGCTGATTTTATCAAAGGGTATGCAGGTATACAAATCGACCCTGCCTCCATCTTTGACGTTCAAATTAAACGTCTGCATGGGTATAAGCGGCAATTGTTAAATGCTTTGCACATTATGCACTTATATAATCAATTAAAAACCGACCGCCGCTATAAAATGACACCGCGTACATTTATTTTTGGGGCGAAAGCTGCACCGAGCTATCATTTTGCCAAAAAGGTTATAAAGCTGATTCATACCGTAGCTGATGTGGTAAACAATGATCCAGCTGTTAATAATCAAATGAAGGTGGTCTTCCTGCCGAACTACTCTGTATCTCTCGCTGAAAAGATTATTCCTGCTACAAATATCAGTGAACAAATTTCTACGGCTAGTAAAGAGGCATCAGGTACAGGTAATATGAAATTCATGATGAATGGAGCTCTTACTTTAGGAACGATGGATGGAGCAAACGTGGAAATTCACGAGCTCGTCGGAGATGACCATATTTATACGTTTGGGTTAAGCTCTGATGAAGTACTGGAATACTATAAAAACGGCCATTACTCCTCGCGACAAGTTTATGAGCAAGATGATCGGGTCAGGCATACTCTTGATCAACTCATACATTACAGCCCGTTCTCAAAAGGGGAAACGGAGTTTCAGGATATCTATGATAATTTAATTACATTTAATGATGAATATTTTGTGTTAAAGGATTTTGCCAGTTACATTGATACGCAAGCTAGGATTGGTAAAGATTATAAGGATGTTAATCTCTGGAATAAGAAGAGCCTCATCAATATTGCACGCTCAGGTAAGTTTTCTAGCGATCGTACCATTCAAGAATATGCCTCTGATATTTGGAAGATTCAACCTACTGGCATACTGAAATAAGACGTAAAAGGAGGACTTCTTGTGAGACAAATGGATATCTGTCATAACAGTTTCGATACAAATTATAGAGAGCCTTTTGGGGCTGTAGCACGGGGCTCTAACGTTACACTAACGATCGACGTTCACAGCCGACTCGATGTGTCACGCGTTGTTCTTCATTACATCTTAGATAAATCGGATCAAGAGCACACGAAGGTGATGGATTTATATAGTGAGGAACATCAGTACAATTCTTTTGAAGGGGTTGTAGAGATGCCGGAGGAGCCTCAGCTTGTCTGGTATTACTTTGAAATTATTACAACAGACACAACATATTACTATGGAAGAGTTAACATTGAAGAGAGCGGAGAGGGGGTTATTTACGAGCAAGTTCCCCCCTCCTGGCAAATTACAGTATATGATGAGCGTTATGATACACCAAAATGGTGGAAACATGCGACGATGTATCAAATCTTTCCAGATCGTTTCTACCGGGAGGACGAACCCGACTTAAAGAAAGCGCCGAAATCGAGTTTGATGCACACTCACTGGGAGAATGATCCTTACTATATCAGGGACGAAGACGGTGGTGTAGTCCGGTGGGATTTCTTTGGGGGAAACCTGGAAGGAATCACAAAGAAGCTGGATTATATTCAATCTCTTGGAGTCACGGTTATCTATTTGAATCCGATTTTTGAAGCGGAAAGTAATCACCGCTATGATACGGGTGATTATCATAAAATTGATCCTCTTTTAGGTACAAAAGAAGATTTTGAATATTTGATTAAGGAAGCGAAGGATCGTGGGATTGAAATCATGCTTGATGGAGTATTCAGTCACACGGGAAGTAATAGTAAATATTTTAACCAAAGAGATGAATATGACACCCTTGGAGCCTATCAATCTAAGGAATCACCGTATTATTCGTGGTATCAGTTTCATAATTACCCAGATGAATATGAGGCGTGGTGGGGAGTAGGAACGCTGCCAACCTTGAATAAAGAAGATAAAAGCTATCAGAATTTCTTGATCCATGATAAGGACAGTGTGATTAAAACGTGGCAGAAGTCAGGTTTAAACCATTGGCGCCTGGATGTAGCTGATGAACTGACGGATGATCTCATTAAGCAAATCTATCAGCAATTAAAAAAAGAAGATCCATCGAGTGTGTTACTAGGAGAAGTGTGGGAAGATGCTTCAAATAAGTCAGCTTACGGCAAGAGGAGAGACTACTTTTTAGGCGGAGTTCTTGATTCAGTGATGAATTATCCTCTGCGAGACCTTATGCTTCATTTTATGAAAGGTGAAGTAGACGCTTATTACGTTAACCGCCGTTTAATGACCTTAAGTGAACATTATCCGAAGCCATACTTTTATGCCTTAATGAATATGTTATCAAGTCATGATGTGGAGAGAATTAAAACGATGCTTGATGAATTCTTGCCGGAAGATATAGATGCAGCAAAAAGGGCAGGAATTGTTCAAGCGCAAGTCAAAGCTCTTAGTTTGTGGCTTTACGCTTTCCCGGGAGTGCCTTCTCTTTATTATGGAGATGAGGCAGGTCTGACAGGTGGAGAAGATCCTGACAACCGTAAGCCTTACCCTTGGGGTGCAGAAGAAGATGAACTTATGACATGGTATAAAAATATCGGCTCATGGCGTAAAGAACATAAAGCATTACGTACAGGCAGTTGGGTGCCTCATGCATTGCACGAGGATATATTTGCCTTTGAACGCTGGACCGCTAATGGAGTTGATTATTTCGGAGATGAAGCAAACGCCGAGCATATCATTTTTCTCATGAATCGTAACATTGAAGAAGAAGTGGAAGTTAGCATTCCAGCCCGTAAAGGGAAGTGGCAGCATCTAGATAATAAACGGAGAATTTTTCAAACAAAAAATGATCAGCTGACATTAAAAGTTCAGCCTTCTGAATGTTTTCTTTTACGTCATATGCATTAATAAAAGGTCAGCGCCCGTTAAGGGAGCTGACCTTTCTTATGATTCAAACGTACCTTTTACGATGGGATGACCTTCCTGCACCATGATTTGCCCGTTGGCGATGACGGTATCAATCGCTAACGTATCAGGATCCAGGAGTGCCAGGTCGGCATCTTTTCCTTCTCCTACTACGCCTTTATCCGTTAACCCAAGAACATGGGCGGGGTTAGAGGTGATCACCTGTAAGGCTTGTTCTAGAGGGACACGTTGTACCTTTACCGTTTCCACAAATGCTTCATAAAGAGAACGGACACGCCCTACTTTTAATCCAATTAGTTCTCCTTTTTCATTAAAATCAGGTAAACTACCTTGAGCATCTGATGTAAATGTCATTTGCTCAATAGGAACGCCAGCATCAAGCATTTCTTTAACGGCTAGACTGCTTTTCACTTCCCCATCTTCTAAAAACTTTGGAATCGTACTCGTCGTAAAATCAACGTATCCACCATTCTTCGCGTAATGAATTCCAGCTTCAAATAGTAGCCGATTGCGGTTGATGTGAGTCGGATAAAACTGGCTGATTGGAAGATCAGATTGTTCCACCACTTTTTCGATAAGGGAGAGGTGGTCGGGACTGTCTCCTAAATGGATATTCACCACACCTTTTTTACCTGAAAGCATGCCGCCGATTCTCGCTTGAGAAGCAAGTCGAGCGAGTTCATCAACTGTTGGCTGAGAGGAGCGGTGATCGGCAATAGCGATCTCACCTGCTCCAATGATGAGGTCGATGAGCATAAGGTCGTCTTCGATCTTTCCGGTCAATGTCCGAACAGGAATCTGATAGGAACCTGTGTGTGCATAGCAGGATATTCCTTCTTCCCTTAAAGCTTTCGCTTTCGCTACTAAATTCGTCATGGTGCGAGTAGTGCCATCCGTTCCGATGACTCCAACGACTGTAGTGACTCCACTTGTCGTAGCGTCCGTTAAGGAGAGTTCTGGGGTGCGAGTTTTAAAGCTTCCTTCTCCACCTCCACCCGTGATGTGCACATGACCGTCAATAAATCCTGGAGTTAAGATTTTATCAGTGCCATCAATGATATTAATCCATTCATACTGAGCAGGCAGGTCGATCTGGTCACTAATTTTAGCAATTCGTTGATCTGTTAAGAGAACATCCTTCACTCCAAGGTAATGAGGACTGTAAACGGTGGTGTTCTTTATCAAAGTGAGCATGAATGATGCCTCCTTCTGTTTAGTTGAAATTAATAAGTACGGCTGTTATGACAAATAAGGAAGCTAATCCGAACAAAATCAGCTGAAATTTAATAATAAATTTAAACCATAGGCCCCAGTCCAATCGGGCAGCACCCAGCGTTCCCATTAAAGCTGCGGACGTAGGAATAATGATATTTGTTAATCCATCACCTAATTGGAAAGCAAGTACGGCGACTTGTCGACTAACACCAGCGATATCAGCAAGTGGTGCCATTAATGGCATGGTGAGTGCAGCTTGTCCAGAACCGGAAACAACAAAGAAATTAAAAATAGATTGGAACAAGAACATAAACCATGCGGAGACCATTTCAGGGACCCCTGAAAACAGTTGACCAGCAGAATTTAAAATGGTGTTTAAGACGGAGGCAGTGGTCGGATCATCACCGCCTAAGATAATGACAATTCCTTTCGCCATTCCCACGACTAGCGCAGCAGGCAGTAAATCCTTAGCCCCTTGAGCAAATCCTTCAGCAATATCATTCACCCGCATATTATTTAATTTAAATATAACCCCGATGATCCCGGCTGCTAAACCAATCGTGAAAAATTGGCTGGCAATTTCGGGAATATAATAAGCATTTTCAATAACGCCCCAAATGATCCATGAAACACCAGCTAAAACAGTGAGTATGACAAGCATATGGCCTGTTTTAAAATTTACTTTTATATCTTTTTGTTCAAAATCGTCTCGGAAATATTGATCAGATTTATAAGCTAATGAACGCGTTGGGTCTTTTCGTACACGAGATGCGTACCTCCAAGTGTAGAATGTTCCGACGGCTGTAAACACAAGCCACATGATAATTCGGAATGGAGAACCGGACAATACAGGTACATCCGATACTCCTTGAGCGATGGCGACACCAAATGGGTTCATCCATGAAGTAGCGAAACCAATTTGTGTAGCAACGTACGTAATCATAATTCCTGTAATGGCGTCATAGCCTAACGCGATGACGAGAGGAACAAGAATCATGGCAAAAGCAATGGCTTCTTCTCCCATCCCAAAGACCGCGCCACCTAAAGAAAATAAAAAGAACATAATAGGGATGATTAATACTTCTTTTCCTTTTGTGCGGTCAATAACAGAAAGAATGCCTTCTTCGATGGCTCTGGTTTTCATTATAATACCAAAGGCTCCTCCGATAATGATAATAAAGGCAACAACCCCAACAGCGGACCCCCATTTATCTCCGCTTACTAAGCCTTCAAACACATAGTTTAAGAGACCGGCTCCGCCTCCGCCTTCAAATAAACTCGTTCCACTGCTTCCCCCTTCTTCCAGACTAAAACTATCGGGAACTAGAACAGTGCGAGTTTCCTCCGTTCCGGAATTATCGTACGACACGTCTTCCGTTTCAAACACTCCAGCTGGCACAATATACGTAAGCAATGCAGCAAACAACACGACGAAAAATATAATGACATACGTATGTGGCATCTGAAATTTCTTTTTCTCCTTGTTCATTCCTTCTCCTCCTCTAGTCATATCCTTCACTATATAACATGCAAAAACCATGCCAAGTATATTTTCTGAAAATTTCAAGTCTTTATGCGTTTACGTTATTTAATGGGTTCTAATTGGGTGTTATAATTAAAACCAAAGAGGTGCTAATATGCATAACAGCTTAACATTAATTGCAGGAACGCTGGAGACTAAACATACACTTCATCAACAATTAGAAGAGATTCTGGGGGAATTCATCGATATTGAAAGCTTTGCTGTGGATGAATTTTTGCCCAACAACATTCATAATGACTTGATTATTTATTCATCGAAGCTTGTTGAAGAGGAAGCGGGCGAGGCTGTGGATGCGAAATGTCCGACGATTACGGCTCAAAGAACCGTTAATTATCAGCACATCGACCGCCTTTTTGAGCTTCCTTATCGTACAACCGTTTTATGTGTGAATGATACTCCTGAAATGACGAAAGAGACCATTCATACACTAGAGAAGATAGGAATGAATCACCTGCGTTATGTTTCGTCTCAATCGAGTGAAAATCGAAAAAACATTCGTACAGCGGTCACTCCGGGCGAGGTATCATTCATTCCTCGCAATATAGAAAAAGTAGTCGATATCGGAGTAAGGTTAATTGATATCACCACCTTGTTCGAAGTACTCGATCACTTTAAATTACAAAAAAGACTCGGAAGTATTATTTCTAGCAGGTACACAAGTAAAATTATAGAATTAAGTAAAAAAATATCGGAAATGCATCAAAAAACGCAAACATTAAATGAGCATCTAAAGCAAGTAGTAGATGGTGTGAATGATGGGATTATGGCAGTAGACCTTGGTGGTAAAGTGACTGTTTTTAATCCGTTTATGGAAGAGTATACGGGTATATCTTCCTCCCAGGCGTTAGGGAAAACACTTCCTCAACTATTTAAGCAGCCAGACCTCTTGCAGTTCTTATCACAGCCTCAAAAAGAAGGACGCTACTTTACAATGAATACCTATAACGTGATGGTTTACAGGTTCCAATGGGAAGATAGCGATAGTGTCATTATGATTTTTAAAAACACGGATGAAACGATTACGATGGAAAGAGCGGCTCGTCAACAGCTAACAAAAACCGGTTACATTGCGAAATACCACTTTCAGGACATCATTGGGGAAAGTATGCAATTAAAAGAAACAAAGCGGATTGCTAAAAAGCTTGCTGCTTCTGAATTACCAGTTCTCATACAAGGGGAGAGCGGGACAGGTAAAGAATTATTCGCGAGTGCGATTCACAATCATTCCAGTTTAAAGCTTGAGCCCTTTTTAGCAGTGAACTGCAGCGCACTTCCGGAAGATTTGCTGGAAAGTGAATTATTCGGATACGAAGAAGGCGCCTTTACAGGTGCTAAAAGAGGTGGAAAGAAAGGTTTGTTTGAACAGGCAAATGGAGGCACAATTTTTCTTGATGAAATCGGTGATATTAGTTTAAAACTGCAGGCAAGGCTGCTTAGGGTTATTCAAGAGATGGAAATTCGTAAAATCGGAGGAAATAAAAATATCCCTATTGATGTTCGTGTCATTGCGGCTACGAATAAAGACCTCTTGCATTTAATTGAGGAAGGAAAATTTAGAGAAGACTTATACCATCGCCTTAAAGTTCTTTTTTTACATGTGCCGTCATTAAGAAAGAGAAAAGAAGATATTCCTACGCTCGTTCACCAATTTCTTATTGAAAATGGAGAGCGTCAACAAGTAGTGAACCTTCGTCTAATGAAAGTGCTCAAAGACTATCAATGGCCTGGAAATATTCGAGAACTTAAGAACACGATTGCTTACTTAATGACCGTAAGGGAGGGAAGAGAAATAACAGAAGCTGATCTGCCGAGCCAAACGTTTTTTCAAACTACCGATAGCCAGTTTCAACCCTCTCAGCCAAGCGTACTTGATCAACGGAAATTTACTAGTGTACTTACCATCCTTTTAAAGCTGAATGAAGGTTATGAAAGTGCGAGTCGTCAAAAAATAAGCGAGTACAGTCGAGCGACCGACTATCCTTTATCTGTTCAGCAGGTAAGGAAGGTGTTGAAAGAGTTAGAATCACATGGCTATGTACATGTGAAGCGGGGGAGAGGGGGCACTGAAATTACTGAATCAGGCAAGGAGTTTTTACAGCAATAACAAAGTCAGCTCTGCTTAAAGAAGAGCTGACTTTGTTTGATTATCTAAAGTCTCTGTTGGCTTCTGATATACGGCATACCGCTGTGTAAAGAACGGTCGCACTTATAGATAGCAATGTCACCAACCAAAAGAAATTTTTCATACGGTAATCTCCTCCTTGCAAGATTTAAAAGAATTTCACTTTCCCTTTTTTAAGAACAAGCTTAGGTCCGCCCACTAAATATAAATAGCGGTCATCGATAACGTTTTTCATAGCTTTGGCTTTCATACCGTAAAGCTTTTTATCATCAAAAATGGTACCCATCGCATCGCTTCCTCCAAGAGAAGCCACGGTTCCTTTATAATCAAACGAGAAGTCTTGTAAAGCTTCTTTACGTAAAAGAGCTTTAATATTTGTGGCGCAAGTCTCTGCTTCTTGAATCGCGCTTTGTGCATTGGCAGGGAAGGGACGGTCGTTTTCTTTATCCATTACCCAAGAGCAGTCACCAATGATGAAAATATTGTCATGATTAGGTACCCGCAAGTCGTTATTTACGGTCACTTTGCCTTTTATAATGTCAAAGCCTGATTGGCTGACAACAGGATTTGCTTGTACGCCGCCCGTCCATACAACGGTGCCGGCATTAACTTTCTCGTGGTCATCTCCAATGATAAAGCCATCCTCTGTACATTCTTGGATCTTCGCGCCGATCCTAAATTCAATGCCTCGCTCTTCTAATGAATTTTGGGCGTATTCCACTAAATCATCGTCAAAACCTGGCAATATAGTAGGGGCTGCTTCTACATTAATAATACGAACCTTCTTACGATCAATATTGTACTCTTTACATAGTTCAGGCACACGTTTTGCCAGTTCTCCGACAAATTCAATACCTGTAAAACCAGCTCCGCCTACTAAGATGTTAAAAGCATCTTCACTCGTTTCAGCCCCGCTGCTGTAACGAGCAAATTGAAATTCAATGTGGTCACGAATGTGCCGGCTGCTATCGATATTCTCAATTTTCAGTGCATGTTCTTTAATGCCAGGTATGCCAAAGGTTGCTGTTTCAAAACCTAGAGCAATGACCAAATAATCATAGCTGAGTTCTCCGTTCTCTAGAATCACGCGCTGCTCATCTTTCTTAATCTCCACAACTGCATCAAAGTGCAGCTGTACTCGCTTCGTATTGATGACATCACTAATCATTACTCTCGAACTGTTTGGCGTTGCGGTTCCTGCAGCCACCTCATGCAGCCACGTCGTTAAATAATGATAATTGTGCTTGTTCACTAACGTGATATCAGCCTCATCAGGTCTGAGCTGCTGAGAAAGCCTTTTGGTTGTCATCATCCCTGCATAGCCTGCACCTAGGACGAGAATCTTTGGTTTATTACTCACTTGTTGACATCCACCTTTCCTTAGAACTTTTCTATTTATACTTACACGAGGCATCTGTGTTGGAAATTTTCATATGTCCTCATTATAACAAGGTAGGCGTACAATGTTGTCATCATATCTATTATGAAGAAACTTGTTTTCTTCTACTGAGTCGGGATGTTCCTTGCAAAAAGATGGGATCATCCTTGAAAAATACGGTCATATCAAGGAAAATAAAAATAACTCTTATGTGGAGGAGGGAAGAAGTGAAGCTTGGCTTACATCAAAAGCAAACCACTCAGTTGAAAATGACTAAGGAGCTTCGTCAAGCTATATCTTTGCTCCAATATTCTCATCAAGACATGATTGAATTTATAAAAGAACAAGCTATGGAGAATCCTCTCTTAGAGCTCGAGGGGCAAGGGGGTGGCTCCGACCCACAAGAGTTTACGGTTGAAGATTATCCAGAAGCTTCAAAGGATTGGAGACAATCCTTGCTGGAACAGGCAAAAATGTTGTCGTTAACCTCCTCAGACTACAGTCATCTCAGTGAGTTGATTGAATCCTTGGATGATCAAGGCTTTTTACCATATAGCGATGAACAGCTGGCTGATCGTTTTCACTTAAAAATGAGTAAAATTGAGCCATTACGCCATCAGTTGAAAAAACTAGAACCAAATGGTGTAGGCTGCTATGATTTTAAAGAGTTTTTACTTTTTCAGGTACAAGAGAGTGACCATAACGATGAGGTTACAAAAAAGATTATTCAACATCATCTGCCGGAAGTAGCGGCTGGTTATCTACAAGAGCTCGCCGATAAATTAGCTGTTTCGGTTGAGGACGTTCAATCCTCTATCCAGTACGTAAAGACGCTTCAGCCGCGGCCGTTGCTGCCTTTATCTTCGAGTGAATCTTATATCGTTCCTGACTTTACTTTGGAATACAACGATGGTTCGTACACCGTATCTTTAAATAGGCAAGGCGAACCGAGTGTATATATTACTTCGTACAATCAAAAAGTAGATAAAGAAGGGGAAGAATTTTTAAAGCAATGCTTTCAACGAGCGACTTGGCTAATACGCAGCATAGAAAAACGTAAACTGACGATGCTGAAAGTTGCCCAAGCTATTATTGATAAGCAAACCGAATACTTAGATGCAAAGGAGAAGGGGCCCTTTACTCCTTTAACATTAAAAAAGGTAGCCGAAGAAGTAGAGATGCATGAATCTACGGTCAGTCGTACAGTGGCTGATAAATACGTAAAAAGTTCTTATGGCCTTTTTCGGTTAGATCAATTTTTTACCTCAAGTCTTGAGACAAATGGAGGGGACACGGTATCCTCTCAGTATGTGAAAGAGCTTATTGAGCAGCAGATTACTCAAGAAAATAAACGCAAACCGTTATCAGACCAACGGCTAGCCGATGACTTGAGAAGTGGATATAAAATTGAGGTATCTCGCCGTACGGTGGCTAAATACCGTGAAGAATTAAAGATCCCTTCTTCACCAAAAAGAAAATTAACATAAGCCCTTCGAGGGCACATGAGAAAAGGAGAACCACCATGAAATCTTATCCTAAAGAACAAATCCAAGCTTATAAAGAAAAAAATAAACAGACAGGGCGTTTACTTATTAAGTGTCCGGATCAACCGGGTATTGTCTCTTCTGTCACACAGTTTTTGCATAAGAATGAGGCAAATATTATCGAATCTAACCAATATACAACTGATCCGCAGGATGGAAAGTTTTTTATGAGAATTGAATTTGAATCTTCCAAACTTCCTGAAGCAGAGGAAGAATTAAGAAATGACTTTGGATCCATCGCTGATACGTTCGATATGGAATGGTCACTAAAAGGGGCCTATGATGTTAAGAAAACAGCTATTTTTGTTTCCAAAGAGCTGCACTGCTTACGTGAACTACTGCTTGAATGGCAAAGCGGTGATTTAATTGCCGATATTAAAATGGTCGTTAGTAACCATGAAGATTGTAAAGAGTTAGTAGAATCGTTTGGGTTACCATTCTTTCATATTCCATCTAATAAAGATATTCGCAAGCAGGTGGAGGAGAAGCAGCTTAAATTACTAAAGGATTACGACATTGATTTGATTGTGCTCGCACGCTATATGCAGATTCTTACGCCTGATTTTGTTGCAGCGCATCCTTTTAAAATAATTAATATTCATCATTCATTTTTACCTGCGTTTATCGGGGCAAACCCTCACAAAAGAGCTTACGATCGTGGAGTAAAGCTTATCGGGGCCACGTCTCATTATGTAACGAATGATTTAGATGAAGGACCTATTATTGAACAAGATATCGTTCGTGTAGATCATAGAGATAGTGTGAATGACCTTAAGAAAATGGGGCGTTCGGTTGAGAGAATTGTACTGGCTCGCGGAGTGAAGTGGGATTTAGAGGATCGATTAATTGTTCATGAAAATAAAACGATTGTTTTTTAAATGAAGTAGGCGGGGTGGTTGTTTGATAAAGAATATTCCTTTCTTCATGGTTTTATCAGCTGCTGTTTTATGGGGGACAACAGGAACTGCGCAGACTTTTCTGCAGAATAGCCACCCTATATCGGTAGGCGCTATGAGATTAGCTGTAGGAGGTGCATTTTTAACTTTAACAGCTGCCGCCTTAAAAAAATTTTCATTTAAAAAATTATCCTTGAGAGATGTGCTGTTGGCAGCTATTTGTATGGCTTGTTATCAGCCATTTTTCTTTTCTGCGGTCAGTATGACAGGAGTAGCTATAGGAACCGTAGTTGGCATAGGAAGCGCACCGATTATGGCGGGAGCTATAGACTGGGCTGTGAGAAAACGAAGAAAGTCGATACGCTGGTGGGTAGCAACTGCCCTTTCCGTTATGGGGTGTATGATGTTATTCATGAATAGTGAAGATGTAGTTATTGATCCTCTGGGCACTTTGTTTGCCCTGGGAGCAGGACTGTCGTTTGCCGGCTACACATTACTTAGCGAAAAACTGGTGAAATCTGATTCCTCGATTTCTGTAGCGGCCATTGTTTTTCTATCTAGTGCGATTATGCTTTCTCCTTTATTGTTCATTTTTGACAGCAGTTGGATTTTTAATGAGAATGGAATCATCGTAAGTCTTCATCTAGGCGTATTGGCAACGGGGGTTGCTTACCTCTTATTTTCTAGAGGGCTAGTTCAAGTACAAGGGTCAACAGCCGTAACCCTTTCTTTAGCAGAACCTTTAACAGCAGCGGTTTTAGGTGTCTTTTTAGTAGGTGAAGAGTTTTCATTTTTATCGTGGGTGGGGATTGCCCTGATTTTAGGAGGATTAACCGTGTTATCAGTGCCTCAAAAAACGATAAGTTCAAAAGCTGCATAATTTCCCGGGAAATATCGACAAGTTTTAATTACTATTATATGAAATGTTCAAAATGCCCCGAGCTGATCGTTCGGGGCATTTGTTTTATATAAAAAGGGGGAGGCTTTTTACATCAGATTATAAAGTTTTAGAAGGTTGATTGAAGCAGCGCTTAAACATCCACTTGTAGTCTTCAATCTTGTTGCCACGAGGGTTACAGATTGTTTGCGGATCACCCGTAGCTGTGTCTGCCAAGCGACCAATAGCTTTTTTATCTGTTGGTACACCTTGGTCTGCAAGGTTTGGTGCTTCCGCAATCTCAACAAGCTAATACATCCAAAACTTCTCTATTGTTAGATCAGGGTCAATTACTTCTTCTTGAATGATTCTCATATCACAAGTAAATCCCTTAAAGAATGTTGGTAATAGAAAAATCCCTCTTAAAGCTCAGAGCTAAGGTGCGTTCGGACGTGAATTGTATGCTCCTTCTTTTTGGCCAATTTCTACATAATTTACTACTTTGTCACAATGCTCGGCAGAAATAAGTGGACCGCTTTGTGTATCTCCATCAAACCGATTTCCAAGCTCGATGGGGCTTGCTTAACTAGTTCATCTGAAAATTCAGAGGTATTGGTCTGATCACCTTAACCGAACACGTTGCGGGCAGATTGGATGGCGTTATTAGTATCTCGCTATCCTTTTTAGCTGCTTCTGCCGTGATTTCTTAATTTAATCGGATTATTAATACTGCGGGTGGTTGTGGTGTGCCATTCTGTTGCTGGTTCAAATGTTTACCTCTTTTTACGATCACATTATTAAGAAATTAATTAACGTTTTTAACAAAATTTACGATATCAGCTAAAAAAAATATTGTCAAAGCTAAAAAAAAATAAATTCACGTTAAGCCTATGTCGTTATAGGCTTTAGAGCGGTTTTAATTTTTTTAGATTTTTGACATACTGAGATTATTCGTTAAGATAAGTTTGTAAAGAAAAAATTTAACGAAATTAATAAGATTGGTTTGGAGGAGGTCGTAAATGTCGAACCAACATGAAGACCAGGCGAGAGCTTCAATAGAAAGAGCCAAGTCTTTGGTCATTGATTCAATTGCTGAAACCATGGATTTATACGGGGTCACTCGTAGTGCAGGGAACCTTTATGGAACCATGTATTTTGAAAAAGATATGACGCTGGATGAAATGCGTGAAAAGCTCGGAATGAGTAAACCAAGCATGAGTACTGGAGTTAAGAAATTGCAGGACTATGATATAGTGAAGCAAACCTTTCGAAAAGGTACTCGAAGACAAACCTTCGTGGCAGAGAAGGACTTCTTTCAGTTTTTTGCCAACTTTTTTTCAAAGAAATGGTTAAGGGAAGCAAAAATTAATTTAGATGCCATTCAAAAAGCACAGAGAGAGTTACATGATCTTATCGAAGATCCTGATGTAGAAGAGAACTTGCGGGAAGAAGCAGTTATAACCTACAGGCAAATGGAAGCGTCTAAGTCGTACTATCATTGGCTGCAGAAGATGGTAGCCTCTATTGAAAGTGGAGAAATTTTTGAGATTATCCCTATAGAAGACGAAGAAAAAAATTAAATACGCCTCTCCCAAAATAACCAATGGTTATTTTAAGGGAGACGTCCGCCTTCTATAAATTACAGAATATTCAGAAAACAACAGGAAAAATAGGAGTGAAGTCGATGACAGAACAGTCAAATCAAAGTCAGTCATTCTTTAAAAAGAATGCAACAGCATTGATACTAGGAACAGTAGTCGCATTGTTTATGATTTATATCTTTATTACGAATGAAAACATACATTATGGTGGCTTCATTGCAATGATTGTTTTCTACGCTCTCGTTTATTATATTGGAGCCTTCTACGCTACAAAAAAATCCAATTCCCTCTCAGATATGATGGTTGCCAAGCGCAGCATCCCCCTTGGTGTCGCAATGTTCACGATGGCCGCTACTTGGGTAGGCGGAGGTTATGTGAATGGAACCGCAGAATTTACTTACAGCGACGGACTTGTGTGGGCTCAAGCCCCTTGGGGTTACGCCCTCAGTTTAATAATTGGCGGGATTTTCTATGCCAGAAAAATGCGCCGTTATGAATTTATGACCATTCTTGATCCCCTGCATCAACGTTTTGGTAAACGCATGGCTGGGATTTTATATATCCCTGCTTTATTAGGAGAAATGTTTTGGAGTGCCGCTATTCTAACCGCTTTAGGGACCACTTTTGGCACTATATTAAATATTGATTTTACTACATCTATTATTTTATCAGGTATTATTGCCATTGCTTATACCGTAGCAGGAGGAATGTGGGCTGTTGCCTATACAGATGTGTTCCAAATGGCTGTCCTTTTAATAGGTCTCATTCTAGTTATTCCATTTACACTTGGACACGTAGGCGGATTAGAATCAGCGTGGGGTAACTACTCAGTAGAAATGGGGTCTTATGCTAATTTATTTCCACCGTTGGACGGCTGGAATCATCCAGACTGGGGCGATTATTACTGGAACTGGATTGATTATGCATTGCTCTTAATATTTGGTGGTATCGCATGGCAAGTATACTTCCAGCGTGTCCTTTCTGCTAAAAATGAGAAAACGGCTATGTGGCTATCCATTACAGCTGGTATCATTTGTATTATCGCAGCGATTCCAGCTGTCATTATCGGTGTTGTAGGATATAACATTGACTGGGCAGGAATGGGTCTGCCAAGTCCTGAAAATGCTTCCGTGGTTTTACCGCATGTTTTACGCTACTTAACACCTGAGATTGTATCAGCGATTGGACTTGGAGCTTTAGCTGCAGCTGTTATGTCCTCTATGGACTCATCAATCCTGTCAGCATCTTCTATGGCTTCATGGAATATCTATCGTCCATTGATTAATCCTAAAGCAAGTCAGGACAAGCTGAAAAAAGTCATTAAACGTACGATTATCATCGTAGGTGTAGGTGCGATGATTATTGCACTGAATGTACAAAGTGTCTATACTTTATGGTATTTAGCTTCCGATTTAGTTTATACTATTTTATTTCCACAGCTTACAATGGCCCTGTTTTATAAAAATGCTAACTTATATGGGTCCATTGCAGGATTTGCAGTTGCTTTATTCCTTCGCTTAGGCGGCGGAGAGCCTGCATTAGGTCTTCCGGCTTTTCTGCCGTATCCGATGATCGATCCAGAAGGTATTGTTCTGTTTCCATTTAGGACATTAGCTTGTATTGCCGCCTTTGTATTTATTTTCATCGTATCCGAACTGACAAAAAACAAATGTAAGCCTAAATCTTTAATTCTTCCATCAGAAAAAGAAGAGGCTTCAAACTAAAATAAAAGATGCCAGCTCTCTTTAAGGGCTGGCATCTTTTTGCGTATTAAGCTGTATGTTGTACTTCTTCATTAGATAGGATAGAGTTGGTCGTTCGTTTTGGTTTCTTCCTATTATATGGTCGGCGGTAATCAGAGAATTTAAGATGGCTTCTTCAACGGATTCTCCGATGGCTCTAAATGCTGCATCCATTTCTTCCTCGTGTAGATAGGCGAGGCGCAATAAGTCAGCGGGTTTTTCATGAGGTATAGTTGTCGCGGTAGAGAATCCAATTACGATATCTCCGCTTCCATTTAAAATCATACTCCCTGTTCTAGACAGACCGATCACACTTCTCTTGAGGATTCGCTTTAACTGGCGGTCTGAAACAGGTAAATCTGTAGCTGCCACTAACATAATGGAGCCTTTATCTGCTTCCTCCTCTTGTTGCAGGAAATGGTTTAACTTTTGACCAATAGGATTCCCGTTGATGGTTAGGTCTTGTAAGTGGCCAAAGTTCGTCACGACGTAAACCCCTATTGTATAGGTTCCATGAGGTAATTGAATAAGTCGAGAGGATGAGCCAACCCCTCCTTTAAGAGAGTAACAAAGCATACCAGTACCCGCTCCGACTGATCCCTCCTTAAACGACGATGATGCATTTTCAATAGCTGCTAAAATATGTTCTTTCCTAACGGCTTGCTTGCGAATATCGTTTAAAACCATGTCATTACATTCCCCAATAATAGGATTTACTGTTCCAGTAGATCGTCCGATGTCTGCATTTGCTCTTAGCGTATAGTCGATCACTGCATCGGCTGCTGCGCCCACACTAAGTGTGTTTGTAAGAATAATGGGAGTTTCGATGGTTCCTAGCTCCTCTAATTGTATAGACCCCATGGTTTTTCCAAATCCATTAATTACATGGCAGGATCCAATTACTTTTTCCTTAAATAGGTTCCTTCGGTGAGGAAGAATCGCACTGACACCAGTTTGTATATCGCCCTCACTTAACGTGGTTTGCCCTACAGTTACTCCATTTACATCGGTAATTAAGTTCTGGGTTCCAGTCTGCATTTGACCAATTTTAATTTTATAGTCTCTCAATCGAACGGTACGTTCCATTATGTAAATTGCCTCCTTTTCTTCATTCTTGCATAACAGTGTAAGGTTATACAAAAAAAGGTGAATACCGTGCATAAAATGGAAAATTAAAGAAGAATATTGTGAGAAAATCTTTCAATCTAAATTTTTTTCAAGAAAAAATGGTTACGCTTACATTATAATTGCACTTTCAGAAAACTCCATTCATTGCAAGGATTTACCGCCTATTTTAAATTATTTCAATTATCTGAAAACAAATCGTAAATCCCTACAATACCGCTGTTTAAGCGTGAAAAGTGCTTTTCTTCATGCTATACTGTTATCAAACTGAAAAAAACAGAATTTTGTCACTTTTGCTTGCAGACTTCAAGAATGAGTAGATGAGGGGGAACCACTATGCAAAAAAATGGATATCCAATTCCTCAAGGATTGTATCATCCTGAGAATGAACATGAAGCTTGTGGAATCGGAATGCTCGCTAATATTAATGGAACAAAATCACATAGCATTGTTGAAAATGCCATTACGATCCTTTGTAACCTCGAGCACCGTGGGGGCCAGGCAGCAGATGTTAGTACTGGAGACGGGGCAGGGATCCTAACTCAAATCCCACATTACTTTTTCGAGAAACAATGTGAAAAAGAAGACATCGAATTACCTCCAGAAGGTAAATATGGTGTAGCAATGGTTTTCTTGCCAGAGGACCACGAAACTCGTATGCATTGTAAGGAAGTTTTTGAAAGAATTGTAGCCGAAGAAGGGCAGAACTTTCTAGGATGGCGTACAGTTCCCATTAATGATTCCTTCGTTGGGAACGATGCAAAGAAAACGAAACCGTTCATTCGTCAGGCTTTTATTGCGCCGGCTCAAGGGATCAATGATCGAATGGAGCTTGAGCGCCGTTTATATATCATTCGTAAACGTGCAGAAATCGAAATAGCAAAAATGGAAGGCTATGATGACTTCTACATCAGCAGTTTGTCATCAAGCACGATCGTTTATAAAGGAATGCTTATACCGGAACAGCTGGACTCTTTTTATATCGACTTGAATCACCCAGACTTTAAAACAGCACTGGCGTTAGTGCACTCCCGATTTAGTACAAACACATTTCCAAGCTGGAAACGATCGCACCCAAATAGATTTACCATACACAACGGAGAATTCAATACACTTAGAGGTAATGTGAACTGGATGAGAGCAAGGCAAGAACTTTGCGAATCTGAATATTTCAGTGATGAAGACTTACAAAAGCTCTTACCTGTTATCGATTCCAACGGTAGTGACTCCTCTATGTTTGACAACGCTTTTGAATTCCTCTACTTATCCGGTCGTTCTCTAGCACACACAGCCATGATGATGGTGCCGGAACCTTGGGCAAATGATGCTTCCATCCATCCGAAGAAGAAAGACTTTTATGAATATCATAGCTGCCTAATGGAACCATGGGATGGTCCTGCTGCACTAGCTTACACAGATGGGAAGCAGATTGGCGCATGCCTTGACCGTAATGGACTGCGTCCTGCGCGATATTATGTTACGAAAGACGGCATGATTGTGCTTGGTTCAGAAGTGGGGGCTTTGGACATCTTTGCTGATGACATTTTATACAAAGATCGTCTGCACCCAGGGAAAATGCTCTTAGTGGACTTGGAAAAGGGAGAAATTATTCCGGATGAGGACATTAAGCTTGAGATTGCGAATCAAGAGCCTTATGGAAAATGGCTTGAAGAATATAAGATGGATCTTGAGGATTTACCAACACCTGCTAATCAACAGGAGAAGTCTGCAGAAAACCTGATTGATCATCAGCTGGCATTTGGCTATACAACAGAGGAATTGAACAAGATCTTGAAGCCGCTTGTATCAGACGGCAAAGATCCAGTTGGGTCAATGGGGTATGATTCTCCACTAGCTGTTCTATCTAAGAAGCCGCAGCTGCTGTACAGTTACTTTAAACAGCTCTTTGCACAGGTGACGAACCCGCCAATTGACGCGATTCGTGAAAAAATCATTACAATGGTGGAAACGACAATTGGAGCAGAAGGAAACCTGGTTGATCCTCAGCCGAATAGCTGTAGAAAAATTCGACTGAAAAGTCCTGTATTACGCGACGATCAATTAGAAGCATTAAGACAGCAAAACTTAGAAGGCTTTCAGTCCCAGACACTATCGATCTTGTTTGAAGCGAAAGAAAATTCAATGGAACAGGCTTTGGAAGATCTATTTGCTAAAGCAGATGAAGAAGTGAATAAAGGCACCACTTTGTTGATTCTTTCTGACCGTGGAGTGAATAAGCAGAATGCTGCAATCCCAGCCTTACTTGCAGTGTCTGGTTTGCACCACCATTTAATTCGTCAAGGCACGAGAACAAAAGTCAGTATCCTTCTAGAGTCTGGCGAACCACGCGAGGTTCACCATTTTGCAACATTGCTCGGTTACGGTGCAGAAGGAATTAACCCGTATTTAGCTTTCGAATCTCTTCAAGACCTTATTGATAAGGAAGACCTTGACGTTGACTCCTTAGATGTTGCGGTTAACCGATTTGTAAACGCCGTTACCGATGGTGTTATCAAAGTCCTTTCGAAAATGGGAATTTCAACGATTCAAAGTTATCGTGGGGCACAAATTTTCGAAGCTGTAGGTATTCATCCAGAAGTGATTGATCGTTACTTTACTAGAACGGCGTCACGATTAGGCGGCATAAAACTGGATATGATTGAAAAAGAAGTTCTTATGAGACATGAAAATGCTTATGGAGATGAACGTAAGAGCGAGAAAACACTAGATGCCGGCGACGACTATCAGTATCGAGCAAATGGTGAAGATCATCAGTATAATCCAAAAACCATTCATACACTTCAGCACGCTTGCCGGACAAATGATTATAACTTATTCCAGTCGTATTCTAAGATGCTGACGGATGAAACAAATAACTTGCAGTCCTTACGCGGCCTCATCTCATTTAAGAAACGGCACTCGATTCCAATTGATGAAGTAGAGTCTGTTGAAGACATCTGCCAAAGATTCAAGACAGGAGCTATGTCCTACGGTTCGATCAGTCAAGAGGCTCATGAGGCGCTTGCTGTAGCTATGAACCGTGTTGGCGGACGCAGTAACACTGGGGAAGGCGGGGAAGACCCTGACCGTTTTACTCCAGACGAAAATGGAGACTCCAGACGCAGCTCTATAAAACAGGTAGCATCTGGACGCTTTGGCGTAACAAGTCATTATCTTGTCAATGCTGATGAGATTCAGATTAAGATTGCACAAGGGGCGAAACCAGGAGAAGGTGGACACCTTCCTGGTAAGAAAGTCTATCCATGGATTGCGGAGGTGCGTGGATCGACAACCGGTGTTGAGCTTATTTCGCCACCACCACACCACGATATTTATTCAATCGAGGATTTGGCTGAGTTAATTCATAACTTGAAAAATGCCAACCCACGTGCTCGAGTTAGTGTGAAACTTGTATCGGCCGTAGGTGTAGGGACAATTGCTGCTGGTGTAGCTAAAGGTCGTGCAGACCTGGTGCTTATTAGTGGGTACGATGGCGGTACAGGTGCAGCACCTAGAACGAGTTTGAAGCACACAGGTCTTCCGTGGGAAATCGGCCTTGCTGAAACTCATCAGACTCTGCTGTTAAACCGACTGCGTGACCGTATTGTTGTCGAAACGGATGGGAAGATGATGACAGGTAGAGACGTTGTTGTCGCTACGTTATTAGGTGCAGAAGAATACGGATTCTCTACAGCTCCTTTAGTAGTATTAGGGTGTGTGATGATGCGTGTTTGTCATTTGAATACTTGTCCTGTGGGTATTGCTACTCAAGATCCTGAGCTTAGGAAGAAATATGCCGGTGATCCAGAACATGTAGCAAACTTTATGCGTTTTGTTGCTCAAGAGGCTAGAGAAATCATGGCTGAATTAGGTTTCAGAACAATCAATGAAATGATTGGCCGTACAGATGTACTGCAGACGAATGAAGACATTGACCATTGGAAAGCAAAAGGGGTCGACTTGTCTGCACTACTTTACAAGCCTGAGGTAGCAGAAGGTGTAGGACGTTATGCTACGAAGAAACAAGATCACGGCTTAGAGAAAACAATCGATAATGAAGAACTTCTGCCAATGTGTAAGAAGGCCCTTGAAAAAGGTGAAAAGGTTACAGGCACAGGTTCTATTCGAAACATTCACCGTGTTACGGGCACGATACTCGGAAGCGAGGTTACTCGCCGTTACGGAGAGAAAGGATTAGATGAAGATACAATCAGCCTTACCTTTAAAGGTTCAGCCGGTCAGAGCTTTGGTGCGTTTATCCCGAAAGGAATGACACTTCGATTAATCGGAGACGCCAATGACTATGTTGGAAAAGGACTTTCAGGTGGTAAGATCATCGTTCATCCATCCCGTAAATCTACGTTTATTCCTGAAGAAAACACCATCGTAGGTAACGTTTCATTCTACGGTGCTTCTGATGGTAGAGCTTATGTGAACGGACTAGCAGGCGAACGCTTCTGTGTACGTAATAGTGGGGCAGAAGTAGTTGTTGAAGGTGTAGGTGACCACGGATGTGAATACATGACAGGTGGTAAAGTAGTAGTCCTGGGAGAAACAGGACGTAACTTTGCAGCTGGTATGTCTGGTGGAGTCGCTTATATCTTAGATGAAGCGAATACCTTCGATCAAAAGATCAATAAAGAACTTGTTCATGTTGACGCGTTAGAAGAGGATAGAGAAATTACAGAGCTTTATGAAATGATTCAACAGCATGTTGAATATACAAAGAGTCCTAAAGCTCAGCGTATTTTAAATGAATGGGAAGAGATGCTTCCTAAATTTAAACGAGTCATCCCTGAAACGTACTTGACAATGCAACAACGTATTAAAGTGCTTAGAGAGAGCGGTTTAGATAAATTTGATGCTGAAATGACAGCCTTTGAAGAAGGCACAAAAGAACCAGTTAAAGCCTAATTATCAACAGGAGGGGATCAAATGGGAAAGCCAACAGGTTTTATGGAATACGATCGGCAATCACAAAAAGAACGTGATCCTGCCGAGCGTACTAAAGATTGGGATGACTATACTCTTCCGTTGACTGATGAAGAAGCTCAATTACAAGGGGCGCGCTGCATGGACTGCGGCGTTCCTACTTGTCAATCAGGGATGGAAATCAACGGATCAACTACTGGTTGTCCTGTATATCATTTAATTCCAGAATGGAACGACTTAGTCTATCGCGGTCAGTGGAAAGAAGCATTGAAAAAAGAACATGAGATGAACAACTTCCCTGAATTTACAGGGTTCGCATGTCCTGCACCATGTGAGGGAGCATGTGTGTTAGGAATTAACGAGCCTCCTGTCGCTATCCGTACAGTGGAACGCTCGATCATTGAAAAAGGCTTCGAAAATGGCTGGGTTAAACCAGAACCACCGAAGTCTCGCACAGGCAAAAAAGTAGCTGTAGTAGGCTCTGGTCCTGCAGGTTTAGCAACAGCAGCTCAATTAAACAAAGCTGGTCACTGGGTAACTGTATATGAACGGAATGACCGAGTAGGTGGTTTGCTTACGTATGGTATTCCAGAAATGAAATTACCTTATTCAGTGGTCGAACGTAGAGTGAATATCCTTGAACAGGAAGGAATTAAATTCATTACAAACACTGAAGTAGGACGTCACTATCCTGTCTCAAGACTTCGTGAAGAATACGATGCGGTTATCTTATGTGGAGGGGCAACTGTTCACCGTAACATAGAAGCGGATGGCAGAAGCTTAAAAGGGATTCACTATGCGATGGATTTCCTTCATTCCAACACAAAAAGTCTTCTTGATTCAGGTCATGAAGATGGGAATTATATCTCTGCTGAAGGGCGTGACGTCATCGTAATTGGTGGTGGAGATACAGGGACGGACTGTTTGGCTACATCTGTTCGTCATAACTGTAAGAGCCTGACCCAGTTTGATATTTATGATAAAAAAGGCGCTGATCGTGATGACTTAACGAATCCGTGGCCTCAATATCCTATTGTTCACCGCGTAGAATACGGTCATAACGAAGCAGATGCTAACCTGGGCCGCGACCCTCGTGCCTATGCAGTTATGACAAAACGCTTTGTTGGAGATGAAGAAGGACGTGTCAAAGAAGTTCATACGGTAAACGTTGAATTGATTTTCGATGAAAAAGGAAATCGTTCACGCCGTGAGATTCCAGGCACTGAAAAAGTTTGGAAAGCGGATCTTGTCTTACTAGCTATTGGTTTTAGCGGTCCAGAGCAAGATCTTATCGAAAAGCTTGGAGTAGAAACAACTGAACGATCAAACGTAGATGCTGAATATGGAAAGTATGAAACAAACGTAGAGGGCGTTTTTGCTGCCGGAGATATGCGCAGAGGTCAGAGCTTGATCGTATGGGCTATCAACGAAGGTAGAGAAGCCGCGCGAGAATGTGACCGATATTTAATGGGGTCCACTGTACTTCCATAAACCAAAAACCAGTCCGGTGAGGGCTGGTTTTTTAGTGGGCTGGTAAAAAGTATATGAGTAAAATGAATGAATTTGTATAATTTCCGTTTCAATAGCTGATAAATAAGGTATGTAAACTGTAAACAATAAAGAAAGGGTGTTGTCTTGTGCTTAGAACGATTCTAATGATTATTGGTGCGATTGTAGTAATTGGATTTATCCTATCACTGCTATAATAAATATAATAATATTTGAAACTCATTGCCTTTAAGGACAATGAGTTTTTTTATTTTAAGTTAAGATATAACGAGTGTATATTAGAGGAAATGATAGGATTTAAAAGAATATAAAATTTATATTTACTTTATTAGATTTTTTGGTATTATATAGAGGGATTTGTTAATTTATCAAAGATTTTATCGAGAAAGGGGCGTGTAGCCAATGCTAACATCTCTCTATATGTTGTCGTTAACTGTATTACTTACGTTTTTAGTTATGGCAGCGGTGGAAAATATTCAATCAGCTCGCAAAAAGAGAAAGAAACTAGCTCAACCCACTAGCCAAGCTACCCCTGTCCTAGAAGTAAATCAGCATGGCTGATTCCATATAGAATAGGTTAGAAAAGCTCTTTAGCATTGTCTAAAGAGCTTTTTTATTGTCTAGGAAATGATAAAATTCCAAGCTCCAGCGCCCAGATACTCGCGTCATAAGCAATCCGCCCTGCGGAAGGGAAAGTCACCTTCCTCCGGCCGTTTTGCTTATGCGTTTCGTGTCTACCAGGGTGCTTGCGCCTTTGTTCTATAATCGCTGGTATGTCATGGATACACCATAGATGAATCACATCCATTTTAAAAACTTGTTATACTTAAAGAAACTAAGGAGCAGGAGGCGTACACATGAAGGAGAAAGTTGATTTACATAAAGAGCAGTTTTTGAATGAATTGAAGGAATTCCTTAGCATTCCAAGCATATCAGCTTTATCTGAGTATAAGAGTGAGGTCAATAAAGGTGCCGAGTGGCTGGGCGAGGCGCTTAAAAGTGCTGGAATGGAGCACGTAGAGATCATCGAAACAAAAGGTCATCCTATTGTTTATGCTGATTGGACGCACGCGGTTGGAAAACCTACTGTACTTATTTATGGACATTATGATGTACAGCCTGCCGATCCCCTGGAGCTGTGGGAGACTCCCCCTTTTGAACCTGTTATTAAGGATGATAAAATTTTCGCGCGTGGGGCAACCGATGACAAAGGCCAACTCTACATTCATATTAAAGCGGTAGAGCTTTTATTAAAAGAGAAAGGCAGCCTTCCAGTAAACGTAAAATTCTGCATTGAGGGAGAAGAAGAGGTAGCTAGTCCAAACCTCGATCCATTTATTCATGAGCATGAAGAGAAGCTAGCAGCCGATGCTGTACTTATTTCAGATACTTCTTTTATTGAAAAGGGGCAGCCGGCGATTTGTACATCGTTAAGAGGAGCTCTAGCACTAGAATTGGAATTGGAAACGGCTAATACAGATTTACATTCCGGCTCTTATGGAGGAGGGGTACCCAACGCTGTCCATTGCTTAGTTAAGCTCCTCGATTCCCTTCATGATGAAAAAGGGCGAATTGCAGTTGAGGGTTTTTATGAAGGTGTACCAGAGGTGACGGAAGAACTCCGAAAAGAAGTATCCGAAATACCATTTGATGAAGAAGCAACGAAGGCGGAATTAGGCTTAGATAGCTTTTATGGGGAAGAAGGATTTAGTTTTAAAGAGCGAACCGGAATTCGTCCTACTCTAGAAATCAATGGAATACAAGGTGGTTTTCAAGGCGAAGGTATTAAAACGATTGTACCTAGTCAAGCCCATGCGAAAATAAGCTGTCGACTTGTCGGAGAACAGAACCCTCAAGACGTTTATAATCGTATAGAGCAGCACGTACAAAACTATAAACCAGCAGGCTCCAAAGTGACATTAAATCAACTGATCAAAGCTAAGCCTGTGTCATTGGATTCTAGAGATCTTATGATTCAAAAAGCTGCTGAAGCCTATGAGCGTGTATACAAGGTCCGTCCTCTATTTCCTAAAGAAGGAGGATCAATTCCTATTGTAGAAGTGTTCTCGCGGGTCTTAGCGGCCCCTGTGGTTCTCATGGGGTTCGGATTATCTTCAGAGAATTTACATGCTCCAAATGAGCATTTTCATATTGAGAACTTTACGAAAGGGATAGAAACGGTTTGTGAATTTCTTCAGGATTTTTAAAAGAGAGCCGCTATTGGCTCTCTTTTTCTGCACATTGATTACATAGGAGATGTTGATTTTTATCTATCACTCCGTCTAAAAAACCATCTTTACAGTATACGGCTTTACCGCAATTCGCACAGGTGCCAACAAGCTCGATCATTAGTTCCCTCCTTAAGTTAATGAGTACGAGGTACAGCAGCGTTCATTTTTAAGTCTATTTCATTTATATCTAATTTCCCTTTATTTATATGTTAAACCCATACAAAAAACCAGCCGTAATGACTGGCTGGTTTTAGTTCTTCATACAATCGGCTACAATTTCATAGGAACGCACTCGGGCTTCATGATTGTAAATTTGAGAAATAATCATCATTTCGTCCGCTTGAGTACGATCTAAAAATTGTTGTAGTTCACGTTTTACTTTTTCTGGTCCTCCTATAATAGAAGCGCCTAATTGCTGTTGAAGGGCATGTTTTTCATGTTCCATCCAAATATCATCCATGTTCTCTACAGGTGGCTGCAGTAACATATTCGTATTACGTACTAAGTTTAAAAATTGCTGGTATAGAGAGGTGGCAAGACGTTCAGCTTCCTCATCAGTATCTGCGGCAATAACATTGACTCCTACCATGACGTGAGGCTCAGAAAGAGTGTCTGAAGGTTCAAAATGTCTTCTGTATAGATCTAGAGCTCCCATGGTATTATTTGGTGAGAAATGACTGGCAAATGAAAAGGGTAAGCCAAGCTGTCCGGCTAATTGTGCACTAAAACCGCTGGATCCTAACAACCAGATGGGAATAGTAAGACCTTCCCCAGGTATAGCATGTACGCTTCTGATACCAGTAGACAGGCTAGGGTTAAAGTAACCTCGAAGTTCTTCGAGCATAGCTGGGAAGTTTTCTGCATTACTATCTAAGTGCCGTCTAAGGGCGTGAGCTGTCGTCTGGTCTGTTCCTGGAGCGCGGCCAAGGCCTAAGTCGATTCGACCTGGGAAAAGCGTCTCAAGGGTTCCAAATTGCTCTGCAATAACTAAGGGAGCATGATTTGGCAGCATAATTCCGCCTGAGCCGACTCTTATAGTAGAGGTGTGGTGAGCTACGTGACTTATGGCCACCGATGTGGCAGAGCTTGCGATAAAAGGCATATTATGATGTTCAGCCAGCCAATAACGCGTAAATCCCCATTCTTCTACATGCTGAGCAAGGTCCACCGTATTTTTAAAAGATTGAGCGGGGCTGCCTCCCTCTATAACAGGCGCTAAATCAAGCACAGAATAGTTTATATCATGTAACTGCTTGTTAGACATTTAATCATCTTCCTTTATTAATGGGTTTTTATTCGAATTTATCGTATCAATTATATTTCGGGACTCAAAAGAATTTGCTTATAAAACGATCTTTACTTCAACTTGCAACAGAGAATGATTAACTTTAACATAGTACTACAATTACTTTAGAGCAGGAGAGCGTCATGAAAACAATTAAAATTAAAAATAAAAAGGTAAAGAAATTTAGAAAAGGATACCCGCTACTTAACAAGTCTTCCCTGGTTGAGGCAAATAAGAGTCTTAAAGAGGGAGAAATTATTGAAATAACCGACGAGAAAGGCAGTTTTATTGGTAAAGGTTATTACGGAATTCAGAATAAGGGAGTAGGGTGGATTCTAACGAATGACCAGTCTGTTCAGATTGACAAAACCTTCATCTGTCGGTTAATAAAGAAAGCGATAGGATACCGAAAGGTTTTATATAATGACCCAGATACAAGTGCATTTCGTATTTTTAATGGAGAAGGAGATGGCTTTGGAGGTCTGACCATAGACTTCTTTGATGAATACTACTTAATCAATTGGTATAGTGAAGGGGCCTACCATTTTAAAGAATACGTACTTGAAGCGTTAAAGAATCTTGTGCAATATAAAGCCATTTATGAGAAGAAGCGGTTTGGCAAGCAGGGTCAGTACATTGAAGAGGATGAGTTTGTAGCAGGGGAGAGGGGATCGTTTCCTATTATTGTAAAAGAAAACGGAGTTCATTTTGCTATTTATTTAAATGAAGGAGCAATGGTTGGCGTTTTCTTAGATCAAAGGGAAGTGAGAAAGACCATACGTGATCAATATTCTGAGGGGAAGAGAGTATTGAATACGTTCTCTTATACAGGCGCTTTCTCCCTCTTTTCTGCTTTAGGCGGCGCTGCACATACAACGAGTGTGGATTTAGCAAACCGAAGCTACGCGAAAACCATTGAAAACTATAGCCTTAACGGGATAGATTACGAAGCTCATGATATTATTGTAGAAGATGTATTTAATTACTTTAAGTATGCCAATCGGAAAGGGTTATTGTTTGATTTAGTGGTATTAGATCCTCCAAGCTTTGCCCGCTCTAAGAAAAGAACGTTTAGAGCAGAGAAAGATTATACATCTCTTTTAATGGATACTATATCTATTACTGAAAATAATGGAACAATTGTGGCTTCCACGAACTGCGCGAAGTTTAACATGCGTAAATTTAAGTCATTCGTCGATCAAGCTTGTAAAGATTCTCGTCGTTCATATAAAATTATAGAGGAATTTTCCTTACCTAAAGATTTTAAAACCACTTCCTCGTTCAAAGAAGGCAATTATTTAAAGGTTTTATTCATTAAACTGGAACATTAAAAAGGCTGTTTTTTAAAACAGCCTTTTTTTTATTAGCTATTTTTACATATTTTATCAGATTTTTCGATGGATATTATTAACAACTAATAACCCGCCCTCTATGTGTGCAATTATGAATACATGTATACATTTACGATTACAAGTAAACAATTTGTAACTAATTCGTGTACATTTACGTAAACATGTACACGAAAATGAACGCAAGTTTGTATATGGGTATGTGTACATAAATGTAAACAAGTGTGCGGAAATGTAGTTATTGTACACGAATGCGAACACGAAAATAGTCACATTGACTATTCTAATACAATCTAATATGTTTAATAGTAAGCTAGTAATCTAGCAAAATTCTTTTATTAAAAGGAGAGCTATTAAATGACAAAATCAAGAATTGCTGCTGTTGATGTTGGGAACGATGCAGTGAAAGCAAATTTCGGGAAATTAGAATCTGAATTATATATACCTAATGTTGTAGCGCGTGATTTAGAAGACCGTCCTGTTATAGGAATTGAAGAACTTGATGACAAAGAACCTCTAGATAACATACATATTCGCGTGCATTCTCCTGCACTTCAGGAAAATAATGCGATTTATCGTGTGGGTAATCTAGCAGCTAAAAGTGATAATTCAACTGAACTTGATCCTGGAAGCAGTAAATCAGAAGAAGATCAAACGTTAGTCATGTTATTTACTTCTCTGGCGTTAGATGCTGTAGCGGGTAAAGATGCTCAGTCTTCAAAAAACAGCGTTGTAGAAGCGAATTACACGCTGGGTACTGGCTTACCTTTACGTGAAGTGAAAGAAGGGAAAGACGTAGGCTACCGTTCACAACTTCTAGGATCAGTGCACCAAGTAGAATTTCTAGTTACACCTAAATATCAAGGTATGAAAGTAAATATTAAGTTTGATGAAGTTAAAGTGTACCCGGAAGGTTTCGCGGCTTACGTGAATCTGGTTATGGATAATGATTTAAATATCATTAACAAGGACCTGATTGATAAACAGATCCTTATTCAGGACATTGGCGGGCTTTCTACGGATATTGCTGTCATTCGCAACCGCAATGTAGATGATGATAAAGCGCAGGGCTTTAATCTAGGGGTAGCAGAGTCACTAGAACAAATTAGAGATGAAATCTTAACAAAGCATGGAGTAGAGTTAGACAGCCGTCGGGATGTAGTAGATATTATTACGAGGAAAAACGATCGTCATCATATTATGGTGAGAGGCAGCCGGACTAGCGTACATGACATCACAGATCGTATTTTACTGGAGTTGGCTAAAAAGCAATATCGATTCTTAAGAAATGTATGGCAAAAGAATTCACAGTCAGAGATCTGCTACTTTGTTGGTGGAGGTTCAGCCGTGCTGAAGGAATATATTAAAACCCTCAACAATAAGCTGGATGGCTTTAATATTGATTTCTTTGAAGATGAAAACGAGAGCATTTGGATGATGGCTAATGCTTACTACAAATTAATTTCAGACTATATTCGCAAAACAGAACCTGTACAAAATAAAAAAGAAGATAAAAAAGAAAAAGCACCATCAAAGTAAGGTGATTGAATGAGTAGTTCCAAGAAAGGCGTAGAAAGGGGGCAATCCATTACATTTCGTGTCCCCTCGGATACACCTGATCATTTGTTAAAACAATTAACTGCATTAAAAGAACGTGAGAGACGGAATTTCTCAAGTAAAATCGCACAGTTTGTAATGGATGGAGTTAGCCAGTCTTTGTCAAAAGAAAAAGAAACAGTCACTATACCTTTACCTCGACAACTGACGAAAGAACAGCGAAACTGGTTAAAACATGAGCATTCTGAAGCCTTAATGGGCAGCATAATCCATCAGTTGCTAAGTGATCCTACTAGAGCGATGACGTTGCTTGCGTCTCTTAATAGTAATGCTGTAAATATTGATGAAGCTCTTTATTTACAGGAAGAAACAGCCGCTTCTGTTGAAGAATCATCCCCAGCACCTGTGGCTGAAAGAAAAGAAGAAAACGAAGAAACCATGGAAACAAGCAGTGATTTTGACCTGGATGATCTAAGTTTAGATAGTTTGCAAGATGATATTCACTCTTCGCAAGAATCTCAAAAGGAAGATCCAGAGGAGGAAGATCCTTTAGGGGATTTCTTGTCCAGTATGAATAAGTAAAAGTCCCCCAGTCACTTGACTGGGGTTTCTTAATGGAGAACAATAAAAACAAAAAGACGGACTGAGTTTGTCCAAATCGACGGACTAAGCCATCGGGTTGTTTTCAGCGTAACTTAAGAATGCACGCTCATCTTCAATGGAACCACATGCTCCGCACTGAACTTTGTATTCAGGACCTCTATAGTCAACATGATAGACGGCAAGCTGATCAGGGTTACACTCAGAAATTACTTCTCCAGAACGAGGATCAAGTTTAATAGATGTTGCAACCTGCTTAATTCTATTGAATCTTGATCGATTAGTTTTACAATTTGGACATAAATAAGGTTTCACTTTTTTCGCTTCCTTTGTAAAAGATTATGTGTATCTAATATTATGGATAATTTCCCACAATTTTATAATTATTTCTTAAAAAAAATGAATATGTTAGTATTTCCCGGGAAATGCAAAAAAAAGACCTTCATTTTTGTCTGGAGAAAAAGAAAAAGGAAAAACTGCCGCTTTTCGCAGGGCCTCTCCTGTTTGCTAGTGCTGAAGGAGTTGTCACTTTTTCCGTTCCTTTAACCAAAATAGGTTTTCGTGAACTAATGTAGAACGGATGCCCTGATATAAACTCTCTTTCTATGCACTGCTTTAGTAAGTGTTTTTTCTAGTGTTCAATATCGTTAAAGGGTTTTAGGAAACGGCGAAACTTCTTTGGGAAATACGAATAAGGTGTGACCCCGCAAGGCATAAGCCTGAGGAGACACACCATTCGCCCATGAAAAGGGAGTCGTTTCCTAAAACCCTTTATTCTATCTGATGAAAGAAATTTTCACATGAAAAAAACTTTTATTGTAAGGACTTTACTTTAATTATTTTCAATAGAAACCCAATCATGCGACCAGTTTTGAATACTCTCAATAACTGGTTTTAAAGACTTTCCTTTTTCAGTTAAGGAGTACTCAATTCGTACAGGGGTTTCAGGAAACACTTCACGAATGACCAGCCCTTCTTTTTCTAAATCTTTAAGGCGATCCGAAAGTACTTTACCACTAATCCCGATAGATGATTCTATATTTTTGAAACGCTGTTTACCTTCCAATAATTGATATATAATTAAACCTGTCCACCGTTGACTTAATATAGTAATAGCTTTCTCAAATCGAGGGCATACGGAATTATTCATAGCAATCACTCCTATGGTTAATATAGCATGAATATGGAAGTTATTAAATGAAAAACACATATTAACTTACAATTAGTAACCATGATTTTTTATGTGGATTCCTTTTCCAAAGATAAGGGAATCCCCTAATTCTATTATTTATGATAATTATGTAAAGTATAATCAACACCGTGGAGGTAGAGGAGGAAAAACTATGATATCAATTGTTATAGTAGACGACCATTCAGTTGTTCGTTCGGGGCTCAGTATGTTGTTAAGTGCGTATGACGATTTTGAAGTTGTAGGAGAAGCGGCTGAGGGAAATGAGGCCTACCGAGTAGTGGAGAAAACCAATCCTACATTAGTGCTAATGGATTTATCAATGCCTCCCGGTAAAGATGGACTTTCTGCTACATCAGAAATTAAAAAAAGTTTCCCTTCTACCCAAGTGCTCATTCTAACGATGCATGATGACGAGGAATATCTATTTAGAGCTATTCAATTAGGTGCCTCTGGCTGCATACTTAAAAACGCACCTCATCAAGAATTAGTTCAAGCTATTCGTCAGGTGGCCAAAGGGGACGCTTATTTATATCCTTCGGCAACAAAACGTTTAATAGAGGAGTATATGGAAAAAGTTAAAGGAGAAGGCGCAGATTCTTACTCGCTGCTATCAGATCGTGAAAGAGAAGTGCTTTCACTTATTGCCAAAGGCTATGGAAATAAGGATATCGCTGAAAAACTTGTAATTAGTGTGAAGACTGTAGAAGCTCATAAGGCGAATGTAATGGAAAAATTGCACTTGAAAACAAGACCCGAGCTTGTTGAGTATGCATGGAAAAAAGGATTAATAGGTTATTCTAATTAAGGATAGAAGAAGGAGGTCCTCCTCATGCGGAATTCTGTTAGAAAGGATCCATATCCCGCACGATTTCAAACAAACGAACTTATATTGCTCGTAAACAAAGAGGGAATCATTGAAAAGGCAAGCGGTTCTTTAAAAGGTGAAATCGCATCTGCGGAGAAACTAGAGTCTACCCAACTGACGTCTCTGTTACCGGATCTACAACCGTCGGTCCTTGCTTACATAAATAGTGGAGAAACCATTGAACAATGGATGACGCCTTCTTCTGATTCGTCAAAAGCCACATGGGTGACGATACATAATTGGAATGAAGGCTATCTTATCATGTTAAAAGATCAAGATAGTAAAGATGAAATTCAACATAACTTAAATTTGAAAGAGATTATTGACATTAAATACGCCTTAGACGAATCTTCTATTGTGGCGGTGACTGATAAAAGAGGAACCATTCGTTATGTGAACAAAAAGTTCTGTGAGATATCAAAGTACACGGAAGATGAGCTCGTAGGGGCCGACCATAGAATCTTAAATTCAGGTTATCATTCAAAAGAATTTTTTAAGGAACTATGGAGGACTATCGGAACGGGGAAAGTGTGGAAAGGAGAAATTAAAAACCGTACAAAAGATGGAAAGTATTATTGGGTAGATACAACGATTGTTCCTTTTCTAAATGAAAAAGGGAAACCCTATCAATATTTAGCCATCCGTAATGAGATCACAGAAAGAAAAAGGATAGAAAATGAACTTCAAAAGATGATGACGAAACTTATGAATATTCAAGAAGAGGAACGGAGAAGGCTTTCTAGGGAGTTACATGACGGCGTAGGCCAAGAATTGTACAGTTTGTTCATAAGCTTACAGCGATTGCAGCAGGAAAGCGAAAATCCTCTTACGGATCAAATGATTGATGATATGAGCCACCTTATTCAAAGTGTCAGGGATATATCTTGGGAGTTAAGACCTTCAGCTTTAGATGAATTAGGGCTTATCCCAGCTATTCGATCTTTTATCCATCGTTTAGAAAAATCATGCGGTCTTAAAGTGAGTCTCTCTACCTCAATCAAACAACGGCTTTCAGATGAGATAGAGACTTCTATCTATCGAATTGTACAAGAGGCCCTTACAAACATTCGCAAGTATGCTGAGGTTAATGAAGCTGTTATTAGGATGAATCAAGAAAAAGGGCACATTCACCTTCATATTATGGATGAGGGTATAGGGTTTTCTGAAAAAGCCAGAAGCAACGGAGTGGGGTTATTTAGTATTGAGGAACGCATACGAGCTGTCGGAGGAGAGCTTGAAATAGATTCCTCTCCAGGTAAAGGAACGAATATTATAGCTGTAATACCAACAAGCTGAAGTCTGCGTATCTGCGCAGGCTTTTTTTATTTTAAGAAGTTAGGGATAAAAAACGATCAAGATGGGGGGATTCCCTAATAATCATTTGTGCCCTTCGCATATAAAATAAAAATAAAGAAAAAAAGAGGGGAGATCATGATGAAAAAAGATAACGAACCAAATTTAAAGGGGACTTTTCTAAGTGTCATGCTTATCGGAGGAGTCATTATCGTCATGTGGGTCAGTATTTTTGTCCTGTATATGACAAGAGTCTAAGGGGGAGAGGTTCATGCATTTACATAAATTCGAGAAAATATGGCTTGCATTTGGAGTATTTGCTCTTATTATCTTTTTATCAGTGGTGGGTGTGAGTGCATTTCAGCAAGGACACACTCCGGCTGGAGGCCAGCATACAGTGGATCCAGATAAATTAAATGAAACCGCTCCATTTGATGATCCAGGGGTACATCAGCGGGAGGATGGTTCATATGAAGTGGTGATGATAGGGCGAGCTTTTGGCTATAACCCAGGAGAAATTAAGATACCTGCTAATGAAGAGGTGACATTTACTGTTACAAGTGAAGATGTAGTTCACAGCTTCACGATTGTCGATACGAATGTGAACATGATGGTAGTACCAGGACAAGTGAACCACAAAACCTACACGTTTGATCAACCCGGCACATACCTGGTTATCTGTAACGAGTATTGTGGAAATGGGCACCATTTTATGAGTACAGAAATAGAGGTGGTTGAATAATGGAACAGTTCAGGATTCCTAAACCAGACCGGAAAGTGACTCAATACAATTTAGGGTTTGCCTATATTGCATTTATTATTGGAACACTTTGTGGTCTTTTACAAGTATTTATAAGAAACGATGCGTTACAGCTGCCTTCGTGGCTTGATTACTACCAAGTGTTAACAGCGCACGGAGTTTTATTAGCTTTAGTGTTTACCACGTTTTTCATCTTCGCCTTTTTTCAAGCAGGTATGAGTCGGACTCTAGGAAGTTTCGGATCCAAAGTAGTACTTTGGAGCTGGATCGGATTTTGGGTTACGACTTTAGGCACCTTTTTAGCTGTAATCATGATTGTAAGTGGGAAAGCTTCTGTATTATACACATTTTATGCGCCTCTGCAGGCCCATCCGATCTTTTATATTGGCTTAGCGTTGTTTGTAGTTGGGACGTGGATTCAAAGCTTTGCGTTAATCGGGCATTACCGGGTTTGGAGAAAAGCAAATAAAGGAGAGTTAAGCCCGCTTTTTGCCTTTATGACAATTGCGACATTAATCTTATGGATTATTGCTTGTTTGGGTGTAGTGGCTACGGTTTTATTTCAATTTATCCCATGGTCTTTAGGATGGGTAGACGGGATTAACGTGGAACTTAGCCGATCCTTGTTTTGGTATTTTGGACACCCGCTCGTCTACTTTTGGCTGCTTCCGGCGTATATCGCTTGGTATGTGATCGTGCCAAAGATTATTGGAGGAAAAGTATTCAGTGACTCTTTAGCTCGTATGTCGTTTGTCTTATTTATCTTATTCTCCATTCCTGTAGGGTTCCACCATCAATTGACAGAACCGGGCATCGCTAGTTTTTGGAAATTCTTGCAAACTGTACTTACTTTTATGGTAATTATTCCTTCTTTGATGACGGCTTTCTCAATATTTGCCACCTTTGAACTAAGAGGGAGAGAGCTCGGTGGAAAAGGATTATTTGGTTGGGTGACCAAACTTCCTTGGAAAGATGTACGCTTTACTTCTATATTTGTTGCGATGTTTTTCTTTATTCCTGGAGGAGCTGGCGGCATTATTAATGCTAGCTTTCAACTCAATGAGGTCATCCACAATACATTGTGGGTGGTAGGTCACTTCCATATAACAGTGGGGACCCCAGTGGCGATGACGTTCTTTGGCCTAACTTTCTGGCTTATTCCTTATTTATCCGGTAGAAAGTTTACAAAATCTCTTCAAAAGCTAGCGTTTCTTCAAGTCGGAACATGGGCTGTAGGTATGTTGTTAATGAGTACAGCTCAGCACTTATTAGGTTTGCTAGGTGCTCCACGAAGAACGGCTTACACAGGTTACAATCACGAACAAGCGCAAGGCTGGTTCGAAGGTTTAGTAAGCAACCACGTTACGATGGCTATCGGCGGTTCAATTTTATTCTTGTCAGCTTCCCTTCTCGTTTTTATCGTCATTCAGCTTTGGTGGTTTGCTCCATATGCTGATGAAAATTCTAAAGTCGAATTCCCTATAGCCATTAGTGATAAAGAACGAACACCTAAAATTTTAGAGAATTGGAAAGTTTGGATAGGCATAGCCATTGTATTGATAGCCGTTGCTTATACCGTACCATTAGCCGAAATGATTCAACATGCTCCAAATGGCTCCACTGGGTTTAAAACATGGTAGGAAGGAGGAGATCATAATGTCTTTCATTTTTGCGGCTACGGTATCTTGTGCAATCGTAATAACAATTGTTAGTAGTATAATCGTTGACCTCCAAACGGACGAATAAAAAGAGCGCCACTAAATGCGCTCTCAGGCTGTCGATAAAGTTTGGATGATCACGGTATATCATGGTTCCTCCATTAGAGACTTCTGAAAAGGAATAGGAAAATGCACCGCTTTCCGCGGGGCAGGACGGAAAGTCTCCTCGATCTGTGATCTCCGGGGCCTCTCCTGTCTGCTCATCCCGCAGGAGTCGTCGCTTTTTCCGTTCCTTTTATTATAATGTGTGTTTCGGCACCAACGTATAATGAAAGCCCTTATGATAGCTATGTTTCCATAATAGCGAGGCTTGCCCCTCATCTGGCAAGAGTGAGACGGGTGGAGAAGGGTCTTTTTCTGTCTTAAGGAACCTCCAAGGAGCAAGGGCCCTTCCACTCCTGCGGAAGAACGAGTGAGCCGAGATCCCCGAGCGTGGGTTTTGCGAGGAAGCTCGGGCGCTCGTCCGCGGGAAGGGAAGGGTCCGTAGCTCCTGGAGGCAAGAAAAAAACTTGTAGAAAAGAGGTTTCTCTACAAGCTGGGAGCGCCTCTAAAGGCGTTCTTTCTATTTCACAAATTCAAGCTCTGGCATCCATTGCGTAAGGTGGTCTTTCTTTTCTTCCATTACATTTTTATAATCAGGCAGCAGATCATTATTTAACTCGTGCATAGGGAGGACCTCGTAAGCGTGAGATCCTTCAGAAGTTACATAAGTTAATAGAAATCGAGGGTTCTCTACAGAAATCTTTTCTTCTTTTCGAATAAAGTCAAACTTCACAACTCCCCCAATTCGTTTCTCTAAAGCATTTTGCCCTGAGAAGAAATTTCCCAGGGAATAGACTGCTAACATTTTGTGATCATCTTTACCTTCTACCCATTCAATAGGCTGCAGCACATGGGGGTGATGGCCAATTACAACGTCTACTCCAAGGTCAGCAGCAAATTGTGCTAAGTCTTTTTGTTCTTTATTAGGAAGCGGCTCATATTCATCTCCAAAATGGAGGTTGAGAATAATAGCATCACTTTCACGATTTGCCTGTTCCACTTCATTTTTTATTTGTTTTTTATTAATCAGGTTTACGAGGTGAGATTTGCCTTTAGGCACTGGTATCCCATTTGTGCCATATGTATAACTTAAAAAAGAGACGTCAATACCCTCCTCTGTTTCGTAAACCCTTGTTTTCTTTTGATCCTCTTTATTTTTAAAAGCACCAGTATACATCATATCGAGTGAGTCCCAGTGTTCAATAGCGCTCAGCACTGCTTTTTCTCCTCTGTCTAACGTGTGGTTATTAGCAAGGGTGACAACATCAACACCAAGCTGTTTTAAAGCATCACCAAATTCTTGAGGTGTATTAAAAGAAGGATAGCTAGATAATCCTATGCTTTCTCCGCCTATCATTGTTTCTTGGTTAGCCATTGTAATCGTTGTATCTTCTAAGTATGGTTTTACTTTTTCTAGCATAGGCATAAAGTTAAAGCCATCTGAAGATTTAGCGTCATTGTAAACGCGGTCATGAATCAACATATCACCTACTGCGGAAACACTAATTTTCTCATGAAAACGGAGGGGATCTTTTTTTTGTAAAGAAATTTCTTTGTTCGGATGAGTAATTGATTGGTTGGGAACAGGGGCTTCGCTGCATGCTGTCATAAATAGACACAATGTGAGAGCGAGTAATGCCTTCACGTAAATCAAACTCCTTTAATAGAGAAAATTATACCGGACCTTTTTCCCTATTATAACAAAAGAAAGGACGGAGTATTCTATTGAAATTAGAAAAACCACCCCAAGAAGGATGGTTTTAGGCGGCTTCTTTATTTCGTTCAGGTAACAATCGAGCCTGAATGAGTCTGCGTCTAACTACAATTCCAATCCAACTGGCTAAGAAAGCTTTTATAACACCTACCACTAAAAATGGATAAACGCCACCAGCCAGGGCTTGAGTCCAGGTCAGATCCATGACAAATTTAAGCTGAAGCATACCGAACAATAAAGTAATCACCATTCCGATTGTGTTAGCAACCATTGCCCAACTAACAGTAAATCTCGTTTTCTCCAGTACAAGTCCTGTTACATATGCCGCAGCTATAAAACCAAAGATATAGCCTCCTGTAGGTCCGACTAACACTTGTGCACCGCCGCTGAAGCCTGCAAACACAGGAAGACCTGCAGCTCCTAATGCCGCATAGCAGACCATGGCAATCGCTCCCTGGCGGCTTCCTAAAATAGTAGCTGTAAGACCGACTGCTAATGTCTGGCCGCTAATAGGGACTAATGGGAGGGGGATCTCCACTTGAGCTAGAATGGCTGTTATGGCTGCAAATATAGCGCCATTTATAATTATTCGTAGTCTTTTACTTTGAGGGGGCATTTCTTCACACTCCTAATATGTAAACTATATAAAAATAAAGTTAACATATTAGAGAGAATATTTATAGTTTTATTTTATAAAAGGATGACAGACAATTAATTCATTTTCACATACAAAGGAAGGTCTGTGTGTCCCATTTCTCGTACATAGACAAAAAGGTTTCCTTTATGATGAATTTCGTGATCAATGGCTACGTTGAGCAGTTCAGCAACAGTAAGCTCTTGGCCAAATATTCTAGTGACATCAATTTGCTTTTCAAAATCTTCTTCAGACAAAGAGCTTATTAATTGTAAAGTTTTTTCAGTGTATAAATCGGCTTGCTTTTCCAGGCTTACATTTTCATCACCTTGTATGAGTTGGTCGGGTTCCTGCTGATGAGCTAATCGAGCAAACATATAAGTTGTTTGCAATATGTGCTGAACCAATTTTTCGGTTTCCATTGAAGATGGGGTTGGTTTAAAAGTGTATTGGTTTTCTTCAATTTTAGCTACCAAATCTTTGGTCACTTCTCTATGCGATAAAAAATAGTCGATAAAACGGGCACTTTTACTCATTTTTGTCCTCCTTTTGAAATTAAACGTCTCAATACAAAGGTATTATTCTATATGAAACAGGTCAACGATAAAGTCTTGCTTGTAATATCTTGTAATCATAATAGATAGGTAAAACAGCCTGTCACGAGGATAAAGGACTATTTTTGTGTGTCAAAAAAACGAACACTTCGTTACAAATATTTCAATTTGTTAAAATGAGACGGTTTTAAGTTCAAAAATTGGGGGATATAAGGTAAAATAAGTGAGTGCGAAATTAACGGAGGTTTTACGATGTTTACAAATAATAAATATTTCACCAAAGAAAAACTGAATAAATGGGCCGTATACGCTATCGTTATCGCTATTTTTTGGATGAAAATGTACTTTATTCAGGGGAGTATATTTACCCTTGGTGTTGAGAATGCAAACGAAGCTGCTATCCTGGCTTTTAACCCTCTAAGCAGTATTTTCTTATTGTTTGGACTGGGGATCCTATTAGCCGGACGCAAAGGTTTGTTAGTAACCTATATAATTGGTTCAATTCTTTTGTATGTAAATGTACTTTTCTATCGAGAGTACAACGACTTTATAACAGTACCAATGCTTGGTCAAGTAGCTAACCTGGCTGGATTAGGCGGAAGTATCACAAATATTCTATCTGTGGCGGATATCCTATTATTTGTTGATGTTTTTGCTGCGATTTTTCTATTATTCTATTTGAAATCTAGTCGTTTCCCTAGGTTTATGCCTAAGCGTAGAGAAGGTGCGATTATGGCAGTTATCGCTATTCCGCTTTTCTTGGTCAACCTTGCATGGGCGGAAACAGAGCGTACCGATCTTCTTGAGAGAGCCTTTGACCGTAATATGTTAGTGAAATACATTGGGGTAATTAACTATCACGTGTATGATGTTGTGCTTCAAGGTCAAACAGAAATGAAAAAGACTTTTGCTGATAGTAACGAACTTGTACCTGCTTTAAACTATTTGAATGAAAAGAAAACGGAACCCAATAGTGAAATGACCGGTGTGGCTGAAGGGAAAAACGTCATTCTACTTTCACTTGAAAGTACCCAGACATTTGTTGTAGACAATGAAGTAAATGGAGAAGAGTTGACGCCATATTTTAATGACTTGAAAGAAGAAGGAGCTTACTTCAGTAACTTCTATCATCAAGTTAAGCAAGGTCGTACGTCAGACTCTGAATTTATCCTTGATAATTCGATGTATGGTCTTAACCGTGGAGCAGCATTCTTTACCCATTCAAGTAATGAATACGAAGCCACTCCTGAAATACTAGGGGAGAATGGTTATACAACTTCCAATATGCATGCCAATGACAAGACGTTCTGGAATCGTAATGTTATGTACGATTCATTAGGTTATGATGAGTTTTACGGAAAGCAAGATTATGATGTCACGGAGGAAAAGTCGTACGGATGGGGCTATCTAGACGAATACTTCTTTGAAGAATCCCTAGATAAGATGGAAGAAATGGAGCAGCCTTTCTATAACAAGATGATTACGCTGACGAACCACCACCCATTCACACTACCGGAAGATAAAAAGTATATCGATGAAGGCGATACTTCTAGTGGAACATTAAATCGATTCTTCCAAACCATTCGTTATCAAGACGAGGCATTAAAGCAATTTGTAGAAGAGTTTAAGCAATCTGATTTATATGATGATACTGTACTTGTCATTTATGGTGACCACTTCGGTATCTCTGAAAACCACCAGGAAGCCATGGGTGAGTATTTGGATAAAGATATTAACGATTATGAACAGTTCCAGCTGCAACGTGTACCATTATTAATGATTGGTGAAGGAATTGAACCTCAGGAAAGTGACACAGTTGGAGGGCAAATTGATTTACGACCGACATTAATGAATATGCTTGGAGTCGAAGATGACAATCCGATTCAGTTTGGACATGACTTATTTAGTGAAGACCGTCGGGAAATGATGATTACTCGTGATGGAGACTTTGCTAATGAAGATTATGTAGGCGTGAAAGATGCTTGTTATGATCGTGAAACGGGAGAAGAAGTAGATAGTGAAGCGTGTGAGCCATTATTTGCGGAAGCTGAAGAAGAGTTGCAAATGTCAGATTCTATCGTCTATGGTGATTTGTTACGCTATCTGGATGAGACTGAATTGATTGAGGAAGAAGAGTCTGATCAAGACGAAGAATAAATGATAAAAGCCTTCACCTTAACGGGTGAAGGCTTTTATTATTTATAAATTAAATAATATCTAACCATATTTTTATAGTTGTAGCTACAATTAGAACAGCTAATATCGTTTGTAACACTTTAGTGTTCATTGTTTTGCCTGCTCTAGCTCCTAGAGGCGCAGCGATTAAACTAGCTACAATCATTATGCCTGCAGCGATATAATCGACTTGTCCTGTAGAGACCTTGCCTACCGTAGCGCCGATGGATGATATTAATGTAATGGCTAGAGAAGAAGCAATCGTCATTCTCGTAGGTATTTTTAGTACAACTAGCATAATCGGTACTAATAAGAAGGCACCAGCTGCTCCAACAATACCAGCACCAATTCCCACGATGAGGGCCAGTATAGCGGCTAACCATTTATTAAAGCTCACTTGGTCAAATGGAATGTCATCAATGCCTTTCTTTGGGACAAACATCATAATTGCAGCCGTTAAGGCTAAAATCCCATAGACTACATTTATGCCATCCTCTGGCATGAATCGTGATCCATAACCACCAATAAAGCTTCCGATTAGTATACTTACACCCATGTAAAGGATTAGCGTTTTATTTAAATACCCGCCTTTGCGATAGGCCCATACACCACCAATGGTTGCAAAGAATACTTGCACGGCACTGATTCCGGAAACTTCATGAGCTGTAAAAGCAGTAAAACCTACAAGAGAAGGAATATAAAGAAGCATTGGGTATTTTATAATAGATCCTCCAATGCCGAGCATCCCTGAGATATAGGATCCAACAAAACCAATTAAGAATACGGTAACAATAAGGCCAAACTCCATAACCAAAACACTCCTTAAAAAAGGGAACCATTTGAGGTTCCCTTTTTCTTTTTTATCCTTTTTGAATCCAGAATTTTAGGACTTCATTTTCTTCGTCGCTCTTTAGTAATTCGTGTCCGCCAGATTTTGCCCAGGCAGTTAAGTCTCCTTTAGCCCCTTGATCTGTCGCGTGAATTTCAAGCACATCTCCTGTTTCAAGTTCTTTCATTGCCTTTTTTGTTTTTACAATCGGCATTGGGCAAGCGAGTCCTTTTGCGTCTAATATTTTAGTAGAATTCATAATTTAAAACCTCCAACTTTTATTTGCGTTTATTGTTTTATCTAACCGCACAACGGTTAGGTCCAATCTCCATTTCGCGCTGTTCTTCTTCATCTGGAGAGATTTTCCCCATGTTTGTTTCTCTAATTTCTTGATAAGCATTTGGTTGAGGCGGAAGATTCTCCGTTACCATTTTGCGAAATTCTGTTTCATCTTCAATGTTTAAACCATGGTTGTTAGAAAACAATGTTCCTAGCTTTTCTGCTACTGTTCCATCCTCGTTAAGTTCATCCATAATCATAAAGTGAGCAGGTAGTACAATCAGTTCGTCAGAAAGCTCTTTGTAACGAGCGTAGAGTGTCTCACGTAGATCTTTTACCCAGTCTTCTGCTTTACCAGCTAGGTCGGGACGTCCAATCGAATCAATGAATAGAATGTCGCCTGAAAGAAGGTATTGATCATCGATGACAAATGAAGTAGAACCAATTGTGTGTCCTGGTGAATATAATGCGTGAATTGCGATCTCCGCATCTCCAACCTTCACGGTTTTATTATCTTCTAATGGTGCGTAGTTAAACGTTACTTCACCAGCATCTTTCGGCGGAAGCCAATAGGTGGCTCCTGTTTGTTCAGCTAATTTACGACCACCTGAAATGTGATCGGCATGCAAGTGAGTGTCGAAAGCGTGAGAGATTTTAGCTCCTTTTCCTCCTGCAAAACGAGTATAAATGTTAGTCATACGCGTAGCATCTATGATCGCAGCTTCTCCATTAGAGATGACCATATAAGAAAGACATCCTTTACCGATTCGTACAAATTGGAAGAGCTCTCCGCCATCGTTTAAGTCAGCAACTTTAACGGGCTCTAGATATTCACTCCAAGCTTTCATTCCACCTTGTAAATAGGAAACATTTCTTCCTTCTTCAGAAATCATTTCTGCAACCATCACAGAAGATCCTTCTTTTGCACAAACTACAATTACATCTTGGTCGGCAGGCAGTTGATCAAGGATCTCCTCAACACCGTCTAGTAGATCAAAATAAGGGATATTTAAATACGTTAAGCTTTTCCCTTCAATTTTCCAGTCTTGAAAAGCATCTTCATTTCTAACATCTAAAATAAATAGTGGTTCATTGTTTACTATTTTTTTAGTGACTTGCTGAGCAGTCATAGCATTTACAGTCATTATTTATTACCCCCTAAGGTATTATTTTGTTTAAAAAAATTAGTTGGATTTTGTGGTTTCTCCTGACCAACCGCTCATTCCTGGTACAACATTGTAGACATGGTTATAACCTTTAGCTGCTAACTTTTGCGCTGCCATGTCGCTGCGGTTTCCTGTGCGGCAAACCACATAAATATTCTTCGTATCATCAATTTCACTCATACGTTCATCTAGTTCACCAAGAGGAATAGACTTTGAACCTGGAATATGGCCGAAAGCGTACTCCGCAGATTCACGCACATCTAAAACAATTGCATCCTCACCTAGAGATTGAAGAGCATCATTATCCACCACGTGAGGGTGCTGCTTTTCTTGTGAATCTTCGTCACTTGATTTGCGAATATAATGGCTTAGCACATCATTTTCTTCAGTAGTACCAAGGTATTGATGTCCTGTTTTTTCAGCCCAAGCTTTAATATCAGCGGTAGAGCCTTTGTCTGTAGCTTCTACTTTAAGCACTTGACCTGCTTCGAGATTTTTAATGGTCTTCTTTGTCTTCACAATTGGCATTGGGCAAGCGAGTCCCTTTGCGTCCAAAACTTCATTTGTTTTAATATCCATATCTAATTCCTCCTTAGATTTATTCGGTTGTTCCTTCGTAATTCATCATTCCGCCATCCACGTTAATGACATGATAGCCTTGACCTTCAAGGAACTGTGTAGCCTGACCGCTGCGTCCCCCAGAACGACAAACCATAACGTATTCTTTTGATTTGTCTAACTCGTTCATACGAAATTCTAGAAGCCCTAGAGGTATATTTTGCGCTCCAGGTATCTTGCCAGCTGCCACTTCATCCGTTTCTCTTACGTCTATAATGTTTAACTCTTTATGCTGATTTTCTACTTGTTTTGCTGTCATTGTTTTCATACTAGTCATAATCCTCCTTAAATGAATAGGTTTACGTTACCGTCTTCTGCTTCTCCTAGATAGGCGGCAACTCCTGCATACTCAATATCTTCGAGTAACTCTTCTTTGCGAAGTCCAAGTAAATCCATCGTCATCGTACAAGCGACTAAGTTCACTTCTTGCTCTTGAGCCATTTCAATTAAATCAGGCAAAGGCATGGCATTATGCTTTTTCATGACATCTTTAATCATCTTCGGTCCAAAACCGGCGTAATTCATTTTAGAGAGCCCCATCTTATCTGCTCCGCGAGGCATCATTTTGCCAAACATCTTTTCCATAAAGTTTTTCTTCACGGCTACGTGACCATCTTTACGTAATGCATTTAATCCCCAGAACGTATGAAAAATAGTTACTTCATGATCATACGCTGCTGCTCCATTAGCAATAATGTAAGCAGCCATCGCTTTATCGTAATCTCCACTGAATAAAATAATGTTCGTTTTCTTTGTTTCTGACATATTCATCATCCTCCTAATATACTTATACACCTAAGGGTATTATTTGTTTCAAAAAAATTAGCGGCTTTTTACTAATAATTGTACAGCTTCGTTAATGGATTCTTCTTTTGTCTCTTCATCTTGAGCATCTTGAATGCATTCAACCAGATTGGAACTTACGACTAATCCGATCGTGCGGTCAAGTCCACTGCGTGTAGCTGAAAGCTGGGTGATGACATCTTTGCAATCTTTACCCTCTTCCATCATTTTTAGCACACCTCGCAGCTGGCCTTCCATTCGTTTTACTCGGTTTTTTACTGAGCTGTTGTATTCCATATGGTAAACCTCCTTGTGTTTGGAGTTTAATTTTTTCTAATGAATAACAGTACATGACTTATAATATACCCCGTTAGGTATAATGTCAACAGTTAAAACAAACTTTTTTGGAAAGCCTAAAGCTGAGGTGATATTTAGTGGATATATTTATCGATGCTCTAAAAGTGCTAGGTAGAATAGTAACCATCCTTCCACTTCTTCTAGTAGTCGGATTGTATATGGGCAAGCGTTCCATAGGAGAACTTCCTGTTTTTGATTTTCTAGTCGTATTAGTTCTTGGTTCCGTTGTGGGAGCAGATATTGCAGACCCAAGTATTGATCATATTCATACCGTAGTAGCTATGGTTGCGATTGCTTTATTGCATCAATTCATTATTTATTTGAAGCTGAAGAGCCGAAAGGTTGGTAAATTACTTACGTTTGAGCCTACAGTAGTTATATATAATGGGAAGTTCCTTTATAAAAATATGAAAAAAGTGCACTATGCCATTGATAATATTGCTCAAATGCTAAGGGAGAAGAGTGTATTCACGATCCAGGATGTTGAAATTGCCGTTGTAGAAGCGAATGGACAACTATCCGTAAAATTAAAAGGAGAAAAAGAGTGGGCTACAAAGGGAGACGTGGGTGGGAAGATCTCACGAGGTGAGTATGATGTTCCCATTATCTTAGATGGAGAACTTCAGGAGGAGATGTTAAAAAGGTTAAACAAAGATGAGGGTTGGATTCAAGAACAATTAGCAAAGCATACAATTAAGGATATAAAAGAGGTTTTCTATGGAGCTCTAACGCCATCAGGAAAGTTTGTATATTCGACTAAAGTAGAAAAGGATGATGTAATTCCCCCAATTGAACATTAAAAAAGAGGGGCTGCATAACCCCTCTCTATTACACGCTCTTATCCATGCAAGTGATTAAACGTTCTTCAATATCCTTAGCCAGTGATTCAATCGTTTCATCATTTACCATACTGATGAGTGCCGTAGGCTTAGGCATACCAATTTTGGTTGTCCCCTCATCATCATATACAACCATTTTACACGGTAAAAAATAACCAGCCATTTGGTTTTCACTTAAGACTCGTTGAGCTTCTTTAGGGTTACAAACTTCTAATACTTTATATTCTTTATTAAAATCTAGACCTTTTTCTTGGAGTTTATCCTTAATATCAAATGTCCAAAGTACACCGAACTGTTCCTCTTTCAGGCTGGCTTCAAGACTTTCAACAGCTTCTTCGACTCCTTTATTTGTCGAAACTGTGTAATCAAACATAATCATCCTCCTTATAGTTTAGGGTTCCATACGTAATATACCCTCATAAGTATTCAATTAATCAGTAAAATGGTAGAACTTTTGTTTTCTGTTATCTATGAAAAAGATTAATCATAAGCCTGTATCATTTCATTCATTTATATTAGAATAAGGGGAGCAAATGAGAGGACGTGAGACAATCATGAAAAAAGATATAAAACTAATCGCACTAGATATGGATGGCACTTTATTAAATACAGAAGAAGAAGTATCAGAAGAAAACTTTAAAGCTATTCAAAAAGCAAAGGAAAAAGGAATTCATGTAGTGCTAAGCACGGGTCGTTCCCTTGACCGCTGCAGAGAAATCGCAGAATCACTTGGACGCTCTTCATTTATTGTGACGATCAACGGGGGAGAAATATATAATCATCAATTTGAATTAGTCGATCAGACACTATTGGATTCGAAGTTGGTCGAACGTCTATGGGAGCTTCGTCAGGAACATGAAGTGCATTATTGGTCGACGACCGTACAAGGACAATTCAATAGTACACAGAACTTTGACAAAGAGGTAAGCGACTATGACTGGTTGAAGTTTGGCTTTGATATTGAAGATGATGAAATTAGAAAAGTTATTTTAGATGAGCTTTTAAATAATGAAGCGTTAGAGATTTCAAACTCCAGTCCAACGAATATCGAAGTAAACCCGGCGGGAGTTAATAAAGCAGCTGCCCTTCTAAAAGTGTGTGAACGCCTGGACATGAAGATGGAAAATGTGATGGCGGTCGGTGACAGTTTGAATGATTTAGCGATGATTAAAGAGGCAGGAATTGGTGTAGCCATGGGCAATGCTCAAGAAGATGTCAAGAAAGCTGCAGCGTGGGTCACAAATACGAATGATGAAAGCGGAGTAGCTAAAGCGATTGAGATCGTATTATAATTCATCTGGGGCATAAGTTCTTGAGCTCCAGCATAATATAGTACTACCCTACCTAAAGTCTCCTCCTATACAAAAAACACGGACCTTCATCCTATGATGAGGTCCGTGTTTTTTTCTTATTGAAAACGCTTACCAAATTTAAGCAGGAATTTGAGTTGGAGGCACGAATTAATAGTAAGTGAGATATTTTGAGCTTTTATATATCTGAAAATTCTGTAAAAGGTGGTTCGTTATGAAAGCTGCTTACTTAAAGGAAGAACATGAGATGCTTCGTACCTCCTTAAAGAAATTTCTTGAAAAAGAAGCCTATCCTTTTTTCAATGAGTGGGAAGAAAAAGGGGAGGTTCCACGCTCGTTCTGGAAGAAGCTTGGAGAGCAAGGGTATCTGTGTCCTTGGCTTGAAGATGAATTTGGAGGCTTTGGAGCAGACTTCGGATATTCGGTTGTTATTAACGAAGAATTAGAAAAAGTAGGGACAGGTCTTATTGGAATAGGGTTACATAGCGATATCGTTGTGCCTTACTTATCTCATTATGGAACAGTTGAGCAGAAAAAGAAATGGCTGCCTAAGTGTGTAACTGGTGAGTTGATTACAGCAGTGGCCATGACTGAGCCTGGAGCGGGATCTGATTTAGCGAGCATACGAACGAGTGCCCATCTTGATGGGGACCACTATGTGTTAAACGGAGAGAAAACTTTCATTACGAATGGTGTGCACGCCGATTTAATTCTTGTGGTTTGTAAAACAGATACAAACGTTCAACCTTCTCACCGCGGGATAAGTCTTTTAGTCGTTGAGAGAGGGACGAAGGGGTTTTCAAGAGGGAAGAAATTAAAAAAAGTAGGATTGTATAGCCAAGACACAGCAGAATTAATTTTTGAAGATGCCAGAATACCACAAGAAAATTTAATAGGTGAAGAAGGGAAGGGCTTTTATTACTTAATGGATCAGCTTCAGCAAGAACGGTTAATTGTTGCGATAGGAGGAATCGCAGCGAGTGAGCGGATGCTTGAGCTTACCATTGATTATGTAAAAAATAGAAAAGCTTTTGGGCAGTCTATAGCTTCTTTTCAAAACACGCAATTTAAGTTAGCTGAGCTACAGACGGAAGTGGAAATCGGAAGGACTTTTTTAGACCGGACCATTCAGTCCCATATGAACGGTGAAGGTGTAGAGAAAGAAGTATCGATGGCTAAATGGTGGATAACCGACCTTGTCAAAAAGGTAGCCAGCTCTTGTATGCATTTACACGGAGGCTATGGATATATGGAGGAGTATGAAATTGCCAGAAGGTTCCGAGATGCACCTGTTACAGCCATTTATGCAGGGTCGAATGAAATCATGAAGTCAATTATAGCAAAGAAGATGGGACTAGGTAAGTGAATAGTTAGGAGGAATAGTAGTGAATGAAGTAGTTATCGTAGAGGCCGTGCGCACTCCTGTAGGAAAAAGAAACGGTTTATTAAGTGATATTAGGGCAGATGAATTGTTAGCAAAAGTGTTACGGGAAATAGTGGATCGTGTTTCTTTAGACCCAAGTCAAGTAGACGATGTCATTGCTGGATGCGTCTCTCAAGTAGGGGAACAAGCAGGGGATGTGGCTCGTGTAGCAGCTCTAATTGCAGGCTTTCCTAAGGAGGTCCCTGGAGTGACGATTGATCGACAATGCGGCTCAAGTCAACAAGCCCTTCATTTTGCTTCTCAAGCCATAGCAAGCGGGGATATGGACATTGTCATTGCTGGAGGAGTAGAAAGCATGTCCAGGGTTCCTATGTTCTCAAATATGAAAGGGTCAGAGTACAGTGATAAACTCACCGATCGGTATGAAATTATAAATCAGGGACTATCAGCTGAAAGGATTGCTGATCATTGGAAGCTGAGCCGTCGTGATCTTGATGAATATGCGGCCAGCAGTCATGAACGAGCTTTACGTGCAAGGGAAGAAGAGCGTTTTGATAAAGAAATAATGGCAGTAGAAGCTAAAGATAAACAAGGTTTGCCGATTATGATGCAGCACGATGAGGGGCCGCGTCCAGGTACAACGGCTGATACATTAGCCGAGCTTAAGCCTGTTTTTAACGAGCATGGGGTAATTACAGCAGGAAATGCAAGTCAAATTAGTGATGGTGCGTCAGCGGTTCTTTTAATGTCTCACAATAAAGCGGAAGAATTAGGGCTTCAACCAAGATGCCGAGTAGTTGCTCGTTCTGTAGTTGGCTCTGATCCAACATTTATGCTTACGGGTCCCGTGCCAGCTACTCACAAAGTATTACAAAAAGCTGGTCTTAACCTTGCTGATATTGACTTATTTGAAGTAAATGAAGCTTTTGCTCCTGTTCCTTTATTTTGGCTGAAAGAGACAGGTGCTGAACGGACCAAACTGAACGTAAACGGAGGCGCTATCGCATTAGGCCATCCTTTAGGCGCGACAGGAACTAAATTACTGACAACCTTAGTTCACGAATTAGAAAGAAGTAAAGGTCGTTATGGTCTTCAGGCTGTCTGTGAAGGAATGGGGATGGCCAATGCAACAATTATTGAGCGACTGGAGGGATAGAGGGTGGATCCAAAAGATATTGTGGCAGTGGTGACAGGCGGTGCCTCAGGTCTAGGGGAGGCAGCGGTTCGAAGCATTGTCGAACAGGGAGGTAAAGCAATCATAGCAGATGTGAACGCTGAGAAAGGTGAGGCACTATCAGAAGAGCTTAATGAATCAGCTGTATTTTACCCTTTAGACGTTACAAATGAAGAGCAAATTAAAGAAGGGCTTACCAAAGCTGCTCACCATTTCGGATATATCAATGCCCTTGTAAATTGTGCAGGCATCGTTATTGCAGAGAAAGTTTCGGGAAAGGAAGGATCTCATCGTTTAGATTCTTTTCAGAAAGTCATTGAAGTTAACCTCACAGGAACCTTTAATATGATACGACTGACTGCCGAAAAAATGATAGGGAACCAATCGAATGAAGAAGGAGAACGGGGAATTATTATTAATACGGCATCAATTGCGGCCTTTGATGGTCAGATAGGACAAGCCGCTTATAGTGCGTCTAAGGGTGGAGTTGCTAGTATGACGCTTCCTATATCAAGGGAATTAGCGCGCTTTGGTATACGAGTAATGACGATAGCCCCTGGATTATTTGAAACTCCGATGTTTGACGTCCTTCCTGCTGCAGCTAAAGAGGCTTTAGGAAAGTCTACCCCTTTCCCAAATCGCCTTGGCCAGCCTCGGGAGTATGGCAAACTTGCGTTAAGCATAATAGAAAACCCTATGTTAAACGGGGAGGTGATCCGGCTTGACGGAGCGATAAGGTTGCAGCCGAAGTAGGAGAGGGAGACGACTAAAAAATAAAAAGGGAGAGGTTTAGGTATGGGACCAACATTAACGAGTATGTTTGAACAAACCGTAGCCAAGTATCCAAATAAAGAAGGGTTAGTTGATCTGCGTTTAGGAACAAGGTGGACATACAGCGAATGGGATGAAGAGGTAAATAGGCTGGCCAACACGCTTCTTGCCGAAGGGGTAGAAAAAGGGGATCGAGTCTCCACTGTACTATTTAATACTGCAGAATTTGCAACGACGTTGTTTGCTTGTATGAAGATTGGGGCCGTCTTTAATCCCATTAATTTTCGTTTAACTGCTCAAGAAATTGATTACATCATCAATGACGCTGACCCTAAAGTCGTTATCTTTGAAAAGGCTACGGCAGCCTCCGTTAAAGGTATTGCTGCTTCCCTTCCTCATATTACGTTCTGGTCGATTGACGAGAGAGAGCTGGAATATGCTGAACATTATTACCGTGCGATTGAAGGGGCTCAAGCAATAAGGCCAAATGTTGAGGTGGACGAAGATGACCTTTATGCCATTATGTATACTTCGGGTACAACAGGGGCACCTAAAGGGGTTCTTCACACGCATAGAGATATGGTAGATCAGGCGCTTATTTTAACCGCCACCTTAAGATTAACCCCTGAAGATCGTGGGTTGAGTGTCGCTCCTTTGTTCCATTGCGCTGAACTCCACTGTACGTTCTTTCCAAGGATTATGGTAGGAGCAACAAATATAATTCTCCATCATTTTGACCCTAAAGCTATGATTGATACCGTTCGCGAAGAACAAATATCTACGATGTTTGCCGCTCCTACGATGTGGAACATGGTGCTCCAGGAAGAATTCAACCAAGATGATTTTGCTACACTGCGCCAAGGGTTGTATGGAGGTGCACCAATGGCACCTGCATTAACCACTCGTTTGCATGAGGCATTAGGTGTTCAACTGCTCCAAGCTTACGGAATGACTGAAATGGGGCCTGCAATAACGGCGCTGCTAGAAGATGAACAGATTTCAAAAGCAGGATCGGCGGGGAGAGCCCTTATTAATCATGAGGTGCGCGTAGTAAGAACAAGGGAAGATGGACCTGCAGATCCTGAGGATGTTTGTGAGCCTAGAGAGCTTGGAGAAATTGTGGTACGAGGCCCAAGTACGATGAAGGGATACTACAAGCGGCCTGAAGCAACCGAAGAGGTTATGTTCAAAGGATGGTATCACTCCGGCGATATAGGGTCATTCGATGAAGAAGGGTATTTATGGGTAAGTGATCGAGTGAAAGATATGATTATATCAGGTGGAGAAAACATTTACTCAAGGGAAGTAGAAGATGTATTATTTGATCACCCTCTTGTCGTCGATGCGGCAGTCATTGGAGAGCCTGATGAAATGTGGGGGGAACGAGTAGTTGCTTACGTTGTCCCTAAGGAAAAAAGCTTAACAGAGGCAGACTTAGAAGAATTCTGTACATCCACCAATCGGTTGGCTAGGTATAAGCGGCCAAGACGCTATGAATTTGTAGATGAGCTTCCGCGGAACGCTAGCGGCAAGCTGCAGAAATTTAAACTGAGAGAAAGCCAGGGCACTCGAACATAGGAAAAGAAGCAGGCTGCGACAAAACTGAATAAGGCATAATATAATCCGAACGATTTTATTAAAATCAGTTCGGATTATTTATTTGTCAAGAAAGGAAGTTACCATCGCTCCGCAAGGAAACTTATACTCTTTAAGGTTTCTCTACAAGCTGTGAAGAAGTTAGAGCTTCTTCATTGTTTGAATTGGCTGCAAAGGTCTTACTTCATCGTACGTTTGAAATGGACAACCAAGAGTTTGTACACGATTGATCACATTCGTAATCGTAAAAGAGTAAGGAGTCAAGCTTTCAGTTAGTTCTTTCCAGTATAAAGGAGTAGCCACGCTGGCTTCCTTAGTAGCGCGAGCAGAATAAGGGGCGATGATCGTTTTTCCTTCTGCGTGCTGTACGTAGTCGATATAGAGACGGTGACCACGCTTTTTCTTTAAGCGTTCGACGGTAAATAGATCAGGCTTTTCTTTTACAAGGAGCCGGGCTAACCGTTCAGTGAATTGTCTAGTTTCATCATAATTCATTTCACCTTCTACAATGGGAATGTGGATTTGAAGGCCTTTGTTTCCCGAGGTCTTCACGAAGCTGTATACCTCTAGCTTGTCGAGTAAATGTTTTAATAGCTGTGCTGCTAAAACAGCTGATTGAAACTCCTCACGAGAAGGAGGGTCTAAATCAAATATGATTTCATCCGGAACACTTGATAATGCTTTTTGAAAAGGGAGGTGGAACTCTAACGCTCCTTGGTTTCCCAGCCATAATAATGGCGAAAGCTGGTCTGCCCTTAATGAGATTTCTCCATCCTCCTCAGACCAACCTGTAATATAGTCAGGCGCATAGTCAGGTTTATGTTTTTGGAAAAAGGACGTCTGAGCAATACCATCAGGATAACGGATAACGGTAACTTTTTTGTTAGAAAAGAAGGGCAGCATATAAGGGGAAATGTGCCGCAAGTAAACTAAGTAATCTTCCTTACGAAGTCCATTAGGCCATAGTTGCTTGTTCGTATTAGTAAATTCAACTTCGTCAGGAAAAAGGGAGAGGCTCCATTGCAGTTTCTTTACTGTACAATCTGACGCCTCTAAGTCAAAACGGAAATCTTTAAACATAGGTTCTCTTAATTCTCCATTTTGAGCTTGTAAACAATCAATATCTACACATACTCCTGAATCAATTCTCCAGTTTTGTCCTTTTTCTTTAAAAAACGTACGCAGTGTTTTAAATTGTTCATCATCTAGTCCGTGTTTAACATGGCCGAGCTTTGAGCGCTGTTCTTCGTTATAGACTTCAGCTGTAAAGTAGTCGTTTTCTGGGTTGTATTCCGTAAGAAAGCCAGAAATGGTACGCCATAATTTAATTTTCAACCATTCTTTAGAACGTTTGCTATACGTATAGAGGCTACTTTTACGTTTAGCTACTATTCCTTCTCCAAGGTAATCAAAAACAATCTTATGAGCAGTATTCCAGTCTTGAAATGCTTCTACAACCTTTATCCTTGATAGGTTCATTCTTTTGATGAATTCTTTAAGCTTTTTCCTTCTCGCTAGATAAGAGTCGCCTGTAGTCTCTTTTTCATGCTTGATCAAATCAAAAGCCATGAATGTGACAGGGCGCGTAGAAGAATGCTCCTTAATCTTCTCTTTGTTTTTTAGTCGCCCGCGAGTCTGCAATAAATCAAAATTGCCTTGATAAGGGTTGTTTAAAATCACGATCTCCCCATCTAAAATAAAATCCTTTATAGGAGGGCGCTGTCGTTTAAAGTCATCAATGATTTCTGGGAATTGCTCAGATAAATTCTTCCCGTTTCGACTGATTAACTGAAGATCGTCCTCAGTCCCTATGAGAAACGCACGAAAGCCATCATATTTTATTTCATAGACCCACTTACTACCTTCAGGGATTTTTTCAGATAGGGTGGGGAGCATTGGTCTATTCATCTTTATCACCTGCTTTATACTCAATAGTTTAAGCGATATGAGAGAGCTTAATCATAATTTCTTATTCGAGGTGCATGCTATGAAAAAAGGAGTGGGAACAATGCACACGATGTGGAAAGGGACCATTAGTTTCGGGCTTGTCAATATCCCCATTAAATTGCATGCTGCGACAGAAAATAAAGACATTAAGCTAAGGCAGTTGCATGAAGAATGTAAGTCGCCTATTGAATATAAAAAGCGCTGTCCTGTTTGTGATAAAGAAGTAGCTAATGAGGAAATCGTCAAAGCTTATGAGTATACGAAGAACAAATTCGTCGTACTAGATGCGGAAGATTTAGAGAACTTAAAGAAGGAACAGGAAGATAAATCTGTAGAAATATTGGATTTTGTAAAACTAGAAGAAATTGATCCTATTTATTTTGAACGCAGTTATTTTATGTCGCCTAATGATGGCGGAACAAAAGCCTATGGGCTTCTGCGCCAAGCGCTAAGTGATACAGGTAAAATTGGGATCGCTAAAATTATCATCCGGTCAAAGGAACAGTTAGCCATCGTGAGAGTGTATCAAAACACACTAGTTATGGAAACGATTCACTTCCCGGACGAAGTTCGTAACGTAGCAGATGTTCCTAACGTACCTGAGCAGACGGAGCTAAGTAAAAAAGAAGTAAGTACGGCGATTACGCTCATTGATCAGCTCACGGCTGAATTTGAACCTGAGAAGTATACGGATGACTATAGAACAGCATTGATGGAGCTCATTGAAGCGAAACGGAATAATGAAGAAGTAACAACGTCTAAACCGAAATCTCCACAAGAAAATGTTTCGAATTTAATGGAGGCATTAGAACAATCATTAGAAAGTACAAAGGAATCGAAAAAGATCTCTCCGAAAAGAAAAACGGCAGCCAAAAAATCAACTCGCAAAAAGAAGACATCCTAAACAAAGACCTTGCTGTGTAGCGATTTGTCGAACTATAACCCTGTATTTATCCAACGTTTTGTAGTATAATAATAATAGATCATTTCGGTCGGAGGGTTGTTTAGATGAGCGTTCGTACGGATGAGCAAGCAGAAAGTCTTATGCAGTCTGCTAAGGCTTCCATGGCTATAGAAGGATTGGATTTAAGTCAACGTGAAGAAAGCCTCGTTAAAAAATGTTTAACAGGCTCGATTACGCATAAAGAATTTTTAAAGCGGGCTCTGGAATTGTCGCGCCATGCCTAGTTCAAGGTATGGGAGCGGATCCTCCCGCTATTGTTATCCAGGCACGTCGGTCCTTATTAACCATTACGATATTATGGATGACCGTCAGCTTCAAAGTATGGAAAACATATTAGCTACTCAACGATTGTCTGAGATGCAGGCCACCCCGGTGCAAGGAGATTTTGATTTACGGCATTTGCAAAAGATCCATGAGAACATCTTTAAAGATTTATATCCATTTGCCGGAGAATTAAGAAGTGAAAATATCACAAAAGATGGGTTCACCTTTGCACAGGCGCAATTTATACGTGAAGCCGCTTTAGAACTCTTCTCCCAGCTTTTAGAAGAAGATTGGGATGGTATGAATAAGGAACAACTTGCTGCTCGGGTAGCCCACTATATGGCAGAAATAAATGTACTTCATCCTTTTCGTGAGGGAAATGGGCGGAGTCTGCGTGAATTTATACGCTGTCTCGCCCTAGAAGCGGGATATTTCATAGATTGGGCAGCAGTACCTAAAGAACAAGTACTTAAAGCGTCTATAGAATCTGTAAGAGATCCTGCTTCATTAAAGAATGTTATTTTTGAATCACTAAGCAAAATTAAAGAATGAGGTCGTACGGTCGTACGATCTTATTTTTTATGATATATTATCAGAAAAATCTGAAACCAAATGAAATGGAGTAGAGGAGGGGGAAGTATGGAGAATTCGATAAGCTTACGTTCCGTATTTAAAGCAAAACAACGCATTCAAGACATCATTACAGAAACACCGCTTATCTATTCAGAGCAACTATCAAAAGAAACTGGAGATGAGGTCTACCTTAAGCTAGAAAACCTTCAACCGACAGGAGCGTTCAAATTAAGAGGGGCGGCAAATAAGATACTCTCGCTTACCTCAGAAGAGAAACAGAAAGGGATCACCACCTTCTCTACAGGCAACCATGGGATTGCCGTAGCCTATGTAGCGAAACAGCTTGGTATTCATGCTACAGTTTGTATCTCCAATCGTGTCCCGAAAGAGAAAGTAAACCGTCTAGAACGATTAGACGCAACCGTTGAGATAGTCGGTGAAAATCAGGATGATGCAGAAGTTTTTTGTTACGAGCTTGAAAAAACAAAAGGCTTAAGTGTCATAAAACCATTTGATGATTTACATGTGATTGCTGGGCAGGGAACCATTGGCCTGGAAATTCTTCATCAGCTCCCAGAGGTGCAGGATCTTGTCATTCCTTTGTCAGGAGGAGGGTTACTATCAGGTATAGCTTACACGTTAAAATCAATAGCTCCTGACATAACCATTCAAGGTGTGACGATGGAAAAGTCTGCGGTTATGCATGAAAGCCTCAAACGAGGAGCACCTGTCGTGTTAAATGAATCGGACACCTTAGCAGATAGTCTACTAGGCGGTCTTGGTCCCGATAACAAATATACATTCTCTTTAACAAAAAAATATATGGATGAGAGCGTTCTGATCTCTGAAAAAATGATTGAAAAAGGAATCGTTTTTATGATGGAATATCATAAAATGATTATAGAAGGTGCAGCTGCAGCTGGAATTGGCAGGGTTATGCAAGAAAGGAATGGAGATGGTCGCTATGTTGTCATTGTGGTTACTGGAAACAATGTCGATCATCAAACGATTAAGAATTTAATGTAGAGATTAGAATGTAATGGGGTGGTAGGATGGGCATACCTGTAAAAGACGTTTTGCAATTATCTGTATTAAAGCCAGCGAGAGTACTGGCGGGGGAACCCCAAATGGAGAATAGGGAAATTGAATGGATCTCCGTTATCGAAACTCCAGTGGAAAACTTTGTAAGGAAGAACGAATTCGTTTTAAGTACAGGAATTGGCTGCAGTGAAGACCCTGTCGCATTAGAGAGCTATGTTCAAGATGTGATTAACTCGGGGGCTTCTGTTCTTGCTTTTGCAACAGGCCGACATATTTATAAGATTCCGGATCGAGTGATTAAAGCTGCTTCCAAGCATGACTTTGTTTTATTAGAGCTCCCATGGGAAGTCAGATTTGGTGATGTGCTCCATGACGTCCTTCAGGAAATAAGCAGACAAAAGCAAGCCGAGCAGCAACGGACAGAGGAGATTAGACAAGAGCTAATTAACTGCGTGCTTAATGGAAAAGGTCTGCAAGAGATTATGAAGATCGTTTATGAAAATACTGCCATTCCTGTTGCGATTAGCGATCATAATAAACTCGTACGTGCGAATTACTATTTTGACCAACATATGATTCAAGTATTAAATGGAGAGGTCGAAGGAGACTACCAGCTCATTCCATCTCATGAAACACCTTTTAAAGACCATCCACTGTATCACTATATCGAAGAGTATCAAATCGGGGCGAATTACTGCTATCAACTTACGATTTTGTCCAATTATAAGAAACAAGGGTATTTACTGTTTAAACCCGAATCAGAAGACGAGCTTACATGGTCCAACTTAAATATTCTGGAGCATGCTCTTACAGCATGTGCCCTTTATTTTGTAAAAGAAAATGCAATTGAAATGACGGAAATTCGTTTGAAGGATAATTTCCTGCTTGATTTAGCCAAAACCGATATGGAAATGGATAAACAACTTCAATCGAAGGCCCAATTACTTGGATATGATTTAACAAAACCGTACATTTGTCTCGTTGGGGAAATTCGGTTTACGAAAAAAGTCGATGATCATATCGGAACGCCGGACCAAGCGGTTATGTCTTCCTCTATGCATAGTCGAAATTACTACATTCAGAAAGAAGTGGCGCATGCTGGAGATGTCTTAAAAAGGCGAACGATGGCAACTTTTGAAGATGGAGAAGTTATTGTTTTCCTTGAGGCAGATAAACGACCATATATGGAGACCGCCAATCAGTTTCTCGATTTAGTCGAACGACGCTTAAATGAATTACTGGCGGGGATAAATATTTCCTGGGGAATATCCATGCATAAAGATGGAATTTATACCTTTCATAAAAGCTACAATGAAGCAGTCACAGCCTATAATATCGGGCGTCAACAGCATGAAATAGGAGAGCGGACATTTTTTAGTGATACGCGGATGAATCGGCTGTTAATGGCCCTTTCTCATGAGAAAGAAATAGAGCAAATTGTTAAAAATACATTGCATAAACTGATTGAATACGATCAAAAACGACAAACTGACTTAATTCATACCTTTATTGTCTATAACAAATACAATAGTAATGTCAGTCAAACAGCCCGGGCTTTAAATTTACATCGTCAATCCTTACTCCACAGATTGCGTAATATTGAGCAATTGACAGGCTTGTCTTTATTAAATGCTGATGATATGTTTTTGCTTGAATTAAGTGTGCGGCTCTGGATGTTAAAGAAAGTAGACGGAGAATAAAATTAATCTACACTATAAAGGTAAATATATGACGTGCCGAAAATTAATCAAACTTCCTATCTTAGCCCTCCGGGGTCACACCTTATTCGTCTCTCCCATTGGAGTGTCGCCGTTACCTAAAGCCCTTTTTCGATAAAGGCCATTAGTGAAAATAACGGATAAGTCTTGTCCTAATGGCTTCAAGACTTTCAGGACATTCGTTATACGAGGGTTCCGTGCGCCTGATAATAAAAAAAGGAACGGACAAAGTGATGACTCCTGCGGGATGAGCAGGCAGGAGAGGCCCCGGAGATCGCATCGGGGAGACTTTCCGTCTTGCCCCGCGGAAAGCGCCACTTTTTCCTGTTCCTTTTCTCCCGATTCTAATGGTTGAACCATGAGATACGATATCTACAGTTCTCCAAGCTATTTTCGACAGCCTAAAGAGAAGAGTTCTTATTTATTGTTGTTCTTCAAAATTTTCATCTGGAACAATGACTTTCTCGCTTCCGCTTTCAGTAACGGTTGAACGCATTTTCACTACCCACTCATCTGATTCCTCTTCATAGGTTAATGACTCTACAGCTAGAGCATTTCCACGGTCTACCTCGGTTAAGGCTGTTGCTAAAGCTTGGGCTTCATTCATATCAGCACCATCAGGCTGATCTGTATCTACTACTGTTACTTCTCCAGCTTCTCCCTGCATGGGAGTAGATTCAGCTACAGGACCGTCAATGGTTACCTGCACCTTTTTACCTAACCACATGTCTTTGTCTACTCCTGAAACCCATATCGGCTCTCCGCCATTTGGTTCAATTGTATCGACCACTAAAATACTCGTTTCATTTTGATCCATTACATAACCTGAATAGGTTGTGGTTTCTTCTTGTGTCTCGTCAGTAGAATCACTGCTAGATTCGTCACTTTCTTCCACGTCAGTCGTTCCACAGGCGACCATAACGATTAAAATGAGTACCCACCATTTTTTTCTCATTGATTTTGTCTCCCTCGCATGTACAAGATGTAGTTAATTCAAATATTACACCCTTCTCCATGACAAAAACAAGAAGCTTTGTTATGATGAAGGGAACCAAGCAAATATTTACAGTAACTACTAGGGGGGCCCGAATGGGCTGAGAGGAGAGCATAAAGCTTTCCGACTCTTATGCACCTGATCTGGTTAGCACCAGCGGAGGGAAGTAGTCAGACGATTCGTCTATTACTCTACCTATACAAGTCAGGTCCTCTTAGAGGATCTGACTTTTTTGTGTTCGGCCCTCTAACTTAGGAAGGGAGGAAACAAATGAATCGAACGCGTTTACTTACGACAATGGCTGTGTTTGTAGCCATAGGAACCATAGGAGCTCAGCTGTTATGGTTTCCTGCAGGAGTGGCTAAAGCTTACCCTGTCCAACATGCCGTCAATGTGATGGCAGCCATTACATTAGGTCCCATTCCAGCTGTTGCGATTGCATTTATGATTGGCCTGCTTCGAAACTTGCTAGGTTTAGGGACGCTGCTCGCTTTTCCTGGAGGTATGATCGGAGCCTTGCTTGCTGGATATTTATACAAGTGGACGAAAAAATCAATGGCTGCGGTTTCAGGAGAAATGGCAGGATCCGGTATGATCGGTGCATTATTCGCCGTACCATTCGCCCATATTTTAATGGGAAGTTCAGCTGGAGCCTTTGCATTTTTACCTTCTTTTTTTGTGAGCAGTATCAGTGGATCATTGCTTGGGTGGTTCGTTGTGACGCGCTTGAAACAGGCTAAACCAATTACTCAATTAGACTATTAACCATGCAAGATTCCAAAAAGGAGGACGAACGTATGAGTTTCACAGAAACTTTAAGACGGGAAAACACAAATATATTCGAAGCTATATTTAATCATCCATTTGTTGATGGGATCGGTAAAGGGGAAGTGCCTCACGATTCAATTGCTCACTACATTAAAGCTGATTATGAATATTTAAATGCATTTATGCACATCTACGGAATTGGAATTTCAAAATCAACCAACCGCAAAGATATTGAATACTTTAACGAACAAGTAGGTTTCATTTTAAACAGTGAAACACATCCTCATCAGAACTTTTGCGATGTCATCGGCGTGGGGTACGATGAACTGCACGGTTATCCATTACCGCCTACAGCTGATCATTATGTAAAACACATGATGTACCACGCCCAGATGGGAGGTTTAGGTGAAATTTTAGCTGCTATGCTGCCTTGTCCATGGACGTACCTTGAAATTGGTCAACATTTAATGAAAAAGTATCAGCCCACTCCAGATGATACGTTCTACCCATGGATCAAGTTTTATGCAGATGAGGAATTTGAAACGCTGTCAGAAGCTATGCGAAAGCGACTAGATGATCTGGCCGACCGTGCGTCAGAAACTGAGCGTCAACGTATGAAAGATGCTTTTCGAAAAAGCTGTCAGCTCGAACTGAAGTTCTGGGAAATGGCGTACATTTGTGAAGAGTGGCCTCAAGGGGAAGGAGTGAATCAAAGATGAACAAGGTTAATACGGCGTTAACCATTGCTGGCACAGATCCCAGCGGAGGTGCAGGGATACAGGCCGACTTAAAAACATTTCAAGAATTAAAAAGTTATGGAATGAGTGTGATTACTTCTGTAGTTTCTCAAAATACGACAGGGGTAAAAGATGTTCATCATCTGCCTGTAGATTTCATTAAAAGTCAATTAGAAGCGGTGTCGTCAGATATGCCTATTCATGCGGTGAAAACAGGAATGATCTCAAATATGGATATGATGAAAGTGATCGCTGAGTGGATTCCGAATGTTTCAGCCCCTTACGTTATGGATCCTGTTATGGTCGCCACAAGCGGTGACGCATTAATTGAAAAAGAATCACGAGGATTTTTACGTGATCATCTTCTTCCTTTGGCAGCCATCGTTACACCAAATATCCCTGAAGCTGAATTTATACTAGATGAGAAAATTAGTAATGAAGAAGATATGAAGGAAGCAGCCAAGCAAATTTGCACGAGATTTGGTGCCGGGGCAGTACTAGTAAAAGGAGGGCATTTAAAAGGGGATGCCATTGACTATTTATACGACGGATCCACTCTGCACGAGTTTAAAAATGAACGTATAGATACCACAAATACCCACGGGACAGGCTGTACGTATGCAGCCGCTATTACGGCTTATTTAAGCCAGGGTATCCCTTTAGATAAAGCTGTAGAACAAGCGAAATATTTTGTGACGGAAGCCATTCGTCATTCTTTTGATCTTGGAGAAGGAAGTGGACCGACCAATCACTTTGCACTACGTGAGGAGGAAACGAAACAATGGCTATCAAGCTAGTGAATGAAGTGCGTGAGAAGAAACCGTTGATTCATAATTTAACAAATGAGGTGGTTATGAATTTCAGTGCTAATGGATTGCTGGCTTTTGGTGGGTCTCCTATCATGGCAGTGGCTGAAGAAGATTCGGCAGATATCGCCAAGATTTCCAATGGGGTGTTAATTAACATTGGCACGTTAACAGAACCTCATCTTCGTGCCATGATTCTTGCGGGAAAAGCGGCCAACGAAAATGGCGTTCCAGTTGTGATTGATCCAGTGGGTGTAGCAGCAACCGCCTATCGTACGGAAGCATTTGAACGTATTGTGTCAGAGGTTCAACCCACAGCAATTAAAGGAAACGTAGGAGAAATGGCTCACCTTGTGGGGATTTCTTTAGAAACAAAAGGTGTGGATTCAATTGGAGAAGGAGACCCTCAGGAAATCGCCAGAGAAGTTGCTGCTAAGTATACTACCATTGCGATTGTTACTGGTGAAGTGGATGTAGTTAGTGATGGAGAGGAGATTATGACAAATGAAGCAGGCCATGAATGGCTGGCAAAAGTGACGGGATCTGGCTGCTTGTTAGGGTCGATAGTGGCAGCTTGTCTGTCAACTTCAGGCACTCCTCTTGAGCAAGCCTACGCCGCAGTGAGGTTTTATGGATTAGCTGCTGAAAAAGCCTCTCGTCATACAAACGTGAATGGCCCTGGTACATTTGCTGTGCGATTTATTGATGCTTTATCCATGGATCTAACGAAGTTGGAGGAGGGCTAAGTCATGGACCTTAGCAAGAAATTAAGAAAATATTTAATTATGGGCAGTCAAAACTGCCCCCGAGATCCAATCGAGATTCTAAAAGAAGCTATATATGGTGGCATTACAGCATTTCAATACCGGGAAAAAGGGCCAGGATCACTAGAAGGCGAAGCAAAGTTAGAACTTGGCAAGAAATTTCGCGAGCTTTGCCGGAAGTATAATGTGTTGTTTATTGTAAATGATGACAGCGCATTGGTGGAGCCTCTCGATGCAGATGGCATTCATGTAGGTCAGGACGATGTTGATGTGGAAGAGCTGAGAACCCTTTTCCCAGAGAAACTCATTGGGCTGTCTATTTCGAATGAAGAAGAGTTACTGGGAAGTTCGATTGAGGCAGTGGACTATTTGGGAGCGGGTCCGGTCTTTGATACATCTACGAAGGTGGATGCAAAGGAGGCTGTAGGTGTGGGATGGATTGAGAGAGTTAAGCGTCTCCACCCTGAAGTGCCGCTTGTTGGAATTGGTGGTATTACAGTAGAGAATGCCTCTGAGGTGATAGAGGCGGGGGCAGATGGTGTATCGGTGATTTCTGCCATTACGGATGCAGAGGATGTACCTAAGGCGGTGGAGAAGCTTTAAGCAGAAGATATAAAAAATGCTTATAGAATAAGAATTTTCTATAAGCTGTAGAAGGTCCCTGGCCAGGGACCTTCTTATGTTTCAAAGTAAAGAGGAAAGTGAAGGCTGCATTTCTCATTGAAGGGGTGGCTGCAGGTAGGACATGATCGGCTATTCATATAGTCGTGTATCGTGAGCTCGTGTTGGCAGCTGCCGCACAAGATGGCGTGTTCACCTTGTTCTTCCTTAGGCCATTTTGTAGCGGAATGGTTGACCATTTCTTTGTGGCAGTAGTAGCAGGCATAGTAATTATTGCAGCAGTGAAATTTAATGGCGATAATATCCACTTCGCTATGGTAATGGGCACAGCGGGTTTGCGAATCGAGCTGAATGCCTTTAACTTTTGATGGGGTCATGGGTATTCCTCCTAATCGGTTCATGGGCCATTATGATACGCGCTTTTCTAAAGCTTGCGAAAAAATATAAGCCAGGATAGCGGATAGTAAAGAAATGAGGAAAGGCACCAATGATGCTTGCCCAAAGTTCTCCGTTGAGGCAAGGGCGGTATTTACAGTGAAGTTCGTCTGATGATTCATTGTTAAGATCAACCCTGACGTGAGGTCTAAAATGATATAAAGCAAGGAAAAGCTAATGAGAAAAGTTATGTATTTTTTCATTTGATTGATCCTTTCTGCAGTTATTTGGGTAAGTGTCTTTCTAGTCTTATGTAGGAAAAACCTTTATAAGCTAATGGGATCACAGCAAGTACAAGAAGAAAAATTTTTAAACCTTCTGCAAGGAATGGCCAAATGGTGCAAAAGAATAAAGCTAGGATAGAAATGAAATTCCCTGAAAAACCGTTGATAGGCTGGATACTTACTATGAATGTTTTTGCGCCTTTTAAATCTTTGGCATAACAGTCTTCATCTCTAACATGAATTTCTTTAAGGCATTTCTAACAATGAACGGATTTAGAAGTTGCGCTCATTCCTGTATACCTCTTTCATAGTTCTTTTACTGAATAAAGATGAGATAAGAAGAATCAGTCCGACTAAACCTATTCCAAATTCAATATAGTAGAAATCCCCGTCCCTAAGCAAGCGGATGATAAACTGTCCACCAAACAATCCTGTTAGCAGCAGTCCAAAGAATAATCCTGCATTTTTCATGATTCTCTCCTCCTTACTATCTTCTTTATTGGGTGATTTCCCAAGTAAACCACCTTCCATGGCCGTCTGTTTCTCCAACGACGTATTCCTCTCGCCCTTTATTTACGAATAAATCTAAATGAAGTTTCGTATCCGCGATATTATTGTACAAATGAACCACATTCCTTTCACGTCCAATCGCTTCTATGTGATCAAGTAGTTTTTCCTTTGCCGAGTCCTTCATTTGATTGGCTACATGGGTATGAAAAACACATAAAGTGGAGCCCTTAGGTATTTTACGTGCTATGGAAGGGAGCAGCTCAACACCATCTCCTTCAATTAGCTGCATCGGTGATTGCTTGACGGTTTCTGCTGTTTTTAAGAAAAGCTCTCTTCGTTCAGAATGCTCAGGCCAAATCAAAGCGTTCAGCCATGCCAAATCTTCTCGGTTATTCATATCGTTAATGTGCAGGTCGATGCCATATCGGTCGTTGATGGGTGGAGCATGAAGTGGCAGTGTAGGTATGTTCTCTCCTTTAATAGTAGATCTTATATGAACGTTTGTTCTTCCATTTAGAATCATTCTCTCACTGTTATAGCTGTAATTATAGCGGTCCCAATTGAGTTGGAAGCCGGCGCTTGTTCCTATTTCTATTAGCGTGAGCGGCTGTTTGGTTTTTTGATATACATAGGAGAAACAAGGGTACAAATAAGCGCAGCGTCGCACTTCGTTCGTTTGCACGAGTTTTGTTTTTAAGAGCATCTTAATCTCTTTTTCATGAGCTCGACAGAAGTGTTTAAATGCTGGAAAAGCATCTTCTTCTGAAGGTTGAGCCATGATGCTGGGGTAATAGTTTCTTAATGGATGACTCCCCCCATTTAGTAAAAGACAGTGCACACTGGCTAAAAGTAAGTTTGCCGCAGGTTGTTCTTTTCTGGTGTAGGAGGCGAGAGATAGAATAAAGTGGTCCTTTGCGATTTGAGAAGACAAATAGCTATATAAAGGACTTGATCCACTTTTTGCTTCCTGAGAAAAATCTTTAAACGTTTTGACCAAGTGCTCCATTGTTTCCACCTCATTTTTAAATATGGAATTTTATACCTTAAGCGTAACAATAAGATCTAATAGGGGCTAGTATTTAATAAAATGTAGCCTATCGATATACCTTAAAGCGGCAGTTATGTGATAAAATATAGTTTTAGAGATGTGAAGATTATGTAGTGTTTTTGCGTTCTTTCTTCTCTTTGTACCTAATATATGGTTAAATAGATTGCGTTGAATGATTTAACGTCCCTTAGAAAGGGGGAAGCGGGATCCATTGAATTTTGAAGAACGATTTGATTGGAAGCTTTGTTTTATTCTATGTATGTTTATTACGATTAGCTGTGTGGCCTTATATAGTGCGCAGCAAAGTCCTCAATATAATGAAAACTTCATGCTTAAACAGCTTGTCTGGTTCGGAGTAGGCGGCGTCATTATCGGTATTATGCTCTATTTTGAGCCTGATTTTTACAAAAAAATCAGCTGGCCTCTCTACATAGCAGGTCTTGTAGTGTTATTAGCGTTAGTTGTAGCACCAGCTTCTATTGCACCCGTTGTAAAAGGACAGAAAAGCTGGTTTATCTTACCAGGTCTTGGGTCTATTCAGCCTTCTGAATTTATGAAGGTTTTTACGATTCTTATCTTAGCGAATGTGATCTCGAATCATCACGAAAAAGTAAGATCCGTAACGATTAAAGATGATTTCATACTTTTAGGAAAGATCGTAGGGTTGACGGCGCTTCCTTTGGTTTTGATTATGCAGCAGCCCGACTTAGGTACAGCGTTAGTCTTTTTAGCAATTATGGCCGGAATGACGTTGATATCAGGAGTCAGCTGGAAAATTATCACCCCTATTTTTGGTTCGATTGCTGTAGCAGGGGTAGGAATCATATGGCTGGCGATCAAGTTTCCACAGTTATTAGATCAATACTTAGGTGTTAAGCAATACCAGCTCGGAAGGATCTATGCTTGGTTAAACCCTCAGCAATATGGTTCGTCTGAAGGGTTTCAACTGATTAGAGCGATGCGATCCATAGGGTCTGGTCAAATGTATGGAAAGGGGCTTGGAGAAAGAGAACTCTACCTGCCTGAAGCCCATACTGATTTTATCTTTAGTATTATTGGAGAAGAATATGGTTTCATAGGAAGCTGTGTTGTCTTGTTAGCTTTCTTTTTGTTTATTTATCGTTTAACAACAATTGCGACTAGAGCTAATCATAAATTCAGTACGTATGTTATGGTAGGGCTCATTTGTATGGTTGCTTTTCACGTGTTTCAGAATATAGGCATGTCCATTCAACTATTGCCGATTACAGGGATTCCCCTTCCATACATTAGTTATGGAGGAAGCTCACTGCTAGCTTTCTTAATCGCCATCGGGCTCGCCTTTTCGGTTTCCTATCACCATCGAACATTTATGTTTGGAGAAAATTAAAAAACGATATTCATCCAAGAAAGACCCGAACCATTCATTCGAATTGGATCGGGTCTTTCTGTATTTAGCAGTCACCCCTTCGTCAACATCCTTCGCTTTTAAGCGGGTACGGGCCTCAGACTTCTCGGAAAGCAAAGACCGCGTTCCTGTGGGGTCTTTGGACTCGTGCTGTTCTCGCAGGAGTCTTCGCATGTTGACTACGCTGCATGGTACTCATTTTTGAATGATCGTTAATTATTTGTCTTTTCAGATGACAATTATCGCTTTGACCCAGCCCTTCAGCTTGTAGAAAAACTTTTTTCGCAGAACTAAGAGGGAAGGGGATTAAGAAACGATTCCCTTTCCATAGCCCCACAGAACATGCCGAATGTAAATGAACTACCTTTTTATAATCTCCACGGGCATGATCAGCCATCTGGGGTCACACCTTATTCGTATCTCACTAGAACAAGTGACGGCAAGGCTTTCCTTTTCTCCATACGAACCGAGTGATACTTTGTCTTCAACCTCCATCCAAGCTTTCTTGACAGCCTGAGTGCGTTTATCTCTTTGGAGAGAAACGCACTTTTTTGTGTGCAAATTAAACCATGCCCTATTCAGCTGAAGCGAGGTATCCCCCTGCCCTGTTTCTCCAACACTCTTCTATGTACGACATGAAAGAACTGAGTCGATTGCTGTCTAATAAAATTTCTGTATAAAAAAACATCATAAAATTTCATACAATTTTTACATTACATAACAAAAACCCAATGAATACAATGAATATATAATATATTAAATATTCAGATAATAGGGGGGATAGTTTATGGTGCTTCCATTTGATATTTTAGAATATCATCAACGAATTAAGGGGACAAAGGAGCGCATGGCTGAGAAGGGAATTGATGTGCTTCTGATTACGGATCCAGCGAATATGAATTATTTATCTGGATATGATGCTTGGTCCTTTTATGTTCATCAAATGCTTGTCGTTATCATTGATGAGCCGCAGCCGATTTGGATTGGACGCTATCAAGATGCAAATGGGGCGCGGGCGACAACATGGATTTATGAAGAAAATGTGATCGCTTACCCTGACTATTATGTTCATTCAGACACCTACCACCCCATGGATTTTATTGCTGAAATTCTTACACAAATCGGGCAAGGACGAAGAAGTATTGGAGTAGAGATGGATCATTACTATTTTACAGGTATGGCCCTAGAACGGTTGAAAAAAGGCATGCCAAATGCTCAATTTAAGGATGCCTCCCTGCTAGTAAACCGAGTAAGAATGGTGAAATCAGATCAGGAAATCGAATATATGAACCGTGCTGCAACAATTGCCGATTTAGCGATGACTAGAGGCGTTGAAAGTATATGTGCCGGACGAAGGGAATGTGATACGGCTGCGGAGATTTACTATCAGTTGATCAAAGGGACCCCTGAGCATGGCGGAGAATATCCAGCGATCGTTCCGCTGCTGCCAACAGGGGATCATACCTCCATTCCTCATCTTACATGGTCGGACCGCCCGTTTGTAGATGGAAGTCCAGTCATAGTGGAGCTAGCAGGTTGTTATAAACGCTATCATGTGCCTCTAGCAAGAACGGTGGCGATTGGTGAACCGAGCCAAAAACTAGAATTCCTGGCACCTGTGGTACTCGAGGGAATTCAAAATGTTTTAGAAGCGGCAAAGCCTGGAATGACGTGTAGTGATCTTGAGGCTATATGGGCGAAGAGTATTAAAAAGTACGGTTTTGAAAAAGAATCGAGGCTGGGATACTCCGTAGGCCTTAACTATCCGCCAGATTGGGGAGAGCATACAGCGAGTATAAGAAAAGGCGATATGACAGTACTTCAGCCGAATATGACATTCCATTTAATTCCGGGTTTGTGGTTTGATTATGACGGAATTGAAATTAGCGAAACATTTCGTGTAACAGAAAAAGGGTGTGAACGTTTTACCACTTATCCTCAAGAACTTATTGTGAAGCGTGAATCATCGATTCTTTTAAATAGCAGCGATCAAATCAGCTAAGGGGGTGGGGACGATTCGTTTATATAAGCGAGATCGAATAGATCGAGTGATTCGACTAGATACAAATTTGATTAATGAAGTAGAGGGCGCCTTTACTGATTTAACGACGAAGCAAGTCATGATGCCGCCTATTATGCGAATCGATGTGCCCCAAAATAACGGGGAAGTTGATATTAAATCCGCTTATATTGAGGGGTTGGACAGTTTCGCGGTAAAACTTTCCTCTGGTTTTTTTGATAATCCAAAGCGAGGTCTTCCAAGTGCGAATGGCATGATGATTTTGTTAAGTGCTGTTACAGGAGAGCCTCTGGCTATTTTTGCAGATAACGGGCTTTTAACAGACTTACGGACAGCTGCTGCGGGAGCTGTAGCTGCCCGATCCTTAAGTCGAGAAGACAGTAGAGTAGCAGGCGTGATTGGTACAGGTTCTCAAGCTCGATACCAAATCGAGGCTCTTATGAATGTACGTGATATTCAAAAGGTTTATGTATACGGGCGTTCAATAGAAAAAGCCGACCAATATAAAAGGGATATAGAAAGTCGATTTACTATCCCTGTAGAAGTAAAACAAACGGCTAAGGAAGTCGTGCAGGGGAGTGATCTGGTGATTACAACCACCCCTGCGACGGACCCTGTCATCCACCAGGATTGGATTCATCCGGGTTTGCATATAACGGCGATGGGATCCGATGCTGAGCATAAACAGGAGCTTGACGCCAAAGTACTAGAAGCAGCCGACCTGTTTGTATGTGATGTAGTGGAGCAGTCGCTGCGCCTTGGAGAGTTAAGATCTTGTGCAAACGACCAAGTGAGAAGTTCGGCCATTGAGCTTGGTGAGATCACGAGTGAAAGAAAGAATGGACGCAGTGACCCTAATCAAATTACAATCTGCGATTTGACGGGTACAGGAGCCCAAGATACTGCGATTGCGCGTTACGTTTATCAATTATTGGATACTAAGGAGGACGAAGGTCATGAAAGAAGCTAAATTTGGTACAAAATCAATTTGGGCAGGGGAAAAGGATTCACTAGCTTTTGGAGCAACGCAGGTGCCGGTGGTGCATAGTGTTTCCTTTGGCTACGATGACATGGACGACTGGTATGAGGTAGCTATTGGCAACAAAAAAGGTCACATCTACGGCCGCAATACCAACCCTACGGTTGAAGCCTTTGAAGAGAAAATTCGTATTCTTGAAGGAGCTGAAGCTGCGACTAGCTTTTCAACAGGTATGGCAGCCATTAGTAATACGCTTGGAACATTGCTGCATCCTGGAGACAGAATTGTATCTATTAAAGACACGTATGGCGGAACGAATAAAATTTTCACTGAGTTTCTTCCTCAGCTGAATATAGATGTGATGCTTTGTGATACAGGCGATCACGAGGCCATTGAACAGGAAATTGAAAAAGGCTGTAAAGTGCTCTATCTAGAAAGCCCAACGAATCCAACCGTGAAAATTACGGATATTAAAAGAATGGCTCAAGCAGGTAAAGCCGTAGGAGCAACGGTGATTGTTGATAATACGTTTGCGACGCCAGTCAACCAAAACCCGATTGAACTTGGTGTAGATCTAGTCATTCATAGTGCCACTAAGTTTCTCGGAGGTCATGCAGATGCGCTGGGTGGAGCAGTATGCGGCAGTAAGGAATTAGTTGAAAAAATATACCACTATCGTGAAATTAACGGAGCTACGTTAGACCCTATGGCTGCTTACCTTTTATTAAGAGGAATGAAAACGTTGAAGCTGCGCATTGATAAACAAAACCAAAATGCGCAAGAGATCGCTGAGTTCTTAAAGCAATTTGAGGTAGTAGAGGATGTCTATTACCCTGGGTTAGCCGAACATGCTGGCCATGACATTGCGAAACAACAAATGAAAGGCTTTGGAGGAATGTTAAGCTTTGCTGTTAAAGGAGGCGTTGATACCGTCCGTCACTTACTTCCTAAGCTGAAGTACGCAAACCGTGCAGCGAACCTGGGCAGCGTAGAAACAGTTGTTGGACCTGCGCGTACCACAAGTCACGTGGAATGTACGCCTGCAGAACGTGCAGCAATGGGAATTCCAGAAGGGTTAATCCGTTACTCAGCTGGAATTGAGGATATAGAGGATTTAAAGCAAGATCTGGAGCAAGCTTTTCAAGCTCTGCCAAGGGATTTGGCAGTTCAAAGCTAAATTGAGGCGGGTTTAGATGATGGCAAACCAACTAAAACACATCACTTTAGCTGAAGAAATTTATCCTCAATTGGTAGCATGGAGACGTGATTTTCATAAATACCCCGAATTGAGCTTTAAAGAAAAACAAACGAGCAAAAAAGTGGTTGAAATCTTGAAAAGCTTCCATGCGTACCATATTCAGTCACACGTGGGTGGTTATGGCGTAGTAGCCACCCTCTCCAATGGAGAAGGTCCTACGGTTGCCTTACGTGCAGACATGGATGCCTTACCCATTCAAGAGCAGGGTGAGCACGACTATGTCTCTGAACATGAAGGTGTTATGCATGCCTGTGGTCATGATGCCCACACAGCTATATTGCTTGGCACTGCTCAAATTTTAAGTGAAATAAAAGATCAAATTCAAGGAACGGTTAAGCTTATCTTTCAGCCTGCTGAAGAAGCTTGTGATGAGAGCGGGGAATCGGGTGCAGTAAAGATGCTGCAGTCCGGACTGCTTGATGATATCGACCGTGCTATTGCTTTGCACATGTGTCCTTGGCAGAAAAGAAAAACGATTCAATTGCATGATGGTCCAAGTATGGCAAACAACGATGAATTTGATTTATTGATTAAAGGCCGCGGAGGCCATGGGGGTTATCCGCAAGATACAATTGACCCATTATGGTTATCCTCCTATGTGCTTCAAGCCCTTTACAGCGTAAATGGAAGAAAGGTGGATCCATTACACGTAGGCACGATAAGTGTTGGGCAAATCCATGGTGGAGAAGCTCATAATGTGATCCCTAATCATGTAGAAATAAAAGGAACGATCCGCACTTATGAAAAAAGCGTTCGAGCGAAGTTAACCGAAGAACTTGAGAATGCAGCATCCATTGCGAAAGCTTTAGGGGGAGATTACCAACTAAGCGTTAACCAAGGGGAGCCTGCTTTACAAAATCACCCTTATATCAATCAGGTCATCGAACAGGCATCACAAGGGTTTCAAGTGGTTAGAAAACCTTTTGGAATGGGGAGCGAAGACTTCAGCTATTTCACGGAAAAAATACCGGCAGCTATGTTTTTCCTAGGTTGTGGATTGAATGAAGAACGCAGTTTACACCACCCACAATTTGATATCGATGAAAAAGCTTTGATTGATGGAGTTGCGATTTTCTTAGGCTGCGTTCAGCATTTGTTAAAAAAGTAAGGAGGAGGACAATGACGACAAATATTGCATTTATCGGTTTTGGCGGTGTCGGCCAAGCGCTCGCTGAAATTTTGCGGGATAGAAAAAAAAGCTTGCTTACTACCTATGGTTTAGATGCTAAAGTGGTGGCCGTGGCAGACGTGATGAAAGGATCGGTTTATCATCCTGATGGTTTAAAAATTGATGAGCTTTTAACCGCTGTACGGGAAAAAGGAACCGTAGAAGCGTATGAAGGTGCTTCTCAGGTGACCACAGGGTTAAGCAGCATGGAGACTATTACAAAAACAAATGCTGACGTGATTGTTGAGGTAACATTTACGGATGTAAACACTGGTGAACCTGCGATAACTCATTGTCGCACAGCATTTGAACATGGGAAAAGTGTCGTCACCACAAACAAAGGACCTGTGGCTTTAGCTTACCGTGAATTAGCTGAGTTGGCTGAGCGAAATCACGCATTCTTTGGCTTTGAGGGTACAGTCATGAGTGGAACGCCAGCCTTGCGAATGCCGAAGGAAACATTAGCAGGGAATCAGATTACTGAAATCCGAGGCATATTAAATGGAACCACGAATTATATTTTGACTGAAATGGAAAAGGGTCAATCGTATAAAGATTCTTTAGAAAAAGCCCAAAACCTTGGGTATGCAGAGGCAGATCCTACGAGTGATGTAGAAGGATACGATGCACGATATAAAGCTGCTATTTTATCCAATTATATTATGGACACTCCTATTTCTCATACAGACGTAGAGTGTAAAGGCATCAGTGATCTTACGTTAGAACAGGTTCAATCTGCTTTGCAGGAAGGGAAAAGGTGGAAGCTTCTTGCTCGCATTACACGAGAAAACGGAAAAGTAAAAGCTTCCGTAAAACCTGAATGTATTGAAAATAGTGATCCCCTTTCAAGTGTCACAGGTGCGACGAACGGTATTCTTTACGAATGTGACTTATCCGGACCTATTTTATTAACAGGTGCAGGCGCAGGTTTGCAGGAAACAGGATTTTCGCTGTTAATTGATTTAATTCATTACCAAAAGGAGAAAAAGCTAGCCAAAATTTAATGGGTGGTGATTAATATGCATACGAAGGTGAAAGCCATGAAAATGTTGGTCGGTGGCAAATGGGTAGAAGGCAAGGATACGTTTGAAGTCGTAAATCCTCAAAATAATGAACCGATTGCAAGGGTTCCTTTAGCCTCTAAAGAGCAAATGGTGGAAGCGATTGAAACGGCAGAACGCACGTATCGAACGACAACGGTTTGGCCCACTCATGAACGCATAGCCATTTTAACGAAGGTATCTAATTATATGAAAGAGCATGCAGAAGAGTTCGCTAAGGTCATTGCCAGCGAAGGGAGTAAGACAATCAACGAAGCGCGCGGAGAAGTAAAGCGAGCCGCCCAAACCATTCAAATCAGTGCTGAAGAAGCCCGCCGCATCAACGGGGAGACGCTGAACTTTGATCAGAATGAAGGCAGCGAGAATCGTGTAGGCTATTACTACCGCTTTCCAATTGGTGTTGTAGGAGCCATTACTCCTTTTAATGACCCTTTAAATATGGTCGCTCATAAAATTGGTCCAGCCATTGCTGCGGGAAATGCCATTGTTCTTAAACCCGCTTCAGTCACACCACTCAGTGCATTGAAATTGGCTGAAGCTTTTATGAATGCCGGCTTACCTGAAGGTTTTCTATCAGTTGTAACGGGATCTGGACGAGAAATTGGTGATACGCTGGTCACTCATCCTGCCGTTCAAATGGTCTCTTTTACAGGCGGTACAGAAGCAGGTGAAAAAATTACCCAGAAAGCTGGAACGAAAAAGTTGAGCATGGAGCTTGGGTCCAACTCACCAGTCATCGTTCTTGAAGATGCGGATTTACACGATGCGGTTCAATCTACGGTTTCAGGAGCTTTCTCAGCTGTAGGGCAGAACTGTATCGGTGTACAAAGGGTATATGTTGAAAAAGGGATTTATCAAACGTTCTTGGATACCTTCGTTAATCGAACATCGGAGTTAAACGTTGGCGATAAAATGGATGAATTAACTGATATGGGTCCATTAATCAACGAAAAAGAAGCGAAGCGCGTGGAAAATTGGGTGAATGAAGCTGTTGCTAAAGGAGCAACAGTGGAATTTGGAGGAAAGCGTGAGGGCGCTTATTACACGCCAACGATTTTAACGAATGTCTCTGACGAAGCCACTATTGCTAAGGAAGAGATATTTGGTCCCGTTGTTTTGGTCTATCCAGTTGATTCTTTATATGAAGCGGTAGAACAAGCAAATGATGTAAACTATGGTCTTCAAGCCGGCATTTTCACAAGCAATATCAATCAAGCCTTCTATGCCATAAAACATATGAATGTAGGCGGCATTATGATCAATGACAGCAGTGACTATCGCATTGATGCGATGCCATTTGGAGGTACGAAGGGTTCAGGAATCGGACGTGAAGGTATTCAATTTGCGATTGAAGCTATGACAGAAGCAAAGGTTGTATCGTTTAGACTACAAGAAAAATTACTTTAACATTTAGGAAAAGTCACTATGAATTAGTTGCTTTTTCCTTTGCTTTCATAAGGATAGTTTCTCTTCTCGTGCACATAGTAAAGGAGAGGAATTTCCTTAAGGAGGCAACATGATGAAAAAACTAATCTACACTTCATGCATGGCATTGTGCGTAACTACACTAGCTGCATGTGGTGCAAATAATAATGATCCAGCGGATAATGCCGCTTCTGATTATAATCAAGTCACATATGGTCCAGGGGCTCAAGATGAAGACGGTCGTATGAATGATTTAAATCGCTTTGACGAAAACTTCCCGTTTGATAATAAAACGCCGTTTTATCCGTATGACCGAAATATGGAAGACCGAGCCCAAGATAATGATGGTCCATACCCATACGGTGGTGAGGATATTGAACGAGGTGGAGAAGAAGACAATGAGGGTCAAGATGACGGACAGCAAGTTACAGGTGACATTCATGAACAAGTGGTTCAACTAACGAATGAAGCTCGTGAAGAACAAGGCTTGGAACCGTTAGAACTAAGTGAAGAAGTATCTGAGGTGGCACAAGAAAAGTCTGAGGACATGTCAGAAAATGATTATTTTTCACACACGTCCCCTACCTATGGAAGTCCTTTCGATATGCTTCAAGAGTATGACGTAGATTTTAATACAGCTGCTGAAAACATTGCAGCTGGACAGCAATCGCCAGAAGAAGTAGTTGATGGCTGGCTGAATAGTTCAAGTCACCGTAAGAACATTATGAACGCCAATATGACTGAAATTGGCGTAGGTTATGAAGAGAACGGTAATTATTGGACTCAGATGTTCATTGGAAAGTAATAAAAACCTTCCATTTATCGCGTCTTATCAGCTTGTAGAGAAACTTTTATATTCTCTACAAGCGTTTTTTATGCCATGAAAAAATTTCATTGTGCTGAAGAAGTAAAGGATTGGGAAACGACTCCCTTTCCGTCATGCCCTGCGGAAACCGTCCTATTTCTCCATATAAATGACAGAACCAGGATCCCTTCTTAATGGATTGGAAGAATTAACATTGACTGATATCTTATGGACTCAGGAATGCTAATAAAGAGTCTTGATATGAATAAAGAAAGGGAGTCGTTTAGGTGAAAAAAATAATATATATGCTCTGCTTCCTTTTTATCCTACAAATGGTTCAGCCATATTCCATATACGCTTCATCTAAACAACTCGTTGCTATTGGTGATTCGATTCCATATGGTTATAATTTAAGCAAAGATAATCAATACCCCTCCGGAAAAGCATTTCCTTATATGGTAGGGGAAAAAGCTGGTCTCGAGGTAACAAACTTAGGTGTCCCTGGTTTAACCTCGCAGGAATTAGTGGCTGCCGTTCATGAAAATGAGGTTTTTCGATCAACCATTCGTGACGCTGATTATGTAGTTCTCTATATTGGCGGAAATGATCTTTTAAATTTATTGAAAAAGCACAAGGGAATTAAAGGAATTGAAATGGATGAAGTAGCCATTGTCGTTCGTAATCTTTTATTTAACGTTTATTCAACGGTGATGGAATTAGATAAATTAACAAATGGTCAGATCCTCGTCTACAATATCTATAACCCCTATCCAGAAAAAGGGAAGTCATTAAGTCAGCCTCTTCACTACATTAACGTTCAATATAGTTCGTTAATTGAATTGTTAAGTCACTTTACTGAAGTAAAGCTGGTGGATGCTTATCAGGCTTTCAAAGGCCACCCTGAATATATTTTGGAGAATGACGTCCATCCAACGGTTGAGGGTCAGATTGTTCTCGCAAACATTGGATTAAAAGAAATAAAGGAATGAGGCACTGGTTTATATCGGTGTCTTTACTCTTTTATGATTTGTTGGGAGAACTTGTTATAATAAAAGTAATCACACACATAAGGGGACTTTACATATGATTCGTTTTGGCATTATTGGTACCAATTTTATTACTAAGCTTATGATTGAAGCAGGCGAGCATCTTGAGGGCTTTAAAGTCCAAGGCGTTTATTCAAGAACTGAAGAACGAGCGAAAGAGTTTGCTCAGACTTATAATGCTCCGCTTACCTTTACTTCTGTTAAAGATATGGTGGAAAGTGATGAAGTAGATGCTGTTTACGTTGCCAGCCCGAATTCGTTTCATGCTGAGCAAGCTATTCTAGCTATGGAGCACGGAAAACATATATTATGTGAAAAACCAATGGCATCAAATGAAAAGGAAGTACGTCGTATGACAGAGGCAGCAAAAGACAATAATGTCGTTTTAATGGAAGCTGTCAAATCGACACTTATGCCTTCCTTTCTATCCATACAATCCAACCTTCATAAAATTGGAAAAGTACGCCGTTATGTTGGCAACTTCTGCAAATATTCCTCTCGCTATGATGCTTATCGCCAAGGCACGGTCCTTAATGCCTTTAATCCAAAGTTCTCGAATGGATCGCTCATGGATTTAGGTGTGTATGGCATCTATCCGATGGTCGTATTATTTGGAAAGCCTGACCGTATTCAAGCGAATGGGGTAGCCTTGGAATCCGGGGTGGACGGAAAAGGAAGCATAATTGCACAGTATAAAGAAATGGAAGCCGTCATCATGCATTCAAAAATAAGTCATTCTCACGCCGCTTCGGAAATCCAAGGCGAAGAAGGTGTGATCATCATTCCTAATATTTCAGAGCCAAAAGACGTTTACATTCAATACAATAGTGGGGAAGTGGAGAGCCTTGACCTTCCTGATCAATATCCGCCTATGTATTATGAAATTGAAGAATTCTACAAGCAGGTGAAAGATCATGATCGACCTTCCTGCAACAATTCAAATGAAAATAGTTTATTGGTCGCAGAAGTATTACAAGAAGCAAGAAGCCAAATGGGTATTTCATTTCCAGCTGATCACTAGGTATATAAAGAAGCGGACTGTTATTGCTCAGTCCGCTTTTTTGGAATTGCTCATATTTAATTCGGTTTTTTCGCTATTTATGATCTCTGCCATTTCTGATTTAGAGGCATTCATTTGCTTGTGCGCCAGCCCCCATTTATTCATGGATTCTAAAAAAGAAGATGTCGTATGGCCGTAGGACGTTAATCGATACTCCACTCTCGGAGGCACGGTCTTATAGTCTATCCGTTCCACTAGTCCATCGTCTATAAGCTTTCTAAGCTCTCTAGAAAGAATGCGGGAAGAAATCTTCCCATCAATCGAACGTCGTAATTCATTAAAGCGAAGCTTCTCTTCATGGAGTAATTCCCATAGAATAATGCCTTTCCACTTCCCACAAACGACTTCGAGTGTAATGTCAATGCCAGCTTCCCTATCTTTCACCCGTTTCACCTCATCTTGACTCATTGTTATTATTTTGTTTCTTAATTGCTTTTTGATAACCTTCCATTATTCCCTGAGCATATACTCGATTTAGTACAGTCATGGTATGAGGAATGACTTGATCTTCAGAGGAATCTGAAACTTTATTCAATAAGTCCACTAATTCTAGAAATTCTTCAGTAACCGGGAAGATGGGCTTCACATTATCCCTCATAATATCACCTTCCTCATCAACTATAAAACCTATATGATGATATTTTATGCGGTTTTCCAAATCTCTACAAGTACTTACAATTTTGTTACTGTTCATTATTGGTAAGCAGGCAACTGTAAGATGAGGGGCTGGGTGAGACTCCAAAAACACGGCCTAACTTTACCCTGATCTAATCAGTTCTATCATAGATTAAAATCCTGTATAATTATAGAAACTTTCAGATTTAGTGGAGGACAAGTTATGCGAAAAGTTTTTTCATATGCATCAGCGTACAAAGCATCGGCTATCATAGCTATATTACTTATGTTGATTGAATTGGCTGTCGAGCTTGTTCAACCTTTATTAATGGCTCATATTATCGATGAAGGAATTATGAAGGAGAATTATACTGTAGTTTCTATATGGGGAGGGGTACTGGTAGGGCTGTCATTACTAGCTTTTGCAGCAGGCATTACAAACTCGTTCTTCGCTGCGAATGTAAGTCAAGGAGTAGGGTTTGATCTTCGTAGGGATTTATTTAAGAAAGTCCAAAGCTTTACTAATGAAAACTTCCAATCCTATTCAACACCGAACTTAGTCACACGTATGACGAACGATGTGATTCAGATTCAAAACCTCGTGCTCATGTTGATGAGAATTGCTCTGCGTGCTCCGCTTTTTATTATCTTCGCTTTAGTTATGGCTTTTACAGTGAATGTAACTTTAGCCTTTATTCTCGTCGTGGCTGTTCCTCTACTAGGTGGTTTCTTGTTCTGGGTACTGATAAAAGGAGTCAAGCTTTTTAAGAGTGTCCAAACTCGCTTAGACGGTGTTAATACCGTGATTCGAGAAAACTTAGCTGGAGTACGTTTAGTTAAGGGCTTTAATCGAGGAGAATATGAAGAAGAACGATTTCACGGTGTAAATCAGGAGCTAATGGTTAAAAATAAGCGCGCCTTATGGCTTATGGAAATTGCTATGCCGGTGGTTATGCTTGGCATGAATGTGATTATTCTTGTTTTGCTGTTCGCAGGAGCTATCCAGTTAAATATTGGCGGAGCTCAAGCGGGAGAAGTCGTCGCCATCATTAATTATGCGACACGAATCATGTTTACTTTTTCGATCTTCTCTTTTCTGATTATGGTATTTTCTCGAGGCAATGCATCTGCTAACAGGGTAACTGAGGTGTTAGATGAGAAATTACCTGAATTTGTTACCAATACGGAGGGTGAACAAGCCACACTATTAGGTAATATCACGTTTAATAATGTCTCATTTTCCCGTGACCGTGTGGAAATATTAAGAGACATCAGCTTCCAAGTGAAGGCAGGTCAAATGGTTGGCATTCTCGGCGAAACAGGGTCAGGGAAAACTTCATTGCTTCATTTACTGCCTCGACTGCATGAAAAAGAAAAAGGAAACATTTTATTTGATCGTATGGAAATAAATGAAATGGATGTAAAAAGCTTGCGAGAACAAATCAGCCTCGTTCCACAAGAAGTTCACTTATTCTCTGGTACGGTGAGAGATAACATTGCCTGGGGGAAAGAAAAAGCTGAGGAACAGGAGATTATCGAGGCGGCGAAACAGGCTGAGATTCATTCTTTTATTACGACGTTACCGAATGGGTATGATACTGTACTGGGTCAAAAAGGGGTTACATTTTCTGGGGGGCAAAAGCAGCGCTTGTCTATTGCCAGAGCCCTTGTACGCAAACCTAAGGTGTTAATTTTAGATGATAGTACGAGTGCGTTGGATGCTCATACAGAGACTCGCTTATTACAAACATTAAAAGAGCAAGAATGTACGATTTTTATGGTGGCCCAAAAAATTAGTTCATTAAAAGCTGCCGACCATATTTTAGTTTTACACAGAGGTGAAGTAATTGCCCAAGGGGATCATCAACAATTATTGCGGATAAGTCCTTATTACCAAGAAGTTTATCAATCCCAGCAAGAGGACGTGATGTAATGGCAGAACCACAGTCACGAAACCAAACTCCTATAAGAAGGCATCATCATGGAATAGGAACCGCTCCACCTAAAGTAGATGACATCAAGTCTACATTGAAGCGGATTTGGAGCTATATGGCGCATGAAAAGAAACGATTCAAAGTTGTGCTTGCCATTCTCGTGTTAAGCTCTGCTTTGTCCTTGCTGGGCCCTTATTTGCTGGGGGTGGCCGTGGACCAGGTGATCGCGCAACCTAATGCGAATACACTTTGGACGATGCTGAGTTTATTACTTGGCGTGTATGCATTTCATTCTCTTTTTCTTTGGATGCAAAACTACTGGATGATCGACATATCTCAAAACACGGTATTTAGGATGCGTAATCATTTGTTTTCTCATTTGCAGCGGCTACCGATCCTGTTTTTCCAAAGACGCCAGCAAGGGGAGCTGATGAGCCGGCTGACGAATGATATGGAAAACGTAAGCCGTACGTTGAATACAGCGATTATTCAATTCGTGACAAGTGTGCTGACGATTCTAGGAACTCTTGTTATTATGTTATGGCTGAGTCCAGTGTTAACTTTACTGACCTTAACAATTGTGCCCGTCATGTATTTCGGCATGAAATGGATTACGAAGCGGACAGGGAGGTATTTTAAAGACCAGCAGAAGCATTTGGGTGATGTGAACGGCTATGTAGAAGAAATGTTTTCTGGTCAGACGATTATCTCTATGTTCTCAAGAGAAGAACGGGTAATCAAAGACTTTGAGGAGAAAAATGAAGCCTTAAAACACTCGGGATACTGGGCTCAGACATATTCAGGGTTCATTCCTAAACTTATGAATATGCTAAATAACGTTAGTTTTGCGATCATTGTCGGGGCAGGCGGGTGGCTTGCTTTAAACGGAAGCATATCTATTGGGGTGATTGTAACTTTTACTACCTACTCTAGACAGTTCACTCGTCCTTTAAATGATCTGGCTAATCAATATAACATGATTTTATCTGCTGTCGCTGGAGCAGAGCGCGTGTTCCAGGTTATTGACGAAAATGAAGAAAAGCAAGATGAAAAACAAGCGCAAGATATTAAAAATATGCGAGGAGATATTGAATTTCGGGACGTTCAATTTTCCTATGAAGAAGAGCAGACGCTGTCTCATATTAATTTTCACGCCGCTCCTGGCGAAACGATTGCGTTAGTTGGTCCCACAGGTGCTGGAAAAACAACCATCATTTCGTTGCTGTCACGCTTTTATGAAATTGATGAAGGATCCATTCTCATGGATGGCAAAGAAATTAATACGATTACGAGGGATAGTTTACGAAGTCAAATGGGGGTAGTACTGCAGGATTCCACAATGTTTCATACCACCATTAGAGAAAACTTGCGCTACGGACGCTTGGATGCATCGGATCATGAGGTTGAGGAGGTCGCTAAAGCGGCACATGCGCATGATTTTATTTCCCAGCTCCCTGACGGCTATGATACCGTCCTCGATTCCGATGGGGGAGGAGTGAGTCATGGACAGCGTCAACTATTATCTATCGCGCGCGCCATGCTTGCAGACCCAGCCTTACTAATTTTAGATGAGGCGACAAGCAGTATTGATACGGTGACCGAGATTAAAATTAATGATGCACTGGCGAAGCTGATGAAAGGAAGGACTAGCTTCGTCATCGCTCACAGGCTGAACACGATTCGGGCAGCTGATCAAATTCTAGTCCTTCAACACGGAGAGATTATCGAAAAAGGAAATCATCATGAATTACAGGGGCTTGGCGGTTTCTATTCTGATTTAGTGAAAGCACAGCAAGCAGAAAGCCGGGCATCCGTATAAAAAAATGATGCATCTAAGCAGATGCATCATGTCTTTGGAGAGAGACCATGCATGATAAAATGAATGGTTCTCTCCATTTCTTTTTCATCATCCCAGTCAAGCTGGGGCGATATAATAAAACGTGTTAAGATAAAGCCAATCATGGTCGTCATTACCATTCTAATAATTGATGGAGCGGGAAAGTCAACCAGTTTGTCTTCTTTTTTGTAATGATGAATCACACGGTCAAACCGAGGATAGACTTCCTCAATAAAGACTTTCTGAAATTGTTCTTTTAGTTCTTCATGAAAGGCCATCTCTTGAAGCATGATTTGAACTAAGGGGCGATTTTCTTTCACAAAATTATAGCGGTTTTTCATAATATTAGAAAGAAATTCTTCGAAGTTGTCCGGATGTTCTTCAAATACTTGATTCGTAAAGTGAGAAGCGAATATAGGAAGCGTAAACTTCACCATTACTGGAGTAACAATGGAGATCAGCAAATCTTTCTTTGTTTTATAATGCCGAAAAATTGTCCCTTCAGCCACTCCTGCTCTTGCAGCAATTTCGCTTGTAGACGAGGAGGCGTAGCCTTTTTCTGCAAAAATTTCTACAGCTGCTTTTAGAATCTGAGCTTGCTTTGGCGTTTTTTTCTGCTCGTCTTCTTCGAGAAGTTGTAATAAGTCGTTAAAGTCTTTAGTCATTAAATCCACCTCTCATAATTGGATTAATCGTACTATAAACTACGATGTCTCTTCAAGGCGAATATATTAAGGACAGTGAACAAAATGATGAATCCTAATAAAATGTACAACGGAGACTGAAAGTCAGCAAACCCTTCGCTTCTTAGCATAATTCCACGTAAAGCTTCAGCCCCATATGTTAATGGCATGACTTTCCCGATAGCTTGCAGCCAGTAGGCCATTCCTTCTATAGGAAAGAGTCCCGAAAAGAAAACCTGCGGTACGATCACGAGTGGAATAAATTGAATCATTTGAAACTCATTTTTAGCAAATGCCGATAAGAGTGTTCCTAAACATAAAGCAGTTAACGCTAATAAAAAGGTCACGAGTAAAACGTAAAGGAAATAACCCTCCATATATACATCAAGTACATAAATAGAGTAAGCGGCAATTAAAAAGGATTGTAAGATCGTAAATAAGCCAAAGCCTAATAAATAGCCAAAAACTAATTCGCTCCGCTTTAGAGGAGTGGAAAGAATGCGTTCTAACGTTCCTTGTGTCCGCTCGCGTAAGAAAGAAACTCCACCTACGATGAAAACGAAGAAAAATACAAAGAAGCCGATTAAAACAGGTCCAATATAATCAAATAATTCCAAATCGTCAGATCCATGCCAGAAATAAACTTCAAAAGGATCGGATGAGACCTCCCTATTAGCATTTTGAAGCAAATCCTTTATAGAGGAAGTGATATTCGGATCACTGCCTTCAATGGTGACAGCTGGCTGACCATCCTTCCAGAGAATAAAAGCATCGATTGTTGCTTCCGCTATTTCTTCCTTGGCCTCCGCTTCTGACAGACTAGTTACGTTTACGTCTTCTTCCGCAGAAAGATGTTCCGTAAAAGAACTAGGGACACCTATCGTGGCAATTTCTAATGTGTTTTCGTCACTATCTAGTACGAGCCACATGAGAGTGAAAACAAAGATAGGAGCTAAGATCATAAGCGCCATGCTGCGTTTATCTCTTCGGAACTGGGTGAAAATTCTTCGGGTTATCGTCCAAGTATTCATTGAGCCGCACCTCCATAGTGAAGAAAAACGTCCTCTATAGTAGTTGCATGACAATCGGATTTAAGCTTCTCAGGTGTATTCATTGCGATAACCTGCCCCTCACGAAGCATCGCTAAACGATCACACTTTTCTGCTTCATCCATCACATGCGTTGTCAAGATGATGGTGACCCCTTTATCTTTAAGCTGGCGCAGTTCATCCCATATAGATTTGCGCAACACCGGATCAATACCTACTGTAGGCTCATCAAGTATGATCAATTCTGGATCGTGTAGAAGAGCTGCCGCCAAAGACAGTCTTCTTTTCATACCCCCAGAGTAGGTTTCAACGATTTGATCGATATGATCGGTTAAATCCACCATCTCCATTACTTTTCTAATCCGCTGCTTTTTTTCTTGTTTATTTAAGCGATAAATAGAGGCGAAGAAATCAAGGTTTTCTTTACCTGTAAGTTCTAGGTAAAGGGCATCGGATTGAGCCATGAATCCATAGCGTTTCATTTGAGCTAAGGACGGCATTTTTTCTCCGTTAATATAAACAGAACCATCGGAAGGTTTTAACAAACCCGTAATTAATTTAACAACGGTCGTTTTGCCAGACCCTGAAGGGCCGAGTAAACCAAAAATCTCTCCCTTATTAATGCTGAGCGTTATGTTAGATAAAACAATTTTTTTCCCGAATTGATGTGAAACCATTTGAAGGTCAACGACACTTTTCATAAGGATCCCCCTTAAATGATGAGTGATTACTCACATACATTATAAAACTCTAACTACAGAAAGTAAAGTGAGTAATCACTCATAATATAAATAAAAAAGCAGACAAGTTTCGTAGGCATGTACGCATATACATGAATTAACCATGTCTTAAGGAGGGAATAAGTTGAACGCTTTAGTATTATCAGGAAAGAAAATAATGTGGGTTGTCAGTGGATGTGTGCTATTTGCGGCATTATTATTTGTATTTAATTCATTTGGCGGGTCGATCCCTACATTTTCTGGAGAAGATGCAGATGAAGAAGTAAGAACCGTAAACTTAGTGACGGGCGAATTTAAAGCGGAGACGGCAGATGGGGAAGAAATTGAAGCCTATCGCTGGGATCCGGGTACAATTTTTGCGGAAAAGGGGGAGCCTTTTAAATTAAGTATTTATGGGGTCAATGGTGAACAGCACCCTTTCGTGATTGAAGGGACGGATCAACAAGGCATTGTTCACCAGGGGAAGGAAACTGTTGTAGATCTGCAGTTTGATAAAAAAGGAGTATATCGGTTGATTTGCACAACACATACAGATTTTGAAACGGATGGTCCGATGATCGCCTATATTGTAGTAGGGGACTAACAAAGAAAACAGCCCTCTAGCAGAGGTGAGATCACTGAAAAACTAAAGGTTTATAAATTTAAAAAAGCGGTCTGTTTGGAATTTAACTTCCAAACAGACCGCTTTTTTCACTAACTCAGTAAATTGCTTATTGGCCGTTTTTTTCCGGTAGTCCCTGTGTTCACCGAATTGTGTCTTATATCTAAAGAAAGCAGAGGCAGATGATTTATGCCCTAAACGGGCATCAGGATCTGGGTATTCTTGTAATTCCAGTTGGTCATCTGTAATCGTATCTTTAAGAAGTTCAAAGGTTCTTTGATTTGGGGGTAAAGACGAGATTCGGTTCCCTTTTTAATGACTTCGACAAGACGTTCCGAATCGTCCAGTTCAGAGAGACCTCAATTGAATGACGCCCTTCTCAAGACCGCCCTCCATGGTTTTTCCGATCAAGAGATCTAAAATGTTTTTGTCTGTAAGATGTTTGCGACGGCAGTAAGCTAATAAGCTGGGAGCAATGACGTCATTTTCTGGAGCCATTTCAAGGGGTTAGTTGAACAAGGGACTATTATATCGCAGAGTCCTTTGTACTGACTTAAATTCATGGATGGTTGACGGTCTACCATTTAATCCTTCACTTTTATATATTATTTTCATTGTACAAGAAAAAAGAGTGATCTTTCTTTTATAAATCAAAGAAAAACCACTCTTTTCAAATTGACCTCTGTGGATTCCACGATGAGCGATCGGTGGTGACGCCTGGTCGATTAAAACCGGCCACGTCCTGTGGCCAACATCGACACTAACACGTCCGGTGCGTCGCGGGAACAGCGCGAGCCGAAGATCCACTTGGTCAAGTGAGCTTCTTGACCAAGTTAGCTGAGGCCGTGCCCGCGGCAAGCATCCACCGACAAACGAATCGTGAGAATCAACAACCAACTTACATTAGAAAGGACTTTTTCAGTGACCTCCGCAGAGTTAGAGGGCTTTTCCTGTTAAGAAGCGTTTGTTTCATTTAGAATTCGATTGATTTCGTTTTTATAAAGGTCTGAACGTCCTCCAAAGATCGCTTGGATGTTGTGATCAACTTTTACAACTCCAGCCGCACCGAGACTCTTCAGCCGGTCTTCGTCAATTTTATCAACTTTATCAACTTCAACACGGAGTCTCGTGAAGCAGGCATCTACATGTTTCAAGTTTTCTTCTCCACCTAAAGCTTCCATAATAGATGCGGCTGTTTCTTTCGTTTGCTGAGATTTACTTCCTTTTTTCTTTTCGTTGAAATCCTGGCGAGTGTACAGTTTATTTTCTTGTCCGCCTCTTCCAGGCGTAGCAAGGTCCCATTTCTTAATCGCAAAAGAAAATGAGAAGTAATAAATCACGAAGAATACAGCACCAACGACTATATTCATCCACCAGTTATTTGTACCAGGAATAGCATTAACAAGTACATAATCGATTAAGCCAGAACCTCCGGCCCAGCCTACATTGGCGTTTAGCATGTACATGACTGCAAATGATATACCGGCCAATACGGCGTGAAATACAAACAACAATGGAGCAACGAATAGGAAAGTAAACTCAATTGGTTCCGTAATACCTGTTAAGAAAGCTGTACCTGCTGCAGCAATTAACATTCCTTTAACGACAGGACGATTCTTTTTATCCGCTTGACGATACATAGCAAGCGCTGCTCCTAGCAGTCCAAACATAATGACAGGGAATTTTCCGGCCATAAAGCGTCCTGCAGTGACTTCCACACCTTCGGCTATTTGGGCGAGGAAAATATATTGGTCCCCGGACACAGCACTTCCAGCAACTTCTGCCGTTCCTCCTAAGGATGTCCATAAGAATGGTGCATACCAAATGTGGTGAAGGCCTGTTGGAATTAATACACGTTCAAGAAATCCATACAAACCAATATATAGCGGGTTTGTAGCTCCATTGGCAATTACGTTTGCCGCGGCATTAATTCCCAATTGAATAGGCGGCCATACCACCATCATAGCAAGAGCTAAAAAGATAGAAGAGAAAACCATCGCAATCCCTACTGAACGATCACCTGCAAAGAAGCCGAGCACTTCTGGAGGGTCGAACTCATGAAACTTATTGTAGATCCATACGGCTAACAGACCGACAATAATACCACCGAGAACCCCGGTTTCAAGGGTAGGGATACCAACTGCCATCCCATACTCACCGCTTTCTTCTACCATTTCAGGGGTAATACCGAGAGCAAAAGAGATGGTCTTGTTCATGATGACGTATCCGAGTAAAGCAGCTAATGCGGCAATACCTGAGCCATTCGTAAGTCCGATGGCTACTCCAATGGCAAAGATGATGGCTAGGTTATCAAAAATGCTTATCCCAATATCAGACATGCCCTCACCGATGAATTGAATCGTCTCATTTTGTAAAAAGGTTAACGAGTCTGCTAATGGACCGGTTAAAGCGGCTCCAAACCCTAGCAGGATACCCGCCGCGGGAAGTAAAGCGACAGGCACCATGAGTGATTTACCAAACTTCTGTAAACTACCAAAATGCTTTTTCACTTGATTGATCCTCCTTTAAGGAAACGCTTTCTTGAAGTGGAATGGAAGAGACCCGAATAAAATTAAACGGGTCTGTTTTGTTCTTAAACCGTGACAGCTTTCTTATTGGCATGCAGCTTTGGCCAATACTCTTTGTTTGCATCAATCATGTCATCTAGTATTTTTCGTGCTCTAGGCGCATCGACTACTGTACGATTTAATGTTAAAGCTTGAAGGGCTTTTTCATAGCTGTTTTCATAGTAAGCATCTACGACTAATTTTTCATAAGCTAGTTGGCCTTCAATTAATCCTTTATAGAAAGTAGAAATGTGACCAACAGCTAATGGCTTAGGACCACGGTTCGTTATCAGTGATGGTACTTCAACCATTGCATCATCAGGAAGGTTGGCGATGGTTCCGTTATTCTCAACCATGACGATGAAAATATCTCCATTATTGTAAGCCATTGAAGCAGCGACACGAATCATATAGCGCCCGTGAATATCAACTTCAAGCTCTACATTTTCTGTGGAGTTATCCGCAATGATTTGATCAGCAAGCGTGTGTACACGTTTCTCTCTTCCGTTAATGACCTGACGAGCACGTGTATTATTTTCATCTTCTTTCTCAACCATTTGAGAAGGATAGAGGTAGTATTGCAGATACGTGTTTGGCAAGTATTCCGGGAAGTCCGTTACCATTTGTTCAACTTGCTTGAATGTTTTGATCCAAGAAGGATCATTTGCAATCTCAGCATCTTCAGGGATAAATCCATCCTCTGTAATGGCGCGTTTAATAGTATCTGTATGATCCTTGCCGTCTTTGTCTAGAATTTTTGTGAACCAGCCAAAATGATTCAAACCGAAGTATTCAGGAACAAGGTCAAATACATCTTTTCCTAAGATTCCGGCGTAACTTACCATAATAGCAGCAGGCATATCACAAATGTTTAGAAGCTTCTGATCGTCAGGGAATTCGCGGCGAAGAGCTTCTGCGACAATCGCTGCCGGGTTCGTGTAATTTAGAATCCAGGCATCAGGTGAGTAGTGACGTATATCGTTTACAAGATCAATCATATCTCCAATTGAGCGTAATCCGTAGGCCATTCCGCCAGGACCGCATGTTTCTTGGCCCACGGCTTCGTGACGAAGAGGGATTTGTTCGTCCTTTTCACGCATGGCTAAACCACCCGTACGAATTTGAACGAATACAAAATCAGCGTTCGTAAGTGCTTCTTCTTTATCCGTTGTATAATAGAAACCTTCTAGTTCAGGATATTTTTCTCTCAGGATGATCTCTGTAGCTTTGGCAATCTTCTCTTGACGATCAGCATTTGTGTCGTAAAACGTTATCGTTCTTAATGGGAATTGTTCTTTTTCCGCAACTAGGCTCATAATCATTCCGATCGTATACGTGCTTCCTCCGCCTACTACTACAAGGTTTTGCTTTTTCATATGATGGCCTCCTAAAAGGTATTGTATTTGTATTAATAACTATTTAATATGAATATAATACATATTATTGAAAGCGTCAACATATAGATCGAAAAAAAGTTAGGTTTTCGTTATAATGTGGGTAATGAAGAACAGGAGGATTACGATGGCTGCGCCTTTATATCGAAGAATTGCTCAAAAAATAAAAGAGGATATTGCGAAAGGAGTTTGGAAAGAGGGGGAAGCGATCCCCACAGAACTTCATCTGTCAGAGCAATATCAAGCTTCTCGGGTAACTGTCCGGCAAGCGATTAAATTATTAGTTGAAGAAGGATTGCTAGAAAAAGTCCAGGGAAGCGGCACATACGTGAAGGAACAAAAAATTGAACATAATATTTTTGAATTGTTAAGCTTCACCGAAGAAATGAGAAAGTTAAATAAAGAGCCTATTAATAAAATTTTAGATTTTCAGTTGATTGAGCCGGAAGATCACGTAAGAAGAAGGCTTCAGCTTTCAGAAGGGGATAAGGTGTTTTATGTAAGAAGGCAGCGACTAGTGGATGACGTTCCTTATGTTGTAGAAGACACATTTTTACCTGTCGATATGTTTCCGCACTTATCTTATAGCATCATGACTGGTTCTAAATACGATTATATTGAAAAGCAAGTCGGCAAAAGAATAAAGGAAAGCTTTCAAGAAGTGATCCCTATTTTACCGAGTGAGGATATTGCCCAAGCTCTAACAGTAGAGGAAACAACACCTATTTTAAAAATGGAGTCCTACAGTATTTTTGAGGATGGAACGATTTTCGAATATAGTGAAAACCATTTTAAGAGTGATGAGTACAAGTTTACTCTTCGTGCGACAAGACCTTAAAGGATGGCGCAGCTTCTTAATAGGAAAATGGATCTATAATAACAATATCCGAGCACTTTGTGCTCGGATATTTTAGTAAGAGCCGTTATCGGTTGGGTGGCGGCTTTTATTATATTTGGGATTTAGATAAAGCTGCTTCATCAGCAATAAGCGTTACTTGGGGGTGTCTAGTTAAAATAGAGGCTGGAAACTCTTCTGTTACATTTCCTTCTAATAATCTGCTAAGCGCGCTAGATTTTTTTTTACCGGAAGCCAGTAGTAGAATTTCTTTACTTTCAACAATGGATCGGATCCCCATTGTAATAGCGTGGTGGGGGACTTCATTTACATTTGAAAAATATCTGGCATTGGCCTTTCGAGTGGATTCCATAAGGTCGATGACATGAGTTCGACTCTCAAACGACGTTCCTGGTTCATTAAAGCCAATGTGCCCGTTTTGACCAATGCCCAATAGTTGAAGGTCAATGCCTCCTAATTTTTCTATCAATTGATCATAATGTTGACACTCTTTTGACAGGTCTTTAGCTGTACCGTCAGGCAGATAGGTGTGTTGAGGTTGAACATCAATTTGACTGAATAAGTGTTCTTTCATGTACATGTGGTAACTTTGAGGATGATCTTCGTTCAACCCCACATATTCATCAAGGTTTATTGTAGAAACATCTCGATAAGAAGTATGGTTTCTTTCATGGTCTTCTATTATTCTTCTATAAGTTCCTAAAGGAGTTCCGCCCGTCGCTAGACCTAAAATAGAAGAAGGATGGTCTTTAACTTTATTAATGATGATTTGACCTGCATGAGCACTCATTTCTTCGTAGGATGCCACTTTTATGATTTTCATTGAATACACTCTCCTTCGTTAAAAGCGCTTAGAGGTGAATTTAAAGGTGTATTTTTCACTTCTATAGTAAAGCTTAGTAAATTCAAAGATCGTATCATCTTCAAAGTAAGCCCATAAATTCATAGATAGTATAGATGAATCATTTTCAAGCTGCAGTGTTTTCTTTAACTCTTCATTTGGCGATAAAGGTAAAATTTCTCCTTGTCTTTCTTTAATTACGTATCCTTTTTTTTCCACATAATCGTATTTAGATTTTGTCATCACTTCGACTGATAGGTCAGGAAATAAAGAAACTGGCATATACGTTTCCTCTAAGATCATAGGTTCGTCATCCACACATCTCAATCTCCTTATAAAGAAGACTTTCTCTCCATCCTTGAGTTGTAATGTTTCTTTGATGGTTTCACTAGGGTTTTGCATATTAAAATCTAAAATTTGATTGGTAGGCGTTTGGTTTAAATGAGTCATTTCTTCAGTAAAACTTTGTAAACGATAGATATCGTGTTCAATCTTTACATTTTTTACATAGGTTCCGCTTCCTCTAACTTTATAGAGAATATCTTCTTGTACTAGTAGTTGTATGGCTTGTCTTATTGTTACACGACTAACTTGATACTTTGTAACAAGTTTATTTTCTGAGGGAATGGCCTCATCTTTATTTAATTTGGCTTTAATAATATCTTTTTTTATTTGCTCTGCTACTTGTTTATATAAAGGGGAGCCGGTATTCAACATGGTCACCATCCTGTTTTAAAAGTTAACTTGTATTAATACATAATACAACTATAAATCATATAAAGATAATTTTCATCCATTTTTATAATTTACACTTTCAATTATGTAAAAACTTCCATTAAAGCAAATTATTTATTATTTATAATACATATTTAATTCATGTTTGGTATTGTACTTGTATTAAATTAGTGTTATAAATAAATTAACAGATAATTTAAAGAGAGGAGACACATCATGAAAAAGCAGCGCTTAGTCGTCGCTGGAAGTGGAAGCACTTACACGATGGGGATGATGATGAGTCTAATAGAAGAAAAAGAACGTTTTCCATTAAAGGAGGTTGTCTTCTATGACATAGATGAGCAACGTCAAGAAAGGAATGCGAAAGCTACGCAAATTCTATTTCAAGAACAGTACCCTGAATTAGAGTCTTTTTCTTACACTACCAATAAAGAAGAAGCCTTTAAAGAAGCTGATTTTGTATTTGTACAGATTCGTACGGGTGGGCTGGCGATGCGGGAGCAAGATGAACAAATTGCTTTGAAGCATGGAGTGGTCGGACAAGAAACATGCGGACCTGGAGGAATGGCATATGGTTTAAGGTCTATCAGAGATATGATTCAACTCGTTTATGATATTCGCCAATATGCTCCAGAGGCATGGATTCTTAATTACACCAATCCAGCTGCTATTGTTGCGGATGCCTTAAAGAGAGAATTCCCACATGATTACCGTCTTCTAAATATTTGTGACATGCCGATTGCTATTATGATTAGTTACGCAAAGATCCTTGATGTAGACGTGTGGGACCTCGTACCTGAATACTTTGGGCTGAACCATTTCGGATGGTTTACAAAGATTTATGATAAAGAAGGTAATGATCATACGGAACGCTTGAAGCAATTAATTATAGAAACAGGCTTTACTCCGGAAGATACGGAAATTGCAAACGACGTATCCTGGCAAAAAACGTTCGAACAAGCCCGGCAAATGCTGATCGATTTCCCGGAATTCTTGCCAAACACTTACTTGCAATACTATTTATACCCGGAAGATATGGTAGAAAAAGAAGATCCTAACCATACAAGAGCAAGACAAGTGATCGAGGGAAGACAAAAGCGTGTTCATGATACGTGTGATCAAATGATAGAAAAAGGAACAGCGAAAGGTGCTGACCTTCACGTTGATATTCATGGTGTTTTTATGATAAAAGCAGCAGCGTCTCTTGCTTATAATTCGGGCCAGCGTTTTATTGTGATTGTAGAAAATAACGGTGTTATTACTAACCTGCCAGACGATGCGATGGTAGAAGTACCTTGCTTATTAACAAGTCAGGGAGCCAAACCGTTGGTTGTTGGAGAAATTCCAACTTTCTACAAAGGTCTTATTGAAGGTCAACTAGCTTATGAAAAGTTAGTGGTGGAATCATACTTTGAAAATAATAAACAAAAACTTATTCAAGCGCTAACGTTAAATCGCACAGTAGTAAACGTGAAAAAAGCAAAGGCTATTGTTGAAGACTTAATAGTTGCTAATAAAGGGTACTGGCCGAATTATGAATAGAATGTCTTCTTTCTTAAGGAGACTTAAAAAGGTGGAGTGGTGATGAAAAAGCTAATTATAAATGCAGATGACTTTGGTTATTCGCGAGGCGTCAACTTTGGTATTATCGATTCTTTTCAATTAGGTGTATTAACATCAACGACTTTTATGACCAATATGCCTGGAAGAGATCAAGCAGCAAAGCTAGCCAAAGATAACCCGTCTTTAGGAGTTGGCGTCCATTTAGTATTAACTTGTGGTCGTCCCTTGTTAGATACTCACCGAACGATTGTGGACGCTCAAGGGGATTTTCGAAACCTGCGTTTTTATCAAGGGGCCTTCACGATTGATTATGAGGAAGTTTATGACGAGTGGAAAGCACAAATTGAGAAATTTCTTTCCTATGGATTAAACCCTACCCATTTAGACAGTCACCATCATATTAATTCATTTGGAGAGATGCCTAAGGTATTTATGAGACTTGCTAAGGAATATGACTTGCCTGTCCGTAATAATATGAGCGATGACGTAATGGAAAAGTTTAAAAATAACGGGGTTAAAACGACAAGTTCTTTTTCATATTTAATTGAAACCGCTTTAAAAAATGGAGAGTCTCTTGATGAATTATTTGATCAACATGACACGGTAGAAGTTATGGCTCATCCAGCCTATTTAGATAAGAAGTTACTTTCTACCTCGTCATTTACGTATCCAAGGGTAGACGAAGTCGAGTTTCTTACTGATCAGGGGAGAGTAGAACTCATTCGTTCAAGAAAGGATATAAGAACTTCCACGTTTCAGGATCTCTAACTATAACTAATTTTGAGGGGGAAGAAACATGAAAAGCTTTTTGCAGAAGTTAGGAAAGTCATTACTCATTCCAATTGTTGCTTTGCCAATTGCTGGTCTCTTACTGCGCTTGACGGCTGAAGATATGCTCGATATTCCTCTCTATCAGGCTGCGGGCGTTATTTTAGCCCAAATGGATGCTCTTATTGCGATTGGGATTGCAATGGGACTAGCTAAAACAAAAGATAAAGGAATACCTGCACTTACTGGATTTCTCTCCATCATTGTTTTAAAAGAAGGGCTTGGAATTATAAATTCTGATCTAGACATGAGTGTGTTTGGAGGTGTCATGGCAGGTCTGCTGGCTGCTTATATTTACAACAAGTTTAAGGATGCTAAGCTGCCAAGTATGTTTGCCTTCTTCAGCGGAGAAAAATTCCCAATTACGATGATTATTTTTACGATGATCCCTGTATCTGGCTTAATGGCTCTTATATGGCCGTATGCAGAAGCGGGAATTAATGCCTTTAGTCAAACGTTGGTAGGTTTAGGTGCATTTGGTGTATTCATTTTCGGTTTCTTAAATCGATTCTTACTGCCATTTGGATTACACCACGTTCTTAATACGTATGCCTACTTTGGACTAGGGGAGTATGAAACGGCCTCAGGGGAAGTGGTCACTGGGGAAATCACACGCTTTTTAAGCGGAGACCCGACAGCTGGTTATTTTATAGGCGGTTTCTTTATAACCATGTTGTTTGGTATTCCAGCCATTGCTTTAGCGATTACTAAAGCCGCTAAAAGGAAAAAACAAGAGACAAAAACATTGATGTCTTCAGGAGCGGCAACATCTTTTGTGACGGGAATTACTGAACCAATTGAATTTACGTTCCTATTCACTTCTCCTTTACTTTACTTCTTACACTCTATCTATACAGGATTAGCCGGCGCCGTGCTTTATCTATTGCATATAAGACATGGCTTCTCATGGGGAGCAGGAGTCATCGACTATGTCGTGAATTTAAATCTGTCGGATGGAGGACTCCTCATCATTCCAGTCGGACTTGCATTCTTCGCGCTCTACTACTTTACGTTCTATTTCATTATCGTGAAAAAGGACATTCCTCTAATTGGTAGGGAAGAAGAAGTTGATTTCGATCAGGAAGCTGGCGAAGAAGAGAAAGAATTAAAGCTTTCTCATTCCAACCATGAGTATATGGCTAAGAAAATCCTTCAGTATATTGGAGGAAAAGACAATGTGACAACGAATGATCACTGTATGACGAGACTGCGGTTAGAGTTGAAAGATACCTCGATTGTAGATATGGAAAAGATTAAACAAACAGGTGCTCACGGAGTTATTAAAATCGATAAGCACAACATTCAAATCATTATTGGTTCTGAAGCTACTACTGTGAAGAAAGAATTAGATAAATTTTTAGGTGAATAAGATTCCCCCCACAACTGAAGGAGTTGTGGGGGATTTTTTAGCCTTCGTTATTTAATTCTTTGTCTGTCGGCATAATAAATGCCGCGACGATATAAACGAGCAATAGAAATCCACTGCTTAAAAATATTCCTACCGCATACAATATTCTTAACAAACTTGAATCAATATCATACAGCTCACTAATTCCGCCTAACGTACCTGTCAGCATTTTGTTACTTGTTGATTTGTACAGTTTCTTTTTCAATCCGTTCATCTCCTTTAATTAAGGTGTTTTGAAAAAACAATCATATCAAGTGCTTGAATACCATTTTCATAAATAGGCTCAGGGTAACGTGAGAAAAAACCTTTTCGTATGGCATTCATTCGAAAACCGCATTTTTGATAAAACGCTATATTTTCTAAGCTGGAATTCGCTGTTCCTACTATAATTTCACGTAATTCCCGTTTCTGAAACATCGTAAATGCTTCAGAAAGAACTTTCCTACCTAGACCTTTCCCTTGTTTTTCTGGATAAATCGCGATATTTTTAATTTCAACGACATCATTTTGGGGAAACACAAATAAACAGACACCTGCTAATTGATCTTGATCGATGATCGCATACATTTCCCCTTCATTTATATATTCTGAAACAATCGTTTCATTTTCATCCGCTAGCAGAAGTAACGGGAGATAGTCGTTTCGATTATGAATGAGGTTCATATACGCCATAGCATTGAGGCTCCTTTGCTTACTTTTCATTTTACTCTTTTTACGGTCATTCATTCAAAAACGTTTCGTTCATGTTACAATTTTTATAAGTTTGAGTGGAGAGGAGAGTTTCCATGCAACGCAAATTATCGATTGCTGGATGGATTTTATTTCTAATAGGGGTAGGTTTGTGGCTATTGAATATCGAAGTTGCTTTTGAAGAAGCTGACTCCGTTTTAATTGGGTTAGGCGCCATCCTTCTTTTATTCTCAGGAATAATGAAGTTTAAAGATCAACAATCTTAAATCTCCTTTTCATAAAATAAAAACGGTCTAATGACACAGGGATGAGCTTGGAATAAAGCTCATCCTTGTTTTTGTTCTAGAAAAGCTTGGCAATCAGAAGCATCTACTTGATGTTCCATATGCATAAATTCGACACTATCGCACATAAAAAGCAACCAGAAGAATAATCGATAAGTAATTATACGAAGCGAGTGTCAAATGTTGGTTGAAGTAAGAATGTTTAAGGTTTAAATAGAAGGGAAGGGTATTTTTTGAAAATTAATTTGAGTTAAGGAAGTGAGAATATGAGTCATACACCCTCAAAACAAGAAATGGATAAAATTTTAAAGAAATTAGAAGAGGATTACATTCAATCGTTAGATGAGAATGAAGCTTCTACAGTAGAAGAGTTTGTCGAGCAGTTTCTATACGACTCTTGGCAATATAATGACAGAAACATTGACCTTATTAAGGTTGTGATGAGCCGTTACACCCAAGGCGGCATTTATCAATCGACTTTTGCTGGCTCGTTTACTGGGATGGTGGATCATTTACAGGAGAAACTTTCTTCTCTTGATACAGATAATCGTTACCCTGCCCTTCATAATCGGTTTGGAGCTTCTCTTTTAGTTTCATTTGTTGATGGGTTTATCATTCAGTATTATGCAGGAATGTACAAGGTGGAAGATTTACGAGCCTCAACTCCGAAGTTAAAGGCTGCCATTTTACAAGCGTTATCGACTTCCATATAAAAAAGCGTGAAACGGTCCAATGAAGGGGCGTCCGTTTCACGCTTTTTGTTATTCTTTAACAGCTCCAGCCGTAAGTCCGGCTGGAATAAAATCATAATAACGAGCGGCACGGTTAGATAACGGTATCGGCAGAGATTTCACCGATAAGTGTTTAAAAGTTGCGAATATTAACAAGTGAAAAAAGCAAAAGTTAAGCTATTTATGCGTTTAATAAAAAATAGTTATTTCTTCCTGTGCTTATTGAATGATAACCTTTTGTATTTCGGAAACGCTAAAGGTAACAATTCTCGCTTTCTTATATAAAGAATAAACAAAAGCTTATTATAGTTTTTAAAGGGATTATGATAATATGAGGAGGATTAAGATTATTTAAAATGGCCGGTGTTTTTAGAAAAAGGAGAAGTGAAATCGAAATGGTACAGCAGGAAGAAATATATGATTTGATTGGCGTGGGAGTAGGACCTTTTAATTTAAGCCTCGCCGCTTTATTAGACGAGATCGACGAAGTCAACACTCTGTTTTTTGAACAAAAGGAACAATTTGACTGGCATCCAGGGATGCTAATTGAAGGAACGAAGCTGCAGGTCCCTTTTTTAGCAGACCTAGTAACGATGGCGGATCCTACAAATAAGCATAGTTTTTTAAATTACATTAGTAAAAACGACCGAATGTATCAGTTCTATTTTCTGCAGAGGCTCGATATTCCCCGTCGTGAATACAATGACTACTGTCAATGGGTGTCTAAACAGTTAAGCAGCTGTCAATTTGGTCATCGAGTTTCAAACATTCGCCACGTGAAAGAAGAAGAGACTTATTTTGAAGTGACGGTGGAGAACGTAAAAACAAACGAAACAAACGTTTATAAAACCAAGCATATGGTGATGGGAACAGGGAGCGTTCCCGTTATGCCTAAGTCTTTTCAAAACTTATCAGACGAGGATGTCTTCCATACCGCTGATTACGTCCCCAAACAAGATCGCTGCCGCAACGCTAAATCAGTGACTGTTGTCGGTTCTGGTCAGAGTGCTGCCGAAGCGTTTCGAGAGCTGTTAAAAGAACAACGGGAATGCGGTTTTAGACTCGATTGGATCACACGATCGGCGAGCTTTGAATCCATGGAGGAGTCAAAGCTAAGTCTTGAACACTTCTCTCCAGACTACGTAAAGTATTTCTATCAGCTTCCACAGAAAGATAAGGACGAGATTTTCGCCAATCAAGGATTGTATTACAAAGGAATTAGCAACCATACCATTGAAGATATCTATAACTTGCTTTATGAATATTCCGTGGGAAACGATCAGTTAAACGTTGGCCTTCAGGTGCTCAGTGAAGTGCGAGGCATTGAGCCGAAAAGCGATGGAACAGGTTATGTGCTTGATTGTTTCCATTGGCAGAAAAAAGAATCATACCAGCATGAGTCTGAAGTGGTTATTACAGCTACGGGTTATAAGCCGTACGTTCCAGAATTCATCCATTACCTCAGTGAATTTCTCGAGTGGGATGAAGAAGGGCGATATAAGGTAGAAGCAGATTATCGATTGAAAAAAACCGAAAACGTTGAAAATGAAATCTATGTGCATAGTGGAATTTCCCACACACATGGCGTAGGTTCAACGAATTTAGGATTAGCCGTTCACCGCAATAAGGTAATTATCAATCATCTACTTGGACGTGAAGTATACAAGCTTCCTGAAAAAAGTATTTTTCAATCTTTCGATATCGAGTAAATGTAAAAGACCAGCTCTTAGTGAGCTGGTCTTTTTGTATGTATAAAGGTGTAATCCGACTGTAAATTAGTGGTAAATGAAGGTTTATCGTCGGTAAACAATCCATATTCGCAGGTGAATGACTGAGATTCGTCCGTATCACCCTCACAAATTTTAATGAAAAAATTCCGTTCGTTTTTGTAAACGCTTACTAACCGTGTTTAATAATACTTCTATATTTTAAATCCTCCTATATATATAAAAATATATATTAAAACTTTCCCTTAGCTGTTGACAGATTTTATTACAAGAGTAATAATAGCATAAATATACGTTATATATAATAAATATACATACACATAAATGAGGTGAATGAAGGTTGGAAATTGGAATTGTAGGAGCCACTGGGTATGGCGGTGTTGAGCTGTTTCGACTGCTTAACGGCCACCCGGAAGTAAAAACTATTAAACTATATTCTTCTACGCAAAGTGGAGAATTCTTTCAGGAAATATACAGTCATGTGAATAATGAAGAATATGTACTACAAGAGCTTGCACCAGAGCAAATGAAAGAGCAGCTGGATATCATTTTCCTTGCAACGCCCGCAGGGGTATCCAGCGAACTCACTCCTCAACTTACAGGAGGAAAAGGGAAAGTCATCGACCTTTCAGGTGACCTTCGTTTAAAGGATCGTGAGGCGTACACGAACTGGTACAAAAATGAGGCCGCGACAGAAGAAATCATCGAACAATCGGTGTACGGCCTGCCTGAGTGGAATAAGGAAGAGATTCAATCGGCAGAGATTATTGCTAATCCCGGGTGCTATCCTACAGCTACGCTCATAGGCTTAGGACCTGTATTGAATAAGCAATTGGCTGATCCATCACGAATTATTATCGATGCGAAATCAGGTGTTTCCGGCGCAGGGAAAAAGGCAAGCCCGGTGACACACTTTGCCAACACCCAAGAGAATTTCCGCATTTATAAAGTGAATCAGCACCAGCATATCCCGGAAATTGAACAGCAGCTGCTCCGTTGGGATGCAGACGCAGAGCCTGTTACTTTTTCTACGCACCTTGTACCTATGACGCGCGGAATTATGTCGACGATTTATGTTGATTTAAAAGCATCTCATTCATTAGATGAATTGGTTGATTTATATCAACAGACTTACCAAGATGAACCGTTCGTAAGAGTACGAAAAGCAGGAGAATTTCCATGCACAAGAGATGTGTATGCATCGAATTACTGCGATATTGGCTTAGCACTTGATGAAAGAACCGGACGACTTACGATTGTCGCTGTGATCGATAACTTAATGAAGGGTGCAGCAAGCCAAGCGGTACAAAATATGAATCTAGTACTTGGTTTAAATGAAACAACAGGACTAACCCATATTTCACTATATCCATAATTAGAGAAGAAAGGGAGAGAGCGATTGATTCAAATAACGGACGCGCACAAGGTAGTGAAGGTAGAGGATGGAACCATTACGTCGCCTAAAGGTTTTGTAGCAGGAGGACTGCATTGCGGTCTGCGACGTTCAAAAAAAGATTATGGATTATTAATGAGTGTTCAGCCCGCCTCAGTCGCGGCCGTTTACACACAAAGTCATTTTCAAGCACCTCCATTAAAAGTTACCCAGGAAAGTATAGCTTCTTCTCAAAAGATACAGGCATTAGCAGTTAATAGTGCTATTGCTAATGCTTGCACAGGTAAAGAGGGTTTAGTAAATGCCTATAAAATGAGGTCATTAATTGCAGAACGTTACGTCGTACCTGAAGACTATGTAGCCGTTGCTTCAACGGGAGTCATCGGCCAACAGCTGGAAATGGATAAAATAGAGCATGGATCTATGAATGTACAGCCATCAAAAGAGGGCGATCATGATTTCCAGAAAGCCATATTAACAACAGATACATGTGAAAAGTCAGCATGCTATCAGCTTGAAGTCGATGGAAAAACCGTAACGATCGCTGGAGCGGCTAAAGGATCGGGAATGATCCATCCGAATATGGCCACAATGCTTGGTTTTATTACGACTGATGCAAAGATTGAGTCTGAACATTTGCAATACGCATTAAGCCAGTCCATAGATAAATCATTTAACCAAATAACTGTAGATGGTGAAACTTCTACAAATGACATGGTGTTAACTATGGCTAATGGAACGATAGATCACCAGGATTTAACACCTCAACATTCACAATGGGAAGCTTTTCAAAAAACGCTTCAGCTTGTATGTGAAGATTTAGCAAAGCAAATTGCTAAAGACGGTGAAGGTGCTACAAAGTTAATTGAAGTCAACGTAACTGGTGCATTATCTGATGAAGATGCGCGAGCTGTAGCTAAGAAAGTTGTAGGCTCAAACTTAGTGAAAACAGCAGTTTATGGTGTGGATGCGAACTGGGGTAGGATTGTTGGGGCTATTGGTCATAGTGATGCTCAAGTGAACGCTGAAAACTGTGACATTTATATTGAAAGCCAGCTCGTATTCAGTAATGGAACGCCTTGCTCTTTTTCTGAAGATCAAGCGATAGCCGATATGAGTAAAGAGACCGTTATGATCCATATTGAGCTTCATGAAGGAACCGGATCAGGAACAGCATGGGGGTGTGATTTAACATATGACTATGTCAAAATCAATGCAAGCTACCGAACGTAATCATAAACCTGTTCTTGTCATTAAGCTTGGGGGCAGCATGATTGATAAGATTTCTGAAAGCTTTTATAAGAGTTTCTGTGAATTAACGAAGCATTATCAATGTGTAGTGGTTCATGGTGGCGGTCCGGCCATCACCTCCTTGCTGGAGGACTTAAATATAAAGGGAGAATTTTTCGAAGGACTTAGGAAAACGACAGCTGAGACACTTGAAGTCGTAACGATGACGTTAGGCGGTACGGTAAGCGCTCAAGTTACCTCGGCTTTTACAAAGCAGGGTGTTCCTTGTGTAGGGCTAAAGGGATCCGACGGCGGCCTGCTGAAGGCTCGTTTCATTAATAAAGAGAAGCTTGGCTTTGTTGGAGACATTGAAGAAGTAAATGTAAGCCTTATTCAGCAAATTATTCAACAAAATTATATTCCAGTCATTGCTCCGTTGGCAACGACAGCGGAAGGGCAAATGGTTAATGTGAACGCCGACGTCGCTGCTGCTGCGGTAGCAAGCGCACTTAAAGCAGAAAAGCTGCTGTTTGTCACCGATGTGCCTGGAATTTTAAATCAAGGCGAGGTTATTCCCCAAACGACGCCTGAAGAAATTCAGCAGCTGATCGCAGATGATGTGATTTACGGAGGAATGATTCCGAAAGTAAAATCCGCTGTCAATGCGCTATCTGAACACTTACATGAAGTGCTCATTGTAAGCGGAGAACAATCATTAGTCCAAGGAAACGTTATAAAAGGGACTACGATCTACCAGGATGTTAAGGAAGGTGTCGTCAAATGAGTGTTTTTCCAACCTATAATCGTTTTCCCCTCACCATTGAGTCGGGAGAAGGTACAGCCGTTACCGATAATGAAGGAAATCAGTATTTAGACTTTGTCTCAGGTATCGCAGTATGTAACTTGGGCCACCGCCCACCCGCAGTAGAAGAAGCTGTCAAAGAACAGCTGGGCAAGGTGTGGCATGTCTCGAATTTATACGAGATCCCTCTTCAACAAGAAGCTGCCAAACTTCTTACAGGAGTGACAAATCTAGATTATGCTTTCTTTTGTAATAGCGGGGCTGAAGCAAACGAAGCGGCAATAAAGCTTGCCCGCAAGCATACAGGTAAAGAAAAAATCCTTACGTTTAAGCAGTCGTTCCACGGTCGAACCTTTGCAACGATGAGCGCGACGGGGCAGGAAAAAGTCCATCAAGGGTTTGGCACACTGCTTCCTACTTTTGAATATTTGCCTTATAACGATGCTGAGGAAGTTTCCCAAATTCATGATCAAGACATAGCGGCTATTATGGTAGAAGTGATTCAAGGAGAAGGCGGCGTCATCGAAGGAACAGAGCTTTTCTTACAGGCTGTTCAAAATAAATGTAAGGAGCTAGGTGCTTTGTTGATTATTGATGAAGTGCAAACAGGCATCGGCCGAACGGGAAAACCATTTGGCTATCAGCATTATGAGTTAGATCCGGATATCGTAACTTCAGCTAAAGGATTGGGAAGCGGTTTTCCTGTCGGTGCCATGCTTGGAAAAGCTGAATTCGCTGAGACATTTACAGCTGGTTCTCACGGATCTACATTTGGTGGGAATCCGTTAGCTTCTGCAGCGGTGAAAGCGACTCTTCAAACGATTTTCCCTCAGCAGTTCTTACAATCAGTACAAGAGAAAAGTGACTATTTAAACGAATTGCTTGAGTCAAAGCTGCTGCCTTTGGAGGGAGTTAAAGAAATTAGAGGAAGAGGACTTATGATAGGTATTGAGGTGGATCAGGAAGCGATACACTTTATTCATAAGCTCCGTGGAAAAGGCTTGTTAGCTGTACTTGCAGGCCCTCATGTTATTCGACTGCTTCCTCCCTTAAACGTAACGATTGAAGAATTAGACAAAGCAGCATCGATTCTTGAAGGTGTACTTCAATTAGAGAAAGCGAATCATTCGTAATTCAAATGCTTTGTCAGGGAAGAGTACTCGACCCTGCAAAGTATTTTTACGCAAATGAATGTATAATAATACTGAGTAATTAATAAAAATACAGCGAGGTGTAGAAGATGCAGGGGTTCTTAACATTACAAGAAGGTCAGAGCTTTCAAGGAGAGGCTTCTGGCCATTGGGAGACACCGGTAGAGGGAGAGGTTGTTTTCTTTACTGGTATGACAGGCTATCAAGAGGTTTTAACAGACCCTTCCTATAAAGGGCAAATCGTTGTGTTTACCTATCCGTTGATCGGTAACTACGGAATCAATGAAGATGACTTTGAAAGTGAAAAGCCGCAAGTAAGCGGAGTTGTCATGATGCAATGTGCGGAGGCAGTTTATCATTACCAGGCGACCACTTCTTTAAAAGATTATTTGAATAAATGGAACGTCCCGTTCTTAACGGAAGTGGATACGAGAGAAGTTACGAAATCTATTCGCAGTGAAGGTACGTGTCAGGCCGTAATGGATCACCAATCGCTAAAACCTTCAGATACAAAAACAGTTGGTCAAATCTTTCAAGCGTCAAAACAGGAAGTGGCTGCTTATGGTGAGGGATCTCAGCATATTGTAGTGATCGATTTTGGTTATAAAGGGTCAATTGTGGATCAGCTCGTAGAAAAAGGGGTGCGGGTTTCAGTCGTTCCTTTTACGAATGTGCATAAGGTTCACGAGCTAAATCCAGATGGGGTCGTTTTATCGAATGGACCAGGCGATCCTAAAGACGCGACAAAATTCTTATCAGAGATAAAAGGAGTACTCGAGCAGTATCCGTCGTTAGGTATTTGCTTTGGTCATCAAGTGATTGCTTTAGCCTATGGAGCAGATACGAAGAAGCTTGCTTTTGGACATCGCGGGGCAAACCATCCTGTAAAAGATGTTCAAACAGGACGTGTGTTTATCACCTCCCAAAATCATAACTATGTCGTAGATGATGCGAGTATAGAAAATACCGTGCTGGAAGTAAGTTTTAGTCACGTGAATGACGGGTCAGTAGAAGGATTGATGCATCCGTCTAAACCAATTCTATCGGCTCAGTTCCACCCTGAAGCCAATCCAGGACCAGAAGATGCCTTGTGGTTATTTGATGAATTTTTCACAAGTGTGAACAAAAAGAAAGGAGTGCAGATGTATGCCTAAGAAAGTTCTTGTTATAGGATCAGGACCAATTGTTATTGGTCAAGCAGCAGAATTTGATTATTCGGGCACACAAGGCTGTCTTGCACTCAAAGAAGAAGGCCATGAAGTAGTACTCGTTAATAACAATCCTGCGACCATCATGACAGATAATGAAATTGCCGATAAGGTGTACTGTGAACCATTAACGGTTCAAAGCGTCGAAGCCATTATAAAAAAAGAAAAGCCAGATTCTGTTTTGGCTGGTCTTGGCGGTCAGACGGGGCTGAACTTAGCCGTAGAAATGAATAAGCATGATTTGTTTGCAAAATATGATCTTGAGCTCCTTGGAACGAGTGTCCAATCGATCCAACAAGGAGAAGATCGAGAGCTGTTCCGTGAACTAATGGATGAACTGCAGCAGCCGGTACCAGAAAGTGAAGTCATTGCCAGTGTGGAAGAAGCACTGAACTTTACCGCTCAATATGGTTATCCCGTCATCAGCCGTCCGGCTTATACATTAGGGGGCCGTGGAGGCGGTATTGTTGATAATGAGGAAGAGTTAACAGAATTGGTTGCGAACGGACTTAAGGCAAGTCCAATTGGCCAGGTCATCATTGAGAAAAGCATCGCCGGCTTTAAAGAAGTAGAGTACGAAGTAATGCGAGATGTGAATGGCACATGCATCAGTGTTTGTAATATGGAAAACTTTGATCCCGTTGGGGTGCACACAGGAGATTCAATCGTAGTCGCTCCGTCTCAGACGCTTACGGATCAGGAATATCAAATGCTAAGAACCGCGGCCTTTACGATCATTTCAGCTCTCGATGTTATCGGTGGCTGTAACGTGCAACTTGCGATCGATCCTTATAGTAAAAAATATTACGTCATTGAAGTAAACCCACGTGTCAGCCGGTCTTCCGCGCTGGCATCTAAAGCAACAGGATATCCGATCGCTAAAATGGCAACGAAACTGGCGCTTGGCTTTAAATTAGATGAACTAATCAATCCATTAACAGGAACAACATATGCGAGCTTCGAGCCAGCCCTGGACTACGTTGTCGTAAAGTTCCCGAGGTGGCCGTTTGACAAGTTCTCCAATGCTGATCGTAAACTAGGTACGAAAATGAAAGCCACAGGTGAAGTCATGGCGATTGATCGCACACTCGAAGGAGCTTTCCAAAAGGCTGTAGCCTCACTTGATCAAACCATTCCTGAAATCCCTGAAGAGCAATTTGAAGAACATTTAACCAAGCCAACAGATTTAAGATATTTCACGATTGTAGAAATGTTGAAGCAGGGGTATACGATAAAAGAAATTCATGAAAAAACGGCGATTGATTTATTTTTCTTGCAGGTTGTTGCGAATCTCGTGCAGATGGAGCAGCAAATCAAAACGCAGGATCTAGATGCAAAAGTATTGAAAACTGCTAAAGTTCAAGGTTTCACTGATAAGAAGATTGCCGAGCTTAAAGGTATAAGTGAAACTGAAGTGAAGCAGATTCGTACTCAATTCGAAGTTACGCCAAGCTATAAAATGGTAGATACATGTGCAGCTGAATTTGAAGCGGCTACGAACTATGTGTATACCACTTATGCAGGCACGAACGAAATCGAGCCGCTTTCTGCAAATAAAAAAGCATTAATAGTTGGCTCCGGACCCATTCGAATAGGTCAGGGTGTCGAGTTCGATTATAGTGCAGTAAAAGCAATACAAAGCTTGCAGAAGCTGGGCTGGACAACGGTGATGATTAACAACAACCCAGAAACCGTCAGCACCGACTATACGACAGCAGACCGTCTATATTTTGATCCGATTAATAAAGAGGTCATTGAATCCATTGTTGAGCATGAAGGTATTGATCTCGTCTTTACTCAATTTGGAGGGCAAACAGCCATTAATATTGCAGATGAATTAAGTGAAGCAGGGATCCCTCTCGCTGGAGTTAATGTAGATACCATTGCTCAACTTGAAGATCGGGAACAATTTTATTCTGTATTGCAAAGCATAGATGTGCCGCATATTCCAGGAGAGATGTGCCATACGATGAGCGAAGCGCTTGAAGCGGCAAGTTCATACGAATATCCGCTGCTTTGCCGTCCATCGTACGTCATTGGCGGCCAAGGTATGGTGAAGGTAGAAAATGAACAGCAATTAAAAGCAGCTTTAGAGGAAACAGATGATCGGCACTATCCAATTGTACTCGATCAGTTTATGACGGGAAGCGAAGCGGAGATTGATCTAGTTGCGGATGGAGAGAACACATTTATTCCAGAAATCATGGAGCATGTGGAGCCGGCAGGCGTTCACTCAGGTGACAGCATGGCACTCTTCCCAGCTCAAAACCTATCACTTGCCGTTAAAGCTACTCTTAAAGATTATGCGCAAAAAATTGTGCAAAAGGTGAACTATAAAGGATTAATGAACATTCAATTTTTAATTTCAGAAGGAACCGTATACGTCTTAGAAGTGAACCCGCGTGCCAGCCGTACTGTTCCGATTATTAGCAAAGTATCTGACGTGTCGATGGTCGATCTCGCTGTAAAAGTTCTGGTGCATGAGTCAGGAAACTCTCTTAAGGACACACCACAGCCGTCCATTCTAAAAGCAGCCGTGAAATACCCGTTATTTTCTTCTCACGCGCTGCCTGAGCTTGATCATAAGCTCGGCGCCAACATGCTTTCCACGGGTGAAGGAATGTGCCTTGCCGATACAGCAGAAGAAGCGATGGCTAAAGTATTTGAGCATCTTCCTAACCTGTATGAGAAGGAGAACGTATGCTTAATCGAATCTGATAGCTTTTTAAAAGGAAAGTCGAGCGATTGGGATTTTGCTGAATGGCTTGAATTGAAAGAAGCTAAGGTTTATATGAACAATGGAAATACAGAGGAAGATTCAATAAAAAGAATTCAAGCATTAAAAGCTGGGGTGACTGTATTTACGCAAGCCACAACATTTAATGCTTACGTCGATTCACTAGCCCACAACCCTTATCAACCAACCCCATTGCCTGGGAGTAAAGAAAAGGAGTGCGTGTAATGAACTTAATGGAAATGATGACAACTTCTAACCACACCTTAAAAGGTAAAGACGTATTAACCTGGTTGGATTTCACTCAAACCGATGTATCACAGCTGCTCGCGCAAGCACAGGATCTAAAAGAGAACCCGCACAACAGTATGTTAAGTGGAAAAACCTTAGGGATGATTTTTGAAAAATCCTCTACCCGCACACGTGTCTCCTTTGAAGTGGGGATGGTGCAGATGGGAGGGCATGCCCTTTATTTAAACAGCCGTGATATTCAAATCGGACGCGGTGAAACCATCGCCGATACTGCCCAAGTGCTATCAGGCTACGTAGACGCTATTATGTACCGTACAACTTCGCATGAAAAGCTAGCTGAGCTGGCTGAACACGCTTCGATTCCAGTCATTAACGGACTGTGCGATATTTATCATCCGTGTCAGGCACTAGCCGATGTATTTACGATCCTTGAGTTAAAAGGCCGTTTATGCGGCGTTAAAGTCGTTTATATCGGCGATGGCAATAACGTCGCTCATTCATTAATGATCTTATCTGCCATGATGGGCATGGAGGTCGTTGTCGCTTCTCCGAAAGGATACGAACCCGACCCCGCGATCGTGAAAAAAGCAGAAGAGGTTGCCAAAGAAAACAGCGGTTCTGTTAAAGTTGAGAATGATCCAGCCAAAGCTGTACATGGAGCAGACGTCATTTATACAGATGTTTGGACCAGTATGGGGCAAGAAGCGGAAGCGGAAGAACGTTTAAAAGCTCTTGCTGATTATCAAGTGAATGACGACCTGCTTAAAATCGCAAAAGACGATGTTCACTTTTTACATTGCCTTCCTGCTCACAGAGAAGAAGAAGTGACGGCATCCGTGATCGATGGGGCTCATTCAGCAGTATTCCAGCAAGCGGAAAACAGACTGCACGTTCAGAAAGCGATCTTGCAATCAGTGATTGGAAACCCTAATTCATAGAAAGAATGGGATGCTTGTGTATGCTAGTTAAATAGTAAAGTAATGACTGAACGAGGCTGGAACAAAACTGAATAAATCATAAAATCATCCGAACGATTCTATTGAAATCAGTTCGGATGATTTGTGTTTATGCGATTCAGTTTTTATCGTTCGTTTTTTCATTACTTTTAAGGTGAACTGATTACTTAGTTTTACATAATATTGTCGAGAAAAATCGTGTGTATATCTTTGGTCGTGTTAGCGTGAAACGGGGAATAGATATATCCATTCATTTACCATTATTTAGGTTTCGTGAGCCTGAGGACGGGAATTTTGACAATGTAAGATAATTTTGAGGAGGTTTTTAAAATAATGGGTATTACGGTTAGTGAAAGGTTAACTACTTCTGGCTTGGAAAATTTGCGTACGGCAGCTGTCCTAGAGTTCACAGAGGAAGTGTTCGAGTCAGGGAACTACCGATCTTTAGAAGTTCTCACCTCAGAACAGCATCAACTATTCATCGTGAATAGAAATGACCGCACACTGACGATTCTTAGTATTGATTCGAAAATGAACGTGACAAAAGAAACGTTGTTTACGGAACGAATCATCTCTATGAAGGAATATTTTGAAGACTACAGCCTGGTAGACAATACAGCTCCTGGAAAAATAGAAGTTGTGTTTATGGGAGGTCGTGTGCTGGAAATTGAACCCCGTCTTTCACTCTTACACGATAAAAATTATAAAGACCCAGAAATCTCCAACCAAATGCACGAAGATTTTGAGCTATTGATTGCAGCTTTAAAGAGCACTCTGATTTTATAAAACCAAGAGAGCGGAGAATGTCACTTCTTTAACAAAGAGTCATCCCCTTACTAGATGGGGGATGGCTTTATTTATATATGCGTTGGCAGATAATGAAACCTTATATATGTCAGTTAGAAAAATTCAATGAAAAGATGATTGAGCTTTAAAAAGGTTTTTTCCTATTGTTGTTGAATAATACAAATATATACATTTAACAATGGAGGTTTTTAGTAGAAAGGAGGAGTCTGTAATGAATTATTTGTCCTTGCATTATTTCTTGAGCATTGCTTACCATCTAAATTTCAGCAAGGCTGCTGAAGCTTTACATATTTCACAACCCGGGCTGAGTCAGCAAATTGCCATATTAGAAAAAGAACTTGATGTAAAACTATTAAAACGCTCGACCAGACAAGTTTCCTTAACGGAAGAGGGGGAGTTTCTTTACCAGCAGTTAACACCGTCTTTTGAGAGCATTCAAAATAGTGTAAATGAATTAAAACAAATCGGTGCGACTGCTCATATGACTATTAAAATTGCAACGGTGCCTTCAGCTGCTAGCCATATTGTTCCAAATTTACTCAAGGAGTTAAAAAGAAGATACCCCAAAATTAGTTTTTTTATTAAAGAAACAACTTCGGTTCACGCGGTAAAACTGGTTCACAGTGGAGAGTATCACCTTGCCTTTATTCGCACACCGATTGATGTAAAACGAACAATTCGCTCACCATTGCAGTGGAAGGAATTTAAACGGCATGAGCTAAAGTTGGCCGTTTCTAGTAAGCATCCTTCTGCTTTGAACAGCACTGTTAATTTAGAAGATTTTGCAGAAGAACTTTTTTTTCATTTTGACCCTGATCATTCACCAGCCTTATATTCGCTTGTGGAGCACGCTTGTCTATCCGCAGGATTTGTTCCAAAAACTGTGGGAACTGGTCCGGAAATCTTAACGATCGCAAACTTAATTAAAGAGGACATCGGAATTACGCTTCTTCCGGAAGATATGATCGAATTAATGAACGACCGGGATGTCATTGGACTTGACCTAAAAGATATCCATCTGTTCAGTTCTCTTTCCCTCATTTGGCATGAAGAGAACTATCGTCAGATCACAGAGGCAGCTGTTTCGATTCTGGATATGGTGGAAGTGTAAAAAGAACCGTTGCCTCAAAAAAGGTGCAACGGTTCTTTCTTTATTTGTTATTCTTTTGATGGTCTTGCCCAGGTAGATCATCTGGCGGACCGTTACCAGGCGTCTCATCTGGAGGTCCTTGGCCGGGATTTCCATCGGGACCTTTACCTGGAATATCGTCAGGCGGACCATTTCCTGGTTTCTCGTTTTCTGCGATTGGTTCATCCGATTCGACGACAGCACTACCTCCACCGCGTCTTACTTCTTCGGCAGTTGGAGTCACCTGGCCATTTTCAAGAAATTCTATGCCTGTAGCAGCACCAATTCCCTGTTCGGCCGTAACGGCTGAAAATCGGTGACCCATTGCTTCCCATTCGTCTTTCATCGCATCAAATTCGCCATTCCAGTAATTCTCTTCGTAATCGGCTCTGCTGTTAAAATTGTTACGTTGACTGACTCTTGGTTCAGCAAACGCTTCAGGAAGAGACATACCAAAATCTAAATGACTCATCATAATTTGTGAGACAGTCGTGAGTATCGTGTCACTTCCTGGCGCTCCCAGCGTCAGGACCGGATTTCCATCTTCCATTACTAAGGTCGGAGACATGCTGCTTAATGAACGCATACCCGGCCGTGGATAGTTTGGATGAGAGCGGTCTTCCGTTGGGATTCGCCCATAAAGAGCGTTATTTAATAAGAAACCGTGCCCTGGAACGACCATACCGTTCCCACCGATGGAGACAATCGTTGTTGTATAGCTGGCAATATTTCCTTCACGATCCGAAACAGAGGCATGTATGGTGGATTCATCTGCTTCTAAGTTTTGTTCTCCTGCTTCTTCTAATCTCTGTTGTTCTTCTTCAATAAATGCTTCTTCTTCTTCAATGGAAGTAGAGGTATTTAAAGAAGGTGATTCAAACATTTTAGCATCAGCTGTAGCCGGTTCTTCCGGCTCATCACCTTCTTTCCACTCTTCAACGCGAACATCATCCATAAAGAAATCAATATCAGAGTCCGACTCAAAATTAATACCGCTCAATAAAAATTTCCCTTCAGAATACGGAAGCTGGTCTTCCTCTTCTAAGGTATGAACTGCAAGCCATTCTTCTGGTTCTTCTTCACCATTCTCCCAAATACCGACTTTCAATACATTCTGGTCCACTAAGAAGCGAAGATTATACCATTCTGTAGTAAGCGGGTAATCAAAACGTTCGAGCGTGGAAAATCTTGAATTCTTCGAACGCAGAAGCACAGCTTCTTCCGTTTCTGTATTAATTTCAAGTCCATATCCATTCTCAGGAATAGAGCTGCCCGATCTCCAGACATCTCCTTGCAGCCAAATTCTGAGACGCTGGTCATTTCCTACCTCGGAAGCTCGAAATGACATTGTGAGTTCTGGGTTGTCAAATGTATCCATGTTCGCGGTAGCACGACCATAGGCACTGCCTCTGCCTTCCTTTTTTTCATTTAAAGATAGTTTTCCTGTGTTATTTTCAATAACAAGGGAAGAATCATATGGACTGCTTTGCGGGCCGGTATCAAGACGGTGAAACTTCTCCTTACTCCACGCATCGCCGTCATCTCCATCAAAATCATAAGAGAATTCCGTTTCCTGAATAGGTGCATCCGGTTTTAGGTCGGGATTTTCTTCATAGGGCCATGGATTTCCTGGAGCGATTTGTCCATGAGCAGCCCGATCGTCTTTGATCTGATGATTTCTTTCCTCTGCATATCCTTTAGAAAGCATACCTGTCGTTGGAACGTAACCCTTTTCCGGATCACCTATATATTCGCGGCGATCTGCAATGGCAAGTCGAGTGGCCTCCATAAAATAATGGTAGGCATCGGTTTTAGACATTTCACTGAGATCATATTGGTCTAAGATGTTAAACGTTTCGCCTATCGTAATGCCGCCGCTTGATGATGGAGGTACACCGTATATATCGTATCCTTTATAATCAGATTTTGTGGCATCGTACGTATTAGTTTCATAATCTGCCAGATCTTCTCGTGTTAAATCACCTTCAATTATTTCTTCCTCATCCCAAAGGGAGCTGACTGCAGAGAAATCAGGATCATCTACAAGAGGAGGGGTATTGATGGTGGTAATTACTTCATCCGCTATTCCTCCTTCATAAAAAGCTTCACTGCCGCCTTCACCGATCATTCGGTATGTATGAGCCAAATCTTCATTCGTTAAAATATCTCCTGGCTTAGGAGGATTGCTTTCTTCGTCTAAGAATAGTTCTTTAGTAGAAGTGAAAAGCCGGAATCGTTCCACATTTTCTTCAACTTCCCTAGAAAAGTTAGCGTCCACTTCAAAACCTTCTTCAGCCACCTTTATGGCAGGGGCCAACACTTCTTTGAGAGACATCGTGCCATATGACTCTAAAGCTTCCTCCCAATTTTTTACCGTCCCAGGTATGGAAAATGCTGCACCACTTGAGATACGTTGAGCGGAAGGAGCGATCAGGCCAGTCTCCTCATCCATGTAGGATTCATCGTCAAAAGCCTGTGGTGAAATCGAACGACTGTCAATGGCAATCGGTTCTTCTTCATCTTCCATATGAATAAGCATCATGCCGCCACCGCCGATGCCGCCAGAAAACGGACGCGTCACTCCTTGAACAGCTGCGACGGCCACTGCAGCATCTACTGCGTTGCCTCCTTGTTCAAGAATCTCCATGCCTGCAGCTGAGGCATCTGGGTCTTCTGATGCAACGGCACCGCCATATCCTGTAACAGAAGAGTCCTGTTCTTTTATCTCTGTCGCATATGCTTGCTGTGGAGAAGCAAAAGTAGAGGCTAGCAGCAGAATAGCCGCAGAGGATGAAAACCATTTTTTATATTTCAAATAATGCGACCTCCTTTTTTCGTAATATTCTTACATTTTATATTCTAGTTGAAATTAGATTAAATACGAAAAAGTTATACAGTTATTCACTGAGCTTATATAATCCAAAAGTCTTGAGTCTATTTAAACTGTTTTCTAGGCGTTTAGTAGATCTAAACTTACTATAATTCTTGTTAGTGTAACTAAGGTGCTACGAGAGCGTTGTTGTTTAATGAAAAATGTCCTGAAGGCATGGAAAAAAAGTGGCGTGATATGATAGAAGGAGAGTTTTCTTCGGAGTACAACAGAAATGATAATCAGTCACCGGTTTTCTCGATCGTTCAGATGGCGAAAATAACCTCATTAGGAAGAAGGGAAGTTTTTAGACATGAGGCAAATCATTGCTCTTGGAGGCGGAGGATTCTTAATGGAGCCAGAGAATCTTTATTTAGACGAATATATACTCAATCAGTCGAACAAGCCCCACCCCAAAATATGCTTTATTCCTACAGCAAGCGGGGACTCAGAAGACTTCATATCAAGGTTCTATGATTTTTTTCAAAAACAAGACTGTGAGCCCTCCCATTTATCATTATTTAAACCACCTACACGTGACTTAGAGGGGTTTGTATTAGAAAAAGACATCATTTATGTGGGGGGAGGAAACACCAAAAATCTCTTAGTGTTGTGGAAGGATTGGGGACTAGATTCTATATTGAAAAAGGCATGGAATCAAGGAATCATTCTAGCTGGTATAAGCGCAGGTTCGATTTGCTGGTTTGAAGAAGGAGTTACTGACTCATATGGTGATGGTCTTGAACCTTTACCATGCTTAGGTTTTTTAAAAGGAAGTAACTGTCCACATTACGATGGAGAAGCCGAGAGACGGCCTGCTTATACGGATTTTGTTCGTTCAAGAAAAATAAAGCCCGGTATTGCAGCAGATGATGGTGTGGCCATTCATTATATAAATCAAGAGATAAAGGATATCGTAAGTTCACACCCCACAGCTAAAGCTTATCGTGTCTCTTTTAATAAGGAAATGAAAGAAGAAGTACTTCCAGTAAAATATTTAGGTGCTAATTTTCTATGATCTTAAGTAGCAAAAAATTGAATAATAAACGAAAACACCCTCTCTTACTATGGTTCAAGAGGGGGGGAAATGTATAAGCTGTAAGATACTGAAACCTATCTTGAGATTCACTTGTCTATGTTGGATTAGTTTTTACTTTTGATTTCAATGGAAGCTCAATAACAAACTCATCCTTTCCGGGATATTTTTCGATATCGTAATAATTATAGTCATTCAGATAGGGAGAGTAGGTCTTTACATGAATTTTGTTTTCTTCTTGATTTACATGTAATAAGCGCATATAACCTTGTCCGCCTTCAGGACCGCCCTGGTAATTGGCGAACATCTGATGAACTTTGCGATCGGGCTTCCCATCGCCGTTATCATCAATGGCATCCACCTTTGTTGCCGTGCCGTAGTAGTGCCCGCTAAGGGTTGCTACCACATTTTCGTTAGGCTCAATGACTTGTTCGTATAGGTCTTCACCAAGTCGACTTCGCTTTCCAGTAGGTAATAAATATTGATGGAGGTTTATAAAGGCCATATGATCAGGGTGGTTCTCTAATACTTCGTTAACCCAATCAATTTCTTCCTGCCCAATTCCCCAGCTCATGTAAATCATAATAAAGTTATTGCCATTCACACTTACCAAATCATAATGACCTCGATTGTCTTTATACGAACTGCCATAGTATAGCTGATTTTTAAATTTTGAGTGACCATAATACTTAGAGAATGGAGTGTAATCTTTATTTTTTAAGTCGATATCATGATTTCCTGCCAAAACTCCATAGGGGATCTCGGCGTTTTCTAATACTTTCGTGGATTCATCAGCGTACTGCCATTGTCGCTCGTCATCCCAGTTGTGGACGATATCGCCAGTATGGATGACATAAGGGATAGATAGTTCTTCTTTATTCTTGGCAATCCATTCGACCATGCTTTTATAAATGTTTGGGTGACGTTTGGAATAATACTGGGTATCGGACATCCAAATAAATGTGTAATCAAATGGTGCTTCGGTTTCAAGTGCCTTATAAACCGTCTGATAACTCTCGTCTAAGGGTTTATTAGTAGTTTGAGTGATAGAAGGAGCGGAGGCAACGTTTACCTGTAAGAAATTGATGATAAGGACAACGGAACACAATGCAACGGTCATCATTCGTCGGGTTTTCTTATCCACTGATATCCCCCCCTGTATGAAGTAAGTTCCTTTATGTGAAATGGTGGATTTAGTTATGTATAAATTTGTTAGAAAACGCCTTAATCCGCATCATGCTGATGGGTAGAGGTGCTTAACCTATAGTTTTTCTTGTCGTGGGTTTATTATGCGAAGTCGACTTAATTAATAAGAGGGGAATAGAGCAAACGACTATTAAAGCTGTAATTCCTTGGGAAAAAGAATGATGCAGGTCATTATTTATAGAGGTTCATGCAAAATCACAAGAAAGCCTTTTCCAAATAAAGGGCTTCTTGTTATTTTTGTATTAGTATGTTCTAATTATGGTTAACAAAATATATAAGACTCTTCACTAGGGGAGCCGTCATTCGGCTGAGAAAAGCAGGAAGCTTTGACCCTTATGACCTGATCTAGATCATACTAGCGTAGGGAAGTGAAGCGAGTGGTCACTCTACATATCATTTTAAATTCTTATGAAAAAGCTCGCTCCTTCTCACTAGGAGCGAGCTTTTTTTATTGAAGAGGAGATTTTATATGAATCATGAGTTAACCAAATTATTGTATGAAGTGGACGAAAGAGAAGGGGAGCTTCTTGATCTATTGTCTGATTTAGTAGCCTATCCGACCATGAGTCCACCTGCTCGTAATGCAAAGAGTGCTCAAGAATATGTTGTTCATCAACTAAAAGAACTCAATTTTACTATTGATTCATGGGAGCTTTATCCAGGAGATCCTGTAGTGGTGGGTACAAAAAGGGGGAAACAAGAGAATCAACCAAAAAGTCTCATCATCAACGGTCATCTTGATGTAGCTGCTATAGAGCAGAATGAGCGGTGGGATTATAATCCTTTTGTATGTACGGTAACGGAAGATAAAGTATTTGGGCGCGGGGTAGCCGATATGAAAGGCGGAATAGCCGGGGTACTGTTTGCCATGAAAGTGCTGCATAAGGCTGGGATAGAACCTGGCGGAAACATCTATTTCCAATCCGTGGTCGGCGAGGAGGTTGGAGAAGCGGGTACGAAGTCCTGTTGTGAAAAAGGATATCGTGCTGACTTAGCTTTAGTCGTGGATACAAGTGATTGTAGTATTCAAGGGCAGGGTGGTGTAATTACCGGCTGGATAACAATCGAAAGCCCTCAAACTTTCCATGATGCCAGCAGACGTTCCATGATCCACGCTGGTGGCGGACTGCATGGTGCCAGCGCGATAGAGAAAATGATGAAAATCATAAGCGCCTTACAAGAACTGGAACGGCAATGGGCCATAACTAAATCGAGTCCTGGCTTTACCCCTGGCTCAAATACAATCAATCCTGCCGTCATTGAAGGCGGCAGGCATGCTGCTTTCATCGCAGATCGCTGCAAGCTATGGATAACGGTGCATTATTATCCTGAAGAACATTATGAGGAAGTGATCAGGGAGATCGAAGAACATATCAATTATGCAGCAAAGGCTGATCCATGGTTAAAAGTCCACCCACCTCATTTTTCATGGGGCGGGACGTCTATGATTGAGGACCAGGGAGAAATATTTCCTGCCTTTTCCGTGGACTCCAGTCACTCCGGTATTCAAAAGTTAGCTCGTGCGCATCAACTTATTCACGAGACACCTGTAGACTATTCAATGTCTCCTACCGTAACAGATGGTGGCTGGTTAGCGGAGGCCAACATCCCGACGGTCTTATACGGTCCCGGTACGCTCGAACAAGCACACGCTGTTAATGAGTCACTTGAAAGGGAGCAGCTTCTGCAATTCACGAAAACGATGGTCGCTTTTTTATTTGACTGGTTTCAACATTCAGAAAGAAAGGATGATAGGTAATGTTTACAGATCGACTCTATGAAAAGGCTAAGCCTATATGGGATCAGTACCTCGAACACCCTTTTGTCAGAGGGATTGGTGATGGAAGTTTAGAACTTGAGAAGTTTAAGTTTTTTATGGAACAGGATTATTTATATTTAATCGACTATTGCCGCGTATTTGCTTTAGGAAGTGTAAAAGCAAATCAATTAGAAACGATGACTATGTTTGCTGATATGCTGCATTCAACATTGAACGAAGAAATGGATCTTCATCGAAAATATGCCGAAAGAATTGGTATCAGCAAAGAAGAATTGGAAAACACAAAACCATCTGCTACGCTTCTTGCTTATACAAGCTACATGCTTAACAAGGCGCAGCAGGGGTCGGAAGCGGAGGTCGTTGCCTGTGTACTTGCCTGTGCGTGGAGCTACAATGAAATAGGCTTAGCATTGAATAAAAAAGAGGGAGCAAGTGAACATGAATTCTACGGGGATTGGATCAAGATGTACGCGTCAGATGAATTTACCAATCTTGCTGAAGACATGAAACAGCTTATGAACCAGCTTGCCGATGATAAGCCAGAACGAGAAAAAGCTCATCTAGAAGAAATCTTCCTTCATACGAGTAAACTGGAATACTTATTTTGGGAGATGGCTGACAAGAAGAAAATGTGGGTGGAGGATTCGAACCTGTAGAATCTATCTCCGGAGTGAACATACCTAAAGGGCGTTAGTTGAGGCTAGCGCAAGATAAAGGTGAACATTTTTAACTATTTTTTTAAAAATGTTCGTAAATTAACCTTAGTACCCTTGATTTAGGCTGACAGAAGACGCTAAAATAACTGTAAATCAAAATATTCAGGAGGGGTTGCAACATGTTTGGAGCACCGAATCAGAATTATGCAAAAACAATGATGCTGTTAGGGGCAGGGGAGTTAGGAAAAGAAGTAGTTATAGAGGCTCAGCGTCTAGGGATAGAAACCATTGCAGTTGATCGATATGAAGGTGCGCCTGCCATGCAGGTGGCTCATCGTTTTCATGTGACTGATATGCTTGACGGTGAAAAATTGCGCACGGTGATCGAACAGGAGAAACCGGATTTAATCGTTCCTGAAATAGAAGCCATTGCGACAGCGACACTTCTAGAGTTAGAGCAGGAAGGATATAATATTATTCCCACTGCTTACGCTACCCAATTGACGATGGATCGCGAAGGTATTCGACGGTTGGCAAGTGAAAAATTAGAACTTCCGACAGCTAAATATGAGTTTGCCAACTCTTTAGGTGAGCTAAAAGAGGCGGTTGCGACCATTGGTACTCCGTGTGTAATTAAACCGATTATGAGTTCTTCGGGAAAGGGGCAAAGCCTATGCCGAACAGAAGCAGATATTGAGAGTTCTTGGCAGGAAGCCATCAATAGCGGACGGGGGAATAGCACCCGAGTGATTGTAGAGGAATTTATTCATTTTGATTCGGAAATTACGCTGTTAACTGTACGCTCTTCTACGGGTACGTTTTACTGCCCTCCGATTGGCCATCTTCAGCAGGACGGAGATTATATCCAATCATGGCAGCCCCATCCAATGAGTGAGGAACACATAAAACAAGCAGAGGCCATTGCCAAAAAAGTTACCGATGAAATTGGTGGTTACGGGGTTTTTGGAGTAGAACTCTTTATTACTTCAGATGGAGTTTACTTTAGTGAAGTGTCCCCAAGGCCGCATGATACAGGGATGGTTACATTAGTAACTCAAGATCTATCGGAATTCGCGCTTCATGTGCGGGCGATTTTAGGATTTCCGGTCGAAGATGTTCAGCTCGTTTCTGCGGGATCAAGTTACGCGGTCAAATCATCGGTGGAGTCAAGTGATTATCAAATTACCGGTGTTGAAAATGCCTTAAAAGTTCCACACACTCAGTTACGCTTATTTGGGAAGCCTTCTGCAAAATTAGGCCGCCGTATGGCCGTGGTACTTAGTAAAGGTGATCGAATTGAAAATGCATGTGATCAGGCGAAGGATGCGGCATCCCGTATGGATGTGGTGAGCAGAGAATATGTAAATCAAAATTAGTTGAATGGTTCGTATAAACAGGGCACATCTGAGTAGACAGATGGTGCCCGTTTTTATATCTTTGCACTTTAGTTATAAAATATCCCTGGAAGGGTAAATGATAATAGAAGAACAATTCCCTTTTCAACTATGATTTTATGACTGAAAGAATGGATGTTGTTTAAGTGGTTTAGGTGTTTTCTATATGGAAAAGTTAATCCTAACAGATATATTTTTCTTTACTGTGCGATGATATTTTGTTTTTTGTAGAAGAATAGAAGTGGATATAAATATGACAAACCAAACAAAGGAGATACGATGATACAGAATAAAGAAATAGGTTGGAATTATGATAATAGCTATTCCCGTCTTCCAGAGACTTTATTTGAAAGTATTGAGCCAGCCCCTGTAGATTCACCAAATCTGGTCATTTTTAATCAATCATTGGCCGAATCTTTAGGGTTGAATTCTAAGAATCTGCAAAGTGAAGAAGGAGTAAATGTTCTAGCTGGCAATGAGGTTCCTGAAGGCACCCAACCGATTGCTCAGGCCTACGCCGGCCATCAATTTGGGAACTTTACGATGCTCGGGGACGGACGTGCTGTGCTGCTTGGCGAGCAGATCACGCCCTCTGGTGAACGTTTCGATATTCAGCTTAAGGGTTCAGGGAGAACGCCATTCTCGCGCGGGGGAGATGGTCGAGCCTCCCTTGGACCAATGCTTCGTGAATATATAATTAGTGAAGCCATGCATGGGCTTCGTATTCCTACGAATCGCAGTCTCTCGGTGGTTACAACTGGAGAGTCTGTTCGGCGCGAAACCGAGCTGCCGGGGGCCGTCCTGACTCGTGTGGCGGCCAGTCATCTGCGTATCGGTACCTTTGAATATGCGGCAAGGTGGGGCAGTGTAGAAGAGCTCCGAATGCTTGCTGATTATGCGATCCATCGCCATTATCCTGATATTGAAGATAACGATGATCGCTATCTTGCTCTGTTTGAAGAAGTGATTAAGCGTCAGGCCGCACTGATTGCAAAATGGGAGCTTGTCGGCTTTATCCATGGGGTGATGAATACGGATAACATGACGATCAGTGGTGAAACCATTGATTACGGCCCGTGTGCTTTTATGGATGAATATGATCCAAAAACGGTATTCAGTTCCATTGATGTGCAAGGCCGATACGCTTATCAAAACCAGCCGCCGATTGGTCAGTGGAATCTTGCTCGCTTTGCAGAAGCTCTATTGCCGCTTCTTCATGATGACCAAGAAAAAGCGGTTGAGCTGGCTGTAGAGGTCCATTCGAAGTATGAGAGGCTCTACCATGCTCATTGGCTGTCAGGGATGAGAGACAAGCTAGGGTTTCATAACGAAGAAGAACAGGACGAACCATTAATTGAAGACCTTCTTCGCATTATGGAAAAGCATCGTGCTGACTTTACAAACACATTTCGTGCTTTAACGTTAGATAAGCCAGAGAACACGGCAATGAATGACACGACTGAATTTAGTCATTGGTATAAGCAGTGGCAGGCGAGACTGAGCCGTCAAGAGGCATCGAAGGCTGCGGTTTCTCAATTGATGAAGAAATCGAACCCGGCGGTTATTCCCCGTAATCATCGAGTAGAGGAAGCACTTGAAGCTGCCGTAGCAAAAGAAGACTACAGCGTGATGGAGCGGTTAATGGATGTGCTTTCAGATCCCTATGCGTATTCGCCTGAACAAGAGGAGTACGCTAAATTACCCGAGACGTCCCGCCAGCCGTACCGAACGTTTTGTGGAACATGATAAGAGAAGGGTAGTGCTTGTTTCCGTTTAGGAAGCAAGTACTTTTTTGTTTAAGGATCCTGTTTACAGCAAAGGGGTCCATACTATTGGGAAGTTTTAGAAAAAACGGAGGCGGGTAATCCTTTAACACGTTGCTATTTTATGAAGGAGGAAAAATGAAATGAGCAAAACGATCTTTATTACTGGTGCAGGCACCGGTTTAGGCAAAGGAACAGCGATCGTCTTAGCTGAAAAAGGCCACCGTGTGATTGCAGCTGTTGAAATAATTTCTCAAATTACAAGTTTACGTGAAGCGGCTTCAGAAGCGGGCGTTGAATTAGAGGTCATTAAATTAGATATTAAGAGCAAGCGTGACCAACAATTGATTGCTGAGTACGATTATGATGTATTTGTAGCCAATGCGGCTATAGGCGAAGGCGGACCGATTGCTGAAATTCCAGTAGACCGTGTACGAGACGTTTATGAAACAAATGTATTTAGTACGCTTGAAAATGCACAAATTGCTGCGAAGAAATTCGTAGACAAGAAACAAGGCAAAATTATTTTTCTAAGCTCAATCGTTGGCATCGTTGGTATGCCTTACTTGGGCGCTTATGTATCTTCTAAGCATGCGATTGAAGCAATTGCGAAAACGATGAAAGCCGAGCTTGAAGAATTTGGTGTGCAGGTCGCTACGATTAATCCGGGACCGTTCGAAACCGGCTTTAATGATCGGATGTTTGAGGAGAAACATAAATGGTACGACGAAGATAAAAACTTCACGCCTAGAGAGTCGATTGCAGAAACAGAGCAGATTCTTGACCAGCAGTATGACCCACAAGACATGATCGATAAGATGGTAGAAGTTATCGAAGCCGATCATCATGCTTTCCGTACAGCTTATCCTCAGGAAGCAGAGGATATGATGAAAGAGGAAGAGAAGAAAAACTGGGAAGAAAAAGTGTAAGCTAGTGACTAACACGTCAGCTTGTAAAGAAACCTTAGTTGCTCTTTTTAATCTCAACAGTGTAGACTTTTCTTGCATTATGAAGAGAGAAGGGTTCTAGGAAACGACTCCCTTTCCAGGGGCGAATGGTGTGCCTCCTCAGGCTTTATCAGCCTTCCGGGGTCACACCTTATTCGTATCTCCTCTAGGAGTGTCATCGTTACCTAGAACCCTTTTTCAATAAAATTCACTAGTAGCAATGGTTCCGTTTAGCCTCATCATATTGAAAGGAACGGACAAAGTGCCGACTCCTGCGGGACGAGCAGACAGGAGAAGCCCCGCAGGTCGCAGACCGAGGAGATTTTCCGTCATGCCTCGCAGAAAGCGGCGCTTTTTCCTGTTCCTTTTCTCCATACCATAGGAAGGAACCACTCTATAATTTCATATTAAATCCGTCTATGTTTTTCGACAGCCTGAGGACGATGATACGTCCTTTTACTAAATTTTTTTATAATGAATGAAAACAATTGATAAACAGATATCTTTTCTTCCTCGAGGGTGTTTGAAATAATACGTATTGGACCAATAAAGAGGAGGACCTAAAATGAGTAATACAAATAGATCTATTGAACCGTTATTTCAAACATTTGCGAATGAAAAAATAAAATTATCAAATCGAACAGTAATGGCCCCAATGACACGTGGATTCTCACCTGAGGGAGTACCTGGAGAAGATGTGGCAGCCTATTACCGGCGCCGAGCTGAAAATGGAGTAGGCCTTATCGTTACAGAAGGGACAGGGATTAATCACCCGGCTTCTGTGTCAGGTGCTAGTATTCCGGTTTTTTATGGAGAAGACTCATTGAATGGTTGGGCCAATGTGGTGAAGCAAGTTCATAAGGCTGGCGGAAAAATTGTGCCACAGCTTTGGCATGTGGGGATGACCCGTGAAAAGGGAGACCTTCCAAATCAAGAAGCCTTACCTGTTGGACCATCAGGTCTGAGCTTGGACGGCGAAAAAGTAACGGAGCCAATGACAGAAAAAGAGGTTGTCGAATTGGTAGAAGCTTATGCTCAAGCAGCGGCTGATGCAAAACGACTCGGTTTCGACGGGATTGAAATTCACGGAGCACATGGTTATTTAATTGATCAATTCTTCTGGGAAAAGACAAATCAGCGTAAGGATCGTTATGGCGGAGATCTCGTTGGACGAACGCAATTTGCAGTTGAAGTGATCGAAGCGTGCCGTCGGGAAGTAGGCCCTGATTTTCCAATCATTTTCCGATTTTCCCAATGGAAAATGAATGATTTCAAAGCTAAGCTTGCTGAAACACCGGATGAATTGGAGCGTTTCCTACAGCCTCTGGTAGAAGAGGGGGTAGACATTTTCCACTGTTCTACCCGTCGATTTTGGGAGCCGGAATTTGAAGGTTCTGATTTGAATTTAGCAGGGTGGACAAAGAAACTAACGGGTAAACCCGTGATTTCTGTTGGCTCCGTAGGACTTGATGGAGAATTTACAAGCTTTTCCGGTGCCAACACAACTAGTTTAGATGGTCTTATTAAAAAACTAGATAAAGAAGAGTTTGATCTGGTAGCTATTGGACGTTCTCTATTAATGGATCCCGAGTGGGTAAAGAAAGTGTATGAGGGCCGAGCAAATGATTTATTGTCTTTTAATAAAGAAGCACTTCAAAAGTTATACTAGTCTTCAATAGTTGAACACCGGCCATCTATAAAAAAGCAGGTACTCCTCCAGTGAATGTTATTGGTGGGATACCTGCTTTTTTGTTTGTTAAATTTCAGTATTGGTTGGACGTTCAATTAAGTTCGGCACGTCCTCAAAAAAGCCGAAGTAGTTCTAGAGTGCCGACATCGAAAGACCCTGCGTCGTGCAAGGCAGCGGAAAGCACCTCTTTTTTTTCGCAAAAGTAACGGAACCTCACTACACTGTTCTCGAAATATCAACACCAACTTTTAACGCATCCATTGTGTAAAGGTAGTTTTACCTAAGATCGATACGCTTTTCTTACTTCCTCTTCAATCAACGCCCATGCTTCTTCAGCCTTTTGTTTTGGTCCTAAATGTGTAAAGGCATGGGTGCAGTTTTCGAACACTTCATGCCGGACTGGTACGCCTGCATTCTTCAATTTCTCTGCATATCTTCCGGCCTCTGGGTTAAAAGCATCATACTCTCCCACAATGACTAGAGCATTTGCTATACCTTCAACATTTTCAGCTAATACGGGAGATGCGAACGGATGCTCAGCCTGCTCTTGACCTGGTACATAACATTTGTTTAGAAAGTTTGCCACCTGAGGAAATTTCGCTCGCCTCGGGTCGGGCTCTGGTTTGTCTGCATGTGGAGTGACGAAATCGAGCATCGGGTAGCAAAGAACCTGAAGGGTGGGTTGAGGAGCCTGGCGCTCTTTTAATAATAAGCAGAGCGCAGCTGCAATATTGGCTCCAGAACTTTGCCCGCCGATGGCTATTCTTTCAGGATCGATGCCGAGAGAGCCGGCATTTGCTCTGATCCATTGAATGAGTTCATAAGCCTGCTCAACAGGCTCTGGAAAAGGATGTTCCGGGGCCTTTGCGTAATCAACATTTACAACCATGCTGCCAGTGTGGTTAGCTAGCTGCCGGCAATAGGGATCATCCATTTCTTTATCGTTCATAATAAAAGCTCCGCCGTGAAAATTCATATATACGGGCAGTTTTTTAACTGATGTTCCTAACGGATAATAGCAGGAAACATATGTATCTTTTACGCTTGTTTCGATCATGATTTCTCTTATTTCTTTCACCTCTTGGCAAGGAACCATAGGGGCTTTTTTTTCCTGATTGGGTAAAAGGCGAAGCGATCTTGCAACAATATGAGTAAGCATGTACATCCCTCTTTTTTATTTTTACTTGTACCCACTATCCTGCCGATGTAATCGGAAATGCTCCTTTAGTTTTTTGAGTAAGGGAACAGAAAAAAGGGTACACGAATAACAAATACATAGATTTCATGACTAAACTGAAAAAGTATGAGGTGAGTCGCCATGTGGTTTATGATTACGGCTGTCGCAGCTACACTTTTACTTTTTGGGAAGAGGGTTTCTTTCCCTATCCAAAAACAGAAAAGCACATCGTCGTATTCAATTATTATCCCTGCCCGAAATGAAGAAAAGAATTTGAAGCGGCTGCTTACGTCCATTCTTGACGATGAAAATGAAGATAGAGAAGTGATCGTAGTTGATGATCATTCAGAAGATCGAACGCGAGAAACTGCTGAAGCCTATGGAGTAAAAGTCATAAGCAATCCTCCTTTGCCTGAAGACTGGATGGGGAAATCGTGGGCCTGCTATAACGGTGCCAAAGAAGCCAAAGGTACATCTTTGGTGTTTCTTGATGCGGACACGTGGTTTTCTCCCGACGGTACAAATAAGCTCATTCAATACTTAGAAACAAAGGGACAGGACGTTTTAATTACGGTTCATCCTTACCATTACATGAAATCTTTTTGGGAAAAGCTTTCTGCTGTCTTTCACTTAGTTGTGTTTGCTTCATCAGGAATTACTACAATCTTTAGAGATCAAATCGGTACAAGGGGAGGGTTCGGTCCTTGCTTACTCATTAAAGCCGACACCTATTGGGAACTGGAAGGGCACCACGCTATTCGTAGTGAAATTGTGGAACACCTTGCACTGGCTAGGCGGGCTGAATCAAAAGGCATTAGAACGTATGCGTTTAGTGGCAAAAGGGTTGTCAATATGCGTATGTATGAAGCAAGCCTGAAAGCAGTCATAGAAGGATGGTCGAAAAGCTTTGCCTCTGGAGCGAAAACCGCATCGCCGTGGATGACAGTAGCGAATATTGTATGGATTACAGCTATTGTTTCTTACCTTATTAATATACCTGAAATGGGCTGGTGGAGTGTAGTTGGCTATCTTCTTCTTGCTTTTTGGCTGTATCGAGTCCTGCAGGATATTGGGAATTTCCGCTGGTATGATGCTCTTCTTTTTCCTTTGCATTTTATCTTTTTTGTTATTTTATTTGCCTATTCGCTCTTGAAGACATTTTTGTTTAAACAAACGACGTGGAAAGGACGTAATATTACAGGAAAAAAGAAATAGAGACGAAGTAAAAAGACAAGGGTTCTTTTTTCGTTAATAAAAAAAGCTGTAGAAAAACAGATGGTTTCTCTACAGCTTATCCTCCTGATCATGTTCTCTATTTAAGTTGAGGGCGTTCGTTAACCTGCTCTTTAATCTTCTCCGGATCAAACTCCTTTAGAGAGGATGATTCAGGTGGAAAGGGCATAAACTCCTCATCCCTTTTTAATTCGGGATGGGTGTGTTTCCCTGAGGACTTATATCTTATATGAAACTCTTCTTGAAATTCAGGGACCTCATGGGGTGAAGACGCCTGTTTCATGCCAGATATCCATGTCTCGAAATTATAAGTCCCTCTATCAATAATTTCACACAGATCTTCTAGGGATAAGGTCAATTCCGTTAAACAATCCAATCCATTCCTTAAGATAATACCTCTTTCTTTGGCTTTCTCAATAGAGTGTTCCAACCTGTAAGGCGTGTCCTGATAATGAAATTCAATAAAGCAGCTGCTGCGATCCCAATTAAAATTAAAATCCTCAATTTTTAAACGCTTGATCACCCTTATAAGCTTTCTTTCGCAAATATATTGTTCTTTGTGCGGCATCCACTTGTATAAAACGTTCTTAAACATACCTTTTTTAAACATAATATTCACCTTCCTATTTTTGTGACTAATGTGAGGGCGTAACCTTATACTAATGACTTCTACAAAATAAATAAAAACCCTGTTTTAATCGTTTTACAATTACTGATATTTTTTTACAAAATGAACCATGATTCGACCTTTGGCCAAATAAAAAGATCAGAGCTGCTTGAGCTCTGATCTTCAGCTTGTAGAGAAACTTTAGTTCTCTTTTTTATCTCAACAGTATAAACATTACTTGCATGAGGGAAAGGAAAGGGTTGTAGGAAACGAATCTCTTTCCAGGCCCTACACGACGTGGGGGCGTTTAATGTTGGCACGTGATGTGCCGAACGTAATCGAACTTCCTTTGTATATACGCAGATCATTAGCGAAGTATTTTGACGAAGCGATGGTGTAAATTCTCTTTCACATAAATCATCCGAACGGATTTCTTCAGAAGCGTTCGGATTAATTTATGCTTTATTCAGTTTTGTCCCAGCCTATTCTTTTCATGGGAGAGGATGCTTTATTTCAACTCTTCATAATAAGTATGCACGACAGCAATGATCGTTCCAAGCGTCTGGCCTTTAAAATCGTCTGGTACAGACTCACCAGTCGGGTGGCTGTAATAAAAGGCCTCCACCTCTTCGTTATAACTAAAACCTATGTTCTTAAGTGCTTCTTGGAGCTCCAAAGGCAGTTCAGTTAAACCAGTATGCTGCGTAAAGTAGTCAGTTGGATACACCCAAACATCAACGTCGGTTATCCCTGTATGAACGACGAAAAGATCACGCTCATATTGAGAGATCCACTGTTCTTTAGAAAAGAGGGATACGCCGGTGCCTTCCAAACCAGAGATCCCGTCTAAATTAATTCCGAAGATCCCATTGATTATTGTTCGTATATCTGGTCCCGACATCTTTTTTCTGAACGATTGAACATACAAATCCATCACTTCTACTTTTGACAGGTTCATGATGTAATCCTCATTCACTTTGTGTAAATCCAGCGCCTCTTTAACACCTTTCACAATTTCATCCGGGTACCCGTTAGCATTACCAGCCCCTAGGTCAGACACGGCATCCAAATCAATACCGTAGATTTGATTGACGATACGGCGGACTTCTTCAGGTGAGATTTTTTTTCCGTAATGACCTAAGTAACTGTCCATCACATCGACCTTACTCATCGTATCGATCTTCCCTAGTGCTTCAGAGAAAGAAAGCGGACCTCGTGTCTCTTTTCTTAAGTCCTTATATACACCTTCTACAATCTCTTTTGGATACTTAAGGTCTTCCGCATTCTCTTGTGCTAGCTCATGCTTCCAGCTTGCCGCCTGTACTTCAATAGGAACTGTGGATATTGAACCCCCTGTTCCAATTATGAGGAACGCTGTCATCATGATAAGCGACTTCTTACATTTTCCTAATAATAACTTCATCGTTCACCCTCCAACTATTAATATGAGGTCTTCGTCTGAATGTAAGCTCTATGGTCTATATCGGCCAAAATTCCTAGATGTGAAAGCTAATTAGACTATACGACACTTACAAACGAATTAAGAGGGTGTGATTTGTACTAAAACCTAAACAAAGAAAGATAATACGAGATATCCTGCGGCAGCAACACCCGCAGCAATTAATGCCGGCTTTAACTTGAATTTTGCATATTCTATCGTATTTAAATTTAAAATACCTGCAGATGTATTCGTGTCATCACTTAAAGGAGAGGAAAAGGCACCGAATGTACCGCTTGCAAACACGGCTCCGATCGTAATTGGAAGCGAGCTTCCAGCTGTAACAGCAATGGACAGGGCAACCGGCATGAGAATCCCCCATGTTCCCCAGGCTGAGCCAATGAAATAAGATAACCCACAACCCACGACAAAAATAACGACAGCTACGAAGTTTCCGGGAATCCAATCGAACCACTCAGAGATGGTATCCGCAAATTCAAGGGCTTCGGTTCCCTTACTCAGCCCCCATACCATCGCGAGTAAGAGAATGACGTTCATCATGTCGTTTCCACCGTCTATTAAACCATCCATCATGCGTTTTAAATGTTCTTTTTTGAACTTTAAATAGACGACAAACCAAACGATCGTTACTACAACCGCTAAAACCATAGCGTCTAATACACCATCATTAATTAAAGCACCAAAACCAGACTTGCCATTTTCCACCCCTACCGCATACATAAAGAGGAAGGTGAGAGCAATGACACTAAAGAGAGGAATGATTAAGTTCCATGGTTTAGCAGGTAGATCTCGCATCACGGCAGGGTGGCAGTCCTCCCATTGATCGTCCTCTTCCTCTTGTTTTTCTTCTGGTGTTTTTTCTTTATCATTCGCTGGCTTTTTACTCTTATGGAAAAAACTCAAATAAAATCCAAGGATCAGCATAGCAAAAGCAAAAAAGTTAAACGGAATGCTCTGAAGAAAAAGAGTATAAGCATCTCCTGTTGCATCAGCTTGGTGTAAGGATAAATCTACAACCGAAGTCATGTACCCGACAAATGCTGTAGCGACAGGAATTAATACGACTAGTGGAGTAGCTGTGGTTTCAATGACGAAAGCAAGCTCTTGTTTAGCCATCGGGATTTTCTTGCGCATGGCCTTCATGACGGGTCCGATTGTCACAATTCGAAAGCTGGGAGCAGCAAAAGTACCTACGGAAGAAACCCATGTCAATATAAAAGCACCGCGTTTATTTTCAATTCGTTCTGTGGCAGCTTTGACAAAGCCTTTAATACCGCCTGACATCCGCACGAGTCCGATTAAAGCAGAAAAGGCGTATAAGAAAATAATAATTTTTAAGTTACTTTCGTCCGATAACCCTTCCATAATGAACTGCAGCGTTTTGATCATTCCGTTAAGCCAGTGGGGGTCCACAAGGTATCCAGCGACAACCACTCCAAATAATAGACTGGGGATAACCTGTTTTGTCCAAATTGCAGCAATAATTACAACAATAAAAGGAATGATTGATATAAAGTCCATGTTGCCACCTCTTCCATAGCTCTTGTACCTCATTAGCTTGAGTGAAGAGCAGGAATAGTATGCATTTTAATAATAAAAAAGCTAGAAGGAGCGTTCCTTCTAGCCGTTCGGATAGTCACAGTATTCAATAATAGTACCTTCTGTATCCGCAGGGTTTAAATAAATCAATCGTCTTCCGTGCTTATTCGTCCGCCGCGTATCCTCCATTACTCGCATGCCTTGTTCTTTTACTTCATTAATGGCAGCATCTAAATCGTCTACCCGGTAGGCAATATGGTGCACCCCCTTGCCTTTTTGCTTAATAAAGCGGGCAATAGGGGAGGTTGTATTATTGGTCGGACATAATAATTCTGTGCGATCACCTTCCACGTCCATAATCGCAATCTCACTTTCTACCCCCGGTGCTTCGCTGCGGTAACGGTCAATCATAGTGGCGCCTAAAACGTGTATATAAAAGTCGATCGCCTCATCGATCTGACGAACGGCTACACCAATGTGGTCAAGCGTCTTTTTCATTAAGATTCTCCTTCATTTAGAATGGCCTCATTTTATCATAGTAAATTCTTTTTTTGCTACGTGAGCAACTATGGTAACCTTTAAGGAGATGTTTTCCAGTTTTTGAGGAGTGGCTGATTTGTTTAAAATTCTCTTATTCATAGTGTTGCTCGCAGGGGTTTATAGTTTATTTAAACGGGAGACGCCAAAGCTGAAGTATCCAACTTACATTTACTTTCTCTCGCTGTCGATTGTATTTATGACAGGGCTCTTTTATATTTCTTCCAGCTACCAATTATATGATCGTCCGATAGAAGGTTGTTTTGCGGCTCTCTTCGAGTGGGTGATGAGTTTTGGTTATGCTTTTTTAATCCCAACGATCCTTTTATTGTTTTATAAACTTTATAAGTGGAAACCAGATATAAAAAATCTTTTTCTCATTAAAGGGGCAATCGCGATTACGATTGCTGGGTGCGGCTATGTTTCCTTATTCATCTTTATCCTTGCTTTTTATGGGTTCGCACCGTAAAAGAAAAGGAATTTGTTTAATCGTGACGAATTAGTTAGAGAGTATATCCGAAGATTGGAGGAAACGTTATGGCTTTCCTTGAAAGTACAGTTATTATTAAGAAACCGTTAGAAGAAGTTTTTCAAATCGCAACAGATTTTACAAAAAGTCCCGAAATCATGGATGCGGTTGTCGAAGTAAAACCTTTAACAGAAGGGCCTGTACGTAAAGGCTATCAATTTAGAGAAGTACGGGAAATTCGAGGGAGAAAGGCAGCCTCCACGATTGAAATAACCGATTTCGAGCAAAATAAATCCTACACCGCAAGCAGTGAGCAGAACGGCCTTGATCTCCGTTACCACTACACGTTCGTAGAAACGACAGAAGGTACGAAGATCGAATTTGTAGGAGAATTGTTTACGAAAGGGATTCGCAACAAGCTAGCTCAGCCACTGATCAAGAAAATCATTAAAAAAGAAGATGAAAATCATTTAGATAATTTAAAAGAGTTTATAGAGCAAGAGAGTGATAGTGGAAACCACTAAATAGGAAATGTTATAATCGAAGGACGATAATGTACGGAAACAGGTCTCGCTTTGTAAGGGGGGCCTCTTTTTTATTAATAATCGTCACAAGTGTCACCTTACGAAAAGGAGATTGAAAATAATGACTAACACCACTACACCTGTATGGCTGCAAGAAATGCTGCCATTTGCTAAAGCGGCTTGGAAACAATCGCAATTCTCACAGCCTACAACGATTCAAAATGAAAGCATTCCTCTTGTTTTAGAGGGGAAAGATGTCATCGCTGAAGCACCCACAGGAAGCGGTAAAACCCTTGCTTATCTGCTGCCTATGCTTCAGAGCATTGATACAAACAAAAAACATACGCAGGTACTTATTCTCGCTTCTTCTCATGAACTCGTCATGCAGATTCATCAGGAAGTACAAACTTGGTCGAAGAACAGTGGGGTTCAAAGTGCCACACTAATTGGCGGAGCGAATGTAAAACGGCAAATAGAAAAATTGAAAAAGAAACCTCAGCTGGTCATTGGTACTCCAGGAAGAGTTTTTGAGCTGATGCAAAAGAAAAAATTAAAAGCTCATGAAATCAAAACGATCGTCTTAGATGAGGCGGATCAGCTCCTCGTACCGGAGCACATAAAAATGGTGCAAAATATTATTAAAAGTACCTTGAAGGAACGCCAGATTTTGCTGTACTCCGCAACTTTGCCTGAAGAAGTAGAGAAGACAGCTTCAGAGTTTATGAAGTCGCCGAAAATTGTACGGGTGAAGGAAGAAGCACAAAAGCCGGATGTCGAGCATTTGTATATACCTTGTGAAGATCGTGATAAGGTTGAAGTATTAAGGAAATTAGCGCACACCGATCATTTTAAAGGACTGGCGTTTATGCGCGATATCGGTAACTTAAACGTATATGCGGAAAAGCTGCGATATAAAGGAATTGATCTCGGAGTTCTCCACAGCGATGCTAAAAAAGAACAGCGAGCGAAAGCTTTAAGAGGATATCGAAACGGGGAATACCACCTTCTTCTTGCTACAGATGTAGCTGCAAGGGGAATAGATATCCAGGACATTACCCACATTGTTAACTTTGATGTGCCTAAAGACTTTTCATCTTATGTTCATCGGGCAGGCAGAACCGCAAGAGTCGGTTCATCTTCAGGAGTCGTGATCTCCCTTGTTAATCCTGTGGAAGAAAAAAGATTAAAGAAAATAGCACGTGATCATGATTTTCCATTAATGCGGAGTGAAATAATTAAAGGGAAATTACAGTACCGCTAAAATGTATCTCGCTATTTTATATGGAACTCTGCTGTGGTTAAACTTCGCCTTGGAAGAAAACAAGACTGAGGAGAAGGCGAAGGGAAATGGTGAAACTCCTATGGGAAGAACGTACAGGTGAGATCACCGAGGGCAAAGCCCTAGGAAGCTCACCGTACGCCCATGGAAAGCGATCTATTTCCCGCAGCTTTTTGCTATATTTTTGAAAGAAACTGATGGATTTCTGCAGAAAGAAGCTTCTCTACAAGCTGAGCTCCCTATTTTATAGGGAGCTTATTTGTTTTAGATATAGGGTCGAAAGGGAATAGTAGAAATAATTGGTGACAATACCATAAGTTTTTATCATAAAATGAATGGAAATCCTCTAGACGTCAATCATTGGAAATGAAATACTGAATGGTAACAAGCATGAAGGAGTGGACTTGTATGCTTAAAAAATATGTACTTGTCTTTATTGGTGTGTTGTTTATGGTATCTGTTGCCACTCCCGCATTAGCTGAGCAAATGTGGAAGAAAGAAAATGAGGGAACAGCGACTTTCGAGAAATGGTCGATGCAAATAAAGGATTGGTTAGCCGAAAGAGATGTGACAGTGGAAGAGTTCGAATCCAACCTGAAGAATTTATTTAATCCTCAAGAGCTTCCTGCAACTGAAGATGGGCAGCCGAAGCAAAGAGAGCTGCATGAACAGTTGAAAGAGGAAGAAAATATTCAGGATGATCAAGAAGAAGCTTCGGAAAGTTCATTAGAGGCTGAAGACCCTTCACAATTTGAAGAAGAAGTGGTTGAGTTAGTCAATGAAGAACGCGCAAAAGAGGATCTAGAGCCTCTAGAAATGTACGATCGATTAAGCGATTTAGCTCGACTTAAATCACAAGACATGGCGGATAATGATTACTTTGATCATACGTCCCCTACCTACGGATCTCCTTTTGAAATGATGGATCAGTATGACTTCACCTATTGGTCAGCAGGAGAAAATATTGCAGCCGGGCAGCGTAGTCCTGAGCAAGTCGTTGAAGGTTGGATGAATAGCCCTGGTCACCGCGAAAACATAATGAAAGAAGACTTCACTCATATTGGAGTCGGATATGTAGAAGAGAGCGGCGACCGATATGGCACGTATTGGACCCAAATGTTCATGACTCCGCGAGGCTAAATTCATAAAAAAGACAGACGTCTATGTCTGTCTTTTTTTATGATTTTTTTTCAGTTGGGATGGAACGGATGTAACCTTCTACCGTTGGACGATCGATCTGTTCTTCCGATTGATACCACGCAATAAATAAGTAGAGCAAGGTGATGAGCATAACCGTTAACCCGGCAATCATAAAGCTGAGAGTAGGTGTGCTGTCGTAGTAAAGAAACGCCCCTTGGTGGTAGATAAAAAACAGGGAACAAGTGACAGAAAAATAAGCGACTTTGTCCGAATACTCTCTAGGTTTGCGAAAAGGACATTTTACGAGTAAAGGAGCCCAGTAAATCATAGAGCTAATGGTCAAGAGGAAGCCATGAATGATAAAACCAATAGAAGAAGACATTAGGTTTAAGAGCTCATAGCTCAGCAGAACACCAACTATAAAAATACTCATACTTAAAAGAAGCTTATGACTAAAATAAACCATCCAACGGAAGGAGTGCAAAAACCATAAGTGACGGGAATTCGCGAAGAGAATAGCAAGCGGAACTAAAAAAAATGCGATCAAACTGCGGATGAAATTTTCGATGAAGAATCCGTTTGTGTAAAAGAAGGTCATTGTACCTACACAGACGATTGCAATAAAAACAGGGGAGGAACGAAGTGAGGTGCCATTCACAATTATCATCTCCTAACGCTTTGCTTATAAGTTTCCCGATTGGACACGAAATAAACCGAGCATTTTGAGTAGTTTGAAATAAAAATAATAGGTAGTATAGTGCGGGAGGGGATAAACATCCTGGCTAAAGATCGAACGATATTAAACGAAGTTATACAACTCGTTCCATTGTCCATGTTGAAATAAGGTAATTAATAACAAATTAAAAACAGGAATGTTATAATCTTATGAAAAGCTAACAGGGAGGAAGATATTGATGAAATGGGGCATATTGAGTGCAGCCAATATAGCAAAAAAGGCTTTAATTCCAGCGATTCAACGGACAGAAGGTGCAGAAGCTTTTGCCATTGCAAGCCAGAGCGGCAAAGCAAGGGAGTTTGCGGAGCAGTTTGAGATTCCTCAAACTTATGAAAGCTATGAATCTCTTTTAGCCGATCCAAACGTAGAGGCGGTTTACATTCCCTTACCCAACCACTTACATAAAGAATGGACCATTAAAGCAGCGGAAGCGGGAAAACATGTCCTTTGTGAGAAGCCTGCAGCTATCCATCAATCGGATGTTAATGAAATGATTGAAGCATGCAATCAGAACGGTGTATATTTTCTAGAAGCATTTATGTACCAGTTCCACCCACAGCATCAAAAAGTAAAAGAACTGATAGATTCAGGGGTAATCGGAGATGTTAGTTTAGTTCGGGCAAGTTTTTCCTTTTACTTTTATCGGTCAAATTACAACATTCGACTTGATGCGGGTAAAGGGGGAGGAGCGCTCTGGGACGTTGGGTGTTATGGAGTCCACTCTGCTCTTCACCTCATCGATCAAGAGGTGAGTCGTGTGACAGCGACGGCCAAATTGGATGAAGAGTATCACGTAGATACCACTTCGTCTGCTTCATTATTATTAGAAAATGGTGTCATTGTACAGGTCGACTGTAGTTTCGATGCTGCGGCAAGAAACACATATGAAGTAATTGGATCAGAGGGAGTCATTACGGTTCACGATGCCTACCGACCTGATAAAAAGAATCATGAAGGAAAAATAACGGTAGAAAATGAGCAAGGCGTTAAAGAATTTGTTGAACAAGGGGATCAATACAGTCTCCAAGTTGAGAATTTCATGAAAGCTATTGTGAACAAAAAGTCTCTGGAAACGTACCACAAAGAAACAATAAGGTATTTAGGGGCTATGGAAGCTATTCAAGAAAAAATAAAGAAATAAGTTACGTACCACGAACTTTTTAAAGGAAGTGTGAATTAATGCTCAATGAACTTCGGAAGCTTGATGGATTAGCTCAGCTCGCACTCCTACAAAAGAAAGAGATTAAACTTAGTGAACTGACGCACTATTATCAACAAAAAATAAAGGAACGTAATCCTCACCTGAATGCAGTTGTTCATACCATTTTTGAAGATCTCCCTAAAGAATTTAATCCAAATGCTGGTCGATTTGGAGGCTTCCCTTTTTTAATTAAAGATTTAAATGCAGTGAAAGGGGCGCCTGTCTCGTACGGGTCCAAAGTAATGGAAGGGTTTATAGCTTCGTGGGACGATGAAGTAGTGAAACGCTACAAACGTGCAGGGCTGTCGATCATTGGGAAAACGAACACGCCAGAGTTTGGGTTTACACCAGCTACGGAGTCTAGCTTTTTAGGGTTTACTAAAAATCCTTGGAACGCTGACTTTTCACCAGGTGGATCTAGCGGAGGAGCAGCAGCGGCCGTAGCTTCCGGGATGATTCCATTTGCCCACGCAAGCGATGGGGGAGGTTCTATCCGAATTCCAGCTTCATGTTGCGGTGTGTTTGGCATGAAGCCGACGCGGGGCAGAACTCCTTTATCTATGCGCATTAATAGTGTCGCTGTTCACCATGCTGTAACTCGCTCGGTCAGGGATAGTGCTGCTTTATTAAACGTATTGGAAGGACCGCAAGTTGGTGATTCGTTTTCCACACCAAACGAAGAAGCACCTTTTGAAAAATTCGTAGAAAGAGATCCCAACCCTTTGCGAATCGCGTATATGGCTGATTTTGGAGATGTTATGAAGATCGAACCGGAAGTTCAAAAAGCGGTCGAATCAACAGCGACATTATGTGAAGAGCTGGGGCATCACGTAGAAATTGCTTATCCAGATTTTGATATCCACCGCTTTATGGAAGCTTACGTGATCGTATGGGTAGTAGGCGGGGCGATAGCTGTAAAGAATGCAGCTCGATTAAACGGAAGAGAAGCTAACTCGCATACCTTGGAGAAGCTGCTGCATACTCTTATCGACAAAAGCAGTCGATATACGGTTTTTGAATACGAAGAAGCCCGACAGTTTCTATTTGATGAAAGTGTGAAAGTTCATCACTTTTTTGAAAAGTATGATGTGTTGCTTCATCCCGTTAATTTAAAACCCCCTTTACCACTAGGGGAGTACAATGGAAATGAAAAAACAGTCGATGAGATATTACAAGTTTCCGCAAATTACGCACATTTAACTCCAATAGCTAATGTAACCGGACAACCAGCGATGAGTGTGCCGTTGTATTGGGGGGAACACCATTTGCCGATTGGTTCTCATTTTATGGGGCGTTTTGGAGATGAAGCCACGTTATTTCAGTTAGCTGGCCAGCTTGAGCGTGCACGCCCCTGGTTTCAGAGGTACCAAGAAATTGACGAGCGGCGCTCGACAAATTAAGTACTTGAAAATTAACGAAAGAGGAGTAGAATAAGTATATCCGCTAGAAGAGGGTGTATCCATAAGGGGGAATTAATATGGCTTGGTTACATGGAATCCATGCTGCTAGATTTCTATTTATTGGGTTTTTCTCGTTAACAGCGTTGAGCCTTATCACTTTTCAATCCATGGCAATGTTTCATGCATTTATAGAGTTTTTTGAATTTTTTCGACGCAGATAATAAAGTAGGTGAACTGGAGTTCACCTTCAGCTTGTAGAGAGTACGTTAGAGAGAGTAAAGGGTTGAAGGAAACGACTCCCTTTCAGCGGGCGAATGGTGTGACCCCTGATGGCTTTATCAGCCCTCCGGGGTCACACCTTATTCACTTTTCCCGCAGGAGTCTCGCCGTTTTCTACAATCCTTTTTCGAAATAACTGGCAAAATCATTTACTCAAGCTGTGCCCTTATGAAAACAGCGTTTGCGAAAGGGCATTCACTCTACGAGGGTTTCAAGATTCCATTCTGGTCAAAGGAACGGAAAAAGTGCCGACTCCTGTGGGACGAGCAGACAGGAGAAGCTCCGCAGGTCGCAGACCGAGGAGATTTTCCGTCATGCCCCGCGGAAAGCGGCGCTTTTTCCTGTTCCTTTCTCCATAAGTACGTCTTAGCTTTTTCGACAGCCTCAAGGTGAACTAAAGTTCACCTTCTTTTTTATTTATGCACGGCTGTAGCCTCAAAAGTAATGATCTCAGTGGATGGATCAGGGAACTTGTGACGTGAGTAATCACTAGAAATAGTGATTTCCTTAAAGCCAAGGCTGTTTAGCAAAAGGCGAAACTCTTCTACCCCATACCATCGCAGTGGGAACTGTTCCAATTCGGTTGCAACGAGCTTTCCTTCTCTCCAGCGCTCATAGCGATTGTGAGAAATCGTGTATTGGTTAATGAAATCTACTTCAACCAGCTTGTCTTCCAATGTAATAATATCTCCATTGGCTAAATGCCATGTTCTTGTAGAAGCTCTTCCTATAGAGAATTCTTTTGGCACAAAGAGATCAAGAATGAGCTTACCGCCTTTGTTTAAGTGGGAGTAACATTGTTCTAGAACTTGAATGGATTCTTTGCGCTTGTGCAGAAGTAAGAAGGTACCTGTTGGGATAATGATCGCATCATAGCTTCGATCCGTAGGAAAACTCTCCATCCTTCCTTGATATAAGCGAGGCGAAAGATCACGCTCTTTGCAATTTTTACGACAAATGGCCAGCATTTCATCAGATAGATCAAACCCTTCCACGTCTAATCCTGCATCAAGTAATGGAATGAGTATTCTTCCTGTCCCTACAGCAGGTTCTAGAATAGGCCCTGAGACTCCACTCAAACATTCTTTATAAAACTCTACATCGCCAAATGAATGACCAATAGGTTTATCGATGTCATAAATCTCAGAAGACATTCGGTTATAAAAGTTCAGCATCCTTGTCCCTCTCTTTCTCCAACTTCTATTCTATTTATCATAACATGATCACTCAAAAAAAAGACCAGTAACCATCAAAGGTTACTGGACAAAGTTTTTAGGAATAAAAGGGGGGGTAATTTATTGAACAGCTGCCTCAGCATTGACGAGTCCATTGCCATAGTCAAAGGAATCGCCAAGTGGGGTAGCGGTTTCGTTTAAAATTGTGCGAACCTCATCATTGCTTAAGCTTGAATCATCAGCAAAAACGAGAGCCGCCACACCAGCTACGTGCGGGCTGGCCATAGATGTTCCATTAAACTCATCATAAGAGTTTTCAGGGATCGAACTTAATACATCTACTCCTGGAGCCATAACTTCTAATTCATTTCCACGGCTGGAGAAAGAAGCAACATTATTATCACTGTCTACAGCTCCAACAGCCATAGCTGCATCATATTTTGCAGGGTATCCAATCGTGTTGAATGGACCGAATGATCCTTCGTTACCTGCTGCAGCTACAACAAGTACACCACTGTCATCCGCGTTATTGACCGCTTGCTCAAGGGCAGAAGATCCGATTGACCCTCCAAGGCTCATATTAATAACATCCATATCATTGTCAATGGCCCATTCTATCCCTTCAGCAATAGCGCTGTAAGAACCGCTTCCTTCGCCGTCAAGTACTTTAACAGCATAAAGGTCAGTTTCGGGAGCTACACCTAGAACACCAAGGTCGTTATCGACGCCAGCTACTGTGCCGGCAACATGTGTACCATGCCCATTTTGATCATTAAATGGATCCGGCTCTTCGCTAATAAAGCTTTCGCCGCCTGCAACATTTAGATCTTCATGAGCAGCTTCGATTCCAGAATCCAAAACAGCTACTTTTACACCAGATCCTGTGTTTCCGCTGTCTTGGACATCATCTGCATTAACTTGCTCAATGCCTTCTGGTGTCGTTTGTGCCAAAGCTTTTGCTTCTTGGTCTTTTTCAACAAAATCTACATTAGGATTGTTGGAAAGAGCGTCAACTGCCTGTTCAGGCAGTTTTGCTTTGACTACATTCATATGTTTATACTGATGTTCGACTTCTCCTCCTACATTCTTAACAGCATTAGATTGAACATCATTTTTAAAACCAATTAAGTAATCGTTAACTGGAGATTCTTTAGAATCGGCACTTACGGCGCTTCCTAGTGCTGCGGATAAAGCAAGCGCTAATAATAGGATGTATCCTATCCACTTCCATTGCTTCTTCATTAAATGTCCTCCTTGTGTTGATTACATAAAAGCCCGGGCAAAAATTATGTAATATCTAAATTGTTACAATTTTATGATAACATGGTTTCAGACGAATTGTTATTGGGAAAGAGGAGGGGGTTTTAGAGGCGTAAAGGATGATATTTCGACACCACTTGTTCAAGTATTTGGTAATCAAGGAGTGAAATGTTCGTAATATCTCGCAAATGTTCATATTTCGCTCAAAATGTTCATTAAAAAATCGCCCTAACGGAGGGCGATTTTTTAATGGGTATACCATTCATATAACTTTTTAGGACGACCAATTTTTTGGTGACGCACGACTTGTTTCACTTTTCCATCCTCTAGCAAATGCATAAGATAACGGTAAACCGTGGGGTAGGCCAAACCAACACTTGAAGAGATTTCATCCACTGATTTAGGCGTGTGATGCTCCTTTAAGTAAGCAGCAATTGAATCCAGTGTCCCTTTACTTATCCCTTTAGCCGTGTACACGTCCTCTTCAATCTTTAATCGGTTTCTCATATTTACAATTTGAATGTGGAGGTGAATGCGAGAGATGATGTCGAGAGCTTTAATCGGCTTTAAAGCAAAGTCTGTCGCCCCTTCCTGGAGGAATTCTTCCGCCGTTTCATAACGATCATCTTCTGTTAAAACGAGAATGGGTATTTGTTGATTTTCATAGCGTACTTGTTTGACCATCTCTAGTCCATCCAAAATAGGCATATGGTAATCAACGATTAAGATATCATAGTGATTTTTGTTAAATAAGTATAAACCATCTCGTCCATCCACGGCAGTGTCAGCGGTTAAACCATCTCTTTCGCATAAATCCTTCATCATTTCTCTCATCGCTTCATCGTCATCGACAATTAATAACCTCACTGCAGAACCCTCCTTTTTTGTATCCTTTACCGATTCACAATGTCAATACTACTAATATTATAATTTAAAGCTTGGGTTGGCAATGGTTTATGTAGAGAAAATTAGAAGATTTATGGGTAAGTGAGAGAGATGATGAAAAACCCCATGACGAGTCGCGTCATAGGGTTCAGGTTAGCTGATAGAGAAACCGATTTTTCCAAAGTTCTTGGAATCGCGAAGGTATTCAAAAGCTTCCTTGTATTCAGAAAGCTCAAACATGCGATCGACTTCTGGTTTAATGTCATGCTGTTCAATAAACTGAAGTAACGCTTTAAATTCTTCGGCACTTCCCATCGTTGAGCCAAGGAGGTTGTATTGACCGTAGAAAAACTTCCGAATATCAATTGTAACCTCATCTTCTGTTGTCGCTCCAAACGTAACGATCGTCCCGCCTTTACGAATGATTTGTAATGATTTATCAAAAGTAGCACGCCCGATGCTTTCAACCAATACATCGACTTGCTCGTCTTTTAATTCTTCATTCCAATCCGATTGCGTTAAAATCGCTGCGTCCGCTCCGAGTTCTTTTGCTTTTTCAAGTTTTTCTTCGCTTCGAGAGGTGACGATAACACGTGCTCCAGCAGCTTTCGCAAATTTTAAGGCGAATGTAAGTACGCCGCTTCCGATGCCAGGCAGCATGACGGTATCCCCTTGTTTAATCTTTGCACGAGTGAACAATACGCGGTAAGCAGTAAGGGCAGCAAGAGAAAGTACACCTGCTTCTTCCCAGTTTAAATGGTTTGGTTTCGGTTCTACATTATCAGCCGGGATCGTAATGTACTCAGCGAATGTGCCGTGATCTGGCAGTCCAACAATTTCAAAGCCGGCTGGGGGAGCATCGCTGTTTTGTTTCCAGCCTAGACCAGGGTTGATAATGACTTCTTCTCCTTTTTGCACATGTTCGACTTCAGCTCCGACCTCATCAATAATACCCGCTCCATCCGATCCTAAGATAAGCGGTGGCTCATCCGTTTTGTGTCGGCTCGTAACGGCTACATCTCTACGGTTCATCCCGGCCGTTTTCAGTTTCACCCTCACTTTATTTGATTCAACAGGGGGGAGGTCCATTTCTTCATAGGATAATCCGTTTAGCCCTTCAAGTTTTGAGTGGTTGATGGCTTTCATTATTACGTGTCCTCCTTCATTAGATTGCTTAAATGGTCTGCAAAAATGGATAGCTTGTCCATATCGGAAACATCCTCTTCAAAAAGAGGTACTTTAATGAGCCTCTGCTTTTTAAAGACTCGATCAATCTCATCTAAATAATTTTTTTCCTGCTTTCTGCGCTTTTCTAAAAAAGCGCCATCCGCATGCTCAGGAAGCACCTTATTGACGATTAACGTTTTAATGTGCAGATGGTGCTGATCGAGCTGTTTAATCGCTTGCTGTGTCTCTAAAATAGGGAGACGTTCGGGAATAAGTACAAAAATGAATCCCGTCTGTTTACGATCTAAAATGATATCACGCACAGCGGCGAATTTTTCTTTCCTTTTTCGTAACACATCATAAATGGGGTCATCGATAGGTTCTCCGTCATTCAGCAGCTGAGTATAATTGTCCGTGATTTTCTGTCTTCTTTCAAGCATTCCATCGATCCAAACACTCATCAGTTCCGGAAGCGTAAGCAGTCGAATGGTGTGACCTGTGGGCGCGGTGTCAAATACGATTTTATCAAATTGATCGGACTCTTCTAGAATAATGGAGATGAGCCGGTCAAATAACGCTGCCTCATCTGCTCCAGGAGAAGCGCTGGCCATATCAATTTGCCGGTGAACTTCTTCGACCATTCGAGATTTTACTAATCCTTGCAAGTTATCCTTCACACCTTGAATGTAACGTTTAGACTCTCGCGAAGGGTCAACTTCAATCCCCCACAAATTTTCTTCCAGCGAGGTTTTCTCATGTTTTATTTTTTTGTGGAAAATGTCTCCTAAGTTATGGGCAGGGTCAGTGGAGACCACTAACGTTTTATGACCTGCTCTTGCAAAGGCGACAGCTAAAGCGGCAGAAGATGTGGATTTTCCTACGCCGCCCTTGCCGCCGACAAAAAGAATTTTGTTTGATGGTAAGTCAGTCACGTTAGACACTCCTTCCTTAGCAGCATCTAATTCCGTCCAATGGTGATTTCTCCATTCCCATTCGTAAGTGCCAGTCATGGAACCTTTCAATAATAAAAGGATAAAGCTCTAACGTATAATAAAAGGCTGGGTTAGGAATGCCGAGCATGTCAGAGTATACGAGCAGAAGAAAAAGATCATCTTCATCTCTTAATTCTCGAGCTACTTCATTCTTATGGGGGAGACTTAAAACTTCATCATAGAATTGGAATAGACGTTTTAATGAAAATTTACGATCAGCCATCTCGTTCACCTCTTCTTAAAAAGGTTCGTTATTGAGCGGGAGTTAACATTTGTTTAATAAGTGTATCACAATCCTTGGTACCTTCAGAGTATTTGCCATTTACGAAAACGGCATTGTATTTAATGTGACGACTTAAGTTTTGACCAGCCTCTATTAAAGGAATGTGACGATATTTTAATTGTTTTATAAAGTAGAGGGTAATGGCAAACAAATTTCTTGGATCTAAATACGTAATCTCAATTTGCTCACCAAACTGGTTAGTTAGTGATCGGTACAACTCTCCCATCCGTTGACGATCTTCATCATGGTGGTTAAATTCGTCTTTCATTTCAATGAATCCTTCTCCACATATGCCTCCACAACAACCCATTCCTATTTCTTTTTCAGGACGTATAATTACAACCTCTACCATAACCACGTACTCCTTTCTCGTAACATAAGAATTAGGACAAGTTAAATAGAGAAAGCCGCACATTCAAATGCGCGACTCTCTACATATCATTAGGCACTTTTTTCTATACGATCTTTATTGCTGCTCATTAAAGCAGAAGCAGCTGTGAACATAATCCACAAAGCAAATACGAAGATAATCGCCCCGAACGTGAAGAGCAGCCAGTCACTTTGGTTGGCCCATGGTGCCCATTCCGTCATAACTTGAAGGAACATGGCATAAAGGGTCATGAACATAAGGAAAGCCATTGGAATCACAGCCGGCCAATAATTTCTACCTTGACGTTTCAGCCAGATCGCGATTAACAGTAAACTAATTCCAGCTAGTAATTGGTTGGACGTACCAAACAATGGCCACAGCAAGTATCCACCGGAACCAAAGCCATTTGGACCTTCTGGGATAAGAGTGAGAGCTGCACTAGATACAACAGCAACTGTAGTGGCAACATGAGTCTTTGTTAATGGAGTTACCTTGTATTCTGTACCAAGCTCAGCAATAATATAGCGCATGAGTCGTACAGATGAATCGAGTGTCGTTGCTGCAAAACTAACAACAATAACAGAAACAATCGTCGATGCTACAGAGGCAGGGATACCTAAGCCGGCAGCTAGAGCTCCTGCACCTTGAATGAATACGCCTAAACCTTCGCCATTTGCAGCCGTAAATCCGCTGTATGTGGCAGAGAATTCAGCAGTACTAGGGAAAAACGTAATTACGGCAATGATGGCGATTAGAGCTAACGCCCCTTCACCGACAGCACCTAAATATCCAACAAATCGAGCATCCGTTTCTTTATTTAACTGCTTGGAAGATGTACCAGAAGCAACGAGGCCGTGGAACCCGGAAATGGCGCCGCACGCAATGGTAATAAAGAGAAGCGGAAACCATGAAGTATCTGCAGAAGTGTTGCTGACTGGTGCCGTAATTTCTGGGTTTGTAAATAATAAACCTAAATAAAGCAATCCTAAACCTACAATTAACTGGTGAGAGTTAATATAATCACGAGGCTGCAACAGCTTCCAAACGGGTAGAGTAGAAGCAATATATACATAAACCATCAGCACTATAATCCATACAAAGAATGCTGAGGCCGTAGCACTTAAACCAAATATTCCTGCAGCTTCTTCTCCGCCGAAATAGCGAACTAAATCAATTTGCATTGCGGGTACATAGCTTGCGACGATAGCTGCAAGATACATGACACCTAAAGCTACAATGGAAGGGAGCAGCATACTCTTCTTCCGCTTGTATACACTATAGCCAATCCAAATCGCTAGAGGAATCTGAATAAACACGGATAGAACACTAGCAGGGAATGAAATAAACAAGTTAGCAATAACCCAGGCAAAAACAGCGTTTACCATGAGTACGAGTAGTAAGATAATGAATAAGAACAGTATTTTAGCTCGTTGGCCAATTAATTTATTAGCTAAAGTCCCGACGGATTGACCTTTGTTTCGTACGGATAAAACAAGTGTTCCAAAGTCATGGACACCAGCCGCAAAGACAGTACCGAGCAAGACCCATAGTAGTGCAGGGAGCCAGCCCCAATATACTGCGATGGCAGGTCCTACAATGGGAGCCGCGCCGGCAACGGAGGTAAAGTGGTGCCCCCACAATACAAATTTGTTCGTAGGAACAAAATCTACACCATCCTTATATTGATGGGCAGGAGTTGTATAGTTTGGATCTAATCGATAAATTTTCTCTGCGATAAATTTTGAGTAGTACTTATAACCTAGAATGAAGATGATACCTCCAGCTACAGCCAGCCAGATCGCACTCATATTAACCCCTCCTATAATTGGTATGTGTAAATTATTTTTGTATACGCTTACACATAGTTCATTATACTATGTTTTTTAAAAATCTTTCAATATATATAACTGATTTATCAAAATATTATATACAATTATGTGGAATTATAGTTAAATTGGATTAAATAGGAAAAAAGATCTAGCGTGAAATGTATGGACAGGATAGATATAATAGAAAGCGGTATAATTTTTAAAGTGAAGGTGTTTACTATGATTGTAATCATTGATAACTATGATTCATTTACATACAACTTGGTTCAATATTTCAAACAATTGGAAAGTGATGTTGTTGTTTTTCGGAATGATGAAGTCACGTTAGCACAATTGATTTTACAGAAGCCGACACTTCTCGTTCTTTCTCCTGGACCAGGCCGGCCTGATGAGACCGGGGTTTGTAGAAAAGTACTTCAACACTTTGCAGGCTCCGTTCCCATATTGGGGGTTTGTTTGGGGCATCAATTAATTGTCGAGCATTTCGGTGGAAGAACGGAAGAGGGCGTACAGCCCATGCATGGAAAAGTAACTAAAATTACTCATGACGGAAGAACAGTGTTTCAAAAATTGGCAACTCCTGTTCAAGTGGCTCGTTACCATTCCCTGCATACACCTTTAGAAGACATGCCCATTTGTTTAGAAATTAGTGCGATGTCTGAAGATTCAGTTGTGATGGCGGTACGCCATCACTTGCATCCCATTGAAGGGCTTCAATTTCACCCGGAAGCTATTTTAACGGAGCGTGGGTTTGAAATGCTGGAAAATTTCTACAATCACGCGGTTGAGTTTATGAACCAAAAGACAAAGGGGACATCAGTATGAGTAACGTTCACATGATGTTTGAATTTGAAGAAGATAATGGAGAGATTCAACCCAAGCAATTTTCTCACCCTATTTTTGTGATCGAGGCTTATAAAATAGATGAAGTAGAAGCTGCTTTCACAAAGGTTGAACAAGCTCTGTCAGAAGGTTGTTATGTTGCGGGGTACGTTTCCTATGAAGCGGCACCAGCTTTTGACTCGTCTTATAAAGTAAAAAATGGCTCCAAGTGGCCGCTTGCCTGGTTTGGAGTATTTGAAAAGCCGGTGACTGAAGAGTCAGAGATCGGCGTGAGTGATTATGCGGTTTCGGAATGGAAGATGGAAGGTAGCTTAGAAAGCTATACGAAGGGCATCAATCAAATTAAAAGAGCCATTAAACGCGGAGATACGTATCAAATTAATTATACAACGCAGCTCCGAACTTCTTTTAAAGGACATGATCTCTCCTTTTATAAACAGCTTACCAATAATCAAAAATCCGGCTATAGTGCTTATTTGAACTTCGGTAACGGACGCCGGATAGTTTCTGCTTCTCCGGAATTGTTCTTTCGAAAAAATGGAAGAAAAATTAAAACTAAACCGATGAAAGGAACAGCGCGACGAGGCTGCACGCTGCAAGACGATGAAAAACAAAAGCAGTACCTCTTAGAGTCAGATAAAGAGAGAGCCGAGAACGTTATGATTGTAGATTTATTACGAAACGATATTGGGAAGGTGGCTGTCTCTGGATCCGTAAACGTTTCTAAGTTGTTTGAGATTGAAACGTACCCTACGGTCCATCAAATGACATCTACGATTGAAGCAGTGCTTGAAGACCATCATTCCATGTGGGGTATTTTTAAAGCGTTATTTCCGTGCGGTTCTATTACAGGAGCTCCAAAGGTGAGAACGATGGAATACATAGCTGATTTAGAGACTTCACCTCGAGAGGTATACTGTGGAGCCGTCGGATTTATGACCCCTCAAGGAGAAGCTGTGTTTAATGTTCCGATAAGAACCGTAATGCTGGATAGAGACGAAGCTTCTTACGGTACAGGAGGAGGCGTAACGTGGGACTCAACTCCAATGAACGAGTTTGAAGAAATAAAGGCAAAAGCGCAGTTGCTGGTGGAGAAACGTCCCGAATTTCAATTGCTGGAATCGATGAAATTAGAGGGAGGAGAATATCCGCTTCTCCCTTATCACATTGACCGACTTAAACAATCCGCTCAATATTTTAATTTTAGCTACGATGAAAATTCTGTATATGACATTCTTAATAAATGGAGAAAAGAAAATCCCCGAGGCCTTTTTAAAGTCAGGCTGCTTCTCGATGAAAGTGGAACAGTGGGAGGGGAAGTGCAATCCATCCAACCACCTCCCGAACGGGTAATTTGTGCTCTTGCGAAACACCCTGTGGACGAAAACAACCCTTTCTTATATCACAAAACGACACATCGTGCTGTTTATGAAGCTCACAAGCAAGAAGGTGTTTTTGCCGTATTGTTATGGAATTCAAAGGATGAATTGACCGAGTTTACGATGGCTAATGTAGTCGTCAAGCAAGGTGGAGAATATTTCACTCCGCAAGTAAATTCAGGTTTATTAAGGGGGGCGTTTCGGGAATTATTGCTGTCAGAAAGAAAGATAAAAGAAAAAAAGATTTATAAAAGTGACTTGGACACTTGTGAAGAGGTGTGGATGATTAATGGGGTACGGGGGTGGATTAAAGTCGATCTAGTGTAAGGAGGCCGAATGGTGAAACATATCGTTTTTTACGATGCGCAGTGTCCTTTTTGCTATTATGTTAAGAAGTGGGTTCAACGCTTGGATTGGAACGCTAATATGAAATGGGTTTCCGTTCAGGAAGTATATAAGAACGGGCGGTATCCTTACTTGGAGGGTCGGCCGCTGCTTGATGAGATTCACCTTTTAACCGATCAAGGAAAAGTAGTCGAAGGGTTTCATTCGATCCGATTCATCTTGTTACAGCTCCCTCTTTTCTTTATGCCTGGTTTATTATTATACTTACCTGGCATGAAAGTATGGGGAGTACGTTTATATAAATGGTTCTCCAGCAGACGTTATGAGTGGTTTGGTCAATATGATCAACCGAGGTATGACTGATTTTTTTACAATCTCTTTGAAAAATACTTATAATAAAAAAAGAACGAAGGAGCTTCTTTACTTATGAAGGAAGAATTGAAGTATATAGGAAACCGTATTATTGAATTTAGACATGAGCTTACTTTAGAAATTGAGAATTATGAACAAGAATCCTATGTATCAAGTATTAACCAATCTGATTTAACGAGGGAACAAATTAGAGAGTGGCGTTCTTATTTTTTTCAGCTGCTTGGTGAATCGTTGTTCGAAAATTACGAAGAAGTGAAAGAAAAAGTCACGAACTGGGCGAATGAAATTGGTGAGAAAGCAGTGGATAAAGGGATTCCTCTTAATGAAACCATTGCCACCATGGGATATTATCGAACGTTGATTTGGAAAACGTTTGATAAAGAACTGCAGGAAAATCAATTTGCAGCCATCACAGTTTTAGATGTGAATAAATTTATCAATCCATTATTAGACCAAGTGATTTTTCAATTTAGTCAAATTTATATCCGCCATAATAACGAGGCCTACGAGAAGGCGCAAGATAAATTAACTCAATTATCTGTTCCTGTGGTTCCTATTGCAGATCGTGTAGCTGTGCTGCCCGTCATTGGCGAACTGGATCCAGAGCGGGCTCAGCTTATCATGGAAAAGTCACTGGAGAAAAGTTCTAAATACCAGCTTCAATACTTACTTATCGATATTTCCGGCGTGCCAGAAATTGATGCAACGTTAGCCCATTTTCTTTTTCAGGTAAGCCATTCGTTGGAGTTAGTAGGAGTGGACACTACGTTAACAGGAATCCGTCCGGAAATTGCCCGCTCTGTTGTAGAAAGAGGGGTTGACTTTACTCAAGTCAAAACAAGAGCAAATTTAAAACAAGCCTTAAATGAAATTGGAATTAGTGTGGAAAAAGCGTAGGAGGAACTCCTACGCTTTTTGTTTATTCTGGATCTGCTACTTTTACAAGCTGCTTCCCTAAGTTTTCCCCTTTGAAGAGACCAAAGAAAGCATCTGGAATTTGATCAAATCCTTCGACAATTGTTTCTTCATACGTAAGCTTTCCTTCTTGCAGCCATTTAGAAAGGTGCTGGAAGCCCTCGCTAAAACGTTCCTGATAATCACCAACTGTGAACCCCTTTACAAGAGCACTTGATTTAATGAGCTGCATATGAATTCTTGGTCCTTGATCGTTCGGTGTATTGTAAGAGGAGATGGCTCCACATTGTACAATGCGCGCGAATTTATTGAGTAATGGATAAACAGAGTCAGAAATATCCCCGCCTACGTTGTCGAAATAGACATCCACGCCGTTAGGACAAGCTTCCTCTAATGCTTGAGCGACATTCTCATTTTTATAATTAATGACGACATCGACCCCTAATTCATCAGTAAGATAACGCGTCTTTTCCTTAGTGCCTGCAATACCAACCACTCGACACCCGTAAATTTTTCCAATTTGAACAACGGCTGAACCAACGGCACCTGCTGCCCCGGATACGACAAGGGTTTCGCCTTCTTTAGGCGCCCCAATATCGATAAGGCCAAAGTAGGCAGTCAAGCCCGGCATCCCAAGAATACCTAACGAGGTAGTGACAGGGCCTAGAGAGGGATCGACTTTTCTTAAGGATTTTTCATCCGCAACCGAGTACTCTTTCCATTCCAGTGCCCCTGTTACGATATCTCCTTGATTAAATTGTTCGGAGCGGGATTCTGTCACTTGAGCGATCGCGCCGCCGGATATGGGTTCATTTAATTGGAAAGGTTCAATATATGATTTAGCATCGCTCATACGGCCTCTCATGTAAGGGTCAACGGAGACGTATAGAGTTCTTAACAATACTTCTCCTTCCTCAGGCTTGGGATTACTTTGTTCGACTATATTTAAGTGTTCATGCGTTGGTGTAGCTTCTGGTCTTTTAACTAAATGTATTTCACGGTTCAATATTTTCCACTCCTTTATGTTAAGGTCTTTTCATTGTAACGGTGGAATCAATGTTCATAAAATAATCAGCTCTAAAATTGCCCATTCATGATAGAGTAGTAGAAAAAGGGGAAAAGGAAATGAACAAGGAAGTAAAAATAGTAGAAGGAGAGAATTTTGTTACTGTCGAAGAAGCAGATCAACTTGACCCCGTAAAGATGAAAGTGCTCTTAGATGAGATCGAAGCAAACTTTAAGAAGGTTGAACACTTCACTGTTCTGTTAAGTGAGTTTCAAACAGAACAAGTCAAAGGGGTGCTGTTTGAAAAAGGCTATCAATGGGCAGAAACAACAGTTTATGTACATAAAAATCTTATTCAACTAGAAGATCATCCCTGTTCGATAAAGTTAAAAGATTTAGAAACATACTCTGAAGCTGCTTTTCTAGACGTGTGGAAAGAGTCCATGATCGGTTCTCTAAATGGTGGGTCGCGATTGAACATGGAAGAACAAATGAAAAGTGTTAAAAAAGAGATTGGTACAAGCTATGGGAAGACGTGTATCACTGCCTTTGAAAATGAAGAACCGATCGGAGTGATGATGCCTCATATAGAACAAGGGACGAAGGAAGAAGGGCGGTTGTTTTACTTCGGATTACTCCCAAAGTTCCGGGGGAGTCATAAAGGAAGAGAACTCCATCACCTTGCTTTAACTAGATTAAGAAATGATTTTGGAGCCACTACTTATATTGGAGCAACCAGTCAAAATAATGAACCAATGTTAAAGGTGTTTTCCGCCAATGGTTGTGAAGTAAAAGAGAAAAAAAATGCATTCATGAAAAGTAGAAAACTTAAATAGAGAGAAAAAAGGTAGACATATAGAAATTTTGGTAAATATTTGATAAGGTGTAAGGGTGTTAGTAAAAAAGAACAGCATCGATAGAATATAAAAGTTTGGAGAGAGGCAATGATCCTAAAAGAGATAGCTGTTAAGGTGGCCAATGCTTATAAAGACAACTCAAAAGTTGAAGCGATTTACATTGCTGGTTCCCTATCCAGGGAGTGGGAAGATGAATACTCTGATATTGAGTTAAATATTTGTTGGAGTGAGCCTCCTAGTGATGAAGATCGTAAGTGCGTCATTGACGAACTGAACGGCAGCATCATTGATTTTCACGATTACGAAGAGGAAGAATGGTCCGAATCGTATAAAGTGGATGGAGCTAAAATTGAAATCAGCAGCTTTTTGACAGAAACAATACTTAAGAAGATTCAACGAGTGACTAAAGAATTCCGAATTGATATAGAGGATCAGAGTATCGCGGCTTCTATTCATTATGGTATTCCATTATACGGCGAAGAAGTCCTGGATGGACTTAAAGCAAAAGTACTTGTTTACCCTGAATCTCTAAGCATCAACATGATCAACGCCCATTTAGACTTTGGACCGAGATGGAAGCACCGCCACACCCTGCTGGAAAGAGAAGATTGGCTTATGTTTTATGCTTTGTTAACGAGTACCCAGGAAAAGGTGATGGGGCTCTTATTTGGACTCAATTGTATGTATGTCCACCACCCCGCCTACAAATGGCAAAAACAGAGCTTAGATTTGATGAATATTAAGCCCGATCGTATAAATGAACGTTTAGAAAGTGTATTCTTATCGAGTCCTGCTAAAGGTCTTCAAGAATTAGAGTTAGTGATTGAAGACGTGGAGCGATTGATTGATGAGAAGGATACTTCCTTATGATGAAAAAAGCACCATGACTTTGGCGAGGTGCAGCTTGTAGAGAAACCTCTTGTTTTTCTACAAGTTTTTTGTGCGCACGGGGCGGGTGAATACCACTCGTTTTCCACGGACGAACGCCCGAGTCTCCTCGTGAAAACCCACACTGCGGGGTCTCGGATCGCCCGTTTTTCCGCAGGAGTCTCGCGGTATTCGCCCGTCCCTAACCGAAAAAGACTCTCCTTCACCTTGGCGTTCTTTTCTAGAGTGAAACACAACTAACACCGCCTTAGAAAGTTATTACCTATGGTGTATCAAATGCACACGGTGAAAAATGAAAGTTCCAGAAAAAATAAAGACTGTCGAGACTTTCTCGACAGTCTGCACCTCGCCTTTGGAGAGGTGCATTTTCTAAAAGGCTTCTTCCTCTTTCAATTGCTTATATTCTTCATCCGTAAAAGCACGTGACCGGGACAAGAACCGTTTTCCCTCTACTCCTTCTAACGAAAACATCCCACCTCGGCCATCGACCACATCAATGATTAATTGGGTGTGTTTCCAATAATCATATTGCTTTTTATTCATATAAAAAGGTGTGTCTCCAATTTCGCCTAAATTTACATCCTGACTTCCAATGAGTAAGTCTCCCTGCTGATAACACATAGGGGAGCTCCCATCACAGCATCCACCCGATTGGTGAAACATCAGCGGTCCGTGCTTTTCCTTAAGCGTGGACAAAAGTTCGAGGGCAGCGTCAGTTGCAATAACACGTTCAACCATCAGCTATTCACCTCCGATTTTAGTTTTAGAAGCATTGAAAGGGGGCGGTATAAATAATCCCCCTTTCAATGCTGCTTTTCTATTCTAAAAGAATCCTAGCTTCTGCGGGCTGTAGCTGACAAGTAGGTTTTTCGTTTGTTGATAATGATCCAGCATCATCTTATGGTTTTCACGGCCGACACCCGACATTTTGTAACCGCCAAATGCTGCATGAGCTGGGTATGAGTGATAGCAGTTTGTCCATACTCGGCCTGCTTCGATGCCGCGTCCGAAGCGATAAGCTGTATTCATGTCTCGAGTCCAAACACCTGCACCAAGGCCGTATAACGTATCATTGGCAATGTTCATAGCTTCTTCATGATCTTTAAAAGTAGTAACAGATAGGACTGGACCAAAAATTTCTTCTTGGAAGATTCTCATCTGGTTATTCCCTTTAAACATCGTAGGCTGTACGTAATATCCATCAGCAAAGTCGCCATCCATTTGATTACGTTCTCCACCAACCAAGCATTCAGCTCCTTCTTCTTTACCAATATTTAAGTAAGAAAGGATTTTATCCAGCTGTTCTGAAGAAGCTTGAGCTCCCATCATCACCTCTGGGTCTAATGGGTTACCTGTTTTGATTGCCTTAACACGTTCAATCACTCTTTCCATAAACTTGTCGTAAATGGATTCGTGAATAAGAGCTCGGGAAGGACAGGTACAAACTTCACCTTGGTTTAAGGCAAACATTACCATCCCTTCAATTGTTTTATCTAAGAAGTCATCATCCTCTGCCATCACGTCTTCGAAGAAAATGTTTGGAGATTTCCCTCCAAGCTCCAATGTAACTGGGATGATGTTTTGAGATGCATATTGCATAATCATTCGACCCGTTGTAGTTTCCCCGGTAAAGGCTACTTTATTAATGCGAGGATTCTGGGCGAGTGGTTTACCCGCTTCTAAACCGAACCCGTTCACTACATTTAAAACGCCGGCTGGAAGTAAGTCTTCAATCATTTCGAGTAAGTATAGAATAGATGCAGGTGTTTGTTCTGCAGGTTTTAGTACGATGGCATTTCCGGCGGCAAGCGCAGGCGCGACCTTCCAAGTTGCCATAAGTATAGGGAAGTTCCAAGGAATAATTTGTCCGACAACACCTAGCGGCTCTTTAAAATGATAGGCAACCGTATCGTTATCAATTTCTCCAATTGTACCTTCTTCTGAACGAATAACGGAAGCAAAGTAGCGGAAGTGATCGATAGCCAAAGGGATATCAGCATTTAATGTTTCACGAACAGCTTTTCCATTTTCCCATGTCTCCGCAACAGCGAGCTGTTCCAGATTTTCCTCCATACGATCAGCAATCCGATTTAAAATTAATGATCTTTCTGTCACAGACGTCTTACCCCACGCATCTTTCGCTTTATGAGCAGCATCAATGGCAAGTTCAACGTCTTCTTCTGTAGAACGAGCCACCTGGCAGAAATTTTTTCCAGTTACAGGTGAAACGTTATTAAAGTATTGTCCTTTGACGGGGGCTGTCCATTTGCCGTCAATAAAGTTGTCGTATCGGTCCTTAAATTGTACAATTGATCCTTCTGTGTTTGGAAATGCGTAGACCATGTGTTAGATTCCTCCCGAAATATTCTTTTAAGTGCAAGCGCTTACAAAATTCAACGAAAGAAAAGCTGCACTTAATTCGAAAGTATCACTGTATCTGAATTTTGTCAATTATTAGATAATGTTGGCGGGGACAAAGGCTCGCGTCGTCTATTAAATTTGTTATAATAGATTCATCTTTATGATAGAAAGGATAGAATTTATGACGACGACAACGAATCGCATTATGCTCGTAGATGGGATGGCGCTGTTATTTAGAGCATTCTACGCCACAGCTATGAGCAATTATTATATGGTCAATAGCAAAGGCATGCCCACGAATGGCGTATATGGAATGATGAAGCACCTATTTACTGCTATTGAAACCTATCAGCCTACTCACGTGGTCTGCTGCTGGGATATGGGGAGCAAAACCTTTAGAAATGACCTGTTTCCAGATTATAAAGCAAATCGTGGGGCACCACCTGAAGAATTGATTCCTCAATTTGATTTAGCTAAAGAAGTAGTGGAATCATTGAATATCCCGAACATAGGCACAGTTGGATATGAGGCTGATGACTGCATGGGCACGTTAAGCCAGGGGTATAGTGAACATTCTCAAGTATTTATTTTGACGGGAGATCAAGATATGCTGCAGCTGCTGAAGCCGAATATCTCCGTCGTTTTATTGAAAAAAGGGTACGGGAATTATGCTGAATATCACGAAGATTCCTTTTACGATGAAAAAGGAATTACTCCTCAACAAATGGTCGACTTAAAGGCATTGATGGGGGACAGCAGTGATAATTATCCTGGGGTTCGCGGCATTGGTGAAAAAACAGCATTAAAATTATTGATGGAGCACAAAACGATTGAAGGCATTTTAGAAAATATAGAGCAACTCACGAAAGGGCAGCGAGCTAAGATTGAGCAGGATTTAGAAATGCTGCATTTATCGAGAAAGCTTGCTCAAATTCATTGCGAAGCGGACGTTAATTGTTCCCTCGATGAGGCTTTATTTTATATCGACGAAGAACGTATGGCGAGCAAATTTGATGAATTAGAATTTAAAAACTGGCAGAAAAATATTGTGCGAATGTAAAAAGACGATCGGCCTAAGAGCCGATCGTCTTTTTTAAAGGATCTCTTTAATTTGAGTTGATTTATAGCGGCTGGCTTCTATAAAGAGCATCGAACATTTTTTATACATTCTTCGCTCATAGTAGAGCTCAGCTAACAGCTCTAAATAATTTTTGTGATCATTATATTCGTTTAGCGAAAGTGCATCAGGAATAATGGTCTTCTCTAGCATTTCAATAAATGTATCATCATTCATTGTTTGATTCATTTTGTGCTTTAAGACGTAAAATTTGTGTTGATACTTCACATCTTTATGTTGGTTGGCTACTTCTTCTCCTTTGGATAAGTAGTCCCGGCTGGCCTGTTTGTCTTCCAGGTGATGATACGTCTCAGCGAGCAAATATAAAGTACTTACAATGGAAAGCTTTTCTCTTTCTTTTAGCTTTAAGGCAAAGAGTAAATGGTCAACGGCAAGGTCATATTCTTTTTGATTGTTATAGATATAGCCCAGGTTGTGATAGATCCTTCCTTCATCTATTACACTTAAGTGTTCTTTGGATCCTTTTAATAATTTATGGAATAGGCGCTCAGCTACATCATGAACACCTAAGAAGTTATAGTTAATCGCAAGCATCATGTAACAGTCCGTGATTTTAGAGTAGGTAAGCGATTTCTGGTATTCTTCTAGGGCAAGGTTAGCGTAGTAGTTAGATTCAACATACATTCGGAGGCGTGTATACGTGAGGGAAAAATGATAGTAAAGCTCACTATCGTGGTGTGGGAGCTTTTCCATCATTTTTTCAGCACATTGAAAATGATGAATGGTTTTTTTGTATTCCAAACTTAAGAAGTGATGAATACCGATCGTTTTATAATAAAGAAAACGAAATTCATTCGAAGATTGAGACAGCACGTCACCAAGCTCTTTTGTTATTTTTTTTGATAGAGGTTTATGAGTTTTGGTCAATTGGTACCTGGAGTGCACCACTTTATATAAGTTGGATAAATCAATGTTTTGATTTTTATGAAGGTGAAGCCTGCATTTCTCCTGTAATTCATCCATAAGAGGAAAATCCTTTAATTGAATGGCTTCGTGCCAGTTAAGGATTTCCTTATAAATCTCCTCATCGAACTCTTCATTTAAGTTTTCTAATCGAATATTTAATCTCTTGCCCAAAAGACGGTAGATCTCATCACTCGCAATCATCGTATTATGTTCAATTTTGCTAAGATATGAAACGGAGCAAATTCCGTCTGCTAATTCTTCTAATGTCATGTTTTTAAACTTACGATGCTGCTTAATTAATTGGCCCTTCAAAACTCTCACCTCTTCATCAACAAATAACTTATCGTGCCCGAGCTCTTAATAATTGAAACTACCTTGCATTATATCAAACTATCGTTAAACAGAGTAATAAAATTGGGTATTTTGACATATTTTTCATAAAAAAAGAGTAGAAGAGGCAGCACTAAAAAAACACGGGTGAAGCTCCATCAGCTCTGCCCGTGTTTTTGTATTCATTATAATGTTTTTAATGCGTCTTCGATTTGCGTATCGCCTGAGATCATCTCAAAAGTTTTATGATAGGCGTTTTGATATTGCATACATGTTATCATTGTCTTCGCTACATCCGCACGTGGAACTTCGCCTCGTTCCACTTTTTCTCCCACTTTAATTTTAGTGGTTGCTTCATCATCTGTTAAGGCCCCAGGGCGGACAATCGTATAGTCGAGCTCAGTACCTCGTAAATATTCATCAGCTTCACGTTTCATATCTAGATAAACTTTAAAGTTTCCAGATGCTTCGCTTGAATCATCTGCATTCATCGCACTTAGCATAACAAACTTCTTAATACCAAGATTCTCAGTGTGTTTAATTAGATTGATCGCACCGTCTCGATCCACTGCTTTAGTTTGTTCCGGTCCTGTGCTAGAGCCTGAACCAGCAGCGAAAATAACTGCATCCATCCCTTTAATCGCATGACCAACATCCTTCGTTAGATCTGCCAGGACTGGAGTTCCGCCCAGGTTTTCAATTGTACTTTTTTGTTCCTCTTTACGTACCATACCATAAGGTTCGTGGCCGTCTTCTTTTAAATTTTGTATGAGTAAACGTCCTGTGTTTCCATTAGCTCCTGCTACTAGTACTTTCATAACTCACAAAACTCCCTTCGCATAAATCTGCATCCACCTAATATGTATCCGATTCAGATTCGTCTTAAACATTAGGGTGTGGAAGGGAAGCATAGCTCTTGGTAATTGCAGCGTGCACATATACGTGGATCTTCCTGCATCGAAAACTGCTCAATTGGTTTAGGGATGTTCTCATTAGGATTGATCAGTAAGTTCTGCATTTGCTCCAAGCTTATTCCATATAAACGCTGCACGTTGACTAAATCTTGTTCTTTCAGTTGATGATCAACATGAGTACCATCAAGTAAATATTCGTTTCGGATTACGATGTCATCCAGGGAGTCAATGTTATGCTTTTGCTGCAAATACAAAGCATATAGGGCCAGCTGATTACGATCTTCTTCAGAGGATTTTCCGGTTTTCCAATCGACAATAACCCAGTTTCCTTGTGTTAAATCTTTATAAAGCAAGTCCATGACAATGAATATTTTTATCCCATCGACTTTCATGTATCGGAACTTCTCTGACTCCATGAACCGCATCTCACTTTTGTTAAGTACATCGGAAAACGAGCGGCTGGCAAAGAAGTTGCTTACGGTCGTGTGAAGTCGATCCGTAATTTTGTCAATTTTACCTTTGGGCAGTTGGTTCGTCTGACTGTAATAGATCTCATGCAGCATTGTGTAGTGTTTTGGCCGGTGCTGCCATAAATGCTCTTTCTTTGTTGATTCAATAAAGCTGCGATTGAGTTGGTGCCGAATTTCATCTACCACAGCCTCTTCACTAGGAATCTCTTGATTTTTCAGGACTCGTTGAATAATTTGATAGATTAACTCGTGCACCACACTTCCGAAATGCATTTCTAAGTTCGTAATCTTCTTTAAACGATAGGTTTGTCGAGCGAGTGAATCAGCGTTGTGAAGCCAGCCATTATGGGAAGCGTAATAATCATAAGCGTATTTTCTTAGACAGGTCAGCATGGTCTTATGTCTTGACAAAGACCATGACATTTCCGGGTAATTTCTAACCTCAAACATTCTATATCCTCCATTGGAAATCTTGTAAATTTACTTTCTTGTTTATAACGACGACCCCTTCATCCTCAAGCTCCAACTGCTGCTCTAATGCAGTTTCATCATCTTTAATAGCGATTTCTCCTTTTGCATTTATCACTCGATGCCAAGGGAGGTGGTGTTTTTGACTCATCGAATGAAGGATACGAGCAACTTGTCTGGCGGCACGAGGGTTGCCAGCCTCACGAGCTACTTGACCGTACGTCATAACCCCACCGGGTGGAATCGAACGAATCGTCTTCAATACCCTTTCAGTAAAAGGATTCATAGGAAAAGCTCCTCTCCTTCGTTCACATCAATAGCCGAAAGGTAACAAAATTTGGTACAATTCAGCTAAACAATTAGAGAACGGAGATTTATGTATGAGTATACCACGAGCATTAACCATCGCTGGTTCCGCGGCCCAGGGAAGTGCAGGCATCCAGGCCGATCTCAAAACGTTTCAAGAACTAGACGTTTACGGAATGAGTGCTGTTACAGCCATTGTAGCTAATAACTCAACAACAGAACAAGGAATTTTCACTCAGCCCGTGCAAGCCATAGAAGCCCAAATACACGCCTCTTTTGAACACGTAGAACCGCAAGCACTTAAAACGGGAATGTTATTTACTGAAGAAATCATAGATCGAACAAGCGAATTGATCTCTTATTATGGAATAAAAAATGTGGTGGTCGACCCAGTGATGATTGGCAAAATGGGTTCTCAGCTTCTCTTGGATGAAGCGATCGAAGCGCTAACGAAACACCTGCTGCCGACAGCAACGATCATCACGCCCAATTTAGAAGAAGCGGCACGTCTATTAAACGTATCCACTCCTGATTCACCTTCAGCAATGGAGAAGGCCGCCCGTGAGCTTCACGAAACAGGCGCTCAGTACGTATTAGTGAAAGGTGGTTCTCTAAAGGATTATCCAGCCATCGATATTCTCTATGACGGAGAAGAAATGATTTATCTCCAATCCGAACGTTTCCCCACTATTCATACGAGTGGAGCGGGGTGTACGTATTCTGCTGCGATAACAGCAGAACTTGCTAAGGGGAAGCCGGTAGAGGAGGCTGTTAGAACAGCAAAAGCGTTTGTAACTACAGCTATTAAATACGCACTCAACTTTAATAGAGGAATTGGTTCCACTTATCATGCAGCTTATCGTAAATATCATAAATAGAGTAGAGGAGGGAATCCATGAGGAACACCCATTTGTTTCTTATCGGTAGTGGCCCCCCAATGCCAAACCTGCTTGCAAAGAGCTTTGCTCATTTGAAAGAGGAAGGACCCGTTGTATTACTTTATTCACCAAGAGAAGGGGTAGAAATTGAAAAGTATGCTTCGGCTTACACCGAGCCGATTTTATCTTATTCGCCTCATGCTGCCTTTTCCTATATCTCGATAAAGGAGCATTATTCCAAAGACGAGCTGGACACACTTAAATCGGCTGGTGCTGTAATGATTGGCGGAGGGGATACGGTAAAGTATCAGCGTAATATTGTCGATACCGATCTTGCTCCAGTTATTAGAGGTCTGCACAAGCAAGGGGTTCCAATTGCTGGATACTCAGCCGGAGCGCTGATTGCTCCGGAAACATGTGCGATTTCTGCGAAGGATAATGCGGAAGGGATCATCTTATATAAGGAAGGGCTTGGTTTAATCGAAAACATAGCTCTATCCGCTCATTATTTAAGGTGGCAAGATCAGTCTCATTTAAGACAAATCGTACGGAATTTAAAGGTGGGAGTCGGATATGGGGTGGACGACCAATCTGGTATTTATATTACGGAGAAGGGGCTTAAAGCAATAGAGGGGTATGTATACATGGAGAGGCTGTCTTGTGTAAGGGAAGGAAAAGGATAAACGACATGTCTAAAAAGAAGCCGTTTAATGAATTAGACCGAAAAACCAAACTCATTGTGATTGTTATTTTGTCTTTTCTCGTTTTATTAGGCTTATTTATAATCCTGGGAATATTCTTCTTAGGGATGGTAGGGTTGTTTCAACTTTTAGGAGTCACTTATGAGTCCAATCGCTCTCTTGTTTTCTTTGGATTACTCGTGCTTACATTAGGTTTTCTATTTGAAGTGTTGGCGAAGCTCGTTAAGGCTCAAATCATAAACGTGAAAAAAGCCCACCTTCACGTTAGAGTAGGGATTGACATACTATTTACTTGGTTCACAGTGTACATCGTCGATGAACTGATTGTAAGCGTCGCGATGCACATGTGGTCACAATGGATCTTTGCTTTACTGTTAGTCGCCATAGACTATGCATTTGATGATCGAAAAATAAGAAACGAAAAACTCGCTTAGGCATGAGGCCTAAGCGAGTTATTGGATTAACCGGAGATTCGGTCATATTTATCAATTTGTTTTTGTCGTTCAGCATCCCAACGGTTTTCTGGATGCTCTTTACATTCTGTTGTACAAGCAGCATGCTGTTCGATCTCACACTCTTTACAGCATACATATTGACGGTTACAAATCGGATTGCTGCAGTTAATCATGCGATCTTCTTTTTTGCCGCAATGTTCACATTCAGCAACTATTTTATCTTCAACCTGATTAACAGGAACGGCTATGCGCTCATCAAAGACGTACATTTTACCATCAAAAAGTTCCCCTTGGACTTCGGGATCTTTTCCGTAAGTGGTAATACCGCCTTCAAGCTGATACACATCTTCTACACCATTCTTCATAAGGATACCTGTTAACTTCTCACAACGAATACCACCTGTACAATAGGTAAGGACTTTCTTATCCTTCCACTGATCGGCATTTTCAGCAATCCATTCAGGGAACTCACGAGAGTGATCCACTCCTGGTTGAATCGCATTACGGAAGTGGCCGATGCGGTACTCATACTCGTTTCGACCATCAATGACGATCGTATCTTCATCTTTAAGCATTTCGTAGAATTCTTTTGGCTTCAAATGCTTTCCGCCAAATTCTTTAGGATCGATATCGTCTTCTTCTATGCTCCAATTGACAAGCTCAGGTTTAACGCGGCAGTGCATTTTTTTGAATGCATGTCCTTCATGCTCATCAATTTTAAAGTGTATGTCAGCAAAACGCTCATCTGAACGCACGTAGTCCATATATTGTTCAACTTGTTCAACGGTACCAGAAACAGTCCCGTTTATGCCTTCTGGGGAAACAATAATACGACCACGCAGGCCTAAATCTTTACAGTATTTTAAATGGTTTTGGCAATATTCTTCGTAGTCAGGCAGATCAACGTACTTGTAGTACAAAAGAACTCGGTAATCTTGTGAGCTCATGGGTGATTCCTCCTATATAAATTCCTGCTTATATATAAAAACATAAATGTCCATAAACCATCATATTCGATTTTTTCAAGAATAGCAAATGGCAGTTTTTTGAACAAAATAAAAACGCACCGCTGGTTCACGTGGTGCGCTCAATTCTATTTAACTGAAGCTCCAAGTACACTTTCAAAATGCCCAAGAGCCCACTCATGCCCTGTTTGATTAAAGCTGGCTACAGCATTTTTATGAACGACGATTTGATAACCGAGATTGTAAGCTTCCACCGCCGTGTGCAGGACGCATATATCGGTGCAAACACCAACTAAGTGCAGTTCGGTGATTCCTCGCTCGCGTAATTTAATGTCTAACTTTGTACCGCTAAAAGCGCTGTATCTTGTTTTATCCATGTAAAAAATGTTCGGTTTCAACTGGTGCTCGTTATAAACATTGGCTAGTTCACCGTAAAGGTCTCGGCCGTGCGTTCCTCGAATGTTATGAGGTGGAAAAAGCTTCGTTTCTGGATGGTAAGGATCGCCTTCTTCGTGAACATCCACAGCAAAGACAACATAATCTTCTTGTTTAATAAATTCTTTCGTTAACTGAGTGATATTGTCTTCGATACTCTGTCCTGGCTCTCCACAAGTCAGCGCTCCATCATCTGCAACAAAATCATAGGTGTAATCAATTACAATCAATGCTTTATTCATTCCATGCCACACCCCTTATGCACTGTATATACACTTATCTTAACATAAGGGAGCATGGTTAGGTAGAAGATGCATTTGCATTTATACTCGTATCTTTACGAACGGCAATCACTAAGACAATCCCGCATAGAACAAGAAGCGCGCTTGTCACAAAAAAGACTGACGAAAAGCCATACCACCCAGAAAGCATCCCTCCCAGGGCAGGGCCGATAATGTTGCCGAGGAAGCGCAAGCTTGTGTTATAACCAAGAACTTCTCCCTGCATAGCGATGGGGGCTTGCTGGCGGATATAAGCCGTTCGGACAGGAATGATTCCGCCGATGGATATACCAAGAAGGAAACGTAAAATGACTAATTGCCAAATATTTGTTACGAAAGCCGCAGGGAAGTAGACAAGGCCCGCCATAAATAATAGAAAAATAAGGATCCTTATATAGCCTTGATGATCAGCGATGGTTCCCCAACGTCTGGCCATCATCAAATTCCCCAACCCTGCCGCTGAAAAAGCAATCCCCGAAAACAGAGCTAAGTTTTCCGGGCCGTGTAAATCTTCTACGTATAAGGAAAGGATCGGCTGAATACTAAAGTGCGCTACTTGTATAAATAATGAAATCACCATAACGACAAGTAATACAGGGTTCTTTACGATGTGAGCAATGACTTCTTTTGATGTATAACTTGATTTTTCATCTTCTTCTTTATCTATTTGTTGTTCGCGAATTCCGAAGAAGACGATAAACGCCGAAATAAAGACGAATATCGAAACAATTTGAAAAGTCATGCCATATCCAATGGAATCCGCGATAACTCCTCCCATCATCGGTCCAAGAAGCGTCCCTGTAATACTTCCTGTTTGCAGCGTTCCAAGTACACGTCCAGCCATATGTTTAGGTGTTTGGGTAGCAATTAACGCTTGTGACATTGGAATAAAACCTGTGAAAATCCCCATAAAAAAACGCAGGAAAAATAGTTCCCACACAGATGAAGCAAAGCCCATAAGTAAAACTGATAAGGCTAACCCGGTAGAGGAAATAATTAAGATGTTTTTTCTTCCATAACGGTCTCCTATTTTCCCCCAGATAGGAGAGAAGAGAAAAGCCGTTACAAACGTAATACCAAATACCCACCCCGACCAAGTCTGGACATACGAACTAGAAAAATCACCGAGATCATCTATATATAACGATAAAAAAGGCAATACCATTGTAATGCTGCCCGCAATAAAAAAGTTTGCGAACCACATAATCCAAACGTTACGTTTGGCTCTTTGCTCTTGAGTAAGGATAGCAACCCCTTCTTCCTCCGGTATTTCGTTACACTAAATACTTATACCATACTAGTTGCTCACGTATAAAGTAAACAAACTAGTGTAAATCTTCCACATCAGGGAATCTATAATTAATAAAAAAATTCTAGTTATAAAACGCTTGCAAAACTTGTATATACAAATTATAATCGTAGATGAATTTTGTATATACAAGTTGGTTGAATGTAAGTGTAAGCGGTTAAGGAGGAAGTCTTCATGTTAAAGAAACTTTTTGGACATAGAGAGAAAACAGTGGAGGTGGTTGCCCCGGTTAATGGCGAAATCGTTGACTTAAAAAAAGTGCCCGACCCTGTTTTTGCAGAAAAAATGATGGGTGAGGGATTAGCGATTAAGCCGGCAGACGGAGAAGTAGTGAGCCCGGTAAACGGGGAAGTCGTTCAGCTTTTCCCTACAAACCATGCTGTAGGATTGAAAACAAAAAGCGGTGTTGAAGTTCTCATTCACATCGGCTTAGAAACTGTAAGCATGGAGGGTGAAGGGTTTACTGCCCACATATCCCAAGGAGATAAGGTGAGAGCTGGAGACAAACTAATTTCCTTTGAGAAAGGTCTTGTCGAAGAGAAAGCAAAGAGTACGGTAACACCGATTATAATTACGAATAGCAACGATGTTAACGTTGAAGTAAAAGAAGAGACGAAAGCCGCAGCTGGTACAACCGTACTTATGAATGTGCATAGCGAATAAATTGAGGAGGGAAGAATATGAATCACAAAAAACAAGCCGAATTAATACTTGAGGCTATTGGTGGTAAAGAAAATATTAATGCTGCCACTCACTGTGTTACACGTCTTCGGTTAGCGTTAAATGATGAAGGCATTGTCGATGATCAAAAGTTGAATGATATTGAAGCCGTGAAAGGGTCTTTTTCTACAAATGGTCAGTTCCAAATTGTAATAGGCCAAGGGACGGTAGATAAAGTTTATAAAGAATTAGTAGCTATTGCGGGAATTGGCGAGTCTTCTAAAGAAGAAGTGAAAGAAGCTTCTGCCAAGAAAATGAATCCGCTTCAGCGAGGCATTAAAACGTTAGCTGATATTTTTATTCCTATTTTACCTGCCATCGTTACAGCTGGTTTGCTATTAGGGATTAACAACATATTAACAGGTCCAGGAATCTTTTTTGATGAAGAATCTATTATTGATGTCTATCCTCAATGGGAAGGCATAGCAAACATGATTTTCATTATCGCTAATACCGCCTTCGCCTTTTTACCAGGCTTAATAGGGTGGTCGGCTGTTAAGAGATTTGGCGGCAACCCGCTTCTCGGTATTGTGTTAGGACTTGCTCTTGTACACCCAGATTTACTTAGCGCGTGGTCTTACGGTGATGCTGTAGAAGAAGGATCCGTACCGGTATGGAATTTATTTGGCTTGGAAATTGATAAGATCGGCTATCAAGGACAGGTATTACCCGTACTTGTCGCTGCCTGGGTGATGACGAAGATTGAACTCTTTATGCAGAAACGGACCCCAGATGCGATTCAGCTCTTGGTTGTTGCACCTGTTGCTTTGCTTGTTACTGGTTTCTTAACTTTCATTCTAATTGGACCTGTAACGTTTGCTATTGGTAACTTTATTACAGACGGACTTGTTGGCATCTTTGATGCAGCTGCAGCTCTTGGTGGTTTAATTTATGGTGGTTTGTATGGAGTAATGGTAATCACAGGTATGCACCATACTTTCTTAGCTGTAGATATTCAATTAATTGGCAGCACGAATACAACATTCCTGTGGCCAATGCTGGCACTATCAAACATTGCCCAAGGTTCTGCCGCGTTTGCCATAATGCTTGCTTCACGTGATGAGAAGCTCAAAGGTTTAGGGCTATCCTCAGGTATATCTGCTTGGTTAGGTGTAACAGAACCTGCTTTATTCGGGGTAAACTTACGATTTAAGTACCCATTTATCATTGCAATTTCGTCTTCTGCTATTGCAGGGCTTTATATCTCTTCTCAAGGCGTATTAGCTAACTCTATTGGTGTCGGTGGTGTGCCAGGAATATTCTCCATCGTCACTCAGTACTGGTTTGACTTTATTATTGGAATGGTGATCGTTATCGTTCTACCAATTATAGCCACTTATCTATATGCAAAACGCAAACGTGACGTTTAAGAAATTATCGAAATGGAGGAAGCTCATATGACCGCACAACCATGGTGGAAAAAAGCTGTCGTTTATCAGATTTATCCTAAAAGCTTTAATGATACAACAGGAAATGGTGTGGGCGACATCCAAGGTATCATTGAAAAGTTAGACTACCTTAAAACACTCGGGGTCGATGTCCTTTGGCTCACCCCGATGTACAAATCCCCGCAGAATGATAACGGGTATGATATTAGTGATTATTACGATATTCACGATGAATATGGAACAATGCAAGATTTTGAAAGGCTTCTCGAGGAAACGCATAAACGCGGGATGAAGTTGATTATGGATATTGTCATTAATCACACATCTACTGAACATGAATGGTTTCAAGAAGCGAAGAAATCAAAAGATAACCCTTACCGTGACTATTATATTTGGAAGGACCCAGTCGACGGGGGACCTCCAAACAACTGGCAGTCTAAATTTGGCGGGAATGCTTGGGAGTATGACGAGAAGACAGGTCAATATTATTTACACTTATTTGATGTTACTCAAGCCGATCTCAACTGGGAAAACGATGAAGTAAGAGAAAAGCTTTATGAGATGATGCGTTTCTGGGGAGAAAAAGGAGTCGATGGTTTCCGTCTGGATGTCATCAACTTAATTTCTAAAGATCAAGATTTTCCAAACGATGACGGAAGCGTCGCCCCAGGTGACGGACGTAAATTTTATACTGACGGGCCCAAGGTTCATGAATATATGAAGGAAATGAATCGAGAAGTATTTACGCCTTACGACTTAATGACTGTAGGAGAAATGTCCTCAACGACAATTGAACACTGCATTCGTTACACTGCTCCTGAACGTAAGGAACTAAGTATGACTTTCAACTTCCATCATTTAAAGGTTGACTATCCAAACGGAGAAAAATGGACGAAAGCCCCGTTTGATTTTCAGCAGCTAAAACAAATTCTTTCCACATGGCAGGAAAAGATGAATGAAGGCAGTGGATGGAATGCTTTATTCTGGTGTAACCACGATCAGCCTCGAGTACTATCCAGATTTGGGGATGATGTAAATTACCCTGAAGAATCAGGCAAAATGCTGGCGACGACCATTCACATGATGCAGGGAACCCCTTATATTTATCAAGGAGAAGAGTTTGGTATGACGAACCCTAAATTTGAATCAATTTCCCAGTACAGGGATATTGAATCATTGAATGCCTTTAAGCTTCTGAAGGAAAAAGGGATGGACGAAGCGGAGATCCTAGAAATATTAAAACAAAAGTCACGCGATAACTCACGTACTCCAGTTCAATGGAATGATGAACAAGAGGCTGGATTTACAACTGGCACACCTTGGATTCCTGTAGCGAGTAATTATCCAGAAGTAAATGCAAAGAAAGTGATGAAAAAAGAAGACTCGATTTTTACTCATTATCAGAAATTAAACGAGCTTCGTAAAACTCATGACATCATTACTCATGGAGATTACCAGTGGATCGATCAAAAGGACGAGCAGGTCTTTGCTTATATGAGACAGTGGAATGATGAAACGCTTCTTGTGGTGAACAATTTCTATGGAGAAGAAACCGTGTTTGAACTGCCACAAAACCTAAAGCTTCAAGGTGAGCCGGAAGTGTTGATCAACAACTATGAACAGCCATCGACGGACTATCGTCAAGTGAAACTGCGTCCATATGAATCCATCGTTTACCATTTTAACGCGAAGTGATAGGATAGTAGCGGTGATGTGAACATGAAAAATAAATATCTTGTCATCTACAACGACTTAGTTCAGATGATTCAGCAAGGGGAGTTCATGGCAGGGGATACATTGCCTTCTGAACATGATCTCTCCCAACAATTTTCTACCTCAAGAGAAACGATACGTAAATCGTTAAACCTTTTATCTCAAAATGGATACATCCAAAAAGTGAGAGGGAAGGGATCAGTCGTATTAGATCAAAATAAGTTTGAATTTCCTGTTTCCGGGCTCACAAGTTTTAAAGAACTATCCGATCAGCTTGGCCAAAACTTTAAAACACATGTGCACGAAGTGTTCGTAGAAACCGCTGATAATCGATTGCGCTCCAGGTTAAATTGTGAGAGAAACGTAAAGATTTGGAAAGTATCCCGTTCTAGAGAAATTAATGGGGAACGCGTTATTCTTGATAAAGACTACATCCGAGAAGACATTGTACCTAACTTGACGAAATCAATAGCTGAAGCCTCGATATATGAATACATTGAAAACGAATTAGGATTAGATATCAGTTTTGCTAAAAAAGAAATCGTCGTTGAACAAGTAACGGAAGAAGATCAAAAGTATTTAGATGTAGAAGAACATTCGCAAGTCGTCGTTATACGAAGCTATGTCTATCTTGCAGACGCGACATTATTCCAATTTACAGAATCTAGACACAGGCCGGATAAGTTTCAATTTGTTGATTTCGCAAGGCGAACAAAATAACAGCCTATGATTTATAATCATAGGCTGTTTTTTGTATAAGATAAGAAAATGGATATGAGTATGTGAAATCGTTTGGACCTGTTACACTAGGGGAAAGAAATCAACAAGAGGTGGAACTGGATGTTTGTCATTGGAGCAACGCAAAAACTAACGAAAGAAATCAATAAAGAACTAGAAGCACCTGATCAGTATAAGGATATTCCTGCGATCTATAAGTGGCATGCCAACTTGATTACAGTTAATCGTAGAAAGTGCTTAATCATTATGAACAATGAAACAGGGATCAACCTTATTTTATTTGGCCTTCAAAAACAGCAGTTTGAAAACTTAAACAGCGTGATTAAAGGGTCACTAAAGCAATTACTCCAGCTAGTGAAAGTGGAAGAAGAGGTTATCAACGAATTATTGAAAGAAGCTGAGCCTGTCGTTTATACAAAAACAGAGAATCGCCAAATCCTCGGGATGATGAATCAAGTTCAATCTTTAGTAGAAGATGCTACTGACGGATTAGATTATGAAGCCATTGACGCATCTGAGATCAATTATGTCAGCAATGCCGAGCTTTTATTTACACCTATAGGCAAACCGCCTGTTGAAGCATTGCGCGAATACTTCGATAAATAAAACCGCACCCATTTCGGGTGCGGTTTTTTTGGTTTGAAGGTTTAAGTGATAACGGCTTGTGAATAGGGTATTAATAAAACAACGTGTATATGTTTACAAAATACCTACAGGGGTATATAATTCTATGTGTAAATGAAATAAATTACGGAGGGATCACAAATGTTTTTTAAATCATTCTTTGATGAAAACTTAGCACAAATGTCTTATATGGTCGGTTGCCAAAAGACGGGAGAAGCTTTAGTTATTGATCCTGCAAGAGATATAACTCCTTACTTGACTACAGCAAAAAAAGAAGGATTCGACATTACGAGTATTACAGAAACTCACATTCACGCTGATTATTTATCTGGAGCAAGAGAGCTCGCGGAAAAAACGGGCGGGAAGCTCTATCTGTCAGATGAAGGTGATGATGATTGGAAGTATGGATTTGCTAAAGAGTATTCCTACCAATGGCTTAAAGGTGGCGATCATTTTTATGTAGGAAACGTTAAACTAGACGTTCTTCATACTCCTGGTCATACCCCGGAGAGTTTATCTTATCTATTAACCGATGAAGGCGGCGGCTCCAGTGTACCAATGGGTATTTTTACAGGAGACTTCGTGTTTGTCGGTGACGTAGGCCGTCCGGACTTACTGGAGAAAGCAGCTGGTGCATCCGGAAGCTCAGAAGTAGGGGCTAAAGACATGTTTAAGTCCTTGCAACGATTTAAAGAACTGCCTGATTATGTACAAGTATGGCCTGGTCACGGAGCAGGAAGCGCCTGCGGCAAATCGTTAGGAGCAGTGCCATCATCTACGGTTGGGTACGAAAAAATCAATAACTGGGCATTATCTTATGAGGAAGAAGCTTCATTTATTGATGAACTATTAGAGGGGCAGCCAGAGCCTCCTAAGTATTTTACTATGATGAAAAAGTTAAACAAAGAAGGTCCAGCCTTGTTGGATGATCATCAATCGGTAGAAAAAATGAATATTGAACAAACTCAAAAAGCAGTGGAACAAGGAAACGCAGTCATAGATACAAGGTCGAAAGAAGATTTCGCTAAAGGTCACTTACCAGGTACGATTAACCTCCCATTTAATAAAGCATTCGCAAACTGGGCCGGATGGTTAATTAGTTATGACCAAGATATTGTATTAATTAGCGATGAGTCTGAAGTAGAAGATATTCAAATTGCTTTACAATCCATCGGGCTAGATCGCCTTGTCGGATTTGTAAACCAAGATGATGTAGATCAAAAAGACAATTTAGAAACGTATGAAAGCATAACAGCCGACCAGTTAGCCGAGAAGTTCAAAGACCACGAAGATTATATTATCGTCGATGTACGAAATCAATCAGAGTGGGATGAAGAGCATATGGAAGGAGCTTTCCATGTTATGCTTGGCACACTTCCCGACCGTCTAGATGAAATACCAGAAGGAAAGACACCAATTGTCCATTGTCAATCCGGTATTCGTTCAGCAATCGCAACAAGCGTGCTGCAAGCCTATGGATATAAAGATGTACTGAACCTTAAAGGCGGGTTCAGCGCTTGGAAAGAATACGGAGGAAAAGTAGCATAAGTAAAGAAAAAGCGTTGTTCAGCGATAAACTGTTCAACGCTTTTATTCTGGAATAAAAAAATATCCTTACCACAAGGGTAAGGACTAAGAAATTTATAGGTATAGGATTAGGGGAGTGTTCATTAAAACACTAAAGTAAAACTAACAATTAAAACAATCTAACTTAAACTTGCTCAACCACTAAGGGTCTTGGCCAAGTGTCCTCTGCTGTGTCATAAACAATGGGTGCAGCAGCAGAAGCTAATAGTGTCACTAAAGCAAATACAGCTACTAATTTCTTCATAAGAGTATCCCTCCTAAATGAGAATGTTTATTTAACAATTGAATTGCTAACCTAAGGTAAGTAGATGATTTCTTATACATTCTTTGTGTTTCTAATTGATCTGCTAAAAACATAGAGTAGCGAATGATATAAGTATGATTTTTCCTTTCTTGGAAATATGGAATAACCTCATGTTCCAGGAAATCTTGTATATCAGGTGTATCATTGAGCAACTTATCATAAAATTCAAAATGTAATTGGTGAGTTTTTGAAGGATGCTCATCTAAACATGCTTTCCCTTTACTCACCCACTGTTTACAACCATCCCAATCGCCAAGTTTGTAATGCTCAGTTATAAGACCATGAATACTATTTAGTAATTCAAAAGAGTTTGGGGAGGAATCTGAATCCCCTGAATACTCTAGACTTTTCTTATAATTAGTTATAGCGGCTTGGTGGTTATCTAAGCGTGATTCTAGTACTCCAATATTAATGTATACTAATTTCAACTGTTGAAAATCATTAGTTTGCAAAGCAATTTTTCTTGCTAAATGGTAATTTTCAAGTGATTTAGCATAATTTTTAAGGCGACTAAAGTTAATACCGAGAACTATATGACAATCAGCACTCTTAGAAAGATCATAATGTGATTGGTAAATTTCTAGAGCGTGATCAGCGTAATAGTTAGAAGCCGATATATGATTGGCTTGACTAGTACTTAGTGCAAGTAAGTAATAGAGATCACTTGTCTCCCATTTCTCGATTTCTACAGTAAAACTATAGTTCTTAGCCTCCATCAACTCTTGAAATGCATCATTGAAATCGCCTTTATAGTATTTAACTAAGCCTGAGATTAAATGAAAATAAAACTCCATTTCTTCATCAAAAGTATCTTTGTGCTGCTTTAAATCTTCCCATGTTTCGTAAGCCTTCTCTACCTCGTTTTCTAACAAGAGATAGCGAATGCGAAACAATTCATAGAAAATATACAATTGATGGTTATCCAGCGTGTTTTTCTGCTGATGGAGTTCATCTCTTAACCTTCTTGCAACATCTTTCTGCTTGAAAACAATAGCTTCATACCATTCCCTCAATTTTTCCTTGGAAGGGTGGTTGAAATTTGATTCATTAAAGTCAATTCCAAGCCTCTCGTAAAGCAATTCAAGCACTTCAATGGCCGGAACCGTCTGATCGTTTTCGATCTTCGAAAGATAGGCTGCCGAAATGATGCCATCAGCTAGCTGGTTCTGAGTTAAACCTTGTTTAACTCGATGAAATCGAAGCGCTTTACCATATTCCATTATTCACACACCTAGTTGATCAACTGTCGATTTGATTAAATGTTGCGCTTTCAAATCTATTTTCAGAATACACGTTCGATGAAATTTTTTCAACTATATTCCCTAGTTTCCCAAGTCAGTCTTTTTTCATAGCTTAAGAGGGGTTAAAAAGGACCAACTTTCACAGATTTTATTCTATAAAAGAGGTTTATCTTTTAGAAAATTGATAAACAAGTCCAATATATGACGCTATTTTCCAATTATACCTTAATTGGGTTATGAGTAAACTCCCCAATAAAAGGGTATAAATGGTATAGGATCGCTTTTTTTGATTGTACGATGTAAAGAGGGAGGAAAACAAAATGGGATATAATGTCACTCAAAAGTTAATTAAGGATCATTTAGTCAAAGGAGAAATGACTCCTGGTTCGGAAATAGGATTAAAGATTGATCAAACGTTAACGCAAGATGCGACAGGAACGATGGTTATGCTTGAGCTTGAAGCGATGGGTATTGATCGTGCCAAGACAGAAGCCTCCGCTCAGTATGTTGATCATAATTTAATACAAGAGGACAGCAAAAACCCTGATGATCATTTGTTTTTAGAGAGTGCAGCTAAGAAATTTGGACTTTATTTTAGTCGTCCAGGAAATGGAGTAAGCCATCCCGTTCATATGCAGAGGTTAGCTAAACCGGGTCAAACCCTGCTAGGATCTGACAGTCATACGTGTGCGAACGGTTGTATGGGAATGCTTGCTATGGGGGCCGGAGGAATTGATGTAGCGATGGCAATTGCTGGAGAGCCTTTCTATGTGAAAATGCCTAAAGTATGGGGAGTGAAGGTAACAGGAGAATTCCCTGAGTGGGTAAGTGCCAAGGATGCTATTTTAGAAATGCTTCGCCGCCATGGAGTAAAAGGCGGAGTTAATCATATTTTTGAGTATTATGGACCAGGTTTAAAGAATTTGTCAGCGATGGACCGCCATGTTATTGCGAATATGGGAGCTGAATTAGGAGCCACTGCTACGGTTTTTCCTTCAGATGAGGAAACTAGAAAATACATGAAGCTTCAGGGTCGAGAAGATGAATGGAAAGAGTTAACGGTAGATGATGGTGCTGCGTATGATCGTCATGATGAACTTGATTTATCCAGCCTAGAACCAATGATTGCTAAGCCATCCAGTCCTGGTAACGTCGTTCCTGTAAGAGAAGTAGAGGGTGAAGAGATCTACCAGTCTTACATTGGTTCTTCAGCTAATCCAGGCTATCGAGATTTTGCCATAGCCTCAAAGATTGTCGAAGGGCGACACATTGCTAATGGTTTATCATTTGATTTGAACCCAACTTCAAGGCAAATGCTCATCGATCTTTCCCAGCAAGGTCACATTGCTAATTTTCTTCAAGCAGGTGCACGATTACACCAAGCGGGATGTAATGGTTGTATAGGAATGGGGCAGGCACCCGCCTCAGGACGAAATAGTTTGCGTACAACACCGCGAAACTTCCCCGGCCGTTCTGGTACAAAAGAGGATAGCGTGTTTTTATGCAGCCCTGAAACTGCTGCGGTTTCAGCGTTAACAGGTAAAATTACCGACCCAAGAAATGCAGGATTTGATTATCCTAAGGTTCAAGAGTTAGAACAACCTACGATTGATACGGACCTTCTTGATGCTCCATTGCCTCAAGAAGAAGCTGAACAAGTGGAACTAGTGAAAGGACCTAATATTGCCTCTATCCCTAAAATGGATGAACTTCCTAATGATATGGAATTGCCGATCTTATTAAAAGTAGGAGATGACATTTCAACGGATGAAATCTTAGCCGGAGGAGCAAGAGTCCTTCCTTATCGAAGCAACCTTCCAGAGATCAGTAAGTTTACTTTTGAAATTGTTGATGATACCTATTATGACCGGGCGATGAAGCAAAAAGAAGACGGAGGTCATGTGATCGTTGGAGGTACAAACTACGGTCAAGGCTCCAGTCGGGAACATGCCGCTTTAGCCCCTCGGTATATGGGATTAAGAATTGCGATTGTCAAAGACTTTGCGAGGATTCATTGGCAGAACTTAGTTAATTTTGGGATCTTGCCATTAACCTTTTCTAATGAAGATGATTTTGAGAAGATTGAGCAAGGAGATACACTTTTATTTAAAGATCTCCGGAAGAAAATCCACAGTAAGGATGGATTTGAAGTAGAACTTAAAGGTAAGAATCAAACGATACAAGTAGAACATGCCCTATCTCCTCGACAATTGGAAATGATGGAGAAAGGCGGACTAATCAATTGGTTAAAAGATCGTTTAGACGAGTAACAAAGAAACCTACGGCCTCCCAGCCGTAGGTTTTATTTATGAGCGATTTGTGTCTAATGGTGTTAAACTTTGTTCAATTTCCTCACGTTGAGCTTCTAAAAAGGGAGGAAGGGAAAGGCTTTCTCCTAAATGATCCATGTCTTCATCTGTAGCGAAACCAGGACCGTCTGTAGCAAGTTCGAATAGAATGTGATTAGGTTCTCTAAAGTAGAGCGATTTGAAATAAAAACGATCAACAAGTCCGGAATTTGGAAAACCGGCTTTTTGGATGATTAGCCTCCATTGCTCAAGTTCTTGTTCATCTTCGACACGAAAAGCTACGTGGTGGACGCTTCCTCGACCTGGTCGTTCACGAGACAAATCCGTGCGTTCCTCAATATGAACTTCAGCTCCTGTGCCGCCTTCGCCTGTTTCAAGTACGAGCTTGTTGTCGAATCGACCTACTTCTCTGAAGCCTAATATTTCAGTAAGTACCTGCTTCGTAGGAGCTAAATTAGCAACAGTTAAATGAACCGGCCCTAGTCCGGTAATCCCACGATTTAGTGGGATGACACTTTTCCCCCAAGGCTGACCTGACGCTACACCTTTATTATTTTCATCGGAGACAAGCATAAGCCTCTGTCCTTCTGGATCCCTGAATGGTAACGTTTTTCGATTAGCGTACTCTTTGATAGGATCTTGATCTACGTTTAATTGCTTGAACCGTTCTTGCCAAAAACGTAACGTTTCATCATTTTTCACCCTTAATGAGGTAGTGGAAATACTATGAGTACCGGGGTAAGTATTTCCGGCTCTCGGTATCTCAAAGAAAGTGAAATCTGTGCCCGGGTTGCCTTTTTCATCAGCGTAAAATAGGTGGTACATAGATGTATCATCTTGGTTTACCGTCTTTTTTACTAGACGCATACCGAGTACATTTGTATAAAAATCATAATTCTTTTTTGCATTAGCCGTTATAGCGGAGACGTGATGTATCCCTTTAATATGCATGGTAACCCCTCCTGAAGATTAATTGTAAATAATCTCGAATTCAAGATAATAATACAGCAGGGTTAGAAAATTGTCAATTTCAAGAAGTGAACTTTCATACACAAATAAAAAAGCGAACATTATAAGTTCGCTTTTTTGCTGCGTTCCTCTTTTTCGCTCTCTCTTTCTAGGATCTCTTTACGTATCCACTGGATGAACTCCTCATCCAAATCTAATTCTACTGCTCTTCGATAAGTAATCATGAGAATTCGAAGAGGAAGGTGCTCTAAATTCATTGGGAGGACCCCCTTACTCTATGTTAGAAGTTCAGTCGAAACTGTAGCTACACCAATCAGTTGATTCCCATCATTATATATAGGCTGTGCGAAAACGTCATAAGTGATGAGACCATCTGATAATGGGAAAGAAACGTATTGTCTGATCGGCTTTTTAGTCTCAATCACTTTCCGCTTAATTTTCATTAGGCCGATGGTTCCTTCGTTGTGATCGAGCTCGTCATCTCTTTTGCCGATGATAACATCTGTGTTGAAGTCAGGGTGAGGGTTAAACATCCATGTGTACCTTAATTCTAAGTCACAATGAGCGACGATGATCGGGGAGTTTCTTAGCGCTGTAGTGAAAGGTTCGCTAAGATGTTCAGGGAAAAAGAGAAAGGTATTAATGTTTAAAAAGCTGGCAATTTGTGAAGCTACTGCCATGCTCGGGTTTCTAGTCCCGCTCTCTATTTGAGCATAGTAGGCACGATCAATATGAGCGCCCTCTGCAATTTGCTGCTGTGTAAGTTTTCTTTCTTTTCTAAGTTGAATGAGCCAGTCTCTCATTATTCATCACACCCAATATGTCTATTGTCCTACTTAACATATTCGCAGTCCTGCACTTAGTATCCTTGTGGCAGTTTGCAACAAAATTAGTCCATGATTTTATATTCCCCATTTCAAAAAAAATATTCCTTCATTGCCCTTATTGTGATAGGCGTTATAGAAAGGTTTGTCCGTCATTTTATAAGGTAAATGATTCTTTTATGCTAATCAATAGTAGGAATTTCTGCTATGATAAATCAGGTTGGAGAATTAAAGTTTTTCAACATGCTATAGATAGGGGAATTTGTATGTCTTTAGAAATATTAAATGTAATTGCTGTGAGCGCTTTTGCTTTTAGCGGAGCGATTGTGGCTCTTAGTGAAAGATACGATATATTTGGTACGTTTATTTTGGGAATAGCTACGGCCTTCGCAGGTGGGATTATAAGAAACATGGCTTTAGATGTCCCTGTTGTACATGTGTGGGAGCAGGGGTATTTACTCTACGTAGCTCTTATAACGATAAGTATTGTGTATGTATTCCCTAAAAGCTGGATCATGTTTTGGGATCGGTGGAATATCTATTTAGACGCGATCGGTCTATCTGCTTTTGCGCTGCAAGGGGCTGTGTTTGCAGTGGCCCAAGGCTTTCCATTAGGAGGCATCATATTTGCAGCTATTTTAACTGGAGTAGGCGGAGGAGTGACTCGAGATGTACTTGCCCAGCGCAAACCCATGGTTCTTCATCAGGAAATTTATGCCGTGTGGGCTATGTTGTCTGGGTTGATGGTTGGCATTGGGATGATCGACGTTCAAAGTGAAGTTCAATATTACATCTTATTTATTTTGATCATTGGCTGCCGCGTGTTGTCTTACCATTTAGGGTGGCATTTACGCTTTAGAGACCTCTATCGGCTATAAAAAAACCGCGTGAAAACACGCGGTTTTTGTGTGGGTTATTGACGGAAAAGGTCACCAGAAAGGTAACGTTCTCCTGTATCTGGAGCAATGACGACCACAACTTCTCCAGGTTGCTTTTTCTTGGCTACTTCTATACCTGCCCAGCAGGCAGCGCCGCAAGATGTACCTAATAGTAAGCCTTCCTCGCGAGCCAAACGACGCGTAATATCATAAGCGTCCTCATCGGTAACTTGTAAAATTTCATCGTAAACTTCTTGGTTCAAAATAGAAGGAATGAATCCCGGACTCGTCCCAACTAATTTGTGTTTTCCCGGCTTACCTCCTGAAAGAACAGGAGAACCTGCTGGTTCTGCTACGTGTACCGTCAGTTGTTCATAATGTTTTTTTAGTTCTTCTCCTGTTCCGGTAACCGTTCCTCCTGTTCCTGCTGTTGAAACAAAAGCTGATAAAGGTTTCCCCAGCTCGTTCATTGCTTCAACGATTTCTGAAGCAGTGGTGTGACGGTGCGCGTCAGGATTGGCAGCATTTTCAAACTGCATGGGCATGAACGCGCCATCTACTTCTTCTACAAGTTCTTTGGCCTTAGCAATAGCACCCGGCATTTTTTCATCGCCCGGGGTTAATACGATTTCAGCCCCGTAAGCTTTTAATAAATTGATTCGTTCTTGTGTCATAGTATCAGGCATAACAAGGATTGCTTTATAGCCGCGAGCGGCAGCGTTCATAGCAATTCCTATTCCCGTATTGCCGCTGGTTGGCTCGATAATCGTTGAGCCTTCTTTTAAATAACCGTCATTTTCTGCTTGTACAATCATATTATACGCGGCGCGGTCTTTCACGCTTCCGCTAGGATTGTATTTTTCTAATTTCATGTAAATATCAGCCCCGCCTTTAGGAGCTAACCGATTTAGTTTTACGAGTGGTGTATCGCCTATTAAGTCAGCAATGTTGTCAACGACACGCATGAAGTCACTTCCTTTGTTATTCTTTATTCAAAAGTTTATCATAACTGCTTATTCATACAGAAATACTGTGCTTAAAAAGCAAGAATCAGTCTTCTATTAATTTGAAGAGTTTTCTTCTGGAAATTCATCCTCAACTAAAGCTTCTGCAAAGCTGAACGATCGTTCTGGGAACGAGATCTTAAAAGCTAATTGATTGGAATTAAGGTTGAATCGGTCCACTTCAATATCAATATTACTCTCTGTCTCCATTTGAGTTACAGCAACATAAATATTCTCATCATTGGGGTTCACCGTTACCCATTCTGGGAATTGATAATTTTCAGCTACGAACTCCATAACTTTTTTATTTGGAAGTGGAAGCTGTCCAAGCGATATTCGCTCTTGTTCTAACACTAAATCTCCATTCTCTTGAACGACGGGGTTAAGCTCCACCTTAATGGGAATGGTTTGTTCAAAAGCTCGAATGTTCCCTGCTAATGTAACATTTCGGTCGAGGGAAATGGAGTAATCAAACACGGTTTGAGTCGAAATCTCACTTAAATACTCATTCGCTAACTGCTCTAAATTCTCTTTCGTGGAAACGACAGTAAACTCTGCTTCAGAATCTTGTTTTTCTCTATCCACGTTAACAAGCGTATATGAGCTTGGTAGAAAAACCAAAGATAAAATCCACGCAATAATCGCAACATTAATAATCGCAAGTATAAAAAAAGACGTTTTCCAACGATTCTTTAAAAACATACGCTTTAGCATAAATGCACTCCACCTGTATTATTCCTCTATTTCATCTCTAATATATTCTAACACGCGTTTGGCCATTTGTTTATAGCCTTCCTCATTCGGATGGAAATGGTCTTCCTCCCACAACAGTTCACTTTCATTCCCTTCAAACACATCATTAATAGGGATAAATGAAGCGGTTGGGTATTCCTCTATAACTTCTTCACTAACCGTGTTCCATTCATTCATAATTTGTGCAAGCGCAGGAATATTATCGAAATATTGATTAAAAGGATTATATAATCCAATTAAATAAATGGAAGCATCAGGGTTCGAACGTTCAACTTCTGTTAAAATCTCATTTAATTCATCACGATATTGTTCACGAGCTGGAGAGAAATCGTCATAGCTGAGACTGGTAAAATTATCTTCTATCACTTGTACCACATTATTTGCCCCGATTGTGATCAGCACCAAGTCTGCTTTTTCAACTGAAGATGAGATTTCCTCAGATTCCATTCTAGCGAGCAGCTGATCCGTACGATCTCCGCGTTTGCCAAAATTGTCAATCGTAAAGTTTGCTGTTTCATTATTATCGTTAATGTTATCTTCAAGTATCCCGACATAACCGCCGTTTTCCGTGCCATCTCCAACTCCTTGGGTAAGGGAATCGCCCATGGCTACTACTTCTAAATCATCTCGAATAAAGAGGTTACGTGCATTCTCAATGACTCCGGAGAATACTTCTCGAAGTCCATCACTCACACTGCCTTCTTCCTCTTCAGACGCATCTGAATCTTCATTTTCAGGGTTTTCCTCTTCTTCTGGGTCCTCATTTCCATCGTTGATATTGCTCTCATTCTCTGAATTTTCCTCGCTCACTGGTCCGGAGTCGCTTTGGTGATCGTCTACAGGATTCGTAACAAATGTGAATACAATAAGAGCTAGAAATATAAGGGAGAAGACGAGGAGGAATAGCCACTTTGCTTTTTTCATTTATGATCACACCTGTTGTTGTATTATGAGTTATGATTAGTATATGGATCGTACCCATATTTAGGGATAAAAATAAGTGATTTTAAAGGATGGCAATCACTTATTTAAAAGAACTTTTATAAATGTATTAAATACCTTGTAACCTATATTATAGCACTTAAAACTATAAAATAGACATTCGAAATTCTTGATTTAGAGGTGACGGTAAGAGGTTAAAAGAAATACATAAGGGGGTGCTCAGTCATGTCGGAAAAAGTGAGTATTTCTGTGCGCGAATTGATGGAATATGTATATAGAAGAGGTAGTATAGATGATCGATTTCGGTCAAATACATCCATGCTTGAAGGCACAGCGATTCACCAATCGGTTCAAAAAGAATACGAGGATGAAGATGAAAGTGAAGTTTTCATGAAATGGGATTATAAAACGGCAGAGATAGATGTAAAGATACACGGGCGTTGTGACGGGTTGCTAAAGACTCCAGAGGGTAAAATCATAGATGAAATAAAATCTACCACTCAAGATCTTGAAGACATAACGGAGGCGAGCTATCCAGTCTATTGGGCACAAGCGAAGGGGTATGCTTATATTTATGCGAAAAATGAGGATTTAGAAGAAATAAAGGTGCAGCTTACCTATGTGCAAAAACGGACGAAAGAAAAGAAGCAATTTTTGTTTAATTTTTCCATGAAACAACTAGAAGACTTTATGGAAGAAACAATAGTAGAATATATGTCCTACGCTAAAGTACTATCGTATATTAAGAAGGAAAAAGAGGAATCTATTCCCGATTTAAAATTCCCTTTTCCACATTATCGTAATGGGCAAAGATATTTAGCTGGAGCCGTTTATCGAACTTCACAAGAGAAAAGAAACTTATTTGCCCAAGCTCCTACGGGTATTGGGAAAACGATTTCCACCCTTTTTCCGGCTATTAAATCCATGGAAGAAGGAAAGCAGGAGCGAATCTTTTATTTAACAGCAAAAACTGTGACGAGACTGACTGCTGAGGAAGGATTAGCATTAATGGAAAAGAGCGGGTTACGATTGCGCTCGGTTACGCTAACTGCGAAAGATAAGATATGTTTTAAAGAAGAAACGATCTGTCAGCCTGATTATTGTGAATTCGCTGATGGGTATTACGACCGAATTAATGGAGCTATTATAGACGTGTTGAAAAACGAAACACAAATCACAAGACCCGTCGTCGAAAAGTATGCTCGAAAGCATCGTATCTGTCCGTTTGAATTCTCTTTAGATTTAACAGATGTCGTGGACGTTATTATTGGAGACTATAATTACGTTTTTGATCCAAGAGTAGCGTTAAAACGACTCATGCCAGAGCATAAAAAGAAAACATCTCTTTTAATTGATGAAGCCCATAACTTAGTAGAACGGGCGCGAGAAATGTATTCTGCGACAATTTTCCGCAATTCGTATTGGCAAGTAGAAGAAGAGTGGGGAGAAAAGGATCATAAATTAGCGCAGTCGGCTCAAGCCGTACGTAAAGATTTGCATCGCTTGAATAGTGAAGAGGAATCGACAATTACAGAAATTCCTGGAGAGCTTGAAGAGAACTTAGAACGGTTTATGGAGCGCGCAGAAGGTGTGTTAAGGGAAGAACAAGATGGGGAAGAGACCGAATCCTTACTTGAATGCTATTTTTCTAGTCAAAATTTCGTGAAAATTTTTAGTTTGTTAGACGAACATTATAAAATTATTACCTCCAAAGATGCTTTAAAACTTTATTGCGTAGACCCTTCATTTGTATTAAGAAAGGTCACAGAAATGTTTCGGTCCAGCATATATTTTTCAGCCACTTTATCTCCATTTGCTTATTATAAGGAGATGCTGGGGGGACAAGAAGACGACTACATTTTAAAACTTCCCTCCCCATACGACGCAGATCAAATTAAAGTAACCATTGCACCCTTATCTACTCGTTTTAAAGATAGGGAACAGAACGTTGATAAATTAGCAGAGCTTCTATATAAGCAAGTAAAGAATCAGGAAGGGAATCATTTGTTTTTCTTCCCGTCTTATCAATACATGAATATGGTCTACCAAGCCTTTAAGAAGTTTGTAGATGTAGATACTGTAGAACAAGAATTCGGAATGACAGAAGAAAGAAGAGACGAATTTTTAGCCCAATTTGTTCCGGGGGGATCACTCGTAGGTTTTGCAGTTCTTGGCGGTGTTTTCTCAGAAGGCGTTGATTTACGAGGGAATCGTCTAAACGGAGTGGCTGTAGTTGGAATCGGCTTAGCACCTCGTAGTTTTGAAAAAGAGCTAATAAAGAACTATTTTACTAACCGCGGTAAAAATGGCTACAATTATGCCTATATATATCCGGGAATGAATAAGGTGCTGCAGGCAGGTGGACGTCTTATTAGGTCTGAGGAAGATCATGGCGTCATTCAGCTTGTTGACGACAGATTTCTACAACCAACCTATCAAAAATTACTGCCTGTAGAATGGCAAAATTATAGGATTGAGAAATAAATCATTTCCTGGGAAATAAAAAATAATTATGTCGAAAGAAAGCTCTATGATAGGAAGTTCTCACTAATGGTGAGGAGTTCCTATTTATTTTTTGTCGAATTTGTGAAGGAATAAAAGTTTGAACGTAAGGCATTTAGGTTATCTCTTTACAGAATAGTAAAAAAATATAGGAGGATAGCTTATGTCAGAACGAAAAGTGAAAAATAGGTGGCTGATTGCATTAGGAGCAGTTGGAATACATATTTCAATTGGGTCTGTCTATGCGTGGAGTAACTTCACTGGCCCCCTGGGTGAAGAGTTTGGCTGGACTTCACAACAAGTTCAGTTGACATTCAGCTTAGCCATTCTATTTTTAGGATTATCGGCAGCATTTTTAGGTTGGTTTGTTGAAAAATATGGACCGCGAGTAGCTGGTATTACCGCAGCCATATTCTTTGGAGTTGGTGTGTTTGGTTCCGGGTTTGCCATTCAATGGGAATCCTTATGGGCTTTATATTTCTTTTATGGTGTTTTAGGTGGGATAGGACTGGGTGTTGGATATATTGCTCCTGTCTCCACACTAGTAAAATGGTTTCCTGACCGAAGAGGGTTAGCTACAGGTATGGCCATCATGGGTTTTGGATTTGCTGCTGCAGTAGCAAGTCCGGTCATGGATTGGTTAATCGGTTCTGTAGGAATTGCAATGACCTTCTTTATATTAGGAATTAGTTATTTCACAATAATGATATTGTCTTCATTAAACTTATCACGGCCGCCTGAAGGTTGGACGCCAAAAGGGTATAATCCAGATGAAGAAAAAGATGTGAAATCACAAGATTTGGCGAATATCAGAGCAAAAGAATCGTTAAAAACCAAGCGTTTTTATTACTTATGGATCATGTTGTTTATTAATATCACTTGTGGAATTGCCGTAATTTCGGCAGCTAAGCCTCTTGCTGAAAATAGCGTAGGCATGAGTGCTGGGGCTGCCGCAACTCTTGTGGGTGTCATGGGAGTTTTTAACGGGCTTGGTCGAATTGGCTGGGCTTCTGCTTCCGATTATATAGGCAGATCCAACACATATATTATCTTTTTCGTCTTGCAAATTCCATTATTTATGCTGTTGCCTATCACAACATCTGTTACTCTATTTGTCATTTTCTTTGGTATTATTTACACCTGCTATGGAGGAGGATTCGCCACCCTGCCTGCATTTATTGGTGACTTGTTCGGAACAAAAGAACTAGGCGCTATTCATGGTTACATTCTTACCGCATGGGCAGCTGCTGGCTTAGCCGGTCCTCAATTTGCGGCGATCATGAATGATTTAACTGGCAGTTATGCGAATAGCATGATTTATTTTGGTGCATTATTTATTGTGGCTTTAGTGGTGTCTATCCTAACGAAGATGGACATAAAGAAGAAACAATCTGCAATGAGAGAAGCGCAGTCTACCGGATAAAGGTAAACCTGAACGAAAAATAGGTTGACACAGTTATTTCCCTTCCGATATCTTTAAAACCAGTGATATTCGGGAGGGGTTTTTTATGAAACGATCACGCACCTCCGCTTATGATATGACAATAGGTGCTATGTTTGTTGCGTTAATGGCAGTAGGGGCTAACATTACTGCGGTAGCTCCGTTTTTATCTATTATGAATGTACCTCTTACATTGCAAACCTTTTTTGCCATATTAGCAGGTATCGTGCTTGGCAGCCGCTTGGGCGGATTCGCCATATTCGTATATGCCGCATTAGGAATTGTTGGAGCTCCAGTCTTTGCAGAGTTTTCCGGAGGGGTGTCTACAATCATTTCCCCAACGTTCGGTTTTGTCTTATCTTTTATTGTGTTAGCGTTTATCGTTGGAAAAATAGTGGAAAACAACAGAAGATTTTCAATGTACATGACAGCTTCTATTATAGGAGTAATAATCAATTATTTTATTGGCGTTAATGGGATGTATGCCGCGTTAAACTTTTGGATGGGCGAAGGGGCAGGTATAAGCTATGCTTTAGCTTGGACAAGCATGATGCCTTTCTTAATAAAGGATTTCGCTCTAGCTTTATTAGCAGGTGCTTTTGCCTATCGTCTAGAAAAAGGTATTTTGCACCGGACACCTCTTAGGCAAGCCGTTTAAAACTGGTCCTTTAATGGGCCGGTTTTTTTGTTTGTCTTCCGATAAACTTGTACAATACTAGTAAGCTGAAAACGTGGGGGGAACCGGATGAGTAGAATCGTATGGATGATGCTCTTCTTTTTACTTGCAGCTTGTCAGGCTGGTGAGGAGGGGGGCGGAAGTGAAACTCAGCCCGAAGCGAACGAGCAGGGTCAGATAGAAAATGATGAAAAATTTTATGAAGTGGCTTCAAACCTTGAGTCTCCTTGGGATATTGAAGAAGATGATGGATTATTTCTAATCAGTGAACGGGGAGGCACCATTGCACGGATCTCAAGCGATGATCAAGTTCAAAGAGAACAAGTATTAACGGATAAAGAGATCTCTCAAATTGGTGAAGGTGGGCTGCTTGGCTTAAAGCTGGACCCTGAATTTGAAAATAATCAGTTAGCCTTTGCTTATCATACTTACGAAGAAGCAGGAGAAATTAAGAACAGAGTTATACAGCTGCGTTACACAGAAGGAGAATGGCGGGAAGAGGAGAGTTTACTAGAAAACATTCCGGGCAATAATTTCCATAACGGCGGCAGAATCGAGATCGGACCAGATGATCACCTTTACGTTACGACAGGGGATGCTCAAAGTGAACAGCTTGCTCAAGAGGAAGAGAGTTTAGCTGGGAAGATCCTCCGCATGGATGTAGAAGGAAATATTCCTGAAGATAATCCAATAGACAATTCTTATATATATAGCTTAGGGCACCGTAACCCGCAAGGTATGGATTGGACCGAAGATGGTACATTGTTTGCAACTGAGCACGGGCCTACCAACCACGACGAAGTGAACAAGATTGAGCCTGGTGCGAATTACGGATGGCCTGAAATAGTGGGAGAGGAATCACAAGATGGGTATCAGAAGCCTCTTTTTCAAACAGGCAATGATACGTGGGCTCCTTCGGGAATGACTGTATATAACGACCAGTTGTATGTAGCTGCTTTAAATGGAGAAGCCTTAATGAAGCTTGATACAGACGGGGAACAGCCTGAAGTTGTAACTAGTGATTACGGCAGACTGCGGGATGTGGAATTGGTTGATGAGGAACTATATTTCATAACGAATAACACGGATGGAAGAGGAAATCCAGAAGGTGAAGATGACAAGCTTGTTCGTTTTTATCCATAAAAAGGAGCCAGGACATTTGCAAAGTCCTGGCTCTTTTTTACGCTTCTGAAATATGTTTCCCTTGGACAAAGACAAGAATTGCGAAACTGATAAAAGCAAAAAGTAAAATGGTGCCCCCCACAATAAAAAAGAGCGTGTTAAAGACCCCTAGTCCCCCAAAAGGCTGTGTATAATAAAGCCACATTCCAACAGTCAGCCCGAATACTCCGATAAAGGAGCTCCATACATGGAAGCTGGCAAGCTTTGACGTTTTTGGAATTGAGAACATTTTATAAAAAATAGCGAAAGCAAATAAGGATAGCCACCCAACGACTAGAATGTGAGCATGAATAGCACTTAGTTGATAGCCGCCTCCTCCTGCCATATGAGAACCCATAAACGCTCCAATTAATGCATAAATCGCGGACACTCTTACAAAAAATCGCGTACGATCCAATGGAATAACCTCCATAACTATAGATTCTCCCGCTATTATACAGAAAGTCATTTCGAAAAGAAATCTACCTGACAAAATGTCGGAAAAGGTTCATAATTCCTGTTGGTTTGGAAAGAGTTATCTTTTCCTATATGATTAAGTGTAGAAGAAAGGGGCGATAGACACATGCAACAAAGATTGAACGATTTTTCTACATATTTACGACAACACTCGATTGATGCGGCGTTTATAAATTCACCAGAGAATGTTTTTTATTTAACAGGATTTTTAACTGATCCTCATGAGCGGTTACTAGGGTTACTCGTGTTCCCTGACGCCGATCCTATCGTTGTTTTGCCAGGAATGGAAGCCGGGCAAATTCGAGAAGCGGGATGGTCTTTTGAAGTTATTGGGTATGCCGATCACGAGGACCCTTGGGCGTTGGTGAAAAAAAGCTTAAACGAGAAAGGTATTCCACCTGTTCAAAAAGTGGGAATAGAAAAGCAAGTTTTAACCTTTGGCCGAAGTGAATCACTGCTTCAGATATGTGATCAGCCACAAGTAATCGATGTGGAGGATCAGTTAAACGAGATGCGTGTCGTGAAAGATGAGCACGAAGTCAGCATTATGCGAGAGGCAGCTGAACTGGCAGACTTCGGTGTGCAAGTTGGGGTTGAAGCATTAGAAGAAGGTATCATGGAAATGGAAGTGTTAGCCCAAATTGAGTATGAGTTAAAGAAAAAAGGTGTCGCTGAGATGTCTTTTTCGACAATGGTGCTTTTCGGAGAAAAATCGGGACAGCCTCACGGAAATCCAGAGGACCGAAAGCTAAAGCCAGGAGATTTTGTGCTGTTCGACCTCGGAGTCGTTTGGAAAGGGTATACATCAGATATTACACGGACCTTCGCTTTTCAATCGATATCGGAAGAACAGCGTCAAATGTATGAAAAGGTAAGGGAAGCCCTGGAGTCATCCTTAGCGTTAAGTAAACCAGGCACCCGTATAGGAGATCTCGATCAAGCTGCTAGAGATGTAATTGATAAAGCAGGATACGGCAAGCTCTTTCCTCATCGCATTGGTCACGGGCTCGGGATTAATGTTCATGAATTCCCATCCATGAGTCACTTAAATAATGGCGTCCTAAAAGAAGGCATGACTTATACAATAGAACCGGGAATTTACGACCCAAGCATAGGCGGGGTGCGCTTAGAAGAAGATGTGCTCATCACCAAAGACGGCTATGAAACACTAACAAAAACACCCACTGAATTGAGAATTATTAAATAATCCAAAGCCTGAAATCAGATCAGCTGATTTCAGGCTTTTTTCGTTCGTTCACCTTTTTTTCTTTTTTCTCTCGGTACCAGGTACAAATACGTCTCAAGTCCTATAAGAAAATATATCTCCGGCTCATTATGGTTTCTTGGGTTTGACGGTAAGATGAATGTAAGTTCTAAAGAAGGAGGGAGTTTTGGTAATGAAGAAGTTTTTACTTTTCCTTGCCGCGTTAGTAGCTCTAGCTGTTTTGCTTGCTAACCTTGGACCAATGATTCTTTTAGGGGTAAGTGTTTGGCTGCTTTATATCGTCTTTAAGCAATTTATGAAGAGCGATTCAACAGCCGGTAAAATTGGCTGGGTTATTCTAGGGCTGATCATTTTAAGTATAGCGGTATCTAATATCTATGCTGTCATTGGATTAGCGGCAGCTTATGCGATTTACCTTATCGTTAAAAATTGGACAGGCCGCGATAAGGAGCCGGCGGTGACACAGTCGAATGATCCATTTACAAACTTTGAAAAACAGTGGTCTGAATTAAACAATTCTTAAAAGGAGAGATCAAGGATGGCTAATTTATTTACACGATTGAAGGATACGATTTCAGCAGATTTTCATGAGGCTCTAGATCAAAAGGAGAAAAAGAATCCGATTGCGATGTTAAATCAGTATCTTCGTGAAAGTGAAAAGGAAACGGAAAAGGTTCGTAAGCTCGTGGAGCGTCAGTACCGATTAAGAGATGAATTTGCTCGGGAGTCCCACAGGGCTCAGGATATGAGCGAAAAGCGTAAGCGTCAAGCTGAAGTGGCTCAAAAAGCTGGAGAAGAAACGATGTATGAATTCGCAGTGAAAGAGCAGCATGAGTATGAAGCGCGTGCCGAACGTTTGAAGGCTTCTCGCTTAGAAGCGATCGAACAATTGGAAGTTCTTGAACAAAAGTATGAAGAAATGAAACACAAGCTAAAAGACATGCATCTAAAGCGTATGGAGCTGATGGGAAGAGAGAATATTGCTCGTGCCCATCATCGAATGAATCAGGTTATTGAAGATACGGCGGACAAGCCCTATTCAAAATTTGCAGAAATGGATCGTTATATCGAAGATTTAGAATATAAAGTCAATAGTTCATACTATCGAAATACGTTTGACAGCAAGGTGGCGCAGCTTGAGAAGGATATGAAGGAAAGAGAGAATATTCCGGCTCAATCGTAATCATGATATGATAGAAGGCGCAGTGTGCTGCGCCTTTTTACATAGAAGAAAGACAAGGCGACGTGAAAGGGGGAATCGCTATGTTAAGGCGAATGTCTACAGATACAGTAAATATTATATTGCTTATCGGAGCGATTCTTCTCGTTTTAGAAGTCGCATTCTTCAATGGTGGATTAATTGTTTCCGTTGTGTTTTCAGGGTTACTCATTTATTTTGGCTGGAAAAGTTATAGCAAGCTTTGGGCCAAGGTTATTTTCTGGATTGGAGCGATAAGCTTATTTGCCACCATTATAAATATGATGGCCGTACGCTTTCTTATCATCGCCGTTCTTGCCTTAGTGATAAGGCACTATTATCGCTCGAAAAATGAACCTGAGCTGATAGAACCTGTCATTTATGAAGAAATGGAGAGTGGGGGAGGAGAGCCGGTCCTTCGCCAGAAGTTCTTTGGAGATGATTCAACACCTGACCACGCGTATAAGTGGCAGGATATTAATATTCATGGAGGGTTTGGAGAGCGGATCGTTGATTTAAGTAATACGGTTTTACCTAATGATGAAGCCGTGATCTCCATTAGACATTTCGTCGGCAACCTTTATATCTATGTTCCTTATGAAGTGGAAGTATCGATTCAGCATAGTGCAATCTTTGGTCGATCGACCATTTTTCAATATCGAAATACAAAATTAATGAATCAAACGGTCAGTTATCAAACGTCTGATTATGTAACGCGCAAGCCTCGTGTAAAAATTGTGACCTCTGTAGGATCTGGTGATATTGAGGTGAAGCGCATATGAGTACGTGGAAAAGGCAGCTGATCATCAGTATTATTACGTGCGTCCTTTTAGCTTGTATTATTTTAAGCCTGACTTTAGTGGCTTTTCCCCTGCAGAACTGGGGAGAGTTATGGACGACAAAAGTGCTGGATCTTCCCTATGTAGTATTTATTATGCTTTTGTCTGTCTCGACTGGTGCGTTTATTGGAGGAGGGCAGGCCTGGTTGACGCGTCGAAAGCTCCATTATATTGAACACCAGCTCGAAGAAATAGTGAAGGGTCAGTCACTTGTATATGAAAATGAAGAGAACAAAGAATTGTCCAGCATAGAAGAGAGAATGAAAAAAATTGAAGAGAAATTCTCCTCACAAGCAGAAATGGCTCAACGGCTTGCTTCTGAACGTGCCCAAGAGCGAGAGAAGAGTCTTCAAGAAGTAGTGATCCAAGAAAGGAACCGATTAGCAAGGGAGCTTCATGACTCAGTCAGTCAGCAGTTATTTGCAGCTTCCATGCTCATGTCTGCCATTAATGAAAATCGTAAGCTTGAAGAGGAAGCTGAGCTGAAGCATCAATTATCGATGGTTGAAAATATGATTCATCAATCTCAGCTTGAGATGAGAGCTTTACTGCTGCACTTGCGTCCTGTAGCTCTAAAAGGAAAAACTTTATCAGAAGGGTCAGAGGAGCTTTTAGCTGAGCTAACGCAAAAAGTGCCTATGGAGGTTGATTGGACGGTAGAACCATTATCCCTGGATAAAGGAATCGAGGACCAGCTGTTTCGAATTTTGCAAGAAGCGGTTTCCAATACGTTGAGACACGCTAAAGCAGACTCCCTTCATGTGATGTTAATTGAGCGTGATCACCATATTATTTTAAGAGTAGTGGATGATGGTATTGGGTTTAATGTAGAAGAGTCAAAAACGAGCTCTTATGGATTGCAAAATATGAGGGAAAGAACGATCGAGGTTGGAGGAGTTTTCAAAGTAATAAGCTTAGAGGGACAAGGAACAAGACTAGAAGTGAAAGTACCTATTTTATCTAAGGGAGGGAAAACGTCTTGATTACAGTACTTTTTGCGGATGATCATGAAATGGTGCGAATTGGTGTGTCAGCTTATCTTTCTTCACAAAAAGACATTGATGTCATCGCGGAAGCTAATGATGGCACGGATGCCGTGGAGTTAGCGTTAAAGCATCGTCCGGATATTATTTTAATGGATCTTGTCATGAAGGAAATGGATGGAATTGAAGCGACGAAGAAAATTATTGACCAATGGTCTGATGCTAAAATTATTATTGTTACCAGCTTTCTTGATGACGAAAAAGTGTATCCAGCTTTAGAAGCGGGAGCAACCAGCTATATGTTAAAAACCTCAAAAGCTGAAGAAATTGCTAAAGCGATACGTGAAACGTATGCTGGGCAATCTATTCTTGAACCCGAAGTGACTGGGAAGATTATGAATAAAATGCGGACCCCACAGAGGACTCCATTGCATGAGCAGTTGACCGCTCGTGAAAAAGAAATCTTAATGCTTATGTCAGAAGGGAAAACGAACCAAGAAATTTCTGAAGAATTATTTATCGCTTTAAAAACGGTGAAAGTGCATGTCAGCAATATTTTAGGAAAATTAGATGTTCATGATCGAACACAAGCCGTGATTTATGCGTTTAAACATAACTTGATCCAATAGCCTCCACGTTAAAGGTGGAGGCTATTTTTCTAACATTACAAACAACAGCCCTAGAAATAACACAAGGTAGAAAATCATTAACTTCATATAAAGTTTTCGCATGTATTCACCTTCTCTATAGGTGCTTTTGGGACCTCGACTTACTGCATTTTATGTATGAGAAGATTGTTCGATGAATAGAGCGCTTGTTTTCTTCCATTTGGGGAATAACAAAAAGAAGGGGTGATGGCTATGAAATGGGAAAATCCTTTGTATAATACGCTGAGCTGGTCTGGAGAGATCGATAATCGGCAAGAGAAGGAAAAGGCAGCAAAAACCGTAAGCAAAAAAGTTTCAAACGGGGATATTATTGGCGTGGGTTCAGGTTCAACGTCTCTATTAGCGCTTGAAGCTATTGGCCGGAGAGTAAGGGAAGAAGCCATGGAAGTGAAGGCTATCCCAACATCTAAAGAGGCTGCTTTAAATTGCGCTTATTTTGGAGTTCCGACTACAACATTAACAGATGAAAGGCCCAGCTGGGGGTTTGATGGTGCAGATGAAGTCGATGGGGAGAGGAACTTAATAAAAGGACGAGGCGGGGCACTTCTTGCTGAAAAGTTAGTGATGGCAAGTTCTCCGCTTACTTACATTCTAGTGGATAGCCGAAAGTTCGTAAAAAAGCTGGGAGAAAAAAGTTCCGTTCCCATCGAAGTGGATCCACGAGCCATTCATTTGGTTGAGACAGAGCTGATAAAATCCTTCCACGTAGAGTCCGTTCAATTAAGAATGGCCGTATCTAAAGACGGACCTGTCATCACAGAATCAGGAAATGTCATATTCGACGTTAAATTTCAAAATTTAAATCATAAAATGGAGTATGAAGTCAAAGCCATACCCGGAGTTGTTGAAACAGGGTTGTTTCTTGGGTATTCAGTGGAAATTTTAACTTCGTAAGCCCATTTCTTCAATAATCATTGGTATGTTTTCATTCTTTTTCTATAATAGTAGTATATCCTTCCATCACAAAGGGGAATCACTATGGGACTTCCAGCTAGTCTAACGTACCACGATGAACGTTACCCGTACATTATTCTTACTCCAATAGGGAAGAAAAACAAACAGATTCGTTCGATTGGCCACAAATTCGAAAGAGGCATTCTTTCACGCGTAAATGAAGCGATCTCTGATTATGTTGTAGAGCAAAAAATAAATGTGAGGATGATTCAATCTTTTTTAAACATAGAAGGAGAAGCTATACTGCCTGTTTCTTTTTCAAAAGATGATACACTGCATCCCCATTTGCTTAAGCCTGAATTCTTTTTATGGAAAGATTATTCTGCTGAGCACGGCTTACCGTTAAAGGCAGAGTATAGATATGAAACGGATATTACAAGGCTGTCGTCTGAACAATTGGATCGGCATATACGCCAAGTCATTGATGATTATATATTTGTGGCAGCGATCAGTTTACAATCAAGGGATGAATGGCTAGAGCGAATTACGAAAAGTTTCCATCAACACCCGATTGTAGATTTGATGCATGAAAAGAAACATACGATTTCTTCAATCGAGACGATGAATCAATCTGCTTTGCTTTCTTTATTGAAATATCCAGAAGATGTATCCTTTTGGCGAAATCGTGTTGATATTGTGATGCGACCCTTTAGAACGCTTCCGCAATTGTGGGTCAAAGACAGGAACAGCAGCTGTCCCCATAAAAAGGAACTACAGTTCATCTCCAATCAATCCATGATTCAATGTGCATGTGAAACGTGTGATCGTCGATTTTATTACTTCACTGAAGGAAATGAAGTCCTTCTTGAAGAAGAATTCGATGTTCTTAAAGCTCGTAAACGTGTGAACACTGTACACGAACAATTTAATGAAGTGGCTGATCAGAATACCGATTTACTTTACCAATTACGGCAGCTTTCTTTTCTAAAGGAAAGATTTCATCCATATTTACCTAAGCTGTCTGAAGCCTTGCAGCTGGCCGAGCAAATTGAACGTTACAAGGTTGACGAACCATTGTTAGATGCTTACCCGCTGCTTGAGATGCATAAGAAGCTTTCTCGATCCACGCTGCCCATTGACTCATTTGAATCCAATCTCATTTGGCTCTCCCACATCCAGCTTGCTGATGTCACCATGGTAAAACAAGTGGAGGAGTGGCTGGAGAATATACCAGAAGATATGGACATGGCTTTAGAAAAATTGCTCCAAGAGTTAAAGGAACGTTTAAATGAAGTAGCGTATCAGGATGATGATATTATTATTACCATCAAAGGGCGGGCTTTGGATTATTACTCCGTCCAGCATGTATTGGATTTAATTTATTACTACGGTACAGACTACCCAGCTCACACGCTTGTACAAGTACTAGCCGGAAAATCAACGAACAAGCTGCGAAGGCTCCGTCTTCATGAGACGCGTTGGTTTGGACTGCTGGCGGATTGGCCTGAAAAACATATTCAACGACTGTTCAATCAGCTGGAGAAAAAAGGATGGCTGATGAAGCAGCAAAAGGGGTATTCAATTAGTCAATTTGCTGAAGAAGTCATGTGATACGAACCAATTAAAATCAGGGCTCTTAAAACAAGCCCTGAGTTACATAAGGATAGACTATGAGGAATCACCAAGGAGGACTTTATTATGAAATCAATCTTTCATCGCGCACTCGGTGATAAATTTCATGATTTACACCCGGAATTACAAAAAAAGTTTGGAATGACTAGCAGTCAAAAAGTGATGATCTTAGGGCAAGGGAGGATGACAGAAATCCGAGGCACCCCTTTATGGCTGCGACCTTTTTTAAATATTGGAGCGAAGGATCATTTAATCTTTGCTGAAAGAGGCAAGGATGTTCCTTTTACGTTAGAAAACTATTCTTACGTAGATGAACAAGGGCAAGAAGCCATCAGTTACGTACGCCGATTCTTTTTTCCATACGCGATTAGAGGTTTTGATGCAGCGATGCATTACGATGAAGAAAAGCAAGCGATTGTTGACAGTTTAGGAAAAACTGCTTCTATAACCACAGTTTTAGATGTAGATGTGTCTAAAGAAGGCGGGCTGTTGCTGCAATCCAGGGAGATGAACGTCAAAAATAAGTGGACGTTGTCAGAGCCTACTACTTCCTTTTATGAACATTACGATGAAAAGGAAGAAGCGTTTAGGGTTCACGTGCACGTCGAGCACCCTTGGTTAGGAACACTTATAATGTATGAGGGGCTTGTTTATGCAGAATTTTTACCCATCACTTTTTCTAATATTCCAGATCGAGGCATCTTATCCTAAGCGAGGTGAGTGAAATGTCAGAGCAAGAGTCAAAGGGAAATGAACATGTTCACACGGATTTTAAAGAAAGAATGACGTATGGAGAATACTTGGGCCTGGATCAATTATTATCTGCACAGAAACGCTTGTCTGATCATCATGATGAAATGCTGTTTATTATTATTCATCAAGTAAGCGAATTATGGATGAAGCTTATTCTTCATGAATTATGGGCGGCTGTCGAATCGATTCGTAAAGGAGAAATGCAAGAAGCGTTTAAGATGCTGTCAAGGGTCTCCAACATCCAAACTCAAATCATCCATGGGTGGGATGTGCTGTCTACATTAACACCTGCTGAATATATACAATTTAGGGATAAGCTGGGGCAGGCTTCCGGGTTCCAGTCTTATCAATATCGAATGGTAGAGTTTGCATTAGGATATAAAACGCCTCATGTGTTAAAAATTTATGAAAAGGATCCTGAGCTGCATCATCAGTTGAAGGAAGCCTACGAATCACCTAGTATTTATGACGCAGCCATTGAGAAGTTAATGGAAGCTGGCTTTTCTATTAATCCACAGCTGTTGGAGCGGGATTATACAAAGGTATATGAAGCAGATCCTTCGGTCGAAGCAGCATGGGCTAAAGTCTATAAAAACGTAGACGATTATTGGGATTTGTATCAATTGGCAGAGAAGCTCGTAGATATTGAAGATTGGCTCCAACAATGGAGATTTCGTCACATGAAAACGGTCGAGCGGATTATAGGTCACAAGGTTGGAACGGGTGGCTCATCAGGAGTTGGCTATTTGAAAAAAGTTTTGGATCACCGTTTTTTCCCAGAATTATGGGAGGTAAGAACGAAAATATAAAAAAATTCGATTCTTTATAACAAATGTATTAATCGATTGTTACATTTGTGTTACACTATGTGATGAATGTGAATAGATAGAGAATGATGAGGGAATAGAAATGAATTCATTTAATATATATTTATCAATCCTTAGTGTAGTATTGCTGACGGCTTGTTCATTTATGATTGCAGATGCTAATGACGCACAAGATTCCAGTTCAAATAAACAGGAGCCTTACTCGGTTACAAGTAAAAAAGAGATGAAAGATATTGAGGAATATCAATATTCTATTGAATTTCCTCAAACGCCAAATGATCAAATTGATCAATCCATTATCGATTATGTGAATCAATTAAAAGATACGTTTAAAAAAGAAAGTTATGAAGCCAAAGTGAATCGAAATAACCACCAAAAGCATAGTTTAGCTGTGGGCTATGACGTGCTGTTTGAGGACGAGCAAGTTTTTGTTGTGAAGTTTACAGAAGTAATGGAGATGGGTGAGAATGTTTCTCGGGAATCGCAAACGGTATTGAATTTTGATAAATCAAACGGTAAGCGATTAGATCTCAATCACATCTTCACTGAAGACGCTCAGTATTTAGAAACATTAACAAAGCTGGCTAATGAAAAAGTAAAAGGAAGTTTTGAAGAATCTACAGCTGAAGATAATTTTCGGAATCTTGCTCTAAAAGGGAATCGAATAGAAGTACACTTAACGCCTCAAGAACAAGAAAAGGTAGGAGCGGAGTCGGATCGCATTTTCATTTCTAAAACAGACTTAGAAGATATGATGAGACCACGTTATGCCGAAATTCGTAGTTCGTGGGTCGACGAATAATTATAATAAAAGCCTAAGCGTTTCTTGCGTTTTCCTGTATCAGGATTACAATAAGAGAAGCTTAGGCTTTTTTGTGTGTCTTGAAAGTTATATGAATTGTTTTATAGGAGCTGTCTGCCAAATTTGAACAAAGTCTTCAATCATGGCACTTGCGGTTGGTAATTGACCAGCGCCAGGCCCCCTTAAGGTTATGGACCCAACTAAGTCTCCCGTTACGTTAATGGCATTGTCTACTTCTTCTATTCCGAATAATCCATGTGTAGGTGGAAGGGAAAGGGGCTTGACTGTCCCTTTTAATTCTCCATCCACGAGCTCTAGAGTAGCGACATGGCGAATTTTCTCTCCTTTATCTTTCGCGGACTTCAAATCGCTTTCGGTAAGATTTGATATTCCTGTTAATGGAACCTCTGACCATTCTGGCTGCTTTTCGTAAAGCAATTGGCTTAAAATCATTAGTTTATAAAAAGCGTCATGTCCCTCTATATCGTTCGTAGGATCTGCTTCCGCATAGCCTTTTGTTTGAGCTTCCTGAAGCGCTTCAGAGAACGATTTATTTTGTTCTTGCATGGCTGTCAAAATATAATTGCTCGTGCCGTTTAATATCCCCTGTACTTTTGTTATATTATTCGTTTGCAGTAGGGTAGTGAGTGTACCAATAATAGGGATACCTGCAGCTGTAGTAGCTTCGTAACCAACACCGGTCCCTTGCCCTGCACGTTTTATTAGCTCGTGACCGTAGGCCGCAAACATTACCTTGTTGGCGGTAACGACATGTATGTGTTGATCAATGGCCTGTTTTAAATAGGAATAACTTGGTTCTACTCCGACGGTAGCTTCAAAGATGACGTCTGGGTTATGATTTAAAACGTCGTCAAAACGGTCGGTGACATAAACATCCTCAGGTAAGAACCTTTCTTTATGAATATTGTGGACGAGTACACTTGTTACTTCTACTTCGTCACCAAGCAGCTTATGAAGCTGGCTGCTCTTTGTCTGTAAAATTTGATAAATCCCTTGCCCCACGGTGCCGAAGCCTAGGATTGCTGCTTTAATTGTCATGATGATTCACTGCTCCTTCGTTAAGTTTATGGTAAAGCCACGATCCCCACTGATTGAATTCGACTAAAAATCCATCGTGCCCATAATCGGTCTGGACGTGCAGATGCTCACTGTTTGCGGCTAACTGACTAAACGGTTTAATGAGCTCTTTTGGATAGAGTAAGTCATGCTCGAAGCTCACTGTGAAAAGCGGAACTTGGTATTGTGTGGCAGCTTCTTGCAGGGTGCCGCGACTTCGACGGATATCGTGATGGTTCATCGCTTCTAGTAAATAAAGATAGCTATTGGCATCAAATCGCTCTTTAATTTTCTCCCCTTGATAATCCATATAAGATTGAATATCATACAATGATTCACTTTGATGTCGGTCAAATCTCTTCTGAAATAGCGTCCCGCTTCGATAGGTGACCATGCCAGCCATCCGAGCAATTTCGAAACCATGAAGCTGCTCATTTTTATCATAGTTTCCATTTGAAAAAGCAGGGTCATCCTGAATCGCCCTGGCCCCAATATGATTAAACGCGATGCCATAATCACTTAAGTAAGGTGTGGCGGCAAGAGCGTAAAGCTGCTTCATGAATGTAGGATAGAGAAGTCCCCATTCAAGAGTTTGCATGCCTCCTAAAGACCCTCCGACTACGGCATGAACTTCATGAATATCTAGTAATTTTAAAGCTTCATATTGGGAGTGCACGATGTCTCGAATCGTTATTTTAGGGAAATTCAGACGGTACGGTTCTTTCGTTTCCGGATTAATGCTGGCTGGGCCTGTGGAACCGTGGCAACCCCCTAGAACATTGAACGTAACGACTTGAAACGCTGTCGTATCAATGGCACAACCATCCCCAACAAGACCATTCCACCAACCTGGGTTCTCTGAAGAACCTACGGCATGCTGGTTTCCTGTTAAGGCATGACAAATAAGAATGACTGGAGCATTCTCAGGGCCGTAGCGTTCATACGCTAACTCGACGTCTTGAAGTGTCTCACCGGACTCTAAAGTGAAGCTTCCAATCGAAACCTTCGTATGGGCCTGTTGACTGATAACGTTTTTAATGGACATGCACGTTGCCCTCCTTACTAAATTGACGGCATATAAAAAAGCCCTCTTCTGAAATAAGAAGAGGGCGGTTCGTTAGGTTCCTCCTCTTATCTGTCAGATCGGTGAGATCTGTAGGAATTAGCACCTTTTCAAGTCGTTACTTGAAGGTTGCCGGGCGTCACAGGGCCTAGTCCCTCTGCCACTCTAGATAAGAGTTATTTAATTAATCGTTGCGTTAAAAGGTATGGTACGAATTATAGAATGACACGTACGTAATGTCAAACTATTTGTGAAAATCCACTAGTACGTTTGAAAGGGAAGGACGTTGGGAAAGTACTTACCAAGACCAAGAAAAAAGGAGAGAATCAATCATGAAGGAATATAGTGTAGCACCAAATAAAGATGTAACAGGATGGATTGTAAAAATTGAGGATATCGCTCCAACGGACGAATATGATGAGCGAGATACAGCTGTAGAAAAAGCTAAAGAAATGGCTCAAGAAAATAAGCCGAGCCGTCTTTTAATTTTAGATCAGAATCACGAAGTAGAAGAAGAAATCAAATATTAGTCAAAAAAGCTCCCAAGCGGGAGTTTTTTTTATAGAAATAATGAAGTAAAAGCGTTACGCTGAAGATAACAACGATAAGGGTGTGCGCAACGTATGAATTCAAATCCAGATGTTATTATCGTCGGGGCTCGTGTAGCTGGGGCAAGCCTTGCGATCTTATTAGGAAGAATGGGGAAGAAGGTCTTATTGTTAGATAAAGCAGCTTTTCCTAGCGATACGCTTTCAACTCATCATCTCTCTCACCTTGAATATGTAAAAAAACTTGATGTATTAGAAGAGGTAGAAGCTTCAGGGTTACGAAAAATCAACCGTATGCGTACCTACATAGGAGATAGTTTTATAGAAGGGCCACGTGCTTCGTATACTCTGATTCCAAGAAGAGATCAATTTGATCACGTGTTAGTAAAGAAAGCATTATCTTATCCAACCGTCGATTTGAAGGAAGGCTACATAGTTAACGATATTTTAAAAGCTCATGATCGTGTCCAAGGTGTTAAAGCACAAGATAAAAAAGGAAACGTTCATGAATTTAAAGCCTCCCTTGTCGTAGGAGCAGACGGGAAGAATTCATTCATCGCTCAAGAGGCGGGGGCCAAAAAATATAACGAACAGTCTCCTGTCCGCCCTGTATTTTATGGATACTATCATAATGTGCAGCCTATAGTGGAACCGACGACAGAAATATTTTTAAATAAAGGAAGAATCGGATTTTTATTTCCTATGGAGCCGGGGGTGGACTGCTTAGGGTTGGAAGTACTTCCCTATGAGTTTTCTGAGATAGCGAAAAACCCTGAAAGATTCGAAGAAATTTACCGGCAGTTTTACGGAATGGAAAGTCGGTTAGCTCAAGCTTCGCTTCAAGGCAGGATCATTGGTACGACGGGTATGCCGAATTTCTATAGAGAGGCTGGAGGAAACGGATGGGCCTTAGTAGGTGACGCAGCTCATAGTAAAGATCCGAGTACTGGTTTAGGAATGAATGACGCTCTGATGCAGTCTTTCCTTTTAGCAGAAGCGATTGAGGCTTGGGATAACGGTGGCTCGTGGCGCGAGCTCATCAAACGTTTTCAAAAGCAAAGGGATGAAAATTTAGGTCCAGGCTACCGTTTAACATTAGACTATATTCAATCTCGCAGAGCGCTTACGTCACAGGAAGAATCTTTGTTTCAAGCGATGGCTGCAAACCCAATGGTGTGGAATAAAGTGGTTCCCCATTTGCCTCAGTTGCTTAAGCAGCAGTCCCAACACATGCCTGAACTGTATGGATCAGTGGAGCATGAAGCAAAGAGTTTTGGTTTTGAGTACTAAATGAAAGAGGGGAAATCTATGACTTGGACTAAAAAGACAGCGTTTGCTAAATTGCAAGACATCTATACCGATAAGGTGATGCAGGACGAGAAACGTAGAATCTTTCAGCAAGTTTATCGGCATCTTTACGAGCATTTAGATGACTTGGCTGTAAAGAAGGGAATGAAAGAGGAAGCGGAGAAGCAGCTTAAGTTGTTTAAAGAGTATACATTTATGCCAGGAGATAATCTGTTCCAATCTATGCGCTATGTATTTCTCATCGCCAGAGGAGAGAAGGAGACCGATCCTAACGAAACAGAAAGGCATCTGAATCGAATTTATCGAGCCCTTTTTCAGCCAGCCGGTTTAAAAAATCCGTATATTCCTGATTCTTTTTGGACGACAACACTAGGTGTAGCCTGTCTAGTAGCACAGGAAGGGGTAGAGTCCGTTTACCCTCTATTAGATGAAATTGTGGAAGATGAATAAAACGAGAGACCTCCTTTTTTGAAAAAGAGGTCTCTCGGCTTATAGAGAAACCTTGTTTTTCTCTACATTTTTTAGGAAGGGGAAAGTTTCTATCGTTCGTTAGAATAAATGGTTTTAAATAACGACTCCCTTTTCATGGCCCCATACGACGTGGGGGCGTTCGATGTTGGCACAGGACGTGCCGACTCCTGCGGGACGAGCAGACAGGAGAAGCCCCGCAGGTCGCAGACCGAGGAGATTTTCCGTCTTGCCCCGCGGAAAGCGGTGCTTTTTCCTGTTCCATTTCTCCATACCAATAGAAAGGAACCATCCTATAGACGCATATTAAATCCGACTAAGCTTTTTCGACAGCCTGGAGAGGCCTTCTTTTGGAAAAAGAGGTTTCTTTTTTATAGCTGGAAAAAAGTTCGGATTTGGCCTGTGATCCCTTTAAAGGATTCTTCCTCCTCTAAGTTAGAAAGCATCCCTTTTATAACTGCAGGACGAGCAGAGGGTTTCTGAATCTCTTCAAGAAGTACAGTAATTGTGACTTCAATATCGCCCGATGCTTTTTCTTTTATTTCTTCTAATGTGTGAACTATGGTGTCGAGCTGGTTGTAATAAAAATCTCCAGGAATAATTTCATTCATTAATTGATCAGTTATGACTGGTTGATCATCGTTACGGTTAAATCCTTCAACCAAATAGTCTGTTCGCTTTAAAATTGCTTTACACAGATTCTCAATATCAAATTCAACTTCTTCGATAATGATGAGATCCATGTAAGCTTTAAACATGCCTTGCATTAACAGCGTCACTTCCCATATGGTTTGATCAATCTTTTTTCCATAGATGGCAAGAAGACTTCTTTTATAGAATAAGTAAGAGTGGAAGCGCATGTGTTGAAGAAAGGATTCAATATCCTCGTTAAAAGGGATGGCTTGTTCCCGGATTTGCATAATAATAAAGTCTCGATGTTTAATGATTTCTTGATAGGTAACCGTTAACTGCTTTACAAATTTAGTGCGGGGATCTAGGTCCATCGATTCAATGGCGGCAGTTTTTTGTTCGATTTCCTTAGAATAGTGAGTAAAGATAGCAAGCAGTAATTCGTCTTTCGATTTGAAATGAAGGTAAAAAGCTCCCTTAGAGATATTGCATTCATTAGCGATCTCTTGTACAGAAGTCGTACTAAACCCTTTTTGGGCAAACAGTTTAATGGCTTGTTGTATGATATTTATTTTTTTATCTTCCATCGTGAAAGCTCCTTCATTTTTTCCATAGTAAAAGGTATCCCTTGACTTATGATTATTTGGTTAATTAGGGGATGGCCGTTATTAAATCAATCGTTCATTTTTCAATGAAAAATATATTCGTTATATGGTTTATGTCCATTATTATAACCATAGCAGGTTTATATGCAGGATTAAATATGAAATTAGAAACAATTCCGGATATTGAGTCTCCTGAAATCATTGCAAACACTACGTTCCCTGGAGCCACTCTGAAAGAAGTGATAGAAGGTGTTCTTTTTCGATAAAAAGGGAATGTTCTTGAATGAAATAAAAAGGAGGCCCGTTTAATGAATCACTACGATATCACCATCATTGGGGCTGGTTTAACAGGCTTAACAGCTGCCCGGAAATTTCACTCTGCTGGTAAAGATGTACTTCTCGTTGATAAAGGAAGAAGTGTAGGGGGGCGGTTAGCAACGAGACGTGTGGCGGAGGGAAAAGCTGATCACGGTGCTCAATTTTTTACAGTGCGAACAAATGAGCTGCAACAAGAAGTTGATCAATGGATTAAAAATGGTTGGATTAAACATTGGTTTGGAGAAGATTATCCTCGCTATACCGCTATAGATGGAATGAATGGCTTAGCGAAGCACATAGCGAATGGATTAAATGTAAGAACTCATACAAAAGTGGATCATTGGAGGGAATACGGTGAAGGATACACGATTACAGCCAATGATTCCTCAACATGGCGAAGCAAGAAAATCATTGTTACCACTCCCGTTCCTCAAGCTGTAGCCCTTTTAGAAAACAGTGGAGTTGAAGCGGGAGCGTTAGAAAGAATAACATTTCAACCTACGTACGTGGGGATTTTTCATTTTGAAAAACCTACAAACTTACCTCCAACAGGACATATTGACAAGCAACTTCCGGCTGGTGTGGAGCGGATCGTCGACCACTACAAAAAAGGAATTTCGAAGGACGTTGTGGTCAGTGTGTACATGACGGCTGAATGGTCAACCGAACATTATGGGGAAAATGACGTTTTAGACCGTATTAAAGAAATCGTAAACGGGTATCTTACATTTGGTGACGCAGTATCTGAGCAATTAAAAAAATGGCGCTATGCCCAGGCGGCTGCTACACACTCTCGTTCCTATAAAGCGGTAACGGGATCTGTTTTTGTAGCGGGAGATGCATTTTTAAGGCCGAATGATGCCTCGGGACGTACGCGTTTTGAAAGTGCGTTTATCTCAGGCATAGATGTAGCGAAAGCTGTAATGAAATGAGCATGATCTTATTAAAGGGGAGAGCTTTATATTATACTCTTGCATGGAATCTTGAAATAGGAGGAATGTAAATATGAGTCATACTTACCCACGTTCATTTTCACATATAGGGCTTTCGGTCCCGGATTTAGATAAAGCGGTTGAATTTTACAAAGAAGTCATGGGATGGTACGTCATCATGGAGCCGTCAGAGGTTGTGGAGGATGACAGTCCAATCGGTGTGATGTGCAAGGATGTTTTTGGTAAGGGATGGGAGAAATTTAGAATTGCTCACCTATCCACATCAGACAAAATTGGCATCGAATTATTTGAGTTTCCTAATAACGAAGATCCCGAGGATAATTTTGAATATTGGAAGACGGGTATTTTTCATTATTGCGTCCAAGATCCAGATCTAGAAGGACTGGTCGAGAAAATTAAAGCTCATGGCGGCAAACAGCGCATGCCGGTACGCGAATATTACCCTGGTGAAAAACCGTACCGCATGGTGTACTGCGAAGACCCATTCGGTAATTTAGTTGAAATTTACAGCCATAGTTATGAGCTCACGTATTCTGACGGAGCTTATTAATAAAAGGCGGCCATCTAATCTACAAGATGTCCGCCTTTTGCTATGAATGAGGTGAAATGGTCTTTCCATCACTAACTGGCACGGGCTTCATATTTCCTTAATCGTTTCATACGCGAAAAAGTGTATACAGCTAACCCTGCCCAAATGAGTGTGAAGGAGACAGCATGCACTTCTGTAAAAGGTTCTTCGTAAAGAAAAACACCTAAGATAAGCATGATCGTTGGGGCGAAATATTGTAAAAAACCGACCATCGATAGGGGAATACGTTTGGCTCCGGCTGCAAATAACAGTAGCGGAATAGCTGTGGCCACCCCAGCACCGAAAACGAGAACCGTATTCCATGAGACCCAATCGACTTGTTCATAAGTTTTCTGTATACCTACTAAGTAAATGAGAGCAATGGGAGAAACAATTAACGTTTCGATCATGAGGCCAAACATGGCGTTTAGTGGTACTAATTTTTTCAGTAATCCGTAGGTGCCGAAACTGAAAGCTAACAACAAGGCAATCCAGGGAACAGAACCGAAATGAACCGTCATATAAACGACCCCGCTTCCTGCTAATGCGAAAGCAATCCATTGAGGACGGCTGAATGTTTCCTTCAGGACAATCATGCCAAGTAAAATACTGACGAGTGGATTAATGTAGTAGCCAAGACTAGCTTCGACGACGTGTGCGTTGTTTACTCCCCATATGTAAGTAAGCCAGTTAAGACTAATCATGATGGAAGCTAACGTAATTCCAATCAAACTTCGCTTTTTCTTCCAAACTTGTTTCACTTCTTCAAAGAATTGATGTCTTTTCCTCAGCACTACAATAATCAAGGTCATGAAAACAGCTGACCATATAATGCGATGAGCCAGGATCTCAAATGGGGGGATATGCTGCATAAGCTTCCAATAAATCGGAAGAAATCCCCATAAGACATATGCTCCTGTTGTATATAGAACCCCTAATTTATTTTCTTCGAGCATAAGCCAAATTCCTCTCTCTTATTTCTAATGCTATTTTAGCCAACTAAAGCATAGATGGAAAGAGATATGTTTTAAAATGGAAAAAGGCCGAGACATAAGTAAAGCAGTGATGTCAAAAAACGAACGATCGTATAACCCCAGATCATTAGCGTAGTCAAAATCTAAGACTTCTGTGGAAACAGCGCGAGTCGAAGATCCCGGAGGAAAGCGCTCTTTGCTTTCTGAGGGAGCTGAGGCCGTGCCCATTGAAAACGAAGTATTCTGACGGAGCGAGGGGGTGAATTCTCTCTTGAATATAAATCATCCGAACTGATTTCTACAGAATCGTTCGGATGATTTTATGCTTTATTCAGTTTTGTCCCAGCCTGTTACGGTTGATCAGTTGGTTCTTCATAGTTTTCGTCCTCATAAGGGATGTGACGGACTTCATCTGTATCACTGTAAGCAATTTTCTTTAGCGGCTTCTTAGCGGGTCCTTCCATAACTTCTCCGTCGAACGAGAAACGTGATCCATGACACGGACAGTCCCAGCTATGTTCGGCACTGTTCCATTCTACTTCACACCCCATATGCGTACAGGTTGTATCTAATACGTGAAGCTCTCCGTTCTCATCTTTGTAAGCTCCCGCTCGTTCACCTTTCCACTGAATAACAGCACCTTCGCCTTTTAATAAGGCTTCAGGACGTGTTCCTACGAGTTCGATCTTTCCTTCCATTAGGTGAGCGGCTACATTTGAATTATTTTTTAGGAATTCCTTCATGCTTGGGTCAGCTTTAAATCGGGATGGAGTAAATAATGATTGATAAAGCGAGTCACGTCCCATGACGTAGTCGGTTAAAAGTTCACCAGCAACTCGACTGTTGGTCATTCCCCATTTTCTAAAACCAGTGGCTAGAAAAACACGTTTGTCATTTTTACGAATCGGGCCGATATAAGGGACCTTGTCTAAGGTAGTCAAATCCTGTGCTGACCATTGAAAAAGCTTTGCTTTAATCCCGAACGTCCGAGCAGCAAACTCTTCTAGGGCGTTGTAATGGAATAAACTTTCTCCGCCTTCACCTGTACGGTGACTCTCTCCGCCTATAAGAAGAATGTTCTTACCTTGATATTTAGCTGAGCGAATGGAGCGCTTTGGTTCATCAATCGATAAGTACATGCCTCCTTGCCACTCTTTTTCCGGTTCAATGGCTATCACATACGAGCGTTCGGCATACATCCTGCTGAAATATAACCTTCTTCCATCATAAAAAGGGAAGTGGGTGCAAATAACCAATTGGTCACAAGAGAGAGTGGCATCTTGGTTCGTACTTACTTCAATTCGTTCGCCTTCGTTTACTTTTACAGCCGTGGTGTTTTCGTAAACGGTTCCTCCTAAGTTTAAGAATTCCTCTACGATCGTCGATAAATAGAGAAGAGGATGAAATTGAGCTTGATCAGCCATAGACAAAACGGCTGTCGAATCGCCATCAAAAGGTAATGGTGAATCAGAGGCTTGAGGAATATTTAAACGCCCATAGGCTTCCCGCTCCCTTTCTAATTTTTTTGCCCCTTCCTTCGTAGTGGCATAAAGGTAAGCATCCTGCTTAGACCATTCACATTGAGCATTTAATTCATTCATCGTTTCTTCCATAGAAGTCATGGCGTCCGATTGGGCTTTATAATATAAGGCCGCGTGGTCTTCCCCGAAATGATTCATTAGTTCGTGATAGATTAATCCATGTTGAGCGGTTACTTTTGCGGTCGTGTGACCACTTGTGCCATTTAGAATACGATCGGCATCAAGGAGTGTAACGCTTTTTCCTTCCTTTGCTAATAAGTAGGCTGTTGTTATCCCTGTTATCCCTCCACCGATGACGGCGACTTCTGTATCTAGTGATTCAGTTAACTGGTCGAAAGAGGGAAGAGATGCTTCTTTAGTCCATAAAGGTTCTGGGTGAGTCCAATCCAATTTTTTATCCATAACCAACCTCCTAATAATCGCTTTTTTTCAGTTTGTCCTATAGGAGGAAATTCATGTAAGTGAAATTAACATCAGATTTTCAATGTAGTATACTAATAAAAAAAGCCATCTACTAAAGGGGGAATGATGAGTGGAAGTATTTGTTGCTAGACAGCCTATTGTCGATGGGCGTAATGATATTTGTGGTTATGAACTTTTATATCGAAATAGTAAAGAAAATACATTCCCTCAGACCGATGGTAATAAAGCGACACGAGAGGTTTTAATTAACAGCTTTTTAACAATTGGTCTTGAACGATTGTCTCAAAATCATCCTTGCTTTATAAATTTCACGGAAGAGTTATTAATGGATAAGGTACCGGAATATTTCGATCCAAGTAAATTAATCGTGGAGATCTTAGAAGATGTGAATTGGAACGGTGATTTAATCAAAGTTTGCCGTGAATTAAAAGAAAAGGGATTTTCTATCGCATTAGATGATGTAATGAGTATAGAGCAAACGGACATTCATGAACTTCTTACATATGTAGATATTTTAAAAGTAGATATTCGCCAATCATCGGAGACGATCCGGGCAGAAATTGGGAAAATCGCACAAGACAAAAATATTACTCTGCTAGCCGAAAAAGTAGAAACGGCAGAAGAGTTTAATCAATGTATGAAGGAAGGGTTTGAGCTGTTTCAAGGGTACTATATTAGCCGTCCTGTCATTGTTTCAGCTGTGGACATTCCTCTTTATCGTTCGTCCTACTTTCAAATTATTAAAGAGCTTTCTGTTGAAGAGGAACACATTAATTTAGATCGAGTCATTCAAATCTTTGAAGGGGATTTAGCTCTTACCTATAAGCTTCTTCGTTTAATTAATTTTTCCTCAACGCTGTCAATGCCTGTGCAATCGATTAAACAAGCTGTACAGTTGTTTGGTGTGGAACCTTTAAAGAAATGGATGTATGTGTTTACGGTGGAGGAAGAAAGCCCAGCTCCTGCGTCTCAAGAAACAATGAAATCGAGTTTACAACGAGCAAAGATGTGTGAGCAAATTGGAATTAGTATTGGTCACAATCGCTTAGGAGAACAATATTTCCTCACCGGTTTATTATCTTCCGTGGATGTGATGATGCAGTGTTCTCCTGAGGAAGTGATGAATACTCTTCCTTTAGATGCAGCTATTCACGAAGCGTTGAATGGGGAAGAGAATATGCATCGTTTTATCCTTGATATCGTAGTGGCGATTGAGCAGGCGGATTTTGATCGGCTGGAACCTATTCTTGAAAAAATGGACCTTCGTTTAAGTGAACTATTAGAGATCTATGGGCAGGCTATTGCTTGGACAGAGCAGTTGTATAATCGTCATTTACACTTAGAAGAGGTACATGGTTAGCATAACAGAGTTTGCAACAGGGCACTCATACGATGGTGGTTCCAAAGCCCATTGGGATAAAGGAACGGAAAAAGTGCCGCTTTCCGTCATGCCCCGCGGAAAGCGGCACTTTTTCCTGTTCCTTTTCTACCGACAAAATGAAGGAACAACCATATAGTCCCCTATTATATTCGTCTAAGCTTTTTCGACAGCCTGAGTACTCTTCTTAAAAGAAGTGTACTTTTTTTATATTAGGAATCAAGCGTACATATATAGAAAATTGCATAGGTTGTAGAGGAAGGAGGAATTTAAAGTGAAAGATCATCCAGAAACATTGTATATTCACGGAAAAGCTCAACACACTGAGTTTCATGGAAGCTTGTCATTTCCTATTTATCAAACATCTACCTTTTCATTTTCGACCGCAGAAGAAGGTGAGAGGAGGTTTGCTGGTGAAGGACAAGGTTATATTTACTCTCGTTTAGGCAATCCAACGGTACAAGCTTTAGAAGAAAGGATTGCCGCTGCAGAAGGGGGAGAAAAAGGACTAGCCTTCGCTTCAGGTATGGCGGCAACTTCCGCTATTCTTACATCGCTTACGAAAGCAGGAAGTCATATTCTTTGTTCCAACGGAATCTACGGCTGCACGTACGGTTTGTTAAGTTTATTAAAGGAAAAATATAATATTACTCATGATTTTTCGGATATGAGAGAACCGCAGGAGATTGCAAACCGAATTCAGCCTAACACCTCATGTATTTTTATCGAAACGCCTATTAATCCTACGATGAGGATTATTGATCTAAAAATGATTGCTGATTTGGCTCACGAACATAACTTACCTGTAGTGGTAGATAATACGTTTGCCTCCCCTTATTTACAGCGGCCATTAAACCTTGGGTGTGACGTAGTTGTTCATAGTGCCACGAAGTACTTAAACGGTCATGGAGATGTCATCGGCGGTGTAGCTGTTGGGAAGCAATCATTTATGGATGAAGTAGGGAAGACGGTTCGTAAAGATGGAGGAGGGACGATGGCCCCTTTTGATGCTTGGTTATTATTGAGAGGGTTAAAAACCCTTCATGTTCGTATGGAGCGTCATTGTTACAATGCCAAACAAATTGTTGATCAATTAAAGCAGCATAAACGTATACGAGAGGTGTTTTATCCGACCGATGCTTCTCATCCAGATCAATCAATTGCTATGAAGCAAATGACCGAAGGCGGGGGAGTCGTTACATTTACGATAAAAGGCTCTAAAAAAGAGGCGATGAGCATGATGAATCATTTGAACTTAGTAAAAATTGCTGTTAGTCTTGGAGACGCTGAGACATTAATTCAACACCCTGCCACCATGACTCATTCGACCATTCCTCCTAGTGAACGAGAGAAAATGGGAGTAAATGATTCTATGGTACGCTTATCAGTTGGGTTAGAAGCGTGGGAAGATGTTTGGAAAGACTTGGAGCAGGCCTTAAATCGACTCTAAGATGGCTGGATGAGATCTCCGGCCCTACATATGATAAGGTTTACTGATATCGAATAAGGGAAATTGAATGGTATCATTAAACTTTGAATAAATGAAATCCATTGAAAGGAAGAGGATACACATGTTAAAGAAACTATTTGGCAAAAAGAGCGTCGAGGAGAATATCGTAGCCCCATTAAGCGGGAAGGTCGTTTCTCTTGATGAAGTACCAGACCCTGTGTTTAGTCAGCGTATGATGGGAGACGGCATTGCTATTGAACCGAGCAATGGGAAAGTGGTAAGTCCGGTAGACGGAGAAGTTGTTCAGCTTTTCCCTACAAATCATGCGGTAGGTATTAAAACAAAATCTGGTGTTGAAGTACTTGTACACATCGGTCTTGAAACTGTAGCTATGGAAGGGGAAGGCTTCGAGGGTCACGTCACTACTGGCGATACGGTTAAAGCTGGAGATGCACTGATTACGTTTGATACAGATTTAGTAAATGAAAAAGCCAAAAGTACAATTACCCCCGTTGTGATCACAAACTATGATGACATCGTTGAACAATTTGATGCGTCTTATAGTGATGCGGCAGATGCTGGGGAAACAACAGTGATTACTCTTCAAACTAAATAATAAGACCCAAAGGACCTAACGTTATGAGCGCGTTAGGTTCTTTTAGAATAGGGGTAACTTCTATATTAAAGGAGGAAAAGCATTGAGTAAGAGGGATGAGCAATTAAGAGAAGCGGCAGCTGTGGAAGTGGAAAAGCATCGAGAACAAGTGGAAGCAGATCCTTACCGGCTTTCTTTTCACCATATGCCGCCCGTAGGTTTAATGAATGACCCTAATGGATTGGTGCAATGGAAGGGCGAGTATCATTTATTTTATCAGTGGATGCCATTTAAGACCGATCACGGAGAGAAGTTTTGGGGGCATTACATATCGGAAGACTTTGTTAATTGGAGACACGAGCGAATAGCGCTTACTCCATCTGAATGGTATGACAAAGATGGTTGTTATTCAGGCAGTGCGATCATTCATGAAGATCAGCTCTATTTATTTTACACGGGAAATGTTTTTAATGAAGAAGGGGAACAAGAGGAATACCAATGTGTAGCCACGTCTAAAGATGGTCTTCACTTTGAGAAAAAAGGTCCGGTCATCTATGTGCCAGAAGGGTACACGAGTAATTTTCGTGATCCAAAAGTGTGGAAAAAAGGAGAGAAATGGTACCTGGTGGTCGGGGCGCAAAATCAACACGAGCAGGGAAAGGTGCTTCTCTATAGATCCAGTAATTTATTAGATTGGGAGCTTCTCGGACCTGTTGCCGGATCGAATGAAAATAGACTTGGAGATTTCGGGTACATGTGGGAATGCCCTGATTTATTTCAGCTTCATGATCAGGATATTTTAATTGTTTCTCCTCAAGGTCTGCAGCCAGACGGCATGAAATACAATAACACGTACCAAAGTGGTTATTTTGCCGGTCAATTGGCAGCTGAAGATTGTTCGCTGGAGCATGGAGTTTTTCACGAACTGGATCGAGGATTCGAATTCTATGCCCCGCAAACGTTTCTCGACGAGAAGGGCCGGCGTATATTATACGGCTGGATGGGCGTCCCTGAGCAAAATGAACAATCCCACCCTACCGTTTCTCAAAAGTGGATTCATGCTCTTACCGTCCCGCGGGTTTTAGATTGGGACGGCAGTCAAATCTTACAGCAGCCTGTTCCTGAACTGGCAGAGATGAGAGAAGCGGTATTGCTACATTCAGAAATTACAATTACGAATGATCAAAAAGCCGTTAGAGGAGTGGAAGGAAAACCGGTGGAGCTGCGTATGGAGTTTGAAGAAGTGGAGGATCAGTTTGCATTGGAAATCTTCCATTATGTATCATTTAGTTATAAGAAAAGCGATGGCGTACTCACTTTATCTCGCCCCCAATTTGAGGATAAAAGTCAAACAGAATTTCGGCGAACCGTATTGCAAGAAGGTTTAAAAGAACTGCATCTGTTCATTGATCATTCTTCTATCGAGATATTCGTAAATGGAGGAAAGGAAGTATTTACGAGCAGAATTTTCCCGCAGACTGAGGACGACGACATTTTGTTTACCTCTCTAGGCACATCCACCTTTTCTATTGAAAAATGGAAACTTAGCGGATACAACATTCTGTAAGTCTCTTTCTTTTTTTATTAACTATGGTAAGATAGTGGAATCAAAAATGTACGAAGGAGTAAAGAGCATGCCTCAATCAAAGCTCAAAGCTGAGGATCGCAGAGATCAAATTTTAGCTTATTTAAAACAAAGTAAAGAACCGATAAAAGGGCATTCCTTAGCCGAGAAGATGAAGGTCACGAGACAAGTAATTGTCGGCGATATTTCATTGTTAAAAGCAAGTGGCGAACCGATCATTGCCACTAGTCAAGGCTATGTATACTTGAGTAAATCAACGAATCACTTTCCCTTTCGTGAAGTCATTGTGTGTCAACATCGACCCGATCAAACTGAAGAAGAGCTGAACATACTTGTTGATCACGGCGTCCATGTAATTGATGTGATTGTGGAGCATCCCGTGTACGGAGATTTAACAGCGAATCTCGGGATCTCAAATCGTCGTGACGTGACGAGGCTGATCGAACGTCTGCAAGAGACAGAGTCGAGCTATTTGTCCCAGTTAACAGGGGGAGTGCATACTCACACGATAGGAGCTCACCAGAAAGAAGCTCTGGATGATGCGAAGAAGGAGCTTGCAAGAAAAGGAATATTACTTGAATCATAAGAGAAGGTCATAAGGGCCTTCTTTTTTTATAGAAACAGGAAAAACAAGTATCGCTTTTTCCTTATTTTGTGGGTGTGCTATGATGATAATGAAAGAGTTGTTAAGAAAAGGAAGGTGTCTCGAGTTGAACATAATTCCATATATATTTAGTACGATCATTATACTGAACGTGCTATTGGCACTCGCGATCATTTTCCTTGAGCGAAGGGATGCCAGCTCCACCTGGGCTTGGTTAATGGTACTTTTATTCATTCCAGTTGCAGGCTTCTTCCTATACTTAGTTTTCGGACGTCGGCTTAGTCATAAAGAAATTTTCATATGGGATAAAAAAAGCCGCTTAGGGCTGCTTACGGCTGTGCAGGATCAGCTGCGAGCCATTAAAGATCGAAGCTTACGAGTTCAACATGAAGATATCGTCCAATACGAAGATCTAATCTATATGCATTTAAAGAACAATGATGCTTTGCTTACCCAGGATAACGAGGTGGAAGTGTTCACAGATGGACAAAAAAAGTTCCATGCGCTGCTGGAAGACATTGAGGGAGCGACAGATCACGTTCATCTCCTTTACTATATTGTCCGCGACGATCAATTGGGAGAGCGGCTGGCAGAAGTGCTGATCCGCAAAGCCCAAGAGAATGTAGAAGTTAAGTTGTTATATGACGATATGGGCTCACGGTCATTAAGCCGTAAGTTTATCAAGAAGATTGAAGAAGCAGGCGGGATGGTTGAATCCTTTTTTCCACCTCTCATTCCAAAGTTGAATATGAAAATTAATTACCGTAATCACCGCAAACTTGCGATCATTGACGGTGAAATTGGATACATCGGCGGCTTTAACATAGGCGATGAGTACTTAGGGTTTAATAAAAGATTTGGTTATTGGAGGGATACCCATCTAAGGGTAAAAGGCGGGGCGGTCCATAATATGCAGACCCGTTTTATCCTCGACTGGAATCAAGCTTCCCGCAAAGATATTCATTATCATGAGCGATATTATCAAGCCGAAGCCCAAGGTGATGTGGCCATGCAAATTGTTTCTAGCGGTCCAGATTCCGAATGGGAACAAATTAAGCATGGGTATATTAAAATGATTCTTTCGGCAAAGGATTATATTTATATTCAAACACCTTATTTCATTCCAGATGATAGTTTGCTAGACGCGTTGCGAATTGCCGTCTTATCAGGGGTGGATGTGCGAATTATGATTCCGAAAATGCCAGATCACCCGTTTGTCTACTGGGCAACCTTCTCAAATATTGGGGATATGTTAAATGCGGGGGCGACGGTTTACGTCTATCAGAAGGGATTTCTTCATGCGAAATCGATTGTCGTAGATGGCAACATCGCTTCAGTTGGAACCGCCAACATTGATGTTCGCAGTTTCCGATTGAATTTTGAAGTCAATGCTTTCTTGTATCATCCTGATATCGCACATGAATTAGCGGATCGTTTTCATGAAGATATTATAGATTCTACGGAATTAACGTACAAACTATATAAAAAGCGTTCGCTATGGATTCGATTTAAAGAAGCCATCGCCCGCCTATTATCACCGATTTTATAAAAAGCTGTCTCTAAAGGAGGCAGCTTTTTCTTTGGGTACCAGGTACACAATCTTCACCTTTCTGTACCTGGTACTCAGAGAAAAAAGAAAAATAAGTTTTGGTACCAGGTACACGTTCATCTATTTTGTGTACCTGGTACCAAAAAAGTCAGCAAAAATGCTTTTTTATAAAAAAGAGTGCCCTAAAAGCCGTAGCTTTAGGACACTTGATAAAAGAGAGGTTATATTTAAAACTATTGGGAGGAAAGCTTGAGCGAAGCTTCCGTTTGTTCACCATTTCGATAAATGGTGACATCAATGGTATCTCCAGGCTCTACATTTCTGTAGAGGTACTGGCGAAGACTCATAAGTGAGTCAACTTCTTCGTCGTCAATTTTAGTAATGACATCGTATTTCTCAAGACCCGCTTCAGCTGCTGGAGAGCCTTCTTCCACACTACCGACAAGTACACCCTGCTGTACGTCGTTTGGTAAGTTCAATTCCCCTTCAAGAACGGAACTAGGAATCTGGCTGACGTCCCGTAGTTCGATGCCCATGTAAGGGCGTTCTACTTCTCCAGTCGTCTCGAGGTCATCGATGATAGGTTTGGCAATGTCCATAGGTATGGAGAAACCGATGCCTTCTACTTCCGCTTGGGCAATTTTCATAGAGTTAATTCCTATGACTTCACCCTTAAGATTGATCAGCGCACCCCCACTGTTGCCGGGATTTATGGCGGCGTCGGTTTGGATAACTTCAGTTTCCCAGTCTGGCTGCTGGTCCCCGTTGATATCCACTGGTATGTTTCGGTTTAAACCGCTAATAATCCCTTGCGTGGCTGATCCAGCGAATTCCATGCCGAGTGGGTTACCGATCGCTATGGCTGTTTGACCAACCTCAACGTCCTTGGCTGATCCTAGCTCAGCAACCTTGTCTACATGTTCGCCATCTATTTGTAAAACGGCTAGATCTGTAAGTGGGTCACTGCCTTTAAGTTCGGCTTTCGCTTTTGTACCATCATATAATATCACTTCAAGGGAGGAGGCATTTTCAATAACGTGATGGTTCGTTGCAACAAAAGCTTGGCCGCCATCTTTCTTGTAGATGACCCCAGATCCAGTGCCGGCTTCTTGGCTGCCCTGTACGCCGTCTTGGCTGTTGCTGATTCCAACAACGGCTTCCGATGTCTTATTAATGGCTTGCGTTACTTCACTTTGGTCTTCACCAAGGTTTAATTCATTAGCTTGTGCAGAGGGTTCGTTTGTTTCAACGTTAACGGTTATTCCTTTCCACTGAAACACTGCCGTGATTAAAAACGCAGCCACAATAGCACCTAATACACCATAAGCGAAACCTGAGCGTTTACGACTTCTTCTTATTGCTTTTTCTTCTTCATTCATCATGTGTGATCAATGACCCCTTTCTCATCAGCTGATCAGTGGCATGAATCAATGGGTTTCCTCTGTACAATTCTTATTCTAGTCATAAGTTATGGCATGACTTCGGAGTAATTATGGAAAAAGTGTGTAATACACACTGTTTGTTGTAAAATATGCGAAAATGGTTATAGAATCCTAGTAGTAAGGAGGAATCTTATGAAGCGAACAATTGGAGTAGTGGAAGATGATCCAAATATAAGAAACATAGTAACAGCTTACTTAGATAAAGAAGGCTACCAAGTCGAAGCGCTGGATACAGCTGAAAAAGCGTGGGAATATTTTCAGCAGTCGCCCCCCGATTTATGGGTGCTCGATATTATGCTTCCTGGGATAGACGGGTATGAATTTTGTAAAAGGATTCGTCAAACGTCTGAAGTGCCAATTATCATCATATCTGCAAAAGATGAAGAAGTTGATAAAATTCTAGGTCTGGAATTAGGTGGAGATGATTATTTAACGAAGCCTTTCAGTCCGAGGGAATTAGTGGCTCGTGTTAAGCGTCAGCTGAAAAGGTGGTCAGCCATGCAGCCGGAAGGCAAGGAGTCTGAACCTGCACTCATTAAAGCCGGAGCTTTATCCTTAAATGAAACGGAGCGCAATGCCTACTTTCATGGAAAAGAAGTAGAAGTGACCACCAAGGAGTACGATTTATTAAAAATATTGGCTCAGCAAGAAAATCGAGCGTACAGTCGCGAAGAGCTTCTTTTAAAGGTGTGGGGAGATGACTACTTTGGGAGCGATCGAGCGGTTGATGATCTTGTTAAACGGATACGAAAAAAAATGAAAGACCTGCCGCTTGAAACGGTATGGGGGCATGGATACCGCCTACGCAGCAGTCGTGATTCGTCATGAAGCTTCAATATCAGTTAAATGCAGCATTTGCCGCAGTCATTCTTATCGTCATGACGATTACTGTTTTCTTTGTCTATTCTTTAATCATGGACATGCTTATCCAGGATGAACGAAAACAGTTAGAAGAACGCGCTCAGCTGCTGAAGCAAATTACAGAAGAACAGGATGCATCCGTCCGGCTGCCTCAACTGACACAACTCGTTCAAGATCAGAACTATCCGCTGCTTCTGTTTGACCTAAATCAGGAAGAAGTACTATTTAGTACACTTCCTGCTGAAACAGCAGTAGACTGGCTGGACCGGTACGAAGAAGAACTAGTTGAGGAAGAGGTTTGGGAAAGCCAAGGCGAAAGCTATGTAGCTTATAACATCCGAGTAGCCCCAAACAGTTCTCAGCGAATCCTGGTCATGGTAACACCTCTTGATGATTTACAATTGGTTCAAAACGCATTTGCTCAGCGTATGATTCGTGTCATTATTATTGGTTTACTTCTCGCTTTAGCGGTGAGTTATTTTATGACCAATCGCCTGGTTACGCCTTTAAGTCATCTGCAGCAAGAAGTGAAGAAGATTGAAAAACGAAAATTTGACCAGGTGAAGCCAGTAAAGTCAAGCGGAGAAATTAAAGAAGTAGAACGAAGCGTCCGTCATATGGCGGAAGAATTGGAGCGGTATATTACCTCACAAAAACAGTTCTTTCAAAACGCTTCGCATGAACTAAAAACGCCGCTGATGTCGATTCAAGGCTATGCTGAGGGGATTCGCGACGGTATCTTCAAAGGGGAGGATGCCGACAGGGGATTAGACGTGATGGTAAGTGAAACGGAACGGTTAAAAAAAATCGTAAACGAAATGATCTTACTCGCCAAGCTTGATAGTAGTGAAGACGTGTATCATCCAGAAACCGTCAATGTAGCGGAAGTGGCCATACAGGCAAAGGATCGACTTTTTCCATTAGCGAATGAAAAAGGTGTAGAGCTTCAGTACAGCGGTGAAGATGAATTTTACAGTTTTGTCGATCGTGAACGAGTGCTTCAAGCATTCATTAACATTATCGGAAACGCAGTTCGACATGCCAAAAGCAGAGTGGTTATTAAGACAGGCGTTGTAAATGACAGCCTAACCATTCAAGTGATTGATAATGGAGATGGAATAGCAGAAGAGTTATTGCCTCAATTGTTTCAAAGGTTCATCAAAGGAAAAGAAGGCGAGACTGGATTAGGCTTAGCGATCTCACGTGCCATCATTGAACGTAGCGGAGGTACAATTAAAGCTGCAAATAATGAGGGAGCAGGTGCCACATTTGAAATCCAGCTCTTTAAAAGGATGACGGATAGACAATAATGGTATAATAGACAGGGAACGATTCCATATGAAAGAGAGGAATGAAAATGGACGCCAAGCCTTGTATTGATTCATTAGCAGTTAAAAATTCACATGTTCTGCCGCCCGATACGAACAGTCACGGAACGCTGTTTGGTGGTAAACTTATGGCCTATATAGACGATGTGGCGGCTATCGCTTCCGTTCGGCACTGCCGGAAACCCGTCGTTACAGCTTCCACTGACTCTGTCGACTTTCTTCATCCCGTGTTTGAAGGAGATACAATCTGTTTGGAAGCATTCGTGACATGGACACATAATACGTCTATGGAAGTTTTCGTAAAAGCCGTTACTGAAAATCTTCTAACAGGAGAAAGAAAATTATGTACGACAGCTTTCCTGTCTATGGTTGCGGTTGATGAAAACAATCAACCCGCTCCAGTACCAGGAGTTTACCCTGAATCTGAGGAAGAAAAATGGCTGCACGAAGGCGCGCAAAAACGCCACGAACATCGTAAAGCCAGAAGAAAAGAATCAAAAGAATTAGCCGAAATGTTCGGGACCGACCTGCCTTGGAAGTAAGAAAAGGGGAAAGCGGCTGCTTTGCAGTCCTTACTGGGGAATCCCGATAAATAGAGGCACACAAAAAACTCCGATGAAGCCGAACCTCGATTCAGCTTCATCGGAGTTTTTCTCGTAAATTATTGTTAACCGCTCGTATATTGTCTTATTCGCTCACAAAGGTTGAAAACACGCTGGCCACAGCTAACTTGCAAAGTTGAATTTCAACCAAGTCAATATCGCAAAATTTGAAAGAACTAGCCTTTCACTTTAACGAGCTTCGGCTGTTGCTGCTGTTGTTCTTCGCGCAGCGTACAAATGGACTCCCAATCGTATGCTGCCCCGTCGCGCATCGTAATGATACGATCGGCGATGGCACGCGCATCTTCGCGGTCATGTGTCACAAAGATAGAAGTTGTTCCTGTCTTCTTAATGATATCTTTCAACTCGCCGCGAATCTTGATCTGTAAATCCGCATCAAGGTTACTAAACGGTTCATCAAGCAGGAGCAGGGCAGGTTTTGGAGCGAGCGCGCGTGCGAGGGCGACACGCTGCTGCTGACCGCCGCTTAGCTCATGTGGATATCGTTTCATAAGACTTGTCATGTTCACAAGCTCTAAGACCTCTTCTGTGCGCTCTCTTCTAGCTTTGCGTCCATACCCTTTTAACCCGAACTGAATGTTTTCAGCTACGGTCATATGCGGGAAAAGGGCGTAATCTTGGAACACCATGCCAATGCCGCGTCGTTCTGGGAGAACGAAGTGGCGGTCGTCTGTCATGATGTGTTTGTTTATCGTAATGGTTCCGCAAGTAGGGGTTTCGAGGCCGCAAAGCAGGCGAAGTACGGTACTTTTTCCGCTTCCGCTTTCTCCAAGGATGGAAATGATTTCGCCCTGGTCAATCGTTAGGTTAAAGCAATCAATCGTATTTTCGCTAGAGTTCTGATACTTAAAGCACAGGTTTTCAATTTGAATGAACATGTTAACGTGGCTCCTTTTCTAGAACTTTGTGAAAGACGTATATGGCGATCGCGCTGACGACAACAATAATAATAGAAGCGAGCGAGGCTTCATGAATTTGTTCATCACTCGCGTATTGATAGGCTTTCGTCGATAGAGTGTCAAAGTTGAATGGCCTTAAAATCAATGTAAGCGGTAATTCTTTTATTATTTCAATAAATGCTAAAATAAATCCGCTGATGAGTGGTCCTTTAATCATGCGCAGATCCACTTTAAAAAATGTTTTAGTCACGTTCATCCCCAGCATACGTGAGGCTTCTGTGAATTTATTTCCGACTTTATCGAATCCTGCTTCGATGGAATTAAATCCAACAGCAAGGAAACGAATCACATAAGCTGATATTAACATAAATAGGCTTGTACTGATAAATAAAGATGCATCGAGTCCAGCCATTTCATAAAAATTAAATAACAGATTATCAATTTCGATAAAAACGGTACTTATACCAACGGCAATCACAGCACCGGGAATAGAATACCCTAAAATCGTCACTCGTGCGGGGGCTTTGGAGATAAAGCTTTGGTGCATGCGAGCAAAGTTTGCGATGATGACAGCGAATACGGTAATCATCGCTGCCCCTACAAGCGACACGAACAGGGAGTTCCAAACGAGTTCAATAAATGTAGAAGACATCATTTTTTCAAAGGTTAAGAACATCCAAGCGATAAGTTGTATAAATGGAATAAGAAAACCAAGCGCGAAAATGATAACGCAATAGCTAAAGGCTGTCCAAGCTTTACTTTTTGTTAGTTTAATAGGTTTAAGAGGACGAACTTTTGTCGTCGTGTAACTGTATTTCTTTCGTCCTCTTAAGAATTTCTCAATGACTAAAATAAAGAAAACGATAAACATTAAAGTAGCAGAAAGCTTAATGGCTGCATTAAGATCGCCCATCCCAAACCATGTTTGAAAAATAGCAGTACTAAAGGTGGGGACTCCAAAGTATTGAACCACTCCATAATCGTTTAAGACCTCAAGTAATACAAGGCTGGCTCCTCCTACGATAGCTCCCCGTGAGACAGGTAAGACGACACGGAAAAAAATAGAGAATGGCCCGCGGCCGAGCAACCGTGCATTTTCAACCAAAGAAGCTGATTGATTTTGCAGGAATCCGCGAGTAATCATAAACACGTAAGGAAAAAGAAATAACGTGAAGATGAACACGGCGCCAGGGAGGTTAAGGATATCAAAATATTTTTGATTGACTTCAATTCCCCATGTGTTTCGCAGTGTCTTTTGAATGACGCCTGTATAGTTTAGGATCCCGTTATACGTATATCCGGCAATATAGGGAGGAATCGCCAATGGCAGGATCAGCGCCCATTTAAAGAAATTTTTGAAGGGAAAGTCATAAGCTGAGACAAGCCAGGCCAAACTGGTTCCCATCATAATAGCTAGGATTCCGGTGAATATAATCAATAAGCTAGTATTTTTTATTAAGTTAGGAAGGATAAACTCCTGGATATGTGCCCAATTCTCTGCTTTTTCGGTGAAAAAGCTGATTAAAATGGTGATGTTTGGTAGTAAAATGAGAACAACGATGATCATGGTAAGTAAGGTCCATGTGTTCATATATCCTGGTAGTTTTCGAAACAGCTTCAAAACGGACACGTCCTTTAAAAATAAAACCTGAATAAAAAGCGTACCGTCTAATCATAACAGGTTGAATACTTTATTGTATATACACCAAATGCCGCCCTCGTTTTTGAGGGGCGGCACAGGGGGAAGAGGATTATTTCCAACCCACTTCGTTCATAATTTGAATGGCTTCTCCATTGTTTTCACCAAGTTCACTTAAATTGATGTCTTGTTCTTCAAACTCGCCCCATTCTTGTAAAACTTCAGTAGGTTCTACATTTTCATTAACTGGGTACTCATAGTTGGCTTCTGCAAATTGTTCTTGTGCTGATTCTTCTGTTAAGAACTCCATAAACTTCTGTGCTTCTTCTGTGTTTTGACTGCTGGCTGCCAGGCCTACACCGCTGATGTTAACGTGTGTACCATTACCTTCTTGATCAGGGAAGATGACACCTAGCTGTTCAGCAACTTCAACTTCTTCTTCATCTTCAGAATTAAGCATTTGTCCGAGGTAATACGTGTTCATGACAGCTACATCACCTTCGCCAGCAGCAATCCCTTTCGCCTGGTCACGATCTCCGCCTTGTGGGTCGCGGGCCATGTTATCAACAATACCTTGAGCCCATTCTTTCGCAGCTTCCTCGCCATCTTGTGCGATCATAGATGCTACAAGAGACTGATTATAAATGTTTTCAGAAGAGCGGATGAGTACTTTATCTTCCCACTCATCTTTCGTTAAGTCGCTGTAGTTTTGAATGTCGTCAGGGTTCACTGTTTCTTCGTTATAAACAATGACACGTGCACGTTTTGTGAGTCCAAACCATTCGTTCTCTTCATCGCGAAGGTTCTCCGGGATATTCTCATTTAGAACCTCACTATCAACTTCTTGTAAAAGGTCATCCGATTTAGCACGGTGAAGACGTCCTGCATCAGCCGTAATTAATAGATCGGCTTCAGAAGCTTTACCTTCACGTTCCATTCGTGCGATCAGTTCATCGTCTTTTCCTTCAATGACATTTACTTCAATGCCAGTTTCTTCAGTAAACTGATCATACAGCTCTTGGTCTGTATCATAGTGACGACCTGTGTATAGGTTAATTTCTCCGCCTTCTGACTCTTCGTTACCCTCAGAATCAGAGGAACCAGAATTTTCTTCGTCGTTATTTCCGCATGCTGCTAAAGCAAATGCCGAAAATAAGAGAAAACTGAATAAAAGCAACTTCTTCATTCTTCGCTCACCTCATATGTAGATTTTTAAATGAAAATGATTTTCAATGTCAATGACTATTTTACCTACTTTGGATTAAATGTCAATCGATTTTTAGAAAGAAATTTTGGGAAAATATATACCTTGCAAATCTGAGGAGACTATGGACCTATATTTATTTGTTTAGTATTTTCAGAACACTGATTTCTTGGTAAAGTAATTTTTATGTGTGAAAAACTTCGTTTCAATGTTCATGAGAGTGGGAATGGAAGGTTGATTGTAAATTTTTTCAATATGTGGAGGTGGATGCAGTGGAAAGTGTAATTGGTTTTTTGAACCAAATTATATGGGAGTACTTGCTTGTTGTTGTATTACTAGGTTTAGGTTTGTTTTTTAGTATTCGATTAAAGTTTGCACAATTTACGTACATACCTGAAATGTTTCGCGTCTTATTTGATAAGCGGGCTGTTTCTGCAAAAGGAAAGAAGGGGACCTCTCCCTTTCAAGCGTTTACGATCAGTACGGCTTCCCGTGTAGGCACAGGGAATTTAGCTGGTGTAGCTGCAGCGATCTCTGTTGGTGGACCAGGAGCTGTCTTTTGGATGTGGATGGTTGCTGTTCTAGGTGGAGCTTCTAGCTTCATTGAAAGCACCTTGGCGCAAATCTATAAAGTACCTGAGAAGAATCAATACCGAGGCGGCCCTGCCTATTATATGGAAAAGGGTCTGAAAAATAGAAAGCTGGGAATTATTTTTGCGATTACGATCACGTTTACGTATGGTCTCGTTTTCAGTTCTGTACAATCCAATACGATTCGTCTAGCATTCGAAGAGTCGTTTGACATAGGCAAATGGGGAATGGGTATTCTCTTAACGGTAATTGTAGCTCTCGTTATCTTTGGCGGCCTGAAACGAATTGCTCAAGTTACACAGATTGTAATTCCAGTTATGGCTATCTTCTATATTATCTTAGCGCTAGTAGTCTTCTTCGATAATATTGCTCAAGTACCAGAAATGTTTGCTCTCATTTTCCAAAGTGCCTTTGGCTTTAGAGAATTTGCCGGCGGTACATTTGGCGGGATGATTTTAATAGGGATTCAGCGGGGATTGTTCTCTAATGAAGCCGGTATGGGTAGTGCACCAAATGCTGCGGCTACATCTGAAGTCACTCACCCTGTTAAACAAGGATTAATTCAAACATTAGGTGTATTTACAGATACGCTAATGATTTGTAGTGCCACTGCGATCATAATTTTGTTCTCTAATCAATACACCGACACGAACCTTGAAGGTATTCAAATTACTCAATTGGCGTTTGAAACCGAGTTAGGAGCTTGGGCGGCTATTTTTATTGCCGTTGCGATTTTCTTATTTGCTTTCAGTTCAATTATAGGAAATTATTATTATGGTGAAACGAACATTGAGTTCATTAAGAAAAGCTCAGCCAATATCCTAGTATACAGAATAGCAGTGTTAGCTATGGTTATGTTTGGAGCGATTGCTGAATTTGGGCTCGTTTGGTCTCTTGCCGACTTAACGATGGGGATCATGGCTTTGATTAACTTATTTGCCATCTTTATGCTTTCTAAAGTGGCCTATGCTGCGTTAAAAGACTACACCCGTCAACGGAAGAAAGGGAAGGATCCAGTATTTTATCAAGACCATCTTCCTGGAGTAGACGGTATGGAATATTGGCGTCGTGATCAAACCTCTGAGAAAGAATCTTAATCATTATTATTCGAAGCTACGCTGGCCCTTTCCTGCAGCGTAGCTTTTTTGATAGGGTCGTGAAGGGCGATATGATAAAGTAGATATAGATTGTGATGAAAAAGGGTGAGCACGATGAGTATTTTATCAGTAGAGAATGTTAGTAAAACCTACGGTGATCAAACGCTATTTGACGATATATCTTTTACAATTACGAATGGGCAGAGAATTGGCTTAATTGGAGTCAATGGGACTGGAAAGTCAACCTTGATGAAAATTATTGCTAATCTTGAAACAGCAGATACGGGAAGTAAGCAGCATGCGAAAGATTTTTCGCTGGAATATTTGCCTCAGGAACCTGTACTGGATGCCGATTTAACTGTATTGGAACAGATCTATTACGGACAGTCCAAAGTAATGGCAACGATTCGCGCGTATGAACAAGTGTTGCAGCAGCTTTCGTTAGATCCCGAAAATACAAAGCTCCAAGAAAAAATGTTAAACCTTCAGCAGCAGATGGATGAACACGATGCCTGGGAAGCGAATACGACGGCTAAAATGATTCTAACGAAGCTGGGAATCGAAGCTTTTGACAAAAAGGTAGGCGAGCTGTCTGGAGGACAGAAGAAGCGTGTAGCGATCGCGAAAGCATTGATTCAGCCAGCCGATCTTCTGTTGTTGGATGAACCGACAAACCATTTAGATAATGAAACGATCGAATGGCTGGAAGGGTATCTAGCCCAATTTAAAGGGGCGTTAATGGTTGTTACACACGATCGATATTTTCTAAATCGAGTAACGAACTTAATTTATGAGCTGGATCGCGGAAGCCTCTATACGTATGAAGGAAACTATGAAACCTTCTTAGAGAAGAAAGCTGAGCGAGAAGAATGGGAGCGTCAAGCAGAAGAAAAGCATCAAAATGCACTGCGCCGCGAATTAGCATGGCTGAAACGAGGCGCAAAAGCGAGAACGACGAAACAGAAAGCCAGAAAGCAGAGAGTCGAAGCGATGCAGGAACAAAGCTTTGCAACGGATAAGCAGGATGTTGATATGGCGATAGGCTCTACACGTTTAGGCAAGCAAGTTCTGGAATTAAAAAATATTTCTCATACATTTGCCGGCCAGTCGCTTATTGATCAGTTTAGCTATTTAGTCGTTCCTGAAGAACGAATTGGCATTATAGGGCCAAACGGTTCGGGCAAAACCACGCTGCTTAATATTATGGCAGAGCGTTTAAATCCGGATAGTGGAGAAGTAGATATTGGGTCGACCGTGAAGATTGGGTATTATACTCAAGATCATGAAGAAATAGACGGATCGCTTAAAGTGATTGAGTATATTAAGGAAGTTGCTGAAGTTATTTCTACCGCTGAAGGAACGGAAATTACAGCGGAACAAATGCTTGAACGTTTTCTTTTTCCTCGCTCTAAGCAGTGGACCTATATCCGACGATTATCCGGGGGAGAACGACGCCGTCTTTATTTGCTGCGTGTACTTATGAAGGAACCGAACGTATTGTTCTTAGATGAGCCAACGAATGATCTGGATACAGAAACGTTAAGCGTGTTAGAAGATTACTTGGATCAGTTTCCTGGGGTCGTTATTACCGTATCCCACGACCGTTATTTCTTAGATCGTGTGGTAGACAAATTGATTGTTTTTAACGGAACAGGTGCTGTTAAGCGTTATTATGGCAACTACTCAGAGTATTTACAGCAGTATCAGCAAAATAAAGAGGATCAGGCTGTAAAGAAAGTGGAAACGTCTGAGCAAGAAAAAACTCGCCGCTCGAATCGAAAAAGAAAGCTTTCTTACAGAGAAAAGCAAGAGTGGGAAACGATTGAAGATGATATTGCAGAGTTAGAGAGTGAGATCGAAGAAATCGATGGCGAAATGGCTGCAGCAGCGGCCGACTACAGTAAAGTAGAAGAGCTATCGGCCAAAAAGCAGGAGCTTGAAACGAAGCTCGAACAAAAGATGGAACGATGGGAAGAGTTATCTCTGCTGGTCGAGTCGATCGATAATCAATAAATATGAAACTTGGGCTCCGGAAGCTCAGGTTTCTTTTTGTATTCATAGCCTGAATATGGAATAATTGATAGCGGATACATGACGTACCCGGCGGCTCGGGACTAAATTGAAAACAAGGGGAGATCGTTCACATGAAATTTCCAAGTCAAGAAAAGTTAGAGAAATATGCAGAGCTTGCACTAAAAACAGGCGTCAATTTGCAAAAAGATCAACGATTAATGATCAATTCAAATGTAGATGGAGCACCCTTTACTCGTGTGGTCGCGCGTAAAGCTTATGAAATGGGAGCAAAGGATGTATACATAGTATGGGCGGATGATGAACTTACACGCCTGCGTTATGAACATGCCGACGTTGAAGTTCTTAAAGAAGTACCAGAATGGCAGCGGCAAATGTTTGATTACTTTGGTGAAGAGGGAGCAGCTGTCTTATCGATTCGCTCCACGGACCCTGATTTGTTAAAAGGAATTGATGCAGGCAAGGTAGCTTCTGCCAATAAAGCACGTGCGGAAGCGATGTCTAACTTCAGGAATTATACAATGAATGACCGTATCCAGTGGTCAATCGTAAGTATTCCGATTCCAGCATGGGCTCAGAAGATTTTCCCGGAACTTTCAGAGGAACAAGCTGTAGAGCAGCTGTGGGAGCAAATCTTCCGTATTGTGCGTGTGGATCAAGAGGATCCAGTCGAAGCATGGGAGAAGCATAATGAGACATTACGTCAGGCGCGTGAATTTTTAAACCGTAAGCAATACAATAAACTCGTTTATTCAGCTCCAGGCACAGATTTGGAAGTTGAGCTTCCTAAGGGACATATTTGGAAAGGCGGATCGGCAAAGACGGAAAAAGAAAAGATTGCCTTTAACCCTAATATGCCAACGGAAGAAGTGTTTACAGCCCCTCACAAGTATGGAGTAAACGGACATGTGTCCAGCACGAAACCGCTGAACTACGGGGGAAATGTGATCGATCAGTTCACGATCACTTTCGAAAACGGAAAGGTTGTAGACTACAAAGCTGAAGAAGGCGAGGAAACGTTAAAGCACTTGTTAGAAACAGATGAGGGATCGAAACGATTAGGGGAACTAGCATTAGTGCCACATGAATCGCCAATCTCTCAATCTGGATTAATTTTCTACAATACGCTATATGATGAAAACGCCTCTTGCCACTTGGCGCTCGGTAAAGCTTATCCTAATAATGTAGAGGGTGGATCTGATATGAGCGAAGAAGAGCTTGATCAAAACGGAGTAAACCATAGCTTAAGCCACGTTGATTTTATGATGGGATCAGGTGAGCTTACTATTGATGGAGTGCTTGAAGATGGTACGAAAGAGCCGGTCATGCGTAATGGCAGCTGGGCTTTAAATTTTGCTGATTAAGATGAGGAAAGCGTCGACTAGGTCGGCGTTTTTTTGTTGTCTAGGAAATTATATAATTCAAAGCTGTGGATATATAGGTTTAAAAGAGCGATATCCAGCTCCAGCGCCCAGACACTCGCGTCATAAATCCGCGCTGCGGAAGGGAAGGCCACCTTACTCCGCCCGTTTTGCTTATGCGTTTCGTGTCTACCAGGGTGCTTGCGCCTTTGTTTTGGTGTGGTATGCAAGTTTCACCCATACATCCTCTTTTCTCTCAGGAAACGTATAGATCCGCCCATAAAAAGCCTATCCAATCCTTTAATTTTTCTTCAAAAAGGGTATAAAAAAGTAGAGAAATGAGGGAGAAAGCAATGGAAACGTATGATACAGCAATCGTAGGAGCTGGTTTTGGCGGGCTGGCCGCTGGGGCTCAGTTAACGAAAATGGGGTATAAAGTGGCTTTGTTCGAAGCCTCCAACGAATTAGGTGGCAGTGCGGGTAAATACGAACGTGGCGGCTATCGCTTTCAATCGGGGGCCACGTTAGGGATGGGCTTTGAGGAAGAAGGTGTTTTTCATTCACTTTACCAAACGTTAGGTCTAAAGCCTCCTCCCATGACCTTGCTCAACCCAATTATGGATATTCACCTGCCTGATCGCACCATCCACTATTATCGTGACCGTCATCAATGGTATGAAGAGATCGATCGTCAGTTTCCAGATGTGAAAGAGAAGGTAAAAGCTTTTTATGACGAAGTGTTTTATGTAGGAGCTATGGTGGATCGGCTAGTCCATCAATTACCCATCTTTCCGCCGCGCACTGTAAAGGACTGGGCAGGGCTATTTCCTTTAATGAACGTACCCTCGGTTAAAATGATGCCATTTTTAACGCAAACCATTTACCGCCGGCTGCAGAAGTTCGGTCTTCATCGGCACTCTTTATTTATTACTTTTTTAAATGGAGAACTTATGGATAGTGTACAGACGAATGTAGAAAGGTGTCCGGCGTTTCTTGGTTATGCTGCACTACAAACCTTTCATAAAGGGGCATATGCCGTTCAAGGCGGTTTAGCTACGATAGCTGAGCAGCTGGCAGAATATATGAAGCGGCAGGGAAATGATGTGTTTATGAGACATCCGATTTATGAGGTTAGCCAAGCGGGGGACCTATTTAACTTAAAATCAAAGCGTGAAAAGGTGTTTAGAAGTGAGCAAGTGATTATGAATAATTCCGTTCATAACCTGCATCACACATTATTTCCTCGTTTAGCTCGTCAATCTTACGTTCGTAAAGAAAAAGAACAAAGCCGGGAAGCTTGGGGAGCTTTCATTATTCACGCCGGTGTTAAAGAAGAGGTTTTTGCAAACACGGAGAGCTTGTATCACCAGTTTATTGACCCGGCAAATCCAGAAGGTTTACATGATGGAGGACAGTTCTTATTATCGTTATCACGTCCGGAAGATTCGTTTATGGCTCCAGAAGGCATGCGCTCTTTAACACTATCTACTCACACCGATATTGCTCAATGGTGGATGAGAGAAAATTATGAATCGAATAAACAGCTGATGACCGATCGTTTAATCAGTATCGTCAATCATTATTTTCCAGGGTTTGCTGAAGGACTCGATCTTGTCCTCCCGGGTACGCCTGTTACGTTTCAAAAATGGCTTAAACGCCACGATGGAAAAGTAGGAGGATACGCTCCGACTGGAAAATTTAGCTGGTTAAACAGTTATTCTGTCAGAACTGGTATCCCTCGCCTCCATCAGTGTGGGGATACGGTCTTTCCGGGTGCAGGGACGCTAGGGGTAACCTTATCCGGATTAATGGCGGCAAAACTCATTTCACAGGATTGACCCGTTCAAAATAGGGTATAAGTAAAATAGAGAACTTTAAGGAGGAAACTATATGCCAGGTCCAGAAAGTGAACTTCCCGGCTTCCAATCCAACCCTAATGATTTTGGTAAGTGCAGCAGCTGCGGAGTGATTTTAACGTCAAAACAAGAAGCAAAAGCGACGCTTTGTAAAGATTGTCAAGAAAGACATAAAGATCGAGAAGATGTAATGGGCAAAAGCAAAAAATGAATAAATAGCGGCATGCTTACGGAAGACTATAGTTAAGAGCTATAGTCTTTTTCTATCCTTTCATTTGCCTTTACATAAATACACAAGAAATGATAGAGTAAATATTTGTGTTTAAAACTATGAATAAGGAGCTTGTAAATGAATAAAAATCAATCGGGTCGTATTGACTGGCCTGTCTTTATAATAAGTGGAGGAGCGTTAGTTCTTTTCGTGATATTCGCTCTCATAAATATCAATTGGATTGAAAACTTTGTGAATACAACCTTCGCATGGTCTGCCACTTATTTCGGTGCCTTTTGGCAGCTATTAATGTTAGCTACGTTCTTTGTTGGATTGTGGCTGGCTTTCTCGAAGTACGGGAAAATTAAAATGGGAGCAGCTGATCAGCCTGAACTAAGTTTATATAAATGGTTGTCTATCATTATGGCTACCTTGTTAGCTGGCGGCGGTGTTTTTTGGGCCGCAGCTGAACCGATGTATCATTTTCTCACGGTACCCCCTTATTTATCTGATCTAGGAATCGAAGCTGGAACAGAAGCAGCCATTAACCCTGCTTTATCTCAAAGCTTTATGCACTGGGGATTCTTAGCATGGGCGATTTTAGGAACGATTAGTGCAGTTGTTATGATGTATGGTCATTATGAAAAAGGAATGCCGATGAAGCCGAGAACGCTATTGTATCCGATATTCGGAGAAAAAATCCGCAATAGCTGGTTCGGGACAGTGGTGGATGCTTTTTCAATCATAGCTGTAGCCGCAGGGACGATCGGACCTATCGGATTCCTCGGCTTACAAGCAAGCTATGGGCTGCAGAGCGTCTTTGGGATCCCAGACAATCTAAGTACGCAATTTACTATTATATTCGCTGTCGTGCTTATCTCAACGATTTCTGCAGTTACTGGACTTTATAAAGGGATCCAATTGTTGAGCAGCTTTAATGTACGTATTGCGATCGGGTTAATGGCTTTCATCTTAATCTTTGGCCCTGGTGGTTTTATTATTAACCACTTCGTATCTTCATTCGGTTATTATGTCGATCAATTCATTCCTATGAGTACATTCCGAGGGGATGGAGAGTGGTTGTCACTATGGACCGTTTTCTTCTGGGGTTGGTTTATTGGATATGGACCAATGATGGCTATTTTAGTCAGCAGAATTTCCAGAGGTCGTACGATTCGCGAAATTATTGTGGCTGTATCAATATTTGCCCCTGTTATTTCAACGTTTTGGTTTACCATACTTGGCGGCTCAGGGATCTTCTTTGAACTAAGCGATCCTGGCTCAGTATCTACTGCCTTAAACGAAGCGGGGAACCATGCAGCTATGTTCGCGATCACTGATCAATTCCCACTTGCTGCTGTGATTTCACCGTTGTTCTTACTCTTAACGATTTTATTTGTTGTAACGACAAGTGACTCTATGTCTTACACAATCGCTATGGCGGTGATGGGAGAAGGGAACCCAAAGAGATGGCTTAGAATTTTCTGGTCGATCATTATGGGATCCATTGCTGCTATTCTATTGGTGACAGGAGATAGCGGGATTACGCAATTGCAAAACTTCATTGTAGTTACGGCTGTACCTGTCTCTCTTATCCTGCTGCCTGTCGTATGGCTCGCACCTCGAGTGGCTAGACAAATGGCAATGGAACAAAATATTACGAAGAAGAAATAAAGAAGATAAAACAAAAGAGTTAGGTGCGGACCCATCCGCCCTAACTCTTTTTTACTTTTGTCTTAATACAGCTCGCACCGGGCTCCCGTCTGCTTCATCCATTTTGAGAGGAAACGCCATGAGTTCATATACACCAGGAGCAACATGACTCAGTTCTAAACCCTCGAGAATGAGGATATCTTCTTGATTAAGAGATTGGTGAGCAGGTAATTCTTTGCTCGTTTCTGGATCTACAGAAGGAGTATCCACCCCAATTAAATTAATGCCTCGTTCGTTTAAAAAGGGAGCGACGTCTTCTGCAATTACGGTGTACTCGCCAGGGAACTCCGAACGATCTTCCCAGCTTAATGTACGAAATAATACCTTATCGACGGCTTCAAATTGAAATGGTTCAAGATCGCTTGCTTCAATCTTGCTTTTTCCTTCCATATTCACTACAAGCGCTTCCCCAATGAATCGTTCAATCGGTAATTCGCCTATCGTCGAACCATCATTGTCATAGTGAAAAGGTGCATCCACATGGGTTCCTAAATGATTACTGGATTGAAACTGACCTACATTCACTGAACCTGTTTCTTCCATTCCCCACGTGAGCTTATACGAGTATGATTGATCGCCGGGCCATGGCGGGGTCTTTGCATTGAGAGACATGGATATATCGATTAACTTCATGGAAATCCTCCTTACGCTATGGTACCTCGTTGGTTAGAGTATTGCTGCTGCTTCTTATTCTCCATTATATCCTTTAACTTCAATACCACATCATAGACATCTTCAAACGAAACATAGAGCGCAATAGGAGCAAGTCGAATGACATTTGGATCACGGAAGTCTGGAATGACTCCTTCATGTTTTAAAGCTTTACATATACTCGCTGCTTCAGGATGAACAAGGCTGACGTGACCGCCTCGTCGATGATTTTCAATCGGATTGGCCATACGAAAATCATAGGAGGTCAAGTGTTCCTTTATTAAATCCATAAGCAGTTGAGTAAGCTGCAATGATTTGTTTCGAATCTTTTCAATTCCGGCTTCATGAAAAATTTCTAATGAGCCGAGAAGGGGGGCGGAGCTTAAAATATGAGGCGTTCCTATTTGAAAAGCACCGGCTGAATCCGCAGGCGTTAACTCATGCTCCATATCGAATTGCTTTTCTTTACTAGAGCTGAACCATCCAGCAAGTCCGGGTTTACGGCCCAAATGGTTCTCATGTACAAATAAACCGCCGACCCCGCCTGGTCCGCTATTTAAGTACTTATACGTACACCACACAGCAAAATCAACGTCCCACTCGTGAAGATGATGGGGCAGGGCACCAATGGAGTGAGCCAAGTCGAATCCGACGATAATATTATGCTGATGAGCCGCCTTTGTAATCCTTTCTATATCCAACAGCTGCCCACTACGGTAGAGTACGGAAGGTAATAAAAGTAAAGCGATATCGTTATTCATCGCTTCTATAATGTCTTCCTCTTGTATCGTGTAGCCGTCTTCGCTGGTAATTTGAATCAGATGATCCGCAGGGTTTAAGTTATGAAGTTCAAGTTGACTTTTTAACGCATAAATATCGGATGGGAAATTTAGCGCATCCGCTAAGATTTTTGTACGGCTTCCTTTGGGCTTGTAGAAAGTGGCTAATAATTGATGGATGTTTGTGGTGATTGAGCCCGTGTTAATCACCTCGTGCGCTTTCGCACCAATTAAAGGAGCTGTTTGTTCTCCAATTTGTTCAGACATGTAATACCATGGCTGTTGGCCGTCCGTCCAGCCTTCAATGCCGTGCTGCTTCCAATCGTTTAAAGAAGTAAGCAGAGTTTGTTCTGCTCGTTTAGACAAAAGACCGAGAGAGTTGCCGTCCATGTAATATATACCGGGGTGGGTGTAAAATTCTTCTTTGTACTGATGGAGTTCGTCCAACTGATCAAGCTTCTTTACATCTTCACGTTTCATCATCATCGCCTCCTAATTTATAGTATAAAGTTTTTTACTCTATAAAGAAAAAGCCGAGACTCAGAGAAGTCTCGGCAGGCTGTTGAAATAACTTGGATGGATGTAGACAAGGTATCCTGCGATTCCTCCATTAGAGTTTGGAGAAAAGGAACAGGAAAAAGCGCCGCTTTCCGCGGGGCAAGACGGAAAGTCTCGGTTTTAATTCATGTATCCATGTTTTATAAGGACGGCTTTAATCGCCCGGTAGGAGTAATCGTCAGGAAGGCTTTCTTTTAATGGTTTAAGTCTTTTTTCCTCTAATTGGCTGTGAGCCATTAAGATAGCTTCCTCTTGTTCATCGGTAAACCATTCTTCCCAATGAACCTCTGCACCTTCTTTCATACAGCGAAATATATGCTTTTCAATGGTTTGTACACTCATGCTTCGTTTCTCGGCAATCTCTTCAATCGATAATTGCTGGTCTTTCCACATGTTAAAAGTTTCCTCATGACTTGCTCCGTCTGTTGGCTTTCGGGCTGTCTTTTTCATAAAGCTGCCCTGTGTTGGCGGAGAAGGTCTTTTATCTACTGTTTCAGCCCATTTTGATAACACATCTAAAAAAGCTTCACCATATTGAGAAAATTTCTGCTCTCCAATCCCTTTGATGCGAAGCATTTCTTCACGGTTCTTAGGCAAATAGATGGTTAATTCCTTAAGGGTGGCATCAGAGAAAATAACGTAAGGTGGAAGTCCTGCGTCATCAGCAATTGATTTACGTATAGCACGCAGTTCCTCAAATTTCTCTATGTCGTAGTTCGTCTCTACGTCAGAGGTAGTTGTTTCAACTAACATCGTAACCGAACGTTCTCCTTTTAACACACCGACGGAGGAGTCTGTTAATTGCAGAGTTGGATAACGTCCTTGGCCGGGACTCAGCAAGCCTTCAGAAATCAAAAAATTGATAAACTGCGTTAAGTTTTTTTCTGTATAGTGAGACAAGATCCCGTAAGTAGAAAGCGTGTGAAACCTAAACTGTTTGACCTTCTGATCGGATGAGCCTTTTAACACCTTAGCTGTTAAGCCAGCGCCAAAACGTTCCCCCATTCGTTTGACACAGGAAAGCACCATTTGAGCTTCCCTCGTCATATCCTTTTCTTCTCCTTCGTGTAAACAGTTGGAGCACTTCTCACATGGGTCATGATGGTTAGGATCATCAAAATAATCTAGAATATATTGCTGTAAACACATGTGAGTGTGACAGTAATTAATCATGGACTGGAGTTTGCGGTATTCATCACGCTTTTTATCTTCATCCATCATGGATTGGTCAATTAAGAAACGCTGCAAGTGAATATCTTGTCCAGAGTATAGAAGCACACAATCTCCTGGTTCTCCATCACGACCTGCACGGCCTGCTTCCTGATAATAAGACTCCAGATTCATTGGCATAGAGTAATGAATGACATAGCGGACGTTTGATTTGTCGATCCCCATTCCAAAGGCATTCGTAGCCACAATTGTCGTAATTTCATCTTGAACAAAATCACTTTGAACCTGCTTTCGCTGCTGTTCTGACATGCCCGCATGATATTTTCCAATAGAATATCCTTTTTTCTCGAAGAAGTTTTGTAAATGGTCGGCATCTTTTCGAGTAGCTGTATAAATGATGCCAGCTTCATTTGCTCTTTGCTCTAAATATTCGAGAAGAAAATCTCGTTTGTCTCTCCCTTTAATAATACGGAAAGATAGGTTCTCTCGAGCAAAGCCGGTATTGATGACAGCTTCATCATTTACATGAATCAACTGCTTAATATCATGAATGACTTCCTGTGTTGCTGTGGCAGTCAGCCCCATCACAAGGGGGATGTTAGGGATTTGGTCAAGCGTTTGAACAATCGATCGATAGCTTGGTCTAAAATCGTGCCCCCATTGAGAAATACAGTGAGCTTCGTCAAAAGCAACCAGGGAAAGTTTGATTTGTTTTATCGTTGAAAGAAAGGACGAGGAATCAAACCGTTCAGGTGCTACGTAAACGAACTTAAAACGCCCTTGTTTCATACTGCTCATTCTTTCACGCTGCTCTTCAAACGATAAGGAACTATTAATATAAGTTGCTGGAATACCGTAAGACGTTAACGCATCCACTTGGTCTTTCATCAAAGAGATAAGAGGAGAAATGATGATGGCCGTGCCATCCAATGTCATACCAGGTATCTGATAACATAAAGATTTACCGCCGCCTGTTGGCATAACGGCTAATGTATTATTTTGGTTTAATACGCATTCAATAGCTTCTTTCTGACCCGTCCGAAAAGAAGTAAAGCCGTAATATTCTTCTAATAAACGCTGCGCTTTTTCTATCATTTTACGATCATCCTTTTCAAATGCTTTTCCTATCTTATCATGTTTTAAATGATTGAATAGGGGAAAATTATCTAGAGATTCTCAAAAGAGGAGTGTGTCTATTGAAAGCCATTGTCATAGAACAATATGGAGGAAAGGATCAACTGATTGAGAAAGAGGTTCCGACTCCAGAGATAAAAAGTAATCAAGTTTTAGTTGAATTGCATGCAACTTCTATAAATCCAATTGATTGGAAGCTTAGAGAAGGATATTTAAAAGAGATGCTCGATTTTGACTTTCCCATTACACTTGGCTGGGATGCAGCGGGTGTCGTGAAAGATGTAGGCGTAGATGTACAAAAATTTAAAGCAGGAGATCGAGTGTTTGCTCGTCCTGAGCTTTCAAGGTTTGGAACATACGCTGAATACGCTGCGATCGATGAACACGTCCTATCTCACCTTCCGGAAAGCATTTCTTATGAACAAGCGGCGGCTGTACCTTTAGCTGGCTTAACAGCGAGACAGTGTTTGGTGGATTTTGCTGAAATTAAAGAAGGAGATAAAGTCCTGATCCACGCTGGTTCTGGAGGCGTAGGGCATTACGCGGTCCAAATTGCTAAATCCTTCGGAGCTTATGTGGCAACTACAGCGAGTGGTAAAAATAAGGAATGGGTAGAACAACTGGGTGTCGATCGTTTTATTAATTACCAAGAAGAAGATTTCTCTGAAGTACTAGAAGAGTTTGATATCGTGCTTGATACTCTAGGAGGAGAAGTTCAGGAAAAAAGTTTTGGTGTGTTAAAGCAGGGAGGACGCTTAGCATCAATTGTTCAACCACCGGATGAACAGCTAGCCGATGAACAGAAGGTGAAGGCTGGATTCGTATGGCTAGAGCCTGATGGTGAAAAACTAGCTCAATTAGCTAACCTTATGGTAAAAGGTGAAATGATATCCAAAGTGGGACATCGATTCCCTTTAACTGAACAAGGATTAAGGGAAGCTCACGAACTTAGTGAAACTCACCATGCTACGGGTAAAATCGTTATTACCATTCCATCATAACTTAAATTCCGAGTCTTTAGGGACTCGGGATTCTTCAGCTTGTAGAGAAACCTTAGGTTTCTCTACATTTTTTACATATGTGTAAGTTTATTCGGTTCGATAGAATAAAGGGTTTTAGGAAACGACTCCCTTTCCATGGCCCCACACGACGTGGGGTCGTTCGATGTTGGCCCATGACGGGGCCGACCTTAATCGAACTTCCTATGTAAGACCTCCTCAGGCTTTAGCCCTCCGGGGTCACACCTTATTCGTATCTCCCATAGGAGTTTCGCCGTTTCCTAAAACCCTTTTTCGATAAGCGATCACTATACCAAGTGGCAGTTAGGCTTTATTCTTCAACGAGACTTCCTACTTCAATGGTTCCGAAAAATTATTTTGATTAAAAGGAACGGAAAAAGTGACGACTCCTGCGGGATAAGCAGACAGGAAGGCAGCGGAAAGCGGAGCTTTTTCCTGTTCCTTTTCACCAGAAAACTATGAAAGAACCATAATTCTAAGATTTTTCAAAAGCATGTAAGTTCCGAGACTTTAGGGACTCAGAATTTTTATGCATAAATTTGTGGGATTTGGTAAATTAATTTTAAAATTTTTTGACTATTCGCTCGGTTTATAGGGTATAGTTTTCTACATAAGGTAACACAATGGGAGGCGGGAAACTGTGCTGAAAAATTATCAGGCAGGCACTTTTTTTGATGAAATGGTAGACCAATTGGGAAATCCGAAGCCGCATTATGAATCTTTTTATCAACTAATTCGACAGATATCTAATGATGAGTTGAGAGAAAAGCATGAAACAGCTCAGTTAAGCTTTTTAAGACAAGGCATTACATTTACAGTTTACAATGATGCAGGCGGAACCGAGCGAACAATGCCGTTTGATTTTGTTCCAATTATTATTACAAATGAACAGTGGATGAAGATTGAAAGAGGGATGCAGCAGCGCATGGAAGCCCTTAATCTCTTCCTGGATGATATCTACCACGAGCAGGAAATCGTAAAAGACGGTATTATTCCTGAAGATCTGATTACAGACAATCCTAATTATTATAAGAAGCAGGTATCTGGTTTAGAAATCCCATTAAAAAACCACATCTTTTTAGCCGGGATTGATTTAATTCGAGATGAAAATGGCGAATATCGTGTGTTAGAGGATAATTTAAGAAACCCTTCCGGCATGTCCTATGTATTTCAAAATCGGTATGTGATGAGACAAGTATATCCTGAGTTATTTTTTCAACATTCGATTCGTACGCTCGAACATCAATTTAAAGATCTTCATGGCGCTCTTATCAGCCATGCCCCAACTAACCGTACAGGCCAGCCTTGCGCGGTATTATTAACCCCTGGGATGTACAATTCTGCTTATTATGATCACGTCTTTTTAGCACAGCAGATGGGGATTGAATTAGTAGAGGGCCGGGACTTGGTTGTTAAAGACGATATTGTTTATATGAAGACGATTCGCGGGTTAAAGCAAGTAGACATTATTTATCGTAGAATCGATGATGACTTCTTAGATCCCGAGGCGTTTCGTCCAGATTCTGCTTTAGGTGTAAGTGGTTTATTAAGAGCTTACAGAAAAGGCAATGTAGCCATACTTAACGGAATAGGCAACGGCGTAGCAGATGATAAAGCGATGTACGCTTATGTTCCCGACATGATCCGTTATTATTTAAACGAAGAGCCTATTATTAAAAACGTAGAAACTTATTTCTTAAGAGATCCAGAGCAGCTCGATTATGTGCTCGATCATTTAGAAGAGCTTGTGATAAAAAACGTAGGAGCTTCAGGCGGTTATGACATGTTGATTGGTCCTCATTCTACAGAGGAAGAACGCAGCGTATTCCGAAGAAAAATCATTGAAACTCCAAGTCAATATATCGCTCAGCCAACGATCAAGCTTTCGCGGGCACCAGCCTATCAAAAGGGAGAATTTTATCCTTGCCACGTGGATTTACGTGTATTTGTTATGAACGGTACTGAATCCCACGTCTTACCGGGCGGGCTGTCACGTGTAGCTTTAAAGAAAGGTTCGTTGGTCGTTAATTCTTCTCAAGGAGGAGGAGGAAAAGATACTTGGGTGTTAGCAGAAGGAGGAATGAACCATGCTTAGCCGAGTAGCTGATTCACTCTATTGGATGTCTAGAAACATAGAACGTTCTGAAAATAACGCAAGGATCCTGAGTACTCAGCTTATTCATATGTTAGAATCATCCGATCAACGAGTGATGGATCGGGATTGGGAAGAAATTTTAGAAATATGTGCTTCAAAAGAGGAATACTATGAAAGGTATGCCAGGTTAAACCGTGACACGGTCATACAATACATTACCTTAAGTCCTGCTAATCCCAATTCATTGCAAAATAGCATTGTATACGCACGTGAAAATGCAAAAGCGACACGGGACCATATTCCAGACGGTCTTTGGCAATTAATCAATCGGTTTTATTTAGATAAAAACGCACAGCAGGATCAGCCGATGACCCCTCAAGCGACTCAAAACCATTTAAAAGATATCATTCAGATGTCTATGACGTGTCAAGGTATCATTGAATCAACGATGACGAGAGGGACGCCGTATACTTTTATTAAAATCGGCAAATGGATTGAACGTGCAGAAAAGACGGCGCGCATCCTAAATGTGATTTGCGAAAAGACGTTAAAAGAAAAAAATTCTACGGACACGGAAAATTATTATCATTGGCTGACTGCTTTACAAATCGTGAATGCCTACGATTCCTATATTAAAGAGCATCCGCCAACCATGAATCCAAAAGATGTGCTAACTTTTCTAATTGAAAATCAAAATTTCCCACGTTCGATTCGTTATTGTGTGGATCATATTCTTAATGCTATTCATAATCTAGAATCAGGTAAGATTTCACATTACTCGGAAGATCTTTTTAAACTGTTAGCAGGGATGCAAGAAGAAATCAGCCGAACAGATATTATGAATATGAGTACGGAAGAACTTATGGCTTTCTTAGATACTTTCCAAGAGTACTGCCACAGGATCAGCCGTACTTTTTCAGAGACCTACTATTTAGTAGAGCCGGTTCACGCCAGTCATTGAAAGGGTAAGAAGGGGAGAAATACGATGAAGTATCAAATCGAGCATACGAACTTTTTTCAATATGACAACGATGTTGATCAAAGCATGAATACAGTTCGTCTTAAGCCTCGTACGGATGAGTGTCAGAGATTGCTTTCTTATCGAACGGAGATTACGCCCGCTTCGTTAACGAAAGAACATGTTGATCTATGGGGAAACCATGTAGAATCCTTCTTCATTGCCCATAAACATAGAGATTTAACGGTTAAAACGATCTCTACTGTCAGCATCCAAAAAAGTCCGTTTATCCATTTATTAAAGTATACAGACGAAATGAGAGAAATCTTTCATTCGGAACTTTTTCATGATCATTATTTACCGTATTTAAATGAAACGCAGTACACGTTCTTGTATAAAGAGCAAGTAGATGAAATTACATGGGCGATTGGCAATGCTGAGGATCCCATTAAATTTTCTATTGATTTAATGGCCTATCTGAATCAATCGATTGCCTATGATACGTTAGTGACTCAAGTCGGTACAAAAGCTCATGAATCCTGGCCATTAAAAGCAGGGGTGTGTCAGGACTACGCGCACATCATGATTGGAGTACTAAGAGAGAAAGGAATCCCTGCGAGATATGTAAGTGGATATCTTTATGTTGGAGAAGATTCAGCATTGATAGGGGATGCCGCGACCCATGCGTGGGTAGAGGTCATGATTCCTGGTATTGGCTGGGTAGGACTGGACCCGACAAATAACGTAGAAGCTCTGGAAAATCATATCCGAATTGGAACAGGCCGCGATTATGCAGATGTCAGTCCTCTACAAGGTGTATACCGTGGCGGGGGCCAGCATTCGGAGGTTAAAGTCAGCGTTACGTTAATTGATCATTAAATAAGGGATATAAAGAAGGGGTGCCCTCTCAGACACCCCTTCTTTTATCATTTAATTTTGAAAATCATGCGTTGGTTTTGGCGCTTTTGCGTACGCAATAAGCCAGCCAATCACTCCGCCGATAATGGCAGGAAAGATCCAGCTTAGGCTAAATTCGTAGAACGGCAGCGATGAAATGATGGGCTCAGCAAAATTCATAGAAAAACCAAATTCGGCGAGTCCGTCGTATAAGCTTACGAGTCCGGTTAGCAAAACAGCTCCTCGGTAAACATAAGGGGAGTGATTAAATGTTTTGCCGATAAAGGTTAATGCTACTAATACAATGGCGATTGGATATAGAAATACAAGAACCGGGACGGAGTACGCAATAATTTCATTCAACCCTAAGTTAGAGACTAACAGACTTGTGATCGTGATCACGGAAATCACGCTTTTATAGGATAGGCTTTTAAAACGTTTAGAGAAAAATTGACCACATGCAACAGTTAGACCTACACAGGTGGTAAAGCAAGCAAGAAGGACAATAATTCCGAGCAGCAGTGTTCCCAGGTTTCCGTACATGAGATCAGCCGCACCTGCTAATACTGCACTGCCATTTGCGTATTCGCCTTCTGTAGCCATCTTCACGCCAATCCAACCAATGGAAATGTAGACTGAAGTTAACCCGATGGCTGTTACTAGTCCCGCTTGAACGGTCCTGAAAGTAATTTCGCGGGCGTTGGTTAACCCACGGTCACGGAAGGAAGTGACCACTATAATACCAAATGCTAAGGAAGCAATCGCATCCATGGTCAAATACCCTTCGATAAATCCAGTAGAAAAAGGTTGGGAACTGTATTTATCTTGAGCGGGTTGAACGTCACCATTTAACAAAAAGAAACTGCCGATCACAAGACCGAATATCGCTAAGAAAAGAGCTGGAGTTAGAAACTGCCCAACACGATCCACTAATTTTGAAGGATTTAAGCTCGTTAGAAATACTAAAGTAAAAAAGATAATCGTAAATATAAGCAGTCCTAAAGTGCTTACTCCTCCAATCCAAGGTGCAATTCCTGTTTCAAATCCAACATTTGCTGCACGTGGAATGCCGAAGAAAGGACCAATGGCTAAATAGATAATGGAAGTGAAAATAAGCCCAAAAAGAGGATGAACACGTCCAGCTAATTCTACCGCACCGTTTCTTACAAGTGAGATGGCAGCTACGGTTATAATTGGAAGACCAACACCAGTTAAAACAAAACCGATAATGGCAGGCCAATAAGACGTCCCCGCTTCCATGCCGAGGGCTACAGGATAAATTAAGTTACCAGCCCCAAAAAATAAAGCAAAAAGCATAAAACCTATAAAGACGATGTCTTTTTTTTGCATATGTCATACTCCTCTAAGTTGTAATGGTATTGATACGTAAAAAAAGTTCCTCAAAAGGAGGAGGAACCTAAAATAATTAGTTGTTCGAATTTGTCACAGGCGTAATCGTATCAATGTCAAAAAATTATGTCAACGGAATATTTAAAAAAATTTAAATAAACTGTATAGTACATTTTGGAAAGGCAATATATACTTCACAAGTAGAAATTAGAACAGTTTTATTTACATACAGAGTAAGTGTCTATACAATAAGTGATTATGATGAAATCGTTAGTGACACTTAAGTTAAGGAGACTTCTATATGTTTGATTCACTATTGTTTCAACTTATGCTTATTGGATTATTAGGAGTAGGCGCCCAATGGGTAGCCTGGCGATTTCGATTACCAGCGATCGTGATCATGTCTATTGCCGGGCTGATTGTAGGTCCTATTTTTGGTTGGATAGACCCTGAACAAGATTTTGGAGAATTATACAGCCCGATTATATCTTTAGCTGTTGCTGTGATCTTATTCGAGGGCAGCTTAAATTTAGATTTTAAAGAAGTTCGTGGTCTGGGAAGGCCAGTTTTCCGTATCGTTACGGTCGGAGCGTTTATCAGCTGGATTTTCGGGGCGTTAGCGGCTCATTACGTAGCTGGGTTATCATGGGCAGTTGCCTTTGTGATCGGCGGTTTATTTATTGTAACTGGACCAACAGTAATCTTACCTTTATTAAGGCAGGCTAAGCTTAAACCTCGTCCAGCTAAAATTCTGAAATGGGAAGGAATTATCATTGATCCTATTGGAGCGTTATTAGCCGTATTCGCTTTTGAAATTATAGAATTCTTAATAGGAAACAATGGTACACCATCTGCCCTTCTTACCTTCTTTTTAGCCTCCATTTTTGCTGTCATTTTGGGGTATGGACTAGGTAAAGGTGTCGGCTGGATGTTTGAAACAGGCTACGTGCCGGAATTTTTAAAATCCCCGGTCGTATTTGCTACCGTTATTGCATGTTTTACCATCGCAGACGAAATCACACATGAGACAGGACTTTTATCTGTAACAGCTATGGGGATGACGATGGCCAACATGCACATTTCTTCGATTTCAGATATGAGGCACTTTAAAGAAAATATTTCGCTTCTGTTTATATCGACGATTTTTGTCATGTTAACTGCGTCGTTAAATCGTGAAACACTAATAGAGATATTTAATATAGAGATCATTGGTTTTGTTTTATTAATGCTCTTTATCGTACGTCCGTTATCTATAATGGTTTCAACGTGGAGGACCGATTTAACGACTCCCGAAAAGGTGCTCGTCAGCTGGATTGCTCCTCGAGGAATCGTTGCTCTAACGGTGGCCAGTTATTTTGCGAGTGTTCTATTAGAGGCAGGATTTGAAGATGCATCGATTCTCCTTTCATTAACATTTGCGCTTGTCTTTACAACGGTTGTAGCACATGGGTTTTCTATTGGATGGCTGGCGAAAAAGCTTGGCTTATCGATGGAAGGACCTCCTGGTGTTCTAATTACTGGAGGGAATGCTTTTACAACGAATTTAGCAAAAGCATTAGAAGATTTGAAAGTTCCTGTGCTTATTAGTGATGCTTCTTGGGAAAAGTTAGCAGACGCACGTTCGAAAGGGTTAAAAACGTATCATGGAGAAATTCTTTCTGAACAAACTGAATACCACCTTGAAATGACACCGTATGAGTATATGATTGCTGCTACAGAATACGATTCTTATAACGCGCTCGTGTGTACTACATTTGTTCCTGAATTTGGACGTACGAACTTGTTTCAGCTGAGTTTAGATAAAGATGAAGGGGATAAGTTGGAAGATCTTGTGCATACAATTGGGGGCAGGATTTTCATCGGAGAGTACGCTACTTGGGAAGAATTAAACCAACGAGTGGAAAATGGATATGTGTTTAGAAAAACGACGATTACTCCCCAATTTACGTTTAAAGATTATTTAGATAAGAAAGATGAGAAAGCCATGCTTGTGTTTGTTAAGAAACAGACGAATAAGGTGGAATTCTTTAGTCATAAAAATGGTGTAAAAGTAGAGAATGGGGATATTGTCGTCTCGCTTACGCCTCCTATTAAAGAGCATGAAAAAATCCAAGAAAAACTTGAAAAACAGCGGAACGGAAACCGTCCTGATAAGTAAAAAAAACAACATCATGTGAATGCTCAGGCTGTCGAGAAAGTTATCGACAGTCTTTTTTTTGCTTTTTTTCCTAAAATTAAATCTTTTCTTTTGTTATTCATAAGATAGAATTCCTAAAGGCAGTGATGGTTTTTATTTCAATCAAGAAAAGATCATATTGGATGGGAAAAAGATAAAGAGCAGGTTCGTATGAACTGCCTTTCCAATGAAGGGAAGTGGATTTACCACATGAGAAAAGAGAAAGTGAAGGAACAGGCGATGATGACGACTGCCTGCCAGAACATGAAAAAGACTTCCCTCCATCTAGCCAGAGTGAGCTAGGTGAAGGAGAGTCTTTTTCTATCTTAATGAATTGCAAGGAGCGAAGCCCCTTTCACTCCTGCGGAAGAACGAGTGAGCCGAGATCGCCAAGCGTGGGTTTCGCGAGGAAGCTCGGGCGCTCGTCAGCGGAAAGGAAAGGGGCCTTCGCTCCTGGCGGCAAGAAAAAAAGCTTGCGGAAAAACACGGGGTTTCTCTACAAGCTGAAAGCAATCACATCATGTGATTGCTTTTTTCTGATCCTTTAAGCATTAGCTTCAGCCAGTTGTTTTTTAAGAACCTTAAGTTCATCTTCCATTTTTGCTAACTGCTTTTCAGCATTTTCGACATTCCCACCTGCGGCGTCAAGCTTTTCCAAATCACTTTGAATGCGAATATAATCAGACTTTAACGCTGCGATTTCATCTTGAATTTCTTGTTTAGTCATGAACGCTCACTCCTTTTTTTCCATTGTAGAGGAATTAAAAATTATATACAATGGAGTGAAAATTCTGACTACTATATGGTAAACTATATATCAATTAAGTAGTCGAGAGGGGGAAACGATGAACGTTACACAGCATCGATCAATTAGCGAGTTTGCACAACTTATAGAGCCTCTTTTATTAGAAAAGGAAGCGGAAAATAATCTATCACTCGGTATCTTAAATAATAGAAATCAATCAAAAGATACCATCATGCTTTCCTTATATAACGGCCGGGGCGAGATTGTTTATTCGACGCTTCGTACACCTCCTCACCTTTGGATACTGCCTTCTATAGCCGTGGATTCAAAATCATTCATTTCTCATTTAGCTGCCTATCTTTATAAAGAGGGTTTTGAAGTACCTGGAATTATCGGAGAAGCTTCGATTGTACGCTATTTTATTCATTCGTGGGAGCAATTAGCGGATATGAAGCCGGAATTACACATGGAGCAAGGAGTGTATGAACTCACTAAGGTCAATGCTCTGCCTCAAAAAAGGGGAAATTTGCGTTTAGCCTGTCCCAAGGATACAGAATGGCTCGTTGATTGGTTTAAACAATATTACAAAGAAACTAATGAGCTTCATCAATTACAGGGGGCAGAACAAATAGTTGAGGAGTTGATTCGTGGAGAGAAAACGTACATTTACGTAGTGAATGGACAAAGTGTCTCGATGGTTAGTCGAGCTAGAAGTACGCCTAATGGAGCTACGATTAACGGTGTGTTCACTCCTGACCTATATAAAAGAAATGGATATGCCACGGAAGCAGTGACAGTAATGAGTGAGAATTTATTAAATGAAGGCCATCAATTTTGTGCACTGTACACGGACTTATCGAATTTATCTTCTAATTCTATATATACAAGAATTGGATATAAAAGGGTAGGAGAGTCATTAGTTTACCATTTAATTGAAAAGTAAGCGTTTTTACTAGGTCCATCCTCACAAAAAATGGAATTGATTTTTGTGAATCTCGAGTATTTTGAATCTTTTGTAAGCTATATGGACCTTTAAGTAATAAATTATAAGTAAAATTGCTCTCATTGTACAAAATAAATTTTGAATACAGATTATACTGTATATCCGCATTTGTACGTTCGTGGTTTGTTCGGTATGATTTATAGTAACTGGGCTAAATTTCATACAAAATGCTCATCAGAGGAGGACACAAACATTTGAAATTTTTCAGGATACTAGACAAAGTCGTCCTTAAAATTGAAGAATTTATTCTCGGCTATGCGGTTATTATCATCGCGCTTATGGTAGTTGGCAATGCCTTAAGCCGTGCAATATTCAGCTATTCACTTTCGTTTGCGAATGAAGTGAGTCAAATTGCGGTGATCGTAGCTACATTTATGGGGATCAGTTATGCCGCACGAAAAGGACGCCACATTAGTATGTCAGCCTTCTACGATTTGGCTCCGTTTAAAGTGAGGAAAGTCGTTTCTACAATCATTCCTTTCCTTGTAGCGATTGTTCTATTCGTCTTAGCCTACTATTCCTACTTGTACGTGCTAAATGTTCGCGATTCAGGAACAGTCACATCAGCTCTTCAGATGCCGGCTTACATCATTTACATCGCGATTCCTTTAGGGTTTTTCCTCGGTGGAATCCAGTTCTTAAGAAATATGATTATTAACATTGTAAGACGTGAGGACGTTTATTTAGGAACAGATGCAAAAGATTACAATGACCAAGAAAAGACGGAAATTGACGAAGCTGCTCATCTATAAGACAGATTTATGCAATTAACTAAAACACTCGTAGAAAGGATAACGATATGGTCGCAACCTTACTAACGATCATGGTGGTCCTTCTGTTATTGAATTTTCCGATGATGATTCCGCTTATGGTAGCTCCAATCATCGTAGTTTTCTTATACTTTCCAACAATGGACCCGATGATTTTAATGAAGCAATTTTCAACAGGAATTGAAGCTTACGTGCTATTAGCTGTTCCGCTCTTTATTTTCGCAGCTGATATTATGACAGCTGGTAAAACTTCCAGACGTTTGCTGGATTTTATAGGATCTTTTATAGGACATATACGAGGTGGATATGCCGTAACGACGGCAGCATCTTGTACGTTGTTTGGAGCCATTTCAGGTTCCACACAAGCCACTGTAGTAGCGATTGGTAAGCCAATGCGTGAAAGATTACTTAAGATAGGCTATAAAGATTCTACAGCCATGGCCTTAATTATTAACTCAAGTGACGTAGCGTTGCTTGTGCCCCCAAGCATAGGAATGATCATGTATGGGCTTGTCTCAGGTACATCTGTAGGAGATTTATTTATAGCCGGTATTATTCCAGGAATCATTGTATTTTTAAGTTTTGCTATTTTCAGTATTATATATGCCAAAATAGCTGATATTCCTTTAGCAAATAAAGCCACGTGGAGTGAACGACTGACGTTTACTAGAAAAGCCCTTTTGCCGTTAGGTTTCCCGTTTATTATTATCGGTGGGATTTATACAGGATTATTTAGTCCTACGGAAGCGGCTGGAATGTCTGTTCTTTATGCGTTTATCCTCGAGGTCATTATCTATCGTTCCGTTCATATTAAGGAACTTCCTGAGATTGCGAAATCAACTGGATTAGTAACCTCAGCCGTATTCGTACTTGTGGCAGGCGGACAAGCCTTCACTTGGGTCATTTCGTTTGCGAGAATCCCTCAAATGATTACTGACACTGTATTGGGATCAGACCCTACTGCTTTATATGTACTCATCATGGTAACGATTTTCTTCTTTATCGGATGTATGTTTGTCGATCCAATCGTCGTCATTTTGGTACTAACACCTATTTTCTACCCGGCAGCTATGCAAGCTGGCGTAGACCCTGTTCATTTAGGGGTAGTCATTACTTTCCAGGCAGCATTAGGTTCAGCAACACCTCCATTTGGAGTTGATATATTTACGGCGAGTGCGGTTTTTAACAAACCTTATTTAGAAGTTATAAAAGGCACCCCGCCTTATATTGTAATGATGGTGATCATTTCTGTTTTACTTATTTACTTTGAAGAACTTTCCCTCATTCTCCTATAAGGAACTTTGAGAGAAAGATTAAATAAAAAACTATTGGGAGGTCATTAACATTTTAAACAAAAAGAAAATGTTAGGTTTAGTCGCAGCGTCAACGCTTAGTTTAACTCTAGCTGCATGTGGTCAAAATGATGAAGGCAGCGGTGATGGAGGAGAAGAAAGCTACGACTGGAAATTTGTCACGGAGGAAGTAGAAGGTCAAGTGCAGTATGAGTATGCTCAGGAATTTGCCGATCGTATGGATGAGAAATCAGACGGCCAGGTAAACATTGAAGTGTACGAGTTTGGTGGACTAGGCAGTGAGACAGACCAAGTAGAACAGCTGGAAAGCGGTACTGTTGAAATGGCTGTTATGTCTCCAGGTTTTACAGGTAATATGGTAAACGAAGGACAAATCTTTGCGCTGCATTTCCTGTTCCCTGACAGCGTAGAAGCTACTCAAAATATCTTAAACGAGAGTGAAGCGTTAAACACAGATTTACGTGAGAAATACGAAGAACATAGCATTACTCCACTTTCTTTCTGGACAGAAGGTGCGATGCAGTGGACATCTAGTAGTGAAATCTCTGAGCCCGCTGATTTTGAAGGTTTTAAAATGCGTACACAGGATTCACCGCTTATTCTGGAGTCCTATGAAGCTTATGGGGCAGATCCAACTCCAATGAGCTGGTCTGAACTTTATACCTCACTTGATCGTGGTACGGTTGAAGGGCAAGAGAATCCGATCTTCTTCATCGGTGATGCTTCCTTCCATGAAGTACAGGACTATATGACGATCTCAAACCATAACAACTATGTAGCAATGACCACTGTAAACACAGATTGGTATAATGAGCTTCCAGAAGAGATGCAGGAAATGCTGGATGAAACAACTCAAGAAATGCAAGAGTGGGCGTTTGACGAGCAAGACGCTCAAAACGAAGAATGGTTAGAAACGATCAAAAATGATGAAGAAAACGCTACTGAAATCATAGAACTTGATGAAGAGCAGCGTGATGCTTTCCGTGAAAAAGCTGAGCCAGTCCGCGAGTTCTACAGAGAAGAAGTGTCTACTGTAGATGGAGCAATCCTGGATAAACTAGAACAAGAAATCGAAGAAATGGGTGGAGAAGAGTAATCCCACTAATAGTAAGAGGCCGTCCTTAATAAGGGCGGCCTCAGCTTCTAGAGAAACCTTAGTTCTCTCCTTAACCTCGACAGTCTAAACATTTCTTGCACGAGGAAGAGGAAAGGGTTGTAGGAAACGACTCCCTTTCCAGGGGCGAATGGGGTGCCTCCTCAGGCTTTATCAGCCCTCCGGGGTCACACCTTATTGGTATCTCCCTTAGGAGTGTCGCCGTTTCCTAAAACCCTTTTTCGAAATAGATCATGGGAAAAATCATTTACTCAAGCTGTGCCTTTATGTAAACAGTTTGCGACAGGGCAGTCACTCTACGATGGTTCCACGATCCCACTTTGGTCAAAGGAAAGGAAAAAGTGCCGACTCCTGCGGGACGAGCAGACAGGAGAAGCCCCGCAGGTCGCAGACCGAGGAGATTTTCCGTCTTGCCCCGCGGAAAGCGGCGCTTTTTCCTGTTCCTTTGCTCCATACCAAAAGGAAGGAACCCTCCAATAAAATCATATCGAGTCCATCTAAGCTTTTTCGATACCCTGAGGCCGTTCTTATAAAGGACGGCCTTTTGTTTTGGTCAGGTTCCCTGCCATGGTTCGGTTTGTTTGCGAAAATCGATCCAGGTTAAAATGATGACGATAATAAAGAGAAAACTTGATATCTTAAATAAGGTAGCCGTCTCCACAAATGCATAAATAAAGCCTAGTATTAAAGCACTTAACCCGATTCCGAGATCAATGGAGGAGTAGAACATCCCATTGGCAATTCCACTTCGATCTACAGTTGTTTTTGAAATCACCCAGGCTTGGAAGGCGGGCATCATGGAACCATAACCTGCACCAAAAAGCGCACCGGCGATCATAAGGTCTACGTTTGAATCAGCTAATGATAACACCCACATCGCCACAAAAGAGATAGCTGAACAAATGATAATAAGTTTCCAAGGACCTTGTTTATCGAAGTATTTCCCTGTAATGGGACGGGACACGGTAGCTAACAAAGCATTAAAGAAATAAAATAAAAATACGCCATCCAGTCCTTGTTCGACGCCGAATATAACAATGTATGTGACAATGGAACCGTACCCAAACGTCGTTAAAAAAGTAACGAGAGCCGGGTAGCCGCTTTTCTTTTCTACAAGCGAACCCAAAAATGAGAAACGTGGCTTAACCACTCTATTGTCATACACGCTGTTAGGGGTAACAAAGCTTGTTAAAGCAAACAATCCAATGGCAATGATACCTAACCCTGCAGAGATCCATACAAGTAAATCAAACGTGTATTTTTGAAAAAGGTAGATGCCGAAGCTTGGGGCCATAATCATTCCAATTGTAATAGAAAGTCCAAAATAGCCCATTCCTTCTCCTACTCGTCTTCGAGGGACGAGATCCACCGCAGCCGTGCCGTTAGCGGTCGTCGACCAGCCCCAGGCGATTCCATGGGCAAACCGAATGATAAGTACCAACACAACAACTTGTGTGATTGGATAGAGAAGTGTTATAGCTAACAAGGAAATCGCCCCTGCTAATACTAAGGACTTTCGTGCTGACGTCATTAATAAATGACCAATAAATGGACGGATTAAAATAGCCGCAATGGAAAACATCGTAGTGACGAGGCCGATTTGCAGCTCGTTTCCCCCAATCGATTCAATATAAGGCGGTAAGTTAGGCAGAAGCATTTGAAAGCTCATAAATGTAAACAAGTTCGCTAAAATAAGAAAAATAAAAGGCCATGTCCATAATTTATTGGAAGGTGATGTCATATGGTGCTCCTCGCTTTCTAGCAATCGGTACCAGGTACACATTTCTCTTCTTGTACCTGGTACCAAAAAAGTGGTACCAAAATCAAAAGATAAACCCGCTATGCTTCATAGCGGGTTGTTGCCTTACTCGTGTGCGGCTTTACGCTCAAGCCATTCGTTATAGAAGTGACTGATGATTGTTTTAATAACGGCGTACGCTGGAATGGCGAATAGCAGACCTAGGAAACCAGCTAAGCTTCCGGCTGCCAGTATAATCGTAATGATCGTTAATGGGTGAATACTTAAAGCTTTCCCCATAACGTTAGGAGAAACAAGGTTGCCTTCTAGCTGTTGAGCTACAATCGTAATAATGGCTACGTAAACAGCCATTATTGGATCTTGGAATAGTGCAACTAATATCGCAGGAATGACAGCTAAGAACGGACCAACAAAAGGGATGACGTTCATGAGCATTGCGAAAAGGGCTAAGGTTAAGGAATAATTTAAACCAATAATAAGGTACCCAACTAGCAGCATCAATCCTACAAATACACTAACCGTAAGCTGACCTATAATAAAGGAATTCAGTGTATGGTCAAGGGATTTAGTCAGCTTCTCAAAGCTTGCAGATACGCGCTTATTCATAAACTGCTTTATGAATGGAACAAGTTTATGTCCATCTTTAAGCATAAAGAATAAGAAAAATGGAATCAGTACTAAACCAAAGACAAAACCGACTAACTGACTTATGACGTCAATTATAACACCAGGGGCCGCATCTAATGAACTTTGTAAACTTTCTACGACTCCGTTAAGAGAATCGTTGAACTGACTTGGAATAATGTCCTGATTCTGCTGCCAGTAGGTAATGGTTTCTCCGATCATATCACTCATACGCGGGATATTCTCAACAAGTCGGGTGAACTGCTCTTGAGCAATAGGAGCGATAAACCGAACGATGAAAAATCCAGCAAGTATGTATAAGAGAAAGACAATGACGATCGCCAGCAGCCGCGGAATTTTATAATGTTCTAGTAAATGCATGACGGGCCTTGAAATATAAAATAGAATCGCTCCCCCGATTAACGGAAAAGCAATCGCTCCAGCATACGTAAGAAAAGGAGCGAAAAAGAATTGAATCTCGTGTAAAAGTAAAATGAGCAAGGAAAGTAATATACCTGTTATTAGCACTTGAAACCAACGTTTATGTATCATATAACCACACCTTCGTCTATATCGATTATAACCACTCCATACCCTAATGGATAAGTGATTATGCAAAAAATTCAATATCGTATGTTTAGTATACTATAAGTCATTCAATTGTGTAGGGAGAGCGAACGTTTTACCTATGATTTCAAAAACACGTTATAATGAAAAGGGAAAGGGTGATAATCGTGCAAGAGGAATTGATGAATAGGTTTACGAATTATGTTCAAGTGGATACCCAATCGGATATAGATAGTGAAACCACACCTTCTACAGAAGGGCAGTGGATGCTAGCCCGCCAGCTCGTTGAAGAATTGAAAGAAATAGGGATGCAAGATGTAACTATAGATGATTATGCTTATGTGATGGCTACACTTCCTTCGAATATAGACAAGGACGTACCAGTCATTGGGTTTTTAGCTCATATTGACACAGCTACAGACTTTACTGGAAAAGGCGTCAATCCTATTATTCATGAGGATTACGATGGAGGGGAACTTCGATTAAACGATGAAGTCACATTATCTCCTCAAGAATTTCAAGAGCTTGCTACATATAAAGGACATACCTTGATTACGACAGATGGAACAACACTTCTCGGAGCGGATAATAAAGCAGGGGTGACAGAAATAATGACTGCTATGAATTATCTTATTCAGCACCCTGAAATTAAGCACGGAAAGATTCGTGTTGCTTTCACACCTGATGAAGAGATTGGGCGCGGCCCTCATAAATTTGATGTCGGCCGTTTTGGAGCCTCCTTCGCTTATACCGTAGACGGAGGTCCTTTAGGAGAACTCCAATATGAAAGCTTCAATGCAGCCGGGGCAAGGCTCACTTTTTATGGAAATAATGTACATCCTGGAACAGCTAAAGGAAAAATGCTTCATGCATCAAAGATGGCGATGGAGTTAATCGACCAGCTTCCTAAAGAGGAAGCCCCTGAATATACCGAAGAATATGAAGGCTTTTTCCACCTTGTTTCCTTTCAGGGAGATGTCGAGAAGGCTGAATTGCTTTACTTAGTAAGAGATCATAATAAGGAAAAGTTTGAGGACAAGAAAGCACTCCTTCAGCAAATGACAGAGAAGCTCCAGGACCGATATGGAAAAGGCCGAGTAAAGCTGGAAATGGAAGATCAGTATTTCAACATGCGTGATAAAATTGAACATGTGAAAGAGATCGTCGATATCGCTTATCAGTCGATGCGAAATCTTAATATAACCCCTATTGTGCAACCGATAAGAGGGGGGACAGACGGGTCTCAGCTTTCCTATATGGGACTGCCGACACCAAACCTGTTTACCGGCGGAGAAAACTTTCACGGTAAATATGAATACATCTCTCTCGATAATATGGAAAAGGCGACTCAAGTGATTGTAGAGATCGCGAAGCTCTATGCAGAAGAATCCTAAGAATAGTGTATAGTTCACCGTTTGAAACGCATAATGAGGATGGGGAAGGTTGAAAAAAGAATTGACAATGCGCGATCCCATGCTATGATATTAGTAGAATATAGCAATTCCTAAAGGGGAGTAGCTGGACAATAAAGTCGTCATTACGGGAGAGATCCCCGGCTTTATTGGCAACGGACGTTGTTAGCGAGACCTTTACCCACCTAAGGGTAAAGGTCTGTTTTTTTATGATCTTTACCTTCACGGTAGAGGTCATTTTTTTTGTAGGAAAAGGAGAGAAAAAAGATGGATGCTCAATTATTAATCGAGTACGGCTGGGTATTAATCGTGCTTGTTGGTTTAGAAGGGATTCTGGCAGCAGATAACGCACTTGTATTAGCTATTATGGTAAAACACTTGCCGGAAGACCAGCGTAAAAAGGCTTTATTTTATGGGTTGATGGGGGCTTTTGTGCTTAGGTTTGCTTCCTTGTTTGTCATCTCCTTCCTTGTTGATGTATGGCAGGTGCAAGCGTTAGGAGCAGCTTACTTACTCTTTATTTCAGGAAAACATTTATACGATAAATGGCGTACGAAGAACCTGGTGGAAGATGAGCCGGGTGAACATGTAGAAGAAAAAGCAAAAGGTTCCAGCTTCTGGATGACGGTCGTGAAAGTAGAGTTAGCCGACTTAGCTTTTGCTGTTGATTCCATTTTAGCAGCTGTAGCTCTTGCGATTGTTTTACCTGAAACTCCTCTGCCAGATGTCGGAAGCCTGGATGGCGGACAGTTTGCCGTTATTTTAGCCGGGGGAATGATCGGTATTATCATTATGCGTTTTGCTGCGAACGTGTTTGTTAATTTGTTACAATCACGTCCGGGACTGGAAATTGCAGCTTTTGTTATTGTAGGCTGGGTTGGTGTGAAGCTTGTAGTCTCCACGTTGGCTCACCCCAATATTCAGATTCTTGATGAGCATTTTGCCCATTCTACCGTGTGGAAGGTTTCTTTTTATACGATATTAGTAGGGATTGCTGTAGCAGGCTGGTTCTTATCTGGTAAAAAGAAAACAAAAAAGAAAGAAGCATAATGAGCTGCAGGGTAACTCCTGCGACATCCAGCTCCAGCGCCCAGACGCTCGAGTCATAAGCCATCCGCCCTGCGGAAAGGAAGGCCACTTTCCTCCGGCCGTTTTGCTTATGCGTTTTGTGTCTACCAGGGCGCTCGAGCCTTTGTTCTTCCATGCAAATTTGTCAGAAGGTGCACAACTTTTTGTTATAGTGGAAGAAAAGAATGAAGGAGGAGTAGACGGTGGGGAAAGCGGCTAACAATCGTGAAGATCAGTTTCGCTATGTGAAAAACCGAATCAACATGCTTAATCAAGTCGTCTCAACAATGGATGAGCAAGACGTGGATTATGAGGATTATGAGCGGTTGCTTGAAATGGTTGAACAATTGCAAATGAAAATGGCTCGCTTCAAAAGAGATTGGGAAGACGAGCGCGAGTAACGATCAAACACATCGTTTCCTCTCCTTTTATACATCGTATAAAATAGAAGCCGAAGGAGTGATGAACAATGGCTTTACATCATTTTCATTTAAAAGCAGACTGGCCAGGCGGCCGTAATGAAGTTGGGTATATTGAAGCAGACCAATTAAAATCGAAAATATCGATTCCAAAAGAAATGGACGGGCCGAATGTAGGAACCAATCCTGACGAAATGCTGTTAGGCGCTGCAGCGACTTGTTATATTATTAGTTTAGCTGCTATGATTGAGCGCGCTCGTTTGCCATTAGCCCATATGGAGATGGACTCTGAAGGAATTGTTGACGTAACGGAAGGCATCTTTACTTATCAGAAGATTATTCATAAGCCAAAGGTGTTCCTGACGAAGGAAGCAGGAGAGAAGCAGCTTAAGCGACTTGATCAGTTAGTAAAGCAAGCGGAAAGCAGCTGTATGATCTCTAAAGCGATCGCTGGAAATGTTGAGCTTGAGCTTCAGGCGGAGACAGGAATCCAATAAGAAACCCCACGCCTAGGCGTGGGGTTCGTTCATTTTAAAATAAGTAAACACGAGCCTCAAATGGTGCAAGATCTAGTTTCTTTGTGTTTTCTTCGGGTGCGCTTCCGTTGGCCAGAATAAGGTCGTTTTTGTTTAATGTGTATTCACTTTCAAACGCAGCTTCCTCTGCGGTAAGGTTCGTAATAATGAGTGCAGTTTGACCTTCAAACGAGCGCGTATAGGCATAAACTTGAGTATCCTCAGGCATAAGCAGGTCGTACGGCCCATAGGTGAAAATCTCATAGTTCTTTTTCAAGCCGATTAACTGTTTATAGAAGGAAAGGATCGAGTCTTCTTCTTTAAGCTGACGAGCAACGTTAATTTCTTTATAATTCGGATTTACTTTCAGCCATGGCTTACCAGTTGTAAATCCAGCTTGAGGTTGATCGCTCCACTGCATAGGAGTCCGGCTGTTGTCTCGAGAAGTGGTTCCTAATACGTTCATAATCTCCTTATGTGACCAGCCGTCCGCTTTTTTCACTTTATAAAAGTTTTTAGCTTGAACGTCGTCGTAATCTTCTATAGAAGAAAATCCGATGTTCGTCATGCCGATTTCCTGCCCTTGATAAATAAAGGGAGTTCCTTGCATTAAAAAGTACATCGTAGCCATAGCGGTGGCACTCTCATACCAATATTTCGTATCGTTGCCCCAAGTAGAAACGATACGTGCTTTATCATGGTTTTCAAGAAACAGAGCGTTCCAGCCGTCTCCTTCAAGCGCTTTTTGCCAACGCGTCAGCGTATGTTTTAAAGCGGGGACGTCTAACGGCTGGTCAGCATCTTGGTCCCATAAATCTAAATGTTCAAATTGGAAAATCATATCCATTTTTCCGTTTTTGCCAACCCACTGGTCAGCTTCTTCTGCACTGACCCCATTCGCTTCACCAACTGTCAGGGCATCGTACTTACCATACGTTTCATCCTTGAATTCTTGAAGAAAATCATGAATGCCTTCCTGGTTCATGTGCATTTCAAAAGAAGAAACATAATCCTTTCCATACGGATTAGGTAAATCGGGAAGGTTTTCTCGTTTCTTAATGTGGCTGATGGCATCAATACGAAAACCGTCAATGCCTTTGTTAAGCCACCAGTTTACCGTATCGTATAAAGCATCTCGAACCTCTTTGTTTTCCCAGTTTAAGTCCGGCTGTTTTTTAGAGAAAATGTGAAGGTAATACTGTTCTGTTTTCTCATCGTACTCCCATGCCGAGCCTTCGAAAATACTTTCCCAGTTATTAGGTTCCTGACCATTTTTTCCATCACGCCAAATATACCAATCACGTTTTGGGTTATCCTTAGAGGAGCGTGATTCTATAAACCAGGGGTGCTCATCACTCGTATGGTTAAGGACAAGATCAATGATTAGCTTCATGTCACGTTTATGCACTTCTTTAAGAAGCTGATCAAAATCCTCGAGCGTACCGAATTCTTCTAAAATATCCTGGTAATCTGAAATATCGTAGCCATTATCATCTTTTGGAGATTTATACATGGGGCAGATCCATATAAAATCAATGCCCAGGTCTTTTAAGTAGTCAAGACGTTCAATCATTCCTTGAATATCCCCAATTCCATCTCCGTTTGAATCCTGGAAACTTTGCGGGTACACTTGATAGCCAACGGCTTCTTTCCACCAAACTTTTTCCACTAGTAAAACCTCACTTTTATCATTTAATTTCGATCATATTCGATCTCTAATCCGTAATGGTCAGAAATGACAGGCTCATTCTTTCCATCGAATACAACAGACGATTGAAGGACGTTTACCTTTTCATTTGTAAAAATATGATCGATTTTCAAATCTGCTTGATTGTCATCCCATCCAGCAATTTTACCTTTAATCGTACTCGTCCCGTTTTGTCTGCGAGCTTCTTGGTGGGTATCGATAAATCCCTTTTGAAGGATATAATCATAACCTTCACCTTCCACATTGTCAGCTGCATTAAAATCTCCTAATAGAAAGCAGGGGTGGGAGCTTTGTTTGGTTAAGCGATCGATTTGGTTGTCGTAAGGTTCGTCCTCATCTCCCCACCAGCCTAAATGGCAGGAGTAGAGAGAGTGTGGAGTCCCGTTTATATGAAGCGTTGCACCGACAATTTTTCTCGATTTCCAAAAATCGATCGACTCTGATGAAGTAATGTAGAACTTCTCTACTTCTCTAACGGGATGACGTGTTAATAATGCAATACCCTCTTCATACACATCGTAACCAAAGTGAGATACGTCCCAATGCAGCTCGTAATCCATGCTGCCAAGAGCTTCTAAGTGTTGAAGCAAAAGTAACCCATAATTATCTTCTCGAATCGCACCGTAAGCAAGAGGAGAGTCCATATGCTGACTCACCTCTTGAAGAGCAACGGCATCATAACGTTTTTTATGAATGACTTCGGCTAACTGGCTGATCTTTTTTAATTGATCCTTTTCCTGCCAGGCATGAACGTTGAGCGTTAACAGCTTCATAACTTACGCTCCTAACTTCGTTTGTATATCAGATTTTAACACATCGGCTTTCGGACCGTAGATCGCTTGAACGCCGCGGTCTTTAACGACGAGTCCCATGGCTCCGTCACGTTTCCATTCCGCTTCATCCGCCACGAGTTCCAAATTGTTAACCGTAACACGCAGACGCGTCATGCATGCATCGACTTCTTCAATGTTATCACGTCCTCCAAGCATAGCAATGACTTTATTCGCTTGAGAGCTTTCATCTTCATTTTCATCACCATCAGCTGTATGGCCTTCTGCAGGCACAGCATCTTCGATATAGTTGCCTTTTCGGCCTGGTGTAGGCAGCTTCAATTTTCGAATCATTAAATGAGCCATTCCGAAGTTTAAACCAAAGAATACAAGGCATGTAATCACAAAGTTAATTAAGTCGCGGCCAATTCCAGCATTGATCATTAAAGGTGTCCGCGTCAGAAGCTCAATAATGCCAAAGGCGTGAACACGAAGGTCGATTAAATCAACCATCGCAAAAGCTAATCCAGTTGTAATGGCATAAGCTACGTAAAGAAGGGGAGCAGCGAACATAAACATGAATTCAATCGGCTCCGTAACACCTGTTAAAAATACAGCTAAACCAGCAGAAAGGAAAATAGACTTATATTTGTGTTTCTTATCTTTATCTACATTTAAATACATAGCAAGCGCAATTCCGATTAAAGAAGCGGTAGAAATAATAACCTGGCCTGCTTTAAATCGAGCAGGAGTCACATCTTCTTCAAGCTCCTGATAGCCTCCCATATCGCCTTGGGCCATTAAATTGTATAGATCAGTAGCCCAAGCCAGCCATAGCGGGTCTTGTCCAGCAACCGCTTCTCCTGCATTTTGACCGGTTTGCATAATGTACGTTCCGCCAAGCTCCGTATAGTTAATAGGTACCGTCAGCATGTGGTGTAAGCCAAACGGAAGCATTAATCGTTCGACAGCTCCGAAAATGAAGGGAGCAATAACAGGTGCGGTGTTTCGTGAAGTCGCAATCCATTCCCCGAAATTATTTAATCCCGTTTGAACCGGCGGCCAAATAAAGGCAAGTAATAGAGACACAATAACTGACCCGGCCATCACGGCAAATGGTACAAATCGCTTTCCATTAAAGAAACCTAATGCTTCAGGAAGCTTATTAAACGCATAATACTTATTGAATAAGCTGGCTCCAAGGAAACCGGAAATAATGCCGACGAATACCCCCATATTGAGAGCGGGAGCACCAAGGACGTTAATGAAATAATCACCGACGACCATTTCATTTCCAACAAGAGACTGGACCGTTGGACTTTCTTCAGCTAACATATCTGAGCTAACCCCGAAGATGGCACCAGTTATCCGGTTAATGAAAATAAAGGCAAGAAGGGCAGCAAATGCTCCTCCGGCTCGTTCTTTAGCCCATGAACCACCAATAGCGACAGCGAACAAGATATGTAGATTATTTATAATCGCCCAGCCAATATCCTCCATAATTCGTGCAATCGCTTGCATAAATGCCAAGTCTGTAACGACCATATCCAAAGCCTTCCCTAATGAAATCATAATACCTGCTGCAGGCATGACAGCAACAACGACCATTAAGGCTTTTCCAAACTTTTGCCAGAAATCAAAAGAAAAAATCGGTAACTGCTTTAACTTTGACATGTAATTTACTCTCCTTTTTAGTATATAGATTGGAATCGTTCTCATAAAAGTAATAAATAAAAACGTTTGTTTTGTGCAAACGTTTTCGCTGTTTTACATATTAAATGATTTCATAAAGATTGGCAATAGATTTGCTGAAGATTTTTTTGGAAGAGTAGAGTTCAGTGGTAAATTGTGATTTCGCATGTATGTTTGTTCGTACATTATCTTTAGGTAACAGGATCCCTCGTGAGCAATGGATAAAATCGCCACTGTTCAAAAAAGAATCAAATGGTTATAATAAGAACAAACGTTCGTAATATGGAGTGGTAGAGATGGATTACTCAAGTTATCCTCGGCATGATGTCCTGTGTATTGATATGCGTTCATTTTATGCAAGTGTGGAATGCGCGAGGCGTGGTCTCGATCCGCAATCAGCTCTTTTAGCTGTAGTGGGGGACCCAAGCCGAAGCGGAAGTATCGTATTGGCTGCATCGCCGGCTTTGAAGAAAAAGCATGGCATTAGCAATGTCAGCCGTTTCTTTGAGTTACCGGATGATCCGCAGCTCGTCATTGCACAGGCTCATATGGGAGATTACCTGGAAGTATCGGTAGAAATCACAAAAATGATTATGAATTATGTTCCGCCTGAAGCAGTACACGTGTATTCCGTAGATGAATTGTGGGTAACGATTGACGGGCTAGAGAAGCTTTACGGCTCTCCTTATGACATCGCCCGCATGATTCAAGACAACATTCGCGATCAGTTCGGCATCGAGTGTGTGATCGGAATAGGAGATAATAAGTTTTTAGCTAAAGTCGTCATGGACATTCACTCAAAAAAAGCAGAGGACGGGATCGCAGAGTGCAGATATGAAGACGTAGAGCGTTTGCTGTGGCCTACGCCGATTGAAGACATTTGGGGGATCGGCAAGCGTATGATGCGTAATTTAAACCGCATGGGGATTGTAACGCTCGGACAGCTGGCGAAGCATCCAGTTAAATATTTAAAAAAGCATTACGGCATCATGGGGGAACAGCTGCATTGGCACGCCTGGGGCATTGATTTAAGCCCGGTGATCGGTGATTTTACGAAAACGGAACAAAAAGGTTATGGTCATGGCATTACGTTATTGCGTGATTATAGCGGGGAGGAACTGCCGACCGTTATTCTTGATTTGTGCGAGGAAGCGTGCCGGCGTGCGCGAAGAGATAAGCAGGCAGGGAGGACGGTTCATCTGTCGGTCTCGTATTCGAGTGAAACAGGAGGCGGCTTCAGCCGGTCTATGTCGATGGATCTGCCGACAAACATTACGATGGATATGTTTCATTTATGTATGCGGCTGTTCCGTACGTTTTACGACGGAGAAAGTAAGATTCGCCGAACGAGCGTGACGTTGACGAATCTGGATGATGATATAGCTACGCAGCTTACGTTATTTGACGACCGCCCGAAGAAAAAAGATGTCGGCATCGTTATGGATGAAATTAGAGATAAATATGGCTCAACGGCAATATTACGAGCAAGCAGCTTTACGAAAGCCGGGATTACACCGGAGCGCAGCAAGAAAATCGGCGGGCATTTTGCTTAACTGTCGTCTGCCGTATTTTAATAAGAGATTGAAAAATAATGATTCTCCAATCATAATCCTTTCTCTCTTAATATGTTTACTGTGAAAGAAGAGCGGATAGACTCCTGCGGAGAGAACCACAGGTCTAAAGAGATGAGTGAATATGTTAAAACGATGTTTCATCAATTTGGGGAAAATTTACAAAACGCGCGTAATAAGCAGGGGCTCAGCCTGAAGCAGTTAGCGGAAAAAACGGGGCTGAATCAACAAGAATTAGAGAAGGTAGAAAGAGTAGATTTGGGAACAGACATAGGTGCAGATGAGGTAATTATACTCGCGTATGAATTGAAGGTTCATCCGACTGTATTACTGGAGGAAAGTGAAGAAGCGAGAATTTTAAGGAAGAAATTGAACGCAGCATGGAGTGATAAATAAAATAACCATTCAATTGGCAAAACTGAGCAGGCGTGCCTGATGGAAAACAAATGGATTGCGATATTATCACATTTCCATTATATTAATAGTAATACAATAGAATATTTAGTCCTTCGGGGTCGGGTGAAAATCCCAGCCGGCGGTAATGAGCGTAATGAATTGTGCGTTCCGAGCCCGCGACGGGGAAGCAGCAGCTATGCGTTTCCCCCTGATTTGGTGCATAATCCAAAGCCGACAGTGAGAGTCTGGATGGGAGAAGGAATGAAGAACGCCAGAGGTACAGCAGAAATTCTGCAATTGTATCCTTTATTAGGCGCAGCTTTGTGCATTTTAAAAAATGTAAAATAACCCTGGGGAAGTATGTCTTCTTCAGGGTTTTTTTGTGTGAATTGAGGTGAGCAGATGGATCGTGATCAACACTATATGAGAATGGCCATTGAAATGGCGAAAGGGACCGTGGGGCAGACGACTCCCAATCCTTCCGTTGCTGCCGTTATCGTCAAGGATAACCAGGTGGTAGGTCTCGGCGTACATGTGAAAGCAGGAGAACCTCATGCGGAGGTTCATGCTCTTAAAATGGCCGGAGAAAAGGCGCGGGGAGCTGATATCTATGTAACGCTTGAGCCATGCAGCCACTTTGGTCAGACACCTCCATGTGCTCAGGCCGTTATAGATGCAGGGATTAAACGAACGATCATTGCTTCCCATGATCCGAATCCTAAAGTAAGCGGAAGAGGCGTTGAAATGATGGAAGCCGCAGGTATAGAAGTGAAAACAGCGGTTTTACGGGATGAAGCTGGTCAGCTTAACCGGGCTTTTTTTCACTTTATTCAAACGAAACGCCCTTACGTACGCTTGAAATCAGCCATTAGTATGGATGGTAAAATTGCAACTTCAACAGGAGAGAGTCAGTGGATCACTGGAAAAGAAGCAAGAGCAGATGGGCATCGTTACCGTCATCAGTCAGCGGCGATTTTAGTTGGCATCAACACGGTTATGATGGATAATCCAAAGCTGACAACTCGCATTGATGGCGGAGGCAAGCACCCGGTGCGGATCGTGCTCGATACTCATCTTCGCATGCCGCAGTCCGCTCAGCTTGTTCAGGATCCGACGGCACCGACGTGGATTTTTACAGGTTCTGAGATAGATGAAGCCCAGAAAGTGGCGTTAGAAAGCCACGCTCACGTGCAAGTCTTTTCATTAGATACACCAGAAGTAGACGTAGAAGCTGTTTTAAAATATCTCGGCGAGAAAAAAATAACCTCGTTACTTATAGAAGGCGGAGCCACCGTGGCCGACGCATTCGTACGAGCAGGACGCGTAAATGAAGTCATTACCTATATGGCCCCGAAACTTATAGGTGGTAAAGAAGCGCTGACGTCGGTTGCTGGGGAAGGCATCAGCCAGCTGAAAAATGTAGCTCAGTTTGAGTTTGTCTCAAGTGAACGAGTCGGTGAAGACTTGAAAATTATCTCCGTGAAGAGGGAGGGGTAAACCATGTTTACAGGTATAGTAGAAGAAATTGGTTCCATTAAAGGAATTAAAACGAAAACAGAAGCTATGGAATTAAGTATTAAAGCAAAAGATATATTAAACGACGTCAATTTAGGCGACAGCATTTCAATTAATGGTGTGTGCTTAACGGTCACAAGCTACACCGATCAAAGCGTTGAATTTGATGTCATGCCTGAAACGTTCCGTGCGACGAACCTTCATGAGCTCCAGCAGGGCAGTCCAGTAAATTTAGAGCGTGCGATGGCGGCAGGCGGACGTTTTGGCGGACACCTCGTCTCGGGTCATATTGACGGGACAGGGCAAATTGTCAGCAAAACACCGGAATCAAATGCCGTTTATTACGAGATCGAGTTGCCAGATGAACTTATTAAATATTTTGTATATAAAGGATCGATTGCCGTAGACGGTACGAGCTTAACCGTGTTTGGTGTGAATGAAAACCGTGTCACAATTTCGCTCATCCCACACACGATGGAGCACACGGTGCTAGGAAATAAAGGTCCGGGAGACCGCGTCAATATAGAGTGCGATATGATCGGTAAATATGTCGCTCATTTCTTAGGAAAAGATGAACCGGATGAAAAGTCGCAAATGACAAAAGAATTTTTAAGTGAGAATGGATTTGCTTAATGGAAGGAGCATCAGCATGTTCGATTCAATTGAAAAAGCGTTAGAGCATTTGAAACAAGGTAAAATGGTGATCGTTTGTGATGATGAAGATCGTGAAAATGAAGGCGACTTAATAGGACTTGCTGAGTATGCGAGCCCTGAAATGATTAACTTTATGATTACTCGCGGGCGTGGTCTAGTCTGTACTCCTATTACAGGGGAATTAGCGGAACATCTTGAACTGCTCCCAATGGTAGGAACGAATACAGATCCGAACCAAACGGCTTTTACTGTAAGTATCGACCATAAACATACGACGACGGGGATTTCAGCAGATGAACGTGCGTTAACCATTCGCGAGCTGTTAAATCCTGAAGCCGTCGCAGGAGATTTTCAAAAACCAGGTCACATTTTCCCATTGATTGCAAAAGAGGGAGGCGTACTGCGCCGCGCAGGTCATACCGAGGCTGCAGTTGATTTAGCTGTCCTGGCAGGAGCTAAACCAGCCGGCGTCATTTGTGAAATCATTAAAGACGACGGAACAATGGCGCGCGTACCTGACTTAAGAACAATGGCGGATGAATTTGATATTCCTATGATTACAATTGCGGATCTAATTCAATATCGTCACCGTCATGAAGATCATGTGAAGAGAGAAGTTGAAATTCAACTGCCAACAGAGTACGGCGATTTCCGTGCGGTTGCCTATACGAATGATATTGATCATAAGGACCACATCGCCTTAATCAAAGGCGATATAAAGCCGGATGAGCCTACACTTGTACGTGTGCATTCGGAATGTTTAACAGGCGATGTATTTGGCTCTTACCGCTGTGATTGCGGACCGCAGCTGCATAATGCATTAAGACAGATCTCAGAGAACGGCAGCGGTGTGCTGTTATACATGCGTCAGGAAGGACGAGGAATCGGTCTGCTTAATAAAATGTTTGCCTATAAGCTGCAAGAGGAAGGATTAGATACTGTAGAGGCAAACGAAAAGTTAGGGTTTGGTCCGGATTTGCGTGATTACGGAGTAGGCGCTCAAATTCTAAGAGAACTGGGCATTTCAGAAATTAAACTGCTCACAAATAATCCTAAGAAAATCTCAGGGTTAAGCGGCTATGGACTCGAAGTTGTCGAACGGGTAGCGATCCAAATGCCGTCACGAAAAGAAAATGAGCTTTACCTAAAAACAAAACAATCCAAGATGGGTCATCTATTTCACTATTAGGAAGAAAGCGTCGGCGGGCATGTAAACGTCCAGCAGCTGACGTTGTAAATCAGAATATCAGTTCATAAAAAGGGAGCGATTAGATTGGTTAAAGTAATAGAAGGCAATTTAGTAGGAAGCGGATTAAAAGTAGGAATCGTCGTGGGGCGCTTTAATGATTTTATTACTGGAAGACTTTATGAAGGTGCGGTAGATGCGTTAAAACGTCATGGCGTAGATTTAGATGACGTAGAAGCAGCTTACGTCCCGGGAGCTTACGAGATCCCAATGGTTGCGAACAAAATGGCCGGATCTGGGAAATATGATGCTGTGATTACGCTTGGCGCAGTGATTCGCGGCTCAACTCCACACTTTGATTACGTATGTGGGGAAGCAGCAAAAGGTGTTTCTCAAGCTTCTATGCAAAGTGGCGTACCGGTTATTTTCGGTGTGATCACAACCGATACAATTGAACAGGCGATTGAGCGTGCAGGAACAAAAGCTGGAAACAAAGGCTGGGAAGCGGCAACAGCTGCGATTGAAATGGCTAACTTAAACAGACAATTCGAAGTATAATTCATCACGAGCATCGAGTTCTCTTCACATAGAGAGCTCGATGTTTTTATTATCCTCCATTACGATTATTTTTCTACATATACGGGTACTATGGACAACAGGGTCAACGTGGAAACGGGGGATGCAGGATGGGAACAAAGGTTGTATGGTTTAGGAGAGATCTAAGGCTGAATGATCACACAGCCCTCTCCCGTGCGGTGCAGGATGCAGGCGAAGACGATCAATTATTATTTATTTTTCATATACACCCTAAATTAATAGAAGAGTTTACTGTAAGGCATGATTACTTTTTCCAAACGGTACATTCTTTAGACGAAGCTTCCGATCAATTAGGTGCCCCTCTTCACTTTTTATATGGAGATGTGGACACAGCGTTTAAGCAGCTGTTCAACCAAATGGAAGACATCGATTCGATCTATTTTAACTATGATGAGGTAGGGTTTGGTAAAGAACGAGACGATTACATGATCAACTGGTTTAAAGAACAAGATATCACTGTGTACTCGGCGATTGATCATCACATCCATTCGGCAAAAGAAGTGTACAAGCAGGATGGCAGTTACTATAAAGTGTATTCTCCTTATTATAAAAAATGGCAGCAGCTGGATAAACCGGAGATAAGATCCGTCGATCACATGAAAATAGAGCATCACGCCGTGGATGTTCGAGATCGATTTAAGAAAGGTCAGAATAAATGGTCATCGATTAAGGAACAATTTGAATATGCCGGAAAAGATGTGGGCGAACAAGCGGCTCTTGATCGTTTGGATTGGTTTTTAGATGGAGTCATTTACGATTATCATAAAGAACGAGATTTCCCTGCGGTCGATGGGACGAGCCTCATGTCTCGTTTCTTGAAAACAGGGGCGGTATCACCGCGTACCATATATCACAAAGTACAGAATGAGACGGATGGGCGCAAAGGGCAGCAAGGGATTGATACTTACATTCAAGAAATTGCATGGCGTGATTTTTATAACATGATTTATCATTTCTATCCGAATGCGCGCGATAAGGAAATGGTAGAAAAATATCGAGGTATTGATTGGAATGAAGATGATGAAGCGATGGAGCGTTGGAAGCAAGGTGAAACGGGCTTTCCACTGATTGACGCTGCTATGAGGCAGCTGAATGAAACGGGGTGGATGCACAACCGTCTGCGGATGGCGGTAGCCTCGTTTTTAACGAAAGATCTACTTCTTGATTGGCGGCTTGGTGAACGCTATTTTAGGGAAAGGCTAATCGACTACGATCCAGCTTCAAACATCGGAGGCTGGCAATGGGCCGCTTCTACAGGGACAGATCCTGTTCCTTATTTTCGAGTATTCAATCCTACACGGCAATCCGAACGCTTTGATCCTCACGGCCGCTTTATTAAACAGTGGCTGCCGGAGCTTGAGAATGTGGAGAAAAAATACATTCATGAGCCAAGTAAAATGTCAGCAGATAAACAGGAGCAGTCAAACTGCATCATCGGCGAGGACTATCCTGAGCCCATCGTTGATCATAAAACAATGCGTAACAAAGCCATCGACCGTTTTAAAAATGTAAAAGACTGATATGGAGGGATTAAGATGACGACACATCAAAATCGTTTAGAAAAATATGCAGAACTCGCTTTAAATAAAGGTGTAAACCTTCAGGCAGACCAGGGGCTGCTTATTAATGCTCCAATTGAAGCAGCTGATCTTGTTCGGATCATTACAGCGAAAGCTTACGGAAGAGGCGCTAAAAATGTCCACGTCGAGTGGAGCGATGAAATATTAAGCTATATGAAAATGAAAAATGCGCCGATGAGCGTGTTAGAGAATTTTCCAAAATGGAAAGTGGACGCACTTGAAGGAATGGTGAAAGAAGGGTACTCCCTTCTTACTGTGTATGGCCCTAATCCAGACTTACTGAAAGGCGTCGATTCTGACCGTATTGCAAAAGCCAATAAAGCAAGCGGTGAAGCATTAACGAATTACCGCGAGTATATTATGAATGATAAAGTTACTTGGTCGATAGTGGCTTATCCTCAAGCTTCATGGGCAGAGAAGGTTTTCCCGGAGGATACAACTGCGAATGCGCAAAAGAAATTGTGGGAACAAATCTTCCACATTACACGAATCGACCAGCCTGACCCAATTAAAGCATGGGACGAGCACAATGAAAAACTGCGCCAGGCTAGAGAATATTTAAATGCCAAGCAGTATAAGAAGCTGCATTATAAAGCGCCGGGAACGGATTTATCCATTGATCTTGTAAAAGACCACATCTGGCATGGCGGCTCTACACAATCTGAGCAGGGCGTAGAGTTTAACCCGAATATGCCGACGGAAGAAGTCTTTACGATGCCCCATAAATATGGTGTGCAAGGTACAGTGAGCAGTACGAAGCCGCTCAGCTATGGCGGAAACTTAATTGAAAACTTCACATTAACCTTTGAAAATGGAAAAGTTGTTGATTATACGGCAGAATCAGGCAAAGAAACGCTGAAGCACTTATTAGAGTCAGATGACGGAGCAAAACGTCTCGGCGAAGTAGCGATTGTACCAAACGAGTCACCGATCTCTCAATCTGGTCATATCTTCTTTAACACTCTCTATGATGAGAACGCTTCTTGCCATTTAGCTTTAGGAAAAGCCTATCCGACAAACGTAAAAGGCGGCTCTACGATGACGAAGGAGCAAATGGATCAGCAAGGAGTGAACGATAGTTTAGTTCATGAAGACTTCATGATGGGGTCTGCTGAGCTGGACATTGATGGAGAAACGCAAGATGGAAAGTTTGAACCCATTTTCCGAAATGGAAGCTGGGCCATTGAGTTTGAATAAGAGAAGAGAAAAACGAGCCCTAACAGGCTCGTTTTTTTGTGTGGAGGGGGCAGCGTTACGGTTTAATGCCAAAATTATTACCCCGTAACATATTCATTACAGTTTCGTTAAGCTAAGGTGAAAAGTTGGTCATTACGAGGTCAAATATGTTAAAAACATATAGGACAGGTTTTAAAAACTAAAAAAGAGTGTAAGTATGTATTATAGAAAACTAGAGGGTGAAAAACATGAAACGGGATGCGATTTTTGACAACGCGAAATTGATGCTCATCTTTCTCGTCGTGTTTGGTCATTTGGTTCAGCCAACGACAGATGGATCACGCGAAATGTATACGATATATACTTGGATTTACACGTTCCACATGCCGGCGTTTATATTTTTAGCCGGATTCTTTGCTAAAGGGTCTGGAAATAAAGATTATATTGTTAATTTAGCTAAAAAGCTGATTTTGCCGTACCTTATTTTTCAGTTTGTGTTTACGGCGTACTTTCTCTTTATTGGAAAAGATGGGTGGTTAAACGCCCCGTTTTATCCGCACTGGTCCTTATGGTTCTTGTTTAGTTTGTTCTGCTGGCACATTCTTCTGATCTGGTTCAGTAAAATTTCACCGTGGATTGGAATAACGGCAGCCGTTGCCATTGGAGTACTAGTCGGATATGCTGATAGTATTGATCAAACATTTAGTTTATCAAGAACGTTTGTTTTCTTTCCGTTTTTCTTAGCGGGATATTGGCTAACGAAGGATACCGTGAAGAAATGGAGAGCATTTGGTACAAGAGCAGCGAGCCTTGTATTTATGGTGGCTCTTGCCGTCATTATTGCCCTTGCTCCAGAACTTAATTCGGATTGGCTTCTGGGTTCTAAATCGTATGCCACGATGGGAGAACCTGAATTAGGCGGGTTGCTTCGCCTGGGAGTATATATCATTGGCGCTCTAATGACAGTAAGCGTGATGGCCTGGATACCAAATAAACACTATAGCTTCACGCCATTAGGCGGTCAAACTTTATATGTTTATTTACTGCATGGATTTATCGTTCAGCTGTTCAGACAGCAAGGATGGGTACAAATTAATAACGTTCTCGATTTCACCCTATATTTTGTTATGTCAGGGTTTATCGTCTACTTGCTATCCACAAGTACGATTCGAGCACTCACTCAGCCTCTTATTGAATGTCGCGCAGCTTTATTAAGAAAGCAGCTATCAGAAATCAATAACCACAATCGATATCGAACGAATTAAATAAAAGAAGTGCCTCCCCGGCGTTTGAAAAAGCTATTCTTGTGAGAGAATAAGCGAAAATGCAGGGAGGTATTTTTTATGAAGAAAATACTAATGGTAGCGACGAATGTAGATCAAATTGGTGATCAGCAGACTGGATTGTGGCTCTCAGAGTTTGTAGAGCCAGCAACGGAGTGGACGCATGCGGGGTTTGAAGTGACGGGCGCGAGTATAAAAGGTGGAAAAATTCCAATTGACCCAAACAGCTACAGCAATGAACTTCCGCGAGTGTGGGATGGCGTCATGGAACCGATTCATGACACTGCAAAATTAACAGATATCAACCCGGATGATTACGATGCGATCTTCTTTTGTGGAGGGCACGGGGCGATGCTCGATTTTCCCAATAATAACGAGATTTCCGCACTGCTTGATCATTTTAAACAAAATGAAAAACTCATTGGTGCGATCTGTCACGGGCCAGCCGCATTTGTTGGAAATAAAGATGTGAATGATTCTTCAATTGTAAAAGGCATAAAAATAACCGGCTATTCCAACGAAGAAGAGCAAGGCACAGGATTAGCAGAAGCTGTTCCCTTTTTGCTGGAGGATGAATTAAAAGAAGCAGGCGCAAGCTATGAATCAGGAGGTCCTGAGGCAGAGCATGTTGTCGTTGATCAAAATTTCATCACAGGGCAGAATCCTCAATCTACACATCGTATAGCAGAGATTTTTAAAGAACATTTATCCTAAAAAACGAGGTCGGAACATAACTAAAGCAGGGAGGTCAAAAAACGAACGATTGTATACACGCAGATCATTAGCGTAGGCAAAACACGCAGACTCCTGTGGGAACAGCGCGAGTCGAAGATCCCGCAGGAAAGCGCTCTTTGCTTTCCGAGGAAGCTGAGGCCGTGCCCAAGGAAAGCGGAGTGTTTTGCCGGAGCGATGGTGTAGAGTCTCATTAACATAAATAATCCGAACTGATTTCTAAAGAATCGTTCGGATTATTTTATGCTTTATTCAGTTTTGTCCTAGTCGGTTTTTAAAAGATGATATGAGCGATTAACGCGATCACAGGCAGCGTAATAATCGTACGAAGAAGGAAGATAATGAATAAATCCTTCAAGTTAACCGGAACTTTAGAACCGAGCAGCAATCCACCGACCTCAGACATGTAAATAAGCTGAGTAACAGAAAGGCTGGCGATTATAAAGCGAGTCATTTCACTTTCAATACCAGAACCGATAATGGCTGGTAAAAACATATCTGCAAAACCAACGAGAATGGTTTCAGAAGCGGCCTGCGCCTGCGGAACTTGTAAGAGTTCGAGTAACGGAATAAATGGGTACCCGAGCCAAGTAAATACTGGTGTGAATTCTGCGATAACGAGCGCAATCGTTCCTAACGCCATAACGATAGGAGCGACACCCATCCACATATCTAATATATTTTGACCACCTTCTTTAAAGAAGTTACCAGGCCCTTTTGCCTTGCTTCCGCGTTGAACAGCCTGTGCGTAAGCATAAGAGAAAGTGCTGTGTTCTTCAGGTATTTTTTCATCAATATCATCTGCTTCTTCCGTAACATACGTATCTGCTTTCCGTGACAGCGGCGGAATTCTAGGCATAATAAGAGCAGCGATGAAACCGGCTATAGCCACTGTTAAATAAAATGGAATAAACATGTGGCCAAGGTCCACCTCTTCAATAACGACAATACTGAAGGTGATGGAAACGACGGAGAAGGTCGTCCCGATCACGGCGGCTTCTCGTTTTGTATAATATCCTTCTTCATACTGCTTACTCGTAAGCAGGACGCCAATCGTTCCGTCTCCTAACCAGGAAGCTAAGGAATCAATGGATGAACGGCCTGGCAGTCGAAATAAAGGACGCATAATCTTCGTTAGTAAAACACCAAATAACTCTAAAAGTCCAAAGTTAAGTAATAAAGGTAAGAACAATCCAGCAAATAGGAAAACAGCGAACAATACGTGCAGTAAGTCGTCTAACAGCAGACCTCCTGTCACATCTGAAGTAATGGCTTCAGGTCCGATTTGGAAGTAGACCATAATGGCGAAGATCATACCAAGTACACGAGTAATAACCCAAACAGCTGGAACGTTAAATAACGATTTAAAGAACGGGGTGCCGTTTAGCTTATCTGGTCCTATTATTTTAACGAGAACAGTTAAGATGGCTGTAATCGAAATAATAAACATCATAATGAAAGATAATGCACCAGCTAATTCCTCTTGAAGCCATCCCGCGAGAATGGCGATTAATATCGTGACACTGCCATCATCAGAAAAAGGAACCATGAATAAAATGATGCCTAATAAAGATGGAATAATAAACTTCAAGTGAGAAAAAGCACTAAAATCTCTTGCTTTCATAAAGAGCTCTCCTGTCTATGAATAATATAAGAATAAATATACAGCGTTACTTATTTTAATACGAATACAATGAAAATCCAATAGAAAATTTTAGTTTCCTTTACAATTCTCTATATTAAAGGAAAATCCTGCTCTCAACCGATATATTTTTGCAAAATTCGATCAACGCTCGGTCCGTAGCTTTCTCCAAATAGATTTAAGTGCACGAGTAAATAGAACAGTTGATAAACAGGCTTTACCTCCTCATAATCGCTTCTTAAAGGAGAAATCTGTTCATAGGCTGCGTAAAATGAGCTGGAAAAGCCGCCGAACAGTTCCGTAAAGGCAAGTTCAAAAGAGGGATCGCCGTATAAGATCGAAGGGTCAATTAAATAAGGTTCGCCGTCTGCCCCCGTTAAATAATTTCCGCCCCATAAGTCACCATGTAAAAGAGAAGCAGAAGGACTCGCAGGAATAAATCTTTCAAGCTGGTAGATTAGTTTTTCTAACTTTTCCCGTCTTTGAGTGCCTAACCGTCCATTTTTCAGCGCAAGTTTATATTGATGACGAAGTCGATTCTCCCGATAGTACTCGACCCAGCTTTCTTTCCAATCATTCGGCTGATCGAGTTCACCGACAAACGTAGGGTTACCAAAGCCATAATGATTGGAAGTATGCTGATGCATCCTGGCTAACTTTTGTCCAAGAATCTCAGACGATTGAGCCGATTCTTTTCCTTCAATCCACTCAAGAGCAATCATTCCGACTTCACCCTCTGCCGGTTCGTCGTAATAGTAGACTTTAGGAACCGCTGCTGTTTCCGTCTCGCGTATCGCTTCTAAACCCATCGCTTCAGCTTTGAAGAAATGAGAGGGTACGTTTTGATTGCCTTTTATAAAATAGGTTTGGTTCTCGGTCGCTACGTAAAAAGCTTCATTAATATCACCTCCACTCACGGGGCGGATTTCTTTAATAGTCGAGTGGTCATTCATCTGACGCACCACTCGTTCGATATGTTGTCTCATGATTTTAGCCTCCTTAACAAATAACTAGTGAATGATTCCCTTTTTATCCTCGAGCCAATCTCTTATATAAAAAAGAACCAGAAGTATATTCACTCTGGTTCTTTAATGCAATAAAGTATTATTTGATTCTGCGCCAACTTCTTTTTCATAAGCAAAAATGGTATGAATCTCGACGAAGCCTAATCGTTCATATAATTGAGCGGCCGATTCATTATTTATTCTTACTGAAATCGTAACGATTTCGGCATCAAATACATAAAACGCATATTGAAGCGCATGCTCCATCAGTGCGGAGCCAATTCCTCGCCCGCGTGCATCAGGATGAACATTCACAAAGCAAATTTCACCTTCATCGGGAGAAACCAACTCAAAGTAAAGGTACCCTTCAAGGTTACCTGAATTTTTAAAGCCCCATAGCTTATTGGATTCTTTTTCAGCCAGTTCTATCATTTCATTTGTCGTATAGTAAGCCCCGGATGGATGAAGCTCATGAAGAGCTGCATGCTCATATTCCTGAATCTCTTCAATTTTCTCAGCCTTCTCTGAAGAAGGGGAAAAGCGAGAGTGGTGGAGGGCCATTGTTTTTTCTCTATTGTATAAATGAAATTGGTGACGCTCAGCAAAAGCGACAAGATCCTGGTTCGCCTTAAAGCAGGCTACTTTAACAGCATCAAAATGAAGCTGGATCGTTAAAGAAGCTTTTTCCCATAACCCTTCAAATACATCTGTGCCGCTTTTTAATGAGAAAGGACCAAGCAGACGGCAAAGCTTCTGTTCGAAAAAAGGAAGAATGCCAATAAAGCCGATAATCTTATCATCTTCCCAGGCCACATAAGCGAGCGGCTCATGAAACTGCGTCAGCGTCCATATTTGTTCAAATATCTCATTCGGATCAGAGGCTAACCAAGCAACATAATGCTTATCCTGCTCGTTCATTCCATGCAGCCACTGGGCTACAGTATGTAATTGTCGAACTTCTAATTCTTGGATCTGCATATGGATCACCTTTCCTGCCTTTTGATAAAAGCATGCCACAAGAGGGGAGGGGAGTAAAGAGGATTTATAGAAAAAGCCAACCAGTGCGGGGAGCTGGTTGGCTATTCTTTAAAATTATTTATCTTTTTTTGGACCTTTTTCTTTGTACGTCAATTCATATTCAAACTCTGCAGGATTCAGGTCATCCTGAGGTGCCGCGTAGTATGTCGTCATGTACGTCTTACCAGGACGGAACACCTTCTGAATTTGTAAAGCGTCTTCTTCTGTTACGTTAAATGGATCCACTTCGATTACCTGGTGATTGCCGGCTTCGTTTTCTTTAATGAAAGTCACGCCGTAGTTCACGTAGTTTTCTTTCAGCTCATTTTCGTTAATGAAGTCTTCCTGAACATTATTGTTTCCATTATAGGAAATTCCGGCTTCAGGGATTTTGATGTTGTTAATGAACCAGCCTGCATCGTTGTAACCCCAGTCTGTTAAGTAGCGGAAAGAAACTAATACTTCTTGGCCTGCATACTTGCTAAGGTCGAATGTTTCGTTCTGGTATTCCTCAAAGTGACCAGTAAACCCTGGGACGTTTTCTTTAATCTTAGGATAGCCTTCATCGACTACATCCGTTCGAGTGTTTTCATTTTCTAAGGATGTCCATGTTTCGCCGTTATCGGTAGAAACCTGGACAACTCCATAATCCCATGATTCTTCGATATCTACGTAGTGGTCAAAGTTAAGAGTAGGTGAATCTGTATTAGTAAGGTCAGCTTCAAAGATCAGCTTGTTGTCAACTTCGTCTCCGGAGCCGCCAAACAATACCTGGTCACCGCTTCCTAGAGGATCCTCCGTTGTTTCCCAAAGAATTGGCATAAAGTCAACGCCGTTAAAGCTGAAGTCTTTCACATTCTGATCTGGTTCAATGTTGAACTCTTTAAAGTCTGTACCCCAGGCAGGTACACCTTCTTTTTCATAGTCTTCTGCTTTTTCAAAGTCTACGGTCATGCCGCGCGGCTCGTCCTGCCCGTTTACAGGAAGGTCGCGAAGATCGATGTTTTCAAAGCCGTATTTTCCGCCTTTGTATTTATTATCATCCAATACTAAAGCAGACGTGAAGTCCTGATAAACTTCGTTAAATGTTACGTCGAGGTCAAACTCTTTGTAAGCTTCTTCAAAGCTTTCAATACTGTTCAACTCATCTGTAGCTACGTAACGAATGAACTCCTGTCCAAACCTTTCGTAGTTATAAAGCGTGAACAGCTGGACTAAGCCGTAGTCAGCAATGGTTTCAGGGCCAGTTTCTGCATCGTAATGCTCGTCCCAGTTTGTTAGAGAGTTCTCTGGGTGGTCAAGAAAGAAATTGATCGATCCTTCGGACATGCCGTAGCCGCCTAAGAACTCAGAGAACGTAGACATTCCTTCGTTTAACCAGCTCGTTTCATCGGAATCGTTGTCCGCGTGAATTAAGTGCTGCAGCTCGTGGATTGTAGTGCTAAAGAATGTGCTCTCTAATCGAGTATCCCAATCTCTAGAATCGATCGTAATCATGTTTCGGTCTATATAGTTTTCTATCGTCTGCCAGAAGAAACCAGCTACGAAGAATGGGTATTCTGGGTCGTAGTAGCTTTCATCTTTGACATTATCGACCATAATCATTACCTTGTCGCCGTCACCTTCGTAATATCCTTCAGGAAGGCCAACCATTTCTGGCAGTGGCGAGTTACTGCCATCTAATGAGTCAGGGGTACCAAAAAAGTCAGTTGCCACTGGGTACATGTTGCTGTCGAATTCTTCAGCCATCGTATCGGCTTGTTCTTGAGTAACAACATGAGGATCGCGAGGGTCTCCCTCTTCAAATGATAAATCATCTGCAACCCAAACTTCAGAATGCTCACCGACACTGCGAAGAGTAAACTCTTTAAAAGCTAAGTCCCGGTCTAAAAATAGTTTTGTTTCTCCTGGACTATATGTAGTACTTGCTGAATTGGCATTGCTCTCTGTACCTGAAGACGAGGCGTCCTCATTGAAGTTCGTATTTTCAGCACTTTCCTTCACCTTTTGATTCGCTTCCTGCTCAAAACCTTCCTGCTCCGATTGTTTCTGAAGCTGTCCATCAATATCGATACGATCTGTATAACGTTCCTTGTTCCAGTTTTCATACGTTGAACTGGCACTAACGTCTGTAGCTGCTGCAGGGGAGAACAACGACAGCGTAAGTGCACTGACTGATAGTAATGCAGTCATTTGTTTTTTCATGTGCATGAATACCTCCTAATGTGGAATTTATTTCGTGACCCGCAATTTCCATTATAAGGCGTTCGCGCTAAATATTCAAAATATTTCGAATAGTAAATTGGAAGGATTTTTAAGTAGAAGGGTAAATTAGTTTGTCGAACTTTAGGCCTGTTTTATAGACATAATTGACTACATATGATAGTTGTTAGAAGATTATATGGATTTTTAAATAAATATTGACTTATCCATGTGTCTTTTACATTAGTGATAATTTTCTCTCTATTATTTATAGGTCGAATGGCTGAATAACCCTCGGTCGTAAAATGATAAAAAAGTGATTTTCTTGCCATTAAAAGTTTAGGATTATATATTCACTTCCTTGTTGTCTGCTTTGTTGGAAACGTAGGAATGCCAGGATTTTCTTTAGGAAATGCTGATTAATAATAAGAGGCGCAGGGTAATGGATAATGTGTGTGTCGAACAGATTGGGGAGATCGGGATGAATCAAAGGTTAAAATACATATCGATTTATCGAATCACCATCATTGTGTGGATGTCTGTTAAGTTTCTAGTGCAAATTCTTTGGTTCAAAAATACAAAACGAATTTGGGATCAAGAAACGAAGCAGAAGTGGGAAAGTCTGCTCAGAAAGCAGGCGGAGGAATATAGAAGAAATGCAATTCGTCTAGGAGGGCTGCTCATTAAGTTTGGGCAGTTCCTCAGCTCTCGAGGAGATTTATTGCCTCAATCATTTATTCGGGAATTAGAAGGTTTAGTCGACAGAGTAGAGCCGGTTCCTTTTGCATATTCTAAGCAGACAATCGAAGAGGATTGGGGTGTTTCTCTTGATGACCACCTGCGTTATATTGATGAAAAGTCTATTGCTTCGGCTTCCATAGGAGAAGTTTATAAAGCAGAGCTGCATGATGGTACACCCGTAGCTGTTAAAGTACAACGCTATCGGGTGAAAGAAATCTTTCAAATGGATTTTAAAGCGCTGCGTATCGTGTTCTTTATCCTATCCAAATTTACAAAGTATGGTAAAAAAGCAGATTTGCCTGCTTTGTACAGAGAAGTAGTGGCTGTGATTACAAATGAACTTGATTTTACGATGGAATTAGATAACGGGAATCATTTTAAAAAAAGATTTAAAGACTTTGAAAATGTTTATATACCTGACTATTACAATGATTTGTCCACGAAACGCGTGCTCGTCATGGAATGGATTGAGGGCGCGAAAATAACTGATTTAGCATTTATTAATCGTCATCAAATTAATCGTGAGCGAATCGCAAAAGTGTTATTTGATTTATGTGTGGAACAGTTTTTGTTTGCGGGAATGTTTCACTCAGACCCTCACCCTGGAAATCTAATGCTAAAGCCAGACGGGACAGTCGTTATCATCGACTTTGGCATGGTGGGAGAGGTGAAGCAGCGTGATGCAAATTCCATTCGTATGATGGTTCAGGGCTTCATTCTTGATGACTATGACCGAGTGATTGATGGTTTGTGGGAAATGGATTTTTTATTGGACAATGCCGATACGGAAAAAGTAAAAAAGATGATCAAGCAAACGACGGATATGTACTTGGATGGCGATTTTGACAAACTCGATGCTCATTTAATGAATGATATTTTAGAAGATATGCAAGAGTTTATTAAAGAACAGCCGATCCAGCTGCCAGCAGATTACGCCTTCCTTGGAAGAGCGACTTCTATCATCGTAGGCGTGCTCACTTCCGTTTACCCTCAAGTTGATTTAGTCGAGTGGGGGAGACCTGTTATTAAAAAATGGATGACAGGAGAGAATTCTACATTTTCTCTTTATAAAGATGTAGCCAAAGACACCGTTAAACCGTTAATGTCATTGCCAAGAGCCTTAATAGAGTACCTGGAGGATGGCGATAAAGAACGGGAGTGGAAAACGGAAAATCAGCAGCAGCGATTATTTCATCAGTTTTACCTCTTTTATTCATGGGTTTCGTTTCTGTTGCTTATCGGAGGGGCTGGTGGATTGATATATATGCTTCAAACTGGAGGATCACCCTACATGACGCTAGGGTGGATCGTGACCTCTATTGGCGGGCTGAGTTTCTTCATTATTGGAATCAAACATTTTCGTATGATCAAAAAGATAAGACAATAGCGAGGAGGAGTTACGATGAGTTTATTACGAAAAGGTTTTTATTTAGGACTAGGAGCGGCTATCAGCGGTAAGGAGAAATTTGAAAAAGTATTAAATGAAATGGTAAGTAAAGGTGAAGTCTCTCCATCAGAAGCCAGAGAAATGTTGAATTCCTGGATGTCTAAAGGAGAAGAAAAAAATAATGAATGGAATGAACAAGCGCAGGCGCGCATGCAGGATCATGTGAAAGAGCTTGGTTTTGTGACGCGTGAAGAATATGAGCTGCTTGAGGCCAGACTGACCCGATTAGAAAACCAAAACTCGAATGATATGTAAAATAGCCTCCCTTTTCTGTACGATCAGAAAAGGGAGGCATGTTGTCGAAAAGCTTGGACGGATGTAGACATGGGAGCGCGCGGCTCCGTCTTTTTCCATTCCTTTTTATAATAATTGACTCACGGTACCATCGTATAATGGATGGCCTGCCAGCATCTCTGATTCCATTAGGGAAAGGCATATCCGTACATTTTTCTAGTGATCTTTTATCGGAAAAAGGTTGGGGAAACGGCGACACTCCTATGGGAGATACGAATAAGGTGTGACCCCGTAGGGCGTATAGCCCGAGGAGGCAGACCATTCGCCCATGGAAAGGGAGCTGTTTCTCCAACCCTTTAATCTACCTAACGCCAGGAATTTTTACACAAGGTATAAAAACTTGCAGATAAAACTCCCTTTTCTGTATTCAGAAAAGGGAGTTTTTATTGGTTTAGAAAAAAGTCCAGCTTACAGGCTTATTAGGTTCTTTAAAGAGGTTAATCGCTTTTTTAATCTCATCCTCACTTCCAGAAGCCTCCGCCTTATTGTAGGCAAGAAGCTTTTGTAAAGAAATGCAGCCCATCAATAGAGAAGAAAGATCATCAATAGCTAAGGATACCGTCACCCCGTGAGATAGAGGTTCCTCGTGGCGTTCAGGCCTGCCGTGTTTGAATTGATAGGCGTACGTTTCTTGCTTGTCCATAAGAGAATCAGTGACTTCAAAGTTTATCGCAACGGTTTGAGAACCAAAAGAATAATCCCGGATATATTCCATAAACAGTGGAACATCAATGATGCGATACATTAAACCTGTGCCTCTTTCGTGGGTTTGATGATAAATGCGATGAATTAAACGATTGGCGTCATGCCTTGGATCATTGAGTAAAAAAGCAAAGTCATCGTCAAACGTCGGGAATATAATCGTGCTCACTTGGTCCTTTTGCTGATGAAGGAAGTTCAAGAAAGCTTGAAAGGCTGCATTGGTGTTTGCGAACCAATCAAGAATTTTCAACTCATGGGTAAAGTCGTGCTGATGCTTCATTTCATAAACGACGTACCCTTGAAGCTGTCCGTTTATCCGGCATCCGACCGTATGCGTATGGGTGAAGCCGATATGACGGAATTCATAATCTTGTTTATCGCATGCGCCATGGGTGTCCTCTGCCCAGTTGTGATAGCAGCGCTTGATCTCTTCTGTGTCACTTTCTCCTAACGGTACCACAGCTTCTGCTTCAGAATAAGAGGGTACCTGGTGAGGGGAAAAGCGGAAAACATTGAGCTGCGGACCAAATCCAAAACCCATTTTACGATAAAAATCAGGACGAAAAGGATACAGCTGAATGAGAGGGAAGCCTTCATTCTTTGATTTTTCAATGGCGTAAGTGATCATTTTTTTGGCGATTCCCTGCTTTTTGTAAGGGAGATCCACTGCTAACGTTCCTACACCTGTGGAAGGCAGTGTTTGGCCATACACGTTCATCGGAAACATGTAATGGATGTAACCCGCCTTAAGCTTCTCTTCATCATAGCAGCCGATGTGAGAAACGGTTTCGTACTGATCCATCCGTTCTCGGTGCTTCGTCGCCTCTTTTATATCCTCTTCTTTCGTAATTTCCATCATTGGATAGCAGCGGCTTAACATTTCAGTAAATGGCTGAAACTCTTTCATTTCCTTAAACTTCATAGCTTTCACTCCTTTTTCTCGATTGTGTCCATCTATAGAATACAAGTAATAGATAAAAAACACCAAAAACGATGAGCCCTAAATTGACGTGGTAGCCCAGTCCTGTGTCGAGAAGTGCAAGAGCTGGGAACGAGGCAGGAGGCTCAGATAAGTATAAATAGTTGGTGTGAAAGATTGAATTAAAAATTCCGGCAGCTAAGGCATAAACGACGAGGTAACAATACGTTTCACACATCACTCGAAAATGAATAGGAGTAGACGTTGTTACAACGAGAAACAAGCCTGTCCACGGAATAGCCATATGATGGATGAAAAACTTCCAGTATCGAAAATGCTCATAACCATGAGGAATTTCAGGCGTAATTAGGGCAATAACGGCTGGAAGAATTCCAATAAAGAAGTTGATTTGAATTAATTTTTTATGATAAGTGAGCAGCGAAATCATACCGATGAGAGAGGCAGCGCCGCACAAATGAAGCGGAAGATGTTCATAAGTAGTAAAAAGGCCGTGAGTATAAGCCCAATACTGATAACTGGCTTCAGAAAGAATAAGGGCGAAAAGCAGTGTCCATCTAACAATGGCATGTGCTTTACTACCTTTAGAAAGATTCTTTTTATAGAGAAATAGAAGGATGACGCCTAAACCAAATAGAACGAGCATCAATAGATGACTCATCCCAAACATAATGAAGGGGTGATCGCTTCCCGGTGCAAACCATTTATTCATATAACTAGCCCCCTAGTGGTGCAAGTGCACCTGTGCTATGATTCTATCATATTGCTTCGTCATAGAAGAGGTGGGAAAATGACTAAAGTCAATTGTTTTACGTGTCAGCACTTTCATACGACGTGGAACCCGCAATTTCCAAGAGGATGTAAAGCGTACGGTTTTAAGGGAAGAGAGATGCCCTCTCAAACCGTCTTACGAACAACAGGCACCGCTTGTCTACAGTATGAGCGTAAAATGGTGAAAAATGCCGGTTCCACAATGGAAAAAAGTCGTAATCTGTAAATATATTGAAATATCAGATTTTATATATTCTCTACAAAAAAAGTGTGGTATGCTGATGAATATTTAGAACTAGATTGAAGGGAGATGAAAAATTTATGGAAAGAGAGAAGTGGGGCACGAAGCTTGGTTTCATGCTTGCTGCAATGGGATCAGCCGTCGGTTTAGGAAACATATGGCGTTTCTCTTTTGTAGCAGGTAACAATGGAGGAGGCGCCTTTTTAATATTATATCTCTTATTCGTTATTTTAATTGCTGTACCTCTTCTGCTAACTGAAGTTAGTATTGGACGTAAAGCTCAAAGTGACGTAGTAGGTTCCTATAAAAAACTGGCACCAGGAACCCCATGGTTTTTAACTGGATTCTTCGGTGTATTAAGTGCATTTTTAATTTTAGGTTTTTACAGCGTAGTGGCAGGATGGTCAATTTATTACTTTACAAATTACATTACAGGTAATTTTGCTACTCAGCCTGCAGGAGGATATGAAGGTGCGTTTGGCATGTTTATTTCTGATTCCTGGCAGCCATTGTTTTGGGTAGCATTATTTATGGCTTTAACGATTTTTATTGTTGTCAGTGGTGTTAAAAAAGGTATTGAAGCGGCTAATAAAATATTTATGCCGATCCTTGCTATCCTATTAATTTTTCTTGCATTCTATAGTATTTCGTTAGAAGGGGCTTCAGAAGGATTGAGATTTTTGTTCTCACCAGACTGGTCAGCCTTTAGTGAACCTTCGATTTACATTGCAGCGCTAGGTCAGGCATTTTTCTCCCTTAGCTTAGGGATGGGGGCTATGCTTACGTATGGGAGCTACCTTTCTAAAGAGCATAAGCTTCCTGGGGCGACGATGGGAATTGGCTTGATGGACTCATTCTTTGCGATTATTTCAGGGATTGTTATTTTCCCTGCGGTTTTTGCTTTTGGCATTGACCCCTCATCCGGACCGCCGCTCGTATTTATTACACTGCCGAGTATTTTTGAACAGCTGCCATTTGGCGGAATTGTAGGGCTTGTATTTTTCTTCGCCCTTGTACTAGCAGCGCTTTCGTCTTCGGTTTCAATTTTGGAAGTTCCGACGGCGTACTTTATGCGTGTATTTAATTGGTCTCGCCGCTTTACGAGTGTGCTTATGGGAGCCATTATGTTTGCACTGGGTATTATTGTTTCTCTTGGTTTTGGAATTTGGTCAGGGGTAACACCGATTGGAGATAATGGCATTCTAGACTCTATGGATTACGTAGCCTCTAATATTCTATTGCCGCTGGGCGGCTTGACGATGGCTTTATTTGTCGGCTGGTACTTTACGAAGCAGCAAGCATTGGAAGCTACTGATTTTACTGGCTCTGCAATAGGTAATGTATGGTATATCATTATTAAATTTGTGGCGCCAATATTAATTATTCTTATTTTCTTGAATGCTTTAGGTTTTATTTAAAAGCGAAGGCTGGGACAAAACGATAGTAATCCAAGAAAGACCCGAACAATTCATTTGAATTTGATCGGGTCTTTCTGTATTTAGCAGTCACCGCTTTGTCAACATCCTTCGCTTTCCGTGGGCACGGCCTCAGACTCCTCGGAAAGCAAAGGCTGCTTTCCTGTGGGGGCTTCGGACTCGTGCTGTCCTGCAGGAGTCTTCGTATGTTGACTACAATATATAGGATCCATTTTTGAATGCATTCGTCTTTTTAGATGACATTTATCGATTTGGCGCAGCCCCTTTTTGATGAAACATTTTTCTGTTTCACACGTAGGAAATAGCAGGAGGGATACTATGCTGAAGTATGCAGCTATCGGCGTGTTGATGCTGTTTGGTGCTTCTGTTGCTTGGTGGGGGATGGGAGAGTGGCATTTATTTTTAAGAATAACGGCGTTTATTGCTTTGGTGCCTTTACTGTTAGCGGGGGTGTTAACAGGAGCTTTCATCAGCGGAGATCAGAATCGGGCGAATTTTTATTCGGAATCGAAAAGAGATCGAGCGTTTAAGAGCAGGTGGTCGAAACGTCTTGTTTGCGTGAGTGCACCAAGCGCATTATTTTTAATAGCTTTGTTTATTGAATATTTTGTGACGAAGTAAAATGGGCAGCTTGTAGAGGAAACATAGTTAGCTTTATTCCTGGCGCAATGAAGTGGAAAAGTTGACGAGAAAAAGTTAAGGACATACCGTGCACTTATGGAACTAGAGATGGCGGCAGGGCGTCCATTATGCGATGGTTCCATCAGCTAGTAATGATAAAAGGAACGGGAAAAGTGGCGACTCCTGCGGGATGAGCAGACAGGAGACGAAAACGGCGCTTTTTCCCGTTCCTTTTCACCAGGCAAAAATGAAGGAAGGGTGTGAACCCATATCTTCAAGTCATCCAAGCTTCCTGCCTGAATGGGGAAGTCCTTTTTACATGCAGGATAGCCGTTGATTTGTAAACCATGTTATGATAGGTGCGGATAAGAATTATAGATAAAAGGAGTCACATGAAATGGCGATTTCAAATCAAACGATACTCAAAAAGATGTCGAGTGAGATACAAGAAGCGATGTTAAACCACGGAGAGGATTCGCGTGTGCGTGAGCATGTACGGGCGGTGAAGCTTCTGGCTGATCTCGTACTCGATGAAGGAAGCGCCTCATCTTCTTCATCTTTTGCTAGTCAGACGAGCTCGGTTCAAGAACCTACCGTAGAGGAGATCAGGAAGATGATGGGCAGCGATCAGCCTGTCCAAAAGCCTTCATCAACCGATAAACCGTCAGAAGATCATGACGATGCAAACGGAAAGTCGATTTTTGATTTTTAAGGAGTGACATACAGTGAAGATATTTTTACTATTAGGAGCGCTGAATGGATTTCTAGCCGTAGCACTCGGTGCATTTGGAGCTCATGGTTTAGAGGGAAAGGTTTCAGCAAAAGGGTTAAGTCAATGGGAGAAAGCCGTTGATTATCAAATGTTCCATACGATGGCTTTATTCGTTACCGGATTATTAATGAGCAAAATCCAGACAGGATTATTGACCGGAGCGGGTTGGTTTTTCTTAATCGGAATTATTTTATTTTCAGGAAGCTTATACATTTATGCTCCATCTGGAATCAAAACGTTTGCCATGATTACGCCACTCGGCGGATTATCCTTTCTCATTGGCTGGATTTTGCTCGGTTATGCCGTTATTAAGCACTTTTAAAAGAAGAGGATCGTTGTAAACAGAAGGATGATAACAGCACGCAGCAACTGGCTTATACAAGAAGCAAGTTGCTGCTTTTTATATTCAATTAAACTTTCGACAAGTAAACTTATTGATAAAATATAGAACATAAAGAGGATGAGCCACTGGTTATCTAAATGAAAAATAGCAACAATAGCAAGTAAAATAGCAATACAAAGGGAAGCAACCTGTAATCGAACTAACGGTTCGTAGGGATGTCTCATTAGATCACCCCTTTCTGGGAAAATAAGCGAAGGTTAACGGGATGAATAGTTGGCCAATCCGTTATTTCCTCCATTGTAGGGATAGCTGTAATTGATTTCTTCGTCAAATGTAATGTAATCCAAGTAGATCATAAGCAGAATGTAGCGTTTATCGGTTTGAGGATCGCTTATAATAATATGATCGCGTCCGGCTGCCTCAATAATTCCTTTAAAAACCTTCGCATTCCATTCCTCATTATTTTCAAACGTCATATATATCGTAGCTTCTTTGCCTCGATTTAATCGCAGAATATTTTCAATGTAGGATTCTTCTTCAGGAAGCATGCCGTTCATCCCGTTTCCGTTGTTATTCCCATTGTTAGGTCCGTTATTATTATTGTTGTTATTGTTTCCATTTGACATGTAAGGCACCTGCATCCCATTCATGCCATTCATTCCGTTATTGTTGTTGTTGTTATTTGCGTTATTTCCATTATTTCCGTTTGTACTGTAGTATCCATTCGCCCCACTAGCCCCTGCCATTGCATACTGGTACATATATGGATGGCCAAGATAGTAAGGCATACCCGCATTCATCCCTTGCATTCCTTGAACACCTTGGTGCTTCTTCGCCAAAACAACCACTCCTTCGTATTTTTAATAAACAGTAGGACAATCAGCTCGGGTCGGGGCAAAGAAACAATGAGACTTATAACGCCCTACATTCGGCTGCCCAAACCATGTAGCCGGACATTCTCCCTCCGGCATAAAGAACCACAGGGTGTTCGTCGCTGGAGAAAAACGCTCACCATTAATCACTCGCCGTGCTAAATTAATATCCCTCTGTCTCGCCCTTTGATAAAAATAACCCTTTTGTGTCGCCTCAAACCCACCGGGACTTTGAAAGACCATATTGCGGATGTTGCGAATGTCCTTAAAATCTAAACAGTTCGCACGCACCCTGTTAACCCCGGTGTTCCCTACCATCAGCATTCCTTGCTTTCCATCCCCCTCAGCTTCCGCTCTTATTAATCTTGCCAGCAGCTTAACATCCTCTTCGTTGAATGGTACGACAGCCATGCTGTCACCTCACTTCGCAAACTGACTCTCTATCACTATATGAATAAGCCTGCCTAAGATATGAATAAAAATTGAAGGAGAGAATCATGGGGGAATGTTCGTATTTTAGCTGAAAAGTTTATAAGTTTTTCACGCGGTTCATAAAAACTCGCTAAGGTTCTTTAACCTTCCGTAATGTTCACAAAAAAATCCCCGCGGCTTATGCCAGCGAGGATCGTGGTCGAACTTATACGTGTAAAAATTGTGGGATTTCATCCGTTTTCAGCAGGTTACCTACGTAGAACGAACCAAAATCACCGTAGCGTGAAGTCACTTCATCAAAGCGCATTTCATAGACAAGCTTCTTAAATTGAAGCATATCATGCGCGAACAAGGTAACGCCCCATTCCCAGTCGTCAAACCCAATTGAACCCGTAATGATTTGACGGATCTTGCCGGCGTATTGACGGCCAGTCATACCGTGGGCATACATAAGCTTCGCACGCTCATCTTTCTCAAGAACGTACCAGTTATCATTTCCTTGGCGTCGCTTGTCCATTGGGTAGAAACAAATATGGTTCCATTTTGGCAAAATGGGTTTTAAGCGGCCTTGGATTTCAGGATCATTTTCATCCGCATTGCCCATATAGTTGGAGAGTTCCACTACAGAAACATAGGAATAAGCTTTCGTCATATACTCAGCCAGCTTTGATTTATTAAAAGCTGTTTCAATCTCATTCAACTCTTCCATAGTTGGACGGAGAATCATCATGACGAGATCTGCCTTTTGTCCAACAATCGTGTAAAGAGCATGGCTTCCTTGTTTGCTCTTTTCAGTCGTTTCCCATTTTTCAATTAAAGCTTGAAATTCATGGATGGCTTGTTCACGGTCTTCATTGCTCGCTTGCTTCCAAGCTGTCCAGTCGACGGTGCGGAAGTCGTGCAAGCAATACCATCCGTCCATTGTGACTACTGCTTCAGGCATGATAGGATCGCTCCTTTTATGTGAATTGTTATAGTATTTTCATCCTTATTCAATATAACACAATTCTACATAAATTATCATTTCAGCTAATTTGAAAGTATTGTGAACAAAAAAATAGGGTAAAGATAATATGTAATCGCTTAATCTAAAAAATTCGTTTCGAAACACTTTTAATTAAACACAAAAGGTCTTATTATATAGTACAGAAAAGAAATTGGAGGGTTAAAAGATGAGTAACCTATTTGATACATTGAAAGCCAAAATGAGTGGCGAAAGCAAGAAGGTCGTCTTTCCTGAAGCTTTAGATGAACGAATCCTTACTGCAGTAAGCAAACTAGGAGCAGAAGGTTTAGTGAAACCTGTACTAGTTGGAAATAAAGATGAAGTAGAACAGAAAGCGGCTGAGGTTGGAGTAGACATTTCAACATCAGAGATTCTGGACCCAGCCAATTATGAAGCTTTTGACGAGATGGTTGCAAGCTTTGTAGAACGCCGTAAAGGAAAAGCGACGGATGAGCAGGCTCGCGAAATCCTGCAAGGCGGCAACTATTTCGGAACGATGCTCGTTTATATGAACAAAGCCGACGGACTAGTGAGTGGAGCGGCTCACTCAACAGCAGATACGGTTCGCCCGGCCCTTCAAATCATTAAGACGAAGCCAGGAATCAAAAAGACATCCGGCGTCTTTATCATGGTAAGGGATGAAGAAAAGTATGTGTTTGCGGATTGTGCCATCAACATTTCACCAGACAGCCAGGATCTAGCAGAGATCGCGTTAGCAAGTGCGGACACCGCAGCACTGTTTGATATCGATCCGAAAGTAGCGATGCTAAGCTTTTCTACAAAAGGTTCAGCGAAATCACCTGAAACGGAAAAAGTAAATGAAGCTGTAGAATTGGCAAAGCAGCAAAATACAGAGCTTCTAATTGACGGGGAATTTCAGTTCGATGCAGCGTTTGTTCCTTCTGTAGCTCAGAAAAAAGCGCCAGATTCTCCATTAAAAGGGGAAGCGAACACGTTCATCTTCCCAAGTCTTGAAGCCGGAAACATTGGGTACAAGATTGCACAGCGTTTAGGAAACTTTGACGCGGTAGGACCCATCCTTCAAGGCCTGAATCAGCCAGTGAATGATCTATCTCGCGGCTGTAATTCAGACGACGTATACAAGCTGGCTATTATTACAGCAGCTCAATCTCTATAACAGCAACAGCAGTAGGTACCAGGTACCGAAAAGCCAAATAAGAAACAATGATAAAAATATGTATTTCGGTACCTGGTACCTTAAATAAAAAAGCACTGGAGCTTAGTCTTGAATCTGCTCCAGTGCTTTATTGTTGCGAAGAATCATTTGTTCAAAACGCTTCGTGAACGTTTCAATTTCTTCACCTTCTAATGAATTCGCTACGATACGATCTGACCATTCATTTAACTGATAAAGGATACGGGTTCGCACATCTTCCACTGTTAAATCTGCGCCAAGCAGCTCATTGAGTGAAGCCATGACCGAAGGGTCTACATCTGGATATTGGAAGCGTGTGGGCTCGTCATTGAGGCCGACCTTGTAAAAGTTCTTCAGCAGTGCGGCACGTTCGGCTCCGCTTCCGGTAACATCTAAATAAATTTGAACCGCAGATCCTCGTTTCACACGACGCTGGGATATCCCAGCAAACTTTTTTCCCCCAATACTTAAATCATAGGTCCCGGGGCAGTAGGACTGGGTGATTTCGTAGGCTTCGATCTGGTCGGTGAGGTCAGCGAACAAGTGCTGAATGAATTCGACCATCGCTTCATAGCCGTCGTGAATGTTAACTTCTTTGGCGTCTGGAAAAATAAGCGATAGGTTCAGTACGCCTTCGTCAAGAACGACGGCGAGGCCGCCTGAGTTGCGGACGACGACTTGATAGCCTTGCTCTTTTAAGTAATCGATCGCTTCCGAAATATGGGGAAGACGGGCGTCCGGGATGCCGAGCACAACCGTATCGTGATGGACCCAAAGGCGCGCAGTCGTTGGTGATTCATGCTCACCGACAGAAATGGCCAGTGCGTCATCAATGGCGAAGGACTGCAGCGCTGAGAAAGTCGGCCCCATATTGCTTTGATCGATAAAACGGTAAACCGCTGGATGTAATAATTGCTTTGACATAAAAATTTTCTCCTTTTTCATAGCAGAACTATTATAACAGAAAAAGTGGACAGCAGTAATGGAGTAAAAGCTATAGAATAGGGGAAAGAGAATAATGGTGCAGCACTATATATAATGGGAGAGAGCAAAAGGGTACCAGGTACACAAATACACATTTCCATCAACGAATCATACATAGCTTTTGTGTACCTGGTACCCAGTGCTGTCAATTTCGCGAAGCTGAAACGAAAAAACAGAATGCAGGATAAAATTTTGTCTTTGTGTACCTGGTACCAAAGGTATATAATAGGAGGAAATGTCGTGAGGGAAGGATCGTCTGATGGCTTATCGTGATGAGCAATTAAGTGAAGAGAAAGTATTTAAGGATCCTGTTCATCGGTACATTCATGTCCGGGATCAGGTGATATGGGATTTGATTGGTACACCTGAGTTTCAGCGTCTTCGCCGGATTCGTCAGCTGGGGACGTGTTATTTGACGTTTCATGGGGCCGAGCACAGCCGGTTTAACCATTCGCTCGGAGTGTATGAAATTGTGAGGCGCATTATCTCTAACTTTAAGGATCGGCCGAATTGGGATGAGAAAGAACGCCTGCTCTGTTTAGCTGCGGCGCTTCTGCATGATTTAGGGCACGGGCCTTTTTCGCATTCATTTGAAAAAGTGTTCAAGCTGGATCATGAGGATTTTACGCAGGCCATTTTACTTGGTGATACAAAGGTAAACGAAGTCCTTTCGAAAGTAGATAAAAGTTTTCCTAAGCAAGTAGCGGACGTGATTAATAAAACGTATCAAAACAAGCTGGTGGTCAGTCTGATTTCAAGTCAGATCGATGCGGACCGCATGGATTACCTGCAGCGCGATGCGTATTTTACAGGAGTAAGCTATGGTCATTTTGATATGGAGCGGATTTTGCGTGTGATGCGTCCGATGGAAGATCAAGTCGTTGTTAAAGAAAGCGGCATGCATGCGGTTGAGGATTACATAATGAGTCGTTATCAAATGTACTGGCAAGTGTATTTTCACCCAGTGACGCGAAGTGCGGAAGTCATTTTATCTAAAATTCTGCATCGGGCCAAGGAGCTGTATGATCAGGGGTATCGCTTTAAGCTGGAGCCTACTCATTTCTTGTCTTTCTTTAAAGGCGAGCCGACACTTAGTGAATATTTAGGGCTTGATGAGTCGATTGCGCTTTATTATTTCCAAATGTGGATGCAGGAAGACGACGAAATTTTATCAGATTTATGCGATCGGTTTGTGAACCGTCGTTTATTTAAATACATTGAATTTAATCCGAATCAGCAAATGTCGGAATGGATGGAGCTATATAAGCTTTTCCAAAAAGCGGGGATTCACCCGGATTATTATTTAGTGGTTGATTCAAGCTCAGATTTGCCGTACGATTTTTACCGGCCAGGTGAAGAAGGGGAGCGTCTGCCGATTCACCTTCTTCAGCCAAACCAGGAACTGAAAGAACTTTCAAGGTTATCTGAGATTGTAGAGTCGATCTCAGGGAAGAAACGAACGGATCACAAATTATACATCCCGCAGGACATGCTTGAAGGAATGTCGAATCGCAGTAAAACGAAGAAACGGATTATGGAAATTTTGTATGGATAGGGAGTGGGGACGCTATGTTGGAGAACCATGCCAAGCTGATGCAGTTCTTCTCAAGCTCTGACGCAATTGTAGGAAGAAAAAGGCTGCAAAAAATGATCTATATCCTGAAAAAGTGTGACGTGCCTTTTGAGGAGCGTTACCAATTTCATTTTTACGGTCCTTATTCTGAGGAATTAACTCTTCGTATTGAAGAGATGTGTAATCTCGGATTTATAAGTGAAACGAAAGAAGAAAAGAAGAATTACTACCAATATCGCTATGAAGTTACCGATTCGGGTAAAGAATTTATGGAGCATTACTATACGGAACTGCCGCCGCTAAACAGCCGAATCGACGAGATGAACGAAAAAAGTTCTCGTTTCTTAGAACTTGTCTCGACGATGCTTTTCTTTGAGCATCTGCCTAAGGATGAGATCTCGGAAAAAGTATTTTCAGTGAAAAGTAAACAAAACTACTCGGATGAGGATATTGAAGAGGCTTGGGGATTCATTGAAAATATCCGCCGCATTCAGTAAGAGGAAAAAGGTATGCTGTTCGTCAGTGTATCTTTTTTTGTGTCTGTAAAGGGACTGAGCAGACGTTAAACAAACGTTTGATTAACCGATCAGAAAAAGCTCCCAAGCGCTGTGCGCTTGAGAGCTTCTGCCTAATCAATGAGGCGTTTTCCACCGACCCCATAGTGTTGTTTTTTCATTTCTTCAATCACTACCGTCACTGCTTCTTTGCGAGCGCCCGTGGTTTCTGTAACGGAGTTAGTCACACTTTCAACTAACGCCTTTTTCTGTTCATCGGTACGCCCTTCAAGCATTTGGACTGTTACGATCGGCATAACGTTCTCCCCTTTTATCCTATAAATAAATCTCTTCACGTTTTACTTCGTCAAAAAATCTCGAATTCCTTCCTTTTTTCTTAAAAAAATTCCTTTTTTGCAAAGGTCTGCACTCTGAAATTGGGTCGCACCCTATGTTAGAATAGGAGCAACAGCCAGCTTAAAAGGAGGATCCAGGTACCAATGAAGGAATTTGATCAATTTAAAAATAACAAGCAAGAAGAAGGCAGCGATAAAAAGAAAAATCAATTCACGATTATAAAAGATGATTCCACCGATGGGCACGGGGGCTATGGCGTTGGATCGATTAGTCTTGAAAATATGACCCCAGTCATTGTGGATCCAAATGAAGAAGAAGCGTTTATGGATATGGGTGCTCTTCACGCAAGAAGTGCGGTGGAGAAGCGCATTCGCTTTTTAACAGACCGTTCAGAAGTGCCGAACGGCAAGCTTTACTGGATTGTATGGGTGACGGTCGATTATCGAGAAGGAAACCCTTGCTTTTACGGTGTGGCCGGAAGTGAAATTGTCGTGGACCGTGAGATTCGACGCGGCTATAAGCTGCTTCCAGAACACGTGAACCATATGGATAAATCTTTAAAAGGACGATTTGTCGTTGACCATATGGATGAAAAATCAAGGCATATTCTAGGTGAATATTTACGTGAATTTAAACCAGAACTTTGGGAAAATACAGCACAAGAGCTGAAAGACAGCCTCGGCGTGCAATAATATGATATTGCTTAACAATCCTTCTCCATTTATAGGAGGGGGATTTTTTTATGAAGGATGAGTAACTTTCCGTAAAATACCAGTGTAAAACGAGAACGTATGTGCTATGATAAGAACAAACGTTCGTAGTAAAAGGGGAGTCAAAAATGGATAGTCGAGATCGAGGAACGATTAAATGGACCTCACTGATGTTACCTGAGCACGTCGAGATGATTAAGAAAGTGTGGAAGGAGGATAAACGCGTCGAAAAAGGAATGCTTGATGAGCAAAAAGCCGCTGAAATTGACTTCATCCTGCAGAGAGCGCTGCATGATCAATTGACTGTCGATCTTAGTGTGCACAATGGATTTGATTATGAAAGCTGGCGTTTGAAGATTACAGCCGTGGATAAGCGCAGCCGCAAAATCAAGGCGTTAGATTTGCAGGCAAAGGACCCAGTGGAATTTTCACTCGATGACATTGCGGACATCGCGATTGTGTAAGCATTTGTCATTTTGTTCACAAAATGTTCAATAACTTTTGGCATGCCGAATCTTGACTAATGCGCAGCGAGAATAATATATTTAATAACACATGGGTTATACATGTATGCTAGGACAAAGAAAGCGACCGGTCAGTGCCGGTCGTTTTCTTTGTCTTTTTTCAGTTTTTTTCTTTTTTCTCTGGGTACCAGGTACAGAAGTTGGCATACTCGGTACCAGGTACAGAAAAAGGTACAGAAAAGATGCCTCTATTGAAACCAGTCAACGATGCTTCGGTACCATGGGTCTTTTTGCAGCTCTTCCTCGATTTCTTTAATATCTGAATCTTCTTCTTCACATGTCTCTTTCGGTACATCTTTTTTCTTTACATATACGAGGCGTTCTTCAGGACATGCGGGCCCAGACAATTTTCCGGACTCTGGATTGATGTAGACCCCTCTTAGATCTCCAGGTGGTGTAAACGCGGACACAGGCAGTCCTTCGTGGATCCGTTCCATCGTATTCGCCCAGAGCTCTTTCGAGTACTGCTGATCTCTCGGCTGAGTCATTTTCCGGTTGTCGTCATAACCGCTCCATACGCCCATCACATATTGAGGACTGAAGCCAATCATCCAGCTGTCCGAATCGGTTGTACCTGACTTACCCCCATACGTTCGTGAAAGTTGATCCGCAATACTGGAGCCGGTAACGTTCATGTATCCGTTTAATGCAGAATCGAAGATCCCTGTCATCATGTGGGTCACCGAAAAAGCTGCTTCTTTATCTAGTTTTTTTCCTTCGACGGACTCAGGTTTTTCATATTCGTATAAAACGTTCTCCCTGTGATCAGTAATTTTTGTGATTGTATGCTTTTGAATTTTTGGTGAGCCGCCTGTTAACTTCGAATATCCGTCAACCATATCGTAAAGAGAAATCGAAGCTGTACCAAGTGCAAGAGACGGAACGGCTGGCAGATCTTCATTAAAGCCAAAATCACGCAGCGTATCCACGAATGTTTTCGGTCCAATGTCGAGATTGGTTTTTACCGCGTAAATGTTATCAGATAAAGCAAGTGCCTGGGCCATCGTGATGTCATCGTTGGCGTAGTAACTATTGTAATTGCTAGGCGAATAAACATCGCCATCTTCAAGCTCAAACGTAGTCGGCTTGCTTTCCTGCATCGTTAATGGAGAATAGCCATTGTTTAATGCCGCGTAATACAAAAATGGCTTAATTGTACTTCCGACCATACGCTTCGATTGCGTAACGCGGTTGAATGAGCTCGCGCTGTAATCCCGGCCGCCGGCCATCGCAGTGACTGCGCCGGTCTTACTGTCCATCACAACAGCAGCTGTTTCAATATCAACAGCCCCATTAAATTCTTCGTCTAACGCTTCTTCCAGGTCCTTTTGATGATCTGGGTTGAGCGTCGTATAAATATGAAAGCCCCCAGACTCGACAGCTTCTACTTCTACATCCAGCAAGCGTGCAGCCTCGCGGACGACTTCATCTTGAAAATAAGGTCCGACCGCCTTAGCTTCTTCGGCGGAGTGGTCATAATAGTCGAGGGAAGCCGTGACCGCTTCATTTTTCTCCGAGTTTGTAATAAACTCCAGGTCATTCATGCGCGATAAAATTCTCTCCTGCCGCGATTCCGCATTATCTTTATCAGCGAGTGGAGAGTAGTAACTCGGCCCTTTAGGCACACCTGCCAGCATCGTGGCCTCTGCCAATGTTAAGTCGCCTGCATTTTTATTGAAAAAGTAACGACTGGCCGATTCGATACCATAAGCGCCGTGGCCATAGTAAATCGTGTTGAGATAACCTTCTAGAATTTCATCTTTTTCATAGAAAATCTCCAGCCTGATCGCATAAAACGCTTCTTTCAATTTTCGCTTCCACGTTTTTTCATGAGATAAGTAAAGATTGCGGGCGTACTGCTGCGTAATGGTACTGGCGCCCTCGACCATTCTCATCGCTTTTAAATCTGTTAACGCGGCTGATGCCATTCGTTTAAAATCAAAACCATAATGATTATAAAAACGATGATCCTCAATGGCCAGGGTCGCATCAATCACTTCCTCAGGCATCTCATCTAAGCTGATCCACTGTCTGCTGGCCCCGACGTCATATCCTTCCATTTCCTCGCCATCAGCTAAATAATAGGTTGTGTTTTGTGCGGTGGACAGCGACGGAGGACCGAGCACAATGGCGTAAGCGAGCAGTCCGAGCACAGCAATAATTCCCAAGAGTCCTAACGTAAAAAACGCTTTAAAACTGCGGCGCACCCACTTCCATGATAAACGAATAAATAATAGCATTCTCCCAATCTCCCACCTGTTATAATTGCTATTATTATGGGAAAATGAGGAGTAAATTAAACATTCTCTTGCTTTTTCCATAGATTGCTCTATAATTTGATTGTTTACAGGAAGTGAAAGGAGAATCATAAATGAGTACATGGTTTACAGAAAAACAAACCGATAACTTTGGGATTACAGCAAAAGTGAACCGGTCTTTGCATAAAGAAAAAACAGATTTTCAAGAATTAGAAATGCTGGAAACCGAGGAGTGGGGCAACATGCTCGTCCTTGATGATATGGTGATGACGACGGAAAAAGATGAGTTTGTTTATCACGAAATGCTCTCTCATGTGCCGTTATTTACCCATCCAAGTCCGAAGAAAGTTTTGGTCGTTGGCGGGGGAGACGGCGGTGTGATTCGTGAAGTGTTAAAGCACGAAAGCGTTGAAAAAGCGGTCCTCGTCGAAATCGACGGCAAAGTGATTGAATACTCGAAGCAGTATCTGCCTTCCATCGCAGGTACGTTAGACGATCCAAGAGTGGATGTTCAAGTAGACGATGGATTTATGCATATCGCCAAGAGCGAACGCGAATATGATGTCATCATGGTTGATTCTACAGAGCCCGTCGGTCCAGCCGTTAACCTATTTACAAAAGGCTTTTATGAGGGAATATCGAAAGCTCTCAAAGAAGACGGCATCTTTGTCGCTCAGACGGACAACCCATGGTTTAAAGCTGATCTCATCCGTCAAGTATGTGCAGACGTAAAAGAAACGTTTCCTATTACAAAAGTATACACAGCTAACATCCCAACGTATCCGAGCGGCTTATGGACATTCACCATGGGAAGTAAAATCTACGACCCCCAGCAAATCCCAGCCGAGCGCTTTACAGACATCAACACCAAATACTACACAAATGAACTCCACGGCGCCTCATTTGTGCTGCCAAAGTTTGTAAAAGAGCTGACTGAATAGCATTTGATATAGAAAGAGAGAAAGGATATTGCTCTTCACAATATAGAACAAGAACAATTAGCTCCCCTTCAATTATAGAAAAAGAATTGGGTACCTGGTACCCTTAGCGCAATAAAGGAGGTTAAACCAATGCCCCACTATTTTGACGAATCCTATTCAGGCAAGGTATTTATCATGAGCCGGGCTACCGAAGAAGAAGCGCAGGCCGTCATCTACGGCATGCCGATGGACTATACCGTCAGCTTCCGTCCTGGGTCACGCTTTGGCCCAAACCGGATTCGTGAAGCTTCCATCGGCCTTGAAGAATACAGCCCATATCTCGACCGTCATCTCGAAGAAGTCGCCTACCACGACGCCGGCGACCTCATGTTTCCATTCGGAAATGCACAGAAAAGCCTTGATATTATCGAAGATTACATGAAAGATCTTTTGAAAAAAGGAAAGTTTCCGATCGGGCTTGGTGGAGAACATCTCGTCAGCTGGCCGGTCATTAAGGCGTTTCACGAAACGCTATCGAACCTGAAGATTATCCATATTGATGCCCATGCCGACTTAAGAGAGGAGTACGAGGGAGAAGTCCTTTCCCATTCCACTCCAATCCGCAAAGCGTGCGAATTGCTTGGTCCTGAGAACGTTTACTCATTCGGTATTCGTTCCGGCATGCGTGAAGAATTTGAGTACGCGAAAGCAAGCGGGATGCACATGTACCGTTATGAAGTGCTGGAGCCGCTGAAGCGAGTTTTGCCTGATCTTGCAGGTGGAAATGTATATGTCACGATCGACATTGACGTGCTTGATCCTGCTTATGCGCCGGGCACGGGAACGGCTGAAGCGGGAGGGATCTCATCAAAGGAACTGCTCGCATCCATTCACGAGATTGTCCATTCAGACGTAAATGTCGTAGGATGTGACCTTGTTGAGGTGGCCCCCGCTTACGATCCGACAGAACAGACAGCCATCGCGGCTAGTAAATTCATCAGGGAAATGCTTTTAGGTTTTGTGAAATAGATGATAGAATAGAATTCATCCGTTACTCGTATGTAACGGATTTTTCTTTTTGTTGAAGAAGCTTGGAATAAAGGAGATATGGCTAGAATGAATAAAAGAATCATTGCCTTCACATCCGTTTATGCGATTATTATGGCAGCGCTGCTTTTTATCACGATAAATAATGATTGGAATCCTTCTGGATATTCGTATGAAAGCGAAGGGTCTTCGGTTGTCATTAAAGAAGGAATAGCAGAAAACCAGGTAGGACAGCTCGATTTTTCTGAGAATCCTACAGAAGTGTTACTTTTACAATCATCAGTTCAAGAGGTGGAGCGTCACTGGCAGCAGGATTTAATCGTTATTTCGTTAGTATTTCCGCTTATTTTATTTTCCGTTTTCAAAGAAACCCAGCCCTTTAAAGAGCAGGTTCCTCGAAAGTGGTTTATTGCCATGACGGTAGGGATTATTGTGATTTATGCAGTGGCTACCGTACCGTCCTATATTGGAGAAATTCAGTCGGTAAATGATCAGGTAAACGCTCTCTTAAACTAGACAGGACTTGAGTTTTCGGTTGTGAATTCTTATAATATAAAGGTTAAGGATGTACGCTTAAACAAGGAGCGATAGAATGACAGCTAAAGATGTGCGCGTTAAGCTCGTCACAGAGATCCGCGATGCAGACCGTAAAGAAGAAATGACGCTGTCGGAGCCTGGCCAATTTTTCTCGCGTGGAGAAACGGAAGTTCTTAAGTTTACGGAGACTCCCGAAGAAGGTGAACCGATTCATACGATGGTAACGGTGAAGCCTGGGCATGTGAGTATTAAGCGAACAGGCGGCGTAGATATGCGGCAGGTCTTTCAAAAAAAGCTAGAGACAGAAAATATTTATCACCATACGTATGGTGATTTTCATATGAAAACTTTCACCGATCAAATTGAGTACCGTTCTATGGGAGATGGAGATCGTGGACGTTTATTTATTAGCTATCAAATGACGCTGAATCATGAAGTGACGCAGCGTCATCGGTTGACGTTACTTTTTGAGGAGGAAAGCGAATGAATATTGTAGAGCAGACGGAACAAAAGCTTAAAGATGAAATCGTCCGTGCGGTTAAGGAAGCAGGGTTAGCAGCCGACGAAGAAATGCCGGACGTCGTGCTGGAACAGCCGAAGGATAAGTCTCACGGCGATTATGCGACAAATATGGCGATGCAGCTGGCACGTGTAGCGAAAAAGAATCCGCGTCAAATTGCGAAAGAACTAGTGGAGCAGTTTGACCGTTCGAAAGCGTCGATTGAAAAGATTGAAATTGCGGGACCTGGCTTCATTAATTTTTATATGAACAACCAGTACTTAACTGACTTAGTTCCATCTATTCTTGAGGCGGGAGAGGCATACGGACGTACAAATGTCGGAAACGGTCATAAAATTCAAGTGGAGTTCGTTTCGGCTAACCCGACAGGCACGCTTCACCTTGGACATGCTCGTGGAGCGGCCGTCGGCGATTCGCTTTGCAATGTATTGGATGCGGCAGGATACGATGTATCACGTGAATATTACATTAACGATGCCGGAAACCAAATGGCAAATTTAGCTCTTTCTGTAGAAGCTCGTTACATGCAGGCTCTTGGTAAAGAATGGGACATGCCTGAAGACGGCTATCACGGCAAGGATATCATTGAGCTTGGCGAGAAGCTGGCTGAGGAGGATGGCGACAAGTGGGTCGACACTCCAGAAGAAGAGCGTTTAGAATTTTTCCGTTCGTACGGTCTGAAGTTTGAATTAGATAAAATTAAGCACGACTTAGAAGAGTTTCGTGTACCGTTTGACGAGTGGTTCTCTGAAACGTCGCTTTATGAAGGCGATAAAATCAAAGATGCCCTTCAAGTATTAAAGGATAAAAACTACGTCTACGACAAAGACGATGCTACATGGTTTGAAACAACGAAATTTGGTGATGATAAAGACCGTGTTTTAATTAAAAATGACGGAAGCTACACGTATTTAACACCGGATATTGCTTATCACAAAAATAAGCTCGACCGCGGATTTGATACGTTAATAAACATTTGGGGAGCCGATCACCATGGATATATTCCACGAATGAGAGCGGCTATCCAAGCCCTCGGTTACAGCGAAGACACCCTTGAAGTCGAAATTATTCAAATGGTGAATCTGTTCCAAGACGGCGAAAAAGTCAAAATGAGTAAACGTACAGGCAAAGCCGTGACGTTACGTGAACTCATGGAAGAGGTAGGGATTGATGCCATGCGTTATTTCTTCTCCATGCGTTCAAGCGACTCACACCTTGACTTTGACATGGACTTAGCTCGCTCTGAATCGAACGAAAACCCGGTCTACTACGTGCAATATGCCCACGCTCGTATCTGTACAATGCTGAGCCAGGCGGTAGAAAAAGGATTATCAGCCGGACAATTTGAAGGAAGCCATCTGACTTCTGAAAAAGAAGAAGACTTACTCAAACGCTTAGGCGAATTCCCGCAAGTCGTATCCGATGCAGCTGAAAAACGCACACCGCACCGAGTAACACAGTACGCATTCGATTTAGCATCGAACTTACACAGCTTTTACAACGCAGAAAAAGTACTCGATCCAGACAATCAAGAACGTACCGTAGCACGCGTAGCACTAATGAAAGCCGTACGCACCACACTGCAAAACGCCCTGCACCTAATCGGAGTCTCCGCACCAGAGAAAATGTAGGTGGAAAAGCGGAGGCGGCCTGATAGACACGCCACGCATAAGCAAGATGCCGAAGTGAAGTGGTCTTTCTTCACGCAGGTAGATTGCTTATGACGCGAGTGTCTGGCCGCTGCAGCTGGACAGTTGAAATACGGAGGCGAGCGGTTAGAACTGTATGCATAAGCAAAACCATGTAGTGGCGGTTTATGCCACGTAATGGGATTGCTTATGTCAATAAGTTCTGCGAGCCGAGTTGGCCAGAAGAAAAGCGGAAGTGGCCCGGTAGACACGACACGCATAAGTACTAAAATAAAACGAAAAAACCACAACAAAAACCGCTTCAGCATAAAATAGTTGAAGCGGTTTTTTTCATTCATCTAAAATAAGTAGATGGGTATAGTAAAGATAAGGGGGAATGACCAATGAAGGAAGTAGGTTTAGCACTACTTGCGGGTTTCATTGTAGGTGCCATATTTGCCGTATTTAAACTCCCAATTCCTGCCCCGCCAGCATTAGCCGGTATTGCAGGAATTGTAGGCATTTATTTAGGATTTAAATTTATTGGCTGGGTCACGCCAATGATTACATCGATATTAAATTAAAGAAGCGGTCGGAAAAACTTTGCGATTTGTTCATTGATTCGAGTGGCAAGCGAACGATTGGCGATCCATTCTTTATCCAGGACACGTGCATCTTTTACATCATTTAAATAAGTTTTGCGTAAGTCTTCTACAAATTCATCTTCGTAAATATACATGTTCACTTCTTTATTTAAAAACATACTGCGGCGGTCAAAATTGGCTGTACCTAAGTATGCGAAGGTGCGATCCACCATCATTACTTTAGCGTGATAAAATCCGGCATCAAAAAAGCTTATGTTTGCTCCATGCCGGTATAACTCATACATAAAAGGGAGTCCGGCTTCCTTCACGAGTGGATGGTCGGGCTTCATTGGAATCATCACGTGAATATTTACTCCGCGATCAATGGCTTCCTTTAAGGCTGCCATAAGCATTTCAGTAGGGATAAAGTACGGTGTTCCTATGAGAAGCTCAAATTTGGCGTTTTGAATCATCTCGAAAAAATCGTCCTCGAGTTCTCCTCCGTCTGTAGCTCGTATGCGGACGGTATGTTCTTCCTCCCGGTTACGAATGAATGGCTGATCGATTTCTTTCGTAGCTAATCCCCAGTCATCGAGAAACGTTTTATGCAGGTCATTCACAACAGGTCCCGTCACGCGCAAATGGTAATCACGCCAATCTTGAAAATAAGAACTTTCTCCTAAATAGACCCGCCCAATATTATAACCGCCTACGTATCCGATTTTCCCATCGATTACAGCAATTTTTCGGTGGTTGCGGCGATTCACTTTATAAAAAAAGTAGGGGAAACGTGGAGTCTCAGCAAATTGAAATTGAACGCCTGCGTCCCTGAGTTCTTTACGAACCCTTTTATTAATTTGGTAGCTTCCCATTCGATCTCCAAGCAATCGCACTTCGGCTCCTTCTTTTGCTTTCTTTTTTAAAGAATCCAGCAGTTTTCGTCCTGCCTTATCCACGTTGATGACGTAAAAAAATACATCCACATGATGTTTGGCGTTCGCGATCTCCTGGCAGAGGTCTTCATACAAAGGGGAACCGTTTTTGTATAATTGATAATTTCCGGTCGTAATTTCAAATGGAAGAAAACGCTGTTTTGCTAAATGGTCTTTTCTTCCTAATTTAAAATCGATGATGGCTAGAATTACGATGAGAATGATGCCTATGACGATCGTTGGTAAAATCATTGTGGGCCTCCTTCCAAGATTATTTAGTAAGTATTCCCTATTAAGGGCATTCTTGAACATGAAAAATTTCGGAAACTTGTTGACTGAATGCTCATTCATAATTTATAGTAAAGCTATAAGATTCAGAAAATTAGCAGTTTCTGGTCTAACAACGAAGAGGGGGAGAACATATGAATCCGTTGTTAATCGCCAATTGGATCCTATTTCTTGGGGTTACAGCTTACGGTTTATACTTATTTGTTCGTGTTGTGCGAACTCGTATCGCATACATTAAACTTGGTCGTAAATTCGAATTTGATGGGGAAATCAAAGATCGTCTCAATAGGGTATGGGTCAATGTATTCGGTCAAAAGAAACTTTTAAAAGATAAGAAGTCTGGAATTATTCACGTTATGTTTTTCTACGGTTTTATTCTTGTGCAATTTGGAGCGATCGATTTTATTTGGAAAGGACTAGCTCCTGATTCACATTTGCCGCTTGGACCGTTCTATCCTGGATTTACGTTTTTTCAAGAGATTGTAACCCTTACCATTATTGTTGCCGTAATCTGGGCGTTTCACCGCCGCTATGTGGAAAAACTTGTCCGACTTAAGCGTGGGTTTAAAGCTGGATTAGTTCTTCTGTTCATTGGCGGCCTGATGGCATCTGTTCTCATAGGAAACGGGATGGGAATCATCTGGCATGGTCATGAGCCCACTTGGACAGAACCTGTTGCGAGCTCAATTGCAAGCGCTTTCGGTTGGCTGCCTCCTGTTGCAGCAGCTACTATATTCTTTATAATGTGGTGGATTCACACGTTAATTTTACTTACATTCCTCGTGTATGTCCCGCAATCAAAGCATGCACACTTAATTGCGGCACCGGTTAACACGTTTTTAAGCAGACAAGATCCTCCTGGAAAATTAAAAACAATTGATTTTGAAATCGATGAAGAAGCAGATGAAGAGGATGTATCATTTGGTGTTGGTAAAATAGAAGATTTCAACCAGCTGCAAATGATAGACTTCTATGCTTGTGTAGAATGCGGACGCTGTACAAATGTATGTCCAGCCTCTGGTTCAGGAAAAATGCTGTCGCCGATGGATTTGATCATTAAATTACGTGATCACTTAACTGAAAAAGGAGCAGCTGTAACCGGTCAGGCGCCCTGGGTGCCGGCTTATGCGTTTTCGAATACAGAAGGAAATACGCTGGCTCAAATGGCACAAACGCATGGGTCTGAAGAAGCAGCGGCCAGCATGGATACGGTCCATAATAAGAGCCTCATTGGTGATGTCATTACGGAAGAAGAGCTATGGGCATGTACCACATGCCGTAACTGTGAAGATGCTTGTCCCGTTATGAACGAACACGTGGACAAAATTGTAGACTTGCGTCGTTACCTTGTCCTTACAGAAGGAAAAATGGATCCAGATGGACAGCGCGCGATCATGAATATCGAGCGTCAAGGCAATCCGTGGGGTCTGTCTAAGAAAGATCGAGAAAACTGGCGCGATGGAGAAGAAGATGTTCACATTCCAACCGTGAAAGAATTGAAGAAATCAGGAGAAGAGTTTGAATACTTGTTCTGGGTGAGCTCCATGGGATCGTACGACAACCGCAGTCAAAAAATTGCCATGGCGTTTGCGAAGCTGATGAACGCAGCAGGCATCAAGTTTGCGATTCTAGGAAACAAAGAACAGAACTCTGGCGACACCGCGCGCCGAATGGGAAATGAATTCTTATTCCAAGAGCTTGCTGAGAAGAATATTAAAGAATTTGAGAAAAATGATGTGAAGAAGATCATTACGATTGATCCACACGCGTATAACATTTTCAAAAATGAATACCCGGATTTAGGCTTTGAAGCGGAGGTCTATCACCACACAGAAATGCTGGCGGAATGGCTCAAGGATGGCCGATTGAAGCCAGAGGCAGAAGTGAACGAAACGATCACGTATCACGACAGTTGTTACTTGGGCCGCTACAACGAAGTATACCAGCCGCCGCGTGACGTACTTGAAATGATCCCTGGCGTTAAGGTTGTGGAGATGAAGCGTAATCGTTCGAACGGCATGTGCTGTGGTGCCGGCGGTGGAATGATGTGGATGGAAGAGAAATCAGGAAACCGCATGAACGTAGCGCGTACAGAACAGGCATTAGAAGTGGAGCCAACGATGATCTCCAGTGGATGTCCATTCTGCTTAACGATGCTGTCTGATGGAACGAAAGCGAAAGAAGTAGAAGAAGAAGTGAGCACAATGGATATTGCAGAAATCTTAGCGAAGTCCATTTTTCCTGAAAAAGTAGAGAAAACAGCTTAATCAGCTTTTGCCGCGATTTTTTGGAAATGGCCGCGAAAATCTAAGATTCGCCGCGAAAAAAATTATTTAGCCGCGCTTTAAGCTAAATAGCCGCGAATTATACAATTTGCCCGCGAAAACAAAATAAGGATTAGAAAAAAATGGTGGAAAGTGTACAGAAATTTTTGTACACTTTCCTTATGAGAGGGAATTGAGCGAGCGTTCAATCGCCATAAAATGAAAGCGTTATCAAATTTGAAACATAGGATCTGCACAAATACAGAGGAGGAACTAAACGATGCGTAAAACGGTTATTGTGGCAGGAGCGAGAACACCTTTTGGAAAATTTGGCGGTGGGTTAGCACCATTAACGGCAGCTCAGTTGGGCGGAATTGCCATTAAAGAAACGTTAAAAAGAGCAAACGTTCAAGCAGAAGATGTAAATGAAGTCATTATGGGGACAGTTTTACAAGGAGGGCAGGGTCAACTGCCGTCCCGCCAAGCTTCAAGAGAAGCAGGTATTCCGTGGGACGTGAAAACAGAAACGGTAAACAAAGTATGTGCGTCCGGCATGAGAAGTGTGACAATGGCCGATCAGTTTATTCGTCTTGGAGAAGAAGAAGTCATCGTCGCAGGTGGAATGGAGAGCATGAGCAATGCGCCATATTTTATGCCTAAAGCTCGCTGGGGATTGCGCATGGGTGACGCACCAGTTAAAGACATGATGGTGCATGACGGATTAACCTGTGCATTTGAGGATGTGCACATGGGCAATTACGGAAACCGCACGGCATCTGAACTAGAATTAACCCGTGAATCCCAGGACGAATGGTCCTATCAAAGCCACCAGAGAGCCAGCTCAGCGATTAATGAGGGGAAATTAGCAGAAGAGATTGTTCCTGTCGAAGTACCGCAGCGTAAAGGTGATCCGGTTGTCATCGAAACGGATGAAGCACCACGCAGCAATACAACGGTCGAAGCTCTTGCAAAACTGAAGCCTGTATTTGATCCGCAAGGGACGATCACCGCAGGAAACGCTCCCGGGGTGAACGATGGAGCTGCGGCTATGCTGCTTATGTCAGACGAGAAAGCGTCTGAACTTGGAGTGAAATCGCTGGCAACGATTATCGCTCACGAAGAAATTGCTGTAGAAGCGCAGGACTTTCCGCAGACGCCAGGACTGGTCATTAACAAACTGTTGAAAAAAACAGGGATCTCGATTGATGATATCGACCTTTTCGAGGTGAACGAAGCTTTTGCCGCTGTTTCACTCGCAAGCGGAAAGATTGCTGGACTTGATCCAGAGAAAGTAAACGTCAACGGGGGAGCAGTTGCATTAGGACACCCAATCGGGGCAAGCGGTGCCCGTATTATCCTGACACTTGCTCATGAATTAAAACGCCGCGGCGGCGGATTAGGCATTGCTTCGATCTGTTCAGGCGGAGGACAGGGAGATGCTGTATTGATCGAAGTGGCAGGAGGTCAAGAGTAATGCTGATTAATCAAGTGATGGTGATCGGGGCCGGGCAGATGGGCGCAGGCATTGCACAGGTTTTTGCTCAAGCCGGCCTCCGCGTTAAATTAAATGACCTAAACGAAGACGCTTTACAAAAAGGTTTAGATGGCATAAAAAAACGGCTTACGAAAGCTGTAGAAAAAGAAAAGATGACAGAAAACGAAAAGCAGCAGGCGTTTGAGAATCTAGAAGGAACAACTGACCTTCGCGCCGCTTCTGACTGCGACCTCATTATCGAAGCCGTCGTCGAAAAGATGGAAGTAAAAACAAAAGTATTCCAAAGCTTAGATGCGATTGCACCTGACCATGCGATTTTGGCATCAAATACGTCTTCCTTGCCGATTACTGAAATTGCGGCTGTAACGAAGCGCCCTTCTCAAGTGATTGGCATGCATTTTATGAACCCGGTACCGGTGATGAAGCTAGTTGAAATTATTCGGGCGCTGCAAACGAGTGACGAGACATACGAAGCCATTGAGCAAATGACGGAAAAACTCAATAAAACACCAGTGGAAGTAAACGACTTTCCTGGTTTCGTATCTAACCGCATTCTAATGCCGATGATTAACGAAGCCATTTACACCGTATATGAAGGTGTTTCTTCCGTAGAAGATGTAGATACCGTCATGAAGCTCGGCATGAATCACCCGATGGGACCACTCACGCTGGCTGACTTTATTGGATTAGATACATGTCTATCGATTATGGAAGTCCTTCATGAAGGGTTCGGGGACAGCAAATACCGTCCGTGTCCACTTCTAAGGCAATATGTGAAAGCTGGCTGGCTCGGCAAGAAGTCCGGCCGTGGATTTTACAGCTACGAATAACAGGTGAGGGAGAGAAGCAAGATGAACCTACAGTTTACGGACGAACAAATCATGCTTCAAAAAATGGTTCGTGATTTTGCCGAGAAAGAAGTGGCGCCTGCCATTGAGCGGATGGAGCGGGAGGATCGGTTTCCGATCGAACTTGTGCGACGGATGGGCGAACTCGGCTTAATGGGGATTCCTATACCGGAACAGTATGGCGGTGCCGAAATGGATTACACGTCTTACGTGATGGCGATCCACGAAATTTCAAAAGTCAGCGCAACACTTGGTGTCATTTTATCTGTTCATACTTCCGTAGGGACGAACCCGATTCTTTACTTCGGAACGGAAGAACAAAAACAAACATACATTCCAAAGCTTGCTTCAGGGGAATATTTAGGAGCTTTTGCCCTCACAGAACCAAGCGCAGGGTCGGATGCGGGAAGTCTAAAGACAAGAGCGGAGAAGCAGGGCGATCACTATATCATAAATGGAGAAAAAATATTTATAACAAACGGCGGCGCAGCGGATACGTTTATCGTGTTTGCCCGTACGAATCGTGATGAGAAACGCGGGAAGGGCGTCAGCGCTTTTATTATTGAAAAAGATACACCTGGATTTACGATTGGAAAAGCCGAGAAGAAGATGGGCATGCATGGATCGAGCACGGTTTCGTTAAGCTTTGATCAGTGTAAAGTCCCAGCTTCACAGCTGCTCGGCACCGAAGGAGAAGGCTTTAAAATTGCACTCGCTAATTTAAATACAGGGCGGATTGGGATTGCAGCTCAGTCTCTTGGTATCGCTGAAGCGGCTCTTGAGCACGCGGTTGCTTATGCAAAAGAACGGGAGCAGTTCGGTAAGCCGATTGCTCAGCATCAAGGCATTTCCTTTAAGCTCGCGGATATGGCCACCAGTGTTGAGGCAGCAAGTCTATTAGTCTATCAAGCGGCTTCTCTACAGGGAGCCGGTAAGCCATGCGGAAAAGAAGCTTCGATGGCAAAACTGTTTGCTTCGCAAGCGGCGATGGATGCCTCGATTGAAGCTGTTCAAGTTCACGGCGGGTATGGCTACACGGAAGATTATGCCGTTGAACGATTTTTCCGGGACGCCAAGGTTTGCCAAATCTATGAAGGTACGAGTGAAATACAGCGAATTGTTATCAGCAATCATCTAACGAAGAAATAGGAGGAACAACTATGGATTTTTCATTAACTGAAGAACAGGTCATGCTGCGAAAAATGGTTCGTGATTTTGCTAAAAATGAAGTGGAGCCGACCGCAGCAGAACGTGATGAAGAGGAGCGTTTTGACCGTGAGATTTTCGATAAAATGGCAGAGCTTGGGCTAACCGGGATTCCGTGGCCTGAAGAATACGGAGGGATTGGTTCGGATTTCGTCAGCTACGTCATTGCCGTCGAAGAATTGTCACGCGTCTGTGCGTCAACAGGTGTAACATTATCCGCGCACATCTCGTTAGCCAGCTGGCCAATCTATAAATTCGGTACAGAGGAACAGAAGAAAACGTTTCTTGCGCAGCTGGCAAGCGGGGAAAAACTAGGCGCGTATGCCTTATCAGAGCCAGGGGCAGGAAGCGACGTTTCTTCCATGCGTACTCAGGCAAAACGCGACGGCGATGACTACGTGCTCAACGGCAGTAAAGTATGGATTACAAATGGCGGTGTAGGCGATCTTTATGTTGTGTTTGCGAAAACAGATCCAGACGCAGGAAGCCGTGGAGTCAGTGCTTTTATCGTTGAGAAGGGAACCCCAGGGTTTACTTTTGGTAAAAAAGAAAAGAAATTAGGCATTCGTTCTTCTCCAACAACGGAGCTTATTTTTGAAGACTGCCGCGTACCAAAAGAGAACTTGCTCGGAGAAGAAGGTCAAGGCTTTAAAATTGCGATGATGACGCTTGACGGCGGTCGAAATGGAATTGCAGCTCAAGCATTAGGCATTGCTCAAGGCGCACTCGATGAATCCGTAAACTATGCGAAAGAGCGCGAACAGTTTGGCAAACCAATCGCTCAGCACCAAGGGATTTCGTTTAAACTGGCGGATATGGCTACTGAAATTGAAGCTTCCAGACTCTTAACCTACCAGGCCGCTTACTTAGAATCAGAAGGCAAACCTTACGCGAAAGCGTCCGCGATGGCGAAGCTCTATGCCGGGGATGCAGCGATGCGCATTACAGTGGAAGCTGTTCAAGTTCACGGCGGGTATGGCTATACGAAAGATTATCCGGTGGAGCGTTACATGCGTGATGCAAAAATCACCCAAATCTATGAAGGAACCAATGAAATCCAGCGTCTTGTCATTGGCCGAATGTTGACGAAATAAACGAGAGGAGGCCCGGTCATGCATTCATTAGCGGAAAAAATACAGCAGCAAGACATGCGGGCCCTCGCTCGTGCTATTACTTTAATTGAAAACGATGATCCGGATAAGCTGAACTTGATGAGCGATATTTTTTCTGTTGGGAAAAAAGCTCATCATATCGGCATCACCGGTTCACCCGGCGCAGGAAAAAGCTCGCTGATCAATCGGCTGCTCACTCACCTGCGCGCTCAAGATTTAACGGTGGCTGTAATTGCTGTGGATCCAACAAGTCCTTTTAGCGGCGGATCGCTGCTCGGCGATCGAACGAGAATGAACCAGCATTTTCTCGACCCCGGGATTTTTATTCGCAGCATGGCGACACGCGGCAGTTTAGGCGGGTTAGCCCGCGCGACAAAAGATGCGATACGTGTATGTGATGCGTATGGTTTCGATATCGTGTTAGTGGAAACCGTAGGCGTCGGACAGTCCGAGCTGGATATTATGAAGGTCGTAGATACCACAGGTCTTGTGCTTACACCGAACAGTGGAGATGTGCTGCAAATTTTCAAAGCCGGCATTATGGAGATTGCTGATCTTTTCATTATTAATAAAGCCGATTTGCCAGGAGTCGTTCGTTTAAAAGCAACGCTCGAAGAATATATGATGATCGCCCAGCCAAAAGGATGGCACCCGCTTATTGTCAAAACGATTTCTACCGAAAATAAGGGAATGAATGAGTTGTGGAACGGCATGGAGCAGCATCGAAATTATTTATATGAAACGAAGCAGGGAGAAGAACGACGGTTGAAGCAGCTCGAGCTTGAAGTGTATGAATTAATTCGAGAAGAAATTTGGCGCGACGTACAAAGCACCATCGATTCTGATCAGGAGAAGGCGGAACAGCTGCGTGATCCAGAAGCCGATCCTTATCAACTGGCCAAGGACTGGTACGGAGCATGGAAGGGTGATTCCTAATGGAGAAAAACCAAGTACCTTCGACAATCAAAGATGAAGCCCTCGTAGAAAAACGACGCCAGCAAATGGTGAAAGGCGCCGTAACCCTTTTTACAGAGAAAGGCTTCCATAAAACGACGACTCGCGAAATCGCGAAGGCTTCAGGGTTCAGCATAGGAACGCTTTATGAATACATCCGAAAAAAAGAGGATGTCCTGTTTCTCGTCTGTGATTCGATTTATGAACGAGTAAAGGAGCGGATGGAAGCGTCCATTAATCAAGATGAAAAGAGCGTCGCGAATCTCATTCTTGCGATTCGTGCGTATTTTCATCTGATGCATGACATGCAGGGGGAAGTGCTCGTGATGTATCAGGAAGTAAAGTCGTTGTCGAAGGATGCCCAGGATTACGTGCTGCAAAAAGAGCGCGATATGGTCGCCATGCTTGAAAAAGTGATTAAGAACAGCCTTCCATTTTCCATTTCCGAAGAGCAGGTAACGCTGATTGCTAATAACATTTTCGTGCAAGGACAAATGTGGGGTTTCAGACGCTGGATCTTGCAGCGTACCTTTACATTAGAAACATATACCGAACAGCAGATCAAGCTGCTGCTTCAAGGCTTACAGGTCGAAGAAAAAGAACTAACCTAAAGGGGAGGACATTGTATGGAAAAGCCAAATGTCTATCAGTCAAAGCACCCGATTCGCTTTGTGACGGCATCAAGCTTATTTGACGGACACGATGCTTCGATTAATATTATGCGCCGCATTCTTCAATTTACTGGAGCAGAAGTGATCCACCTTGGACACAACCGCTCCGTGGAAGAAGTGGTGAACGCAGCCATTCAGGAAGATGTGCAGGGGATCGCCATTTCTTCCTACCAGGGCGGGCACGTCGAATATTTTAAATACATGGTCGACCTGCTTCGTGAAAAAGGAGCAGGACATATTCGTGTCTACGGAGGGGGAGGCGGTGTCATTATCCCTCGTGAAATTAAAGAACTTCACGACTACGGGGTCGCCCGCGTCTTTTCTCCAGAGGATGGACGTGAACACGGATTACAAGGCATGATCAACGTAATGATGGAAGAATGCGATTTTCTTCCGCCGTTAAACAATATAGAAGAAGCCGTTTCGGATTTAACAAAAGGGGATCATCAATCGATTGCCCGGTTCATTACGTATGTTGAGAATACGCCGAAGGAAGAGCGGGAAGCTGTCGCCACTTTTGAAAGCGTTGTCGAACAATCGGTCGAACGAAAAATACCTGTACTCGGGATTACTGGAACGGGCGGCGCCGGTAAAAGCTCGTTAACGGATGAGCTGATTCGCCGGTTTGTGAACGAAATTCCTGAGAAGAAAATCGGTATCCTATCCGTGGATCCGACGAAAAAGAAAACGGGCGGGGCGCTGCTTGGCGACCGTATTCGGATGAATGCGATTTTTAACCCGCGCGTTTATATGCGTTCATTAGCCACGAGGGAAGCACGTTCGGAGCTGTCCTCCGCTGTGGAAGAATCGATTCAAGTCATGAAAGCAGCTGGAATGGACTTTATTATTGTAGAAACGAGCGGGATTGGCCAGGGAGACGCTGCGATTACGGACGTCACTGACCTTTCCATGTATGTGATGACGGCTGAGTTTGGAGCACCGTCTCAGCTTGAGAAGATTGATATGATTGATTTTGCTGACTTTATTGTCATTAATAAATTTGAACAAAAAGGATCAGAAGATGCGTTAAATCAAGTTCGCAAACAGTATGAGCGCAGCCATATGCTCTTTCACGAGGATACGTCCAAGTTTCCGGTGTACGGAACGATTGCCAGCCAGTTTAACGATCCGGGCACGAACACACTATTTGCCGGCATTGTTGATAAGCTGAATGAAGACTATAACTGGCAGGATGGAACAACGCTTGAACGCGTGGATAAAGTTGAGAAACAAAATGTCATCATTCCTAATGAACGCAAACAATATTTGCGTGATATTTCATTAGCTGTCCGTGACTATCACAAGCATGCTGATGATCAAGCCGAGCAGGCGCGTAAACTGTACCAATTAAAAGGTACGGTGGCGTTGTTAGACGATGAGCAGCAAAAAGAAAGCATTCAGCGGTTAATCGAAGACTATGAAGAGAAGCTGGATCGAGAAGCGACGGTGCTTTTAAATGACTGGGACGATCTACACGAGCGTTACAGCGGGGATACGTACACGTTTAAAGTACGGGATAAAGATATCACGATGGACATTACGACAGAAAGTCTGTCTGGACTTAAAATTCCTAAGGTTGCGCTTCCTAACTATCACGACTGGGGAGATCGTTTATTGTGGCTGATGCAGGAAAACGTACCCGGCGCGTTTCCATTTACGACAGGTGTTTTTCCTTTTAAACGAAAGGGAGAGGATCCGAAGCGTCAGTTCGCTGGCGAAGGTACGCCTGAGCGTACAAACCGTCGATTCCACTATTTATCCGAAGGTGATGACGCCAAACGTTTAAGCACGGCTTTTGACTCGGTGACGCTTTACGGAGAAGATCCAGATGAACGGCCGGATATTTACGGAAAAGTCGGCGAAAGCGGCGTAAACATTTGTACGCTGGAAGATATGAAGAAACTGTATTCGGGATTCGATCTGGTGGATCCGACTACTTCCGTTTCCATGACGATTAATGGCCCGGCTCCGATTATTTTAGCGATGTTTTTCAATACGGCCATCGATCAGCAGTTAAACAAATTTAAGGAAGACAATGGACGCGAACCAAATGCAGAAGAAGCGGCTCAAATTAAAGAAGACACGATCAAAGTCGTCCGGGGAACGGTGCAGGCAGATATTTTAAAAGAAGATCAGGGACAGAATACGTGCATCTTCTCCACTGAATTTGCTCTGCGCATGATGGGTGATATTCAGCAGTACTTTATCGATCATGAAGTGCGTAACTACTATTCCGTCTCGATCTCCGGCTATCACATTGCCGAAGCAGGCGCGAACCCGATTACCCAGCTGGCCTTTACGCTGGCGAACGGCTTTACGTATGTGGAGTATTATTTAAGCCGCGGGATGGATATTAATAAGTTCGCACCAAACTTGTCCTTCTTTTTCTCAAACGGTCTCGATCCTGAATATACTGTACTTGGACGTGTGGCCCGCCGCATTTGGGCGATCGTTATGAAAAATAAATACGGAGCGAATGAGCGAAGCCAAAAGCTGAAATATCATATTCAGACGTCAGGGCGTTCCTTGCACGCCCAGGAAATCGATTTTAACGACATTCGTACGACACTGCAGGCGCTTATCGCGATACAGGATAATTGTAATTCCCTTCATACCAATTCTTATGATGAAGCGATCACTACGCCGACTCAGGAATCGGTGCGCCGCGCCATGGCGATTCAGATGATCATTAGTAAAGAATTCGGATTAACGAAAAACGAGAACTCTTTGCAAGGCTCCTATATTATTCGCGAGCTCACTGACCTCGTAGAAGAAGCCGTACTTCAAGAGTTCGAACGTATCAACGATCGCGGCGGCGTATTAGGCGCGATGGAACGCCAATACCAGCGTGGGAAGATTCAAGAGGAATCCTTATATTACGAGGGTAAGAAGCATTCCGGAGAACTGCCGATTATCGGAGTCAATACGTACTTGAATCCGAACCCGCCATCTGAAGAGGAGATCGACTCGATGGAGCTTGCCCGCGCTTCTAAAGAAGAGAAAGAGCATCAAATCACGGAGCTGCGCAGCTTCCAGCGTACGCATGAAACAGAGGCCGATGACGCACTGAAACGACTGCAGCAAGTCGCAAGCGGCGGTGGAAACATTTTTGCCGAATTAATGGAAACGGTAAAAGTAGCCAGCCTCGGTCAGATTACGAACGCTTTATATGAAGTAGGCGGCCAATACCGCCGTAATATGTAAGCTTTGCCACGCTATACTGTATGGGCAGCGTATAAGGGTGTAGAGAAAGCCTCGGTAGCTACAGTAGAGAAACCTTAGCTTTTTCTTTTACCTTGACCGTGTGAAACTTCCTTGCAGGAGAAAGAGGAAAGGGTTTTAGGAAACGACTCCCTTTCCGTGGGCGAATGGTGTGCCTCCTCAGGCTAACGCCTTCCGGGGTCACACCTTATTCGTCTCTTCCACAGGAGTCTCGCCGTTTCCTAAAACCCTTTAACGAAAATAAAGCTGTGCACTTATGGAAATAGATCTTGTAGCAGGGCATTCATTCTAGGATAGTTCCGAAAGCCTCTTTTAATAAAAGGAACGGAAAAAGTGACGACTCCTGCGGGACGAGCAGACAGGAGAGACCCCGGAGGTCACAGACCGAGGAGGCTTTCCGTCCTGCCCCGCGGAAAGCGGCACTTTTTCCTGTTCCTTTTCTCCTGACCATCTATGTAAGCTGATATAGTATATTTAGAGGGATCTCTTCTAGCTAATGTGAGCTAGATGGGGAAAGTCTTCTTCTGTTTTAAGGGACTACCAGGACTGAGGCCTCTTTCACTCCTGCGGAAGAACGAGTGAGCCGAGATCACCGAGAGTGGGTTTCGCGAGGAAGCTCGGGCGCTCGTCCGCGGAAATGGTGGATCCTTCACCTATGGAAGCTTTGGGAATCATTTTCTTTCCAAGGATAGAAGAAAATAGATGTAAAAAAACGAGCCTCCCAAAAAGGAAGCTCGTTTCTTCTATTAATGCCCGCCGCCAACAGAATCATCGTCGTGCGCTTGATTAATATCTACCATATACGGTTGTTTTTGACCGTACCACTCATAAGTGACTTCGTAATCCTCATCTTCTTCAAGAACCATCCACAGGCTCTCGTCTTCAACGACAATCTCCTCGCCGTCGATCGTCACATAGTAACCATCATCATCGTGGCTTTTCTCTTCAAGTGTCGCTTCGGTTACATGCTCTTCGTAGATATAACCAAAGCTCATGTAAAGCCAAATACCAACAGCAACGAGTAGAATAATGGCAACAATCCAATTAAATGGGTGTACTTTTTTAAGCATGATTTGACTCTCCTTTATGCTCAATCTGCTCTTATTTTACGCTAAAATTGTACCACCACCAAATAAGATCGTCTATTCCATATAGAAAGATTGATTTTTGTTAAAGCTAACCATATAATGAGGGGTATGATTATATGTCATTCGTATGCCTGTATGCTTGCATTTGAATGATTAAAGGAGTGCTAGGATCGTGACGATTAAAGAACTAAGCAAAGAGCAAATTGAAGAAATTTCCATGATTAGACTGGCTACGATCATTTTAGAGGAAGAGAGAGAAGCGAAAGATTTCAATGATATTTTTGAACAAATCGCTAATCTTAAAAACTTCAGTGAATCTCAGAAGGAACAATATATTGCACAATTCTATACGGATTTAAACTTGGATGGCAGCTTTATGACCATTGGTACAAACCGGTGGGGATTAAAGAACTGGTATCCTGTTGAGCAACTGGAAGAAGAAATCGCCGCTCTTCCACAAAAACGTAAGAAGAAAAAGAAAAAGAAAAAGCCTTCCAAGCTGCTTGAGGACGAGCTTGGGGTAGAAGGTTATGATGATGAAGAAGAGAGCGAACTGGATGAGATCGAATTGACGGATGAAGATCTTGATCTTGACGACGATGATGGCTTCGAAGGTGACTATGATGAAGATGATCTCGACGAAGAGGAAGAAGAGGTCGTTGAAAATGATGTCAGCTTCATTGGTGATGAAGACGAGGAAGATGAATCCTAAGGTTGACTTTCAAATGCCGAATGAGTATTATTTTATTTGGGCTCTTTAATTTTTTGAACGTTAATAACGCTCCCCTTTCGTGGGGAGCGTTTTTTGTTTTTCTCTGACACATACTATAGATATGTCTTTTTCAATAGATCGAAAAGCCAACCAAATGAAATTAATAGAAAGAGGGATACTCCATGGCAACAAAATATATTTTCGTAACAGGCGGCGTAGTCTCGTCTTTAGGAAAAGGGATCACAGCAGCATCGCTGGGTCGCTTGCTGAAAAACCGCGGTCTTAAAGTAACGATTCAAAAGTTCGACCCATACATTAACGTCGATCCAGGGACGATGAGTCCTTATCAACACGGTGAAGTTTTTGTAACGGATGATGGTGCGGAAACGGACTTGGATTTAGGTCACTACGAGCGCTTTATTGATATTAATTTAAATAAATTTAGTAACGTGACAACAGGTAAAGTGTATTCCAACGTGATTAAGAAAGAGCGTCGCGGAGACTACCTTGGCGGAACGGTTCAAGTTATTCCTCACATTACCAATGAAATCAAAGATCGGGTATTCCGTGCAGGTCATGAGACGAATGCAGATGTCGTTATCACTGAAATTGGCGGAACCGTAGGGGATATTGAATCCTTGCCATTCCTAGAAGCGATCCGCCAAATTAAGAGCGACATCGGACGCGAGCACGTGATGTATTTACATTGTACACTTGTGCCTTATTTAAAAGCCGCAGGGGAAATGAAGACAAAGCCAACACAGCACAGCGTAAAAGAGCTTCGTTCATTAGGCATTCAGCCTGATGTCATCGTGCTTCGTACCGAGATGGAAATTTCCGACGATATGAAAGAAAAGATTGCCCTTTTCTGCGACATTAATAAGGGCGCTGTCATTGAAGCGGGAGACGCAGATACGTTGTATGATGTGCCGCTTACGCTGCAGCAGCAAAAACTTGATGAATTAACATGTGAACATTTTGGCTTGCAAACCGAGCCTGCTGATATGACCGAGTGGAACAAGCTCGTCAATCGCGTGAAAAATTTACAAGATAAAGCAACCATTGGTCTTGTTGGTAAATATGTGGAACTACCGGATGCCTATATTTCAGTTGTTGAAGCATTGAAGCATGCAGGTTACAGCTACGATGCAGATGTTCAAATTAAATGGGTGAATTCTGAAGAGGTGACGCCTGAAAACGCAGCCGAGCATTTATCAGATGTTGATGGCATCCTTGTCCCTGGAGGATTTGGAGATCGTGCGATTGAAGGGAAAATTCAAGCGATTCGTTACGCTCGCGAACAAAAAGTACCGTTCCTTGGAATTTGCTTAGGTATGCAGCTGGCAACGGTAGAGTTTGCTCGTCACGAACTAGGGCTTACAGGTGCGCACTCAGCTGAGATTAACCCAGCTACACCTCACCCGATCATTGATCTGCTTCCAGAGCAAAAAGAAGTTTCCGACCTTGGCGGAACTTTGCGCCTTGGAATTTATCCTTCTCGCTTGAAGCACGGAACAAAAGCAATGGAAGCATACGGGGAAGAAGTCGTATACGAACGCCACCGTCACCGTTTTGAGTTTAACAACCATTACCGTGAACAAATGGAAGAAAATGGGTTTATTTTCTCCGGTACGAGCCCCGATGGCCGACTCGTTGAGATCATCGAAGTGGAAGATCACCCATGGTTTGTTGCCAGCCAGTTCCACCCAGAATTCAAATCTCGTCCAGAGCGTCCACAGCAGCTGTTCCATGGCTTTATCGGAGCTGTAATTAATACGAAGTAATAAAGGACTGTCTTGAGAGTTCTTCCTGTCCAGGTAAGAACGATTAAGGCAGTTTTTTATATTGTAAAAATAAAATCCAGTGAATATTTATACGGGATTCGAGGACATCCCTCTAAATTTTACAAAATAATAACTTCTCGATTTTTGGAAGAAAAGCAAAGAAAAGCCCAGTTTTTAGGAGTATTTCCAACTTAATAGATGAGAATTATTTTTAATCCTTTCACTTTTTTTCAAAAAATGAAGGATTACGGCAGGAGTATGTAGAAATATAGCCTAAAAGACTTAATGAGTATAGGAGATGCATGTTTCTGTGGAAAGGTAGTGAAAAAAGATGGGAAACAAAGTGCTCGTAGTAGACGATCAACCAGGCATACGCCTGTTGCTTGAGGAATTGTTGAAAAGCGACGGCTATGAAATCATCACAGCAAAAACAGGAAAGCAAGCATGTGAACAAGTTATTGAACATCATCCAGATCTTATCTTAATGGATTATAAACTACCATTGATGAGCGGCGGCGAAGTGCTCGAGTATTTGCATAATCAAAACATTCACCAGCCTGTGTTAATTATGACAGGGCTCTCCCCGAATTCAATACAAGAAGATACGGATTACTCCTTTGTGAAAGAGATTATCCCAAAACCATTTGATATCCATATGATGCGTGATTTAGTAGCAAAAACCATTTCGAAAGAGAAACTATAATCTTTTTTTGGCATGTAAGCGTTATCTCTCCTGATTGCTGTTGCACCTTCTTTAGGGTATTGGTATTCTAATACTGTACATCAGCTTACGTGACATATTTTTGTTGAAAATGCACAAATATATGTTAGTAATAGATAAGATACATTTTTAAAGGAGGATCTTTCATGCCGTTAGTTTCAATGAAAGAAATGCTAGAAAAAGCGAAGGAAGAACGCTACGGAGTAGGACAGTTTAACCTTAACAACTTAGAGTACGCTCAAGCGATTCTTCAGGCTGCTGAAGAAGAACAATCTCCAGTTATCCTTGGGGTATCTGAAGGTGCTGGACGTTATATGGGAGGATTTAACGTTGTCGTAGCAATGGTTAAATCTCTTATGGAGTCCTACGGTACGACTGTTCCTGTAGCGATTCACTTAGATCACGGATCAAGCTTCCAGAAGTGTGCGGAAGCAATTCATGCTGGATTCACTTCTGTAATGATCGACGCATCCCACGATCCTCTAGAAGAGAACATTGCTGTTACGAAAAAAGTTGTAGAGCTTGCACACATCCACGGAGTTTCTGTTGAAGCAGAACTTGGCCGTGTAGGCGGGCAGGAAGACGACCTAATCGTTGATGACGCTGAAGCGGCATACGCGATTCCATCTGAGTGTAAGCAGCTCGTTGACGAAACAAACGTTGACGTATTTGCACCAGCACTAGGTTCTGTACACGGACCTTACAAAGGTGAACCGAACCTAGGATTCGACCGCATGGAAGAAATTATGGGTCTTGTGGACAAGCCGCTTGTACTTCACGGTGGAACAGGAATCCCTACAGCTGACATTAAGAAAGCTATTTCTTTCGGTACAGCGAAAATTAACGTAAACACAGAAAACCAAATTTCTCAAGGTAAAGCTGTACGTCAAGTATTGGCTGAACAGCCTGAGCAATATGATCCACGTAAATATCTTGGACCTGGCCGCGACGCGATCAAGGAAACAGTTATTGGAAAAATGCGTGAATTTGGTTCTTCTCAAAAAGCATAATGAACAAAAAGGAAGCCGTTACGATGTAGCGGTTTCCTTTTCCACATCTATGAAAACGCCATCATTCGACAAAATCTCATTCAGGGAGAGGATTAATTATGAAATTTTTCATTGATTCAGCAAATATTTCAGAGATTAAAGAAGCAAATGCACTCGGTCTTCTTGACGGAGTAACAACGAACCCAAGTTTAGTTGCTAAGGAAGGGGTATCCTTTCACGATCGACTGCGCGAAATTACAAGTGAAGTAACAGAAGGCTCGGTAAGTGCTGAAGTGATTTCATTGGATGCAGAAGGAATGTTAAAGGAAGCCAAAGAACTAGCTGCCATCGCTCCAAATATTACCATCAAAGTGCCTATGACGCTGGAAGGTTTGAAGGCTGTTAAAGCGTTAAGCGATTTAAATATTAAAACAAACGTCACATTAATTTTCTCAGCTAATCAGGCCCTTCTTGCTGCACGTGCCGGCGCCTCCTACGTATCACCATTCTTAGGTCGTTTGGATGATATTGGCCAAAACGGAGTGGAGCTAATTGCTCAAATTGCAGAGATATTCGACCGCCATGCGATTGAATCTGAGATCATCGCAGCATCCATCCGACACCCTATGCACCTTACTGAATCCGCACTAAATGGAGCCCACATCGCCACCGTTCCATTCAAGCTTTTTGAACAAATTGTTAAGCACCCGCTCACTGATCAGGGTATTGAAAAATTCTTAAATGACTGGAATAATCAAAAGTAACGAGTCAATTGGAAAAACATGCATACACTAAGGTCAGAATCTTTACCTTAAAGTGAGGAGTTACTCATGAAAAAACTTTTAGTAGAAGGTGGAACTCGCTTGCGCGGCCAAGTGCGCGTAAGTGGAGCAAAGAACAGTGCTGTAGCTTTACTTCCGGCAGCTATTTTGGCGAATTCAAAAGTAACCATTGAAGGTCTTCCTAATATCTCTGATGTTCATACCTTATCAGAATTGTTGGAGGAAATTGGCGGTACCGTTCATAAAGATGGACAAACCTTAGAAATTGATCCATCGGAAATGATATCGATGCCGCTTCCAAATGGTCGAGTGAAGAAGTTAAGAGCTTCCTATTACTTTATGGGAGCCATGCTTGGGCGCTTTAAAAAGGCAGTGATTGGTCTGCCGGGCGGTTGTCACTTAGGACCAAGACCCATCGATCAGCATATTAAAGGATTTGAAGCTTTAGGTGCTGAAGTAACAAACGAGCAAGGTGCGATTTATTTAAGAGCCAAAGAGCTTCGTGGTGCTCGCATTTATTTAGACGTGGTCAGTGTGGGAGCTACCATTAACATCATGCTCGCTGCTGTAAAAGCCAAAGGCAAAACAGTGATCGAAAATGCTGCTAAAGAGCCAGAGATCATTGACGTGGCTACATTGTTGGCTAGTATGGGCGCTAAGATCAAAGGTGCTGGTACGGACGTCATCCGTATTGAAGGTGTAGAAGAATTAAACGGCTGCTTGCATACGATCATTCCAGACCGTATTGAAGCAGGAACCTATACCATTATGGCCGCAGCTCAAGGCGAAGAGATGATAATTGATAATGTCATTCCTCAACACCTTGAATCATTATTGGCGAAGCTTAGAGAGATGGGCGTCACGATTGAAGAGAATGATGAACAGCTCTATGTCAAACCTGGAAAAGCATTAAAGAGCGTCGATATAAAAACGCTCGTCTACCCAGGGTTCCCAACGGATCTGCAGCAGCCGTTTACGACGCTGCTGACAAAGGCAGGTGGGACAGGAGTCGTAACCGACACCATTTATCAAGCCCGCTTTAAACACATCGATGAATTACGGCGTATGAATGCTTCGATTAAAGTTGAAGGCGGATCGGCGATCGTTGCCGGCCCCTCTAAGCTCGAAGGAGCTAAAGTGAAAGCCTCTGACTTACGAGCCGGCGCTGCCCTCGTCATTGCTGGATTGATGGCGGACGGGATCACCGAAATTACAGGTGTAGACCATATCGAAAGAGGCTATGAAAACATCACGAACAAGCTAATCGAACTCGGTGCCAACATCTGGTATGAGGAAATGTCCGAAGAAGAAGTCGAACAATTCCAGAACTCTTAATTTAAATAACTGCGGTATCAACGGTACCAGGACAGAATGTAGTGAGAGCACTCCGGTGTCAGCACTGACTATAGTAAGTGCACAACGGTATCAGCACAGACTATAGTTAGAGCACTACGGTACCAGGTACACAAATACACGTAAGCATCAATGAATCTTATAAAGCGATTGTGTACCTGGTACCGCTACAGCAACAGCCGAAACAGTGGAAAAACCGCAGCAGCACTGAATGTAGCAAGCACTACGGTACCAGGTACACAAATACACATAAGCATCAATGAATCTTATAAAGCGTTTTGTGTACCTGGTACCGCAACAGCAACAGCTGAAACAGTGGGAAAGCAACAGCAACAGCTGAAACAGTGGGAAAGCAACAACAACAGCTGAAATAGAGGTAAAACCACAATAATAAAGCATTTATGTACCTGGTACCGCCAAGGGGAGAAGATCCATGGAAAGAAGTTTATCGATGGAATTAGTAAGAGTGACAGAGGCAGCTGCATTGAAGTCTGCCCGTTGGATGGGAAGAGGAAGAAAAGAAGAGGCTGATGATGCAGCTACTTCTGCCATGCGTGATGTTTTTGATACCATTCCTATGAAAGGGACGGTCGTCATTGGGGAAGGCGAAATGGACGAGGCGCCGATGCTTTACATAGGGGAGAAGCTAGGAAATGGCTATGGTCCGCGAGTAGACGTGGCCGTAGACCCCCTTGAAGGAACGAACATCGATGCTGAGGGAACGTGGAACGCTCTTGCTGTTATTGCGATTGCGGACCACGGCCAGCTTTTGCATGCTCCTGATATGTATATGGATAAAATTGCGGTCGGGCCCGAATCTGTAGGAAAAGTGGATATTAATGCTTCGATTGCAGATAATTTAGCTGCTGTCGCGAAAGCGAAGAATAAAGATGTAGAAGATGTCGTAGCCACAGTATTGAACCGTAAACGCCACCAGGGTATTATCGAAGAAATTCGTGAGGCTGGAGCTAGAATCAAGCTAATCCCTGACGGGGACGTAGCTGCGGCGATTAACACCGCTTTTGATGATACGGGTGTCGACATTCTATTTGGTTCGGGTGGTGCACCTGAAGGGGTGCTTGCTGCTGTAGCCTTGAAATGCCTCGGAGGCGAAATCCAAGGGAAACTCATTCCTGCCAACGACGAAGAGCTGGCTCGATGCAAGGAAATGGGTATTGATGATGTTAACCGGGTCCTCTACATGGATGATTTTTGTGGAGGAGAAGATGCCATTTTCGCTGCTACAGGCGTAACTGACGGGGAACTGTTGCAAGGCGTTCAGTTTAAAGGACAGAAAGCAACGACTCAAACGCTTGTGATGAGAGCGAAGTCAGGCACCGTCCGTTTTATTGATGGCGATCATAGTTTGAAGAAGAAACCAAATCTAGTGATTAGATAAAAGAAGAGCTTTTCTGCTAAAAGGGTTAACTAAAGAGACCAGAGCCTATCTGGTCTTCTTCCCTTTTTCATTTCTCCTAAATTCACCTGCCTGATAAAATTCTTGAATCCTTATCCAAACAAGTTGTACAATGTATAGTGTTTCTTAAAAGATAAATAAACCGTAACCCTCTGCAGACTTCATTTACCTTCCAACCCATCTTCACGTATTCATCCAAACATAAGATTGTCAAAAGGATCGATGATTGAAGGCACGCTCGGGTATACAACATCTACAGGTCAAAAATAAATTAAAGTGGTGATCATGTGTCAGAAGTAACAATTTCAAGTTTAGAGACGATGACCTTGAAAAAACTCTACGCTTTAGCTAAGCAATTCAAAGTTTCCTATTATGCGAAGCTAACAAAACGAGAGTTGATTTTTGCAATTTTAAAAGCACAGGCAGAGAAAGATGGTTTCTTATTTATGGACGGAATTCTTGAGATTATTCCGTCAGAAGGATTTGGATTCTTACGCCCAATTAACTATTCGCCAAGTGCCGAAGATATTTATATTTCAGCCTCTCAAATTCGTAGATTCGATTTGAGAAACGGGGACAAAGTTTCAGGGAAGGTTCGCCCTCCTAAAGAAAATGAACGTTATTACGGTTTGCTTCACGTAGACGCCGTCAACGGTGAGAACCCGGAAACAGCAAAAGAACGCGTTCACTTTCCAGCATTAACGCCTCTTTACCCAGATCGTAAAATGACGCTGGAGACAGAAAGCAAAAAGCTTTCTACGCGAATCATGGATATCATGGCGCCGGTTGGATATGGGCAGCGTGGCTTAATCGTCGCACCGCCTAAAGCAGGGAAGACGATGCTTTTAAAACAGATGGCGAACAGCATTACAACCAATCATCCTGAGGCAAAATTAATTATTTTACTCGTCGATGAACGTCCAGAGGAAGTAACAGACATCGAACGATCTGTTGCTCCTGATGTTGATGTGGTTAGTTCAACATTTGATGAAGTACCAGAAAACCATATTAAAGTAGCGGAGCTTGTCCTTGAACGAGCGATGCGTTTAGTGGAACATAAGCGTGACGTTATCGTGTTAATGGATAGCATTACTCGTCTTGCCAGGGCGTATAACTTAGTCATCCCGCCAAGTGGACGTACACTTTCTGGTGGTATTGATCCAGCAGCCTTTCACCGTCCGAAACGTTTCTTCGGTGCGGCGCGTAATATTGAAGAAGGCGGCAGCTTAACGATTTTAGCGACGGCGCTCGTTGATACGGGCTCACGCATGGATGATGTCATTTATGAAGAATTTAAAGGAACCGGGAACATGGAGCTGCATCTTGACCGCAGCTTAGCGGAACGCCGCATCTTCCCAGCGATCGATATCGTTCGCTCCGGAACGCGAAAAGAAGAGCTGCTTCTGCCAAAAACCGAACTGGATAAGATATGGGCCATCCGCAAAACGATGTCCGATGCCCATGATTTCTCCGATCGTTTCTTGCGCAGATTGCGTGCTTCGAAGAACAACGAAGAATTTTTCGAACTCATGGATCAGGATATGCAAGGGAAGCAGGGCAAGCCAGCAAAAGCAGGAGCTAGAAAATAATAATGCAATTAGGCTGTTGCAATGACAATCTAGTGCTGATATAATCTTTCTATGTGAGTTTCAGTAAAAGGTGTAACGACTAACCTTCGAAGGCTCTTACAATAACTCTGTTTCAAAAGGATTCAGGGCAAAAAGGAGTGGAAGAACATGAAAGAGGGAATTCATCCAGAATACCGTAAAGTGGTATTTCTAGACACAAGTTCTGATTTCAAGTTTCTAAGCGGATCTACACAATCATCTAACGAAACGATCGAGTGGGAAGATGGCAACACGTACCCATTGATCCGTGTTGAAATTAGTTCAGAGTCTCATCCGTTCTACACAGGCAAACAGAAAGCTGACAAAGCTGGCGGCCGTGTTGATCGCTTTAAGAAAAAATATAACCTTTCATAATAATGAATGGACACCTTCTATGGTGAACATTGATAATTTTGAGCAAAAACAGGCAAATATCAAACCGTTTGCCTGTTTTTTGTTAGTAAAAAGAAAAGCGCAGGCGAGTGTTCAGGAGCGTACGCATAAGCAAACCGGCGAAGTGAAGTGTTCTTTCTTCACGTAGCCGGGTTGCTTATGTCGCTAGGTCCTGCGAGCCGGAGCTGGACAGTAAGAAAAGCGGAAAGGGGCGGTTTAGGCCTGACACGCGTAAGCAAAACCATGCAGTGGCGATCTATGCCACGTAATGGGGTTGCTTACGACGCTAAGGCCTGCCCCTTGCAGCTAGACAGTAAGAAAAGCGGAAAGGGGCGGCTTAGGCCTGGGTAGAAGAAGTTCGACTAAGAACGGCACGTCCTGTGCCAACGTCGAACTGACCCCCGTCCTGGCCGCCCAAGCAAAACCATGCAGTGGCGGTCTATGCCGCGAGTGTCTGGCCGCTTGAGAATAAAAGGTTAGCGAATGGTTAGCAAACCCTCGCTTCGGCAATAAATAAAACAGAATGAATTTTAAAAGCTGTCCTGAGGCGATCAGCTGTAGCGTTCGCCAAAGGGAGAGCTTTTTTAATGACGTGTAAGTAGGAGAAGGGAGCGGCAGTGAACGTGTATGTAATGAAGCAAAGTGGTTGGGTTGAAGTCATCTGTGGAAGTATGTTCAGTGGAAAATCGGAGGAACTCATCCGTCGTGTACGTAGAGCTACATATGGAAATTTGTCCGTTCGAGTATATAAACCAGCAATTGACAATCGTTACAAAGAAGATTCCATTGTTTCTCATAACGGAACTTCTGTACTGGCTCGTCCAATTAGTGAATCCCTGGCGATTCTTCCAGAGGTTGGCGATGACGTGGATATTGTGGGCATTGATGAAGTGCAGTTTTTTGATGACAATATTGTAGAAGTCGTGGAATGCTTGGCCGATCGAGGAATTCGTGTGATTGTCGCCGGACTCGACACTGATTTTCGGGGAGAGCCATTTGGCAAAGTTCCAGAACTTATGGCGTTAAGCGAAAGTGTAACGAAACTGAATGCGATTTGTCCTGTGTGCGGTTCACCTGCAAGTCGAACGCAGCGTTTGATCAATGGGGAGCCTGCATCCTATGATGATCCGATTATTTTAGTAGGTGCTTCTGAATCGTACGAGCCACGCTGCCGTCACCATCACGAAGTCCCTAATAAACCCAGGCAAGAGCAAGTGAAGGCTCATGCTGAAAGCTTTAAATAGAGCTCAAAACCCGTTTACTTTTTAAAAAGGAAGCGGGTTTTTGCTATATCATCGTAAAGACCCACAATTGGAAGTAATTCCTCTGTAACGCCACGCTGCTAATGTGCTCTTCTCTGTTTTAGAAGCCCGGAAAGAGGAATCCTTATAGTATAATCAATAAAAAAGGGGAATACTCATGAACTCATCGACCGAACAATTAAAAGAGGCACGTCTGTTGAAAGAGTGTTCTGATGCTTATGTTTATGCTGTAGAAGTGAACGAGAAAACAGAGAGCAGCTGGGCCATTGAGTCATCGATTGAACTTTGTAAACAGTGTGCGCAGGAAAGCCTTCAAATTAGAAATAATAGTAAGATTTACGATTTATGTTTAGAGTATGTCGGTTTATGTGAAAATATAAGAAATACACAATCCGGTCGATGGAGGAATCAAGATGCAAACAAAGAACGCGAATTCAAATCAGTCAAAGGGATGTCGAAATGAATATGACGCTCTGAAGAAGGTGCTCGTAAGTAAACCTGAGCATATGAAGATCACTAAAATTATTAATGAAACACAGAAGCATTTCGCAAACGAAAATATTGATATTGATCTAGCCGTGGAACAACATACCCATTTCGTAAAAGTCCTTCAAAGCCACCATATTCAAGTCGACTACTTACCAACAAGCCCCCAATTAAATGAGCAGGTTTTCACGAGAGATATAGGATTTTGCATAGGAGATCAAATGTTTGTTTCCTCACTTGCGAGCGATGTCCGCCAGGAGGAGGTTAAACCGCTGCTTGATTTTCTAGAAAAAGAAGACGTCACGTTCACGAGACTGTTTGGTCCTTCGATTGAAGGTGGGGACGTCATTATTAATCATGGCACCATTTATGTAGGAATCAGTGATCGTACGAGTATGGCAGCCGTTGAACATTTGCAAAAAGCGCTTCCTGAATATGAAGTCATTCCATTAAAATTGCGTGACGATATTCTGCATTTAGATTGCGCGTTCAATATTGTTGATGAGAACACCGCCCTCCTACACTCTCCTGCTTTTGAAAAGCAAGATGTTCAGTTGTTAAAGAAGACCTTTCACTGCATTGAAGTCGATGAAAATGAGCAATTCCAAATGGGGACAAACGTTTTGTCCATTGGTCAGCAGTTGGTCATCAGCCTTCCGCAAAACTCAAACGTGAATCAACAGCTTAAGGATGCAGGTTTTATCGTCGTTGAAGTTGATTTATCCGAAATTATAAAATCAGGTGGTTCCTTCCGCTGCTGTACACTGCCGATCGCGCGAAAATCATAACTCTTAAGATCTAAAGCATAAACATCCTCTTCTCGGTCAAACTAGAAAAAAAGAGAAGAGGTGAATTTATGTTTCGATTAACAGCTATTCTTTTTCTTCTTATCACCGTAGGATGCGGACAAAATCTGGATGAAAATCTGGAAAAATCTCAAGGGTATACGAACCGTCAGGATATCATGAACATGGGATTAGAAGATGATCCATCTACGACACCGACGAATCCGCGTTCCATTGAGCGCGTTGGTGATACGTGGGGTGAAAAAGAAAACCGCGATCAAATACGCGAAGCCGCTCTTACCGTTGAAGGCGTGAATGTGGAGCGTATTATTTTAGAACAAGACAATGCCTGGGTAACCGTGAGAGTTGACGAAGAATTAACAAAAGAAGAACACAAGCAATGGAGCGAGAAAGTCGCTGAAAAAATAAGGAATGCCGTACCTGATTACGATGTTACCGTAAAAGTAAACGCACAATAACAGCTAATCAACGGATGTGGTTGTAACCGCAACCTCTCTATAATATAATTGTACTGTTATGGAGAAAGAGGTGCATACCATTGATCGAACGTTTACAAACCTTAGAAGATCGCTATGAAAAGCTCAATGAACTTTTAAGTGATCCAGAAGTGATATCAGATACGAACAAGCTGCGAGAATATTCGAAAGAGCAAGCAGGCTTAGAAGATACAGTGACAGCTTATCGCGAGTATAAAGAAGTCACCGAGCAGCTTGATGATGCGAAGGCCATGCTTGGCGACAGCCTGGATGACGACATGGAGGAAATGGTCAAAGAGGAAATCAGCGAGCTTTCCGACCGTAAGTCCGAACTTGAAGAACGTTTGAAAATCTTAATGCTTCCAAGTGATCCAAATGATGATAAGAACGTTATCATGGAGATCCGTGGAGCGGCAGGCGGAGACGAAGCGTCGCTGTTCGCCGGCGATTTGTACCGTATGTACGCCCGTTATGCGGAGTCGCAGGGATGGAAGACGGAAGTCATCGAATCGACACCGAATGAAGTCGGTGGCTACAAAGAGATTATTTTTATGATCTCAGGCGATCGTGCCTATTCTAAAATGAAGTTTGAAAACGGAGCTCATCGCGTGCAGCGTGTACCGGAAACGGAATCAGGCGGACGTATTCATACGTCGACCGCTACGGTTGCTGTATTACCAGAAGCGGAAGAAGTCGAAGTCGAAATACATGAGAAAGACATACGTGTGGATACATTCGCTTCCAGCGGACCTGGTGGTCAAAGTGTAAACACGACGATGTCTGCTGTGCGACTGACGCATGAGCCAACGGGTACTGTGGTTTCTTGTCAGGATGAGAAATCACAAATCAAAAACAAAGAAAAAGCGATGAAAGTGCTTCGTGCGCGGGTTTATGATAAATTCCAGCAGGAAGAACAGGCGAAATACGATGAAAATCGTAAGTCTGCCGTTGGAACGGGCGATCGTTCTGAACGTATCCGTACGTACAACTTCCCGCAAACGCGCGTAACCGATCACCGCATCGGCTTGACACTGCAAAAGCTGGATCAAATTTTGCAAGGGAATTTAGACCAAATCCTGGATGCTCTGCTCATTGAAGAGCAAACGAAAAAACTAGAGTCGATTGGTGAATAACATGAAACAGACAACGATTGAGGAAGCCCGCCGCTGGGCTTCTCTTTTTTTGAAACAGCATAATCGAGAGCCGCGTGTCGCTGACCTGCTGCTAGAGGATTTGTTTGAGCTCAATACGGCGATGCTGATGGCTTATGAACGAGATCCTTTTCCTAAAGAGAAGCTTGATCGCTTCACCGCGTACGTCAAGCAGCATGCGGAAACCGGCATTCCTGTGCAGCATTTGATTGGCGCAGCTCATTTTTACGGCCGTGTCTTTACCGTGAACGAACACGTTCTAATCCCTCGGCCCGAAACGGAAGAACTCATTGAAGGTGTCCGCCAGCGCCTTCAGCCAAGCGATCAATCAATAGCCGATATCGGAACAGGCAGTGGAATTATAGCCATTACATTACAACTCGAAACACGCCGTCGCACGCTCGCAACTGATCTATCAAAGGCAGCTCTGCAAACGGCCAAGGCTAATGCAGAAAATCACAAGGCTCAGATCGAATGGTTTTGCGGAGATTTTCTTGAACCGCTTCGCGACCAAACCATTGATGTCCTCGTGTCCAATCCACCCTACATCGCTCGCGACGAAATGCTCGATGACACGGTGAAAAATTTTGATCCCGGCCTTGCGCTATTTGCTGATAACGAGGGGCTTGCGGCCTATCAAACGATCATTCAACAAATCGCTCGCCGCAGACAGAAACCAAGAGTGATCGCTTTTGAAATCGGTCATCAGCAAGGAGAAGCCATAAAGCAGATCATCCACAGCCAGCTAGCAAACTATCAAGTCACCGTTGAAAAAGACATCAACAAGAAAGATCGAATGATTTTTGCAATTTTAGATTCATAGGTTTAAATCTTTTCCCCCCTGACCACAATAGTTATCAACAGGGAGGGAATTTTTTTATGAAAAATGTCATGATTATTCTTATATTATCCACAGTTTGTTGGACCACCCTAATGTTCGGAGCTACGGAAGAAAAGGCAGACGGAGCGGAATATCAAGTGATTCCGGATGAAGCGATTCGGCTTAGGATTCTCGCGGATAACAATGATCCGAATGCTCAGCAATTAAAGCGGGAAGTGCGTGATGAAGTAAACGCCGAAATTACGAAATGGGTGGAATCCTTAACGTCAATCGAAGCCGCGCGCACGTTAATTCAACAGCGCATCGATGAAATAGATGAGATTGTAGAAGAAACGATCCGCCGTTCAGGCGATGAGCAAACCTATACGGTTGATTACGATTCGCAAGTGCAGTTTCCAACGAAGCTTTACGGCTCTTACGTTTATCCAGCTGGTGAATACGAAGCGATTTTAATTACACTTGGTGAAGGGGAAGGGGATAACTGGTGGTGCGTACTGTTTCCGCCACTATGCTTTCTAGACTTTTCAAACGGAACGAGTGTAGCAGAAGAAGAAGAAGAAGCGGAGAAGCCTGTTGATGAAGTGGAAGAAGACGAAGAAGAGCAAGTGGAATTTTTCCTCGTGAAGATTTGGAATAAGTGGATATCCTAGCATAATAGGCACCCTCGTTTCATAGAGTGGTAGAAGAAAGGTGGGTGCCTATGTATATTGAAAAAGTTCAAGCTGGTGAGGAAAGCCAGTACGCCATTAAAAAGGATCGTACAGAAGTCGGACGATTTATTTTAAGTGAGCAAGGGAATGGAGTTAAACGATTAAGAAATTTACAAGTCGACGGGGATGTCTCCAAAACGGGCATTCTCTACGTATTTGAACTGATCCAGCAGTATATTCAAAAAGAAAACATTCAAGAGATTCAAGTGAAAAGTCATTCGAAAGAGCTAGACACGTTACTTCTCCATCAACGATTTGAGCTGAAAGATGGAAAAGAACAATTGTGGACGTATCGTGTGAATTGTTGATAACTAACCGAGTTATTCACATTTGAGTGTTATTTAGTGGATAAATTGTGGATATAAAAATTTTAAACGAACGTAGGAATGGCTTTTATCTTATGGATATGTGGATAAAGTTGTGGGTAAGTTGAGGATATCCTGTGAGTAGTGTCTGGATTTGCGAATTAACACCCAATTCTTCATAATAGATAGAGATATGAAAGAGAAACGTGTTGATTAAAGGAGCAATCAGGCATGACCTTGCAAACGAAACGATGGCAGCGTACGACAAAAATAAATGAACAATATCATGTAATTGAAGAAGCAGCGGCCCTGTTGAAGGATCAACAGGTCGTTGCTTTTCCTACGGAAACCGTTTATGGCTTAGGAGCTGACGCTACGAGTGAAGCGGCTGTTCAGCGTATTTTCGAAGCGAAAGGAAGACCATCAGACAACCCGCTGATCGTCCACGTCGGCGACCGTTCTCAAGTGGAACAGCTGGTGACGCATATTCCAGAAATAGCAGACAAGCTGATGGATCAGTTTTGGCCAGGTCCTTTAACGCTTGTTTTACCAAGTAATCATAAGGCGGCTCGCAATGTGACAGCAGGGTTAGACACGGTCGCCATTCGCATGCCAAGCGATCCGATCGCTTTAGCCCTTCTTAAAGAAACGGGGCTGCCATTAGCCGCTCCCAGTGCCAATCGCTCTGGACGCCCGAGCCCGACAGACGCGGCTCACGTGCAGCAGGACTTAGATGGGCGGATTGCTGGAATTGTGGATGGAGGGCCGACAGGCGTCGGTGTTGAATCGACGGTTCTAGATTGTACGACAGAAGTTCCGATCATTCTCCGTCCTGGCGGCGTGACAAAAGAAGACTTAGAATCATTCATCCCAAATGTAGTCATTGATCCGGCTTTAGCGGATCAAGCGGAAGACCAGCCAAAATCTCCAGGCATGAAATATACCCATTATGCTCCTGAAGCCCCGCTTTGGTTAGTGGAAGGGGATGATGAATTTTTTCAACATCAGCTTGAATCGATGAAAGCCGAAGGGCAGCGAGTAGCCGTAATTGCCAGCCGAGAGCTTGTCGGCCAATTAAATCATGAGTATGTTACGCCTTGTGGGTCCCGCCAACAATTGACGGAAGTCGCTGGAGAGCTCTATCGCGCGTTAAGGTATTATAAAAAAGCAGACGTTGACGTCATCTTATGTGAGTCGTTCCCGGAACATGGTGTTGGCGCGGCAATTATGAACCGCCTGCACAAAGCCGCCACACAGAAAATTACACAGTACTAATCATACGCCCCATCTCCTTCGCATACTTTACAGTAGCATGTCCGAGGAGGGGGCTTTTTCGTGGAATTAGAAAATATGGCGTCTATCATACTCTTATCTATTGCATTAGGCATGGATGCATTTTCCATTTCATTAGGGATGGGAATGCAGTCCGTTCGTTTAAAATATATAGGAATCGCTGGCTTACTCGTAGGTTTTTTACATATGGTGATGCCTGGTCTTGGCATCCTTTTAGGGAAATGGCTTTTTGTTAATGTCAGTGAATGGGCATCGCTGGCGGGAGGTTTTTTACTGTTGACATTAGGGGCCTATACCTTATTTGCTTCTTTTACGGAAAAGCATTCCCCTGCTCATTCGATGGCGGGATTTGGGTTGTGGGTTTTTGCCTTCAGCGTAAGCATTGACAGCTTTCCGGTAGGGTTCAGTCTCGGTTTACACAATATGAACCCGATCGTTTCTATCTTCTCCTTTGGCATGATGAGTACGGGGTTAACATGGCTTGGTTTCCTCGTTGGCAGACGAGCGACAAGCTACGTTGGTGCTTATAGTGAACTCCTTGGAGGCAGCATTTTGTGCGCGCTAGGACTCTATACCATATTCTAATATAACGACCTGTGTTAAAATGGTAAAAGATGATGTGAAGGGGAGGACCACCGATGAATGTACTATTTATTTGTACAGGGAATACGTGCCGCAGTCCAATGGCAGAAGCGATTATGAAAGCAAAAGATAATAAAAATAATGTTAAATCAGCAGGGATCTTCGCTGATGTAAATCAACCTGTTGGACCAAATACGGTCGAGGTCCTGGAGGAAATCGGGTTACACTTCGATAATACATCAACCCCTGTATCCCAAGAGCTGCTAAACTGGTCAGATATTGTACTCTGTATGACAGAGAGTCATAAACAAACCTTAGCTTTACAATATCCAGATCTACAGCATAAATTTTATACACTCAAAGAATATGTCCTTATCGATGAGGATCAATGGAGGCACTTAACGGATCTGTATGCTCAATTCGAGGAGAAGCGGGCGTGGGTGCTCAGTCAAGCCGATGAGAACTTAAATGAAGTTGAACTTGAGCAGCATTTACTTGAAGAACTAAATGAAGAGATTCAAGCGATTCAGCAAGCGGAGGATCAGCTGCCAAACCTCAATATTACAGATCCGTACGGTCAAAGTGTCCAAATCTATCGGGAAACGCGTGATGAATTAGAGAAGACGATCCATCTTTTAGTCGAAAAATTAAAAAACGAGAAAGATTCGTAGATCATCTTAACGTCCTGTTCAATGTTTTGAATAGGACCTTCTCATATCCCCTGCTATAACTTCTATTTTAATAGGAAGTTTCTCCACTATATAAGACACCCTATGAAACCCTTTTCACCACCCTTTGTTCGATTGACAGCGCCCGTGATACCTGTCACTATAAAAATTGAAGATGTGAATATTAGATAGAGGAGAGTGTGACCAGCATGAAAGTCATTATTGCTTCTGACCATGGCGGGATAAACATACGCCGTGAAGTAGCAGACGTTTTAGAAGAGTTGGGTATCGAATATGTAGATCTAGGATGCGATTGTGAAGGATCCGTTGACTATCCCGATTATGCCCTCCCAGCAGCAGAACGTGTAGCAAGCGGGGAGTTTGATAAAGGCATTCTGATTTGTGGGACAGGCATCGGTATGTCGATCTCGGCAAACAAAGTTAAAGGCATTCGTGCTGCACTCGTTCATGATCTTTTCACGGCAAAAGTGACACGTGAACACAATGACTCCAACGTGCTTTGCATGGGAGAACGCGTCATTGGACCCGGGCTCGCTCGCGAAATCGCGAAAACATGGGTCCGAGCTGAATTTGAAGCAGGAAGACACAAAAATCGCATAAATAAGATTGCCGATTACGAGAATAAGTAATAGAATGTATAGATAAGTGTAACCAGTGAGAAATCAACATTTCAGCAAAAAAAGGAGATGGCCAGGATGGCAGATGTAAAGGCGGTTCAGCAAGATGTAGCTAATGTTGCTCGGCAGCTCCTGGAAACCGGTCATATGAGAGACGGTTTGTTTGTCGTTGGTTGCTCCACCAGTGAAGTAGCAGGTGAAAGGATAGGAACATCAGGAAGTGAAGCGATCGCAGAAGTGTTGTTTGAAGAATGGCGCAAGTTCTCAAAACAATCAGGTGCTGACCTCGCCTTTCAATGCTGCGAGCATTTAAACCGCTCGCTCGTTGTCGAACGGAAAGTTCAGCAAGCTAACGGGTACACAGAGGTGACAGCGGTCCCTGTGTCAAATGCAGGTGGATCGATGGCATCTTATGCTTTTAAACACATGGACGACCCTGTGCTTGTAGAATCCGTTCAAGCCCAAGGCGGAGTCGACATTGGAGATACTCTTATCGGGATGCATTTGAAACGCGTCGCCGTACCGCTTCGTATCGAACAAAAGTCAATTGGCCACGCCCACGTCACGGTTGCTCGAACACGCCCGCCGCTCATTGGCGGCGCACGAGCTATTTATGAATGCTAACAATTGGAATCGGAGAGAGGGGATTTTTTACAAATGGAACATGTAAAACGTTCAGATGAAGAACTGTACAACGCGGTAATGGATGAAAAGAATCGTCAGCAGAACAATATCGAACTAATTGCCTCAGAAAACTTTGTGTCAGAAGCAGTAATGGAAGCGATGGGTTCTGTATTAACGAACAAATACGCGGAAGGCTACCCAGGCCGCCGTTACTACGGAGGCTGTGAGCACGTAGACGTTGCAGAAAACTTAGCGAGAGATCGTGCGAAAGAACTCTTTGGCGCTGAGCACGCTAACGTACAGCCTCACTCCGGTGCACAAGCAAACATGGCTGTTTACTTCACAATTCTAGAGCCAGGTGACACTGTGCTTGGAATGAACCTAAGCCACGGGGGACACCTTACCCACGGAAGCCCGGTAAACTTCAGTGGAACACTCTACAATTTTGAAGAATATGGCGTTGACGAAAACGACGAACGCATTGATTATGATGCCGTTTTAGAAAAAGCAAAAGAAGTAAAGCCTAAGCTGATCGTAGCAGGTGCAAGTGCGTACCCTCGTGAGATTGACTTTGCTAAATTTAGAGAAATTGCAGATGAAGTGGATGCCTACCTTATGGTCGATATGGCTCACATCGCAGGTTTAGTAGCATCTGGTCTTCATCCAAACCCAGTTCCACATGCCCATTTCGTTACAACAACGACGCATAAAACATTGCGCGGACCACGCGGCGGAATGATTTTCTGCGAAGAACAATTCGCGAAGAAAATTGATAAATCCGTATTCCCAGGCATGCAGGGCGGACCGTTAATGCACATTATCGCAGCGAAAGCTGTTTCCTTTAAAGAAGCACTTCAGCCTGAATTCAAACAGTATTCCCGTCAAATCATTAAAAACTCCAAGCAGCTTGGGGAAACACTGACTGAAAACGGTGTACGCATCGTTTCAGGCGGAACGGACAACCACCTGCTGCTGCTTGATTTGCGTGAAGTTGGTTTAACAGGAAAAGTGGCTGAAAAAGCACTAGATGCAGTAGGTATTACGACGAACAAAAATACGATTCCATTTGATCCAGAAGGACCATTTACGACAAGCGGAATCCGTATCGGTACAGCTGCCGTAACAAGCCGTGGTTTCCAAGAGGACGAGATGAAAGAAATCGGTAAATTGATTGCTTTCACACTGAAAAACCACGACAACGATGAAAAACTAAAAGAAGCAGCGGAACGCGTAAGTGAACTTACTTCCCGCTTCCCACTGTACCAATCACTCATGCCAAGCACCCCATAATGAATGTTAAAAGTCTACCTGTAAGCAGGTAGGCTTTTTTTATTGCTTTTCGGTACCAGGTACGCCGAGACAAAACAGCGGTACCTGGTACCAAATTTTATATCGGCGTACCTGGTACCGGTAGCGCCACTACCGCAACGACTTCCCATCCAACATCTTCCCTTGCTCTTTATCGACTTTTTCTGTACAATTATCGGGATGCAAACTATTAAAAGGAGTGACTGACATGGGAAAAGTATATGTTTTGGACCATCCATTAATTCAACACAAACTAACGTACATACGGAAGAGTGAGACAGGCACAAAGGATTTCCGCCAGCTCGTAGACGAAGTAGCTGCTTTGATGGCTTTTGAAATCACGCGCGACCTGCCGCTCGAACAAGTTGAAATTGATACCCCTGTTGTCTCGAACGCCAAAGCCCAAGTACTAACAGGTAAAAAGATTGGTCTAATTCCTATTCTACGTGCAGGATTAGGTATGGTAGATGGGATTATCCAGCTTATTCCAGCTGCAAAAGTCGGTCACGTCGGACTATATCGTGATCCCGAAACCCTACAGCCCGTTGAATATTACGTGAAGCTTCCAAGCGATATCGAAGAACGTGAACTGATCGTCATCGATCCAATGCTTGCTACTGGCGGTTCCGCCAACGAAGCCATCACTTCCATTAAAAAACGCGGCGCACGTCAAATTCGCCTCATGTGTCTCGTAGCTGCACCTGAAGGCGTAGAAGCTGTACAAGAAGCTCATCCTGACGTCGACATTTATCTCGCAGCGATGGACGACAGACTGAACGAAAAAGGCTACATCGAACCAGGACTCGGCGACGCCGGCGACCGCCTATTCGGCACGAAGTAAGGAGACTTCCATGATTAAAGTCATGACCATTTTCGGCACAAGACCCGAAGCCATTAAGATGGCCCCGCTCGTTTTAGAATTGAAAAAAAGGTCAGAGCAATTTGAACCCATCGTCACGGTGACCGCTCAGCATAGACAGATGCTTGATCAAGTATTGAAGATTTTCAGCATCGAACCGGATTATGATTTAAACATTATGAAGGATCGTCAAACGCTGGCCCAAGTCACCACACGAGCACTTACAGGGCTTGACGGCGTCATGAAAGAAACAAAGCCGGACATCGTGCTCGTTCACGGGGATACGACGACAACGTTTGCCGCTTCTCTTGCCGCTTACTACAATCAAATCCCGGTAGGCCACGTCGAAGCTGGCTTACGCACGTGGAATAAATATTCTCCTTTTCCAGAGGAGATGAACCGTCAGTTAACAGGGGTCATGGCCGATTTGCATTTCGCACCGACGAACAAATCACGTGATAATCTGCTAGCTGAACATAAACCGGGTGAGCATATTTTTGTCACGGGGAATACGGCAATCGATGCGTTAAAAACGACAGTCGATGAAAACTACACCTCCGAAGTGCTGCAATCCGTTGGCGAGGACAAACGTCTTGTGCTCATGACGGCACACCGTCGTGAGAATCTCGGCAACAACATGAAGCAAATGTTTCGTGCGATTAAGCGTCTCGTGGAGGCGCACAATGATGTAGAAGTCGTTTATCCTGTGCACTTGAATCCGGCTGTTCGTGAAGTGGCCGATGAAATTTTAGGAAATGACGACCGCATTAAGCTGATTGAACCGCTTGATGTTATTGATTTTCATAATTTCGCGGCCCGCGCCCACCTGATTTTAACGGATTCAGGAGGCGTTCAAGAAGAAGCGCCATCCCTTGGTGTTCCTGTTCTCGTCCTTCGAGATACAACCGAACGGCCTGAAGGCATTGAAGCAGGTACCCTGAAGCTTGCCGGTACAGATGAAGATCACATTTTTAACCTGGCAAATGAACTTTTATCGGATGATGAAAAGCATGAGTCCATGTCAAAAGCTTCAAACCCATATGGCGACGGTCAGGCTTCGGCTCGCATAGCTGAATCGATCCGCTACTTTTTCAAAGAGAGAGCAGATAAGCCTGCCCCGTTTGAAACAGAATAAAATGAAGCATCCAGCCTCTTTTAATAAGAGGCTGGATTTTTTGTTGAGGGAATGAAAGGCTCATAAATTCGGGGAAATTGCTCGCGAACGCTAATATTCGATCAGCCTATACATTCAAACTTTTGCTTAAATCGCTGAACGTCGCCCATAAAACTTCGCATAACTCACCTTCCAATAACACACACTACCGTAAAAAGGAGCCTCTGCGTTATGCCGCTCAAAATCGCCGCGATCCTCATCACAATCACACTTTTAACCGGCTTCAGTCAGCCTGATCCTGACGAAGAAATGACCATCATCCTTGAGCTGAAGGACACACCAGTTTCTACATTTAAAAATCATGTAGCGTCTCGTTTGCCGCGGCTTGAAATCGTCGCTGAATATGAAACGATCTTTAACGGTGTGGCTGTAAAAGGAATGCCGTCTGAGCTTGAGAAAATATCGCGATTGAAGGAAGTGGCCAACCAGTATCCAGTGCAGACGTACACAACACAGGAGGAAGTATTGGCGGAACCTTCTTTGCCGCTTACGACAGATGTCGTGCGGCCAAACACTCCTTACTCAGGAAAAGGAGTGAAGGTGGGGGTCATCGATACAGGTGTGGATTATACGCACCCGGATCTTGAAGGGAATTACCAGGGCGGTTTTGATTTGGTTGATTTTGACGATGATCCGATGGAGACGACTGAAGATGGGGCTACCCTGCACGGAACGCATGTGGCAGGCATTATTGGAGCAGATGGGGAGATGAAAGGAGTGGCTCCTGATGTCGATTTGTATGCGTATCGCGCCTTAGGTCCTGGCGGCATGGGGACGTCGGTACAAGTGATTGCAGCGATTGAAGAAGCTGTAGAAGATGGGATGGATATCATTAATCTATCGCTTGGGAATGATGTAAACGGTCCGGATTGGCCGACGACAAAAGCGGTGGAACGGGCGATTGAGCTTGGGACCACAGTGATCGTTGCTGCTGGGAACGCTGGACCGGATACGTGGACGATTGGATCCCCGGCGACTTCAGAAAATGCGATTACGGTAGGAGCTTCTTCCTTGCCGACTGAACAATCGCTGCTCACCATTTCAGGAGAAGACAGGCAAATTCCGATACGGATTTTACAAGGTTCGAAACCGTGGAATCTGGCAAAAAAATATCCGCTGATTGAGATGGAAGGAGATCAAGTTGAAGGAGTGACGGGAAAAATTGTTCTCATGAGACGAGGGGGCACGAGTTTTGCAGAGAAAGCCCAGCATGCCTATCAAAAAGGAGCAGAAGCCTTGATGATTATTAATCATACGAACGAGCCGCTTCATGGATCAATCGAAGGACTTAACTTGCCCATTCCAGTAGCAGCTGTTTCGAAAGAGGAAGGGGAATGGCTGCTTGAAAAGGGACTCGCTGAAGATCAATGGGTAGATACCGTTACCGAAGAAGTGGATCACGGGATTGCCCCGTTTAGCTCGCGCGGTCCCGTCACCTCATCGTGGAGTGTAAAGCCAGATATTTTAGCACCTGGGGTTAACGTAGTCAGCACGGTGCCAGGCGGTTATCAAGCTTTACAAGGAACGAGTATGGCCGCTCCACATATTGCCGGAGTGGCTGCCTTGTTAAAAGAAGCCTACCCGGAATGGACGCCGCTGGATATTAAACAATCCCTGATGAGTTCCGCGGATCTTTTGCAGCAAAAAGGTGTACCATTACCGCCAACAGAGCAGGGTGCAGGATATGTCGATACGGAAGCGGCGATTCAGCCTGAGCTTTGGATCGATCCGGGGGCTCTCAACTTTGGGCGGATTGAAGAAAACCTTTATCGTAAAAAGGTGAAGCTCACATTTGAAAATAAACGAGATACCACGGAAACCTATCATATGAAGCCGCCCGAGAAACAACCAGGGATCGGCTGGACGATACCGACTTCGTTTCAACTGGCACCTGGAGAGAAAAAAGAACTCTCAATGGAAGTGCACATGAATAAGTCCTTTATGAACGACGGGGTTCACGAAGGATATGTGACTGTTGAAGGAGGAGGAGAGCAATACCATATTCCGTACTTATTCATGGTAGATACGTCGAATTACGAAAAGATTTCCGGGTTAGAGTTATACAAAGATTGGGAAACCGATGCTGATTTAACCTACCGCTTTAACCTAACGGAACCGGTGGATCATTTATCAATCGACCTTTATCGAGCAGGAACGATGCTTCATCAAGGGCAATTGTTGGATCTTGATGACCCAGCGGAAGGATTAAATGAAGGGGAGATTAAGCTGAACATGATCGATGACTATGCCGGGCCTTACTTAGCTGTCGTCACCTTAGAAATCGACGGAAAAACGTATAGTTATCCATTTCCTGTTCAATTGTAATAAAAGAAGAACAGCCTGTTCGGAGGCTGTTCTTCTTTTTAATTGTAAAATGTGACAAAATTATGATAAATGCGTGTCGGACTTTTGTACTTTTGCTCACAAACACATTGACATGATATGACCCCTATTGTATTCTTACATAGTGTGGAATGATAAGGTTTTCATATAAAAACGCATCGCTTTTTTACATATTTAAAAGAGGTGTTGACTTGAAGCACTCACAATTTCCATTTCGATCCCTGTCACTTACAAGTGCAATTGTATCTCAATTAGCAGGTGGGCCGCTTGTTGGTGTTTTTCTAGGGAAGTGGGTGGACAGCCAATTTTCCACAAGTCCACTATTCTTAATCCTGGGCATATTCCTCGGGGTAGGAGCAGGTACATACGGAACGATTCATTTAGTACGAGCGTACACGGGAGACGATTAACTTGGAAGATTATCAGCAGATGATAGCCCGTCAGCGAAAATGGATGTTCTACCTTCTGGCAATTCTCGTTTTAGGTTGGGGTGTGACCCCCTGGCAACCGGTTTTCCTCGGGCTTCTTTTAGGAAGCATCCTTAGTTTTTACAATCTCTGGCTGATGCAGCGGAAGATTCAGAAGTTAGGCGAATCTTCAGCAAACAGCATGAGCACGAAAGGGATTGGCACGTTTACGCGACTTGCATCCGGCGCATTAGCCGTTGTAATCGCCCTTCAGTTTGAAGAATATTTCCATTTAATTTCTGTAGTATTGGGCTTAATGGCAGCCTATCTTGTCATTGTTATAGATTACCTGTTCAACAGAGCAACAGATTAGCATGATGGAAGAGAGGTGAACAGATTGAATCACGAAGCACCGATGTGGGAGGATGCATTTGGGATTCCATGGCTGGATTTCAACTTATCCAACTTATTAATGATGTTTGTTGCTTCATTAATTGTATTCATTCTAGGGGTCGCAGCAACAAGAAACATGCAGCGTAACCCAAAAGGTTTTCAAAACTTCATGGAATGGCTCATTGACTTCATTAAAGGCATTATAGGTTCAAATATGGATTGGCGCACAGGCCGGCTCTTCCTGCCTTTAGGTCTTACCCTTTTTGGCTACATATTTGTGTCGAATATGCTCGGGGTCGTTACCAACGGAGTTGTAGGTCATGATTTATGGTGGAAATCACCAACAGCAGATCCAGGTATTACGATGACGTTAGCTGTCATGGTGATCGTGTTAACCCACTATTATGGGATTAAACTACGAGGTGGTAAAGAATACAGAAAGACATTTGTCCAACCCCTGCCATTCTTATTACCCTTTAAGATCATTGAAGAGTTTTCAAACACTCTAACGCTTGGTCTCCGTCTTTACGGAAACATTTACGCAGGTGAAATTCTACTATCTTTATTAGTAGGACTTGCTACAACAAGTATTCTAGGAACCCTTGGAGCAGCAATTCCAATGGTGGCATGGATGGGCTTTAGTACATTTATTGGTTTCATCCAGGCATTTATTTTCGTTATGTTGACGATGGTTTACATGTCTCACAAGGTGAGCGAAGACCATTAACATAAAAACATAAAAAACTATTTTTACAAAATATGAGGAGGATTTTCATTATGGGTCTATTAGCAGCTGCAATTGCAGTAGGTTTAGCAGCACTTGGTGCAGGTATTGGTAACGGTCTTATCGTAAGTCGTACAGTAGAAGGGATTGCGCGTCAACCAGAATTGCGCAGTGCACTTCAAACAACAATGTTCATTGGTGTTGCACTAGTTGAGGCAGTTCCAATCATCGGCGTTGTTATCGCATTTATCGTAATGGGTCAGTAAAGTTAAAACGGTGGCGAAGTTCATAGTTCGTGAATCTTCGCCTTTCCTTTATGTCTTCTAATAGGTACTACCCAAGTTTATAATAGGAAAAACCTAGGTATGTTGGTTTTTCTGTGATCTGGCATTTTTACTGGTGTCGATAAAGACGCCTCTTTTTATGAGGGAGGCCTAAACCGCCCCTCTTCGCTTTTCTTAGTGTAGAAAGGAGTGACTACTGTGCAAGGTTTGACGACGAACTTAGTCCTGGGAGCCTCAGGATTTGCTGTAGGGGATATGATCGCTCAGCTGGCGTTCTTCATCATTTTACTCGTGCTTTTAAAGAAATTCGCATGGGGACCATTAATGGGCATGATGAAAGACCGTGAAGATTATATCGCCAACGAAATAGAAACTGCTGAAAAAAGCCGTGAAGAAGCTGCGATCCAGCAGCGTGAAGCCGCGGAAGAGTTGAAGAAGACGCGTCAAGACGCGCAAAGCATTATGGAAGAAGCTCGTAAAACAGCTGCACAGCAAGAGCGTGACATTGTTGAATCCGCTAAAAAAGAAGCAGAACGCATTAAGGTGTCTGCTCGTCAGGAAATTGAACAAGAGCGCGATAAAGCTGTACAAGTCCTTAAAGATCAAGTGGCATCGATGTCTGTCATGATTGCATCGAAAGTGATTGAAAAAGAACTGTCTGAGAAGGATCAGCAGGCTCTTATTAATCAATACATCAACGAGGCAGGAGAAGAGCGATGAGTGAGATAATCGTTGCAAAACGCTACGCTAACGCTCTTTTTCAACTCGGACAAGAAAGATCAAAATTAGAACAAATCGAAACAGAATTACGTGCATTACGTGAAATTTTCCAGAAGAATAAAGGACTTGTGAAGTTCCTTAAACATCCACGTTTAGCGGCGAGTCAAAAGAAGCAGCTATTGAACGATTCTTTGCAAGGTTTTTCGAAAGAAACGCTCAACACCCTGATGCTGTTAATCGACCGTCATCGTGAAGAGATTATTTTGGATATGACGGATCACTTCATTCTGAAAATGAACGATATTAAAGGAATTGCAGATGCCACTGTGTACTCTGTAAATCCACTTTCTGAAGTTGAAAAACAACGTATTTCAGAAACGTTTGCACCTAAAGTAGGCAAACAGTCTCTAAACCTGACAAATGTTGTCGATAAGAAGATTCTTGGAGGCATTCGCCTTCGAGTCGGAAATCGCATTTTTGATGGTTCTGTCAGTGGGAAGCTTAACCGTATCGAACGTCAGTTAGTTTCTCCGAATAATAGATGATAGGGGTGAAATGGCATGAGCATCAAAGCTGAAGAAATCAGTGCGCTGATTAAGCAGCAAATTGAAAACTACGAATCAGATATTGAAGTCAACGATGTAGGTACAGTTATCGAAGTTGGTGACGGTATCGCACGTGCTCATGGTCTTGATAATGTCATGGCCGGGGAGCTTGTTGAATTTTCTAACGGTGTCATGGGATTGGCACAGAACTTAGAAGAAAGTAACGTTGGTCTTGTCATTCTTGGACCATATACAGATATTAAAGAAGGTGACGAAGTTCGTCGTACAGGCCGTATCATGCAGATTCCTACAGGTGAGGAAATGCTAGGCCGCGTCGTTAACCCGCTTGGACAGCCAGTTGATGGTCAAGGTCCAATCGAAACGACACGAACTCGTCCAATTGAATCTCCTGCACCAGGAGTTATGGATCGTAAATCCGTAGATGAGCCGCTTCAAACAGGGATTAAAGCGATTGACGCCCTTGTGCCAATCGGCCGTGGACAGCGTGAGTTAATCATCGGTGACCGTCAAACAGGTAAAACATCTGTAGCGGTTGATACCATTTTGAACCAGCACGACCAGGACATGGTGTGTATTTATGTAGCCATCGGTCAAAAAGAATCAACGGTACGTGGTACGGTTGAAACACTTCGCCGCCATGGTGCTCTAGATTATACAATCGTTGTTACAGCGAGTGCTTCTCAACCTGCACCGCTTCTTTACTTAGCACCATATGCAGGTGTTACGCTTGGTGAAGATTTCATGTACAACGGCAAACACGTACTTGTCGTATATGATGACTTATCGAAGCAGGCAGCCGCTTACCGTGAGCTATCCTTGCTATTACGTCGTCCGCCGGGCCGTGAAGCCTTCCCAGGGGATGTATTCTACTTGCACTCCCGTTTGCTAGAGCGTGCCGCTAAGCTAAGTGATGCAAAAGGTGGAGGTTCCTTAACAGCACTTCCATTCGTTGAAACGCAAGCAGGCGACATCTCAGCATACATTCCAACAAACGTTATCTCCATTACCGATGGACAGATTTTCTTGCAATCTGACCTCTTCTTCTCAGGGGTACGTCCAGCGATTAACGCCGGCCTATCCGTATCTCGTGTAGGTGGTTCTGCACAGATCAAAGCGATGAAGAAGGTTGCAGGTACACTGCGACTAGACTTAGCGTCTTATCGTGAGCTAGAAGCATTTGCTCAGTTCGGATCAGATTTAGATAAATCAACACAAGCGAAACTTAACCGCGGGGCGCGTACGGTTGAAGTACTAAAACAAGGACTTCACCAGCCGCTGTCTGTTGAGAAGCAAGTTATGATTATCTATGCACTGACAAGAGGATATCTTGATGAAATTCCAGTAGAAGATGTGACTCGCTTCGAAAGCGAATTCCATAGCTGGTTAGACAATAACCGTAAGGAACTTCTTTCTGAAATTCGTCAAACAGGTAAACTGGGAGCAGAAGAAGATATGAATGAAGCTGTTGAAGCATTTAGCAAAACGTTTGTCGTATCTGAATAAGTAACGACCCGCAAGCGATGCGTAAAATAGCTAGAAAGGGTGGTGAAACAGCGTGGCATCCCTTAGAGATATTAAAGGTCGGATTACGTCAACGAAAAAGACGAAGCAGATTACGAAAGCCATGGAAATGGTATCCGCATCAAAGCTGAACAAAGCCGAGCAAAATGCTAGATCCTTTGTTCCATATAGTGAAAAGATCCAAGAAGTCGTTGCAAGTATCGCAGCAGGCGGCGGTGATGCAAGTCATCCAATGCTTGAAGCACGTGACGTTAAACGGACGGGATATTTAGTCATCACTTCGGATCGTGGATTAGCTGGAGCTTACAACAGTAGTGTTTTGCGAAAAGTGTATCAGCAAATTCGTCAGCATCATAATTCAGCTGAAGAATACACACTGATTACAATGGGCCGAATCGGACGCGACTTTTTCCGTAAACGTAATATGCCAGTCGATAAAGATATCACCGGAATCGCTGACCAGCCAGACTTCGCCGATATTAAAGATATCGCTTCTGAAACGGTTCAACTTTTCACAGACGGTGAGATTGATCAGCTATACATTTATTACAACCACTACGTAAGTGCCATTACTCAAGAAGTAACTGAGAAAAAGGTACTTCCGTTGACAAATTTAAATCCAGAAGGCAAAGCAGGTACAAGCTCTTATGAGTACGAGCCTGATGAAGAGGAGATCCTTGAAGTTCTTCTTCCTCAGTACGCAGAAAGCTTGATCTACGGAGCTCTTCTAGATGGTAAAGCAAGTGAGCACGCTGCCCGTATGACGGCTATGAAGAGTGCAACGGATAACGCCGATGAACTTATTGGTGACCTTTCACTCTCTTACAACCGTGCCCGCCAAGCAGCCATTACCCAAGAAATTACCGAAATCGTCGGCGGTGCAGCTGCCCTCGAATAGGTTTCTTGGACTCGAACAGTAAGTAAGGAGGGAAATCGATGAGTAAAGGACGCGTAACCCAAATCATGGGTCCCGTTGTTGACGTAGCCTTCGACGACGGTCAGCTCCCTGACATTAATAACGCTTTGCACGTAAGTTACGTAGCAAAATCTGAAAACGAAACAAACGTTGACCTTACCCTGGAAGTTGCCCTTCACCTCGGTGACAACTCTGTACGTACCGTTGCCATGTCATCCACTGAAGGTGTGCAGCGTGGAACAGAAGTTACTGACACAGGTGGACCAATTTCTGTACCTGTAGGTGACGTAACACTAGGACGAGTATTCAGCGTACTTGGTGACAAAATCGACCTCGACGAGCCAATCCCTGGCGATGTACGTCGTGACCCGATTCACCGCCTGGCTCCAACTTTTGAAAACCTAGCAACTGAAACGGAAATTCTTGAAACAGGAATTAAAGTAGTAGACTTGCTGGCACCTTATGTAAAAGGTGGTAAAATCGGTTTGTTCGGTGGTGCCGGAGTAGGTAAAACCGTACTTATCCAGGAGTTAATTAACAACATCGCTCAAGAGCACGGCGGTATCTCCGTATTCGCCGGTGTTGGTGAGCGTACACGTGAAGGTAACGACCTTTACTACGAAATGAAAGACTCAGGCGTAATCTCTAAAACAGCGATGGTATTCGGTCAGATGAACGAACCACCTGGAGCACGTATGCGTGTAGCCCTAACTGGTCTTACCATGGCGGAATACTTCCGTGATGAGCAAGGACAGGACGTTCTATTCTTCATCGATAACATCTTCCGTTTCACGCAAGGTGGTTTAGAGGTATCTGCCCTGCTTGGCCGTATGCCATCAGCCGTAGGTTACCAGCCAACACTTGCTACAGAGATGGGTCAGCTTCAAGAACGTATCACATCAACGGATAAAGGATCAGTAACATCCATCCAGGCGATCTATGTACCTGCCGATGACTACACTGACCCTGCACCAGCGACAACGTTCGCCCACCTTGATGCAACAACAAACCTTGAGCGTAAACTATCCGAGCAAGGGATCTATCCTGCCGTGGACCCGCTTGCTTCAACATCACGCGCTCTTGACTCAGACATCGTAGGTGACGAACACTACGAAGTTGCTCGTGAAGTGCAACAAACGCTGCAGCGCTATAAAGAACTACAAGATATCATTGCTATTTTGGGTATGGATGAGCTCTCTGATGAAGATAAGCTTACCGTTGCCCGTGCACGTCGTGTACAATTCTTCCTATCTCAAAACTTCCACGTGGCTGAACAGTTTACTGGACAAAAAGGTTCCTATGTTCCAGTACAAGAAACAGTTAAAGGATTTAAAGAGATTCTTGAAGGTAAGCACGATGACATCCCAGAAGATGCATTCCGCCTAGTCGGCCGCATCGAAGAAGTCGTCGAAAAAGCAAAAGAAATGCAATAAGCATATCATTGCAAGTGTCACTCAGGTGTTCTTTTCATAAGAGCATCTGACACCGGCGCTTATGATCTGCCTTAGGAGGAATAGCTATGAAGACACTAACGGTGAGTGTTGTCACTCCTGATGGCCCGGTTTTAGAAGACGCCTATGAAATGGTTAGCTGTAAGGCGGAAAGCGGGGAGCTTGGTATCCTGCCTGGACACATCCCCATGGTAGCTCCATTAACCATTAGCTCGATACGCCTCAAACAAGAGGGCAGCTCCGAACGCATCGCCGTAAGCGGCGGATTTCTCGAAGTTCGCCCAGATCAAGTAACTATCCTGGCGCAATCAGCAGAGAAGCCTTCAGATATTGATATCGATCGTGCCCGTCGTGCGAAAGAACGCGCTGAGCAGCGCATGGCAAACAAACAATCAGATATCGACTTCCGAAGAGCAGAACTAGCGCTGAAACGAGCCATTAACCGTTTAGACGTAAAAAACAATAACTTTTAAAAAACTGCTTTCATTGAAAGCAGTTTTTTATTATATGGTACCAGGTGCCGAAACGCTGTAAAAAGAGCGAAGCGCCGAATAAGAACTTCGGTACCTGGTACCAGGAGCACTGTCTATAGTAAGAGCTGAAACAAAAGCCATTGATCAATAAGAGTGCAACAGTTGAGTAGCTCAATTGCAGAGAAAGAGCATAAGGGTACCAGGTACCGAAACGCAGTAAAAAGAGCGAAGCGCCGAATAAGAACTTCGGTACCTGGTACCCAGCGCACAGCACATAGTAAGAGCTGAAACAAAAGCCATTGATCAATAAGAGTGCAACAGCGGTTTAGCTCAATTGCAGGGAGAGAGCATAAGGGTACCAGGTACCGAAAAGCTATAAAAAGAGCGAAGCACCGAGTATGAACTTCGGTACCTGGTACCAAAAGCTCCACCAACAGTAAAAGCTACAAAAAAAGCACCACCATCGTCGACAACCACACTTCATCAACCACCTTCATTCGACGGCGGTGTCAGTATTCCCCGGGAAATAAATTATATTGCGCGGGAAATTATTTTTATGGCATTTCCTGCCGTCTAATGATAATTCACGAAATTGTCATATTTAAAGCGCAATCATTCCCAGCTGAGCTGTTGACAATAGATCTATATCATGTGATTCTTGAGTATGTGCGTATTATAGGTAGATGTAAGCGAGGTGGAACTAGTGGATCAATATTTCGTTGAAGAAGCCTTAATGAGTATGACTTCCCACATTATTTTTATCATCATAACGTGGAAGGTGTTACAAGCAGTGAATCTGGATGCTTTCTTTAGAAAGGGACGCATTTTCGAGATTCGAGTATTAATGATACTCATTACAATAGCCATCGCTACTTCAGTAAGCAATTTTTTCTTAGATCTTATTCGATGGTCAAGCAGTATTAGTTATTTATTCTAGTTAAACAATATTGGTCTCAGGTAAATTAGCTTACACTACCCAACAATGTCTAATCGTGTCATCAATTGTTTCGTATGAATCTGACTGAACCCGTTCACACTTGTAACTAAACAAGGAGAAACGGGAGAGATACATATGAAACTACTTATTTTAAGTTTAGTGGCAATGATCGCAATCGGTTCAGGTGTTTATCCTCAGGGAACGGCTGAGGGTTGGAGTAACGTTTCTCCATTAATTGAACTGACGGCCTTTGCTGAGGATGAACAGCTCGACGTTAAAGAATTAAATATAACACTAAAAGAAGAACTAGATAGAACCCAACTTGAACGAACTCAACAACGCATAGCTGACTATTTAGACGTACCTCAAATGAGCCAGGAAAATAATCCAGAAGCAACTAAATATGAATATCACGACGGACAGAAAAACGCTACTATCGTCGAAAGTTTTACCGTGCTCGTGCCAAAAAAAGAAAACAATTCAATTGAGGTAGTTTATACGGTAACGTCCGAGGGTACAACACCACTAGCACCACAAATAATGGAACATTTCACAGATAGAGTAAAACATCAAATGTTCTCAGAGAATGTCACTAATTACTCATTTATTAAAAGTGAATATAGTGGTATTATGGATGAAGTTTTATTCTATCAAAAATTCAAAAGAGCATTCAATATAGCAACGATCGAAGAATCAACCGAAGAAAGCTGGAGCAGCAGATCCGGCTACACATCAAGATGGGGTCAAGCCATTGATTTACCTAACGGTTCGATGAACGTCCAATTCGCTACAAGGAATTTGGGCAATCGGACAACCGTTACATTTGGCACACCTATACTAACTGCTGAATATTAATAATAATGAATATGGACGCGGAGGAGAATGAACCTTGGAAAAAATCATCGTCCGTGGTGGAAGGCAGCTTAAAGGCACTGTAAGAGCTGAAGGTGCAAAGAATGCCGTACTGCCTGTCATCGCAGCAAGTATAATCGCAAGTGAAGGAAAAAGTGTGTTACACGATGTACCAGCATTAGCTGATGTATACACGATTAATGAAGTCATCCGCCATTTAAATGCGGATGTTGACATGAATGGAAGAACCGTTACAGTTGATGCATCTACTGATTTAAAAACAGAAGCACCTATAGAATATGTACGCAAGATGAGGGCTTCTGTGCTTGTATTGGGACCACTTTTGGCCCGGTATGGACACGCAAAAGTTGCCTTGCCAGGCGGCTGTGCAATTGGTTCACGTCCACTGGATCAACATCTTAAAGGTTTTGAAGCAATGGGCGCTGAAATTACTGTAGGCAATGGCACAATTGAAGCGAATGTAGAAGGTCGCTTACAAGGTGCAAAAATTTACTTTGATGTGCCAAGTGTCGGAGCTACAGAAAATATTATTATGGCAGCTGCGTTAGCAGAAGGCAAGACTGTTCTTGAAAATTGTGCAAAAGAACCAGAGATTGTAGATCTCGCTAACTACTTAAATAAAATGGGTGCCCGCATTGTTGGCGCAGGTACAGAAACAATTAAAATTGAAGGTGTCGACAAGCTTTGCGGCGCCACTCATCATATTATTCCTGACAGAATTGAAGCAGGTACCTTTATGGTAGCAGCAGCAATCACTGGTGGAAATGTTTTAGTTCAAGGTGCGATGCACGAGCACTTACGATCTGTCGTAGCGAAGATGGAAGAAATGGGCGTTACTATTCAAGAAGAGGAAGAAGGGTTACGAGTAATCGGACCTGCAAACCTTAAAGCTACCGACATTAAAACGATGCCGCATCCAGGTTTCCCAACAGATATGCAGTCACAAATGATGGCACTAATGCTAAACGCAAGCGGAACAAGCGTCATTACGGAAACGGTATTTGAAAACCGCTTCATGCACGTTGAAGAATTCCGTCGCATGAACGCGAAAATGAAGATTGAAGGCCGCAGTGTTATTATTGAAGGACCTTCTGACTTACAAGGTGCAGAAGTTCAGGCAACCGACCTCCGTGCTGGAGCCGCATTGATTTTAGCAGGCCTCGTGGCGGATGGATATACGCGTGTCACAGAATTGAAGCACTTGGACAGAGGGTACGTTGATTTTGCAGAGAAGCTGCAGCAACTTGGTGCAGACATTGAACGTATTAACGAAGATGAATCTTATCTAGAAGAAGTTGAACCTAGCGAATCAGTATCGACCTTATAATTTATTTATAACGAATGCAATCCTCATCTTTCTAAGATGGGGATTGCTTTTTTTAGTTCTATCAACACCTCTTGATGGATATATTTTTAGTAGAGAGGTCTACTATTGATTCAGGAGGACGAGATATGAACCGAAAGCATCGCATTGGGATCATCACTATGATAAGTATGTTTATGGGCATTCTTCTTATTCCAGCCCTCATCGTCGCACCATTCATCGGAAAAAACGACACATCAACTGTTCAAGAAACGACAACGAACGAAACATCAACGGTCGACATCCCAGCGAGTCTTTCCCCATTTTCAATTAATGTTATGAGGAGTACTAGTGAAAAAGTGGAAGAGGTGCCACTTGAAGATTACGTTGCACGCGTCGTCGCATCTGAAATGCCTGCTAATTTTGAATTAGAAGCACTAAAGGCCCAGGCATTAGCCGCCCGCACGTACATCACTCAACAGTTAACAGATGGGGAACCTTATTCCGAACAAGCCGATGTCACCGACACGACACAGCATCAAGTGTACAAAAATGATGATGAGCTTCGTGAACAATGGAAAGAACAGTACACGAACAATATGAGCCGGATTAACCAAGCCGTTAAGGAGACGGCTGGAGAGATTATTACCTATGAAGAAGAACCCATCACTGCCGCCTTCTTCTCAACAAGTAACGGCTATACGGAAAACTCAGAAGACTATTGGGATAATGAAATCCCTTATTTAAAAAGTGTAGAAAGTCCCTGGGATCAAGACTCCCCTAAATTTTTTGATCAAAAGGTCGTTCCCGTTTCAGAAATTGAAGCAGCACTGAATGTAAAGATTGCCAATGGGTTAGAGAATATAAATCTAGCAAAAACACCAGGCGGCCGAGTAGCTGAACTCTCAGTCGGGGAACAGAAGTTCACCGGGCGAGAAATTCGTGAGAAGTTAAACCTCCAATCCAGTGATTTTACCATTGAACAAAAAGAAGACCACATCATCTTTACGACAAGAGGCTACGGACATGGAGTCGGCATGAGCCAGTACGGCGCCAACGGCATGGCTGAAGCAGGCAAAACCTATAAAGAAATCATCCAGCATTATTACCAAAATACAGAAATCACACCAGTCACAAAACAAACCGCATCCATTTCCTGATGCAGGTGAAAAGAGTGTACCAGGTACGCAGAAAAGAAAAGCAGGTACCAGGTACACCACCTTCAATATCGCGTACCAGGTACATCGATATATCCACTAAAACATAGTAAAGCCGCCCATGTAGGCGGCTTTTTTGTGGTACCAGGTACACAAATTCTCCCTCTCTGTACCTGGTACACAACCACAGTCCCCAATAAAAATTTTTGTAGTCATGTATATATTTCCAAAAAAGCGTTCAGAATGACTCTTGAGGTGATGAACATGAGAGAGGAAGGAAAGAAAAGCGTGACTAAATTAAAGTTTAAACGCTTGATGCGCAAGAAATGGCTGTATCCCGCTTTATATTTAGCGGTAGCCGCGTTGGTGTTGGTTGGAGTCTTTTGGTATCAGCAAAGTTCAAATGATGTAGCTGATCAGCTGAATGAAGGCAACCAAGCAGAAGATGATGTTTTTGTGAACGAGGATGGCGAGGAAGCAGTACCAGTTACAGGGCACGATGAGAATTTGGAAATGCCGGTAGCCAGCGACTTAGAAGCAGCAATCGTCACGAAGTATTTTGACTACGAAGCAACAGATGAAGAACAAGAAAGTGCACTAGTCCTTTACAACAATAAGTACTACCAGAGCAAAGGAATCGATGTCGCAACAAGTGATGGCGAAACGTTTGACGTTACAGCAGCTCTATCTGGAACCGTAACAGAAGTTAAAGAAGATCCACTTTATGGAAATGTCGTTGAATTAACACACGACAATGAGGTAACGACGGTTTACTCCAGTTTAGGTGAAGTCGCTATTCAATCTGGTGACGAAGTGAAACAAGGCGATGTACTTGGACAAGCAGGACAAAATTCTTTCGGACAAGCAAGTGGCGTACACGTACACTTTGAAGTAAGAAAAGATGACCAGCCTGTAAATCCAGAACAATTCTTTGGTCAAGCTGTAAGTTCGATTGAAGCAGCAGAAGCTACGGCAGAAGATGGATCTGAAGGATCCGAGGATTCTGAAGAAGCTACTGAAGATGAGCCAACACCTGAAGAAGAACCATCAGAATCAGATTTTGAACTAGCACCAGAACAGGACGAAGCTCCTGAAGGTGACGGTGAAGGAACTGAGTCTAACGATGCAGGTGAAATGGATGACACTGAAGACCCATCTTTAGACGAAGATAGCTCTTCATCTCGTTCAACAACACAATCGTAAATAGCAAATAGAAACACCATAGCAATACCCACGTGCTAAAAATGGAGGCTGATTCGGCCTCCATTTTTTCGTTTTCCTCTGTTTTTAGGTACCAGGTACGCCAAAGCGGAGTGCCGGTACCAGGTACACAGCAGTGACAGTTCAGTACCTGGTACACAAAATCCCCACTCTGGTACCTGGTACACCAAAACACCCTCTCGGTACCTGGTACACAATTTAGCGCATAACTCCGCGGTTCTAATAATAGAATGAACATAACCGAAGAATCGGTACCATCCAGGGTGATACAACGAGAGCTTCACTACCAACATAGACGCTAAAACCCTATCCCGTCTCACCCCACCCCCTTGGATAGTCAATATCAGGAGGCGAGAGATGTGCATGACTACATCAAAGAGCGAACGATCAAGACTGGTGAGTACATTGTTGAGACAAAAAAGACGGTACGTGTAATTGCGAAAGAGTTTGGTGTATCGAAAAGTACGGTGCATAAGGATTTAACAGAACGACTCCCGGAAATTAACGCTCCTCTTGCGAAAGAAGTGAAGAAAATCCTAGACCATCATAAGGAGATCCGGCATTTACGTGGTGGGGAAGCCACACGTATGAAATACCGTACGATCGGAAAAGATACACCTGCAGAGCCTACTCATTAAATAGTTTTTTCCTCCCGGTTCAATTTTCACCCTTCAAAATGGAACTTTTTTCTTAAGTCATAAGACGAATGATGTAACTTTGTGATAGAATATAGAATTAGATGTGCATTTCTTTACATTCTAACAATCCGAATAGTTTTTCTGATAAATAGGGAGGATCTACTCAAGATGTTTGCGCGAGATATTGGAATTGATTTAGGTACAGCCAACGTACTTATTCACGTAAAAGGAAAAGGGATCGTATTAAATGAGCCGTCCGTTGTAGCTATGGATCGTAATAGCGGCAAAGTTCTTGAGGTCGGCGAAGCGGCTCGACGTATGGTGGGACGTACGCCTGGGAATATCGAGGCTTTACGTCCGTTAAAAGACGGGGTTATTGCTGATTTTGACGTAACCGAAGCGATGCTGCGTCACTTTATTCAAAAAACAAATGTAAAAGGGTTTCTATCGAAGCCACGCATGCTGATTTGCTGCCCGACGAACATTACAAAAGTGGAGCAGAAAGCGATTCGTGAAGCGGCGGAGAAATCTGGCGGGAAAAAAGTCTATCTTGAGGAAGAGCCTAAAGTAGCAGCAATTGGAGCGGGCATGGATATTTTCCAGCCGAGCGGTAATATGGTTGTTGATATCGGTGGCGGGACGACAGATGTTGCCGTACTTTCGATGGGAGATATCGTAACCGCTTCATCCATTAAAATGGCCGGAGATAAATTTGATAGTGAAATTTTGCAATACATTAAGAAAACGTACAAACTTCTTATTGGTGAGCGTACGGCCGAGAACATTAAAGTAGAAGTGGCAACGGTATTTAAAGGATCTCGCAAAGAAGAGATTGAAATCCGCGGCCGCGACATGGTCTCTGGTTTACCGCGCACCATCACTGTAAATTCGGAAGAGATTGAAGCAGCGCTTCGTGAACCGATTCAAACGATTATACAAGCAGCCAAGCAAGTACTTGAGCGCACACCGCCTGAGCTTTCTGCGGATATTATTGACCGCGGAGTCATTATGACAGGTGGAGGCGCGCTTTTGCATGGAATCGACCAGCTATTAGCAGAAGAATTGAAGGTTCCTGTTTTTGTAGCGGAAGATCCAATGGATTGTGTGGCAAAAGGTACAGGCATTATGCTTGATAACATCGACAAAATTACACGTAATAAAATCGGTTAAAAAGGAGCGATCGTCTTGCTGAGAGGATTCAATACGGCGGCTTCAGGAATGATAGCCAACCAACGCATGCAGGAAACCCTATCAAACAACATAGCGAACTCAGACACGCCAGGTTATAAGGCGGATCAAGGAACAATGAGAGCTTTTCCGGAGTTATTGTTGCAGCAAATGGGAGGGGAAACGATTCCGACGAGCAATGGAGGCCTGACCCTTCCGACGCAAAAAGAACTCGGATCTCTAAACACTGGTGTTTATATGCAGGAGGCCGTACCTGACTTTTCTCAGGGCGATTTAAGGGAGACAGGGAATACGACAGACCTGGCTCTCTTAAATGGCAATTTACCGGACGATGAAGGCTTTCTTTTCTTTAACGTACAAAATGCAGACGGCGACGTTCGTCAAACCCGGAACGGTAATTTTACCGTAGATGGAGAAGGGTTCCTTACGACCAACCAGGGCTACTATGTGCTTGATAACGACGGGGGTCCCATTCAAACGGACGGAATGGAATTTATCGTTCAAGAAAATGGCACGCTTGAAATTGGTGATCAAAATGTCCAGCTTGGATTAACGTACTCCTCCAATGCGGCAGATATGGTCAAAGAAGGTGACGACCTTTACACCTCGGGTGATGAGGCGGATCCAGTGGAAAACGCACGTGACGTCGACGGCGTGAATTTTGAAGTGAGGCAACGTCATGTAGAAGGTTCAAATGTGGATCCATCTCGAACAATGACTGAAATGATGAATACATACCGCACGTTTGAAATGAACCAGCGGGCATTAAAAGCCTATGATCAAAGCATGCAAAAAACGGTTAATGACGTAGGTAAACTAGGGTAGTAGGAGGAGTCGACTATGAATCTATCAATGCTGCAAGCTTCCAATACGATGGGCCAACTTCACCATAAGCTTGATTTAATCGGTAACAATATGGCCAACACAAGCACCCCAGGTTATAAAAGCAGACAAGCTGACTTCGCTTCCCTGCTCTCCCAGCAAATCAACAATCAGTCGGATGAGGAAGCAGAAGTAAATCGTTTAACGCCAAACGGCATCCGTGTTGGTTCAGGGGCGAAACTAGCCCATACGAATATTGATCTTACGCAAGGATCATTGGAAGAAACTGGACGCGGGTTAGATATTGCTTTACGAGAAGACAATCATCTGTTTCAATTGCAAGTAGAAACGGAAGAGGGTCCTGAAACACAGTACACGCGAGCGGGGAATTTTTACTTAAGTCCTATGGAAAATGGACAAGTGATGCTCACGAACTCTAACGGCCGTCCTGTGCTTGATGAAAATGAAGAACCATTAACATTTATAGATAATATGGAAGACATCAGCGTGCGGGAAGATGGAGCGATTATGGTGACGCGTGATGGCGTGCAGGAAGCGGAAGGTCAGCTTGGAGTTGTCGAAGCGGTTCGCCCGCGCATGCTTGAAGCCGCTGGGGAAAATCGTTTCCGTATTCCAGAGGAAGCCGCCGCTGCTGCTGATGACATTTTAGTCGGCGCAGATGCACAAGTGGCATCAGGTACACTTGAATCATCAAACGTTGACTTGGCGAAGCAAATGACCGACATGCAAAACGCGCAACGTGCCTATGAATTTAATTCCCGCTCCATCTCAACAGGAGATGAAATGATGGGACTTGTGAATCAACTAAGATCTTAAGGGTAAGGAGAAGCATTCCATGGCTACAGAGGAAAAGAACGTTAAGAAGAAACAGCTTAGACCACAACAGAAGAAAGATAAAAAGCCTAAGGAAAAGCGGACGAAAAGTACTCGTCGACGTCTCCTTCCGATTTGGCTTCGCATTCTGCTTGTTCTCGTACTCAGCGCTGTTGCGCTCGCCCTAGGCCTTATGATCGGCTATGGCATCATTGGGGATGGAGATCCGCTGGATGCGCTTAGCTGGTCGACCTGGCAGCATATTATCGATATCGTAACAGGTGAAACTGAATAAAGGTTGTCCTTTCTTTTTATATATGAAGGGACAAGCTGTTTTATGAATGCACGAGCTCTTTAAAGGGCTTGTGTTTTTTTGTTTAGTGAAGAATCGCTCGTAAACTCATCAACCAATCAAAAGGTTTCCAAACCCTCTTTTTGTGGAACTATTCAGTAATTAGAAAAATGAACAACGGGGGAGGGAAAGCCACGTTGAAAACAGAAGTATTTATCGCCGGAGGAGGCGTGGGCGGACTAGCTCTTGCTGCAAAACTGGCGAGCCGCGGCGTTCACGTAACGATCGCAGAACAGCTTAAATCAAAATCGAACGCTTATAAAGGAGAACTTCTCCAGCCGAAGACGCTCGCGATTCTTGACCGTCTCGGCGTGCTCGATGAAATCGAAGCCAGCGGCCACGTCATTGATCAGCTGCGGTTTCACGAAATCAACATCAGGCCAAATGATGCACCAGAACCGCTGCAGCTTACCGAACTAAACTACAGCCGAGTAGCGAGCCGCTACGATCATGCCCTCATGGTGCCGCATGAAAGGACGAAAGATATTCTACGAGAAAAAGGCAAGGAGTATGAAGAGTTTTTCCATTACCTCCCTGGCGCTCGTTTTCTAGGTTTTGAAGGCGGAATGGCGCAAGTTCGTCATCAAAAAAAGATTTTTCATATTAAAGCGCAAGTGTACATTGGAGCGGAAGGGCGCACATCCCCGACGCGGGATGCGATGAATGTCAGCGTGAAGCGGAAGGATTACAATCACCATTTTCTAACCGTTACCATTCCGCGCCCGGAGACATTTACAAAAGGGAAAATCATCACGACGACGGGCAGCTTCCTCGGATTGTTTCCTTTGCCCAATAATGAAATACGTACCGTTTATTTAATTAAAGCCGGTGAATTTAAAAAAATAAAAGAAAAGGGACTTGAACATCTCTATCGAGCGTACGGCGAACTGGAGCCCGAGCTTGCAGAAACGGTCAAATCACTGGATGACTGGCGGCAGATTCAGCTGATGATTCCATATACGTACCACGTCGATCGCTACTATTCCGGCAACCTTGCCTTAATCGGTGATGCCGCACACACGGTGCATCCGATGGCGGGTGAGGGAATGAACCTTGCTATTCAAGACGCCGATGTCCTCGGTGAGCTGCTCGCCTGGTGTAAAGAGGAAGGCAAGCCGTATCATGAGAACCTTCATTATTATGAAGACGTCCGTAAACCACGTGTTTCATTTTTATTAACATTAAGCCACATGTCAGCGCTCGTCTATTCGTTTCCAAACCCGTGGTGGCGAAAATTGCGTATGCGGGCGGTGCAGCGAATTTACGATGACGACCAGCTTCATGTCAAACAAATGCTCAACATCTCAGGACTTGGACGGTGGAACTTTTCACTAGTTGACCGTGCGATACAGGGGAGTGTCCTTCCCGTCCGTTCGAAACAAATCAGTGATGATAAGCAGCATCAGAAGCTATTTAGTGAAGCGGAAGATTATCCGTGGAGATTTGAACAAAAAGGGAAGGTGTAATGGATGAATGAATGGGTAAACGCTATGCAGGCACGCAAATGGATGAAGAAAAATGAATCGTTTCTACCGGTCTGGCACGCTTATGTCGGCTCCGAACTGCAATTATTCGATTCTTTTAAAAAAGCACGAACGGTAGAATCGGTCAGTGAAGAGACAGGGTATCCCGCTGATTTAATCGGCTCCTGGGTCCGCGTTGGCGTGGCCGTAAAGCATATGAAGCGCCGGCCGAACCAAACCTTTCGCACGTCAAAAAAACGCTGTGCCTCCATCGTAGGCAACAATGCTTCCCCTGGAGTAAAAGCTTTGTTAAAAGAAATCATGGAGCTGCACATGCCGACCTTACTAAACTATCCAGAATACATGAGATCACAGAAGCGCGCACGCTTTGATCATGAGCGGCACGGACAGGTCGTTGCTGAAACGTCTGCCTTACTCGAACACTTCGCGATTAAGAAAATTAAAAAGATGATCCGCGACCGCAATGTCAAAAGCATCGTCGATTTAGGCTGCGGACACGGCGGGTATTTAAGAAAACTGGCGGATGATCATCCGGATGTTGAAATGATCGGCGTCGACCTTAATAAAAACGTAATCATTAAAGCGCGGGAGCAATCCAGAGACTATCCAAATATCCAATTTGAAGTGGGAGATATTAATTCCTGGACGCCGGAAGAAGGCAATGTCGATGTCATTTTACTGCATAACATTTTTCACTACATTCATCCGGACTCGCGTACGGGCTTGCTTGACCACTTAAACAGTTATGTAGCTAGAGATGGATTGATATCCGTTATTACGCCAATTAGTGATACAGAGCACGGCGAAGCCTTTTCCTCTGCATTCAACAGCTTCTTTGTCGCTCACTCGAACCTTTTTGCACTGCCAAATAAGCCGCAGCTGCAAGAAATTTCAGAGTGCTGTCAATTTGAACTGTTTGATCTTGATCCGATCATTAAAGAGGGGTCGTGGTATACATTCTGGCTTAGCCCAAGCGTCCACATCAAAGAGCTGCACCAGCGAACAGGGACGGATGACAATGAGCAGCCAATCCCTGGACAGAAGCATGCTGAGCTGACAAAAACCTCATAAAAAAGCCGTCACCCATGAAGGTGACGGCTTTTCGCATCGTTATGGCTTTCCTCGTCCTCGAACCACTTTCATAATGATAATAATAGCTGCCACAATCAACAACAGATTAATGAGGCCGCCAGCTATATCGAGTACAAGACCGAGTAGCCAAATGATAAGTATGACAATTACTATTGTCCACAGCATGAAGCTAACCTCCTTTTTATCGGTAGTAATGATAAGATTTCCTTAGCTGTAAGATTTGAAACCTTTTTGCGGAAAAATTTTGTCCAAATGAGTCGATACCTTTATAATAGGAGTAGTTTGTACGGAAAGGAGCTTTTCTATGCTAGACATACAAGAGATTAAAGAAATCATCCCGCACCGCTATCCATTCCTTCTCATCGATCAAGTCGAAGAAATTGAAGAAGGCCAACGTGCGGTCGCTTACAAAAACGTAACCATGAACGAACCATTCTTCCAGGGCCACTTCCCGGACTACCCGGTCATGCCCGGTGTCCTCATCACAGAAGCGCTCGCTCAAACCGGAGCTGTCGCGATGCTGAAAAAGGAAGAAAACCAGGGCAAACTTGCTTTTTTCACCGGAATTGACAAATGCCGCTTCAAGCGCCAAGTGAAGCCTGGTGACCGCCTCAAGCTCGAAGTCGAAATCGTACGTCTTAAAGGGCCAATGGGCAAAGGAAAAGCCACAGCCACTGTCGACGGCGAAGTCGCGTGTGAAGCAGAAATTATGTTCGCTCTTAAATAACTGTTTGAAAAACCGTCCTTTCGAGGGGCGGTTTTTTCTTTTTCCCCCTCGATTTCTTTGGAAAGTGACCGTATTCCGCTGGATCCGCTCAAAATCATCCTCAAATCAATCATAACCCTCTTGCCAAAATACCAGACGATCCATGTATATCCATTTATAAAAGTGGACACACTAGCAATCGTAAACCTAACTATCAAGGAGGAATACCTAATGAAAAACGCTCTACTCAAACTACTCATCGCCATGCTAGCCGTTTCCGTTCTTGGAGCTTGTGCTACTGAAGAAGAGCCAGCGCAAGATGAAGAGAACATGGAAGAAGAAAACGGAGAAGAAAACGGAGAAGAAGAGAACATGCAGGACGACGAAGAAAACATGGAAGAAGATCAAGAAGATATGCAAGAAGACGAAGAGGATATGAACGAAGAAGATCAAACGAACGAAGATACAATGGAAGACGACGAAGAATAATCCTCAACCCAGCTATGTAAAGCCGCGCCTATCAAAAAGGAGCGGCTTTTTATTTCTCCCCGAACCCTGATTCTTGCAGAAACACAGCAATGATCAGTACAGAAAGTCCGCCCATCGTGAGGAACGGAACAACAAAACCAGGGCGCTCAAACCATTCGACGACAAACAAGCCAATTCCGATATAAAATAATCCTGCGCCCAACAGTGCCATAAGCTTCGACACCTGCCTCATCACAATCACATCTTTCAAAAAAAGACTAGGCGGATGACCCACCTAGTCCTTCTTTACCCTTTTACATCAATTTGACTCCCCTTCGTTGGGTGAGGAGCCGATTCAGAGAGCATCTCAATCATTTGACTGCCCTGCTGCTCAGCGTTCGTCTTCGCTTGATCCATGACAGCCACACTCGTCTGCTGCTTTACGTTCGCCTGGCTCATCGCTATCGAAGCTGCCGCTACATCCATCTGATCACACTCCCTTCCCCCTTAGCATCGGCGAATTTGGTAAAAAATTAACAACTAAGTCCATGATTTATTGTCAATGAGATAAACAATTAGGTAGAATAGAAGGAAAGCCCCAAAATATTTTACACATTTTTAAAAATAGAAGTTTTCCGGTCAACAATGTGTGGAATAGGGGAACGAGAGGTGATTTCCGATGAAATACAGAACAGCCGAAGATCTAAAACCATTACTGTTCGATGAAGAAGAAAGAGTCGTCAACCAGATCCCACGGGAGAAAGTAGACGTGTACGCCTATCTCAACTATAACTTTGATATTACCTACGTGCCAGACGACACGATCTACCAATTCGTTTTCCGTCACTTCTTTAAGCTGGACAACCCTAGCTTAACGAACGAATTCGAGCACGAATACTTCAAACTGATGGAAGAGCAACGCAACGAAGAACGCCCAAACATCGTACACATCACAAAATCCTTGTACAACATTAAGAACCACAAAGGAAATCCAACGATGCAATTCCCGCTTGCCGCAGCCATGCTGCACGCCATCAATCCCGTATTCCCATCGTACGACAGCGACATCGCGAAAGCTTTCGACTTCTCATCTACCTATCATCTATCCGGGTTCGATAAGAAAATGAAACGCTACATGGGACAATATCAACACACATTCAACACCTATAAAGAGTTACTTGATGACGAAGCGGTCCAACCGCTGATCGATCACTTCGACGAGAAATTCCCGGACCATCGTGAACTCCCGGAAGTGAAAAAACTCGAACTCATCGTCGCTCAGCTCGGACGCAACATGCAATAACCACCTATACATAACCGTCGGCCCATCGCCGGCGGTTATTTTTCCTTTTCATTCCCTTCCTTTTGTTTTTTGTTTATTTTTTCTTTTATCTTTTTCTTTTTCTTTTTTCTCTGTGTACCAGGTACACAGAAAGAGAAAACGAGTACCAGGTACACAGAGGGAAAGAACCTGTACCTGGTACAGCTCTATGGTATACTATTAAAAAATAAAGGAGGTGCTCTATGCCCAGAGTCAAACGAATTTGGTACCCAGGAGCCATGTATCACATTACGGCGAGAGGAAACCGCAAGGAAAATATCTTTCACCATGAGTACGATCGAATGAAATACCTGAATACCCTCAAACTAGTCAGCAAGAAGTATCCCTTCAAGATTCACGCCTACTGCTTAATGAGCAACCATACCCACTTACTGCTCGAAACCACCCAGTTTCCCCCAGGAAAAATCCTTCATCTTCTACACCTCAATTACGCCAAATACTTCAACAAAAAATATGATCACAACGGCCATCTCTTCCAAGACCGATACCATGATAAACTCATTATGGACCGTTACTACTTCATGGATGTGTTCAGCTACATCCACTTAAACCCCAACCGTGCGACTCTCACTGATGAAGAAAGCAATCCCCTTTGGTCCTCTCACTATTATTACGCCCACAACGAATCTGATCAAATCCTCTCAAAAGAACTATTCCATAACTACCTTGGCAACACCCCCTACGACCAATGGTTTACCGCTCAAAAACTAAAAATAGAAGAAAAATAAAAATGTGTACCAGGTACACCAAAAAGAGAATCGCGTACCTGGTACACAAAAGCACCACCCCGATACCAGGTACACTAATTCAGCCACTCTGTACCTGGTACCATCCATCGCTGCCATCCATCCCTATCTCCACACAACTGTCACATCCCCCCTCGACAAAACCTTGCATCAGACCCCAAATTCTAGTAACATTATCCATACTTATGACCACTCAGTCACACCACAAGAGAGAGGAAGACATACATATGAAACGAACGTTACTCAGCCTCCTGCTCATTACGACCACGACACTCGCCGCCTGTAACAACAACGAAGATACAGAACCCCAAGAAGAACGCACCACTCCCGTAGAAGTTGCCGAAGTCACACAAGATAACTTCACGATTGAACGAAAAATAGCAGGCAGAGCAGCCGCAGATGGAGGAACACCCGTCACTCCGAGCATCGCCGGTGAATTGGTGACGTTAAACGTAGCCAAGGGAGACCGTATCGAGCAAGGCCAGACGATCGGCGTTGTATCCCCGCCCGACCAGGGGAGCCAGGTAGAACTTCAGGAAATCGCCGTCCGTCAGGCACAGTCTCAACTTGATGACGCCCGTACGCAATATGACCAGGCCGTCGAAGGCGTAGAAACTGCAGAAGATCAAGTAGAAATCGCTCGCCAGGCTACAAACTCAGAATCCAGCCAGATGACCGAACAAGCACAACAGCAATACGAGTCGGCTCAGCAAATTGCCGATGAAGCGAAAAAGCTTGCAGATGAAGGAACGGTCCCTGAATCTATTTATGAAGAAGCGCAAAAACGCGCCGATCAAGCTCAATCGCAGTTTAATCAAGCGTCCGACCAAGGCGGCATGTCCTCTTCAGCTGTAGCCGAAGCGGAAGCTCAAGTAGAGCAGGCTGAACAGGCTGTCGCTCAGGCCGAATCCGCTGTAGAACAAGCGGAGCTCGGTGTAGAGCAGGCGCAAATTCAGCTGGAAGATGCTCGTGAACAATCAGAAAACGAACCTGTTATCGCCCAGGAATCTGGGGAAATCGCATCCGTAGAAGCGAATGAAGGGGACCAAGTCTCTAATCAGCAGCCATTTGCCACGATCATCAGCCTCAATCCGATGACGATCACAGCATCCATTACGGATGAGCAGCTATCGCTTTTTGAAGAAGGCCAGGAAATCGAAGTGGAAATTCCAACACTGGATGACACCGTAACAGCAACGATCGATTACGTCCCCTCGGTTCCTGATGATACAAACCTTTACCCCGTCGAAGCATCTGTGGATAATGCAGAAGAAACGATCAAGCCAGGCATGATGGCTTCCTTTCTTTTACCTGAAAACGTCGTTGAAGACGCATTAATCGTTCCAACGAATGCGATCGTTGAGCAAAGCGGCGAAACGTATGTGTACCTATTAAATGAGGAAGAGGAAGAAGCGGTAGTCGAACGCATTGACATCGAAGTCGTAGAATCACAATCCGACCGTTCGGCCATAACTGGTGATGTAACAAGTGAAGATGAAGTCGTGACAAGCGGGCAGCTGACGCTGACAGACGGAGCGAAAGTCGAAGTCATGAAGGAGGACGACTAAGTGAAGCTCGTCAACCTATCCGTTAAGCGCCCTGTCGGCGTCATTATGGTCGTCGCTGCCATCTTAGCGCTCGGCTTTGTTTCGCTGCGCTCACTCACGATCGACCTTTATCCGGAAATCGATCTGCCCGTAGCGGTTGTTTCCACCAGCTATGATGAAGCCGCACCGCAAGAAGTCGAGCGGCTCGTCAGTCAGCCGGTCGAATCGTCCGTCAGTGCAATTGAAGGCTTAGAAGTGCTGCAGTCACAGTCACAGGCAGGAGCCTCGCTCGTTTTCATGCAGTTCAGCATGGGTACAGATCTCGACAGTACGCTTCTTGAAGTACGAGAAAACGTCGACCAGGTGACCGAAGCGCTTCCTGAAGGCGCAGGCGAGCCGAGCGTGCTCCGCTTTGACCCCCAGGCTCTACCGATTATGACAATCGGTTTATCGGGTGATTCTCCCGAGCAGCTGCAGCGTGTCGCTGAAGACCAGCTGATTCCGCAGCTTGAACGCCAGGAAGGTGTCGCGTCAGTCGATATTGAAGGCGGCAGCACCCGACAGGTTGATATTCTGATCGACCGGGCGAAAATGGCCAGCTACGAACTCGATACGGAAACCATTACACAGACACTCAACGCTTCCAACCAGGCGGCTTCAGCCGGTTCTGTAGAAAAAGGCAGCCAGGACATTCAAATCCGGATCGACGGAGAATTTGAATCCATCGAAGACATCGAACAAACGAACATTCAATCTCCTTCCGGCGCCCAGGTGACGCTTGATCAAATTGCGGAAGTGGAAGAAAAGTATGAGTCCGACAGCGTATCAGAAGTCGGCGGAGAATCATCCGTAGTGCTTTCGATAATGAAAAAGACCGACGGCAACACGGTGGAGACCGCCAACAACGTACGCGACGCCCTTGAAGAAGTCGAAGGCGATCTTCCTGAAAATGCCGACACAGAAGTCGTGCTTGATACAAGTGAATTCATTAAGACGTCCATCAACAGTGTTGTCTTAAACATCATTCTCGGTGGAATTTTCTCGATTATCGTCCTTATGCTTTTCCTGAAAAGCTTCCGGGCGACACTCGTCATCGGCATCGCTATTCCAATTGCGATTATCTCCACGTTTACGCTTATGTATTTCACTGGCGAAACGCTGAACGTCCTTACGATGGGCGGACTCGCGCTCGGCATCGGAATGATGGTCGACAGCTCGATCGTTATATTAGAAAACATCGTCAGCTACCGGCAGCGCGGGTACTCAATGGTCGAATCAGCGAAAAAAGGGGCCTCTGAACTAGCACCTGCCGTTATCGCATCCGCGACAACAACACTCGTCGTGTTCCTGCCGATCATTTTCGTAGAAGGCATCGCATCCGAGTTGTTCACACCGCTCGCGATCACGATTTCTTTCGCCTTGATTACAGCGCTTGCCGTATCCGTTACGCTCATTCCAATGCTCTCGTCCAAACTACTGACGAAACCGCTGCAGACGAGCGGACGCCGATATTGGTTCGATCGCTTTTTACAAAAAGTAAATGACAAATACCGAACACTGCTCTCAAAAGTACTCAAATGGCGTAAAACGACGGTCGCCCTCACACTGGCCGCCATTGTTGGCAGCGTCGCAATCATCCCGAGCATTGGCACTGAATTCATTCCGCCGTCTGACCAGGGACAAATCGAAATCGACGTCGAAATGCCAGCCGCCACGTCACTCGAAGGCACCCAAGAGACGACGGAGATCATTGACCAGCGTCTGGAAAACTTCAGCGAAGAAATCGATGTCAGCTACCTGTCCATTGGCGGCGGAGGCATGGGAGGGGATATCGGAAACGGCAGCTCTGATAGTGCCACGTACACCCTGCAGCTGGTCGACCCGGATCAGCGGGAACGCTCAACTCAGGACGTCATGAAGCAAATGGACGAAGAGCTGAGCGATATCCCGGGTGCAGAAATTTCCGTGACTGAACTTGATGCCGGCCTCGGCACTGGAGCCCCACTGCAGATTCAACTGAACGGACCTGAATACGAAGTGCTCGATGAACTGTCCCAGCAGGTGACGTACGTTATGGAAGACGTCGAAGGAGTCAGTGAACCGACCTCTTCCACAGAAGAAGGCCGTCCAGAGATGAACATTGAAGTGGACCGTGACAAAGCATCTCAGTATGGGCTGACCGAGCAGGAAATTATCGCGCAGGTTCAAACATCCTTCACGGGTCAGGTTGCGACAAGGTACCGCGAAGCAAGTGAAGAAATTGACGTACAGATGATTTTACCTGAAGAAGAACGCCAGACGATCAATGATTTAGAAGGCATGTCCGTTCAGACAGCCAGCGGCGGCATCATTCCGCTATCTACAATTGCGGACCTCGAACAGGTGCAGGGCCCGGTCAATCTTCTGCGTGAAGATCAGCAACCTCAGGTTAACGTGGAATCGGAAATCGTCGACCGAGATCTTGGCAGTACGACAGAAGATGTGCGCGCTGAACTTGAGAGCCTTAACTTTCCTGATGGATACACGTATGAAATTGGCGGCCAGGCACAAGACATGGAAGAAGCTTTTGGAGACTTAGGCCTAGCGCTGATCTTCTCGATCTTCCTCGTCTACGCCGTCATGGCGATTCAGTTTGAGAACTTCTTGTTCCCGTTTATCATCATGTTCTCGCTCCCTGCAACAATCGTCGGGATTACCACGGGGTTGTTCGTCACCGGCCTGCCGTTTAGCTTACCGGCCTTTGTCGGAATTATCATGCTCGCCGGTATTGTCGTCAACAACGCCATCGTGCTCGTTGACTACATTAATATTTTACGAAGGAAAGGATACGACCGCACCGAAGCGATACTAGACGCCGGTCCTAACCGTCTGCGACCAATCCTCATGACGACATTAACCACTGTCTTAGGAATGGTGCCGCTCGCGATCGGTATTGGACAGGGAGCTGAAGCTCAGCAGCCGCTTGCGGTGACAATTATTTTCGGCTTAACCGTATCAAGCTTCTTTACGCTCATCCTCATTCCAGTCGTCTACACGTATTTCGACGACCTCTCGAAGAAAATTACCGGCATCTTCCGTCGCAAAAACAGAGACGAAGAAGCTTAATATTCATCCCCTGCCGTTTAAAGCAGGGGATTTTATTTTCCGGCAATATTCGATTATTTCCGGGGAAATATTTTATTCCTCTACCTTACCACATCCCCACTCACAACTATTCATCCTGTCGAAATCAATCCGCGCCTGTCGACTATTCACCCATTATCTAAAGTACATTTACAATAATTTGAAAACCTTTACACAACCCTTACAAAACTATAAAAAAACATACAAACTCGTATGATAGTTTTTGAGTGTAGAAAGAAATAGCACTTTTTGTAAAAGAGAGGGAAGGGGATCAGATGTTACTTATACCGCTTATGATCATTATCGCACTCACTCTAGGCATCTTTGAGATCAAAAGGCATCAGCGCCGCATTCAATCGATTCCGATTCGTGTGAATGTGAATGGTGTACGAGGGAAATCAACCGTCACGCGATTGGTTACAGGTGTGTTGAAGGAAGCTGGCAAGAAAACCGTCGGCAAGACGACAGGGACTTCAGCGCGAATGATTTATTGGAATACAACCGAAGAGAAGCCGATCCAGCGCCGTCTGGAGGGGCCTAACATAAGTGAGCAGAAGGCCGTTGTGGCAGAAGCGAAGAAATTAAATGCCGAAGCGCTTGTCAGTGAGTGTATGGCGGTCAATCCGGACTACCAGATCACCTTTCAAAACCATATGCTGCAGGCGAATATTGGCGTGATTGTAAATGTGCTGGAGGATCACCTCGACGTTATGGGGCCGACCCTAGATGAGGTAGCGGAGGCTTTTACCGCAACCATTCCTTATCGCGGCTGCTTGATCCTAGCTGATTCACCGTACACGACATACTTTAGAAAAATTGCGAAAAAGCGTAAAACGCGCGTCATTATGGCCGACAACTCACGCATTTCAGAAGAATACTTACGAAAATTTGAATATATGGTGTTCCCGGACAATGCCTCCCTCGCATTAGCGGTAGCGGAGGCGCTTAACATTGATGAAGAAACGGCGCTTCGCGGCATGTTGAAGGCGCAGCCTGACCCCGGTGCGATGAGGATTCTTCCTTTTATGGACGAGGAGGAGCCGTGTTTTTTTGTGAATGGATTTGCAGCAAACGATGCGGCCTCGACCCTTACGATTTGGCGCCGCATCCAGCAGACGAGCTATCCGCATGAAGAGCCGATTGTGATTATGAACTGCCGGGAAGACCGTTTCGAGCGCACCGAGCTGTTCGCACAAGACGTGCTTCCTCATATTCAAACCGACCGGCTCGTCTTAATCGGGGAAGTAACTCACCCGATCGTTGAATCCTACCAGGCGGGAGAGATTCCTGCGAAGCATCTTATGAATCTAGAAAACTACTCAACCGATGAGATTTACCAAGCGTTAGAACCCCATCTTAAGAAAAAAATGATCTACGGTGTCGGCAACATTCACGGAGCTGCTGAACCATTAATCGAAAAATTCAAGACGAAGCATCAACCTAAAAAAGAATTAGTTGTCAGCTAGGAGGCGTCCCATGTTTGGATCTGATTTGTATATATCGTTAGTTGTAGGCGTAATTTTAAGCTTGATTTACACAGAGAAAACGGGCATTTTACCGGCCGGTCTCATCGTGCCCGGCTACTTAGCATTAAGCTTTGACCAGCCCGTGTACATGCTGACCGTATTTTTGATCAGCTTTTTAACGTATTTTATCGTCCAGCACGGCATTGCCCGATTTACGATCCTCTATGGGCGAAGAAAATTTGCAGCGATGCTGACGACAGGAATCGTCATTAAGCTGCTGCTCGATGCTGTTTATCCAGTCGTACCGTTTGAAATCTATGAACTGCGGGGCATAGGCGTCATCGTGCCCGGCTTAATCGCAAACACGATTCAGAAGCAGGGACTTTTTCCTACGGTGATCAGCACCGTGCTGCTCAGCGGTCTCACGTTTTTAATTATGTTTGCTTACTTCTTACTATAGGGTGACTATGATATGGCTAAAAAATTGAACTTTAAAGAAACGCTGCTCAAGCATAGCAAATGGCATAAGAAACGGGCTTCCGCTCACACGCTTGTCGCCGCTCTTATCGTCATGGCGCTCATTTATCCGATCAATTACTTACTAAAGCCCGCAGCCGTTGCTGTTGAAAAAGATGATTCGATCTTTACAGCTTCCGTTGTCGGTGACATCATGTTCGGCCGGTTTGTGGAGCACGTCGCTGAAAGAGATACGTACGATGCTCATTTTGACAACGTTCGCGAGCTGTTTAAAAGCTCCGATTACGTCGCAGGCAACTTTGAGCATCCGGTTGTCCTTAACGATGACGCTGTTCCGATTGAAAAAGCATACAATTTTAAAACAAAACCTGATGCCGTTGAAGCACTTGAAAACGCGAATTTTACCGTTGCGAACCTTGCCAATAACAACATTCTCGATTACGGCATAACCGGATTAACCGATACGATCAACACATTTAACGAATCTGAAACAGACGTCATCGGAGCTGGACAGAATCTTTCAGAAGCTGAAGCGATCCACTATGAAGATTACAACGGCGTCACCGTCGCAAGTCTCGGCTTCAATGACATTCTTGAATACAGCACGCTGGCGACCGACACATCAGGCGGGGTGCTCGGCGCAGATCCGCAGACCTTCCTGCCTCTTATTCAAGAAGCAAAACAAAACGCTGATCTTGTCTTCGTTCACGTCCACTGGGGCAAAGAGTACGAAAATGCGGTTCAGCCGAGACAGCGCGATTTCGCCCATGCGATGGCGGATGCAGGAGCGGACGCTATTTTTGGCTCACATGCGCACGTCCTGGCCCCGGTTGAGAAATATGAAGATACGGTGATTTTCTACAGCCTCGGCAACTTTATTTTTGACCAGGGCTGGTCACGGACGAAGGAATCAGCGATCGTACAGTATCATTTAGAAGAAGACGGGTCCGCCCAATTTGAAGTAATGCCTGCTTATATTGAAGAAACAAAGCCGGCTCCGCTATCCGAGAAGAATCGTTACCGCAACACAACGATCCTGCGAAAAATGACGAAGGAGCTGGATGAAACGGATTGGACAAAAGAAGGCAACCGTGCCGTCATCCCAGTCGATCATTCACACATTACAGCCGAGGAGGAGAGCAGCCTTGCAGAATAAAATTTTAATCACCGTCCTATCTGTCATCGTCGCCGGCGGCATGTGGTTTTACTATAAAGTCGAAGGTGTATCGCCTGAGCTTGCGATTTTTAATCAAAGCGATACACAAGCGGACCGTGAGCCTGTAGAAACCGATGAAGGCTACGGCGTCAGTGCCTCGAACCCGCTTGCCGTAGAAGCTGGAATGGAAGTATTAGAGAAAGGCGGATCGGCGGCAGACGCAGCCGTCACGGTCTCGTACGTCTTAAGCGTCGTTGAACCGTACGGATCAGGCATCGGCGGAGGAGGAGAAACGCTCTACCACCCGGCAGACGGGGAACCGATCACGTACGTCTATAACGAAAACGCTCCATTAAACGGTGAAATGCCGGAGGATAACGTCGGACTGCCCGGCTTTGTCAAAGGTATGGAAACATTAAACGCCGACCTCGGCAACTTAGAAATGAGCGAACTCATTCAGCCCGCCATTGACATTGCTGAAGAAGGTTTTGCCGTCGACAACAGCCTGCACGGTCGATTGAAAGCCGCTCAATATCGCATGCCGATATCCGATCTGCCCCACCTGTATCCAGGCGGCACACCGGTTAACCCGGGTGTTGAAATCAAACAGGAAGCGTTAGCCGATACGCTTAAAGTGATCCGCGACGGAGGGGCAGAAAGCTTTTATAACGATCAGCTCGGGCAGAATTTTCTTGCCAATACGTCCGGTCACACCGAGCAGGACTTAACCCAATACGAAGTCAAAACAGCAGCTCCCGCAATGGGCTCCTTTGCCGGATATGACGTCATTACAGCCCCCCCGCCGTTTGGAGGAACGACTTTAATCCAGTCATTGAACATGGTAGAAGATCTTGATTTGGAAAAAGCTGCAGCGAATGACCAGGATTATATTCACCTATTAGGGGAAGTGATCAAACGAAGCTACAGCGATCGGTTAAGCAACATCAGCGACCCTGAATTTAATCAGATAAATGTAGACGAGATGACCAGTGACGCCTACGCAGCCCAGCTTGCGGAAGACATATCGCTAAGCGATCTATCAGAAGACTACGAGATTAATGACAGTCCGGCTGACGAAGCTGACCACGACAACACAACCCATTTCGTCATCGTTGATAAAGAAGGCAATATGGCCTCAACGACGAACACGCTCAGCAACTTTTTCGGTTCCGGCAAATTCGTTGACGGCTATTTCTTAAACAACCAGCTCTCAAACTTTAGCGAAACCCCTGGATCGGTTAACGCACCCGAACCAGGTAAAAGCCCAAGAAGCTACACGTCACCAACCATTCTCGCCAAAGACGGACAACCCGTCATGGGCATCGGAACACCAGGAGGCAAGCGGATTCCAATGATGATCACAGACGTGCTTACGCGTCACCTCCTGCTTGATGAACCACTCGAAGACGTCGTCGAAGCTCCGCGCTTCTACGTTGAAGAAGAGGAGGTGATCATGGAGGAGGCCTTCGCGGACAGTTTAGATGAAGACGTGAAGCAGCAACTGCAAGCTAAAGGCTATACACTTGACACCTATAACTCTGACCAATTTTACGGCGCCATCCACAGTCTCGTTATCGACCGAGAAGAAGGATTCATGTACGGAGCTGCCGACAGCCGCCGAGCCGGCGACTGGCAAATCAAAGAAAACTAGGAGAGACCACATATGATCAAAAAACTATTAAAAGAATCACGCTCCTTCTTATTACTAGGACTCGTGATCATCGCTATGGCGACATTCAAACAAGTCGATACGATCAACGACGAAGACAAAACGTTTATCGAGAACTACAATACGGAACAAACGAATAATCAGGACGACACTCAAATCAGCAATTAACCAACAAGCTTAAGCGCCGGGTACCAGGTACTGAAATTCACACTTGCCATTTTGCTCTTTTACAGCTTTTCGGTACCTGGTACCCTTATCAGTCTCCTTCCTTTCAATTGATCGAAATATTCAGTAAAATAGGCACTACATTCAATAAAAGGTGGGATTCATTGTGAGTAATGAGGTACTTTACAAGAAGTCATATTTTTCAAGACTGCCGGAACTTGGCGACCTTACGCCGGAAGCATTTAAAGCATTCGTCGCGTTTGATCAAAAGGCTGTAGCCCCTGGAGAACTTTCCACGAAACTAAAAGAGATTATTGCGATTGCTGTCGCCCACACAACGGGTTGTCCGTATTGCATTGACGTTCATGTCAATAATGCGAAGGATCAAAACGTGACGAAGGAAGAAATGAGCGAAAGCATCTTTGTCGCCACAGCGCTGAAAGCAGGGTCTGCCGCTGCGCACGGAGTGAATGCTCTTAATGCCTACGACTTTGGCTCAAATGATCATCTGTACAAAAAAGAATATTTTAATCGAATCAAAGAATTTACGGAGCTTTCAGGCGATGCGTTTCAAGGGTTTATGGATTTTGATAAAAAAGCGATGAAAGCAGGCGTTCTTTCAGCGAAGGAGAAAGAACTGATTGCTGTTGCCGTTGCACATACAACGGGCTGTCCGTATTGCATAGACATTCATACGAAAGGAGCGAAAGAGCAAGGTGCTTCTAAAGAAGAAGTGGCGGAAAGTATTTTTGTAGCGACGGCGTTAAAAGCCGGATCGGCTCTCGCTCATTCGGTGAATGCACTAAATGCGTATGATAGTGAATAATCGATGAAGATGTTTAAACCTCTATGTTGGAAAAACAACATAGAGGTTTTTGGTTAGCCGGCATCCAATCATAAAGCGTTTTCTCAAGATATTCTTGATGAACAAGAAAAACTAGTATCGTCCGATTTCGTCATTTTTCGATTCCCTCTAAGTTACTTCTGCATACCGTGTGAAACCCATGATTAGAAGAACCCTAATCATGGGTTTTTGACGTTTCGCCAAAACGCTGTTTTCACCTATAAGCGGTCCAATTCCGACCATAAATCCCACAAAAGAAAAGAAGAACACAGCCGAAACCTCGTACCACTTCAAAAGAACATTTTTCTAACAGTTACAATTAATAGCTTTCTAGTTTTATTCTTCCTGAATTATTTCACGATCGCTACAAAATGTAAGCGCTTCTGAAATATATTTTTTACACCTATGAAGGACCTTTCGATTAGTAGATTGATAGATAAGTAAGATCAAATTCCCGAATAAACGATTGACACTAGGAATTCCTTCATAGGAGGGTGGAATGCATATGGAAATAAAGGTAACCTCACCCATACATGTTGATAAAAACAGGGTATATATCCATAAAAAACCAAATCTAGTATGTAATAAAGATGATATATATTTTAACCCATGTGTAACCCACAGGTAATTATCTTCTAGTATATTGGTCTGCGGATTAATGAATGTTTCTTTTTTGACAGGCTGTCATCCAAATACATGAAAGACGGAACATTTGCTACGGAGGTAAAACATGGTAGTTGAACTAAGCATCATTATTATTCTAGGTTTGATTGCTTTTTTCCTTGGCGCAAAGGAGAAGGTGAAGAACAACAAAAACATAGAAAGCATCCCGGTGCGGGTCAATGTCAATGGCATACGCGGAAAGTCGACGGTGACACGATTGATCACTGGGGTTCTGCAGAAGGCCGGCTACAAAACCGTCGGTAAAACGACAGGAACCGATGCGCGGATGCTGTACTGGTTTGATGCGCAGGAAGAGCCGATTCAGCGAAGGATGGAAGGTCCAAACATCGGCGAACAGCGGAAGGTCCTCGATAAAACAGTCCAGTTAGAAGCGGATGCGCTCGTCAGTGAGTGCATGGCGGTGAAGCCGGATTATCAGGTGATTTTCCAAAACGAGCTGCTGCAGGCGAATATCGGCCTGATCGTAAACGTGTTAGAGGATCACATGGATGTATTAGGACCGACGCTTGAGGAGGTTGCCGATTCATTTGGTGACGCGATCCCGTATGACGGAGATTTGATCGTCAATGAAAGTAAGTTTGTGCCTCACTTCAAAGAGATCGCAGAGCAACGTAATACGAAGGTGCACATATGTGATACATCACTCATTTCAGAAGATTTCTTGAAAAAATTCGAATACATGGTGTTCCCGGAAAACGCAGCGTTAGCGTTAGCAGTGGCGGATATTTTAGGGATTGATCACGAAACAGCGAAGCAGGGCATGCTTGAAGCGTGGCCGGATCCGGGGGCGATGCAGATTTTGCCGATTGGCGACCCGCACAACCCGAGCTTTCTCGTCAATGGATTCTCCGCGAACGATCCGACCTCAACACTGAACATTTGGGAGCGCGTCAAGCAGCTGAGCTATCCGACAGAAGAGCCCGTGATTATTATGAACTGCCGGGAGGACCGCGTCGATCGTACGGAGCAATTTGCGAAGCAGGTGCTGCCGCATCTTCCTTGTGAAACGTTAATTTTAATGGGAGAGACGCCAGGGCCAATTCTTGATGCGTATAAAAAAGGCGCACTGCCTGTAAGGAACCTGCTGGATCTAGAAGGCTATGAAACCGAAGAAATTGTTCGCGTGCTTCAGCCATTCTTATCCGGTAAAACGATCTACGGGATTGGCAATATCCATGGAGGCGCAGAAGAACTAGTGACTCGACTGGAACAAAAGAAAATCATAAAAGGAACGGCATAGAAAGGAATTCATTATGTTTGTATTTGATACTGGAGATGTATATTTAGCGTTAGTTGCTGGAATCGTTCTTAGTTTATTTTATACCGAGAAAACAGGCGTCCTGCCGGCGGGACTCGTCGTGCCGGGTTATATCGCCATGCTGTTTACGTTTCCTGTCAGCATTGCGGTCGTCTTTATGATCAGTTTCCTTACCTATTTAATTGTCATGAAGGTGATCGCGAAGTTCACGATCTTATACGGCCGCAGGAAATTTACGGCTATGTTAACCGTGGGCATCATTCTTAAAATCAGCTTTGATATGGCGGTCCCCGGTTTTTCAACCCCGGATATCGTCGACGGCATGATGGCGATCGGAGTTATAATCCCTGGATTGATCGCCAATACTATTCAAAAACAAGGGGTACTGCCGACAACAGCAAGTACACTGCTGCTTAGCGGCGTAACCTTTGGAATCGTAACCTTATCAAGTGTAATCGGAGGAGGCATTTAAAATGGAAGCGACTTTAAATTATAGAAAAAATAGACAATCCAAGAAAGAACCAAAATTAACCTTTAGCCAATGGGTGTTAAAAACCATCAAACGCCATAAGAAAAGAACGACCACAGATGCTACGTTGGGATTAATCATTACTGCAGCTCTCTTTTTAATCAACCTGGTATAATCCAATGAATAAAAACAAAACGTTCAACATTATACTCATCAGCTTGTTTATCATCATTCTCGTTTTGTTAAATATTAGGCAGAGTGGAATCATTGATGAACAAAACGCGGAGGACGATGATTATACGTTGAACGACACAGCTCCCGACGAAGAAGAGGTTGGCTCTTATGGTGTAACATCTGATAGTACGATTGCGACGGAAGTAGGCATGAAAGTATTAGAACAAGGCGGAAACGCCGTTGATGCAGCAATAGCCGTAAGTTTTGTGTTAGGCGTCGGGGAGCCTTATGGGTCCGGGATCGGCGGAGGCGGAACGATGCTGATTCATCCGGAAAAAGGGAGCGACGAGTCGCCCGTCATCTATGATTATCGTGAAGTCGCCCCTGAGTCAGAGGAACTGCCGGACAGCGGTACAGGCGTCCCGGGATTTGTGCAAGGGATGTATGACGTGCACGATGATTTCGGAACGGTCGAGATGGAGCAGCTCATTGAGCCGTCGATTAATTTCGCCAGCAACGGCGTGACGGTTTCTGAAACCTTGCACAACCGGCTGAATGATGCCGAGTACCGCATGCCCGATTTAGATCATATGTATCCTGACGGTGAACCCATTGAAGCGGGCGAAATCTTAAAGCAGCAGCAGCTGGCTGATACGCTTACAGCGATTAAGGAAGAAGGACCAGACGCTTTCTACACAGGGAAGCTAGCAGAACAAATAACCGATCAAGAAGATAAAATCAGCGAGGAAGATTTGGAGTCCTATGAAGTAGAAGTCTCAGAACCGATCGAAGGGCAGTTCGGCGACTATGATGTATTAGCGCCGCCCCCGCCATCCGGAGGCATTATGCTATTGCAAAGTTTAGAAATGGCCGAGATGCTTCAAATCGAAGACACGAAGGATAAGCCAGTCGATTTTGCGATGATGATGGGCATGATAAATCGTGTCAGTTACAAAGACCGACTAGAAAAAGTCGGAGACCCAAGTTTCACAGAAGTCCCGACAAATGAGATGCTCTCTGACGATCACATCAAGGATCTCGCATCGAATATTGAGGGCTCTGAGCTTTCCGATGAATACCGCTCGAACCTGGATTCTGACGCCGACTTAGAAGATCACGAGAACACGACCCATTTCGTCGTCGTCGATAAAGACGGCATGATGGTATCAGTCACGAATACGCTCAGTAACTTTTTCGGTTCCGGCGAGTATGTCGAAGGATTTTTCTTAAACAACCAATTGAAAAACTTCAGCAACAGTGAAAACTCACCAAACAAGCCGGAGCCAGGAAAACGTCCATTTAGCTATACGACCCCGGCCGTCCTGGCTAAAAACGGGAATCCAGTAATCGGAATTGGAGCTTCGGGTGGTCGGAGAATTACACCAATCATCTCTCAGCAGTTAGTACGAACGGTGAAATTCAATGAGCCGATTCAAGCGGCTGTCGAAGAACCGCGGACATTCCTGGAACTTGATGAAGATAAGCTGCAGGTGGAGAACGATTACGTGTTCTTAGAAGACCCGGAAGAAAACCTTGATATTAACGTTGAATATTCCGACCGGACCTCGTACTTCGGAAGCGTCCAAGGACTCGTCATCGATTACGAAAACGACAACATCCACGGCGCCAGCGACCCAAGAAGACAAGGCAGCTGGGAGTCAGAGTGATAGAAGGGTAGATGGGAGAGAAGGGAAAGATGGTACCAGGTACACCAAGGGTGAAAACCTGTACCTGGTACCAACTCTCCATCAATAAAGAAAGCTTGCAGGGAAATGTTTATTTTCCTGCAAGCTTTTTTACATTTTTTAGAGCAAACTTTAAATTTGGCTCTTTTTTGGTACCAGGTACACGTAAGTGGAAAGGCTGTACATGGTTACACACGATCACCTACCATCGACCCGCTGTGAATTTCAGATCACAAAAAGTAGAGAAAATTTAATTTTTGCTATGATTGAGGTACCAGGTACACAAAAAGGAGAAGTCTGTACCTGGTACCAAATCTCTTCACCGTATTCCTTTACATACTGCTTCAACATATCGATAGAATTCATCGGTCTGTGTATACCCGAGCTCCATCCTCGTATTATTCCCAAAAAAGGCTTCACGCTGAGCCTTACTGATTTCAAGCTGCACGCCCATTCCACGCTTATTTTGATTCACAATATTCCGCGGATCAATCCCAGCCATTGGACTTTTATCAGACAACATTTCCGCACTGAACCCAGCGGCTGTTAACGCCTCATATACCTTTTGCCGCCCGGCGCGATCCGCACCGCCGACGAGCGTATGCTTCAGTTTCGCCTCCTCATACCCATGATAAGCGAGTGAATACGAGTGTGCGCCAGTCATCTGCAGCGCTTTCGGCTCATCAAAACGAATCGAAGACACGTGCAAATCGCGGTTTCCCTTGCGCCGCAACCCCTCAAAGCAGTAATAAGAGAAGCGGCCGCGTTGAGCCGTTGCCATCGCAAGCTCCGAACACCCCGCTTCAATACCGCCGCCATGAATCGCTATAATGATAACATCGGAATCACACGGCTCGCTGATGATGGTGTAGTCCCGCCCAGCTTCGTTTTCTTTTTTTAGGTCATCAAATGTGTTGTACAACGTTCCCATTGTTATCTTTCCTCTCTGTCCTCAGCAAAGTGTACCAGGTACGCAGAATGTAATAACCTGTACCTGGTACACACGAATATAGTACATTCACACCCTCAACCACCTACAATTATTAATTTTACAACAATTAAAGGAGAGAAAATTTAAATTTCACTATTGTAAAGGTACCAGGTACACAAAAGGGAGACGGCTGTACCTGGTACCAAAACGCCTCCCCACAAAAAATCCCCCAAAAAAGTGATCCAATCCTTCCCCCTTTACGTTAGCTACACAAGAACACCAAAAATCAAAAGGAGAGTGAACCCCTTATGAAGAAAACCATCAAACGCACATTACTTACGATCACAGCCGTCACCCTGCTTACCCCATCCGTCGCAATGGCGCACGACCACAGCGAGCCAACAGCGAAAACACCAGCAGCTGACCTCCGAACGACACTGGACCAGCTGCTATCGGAACATTTCACCTTAGCCACAACCGCCATGATGAAAGATTACCATGACGCCGAAGATACAGAACAAGCGTATCAGGCTCTTGATGAAAACGCCAAATCCATGACCCCGGCGATTGAATCTGTCTACGGCGAAGAAGGAGCGGCACAGTTCGAAGAGATTTTCCTAAACCATAACGACTACTCCCCAGATTTCGTCGAAGCCGCGAAAAATGATGACGAAGCGTTAAGAGAAGAGGCAGAAGCCGAAGTCGATGAATTCGTCGAGGAGTTCAGCGAATTTCTAGCCACAGCGACTGAATACCATATGCCAAAAGAAGCGGCCGAGGAAGCCATCGCCGCTCATGAGCAGGACGTCATCCAAACGTTCGATCACTACACAAATGAAGACTATGAAGAAGCGTACGGTGCGTACCGTGAAGGGTTCCACCGCATGTTTGACATAAGCAAAGCCGTTTCCACAGCGATCACTACACAAATGCCGGATGAATTCGACAACACTAAAGCCGATACACCAGCCGCTGACCTGCGCTCCAGCCTAAACAGCCTGGCGTCTGAACATTTTGCCCTTGCTGCCCTTGAAATGCAAAAAGGCTACGATCAAGCAGCCGACTACGATTTCGTCACCTGGGCCGAAGACATGCACACTAAAGACTTCAAAGCAGCGATCGAATCCATCTACGGCAGTGAAGGCTCCGACCAATTTGAAAACGCGTGGCAGCAAGACCACATTAACGCGCAATCAGATGTCATCACAGCTGCTCTTGAAGAGGATGAACAGTTACGCGGACAAGCCGAAGACAGCCTGCAAGCTTTTGCTGAACGCTTCGGAAGCTTCCTGGGCGAATCGACAGATGGCAACATGCCAGCTGAAGACGCAACCGACGCGATCTGGCAGCACGAAGAGCATGTCCTGCAAACGTTCGATCACTACACAGAAGGTGATTACGAAGCAGCCTACGATTCCTTCCGTGAAGGCTACGGCTTCATGTTCGGCATCGGCGAAAACGTAAGCGAAGCCATCATTACGCAAATGCCTGATCAATTCGCAGGCGAAGACATGCCATCTGACATGCCGAAAACAGGACTCGGAGGAACAGCTGACCACAACTCAACTACCCTGTGGATCGCATTCGCAGCAGCAGCCTTAACAGCCGCTGGATTCCTTATACGAAAAACAACCACTAAATAAAAGGAGGCACGGGCAATGAAGTGGAAAATCTATTTTACCGTCGTGGGCTTTGTTGCCCTCTTACTAGCTGCCTATAGCACAGACGTTTTTGCCAACTGGACTAACGACACCGACGACGAAGGACTAGAAAGAGGCCAGCTCTCTTCCGAATCCGATCAAAATTTAAAACCGCCAGAAGAAGACGTCCCATTAGATGAAGAATTCACCCTGCTGAACGACCAGCAAATCGAAAAATTCCAGCAGAGCAAACAAGACGAAGGCATTACACCAACCCATATCAAGATCCCAAGCATTGACGTCGACGCCCCGATCGAACAAGTCGGCATCCTCGACAACGGACAAATGGGCGTCCCAGAAAACATCGACAACGTCGGCTGGTTCGAGCCCGGCACCAAACCCGGCGACCCTGGAAACAGCGTCCTCGCCGGCCACGTCGACAGCAAATCAGGTCCCGCCGTCTTCTTCTACCTCGACCAGCTCGAAGAAGGCGATGAAATCATCGTATCCAACGACAACGGCGACGAACGGACCTACACCGTCCAGCACATGGAAAGCTACCCATATGCGGACGCACCCATACAGGACATCTTTGGACCATCTGATGAAAAAAAACTGAATCTGATCACCTGTACAGGCACCTTTAACCGCGATCAAGGAACGCACGAAGAACGACTCGTCGTATATACCGAATTAGAAGAACCTGCCGAGTCAGACGAACTAGACGCGGCTTCAGAACCAACACCGCCGGACCATATTGCCATTAGCGGCAGCTTCATCACGTGGCACGCCGTCCGTGTCGAAGGCGTCGCCGGCTACCGCGTCTATAAGAGCGACGATGGTGAAAATTTTGACCACGTCGAAAGCATTTCAGCGCACGAACGTAAATCGTTCACAGATGAAGAAGCAGCGGGCCACACGTACTACGTCACAACCGTTTACCTCGACGGGACGGAATCAGAACCATCTGAGAGCGTAAGTAAAGAATAGAAAGGAATAAATGAACGGAGCCTCTATATTCCGGGGCTCCGTTTTTTCGTGTACAAAGGGGTTGAGAGGTTCAACCAAACCCTTTATACTTACGAATCAGCAAAAGTATAAAGGTGAGGGTATGGATGGATTTTTTGGTTCCTTTAGCAGGAACGCTTATTTTTGGATTTCTCGGAGCAGTTGGGTTTTATCATGCCTTTAAACGGTACAACCCTGACGATCACTTCTTAGACATCATGTCGACGTATCCTACATGGATGCAATTCGTCGCCGAGTTATTTCTATGGATGACGAAAAAGCTGTTTCCAGAACAAGTTCATCGCAAAGTGTACCGGGCAGCGGCTTTTCTATTTGGAGTATTGATGTGCGGATTCATCAGTATATTCTGGATTTTTAGATAGGTAGGTGTGTACATAATGGAAATTCTTACTGGACTGGGCATTGCCTTGTTAGCAGTAGTGGGGATCATTATACTTCTTCTCGTCATGATCACGTTAGACACTGGTGCCTGGTGGAAAGATCTTAAAGGCTTTACGAGAAAACAAAAAGTGATCGCTTTTACTTTACTCATCGTTGTTTGGCTCGCGCTTGGTTTGTTCATAGGTACGATTGATATTTCATAAGGAAAAGGATGGAAGAATGAAAGATTTAATTGGCAGTTTAATCGCCTTAAGTTTTGGTGTTTTTGCAATTTATGCTTTTTTCTGGACCACACGAGAACGCGTTTCCAATCGTGAAGATTACAACTATTTTTTATCCTCTTTTACTTTTTTTCCTCCATCCGTTAATTTTTGGCTTCTCAAGTTTTTGTATTTATTCGGGGGACTTTTAGCCATTGCATTGGGGATTTATGGGGTAGTCTTATTCTTTTAATTTTTTGAGGTGATTAAAAATGAAAAATAAAATCGGCATCCTGATCGTTGCTGCTACAGCGCTGGTTCTATATGTTATCGGCGCATTACTGAATACGGATCTATTCACACCCGTTACTTTTCGCGATGGTGAATTTACGATAAGCATCATAGGCATCATTGTATTGTTCATTATCTCTATTATTGTAGGATCCGTGGTTACAAGGCAAAAGAAATAGCAGTCAGCCGATTGTGCTGACTTTTTTTATGACTAAAAAATGTTGCATTTGCAACAAAAACACTTTAAAATAAATGACAACAAAATTAACCTAAAGGAGCTCATCATGAAGGAAATACTTCGAGAAATAGGAATGATCGCGCGGGCATTAGATTCCATCAGTAACATCGAATTTAAAGAATATGATTTAACAAAAGGACAGTATCTGTACCTGGTACGCATCTATGAAAACCCGGGCATCATCCAGGAAAAAGCCGCCGAGATGATCAAAGTAGACCGCACAACAGCCGCCCGCGCCATCAAAAACCTTGAAACAAACGGCTTCATTGAAAAGAAAGAAGATCCACACAACAAAAAGATAAAAAAACTCTATCCCACAGAGAAAGGGAAAAAGGTGTACCCTTTAATTAAAAGAGAGAACGATTACTCCAATAGCGTAGCATTAGAGGGATTTTCCGAAAGTGAAGCTGAAGATATTTTCCATCTACTTCAAAGAGTCAGAACCAATATCGAAAAAGACTGGGAATTTGTGAAAAAAGGAAACAAGCGAAATTATTAAGAAGGAGTGCTCGGATAATAAATGACGATAACGATCCGTAAGTGTACCCACGAAGATGTTCAACAGCTTCAGGAAATCAGCTATATGACCTTTAAGGACACCTTTCAGCATCAGAATTCTCCGGAAAATATGGAGAGCTATTTGAACAAGGCGTTTACCATTCATCAAGTGGAAAAAGAATTGGCTGCCCCGAACTCGCACTTTTATTTTATTTATGTTCATGAGGAGCTCGCAGGCTATTTAAAGGTGAATACCGGCGATGCCCAGACGGAGGATATGGGAGAGAACTCCTTTGAAATCGAAAGGATTTATATCATCGATAAATTTCAGAAACATGGACTGGGGAAAGATCTGCTGCATCTAGCGATCGAAATGGCAGCAGAACAGCATAAAACGACCATCTGGCTCGGCGTATGGGAAAAGAATGAGAATGCGATCGCGTTTTATAAGAAGATGGGGTTTGTTCAAACGGGAGCTCACTCGTTTTATATGGGCGACGAAGAGCAGACGGACATCATCATGGTGAAAAACCTATAGTAGAAAGGTGGATGCTGATTGTATATTCCCAAGCATTTTAAAATGAATGAGGATGAAGTCTATGAGTTTATCCATGCCAATGGATTTGCGATTCTTTTTTCACAGCATAACGGAGAACCGTGCGCTACACACCTTCCGCTCATGTTAGATGAATCAGAACACACGCTGTACGGCCATTTTGCGCGTGCGAACGAGCAGTGGAAGGATGCGGAGTTCCAGCAGGTACTTGCCGTTTTTCAGGGACCCCATTGCTACATTTCACCGTCCTGGTATGAAACAGAGAAAGCCGTGCCTACCTGGAATTACGTATCAGCTCATGTTTATGGAAAAATGGAATTAATAGAGGACAGTCAAACGATTTACGATTCCCTGCATGAGCTGGTCACTAAATATGAAAACCCTGACAGTACGTACGATTTAAATGACCTGGAGCCTGGTTTTATCGAGGGGATGAGTAAAGGTATTACAGCGTTTCGAGTAAAAATTACTAAGATTGAGGCAAAAGCAAAATTAAGTCAAAACCACCCGGTGGAACGGCAGGAACGAGTCATTAAGCAGTTAGAGAACTCTTCGCAGCAGGGTGATCGAAAAATTGCCTCGCTTATGAAGGAAAATCTTAAAAAGTAAGAATGGGAATTGTAAATTATGTAAAAAATGAATTGAAATAATTGGATTATTCTGGAATAATTAGTGAGGGTGAGTGAGACTACTTATAAAGGAGTGATTCAATGAAGAATCGAACGAAATTGAGCTATTTCGCCCTGCTGCTGCTTGCACTATTGCTCGCTGCATGTTCAAACGGAGGGGAAGTCAGAAACAGAACCTGCTGACTCTGAAGAAGAAAACACGGCCTCAGAAGAAAATAAGCCAAAAGACGAGGAAAGCGACGAATCAGATGCAGAAGATACGGAAGAGAATGAAACTCCTTCTGAAGAAACAAACGATGACGATTCAGAGGATACATATGAAAAAGAAGAACAAGCCCTCGATGAATATTCTTCCGAAGAGATTGAGTATGCCCGCGTCTGGAGACAGCTCGGACCGAATCAGGACATTGAAGAATTAAGTGTCCAGCACATCCCGGCCGGCACACCGCTTAATCCTGATGAGGAAATTAGTCTGGACTATCCAGAAGATGTCGTCCAGCTGCGCGGCTCTCGCCTCGTCGATGGAGAGGGCGTAATCTATAGTGGGAATGGGGATGGTACGATTAATGTGTATGACGTGCCGATACGTTGGTATGGCGGTCTTTCCCGTCCTGATCATCTCGATGATGACGCCATTCGTGAAGACATGGAAGACATGATTAACAACACAGAAGAAGTGTACGTAGAGCCGGGGAATGACGAAGAAATCATAAACATTATCGAAAAGATAAATATGCAATAAATAAAAATTGATAAAATTTCGTGCCTCATGCCCGAATGTAAGACCAAAAGTTGTAAGAGATTCAAGAAGTGTTAACGATGATAGAGATAAAGGGAGCAGCAAACAGCTGCTCCCTTTACATTTCTATCACAAACCAACCTGACCTGCAGCGTATGTGGCATCTTCTGTGCTGTATCCTTCAAACACTAATTGGTCGATTAACCCCTGTCTTGAAAAAGAAGTATAATCAAGATAGTTTTGAGCCGCAATAACTGCCTGTTCTCTCCAATCCACTGTGATATTCTCTACAGCGTGTGTTGCATCTTCTGTGCTGTATCCTTCAAACACTAATTGGTCGATTAACCCCTGTCTTGAAAAAGCCGTATAATCAATATAGTTTTGCGCTGCGATAACCGCCTGCTCTCTCCAATCAACCGTGATATTTTCTACAGCGTATGTGGCATCTTCCGTACTGAATCCCTCATACTCTAATTGATCAATCAATCCTGTTTTAGAGAATGCCGTATAATCTAGATAGTTTTGAGCCGTGCGAACAGCTTGTTCTTGTGAACCTGTTACGCTGTTTTCTTCAGCTTCTTTAGCTTCTTGCTCTTCTTTCTCTTTCTGAGCTTGTTCCTCGGCTTCTTTAGCTTCTTGCTCTTCTTTTTCTTTCTGAGCTTGTTCCTCGGCTTCTTTAGCTTCTTGCTCTTCTTTTTCTTTCTGAGCTTGTTCCTCGGCTTCTTTAGCCTCTTGCTCTTCTTTCTCTTTCTGAGCTTGCTCCTCGGCCTCTTTAGCTTCTTGCTCTTCTTTTTCTTTCTGAGCTTGTTCCTCGGCTTCTTTAGCCTCTTGCTCTTCTTTCTCTTTCTGAGCTTGTTCCTCAGCTTCTTTAGCCTCTTGCTCTTCTTTTTCTTTTTGAGCTTCCTCTTCCGCTTCTTTCTCTTCTGCGGAGGCTTCAACTGCAGCCTCTTCAGCAACAGGTGCTTCTTCAGCGATCGATCCTAAAATCACGGCTAGAACTACAAAGGCAAACAGAAAACCACCTGATTTAGCAAAGTTTCTGCCCCTGGTCCCCTTACCTTTCACAAAGGCCAAGACAACAAAAACGACCATCCCTGCTAATGCTGCTAAGATTAAGATCAATAAAATTGTTTCCCATGCCGAATCATCACCCGTTGATCCAAAAATCATAGATAAAGCTAGAAGTGCGAACAGGAAACCACCTGATTTAGCAAAATTCCGCAGCCTGTTCTCCTTCCCTTTGACGAAGGCTAAGACAGCAAAGAATATCATGCCTGATAAAGCTGCTACCATTAAGATGAATAAGAATGCATCCATTGATTAACCTCCCCTTATTAAGTTTTAAACGAACTGATTACATCGTACGAGGATTTCTGCCCTCATTCTGATTCTATTATACCACTTCCAAAGCCATGCTTACTCAGGTAATTCGTGTTAGTAATTTATTAGCACCTTTTATAAAAAATGTAAAAACAGGCCTTGTTATTAACTGATCTCTACATTGGTAGCTAATAAAGAATAATGGGATTAGCATAATCCATTGGCTTTACAAAGAGCTTTAAAACATCTCCCTTGCGACGGGGGACGGTGGTTTGTACTTTTGAATCGGAAACGTCCACTTGAGGGAATTTACCAAATTTTCATGGATTTGGTGTAAACTTTCTAATAGGAATTAAATTTTCATAACCGCATTCTGAACATTGTCCAAAACCCGTTGTGTTTTGCTCATGGGTACATTTTACCGCTAAACATTGATGAAAGGGCGCAGGTAATTATAGATAATTACTTGTTGTAAGTGATCGCTTTAAAAGGGGGAATAGATATGAGGTTCTTTGTTTGTATATTTCTAATCCTTTTGGTTACTACCAGCTCTGCTTGTTCCTCTTTAACTGAAAAAGAGGAAGACATCGAAAAAGTAGAAGGAGTCATCGTAGAAAAAGATGAAGAGGAAAATCAAATTCTAGTGGTGCCAGACATGACTGAAGATGAGATTAAAGATAAGACTTCAGAGGAAGTAATAGCTATGGCTCAAGATCGTGAAGGAGCCTATTATTCGATCTCATCAAACAGTTATGACAACGTAGAAACGGGAGATCAAGTAGTGGTTTACTGGGATCGTAATGAAGGACAAGAGGACTCAGACCCTCCCAAACGTGGAGCGGAGATGGTAGAAAAGGTTACTATAAATTAGTATAAGGGCTTTGTTTTTCAGATACTCAAGGTAAAATGATGAGGAGGCTTTTAAATGTTTTTAGGTGTTTTTTTCTTACTAGTAGGCACTTTGGGAGTTGCTTCACCGTATTCGTGGTGGGTAGTAGGGGAAAGTTGGAAATCAAATTACTCTGACGGACCTTAAAGTTTTTATAAAAAAACGACAAGTTTCTTTGTGATATTTTTTGTGATAATAGGTGTGATGGAAATGGTAGGCACGTTTAATTAAACCTGACAGAAGACCATATATGAAGGGGAATTTATGAGAAAAAAAGTAGTAAGCATGACCATACTAGTGATCTCGCTTTTGGCCGCAGGCTGTGATCGTGAAGATGATAATATGTACGATGCGGATTTTCAAGGGACAATTAATGAAGTCAAAGAGAACAGTATCATTGTAGGGGAAGACGATGTAGACCCGGAAGCCTCTTATCCTACCTATAAAATTTTAATAGACGATAAGACGGAGCTCAGCGGCGAGGTTGAACGGTTTGAGGAGTTAGATGAATTTGTAAGTCAAACAGATCATCACATTGTCCATATATGGGTAATAGACAAAGGCGAAAATAACGAAATTGACAATAAAACGGCTAGTGAAGTTATTGTTGAAAAAGAGGAACCATAGTATTTAGACATCTCAATTTTAAGTTTTCCGTTATTCGGGGCAACTATTTAATAAGGGGTAGTTAAGACACACCTTACAAAAAACATACCAAATTACATAAAATATCTAATTATAAACTTCTGCTTTTAAGGTGGGAATATATTGAGTAACAAAGACAGACAAGTTCTAACTAAATGGTCCGCACACAAAAGAAAAGGCAAGCAGTCATATATGGTCAAAAGAAGTTTGTTCTTTACAGCAATGTATTTGCTAATTTTTCTTCTTTCTTTTGACCATTATTTAGATCCTACTACTCTTATTGGTGAACGGGTATTAACATATGTTTGGTACCTTTTCGTGGCTTTTTTTCTTGGTAGCTTCACTGCGAATCTGAAGTGGAACCTCAACGAAAAGAAATGCCATAGAATGAACTAAAATTTACGTTGAAATTATGTGAACATTATTTACAAAAATAACAGATAAATGGATAATACAGAGAAATAGCAAACTGCGATGAAGAGAAGAGTAGGTAAACGATTATTCTTTCCAGAGAGCCCCGTCAGGTGAAAAGGGGCAGGAATAAGTTACTGAATCAAACCTCAGAGCATCACATCGGAACCTTTTTGAGGAGATGGTGTGACGGGAGCTCCCGTTATAGAGATAGGGTATAACCAGCGGGTCAGCTGGCGTACCTGACAAGGTTAATATGGCGACGTATTAACAAACTGGGGTGGCACCGCGATGAAACGATAATCTCGCCTCCAAGACGACATGTCTTGGGGGTGGGGTTTTTTTATTGTCAAAATCAATCGCGAAGGAGGATTTTGTATGAATGAATCGTGGAAAAAACCTTTTCTTTTACTATTCGGTATCGGATTATCGAATATAGGGGACTGGATTTATTTAATCGCACTAAACTTGATCGTATTAGATATGACGGGGTCGCCTCTCGCTGTTGCCGCTCTCTATATTTTAAAACCACTTGCTACTCTGTTTACAAATTTCTGGTCGGGAACCATCATTGACCGCCTGAACCAGCGAAACCTTATGGTAGGGCTGGATATCATAAGGGCTTTACTGATCTTTATGCTTCCTTCATTCTCATCCTTATGGCTGATCTATTCCCTCGTATTCCTAATCAACATGGGAAGCTCAGTATTTGAACCTGCTTCTATGACCTACATAACTAAATGGATCCCTTCCAAAAATAAAAAAAGGTTCAATTCATTTAGAAGTCTCATAGATTCTGGTGGCTTTTTGCTGGGACCTGCCATAGCTGGTTTGCTGTTTATGTTGGGCACTCCTTACATGGCGATTTACGTCAATGCTTTAACTTTTTTAGGGTCAGGATTGATTACTCTGATGCTGCCTAAACTAGCGGATTCATCCGTGAAACAAGAGAAGCTATCATTAGGAGTGCTAAAGCAGGATAGGAATATCGTGCTGCTGTTTACTCGGAACTTTCCCTATGTGATGGCGATTTATTTTCTGTTCAGCCTTATGATGGTTATGGCTGCAGCGTTAGATTCGTTAGAGGCGGCGTTTTCTAAGGAAGTGTTGCAGTTATCGGACACGGAGTACGGCTTTCTCGTCAGTATCGCAGGATTTGGAATTGCAGCAGGGGCTGTTGTGAACGCCTTATTTGCTAGAAAAATAACCACATCATTTTTAATTGGGCTGGGTTCATTACTTGTTTCTGTCGGCTATATCGTATACGCATTTTCAACTCATTTTGCAATGGCTGCGTTAGGGTTCGTCTTGCTGTCCTTTTCACTCGCATTCGCCAATACAGGTTTTCACACCTTCTACCAGGATCGCATCCCTGTGCACATAATGGGGAGGGTAGCAAGTATCTATGGATTGATCGAAGCTTTTTTTATCATAGTCGCCACGATTTCTATTGGGCTGGCTGCTCAATTCGTATCGATTCAAATGTCAGTCATCTTTGGGGTGTTTATCATGCTTATGGTTACTGGGGGATTGTGTTTTATGAGTTTTTATACTGTGAAAAAGTTTGATAAACAAGTAGATGAGCGTGAGGCTGTGAAAGCGTAGGGCCATTCAGTGTGTTAGCTCAACGAAGCAGTTTACTGTAGTAAGGAGTAATAAAAATAATTTATAGTAAGAACAGTTTTCTCGAATTCAGGTCTTCCATATAAGGGCAGTTATCTGGAAGACTCAGTTTCGAAATATACTAAGATAACACTATTTAGGTTCTTATTTGTTTAGATACAACTAGTGGAGTTAAAGGTTTCTCCATAAACAAACTCTGTCTTAATCACTTTTCATGTAGTTTCAGCGACCGCATTATCGGGCAGTCTTTCTTGCTGTTTTAAAACTCACTTCCACGATCCAGTCAAATGACAGATAATAAAACTGTATTTTGCACGTATATTCTCCCTCTCTTTTTGGCGAAAATGGATAAAAGAGGTAATTCCTGGATAGGGTGGGAATCATGAAATTTGACTGGAATCCATTTCACAAAAAAAAACAGGAGACTAGATCAGGCAATTCGCAGAAAGAATTGCCTATTTCTGATGATCTTTCACAGAATATCAAACGACTTTCAGATGAGTTTGGGGATAATTCTGAAATCATCATAAGAGAATTGAATACGGGAATGAAAAAGGACATTAGGGTGGTTTCCATTTATATGGATGGACTTGTTGACCAAACGTTGGTAAACGAATTCATTCTGGAATCCTTAAAACTTAATCATTCAGATTTTGACAAAAACACACCAAAAAAGGATGTGTTTAACGAACTGAGGATGAATGCGCTAACCCTTTCTAATGTGAAGGTTATAAATGATTGGGACCAACTGGTTCTGACTATTCTTTCAGGTAGTACGCTGGTTATGATTGATGGATGGAACGAAGTCCTCAGCGGGGAAACACAAGGATGGGAAGAGCGTGCCATTCAAGAGCCGACTTCTCAAACGGTTGTTAGAGGACCTAAAGATTCGTTCACAGAGTCTTTGAAAGTAAATGTTACCTTGATTAGAAAAAGGATTAAAAATGTAAATTTGAGGGTTGAAACCTTTCAAATAGGTACAGTTTCAAGAACAAATATTTCAATTATGTATATGAAGGGCATAGCCAAAGATGATTTAATACAAGAAGTTAAGAGAAGATTAGAAAAAATAGACACTGATTCTATTATTGAATCAGGTAATCTTGAAGAGTTTATTCAGGATCATACGAGTACCCCTTTTCCACAGCTGGTTAATTCAGAGCGTCCGGATGCGGCGGTAGGAAATTTGCTTGATGGTAGAGTGGTTATCTTAGTTGATGGAACCCCATTCGTGCTTATTGCTCCTGCAACGTTTTTTCAGTTTTTCCAATCACCGGAGGATTACTACCAGAGAGCAGATATTGCGACTCTTTTACGGTTATTAAGATTCTTTGTGTTTTTTCTTTCCTTATTTGCCCCTTCGATTTATATCGCATTGACAACTTATCATCAGGAAATGCTTCCTTTTCCTTTACTTATTAATCTTGCTGCTCAGAGGGAAGGGGTGCCTTTCCCGGCATTTGTTGAAGCTTTAATAATGGAAGTCACCTTTGAAATATTACGAGAAGCAGGGGTTCGTATGCCGCGAGCTGTGGGGCAGGCGGTTTCTATTGTGGGGGCCATTGTCATTGGAGAAGCCGCTGTCCAAGCGGGTATCATTTCTCCAGCGATGGTTATCGTCGTAGGGATTACGGCGATTTCAAGTTTTGCTGTCCCGTCCTTTTCAATCGCAATACCAGCCCGAATTCTTCGGTTTTTACTCATGGTCTCAGCAGCTACTGCCGGTTTTTATGGAATGATTTTACTTGTAATCATGATGGCAGCTCATATGAATAGTCTGCGCTCTTTTGGTGTCCCTTACTTAGAACCTTTATCTCCATTCAATTTAGCGGCTCAGGCAGATACATTTGTGAGACTTCCACCAAAAGTAAAACAAAAGTTTACATTCAAACGAGACAATACTGTAAATACGGCGAACCCCTTGAACAAAGAGGGGGATTCTAATGGCTAAAAGATTGTTGGTTGTTTTTCTTATGTTAGCTGTAGTTTGTGCATTATTGACAGGATGCTGGGATAGGAAAGAAATGGATGACTTCTCTATTGTGGCAGCCTTAGGTATCGATAAGGTTGAAGATGAAGGAAGATATGAAGTGACCATTGAACTTATTAATCCGCCAGAGGTCGTTGGAGGAAAGGAGGCTGCATCTGGACGTTCCTCTACAACAACGATTTATTCAGCCAAAGGGGATACGCTTGTATCAGCTATTAGGAGAATATCTCAGCAAACTCCGCGGGAAACATTTTTCCCTTATACTCAAGTGATCATCATCGGTGAAGAATTAGCGAGAAGTGGAATAGAAGACATCTTTGATTTATTAGAAAGGAATCAGGAGTTTCGGTCCACCCCCAGGGTACTCATTGCTAAAGACAATACGGCCAAAAATACATTAAGCATTCTTTCTCCATTAGAAAAGATCCCTGCTGAAAAGCTTTTAAAAACAAGTAAAGTATCTGGAGAGTCATTAGGAGAAACGATTTCAGTAAAAGTGTTAGAGTTTGGCCGGAAATTCACTAGCGAGGGAATTGAACCTCTTGCCAGTGGGGTTAGTATTATAGGGCAATCAGAAGACGGACAAAGTCAGTCAAATATAGAACAAACTACACCCAATTCCCTTATTAAATCTGAGGGGGTGGCGCTTTTTAAAAAAGGTAAGCTTGTTCGTTGGGTAGATAGGGAGGAGGCCCGTGGCATTCTATATGTAATTAATAAAATTGACAGGGCAATTGTTACTCTAGATTGTAATCAAAAAACAAAGGCGCTTTCCATTAGTGTGACAGATACACGAACTACTTTCCGAGCTTTTAAAACAGAAAGGACCCCTGCCATTGATATTCATGTAAAGCAGGAAGCGGAAGTGGAGGAAGTGCTTTGCGAAATGGACGTAGCGGACCGCCATTCGATTTTGGACATTGAAAAACAATTAGAAGAAAAAACGAAACAGGAAATCGAAAAAGCAATCGAGATAGCTAAAGAGGAAAATAGTGATGTTTTTGGCTTTGGGGAAGCTATCAATCGTGAACGTCCAAAAGCCTGGAGAGATATTAAAAAAAATTATGAGGAGATTTTTCCTGAATTAGAAGTCAATATCCAAGTAGACGCTTATGTAATAAAGACGGGAATGAGGAAAGAAACCTACCGTAGGGAGTAGAAAGTGGGGCGATAGGGACTAAACATTGGGAGGTGAGACCGTGGTAAAGGAGAAAATAAGTTCGGGGCAATTCTTTGCCTTGCTTAATTTATTTGTATTTGGAACAATTTTGGTTGTGGGAAGCGGCTTAGATGCAAAAAAAGATGCCTGGATCGCCATTTTTATCGGTATATTTGGGGGGATCCTGTTATTTATGATTTACTATTATCTCTACAAGCTTTATCCCGATCTATCTTTAATTGGTTACTCTCAAAAGCTGCTGGGAAAGTATATCGGCGGGTTTATTGGTTTACTCTATATTCCTTTTTTGATTTATGCTGCAGCCAGGGATTTGCGTGATGTAGGAGGACTTATTGGCGCTACTGTTTTAAGTCAAACCCCCAGCTTGTTTGTTAGCGGGCTAATGATTTTTTCTATCGCTTACGTTCTTTATAAGGGGATGGAGGTGCTTGCCAGGACAGCCGAGATTTTTTGGGGTCTCGTGATCATTTTGAGTATGCTTGGGAGCTTATTTTTTTTCTTATCTGGACTGATAAATATAAAACAAGTGTTACCTGTGTTGGAGTTTGGATGGGAGCCTGTTATCCAAGCGGTCTACACCCAAACCATTATGTTTCCCTTTGGTGAGATGGTCGCCTTTGCTTTTTTGCTTCCTTATATCAATAATAGAAAAAAAGTTTTAAAGACAGGGATATCCGGCATTTTGGTAAGCGGAATTCTAATTACTTATTCTACTTTTATCAATTTAACTGTCCTTGGAGTAGATGTAGTGACTCGGTCGCAATTTCCTTTGTTGAGTGCCATTCAAGGAATAGAGATCATGGAACTTATTGAACATCTTGATGTAATAGCTGTTCTTACCTTGGTTATAGGGGTTTTTTTTAAAACCGCTGTTTTTTATTACGCTGCGATTGTCGCAATGGCGGATCTATTTAAAGTTGAAAAGAAAGAAAAGCTGATTTTCCCAACAGCTATTGTCATTCTTTATACATCCATTATCATCGCAGATAATTTCCCTGCTCATTTAGACGAAGGGAAATTTGCGCTGATCACTATTTTTCCACTCTTCGCTGTTGGGTTCCCAATGCTTTACTGTCTTATTGCTTTTATTAAAGAAAAAGCGAGTAAGCACAAACATGGAAGAACTAATAAAAACACAAGTGTATAAATGGAGGTATATGTTTGGGGAATCCAGTTCCTGATCGGTATGCCTTGTAAATAATCTATGATATAGGCAGTAACTGTAGCTAAGAGGATGTTTAACAAGAAGATGAGCCATGTTTTAATTTAAATTACCTCCTATTTAAATGAGATCATTCCTATTTATAATCCCTGTAAATATAAAATTTTATACAATTAGGTGTGGAAAATCCACCACTTTAATAATAGGTTAACAGCGAGCTTAATCGCTTCTATTATGCAATCCCCTCAGGGCTATAATGAAAAATGTTAAAGATTATTCCTTAATAATTCCATTATAGGGGGAGCGATTAGTTACTTAAGGAGCTCCTGTCGAGTATTTTAAAAGAAACCACAGACAAAAAATGGTCTGTGGTTTCGCGTTAAGTCTCATCTTTGGAAGTGATATAAGTCTTTACTTTTGGTGGCTCATAGGAATTAAATTGGTCTAACAAACGAGATGGGTTCGGGTCTGATAAAGCTATAGACAGATATTTTTCATTTAGAAATTGCTCTTTTGTCATGTGTTTAAATAAAGCTAAAAGTGGATCAAAATAACGATTAACATTCAAAAGGCCGCATGGCTTTTGGTGAAGTCCTAATTGCGCCCAAGTAAAAATTTCAAAGTACTCCTCCATCGTTCCTGGACCACCTGGTAAAGCAATAAATCCATCAGCTAGTTCTGACATTTTGGTTTTTCTTTCATGCATAGATTCAACAACGATTAGTTCAGTTAGGCGCTTATGTGCGATTTCCCTCTTTTCCAGAAAGTCGGGCATAACACCAATCACTTGTCCGCCTTCCTCTAAGATCGTATCTGCAAGAGCTCCCATCATTCCTACACTTGCCCCGCCATAGACGAGAGTGATATTTCTTTGAACCATTTCTTTCCCGAGTTTTTTCGCCCCCTCTATGTAAGCTTCAGATGCTCCAGAGCTTGAACCGCAAAATACAGCTATTCTTTTCATCCTATCCCTCCTAAATTCACCATGAGTATTATACAAAACTTAGAATCCTTTGTTAAACTATGGCTAATGTAAGGAGGAGTAAAAATGGATGTTACTGAGTTTCAACAATGGATCAAAGAATATTATGAAACTAGAGGGTGGTCTGAGCTAGATATCTTTATAAGAATTGGCTTTTTAGCTGAGGAAACGGGAGAGGTAGCCCGGGCTATCAGATCTCTTGAGATAGGCAGAGATCGTCCAGACGAAAAGGATGAATCTTATTCAAGAAATAAACAAGAGTTAACGGAAGAATTAGGGGATGTATTAGGAAATCTCATCATTATTGCGAATAAATATGATATCTCCTTAGAAGAAGTGTTCCATGCACATAAAGAAAAACTTTCAAAACGATATGATGTTTAATATATCTTGAATTCAAGTCTTCCAAAAACGAGGGCGATAGCTGCATAGTGACTATCACTTATTGTGCTAACAGAGTAGGTTAAGTTAATGATTACGGTCTGATTACCTTTCAACAAACAATGGATTGGAGTTTATATTAAGGTGTAGAAGGCTATCGGGGCGTTAGTTTAAGTTCTGCTCCAAGTTATCTCGAAATCAAGTCTTCAGCAAACGGGGCGAATCTCTAACCATCGTTTGTTCCATTCTAATTATAGATGAGAGTATTGAACTACCTAGCAGATAATAAATAAAAGCTTCTTTCTATTTCATCCTAGGTACTTTCGTAGAATAAGAATATTCAAAGAGGGTTGAGAGAAATGAGGAGAATTTTTTCAATAGTATCAGTAATATCTACTCTATTGGGATTAAGTATGATTATTTCTATTTCAAATAGTGGAAATCTTTATGAAACCTTAACTTTCGAAACAAAAGGTACAGCGTTTATTGTATTTTTTAATCTCTACAATTTTCTAGGTTTTTTGTTTGCTTGTCTTGCTGAAAGGAACAAGTACAGAATATTATTGTTTATTTGTAGTATTGCAATGCTATTGGTTAGTCTAATCCTAACTTTTGTTGGTGTTTACGGTTTTCAAGAACCTTAAACATATTTAAACATTAACCTCTTATTTAACGAACGGTAGTTCTAACAATAAATCATAGCAGGTTTATCTTGGATTCAAGTCTTTCGTTTAATGGAACCGTTTATCCCATAAAGAATATTTGCCCACTCACTTAATAATTACAAAAGGTTTTTGAAGGGCCGAAATAAAGATAGGAAGTGAGCTGTTCTTTAACTTTGCTATGTTACACTTAAATGTAATAAATTCACTTTTTTCCAATTTGTATTACATATACTATGCAATTGATATAAATGAAGGGGGGATTTCTCTCCTAGTGATTGCGTGGTTATGGGAAACTCTTTTATCAGGGTTTCCCATATATAGTTTAACTGTACCCTTATAAGCAGTTACTTTAAGGTCTATAACCTAAAGTCATACTAAAGAAAAAGGCATATACGAAAATTAATACTAATACACCAATAAAAAAAAGGAGAATAAGGAGTTTTTCTATTAATTCTTTCTCTCTTTTGAACCAAGAAAAGAATAAGATGAAAAATATAATTACTGTTGGCACTAAATATAGAAACAGTCCTGCATCACTCCAATTTGAGTTTTTCTCCCAATAAATATCAGGGATAGGAGGATGTTCATAAAGATAACTAATTCTTTCTCTCACTATAATGAAGACTAACGTCAGTCCAAGGAAGTACCCATAACCAATATATCTAACAATCTTACGGAAAGCATTTGAACGATATAACACAGCAATAACTACAACTAATAACGGGATCAATAGGACATAATCACCCATTACGTGTCACCTCTTTTTATTTGAAACTTAACCAAAACATCTCCGTGTCAACTTTACCATATAATTACACTTGAGACGTTCTGTAAGGAAAGTATTAAAAAGAACTCTAACGCAGTTTAGGATATCTCTATATGAGTCTTTAACACTAGGGAGCGATTGTTAAATATGGAGGATCGCTTTTTCACTAACAAAGCAGTTTAGTGAAATGTTTAAACGCCATTTAACTGTTTTACAATTGAATAAAAAGGGGGGGTGACTTTGAGTTGCAATTTATTATAAATACTATAAAAAATATGTTTCTAGATTTACTCTCGATGGTTAGAGGTTTTACATATGGATTCGTGATGATTGGATTATTTATTTTACTGGGTGGTGCTTTATTAAACGGGTTTTTATATCTTAAGAATGTTTGGCTTTGATAACAATTAGCTTATTTATGATGAACGCTGCCACAATTGGTTGAAAAATTTTCACTATTATTTTTATGAGCAGCGGGATCCTCTGTTTCTCTATCGTTGTATTTGCTTATGTTACTTGAGTTCATAAATTTCGGGTCGGAAATAAGTAAGTAGGAAGGTCGATTGCAAGCCTCTTTCACTTCCAAATGTAAAATCTTTCATATGGGAAGAAGTATTAAGGAAGGAGATTGAAATGATCGTAAAACCAAGAGAGTACGCTATTCATAATCTGCAATACCTCATTAGGTCCGCTGAATGCAAAGATGCTAAAGCCCTGTCGGAAGTTAGATTACAGATCGATGGTGAAACTGAATATATGGATAGAGTACAGGGAGAAGCATACATAGACGAAGAAGGGTTTCAGAAAATAATTAAGAAGGACTCAGACAGTCTTACCAATATATTTTTAGTAGCTGAAGTTAAAGGAGCAATTGCTGGCTTTTCTAGATGCGAAGGAAATGAATTAAAGAGAAGCTCGCATAAGGTGGAATTTGGTGTAGGTGTGTTAATGGCTTATTGGGGATATGGGATAGGAAAGAACTTATTGAAAGAATCGATTAGCTGGGCAGATTCTAATCATATAAGAAAAATGACGTTAAGTGTCCTCGAAACAAATGAGAAAGCTATCAGTATGTATAAGAGCTGTGGGTTTAAAGTAGAGGGAATTTTACAAAACGACAAATGGTTATCTGACGGGGAGTATTACAACACTTTGCTGATGGGGAGTTTACGATAGAAAAAGATCAGGTAAGGATCTGGTACAGAAGTGGTGAAAAAGTGACATATGGTATCAAAGAAGGGAGCAAGAAAATATGAAAGGTATATTATCTTCTGAATGGCGTCTTAGTTGGTATGCTTTAATGATGTTTATTGGGGGAACCATTGCAAGTCTCATATTTAATCTTGGTCCGTTCTCTATATTAGGGTCACTGACTGGTTCTTTATTGATCGTGATCGGCAACGTAATTTACGTGATTTATAAGAAAAAGAACGGAACAAAAAATGAGGAGCATAACACCGGCTGAGTGCCACGCCAGCAGGTGAAACATGGCTGAAGAACCTTGATATCAAAGGGGTTTATTTTTGGAAGCAAAGGTGATTAATGGATGATTATGGTATAATAGGTAATAGATACTCCATTCGATTTATCATCGTTTGGTAAAGGATAGGGTGGTTGGAGTTGTCCCCTAAAGGGGGTGATTCCATGACAACCTTTGAGGCTTTAACGCTTATGATTTCTTTTTCTTCACTGATCATAACGTTAATCGCTGTCGTTGTCGCTATTTTTAGCACAAAAAAATAGCCCCCCTGTTCGGCAAAATGGGTAAGGGCTATTTTTTCTCTACAGAATAGATAACGCCAATCCCCTATCAGAAGAGTGGGTATCTATCTGACCACAGTTCGCGCTGTGGTCATTTCTTTATTATATGATTTGTTACTTATATCATACCACATTTTCTCAGAAATAAACACATGGACCGGGCATGGGGCCGTCTCATACTTTCGTTATTCACGTAGTAAATTTAAAATTAATCAGAGGATTTCTTCTTCCTCCTATGCTTAAATTCGATGGACGATATCTCTAATAATAACCAGGTAACTAATGTAACAAGTAGGTAATCTGGTAATTCTGTTAAAAGGGTAACTAATAAAAAGAGAACGAAAACAATGATAAGTTCTAAATATTTCTTCTTTCTTTTACTCAAGTTTACTTTTCCCCCTTTAACATTCGCTCTTATGTATGAATATAGAGCTATACCCTAAAACCCCTGTTTTCAAAATAATAGAAGAAAGGGAAAATCATTCTAATGCCATGTAGCAGCTGGGGAGGTGATTAGTTTGGCTTTAACGAAAACCAAAATAAAGATTAATAGTTTATGCTCTCTCGTATCAGGTTTAGCAGGTATGTTTTTGATCATCACGCCTTTTACACCCTTAGGTATCTTTCAATATAGCCAGGTTCTTTTCACAGGGCTGATTCTCTACATAGCTTCTTTTACTTTTTCCATAATAGCTTTGAGCAGAAAAGAGAAGAGCTACATGAAGTACTCTCCTTTCATTTTACTGGTGCCGTTTCTTCTTTTGATTATCAGCCTGGGGCCGATGATTGGGGTTAGATTATGAGCCAAAGAGAAAGGAAGATAAAATTGAGAAAGCTTCTTGAAAAAGTGATTTATTTTGCTATGACCCTCGGATTTTTTATCGTGTTAGGAACATAGTGGGGGGAACTATGGGAGATATTTGTACCGATTAATTATAAAACGAACCTCATGGCCATCATTTTCGTCGTACCCGTAATGGCAGCCGTATCGCTCATTCTTTCTGCTTTAATCTTTAAAATTATTAGAGAATCTTAAGTCATAAACCTTCACAAGGAGCAGCCATCCATGAAACATTTCTACGCATTTGAATCTAAAACAGAATATGAACAACACGAAGCCGTCATCGAACACTTCAAAGATCAACTTACCGACTATCAAAAATACTTAGAACAAAACTTTGCTCTTAACGATCTGCCTAAAGCATTCGTATGGACGTCCAAAGAGGCAGCAACCAGCATATTTTCCGACCTTCCGATTCCCGCGTTTACGAATAAAGATACGATTTACCTTACTCCTGATTTATCAGCCTGGAAGAAGCTGTTTCTCGATCAGCTGGAGGATAAAAGGAATGCTTCGATTGAAGAGTATTATCATAACCTGCCGCTCAACCAATTACTTACCATCGCGGGTCACGAGTTAACGCATCACATCGATTTATTTGTCGATGAGTTTGAGGACGAGCGGGAGGACAGCATCTGGTTTGAGGAAGGGATGTGTGATTACTTAGCAAGAAAATACATCTTAAGTGATTCAGAGTTTCAAGAGATCGTAGAGGTTGAGTCACAATTGGTCGAGATGTTTAAAGACAAGTACGGCGATCATTTATTGGATGCGTTCGGACATGCCAGCTATCAAGGCAGCCTGACGGGCATTATGTTCGATTACTGGCGCAGCTTCCTAGCTGTAAAGAATTTGGTCGAAGGTCGGTTTGAACATGATGTTCACCAATTGTTTAAGGAATATCATAAATGGCACCGTGAAGGAAGAAAGGTCCCGTTAACCCGCTTTTTTAACATGGACGGAGGGTGGTTTTTTTGAGAAAAGTTGCAGTTGAACCTTATCTGGAAAAATGGCCGATGATGTTTTTAGAAGAAGCGAAAAAGCTGCGTGAGGTATTCACGACTGAGATACTTGAGATCCACCACATCGGCAGCACCTCTGTGCCAGGATTACAGGCGAAACCCATTATTGACATCATGCCTGTCGTAAAAGACATTACGCTCGTGGATCAATATAATGAAGAAATGAAGCAGATGGGGTACACGCCTAAGGGGGAGAATGGGATCCCGCAGCGCAGGTATTTTGAAAAAGGCGGCGATCAACGCTCGCATCATGTTCATTTTTATGAAGAAGATAGCCATGAAATCAAGCGGCATCTGGCGTTTCGTGATTACCTCAGAACGCATCCCTATGAAAAGCAGCAGTATGGAGAGTTAAAACAGAAGATGGCTCAGCAATTCCCATATGATATAGCGTCGTACATCCAGGGGAAAGAGCAGCTGGTGAGGGAAAGCGAGAGTAAAGCGCTAATTTGGTATGACAAGGGGCATGAGAGTGGATAGGGGTGTTTTTTGTAAAAAATCCTGATGATTTATCAAAAAAGAAACAATATCAGCAGGGATTCGCCGTCATCTATTTAGTGGCAGCCGTAGTTCTTGCATCAACGATTTTTGATGACTACAACGTATTTCTAGTGGGTGTCGTTGTGTTGATGGTTTACTACATTTTAAAATATCTGGTGGGTGTTTATGCAGAAAAAAAGAGTGAGTAAAGACAGGTTCAATAAAGGAGTAGGCAGAATGAAAAAACAAAAAGTCATATAGAAACGAGCGGTTACCTAATGAAGGTAACCCTCTATTAAAGTTTGGTGTTTATAGTAGAAGTAGAAACTATTTATTTTTTGTTAATGATGGATAGGTTTTTCTCATTCTTGCTAAACCCAGCGTGTACCCTAACGAAATCAACACCATTACTCCAATCACCACTAAAGACTCTACAAATGTTCCGCCTGCCATAATGCTTATAACCACACCTAACCCAGTTCCTAGAAGAAGACTCGGTATAATGAGTGCTCCTTTTTTAAACCCTTTGTTTGTAAGGTATTTGGATAAAAAGATTGCCATCGCAATACATACAATCGTACTTAAAACAAAAATTATGGCATCCGTTCTCAATTGGAAATCCTCCGTTTGCTATCTGCTTATTAAACTAATCTGCCTGTTAGTTTAAGGGGAACACGTATATGATTTCAATACCATAGCCTTGAAGAAGAAGGTTGCATTATCTGTAAGTATTTGGAATGATTAGTATAGAGAATTTTTTCCAAAAGGAGGGAGCCCTTGAGAAAATTATACCCTTTGCTTGTTGTTTTACTTGTATGGTTAACGGGCTGTTCGGAAGAAGAATGGAAAGAAAGCGAACGGTTTGAATCAGGTTCTTATCAGATGATTGGAGAGAAAGATCATGTAGGTTTTATTTATGATGGCAGTGAAGTCACTAAATTTTATCCTGATAAAATCCAAAAGTATATGTGGCATTTCTGGGGGGAGGAAGAAGAGTTAGAAGGTGATTTAAAAGTCGTCGGCATCCACGAATCGGGAGATGAAGTGAATGTGCTGGACGAAGTCCCTGTCGCAGTAAAAGAACATAATGGTGCAGATGCTTCCGTTCCTTCAACTATGTCCTTGCCTGATAGCGGAATGTGGAAGTTAAACGCCTATATCAATGACTCCCTTCATGGGTCTGTTTACATTGAAGTTCAGGAGGGAGAAAACGAACAACCGTAAAATGATCGGTAAATGTGAGCAATAGACAGGGAGGTGCTTCTATGACTTATGATTGGAAAAATGCCCCTTCCAAACTAAAGAATTTCGTTTGGCGTCTTGTACAGGAGACAAAATACATTCTGGGTGACCAGCCCCTCGGCTTTTACTTGCACGGCTCACTGGCCATGGGCGGATTCAACCCCCGCCGCAGTGATCTGGACCTGCTCGTAATCACCCATCATCCAATATCGAATGAAACAAAAGCGAGGCTGGCGGCACTCTTTTTGAAAAACTCTAACGATCCTTATCCAATCGAAATCAGCTTCTTGCATCAAGAGCAATTACATAAAAGCACCCATCCTTTTCCGTTTGATTTTCATTACAGCGAGCATTGGAGAGCTGCTTTATCAAACGATCCATCCATATTCATAAATGAAGAAATAAAAACAGATCCGGATCTAGCTGCCCATATTCATATCATCAATCAGCGAGGCATCTGCCTTACAGGGCCGCCCATCACTGAAGTATTTCCTGAGATTCCGCCAGCAGACTACTTATCTTCCGTTATGGGCGATTATGAAGAGTGTATCGAAAATATAGAGAATGACCCTATTTATTGTACATTAAATATGCTGCGCGTCTTGTTGTACGTTAAAACCGGGGCTGCCGTATCAAAGGAAGAAGCGGGGGAATGGGGAGTCATTTCATTCCCGGAAAAGATGAGCAGAACCATTGAGAAAGCTTTAGGCAGTTATCGAAGTGATAAACCCCTTTATTCGTTTGAAAGAAAAGAACTCCTTTTGTTCAAACATTCAATTGATCGCGATGTAAAGGAATTAGAGGCGTGGAACTGATCGAGCATAAGTGCTGGTACTACGAGACGGCATTGGAAGCTGGCACGGAAGATATTCATAAAGACGATAAAATAGAGGTTTAGTTTATAGAATAGTAAGGTAAGTAACTTTTATTAAGTTTGGGTGTATTTGTTTTATTAATTCTATCTTCTCGCCAGGTGATGAAATTTTGCGTGTTCCATAATAGGTATGATCCGAAAAGAAAAAATCTTCATGAAGTACTCACCTTTCCTGCTCCTTCTGCCTCTTTTTCTTTTGATCATAACCCTGATGTTAGTGATCGGATCTGGATGTAAAGGGGCACCGTCTTACTGGAAAGGGAGGGAGGCGTAACGTTGAGGAAGCTGCTTGAAAAAGTGATCCGTCTTGCTTTAGCCATTATGTTTTTTTACGTGTTATGGAAAGGAGTCGGGGCACTGTGGGAGATGTTTGTTCCCATTAATTATAAAACGAATTTAATTGCTTTAATCATCGTCAACCCAATCATGATCCTTGTCTCATTCATACTTTCAGCTTTAACCTTTGAATTTATTAGAAAATCTTAAGGGGCACAGGAGACGTTGAATATACATACGAAGAAAGTCATCTCATGCGTTCGAGCAATATGAACCAATCAACGTAGAATGCATTTATCAATGGACTTATCCAGCAGATTACCTTTCTTTTCTTAAGAAGGATATGAAAAATGCCTCGGATCATCCCATTTATTTTACGTTAAATTGGCGGGGTTCTGTATCGACTTAAAGTAAGAGTTGTTGTAGTAAAGGAAAAAGCGGGGGAATAGGGAGAATGGCAGGAAGATTGAAAGAGCGTTAAACGACAATCATAGGGATAAAGCATTTAATTCATTCGATTTATCTGTAATTTACAGGAGTTATTAAACAAAGAAGACAAGATGGTATAAACAAGCTTTACTTCCTGATGTACATTAGGAACACAAAAGCTTATATCGAGTATGAAACTATAGAAGTCTCATACTCGATGTATTTTCTGTGAAGCCGACCTATTTATGAATTCATTTTACCATTCTGCTATACTTGCATCTTTATGCCGCCATACAGGATTTCTCCAGTTATGGCCATCCTTCGCACGCATTCTTACATACTCTTCATCAATTTCAATACCTAGTCCAGGACCTTGTGGAAATTTAACGTGCCCATCTTTGTAATCAAAGACGCTGCGATCTTTAACATAATCCAGTAAATCGTTTTCTTTGTTGTAGTGAATGCCTAAGCTTTGCTCCTGAATAAAGGCGTTATGAGCTGTAGCATCTACGTGCAGGCAGGCTGCTAACGCAATGGGTCCCAGTGGACAATGCGGAGCTACAGCTACGTCATAAGCTTCAGCCATGGAAGCGATTTTTTTAGTTTCTGTAATTCCTCCGGCATGAGATAAATCAGGTTGTATAATATCAACAAATCCTTCAGATAAAATCGACTTAAAATCCCATCTTGAATACATTCTTTCGCCTGTCGCAATAGGGATATGTGTATGAGCTGCAATATCCCGCAAGGCTTCATTATTTTCTGAAAGTACCGGTTCTTCGATGAACATCGGACGATAGGGTTCTAATTCTTTCGCAAGGATTTTCGCCATAGGTTTGTGAACTCTTCCGTGAAAATCAATGCCAATCCCCACATCTTGATCTACGCTTTCTCGAACATTTGCAACTCGTTCGACGGCTTGGTCAATTTTGCTGTACGAATCGATGTATTGAAGTTCTTCGGTTCCATTCATCTTCACCGCAGTAAATCCTGTCGCTGCTGCTTCTTTTGCAGCCTGACCTACATCAGAAGGACGATCCCCGCCAATCCAGGAATAAACTTTAATAGAATCACGACAGGCTCCTCCTAACAGCTGATAGATTGGAGCATTATAATATTTTCCTTTTATGTCCCACAGTGCCTGATCAATGCCCGCGATGGCACTCATTAAAATCGGTCCGCCACGATAAAAGCCTGATCTGTACATCATGTTCCAATGATCTTCAATACGAAGTGGATCTTTTCCGATGAGTTGTTCCATTAGTTCTTCAACCGCAGCTTTTACGGTATGAGCTCTTCCTTCGATAACGGGTTCTCCCCATCCAGTAATACCCTCGTTTGTTTCAATTTTTAGGAACAGCCACCTGGGTGGTACTTGAAAAAGTTCATAGTCTAGTATTTTCATTCAGACAGCTCCTCATTAATAGAATGATATAATTGTCCAATTTCGGCCGCTCCGTAAACGCTCGCCATTTCGGATTTCTCTTCTTCAGCCATAAGAATTTCTGTGCTCTCATATACATAGGTCAGCAGGTGATAGAACAAACTTTTTAATGGTTCAGACCCACCGATCATTATCCAGTTAACTTGTTCATTTTCCATCATTTGCTCCAAAGCTTCTACATCGTAATATAAGATGGCACCTGCATAGTAATTGGCTCGCTCGTTCGCATTTAATTCGGAGAAGAGCTGAAGCAGCCTGATATGGTACAAACTTCTCGTAACTCCTGTTTTTTGAGCAGCGAGAAAGCCTTTAATAAGGTATTCGGGAACTACCTCTTCAACGAGTGTGGAATTTAAAGAATCAGAAAGGATGGTTTCGTCTCTCACTGCTTTTAACATTTCACCACCCAGCGTGGATCGACAGCTCAGTAATTCTTTGTTTTCGCCAATTAAAACGTACTTTGTGTGAGATCCGGGCAGTATCATTAGACCTTTTCCTTTAGGAGAAAGTTGTTTAAGGAGCCCGTAGGCTTCAACTTCTTCTCCTCTCATCACGTCATATTGATTAATCACACTTAGATTTTCTTCTAAGGAATCAGCCACCACGTTTTTCATACCCGGAATGTAAAGACAAGGTATATTTAAGAATTCCTCAGTCTTTACAACTTGCACTTCTTTAATAAAATCATCTAATCGAGCCGGGGCCGTAATATGTGGCACTTCATGAATTCCTAAGTTTGAAGTAATCATTCCGGCCGCGACTATATACGAAATATCATGGGAGGAAATGGACTGCTGCTTAAGCAGTCGCTGAATTCCTTGCGCCAATTCTTGTTTTAACTTTTCGTTATGACCATCGATCGCTGTATTTCTTACGCCCACCTCTAGTTTTATAGAAGTGATAATGGATACTTCCTTTTCATCTAGAAGACGAATTCGTGAATTTGTTGTTCCGGAATCTATTATGATAATGATATTTTTCACCCGCTTCTTTAGTAAGTGTTAAATTGATCTCTTACCTGAATAAACTGCTCCGCTCTTGCTGTTATTTCATCAAAATTTCTATCAGCTATCAGTTGGCTGCTTACTAACGAACTGCCAATTCCAACGGAGTTCCAGTTTTTCTTAAAGTATCTCGCTGCGTTATCGACCGTAATGCCGCCCACTGCCATGACGTTTAAAAAGGGAAGGGGACCGTTTAAGTCCTTCGCAAAATTTTCACCGACCGAGGGGGCAGGAAATACTTTCACATGCTGCGCCCCATATTCGTAGGCAGTCAAAGCTTCTGTCGGAGACATAATGCCTGGTATAACAGGAATATTGTATCGGTTTCCTGTTTCTATCGTTTCTTTTTTTAAGGTGGGTGCTAAAAGAAAGTCTGCGCCTGCCCGAATGGATGCGCCTGCACTTTCACTATCAAGCACCGTGCCAGCTCCGACGACTAAATCATTGTAATTCTCTTTCATTTTGTTTATGCACGTTAATGCCCCGGGCGTGTTAAGTGTCACTTCGATCACCCGAATTCCGCCTTTATATAAACTTTTAACGATATCCTCGATATGTTCAGTGTTGTCCAGCCTGATGATAGCCACGATTTTCTCTTCATTTATCCGATCTAGTGTTCTTTTCATTCACTCACTTCCTGCCTATCAAAGTGTTATCTGTTTCTCATTCTTTAACCGTTACCTTTTTCTGAGATAGATTATGGATCATGCCTTTTAAAATATATTGGGCGATTGGGGAAGAGGAAAGGCTTTCTTTTATTTTCCATGTCGTCGTTAAAATCTTTCCCTCTCCATATTTTTGCTCTATCAATGTACCGCCATTTTGTCCGAGCCATCCCTGGAAATACCCGGATATAACGTCAGCACTTTCTGCAATGGACGGGTTTCCGAACATATGAATTGTACGGTTATTACTATTTTTCTTATAGTCTGTAAACGGAATGACGTAGTCTGGGAACATCCCCTCAAATTCCCATCCCATTTCTGTTCTTAGAGGTAGATCACCAAACCATTCTTTATCCACGTAATTCATGGATGAAGCTCTGGCCCAGCTTTCACCTAAATCTAATTTTCTAAATGTATACATACTTTTTTCTTTTATCTTATCTCCTTCTTCTGCCAGAAAAATGACTTGGCCTCCTTTTTTCGCATGATTGAGTAATTTGTCATCCAAATAATCTGAGATAATAGTGGAGGAATTGGAAATCTCCTCTTGAGGCTGAGAAAATCCTGCTTCCATAAGTGTGTTTTTAAAATTCTCGTCCTTAACATCAACAAACATATTTAAATCTTCTATTTCCAAGGAGGGAGTGAAGGTTAATTCTTCTTCATTTTTCGCCACCCTCACACCGTTCACGAAAAGCTCTAACTTCAACCAAAAAAACACAGGTTTCTCTATCTCTGGCACTTCAAATTCAATTGCATTCTTATGAGTAGTCAAATTATGCGATACTAACAGTTCTGACTCACCAGATTGTACTTCCTCCTGATTTTCCTTTACAATTGACCACTTCACTTGTGCAGGTTCTTCCCTCTTAAGATCGGCAAGTAAAAACAAATCTATGGATACGAGATCTCCCTGCCAGTAATTATGAGTCGGCAGCTCAGCAAATATTCCATTTGCCCCATTAAAATCAATTAGATTTTCAAAGCCTTCTTTCGGCTCACGCATAAAATCCAGCCATCCGTTTGTTTCCCATTCAATATCGGTAAATTCTGTGACGACATACCCTGCCATTTCTGACTGTTTACGCATTTCTTCTATTAACGCTTTAGTCGCTCGAAACATTCTTCTTTGAGATAAAACGGCCAGCTTTTCATAGTTTTGAAAAGCTTTGGATATCCCGAATTTATCGAAGTTTTGGAATAGAGTGGAGGGCCTTTTATAATCATCTTGATGCGTCTGTTCACCCTGATTCACAAACCACCAGGGCTCTGCCCCATTGTAAAAGCTCTTCAGCTTATCAACGTCTGGAAGCCCCCACACCCCAAACTCTGATACGATCTGCGGCTCGTTATCCGATTGAAAACCTGGCACAAAGTTTTTGTCAGGTTCGCCAATAATGTGTGAGTGTACGTCTTCCTTCCATTGGTTATGTTGTTCCGGCAAAACAAAATATCGATGATAATCGTTGATGTCCGTTTGAATATGGGACCATCCACTGTTATCACAAACTAATCTTGTGGGATCCCATTTTTTCACAAGTTCGTAGGATTGCTGCACATGTGCTTGCTTTTCTTTGTCATTATCGAGGTCCCATTCGAGTCCCCATTCCTCGTTATACACGGACCATATAATAATAGAAGGGTGGTTGTAATCACGCGTAATCATATCTTTTAAACCTTGAATAAATCTTCTTCTTGCCTGAGGCGTCCACTTCACGTAATTCGGTGGTTCTGCCCAAATCAGCATACCGAGGCGATCGGCCCAATATAAGTAACGTGGAAGTTCTACTTTGATATGCTTTCTTAATAAATTAAATCCCATCTCCTTAGCTAATTCTATTTCCTTAATGATCGTCTCATCAGAATCAGCTATGTATATAGTGTCTGGATAGAACGCCTGGTCTAAAGCCCCCCGAATAAAAATTTTCTCATTATTTAAGTACAATTCGTTGTTGTGCTGTTCGATTTTACGAAAACCGAAAGTTGTAGTGGAGCTGTCTTTACTTCCTTCCAGCAAGCTAATTTTCAACTCATATAAATAAGGGAGGGACGGCTCCCAAACTTTTATCCCCGGCACCTTAATGTGACAAGTAACCTTATGGTTTTCCACTTTAATGTCTTCCATTAAAACGGTGCCGGAAAAATGCTCGCCTTGTGACCATTTTTCTAACCCCAAGCTGTGAGGAGCGATGGAATAGTGAAAGCCTGTTATTGACTGGTCATTCGTTTCACCCTCTAAGAGAAAAGATAATTCCAGTCGTTCCTCATCGACTATAGGAGTTAGAAAAACTTCTGAAATATATGGCGCAGGTCGTTCTTCGATAAAAACATCCTGCCATATACCGCTCACTCTTGTGTACCAGCTGCCTTGTTTACCAATTGGAATTTCAGCATTATCAGCCGGGTCATAAACTCTCACAATTAAGCTGTTTTTTTCTTCTATTAAATCCTTATTAATCCTAAATTCAAAAGGAGTAAATCCTCCTTCATGGGATCCGATCTTATTTCCGTTCCACCAGACATCTGCCTGGTAATCGACAGCCTGAAAACATATAAACAGCTCGTTTTCATCAGAGCAAGATACATCATCTATGCGCTTTTGATACCAAGCTGCCCCTTTATAATCGAGATACTTTTCATCTTGCTGCCAAATGTGAGGGACAGTGATTATTTCACTCTCCCCAATCCCCTTATGCCATAATTCTGTTTCGCCTTTATTTAATGGGTCAATTTTGAAATCCCATTGACCTGATAACGTCATTTGATTTCTCATAGAATCGATTCCTTTCTGCTACTTAATCCCAGTCATAGCAATCCCTTGAATAATGTGTTTTTGGAATAAAATGAATACAATGATCGCTGGTACACTAGCTAATGTGTTAACAGCCATCGGAATCATAAGTTCCGAAGAAAATGAACTTTGGAAGGTCGGAATAGCCACTGGAAGAGTAAACATAGATTCACTATTTACAGCCAGGAAGGGCCATAAGAAGTCATTCCACGACATAATAAAGGTAAAGATACCTAGCGCAGCCATACTTGACCGGGATAAGGGAAGGAATATTTTCCAGTAGATTTTCAGCAAACCCGCACCGTCCATTTTTGCTGCTTCCATTAGTTCATTTGGTACTCCATCATAGAATTGCTTTAATAAAAAGACACCTAACGGCATAGCTAAGTTCGGCAGAATCAAAGCACTATAGGTATTCACTATATTCAACTCGATCATGATTTGAAATAATGGAACGATCATGGCTTCAATCGGTACCATTAACCCTGCAATGATGAGCCAGAAAATTAAATTTCGCCCCACAAATCTCAGCCTGGACAAGGCAAAAGCAGCTAAAGAGGTCAGCAGTAATGTTAATACCGTCGTAATCGAAGCGACAAAAAAGCTGTTAAAGGTCCATCTCCAAATCATCGCATTTTCTAATACGTACTCGTAATTCGCCCATGTGAAAGGAGGTGTGAATAGCTCACTAATAATGGTGACGGATTCACCTCTAGGAGTTATGGAAGTAATAAACATCCATACGATAGGAATTAACCAGGCGGCTATAAATAGATAGCTGAATATATAGAGTAATTTCCGACTTACGTTCATCTTTTTCCTCTTGCGTGCTGTCATTAATCTCCCCCCTATTCCTGTTTCCCTGTGAAGAATTTAAATTGAATGATTGCGACAAGAATGGTAATAGCGAACAATACGTAAGACATGGATGAAGCTACTCCCATATCTTGTTCAACAAAGCCTTTTTCGTAGATGTACTGTACCAACGGTCTAGTTGAACTTCCCGGACCACCTTCTGTCATCAAATATGGCTGTCCAAATAATTTGAATGAATTAATCGTTTGCAAAACGACGATAAGTAAAATGACATTCTTTAACGAAGGCAATGTAATCGAAAAGAACGTGCGGACCGGGCCGGCACCATCAATCTGGGCAGCCTCATAATGCTCTTTTGGTATTTCCTGAAGTCCCGCTAAGAACAGAACCATATTAAAACCTAACGTCCACCATACCGTAGCAATTAAAATCGACATCCAGGCAAGATTCGGTTCATTCAGCCAAAATATCTCCTGCTGTACTCCGAATTTCTGTAGTATAGAGTTCATAAGACCTGTGTATGGCTGAAAAATGAACACCCAGATACTCGCCATTACAGAAATAGAAAGAATGAATGGGAGGAAAAATCCCGCCCGCAAGAAAACGGTTCCTTTTAATCCACTATTTACAATCAGCGCGACAAGCAGCCCCAGAATGATTAACACGGGAGTTGAAATCAATACGAAGTACAACGTATTCCCAAGAGCCTCCCAGAAGTAGCCATCCGATAACATCGTTTTATAATTTTTCAAACCAACAAATTCAGGGTCTAAACCGAACTTCCATTCACTGAGGCTTATCTTCATTCCTTTTATAATCGGATAGACCATAAACATTCCATATATCATTAAAAAGGGAGCTAGAAATAAATAAGCAGCCAGATGGTCTCCTTTTTTGCTGAAAAGGTCCTTCATGTAATTCGCCTCCTTAAAAAGAAAGGGGGCCCTTATCAAAGACCACCCTTCTTTTATTGCTTCCGTTCTCCTTTATTCAGAAAGGATATTATTTACTTCTTGTTCCATCATCTCTAACGTTTCTTCTTCATTTGTTTGTCCACTTGTGAAAGTAGAGAGCTGATCAGCAAGCGCATCATTGATTGCTGTGATATTTTCATTGCTCGGAGTAAAACTTACGTAATCTGTGAGTTCTGCGTAATCTTTGCGGTATTCCAATTCTTGAAATTCTTCAGACTCTACAACCGATGATTTACTTGGAACATGGCCAGCTTCTCCCCAGGTCGCAGCATTTTCAGCGATCCAATCTGAAAATTGAATAGCGGCTTCGCGTTTTTCATCAGCCTGATCTTGTTTTGTCGGCAATACAAAGGAGTGAGAATCTCCCCAAGTCGCTTCTTCTTCATACATATTAGGAATAGGCAGTGCTACAAAGTCCAAATCATCATTTTGCTCAAGGACTCCAGTCATCCATACACCATTAATGTGAACGCCGGCATTTCCAGATTGAAAAATCTCTCCACCATCTTGAATATTTTTCGGCCACAACTCTTCCTCAGTAAGACTTCCCATATAGCTTAGAGCTTCAAGTCCTTCTTCATTATTAAAAGCGGCCTCCGTACCTTCTTCGTTTAATAGTTCTCCACCCATTTGACTATACAGCGTCCACCAAATGCGCAATGGAGAATATCCACTGGAAGTTGCTGAAAGAGGGAACACATCATCTTCAGTATTTTCTTGAATTTGTGTTAGAAAATCTTTAAATCCTTCTGCTCCTTCTCCTACCTCAGGCATCCCATCATCATTTAAGACGCCAGCCTCATCTAAAATGGTTTTATTAGCAAACATAATCAAGGCGTGTGTGTCCAAAGGAACACCGTAATGTTCATCGTCGATCATCGTAGCGTTTACAATGTTCTCGTTATACGTATCCCAGTCAATTCCCGCTTCTTCTGCAGGTCCTTCTATGCTTTCAATTAAATTAGCGGATTGCAGTTCGGCTATTCTTGAAGCGTGAGCAATAGCAATATCAGGGGCTTGATTAGATGTAACAGAAGTACGGAACTTTGTATAATACTCATCATCCGTTACGGTTAAGTAGTCGACTTCCACATCTTCATGCTCCTCGTTAAAGTCCGAAATCATCGACTTCATAAAATCTGCATCTCCTCCGCTAAACGGAGCCCAAAAGCTTAATTCAGTGACCCCCGATTCGCTGCTTCCTTCAGATGATTCGTCGTTCCCATTCGAACAACCAGAAATGAAAAGCAGTGTAGAAGCCAACATAAAAATGAATACGGTTACATTTTTCATCTAAAAAATCCTCCCCTTGTTTTAGTATAGGGTTATTATTACATAAAAAATGATAATAAATCAATGGAAATTTGTCAGATATTTTAGTTTTATTAAATAAAACATTGGTTTAAAGCGATTTATTAAAAATAAAATCTTTTTTTACTTGAAAAAAAGTAGTAATTATAAGATGATTACTTAAAATAGAGTAATAATAGGAGAGTGAAAAATGAGAACACTTGAATTATCCCTAAAAGAAGCTATAGAAGTTTGTAAAGCTTTAGGAAATGACCATCGTATGGACATTCTTAAACTGTTGAGTGAAGGTCCGAAAAACGTCAATGATTTGTCGGCGTCATTAGAAATTCCTTTTTCCTCAACAGCTACCAATGTAAATAAGTTAGAAGATGCAAACTTAATTTCTACAGAAAAGGTTCCCGGCAGAGGATCTCAAAAAGTGAGTTCAAAAAAATTTGATAGAATCATCATTAATTTAAGGAATAAAGAAGAGCCTATTCCCAATTTATTCAGATACGAATTACCGGTAGGGGAATTCGTCAATTGCAAGGTGGAGCCAACGTGCGGTCTATTAAGTGAGAATGGAATCATTCATGTGGAAGATGAACCCCGCTCTTTTTATGAACCAGAAAGAAAAAATGCACAACTCATATGGTTCAGATCGGGATATATCGACTATCATTTCCCGAACCGAATCCCGGATGAAGTGACTGTGGAAGAACTCAATTTCTCAGCGGAGTTATGTTCGGAAGCCACTTATTATAAAAATGACTGGCCATCAGATATCTCATGTGTCATAAACGACATAGATATAGGGTATTGGACAAGCCCTGGAGACTTCGGAGGGGTACGTGGGAATTTAACGCCTTACTGGTGGGGGACAAACAATACGCAATATGGCGTGTTAAAAAACTGGAAAGTTAATCAAGAGGGTACCTTTGTAGATGGAGAAAAAGTTTCAAATGTGACGATCGAAGAACTAAACCTACAAAACAACCCTTACATTTCAATACGGTTAGAAGCGAAGAAAGAAGCAGTAAACTCAGGTGGATTAAATGTATTTGGTTCAAAATTCGGGAATTATGACCAAGACTTAGTGTTAGAGATTTCATACAAATAAAACAGTGGAGATTGTTTATTAGAGTTTAACTTAGGCTGATTTCTTTGAAGAAAAAACTGATAATGTTTATAAGCGTGGCTGGATTAGTCATTATGGTACTGGCCATGATTTTTCAATCTCATGAAAGTGCAGGTAATCCCACAGCAAAAGAGATAGTAAGCGAGAACCCCGACGCCGACATCCTTAAGCTCGATGGATTGATCTATACCAATGTTTCTGACAGAGAGTGGATTAAAGACAATGACTACACCAAAAACAAGGCTATTGGAGAAGTGAAAAAACAAACAACGAACACGTGGTGGTATCGAAACTTGTATGCGTCAAAGCTTCCAAAAGGCACAAAGATCTATTCAGTCAATGACAGAGAGTACTCAAAAGGGGATGCTCCTGCCTTTATTATGGTAGAGAAAAATGATGAAGAGGCCATCTACCAGTCTTTAGTTGAAGGATAATTCCATGAAAGGAGAACAGAAAAAAGTAACTATCTGAAGCAGAGCAAGACGGAAAGTCTGTCTGCTCGTGAGAAGAGAGGACTATTTTTCGGTAGGGGCAGGCCAATGGTTTCATTTAAACTACATTATCGCGAAGGGTTTTAGGAAATGGCGACACTCCTACGGGAGAGACGAATAAGGTGTGACCCCGGAAGGCGTTAGCCTGAGGAGGCACACCATTCGCCCGTGGAAAGGGAGTCGTTTCCTAAAACCCTTTTCTCTATCGAGAATATAAGCTTTTTTCTACAGCATCTGCTGATCCACAAGTTCCCGGTACCGCGCATTCCCTTCATACAACTCCGCATGCCGGCCCCGTCCCGTAATCATGCCATCCTCAAGCATCAACAGCTGATCCGCATCCACTACGGTCGACAAACGATGCGCAATCACTAACGTCGTCCGGCCTTCCATCAGCGTCCGCAGGGCTTCCTGCACCGCAGCTTCTGACTCCGAATCCAGATTCGACGTTGCTTCATCAAGCAAGAGCACGTCAGGATCACGAAGCAGTGCCCGGGCAATCGCAATACGCTGCCGCTGGCCGCCGGAGAGCTTCACGCCGCGTTCACCGACGCGCGTATGAATGCCTTCTTCTAAATCCGCCACAAAATCAATCGCATTCGCCTGCTGCAGGGCCGCGCCAATTTGAAAATCAGACACCTCGCCCTTTAATCCGTAGCAAATGTTATCGCGAATCGTTCCTGACATGACGGGGCTGTCCTGCGACACGTAGCCGATCGACCGCCGCCACTCCTCAAGTTCGATCGACTCAAGCGGCACATCTCCGACCACAATCTCCCCCTCCGCAGGGGAATAAAACCTTTCAATTAAAGAAAATACCGTCGTTTTCCCAGCACCGCTCGGTCCGACAAGCGCGACCGTTTCTCCCGGCAGCACGGCAAAACTCACACCTTTTAGGATCACACGCTCTGACCCCGCGTAGCCAAACGACACATCGTGAAACGCAAGTTTATCGACTTCAATCATTCTATCACCTGCTTCCTTCTCCACATCGATCTTATGTAAAAATTGAATCCGTTCCGTCGCCCCCATTGCTTTTTGAAACGCGGTAAAGAACGTCGCCATCTGGCTGAACGGCACGATAATTTGAAACACGTAAATGATCACAGCGACGAGCGACCCGGCGCTAAGCGCACCAGATGCGACACGTACGCCGCCATACCCGATCAAAACAACCAGTACGACCATAATAATCGTCGTAACGAACGGGGAGATGATCGCTTGAATGCGTGCTTCTTTTAATCCATATGTAAACAGCTGCCCAATGCCGTGCGCACCCTTACGACTCTCGGCTGCTTCTGCATTCGAAGCCTTCACCAGCCTTATCTCGCTTAACACCCGGCCCAAATTCGCACTGAAGTCCGCCATCTCATCCTGCAGCCTTCGTGACACCCGGTACATGATCCGGCCTAAGGGCATTAAAACGAACAATGCGACAGGAACCGACAACAGCATAATCACCGTCATCCGCCAATCAATCGTCAGCAGGATCACAACTGCCCCGATGATCGTAATCACACCAGTGACAAACGAAACCAGGTGATTCGTAATCAAATTCTTCACCATCGTCGTATCCTGCGTAATCCGGCTCATCGTCTCACCTGACTCATGTTCGTCAAAATAACGGACAGGCAGACGAAGGATGTGATTCCACAGCTGCCGGCGGATATGCGCGACGATATGTTCGCCAATATAAGCCAGGATGTAGTAGGAAAAGCCGCCGGACACTGTCTGGACCAAAAAGGTTACGGCCAGAAATACGATCAAGCCCTTACTTAATCCACCGCCCGCCAGCTGATCCACGAGATCTCTTGCAAACAATGGAACAATTAAACTAGCAGCCGTTTCAAGTAAACTTAATACGAGCGCTACAGCGACGAGCCATTTCGCCGGCAAACCCGCCTTTATATAGGAGAAAAAGTCTTTCACCGAACGCTTCTGATCACTCATCCTCCGTTCCCTCAGCGTCGACTTTAATTAAATCCCACGTCGTCACGATGCCAAGCGGCGAGCTGTCAACCCCGCCGTCTTTTGTCACAATCACGGCTTTTAGTTTTCTTGCAGCCATATGACTTTCTTCAAATATATCCTCCACTTGAAACACCGTCGCTTTCTCAGGCAGAAACTCCACATTCTTCGCGCAGTCCTGAGCCAGCACGTCACGCACCTTCACCCCTTCAACAGGTACACAACCCTCCACGGCATGATTGCTCATCCAGCGAACAATCGCCGTATCTGTCAGCAGTCCAAGGAAGCGGCCGCCCATGCCGTCATAGATCGGAAACTGCGAGACGCCATGCTCACGAAACGCATTCATGACCTCTAGTAGCTCGGAGTCCGTATAAAAAAACATCACCGGCCGAGTCGCGATATCAAGCGCTTTTGGAGGTTGGTCAAGCGTTTGTTTAATCAACTCAAGCTCCTCCACAACCTCAAGATGAGGGGAAGCAATATAGTAGTCATCCCTCACGCGCTCATGCACAATCGCATTGCGCAGCTTCGCATACTGCCGAAGCGAATCAAAGTGCTCCTTAATCACGCTGCGCTCCTTCGAACGCTGCAGCAGCTCCACGAAGTTATCGTTTTTCGGAAAACGATTCATTTCCTTTAATATTTGATGAATCTGATTAAATGCCAGCTCAAACCGGGCCACTAATTCACTCATCTGAACACCACCTTTTTGTACTACTCTTATTATAACTAAAGTGTGCGCTTTCAACACCTCTGCCAACTCAATCAAAAAATAGGAAACATCTACTAGCAAAAATTTTGTGCTTTAAATAGAACACCGCGACAAATTATGCTACAATTGTTTCATACACATGAAAGAAGGTGATAGGATGATCGGTGATCGCATCCAACAAATCCGTAAAAACCGCCATTTATCATTATCAGAGCTCGCCGAACGTGCAGGGGTCGCCAAGTCCTATTTGAGTTCAATAGAACGCAATCTTCAATCCAACCCCTCGATTCAGTTTCTTGAGAAGATTTCCAGAGAACTGGATGTCTCCATGAATTATCTCCTCCACGGAGATGCAGCTGAGAAAGAAGTCCACTTAGACGACGATTGGCTGGAGCTTGTGCAAGAAGCACAGAGTTCTGGACTTTCGAAAGAACAGTTTCGCGAATACCTTGAATTTAATAAGTGGCGAACGAACCGCAACAATTAAGAAGCACTTGATCCCTCGATCAAGTGCTTTTTTCTACAAAATTATAAAAAGCGAATAGCGTGAATCCGACAAATTTTTCACCCCTCAGGTGCTACGATAAATAAAAAAAGAACATAGGGTAGCAGGAAGGGGACAAGTCATGATTGATATTCATAGTCATATTCTCCCGGAAGTCGATGATGGCGCACAGACGATCGAGGAAAGTATAGAGATTGCAGAGGCAGCACTTGCCGAAGGGATCGATTCGATAGTGGCGACTCCTCATCATTTAAACGGGGAGCATACCAACCATAAAGAAGACATTATCAAAAGAGTGAAGAAGCTGAATCAGGCGTTCAAGCGAAGAGACATTCACGTCAAAGTGATCCCGGGCCAGCAGACGCGCATTTATGGAGAAATGGGAGAAGATCTCCTCAACAACGAGATGTTAACCATTAATGATAACAAGAAGTACGTGCTCCTCGATTTGCCTAAAGATCACGTGCCTCACTATACGACAAACCTCATCTTTAGTATGCAGTTAGAAGGGTATCGGCCGATCATCGCTCATCCCGAGCGTCATCCCGAAATCCAGCAGAATCCGCAGCTGCTTTACACACTTGTGAAAAACGGTGCCTACACGCAAGTGACCGCCGCCAGCCTATGCGGGAAGTACGGACGGGCTGTGAAGAAGCTTTCCATGCAGCTGATTGAAGCCAATTTAGTTCATGTGATTGCCTCAGATGTGCATGAAGTTACGAAAAAAGGACTGTATATGAAACAGGCCTTTACGACGATAGAAAAGCATTTTGGTCAAGCCGTGACCTATGCCTTAATGGACAACGCGCATTACATCATCGAAGGTGAAGAACTTTATAGTGAACCACCCGAACATCCAAAGCGTAAGAAGGTATTTTCCATTCTTTAATAAGATCCCGCCATAAAAAGACACATTTCGACAAAAGAAATGGGTCTTTTGTTTTATGGGAAACTCTTCATATTATAATGAACAACTTACTTTCCATTTGTTTCGAACACCGAAAGATTCCTCTATAATGCACTCTCGAGAAAATGAATTCTTTATAAAAAACATTTATTCTATATATTGGATTATCGTACCTTATGTGGTATATTAATAATTAAAAAGTCTCATGTATTTTCCATTAACGAAATTTTTGATGGCGGATCAGGTAAAGTAGGTGAATGTAGTGATTGGGGATCGGATTCAGGCGCTTAGGAAGAGAAAAGGATTGTCCATTATCCAGTTAGCGGAACGAACGGGGTTTGCGAAATCGTACATTAGTTCCATCGAACGGGGAGTTCAATCCAATCCGTCCATTCAATTCGTAGAGAAGGTAGCTTTGGAGTTAGACGTCTCCGTCAACTATCTCATTCTCGGGGAGAAGAATGAAGAACCTCTCGACGAAGGTTGGATTGAGCTCGTCGTAGAAGCCATGAACTCAGGAGTATCGAAGGAGCAGTTCCGCGATTATCTCGAATTCAACAGATGGCGGAAGAAGCAAGATAAGAAATAATTTTTGTAGGACAGCTCGTTAGAAAGAGAAAACGTAAAGAGAAAGTCAGGACAAAAAAGAGAACCTGACAAAAATAGGGATAGGAAATAAAGGGAAGGGGAAATCAAATGATTGATATTCACAGTCATATCTTACCGGGCGTTGATGATGGAGCACAGACGATCGAAGAAAGTATTCAAATGGCCAAAGCGGCCGTTGAAGAAGGGATCACGACCATTGTCGCTACTCCGCATCACGACGGACAATACAGCAACTATAAGCACGATATTATTATTCAAGTAAGCGAACTGAACCGCATACTCCGTGAAAAGAACATCCCACTAGAAGTATTACCTGGGCAAGAACCTCGTATATCCGATGAACTGATCGAAGGTTTGAGAAAAGAAAAAATCTTAACCATTAACGAAGACAGTACGTTTGTTTTCATTGAATTTCCACACGACGATGTGCCTCACTATGCAAGTAGACTGATTTTTGACCTTCAGGTTGAAGGCTACCAGCCGATCATCGTCCACCCTGAGCGCAATTTAAAAATTCAAGAGAACCCGAATGTTCTCTATTCCTTAATTAAAAATGGTGCATTTTCTCAAGTCACCGCTGGAAGTGTGACAGGGGACTTTGGAAGAACCGCTAAAAAGACAGCGATCCAATTGATTGAAGCGAACCTCACTCACTTAATCGCATCAGATGCGCACAATACAAAAAAACGCGGCTATTATATGAAGAAAGCCTACAATGAATTGGAAAAAGAGTACGGGCAATCCATGGTGTATTACTTCATAGAGAATGCCGAATACGTCATTGATGGACAAGCTTTAGCAAGTGATCCGCCAGAACGAGTGAAAAAGAAAAAAGTGCTAGGGTTGTTTTAGAGACGTGATTCAATAACTAAGCCTTCTTGGCTTAGTTATTTTTTCGTTTGAAGTGAACGGAACATCGCACATTGACAAAAGAAGAAGGTGAAAAGATCGGGGATCATATTCCTACCGTTCGCAAACAATGGGGATTCTCTATGGCATAATTAGGGAAACGAGCGTGCTTTGCGAAGTGTTACGTAAGTTCTATCGAAAAAAAACAGTATCATCCCTCGATTCACTGATTAGAAGATAAAGTATTGGTTGTATCGGTGAACTACCTAATCACAGGTCAAAAATTCTAGCGAAGAACCCTTAAATGAAGAAGCATAGATCAGTCTCTCTTAAAATAGTACAAATTATATAGTCAGTAATTGAGAGGTATGACTTATTTATTTAAAACCTGGTTTAAGATGTAATGTAAAGTGGTACGGTCAGTTAACCCCTAGAATATAAATAGACAAATTTCTAGCTATCGGAACAGGCATAGATTCTATAGAGGGAAGGGATAATCTTATGATCGATATTCACAGTCACATACTACCAGGTGTCGATGACGGAGCGCAGACAATAGAAGAGAGTATCGAAATGGCGAGAGTTGCAGTGGAAGAAGGAATCGATACCATAGTAGCTACTCCGCATCATCAGAATGGCGATTTTAAAAATTACAAGAACGATATTCTTATTCAAGTAAGTGAACTGAATCGGGTTCTGGAAGAGGAAGAGATCCCGCTTACTGTATTGCCAGGTCAAGAAACGAGAATTCATGGAGGAATGGTAGAGGATTTACAGAAAGAAGAAATCCTACCAATTAATGAATATAGCAAATACGTATTTGTAGAGTTTCCACATGATCAGGTACCATCTTATGCAAGCAACCTGTTATTCAATTTGCAAGTTGAGGGTTATCAGCCAATCATCGTGCACCCTGAACGTAACCTACAATTACAAGATAATCCAAACCTTCTTTATTCACTCGTCAAAAATGGAGCATTCTCACAAGTAACGGCTGGAAGCATAACGGGGAAATTTGGAAGAACAGCCAAAAAAATAGCCTATCAACTTATAGATGCGAACTTAACCCATGTGATTGCTTCTGATGCCCAAAATGCGAAAGGACGAGCATTTAAATTGAAGGAAGCCTATAATGAAATTAGAAAGCATTACGGGCAATCGATGATGGACTATTTCTCTGATAACGCGCAATACGTTATTGATAACGAACCATTAGCAAGCGATCCACCACTCCACGTGAAGAAAAAGAAAGTACTCGGGATTTTCTAATTAAATAGGTGAGCCGATAACTAAGCCTAAAATTTATAGGCTTAGTTATTTTTATCTTGGAAAAATTCAGATAATGAAAGCGGATACGTCAAAAATCCATAAAAAATTAAGAATTGGTAAATCCTTGTTATGACACCGGTATTCGTTAATTATTTACAAAGTTAGTGTAAATCTATCAAGAACTACCTTCAAACCACAGGAAAAACCTGCTATACTAGTATTATTATTTCCATTAAAGTGAACGAACTGTGAACGTCAGAGAGGAGAAAGATGTAGTGATCGATATCCACAGCCATATTCTACCTGGAGTAGACGATGGCGCTCAAACGGTAGAGGACAGCTTAGAAATGGCGAAAGCAGCCGTAGAAGATGGCATACATACAATCATTGCAACCCCACACCATCAAAACGGCAAGTACACGAACGTTAAAGAAAACATTTTAAATAAAGTAGCAGATCTTAATAAGAATCTAGAAATCTCTGAGATTCCCCTCACAGTATTACCTGGACAAGAAACGAGAATTCACGGAGATATGATCGAAGGACTGCAAGCAAACGAGATTCTTCCTTTAACGAATCTAGGAAACTATGTCTTTGTTGAGTTTCCATCCGATGCTGTACCGAGATACGCTAAGCAACTGCTATTTGATATTCAACTTGAAGGTTATCAACCAATAATCGTACACCCAGAACGCAACCGACAAATCATCCAGCATCCCAGTCTCCTGTTCGACATGGTCAGTAAAGGGGCCTATACCCAGATTACGGCCGCGAGCTTAACCGGAAGATTTGGGAAAAACATCAAAAAATTCACCCACCAATTAATCGAAGCTAACTTAACCCACCTGATTGCATCTGATGCGCACAACACCACAAGCCGAGGGTTTTGTATGACAGATGCATACGACGTACTAAAAGAGAACTATGGACCGTCCATGGTTTATTTGTTTGCGGAAAATGCGGAGTATGTAGTAAAAGGTGACGCACTTGCAGCGGATTCACCGCAGCCTATTAAGAAGAAAAAATTCTTAGGAATATTTTAAATCTATTCATTGAAAGGAGAGTGATTTTCTTTGACTACAGCTTTTAGAAAAAGATTGCTTCTCTTAATTCTTATTGATTCTGCTATTGTTTCGTTTTCTATTTACTTCTCGCACTTTTTCTTAGGACCTTCCAACACGGTATTTGATCTAATGATGTTTGTGTCTGCACTTACTTTACTAGCTACTCATCATTTGTTTTCTAGCATGTTTGGGATGTATCGAAGAAAATGGCGGTATGCCAGTATGGAGGAACTAATAGGAATTCTTATTGTTGTGTCCTTATCCATTGTATCGGCAGCCGTTGTACAATTATTAGCTTTTGAACTTATTTATCGAAGAGCTCTAATCATTACTTGGATGCTACATATTTTACTCATCGGCGGTGTTCGATTTGCGTGGCGTTACTATAAGACATATGGAATTACACTTAATCCTAAAGGGAAAAAAGCCAAGCTGGTTCGTAATAATCCAAATGCCAAACAGACGTTAATTATAGGAGCTGGCTCAGCGGGACAGATGCTGGCCAGGCAGATGAAAAACTCGAATGAAGTGAATTCAAATTTGGTTGGTTTTATTGATGATGACTTTACGATGCAGCACTTAACGATAGCCGGTCTTCCTGTATTAGGGGGAACGAGCGACTTAGAAGCCGTCGCTAAAAAGTATCACGTGAATCATGTCGTTATTGCCATGCCTTCAACTGAACTATCACGAATGAAGCAAATTATTAAAGAGGCTAAAGGCGTCGTTCAAAATGTGCAAACGCTGCCTATGATCGAAGATATTGCATTAGGTAATGTATCGGTCAGTAGTATTCGCGATGTGTCAATTGAAGATTTATTAGGCCGAGAACCTGTGGAATTAGATATTCAATCCATTTCTAGTGAGATCAATGGGAAAACCGTACTCGTAACAGGAGCGGGCGGCTCTATTGGTTCTGAAATCTGCCGGCAGTTGATCAAGTTCGGACCTAAACGATTGATTTTGTTAGGTCACGGTGAGAACAGCATTTATACCATTCACATGGAGTTAAAGCAACTCGATACAGAAACCGAACTTATGACCGTCATAGCCGATATCCAGGACCGTGATCGAATCTTTGAAATCATTCATGACTATCAACCTTCTTATATTTATCATGCTGCAGCTCATAAGCATGTGCCGTTAATGGAAGCCAATCCAAAAGAAGCGGTGAAAAATAACGTGTTTGGTACCAAGAATGTGGCAGAAGCAGCTGATTCAGCTGGAGTTCCTAACTTTGTACTGATCTCTTCTGATAAAGCCGTGAATCCGACGAACGTAATGGGAGCAACAAAAAGAGTAGCTGAGATGGTGATACAATCGTTAAGTAAAGTGAGCAAAACGAGATTCGTAGCCGTACGATTTGGCAATGTGCTAGGTAGTCGGGGAAGTGTTATCCCACTATTTAAAAAACAAATTGCGAACGGCGGACCAGTTACGGTTACTCATCCAGATATGACGAGATACTTTATGACGATTCCTGAAGCCTCTCGTCTAGTAATTCAAGCAGGCGCGTTAGCGCGTGGCGGTGAGATCTTTGTACTTGATATGGGTGAGCCAGTTAAAATTGTGGACTTGGCTAAAAACCTTATTTCACTTTCAGGGTTTTCGGAAAAAGAAATTCCAATTGAATTTAACGGAATACGTCCGGGTGAAAAAATGTATGAAGAATTACTTGGTGATAATGAAGTGCATCCTGAACAAATTTATCCAAAAATCTACATTGGAAAAAACAATGATGTTCGAGTAGAAGATTTATATAATTTTATTGATGTAGAGTTTGTGAATATTGAACCTGAGCGTATTAAGGATACCGTATTTAAATTAATTAAGAATAAACCAGTATCTTTGACGAAATAGGAGGAGTTTAAATGGGAAAAGTTAAGAAAGCGATTATTCCTGCAGCGGGTTTAGGTACCAGGTTCTTACCAGCTACAAAGGCGATGCCAAAAGAAATGTTACCTATTGTAGACAAACCAACCATTCAATACATCGTCGAAGAAGCTATTCAATCAGGCATTGAAGATATCATTATTGTAACAGGTAAAGGAAAACGGGCGATTGAAGATCACTTCGATAATAACTTCGAATTACAAGATAACTTAATGAAAAAAGAAAAGTTCGATTTACTAGAAAAGGTTAATGAAACGTCGAAGGTAGATATTCATTACATACGTCAAAAAGAACCCAAAGGCTTAGGACATGCCGTATGGAGTGCTCGTAAATTTATTGGTAATGAACCATTTGCGGTACTATTGGGTGATGACATTGTAGAATCTGATATACCTTGTCTAAAACAGCTCATCGATCAATATGAAGGAACAAACTCTTCAATTATTGGTGTGCAGCAGGTAGAGGATCATCAAACGCATCGTTATGGCATTATTGATCCATCCGATAAAAGTGAACGTCTCTATCAGGTGAATCGGTTTGTAGAGAAACCTAAGCAGGGGACAGCTCCTTCAAACTTAGCGATTATGGGACGATATGTGTTAAACCCTGAAATTTTTAATTTCCTAGAGCGGCATAAAACCGGTGCTGGTGGAGAAATTCAATTAACAGACGCGATTCAAGAACTGAACGAATTACAAAGTGTGTTTGCTTATGACTTTGCTGGAAGTCGCTACGATGTTGGAGAAAAATTCGGGTTTATAAAAACGACTATTGAATTCGCTTTGAAAAATGAAGAGATTGGTTCAGATGTAGAAGAATTATTAGAATCGCTGGTTGGTAATAAAGTAAGTCAATAACATCGGATGGAGGAATGAAGATGAGAACAATAGCAGTAGTTGGTACTGGGTATGTCGGATTGGTTACAGGCGTAAGTTTATCAGAAATCGGTCATACCGTAACGTGTATTGATATTGATGAAGAAAAAGTATTAAAAATGCAACAGGGCTTCTCCCCTATTTACGAACCAGGACTATCTGATATGATGACTAAAAATATAAATGAAAACAGGTTGTTTTTCACTACTCAACATGAAGAAGGGTTTGAAAATGCTGAAGTCATTTACATAGCTGTGGGTACTCCAGAAAAAGAAGATGGTTCAGCTAATCTAGCATTTGTGGAGCAAGTAGCAAAAGACATTGCGACAAACGTTTCTAGAGATACTATCGTAGTAACGAAGAGTACGGTGCCTGTAGGTACAAACGATCGAATTCAATCCATTATAGATCATCACTTGGTTGCCAATGTTAAGGTAGAAGTTGTTTCTAATCCTGAATTCTTAAAAGAAGGTTCAGCCATCTATGATTCCTTTAATGGTGATCGAATCGTCGTAGGAACTGCCAGCGAAGAAGCTGCTAATGTAATTGAAGAAATTAATCAACCATTTGGCGTACCAGTTTTCAGAACAGATGTCAAAAGTGCCGAAATGATTAAATATGCTTCTAATGCCTTTCTTGCTACAAAAATTAGCTTTATTAATGAAATTTCAAACATTTGTGAGCGTCTAAATGCGAACGTAGAAGACGTAGCTAACGGCATGGGGATGGACAAGCGAATTGGCGATAAGTTCCTAAATGCAGGTATTGGATATGGTGGATCTTGTTTTCCTAAAGATACAAAAGCATTGGTTCAAATTGCTGGGAATGTAGAATATGACTTTAATTTACTTAAAGGAGTTATAAGAGTCAATCAATATCAGCAAAGATTATTGCTAAATAAACTTTACAAGAGGGTTCCAAATATTAAAGGAAAAAGAATTGCAGTGTTAGGTTTATCCTTTAAACCTAACACTGACGATATGAGAGAAGCGGCTTCAATTCCAATTATAAAAAGTTTAGTAGATAAGAATGTAGAAGTTGTAACTTATGATCCAATTGCTATAGAGAAAGCAAAAAAGATTTTCAACTCTACGGTCCAATATGCTTCTAGTATCGAAGATGCACTTAAAGGCAGTAGCGCTGCAATTATACTTACTGAATGGAATGAAATAAAATATCTTCCTCCCAGTACTTTTAAAATAATGGAATACCCTCTATTGTTTGATGGAAGAAACTGTTTTTCTTTGAAAACTATGGAAGATGAATATATTGAATATCACTCTATTGGAAGACCTACAGTAAGTTTGAGTAAAGAAAAAATTCACAATTAAAGCTTACCAGTAGTGATTATAATCGCTTAATAAAATAATAATAGACCGATAGAATGTCTTAAATTAATATATTGTAGTACTACAAACAGCATAAAGAAAATGCAAAGGTAAAAGGTCGGGTAATATGAGTTTTTTTAAAAATGCTGCTTGGATGACCGGCGGCACAATACTAGTTCAAGTAATTGCACAAATTACGAATATTGCTTTAGCAAGAATTCTATCCCCAGAATATTTCGGAGTAATAGGAATCACATCAACGATAATACTTTTTATATATATTGTTCAAGAGGCAGGGTTAAACGCAGTTATAATACAAAAAAAAGAAATCTCGAATAAATTAATCTCAACGACCTTTTACTTGAACATAACTCTTTCAGTTATTTTGAGTATTATTATATTAGGGTTGGCGCCTATAATAGCCCAATTTTATGATATGGAAGGTATTAGAACTATTCTAAATTTTTCTGTTTTGGGTATATTTTTAGGGGCGTTAGGAGTTACTTATAAAGGTCTACTTATGCGAGAAAGGAAATTTCGACAATATACAATAACAGAGTTATTATCTGAAGCAATTGCAGTTACTTTAACATTTATACTGCTATATTATAATATGATTTTCTACGCTATAAGTGCTAGGTTAGTTATTAAGCCTGCTGTTCATTCAGTAATATTATTGAAATATTTCGGAATAAACAACTTTCTGAGCTATCCTGATTATAGATTAATTAAAGAAATAATTCCCTTTGGCTCAAAAGTATTAGGGATTAGGGTAGTGGAATTCACTCGTAATCATATAGATTATTTAATTATTGGAAAATTACTAGGTAGCTATAGTTTGGGTCTGTACACAATTGCATTCCAGTGGGGGATGCTAACAAAGTTTTACATTGGAGGGTCGATATCAAAAGTTGTCTTTCCAGAAGTAGCTAGGAATCAAGATAACTTGTATAAGGTATCCCAATTTTTTTTAAACATTTTAAGTAAATTTCTATTTTTGATCCTACCAATATGTTTTGGATTTGTTTTTACATCAAATGAATTTATACTAGGTGTTTATGGGGAGAAATGGATTCCAACAGTGCATGTACTAGAAGTACTTGTAGCAACTGGTGGTGTAGCTTCCTTCGGTCATGTCATCAGTAGAATTTACCAAGGACTTGGGAGTCCAGAAATAGATCTCAGTAATAAACTATATTCAACGATTTTGTTAGTACCTATTATTGTTTTCACTTCTCAATGGGGAATCATCGCAGTTTCTGTAGGGATATTAATTAATACAATCTTATTTGAAACTCGCCTATTTGTTAAAATAGTTAAAACCTTAGAGATAGACTTTAAGCAGGTAATAATTTCATTTTATAAACCTTTATTAGCAACAACCATAACGTATATATTTTATTTTACTTTTAAAGAATATCTATTAAGTGTTTACTGGAGTTTCCAATCCGATCTTCTCTACTTATGTATATTATTAATATTACAACTATTTTTATATTTAATAATTTCTTATTTAATTAATAAGGATACTGTTTTGTGGATGTTTTCAAAATTTAAAAAAATAAAACAAATTAATAACAAAGCGAGGTATAGTTGATGTCAGGTCCTAATTTTATAGGTGTAGGTGGTATGAAGTGTGCAACCACATGGATTTCTGAATGTTTGAGGTACCATCCCGAGATATTCATAAGCCAAATTAAAGAAATCCATTATTTTTCAAGGCACTACAAGAATGGTTATAATTGGTACATTGAAAAAAACTTCAAGGGTTCTGAGAATTATAAGGCTGTAGGAGAGTTTTCCACCTCCTATCTAGATGATGAGTTTGCACCAGAAAGAATTTATAACTCACTAGGTGAAGTTAAAATTGTAATATCATTAAGAAACCCTATTGAAAGGTTTATCTCTCATTATAAACATATTTACAGAAATGAGGATAAAGGGGAGAATCTAAATATTAGTAATATTAATATAGAAAATTACCAAAGAGCTATTAAATTATACCCAGAGTTGTTGGAGAAAGGTGAGTATTACAATCAATTAATGAATTATATTGAAATTTTTGGAGAAAGCAATATACATATTATTCTTAAAGACGATATAGATAGAGAACCACAAACTGTCTTGGAAGATTTATATAATTTTTTGGAGGTTAAAAGTAATTATGTAGCAGCAACCACTAACAAAGAAGTTAGTATTGGTATAGTACCTAAATACTATAAATTAGAAAAAATCAGAGTAACTCTATACAAATTTATGAAGCGCAACGCACCATGGGTTATCCTACTAATCAGAAAGATTAGATTAGGTGAAATGTACAGAAAACTTAATAAAAAAAATGAAAATATAAAAGTCGATAAAAGAGTAAAAAAAGAATTGTTAAATCATTATAGGGACTCAACCATGAAAACTTCAAAATTACTAAATAAAAACTTAGACCATTGGTTAAAAATTTAAAGGATAAATGGATATGATGAAGCGATTTTTAGACCCCTGTATTTACTTACCTTTTGTATTATTCTCAGGGAAGAGCTCTTTTGAAAGAATAGGAATAGAAATTCACCAAGAATATAGTATCACCTTATGTATTTTATCTTTTTGTGTTTTACTAACGATTATTAACAAATCAAAAAAAATGAATAGTATAAACATTACTTACTCAGAGAAATATTATATCACTTTCTTTTTAATGCTCTTGATTGGAGTAATAAACTCTCCAGTGCCGTATGAAGGTGTACAAAAAGTACTTGAATTTTCAATAATTGTAGTAACCTGCTTATTAGCAACAATTAATCTGAGTAATAAGTATAATTTTGAAAATCTAGTATTAGGTTTTTTTATTATATCCTTTATTTTATTAATTATTGCTCTTCCAAAAATATTATCACTCAACATCATTAATAGTGGTGTAAATGAAGCAAGGATCTCTGTCTTGGGCGGAGGACCTAACGTTTTTGGGAGGTTTATGTTTACAGGTCTGTTATCTGGACTGGTGATATTTTACTCAATAAAGAAAAATTTAAAACTTTATCTTAAAGTGATCTTCCTTGCTGTTCTCGCTTTATTCTGTATCGCGATAATTTTCTCAGGTTCACGAGGAGTTTACTTAGCTATGTTTGTGGCTTTTTTACTAGGTTTATTGCTCTTGTTTCTTAGTCGAAGGATAGTTATCAATATCAAATTACTATTTTTAATATTAATTACTCCTCCCCTATTGTTCTATATTTTTTCTAGTCAAATTACTTTCTTTTATGAAAGTAGGATCAAACACTTATTTAATGACGTAGAAGGCGGAAATTCTATAGGTGCGAGAAGAGATATGTATAGTGAAGCCATTAATATATTTTATGAAAATCCTTTTTTGGGCGAGGGTACAAACTCATTCCCTTTTTATAGTAAATGGGATATATATCCCCATAATCTAATTTTAGAGATAGCTGCAGAATTTGGGATATTAGGGTTAATTATATTATCTGTTTTTATAATATCTAATTTATTTAATTTTAATAAATTATTTATTCTCCAACAAAAAAACAAATCTTTACAAAGCTTTTCACTTGTCAGTTTTGGATTACTAGCTTTTACTTTTTCCTTAATTACAAGTCAATTTTCGGGAGACTTATTTGATAGTAGGTTTATATTTTTCTTTTCCGTTTTTTCTATGAATTTATACAAGGTTTTACCAATTGAAGAATAATAAGGGATTTTCTGAGTAGTTTTATTTAAATTCAATATTGGAAATGACGTACCTAAATTAATTATGGAGGCCAAGAAATGCGTATATTATATATACATCAGTATTTTAAAACTAGAGGAGATGCTGGTGGCACAAGATCCTACGAGTTTGGAAGACATCTAGTTAACAAAGGTCATGAGGTAACTGTACTTACCACTGATATAAATTACGATTATCCTGTAGAAAAATTTAGTAAAAATGCGAAAGTTTATAATATAGATGGTATGAAAGTAATTGCGGTCAAAGGAAAATATTCTAATTATATGAGTTATCCGAAGAGAATATTATCTTTTTTGTCTTTTATGATAAATTCTACTTTCATAAGTTTAAAAGAATCAAAAAAATATGATGTTATTTTTGCTACGTCTACTCCTTTAACAGTAGCTGTACCTGCTTTAATAACTAAGAAAATTAATAAAACCCCATATATATTTGAAGTTAGGGATTTATGGCCGGAAGTCCCTATTAAAGTAGGCGCTATAAAAAATAAGATTATTATTAAGTTATTAAAGATTTTAGAAACCACAACTTACAAAAATGCTGAACACATTGTAGCATTATCTCCTGGAATGCAAGATGGAGTTATAAATACTGGTATTAGTAAAAATAAAACCACTTTAGTACCTAACTGCTCGGATATTGACTTGTTTGGTAAGAAAAATGCTAAAGCAGTTCCTATGTTGTCAACATTAAAGAAAAAGTATAATTTAATAGTTACTCATGGAGGTTCAATGGGCGTTGCCAACGGCCTAGACTATATTATTAAAACTGCAAAATATCTGAAAGAAAAAGGAGTTGAAGATATCTGTTTTGTCTTGACTGGAGATGGAAAAACTAAACCAAAACTTGAGAGCATGGTAAACAAACATAGATTAGATAATGTGATTTTTTTGGGGAAAATATCCAAGGAAAATATGCCTAATGTGCTGGAAGGAAGCGATATAACTTTAACTATATTTAAGAATTTACCTATTTTAGCTACTAATTCACCTAATAAGTTTTTTGATTCCTTAGCCGCAGCTAGGCCTACTATTGTAAATTCTAATGGATGGACTAAAGATATAGTTGAAGATAATCAAATTGGATTTTACGTAAATCCAGAGAAACCAAGTGAATTAGGGGAATTATTAATTGACCTAAAGAAAGAAAAAGAGATGCTAAAAGAAATGGGAAGAAGGGCAAGACAACTTGCTGAAAAACAATATGATCGAAAAAAATTAGCTGAAAAAGTTGAAAAAATACTTTTGAATTATAAATAGAATTTAATTTATATAAGTGTTTCACCCTTTTACTAGTATCTAGTTTAGTGAAAGAGTTTAAAGGAGCGTGTATTGTGAAGGCTAAAAGAGTATTTGATATTTTAATGTCATTAGGCTGTCTATTTTTAATGAGTCCGTTTTTTCTCCTTATAGCAATAGCAATCCTAGTTGATGATGGAAGACCAGTCTTATTTAAACAACAAAGACTTGGATATGATGGGAAGCAGTTTTCTATATTTAAATTTAGAACAATGACTTCGGGGGATCATTCTGAAAGTTATAATGATAAGCAGATAAAAATTAATCAAAAAGTAACTAGGCCAGGAGTATTATTAAGAAAAACAAGCTTAGATGAAACACCACAACTTTTAAATATTCTTAAAGGGGACATGAGTATAATTGGGCCTCGCCCAGTGTTACCAAACCATTTACATAAGTATGATAATTACCAAAAACAAAGATTAGGTATGAAACCAGGGGTAACTGGTTGGGCCCAGGTGAATGGAAGACACTCAATTCCTTGGTCTAAGCGTATCGAATATGATGTTTGGTATGTCAAAAACTATTCCTTTTTGTTAGATTTTAAAATCCTTCTTAAAACTATAAAAGTAGTTTTATTTAGGGAAGGGGTTTCAAATAATCAAACTATGGGTGAGCAAGAAGATTTTGATGACAAAAGGAAGGAGAAGTAGGTAAATGAAAAATATTATTTCAATTCACGGAGCTCCTAGGTCCGGAACATCTTGGTTAGGACAGTTATTCGATAGTTCGCCAGAAACAGTGTATAAATTTCAGCCTCTGTTTTCTTATAAATTTAAGAATAGAGTATTACCTCATAGTACTAAAGGAGAAATTGATCAATTTTTTAAAGAATTATATGTTACAAAAGATGTTTTTTTGGATCAAGCTGATAAGAAGAAAACAGGTTTTTATCCCTCATTTAAGAGTAAAGACTATAATCCACATTCTTTAGTAATGAAAATGGTACGGTACCACTACATGATCCCTTCATTTCTAAAACATTTTGAAAATACTAAAGTAGTTGGTATTGTAAGGAATCCTGCAGCAGTAATGAATTCGTGGCGAAAAGCACCACGTGAATTTTTACCAGAATGGGACTTTGAAGAGCAATGGTATTTTGGGGAGAGTAAGAACTTATTTCGTCCTGAGGAATGGTATGGGTTCAATAAGTGGAAGGAACTCACAAATTTGTTTCTTTATATGGAATCAAAATATCCAAAGAAGTTTAAAGTGGTTAGATACGAGAATTTAGTTAGAGATACTAATAACGTTATTGATGATCTATTTGAGTTTGCATCATTGACGAAAAATAGTCAGACTAATGATTTTATTGGAAAGTCAAAATCGCTACACCATGAAGACGTATATAGTGTTTTTAAGGGTAAGAAAGATATTCAAGAATGGGAGAGAGAATTACCAGATAATATAATAAATCGAATTTATACAGAGGTGAAAGATACTCGTTTACATAGATTTTTGTAATTTGGAGGTGAGTACTTATTCTAAAAGTTTATGAAATTGGAAGTAACGATGGTCCTTGCTATATTACGAAGGGTTTAGACATTTATTATAACGTGGATTATATGAAAATTTATAATAGTACTAAAGATAAGGATATAATCTGTGTTGCCGAGTTTTACAAGGGTGGAAGCTTACAAATTATTTATCCTTTTTTCAAAAGGGAAATTCCTGACTCTAACGGAATGTTTGATATTAGTACTGTGTACGGTTATTCGGGCCCCTTAATTAAAAGTTTAAGTAGCCATATTGAAAAGACTGATGCTGATAGTCTAATTAAAGAATTCGATAAATCTTTTTCTGAGTATTGTCTCCAGAATAATATAGTATCTGAATTTGTAAGGTTCCATCCACTTGAAAAAAACGTTAATTATTTTTCTAATAGTTATGATATAAACTACGTTCGTGATACTGTTAAGATGAACTTGTCTGATGAAGAGACAATATGGGGAAATGTACACTCTAAAAAACGTAACATGATTAGAAAAGCAAAAAAAAATGGAGTGAAAATTGAATTTATTGATAATCCATCTATTGAAGATATAGAAGATTTTTATAATATTTACATTGATACAATGAAAAAACAGAATGCACCAGAATCTTATTATTTTAATATTAGTTTTTTCTATAATACTTTTAAATACTTAGAAGAAAATGTGATATTAGTTAATGCTTACTTAGATGAAAGTATAGTATCATCTTCTATAGTTATGCTTTCATATCCATCTGGACATTATCATTTTTCAGGAACGTTATCTAAAGGTTTAAAAGTAGCTGCCAATGACTTGTTATTGTATGAAACTAGCTTATTTCTTTTACAAAATGGGTTTAAATTTTTTCATTTAGGCGGAGGTTATGAAAGTAACTCAGATCCACTATTTAAATTTAAAATTAGATTCGCTAAAGATGGAACAATTCCATTTTACATTGGTAAGAAGATACACATACCAGATGTTTATAAAGAACTAACTTATAAAAAAGGAAATGATTTAACTACAAATTTTTTTCCTGCATATAGAAAGTAATATTTTGTAGAAATGGAGTGTCAGACAATGACTAATCATACATTAAATAAAGAAACTTTTTTTAATTTGGTGAATTTAGAATTAAAAGGAATTGATAGGGAGTCAAAGATAGACGAATCTTATGAATTAAAAAAGTTGACTATTAATAAATGGGCTATCTCTGATTTAGAACTTATAGGTATAGGAGGATTTAGCCCTCTTAAAGGTTTTATGGGCCAAGAAGATTATGAAAGAGTAGTAAAAGAACTACGCTTAAAAGATGGTACTGTATGGAGTATTCCTATTACTCTACCAGTGAATGAAGATCAAGCCGAAGAAATTAGTATTGGTGAAGAAGTAGCATTAGTTGGCGAAGACGGAGTAACTTACGGAACAATTAAAGTTGAAGAAAAGTATACATACGATAAAGAAGTAGAAGCTCAAAATGTATACGGCACTATAGAAGAAGCACATCCTGGTGTGAAGAAAGTATATGAAAAGGGCAATGTTTACTTAGGTGGACCAATCACTCTATTAAACCGTCCAGATCATGGTGGATTTGAAGATTACTACCTTGATCCTGCGGAAACTCGTCAAATGTTTGCTGATCTTGGCTGGAAAACCATTGTTGGTTTCCAAACACGTAACCCTGTTCACCGAGCTCACGAACATATTCAAAAAACAGCATTGGAAGCTGTAGATGGCTTACTTCTTAACCCGCTAGTCGGTGAAACGAAATCTGATGATATTCCAGCGGATGTACGTATGGAAAGCTATGAAACGATTTTAAAAAACTACTATGTTGAAGACCGTGTGCGTTTAGTTATTTACCCCGCAGCAATGCGGTATGCTGGTCCACGTGAAGCAATCCTTCATGCGATTGTACGCAGAAATTATGGCTGTACTCACTTTATTGTAGGCCGTGACCATGCTGGTGTAGGTGACTACTATGGTACGTACGATGCGCAGGATCTAATCTCGGAATACGAAGATGAGTTAGGTATCAGTATCTTTAAGTTTGAGCATGCGTTCTACTGTGAAGTTTGTGAGAACATGGCTTCTGCTAAGACATGTCCACATGATAAAAAACATCATGTCCACTTAAGCGGAACTAAAGTGCGTGAACTTCTTCGTAATGGGGAGCGTCCACCAAAAGAATTCTCTCGTCCTGAGGTAGCCGATGTACTTATTAAAGGGATGAAACAAAACTAAGGATGATCTAGCATGACCTACGAAATGATCATAGTGATCATCGCTTTACTGCTTATGTTGGTCGGGCTTTTCTTTGAGGTAGCCCGGCCTGATTTATTAGTATTTTCTACACTTTTTTTATTCATTTTGCTAGGTTTTATTGAAACAGATGAAGCACTCGTCGGTTTTTCTAACCAAGGGATGCTGACGGTTGCATTACTGTTCATTGTAGCGGGCGTGTTTGAAAGAAGTGGCTTAGTAGAGAGGTTAATTTCTTCTTTTCTTGCAAGAGCAAAGTCCCATAAAGGGGCTTTATCAAGATTGATTGTCCCTGTTTCAGGCTTTTCGGCATTCTTAAATAACACACCAATTGTAGTAACTTTAACACCTATTATGAGGAAATGGGCTTCAGAGAACGACGTCGCTCCTTCTAAATATCTTTTACCGTTGTCGTACGCATCAATTCTTGGAGGCACGATTACGTTGATGGGGACCTCTACGAATCTAGTGATCCATGGTCTTATGCTGGATTTTGGAATGGACGGCTTTTTATTTTTTCAATTAGCTGTTGTAGGCATACCTATTACTATTATTGGCTTACTTTACTTGATTTTTATTGGCCCAAAAGTTTTACCTAATCATCGAAGTTTAATTGACAAGGTGAGCGAGAGCACTAAAGATTATTTGAGTGAAATGGTCGTTACAGGTGATTTTCCTTATTTAAATAGAACAGTAGGGGAAGCAGACTTGCGCAATCTAAAAGGTTTATACCTTATAGAAATTATACGTAGTTCAGGTAAGATCTCCCCTGTAACAAGAAAAACAAAGATTCAGGTAGGGGATCGATTAATATTTACTGGAATGATCTCAACAATTGCCGATTTGCAAAAACGTAAAGGATTGCAATTAGATACAGGTACAGATTTATCCCTAGACGATTTGAAAAATGGCAGCAACAAGCTTCAAGAAATCGTAGTATCCCATCAATCATCATTACTGGGGCGCTCCATTAAACAAAGCCGATTTCGAAAAAGGTATGATGCTGCTGTGATGGCTGTCCATCGTAACGATGAGAGAGTGGAAGGGAAAATAGGGGACATTGTTCCAAAAGCAGGAGATTTAATGCTCGTCGTTACTGGTGAAGAGTTCGAAGAGAAATCTCAAGAGCAAAAAGATTTTTACGTTATCTCTCCCGTACAACATCAGAAATTTTATGAAAACGAATCAAAGGGCTGGTTTGCTCTTATTTTGTTAATGAGTATGATCGCTTTAGTGACATTCCAAGTACTTTCGATTTTTAAAGCTATGGTCATCACGGCTGGAATCATGCTATTAACAAAAATGATAACTCCTAAGCAGGCTAAACAATCTGTTCAGTTTCAAGTATTACTCTTAATTGCCAGTGCATTAGGAATAGGAAATGTAATCATACAAACCGGTACGGCTAAGTGGATTGCAACACAGTTAGTTAATGGATTGGCTCCTCTCGGGGTTATTACTATTCTAATCGTTATTTATTGTTTAACGAATCTATTTACTGAGTTTATTACGAACAATGCAGCTGCTGTCATCATGTTTCCCATCGCATACGAGGTAGCCATAGATTCAGGAATCGATCCCATGGGCATAGCGATTTTAGTAGCTATTGCTGCATCAGCTAGCTTCTTATCGCCAATAGGATATCAAACAAATCTCATTGTTTATGGTCCTGGGGGGTATCGATTTAAAGATTATATAAAAGTTGGATTACCTTTAACCCTACTTGTCATGGTCACTTCAGTATTTATCATTTATTATCAATTTGTATAGGAGGAAATAATTATGAGTGCATCAAATTTAACGTGGCACGATTCAAAAGTAACAAAACAAGATCGTCAGAAGCAGAAAAATCACCAAAGCCCTGTCCTATGGTTTACCGGACTGTCAGGTTCAGGGAAGTCTACTCTATCTGTGGAAGTGGAAAAAGCTTTATTTGAATTAGGTATTCACTCTTACCGTCTGGATGGAGACAATGTAAGACAGGGGTTAAATAAAAATTTAGGATTTAGTGCTGAAGATCGGACCGAAAACATCCGTCGTATTGGTGAAGTAGCTAAACTAATGAACGATGCAGGTGTACTTACTCTTACTGCTTTTATTTCTCCCTATCAAGAAGACCGCGACCAAGCACGTGAACTTTTTGAAGACGGAGAATTCATCGAAGTTTACACAAAATGTTCCTTAGAAGAAGCAGAAAACCGTGATCCTAAAGGGTTATATAAGAAGGCTCGTGCTGGAGAAATTAAAGGTTTCACAGGTATTGATGATCCATATGAAGAACCTGCGCAGGCCGAAATTGTTGTGGAAACAGATAAGTTAACTCTAGAGGAGTCTGTCGATAGAGTCGTATCTTACTTGAAAGATAACCAATACATTTAACGATAATAGTCGTCAGCTTTCTGTGAGCTGGCGATTTTTACTAGGAGGAATAACATGCAGCCAATTATTCAAGCAGCTATCGAAGCAGGAAAAGAAATTATGAAAATTTACGAAACAGATTTTGAAGTCGAGTATAAGGAAGATGAATCCCCGTTAACCATTGCGGATCAACGATCTCATGAAGTAATTAAGAAATCACTCGAAGACCATTATCCTGGTATTCCGATTTTAAGTGAAGAAGGTAAACATTTATCCTATGCAGAGCGAAAGCAATGGAAAGAGTTCTGGTTAGTGGATCCGATTGATGGTACGAAAGAGTTTATTAAGAAGAACGGTGAATTTACAGTCAATATTGCCCTAATTAGAGATGGAAAGCCTATAAAAGGAGTAGTCTACGCTCCGGCACTTGATAATTTGTATGTTGCTGAAGAAGGTAAAGGCGCATATAAAGTTTCTTCAGTACTCACTAATTCCACTGATGATTATTCATTAAATGCAGAATTATTACCTATAGAACCACCTAATACCAAAGTTGCTAAAGTAGTGGCAAGTCGATCTCATATGTCTGAAGAGACAAAAGCGTTTATAGAAAACTTAGAGAATAAGTATGAGAAAGTTGAAACAATTTCAGCAGGAAGTTCATTAAAACTTTGTCTAGTGGCAGAAGGAAAGGCTGATTTTTATCCTCGTTATGCTCCTACTATGGAGTGGGATACTGGGGCAGGCCAAGCGATCGTTGAACTGTCTGGAGGAAAGGTAGATATAGCAAATGACGATACACCTTTAGTTTATAATAAAGAAAACCTAAGAAATCCTTGGTTTTTAGCAAGAAGGGCTGAATAATAATGAAGCGTATATATTTATCCTCACCACATATGAGTGGAAATGAACAAAAATACATACAAGAAGCATTTGATTTAAACTGGATTGCTCCACTTGGCAATAATGTAAACGGGTTGGAAAAAGATTTAGCAGAATATAATTCTATTGAGGACGCTGCAGTAGTAAACTCAGGTACTGCAGCTATCCATTTAGCATTAAGGTTATTGAATGTTAGGGAAAAAGATACTGTATTTTGCTCCTCACTAACATTTGTTGCTAGTGCAAACCCAATTTTATACCAAGGTGCAAATCCTGTATTCATCGATTCAGAACTGGATACTTGGAATATGTCGCCTCAGGCCCTTAAAACTGCGCTTACTGAAGCTGAAGAAGAAGGCAACCTACCAAAGGCAGTCATAATTGTAAATTTATATGGCCAGAGTGCAAAAATAGATGAACTTGTATCCATTTGTAACAGCTATGATGTTCCTGTAATAGAAGATGCAGCAGAATCATTAGGAAGTTCATACAAAGGTAAGAAAAGTGGAACATTCGGACGATTTGGAGTGTTTTCTTTTAATGGAAATAAAATCATTACTACTTCAGGGGGAGGGGCCCTTGTCTCTAATGATGAAGAAGCGTTAAAAGATGCTAGGTTCTTAGCCACACAGGCGAGAGATCAAGCAGTTCATTATCAACATTCTGAGAGTGGATATAATTACCGTATGAGTAATATAGTGGCTGGTATTGGACGTGGCCAGATGGAAGTACTAGATGAGAGAGTTTCCCAGCGTCGTTCGATATTTGCAAGGTATTATGAGGCTTTTAATGATGTACCTGGTATGAATTTTCAACCTGAGTTAGAGGGCTCCATATCAAATCGGTGGTTAACTGCACTAACTATTGATCCACAAATTACAGGAGTATCACGCCATCAAATCGTAGAAAAATTAAATGAAAATAATATAGAAGCGCGTCCTGTATGGAAACCTATGCATCTTCAACCTCTATTCGAGGGAGTGAAATATTATTCTCATGAGGAAGAGAATAGTGTCTCGGATTATTTGTTTGAATATGGTCTTTGCTTACCAAGTGGATCTAACATGAGTGTAGAGGATCAAGAAAGAGTAATTGAACATATCAAGATGTTACTACCGAGATCTTAATGCTCGATAAATTAATTTTAAACAAATTAGGCATGAAACTCCTGTGATGTGGAATTTCATGCCTCCTCCCCATAACATTATACTCATTGTTGAACCCTCATCGTTCAATAGAAGGTAAATAGAAAATGGTAGAAGATTGACAAAAAGAATTTAAATGTACTTCAATTACACCCTTTAAGTGCTTTTGTCATGCCATCTTTTGCTCCACCTCTTTCACTTAATATTCTCCCAATTATTCGTGATCCTCTTGTCCTACTCTACGTCCTGAAAAGTCCACTTGTGCTTCAGCTGGAGAGTGATGTAGTTTTACACTGTTCTTATCTTTACTATATCCGAGTTAACTTTGCTCCTCATACGATTTGAACTCTTCCGTCTTCTGTCTTAGTTTTATTGATATAATTTCAGGGGTGGTCGCCGTCATGGTGTTCAGTAATCTGAGACATCGAAACCATTTTCTTCTGCTCTTTATCCGATCAACTCCTCTTAGTTTTCGGTTCTACTCCGAATGCATGTGAAAGGCTATGTGATACTTAATGTTTGAGATCATCTGTAATGCTTGAGGCTTATCGAAACGAGTAGAACTTATATGTAAGTTGCTGAAAATTATGTGACTATCCATTTTGAAACAGTAGGGTTGCCAGTACTAAAGCTAACACTCTTACTGTTAGTTTCATGAATATAAAAGAGCCTTGTTTAAACAGTTTAGGCAAATATGATCCTCTTTTGTAATGGAGAATTTTAAAAATTGACCGCTACCTATTTAAGATAGGATAGAGCCGGTAGAAATTCGCCTTTATAGACGGTCCCAATAAATTTTCCCTTCCTCCAAAAACTGTTTCCTAGCTTTTTCCCGTTTCCTTTTTTTTAATACACGGCAAGAATGACAATTCAAATAATCCTGCCCTTTTCCTAAAAAGTGATGATACGCTTTCTTCTTCTTACATTTAGCGCATACCCGATCACTTAAGTTATAATTCTCTCTCTTCATAATATCCCTTCTTTTAAAATGGAGTTTTAAATTTTCTAACCTAAGAATGATTTACTGCAGAATATGTTTGTTGCAGTTCATTATAATTGACAAATAATCTATTTTTCGAAATTTGTTAATACATTTAACGGTCCTGTTAGTAGACAAGCTACTTGTCCAAACGTCTTAGTTCTTTAAGTAATTTATCTAATTGTCTAGAGATGTTAAGGAGTTCGTCATAATTTTGCTTAGTATGATAAGCTCGAAACATTTTTTTACGTACACCCTTTATCTTTTTTTCTAGCTCAGTCTTTTCTCTGCTCAATCCTTCCTTACTCCTTTCAAGAAAGAATTAATAACATATCAATATGGTACCTTATTTATTAAAAGCAAAACATGTTGAGTATTATTTGGAGTAAATACAGGATGGTTTAAATTGGCTTAATTAAAGGAGTTTTTAAGGGAAAACATACACGCTTTACCTGATGAGAAGTCTAAGAGAGTAGATTTTTTAGTGTCTTTATAATCATTTTTTCAGCTTGGATTCAAAAGAAGTGGTCAAAAAAATAGAATAGTAAAATGAAGAAACTTAACTAGGGGGAAGTTGAGGAAAGGGATTGTAAAAGAGCTTTAGGTACTTTTTACAAACATAATAAAAAGAGAAACAACAAATGAAAAGCCCAATACTCTTTCATAAAAGTATTGGGCCAACATACAAAAATAACCCATCACGAAAGACTAAAGTAGGTTGCCGAAAACCTTTTACATCTTCGTGTTATTTGAGAAGTAAGAATGACAGAATAATAACCTTGAATGGTTATTATTTAGGTTTTTTCTCATTTCTCATTGATCGTTCCAACTCATTTAAAAGCTTATCCAGCGATTGGGAAATAGCAAGTAATTGCGGGTCATTCGGGTTATTTTCATACGTTTTATACATTTTTGTTCTGAGTGCTTCTATCTTTTCTTGTAAATCCTTGATACTCGACAGTTCTATACTCCCTCTCCACTTAAATTGCATCCGTAAGGTATAAGTGGAGAAGTTCACTGATTAATACAACTTCAGACTAAACCATAGTTATCCTCTAGCTAGTAAATTGGTTTGCTTCCCTTGATGCTTCTTATTCAGTAATAACCTCAGTCCACTTTAGTATTCTAAACAAACAGATACTTTACTTAGATCCTTACAAGGTTAAATGCTGAATCGTCTTATAATAAGGGAACTCTAATAACAAGAAGATATCTCAATTTTGGTTTCAGTCCTACTCTTTTCCGCAATTGCTATTCCCATTCTGTTAATACCCCACCAATTTAACAACGAACCCTTTTTATGTAAACTGTCTAGCAAGATGGATCGTTCAAGTTAGTTCTCCTGGCTTTTAGATCCTTCTAAATAGTAAGCTTAGATTGTGCAGGGAAGACGGGTCATTCTATAAGACTTGGATGGTTTATTCTAAAAAGAACGTGTGTACAGGCAGGGAACTCCTTGCCTGTTTTTTAACTCCTGAATCCACTGTCATGACTTTTGTCACCAATAAATGAAAAATTGGATGAAACAAAATTCCATTTATTGTGAAGATTTAGCCTTATTCTCCTGTTCCTAGCCTCACGCGTTTGAGCGAGTTTTAATAGGGAAAGCGTCTTGTAGGTTTTTGTCAAATTGTTTTAATTCTTACAGAAATGTGTAGAAGAGGTGAGTCTTTGAAGAAACGCAGGATATTCTTAGCCATTTTTATTATTTTACTATTGGGCATCGGGGTTTTTCCGATAGCATCCTCCGCCCAATCCGACATCTTGTCGAATGGGGATCAGGGCGCTGGGGTTACAGATTTGCAAGAAAAGCTTCATTTACTCGGCTATTTGGATCCGGCACCCACCGGGTATTACGGCTCGTTAACAGAGGCGGCGGTTCAGCAGCTTCAGCAGGATTTTGACCTTCCTGTAGACGGTGTACTCGGTCCTCAAACGTCTTATCGGCTGATCGAGATCGAAAAGGTTGCCCGTGTCGTTCATGGAGAGGCCCGCGGGGAGCCATATGAAGGACAGGTTGCGGTAGCCTCCGTCATTAAAAATCGTGTCTATTCTTCAGAGTTTCCTTCATCCATTGAGGAAGTGATTTATCAGAAGAATGGATTTACCCCTGTGGCTGACGGACAGTACTGGTTAAACCCCGGCAGCTACGCGTACCGCGCGGTGAAAGACGCATGGAGGGGCTGGGACCCAAGTGACGGCTCTACATACTTTTACAACCCTCACACCGCTACCTCTGATTGGATTTTTGCCCATACACGCTCTCACAGGCAAATCGGTGGCCATCTCTTTGCTACCGTCGCGGAATAACTCAAAGGGTAGGAAACGTATGGTCCAAATGTCCATTATAGTGAACTTTGTAGGGGAGGCGCGTAAGGAAGACCTGTCCACGGTTTATCATACCAGTCAAGACTACGAAGAGATGGTTAAGCTGGTGCAGGAGCTGGACGAGCTGCTCAATCAGCTGCGGCAAATGGCAGACTAACGTGAAAGAAAGAGGGATGATAGGATGAGAAAAATTAGTTGGGGCACCATTGCCATGTTTGCTTCGGTTCTATTGCTTTTCTTCATCGGAACCGGGAAGATCAGTAAAGCCGAAGACTGTGGGAGCGACCGATTCTGTTCGTTTGAGGAGCTAAATGAGGTGTACGAAGAAGGGGAAGACTGGGAGATCGAGAAAAGAACGGACGGCGATCAGCGCTGGCTGGTGAGTGCCATTCATGGTGGCGGTATTGAAGAAACCACCTCTACGATAGGAAGGGCCATTGCGGGGTCCTCTTATCCGTTCTATGCCTTTAAAGGCAAGTTGTCATCGGGGAATTTTAGCAATCTTCATATTACGTCCACCCGGTTCGATGAGCCGCAAGCATTGGAAATGGTCGGAAATGCCGAGCATCATATTGCGCTTCACGGGGCCGCTGGAACGGAGCCAAAGACGTTGCTCGGCGGTAGAAACTCAGAGCTGAAGGCCATCGTGAAAAAGCATTTAGAGGCCAGAGGCTTTACGGTCTCAGCTGCACCGGACCGGATCGATGGGGATCATCCAGACAATTATACGAATCGCACGAAGTCCGGCCAGGGAGTGCAGGTTGAGATTACGAGAGCCCAGCGAAAAGCCTTTTATCAAAACGGAGATATCAGCTTTTCCTCCCGAAATGACCCTTCCAATCAGACCGAAGCGTTTACCACTTACGTACAGGCCATACAGTCTGCCATGCAGGAATATGAAGGAATATAAAAAGACGCTGTGCCATTTCTGGTGCAGCGTCTTTACTGATGTTCGTACGGTTTCACTTTCACGGTCACTACACACGTTTTCTTGTACATCTACTTCTGCACAATTTGGGGTCCCCTGGTGCGCTATTCAGCTTTATAACTGGTATAGTAGAAGTAGAAAGTCTATAGAAAGCAGGGGAAGCATGGAGAAATGCAATCAATGTAACGAGCATGAGGCCAGCATCGTACTTACGACTAATAGTGCGAAAGAATATTTTTGTCGAAGCTGTTACAATCATAGAATGGCAGACGAGCTTGGCATAGAGTATAAAGAACAAATCAATTCCTTTTCGGTAATGGATCACAGCGGAGAGAAGCGGCACTTTGAGGTGGAGGAACATCTTCATCCAGAGGGGTTTTACATAGAAGCAAGAGAGAGTCAGCAGGATGGCTATCTTTTTGCTGTGGATGGGGAGCTTCATGAAAAAATTGAACGTTTAATAGCGAAGCTGAAGAACAAAGTGAAACGAGGAGTTTCTCAGTCATTCATTCAAGTGAGTTCTTTTCCGAATGGTGAGATTGTCCACAGATTAAAACGTGATCAGCTGCTTGGGCGGATTGAATATGATGAGGAACATACCGGTCCGAAGGTTATTGTAGATGGGCGTCGTTATTCTTGGGAAGAATTGGGTAGAATGCTGTTAACGTATGAAGGGTTTCAGATTAAAATAGAGACAACAGACCCTACAGGTGAGATAGAATAATACAGTAAAAAAAGAGGCATGAAGCTCCCGCAAAGGATAGTTTCATGCCTCTTTTCTGCTTTAGTTTAAATGGTACTCGGCAAAACTCTCAATCAATTCTGCATTAAAATATTGATCGTAGGTTCCCTGAATAATGTTCAACCAGTCGTTTAAAAGAAAATTTCTCATGTCTTCATCAGGGATCTCCAGGATTTCATTCGTGTAATAAAGAAAGGTGAAGTGGCACTTTCTGTCGAGGATATGGATCCCCCGCATACCATCTTCATCAAGTTGTGTAAATAGAACCGAATATCTCATTGAATAAACGCCTCCGAATAATTTTTTTATTGAGTTTTTTGTAGATTGAATTTTGAGTAATAAGGCTGGGCAGTATGTTATGGAAATGGATGAAATAGGGTGGTATTGCGATTTGAAGTGAGTGTATAGATCATAGGAGTGAGTATTACGTAAGGAGATTTCATACTTATAGTTAGGGATTCAACTGCAGAGGTTATGCTATTTGAAGTGTTTGCGTGGGGAAGTAGAACGTTCAAAGAGTGCTGGTGCCTGGAGATGCGAGGATAAATTTAAGAAATAGAAACAGCTCAGGATGACTACTCCTCTATTATGCCTCCTTTTCTATCTAATGTCAGTCCGTTTGTTTCACGCGGTTTCTATTTCTTATGATTTTTCGAATAGGTTTCCCAATTAGCGATTGTCGACTGGAGCTGTGAGTGACTGATATTAAGTCCTTTCGCCAAATCAGTTATCATATTAAACCCCGGGGCTCTGATTCCTCTTTCCAATGCACTGATGTAGGTGGGATCTACTCCGGCTCGACCGGCCAATTCCTCTTGAGTGATCCCTGCTTCTTTACGAAGTGCTGCCAAATGTTTGCCGAATTGATTCCTTGCGTATAATCTATATTCTTCACTCATACTTAAATTTTCATATGCAATGAGAAATTAGTACACGGACTGAAAGTCGTATTTTTACATATAAAGGAAATTAGTGAACTTTTTTTTGTGTGAAATAAGATTTTCTTGAAAGTCAGAAGAAGGAAGCTGAAGGAAAGTTGTGTTTTACAGATAATTAAGGAGGCAAAATCCAGTGGTGTTTATCATTCTTTTAGTTGGCATATTTTGTTTCATTTAAATAAAGCCGCCCCGCCGCCCGTTTATAAAATAGTTTATGTATCGTGAATGGAGTATTTGTTCAATTAATGACGGATTGATTGTTATCCTTTTTTACCTTAATTGCTTTAAGTCCTTTATTTATCAAGGCTAGGAATGTTACATAATTTATTCTTTTAAAAATTTTTTATAAAAAAATAAAAAAACGTGACACCAAATATATTCCTTCTATCGATTATAGATATGAGGGAGTTTTTTTGTGCCCTACAAACAAAAGGAGGCGTTTCTTATGAATTATTTGAAGGAGATTAACGCGTTTTTTGATGAGAAGGATTTGAATTCTCTTTCGGCTTCAGCGTCATTGCTGTGGTATGTACTCATGCAGTTCAACAACAAGACGGGGTGGAAGGAAGAGTTTACCGTGCCTACGTCGTCGGTTTTAGTGAAGTTGGGATTGGGTGAGAATGCGTTTCTTCGTGCGCGCAAGGAATTAGAAACGAAAGGCTATATTACGTTTAAAGCGGGAACGAAGCATCAGGCTCCAACGTACCGCATGATTTCTCAGGTGAAAGCATCCGCCATGGATGAGTGGGGGGACATCCAGGGGGATGAGCCGGGGGTTGAGGAGAAGGTTGAACAGGGGGTTAAGCAGGGGGCATTATTTAAAAGAAAAGAAGAGAGAAAAAAAGAAAGAGTAGGTGGCGCGCGTATGCAGCCGCATACCTTTTACGAACAAAACATCGGCATGCTGACACCATTTATGGCGGAGAAGCTGACGGATTGGTGTGATCGGCTCACTAATGAGCTCGTGATGGAGGCGATGAAAATTGCAGTGAGGCACAATAAGCTGTTTTTCCATTACTGTGAAGGGATTTTAAAGCGTTGGGAGAAAGCGGGTGTGCAGTCGATCGTTGATGTGAGGCGGAATGAGAAGCAGCCGGCTGACAACAAGGAAGAGCGTCAGTCTGAGGCAAAGCGTCTGATTGAAGAGTACAGAAAGGAGCGATACGCATGAAGTATGATGAAGCGGTAGAAGTGTTAGAGACGATGGAGGAATTGTTTAACGGGAAGTTTAAGATTACGAAGAGAAAGCTGGATGTATTTGTTCCAGAGCTTGAGAGGATGGCGTTCATTCCAGTGATGGAGAAGCTGTTTGATTATGCTGTCGTTCATCCTTTTCCCCCGACGCTTTCGGATATTGCGGTTTATGAACCGAAGCCGAATGACCACTTAGAGAAAATGCGGCAGTGGGACGAAGAAGCAGCGAAAGTACCGGAGGAAACGAAGCGGTTGTTTGAAGAGAAGTTTAATGAACTGTTAAGGAAGGTGTCGAAATGATTGCGAATAAAGAAGCTGAACAGTCCGTCATTGGAACGATTTTATTAGAAGGGGATCTTATTAAGGATGTTACGCTGCGGGGAGATCATTTTACCGATGCGCGGCACCGATTAATTTATGAAACGATGCGGAAGATTGATGAAGCGGGAGAATCTGTCAATCTCGTGACGGTGACGACTGAGCTGAATAAACGAATCAACCAGGTCGGAGGCGTCAGCTACTTAAGCGCCCTCGCCCAGTCGATTCCAACAACGGCGAACGTAAAGCAGCATCAGCGTCTCGTGATGGAAGCGTACCGTAACCGCAAGACGAAGGAAGAAGCAGGCCGCTACATAAGCGATCCGAACGGAGAATCGCTCGATACACTCATGAACCGCTTAGAAGCCTACCGCAGCGAAAGCCTCGTAGAAGAAGAGGCGACGACGTATGACACACTTGTCGAAATCGCAAACGACATGATCACACCACCCGCAGAAGGGATGACCGGATTTGCGACCGGCTACAAAGAAGTCGACGATATGACCGGCGGCAGCCAGCGCGGCGACCTCATCATCCTGGCGGGCCGTCCGTCTATGGGAAAAACGGCCTTCGCCTTAAACCTCGCTGCCCACCACTGCCAACAGCAAGGAAGCGTCCACCTCTTCAGTTTAGAAATGGGACGAAAATCTCTTTTGCAGCGCATGCTTTCCGCTCAAGGTGACATCAACGGACAAAAATGGCGCTCGATGAACTTTTCCTCTACCGATTACGAGAACTGTCTCACCGCCATGGGGAAAGTCGCCAGCTGGCAGCTCCACATCCACGAGCATCAGCAGACCGTCGAAGGCATCCGCGCATGCGTACGCGAATCGATCAGAAAGACAGAAGAAACAAAGCCCATGATCATCATCGACTACCTCCAGCTCATGTCCCCATCCGGCCGCTACGAGCGCCGCGACTTGGAAATCGGCGCCATCACCCGCCAGCTGAAGCTGCTGGCCCGTGAACGCAACGTGCCAGTGATCCTCTTATCCCAGCTCTCCCGCGGTGTCGAGCAGCGCAAGGACAAGCGCCCGGTGATGGCGGATCTTCGAGAGTCCGGCAACATCGAACAGGACGCGGATGTCATAGGATTTTTGTACCGTGAAGATTACTACAATCGTCATAGTGAAGAGAAGGATGAAGTGGAGTTTTCGATCAGCAAGCAGCGGAATGGTCCGGTTGGAAATGTACGGCTGCAGTTTAGGAAGGAGTATGGGAAGTTTGTGGAGCTTCCTATTGAAGAGGGTGAGCTGATTGGATGAGAAGGGGAAGATGGTGGATCCGCAAGTGAGTGATTTTGTCAGAGGGTGCTTGTACGCCTGCCTTATGTCTGTTCCGCTTTGGGGGATCATTATTTGGCTCATGAGTTTGGTGTTTTATATATAATTCATTAGGAGAAGATGTTCATATTTTTGCAGGAAGGTTCATAAAACTCTTGAAATGTGCGTATTTTATTGTGAAATGTTCATAAATCTCGTCAAATGTGCATATATCGCTCACAATGTTCATAAAAACAAGCGCACACTCCATTCAGAAGAGCCTCTATCGATGGCTCTTCTTTTATTGTTTTCAATAATTATATATGACTAAATGACAAATATATATTGCAAAAAGACGTTAATATTATATAATGGAATAAGAAGGAAAGTCGATTTCCCTTTACTAACATAAAAAGGAGGATATGTATGAAATTATCTTTTACTAAAAAGAAGCCGCAGGATGAACGCGTTACCACTTTACAAAACAAGATCTACCGCGAGCTCTATTACGTCATTGTGCTGATTTGCGCAGGATCGCTTGTCTATAAATCCATTCAAGGGGGAGCTATTATAGACCATATTTGGCTCGAAATGCTGATCTTAATTGGAGGCGGAATCTACTATCTTGCCCGGGCTTCGCACTTAGGCATTTTTACAGACGAAGTGGAAATGCACGATCGATCGAGCAAAATCAAGCTGAACACGAAGAACTTCATCACCAGTTTATTAGTCGGAGCAGGAATCTCGTTATTTTTTGCTGTGAATAATTCACTGAAGTATGGAGAAACCACACAGGAAACCATTTTCTACTTTTTCCTCATATTGATTACCAGTCTTATAATTTACAGCCCTGTCTTATTCGGCCTATTCGTGGTACCCTCTCTCATAGCCAAGCATAAAAGCGATCGCATGAATGAACGAGAATTAGAAGACATAGACGACGAAGATAAGCGGTGATTCTATGAAAAATAAGAAACTGAAAATGGCGCGGGTGGAGCACGATCTCTCCCAGCAAGAGCTGGCTAAAAAGGTAGGGGTATCAAGGCAGACGATAGGATTGATTGAACTTGGTAAATACAATCCAACGCTGCAGTTATGTTTGTCGATTTGCTGGGCACTGGATAAAACGTTAGATGAATTATTTTGGCAGGAGAAACAGGAAGAGGAGTGAAAGTTACTCTCTTCCTGTTTTCTTGCATGTAAAATTTAGTCACCTGCTACTGCTAGTAAGGCGAAATACGATCGCGAGCCTGATTGACATACCCATGTATCTTGATGAAGAAAATTTCCAAAATCCTGTATGAATTTATACTCAAAAGTAGTAGTAAACATTGCTCCAGGGTATCTAATATATTAAAATAAGACTCATTACTCGATTATATATACTAGGAGGATGTACATGGACGATTTAACCGTAAACACCAACCCAGGCTTTTCTACAAGAATCAAGGCAGCATATGTAAAATTACGGGGGTCAGAACGCAAAATAGTAGAGTTTATTGAAAAACACCAAGATGAAATTATTCATCTTTCCATTACCGAAGTAGCTGAACGAAGTGAAACAAGCGAGTCTTCGGTTGTTCGGTTATGCAAGAGGCTTGGTTATAAAGGTTTTCAGGATTTGAAGATTCATTTAGCGAGAGAAGTCATTCAGCCTCAGAAGCAAATACACGAAGTTATCGAAAAAGAGGACGACGTTACTACGGTTAAGAAGAAAATTTTCCAATCGAATATTCAGGCTTTATATGAATGGAAGTGTGTGATAATGACGAGCTGAATAAGGCCGTAGAGGTAATTGCAGAGGCAAGTTTTATCGAATTCTATGGGTCTGGCGGATCAGGGACGGTTGCATTAGATGCTCATCATAAGTTATTAAAACTGGGTATTAAATCTTTTGCTTATAACGATTCCACTCTACAGGCAATGTCGGCCAGTGTTTTAAGCGAGAAAGATGTAGTGATCGGAATATCACATACAGGGGCAACTAAAGAGGTCTTAAATGCTCTAAAATTAGCGAAAGATGCAGGAGCGACAGTGATTTGTATTACGAACTCCTCTAAGTCTCCCATTACAAAAATTTCTGATATTGTTTTGCAAACAGCTTCAAAAGAGACGCTTTTCCGTACAGACGCTATCTCTTCTAGAATTGCTCAATTAACCATTATTGATATATTAGTAGCTTCCATTGCGAACCAAAAGTATGATTATTACTTAAACAATTTACAGAAAACGAGAAAATCCACGATAGGTAAGAAATTGTAAAAAAACAAATCATGAAAATTATATTCATTTTTTTTAAAAATATATTGAAGGAAATTACCACCATATGATAAGATACTTTTAACGCATCAATTATTTGAAAATTTCAAAAATCAGGTGCGCTTTTTTAAAAACTATTTTGAAAGCGTTACCAAGGGAGGGTAATTTTTTGAAGAAATTATTGTGGGCACTTTTGGTCGTTTCTTTTCTGATGTTGGCAGCTTGTGGGAACAGTGAGGAGGCAGGTTCAGAAGCGGAGGGTTCTGATAGTGAGGAGAAAGTAAGCTTTAAGTTATCTACACCAGACCCGGAAGACTCTAATGTAACTATGGCAGCTAAAGAATTCGCGGAAGTAGTAGAAGAAAAGAGTGATGGAACTATTGAAATTTCTGTTCATCCAAATGGAACGTTGTATGGCGGAGATCCTTCAGCAGCTGTAAAACAACTGGGGGCAGGAAGTCTTGATATGTTAGTTTTATCGACTTCCTTGTATGCGAACTTTGAACCAAAGTTCAGTGCCATTAGTGTTCCTTACTTATTTGATGATAATGAGCAGTATGTTTCGTTTCTTAACGGAGATTTAGGTAATGAATTATTAGGATCTGTTTCGGATCTTGATATTCAAGGGTTAGGGTATTGGGCACGTGATTTTAGACAAATCACTAATTCTAAACATCCCATTGAGGAACCGGCTGATTTAGATGGGCTTAAGTTAAGAGTACCGAACAATCCTTTGTGGGTGGAATTTTTCAAAGGTGGGGGTACAGCCACAACGCCAATGGATTTCGGTGAAGTGTACAATGCCCTTCAATTAGGAACCATTGATGGACAAGAGAACCCGCTTGGAGTTATATCTTCGGCTAAAATGCATGAAGTGCAGGACTATTTAACAATTTCTAATCATATGGCCGATGGTTGGTTAGTTGGCTTGAACCAAGAGAAATATGACAATCTAAGTGATGACCAAAAGCAAGTTCTAGAGGAAGCAACACAGGAAGTGCAAGATTGGTCGATCGATTACAATGCGGAACAAGCTGATTCGATCATTGAAACTCTGGAGGAAGAAGGAATGGAAGTGAACGAATTATCTGAAGAACAACAGCAAGAATTCATTGAACTTTCCCAGGAGGCATATCCGGCATTTGAAGAGGTTATTGAAGATGAGGAATTCTTTAATGAAGTTCTGAAGTCTGTAGGTAAAGACTAAACGAACACCTTGAAATATGCGGTCTTTAGTAACTAAAGGCCGCTTTGAATAAAAGGGGATAAGTTATGGAAAAGAAATTTTCAACTATAATAAGCAACCTTTTTCATGTTTTTAATAAACTGACTTCTTTCCTAGCTATATTGTCCTCTGTATCGATTTTTGTAATCGTTATATGGCAGGTTGTAGGGAGGTTGATCGGACACCCCGCACCATGGACAGAGGAATTAACCAGGTTCATTTTTGTTTGGATGATTTTTTTAGGCATTGGCATTGGGTTTAGAAAGGCAGAATCAGCTAGAGTTACAGTTTTTATGAAAGTGCTGCCTAGATTCATACAGAAATTATCGGTTTGGATTTACTCGATTGCTACTATATTATTCTTTTTATTTATGATCATTTTTGGAGTTCAGTTTATTTTCCAACAGATGGCTACAAATGAAATGAGTTCTGTAGTTATGATTCCGATGTGGATTATTGGACTCTCTGTGCCTAGTGCAGGTGCTATAGGTATCCTCAATGTAATTCAATCTTTATTATATGACCGAGAGTTAATTTAGGAGGTACCCTAAGCTATGTCTATATTTCTGCTTGTCATGTTTTTTCTGCTCGTTTTTATAGGAGTTCCAATAGCCATTTCTCTCGGACTCTCAGTTGTGGCGACGATTGTCTTATTTACTGAAGTACCCATCAGCATTGTTATCCAGTCCATGTACAGCTCGATGAATAGCTTTATAATGGTGGCTGTTCCATTGTTCATCCTTGCAGGGATCATTATGGATGAAGGCGGAATAGCTGAGAGAATATTTGATTTTGCAAAGAGTGTCGTAGGCTGGATCACTGGAGGGTTAGGACACGTTAATATTTTTGCAAGTCTCATATTCGCTGGGATGGCAGGCTCATCTGTAGCCGATATTGCAAGTACTGGTAGAATCACGATTAATGCAATGAAACGTGATAATTATCCTTTGGAATACGCGGCTTCCTTAACTCTTATTACTTCTATGTTAGCCACCATTATTCCACCAAGTATTTTAATGATTGTAGCTGCATCGACAGCTGGTGTGTCAATTAGTGCCGCATTAATTGGTGGTCTTGTTCCAGGAGTCATCATAGCGGTTATCTTTATGATATATAACTATTTTTATAGTAAGAAGCATGGGCTTGGGACGCACCAAAAGTTCGAATGGAAAAATGTTTCGAAAGAATTCATTCGCGCATTTCCGGCTTTATTAGCACCCGTGATCTTAATTGGTGGTATTCTAAGCGGTTATTTCACCCCAACAGAAGCCGCGGCCATCGCTGTTTTATATACATTGCTCGTTTCGATATTTGTATATAAAGGACTTCCTCTTAGGAAGCTTCCTGATATTTTCCATAGAACCGTTAACCTTACGGGAACGATTTTATTCATTGCTGTGGCTGCCATGCCTGCGGGGTGGGTGTTTGAATATGATGGTCTGCCAACTCGACTCGCTGCATTTATTAGTGGGATTAGTGAGAGTTCGTTAGTCATCATGCTGTTACTGTTTGTATTTTTAATTGTTGTCGGGATGTTTATGGATGCGACAGCAGCTATCTTCATCTTAGTTCCCATTTTGATGCCTACCGTTGCGGTAGCTGAGATTGATCCCGTATTTTTCGTTATTTTTATGGTGATTTCACTTTCCATTGGTTTAATCACGCCGCCTATTGGCGTTTGTTTATATGCGGCTTGCAACATTACGGGATTAAAATTAGAAGAATTAAGTAAAGCGTCATTACCCTGGCTGGGAATTACATTTGCAACATTAATACTTTTTATATTTTTCCCGGAACTAATTATAACGCCGCTTAGTTGGCTAGGTTTCTAAAAGAAAGAAGAATAGTGGTGATTATCTTCTTTTTTTTATTAATTTTTATGAAGGAAATTACCACCAAAAATGTAGGCTGATTTAAGTCTGAAAGGATGGTTTTGTAATGAAAGCAGCTGTTTTTCACGGACCTAATGATATGCAGTTACAGGAGGTAGAGAAACCTGTAATTGGCAATAAAGAAGTACTAATGAAGGTAAATGTTAGTGCAGTCTGTGGCACGGATGTACGCATTTACGAAGGAAAGAAAACAAAAGGAGTACGCACACCTTCCATTATCGGCCATGAGCTCGTAGGGACGGTTGAGGAAGTAGGCGTTGACGTTGAGGAATTCTCAATTGGAGAAAAAGTAGGTGTGATCCCTGTTATACCATGCGGAAAGTGTTATTACTGTATGAATGATAGAGAAAACGTATGTGCGAATCGTACAGCCATTGGTTATGAATTTGATGGAGGGTTTGCTGAATATGTAAGGATTCCAGAGTCTGCTTTAAAGTCTGGCAACTTAGTTAAATTACCAGAGAACGTCTCTTTAGAAGAAGCCGTCATTACGGAACCACTGGCTTGTTGTTTAAATGGTCAACGTAAAGCTAACGTAAAAATGGGAGACACAGTCGTCATTATTGGAGGAGGTCCGATTGGTTTAATGCATGTTCAGCTGGCCAAAGTAGCTGGAGCAAAACATGTGATCCTGAGTGAACCGATTGATCATAGAAGAGAGAAGGCTATGCTTGCAGGGGCAGATCTTGTCGTTAATCCAGAATCAGAATCGCTTGAGAATCTCGTACTTGAGAAAACAGAGCAGTTAGGTGCAGATGTAGTTATTATGGCGATTGGAGTTCCAACTCTAGTGAACTCCTGCATCTCCTTATTAAAAAAAGGAGGGACGTTAAACTTATTTGCGGGCTTTACGAAAGGCGTACTCGGCGAAATAGATCCAAATGTCATTCACTATAACGAAATTAATGTAAACGGAACTTCTGCTCTTACACGGTCCGATTACTATAACTCTTTGTCTCTGATTTCATCGGGGCAGATTAATACAGAAGTATTAACGACCAAAGGCTATAAGTTAGAGGATATTCAACAAGCCATAATGGATGTGCGGAATGGTAACGGGATGAAATCCGTTATTCATATATAAAAAAACAATTAAAGGAGAGAGAAACATGGGAGTATTAGGTAAGGAAATTAGAATGAATCGTTTAATGAATCAGGAATCTGGTAAGTTGCTGGCAGTAGCTGTAGATCAGGCGATGGCACGAGGGATTTTTGAAGAGTTAATGCCGATTGATCGAAAGTTAAGTGAAATCGTGGAAGGCGGACCCGATGCCATTACAATGCATAAAGGGATTGCGGATACGTGCTTTAGAAAGCATGCTGGAAAAGCAGGATTGATTCTTAAAGCTTCTACTTTTTCTCCATGGCAGCCGAATTATGATACATGGGTGACAGAAGTAGATGAGGCGGTCCGCTTGGGTGCCGATGCCATTTCGATGGGATGTATTGTAGGTGGAGACGACCAGCCTGAGCAACTACGAAATTTAGGGATCATTTCAGGTCAAGCTTCTCAAAATGGATTACCTACCATTGCTCATATTTATCCTAGAGGAAATCAGATTCCTGAAGACGAGAAGGGTGATTGGAGACATGTCGCTTATGCTGTACGAGCTGGTGCAGAATTAGGCATTGATATTGTTAAAACTAAATATACAGGTGATCCGGATTCCTTCCATAAGGTAGTGTCTTCTACTCCAGGCAAAGTAGTAGTTGCAGGAGGGGATATTGGAAACAATGTAGAGGACTATTTCCAAATGGTGTATGATGTTGTTGAAGCAGGAGGAGCTGGTATAACGTTTGGAAGAATTGTATGGAATAACCAAAACCCAACAGCAATTGTGAAAGCGTTTAAAAATATTATTCATGAGAATGGTACCGTCAACGAAACGATTGAACTCTACAATGAATTAATTAATCAACCAGCGAACCTCTAAAGGAACGAATCTATTAATTAGGGTGGGGGATTATGTCACATGTCATCGGAATAGATATTGGAACGAGTGGTATCAAAGTAGGAGCCATGAATCATGATGGGGAGTTAGGGCTGATTGAATATCAGCCCTATTCCCTCCACTATCCTCAAAAAGGGTGGGTGGAAATAGATTTAGAAGATATATGGCTTAAGACAAAAGAATTGTTAATGAAGGTTATTACAAGAGTGGAAAGAACGGGAACGGTTGATGCGATTTCACTATCCACCTTTTGTAATTCTTCTGTTTTTCTAAATGAAGACGGGGAACCGTTGTGCCCTGGGATCATGTATTTAGATCAAAGAAGCAAAGAAGAGGCAGAATGGATTAAAGAAATAGTGACTGAAGAAAAAATCTATGACATTACGAAAAACAGGCTTGAGCAGGGAATGTATTCGGTTACTTCCCATGTATGGTTTAAGAATCATCGTCCTTCTTTGTATGAACAAACCCATAAATGGGGAAATCTCTCGACCTACATATTGAACAAGCTCACGGGTTCTTTCGTTATGGACTGGACTCAGGCTTCCTTCTCAGGGATGTATAATATTGAAGAATATGTGTGGTCGAAAGAAATCTGTGAAGAGGTCGGGCTTGAGATGGAGAAACTCCCTGAAGTCGTAGATCCATGTTCGATTGTAGGCGAGTTAAATTGTTCAGAACTCCCTTTAAACGGCATACCTGTGGCGGCGGGTGGAGCCGATACAGCTTGTTCAACCTTAGCTTTAGGCGTCCAGCCGGGGGAAGTTTTTGAGTCAGTTGGTACTTCTAATGTACTGACTGCATGCACAAAGAATCCCGATAATTTAGATAGAAGATTTTTAAATCGATGTCATATTAAGAAAAACCAATGGTTATCCCATGGGGCCATGTCCTTCCCTGGTGCTGCCATTCAATGGTTCTACGAAGAGTTTCTTAAAGAAGAAGGTGATTCAAGGCATATTCTTGAAGAACTTCCGAAGCAATCCCCCATCGGTTCTAATGGCGTATTTTTTCTTCCTTATATGCAGGGAGAACGATCACCCATATGGGATCCTGACGCCAGAGGAACGTTTACAGGTATATCCTTAAACACGACAAAAGCCGACATGATGAGAGCTATTTTAGAAGGATGCTCTTTCGGGTTGAGACAAATCAATGACATCCTTTTAGATGCATACCATGTTAAATTTGAAAGCCTTCCTTCAATTGGAGGGGGTTCTTCCAATCAAACGTGGGCCCAGGTGAAAGCTAATATACTAGAAAAAAATATTGAAATAAAAGATGTTTCAGAAACGGGAGTATACGGAGCATGTTTGATCGCCGGAACTTCTGCCGGATATTATAAAACATTCGAAGAAGCTTCTGAACTTATAGAAAATCAAACAACGCGTGTCGTCAAACCCAACACAGAAGAAGTGAATATTTATAACGAGCATTATCAAGTATTTAAGGAATTATATCCTTCATTAAAACCGTTCTTCGCTAAAAGTATGAACCTCTAATATTTTTATTAGAAGATAGGAGGAGAGCATAAGTGAAAAGTTCCATATTCATTACGAGGAAACTACCTGAAGCCATCGTGAAAAGTCTTGAACATCATTTTGAAATAAAAATGTGGGAGGAAGAAGATACACCTGTACCGAGAAGTGTCTTGTTGAAAGAAATACAGGATGTAGAGGGTATCTACTGTCTGCTTACCGATACAATAGACGAAGAAGTAATAAAAGGAGCCCCTAATTTAAAGGTAATCAGCAACATGGCTGTTGGTTTTAATAATATAGATATACAAGCAGCTGAACAACAGGGGATAGTCGTCACTAATACGCCTGGGGTATTAACGGAAACGACGGCGGATTTAACTTTTACATTATTAATGAGTACGGCAAGGAGAATCGTCGAGGCTTCCGATTACTTGAGAAATGGAAACTGGGATACATGGTCGCCGATGTTACTAACCGGCCAGGAAATTCACGGATCTACGCTAGGAATTATCGGCCTGGGCAGGATCGGAGAAGCGGTTGCTAAAAGGGCAAAAGGTTTCGGGATGAACCTTCTCTACTATAATAGAACTAGAAAATTTGAAAAAGAAGAAGAAATCGGAATCCAATATGCTGATTTAGATACATTATTAAAAGAATCAGATTTTGTATGTGTGATGATACCGTACAGTCCCAAAGTTCATCATTTCATAGGAAAAGACGAGTTAGCACTAATGAAGCCAAATGCAATAGTAATCAACACGTCTAGAGGTGGAATCGTAGACGAAGAAGCCTTATACGAGTCCTTAGTGAACAAACAAATATGGGGAGCAGGATTGGACGTTTTTGAAGAAGAACCTGTTTCTACAAATCATCCTTTGCTTTCTTTGTCTAATGTAGTAACTCTTCCTCACATTGGCAGTGCAAGTGTGAATACACGATTAAAAATGGCTCAATTAGCAGCAGATAATATCATTCACGTGTTAAATGATAAATCCCCTCTTACACCGGTAAATAGCTAAGTATAAGAGAGGATCGCTATAACAAAAAAGTCTGATTCTCCCTCGGGAATCAGACTTTTTTCAATGGTTCAGGATAGCTGGACGCTGTTCGTCTTGGTATGAGTCATAGATTGGGATGATCAGTTTAAGTATTCATGAGAACCTGTCTGATGAAAAAGTTAAATGGCGTTAAGATTGCGGTCCTCTAATTACTCAAACTCGTTTTCCATTAAGAGCAGGGGGACGGAACCACGCTTAGATATTGCGCGGATAAATTTAAAAAGAAGGTTACAATGGTTTTATAGATATAAAGCAAACGTGTACTTGGAACATTAAAGTACACGTCTAGCTTTTAATTTGCTTATTTGTTCATGGTTCATTTCATCATTGGGTTATAATGATATAGAAAATGATATTGGTTCATCATAAAATGGATAAGTGTGACGACTTTGATTTTGAGGTGAACCATAGCCATTAGCGATTCTTAAGGTTTTTAAAGACTTGATCGTGTTCTTTCAATGTTTCCGACAACATATCGAGCATTTCTGCATCCACTTCATCTTCCCATTTCCTTTTTCTACTTAATACAATTTGGTTATTTCTTACATCAAATTCAATCTCATCTCCCCGTTTAATCTTTAATGAATCAATGATGGATTGGGGTAATTCTATACCAAAGCTGCTTCCTATTTGAACGACTTTCCGTGTTTCTTTTTTTCTCATGTTACTTCACTCATTTCTAATTCTCCTCTTTAAGTTAATCAGCTTATAGATGTATATATGGAAAATCAGTATGCACTTTCATAATAACATTCTTTCTTTCATAAAATACTAGGGAGTTAGTCATATCATTTAATGGAGCGAGTTCTCTCTTTTGACAATTCTAGCAATCCTCGTTAATATAAACTAAGTAAATCCGACTATTTTTATAAGGAAAAGGGTGTTTTATAGATGGCTACAACAAGAGTTCAACCTATAGATGAAGTGAAAGATCCCGTAAAGAAAGAAGACGCTGACTTAAACAGTCCGCAAATGCCGCTCATTGTCGGCGGTCTGATCGTTGGGGCGATTTTAATGGTTTTTCTAATGGTCACTCAAAATATTGTGCAGTCGCTGCTGCTCGTGATTGGTCTATTGCTCGGCTACACGTTATTTCATGCCCGTTTTGGCTTTACGTCTGCCTTCCGCCGCGTGATGTCGGTCGGTAATGGGCAGGCGTTGCGTTCGCACATGCTTATGCTGGCTGTGGCGGTTACGCTGTTCGCGCCAATCCTGGCATTTGGCTATACCTTCTTTGGAGGGGAAGTCGCTGGATATGTATCGCCAGTTGGCATAAGTCTGCTTGTCGGCGCATTTATGTTTGGCGTGGGCATGCAGCTTGGCGGAGGCTGTGCTTCTGGTACGCTTTATGCAGTCGGAGGCGGCCGCTCTGTTATGCTTGTGACTTTGCTGTTCTTTATTATCGGCTCTACGATTGGAGCGGCTCACCTGCCGTTCTGGACCGAAGATCTTCCTGCTTTTGAACCTGTATCTCTTGCGACGTCCACAGGTCTTGGCTATGGCGGCGCATGGCTGCTTTCCATTGCTCTGTTTGGTGTCATTGCCTGGATTACCCTGGTTGTAGAGAAGAAGAAAAAAGCACCGAAGATGGCACCTGTGCCATCAACGAGTGGATGGAAAAGAATTTTCCGCGGCTCATGGCCGTTATTTGCAGCGGCGATTATTTTAGCTGTTCTTAATGCGCTAACGTTAATGACCCGAGGAGCTCCGTGGGGCATTACGTCCGCTTTTGCCCTCTGGGGTTCAAAAGTCGCTCAGTTCTTTGGAATGGATGTTGCGAGCTGGGGCTACTGGCAGGGCGAGAATGCGGCCATGTTGGAATCATCCATTTTTGCCGATTCTACGACCGTATTGAATTTAGGCGTCATTTTAGGAGCATTCCTGGCTTCTGCAGCCGGAGGTCTCTTTAAGTTCTCCAAGCTCAATGTGAAAAATGTAATGGCTTCTGTGATCGGAGGCTTAATGATGGGGTATGGCGCACGTCTTGCTTTCGGTTGTAATATTGGCGCCTACTTTGGCGGGATTGCATCCTTTAGCCTTCATGGTTACATTTGGGGGATTTTAGCGTTAGGCGGTACTTTCTTAGCGCTTTATCTTAGACCATTGTTTGGATTGTCTGTTCCAAAATCAAAAGATTCGTTTTGTTAATAACGAGAAAAGAAATCGCCATGTGATTCGTTCACATGGCGATTTTTCTTTATTTTAAATTTTTCTTAATGTATTGAATGATTTTTCGCAGTTCCTTGGAATGCGGGCGGCCGAATGGGCTGGTTTGTCTTTGCTGGTAAAGCAGCTTTCCTTCTCCATCTGTTAAAAAGTAAGCTGGTTCACTGTGGGTGCCATGATCTTCCTAGGGGGCACTCTCATCGTGATAATGAACACCATAAGGCTCGGATGAAGTGAATAAACGAGGTTGAATCCCTGGCATGATAGGAGTATATTAAGACAATAGATTGAAGTTCATTCGAAGGAAGGTCGAAGAATGTGCTGAAACGTACTGTCAATAAGCTGGAGCCGCCACAAATCTTAATACTTGTTTTCGCCGTTGCTATACTGCTTGGAAGCTTCCTATTAGTATTACCCATAGCAAGTAATGAAGCGATCAGTTACATGGATGCTCTTTTTACTGCAACTTCCGCCATGACCGTTACAGGACTTGTCGTTGTGGATGCAGGAACAGCTTTTACCTTATTTGGTCAAATCGTAATAATCGCTTTAATTCAGCTTGGCGGTCTTGGGATTATGACCTTTGCTGTATTAATCTACATGGCGCTAGGGAAGAAAATCGGCATCAGGCAGCGTATATTAATGAAGCAGGCCTTAAATCAATCAGCGATTGGCGGGGTCGTCGCCTTAGCGAAAAAGCTATTGTTCTTTTCGCTTTCCGTTGAAATCGTGGCCATCATTTTTCTATCGATTCGATGGGTGCCTGAGCTTGGATGGAGTGACGGCCTGTATACCAGTGTATTTCATGCGGTGTCAGCCTTTAACAACGCCGGTTTTTCCATCTGGTCCGATAGTTTATCGGGGTACGTATTTGACCCCGTCATCAATATCTTGATTACGCTCCTTTTCATCATCGGCGGGATTGGCTTTACGGTCGTTTTTGATCTGTGGAGCAAAAAAGAATTTAAACACCTTTCGTTACATACAAAAGTGATGCTGTTTGGGACCTTGCTGATCAATTTGTTCAGTATGCTGATCATTTTTGTCCTCGAATATAACAACCCTGATACGTTAGGGGTTATGAGTTCCAGCCAGAAGCTGGCCGCGGCTTATTTTCAAGCGGTCACGCCTCGAACGGCAGGGTTTAATACCATTGATATTGCTTCGATGGAGGAGTCGTCTCTTTTTTATATTATTACCCTCATGTTTATCGGGGGAGGAAGTGCCTCGACGGCGGGCGGTATCAAGCTGACGACGGCGCTTGCGATCCTCCTTTCCACGATGGCTGTCTTTAAAAGTAAGGAAAATATCGTGTTGTTTCAAAGAAATTTAAGACCCTACACCATCATGCGGGCCTTAGCTTTAACCGTAGGAAGTATGGCAGTCGTCATCCTCACGATTTTCATTCTGAACCTAACGGAAGACGCGTCGTTCTTAACGATTATGTTTGAGAGCGTATCAGCCTTTGGTACAGTGGGCTTGTCGATGGGCTTGACCGGGGAGTTGACGACGGTTGGGAAAGTCGTTTTAGTATTGACGATGTTAGTTGGCAAGTTAGGTCCATTAACCTTTGCGTTTGCGTTTACAAGTCACACCCCGGATCTGATTAAGTATCCGAAGGAAGACGTGATGACAGGGTAAAGTTTATTCTTAATAATGAACGAGACTCCTCGTTTTATGGTAATTTTTACCTTCTTATATTCAGGGAAGTATATTATAATGAACAGGTCATCACGTTTTCAATAATCAACCTAATAGTTGATGACCTATTCCTATTCTAGACCTCGTCCATTGAGACGGGGTCATTTTTTTTATGTAAAATTCTTTATACATAAAAGTCAATCATTTTTTTTCGAAATCATGAAGATTATACAAATCTAGTATTTATGATACGAGTCAATAGCCTTATTTCGACATTTTATGCCAAAAAACTTAAATTTTTCTAGTAATTGTTTGTTATAATAAACAAGATTTCAAGATTTTGCATGATTTTTAGTAAGACAGGAGGGGATCGATTGATTTAAACTTCTTCGTGTTGTTGGCTCTACTGTTTTTGGAAGGTTAAATCAAGACGATACTATCGATAGAGGATGAACAGATTATTTTAAAAATGAATGGTAAGTGGAAGTTGTCGATCGCGGTTGTGTTATTAGTTTTAGCTGTTTTTGCACTGGATGAGGAGAACAAAGTCATTCACGCAGAATCTACGAAAATATTTATTGATCCAGGACATGGCGGCTCAGATCCAGGAGCAACAGGGAATGGGCTTCAGGAAAAAAATGTGACGCTTGATCTTGCTTTACGAACGAAGGATATTCTCGACCACGAGTATGAGGGGCATGAGGTTCAGCTCTCACGTACCGGGGATCAGAAGCTGTCTCTCGATGAACGTACGAACAAGGCCAATAGCTGGGGAGCAGATTACTTAGTTTCCATTCACATAAATGCCGGCGGTGGTGCGGGATTTGAATCTTATACATATAATGGAAGTTATGGTGGAAAAGCAGAAACGAATCGTCTGCGCGGCCTGGTGCATGACGAGATTGTGAATCAGACAGGCTTTAACGACCGGGGCAAGAAGGAAGCCAATTTTCACATGGTAAGAGAAACAGCGATGCCTGCTGTACTTACCGAAAATGGGTTTATCGATAATGCCACAGATGCCGAGGCCTTAAAATCGGAAACGTATAAAACAAATATTGCCAGAGGGCATGCGTTAGGTATTGCTGAGGCTTTAAACCTTACACGCCGTTCCCAGGCTTATGTAGAAGTTGTCACGGACTCGCTGTGGACGTATAATTCCCCTGACTGGGACGATCGTAGAGATATCGTAAGTAAGGGAGAAGTTTTTACCGTCACGCGTGATAAATTCACAGTGGGTGGAGGGGAAATGTATCGTCTTAAGAGCGGAGCGTACATTTCAGCCAATTCAAACTACGTCAGGTATTTTAGGAAATAGTTTCATAGAGTAAAAGATTGAAAGGTGAATAACCCATCCTGATTCGTTGAACGAGCGAAAGGGGTGGGTTATTTTTTTATTCCCGGTGGTTTGGGAAGAGCTTAATACTTGCAATACTGCCACCGATTGATATAGTAGTTTTTGTGTAAATAACATCCTTATAAAGGAGAACAAAAAGGAGAATAGGCGAATGCCAACATTTATAGCCAATGATTATTTAGTAAAAGATGGAAAAGTCGTCTCCCCTGGTCATGAAATCGAAATTACGGAGGAGCAGGCGGCGAAGTTAGAGGACAAAGTTAAAGATGGGCCCGTTCCTTCATCTACTGTAAAAAAAGAAGAGGAAAGTGCTCCCTCTAAATAATACGCAATGGAAACGAAAAACCTCGCTCTAGAGGTTTTTTGTTTCCATTTTTTTATTCAAAGTGAAAGGCTGTACTTTCTAAAGCAAGCCAAATGTGTTTTCTTGTAATGGTTATGTGTCCACTTTACCCCAAAAAGAATTCGATCCGTCGAGAAGCTCTTATATTTCCCGGGTCTTTCCTCATAAAATGACAAGCTATTTCACAATTTCTGCACAATTTAGGGGGAGGAGTAAATGAATACAAATTCTAGAGAGCGGACATGAAGCTGATTCCTCATAAGCATTTTGGAATGCCGGGGCATCTCCAGAAACACACGCTGGTTTATACGGTCGTTCTCGCCATGTTATTGGCAGTTGTCTTTGACTTAAGCAGGATTGCTTCCGTGGGAGCCATTTTATATCTGGTTATGGATATGATCGTTCATTGGGGAGTGATCAAACATCTTCGGAATAAAGTAAACGCTAAGGTAGGTATTGTAGCAGCTGCTTTCATTCTTGATGCTGTTGTTTTATTTGCGTTCATCTGGGTGAAGGCTGTGAATGATTGGTTAATTGTAGCTGTTTCTCTCATATTTATTATCTTCATTTTTGCTGGTGAACATATGTTCCTTAAAAAGGTGGATCATCCTCAGCATGATCATTAAACGTAGATAACACATAACTGTTTAGTTGAGCAGGAAGGGAATCGAAGGAGGAGCTTATCACTTCCTTTTTATTAAAAAGGCTCTGTTAAAGTTCAATGTTGATATTTAAAACGTATGCGTTTGATAATGGTATGGCTATCTATCAATTCAAATCGGACGGGAAAATTCGTACCAAGGGTCTTTATCATATACAGAACGTCAACGACTACCACCGAAGGCTGAAAGGATGGATACAGCGCTTTAATGGTGTGGCAACCAAGTATCTCAACAATTATCTGGCTTGGTTTCAAGTATTAGAAAGCATCCATCATCAGCGAAATGAAATTACGATGAATGATATGATGATAAAAAGGAATTTATTTCCAAGTATCGAAACCTATGATACCCTTAGATTATTTACTTTCACGATGTAACCGTTGAACCTTGTTCCCTAAGGGGTTATTTATCTCGAAACTGAGTCTTAAAGATAAGGGCAGGAATGTTTAACAATGGACATTTATTTTCTGGTGAAATTAACTAAATGAAACAAGAGATATAAAAAGTAAAATATAGGGGGGATTTGTGTGAAAAAATGGTGGGTAATGTGGTTTGTTTGCATACCTATTTTCTTGGTATCATATGTTTATTCAATCTTTATAACAGGTAAAATAGCTTATTTACCACAATCAGAATGTAAACCAAAATTTATCTTTACACCCCAAGATGTTCAATATTGTAGCGATATTTATCCGATTGATGTATTTTTAATTGCTTTAAAGACAAACCCAATTACTTATATCTGGTTATTGACTGGACTTTATATAATTGGTTTCTTAGTTTTTGTTTTAGTCGCTAAATTACGGAAAAGGAAATTCTTAAACTAACGGGGCGATAGTTTAATATTTGCTCCAAGATGTCTCGAAATCAAGTCTTCCACAATAGGGGGGCGATTCTGTAATTAAGAAGCACCTGTCGTATTATTTCAAAACAAAACCCAGACCAAAGAAAAATTTTTGGTCTGGGTTTTCGCGTTAAGTCTCATCTTTAGAAGTGATGTAAGTTTTTACTTTTGGCGGCTCATAGGAATAAAATTGGTCTAATAAACGAGATGGGTTCGGGTCTGATAAAGCTATGGACAGATCCTTTTCATTTAGAAATTGTTCATTTGTCATGTGATTAAATAAAGATAAAAGCGGATTAAAATAACGATTAACGTTCAAAAGGCCACATGGTTTTTGGTGGAGCCCTAATTGCGCCCAAGTAAAAATTTCAAAGTATTCTTCCATAGTTCCTGGACCACCTGGTAAAGCAATAAATCCATCAGCTAGATCTGACATTTTGGTTTTTCTTTCATGCATAGAGCCAACGACAATAAGTTCAGTTAGATCTTTATGTGCGATTTCCCTCTTTTCTAAAAAGTCCGGCATAACACCAATCACATGTCCGCCTTCCTCTAAAATCGTATCTGCAAGAGCTCCCATCATGCCCACACTTGCTCCACCGTAGACGAGAGTCATCCCTCTTTTGACCATTTCTTTTCCAAGTTTTTTTGCCCCCTCTATGTAAGCTTCAGATGCCCCAGGGCTTGAACCGCAGAATACTGCTATTTTTTTCATCCTATCCCTCCTGAAATCTTCATGAGTATTATACAAAATTTAAAATCCTTTGTTAAACTATGTTTAATGTGAGGAGGAGGAAAAATGGATGTTACCGAATTTCAACAATGGATCAAAGAATACTATGAAAACAGGGGGTGGTCTGAGCTAGATATCTTTATAAGAATTGGCTTTTTAGCTGAGGAAACGGGGGAGGTAGCCCGGGCTATCAGATCTCTTGAGATAGGAAGAGACCGCCCAGATGAAAAGGATGAGTCTTATGCCAAAAATAAACAAGAGTTAACGGAAGAATTAGGGGATGTACTAGGAAATCTCATTATTATAGCGAATAAATATGATATTCCCTTAGAAGAAGTGTTCCAGTCACATAAAGAAAAACTTTCAAAACGATATGACATTTAATATATATTGAATTCGAGTCTTAAACAAACGGGGGCTAATGTTGAACAATGGTTGGTTCCCTTTTCTAAATATATAGACGAAAATAATGAACTAACGTAGCCGGTTAGTTAAAGTAGGTCAGAGTCCTGCAGTAAAATTAAGAACATCACTGGGGAGATATTAAATGATTAAAGGAATATATGAATTTATAAGTGAAGCACAGTTAAAAAAGTATGCAGAACTTGCTGTACGAGCTGGTGTGAATCTGCAAGAAAATCAATTATTGATTATTCATAGTGATATACAAAATGCTACGTTTGCACGTCTAATCCAAACGGCAGCCTACGAGGCAGGAGCGTCAAATGTATTTATAGATTGGACAGATGAACAGTCTACCAAAGAATTTTTCTTAAATGCAGCAGATAGTGTCATCGATCACTATCCTGATTGGCAGGCTGCTCGTTTTAAAGAATGGGACGATGCAGATGCTGCTTACATCCATATTATTTCTGAAAACTTAGAGGTCTTTAAGGAGGTTTCTTCAGAAAGGATAAATCGATACCAAAAAGCTTCTCGTACCAAATTGAGGGATTATCATGAGAAAATTAGATCCCACGAGGTACGCTGGTGTCTTCTAGCTGTACCGAACGTTGAATGGGCAACGAAAGTATTCCCCAACCTAAGTAAAGAAGAAGCTTTACAATCATTGTGGGAATTAATGTTAAAAGGGTCTCGGGCAGATGGGGAAAATCCTATGAAAGATTGGGAAAGTCACAATAGAGCATTCGAGTCTCGAAAAAAATTCCTAAACGAGAACCAATTTGAATCCCTGCATTTCACAAATAGCTGTGGAACTGATTTGTTGGTTGGCCTTCCGGAAAATCATCGCTATATCGGTGGGGGAGTCATAGATAAAGAGGGAATACCTTTCTTTCCGAACATTCCTACCGAAGAAATATTTACTGCTCCTCATAAAAATAAAGTGAATGGCAAATTGGTATCTGCTTCAAGCTGGTGTCAATCTTATTTACATCCGTAATTTTTGGGGGCAGTAGACTGTTCAACAACAGAAATGTATGCGAGAGCAGGTAATGAAATGAAAGTAAAGGCTATTGAAAATGCGTATATTGATTTACTTCCAGGCTATGTCCTAAATGGGAGAAAGACGGAGATTTAATGAATTGGGTGAATTCACTATGTGAGTAGATAGTTTTGATGGATTCTGGGGAGCGATTTCTCAGCGGATCCTCATACACCTGTTAAGTTTGGTCTTACTCCCCGTAATCCCCAACTCCACATAATGTCTCAACTGATGCGGGTGTATGGTTTTATCAATACCAGCGCTTTTCGATATTCTTTTATTTAAATATCTCATCTGGGCAATACTCATTCGATGAGGATCACGCTCCGTAACAAATAAGGATTGATCGTCATCCATCCTCTCTTGAATATAGCGCTTTAACCAAATGTCATACCGTATATTGAAATATACCTCTACGTTCCTTATCACCTTTTCCCCTTACAATTGCTGACCGGCTTGACAAGCTTCCCTAAAATGTTCAATTTCTCGTTCTGTTAAAAACTTCGGGATCCTCTTCCCTTTTGGTTCCTTTATCTTAACTGCTGGGTTTATAGGGAAATGACCTTCTTCATGTAACCAACGAAAGAGGGAACGAATAAATCGAATACGGTGTGTAAGACTTGATGGTTTTAATCATTCACTGCATGTAGCTAAGTAATCTTTAATTCCTTGGATTGAGTGTCGATATCTTGGAAGTGACGGACTATGAGGTTCACTTCAAGACGGTAGGCATTTAAGTAAGGTGTGGGGTGAAAATCCTTCAATTCGCTTTTCTGCTTTGTAAGTTTCTCATGCTTTGATTAGTAGCACGATATACTCCCTCCATTAACTTGCATCCTCACCAATTGCTTTATAGGAATATACCTATTTTCTGATCGGTCTCTTATTAGGAATTCCGCATTTTTTGTCAACAGCCCACAGCCCATTGGAACTTCTAGATACTCTTTAACGATCGTTAACTTAAAATCGTCATTATATTTTGCCATACAAAAATACCCCCAAAGCTAGATTTTTACTCTAACTTTGGGGGTGCAGTACCATATCGTATCGCTAATGTGAGCGGGTATCAGGGACTTTTTTTATATTTATTGGAATTATTTTACGTCTGGATAATCTCTTATCCGACCACATTAGGTGAAACTGGCGGTTTTCACAATACAAAAATAGACAGCCATTTTTAATATATTAAGCACTTTAATAGGAAATTCATCCACTCTCATTTATTGCTTATCTCATAGAATACATAAGTTCAATGAAAGGGGTTGAAAAAATTGGGTGTAAAAAAGAGTAAGTCAAAAGGGCGAAGAGAAGATTGCAAATGCAAGAACAAAAAGTGTCGAAAATCTGGAGATAAAGATTGCAAATGCAAGGGTAAAAAGTGTCGAAAATCTGGAGATAAAGATTGCAAATGCAAGGGTAAAAAGTGTCGAAAATCTGGAGATAAAGATTACAAATGCAAGGATAAAAAGTGTCGAAAATCTGGAGATAAAGATTGCAAATGCAAGGATAAAAAGTGTCGAAAATCTGGAGATAAAGATTACAAATGCAAGGACAAAAAGTGTCGAAAATCTGGAGATAAAGATTGCAAATGCAAGGACAAAAAGTGTCGAGAATGTGGACATAAAGATTGTAAATGCAATTTAAAGCAAAAAGTAAATATTAAAATTAAAGTACCTACAGGACCAGCGGGACCAACCGGACCAATGGGAGAAGCAGGACCGGCGGGAGCCACAGGAGCGACCGGACCAGCCGGACCAATGGGAGAAGCAGGACCGGCGGGAGCCACAGGAGCGACCGGACCAGCCGGACCAATGGGAGAAGCAGGACCAGCGGGAGCCACAGGAGCGACCGGACCAGCCGGACCAATGGGAGAAGCGGGACCAGCGGGAGCCACAGGAGCAACCGGACCAGCCGGACCAACGGGAGAAGCAGGAGCCACAGGAGCGACCGGATCAGCCGGACCAATGGGAGAAGCAGGACCAGCGGGAGCCACAGGAGCGACCGGACCAGCCGGACCAGCCGGACCAACGGGAGAAGCAGGAGCCACAGGAGCGACCGGATCAGCCGGACCAATGGGAGAAGCAGGACCAGCGGGAGCCACAGGAGCGACCGGACCAGCCGGACCAACGGGAGAAGC